>NZ_SSBC01000025.1 GCF_006475605.1 Asticcacaulis tiandongensis | reverse complement strand
GAACGATTTTATAACCCAACCCGACGGCATTCAACCCTGGGCTATCTCAGCCCTATAGACTTTGAACAAAAGCTCGCTCAAACTTGACGAGCTAAACTTCGTGTCCGTCAAACCAGGGACAGGCCAGACAGCGTCTCGGCCCATCCGGGTGACGATCCCTCGCGCGGAAAGAACGTCCGGATCGGGACGTTTTCTGCTCTTAAGCGAGTGTAAGTCCAAATATCGTCCCGTTCGGGATGATTCTCTGAATCTCACTGCCTCCGTCGGCTGCGGCCCCCGCGACGGGAGAGATTCTGTGTGCCCTTGCAGGCGGGGTAGTTTACGCAGCCGAGGAACGTGCCGTTTCGTCCGCGGCGCTCGACAAGCCATCCGTCTGTGCATTCGGGACAAGCCGGGAATGCTGCGCCGCAGCTGCAGATGAGATTGTCGGGGTCTGTCGGCTTCTTAACGGGCAGCCCATTGCCGCAGGTGCTGCAGGCTTTCTGGGTCTGGCCGCAGAGATGGCGATGCTCGCACGCGAAAAAACGTACCGCCGCTCTGGGATGTCTGCGCGAGCATCCGTCCGCCGCAGGCCTGGCAATGGCGCTCGGCGATGCCGGGCTCGCCGACCTCAATGGCCTGGTAGTCGGAGTTTTCGATGAGTTCTCTGGCGAAGGAAGAGGGTTTTTGCCGGTCAGCGAGAATGGTGACGGATTGCCTTGCGCGGGTCAGCGCCACGTAGAAGAGGCGGCGCTCCTCAGCGTGCCCGAAATTCTCAGGTTCCGGAAGGACAAGGTCAAGAAGCGGGTCATCGACGATTTCCGAAGGGAATCCCATCGTGTCGGTGACCGCGCGCAGGATGATGACGTGATCGGCCTCAAGGCCCTTGGAGGCGTGGACCGTCATGAAACGGATCGACAGTTTTGGAAACTGGTCTGCGAGCGCGTCGAGCGACTGAGGACGGGCGTGATGGTAGCGTCCCAGCAGGAGCACGCTTGTGCCGGGAGCGGCGGTGGCTGAGAGGTCGTCGAGAGCAGATCGCAAGGCATCGCCTTCCTGGCCCCATCTGTAATAGGCGACCATGATGGCTGGGGCCGTCGTGGTCGCGGCAGGGATGACGGTCTTTTTGATTTGCGCTGGGTTGCGGAGTACGAACTGGCGCGCCGGATGGGCAATCTTATCAACGCTGCGGAAGGTGCGCCCCAAATCGACGGTGCTGTGCACGCCGTTGTTGCCGGCGAACTTGCCGCCAAACTCAGCGCCGAAATTGCGCATCAGATGGATATCTGCACCGGTGAAACGGTAGATGGATTGCCAGTCATCGCCGACGGCGAACAGGCGTGCATCGTCATGCTGCGCCTTCATGGCACGAAGCAGCCGCGCACGCCCTTTGGAGATATCCTGGAACTCATCGACCAGGATATGGCGGTAAGGGCTTTTGTAACGGCCACTCTCAATATGGGCGGTGGCGCGGACAATCATGTCCTCGAAGTCGATCATGTCGCCAAGGCGCGCTTCATAGGCGTCGATCAGAGCATCGAAGATTTTCAGGAATGAGCGGCTGCGCGGCACATCCCCTGAGGGGGCGGCCCGTGCTTCGCACCGGGTGATGGTGGCGCCGGAGCTTTTGAAGTGCCTCAAGAACGTGCCGAGGGTCTGCGTGAAGGCATCGACCTGGCCCATCGCCGCGAGGGTGGTGAAGAGCTGGTCGGTGGTAACGGGCTTGAAGGCGACGTGGGGAGCGAGCTTGTCCTTGAGATTGTCGAGCAGCTTGCCCTCGACCTTCTCGTAACTGAATGTTTCGATAAGGGTCGTGCCGTTCGCAGCGTGCAGCTGGCGCTTCCATTCCATGTCGGCAAGGTAGCGTTCGCGGTCGATATAGGGGGCGGTCGTGAGGCGCACTGCACCATTAATGCCGCGCTCTTTGCGGACGCCGAAATGCTCGATGTAGATGCCGCTCTCCGTTAGCCGGAAATCAGGCCTGTAAGGACCGCGGGCATCCTCGGGGAGCGGTCCTTCATAGAGTGGCTCGTATTCGAACGCGATGCCGTGGCGATAGAGCCAGTTGGAAATCTCCCATTCTTCGAAGCTTTTGACGAGGTCGCCATTCAGCGTGCGGAGCTCATGGGCCTCCACCCACTGGAAATAGCTATCCTGTGTCTTGAAGTCCCATTCGCTCTTGTATGGCCAATAGAACTCGGAAAACCAATCCAGTATGAGCTTGCCAAGCCCGGCCTTCGAGGCGACTTCGTTGAGAAGAATGTCCCTGAGCAGCGCGCGGAACTTGGCGTCATCACTGGCATGGTCGGCCAGCGCCGGACCCTTGCCCTCAACCTCGCGGATGATCCGGTTACCAAGCGCGTGAAAGGTTAGCGCGTCGACGTCTACGCCCGCCCGTTCCTTGATGCGTTCCGCCATCTCGGAGGCGGCGTCTTTGCCGAAGGCGAGGAGCAGGATTTCGTCTGCTTTGCGGATGCCGCGTTCAACGAGATAGGCGGCCTTTGCGACGATGACACTGGTCTTGCCTGAACCGGCGCCTGCGAGGACGAGCGTTGCGTCCTCGTCTGTCACGACGGCAAGGCGCTGCTCCGGCGTCAGCGGGTTTTTCTCGATCGTGTCGAAAAAGCCCTTCATGTCGGCGAGGTCGGAGTCGATGAAGCGCTGGATGGCGGTGCGGCGCGCTTCTTCGGGATGTTCTTGGAAGGCGCGGACAATTTCAATGAGCTTCTGCTGATCCTCTGAGAGGACGCCGTCAGGGATGGTCTCTGGCAATGACTCCATTACGGTGGTTGCGCGCGTCAGGAAGGGGGAAAGAAGGCAGGCGGCGGGGTAGCGGCGGGGCTGGCCGAGGCGCGCGATGACTTCGGACAGCGCGGTCAGTTCGTCTTGTGCCGTTTCGAATTGTTTGAGGAAGTGGGCGCGGAAGGCTTCGTTGGCCGCAGAGATGAAGCTGGCAGCATCGTGCGGTGGTACGCCTGCGAGCCTTGCGCTCTGGCCGCCGGCCAGCTTCACTTCTATCGTGGTGAAACCCAACGTGCTGGTGATCTGCGCCGGGCCCACCCATGACGAAAAAGGCGCTTGATAGCGGCTGCCCAGGAAGGTGATGCCAGAAGCGGTCTGCTCGGCAGCCCATGAGGCATGGCCGAGGGAGCGAAGGAAGGCTCCCGGCCAGGCGCGTCTTTTGAGCTGGTTGGGCGCTGTCATTGTCAGGCGCCTCGGCTCGCGAGCAGCTTGTTGTGTGCGGCGCCGAAGGTATCCTGCAATGCCTTGTGGTTATCGAGGCCTTCGAGGGCGTAGCTGTTAAGAAACTGGCGTCCGGCAAACAGTTTGCGGTCGACGGGGCTGAGGTCTGCTTCCTCGCAGACTGCCTGCCAGTGTTCGGCGATGGTTGTGATCTGGTGTTCGATCAGCGCGGCGGCCTCCGCCTCTTTCAGGTGATAGTCGGGCGCGGCAGCGAGCACAGTGGCGAGCGTACTGGCGCGGCTCTCGCCCTTGATCAGCATGGCCTGCGTGGCTTCGTTGCCGGTGCGGCCCTGCGGGCAGATGTCATAGGCGGGCGTCAGGGTCAGCCTTTTGCCGTCCCAGAAGGCGGCATGGTTGCGGGCGTGGTCGTCGGTATTGCCGCACAGCACGTTGAAGCAAATCCGCCCGTAGAGCTCCTTGAGCGTGTCCTTGGGATCGGTGAAGCGGTGGCGGATCAGTTCGGCGAGGTCTTCGTATGAGGCATAGCGGGCCATCATTTCATCAAGGCCCAGCATGGTCAGGGCTGAGACCATGGCGTGCCTCGTCCAGCCGTCCTTTGTGTGCGTGCGGTCAAAGCGCTCGATAAGCAGCACATCCTTATGGGCGGCACTGGTCATCGACACGGGCGCGGCGTTGAGTCCGCAGGCAGATGCCAGCTTCATCGCGATGAATTCGGCCTTCACGACGCTGTAGGTGTCGTTGGCGGCTGAGAATTTGGCGATGAATTTCTTCGTCCCGTCGTCAATGAGCGCCTTCGGGCGGGCGCCGCCAATCGACGTGCCGTGATTGAGGGCCTGATCCAGCGCGGGGGTCAGGGGGACGCCTTTTTCGATGAGGGCGGCCGCCTCCATGAGTTCGTCAAGCGAGGCTTGTGCGGCAAGGCGGGGGACATACTCTGTGGCCGATGCCTGAAAATCGAGGGCGCCAATGCGGTCAGAGCCCGATTGGAGCAGGAAGGTCAGCTCGCTGATTTCCGGCACGCCGGCAGCATCAGGTTTCTTGCCCGTCAGCCTGTTGATGATGACACGGCGGCCCCAGGCATCCGGCGAGCCGTCGCGGATGCAGCTTGCCATCTGGAGGCCGTTGATGGGCGCGGTGACTCCTTCCTGGAGTGGCAGTTCAGGCTCGTAGATGGGAATGGCGCTCTTACGGCGCCGGTAGCTGGCGCCGTAGGTAAAGAGCAGGCGTTCGCCATCCTGGTCGAGGCGGCCGGCCACCACCGGTTCCGTTGCCCCCGGCAGCCACATCCAGACAAAGGCTTCTGTCGCGTCCGCCTTAGAAGTCATCATCGACCTCCTTCACGGCGTGGCGGACGCTCTTCGGCAGCAGGGTCAGTTTTTCGTCAAGGCGGGCATTGTGCATCTGCAGCGTGCGCTCGTCATAGTCGAACAGGCGCACGCCGACGATGGAGGCGACCTCAAAGACGATGCCGATCTCAGGGCCCGGCGCGCCTTTTTCGATACTGGAAAGGGTGGTGCGGCTGATACCGGCGCGGTCCGCCAGTTCCTGCGCGGTCAGGCCGCGCTCGGCCCGGCCGACGCGGATCAGCTTGCCGAGCATGGCGAGCGCCTGATGCGTGATTCTAGAGTAGCTTCTTTGACGGGGCACGGTTATACCTGTTTTGTTCATTTGAGTGGACGTGAGGCCTTCTCATGTCCATAATTTTGTACATTGTGCCATGGGGCTGGGGGATAGTCAAGTTTTGTTCATTTGATTGGTCATAAGGATAGTTCGCGGCCAGAATTTTGTACATTATTAAGAAATGGCGCGACCGCAGGCGGTCAGGCTCTCGGCTTTGCCCGGAGCCCCGCTCACAGGTCTCCGCCCGTGCGGGTAACGATCCTTCGCACTAGCTTAGGGAGGACTCCGGAGCCACCACCAAAGCAGGCGCTGGCTTCGGCTGTTTCCGCCGCCGCCCCTCAGCTGGCGAGGGCGACGGACGGCTCCAGACGAAGCAGAGCTTTATGGCTATGGAAATATACCTGCACTATCAACGCTCAGCGCGTTCAAGAGCTTGCCGTTGCTCGGTGGACATTGCAACATGGGGCGCAATGGGGGAACTAATGAGCTTAGATTTAAATAGAAGTTATAAGGCTATTCTTGAGCGCGCCCGGCAGGGAAAGTTTGTAACCTACGGTGACGTTGCTGCCGCAAGTGGCGTAGAGTGGAAGAAAGCCCGTCGCCCTATACCCCAACACCTCGATAATCTTGTGAGGATTGCTCATGAACGCGGCTGGCCGTTGCTTACCGCGATAGTCGTTAACAAGGACAGTGTCGAAACGGGGCACCTTGAGGGGGATGCACTGTCCGGCTTTCTCGCTGCCGCGAAAAAGCTCGGTCTGACAATCGATGATCCCCAGAAGTTTCTGCGCGAACAGCAGCAAGCCGTTTTCTCTTGGGCGGGCACCGCGCCGGATGAGCTAGGCGTAGAGGTTGAGGCATCATCAGAGGATGATGTCGGTGGCCCGCGCTTTGTCAAATACTTCAACCCGGTGCTCATGGCGCTGCAGGCGCTTGGTGGACAGGCTGCGCCGGAGCAGGTTTATGCGTGGATCAAAGAGAACAATGACATTCCCGAGGATGAGATCGCGGCCCTGAACAAAAGCGGGCAGTCGAAATTCGAGAACAAGATTGGTTGGGCGCGGTTCTATCTGGCAAAGGGTGGGCTCATTGACGGCAGCAAGCGCGGGATATGGGTGCTGACGGCCGAAGGGCGGAACTCCAGCCTTACCCCTGCGGAGGCGCTGGAGCTTTTCCGGGAAGTGCGGACACAGTTCAAGGCTACCGATGACGAAGAAGAAGCAGCGCCGGACACGGTTGCAGGGCACGAGCTTTTTGCCGACCCTGCCCGCAGTTTCTGGTTTGTCGGCGCGTCATGGGGTGGCACTGATGATCAGGCGCCCAGATTCTTCCAGGAAGGGATCTGGCAAAACGGTCAGCACAACAAGTTCACCGATGAAATCATGCGGATGAAGGCGGGTGACCGGATCGCCATCAAGGCGTCCTATACACGCAAGCGCGGCTTACCGTTCGACAATCGCGGTAAAGTCGTCTCTTGCATGAAGATCAAGGCGATTGGGACCATCACCGAGAATTTGCGAGACGGTAAAACCGTCAAGGTGGATTGGGAAGTTCTGGACCCGCCACGGGAGTGGCTATTCTACACTTACCGAGTCACGGTCGTGGAGGCGGATAGCAGCGATGAGCTGGCGCGCCGCCTCATCCTTTTTACCTTTGCCAACGGCAAGCAGGATTATGATTTCTGGATTAATGAGGTGCCGTATTTTGCCAAGAAGTACAGCACCGGGTTGAAATCACATTCTCTCGAAGAGTTCTTCGAAGACGAAGAGTTGGAGACCGAGGAAGAAGCGGCTGCGCCCTCCTACACGATTGCGCACATTGCCGATGAAGGATGCTTCCTTCCCGCCGAGACTCTCGCGCAGCTCATTGCGCGCGTCGAGAGTAAGAAGAACCTGGTGTTGCAGGGGCCGCCCGGTACGGGCAAGACGTGGCTTGCCAAGCGACTTGCTTACGCCCTTATCGGATCGAAAGACCCAAAGGTAACCCGTGACAGGCTGCGTGTCGTTCAGTTTCACCCGTCCTTGTCATACGAGGATTTTGTTCGAGGCTGGCGACCCTCTGGTGAGGGCAAGCTCAAGCTGACAGATGGGATATTCCTTGAAATCGTCGAGGCGGCGAAAGCCGAGCCCGACCGGCCGTTCGTCCTCGTCATCGAGGAAATCAACCGCGGCAACCCTGCGCAGATATTCGGTGAGCTGCTGACCCTGCTTGAGGATACCAAGCGCAGCCGTGAAGAGGCGATGGAACTTGCCTACCGCCTGGATGCTGACGAACGCGTTTACATACCGCGCAACCTTCATGTGATCGGGACGATGAATATCGCTGACCGGTCGCTCGCCCTTGTGGATCTGGCGCTGCGCCGCCGTTTCGCATTCATCCATTTGGAGCCGCAGTTGAACGGGCTTTGGAAAGAGTGGTGCACGGCGCGGTGCGGCGTCTCGGCTGACGTCATCGCGTTAATTGAGCAGCGCCTCAACGCGCTCAACGACGAGATCGGCCAGGACCGCTCGCTCGGGCCCCAATACCGCGTCGGGCACAGCTATGTGACCCCGCAGCCAGGAGCAGCCATCGCCGACGGCAGAGCGTGGTTCAAGGATATCGTCGCCACGGAAATCATCCCCCTCCTGGAAGAATACTGGTTTGATGCACCTGACAAAGTTGCTAGCGCTTCGGCCAAGCTGCTGGAAGGGTTTTGATGCTGGCGGCGGCATCGGAGCAGACGGTCTCGGCCGAGGGTCGGTTGATCGGCCGGATTCCCGTGCGGAACATCTGGCTCTTGTTCCTGTATGCGTCGAACCTCGCCCGGTTTCATGGGCAACATATGGCAGAGGTAGAAGACGCGCCTGACTTCCCGTCGCTGGTCGCGCGCCTTCTTTGCTATGCCGTCGACAGGCGTCTGCGGCGTAACCTCAGTCGCGGTTACCAGCGCCGTGAGGCCATTCTGCCGCGTGTCAGGGGTCGGATCGATGTCCTCAGGACCTATTCGGGCGACCTTCTCAACAAGGGGATGATCGCCTGCCGCTTTGAGGAATTCACCTTCGATACACCGCGTAACCGCCTCGTACGCGCTGCGCTCGACGCGATGGCTGCCCGCGTTGATGATGCCGTTCTCAGTCATGAATGTGCCCGGTTGGCCGGAGACCTCGGCCGGCAGGGGGTGGAAGGCGTAAAGCCGTCGCGGCCCGAGATGAGCGCCGACCGCATGGGTCGCCATGATGTGGATGACCTGTTGATGGTGACGCTGGCGCGGCTGGTGTTTGATTTACTGCTCCCGACTGAGGATCAGGGTGGCCACGCCATGACGCAGGTGGAGAAGGACGAGGTACTGGTCAGGAAGTTGTTCGAGAAGGCGATCGGAAATCTTTACAAGATCGAACTGGCGCATAGCGGTTGGTCAGTAAATCAGGGAAGGCCGCTCGCTTGGCAGATCGCGTATTTGACGCCGGGAGCACAAGCCCTGTTTCCCGGCATGAAGTCGGACATTACGCTAGAACACAAGGCGCTCGGTCAGCGCATTATCATCGATACGAAATTCACGTCCATTCTCGCGCAGTCCCAGCACAGAGAGGCCGTACTCAAGAGCGGTTATATTTATCAGCTCTATACCTATTTGCGAAGCCAAGAGCGGCCGGACGACCCGTTGTCTTTGAACGCGGCGGGTATGTTTTTGCATCCGGTTGTCGGGGGCGACCTGGATGAGAGCGTCGAAATTCAGGGGCATCAGATCAGGTTTGTCACGGTCGACCTCAGCCAGTCGTCCTTGGCAATTGTGGGGCGCCTTAAGCAATTGATATTGCGCTCGAATGAGCACTCAATCGGCGACTTGACCGTGAGTGCACGAAACTAAAATAAAGTCTGTAGGATTGCCTACAGCAAAAATTTTCCTTGACAGTGAGCTGGGTTGGGTGCAAATTTGTCTGTAGAAAGGGCTACAGATGCAAACATCGCTGCGCCAGATTTCAGACATACAGATGGGGTTCACGGCCCGAGAGCGCCTGGAGCCCAGCTTTTCAGGTGTGCCGGTCCTGCAGCTGCGCGATCTTCAGCCGGACGGCACATTGAATTCGTCGCAGATGATTAAATGCGACCTTGGCAACGTGGCATCGCGCTATCTCGTGAACGCCGGGGACATTGTGTTCCGTTCGCGTGGTGAACGAAATACGGCGGTCACTGTCGAAGGGCTGGAAACCGCTTCGGTCGCGGTTCTCCCTCTCGTCATCATCCGGCCGGATGGGTCACTTGTCGATCCGCGCTACCTCGCCTGGTTCATCAATTCGGAAGGGGCGCAAGGCTACTTCGATAGAGCTGCGCAGGGCACCAAGCTGCGCATGATCTCGCGCATCGATCTCGAAAACCTGCCTGTCGATGTGCCCGACCTTGCCACGCAGCGACGGATTGTCGAGGTCGATGCTCTCGCCGCCGAAGAGCGCAGGCTCACGCTGTGTCTGATGGAGATGCGGCAACGGATTCTCGCTTCCACGCTGAGAAACCTGGCCCGGAGTGACCGGGACGGATCACCCAGCAAAAAGTCTCATAAACAACGCGGCGGTACGCCGAACAACAAACCGGAGGGAAACAATGACTGATCAGATTACACAGCAACAGGTGAACCAGACCGCATGGGCGGCCTGCGACACCTTCCGGGGCGTTGTCGATGCCGGGCAATACAAAGACTACATCCTCGTGATGCTGTTCCTGAAATACATCTCTGACCTCTGGAATGAACATATACGGGAATACCAGAAGCAGTTCGGTGGGGACGAGACGCGCATTCGTCGCCGTCTTGAGCGCGAGCGCTTCATCCTGCCGGAGGGCGCCAGCTTCTATGACCTTTATGCCAAGCGCAACGAAGCCAATATCGGCGAGCTCATCAACATCGCCCTTGAAAAAATCGAAGATTCGAACCGCGCCAAGCTTGAGGGCGTGTTCCGGAATATCGACTTCAATTCCGAGTCCAACCTTGGCCGTGTGAAAGATCGCAACCGGCGCCTCAAAAATATGCTGGAGGATTTCGCGAAGCCGGAACTCGACTTGCGGCCATCGCGTGTCACTGAAGACATCATCGGCGAATGCTACATCTACCTGATCTCGCGCTTTGCGTCGGACGCGGGCAAGAAGGCCGGGGAATTCTATACACCTGCCGCCGTTTCAAGGCTTCTGGCCAAGCTGGCCGGGCCCAAGGCCGGTGACACCATCTGCGATCCGGCCTGCGGCTCGGGCTCGCTGCTGATCCGTGCGGCGGAAGAAGTTGGCTCTGACAATTTTGCGCTGTTTGGCCAGGAGGTGAACGGCGCGACCTGGGCGCTAGCCCGCATGAATATGTTCCTTCACGCAAAGGACGCCGCGCGCATTGAGTGGTGCGATACCTTGAACAGCCCAGCCCTCATCGAAGGCGATCACCTGATGCGCTTTGATGTGGTGGTGGCCAATCCTCCGTTCAGCCTCGATAAGTGGGGTGCGGAGGATGCGCCGAACGACCAGTACAATCGCTTCTGGCGCGGGATACCGCCGAAGTCCAAGGGCGATTACGGCTTCATTACCCACATGATTGAAATTGCCAAGCGGCAAAGCGGGCGTGTGGCAGTGATCGTGCCGCACGGCGTGCTCTTCCGCGGCGGGGCTGAGGGTGCGATTCGCAAGGCGTTGATTGAGGAGAACTTGCTTGATGCCGTTGTTGGGCTTCCGGCAAACCTGTTCACTACGACCGGTATTCCGGTGGCCATTCTGGTGTTTGATCGTTCGCGTGAGGAAGGTGGCGCGAACGAGGCCCGTAAGGATGTCCTATTTATCGATGCGAGCAAGGAGTTTTCGCCGAGTAAGACGCAGAACGTGATGGATGAGGCTCATACTGCGAAGGTGCTGGAGACCTACCGCACGCGGGCTGAGATTGAGAAATACTCTCACCGTGCGGGCCTGGAAGAACTGGCCGAGAACGGCTTCAACTTGAACATTCCACGCTATGTCGACAGCTTCGAAGCAGAAGAGGAGGTCGATGTTACAGCGCTGCAAAAGGATATTTCGCGCATTGAAGCTGAACTGATAGAGGTGCGGGCTAAGATGGCTAGCTACCTTAAGGAGCTTGGCGTCAATGCGTGATGGCTGGCACAGGACAACATTGTCCGATCTTGTTGAGTTCAGAAATGGTCTGAACTTTACACAAGCGTCGAGGGGCGCATCTGTAAAAGTAATTGGAGTAGGTGATTTCCGAAATAAGGAAGCACTCTCTGATTTCTCGGAAACAACGACGATCGTCATTAACGGTGAAGTTAGCGAAAGCGATATGTTGGCCGAGAATGATCTTCTGTTTGTGAGATCGAACGGTAACAAAGCATTGATAGGCCGGTGCGTATTGATTTCAAAGGTATCGGAACCGCTCGCTTTTTCGGGTTTCACCATACGGGCACGAATTTCTGCGCCAAACGTCGACCACAGCTATCTCTCGAAACTCGTGCGCTCACCCTTGTTTAAGGCGCATCTTCACCGATTCGGAGGTGGATCAAGTATCAGTAACTTAAGCCAAGAAGCGCTTTCCGAATTTGCGTTCGCTCTACCACCGCTTGAAGAGCAGAAAAAGATTGCCGAGATTTTGCGAGCCTGGGATTTGGCGATAGAGAAATTGGAGGCACTGCGTGAATCCAATTTGCGTCGCCGTACATGGCTAAGAACGCATCTGTTTAATGGAAAAGTGCGTCTTCCGGGCTTTAATGGGGAGTGGAGAACGGTTCGCCTCGGTGATGTTCTGACTGAGCATGGCTTTGTCAGCACTGGAAACGAAGAGGTATTCTCAGTTTCTGTTCACAAAGGTTTGGTCAATCAGATTGAGCATCTAGGAAGATCATTCGCTGCAGCTGAAACCAGCCATTATAACCGCGTTCTGCCGGGCGACATTGTTTATACCAAGAGTCCGACTGGCGATTTCCCGCTGGGAATTATCAAGCAGAGCAAGATATGTGACGAAGTAATCGTCTCGCCTCTTTATGGCGTGTTTTCTCCGGTGACGCGCGCCATGGGCTGCATCCTTGATGCGATGTTTGAGTCGCCCGTTGCCGTTCGTAACTATCTGCATCCGTTAGTACAAAAAGGTGCAAAGAACACTATTGCAATCACTAATACACGCTTTTTGGAAGGCAGTTTGCTTCTTCCCATGGATCACGAAGAACAGGTTGCGATCGCAGAGGTGATTGATGCTTCTCGCGCCGAAGTAGATTTGATCGAGGCGGAGATCAACGCACTACAAAAGCAGAAACGCGGACTAATGCAGAAGCTGCTGACGGGCGAATGGCGCGTTCAGCGGGAGGTGGCCGTTGCCTAAGGCGAAGACACGCACCCTCAATGTTCGACTGCTGCGCAAAGGGCGTGCTCCTGCGACCGCATTCTCACCGAGCTTCGCGCCCGGTGAGGAGCGCGCGCTGGCGCAGCGGCCTTGGGAGGGTGTTGAGGGGGCTTCTCTGTACATCGGGCAGGTCTATGCCAATCCACCTGGCTGGACGGACTTTCTTGAAGAGGGTAGTGCCGACCTGCCGACCGATATGCTTACCAGCGGTGCCGGGGCTGTCTTGTTCATGCCGGTCAAAGACCGAATGGCGGCGGTATGCTTCGGGCATATCCACATCGCTCTGAACGATGATGCCTTCGAGCGCCAGTTTGGCTTGAAGGTCACGCTGAATACGGTGCCGCGTGGGAAGCTGCGCACCCTTGATCTGGCAACGCCTGACGCGGTCACCTTCCAGAAGAGGGTCCAGGCCAGCAAAGACAGCGATCTTCTGGAATTTGGTGTCGATATGCTGCGCGACCTCGCCCGGGTGGCGGGGGGGACGCCGACGAATACCGCCTTTGCACGGTTCGTTGCGGGCAAGGATGCGCTGTCCATCACCTGTGAGGTCGAGCCTGACAACATCCAGGCGAAATGCGCTGAAATCGTCGCGGCCTACGGCAAGGTGGATTACCGGAAGGAATTCTCCTGGGTCGATAATATGCAGGTTGTCCGTGAGAAGGACATCATTGCTGAGCTTGATGCCAAGCTGTTCCAGGCCATCACCGATCTTCGGGACGGCAAGGCTTCTGACCTCCACATGGCGCCGCCGGAAATTGTCAATTACACGGAAGGCAGCCAGCTTCACTACAACGGGTTCGGCAGTCATGGAACGACGTTCCATAGCCTTTCTATCGATGATTATGTCGCCGAGCTTGAGCGATGCGAATTTGATGGCGAGATGGCCGATGTCAAAGACAAGCATCGTATCAAGGCGAAGGGAGATGATGAGGACGAGTTCTCTGAAAAATGGCGCGTCTACGACTGCTTCGTCTTCGAGACCTCGCGCGGGGCTGGGGCGGCGCAGAAGCACTACGTCTTATTCGCCGGTGACTGGTACTGCGTTGAGAAACAATTCAAGAAGCAGATCGAAGACTTTTTTGACGCCACGGAAAAGGTAACGATTATCGGTGCGACGGCGTGCAGGAACGAGCAGGAACTGATTGCCGATGTAGAAGCAAATCGCGCTGACTTGCTGAAGCTTGACCAGGAGAAGATCAATCCTGCTGGCGTCCGTTATGCAAATTTGGAGCCCTGCGACTTCTTCTCCGGAGACAAAGAATTCATCCACCTGAAGGATGGGCATTCGTCGGGCCCTATCAGCCATCTCTGGTCGCAAGGCGTTGTCAGCGCGGAAGCGCTCGTCAGCGATGCTGAATTCAGGAAAAAGCTGAGGGCCAAGGTTCGCAGCTTCGGGCGCGGCTTCGAGGCGCATCTACCCAAGACCACCGAGAAGCTAGTGCGCGACGACTATAAGGTCGTCTTTGGAATTATGAGGAAGCCGTACGCCGACGGCAGTCTTGGCCTGCCCTTTTTCAGTAAGGTCAGCTTCCAGACGGCCGCCCTGCGTATCCAGCAATTTGGTATCCCTGTTGCGATCGAGCTTATCGAGAAGCCAGTGTCCGATGCCGCAGATGAAGAAGAGGCCGACGAATGAGCTTCGATGCCGCTGAGAAATTTCAGTCCCAGATTCCCGCGCTCCAGCTTTTGGTCGCTTTGGGCTTCAAGCCCCTGTCACAGGTGGACGCTGACCGGTTGAGGGGTGGTCGCCAGCGCAATGTCACCTTGGACGATGTCCTGATTGAGCAGTTGTTGAAGATCAACCGCCTGACATATCGTGGCCGGGACTACCCATTCAACCTAGAGGATGCCCACGAGGCCTTGCGGCGACTGAAGCCGACCCCGGATCGGCTGAAGGGTTTGCGAGGAACTAACCAGGATATCTACGACACTCTTATCCTCGGCACCACGATTACGAAGACAATCGATGGCGATTCAAAGAGCTATTCGTTCCGATACATCGACTGGCAAAAGCCGGAAAATAACGTCTATCACGTGACGGCCGAAGTGGCATTTGAACGTACGGCTAGTACACTCACCAAGCGCTGTGACATTGTTTGCTATGTTAATGGTATTCCCTTTGTAGTCATCGAGAACAAGCGGCCGACCGAAAGCCTCAAGAAGGCGGGAAGCCAGCTCATCGGCTACCAGAACGAAGACAATATCCCTCACCTGTTTCACTTCACCCAGCTTCTCATGACCATGAACAGGCAAGAGGCGCGGTACGCGACCATCGGTACGCCGCAGAAATTTTGGCAGACCTGGCGGGATGAGGATGATCGTGACGAGCAAATTCTGCCGTTGGCAAATCGCTCTCTGACCGCTGAGGAGAAAGCAAGCATCTTCTCAGGCGATTTTGCGGGAGCGCGTTCCTTTTTCGATGCGCTAGAGCTCGAAGGGCCGCGCGCGTTGTCGGCGCAGGACCGAACAATCTACGCCCTGTGTCGCCCTGAAAGGCTTCTCGACATTGTTCGGCGCTTTACCGTTTTCGACGGCGGCATTCGTAAAATCGCCCGTCACCAGCAGTTTTTTGGCATCCGGCTTGCCGTTGATCGGGTCAAACAGGTCGACCTCAACGGCGTGCGCAAGGGCGGCGTTATCTGGCACACGCAAGGCTCGGGGAAGTCTCTGACGATGGTCATGCTGGGACGGGCGCTAGCTCTTGACCCGGGAATCGTCAATCCGCGTATCATCATTGTGACAGACCGCGACGATCTGGATAAGCAGATCAAGGGGACGTTCAAGTCCTGCGATATGGAGCCGGTGAGAGCCAGTAGTGGGGCACATCTCCGGCAACTCGTCGTCAACAACGCACCCTTGGTGACGACAATCATTAACAAGTTCGACACGGCTTCGCGTGGCGACAACGCCGCAGATTCCGATGCCAACTTATTTGTCTTGGTGGATGAGAGCCACCGCACTCAGACCGGACGATATGGTGGGCACGGTACCTTCGCCATGAAGATGCGACGCCTTCTTCCGAAGGCTTGCTATCTGGGGTTCACGGGAACGCCCCTGCTCAAGAAGGATAAGAATACCCTCGCGACTTTCGGTGGTCTGATCCACAAATATGCCATCGACGAAGCTGTAGCCGATGGCGCTGTCGTTCCGCTGCTATACGAGGGAAGGCTGGTTGAGCAGCAGCTTACGGGAGCTGTAATCGATCGCTGGTTCGAGAAGATCAGCGAAGGCCTAACCGATCGCCAAAAGGCCGACCTGAAACGGAAGTTCTCACGGATGGACGCTCTGTCCAATACCGGTCAGGCCATTCGCGCGAAGGCTTACGATATCTCCGAGCACTATAGGCAATTCTGGCAAGGCACGGGATTTAAGGCCCAGCTTGTCGCCCCATCGAAAGCATCTGCCATCCGCTTTAAGGAAATTTTGGACGAGATCGGTCACGTTTCGAGTGAGATCATCATATCTGCGCCTGACGACAACGAAGGCAACGAGGAGGTCGATAAGGAATCAAAGGATCTGGTCCGCAAGTTCTGGGCCCAAATGATGGCTCGATTCAACAATTCTGAGGATGAATATAACCGGCAAATCACTGAAAATTTCAAGGGATCGGGGGAACCAGAAATCCTGATTGTTGTTTCGAAGCTTCTGACCGGGTTCGATGCGCCGCGAAATACAGTGTTGTACCTCTGCAAGTCACTGCGCGAGCACAACCTTTTGCAAGCCATCGCGCGGGTAAATCGCCTGTATGAAGACGACGGTCAAGAAAAGCAGTTTGGCTTCATTATTGACTACGAGGGCTTGCTTGGCGAATTGGACAAGGCGCTGACAACCTACAGTGCCTTCGAGGGTTTCGAGGCGGATGATATCGCCGGTACGGTTCACGACGTCCGCGAGGAAATCAGAAAGTTGCCGCAGCTGCACAATCAGCTTTGGGATATCTTCAAGACCATCCGCAACAAGCGCGATATGGAGCAGTTTGAGCAGTTTTTGGCGGACGAGAGCAAGCGCCAGGAATTCTATGAACGATTGCGCGCTTTTTCGAGATGTCTTCATATCTCCTTGTCCTCGGAGAAGTTCCTTGACGTCTTCGATGAAGAAAAAATCGATGCCATGAAGCGGGACTGGAAACAGTTCTCCGAATTGAAGCGGTCAGTGCAGCTCCGTTATCAGGAAACGGTAGATGTTAAGGAATTCGAGCCGAAAATTCAGAAGCTTCTAGACGATCATGTGGTTGCGCTTCCAGCAGAGACGATTATTGAAGTCGTCAACATCAACGATCCTGAGGCGCTGCGCGCTGTCGTTGACGAGGCGGGTGTCTCCGAAGCGTCCAAGGCAGATCGCATCGCCAGTGCTACACGCAGAAAAATTACGGAGAAAATGGAGGAAGACCCAGCCCTTTATCGGCGGTTTTCCGAAATGCTCGAAGAAACGATCCGGGACTATCGTGAAAAGCGAATGTCCGAGAGGGACTATCTAACCAACATTATTGATCTGGCAAGCAAGGTCGCCCGCAGGGAACACAATCAGGCAATGCCGTCTGCCATCAGGGGCAACGACGATGCCCAGGCATTCTTTGGACTTATTCAGCCCGTCCTGTCGCGCTCCATGGGCGGAGACAATGCCGAGATCGCAGCCGCCGAGATCGCCCTTAAGCTGATCGACATTGTCAAGTCTCACCACATCGTTGGTGTGTGGTCGAACGATGTTGCCCAGAATAAGATGCATAACGCCATCGACGATTATTTCTTCGACGTGCTGCGCGATGAGAAGGGGATCGAGCTCTCTCTGGAAGACATTGATGATCTGGAGCACAGGATCATGGATGTCGCCCGCGCGAGGTATCCGGCATGACGGCGGGTACTTATGAGATTGCGTATGGATCTGAGACCATCAGCTTTGTAATTTCGCGCCGCGATCGGAAGACGTTGGAGATCGCCGTCGAACCGGACATGAGCGTGGTTGTCGCAGCACCTAGAGACGCTGCGGTTGAGGAGATCGCTGAGAAAGTTCGGAAACGTGCTGCCTGGATAAGGCGTCAGCAAAGATATTTTGCGCAGTTTCTTCCACGGACGCAGGAACGAACCTTTGTCGCTGGCGAGACCCATCTTTATCTGGGCAGGCAATACCGTTTAAAGATTGTTCGTCATGTGCAGGAGGCCGTGAAGCTCTCACGCGGCCATATTTTGGTTCAGACGCATTATCCCGAGCGATCAGACGTAACAAAAGGGCTTGTTGAAGACTGGTACAAGGCCCGCGCACATATCAAATTTCGCGAGCGGCTGGAGATCAATCTCCGGCGGTTCCCTAATCCAGAGGCCTTTAATCCATCGGGATTAACGATCAAATTTCTTGCGCAGCGTTGGGGATCAATGTCGCCAGCGGGCAGATTGCTTCTTAACCGTAGGCTTATCCAGGCACCCGTTGATGCGATTGACTATGTCATTTCTCATGAACTTTGTCATTTAGAAGAACCCAACCACGGCCCTGCTTTCTTCTCTCTCCTCGCGCGGATTTTGCCAGATTGGGAGAGGCGAAAGACGAAGCTGGAACGGTCGATGGCGTGAGGGGATTGCTTGATGAATAAACCTTGGTCGCAATATCAGCAGGTCGTCGTAGAGACCTACTCGGCCGTGAAGTCGGGGAAAAGCTCTCGCGTCCATGTGCGGTCAGTTGCCGGACAGCCGTTTCCGGCGACAATGGATGTCGAGTGCTCCCGGTCGATGCGGAAGCTATATCCGGTGGGAACCCGGTTTCGGATATACGCCAAGGAGACGAACAGGGAGGGCGGCAAGCCCTTTCTGTATTCTCATTTTGATTGGCCGTTCGAGGTTGTGGAATAGACTGGCGGCAGATCGTTCGCCCGTATTTACTCGTTGTCGTCTAAAGCCATACAACAACAAAAGAAAAAGTCATGGCGAGACGCTATGAATCTGTAGGGGATTGAATTGCCGACAACTAAACAGCTATTCGATCCATTCTTTCGGTATGCCGCGCGAGCACCGGTGCACATCGCTCCTGAGCGTGGGCGGGAGCTTGCTGAGGAGGTGTTCGGGGCGGAAAAGTGGGCATTGCTGCCAAGTGAAAGCGAGGCGAACTTCTACGCCATACCTCAAGATAAAGCCATTTATCTGTCCTACGCGGGACTGGCGAGCCTTTGGTGTGTCGCTCACGCGGCGTTTCATATCGCTGACATTGCGTCCCGCGACCAACGCGCTGCCAAACAACCTGGCCAGACCGAGATTGATATCGGCGCTAAATTGGCTGCTCGAAGAATTTCCGATTATCTCGCTTATGCGACGGTGCTCTTCCGTGCCGATAGAGATTGGCCGATCGAATTGCCTCCGCCAGAGATAAATCCCTCATTTGATACTGCAGGAGGCCGTGTCAATAACGTCTTCTTCGGTGCCCTGAGCTGGATCCTGCTGCACGAAATTGCCCACGTCCACCATGGGGACCAGAAACTGATTCCGGTACACCTACTTGTGCGTCAGGAATACCGGGCAGATGATTTTGCTACTCGCTGGATTTTGGACGAAGCCGGGAATGGGCTCCACCGCGAGTTTCGTGTTCTAATGGTTGTCGCAGCCCTCACCTGGCTGTTTTTGCAAGAAAAAGTGGTCGGAATCGGTAGCGACCATCCCGCTGCCATTTTGCGCTTCCGCGAAGCCGCGACCTTATTTCAGATGGGGGATCGGAGTGTGGGGCTTGAGAACGCTGGATACATCCTCAAAGCTGTACTGGACCCCACAACGCCAGCCCCGCAGTTTGATACCCCTAAGCAACTCTTCGAATGGGTTAGCCGGCGGCTGGAGGCCCTGTTCCCGGTGTCGTAGACCGTTGAACGTCTGACGCCTTTCAAAATATTATAATGGCGCGGCAATGACATAGCAGTTCTCAGTTTCATTCTGTCCGGCGCGCCATTTCTCGCAAGGGCTTTATTCCGGTCACGACACCAACAGCAAACAGCCGGTCCAACATCAATCCAGCCGATTAAATTCAACGAAGCTGGTCATGCCCCAGATCAAAGCTGACAGACGGTTGCAGGATTATCCGGCGGCGCATTCCATTGATCTGCAAAGCTCGAGGACCGCCGGTGCCGCTGATCAGGCGTAGGTGCGTAACCTGTCCGTCAAGCCAGACCATATCCAGTTTGGTATCCCTGCGCAGGCCAACCCCGCTTATACGACCGCTGGGCCAGGCCTGCGGCAGGGCGGGCAGCAAAATAATGTCGTCGCCCCGGCTTTGTACCAGCATTTCGATGATCCCGCGCACCCCACCGAAATTGCCATCAATCTGAAACGGCGGGTGTGAATCAAACAGGTTGGGATAGGTGAGTTCGGGGCTGAGGAGATTGCGCAATATACTGTGCGCCCGTTCCCCGTCCCCCAGATGCGCCCACAGATTAAGCCGCCAGCCGACCCCCCAGCCGGTCGCTTCGTCACCACGGGTGTTAAGCGATACTTTGGCCGCTTCCGCCAGAGCCGGTGTCTGTGTGATATTAATCTGCTGACTGGGGAACAGGCCATAGAGATGCGACACATGCCGGTGATGAATATCGGCTGCTGTATCGTCCCAGTCTGCCTGCCATTCCTGAAGCTGGCCGCTGCGACCGATTTTATCCGGCGGCAATTTGGCGCGTAAATCACTTATCGTCCGGCGAAAGGTCGCATCGGTTTTCAATGTTTCAGACGCCGCAATCACATGGGCAAACAGGTCACGCAGTATCTGGTTATCCATCGCAGGCCCCGCGCACAGGGTCGAGCCGCGCCCATGATCGTTTTCGGGTGAATTGGACGGATTGGTCACCATAAACCCTGTGTCCGGGTCTTTTTGCAGGGTATCGACAAAGAACAGGGCGGCGTTTTTCAACAGCGGATAGATGCGCCGCAGATAGGCCGCATCACGGTTATAATCATAATGATCCCATAGCTGGTTACATAGCCACGCCCCGCCACAGGGCCATAGCCCTGTGCGCATATAATCCACCGGCCCAGAAGCGCGCCAGAGATCGGTATTATGATGTGCCACCCAGCCACGCGCGCCATAAAGATCACGTGCGGTCACCGCGCCGGTCACCGACAGTTCCTCAACCATACGCACCAGAGGCTCAAGACATTCGCTCAAGCCCGCCGGATCAGCCGGCCAGTAATTCATCTGAGCATTGATATTGAGGGTATATTTGCTGCCCCAGGGCGGGCGATTGAGATCGTTCCATATACCCTGAAGATTGGCGGGCTGAGAGGTGCCGCGCGACGAGGCGATCATCAGATATCGCCCGAACTGAAAATAGAGCGCCGCCAGAGACGGGTCATTCAGGCCGAGTGAATTTTTCACCCGTGTTGCAGTGTGACGATCCGCGCCGCGCCCTTTGGGGAGTTCAAGCCTGACCCGCCCGAACAGGGCCTGATAGTCGGCCACATGTGCTGTTTTCAGCGCAGCAAAGGATTTTTGCCGGACATTTGAAATATGCTGTCGCGTCAACGTCTCAGGGTCGCCGGATACATCCGCAGGCGATTTGAAACTTGTGGCCATAGCCAGTTTTATAACGACTGAGGTCGCATCACGTATCTGCATCACCGGCCCGTGCGCCGTCAGATTACCACCGTCATGGCTGATGTGGGCCCGCGCCTTAAAACCCAGACGCCCCCTGTTGCCATGATCGGTATTGTTGACACCACTGAGCACCAGTTGATCGCCATCGGCCTGCACCTCTGACCCCAGGCCGCTGGTGAAACCGACATCAAGCGACAAAGGCCCGCCCTCGGCTCGTAAATGGATGGCGATGATATTGTCCGGATAGGAGGCGATGACCTCACGTATATAGCGCACGCCTTCTGACACAAATTGCGTGCGGCATACAGCGCTGTTGAGATCAAGCTCGCGCAGATAATCGCTAAAAGCGGTTTCGTTTACGCCTTTGAAATCGAGCCACAGATCACCGACGCACTGATAGGACATCTGGCGCATAGGTACCGCCTGCACCGTCTGATCCGCCAGCGCCTCGGCTTCGGCAAAGCGGCCTGAAAAGATCAGGTTGCGGATTTCCGGCAAGGCCGCCTGCGCTTTGGGGTTAACATTATGATAGGGCCCACCCGACCACAGGGTGTCCTCATTAAGCTGAAGACGTTCCCGCTTAACGGTGCCAAACACCATCGCCCCTAAACGCCCGTTGCCAACCGGCAAGGCTTCCGTCCAGACACCTGCGGGTTTATCATACCACAGGCGCAAGGCCGGATCAGGCTCACTTGACGACGTGGCTCTGGCAATTCCGCCCCCGCTGCCTGCGCTGGCGGCTATGGCCGCCGTGGCTATCATGGACCGCCGCGTTAGTTTCATTTCGTGACTCCCGGAATCCTGCATTTGTAATATGTATTAAATCTTACATCTTATCTATTGACCAAGATATCAGATAACTATATGCCTGCAAGTACGAATGCGGGCTCGACCCAGATGGCGTCGATAACAGAGGCCACGAGGCCCGCACGGGAGAGAACAAAATGCACACCCAAAATCGCCTTAAGGCGTCCTGCGCCATTCTTGCCCTGCTTATTGCCAGCAGCCCGGCCATGGCCCAAACCAGCCCCCCTGCCGACGACATGGAGACCATTGTCGTCACAGGTATGCGCAAAAGCCTGCAAAATGCCACCACCCTGAAACGTAATGCCGATCAGGTTGTTGATTCCATCGTCGCAGAAGATGTCGGCAAGATGCCCGACACCAATATTGCGGAATTGCTGCAACGTATTCCCGGCGTACAGATCGCCCGTAACACACGCGGCGAAGGTAATGCCTATGTGGTGCATGGCCTGAAGCAGGTCACCACCACGGTCAATGGCCGTCAGTTGTTTACTGTGGCCAACCGCAACGCCACCCTGCTTGATTTTTCGTCGGATATTCTGACCGGTATTGATGTCTACAAAACCGCCACCGCCGACCAGATCGAGGGCGGCCTTGGGGGGCTGATTGATATTCACTCGGCCCGTCCGTTTGACTATAGCGGTGGATTTCAGGGCGCGGCCAATTTTACTGCCAACATAAGCGATGTTCAGGACAGCATCCGCCCACGCCTTTCGGGCTTCATCACCAACCGCTGGGATACGTCAGTTGGGGAAATAGGCCTGCTGGTCGGGGTGCAGAAAGAGCGCTTTGAGTCCGGTGGCTATTCGACCTCAATCAATAACTATTCCAGTTCCAACAGTATTTTTGACCGCGATGCGGACGGGAATTTCCCCGGTGACGCTGACGATGCGGTTCTGGTGCCGGGGCAGGTACGCGGTCAGTACGAATACGGCACGCGTAACCGTGAGGCCGTCTATATCGCCGGTCAGTGGCGTCCGCGTGAAGGCCTGACCTTCCATCTGGATTCCATCTATTCCTATTCTGGTGGTCATTCGGAAACCCAGCAGCTTTCGATCCGCGATGGCACCAGTGACCGCAATGTGACGTTAAAAGACGGTACCAATATTGCCGACACCTATGGCCTGACCAATGTGCATGCCCGCTCGGTGGCCGGCGCCACAGACAATCCCTATCATAACTATAATGTTGCCGGTGGTTTCAAGTGGCTGACCGGCCCCCTCACCCTGAGCGGTGAAGTGGCCTGGGCCAAGAGCCGTGGCCCCTTCTATATGCGCAGTATTACCCTGCAATCGACCCTGCCCGGTGTCCGCTTTGACATGTCTGGCCCTGCCATTGATTTTACTGTGTCAGGCATTGATCTGAATGACCCCGCAAGCTGGCGGTATCATTCCGTTTCCGACTTCGCCACCTTGTCGGACGGACGTGAAAAATCATTGCGTCTTGACGGGCGTTATGAACTTGACTGGGGGCCACTGAAAGCGGTTTCGGCCGGTCTGCGTTATGTTGATCATGATACGGTCTATGATTCCTATTCGGTCGGCTACAATACCGGCAACAGCGGCCTGACCGACACGGTCGCCAACCTCACGGCCCTGACGCCTGGCCGCCTGTTTGTCGATCAGGATGTTTCAACCAATCAGTGGGTCAGTATCCGCCGTGACATCCTGCGTGACATGGTGGCCATGCGCGAAGCCACCGGCATACCGCTGGGCAATCCGGCCTTCAATCAGGGCAGCCACTATACCTATAATGAAAAGGTCTCTGCGGTTTATCTGCAAGGTCATTTCGACACCATGATCGGCAACATACCGGTCGATGGTAATATTGGTGTGCGTCATGTGAAGACCGAAGGCGACCAGACCGTTTATCCGACACTGAATGGCGTTATTACCGAGGTGCGCGGCGGTGGCGAATACGACAATACCTTGCCGACATTCAACCTGAGGGCCAAGTTCACCGAAGACCTGTTCCTGCGTCTGGCCGCGTCCAAGGCCATCACCCGTCCCGACTATGGCAACCTGTCTCCGGCCCTGATCCTCAGCCCCTCAAGCCCGACCGGTTCAGGCGGCAATCCTGACCTCAAGCCTGCCGAGGCCAATCAGTATGATGCGGCGCTTGAATATTATTTCGGTGGCTCGAATTTCGTCGCCCTGACGGTATTCAAAAAGGATGTCGAGGGCTTCGTCCAGAGCTTCGCGGATGAGGAAATCATCAATGGCACGCCTTATCTGATTACCCGCCCGCGCAATTCCGGCAGCGGTGAAATCAAGGGCGCGTCTCTGGCCTACCAGCAGTTCTTTGACTTCCTGCCCGCGCCGTTTGATGGTCTGGGAGTACAGGGCAACTATACCTATGTAGATAGCGAACTGTCGGTCATTGGCCGCGACGTTCTTGTCCCTGCCGAAGGCCTGTCGCGTGATTCCTATAACCTGACCGGTATCTATGAAAAGGGGCCGTGGTCGCTGCACGCCTCCTATAACTGGCGCTCACGCAGCGTTCAGTCCACATCAGGCGATTCCGCCGGTCGCACCCTGTGGCGCGCCCCTTATGAATCCCTCGATTTCGCCGCCACCTATCAGGTCAACGAACAGGTGTCGGTCAAATTCGATGCGGTCAACATCCTCTATTCTTCCGAAGACCGTTACTTCGTGAACAAGCTGTTGCCCGCCCTGTCCAACCAGAATGATCGCAGCATGCATCTTGGGGTGCATCTCAAGTTCTGATTTCTCACATGCCCAGAAGCATCTCCAAGCTATCCCCGTGGTCTTCTGGTAAACTTGGGTTCAGGTCACAGCCGTGGCCTGAACCTTCTGTTCGGTGAGGACATGCCTATGCGAACCCACCCCCTGACCGGCCGCCGCACCGTACTCGCGGCGCTTTCTGCCTGCCTTGTGACGCCACTGATCGCGCGTGCGCAACCTTCTGACGCCAATCGCGACGAGGCCCTTGTCGGGGCGTACACCCTGCCGGATCCCCTGCGCATGGCAAACGGGCAACCGGTGTCGGATGCCGCCACATGGCACAACAAACGCCGCCCCGAATTGCTTAGGCTGTTTCGTGACCATATCTACGGTAATGCCTCCACCGCGCCAGCCTATATGCGCGCCGAACCTGTTGAGGCCCCGACACCGGCATTAAACGGTAAGGCCACGCGCCAGCAGGTCAGGCTACACTTTTCGGATCAGCCAAAAGGCCCCAAACTTGATCTGCTGATCTATTTGCCTGCCCATGTGCCGCACGCACCGGTTTTTGTCGGGCTGAATTTCATGGGCAATCAGGCCGTCCATGCCGATCCGGCCATACAGGTTTCCGAAGCCTGGCTTAATCGCGGCACCGGTATTGTCGATAACCGCGCTACCGAGGCCTCACGCGGTGCTGAGGCGGCAAGCTGGCCGCTTGAAGACCTGATTGCCGCGGGCTACGGTCTGGCCACCTTTACCGCAGGGGATATCTATCCTGACGGCAAGGACAAGTTCGACGAAAGTATTCAGCCCTTCTTCCAGACCCGCGAAGACAACCCCGCCCGCTGGGGGGCACTGGCGACATGGGCGTGGGGTCTGAGCCGCGTCTATGACCATCTCACGACTCTGCCCACAGTTGATGCCCGCCGTATTATCCTTGTCGGCCATTCCCGCTATGGCAAGGCCGCGCTCTGGGCCGGTGCCGCCGATGAGCGGTTTTGTATGGTTATCAGCAACAATTCCGGCGAAGGCGGCGCGTCGCTGTTTCGTCGCAACTTCGGTGAAACCCTAACCCATCTGCCTGCCTACTGGTTTGCGCCACGCTTCAAAGCCTATGTCGGACGCGTCAATGAATTGCCGGTCGATCAGCACGAACTGATCGCCCTCATCGCCCCGCGTCCGGTCTATATCACGAGCGCTACCGAAGACTGGTGGGCCGATCCGCGCGGCGAATTTCTCGCCGCAAAGGCCGCGCAACCGGTCTATCGCCTGCTGGGCGTCAAAGACCTGAAACTTAAGAATTTTCCTGAGCCCGATACACCGGTGCAGGGCCGCATAGCCTATCATCTGCGCACCGGTCCGCACGCCATCACACCCTATGACTGGGCAAATTTCATTCGTTTTGCCGACCAGCAACTGAAATAAGGACACACTCATGTTCGCCAAATTCTGCCGTGCCGTTGTTTGCCTGCTGGCCTGTGCGCCCCTTATGGCCGTAGCCGCCCCCCGTCATCAGGAAACCATCAGCGGCGGCTGGCGCTCGACCTTGTTTGTCAGTGATGAGCAAAACCGCACCCCCACCGCCGATGGCCCATTTGAAACCGTTGGCTTCCGCGACGCAGACTGGAAAACGGTTCAGGTGCCTCACAACTGGCAGGGCTACAGCTATAACCGTCAGGTGGTGCGCGGCACGATGCATGGCGTGGCCTGGTATCGTAAGACCCTGACCTTCCCGAAACGCAGCGTCGATGAGCGCCTGTTTTTGATGTTTGAAGGGGTCAATGCCTATGCCACCATCTGGCTGAACGGCAAGCTGGTCGGCAAGCATGGCGGCGGTCTGGTGAGCTTTACGCTGGATGTCACCGATGCGGTGAAGGACGGAGACAACCTGCTGGCGGTGCGGGCCGAAAACCCTGACGGCATCGAAGATTTACCGTGGGTGCCCGGTGATGATCAGCCGCGCAACGGTTTTGCCGAAGGCTCACAGCCGCTCGGCATTTTCCGGCCTGTCCATATCATCAAAGCCAACAGCCTCAAGGTACAGCCCTTTGGTGTCTATGCGTGGGGCGGCAAGGCCAATATCAATACCGAACGCGCCCGCCTGACCGTGCGCAATGAGTTGGAAAATCTGTCTGCGCGCCCGCGTCAGTTTACACTGGTCAACGAAATGGTTGATGCGCAGGGCCGCGTGGCCGGACAGTCAACAACAACCCGTACCCTCAAGGCCGGAGAAAAGGCACAGTTTGAACAGGCTCTGTCCGAAATCACCCGTCCGCACCTGTGGTCACCGGAGACGCCCTATCTCTATACCCTGCGCACGCGTCTGATTGAAAACGGCAAGGTCGTCGATGAAACCGACACGCCCTATGGTATCCGCACGGTCGAAATCCGCGATAATGCCTTTGGTCAGAAGCAGTTATTCATCAACGAAAAGCCCTTCTACATCCACGGTACCGCCGAATACGAACACCACCTTGGCGGCTCTCAGGCCTTTACGCCTGAGCAGGTAGCCGCCCGTGTCGGACAGGTAAAGGCCGGTGGCTTTAACGCCTTCCGTGACGCACATTACCCGCACAATCTGCGCTATCAGGAACACTTTGCCCGTGACGGCCTGATGTGGTGGACGCAGTTCTCGGCCCATGTGTGGTTCGATAATCCGAACTTCCGCACCAATTTCAAATCCCTGATGATCGATTGGGTCAAGGAACGTCGCAACAATCCGGCCCTGTTCCTGTGGGGCCTTCAGAATGAAAGCAAACTGCCTGCCGACTATAGCCGCGAAGCCGTGGCCATTATCCGCGAACACGATCCGATGGCCTCGGTCGAGCGCCTTATTGTGTCGTGTAACGGCGGCGAAGGCACCGACTGGAATGTGCCTCAAAACTGGTCAGGCACATATGGCGGCAATGCCGACCTCTATGCCGAGGAGCTGAAAACGCAAGGCCTTGTGGGGGAATATGGCGCCTGGCGGTCATTGGGCTGGCACGAAGAAGCCCCTTACGCCAATGGTGTGTTCTCTGAATCCGCCATGGCGGCGCTGCTTGAGAAGAAAACCCGTCTGGCGCTTTCGGTCGAAGGTCAGGCCGTTGGTGATTTCCAATGGCTTCTGACGACCCATGAAAATCCAGGACGCCCGATGCGTATTGACGGCACCCAGATTTTCGACGGCATCCGCCCGCTGGAACATATCGGCCCGTCCAATAACAAAGGGCTTCTGACCCTGTGGGGTGAGCCGACCGACGCCTATTACATGTACCGCGCCAAGACGATCAAAACGCCGATGGTGCATATTGTGTCGCACACATGGCCTGATCGCTGGACTGAAGCCGGTGTCAAATCAGGCCTTCAGGTCTATTCCAACTGTGACGCCGTGGAACTGTTCAACGATGTCGGCGGCAAGCTGTCACTGGGGCGTCGTGAACGGCCTGCCGATGGTCGCCCGTTCCAATGGGATGATGTTGATGTGCGCTATAATGTGCTGTCAGCGGTCTGCCTGAACGACAACAGAGTTCAGGCCCGCGACCTGATCACCCTCAATCATTTGCCCGAAGCGCCGGATTTCGCCACGCGGATTCAGGATGCGGCGCCAATTACCCGTGCCGAAACCGGTCAATCCTACCTTTACCGTGTCAATACCGGTGGCGCTGACTATCGTGATGCGGACGGGCAATTGTGGCTGGGGGATCGCCAGTGGGCTGAGGGACGTCACTGGGGCTGGCAGAGCTGGGCCGAAGACTATCCCGATCTTGACCCCATGCTCGGCAGCCGCCGCGTTTCTTATGATGTGATCCACGGCACAACTGAACAAGGCCTGTTCCAGACCTACCGCTTCGGACGCGACCGGCTGCAATACCGCTTCGCCGTGCCGGAAGGTGAGTATGAAATCGAGCTTTATTTTGCCGAGCCATGGTATGGTCACGCCAGCATTGATGCGACCGGCTGGCGGATTTTTGATGTTGCTGTCAATGATCAGGTGGTGCTCGACGACCTCGATCTGTTTGCCGAAGCCGGTATCAACCGCGCCGTCAAAAAAGTCGTCCGCGCAAGGGCCGTCAATGGCAAATTGAGCCTCCACTTCCCTGAGGTCAAGGCCGGTCAGGCGGTTATCGCCGCTATCGCCATCCGCCATGCCGGTCAGGGCCACGAAACCCGTCCCGACGGCACCGACCTGATTGCAGGTGCAGACAATGCCACGACCTTCCTCGATAATGGTCAGGCGGTCTATGCGGACGCTAAGGCCCGTTTTGCCCGTCTGCCGCACCTGCTGCTCGACAGCGATTATATCCGCCCCCTAAGCGCCACCTCGCAGGGTAAGACGACCTTCAGTCTGCGCACCGAGGCCGATCTCTATCTGGTTCTGCGCCCCGAAGATAAGGCCCCCGCCGGTTGGAACGTGACGGATTTCAAGGCCCAAAGCGTCAGCTATGGCACGGCTACGGCATTGATCTTTGCCAAACGCCGCGCCACCAAAGGCGAAACCATCACCGTCCCTGCCAACCTGCCGGTACTGGCGCGCCGCGCCCTCCCGTCGCCCTTTGCACCGGGGGTCTTCACCTTTGAGCGTAACCGTAACCTCCACGAAGGCGAACTGGCCACACTTGAGGGTGGGCGCGTCGCCACACTGATTAAGGGCTATGCCGGTCAGGCCTATGCCGAGATGGATAGCGACGGGTATCTAACATGGGAAGTCACGACCGGTCTTGCGGCCAAACAGGCCTATCTGATCCGCTATCATGTCACTCAGCCCGTTCAGGCCCAGCTTAAGGTCACTGACATCAGCGGCATCACCGTCGCCGAAATGCCCCTGACTCTGACACCGGACGCTGGCGGAAACTGGGCCGAGATAACCACCGAAACCGCAGGCTTCATCAATGCCGGCACCTACGGGGTCATCTTATCCCTCAGGAGTGCTGCGGCCATTGATTACCTTATCGCCCGTTAGAGCCTTGATTAAGCACACACAAGGAACGCTTATGCGCTGGCTTTCGCGGATATATCTTTGCTAAGAGGTTATTTTTACGAAAGAACCCTCACGGCCCCTGCCCTGACAGGCTTTCATTCTTGCGACCAAGGTAGCGATGATGAACATGCCTTTTGTTTCGTTGCGTCCGGAGATTACCCGGACACACGCATTGATCCTTATGGACTGGCTGGAAGATGAACGTATCACCCGCTACATGAGCGATTCACGCAACGTATCCCGGTTCATTGCGCAGGCCGTGGACCGGGTTCAGATGCCCATCCTGACGCACCTGTTCAATCAGGGGGGCCGCTTCTTTATGACCTACGATAGAAACGATGTTCCCGTGGGTTTCGTGCGTCTGATTAAGACAGGTGCCGAGTGCGAAATCGTTCTGATTATCGGAGATCATGCAAACTGGGGACGCAGATTGGGCGCTAGCACGATTCGCGAAGGGCTGAAGCTTGCGTTTCTCGATATGCGGGCAGAGCGCGTCATCGCCAGAATTCATCCGGACAATAGACGCTCGCTAAAGGGGTTTCAGCACTGTGGTTTTCTTTTGGGAACCCAGACGCCGACGCTCCTTTCCCTGTCCATGACCTCTGGCCGATATCTTCAGCGCCTGCGTGATGGCCTGATGGCGAGTTCGGAAGATATTTACCTTACAGAGATCGACAAGGCCCGGCTTCAGGAACTGCTCATGATCGAACAGGGAGAGGCCGTTGTCGAGCTTGAACACGAAATTGAGAGAGCGATTGTCGTTGATCCGCAGCAGGTAGCACGCGATGTCGTAACCATGAATTCGCGGGTCGTGCTGAAACTGGACGACGAACATAAGGAAGTCGCTCTGGTCTACCCACAGGATGCCGATGAACGCGCCGGTAAGTTGTCGGTACTCTCTGATGTAGGCGCGGCAATCCTCGGCTATCAGGAGGGGGATGAAATCGACTGGAAGGTCAGGGATCGCACGCGACGTATTCAAATCGAGAAAGTGATCTACCAGCCGGAATCATGTGGTGACTTCCATCTCTAGCCACCCTGTGCGCCGCTTCAAGCGGCAACCGCACCATTAGCTCCTCGGGACCCGACTGCCGCCGTCACACCAAAAAAACCGAGAGGGCTGCTTCTTAAAATATCAAACGCTTTCAGTTAAAAGGGCTTAAACATTGTTTACTCCGGTGATACCATTTACCCACCAACCACTAGGCTCAGGACTCATAACCAGAAGAGCACTGTAGCAGCGAGTGCGATGGCGGACAGGAAGACAGTCGGGCATCTGTCATAGCGGGTTGCCACACGCCGCCAGTCCTTCAGCCGTCCAAACATGATC
>NZ_SSBC01000024.1 GCF_006475605.1 Asticcacaulis tiandongensis | reverse complement strand
AGATGAAAACACTCGAACACCGCCGCTTGCAATTCCAAAAACAAGCCGCTTAATATCAAACCCAATAGACGCTAAACCCTCCAGGATTTTTCAAACGCGATTGTCCCAAAAACTTTGACGACGTACATGCCTAAGGCCGGTGAAGCCGAGGACCCGGCTATGGCATTTTTCCGTACCTTGCCGCCAGAAGTTATTCAGGCGTTGATGGGGGTTGATGCCCGTTATCTGGCCTCTGCTTTTGAGGCGATTGAGACACGCGAAGGCGGCTGGGAGCGTTATACGCGGGAAGATCTCGGTTTATCTGCTGCGGATGAGGCGCGTCTGAAAAGTATCATGCTGGATTGATGAATAGTGGTTATGCCCCAGTGGTTGCTGGGGCATAACGCATTGTGAAATGTCGGGTCAAATAACGGTTTAAGGGGCGTAAAGTAGCCGGGGCTGAAATTATCCATTCTGATTTACAGGGGGAGCGGCGATGGTGCTTATGGTGTGCATTTCCAGATTTTGTGCAGGCTGAGTGCGGAAGACCCTGAAACGAAACCATAGGTAAGATGAAAAAGTTGTCACCAAAACAACAGCCGCTGAGACGTAACAAACCAGATTAAAGAAACTCAGCCAGTCGAGATTCAGGCTCATAAAGTTCTTAATGAGCATAAGTGCAACGCTGCCGCCATAGCCTGACGCATCGGCCACATACATGAAAAATGCGGCATTTCCCGGTAACCGTAACGCCGCCGTCAACCGGTCTGCCAATACCGCATTATAGGGGACGTATCCCATATAAACGCCCGCTCCTACGGCGATCATCCACCATACCGGATCCATGTAACCAGCTTGAAACGCAAAGGTGACACCGGCAATAATGATGGCTCCGGCCATAATCATCCAGTGATAGGTCAGTACCGCCGAACGGTTATTTTTGATTAGTGCCGTAAGGCCGAATAATACAAGAACCACACCGGCTACCGGCAGTTCAGAGAGAGCGAATATCGAAGGCGTGTCGCCGAACCCCAGTGCTCCCCAAAGCTCAACGGCGAAATTATCGCGGAAGTCGCGTAAGGCGGTAAGCACAATATAGGCGACGACCAGCATCAAAAGCCCAACCCCGGTCACCGCCAGAAAGGCCGCACGCTCGGGCTTAAACATGGGCTGACGTTTCACCCGTTCAGCGACATCTTTGGCGTCGGGTGGCGGGGTTTGCGCCAACAGCCATACCGACACGGCTAACAGGGGTAAAAACAATGCGCCGGTTGCGGCAGGCATCCATAATTCCGGTAAACCATAATCGACAATCAGTGCCCGCCCCACAGCCTTTACTGCGCCAGATGAGACAATAAAGCTGGCGCACAGGCCTGCGCCAAGAATCTCACTCATACGACGGCCTTCGAGATAGGCAAACACGAGCCCCCAGATCATCCCCAGAGGCAAACCACTCAGGAAAATGGCGGCAATTTTCCAATTGCCGGGCAGGACGGCAAAGAGGATCAGACCCACCCAGGCGGTCAGGATAAAGCCGAGTATCATCCAGGGTCTATGTGTTTCTGAGGCTTCGGTGACGACCTTGACGCCAATCAGCTTTGATGCGGCATATCCGAGCACCTGAGCGATCACCATGGCGATCTTGAAATCGAGCAAAAATCCCCAACCCTCTACGCCTTCATAGGTGGCGGCTGTCAGGGGCTTGCGAAACGCATACATACAAAAATAGGTGATGAAAGCCGCGCTCAGGGCGTAGAGTCCCACCCATACATGGCCCGCACGCGCCAAGGCCCGCGTAATAGAAGTGGTCAAAATCGGCTCCTTCCCATAGGCCGCGAGCCTTATGGGTTAAGTGAATTTATTGACCGATTTCATAACTATTAATTATAACGATTAAATGACGATGCGCCGGATAAATCTCTATCCTTGCAGGGCATCTATCAGATAGCGATCCAGAAACACCTCTATCGAATGGGTGACCGCTTTCGGGTCCTTGGCCCTGTCGTCAATGCGGCGCAGCGCGATAGCTTCATCTGCGCTGGGGGTGTTGAGAAAGTCTTTTTGTTCGGCTGCGTTCATGCGTCCGCCCTGAAGGGCCAGAGACAAGGCAGAGTCCCTTGACAGAGACGCCTCATAGCCGTCTTCAACGGCGCAAAGATAACGCTTGGCAGCCACGTGAAGCCTTACGGGTTCGCTAACTTCGGCGGGGAAATGTTCGGCCAGCCACTGCGCGCCCAGGTCTTCGTGCTGATCATCGACGCCGTCTTCTGCGGGCGCTTCGCCCAGACGATGGACCATGTGACCCACATCATGCAGCAAACAGGCCATGATCAGCCCTGCTGAAAAGCCCTGCGCTTCGGCATGTTGCGCCGATTGCAGGGCGTGCTGCAACTGATTGAGATCGTAAAGTCCGTAGGCGCGGCTGCCATTGTCCAGATACAGACGACGGATTTCCTGTTTCAGGGATTCAGCGGAGGCTGGGTTTGTCATAATCATAATATATCTAAATGTTGATTTGATTTATATATATTATACTGATCTCAGAGTCCTTCCGCAAGTCCGACAAAGGCTGAAACCGCAGGAATCTCCAGACTTTCGCGCAAACTGACGACGTAAACCCCGACCTTGCGCGACAGGCCACGTATGGCCAGTGCCTTAAGCCGTGTGTCATCGCCAATTTCCCCATCAAGCACAAAGCCAAAACCGATTCCGTGCGCGACGGCTTCTTTAACGGCTTCACGGCTTTCGACGGTCAGCACCGGCTCAAAAGGGGTATGGGCGAGCGTTAGCGCGGCTTCGCTCAGGGTCCGCGTCGCCGATCCGTCTTCACGTGCCACCAAAGCCAGACCGGACAACTCGTTGACCGCTATGTCACTACGTGAGGCGAAGGGATGATCGGATGGCACCAGCAGATTAAGCCCCTGTGGCGCGATCATCTGACAGGCAAATGCCGGCTCCGGCTCCATAAGGGTGACAATCGCCGTGTCTATGCGGCATTCCTGAAGATCGTTTCGTAGCCCTTCGGTATTGCCGTGTCGGGCCATCAACTCGATTTCCGGATAGGTGCGCATGAACTGACCGATCAGTTTCATGGCTACGGGCGGAGTGGAGTAGCCGACGACGATGCGCCCGCGCTTTAAGCTGTTGAACAGATTTGCTGTATTTTCAAAATCAGTCATCCGGCTAATGACCAGACGTGCGCGGGTATAAAGTTCTTTGCCGGCATCCGTCAGAAGCTGGTTCTGTGACCTGCGGTGCAAAAGCCTGACGCCGCAGGCCTGCTCAAGGGTGATGATCTGATTGGAGATATTGGGTTGCGACACCCCCAGTTCGGCCGCAGCCCGCGAAAATGACCCCAGATCAACCACACTGACGAAAGCCCTTAAGGCCCCTATCGACAGGCCGGAACTTTCACGGCGGCGGTTGGGGCGGTCTGAACTTTCATCTGGCGTTATGGGCGGCGTAGTCATGGGCGGTTCTCATAATAACAAACAGATTCTTTGAACAAGCTATAACAGATAAATATGTCTGAAAATCATGACCGTCGCCACATAGCCAAATAGTTTACATAAAAAACCTTCCGGTGCCGAAACACCGGAAGGTCGTTCAGGATGTTTGTAAATTAGTAGCTGTAGGCAAAGCGCAGGATGAAGTTACGACCCGGCTCCATATAGTCTTTCTGATAGGTCGGGTTCTTACCCTTGGTGGTGTAATAGCGGTGACCATCAAGGATGTTCTGAATGTCGAAATCAACCGACAGGCCCGGACGAATGACGTAGCGTGTATGCAGGTCAAGCGACTTGTTTGGCTGGACCCATTTGTCGATAGCGTTGTCGCGCGTATCTTCGATATAGGCGCCTTGATACTGATAGCTGAGCTTGGCTTCAAAGCCGTACTTCTGATAGGTCAGCGAGGCGTTATAGATCAGATCGGGCGCTTGCAGGAACGAGATCGGACGCCCGCGACGATAGGCCAGACCGGTTTCCGCTGTCGAGTTCTGCGTGGTGACATTGGCTTCGACACCGAACCCGTCGAACGGGGCCTGAAGACCTTCAAACGACTTGATAAGCGTCAGTTCCACACCGGTGATGGTGGCGTCTTCACCATTTTGCGGCTGGGTGATGGTGATCGTGCCTTCCTTAGTGTCGGCATTGACCGAACGGCCATTGGTGAAGATGAAGTTCTTGATTTCCTTATGGAAGAAACCAATCGACACCATGCTGGAACGGTCCGGATAATATTCCGCCGACAGGTCGAAATTGACCGCTTCGGCAGGCTTCAGGTCAGGATTGCCCCGGCTGATGGCCACGATTTCATCAGTCACCGGATCACGGCTGACGCTTTCTCCGCGTGAAATATTGGCATATTCAGGACGCGAGAAGCTCGTCCAGATCGCCCCGCGATAAACCAGATTGTCACCGGCACGGTAAACAGCGGTCACGCTGGGCAGGAAGTTGGTGTAATCGGCCTCGGTCTTGCCAAAGCCCGACACGCCGCCATTGCTTTCATCTTCGTTGATCCAGCTTACGTTTTCAACCTTGGTATGCTCAACGCGGGCACCGGCGATGACTTCCCAGTTACCGGACTTCATATTAACCAGACCGTAAGCAGCGTAGATGGTTTCGTTACCTCGCTTGTCGTCCCGGTTCAGGTCTTCAAAGCTTTGCACCACCGGATAGGTGCCGCGGGCGTCGTTGATCAGCGAAACGACCCTGTCACGGTTCATGATTGAACCAAAATAGTAGCGATCCTTGAAGAAGCCGTCGATCTGACGCTCGACCAGACCGGACTGCGCCAGAGTCTGGTTGACCATCGGCAGGTCAGCCATGTCGTCTTCATCATATTCCCAGATCGGCGTTGAATCGTATTCACGCTCGGATTTCAGATATTTGAAACCACCCTTCACATGATCGATAAAACCGCCCATTTCATATTTCGCATCCAGTTTCAAAGCTGTACGGGCGTCAGACTGTTCGCTGCGATCCATCCATGCGCCTGAAAACGGCAGCAGGTCATCACGTTTGGCGACATCGGCGGCATAGGCCGGAAGCTGCGGCAGCGGGAAGCGCGGATCGGCTGACGACCACAGAATACCGGTCGAGGTAAACATCGGATCGGTGTCGCACTTATCGCAGTCATAATTGATGCCATAGGACAGCGGCGTACCCTTTTCACCGTAGGAATAGCTCAGGTCGTAATCGAGGGTCAGGCGGTCATAGCGGCTTTGGCCACCGATATTGAGGGTCGCCAGAGACGATTCCTGATCCTGGGATTCGTGCGTACGGGCGAACTGCATGGCCTGCGGGTCCCAGACGCCGGAACGCCCAAAGAGTGACCAGTAGGAATTACCCGATCTGCGGTCGGCGTCGGTGATCATATCGTCGCCATCACGGTCAACAATCTGATCAAGCCCGTACCCATAGACATTGCCTTTAACCGGATCATAGCCTGTGATCATCTGATCGGGTTGCAGCAGTCCGGTGTCTTCAAGATTAACCTGCGTCAGACGCGGAGTCGTGCGGCTGCGGAAGTCGGTATAGTCATTCGTCGCTGTACGGTTCAGCTTTGAATACTGACCACGCAGATAAAAATCGTGCTGATTGCCGCGATAATCGGCCGAGAAATTGCCACCGAAACGTTCCTGCTCACCACGGCGGTAATCGAGATTAACGCCGGGCAGATACAGGGTACGGTCATCAATTGTTTCTTCGGAATCCTTGCGCCAGATATAGGGTTCCCACTCACCGTTATTTTCCGACTCTTCGTTGGTGTAGTGGCTTTTGCCATAGTTAAAAGAGCCAAACAGACCAAAGCGGCCATCACCAAAACGGCGGGCGGCATCGATTTGAAGCTGACTGTTGGAGGACTCTTCACCCTGCTTGTCGGCACGGTCATTCATGCCGTAGGTGCCAAACACGCGTACCGTTGGCTTTTTGAAATCAAAGGCTGTTGGTGTGGTGAAATTGACTGAGCCACCGATGGCGTCGCCATCCAGATCCGGCGTCAGGGTCTTATAGACCGAGATCGCCTTCAGACCATTGGGCGGCAGCACCGTCATCGACATCTTGCGCGAATTCGAATCGGTCAGGGCGACACGCACCCCATTGATCGAATAGGCATTATAGGTGCTGGCCAGCCCGCGCACCGACACATATTCGCCTTCGCCGGTTTCCTGATTGACCACCACATTGACGCCGGCGATACGCGCCAAAGCGTCGGCAACATTGGCGTCGGGCAACTTACCCAGATCATCCGCCGAAATGACGTTTACTACGCCTGTAGCCTTCTTTTGTTGCTCAATCGAGTTGGCATTCGAAAGGCGTTGACCGGTGACGATCACTTCGGTTGTTTCGTCGTCACTGGCTATCGCGGCAAATGGCAGGCCCAGACCCAGAGCCATAAGACTGACGCTGGTCAGGGCGGCGATCTTGCGTCCTGAAAGCGGGAATGAGAGGTTAGACATTGATATCTCCATGAAGGCTGAACCGGCGTGTGTCAGGCACACACCGACCCGCAACCGCCCGACGCTGTGTTCGGACGGAATGAAAAAACGGTGCATCCGGTTCGTCATGTTGTTGGACGTGCAAACCGGACAATTTTAATTGGGCGTTACGTCACCGAACTGACCGCTGCCTTTTAAGTTTACCCCCGTTGGCCGCGATCAGTATAATTTATACAAATGAGGCAGGTTAATTCATACATTTATCGTATGACGGTTTGTTGACGCTTTAGCGCTTATCGTTACGTGGCAGCACACTAAATACATCACGTAAATGGCCGTCGGCATCGACCATACGGGCTTCAATTTTTTCAGGGCTGACATGTAAGCTGACATAGTGGTGCGCGCGCACGGTCTTAGTGGAGAACCACGGTTTGTTCGGTGCGAAATCTTCCAGATTGCCGCCCAGACCGCCGACCTGCACATAGGTAATGCCCGTCTTCGGGTCAGCCTTTTCACCGCGTACCGGCCAGCTACGTTCATAAGCATGAAGGTGGCCAAAAAACACAAGATCGACATTGTGCTTTTCATACAGAGGCACGAAATCCGCCTGAACATCCGAATCGCCATGACGTGAACGGGTGCGGAAACTATTGCCGTAATCATCATCGTCGGATGTCCGTACATCCTGATGGTGCATGACGATTTTCCACCGGCTTTTTGAAGCCTTCAGTGCCCCGTCAAACCAGGCTTTTTGCCGTTCACGGAAGCCTGCACTTTCTTTTTCGCGTTCATCCAGATTGGCATCGAGCACGAAGATTTCCACGTCGCCATAAACCATTGAGAAATAGCTCTCCGGCTGAGGCTGGCGGTGATAGTGATTATACCAGTGCAGTTCGCTCTCGCCATTACCCGGTGTGGCGATGACCGGCACACGGCCAAAGAAATGGCCCATGCCCGTGAAATATTCGTGCGTCCATTCAAAGCGATTGGTTTTTGAACCGCCGTCCGTCAGGTCGCCGACAATAGCCAGAAGTGCGGGGCGTTCTTCCCACATCAGCTCGGCCATACGATTGTTAATATGTGGACGCGCTTCGGTATCGCCGGAAATAACCATCACGAAGGGCTGACCGGCCGGAGGGGCGGTTCGGAAAGACAGCAGGCCGGAATCAATCGTTCCGCCTTGCGCATCCTTTGCCGTCACGCGGTAAAAATAGGGGGTATCCGGCTTGAGACCCTCTAGCTTTAATCCATTGAGGCGCGCATTTGCGCTTAAGGGAACGACCTTGAGCGTATCTTCTGTTTCCCCGTAGGCGACTTCAGCCACAGCGACGCGGTCGAACTCAAACGACAGTTCAATCGAATCGGTCTGTGGCATGTTTAGATAGGGCGGTTGGGTGAAATGGAAGCGGTCAGCATACAGGATGCCGTCCTCAACGCGCTGGGCATGGGAGGTAAACCGTTCGCTGATTTCAGCAGCGTTTAAAGCGCGTGGCTCGATACCTGCCATATGCACCAGATTGGCAGGCTGCATAAAGGCTTCATTCGACAGATAGCTGTCCAGACGCACCTGACCGCCCTGGCTGTTTGCCGTTGCTTCCCCTATCAGGGTGCCATTGTTATACAGACGCAGGGTTTTGCCTTCGCGCACCAGCACCAGATGGTGCCAGCGCCCCTTGAAGGCTTTGTCGCGCATCTTATAGGTCTCGAGTTTGTCAGTGCCGCCAAAGGCTGCTGTGCGGTCATAATACCCAAAACGCGCATCGCCTACGCTCATCAGCACACCAACCGGTTGATTGACATGATCAACCAGCCATAGCTCGGCAGTAAAATCACCGGTAACGGCGTCGGCCTTAAGTGTTTGCGAATGGCTGGCGGTGGCACCGAAAAACAGCGGCGCAGAGGATAGGGGCTGTGCGATCACTGGCCCGCTATATGCCTTAATTGGCAAAAGCGCGGCGCGGCGTGGCAAGTCATAACCGGTTTCCAGTCGCCATTGTTCAGCAGCGACCGGCAGGGCGCTTGTGGCCATCAGCAAGGTGAGGCAGAGGGTTGCACGGGTGTGGAACATTTGAATGCTATCCTGAGAATAATCAAAATTAGTTTTAATTATAGTTATAAATTTGTTATGCGACATTGCTATGAAGGTTGGCGAAAATTAAACCGGAGCCAGCGCCTTGGCCTTACTTCATTACGACCTTCTGATAATCGGCTCAGGTATTGTCGGGCTGGCCCATGCATTAGGGGCGCAGCAGCGTGGACTTAAGGTCGCGGTCTGTGATCGTCACGCAGCGCCTGTGGGCGCCTCGATACGCAATTTCGGTTTCATTACTGTTACGGGGCAAAGTGCCGATCAAACCTGGGAAAGGGCGCGCCGCAGTCGGGATATATGGGCTGAACTGGCGCCGCGAGCCGGTATAGATATCGTGCATCGCGGTCTTCTGGTTACGGCGCAGCGCCCTGAGGCCATGACGGTGCTGGAAGCATTCAGGGTGCATCCAATGGGTGTGGATTGCCGGATTCTTACCCCCAATGAAGTGCGCGATACTTATGCAGGACTAACAGGTGAGGCGTTATGTGGCGCACTCTATAGTCCGCATGAGCTACGCGTCCATTCACCCACTGCCATTTCCCGTCTCATTGACTGGCTGAAATCACAGGGCGTGACCTTTCATTTTGAGACCGCCGTTACGGCTATTGACCCGCCATATATATCGACCGCACGCGGTGACATCTGTGCTGAAAGCATAGTGGTTTGCCCCGGTGATGATCTCAATACGCTTTATCCTGATGTCTATGACCGACATGGTGTTACCTTAAGCAAGCTGCATATGATGCGACTGGCCTCGCCCGGTTTTCGCTTACCCTGTGCGCTTATGTCGGATCTGTCGCTGATACGCTATCGCGGCTATGCCGAACGGCCCGAAAGCGCCGCTTTGAAGCACAGGTTAGAACGCGAGTGCCCCAATGCACTTCGGCACGGCGTGCATCTGATTGTGGTGCAAGACGCGGATGGGGCGCTGGTGGTGGGCGACAGCCATCACTATGCCCGTACGCCTGACCCTTTCTATAATCAGCGCATTGAGGCTCTGATCCTGGAGGAGTTTACACGTGTATGTGGATTTCCTGCACCTTCGGTTATTGAGCGCTGGCTTGGCACCTATCCGAGCGCAGACAATGACATGTTCTGTGAGGCACCGCACCCGCGCGTACGCCTTGTGTCTGTAACCAGTGGCACAGGCGCTTCTACCGCTTTTGCCATTGCCGAAGATACGCTGAAATCACTTTTCTAACTGATAAGGAACGCCTGACATGACCCCTAAAGCCGTCATTTTTGACTGGGCTGGCACTATGGTCGATTTCGGCTCGCTGGCACCCGTTGTTGCCATGCAGCATGCTTTCACACAGATGAATGTACCTATTACCGAACCGGAAGCTCGTCTGCCGATGGGACAGGCCAAGCGGGATCATGTTCTTAGTATACTGGCCATAGAGCGGGTGCGTCAGGCGTGGATCGAGCAGTATGGACAGGCCCCTGCCGCTGCTGACGCAGATCATATTTTTGCCAGTCTTGACAGCCTGATGCGCGAAGCGGGTGCAGCCCGTGCTACGCTTATTCCCGGCGCGCGCTCGACCTTTGATCAATTACGCGCCAAAGGTATTCGCATAGGTTCGACCACCGGTTACACACGTCCGATGATGGTTCCCATTCAGAAGGCGGCCGCGGCGCAAGGCTATGAACCGGAAATCATCGTCTGTGCCGGAGAAACCCTAAAGGGGCGTCCGGCACCGTTGATAATCTGGAAGGCCATGGTGGAACTGGGGGTTTATCCGGCAGCGGAGGTGGTGGTGGTGGACGACTCCATCGCAGGCATCGAAGCGGGCAGGGCGGCAGGATGTTTTACCGTCGGTATTGCCGCCAGCGGCAATGGGGTGGGACTTGATCTGCCTCAGTTTCAGGCCCTGAGCGCATCAGAACTTGCCGCGAGGGTGCAGGATGCCCGTGAAGCCTTATTACGTGCAGGCGCAGATAAGGTGATTGATACGGTTGCCGGTCTGCCGGATGTCATTTGCTTATAACAGAGTTGAACTGTTGGGGCGTGGTCAGCGGTAAAGGGCAGATTATACTAATCCATTGCCGGGACGGTGAAACAGCAGCCCCGCCGTTCCACCTCAAGTGGACCTTTCTCAAGCCAGAGTAAGTAACGGCCCCGGTGATAAATAGGCCTATATGTAGTTAAGCAACTGGAAGCCTTTTGACTCAATCCGGATCATGCCAATTATAATTTCACAATGAATTTGTAAGTTAATTCTGCAATGCGCCCATTGCGGACATTTGACGACTACCGAACCGTCTAGTCAGATTCCCAGCCAGACAGTTGAACACGGCCCCAATGGCAAACGCCGGTGCCTCGACTCCGCCGCCGAAAAGCTCGATGATACCGCTGGAACCGAGCTCAATGAGCTTCTGAAGCAGGCTTTGATTCCCCGGCCCCATGAATTTTCTCAATAGCCGTCAGAAATATCCATTCTGGCGACGTGAATTCCAAAGCGATCCGCTGGAGCATTCCTTTGGAGAGCTTGATTTCCGATCCGTCTGGGGCTGTCACGTCGAACGCATAGTCCGACTCTTCATCGCACGGCGTCACAGAATAGATGGTTCCGTCATCTAAGAACCATTGATCAGGAATTTCCCACAAAACCATCAAATACAAATCACCCCAAATGAACTCAAACAGCGCCCCCTCATCCTCAATCGAAAGCGTGTACGGGCTATATGGCGTCCAGGCCAGACCTGCCTTCATTTCGTTCAACGAAAATGCCATCGGCTTCACCAAGGGGATTTGACCAATTGTTTGGTCCAGAGGCACTCGTTCGTCAGCGAGCGCCAGATAATACAATCCCGCCTCGGGTGAACACCACGCGCCTCCAGCCCGCCGTGCCGCCGCGATGCATTGATTCATCGCTGGGACGTGAGTAATCTCCAGTCTTTGCGGGCTACGCCGCTGGATTCTCGGTAGGCCACGAAGCCCCTCAGCCTCGTCATTTTCAAAGAAGGCTTCGAGCAGGCGAATGGCATTACGCTGCCGTCGACCGCGGGGCCCTAGCTCTCCGGCCTTCACTTCGATCATCTTCGGATCTGGGCCTTGGAGGAGGCAGATGTCGCCATGTCTAATTGTATTGGTCAGATCCGCTAGCAAAGCCGGGACACCTCGGTCGAGTAGGCCATAGAGCATCGCAAGCTCAGTGACCAACCCCTCCTTCTCAATCAAAAAGCCGGCATCCTGTTTGGCGTTCAGATTGTGCGTGTTGAAATGCGTATGTTTTAGCGCAAACTTATCGAGATATGCGAAGGCGATTGCGTCACCGAATGTCCGCCAGTTGTAGGCGAGGTGTCGGAAGCTGGCGATGCGCTCTTCGAGTTCCAGCCGAACGTCATCGTCCGTTGCGGCTTTGAGAAACGCCTTGGTCCGCCGTATCTTACGCTCACAACGACCCACTTCACGTAATAGCAGCTTTTGAAGCAACCTCAGCGGCGTAAGCTTTTGCGGGCGAACGGTTTCGCCCAGCTGCAGGTGGAATGCAGCCCGTTTGACTTGCTGTAGCAGACCGTGAGCTCTTTTGAATGACGCGCGCCGTCGCTTGAACATGCCTCCCCCTTTCACGTTCAGGAACTCGACCCAAGCCATCACTTACAAGCCTCTGAACAAACTGAATTAAAGTTTACATTCAGTCCAGTCCATCATCGGCACAATACAACGTTATGCATCGGACCAGCCTATCACGGATGTCCGCTTTCACGGTAATGCTGATTAGGTTTCATGTCCGGAAAGGGCGCAAATCGGTAGATCCTATTTGGCCTAACTACACCGTCGCTGCGAAAATGGCCTCTGAACATTAAAGGGGCACCAGATTCCGGTAGGAGTGGGGGTAGACGGCCTCGATTGCGACGTCTCTGTCAGATTTATGATCAACATCCAGAAACACCCTTGACCCTCTAGTGGCTACAGACTGTATGGCCCGGCATGTATTCATTTGCCGAGGTCGATCGTGCGTACTTTCAAACAATTTCTCGCCCAAAGCACGGCTTTTGCCGCGCTCGCGGCGCTCTCGCTGTCAGCAGCGTCCTCTGTGTCCGCCCAGAACCGCGAAGAACATGAGGACCACGACGAGGACGACGTGACGGAAGTCATCGTCCAGGCGACCCGCGCCGGACGTAAGCTTCAGGATGAGCCGATCCGCGTGGAGGTGATAAACCGCGAAGAGATCGAAGAAAAGATCGCTATGATGCCCGGCAACATCGCGATGCTGGTCAGCGAAACGCCGGGCATCCGGGTGCAGGTGACGTCGCCGTCACTGGGGGCATCCAATATCCGGATGCAGGGCATGAAGGGGCGCTACACGCTTCTGTTGACCGACGGACTGCCGCTCTACGGCGGCCAGTCCCTGGGCCTGTTGCAGACCCCGCCCACCGATCTGGGACAGGTCGAAGTCATCAAGGGTTCGGCCTCGGCGCTCTACGGCGGGTCTGCGCTGGCGGGTGTTATCAATCTGGTATCGCGTCGCCCAAGCCCTGAACTTGAATCCGAGCTTCTGTTCAATGTGACCAGCCGAGGCGGTCAGGACCTGACGGCCTATAGCTCCGCCCCAATCAGCGAACGCCTGAGCTATTCGATCACGGGCGGCTATCACCGGCAGGATCAGAACGATATCGACGGCGATGGCTGGATCGATATGGCGGGGTATGAGCGCTGGACCTTGCGACCGCGCCTGTTCTGGTATGGAGACAATGGTGCCAAAGCCTTGCTGACACTGGGCGCTATGACCGAACAGCGCGATGGCGGGACCGTCTCCGGTCGCACTGTGCTGGACGGCACCTCTTTCCGCGAGACCCAAGATAGCCGTCGGATGGACGCGGGCCTGACCGCGCAAACACCGGTCGAAGGCATCGGCACGCTGCATGTTCGCGCCTCGACGCTCAGTCAACGCCACGATCATCGCTTTGGTGAGGCGACGGACCGCGACAATCACAATACGACGTTTGTCGAGACCTCCCTTACCGGGGAAAAAGGCAGCACGTCATGGGTCGCGGGTCTGGCCTGGCAAGGCGATCGCTATCGTTCCAAGCGCTATAGCGGCTTCAATTACGACTACACCGTGCCGGGGGTGTTCGGTCAGGTGGAACAGAAGTTCGGCGATCTGACGCTGGCCGGCAGCGCGCGGCTGGATGATCATAGCGAATTTGGTTCGCAAGTCAGCCCACGCGTCTCGATGCTCTACCGTCCTGGCAACTGGACGGTGCGGGCTTCGGTCGGGCGGGGTTATTATGCGCCGACGCCGTTTGTGGAGGAGATTGAGGCGGCCGGTCTGGCGCGCCTGTCACCGCTCGGGCGCCTGAAGGCCGAGGAAGCGCAGACGGCGTCTGTTGATCTGACCTACACGGCAGGACCGCTGGAAGCGAATATGACGCTCTTCGGTTCGGACATCGACAATGCCGTCCAACTTCAGGAGACCAGCGACACCAGCGTGCGGCTGATCAACGCGATCGGTGTCACCCGCACGCGCGGTTCGGAACTGCGCCTGCGCTATCGCCACGAGGCCTTCTCGCTGACTGGCAGCTACGTCATCGTCGATGCGACTGAGACTGATCCAGCTACCGGCCTGCGCAGAGATATGCCGGATACGCCTAAGCATACGGGCGGCCTGGTCGCCATGTGGGAAGAAGAAGGCAAGGGCCGTCTCGGCTTCGAGGCCTACTATACCGGCCGCCAAACTCTCGAAGACAATCCGTATCGCGCGGAAGGCAAGCCCTACTGGGAACTGGGGGCCATGGGTGAGGTCAAGCTCGGTAAGGTCAGCCTGTTCCTGAACCTGGAGAACCTGCTCAATGTCCGCCAGACCAAGCACGATCCGCTGGTGCGGCCGCGCCGCGCCGCAGACGGCCGCTGGACCGTCGATGCCTGGGAGCCGACCGAGGGCTTTACCGCCAATGCCGGGCTTCGGGTCCGCTTCTGAATGTTTCCGGCATCCGCTATATGTCCGGATTGGGCGCTAAGTAGTCAAGAAACGAATGGTAGCCCCTTATGGGAAGGGGTCGATTTCGTTGACGATAGCATCGGTGCTGCCATCGAACTCGCTGGCAGGCACAACACTCAGTGTGCCATCGCCAGCACGAAAAACGATGATGGAAACCATGAGGGTCGTGGCAAGGCTGTAAGCGAAAGCGTGGGCACTTTTATAAGACATTTTTTCCGGCTCCTGTTTGGAGGCGGGGACCATTCCCCGCTCGACAGGCACCCGTGAGATTTTCATACGTCCGCGATCACCGCCCGTAGCAAAGCACGGGCGGCCAGCACGCTGGCGTAGCAGACCCTTTAAGGGTTGATCGTCTAAGTACGGAAGGAAATCAGGGTATGGCCTCAAAGAGCGGGGTGGTTTCAGCCCCACCGGGGCCGGAAGTGTCATCTAATGTCCTGATGAGATAGGCGGTGCCACGACCCTGATGGTTACCTTTACAGGAAATGGGGCGACAGAAACGCAAACAGGGGTGACCAAAGCCACCCCTGCGCCAGATCAATGTTATTGTGTGACGAAGTGCTGAACGTCCTCATCGTCTTCGCCGGCACACTCTTCTTCGTCCCCGGAGTCGTCTGACAGGAAGGCGGGGAGGGGTTCGTCTTCAGCGATGTCATTAGTGTCCGACGAAGCGCTATTGTCATATTGACCTGCCGGAAGTCGGAGAAGGTCCGGCAACCAGCCACTGTCTGCCAGCAGGCGCTGCGCCTCAACGGCCATATCGCCTTTTTTCAGGTGTTCAATGAGCTGGGCAGGGCGTTCGCCAACGCCTTCACGCACCGCTTCCAGTATCCGGGGCTTAGTGACCCGTCCAAGATAATTCGCCACCGTCGGTCGCCATCCCGCATCTACCATATCGAGACCCGTCGCCTGAGCCAGACGATCAGCATGGGCAAAGCGTCCCTGTAGTCCGCGCGCACTGATACCGGCCCCGTAAGGATTGACTTTTTCGTGCAGGGCATTAACGCCGAAAGAAACGCAATGTGCCAGCAGCATTAGTCTTGTGGTATCATCCAGACCGTTCAGCCAATCCCACAGTTCCTCATCACCGGTCGGGATATCCGACTGCCAGGCTTCATGACGTTCAGCGATATTACGGGCAGACAGGCTTTCCTTCAGGTCATCAGACTGAAACGGGAAGCTTGCAGAGCGTATACTGGCTTCCAGACACCCTGTATCCGGTCTGTGCCGGAAGCAGTCCGATACCAGCTTATGCAGAAGCAGGGTCAGGGCGACGTGCGGATGATGGGCCACATTATCGCGCAAGGCCAGCGTCCGGTGAGCCGTCAGTTCTATAACCAGTCGCTCCGGCAAGGGCTTGAGTGTCGTTTCGTCCTCGTCTTCGGCAGACGCTGATTGCCCGTCGATGGTAATAGCAGGTGCCTGATCGACTGAGAGAGAGGTGTGATGCGCTTCTGTCGAAGACATATCTGCTTCCTGCGCATTGGCCAGAGCTTCATCTTCAGGCCGGACATAGCCGCGCCGGATGGACAGGCCGCCCTCAGAGTCAAGGCTCAGGAAAACCCCGCCGATGGCGATATCAGAAGGGGCATAGATGGCGGGGCGGTTATCGAAGGCTTCCAAAGCCGCCTCGATTTCGCCGAGGCGTTGGTCAACCTCGCCCGGGAACTCATCACAGCTTTCATACTCTTCGTGAAAAGCGTCATATTCCGCCTGTAAGGTTTCCATCTCAGCCTGTTCGGCCTCTGTATAATGGGGACCATCGGCTGACAGACGACGCAGGCCGTTCTCAATGCCGTAGGGAAAATCCACGGCAGCTTCAATCCACTTCCAGCCTTCGGCGCCGATCTCATCGGCGGCAGCCTTGAGTTTGTCGTTGGTCAGGCGATCAAGCAGACCGACATCCTGTAACCAGCCGCCATTGTCCCCCTGGAACAGGTCCCGAAGAACTTCACCGCCAGCGGCCTCATAAGCCTCGATGCCTACAAAGCGGGCACGACGATCGTAGGCGGGAACCGAGATTTCGGTCAGCATACGCCGGATATGATAAGGGTCTTTCTGCCAGCCTGTGCGGATGGTTTCCCAGACCTGTTCCTGACGGGCATGGTCCCCGGAGACGGTAAATGCCATCAGCTGTTCCAGCGTCATTTCGTCTTCTTCGTATGCGACAAGCAGGGCAGGGGACACAGAAGCTAAACGCAGGCGCTGTTTGACAACCTGAACCGTAGTGAAGAAGGCTGCCGCAATAGCTTCTTCGGTCATGCCTTTTGTCCGCATATCCAGAAAAGCGCGAAACTGGTCGAGCGGATGCAGGGCAAGTCTCTGGGTGTTTTCCGCCAGACTGTCATCCTCAGCGAGAATATCGGTATTAAGCTCACGCACGACGCAAGGCACGGGCGCGGTCTTTTCCAGACGCTTCTGCTTGACCAGCAGTTCTAGCGCCCGGAACCGCCGTCCACCGGCGGGGACTTCAAACTGGCCGGTCTCCTGGCCGGCATCATCGCGCACAGGGCGAACATTCAGACTTTGAAGCAGGCCGCGGCGGCCAATATCCTCAGCCAGTTCCTCAACAGATAGACCGGACTTGACGCGGCGGATATTGGACTGAGACAGGACCAGCTTGTTGAAGGGGATGTCACGTGAGGAAGACAGAACGATTTTCTGAACAGCAGCGTTCATGGGCTTAACTCCATGACGGGTAGTCAAGAGCCTCTCTCTCAACCTCCAACCCGTCACGGAAATCTTCCCTGACCTTTTCCTCTTGATGGTGCCCAACGCAGGGGCCAACTACAGGAGTAAGGACGCATCCACAGACTGATGGGTAAGAGCGACAGTCATCGCTTTACGTTTGTTCTGCGCATCCATACACAAACGGCACTCTATGGGACCTTTACCTATGAACAGCGAGGCGCTTGACCTTGATGTCGTCCTCATGGGCACGGGTCTGTGCAAGTTCATAGGCCGTTTGCATACACAAAAGCGTGTCTGCCTTAATCCCAAAGGCCTTTTCAAAACGGATAGCCATGTCAGCAGACAGGTTGGCATTGGCGTTGAGCAATGCGCTCAGTGCTTGCCTTGAAACACCAAAGTGCTCCGCCAATGATGTAATGCTCAGCCCTGTTGGATCGACAATTTCTGTTTTCAGCCAGTCACCCACATGAATGGCGAGGGACGGGTGCATCTTAAGAGCCATGATAGTCCTCCAAATTCATATCGATCAGCGCACCAAGGTCGTTTATACGAAAGGTCAGACGCCAGTTTCTTGTCACCGTCAGTGATCAGGTTCCCTTTCGGTTTACCGTCAGTTCGTTCAATCCATAATTGGTAGTTGTCATGGTATATATATGAGCGGACAAAAGTTTTTAATAAACCGCCGTTCTATCACAGCGCCTCATCGGCGGTTTCCAACTGGTGTAGGCGGGTTATTGTTGCGGCCCTGATCGATTCATGGATATCGATATGGAAGCCTGAAGGCATCAGGTTGATGGCTCTCTCAAGTGCGGGCAGGGCATCACGCTGCACGTCTTCAATCACCTGCTTGATGATAGTGGGGCCAAGACCGGCCTGTTTTGCGGTTTCGACAAAATGCCGTCCATGAATACGCAAAAGCTCATATTTTCGACTGTCCCCGACACTCATGGCGAGTTTATATTTATTATGGGGTATCCGTTTAGCATCAAAGGCGGGTTGGGCGCTCAGGACGTCATAAAAAGGCGTGAGTTCAAAACGTCCGCCCGGGCGCAGAAAGAGGCTGAAGTTCTTGCCGTGTCCGTCTGTAGCCCCTATCAGCCAGAAAATTATCTGGCTTTTGAGGAAAGCCGCCTGATCCCTTAGGGGATCATCGCTGCCCCCCAGCCGTTTCAGAATATCGATAATGCCGGGGCCGCCCTGATTTTGGTATTTGCGGGCGGGGGGTATGGATAGGGCCTGACAGAAATCCTCCTGCGGCAAGCGCAGCAGCCTGTCAGAGTTTACCCATGTCCGATCAAATCGCTCGACGACCAGAGCTTTTCGGTCACCAAATCTGGCGATTTCGGTTTGGGCGACCTGAAGGCTGAAGCCTTCCAGAACTTTCAGACAGTAGTGTTCATTCTCGACGCTGTTGGACAGATCAATCAAACCCCAGGGGGTGGGTATCTCGCCCAGTTGCGGTTTGAGGATATGTGTGGTGGGTGTTGTGCCGGTGGGCCGCTTCCACTGACCTTCGTGAAAGAGCAGGGCGGTCTTTTCCTGTGCGCCAGCCACAGAAATGCGGAATTCATGGTCGGTATCTATACCCAATGGCGTGCGGGTGAGATTGGCCAGCAGGGTTTCGATGTCTGTATTGCTTATTATCTCACCTGTGATCGGTTCCAGAGCACTGATAGCAATATCATCCGGAAGGAACTGCATCGCGCCCACACAGTCGCGACCGATCTGTTCCAGCAGGCTGTAAGGGTCAATGCCTTGTGCACCGGTTTTCTCTGCCACCAGACGACGCACATCCGGATTATCGGGCAGGAGGTTTTCAAAAACAGCGACCACGGCTTCGCCCCGATAGGCTGATGGCCTTGGGGACAATGACAAAGACACCGGGAAGTGGTGAGGCCAGTTCAGCCAACTTTCGTCATATTGGAAAGATATCCCTCCACCGGAGTCTTTTACCAGCCGCCCAACCAGACGGTTATTGATAAGGATGTTCAGGGGGCGATGGATTTTGCGCCGGCCCATCAGAAGATATCCCTGATATCGGCAGCGGAGCTTTTTGTGCGCGGCCCTATGGTCATCTCCAGATCAAGTGCCGCCAGCAACTCGCAGATTGTACCGACTTTGGCACCCTCATGACCGTTTTCGATGCGTGAGATCAGTTCCTGCCGCAAACCGGTGCGAAGGGCGAGATCTGTCTGGCTCAAGCCCTGAGCTTTACGGTGTGCCTGTATGATTTGTCCCACCTGAATGGCGGATCGAGCGAGCGCGGTCATAATAGTATCTCCTCGCAATCATTATGCCGCAAATCGCATAATACCGCAATATTCTTCTTTCGGCATAAAGTGATAATATGTTGAAAATAGAATAAATGGGAATTATGCGCATTTGCGTATCTGCGCATCTGCAAGATTGTCAAGTCCTGCATACCTAGGCCAGATTGGCAAAGTCACTTTACGACCACCTTCCACAAATGATCCACTCTAAGTATTATAATACAATCTGTGGATTAAATGCGAATTGGTTGCATTAGATGTTGCATCACGGAATCTCTATGCTTAGGTTCTCGCAACAGTAGCGTTCACACCCTTGCAATTTATCTGAAGGTAGCTGGCGAGCATGGACTTCGCGGCAATGGCGGAGCTTTGCGCGCCTAACGTACATATCGATACCCTGCACCGGATTGCATCGGTTGAATCGAGTTTCAACCCCTATGCTATCGGGGTGGTCGGTGCACGCCTTGAACGTCAGCCAAAGACCCTGGCAGAGGCTATGGCGACAGCAGAAATGCTTGAAAATAAAGGATATAACTACTCCATAGGCCTGATGCAGGTGAATAAGAAGAACTTCGCCCGCTATGGTCTGACGTGGCGAACCGGCTTTGACGTATGTGCCAACTTGCGGGCAGGCGCGCAGATTCTGGAGGACTGCTACCGCCGTGCCGGTCATTCCGCGACCGCTTTAACGGACGCTTTCTCCTGTTATTACACCGGTAATTTCACGGCAGGCTACAGGTTGGGATATGTCGCCAAAGTTGTATCTGTGCAGCCGCCACTAAGTCTGTTTGATCTCGCACCTGCAACCGCTCCGGTTGTGCCGCGGCTTTCCGTTCAGACATCTGTACCTCGAAGTCTGAGGGTCGCTGCGGACACCCGCAAGGCATCGGCGCCTAAAGGGCACGCCCTGTTTGTCTCGTCGGTTGATGCCAGTACGCCTCCTTCGGCGTCAAATCATGAGCCGCCTTCAACCCCATTATCAGATCAGCCGGTTTCGGCATTGCTCTTCTAGGGAGATATTATGGATACTCTTACGCGTCACAAAATTGCCCGTTTCGGTTCACTTGTGGGGTTCGCGCTGATCTGCGCTACACCTGCCTATGCGCAGATGGCGCAACTGACCTCAGGCCTTAACTGGATCAGAACCACAATTACCGGTGTGGGCGTGGTGATCATCATCATCGCCCTGATGTGGGTCGGCATCAAGATGATGTTCCAGCACGCCAAATGGTCGGAAGTCGCGCACATCTTCTTCGGGGGCATTCTGGTGGGCGGTGCGGCGGCTATCGGCCCGCAGCTGTTCTCCGGCGGTTCGGGCACCTGACATATGACTTCGTACCGCGACCCCGTGTTCAGAGGCTGCACGCGCCCGCCGATGTTCTTCGGCGTGCCGATGACGCCGTTTATTCTGCTCACGGGGTTTGCGGTGCTTCTCGGTATGCTGGCCCTGTTTGTGAACGCCTATCTGACGATCCTGATCATAGCCGTTTATCTGCCGGTCTATGTCTGGATGCGGATGCTCACCCGACAGGATGACCAGCGCCTGAACCAGCTGATCGTGCGCCTGCGAATGCGGGCGCGTATGCAGGGCAGTCGCCGCCACTGGGGGGCGCTGACCTATACGCCGCTAAAATACAAAAGACGTTAGAGCATGAAGCCCAAAGCCAGACTCAAAACAGCGGTTACCGATCAGGTGCCGGTGGGGGACTATATTCCCTTCGGCAGCCATCTGCGGCCCGATGTGATTCAGCTTCGCCGCACAGGTGATCTGGTCGCCACATGGAAATTACGCGGGATCAGCTTCGAGTCACAGGATGAGGCGGACATTGCCGCCCATAAGGAAAGCCTGACCAATCTGCTACGCGGCCTTAATGGTGGACAGGTGGCCTTGTGGTCTCACAAGGTCAGACGGCAGGTATATGAGCGTCTGGGCGGAGACTATGACAATGCCTTCGCGCGCAAACTGTCGGAAGATTATTACCGCCGATTTGACACACATCGTCAGATGCGGACGGAACTCTATTTAAGTGTCGTCTATCGCCCGAACGCCGGGAAGATTCCCAATATCTTCGGCAATCTGTTCGGCGGACAGAAGCGTAGCCTTCAGGAGATCAGAGCGCAGACCCTTGAAGCACTGGACGGGCTTGAGGACGTTGCCCAGATGGTGGAACGGTCGATGGCGCCGTACCGGCCGGAACGCCTGACCACCTATGCCAGAGGTGATGTTACCTGTTCAGGCCTTCTGACCTTTTTCGGCTATCTGACGAACGGCGTCTGGGAAGATATTCCCATACGTCATGCCAGCATAGACCAGTATCTGGCGACCAGCCGCCTACACTTTGGTGACCATAACGGGCGCTTGCAGATCGTTCATCCCGCAGCCCAACGGTTTGCCGGATTTCTGGACTTCGCTGACTATCCCAAATGGACAGAAAGCGGCATTGCCAATGCGGTTCTCTATTCGGACTTTGAATATATCGAGACGCAGTCGTTTTCGATCCTTAACCGGCGTGATGCGCAATCGGCGCTGGAGCGGCAACGCGGACAGATGCACGCAGCGGAAGATGCCTCCGAGACGGAAATCGTGGAGATTACCGAAGCGCTGGACGATCTGATCGCCGGTCAGATCGAGGTCGGGGAATATCACTATTCACTGGCCATCCTGACGGAGACACAGGATGCGCTCGGCAAGGCCATGTCCGAGGCCAGAGCCGTCCTGCAGGATCAGGCCGGATTTAAGATGTCGGTGATCGACGTGGTACCGGAGGCGGCCTGGTTTGCGCAACTGCCCGGCAACTGGGACTTACGCCCGCGTGAGGCCAAGCTGACCAGCCGCAATTTCGCAGGCTTGTCGCCGTTTCATAATTTTGAGACGGGCAAACGTAACGGTAATCCGTGGGGCGAAGCGCTGGCGCTGTTCCAGACGCCCAGTGGTCAGCCCTATTATTTCAACTTTCATGTGTCACCGGCCAGCCGGGATGCTACCGGTGAAGCCCTTGCAGGCAACACCTTCATTTGCGGCACGACTGGCTCTGGCAAAACCGTACTGCAGACAGCACTTCTGGCCTTCGCCTTAAAATATCAGGGACTTCGTGCCGTGTGCTTCGACAAGGATCGGGGCATGGAGATCGGTATTCGCGCGCTGGGCGGCAATTATCGCGCTCTGGAACGTGGTGAGCCAACCGGCTTCAATCCGTTCCGGCTGGAACCGACCGAGGACAATATCCAGTTCTGTGAGCGGCTGGTGAAGCTGCTGGTCGGCGGGGACGTATCGGCACGTGACGAAAATGAAATCGCCCATGCGGTCAGAACGACGATGAGCGATCATGTCAGCCGCGATGTCCGTTGTTTGTCTCTGGTCTGTCAGAATCTGTCGGCCATAGACGATAACTCCTTACAGGCACGCCTTCGCAAATGGCTGCGTGGCAATACACTCGGCTGGGTGTTCGATAATGATCGTGATGAACTGGATTTCAGCACGGGTCGGGTGTTCGGGTTCGACTACACGGAATTCCTTGATGATCCCGAAGTCAGAACACCGGTCATGGCCTATCTGCTGCATGTCACGGAGAACCTGATCAATGGCCAGCCATTCCTCTACATTATGGAGGAGTTCTGGAAGCCGCTGATGGACAGCCATTTCAGTGACTTCGCCCTGAACAAGCAGAAAACCATCCGCAAACAGAACGGTCTCGGGCTGTTTGTGACGCAAAGCCCGTCTGATGTGCTGACCCATCCGATCGGCAAGACAATGGTTGAGCAGAGCGTTACGCAGATCTATCTGCCCAATCCGCGTGCTGACCGGTCTGACTATGTCGGGGGGTTCAAGCTCAGCGAAGCCGAATTCGAGGTGATCCGCAATCTAGGTGAAACCTCACGCACCTTTCTGGTCAAGCAGGGCCAGACCAGCGCCATCTGCCGTTTTGATCTGTCGGGCATGACCGACGTTCTGACCGTACTGTCCGGCACGACCGAGAACGTGAACCTGCTCGATGAGGTCCGGCAGATGACCGGCGATGCGCCGGAAAACTGGCTGCCGGTATTCCTGAATGAGGTTCACAGACGTGCACATAGGAGAGTGGATTTATGAAGAAGGCATATCTCACTGTTGTTTTCATTGCAGGCCTGTCACTTACGGCGCAGCTGTATCCGGCACAGGCAAGACGGTCAGCCCTCAACGACGTTCAGTTTGACGGCGTAACCTCTGATCGTGGTTTAAAAACAGCCGGTATCACCCGTGAGAAATGGCTGGAAATCTACCCTCGTCAGGCGCGTGAATATTGGGATGCATGGGATTGTGAAGGCAAGTCCTGTGATAGCCAGTGGAAAGCCAATATCCGTGCAAAGGCGAGATTAGTCCCACGCCCGAAGGAAAAGTCTGCCTCTAATCCCGTGAAACCGAAACCTTAAGGGGCGGCTGATGGCTATTCATTTTCTTGAGAGTTTCGAGAACGGCATGGACTCCCAGCTTGCGGGCTTTGTGAGCAGTACAGTTGCCAATCTGTGTGCCATTCTCGCGCCGGTCGTCGCCGCCGGTATCGTCATTTACATCATGCTGATCGGCTATGCCGTAATGCGCGGCGAAGCAAAAGACAGTTTGCACTCATCCGTGTGGAAAGTAGTCAAATGGTCATTGGTTGCAGGTGTAGCTTTAAGCGCCGGCAGTTTTAATACCTATATTGTTGGCGGATTGCACGGTATCGAGTCCGGCCTCTTACAGGCGACAACCGGCGCAACTAATGGCGGGCAATTACTGGATGCCACACTGAACCAGTTTCTCGAACTGGGGAAGAAGCTATTGGAACATATGCAAGCCGACAGTTTTGGCGGCGTACTTCCGAACTTCGGCGTGGCCATTTGTGTACTGATACTGGCGATTGCGACCTGCATATTTTTTGGCTTTGCGGTTTGCGTACTGATGCTGGGGAAGGTTGCTGGCGTATTGGTTATCGCTCTTGGTCCGGCATTCATCGTGACACTGATATTCCCGCCTATTCAGCGCTTGGCCGATGCCTGGCTATCGGCCGCCATGAATACCATCATCATTAAGGTACTGGCGGGTATGATTTTGGCGATCAGCACGCTCTTTCTACAGAAAGTAACAGAAAACATTGTTACCCATTTTGATGAGACGGCGCTTTTTATGGATATGCTGCAAATCCTAATCCTGTCCGTCGCCTTCGGCTTTATCCTGGGCTACATCCCCATGCTGGCGGCGTCATTGGTGGGCGGTTCACCCATGCCACATATTTCTGCCCCGCGATTACCGCGGTTCAACCGCCGTTCCCCATCCGGTTCTTCGCAAGGCGGTGGCGGTTCTATGCAGCCAGCCGGTGGCAATGCCAGTCGCCAGAGCGGTCGTAATTCGACCTCCGGCGGTGCAGTGCCGGCCTACCGTCGCAACGCCATAAGATATCTCAACAAATAGGTGATCCATGACACTTTACGCCCGGACTCTGTCTGTTCTCAGGAAACCTAAACCGGCGATCATAGCCGGATGCGCTCTGTTCATAGCGGCGCTTTCGACCTCTGCGGCGGCTATGGTTGTTTATGATCCGACCAACTATGCGCAGGCCGTCAAACAGGTACAGGCCTGGACGCAGCAATATAACCAGATGCGTCAAAGCCTTGAGCAGGCCAAAGCCACTTATGACACGGTCAGGGCACAGGTGGATGCTGTCACCGGCGCACGGGGTTTCGGTGACCTGTTTAATAATCCGGGCTTACGTCACCTGATCCCGACGGATCTGTCAAACACGCTGGAGTCCCTGAATGCCACGGGCCTGCTTTCCGGCAAGGCCCTGACGATCCGTAACGCGTCTGCCCTCTATGACTGCGGCGACATTACCAATCCCGATGCCCGTATATCCTGTCAGGTCTTGCTGAACCAGAACGCTCAGGCAATGGCGTTTCAGCAGGATACGATGGTGATGCTGACCCAGCGCACAACGCAGATAGAAAGTCTGCGGGCGCAGATCAACCAGACACAGGATCCCAAAGCCATTGCGGAGTTACAGGCCCGGCTGGCGGTTGAAGAGGCCCAGATTGCCAATGACCAGAACAAGATTCTGATGGCAAACGCCATGTTTGAATCCAGCCGCCGCGCTGCGATCCAGGCGCAGGCCGAGCGCACAAACGCCCTGATGGCGACCAATAAGCCGTCCGTTCTCAATGGTTTTGATTTCACGACGGTCAGCTATCAGCGTCCGTCCGGCAAGGCAGAGTGACGATGCTTAAGCGAACTGTACAGCCTGAACAGGCACAGGCCTTTTTCGGTGCGGGGCTTGACTGGGAATCTGACCGTCTGGCCCGCATTGAGCGAAGCGAGAAGCGGGCCTGGCTGATCACCTTCGTGTTGTGCCTGATCACGGCTATTCTGGTCGTGGCCATAGTCAGCCTTCTGCCCCTGAAACGGGTCGTGCCCTATGTCTATTCGATAGACAAGCAAACCGGCCAGCTGACACTGATGGATGCGGCAGGACAGAGGCAGATTACGGCCAGTCAGGACGTGCTCGACAAGCATTTTACCAATGCCTATGTGCTGGCCCATGAATCCTATGACTGGAAACTGTTGCAGACGGATTTCGACAATACGGTGGCGTTTTCAGCACCGCGCGTGGCGCAGGCCTATGCCGCCCGATTCAGCGGCGAGAATGCTGTAAACAAGGTCTGGGGGCCGACCATTGAACGCAAGGTGACCATCACCTCCATTCAGTTGGCGCCTGACGCGGTAAGCCAGAAGGCTGTGGTACGTTACAGGGTGCAGCAACGCGATCTCCAGACAAACAATCTTGCCACGCCGGAAAGCTACATCGCGACCCTGACCTATGAATATCACCCGCAGCGGACGGGTAAGGAACAGGATCTGATAAAGAATCCCTTGGGATTTACGGTCACAGCCTTCCGCGCTGATCCCGAGATTGGCGGTGTGCCGGTGAACCTGCCGGGAACGGAGGGCGTGCGATGAGAGCGCTGGCTTTGATAGTGGCAGGTAGTCTGACGGCGGGTGTCGCCTCAGCCGCTTCGGCTGTGCCGACTGATCCGCGCATCCGCAGCGTGGACTATATCGAAGAGGGTGTGATTGCTGTGCCGGTATCACGCGCGGTCGTTACCCGTATCGTACTGGAGCGCGGCGAGAAGATCGTTGCCGCCGCAACAGGTATTCCGTCAAAATGCGATAATGAGGCCCATGTCTGGTGCATAGTGGCTGATGCCAATGCCAATGAAGTGTGGGTCAAGCCCAAGACGGGGGCGTCAAAGAATAATCTGGAGCTGAAAACCGACCGGCGGGACTACAGTATCGACCTGATGGTCGGTGCCACGACCACCTATCGGGTCATCATCCGGCACCCTAAGACGGAAGCGCTGCCGGAACCCTCCGACACCCCGCCGGATGAAGTTGCCGTGGTCGAAGATCGTCTTAAAGGCACACAACCCGTGGCGCGGAACCTCAACTACACCCTGCAATCCAACGGTAAGGGCGCGGACATCACACCCAAAGCCGTCTTCGATGACGGGGTGTTCACCTATTTCCGCTTTCCGGGGAACAGTGAACTGCCGACCATTTTTGTCATCGGCTCGGATGGCAGGGAAGCCCGCGTCAACTTCACCATGCAGGACGATCACATGGTGGTGCAGAAACTCGGTCGCCGGTTTGTCCTGCGTCTGGGGAAATCCGTCGTTTCCGTCTGGAATGAAGATTTCGATCCGCAGGGTGTAGCGCCGGTAGGCGGTACAACGGTTGCCGGTGTACGCCGTGAAATTCTGGGAGAGGCCCAATGACCACGGAAAACACCGGCCCTCTGTCTTCCCTGCCGGAAAAGGGCACTGCTTCTGTAAATGACACCTCTTCTGAAGAGATAGTCAGCGTCAATGAGAAGGGCCGCCGCCAGAACGGGCAGGCCGGACCGCTGCTGATGATCGGTGGCGTGGCGGCGGTCGTGCTGGTCGGAGGCCTTCTGTCGCTCAATGTTCTGAAAGCGAAGCTGTCTGGCTCTGGAACCAAACCGGCAACAGAGGCGTACGCGCCGGTAAGCATGACATTTGATGCCGAAACCCCTCCGGCCTTGCCGGGGGAGAGTACCCATCAGACGGGTAATGTTCAGCCGCTGTGTCGTGACGGATCACCGGGCAATGAACTGCGCGGCGCCGATGGTGTGGCCGTCCGTAGCGCCAATGGTCAGATTGTCAGGGTCTGCCCCGACGGTCAGGTTGTGCGTCACGCACCGGCACAGACCCAACCAATTCCGGTGCAATCTGTTCCGGTAGCGGGGCAGGCTTATCAGCCTCCGGCCGGTAGTGTTCCAGACACGCAGCGTCTTGTGCAGACGCCGGACGGTTTCATGATGCTTAATGACGGCACATATAGCCAAACGCAACAAGGTCTGGCGACTGAGATGATGGCCATTATACCACCCACACAGGCCACGGTGGCGCAGTCCCGTACGGAAGGTCTCCTGACCGCGCCACCGCGCTCGGGTACGCTGGAGGCTGAACTGATCCCGTCGCGTACGCCTCTGGTACAGGCCACACGCATCACCAACCCCCACATGCTGCTGCCAAAGGGCCGGTCAATAGACTGTGGCCTGTCGATGCGCATCAACTCGTCATTGGCCGGACAGGCCAGTTGTGTCGTGACACAGAATGTCTATTCGGCCTCGGGCAAGGTGGTGCTGATCGAACGCGGCAGCGAGGCCGTAGGGGAATATCGCTCAGGCGCGACCCTGGGCCAGAAACGCCTGTTTGTGGTCTGGACACGGATCATCACACCGTCGGGTGTCGTCATTAATCTGGATTCCCCTGCGGCCGATGAACTGGGGTCGACCGGCATGACAGGTAAGGTGGATAACCACTGGTGGGAACGCATCGGAGCGGCCTTCCTGTTATCGACCGTTCAGGACGCCATCCAGTATGGTATTGCGCAGGAGCAGGCCAAGTCCGGCGGTTCAACCGTTGTTTTTGGCAATACGGCCCAGACCGGTAACACCATGGCGGATCGCGTGCTTCAGCAGTCGATCAATATTCCGCCGACCCTCTATAAAAATCAGGGCGATCGGGGCGTGATCTATGTGGCGCGCGATCTGGATTTTTCCAATGTCTACAGACTCCGTGCAGACTAGCGCCTTCGGCCGCGATACGGCGGTGCGGGAACTGCTGCGCCCACTGGAGCCGTTTTTCCGGCTTCAGGGCGTGACGGAGATCGTCATTAATCGTCCCGGTGAGGTGATGTTCGAGCAGGGGGCCGACTGGCACACGCAAACGGTCTCTGACCTGTCAGCGGAGCGTCTGAACAGTCTGGTGCGGGCCATTGCCACCTTTACCGATCAGGACATAGGCCCGCGTCATCCGATCCTGTCGGCGATCCTTCCCGATGGTCAACGGGTACAGATCGTGGTGCCGCCTGCCGTTGCGCCGGAAACCATCAGCCTGTCCATTCGTCTGCCGTCAGGGACTATCCGCGCACTGGATGACTATGAGACAGAAGGGGCGTTTGACAGATTTGTGTGGGCCGTGCCTGATAGTACGTCGCCTGCACTGGCAACGGTCGATCGGGAACTTGTGGCGCATCTGGCTGCCCGCAATCTGAAAGCCTTTCTGACCAGCGCGGTTAAGGGGCGGCGCAATATGGCCATTGTCGGGGATACGGGCAGTGGCAAGACCACGCTGATGAAAAGCCTGTGCCAGCACATTCCGCCCGATGAACGGATCGTCACCATCGAGGATGTACGCGAGATCGATCTGCCGTCTCACCGGAACAAGGTACATCTCCTCTATTCAAAAGGTGGGCAGGGGGTGGCGAAGGTGACACCCGCCGATCTGATCGCCGCCAATATGCGTATGCGGCCCGACCGTGTGCTGCTGGCCGAACTGCGCGGTTCGGAGTCGTTTGATTTCCTCAAACTTCTGACGACCGGCCACAGCGGGTCGATCACCTCCTATCATGCCGAAAGCTGTGCCCTGGCCTTTGAGCGCTATGTACTGATGGCGAAGGAGCATCCGAATGCGGCGATCTTTGATGCGGAGGGTCTGAAACGGCTGGTTACACTGACGCTGGATATTGTCGTCCATATGCGCAGTGAGATCGTCACTCTAACCAATGGTGAACGCCGCAAACTCCGGTTTGTCAGCGAGGTGCATTACGATCCGGTGGCTAAACTGGACACCCGTTTCGGTGTCCGTCAGGTGACAACAGGGCCGGAGGCAGTGCTTTGAGCCAGCGCCGCAAACCGTGGATCACGGGTCTGATCGCGACAGGTGTGGTTTTATACCTGATCCTCGCTGTCCTGGCCGCCCTGTGGCTGGCCGGGTGTCTGTTCTTCCTGCTGCACAAGACCCTGCCTCAGGGGGTGACGATCGGAACATGGCTGTCCTATGTGCAGCCCTATTGGGCGGATGACCGGCAGAGGGGGCTGTTACTTCTGAGTATCTTCCTTGGTGGCATAGTCGCCTTCATGCCCGCCTTTATCTTGTCGGTTGCGCTCAGTCGTGACAGCCGCGAACTGCACGGGTCTGCGAAATTTGCCGCACCGGCCGATGTGGCGAGAGCCGGACTGACGGGGAATGCCGGCATCATTGTCGGTAAATATCGGGGGCGGTTTCTGCAGTTTCCGGGGCAACAGTTCTGTCTTCTGGCCGCACCAACCCGTTCGGGCAAGGGGGTCAGTTTCGTCATCCCTAATCTGCTGAACTGGCCGCAATCCTGTGTGGTGCTGGATATCAAGCTGGAAAACTATCTTCTCACCTCGAAGTTCCGGGCCAGACATGGCCAGGCGGTTTATCTGTTCAATCCCTTTGCCGAAGACGGGCGCACCCATCGCTGGAACCCGTTGGATGGTATCAGTCGCGATGAGCATTTCCGTGTCGGGGATCTGCTGACACTGGCCTCAGGCCTCTATCCCAGTGTGGCGGGTGACAAGGATGCCTTCTGGCAGGACAGTGCCAAAAACCTGTTTCTCGGTCTGGCGCTGATGATCATGGAAAGTCCGGAACTACCTCTGACCTTAGGCGAAATCCTGCGTCAGTCCGGCGGTCAGGGGAAGGGCCTGAAGGACTATCTGGCCGAACGTATCAATGCACGGGTGGCTACGGAAAAGCCCTATTCGGCCGACTGTCTGAATGCGCTTAACCGGTTTATGAGCGCTTCTGAAAACACGCTGGCCAATATCATCAGCACCTTCACAGCGCCTCTGGTGTTGTTCGCCAATCCGCTGGTCGATGCGGCGACCTCGGCGAGTGATTTCGACATCAGTGAAGTGCGCGACCGGAAGATGACCATCTATATCGGTATCCAGCCGAACCGGCTGGCGGAGGCCTCGCTTCTGATCAACGTGTTTTTCAGTCAGCTGATTAACGTCAATACGAAGACATTGCCCTCTGAAGACAAACACCGGCTGCAATGTTTGCTGATCCTCGATGAGTTCACGGCCATGGGCCGGATCGGGATTGTGGCGAAGGCCAATGCCTTTATTGCCGGATATAATCTGCGTCTGCTGACCATCATCCAGAGCGTGGCCCAGCTTGAATCCGTTTATGGTCCGAATGACGCCCGCACCCTGATCACCAACCATGCCATGCAGGTGCTGTTCACCCCGCGGGAACAGAGAGACGCCAATGCCTATAGCGAGATGCTGGGCTATTATACGCTCAAGGCCACCAGTAAGGGCCGCTCGACCAATCGCGGTATGAATGGTGGCGGCTCAAACAGTGAAAACACCTCAGACCAGCGCCGCGCCCTGATGCTGCCGCAGGAACTCAAAGAACTGCCGGAAGCAGAACAGATCATTATCTGCGAGAATACACGACCGATCCGCTGCGAGAAGGCGCGCTATTACAGCGAAGCTGTTTTCATGGATCGTCTGAAAGCGCTCAGTCCTGCCTTGAGTGCCATAAAGGGGCTTCCGGACAGGGCACAGTTTGAAAATGCTGCCTTTGTGAAACGCGAACTGGCTATGCCGGTACCGGTACTGGATATCGACACGCATCTGGCCAGGGTGCAGCAACGCCTGCGGCCCCTGACGCTTGATGACGGCATTGATCTGAAGACACTCGACCTCGACCTGTCGAAAATCCCTGCACTGGATGACTCTGTGAATCCAACAGATGACGATCTGAACCGGATGCTTGACGGGGCCTTTGAAGCCATGGGCGTCGATACACAGGCGGTCATGTTGCAGATGTTCGGCGATATCCCCGAAGACGAAACCCCGAACCAAATCCTGATGGAGGCCTGATGACAGCCCGACTGACCCTCATCCTTATGGCAAGCCTGTATCTGACAGCCTGCAGTTCTGCCGCGCCACAGGCACCATTGGGCACCTATAAGCGTCCGGCCAACAGCCCCGAAACTGTGGGTGAACTGTCGAAGCCGCAAGCCGGTCGGACTGACGCCTCTTTGGCCACTTCCGGACAATAGGCGCAGAACCATGGCACAGGAACCGGATATTGATGCGTTGAGCGTCTCTGTTGCTCAACGGCTGAAAGAAACGCCGTGGGCGCACATGGAATCGCCTGATGAGGATGTGCGTGAAAGCCTCCATAATCGTGTCTCCCTGATCCGTGAGGATTTGGCGAAGATCGCACGCGTTGATCCCAACCGCGCCTTGCGTATCTGGGATCTGAATGTCCCTGACGAGAAAGAGCGGCAAGCCGAACAACCGGCACTGGACAGACCGGCAGACCCCGACAATACAATAAGCGATGCTATAGGCCGGAAACGGCGGGCGAGAGCAGCCTCCGGCCTTAAACAGGGCGAGAAAGACATGGAAGGGGCAGAGCAAACCTCTGACCTTGCGTCTCCCTCTGAACCGGCCACAGAGCGTTCTGAGGATCGACAGGCCCAAAAACAGGCTGATCGCCAGAGAATGCTGCTGGAAAACCTGCACAAACGTTATCTGATCGCGGGGGATACCTATCACTTCCGTGACAAGGATCAGGCGTTGGCCTTCAGCGCCGAAGAGAAAAAGCTGGTCACCAGACTGGAGGACCCCGCCGTCATCACCTCCATGCTGGATCTGGCGGAAACACGGGGGTGGGTCGATATCAATCTGACCGGTACGCAGGACTTTAAACGTGAAGCCTGGTTGCAAACACAATTACGCGGCATGAAGGTCAAGGGCTATAAACCGGACAGGATCGATCTGGCCCGTCTGGAAGACCAGAAGACAGAGTATAATCGGCAGGGTAGGGGTCATAGCACCGGTGTTGATCGTGCTCAAAAGACCGGCAAGGGGTTTGAAGGGAAAGACATAGCTGCCGGTAATGAGCCGCGTCCTGAACTCACCCGTGGCCAGCAACAGATTGTCCAGATACTGGAGACTGTCATGGCTGATCGCGGTGACAGTCCCGAAGCTATAGCCAGAGCCAAAGAACTGGCCACTGAGCGATTTCGGAACTGTCGTATCCATGTGGGTAAACTGGTGGAAACCGGCACCGCGCCCTATCAGGATAAAACAGGAGAAAAGCACAGCCATTTTGTCACCCTTGAAGACGAACAGGGCAAAAGGTCAAAGGTCTGGGGTGTTGACCTGCCAAGGGCTGTGGAGGCATCAGGTGCACAGGTCGGTGATAAGATCGTTCTGGCTTTCGCGGGACAGAAGCCTGTGACGGTCGATATGCCCGTTCAGGACAGTGTCGGTAAGATAGTTGGCTATGAAACAAAAGAGGTTATCCGCAATAGTTGGGACGCGGCAAGGTTCGACCGGTTGCGTGAGGATGCCAGGGTTCGTGTTAATGAGGCAGTAAAGAGTGCGGACAATCCCTCAAAACTGAAAATTTATGATAAGGGGCTACCAAGTCGGATCGTGCCGCAGCCTGTCAAGTTACCTCAACGACCTTCTCAGGAAAAGATGATATAAGCGTAAGGAGGAAAGGGTAAAACGCGGAAATTATAAGTTAATATCAGACTCTGTTTGAGCTTCAACTGTCAGTATTTGGTTTATGATTGATTGTTTCAATCTACAGATTTAGCTGTTGTAAAATACTGCTGCCTCCGCGCGCGGAGGCAGCTGACCTGCTCCCCATTTCTTGGCCACCCGAAACTGGAACTTCCGGGGGTTAGGGCTCAGGGTGCGGCTGGCACCGCTGGGCCGGAAACGAGTGATATCGGGGGTTTATTGCCGATGGCACTATGGGGGCGGACTTCATTGTAGTCCTTACGCCAAGACTCCATCTTTTCGCGGGCGTCGTCAAGACTCATGAACCAGTGCGCGTTCAGGCACTCCGCCCGGAACTTGCCGTTGAAAGACTCGATAAAGGCGTTGTCCGTTGGCTTTCCGGGCCGCGAGAAGTCGAGCGTGACGCCCTTCTGGTAGGCCCAGAGGTCAAGGTCACGAGAGATAAATTCCGAGCCTTGATCAACCCGAATGACCCTTGGGTAGCCAACGCGCTTACAGGCCTCTGCACATTAAAGGGGCACCGGATTACGGTAGGGGCGGAGTGAAGCACGGCCTCGACTGGGATGTCGCTGTCAGATTTACGGTCCATATCCAGAAACACTCTTGACCCTCTAGTAGCTACAGACTGTATGGCCCGGCACGTATTCATTTGCCGAGGTCGATCGTGCGTACTTTCAAACAATTTCTCGCCCGAAGCACGGCGCTTGCCGCGCTCACCGCGCTCTCGCTGTCAGCAGCGTCGTCAGTGTCCGCCCAGAGCCGCGAAGAACATGAGGAGCACGACGAGGACGAGGTGACGGAAGTCATCGTCCAGGCGACGCGCGCCGGGCGCAAGCTTCAGGACGAGCCGATCCGTGTCGAGGTCATCAACCGCGATGAGATCGAAGAGAAGATCGCCATGATGCCCGGCAACATAGCGATGCTGGTCAGCGAAACGCCCGGTATCCGTGTGCAGGTGACGTCGCCGTCGCTGGGGGCTTCCAATATCCGGATGCAGGGCATGAAGGGGCGCTACACGCTTCTGGGGTCGGTTCCGGCTCGGGGCGGAATGACACCCTAAGCGTTTGCCTCCGTGGGCCAGAGATATTCGCCGGTGAGCAGGATGTGCGCCCAGCCCAGAGGAGAGATATGGGCTAAGAGCTCGGGCGGGACATCAAGGCCCTCGTTTCGTCGTTCGACCACGGCGTGGCTGAGATGGACGGTGTTCCAGTAAATGATGATCGCCGTGAGCAGGTTCAGCCCAGCGATCCGGTAATGCTGCCCCTCCGTGGTTCGATCCCGGATTTCACCCTGCCTGCCAATGCGCAAGGCATTCTTGAGTGCATGATGAGCCTCGCCCTTGTTGAGGCCGATCTGGGCGCGCCGCTGCATATCGGTGTCGAGAATCCACTCTATAATAAAGAGAGTGCGCTCGACGCGTCCGATCTCGCGCAGAGCCGCCGCCAAATCGTTCTGTCGGGGATAGGACGCCAGTTTCCGGAGCAACTGGCTCGGCCTGATCTTGCCGGCAGCCATCGTGGCGGCGCACCGGAATAGATCAGGCCAATTTGCGACGATCAACTCTTCCCGGATTTTGCCGCCGACCAGGCCGCGTAAATCCTTCGGCGTTGCTGCGGGGGCGAACACGTAGAGCCGTTTCGATGGTAAATCACGAATACGCAGGATGAGGCGATAGCCAAGCATGGCGCTGATGCCGAAGAGGTGATCGGTAAAGCCGGCCGTATCGGCATATTGCTCTCTAACCTGCCGACCTGCCTCATTCATCAGCAAGCCGTCGAGGATGTACGGTGCTTCGCTGACCGTTGCGGGAATCGTCTGTGACGCAAACGGCGCGAACTGGTCATTGACGTGGGTGTAGGCTTTCAGCCCGGGTTCATTGCCGTATTTGGCGTTGACCATGTTCATGGCCTCGCCCTGCCGGGCCGACGGGAAGAACTGACCATCGCTTGATGCAGTCGTGCCCGTGCCCCAGAACCGGGACATCGGAAGCTTCCCCTGCGCGGTCACCACCATTGCCAGCGCCTGGTCCATAGCCTCGCTCTCGACATGCCAGCGGGCGAGGCGCGAGAGCTGCCAGTAATCATGTGTGTTTGAAGCTTCCGCCATTTTTCGGAGGCCAAGATTTAGTCCTTCGGCGAGAAGGACGTTCAGCAAGCCGACCCGGTCGGCGCATGGCGCTCCGGTTCTCAGATGGGAGAAGGTGTCGGAGAAGCCAATCGCCTTATCAACCTTCAGCAAGATGTCCGTGATCCGCGCCGCCGGCATTCGACGATAAAGATCGAGAACAAGCTCCTCTGCGTTTTCGGGAACGTCCGCGGTGAGCCGATCGATGCGCAGCGTTCCATCTTCGATGCTGCCATGGGGAATAGTCCCATCCCGAGCGGCACGCGCCAGCCGCTTCAAACCGTCCGCAAGACGGGCTTTGCGATCTGTCAGCCAGGCTTGAGGATCAATGGGAACTGCCAGCTTGGCGTTTGCCTGCGCCGAGGTTAACGGTACAAGGACCTGCTTGAGATCACCGTATCGGCGGGAATGATCGAGCCATATGTCACCCGATCGGAAAGCATCGCGAAGATGGAAGAGGACCGCAACCTCCCATAAGCGGTTGTCATTCCCATCTTGCGCGCGGAGATGACGATGCCATTTCGAATTCGGTCGCAAGAAGGACACACTGGTTGGTGTCGGCGCACGCGTTTCACCGATGGCTTTCGCAGCTACAATCAATGGTTCGGCTACCGGCGCGGCCTTGAGCCTCAGGCATCGTAACATCCTTGAAGCATATCGACGGAAGCGATGATAACCTTGTCCTACATGAGCGAGTGGCTCGTCTGCCAACGTGCTGGTAAGCTGCGTCCCTGCCGCGACCAATTGTTCAAGTTGATGCCATTCAGCTGATCGCGCCAATACATTTTCCAGCGGAACGCCATCGTCGCGGGCTTCCAGCAATGAGGCTCCCAACGCCGTGAAAGCGCGAAGCGTATCAGTGACGGCCGCTTTGGAACTGGCAATCCGCTCGTCATGAAGTCGTTTGGCTTCCCGCCAGGTTTTCCCGACGATGCGGTCGTGGGTCTCGACGATGGCGTCGGCAATTGCCGCTTCCCATTCGACGGCGCAAACGGCGAGGATCGCGCAGCCCGTCAGTGAAATAGCGCTCGCCTTGCCGACACAGGCGCGCGATGCGGTGTGGCGGGATACCCACGAGGATCTGAGGATCGATCTTCAGACCGCGCAGGAGCTCCAGCCGATCAAGCAAGCGGTTCGCTGACGCGGAATTGCTGCCGACCTCGAACTGGCGAAGCCAGATGAAGCGGCTGATATTTCCGTTCACCATTTCAGTCAGAAGCCCGTCCAGGCGCTCACGCGCATCAAGGTCGAGCCGGTCGGCAATTCGTGTCTCGATGCGTCGCTCGGCGGCAACGAGAGCATCCGCGCACAGGCGCTCTATCGTGGACACCGCTGGCAGGATCGTCACCATTTTCCTGCATTGCGAGACGAAGCGCTGCGCCAGATCTTCGTTGGACCTGGCATCTTCGGCCTGATCGAAAAGCCAGTCTCGCAAATCGCGGGCGCCACGGCCTGCGAACGCCTTGTAACCGTAAATCTCGCGCAAGGCTTCCATATGCTGCTGACGAGTTTGGCGGCGAGTGGCGTAAGTGAGAAGCGCATCGGCCGGAACACCGAGTTGCGCTCCGATGAAGGACAGAACTTCTTGCGGGATCAGCTCGCCGGGTGTCAGCGCACGACCGGGATAACGAAGGGCGCAGAGCTGTAAAGCGAACCCGAGCCGATTTTCCGGTCTACGCCGTTCACGGATATGTTCCAGATCGTCGTCGGCCAGTGTGTAATGCCTGAGCAACAACAATTCGTCGGTTGGCAAGTCGAAGAGTGCCGAGCGCTGTCGCTCGGTGAGAATATGTCGTCGTGGCATACCAGAATTGTCCCCATTGAAGTTTAGTCTGTTTTGGACAACAATTGGCCCCTACAAATCAAGGTCTTCCGGCACAAAAATCCACGAGGGTTCAATTGGGACAGCGCGCCGCCATCTATTGCCGTGTCTCGACAGCTGATCAGTCCTGTGAACGACAGGAGCGAGATCTCACTTCCTTTGCCGAGCGTGCCGGCTACACGATCGCCGGTGTCTACAAAGAGACGAGCTCCGGAGCGAAGCTGGATCGAGCCGAACGGAAGAAGGTCATGGCGCTCGCCCAGGCCAGAGGCATCGATCTGGTTCTGGTCACCGAACTTTCCCGATGGGGACGATCTACGATC
>NZ_SSBC01000023.1 GCF_006475605.1 Asticcacaulis tiandongensis | reverse complement strand
GTAAAGATCGTACCAGCGGTAAAAGGTCGTCTTGGGCACGCCCAGTTGGCCCAAAGTCCGTTTGGCCGGTAAATGGGACTGTTCAACAAGCCGAATAATCTCGAGCTTTTCCTCGGCTGGGTACCTCTGGCCTGTCCCTGGTTTGACGGACACGTAGAAAAGCGTGTTTATCGAACTGGAGGTAAGAAATGGAGAAGCGAAAATATAGTCGCGAGTATAAGATCGAGACTGTAAAAATGATCAGGGATAGAGGTGTAACGGCAGCTCAGGCTGGTCGGGAACTGGGTATCCATCCGACGGTGTTGCGGCACTGGGTGCGTGAGTTTGAGGCTGATCCCAAGGATGCCTTTCCGGGCAAGGGCCAGATGAAGCCGGAACAACTCGAGATTGACCGTCTGCGTAAGGAAGTAGCCAAACTCAAGGCCGAGCGCGATATCTTAAAAAAAGCCGCCGCCTACTTTGCGAAGGACAGCCTGTGAAGTTTTCCTTTATCGCAAAGCACCGGGGAATATGGCCGGTGGCATGGATGTGCGAAGCGCTCGGTGTTTAGCGCAGCGGCTTTAATAGTTGGCTAACACGAGGCCCCAGCCGCCGTAATCTGAGCGATCGCGATGTTGGCACCCGAGTTCGGTCCAGTTTCATAGGGAGCTACCGAACCTATGGTGCCCGCAGGGTCTGGCATGATCTGCTGGCGGAAGGCGTTTCATGTGGGCTGCACCGGGTTGAGCGGTTGATGCGCCTGCAAGGATTGCGCGCCCGGCCACGCCGACGTGGCCTTCCCAAAGATGTGGGTCAGCGATCCGTCATTGCCCCTAATGTTCTGGATCGTCAGTTCAGGGCCGAAAAGCCCAATCAAAAATGGGTGGCTGACTTCACCTATATCTGGACGGCTGAAGGTTGGTTGTATGTAGCCGCGGTCATTGATTTATTTTCTCGTCGGGTTGTTGGCTGGTCAATGAGTGCCAATATGACGGCTCAACTGGTGACTGATGCTCTCATCATGGCCATATGGCGGCGAGGTAAACCCGATGCTTTGCTGCATCATTCGGATCAGGGCAGCCAATATACCAGTGAGCAATTCCAGCGTCTGATGGCCGACAATGGCGTTACATGTTCCATGAGCCGGTCTGGTAACGTCTGGGACAATGCCGCGATGGAAAGCTTCTTCTCGTCAATGAAGACTGAACGGATCGGCAAGAGAATTTACCGGACCCGCAATCAGGCCCGAGCCGAAATCTTCGATTACATCGAACGATTCTATAATCCTACCCGACGGCATTCAACCCTAGGCTATCTCAGCCCTATGGACTTTGAACAAAAGCTCGCTCAAACTTGACGAGCTAAACTTCGTGTCCGTCAAACCAGGGACAGGCCAGAAGGCCGAGGTGGACAGCGGTAAGCGTGTGGGTTTTCCGGGTGACGTCGCGGAGAAGATGAAGGCGCTGGAGCGGGAGAACCGCGAGCTACGTCAGGCGAATGAGATTCTGCGCAAAGCATCAGCCTATTTTGCGATGGCGGAGCTCGACCGCCCACTGAAGCGATGATTTCCTTTATCGACGAAAACCGCCCGGTGTTCGGGGTCGAGCCGATCTGCAGGCTACTGCCGATTGCCCCGTCTATCTATTATGAGGCCATCGCCAGGCGCAAAGACGTGAGCCGTCTATCGGCCCGCGCTCGACGCGACATGACCATGAAGGTCGAGATACGCCAGGTATTTAACGAGAACTTCCAGGTCTATGGCGTGCGCAAGGTCTGGCGGCAGTTGCAGCGAGAAGGCTACGACATTGCCCGTTGCACTGTCGCGCGGCTTATGAGGGCGATGGGGCTTCAAGGCATCATTCGTGGCAAGCCGGTCAAAACCACGTTGTCGGATAAAACTGCACCTTGCCCGCTTGACCGGGTGAACCGGCACTTCTTCGCACCCGCACCGAACAGGCTGTGGTTATCTGATTTCACCTATGTGGCCACCTGGCAGGGCTTTGTTTACGTGGCCTTCGTGATTGATGCCTTCGCCCGCCGCATCGTCGGTTGGCGAGCAAGCCGCTCTGCACATGCGGGCTTTGTCCTTGATGCCCTTGATCAGGCGCTTCATGACAGACGGCCCAGTCACCGCGGCGGACTGGTTCATCATTCCGACCGCGGTTCGCAATATGTGTCCATTCGCTATTCCGAGCGGCTGGCGGAGGCAGGCATTGAGCCATCGGTCGGAAGCGTCGGCGACAGTTACGACAATGCCCTCGCCGAAACAATCAACGGTCTTTACAAGGCCGAGGTGATCCATAGGCGAGGACCGTGGCGTAACTTTGAGGCCGTCGAGTTTGCAACGCTGGAATGGGTAGATTGGTTCAACAACAGGCGTCTTCTTGAGCCTATAGGAAACATTCCGCCTGCCGAGGCCGAAGAAAGATACTACGCAATGCTGGACACGCCAGAAATGGCTGCATAACTTAAACCAAACGGTCTCCGGCAAACCCGGCGCGGTTCACACTTGTGGTGGGCCCCGACAATCACGAAGATTGGCAGGAGGCAATCCTTGCATTTACGACAGCCCTTGGGTGGTCGGTAGAACGACTGACCGCAGTGCGCTATTCTGGCAATTTTTCTTTCAACGTACCGGCCGATTTTATGCTGACCAACGGAAAGAATATTGGGAGCCGGTTGGTTGAGGCATTTCCTTTTCTGAACCAAAAATTTCCAGTGATGCCTGATCCACTTATGGATGTTCTAATTGAATCGGTCATCCGACCTAACCCAGGATATATGCCAGTGACGATTGTCGATGCCTTTGGCAAGTTGCTGGGCGACAGGGCAAAAACGTCTCGTGCATAAAAAGTGGAACGTGACGTTGAAACTTGCAATCTTTGCTTTGAAAGCGGAGAATTAAAATAACGATTGCAAAAGGGCACGGTTAGTTATCGAAGACGCCCGAGTCAGGGGGCGCGATGTTTAATTTGATTGTTCATGGGGCAGCCGGGTATCTTGAACAGCCTGATTTAGACATGCTGGTTGAGCGTTTCGACACGTATAGTGGTTGGGAAGCCGAAAGCTTGGACTGGGGTGTACCTGCCGATCTGAAACGGCTTGAACAGATTCCAACGCTTCTGATGTACGAGATTGGCGTTGATGGTGAAAATGCGGAACTGGTACGTCACGGTCGCATCACCAATCTAGCGCGATATGGCCGCAACTTCTCATTTGAATTCGTCCCGGACACCGATAGGCCGTTCCTTGACCGAGATTCGATCCTCCAATTTGAGACGCAATTGGGCATGGACCGCTTCGAACAGGCGCGCACCCATTGGGCGATCAAGGATGGAGACATTCCACCCAAATTGCTCGCGCGAGCGAAGACTGATTTGTCCGATAGGATGCAAGATGGCGCGCAGGAGCAGTCCCCCGTGCATGGAACCCGCACGCGATCGACACGCGGTGAGGGTCAACCGGCAGCGCCCGTCGATGAGGCGGCGGCGTCCGCCGAGGCGACGGAGGAAAGCGCGCGCGTTGTCGCGATCGTGGTCGGTATTGAGACATACCGGCCAGGCAGTGACGGGATTAAGCCGGTCGCCTATGCCAAGGCGGATGCGGAGGCATTCGCCCGCGCGCTGGAACTCATGTTCGCTGACCTTCTGCCGGAGATATCCGTTCTGACTGATCAGGACGCGACATTGAACGATATCCGCGAGGAGATCAGGAACAGGGCCTATGGATTAGGGCCAAACGACCTGTTTATCTTTTACTATGCGGGTCACGGATTTCATGGCGGTACTGGGAACCGTCTCACGGCGTGGGATAGCCGGCCAATCAATTTTGAAGGTACAACTCTTTCCGTTCGTGACGACCTTCTCGAGCCGATACGCAAGAGTGCCTGCGAACGTGCCCTTGCATTTGTCGATGCGTGTGCGTCCGATCTGCGAACCGCTGCGCGAGACGTGTTGGCTGAGTTCAATCCGCAGGAACTCAAAACCTTCTTGGATAAAACGACCTACATTTCTCTATTTGCGGCCTGCGCACCCAATCAAAAATCCTATAGTCATGACAGTTTAAAGCATGGGGTCTGGACCTATTTTCTTCTAAAAGCCCTGGAGGGGGAGCCGCGCGCGCTCGGCGTTGGGGGTATGCTCACCAGCACATCATTGCAGGATTATCTGCGAGCCGAAGTACCCCGCTTTACAAACAAGCATATAAAGGCCAGTCAGACGCCAACAGCCATTCTAGAGGCAACGGGCACCTTCGCGATCAAGACCTATGAACCTGTTTCAGACGTGAAGAGCGAATCCGGCGCCACATTGGTAACGCCACGGAGCTCATTACGTGAGGCCGTTGGAGCACCCAGTTTCACCGGGACCAGCACTCAGTTTTTTGATGACCGATTTCGGACCGCTTTCCCTGGTGTGCGCAGCATCCGCTGGTTTGAGCAACCAGATGAAATAGCCGAGAGGTTAGGCCTTCTGCTTCGTGACCCACTCAATTTCGACGAGAGAACGCCCGTCTGGTGGTGGCGAGACGGCAATTTGCAAATTGAGCAGTTCGCACTTCAGGCAGACGGCACATATCTCATGAACCACACCGAACTGGATATCGCGAAAATTGCTGCCGTTCCGGGAAACCTCTATTGGCAAAGTTTCGTCTACGTCCAGTGTCGTGCAATGCCGCCGTCAGGCGCGTATGTAGGCGTTGATGAGCGCATACAGAGACATCTCGATCTTTGGCATTATTCCTTCGAAGAATATGGCCGAGTGGACAGCGGACACGCGGTCAGCCGGGAAGAATATGATGATGGCGGCGCAGAAATTAACGGGCGAGTGGTCAATCTACAGGGACGCGTGCAGCTCCGGTCAAGATATTTGACACCTTACAATTTCCTAATCGCGCCTATTGGATCGCGGATCAACCATCCGATATTTGATAAGCGTCTAGCCGAGCTACTCAATGCCATCTTGGATGATGACGCCAATTTCACTGCTCTCATTGACGAGATAGGCAAGCTGCCGCGTCGCGAACGCGAACTTTGAAATCCACTACCTTGTCGATCGACGCCCGCCTGACAATCTTTACAATTGGGACAAATATATGCCTTTCGGCAGTTTTGGGTATGTGCGCGTCATCTTAGAGTGATAGCGTAATGTGATCGTGGCGACAACCGTCGAACTCACCATCCACAATCCTAGAGACCTCAGCTTTTGAGAAGCAGGTCCGCTTTGGAGGGCCTTAATTCTCAAACGATGACTGCTATGGGCCACAAGTAGTCCTTAAGGCAATCGCAGATGATACCTTGTTGACTTGCGGTCGCCGGTGCGGGTCAATGCGCCTAACTGTACCAACCCCGTCAGATCCCGGGTAACCGTCGCTGTAGGAGCGCCTGTGATGGTAATGTAGTTTGCCGCACTCAGACCGCCTTTGAAGCCGTCCGGGCCTTCTGCGAACATACGCAGCAGAACCTTTTCCTGCCGGTCATTGAGCTTGTCGCGCAATCGATCAAATATCTTCGTCTTTGCCAGAAGAAATTCAATTTGCTCCAGGGTGCGGGCCTGTGCCTGAACAGCTTTCTCCGCAAACCACGTCATCCAATTGGAAACCTCAAGCGTGCGGCTCGCCCCTTCCAACTGGGCGTAGTATTCCTTGCGATATTTCAGGAGTGTGCTGGCCATGCCCGTGATAACGGGTGAAGCCAACCCCTGTGCCAAAGCCTTTTCAGCAATAGCTCGCCCGATGCGACCATTGCCGTCTTCAAACGGGTGGATACATTCAAACCATAAATGGGCGATACCAGCGCGCGTGACAGCAGGCAGGGGATGACTCCCCTCAGGCCCCGTGCGGGAAAACCAGTCGATAAATTGGGTCATTTCAGCCGGTACTCGAGAGGAGGGGGGCGCTTCGTAGTGCACCTTCGGTGCGTAAATAGCTCCGGAAACGATTTGCATTGGCTCTGTGTCGGTTCGATAGCGCCCAACACCAACAATATCTGTGCGCCCATTCATCAACAGACGATGCCAGTCCAAAACCACCTGTTCGGTGAGGGGTTTTGCGAGGTTACTATAAAGATCAATCATCATGGCGGCGATGCCCGCTTCAGCGGGTGTCGATCTCCGGCGGTCTGTGGCTAGGCCCAATTGCCGTTGGATTGAGGACTGAACGCTCCAGCGGTCAAGATACTCACCTTCAATTGCGGAACTGTCTACGGCGTCATAACTCAGAAGTTCAATGCTGAGGTTGCGGCGATCTATGTCGGGAAGATGTTTTGACACGCCGATTTTGATACCGGCAGACTGTAGAAAGCTATGCTCAAACGCTATGAGCTGGCTTTGATCCCAGCTAAAATTTGGCCAGTTGTTTTGTTGCCAGTTCCAGGTCACGATTAATAAGCACCCTATTTATAAATCATAACATGCGTAAAAATGATCTATAAGTCCAGTTCTTTTCAATCATGCGTAGCTTCCGCTTTCAAGTGCATAATTGGCTTGGCACCACACCACTCGCTTGAAGCGCAGTGATTTGCTCAGACTCACCCGGTTTCACCAGCTTCCTACAGGTACTCGCAATAGGCTTACATAATAAGATCACGCGCACGTTCCAATATGTTGCAGTGGCGAGATAGCCTTCCGCTACCATATAGTGCAACGCTTTAAATAAATGCTAGGCGGAGATGCCTAGCCGCGGCTTACGGCGGGGTTTAATGCCCCTCACGACTACTCGGCGTCCTTAACAATAATACCAATCCCTAAGGAAGGTGCATCCGCTCTTCAGAGTGAGAGTCAGGCGGGAGTAAGATGAGCCTGTGCAGTTCAGTGAGAGCGGTGCCGGGTTCGTCACCCCCCTGCTCTCCTGAGAAAACCACTATGGCTGACTATTTCACCCACTTCTCGTGCCTGCTTGATGTTGGCACCGCTGAAAACGCCCGTATTGCCCTCGACCTTTACAATAGCCTGTCTGAAGATACAGAGCAGGATTTCCGCCCTTCAGACGGATTCAATCTGGCTATTGATCCGTCTAGCCCAACCCAACTTTGGATATATGACGACTGTAGCGGCGATCCGGAAATCGTTATTCAATTCGTTCTGAATTGCGCTGAACGCCTCGACCTCAAGGGGTTATGGGGTTTTGAATATGCCAATACCTGTTCGAAAGCACGGGTGGATGCCTTCGGCGGTGGCGCCCATATCATCGATCTGGGTGCCCGCCAATCGATAGGCTGGATCAGTACCAACGAATGGCTGACCGAAGCTCTGAGCGGAGACCTTGCCGATGTCTGAGGTCATTGAAACCGTTGTCTATAAACTGGATGAACTGTCAGACACTGCCAGAGAGACAGCCCGCGCATGGTATCGTGACGGGGGGGTCGATTATGACTGGTATGACGCTGTCTATGAGGACTTCATCCGCATCTGCGATATTCTTGGTGTGCGGTTAAAGCTTCGCCCCGTGCGACTGTATGGTGGCGGTACCCGCCATACGCCTTGTATCTATTTTCGGGGCTTCTGGAGTCAGGGAGACGGAGCGTGCTTCGAGGGGCAATATGCTTATCGGAAAGGTGCCTGTCGCCAGATCAAGGGCTATGCCCCTCAGGATACAGATCTGCATGATATCGCAGATACCCTTCAGGACATCCAACGCCGCAACTTTTACCAGCTAAACGCCAGCGTCCGGCATCAGGGGCACTATTATCACGAATACAGCATGGTCATTTCCCTGAAGCGGGACAGTCCGACCTGTCAGGACATGACGGCAGATGCTGAAAGCACCGTCTCAGAGGCGCTGCGCGATCTGGCCAGTTGGCTTTATCGCCAGCTGGAGCATGAATACGACCATCTGAATTCTGATGAGGTGGTTGATAAGGTCATGATGGCCAATGACTATACCTTCACCGCCTGTGGCCGACGTTTTGGATAGATCGGAGGAGCTTAACCAATGACAGATCAGGAAACCACCATGTCCGCCGTTTCAGCACTCCGCGCGCTCGGATGTGCCGTCGTTGTCTGGACACCCGAAGAAATCGGCGAAGCAGATGCCGACGAACTGGAATCGCTGATGATCGAGCGGGGCGCGGCCTATCTGGATCAGTACGCATAGTCTGGGCGTATCAGAGTGAAAGGAAGGCCGGAAAAGGAATGAACCGGTGCCGTTCAGAGAGCAATGCGCAGGTTCGCTCCTTTTCCGCTCTCATAAGTGAAACATCATGACCTCAGTTGGTTTAAACATATGTCTTCCCCGTTCATCCGCCGCCACACCTGTGCCTGAAAACCGGCGTATGGATTTTCTGCCCGGCCTGTTCGGCCCGCGCTATTTCCTGACGGGTGAAGTCACGGTCTATAATTTCATGGCGCGTCTCAGCCCTCACGATTACGGCGGCGGCACGTGGGAATTCTGTGAACGTAACAGCGAACCCCTTTATCTCTACCCGACCTCGAAAGAGCGCTATCGTATCATCTGTGATACCAACGGCTATGAAGGTGATGTATCGGCAGAAGCCGCCGGGATCATTGCCTCCCTGTTTGCACTTTCCCATCTCAGCTTTGCCTGCGAATCCGAGCGGATGTCCGAACAGTTCGGCAAACTGTACGCCTACGCTGCGGACCATCCGGAGGCAGGAGAGATATTCCGGGCCATAGACTGAGTTTGATCGTCTCTAAATCCTTCAAGCGCCCCGCCGGACCGCGGGGCGCTTTTTTTACTGCCGGAGGCCGAACCGCCCATCAAAAGGCAGGGTGAGGCCGGGATGAGGTGATCCCGATCGGTTGAGAGAGAGCACTGTCCGGATCCTTCCCTTTTCCGGCTCTCCTGAAAGTCCCCTCCATGAACATGATGACCTCTTCCGTGGCCGTCGCCACGGCGTTTTCGCCTGCCTCCGACAACGCCCAGTCCACCCTGACAGCGGCCAAGCTTCTTCTGCCCCATCTGGGCAGAGGGGAAAACATTGACGCCAGGGTCTTGCGTCAGGTTATGGAAGCCGCCTTCGGCGCGTCTGACAATACCGGCCTGTGGAACTGGAAAACCGCCTACGACGCCTGCGAAGCCTCCGCTGTTTTGTTCCTGCGTAAATACGGTAAGACCATATTCAGACAGGCCCCGTCGCCCGCTGCGCGGTTATCTGCCCTGACCAGAATCGCCAGCCTGTTCCCGACCCATACGCGCCGAACCGAGGACAGTCAGGCCTATCAGCAGTTCTCAACCCCCCTGCCCCTCGGATTGGCGGCTCTGACAGCTGCGGATATCACTTCCACCGACCATGTGCTGGAACCTTCCGCCGGTACGGGCCTTCTGGCCATCCTTGCCGACATGGCCGGTGCAAAGGTCAGTCTGAATGAACTGGCCGACAATCGTGCCAATCTGCTGGATGACCTGTTCCCTGCCGTTAAGGTGACCCGCTTCGATGCCGCCCAGATCGACGATCATCTGGATCCGGCAATAGCCCCGACGGTAGTGCTGATGAACCCGCCCTTCTCAGCCTTAGCCAATGTCACGGGTAAAATGGCCGACGCCGCTTATCGTCATATGGCCTCGGCCCTGAACCGGCTTGCCGACGGCGGCCGACTGGTGGCGATTACCGGTGCCAGCTTCTCTCCCGACAACCCCGTATGGCGCGACAGCTTTATCCGCCTTCAGGCGCGCGGCACCGTTGTCTTTACCGCAGCCGTCGCCGGTTCAGTTTATGCCAGACAGGGTACTTCAACCGAAACGCGCCTCACCGTCATTGATAAACGTCCCGCCGAAGATCCGACCGCCCTCCCCGCATCCGCAGGCATGGCACCGGATGTGGCCACCCTTCTGGACTGGATCGACGCACAGGTCCCCGCACGTCTGCCGGTTACCCTGCCACCGACCACACCGGCTCCCGCTGCCCTGCCTAAAGGCGTCAGCGCCTATCTCAGTCGTTCCCGTCCGACCATCACCCCGCGCCCCGTTCGCCAGAACGCGTCCGAACCCCGGGGTGTGGAACTCACCTACGAAACGCAGGACTGGGCGCCACCGGAAGGCGGTGCCCTGAACGAAGCGATCTATGAAACCTACAGCTTACAGTCGATCCATATACCGGATGCTCTGCCCCACCCGACCAAACTGGTGCAGTCGGCGGCTATGGCCAGTGTCGCGCCACCGAAACCCGGCTATCGGCCTAACCTGCCCGAGCGGGTTGTCACCGCAGGCCTCCTTTCGGACGCCCAGCTTGAAACCGTCATCTATGCCGGTGAGGCGCACAGTGAACATCTTGCCGGTTCCTGGACGGTCGATGAGACCTACGATCTGGTTCAGGCCGCACCCGACGGGGTAGAAGGCGCTGTACACTTCCGGCGTGGCTTCATGCTGGGCGATGGCACAGGCTCCGGCAAGGGCCGACAATCAGCCGGTATTATCCTTGACAACTGGCTGCGTGGTCGCCGCAAGGCGGTCTGGATCAGCAAGTCGGACAAGCTTCTGGAAGATGCCCAGCGCGACTGGTCAGCGCTCGGCATGGAGCGCCTGCTGGTCACCCCTTTGTCACGCTTTCCGCAAGGCAAACCCATTAATCTGACAGAAGGCATCCTGTTTACGACCTATGCCACCCTGCGTTCCGACGATCGCGGTGAAAAGGTGTCACGGGTCAGACAGATCGTCGACTGGCTGGGTTCGGAGTTCGACGGGGTCATTATTTTCGATGAAAGCCACGCCATGCAGAACGCCATTGGCGGCAAGGGTGAACGCGGCGATGTGGCCGCTTCCCAGCAAGGGCGCGCAGGCCTGCGCCTTCAGCACGCCCTGCCCGATGCCCGCGTCGTGTACGTCTCGGCCACTGGCGCAACCAGTGTGCATAATCTGGCCTATGCCCAGCGCCTTGGCCTGTGGGGTGGCGAGGACTTTCCCTTCACGACGCGCGCTGACTTCGTTGAGGCCATCGAAGCCGGTGGCGTGGCCGCTATGGAAGTGCTTGCCCGCGATCTGCGCGCTATGGGCCTCTATACCGCCCGCTCCCTGTCCTATGACGGGGTGGAATATGAACTGCTCGAACATCAGCTGAGCGGCGAACAGCAGCGCATCTATAACGCCTATGCTGAAGGCTTCGGCATTATACACAATCATCTTGATGCAGCGCTTGAAGCGGCCAATATTACCGGCAGTTCCGGCACCCTTAACGGGCAGGCCAAATCGGCCGCCCGCTCTGCCTTCGAAGGTGCCAAGCAACGCTTCTTCGGCCACCTGCTGACCAGTATGAAGACGCCGACCCTGATCCGCTCCATTGAGCAGGATCTGGCCGCAGGACACGCCAGCGTCATCCAGATCGTCTCTACAGGTGAAGCCCTGATGGAGCGTCGTCTGGCCGAGATCCCCACCGAAGAGTGGAGCGACGTGCAGGTGGATATCACCCCACGTGAATATGTTCTCGACTATCTGGCTCATAGCTTCCCGGTTCAGCTTTATGAACCCTTCTCGGACGCCGAGGGCAAGCTGTCATCCCGTCCGGTTTATCGTGACGGGCAACCCGTCGAATGTCGGGAAGCCGTCGCTCGTCGTAATGACCTGATCGAACGGTTGGCCGCATTGCCACCTGTACCCGGAGCGCTCGACCAGATCGTCCAGCGCTTCGGCACTGAGAAAGTGGCAGAGGTAACGGGCCGGTCACGGCGCATTGTGCGCAGGACAGGATCGGACGGCATTGACCGGCTGATGGTCGAGAACCGCGCGCCCTCCGCCAATCTGGCAGAAACGTCCGCCTTTATGGATGACCTGAAGCAGGTGCTAATCTTCAGCGATGCCGGTGGCACAGGTCGTTCCTACCATGCGGACCTGTCTGCCAAAAACCAGCGCCTGCGTGTTCATTACCTTCTGGAACCGGGCTGGAAAGCCGACGCCGCCATACAGGGCCTTGGCCGCACCAACCGGACGAACCAGAAACAGCCGCCCCTGTTCCGACCCATTGCCACCAATGTCAAAGCCGAAAAGCGCTTCCTGTCGACCATCGCCCGCCGCCTCGACACCTTGGGCGCCATCACCCGCGGCCAGCGACAGACCGGTGGCCAGGGCTTGTTCCGTCCGGAGGACAATCTGGAATCCCCTTATGCGCGTGATGCCCTGCGCCAGCTTTATCTGCTGCTGGTACGCGGAAAAATCGAAGGCTGTTCTCTGGAGCGTTTCCAGTCCGCTACCGGTCTGAAACTGGTCGATGACAATGGTATCAAGGACAATCTGCCGCCGATCAATACCTTCCTCAACCGCCTGCTGGCCCTGACACTCGACCTTCAGGAAATCCTCTTCACCGCTTTCGAGCAACTGCTTGAGGCGAAGATCGAAGGCGCCATCACGAGCGGTGTCTATGACGTCGGACTTGAAACGCTCACGGCGGAAAGCTTCATCGTCACTGATCGTCAGGTTATCTACACACATCCGGCCACCGGTGCACAGACACGTCTTGTGACTCTGACCCGGCGTGAACGCAACCGGCCTATGTCGCTGGATGACGCCCTTGCCTACGCCACAGATGACCGTGGCCTGTTACTGGTCAATGAACGCTCCGGTCGTGCCGCAGTGCAGGTGTCAGCCCCCTCCCTGATGCTTGACGACGGAGAGATTGAACGCCGTGTGCGGCTGATCCGACCGATGGATCATCACCATGCGTCTCTCATGGCCATGGCCGACAGTCACTGGCAGGTGGCTGATCAGGCGACTTTCGCCGCCCTTTGGGTACGTGAACTGACCGAAATCCCGGAATTTACCGACAGTACCCTGCATATGGTAACGGGCCTGCTTCTACCTGTATGGAAACGACTGCCTGCCGATTCCCCCCGCGTCTATCGTCTGCAGACCGATGAGGGTGAGCGCCTGATCGGTCGTCGCGTATCACCCGCCTGGGCAGCAAATGCCACCGCTTCGGGCACCGAAGCCCTGACCGCCGAAGCCGCCCACGCCGCCCTTGCCGAAGGACGCACCATCCTTGATCTGTCCGAAAACATGCAGCTTCGGCGCGTACGGGTTATGGGGGCAAGCCGCATTGAGCTGAGCGGGTTTGCCGACAGTCTGCGCGACCAGCTTCGTGCTTACGGCCTGTTCAGTGAAATCATCTCATGGAAGCTGCGCTTTTTTGTACCCATGGACGACAGCGGCCCCGCCATACTCGCCAACCTGCTCAACAGATGGCCGGTCCAGCGCATCAGCGAGAAAGCAGCAGCCTGATGATACATACTGCAGCTTCCACACTGGCATATCGCCTCGGCCGTCAGGCCGGGGCGGTGTGCCGTCACTACCTGCCTAACGGTCGACGGCATGGTAACTACTGGATCGTTGGCGATGTACGTAACACCAAAGGCCGCTCCACCTATATCCGCCTGTTCGACACCCCCACAGGAAAGGCGGGTAAGTGGACAGATGCGGCCACAGAGGAACATGGCGACCTCCTTGATATCATTCGCCTGAGCTGCGGACTGGCAAGTCTCAGAGATACCCTGACCGAAGCGCACCGGTTCCTCGACCTTCCGGAAGACGAACGGGCACAGACATCCGCCCCCTGCCCGGCCTCTACCGACACCAATAACGCCGCACGTCGGCTGGCGGCTATATCCCGTCCCCTGAGGGGGACACTGGCGGAAACCTATCTGCATAATCGTGGGATCACTGATCTTAACGGGATCACCAGCCTGCGCTTTCATCCGCAATGCTATTACCGTCCGGACACGTCCGGTCCTATACAACAATGGCCCGCGCTGATCGCCCTGGTCACCGATCTGCAGGGGCATATCACCGGTGTACACCGTACCTGGCTTGATCCTGAAGGCTTCAATACAGCCACTCTGGGCAAGGCACCCCTTGATCCGTCGCGCAAGGCTCTGGGTCGCCTGTCAGGTCATGCCGTCCGCTTCGGTACAGTCTATGACGTGCTGGCCATCGGCGAAGGTATCGAAACCGTCTTATCGGTACGTCAGATACTGCCCGCCCTGCCCATGGCCGCCGCCCTGTCCGCAACCCACCTCGCCGCCTTGCAGTTTCCGACCGGTCTTCGACGCCTGTACATTATCTGCGACAACGACGACGCCGGTGAACGGGCACGGGATCGACTGCTACACTGCGCCAGTGCAAACGGTATCGAGGCCCTGACTCTGATCCCGCAGCGGGCCGATTACAACGACGACCTCCGCCATCTCGATCACGATAGTCTGAGGGCGAATTTGTATGGTCAACTCACACCGGAAGATGCCAGACGCTTCATGCCTGAGTAGGCCTGGGCCTAAGGGCGGTCGCGTGAGGACAGAAGGATGCAACTGCCCTTTCATGGGTAACCCCGTCTTTTGGAAGAGCCAGCGCTGTGCGGCCTTCAGAGAGGGCGATCGGCCAGCAGGCCGGACGTCCGGGCAATGATGGGGACGGACGATTTTCCTCAAGCGGCCTTTGGCCGCTTTCATCGCGACACAAAATCGTCCGTCCCCATCATCCTCCGCTTCGCTACGGCCCTTCCCGTCAGGGTCAGCCCTTTCAGGGACTGTCGTTCTTTCAGGAACGCTGACGGGGCGGGTGCCTGTGCGTCCGGTCTGCCGGCTTACGTCGCCATGAAGGCCGCGACAGGCGCGGTTCAGACGACGGAGCCACCCATGAAAAACGGGAACAGCATCTACGAAACCTCTCAAGGCGTATCCCAGACTGACCATATGCTTCACGAACTTCAGCTTTACGGCTACCGCGCTTTTGAGGATGAACCGGATCCGCGCCCCCTGCCCTGCGGCAACCGGATCATCGGCGCCATTGCCGATATTTTTGACGCCCTGATCGCAACCCTTGAGGATACCCGCCTCAAACCCGATCTGGAGAATCTGCTCTGGTCCACCGTCAACCTCTTCCACCGCGCTACCGAACGGGTCGAGCGTGAACTCGATGACAACGAAGTGGCGCAACAGCGTAGCCAGCGTGAGCAAGACGGCAGCGAAGTGAAATCGGTCGAACTGGAACAGCTGCTTGCCGAGGGCCTGACCCTTCTGGAACGCCGTAACGCATTCGAACTGATGCGCGACCAGTCCGCTGACCACTTTGAGCATTACACCAAATCCGCATGGCGTCCCCGCACCGGATCCATGGTCAATCACCGTAACCTGACCGCGGCCCTGATTGACAGCCGAGATTTTCTCGCCGCACGCAAACAGGCCAGCACCAAAGTTCTGGTACCCACCGGCCCGAAGATCGCCTTTACCGGCGGCGATACAGACGATCATCGCACGATTTGGGCCAAACTGGATCAGGTTCATGCCAAACATCCCGACATGGTTCTGCTGCATGGCGGTTCGCCCAAAGGGGCGGAAAAGATCGCCGCGCGCTGGGCAGATCATCGCAAGGTGACACAGATCGCCTTCAAACCCGACTGGCCGAAACACGCCAAGGCCGCACCTTTCAAGCGCAATGACGAGATGCTGGAAACCCTGCCAATCGGGGTTCTGGTTTTCCCCGGCACAGGCATACAGGACAATCTTGCCGACAAGGCAAGGAAGATGGGTATCCCTGTCTGGCGGTTCAGCAAGGGCGGCGCGTAAGCGCCCCCTTCGTCCTGTTTACACAAGCCATATATTAATAGGCTGATTTTCCTAATGACTTTTGCCCGCCTTTTATCCTATCATCGGATCGGACCGTACGCGCGGCTCCAGGGTGTCGTAACCCTACAGTAACTGGTTGATACCGGCCATTCCGGTACATCTCCTTGACTCATGGTTGGGGAGCCTGCGACGTATGTCCAGGCCTCCGGCTAAAGGTCGCAGGAACCGAGTTACTGCGGTTTACGAACTCCCCGATCACCAAGGATCACAGGAGGCCAAAAGGCGGGGGCGTACCGCTTATCGGGCCTTCACAGGGGAGAAGGCATGATAGCCAAAATCTCATGGTTAGCGGGATGGGCCACCGTTCTGGCGGCTATAGCGGCAACCCTGATATTTGCCGTTCAGAAAAGGCACCACTGGTTCACTGGATGGAAAATCCGCTCACGTGCGGAAGAACTTATTACCCTTTACGGAACAGACCATGCCAAGGCAGAGGCCCTTATCAGATGCATCGAGGCGTGGCGGCGTCATGACCGTAAGGAAGCCCAAACCTGGGATCGGGTAGCACAGCATCTCGGCCGCAATAACACTGACGAGGTGCGCCAATGACCACCTCCCATATGGTAAAGCCCAAAGGCCCCCACCCGTTTGACCTGCATGTCGGCGCAAAGGTCAGATTGCGCCGCAGGTTTCTCGGCCTGAGTCAGGAATCTTTGGCAAGGGGCATTGGTGTCACCTTCCAGCAGGTACAAAAATACGAACGCGGCACCAACCGCATCAGTTGCTCAAAGCTGATGGAGATTGCCACCCTGCTGGATGTGCCTCCCGCGCATTTCTTTGAAGGCTTTGGGCAAACAGGATCAGTTAATCCAGAAAATCCGGCTCTGGAACAGAATATTCATGCCTTCCTGATGACTCCTGAGGGTATTGCGCTGGCAGAAACCTTTCCGCGCATTCGAAGTCGCACCCAACGCCGGAGAATCGTTGATCTCGTCAAAAGTCTGGCCGCTGAAGATGAGGGTGATGCCTCTGTTCTTTGCGCTACAAGCAGATAACGCCCAGTGATTACTCTGGCACCAGTCTCGTACAACAGCGTACCCGCCGTCCGGCACCGCAACGGAGGGCTTCCAGATTCAGACGGAAACCATAGCTGTAGCTACCCCGTCCCTCGTTCGAGGTTTCCAGCCTCGGCCAGATGCAACGTGCGACAACTACCAGAAAAACTATGGTTGCTGAAAGAAACGCGAGCATGAGACATTGTCATCATCCCCCATACCCAAAGCCAGGAACAGATCGAACTGAGCCAGTGTCCGTGACCAGCCACTCTTCAAGAGGACCAGCCCGCCAGTGAAATCTCTTTTCCCAATCCCGTGGTGACACCAAAACGGCCTCTCAATGGACTGATCTGGCCGAAGTCCGGCTAAAGCCTCAATCGTCTGGTCTGCAACGGCTTGAATCGGTTTTCTTCCCCTGTCGGCTACGCCGCCATTCCTCGCGCCTCAACAAAACCGCGTCCTCGCCGTCCTTCACTGCCGTTCCGGTCGCAAGCGATGCATCGTCGATTGCCTCCGGCCGGTCGATCTCCATCGAGGCCGCAATGGTGACGGCCCGAAACGAAAAGGAGATTTACACATGGCTAACATCGGTTCCTTCAAGAAGAGCGGCAACAACGAGTTCACGGGCGAAATCGTCACCCTCAGCGTTCAGGTCAAGGGTGTGCGCATTGTTCCTGATATCCGCGCATCCGGCGAAAACGCGCCCAGCCACCGGGTTCTGGTCGGTCGCGCAGAAATTGGCGCCGCCTGGTCCAAGACTTCAAACGAGGGCCGCGACTATCTGGGTCTGAAGCTGGATGATCCTTCATTCAGCGCTCCCATCTTCGCCAACCTGTTTGATGACGAAGACGACACCTATACCCTCATCTGGTCACGACCGAATGGCCGCCGGGGAGATTAATCTCCCCCTTCGGCTCCAACCGTAAGGTTGGAGCCATTATCCTTAATTTCGGATTTAATCAGCTAAGAGAGCGTTCATTTTCTAGCGTCTGATTGGAGATCGCTCATGACGATGTTTACAAAAGGAAATAAACGCCGCATCCGGACTTTTTAGATCCGGTTTACCTGTCTCTTTCCACCAATTAACCCACTCATGAAACAAGGCCTGAACATCATAACCAGGCGCAGCCCGACGCGCCTTGGTAAAGGTTTCAGGACTAATGTGCGGTTCATCAACTTTGGACGTCGAGGTGCCAGGAGCTTTGAGGGCTTTCCGGTTCATGCGATTAATGAAAACCACATTATCGCTTTCAATCGTTACAGAGTAGTCGGGCATATGATTATGCTGCTCGTCCTGTGTAACAATGGTGCGAACCAAGCGCTTAAATTCTCGGAGAGTTGAATTCGACCCACATTTCTTCTGCAACAATTCAAGTGAAATAACCCACTTGGGCTGACGACCGCAGTGTTTACGGGCAAGTTCATACATCCGGCGCTCTAACGGCTTGCGTAGTCGGAAATAGTCCGGATGCAGGGTCAGGACTTCTTTCGCCTGAATAGCGCGATAAACCCAGTCTGAAAGCTTTATACTGACTTCCTGCATGCGGCCTTCACGTGTTTCGCGGACGATTTTAGCACTTTCAATCAAACCGAAAGTCTCAAACGTCTCATCGCCGCCGGTCTTAACATTGGTGCTGATACGCGTGCCCGCCAGCCTTTCCAGTGCTGCCTTTAGCCCCTCATACCCCTCCCCACTTGTGGTACGGTTCGTAGCCTTCAGAAAGTCCCACGCCTTCATACTGATATGTTGCGATACCGGACGCCCCTGATTCAGTGCAGCAATCGTCTGGCTGATACAATATATCAGGATATCGCGGTCATGCACCGTTGCGATGCCCTTGACCGACGGCGTTATTTCAACAAACGCATCATGATGCTCGTACCTACGGACGCGGGTGTCCGGTTTTGTGGAGAGCGAAAATACAGGATGCTCCATGCTCGGCATGTCAGCCTTGGGTACCGCATCCATGATATCACAAACGAACAGATCAGTTTCGCGACGCTCTGGTAACAGCGGTGAACGACCTACATCGACTGTCTCAGAGCCTTCGTTAGAAAACAGCTGCAGTTCTGGTTCGGCTTTGCTTTTCCGTTTCGTCATTTCACACACGCTTCAGGCTTAAACCCCTGATCCAGTTTTACCGCTTCGCCAATATCCAACTCGATCGATTTTCTTTCGTCATTACACACACATCGCTCATTCTCAAGGCTGGTAACGTCATTTCACACACAGGCATAGAACATGAGTGACTCTTTCGACATTTTACACACACGCGACCAGCGAACATGAACAAGTTTGGCACTTTATATTATTGTTATAAGACAATGAGTTATACTGTATATTCTCAACGTTTCCTCTTTTCATCTACTCAGAGGCGTCACAAGGCTCCCATCGTCATTTCACACACGCTCAGTAGAAGCCCTTCTGCCGACAATTACGTTTTCTACAATACGGCTCTATCGTCATTTCACACACGAATAGGTGCTGCTACTGCCTAATATCGATACTTCACACACAGTTACGCTCAAGTTGGGCGCCAAATCGTCATTTCACACACGGCGATTCGGCTCGTTGACATCAAACCGGGATATTCTACCGACCAAGAATCGTCATTTCACACACAAAGGCGACCTCAGATTTTCGCAAATTGATTAGAGAGTCAATCCGATTCGGTATTTCGCAAGCGATCTATCCGATGCAGCCTCTCTAAACGTCATTTCACACACTACATAAACTTATTTTGGATCAAAGGCTTCGTTCGTCATATCACACACAGATCTTCGTCACTTCACACATCATTTTTCGTCACTTCACACACAAGGCCAACTACGGAAGCCCTTATCCAGCTTAGAGTAGCCGAAGAAAAGAATCGCCGTAACACTTATATAACACCATATTTAACACTAAAGGGCTGTGGATAAATATGCGGACAACTGAGTCCAGAACCTCTGACCTGATGCTCTCCAGATATGGTGCGTGGATCACCCCCCCCGTAAACCATTAAATCCGTCGAGCACGCCCGTCCGGAATTAAAGCAGCTTCCGGTACGTCGAAACCAGCGTCTTTCAATGCTTTGAGTAGCAGGAAGGTCTTCGTTACCCTGGACTTTGCAGCCTTCTCAGCAAGATCCTGTCCAGTAACAGCAGGAATCGCGAGAGTAAGTCTTTCCATTTCAATTTTTTCAGGCATCTTGTTGTTGACGCTAGTAAAACCACTATGCCCACGTGCCACTTTCTCGGCAATTGCCGAAATTTCTGCCTCTTCAATGTCACCTGCAGGCGTTTTTGTGAGACTGCCACGAAGACTGGGTCTTGGGGTGGGTTCTAGTCCCCTCCCCTCACCAGCTTCAGTTTTCTTAGGCTTTTGGCTAAGGCGAGCAAAATCCGCGGCTAGCAAATCGGTTGGATCAACCTTATTTTCGGCGTCAGGCAGCATCAACGGTTTCCTTTAATTTGTACAGGTTCTCCAACAACTCATCTGCCAATGTACTGACTTCTCGTGTTGCAGCCGAGTTTGGATCGATTTGGCGTGGAACTTCACTGTTTATGTGCATTTCTTTGTAAACTGCGCGCTCATGCAGAACAGACCCCATAGTCCGCGCGCCAGTTTTAGCAATGGCTTCTCGAATTGACCTGGCGGCCTTCGATTCAAAACTGAATGGAATTCGAGTCCAAAGGATTGAATACGGAATAGTTTCATCCTCAGGAAGTCCCTTCAGATCACCAGCTTCTGCAATTTGCTGGATACCACGCATGGCATCACGAACATCGGGCCGTGAAGTCTGACAGGGTAGAATAACATAATCCGATAGCTGCAAAGCCTTTAGGTTCAGCGTAGTCGTCGCTCCCGGAAGGTCTAAAAAAACCAGATCATAGGTCTTTGACGTTTGCCGTATAGACTGAATTACGTTCTGGTCAGTTATCTGACCTTGAAAATCAAGGCCGGGGACCGTTGATCGCTCACCAAACAATGCCGCGTGTTGATTTGGGTCAGCATCCAAGAGCGCTACAGAGTGCCCCTTAAAAGCACATTCTGATGCAAGCAATATAGCAAGAGTTGTTTTCGCAACTCCCCCTTTTGGTGAATTGAGGGCGATGACAGCCATGATGTCCTCTCAAATGCGCAGATATGAACTTGCGCATGTGTATATATGATGTTGTTAACAAAAAATTAAACCGTTGCACATTTGCACATGTGTTCTTGCGCAAATGCGTAAATACGCATGTGTATTTGCACATGTGCAGATAAGCGTAAGCGCAAGTTATCAAATACGCAAGAACATATGTGAATGAGCGCAAAAGCGTTCATACGCATATACGCATGTGTTTATATGTATTAGCATATATGCGCATTTATGCATTTGCGCCTGTATGAATTTTATGTAAACAGCTCATGGAGACTGATGCAATTATGGATTGTTAAATTACGCGCGCCATCATAGATAGATTTGCGTATATCTTCGAAAACAGTGCCCGCTATTCTTAGAAGGAAATCTATTGAAATCTATAGTTTTAGCCAACCAAAAAGGCGGAGTAGGCAAAAGCGCCCTGGCTACGCAGTTGGCGCATTACGCACATTCAATAGGCTTACGCGTACTGGTGATAGATCTTGACCATCAGCGCAACACAAGCCGCCCACTAACAAGCCATTCAACAGTCACAACCACATCTTTCAGCAGTGCGGACTTGTTAAACGGGAACGCTATAGCTCAGGGCCAAGAGCACCGTTTCGTTCTTGTAGCCGGAGATGACAGACTCACCGGACTAGAAAAACAGGCAGACAACCATAATCGTTTCGCTACCAATTTACGCACGTTCCTGTCCAGCAGGGCGGGCAACTTCGATCTGTGTGTAATAGACACCAATCCTAATCCGGACATCCGTTACGCATCCGCCTTGATCAGTGCAGATTACGCTCTGGCGCCTGTACAGCTAAATCAGGAAGCGATTGAGGGCATCGCAGGCTTATTAGCCCATCCGCGATATGGTCTATCAAAAATCAAAGCCGCACTGAATCCAAAGCTACATTTCCTCGGTATTCTCCCGAATATGGTTGAACCCACACCATTCCAACGTCGGAACATGACATTGCTCACCGAAAAGTTTGGCAATCGCCTGCTTTCGGATGATCGGGCCGGATCACCCAAATATGCTTTCGTTCCAAAACGTTCAGCCATAGCTGAAGCTCAGGCGGCAGGAATGTTTCTGCCGGAACTGAAGAAGACATCTGCCCGCGACGCCTGCAACGAGTTACGCCCTGTTTTAGATACAATTTTGTATCGCATGGGCTTACACCTTCACGAAGAGGCCAATCAATGACCCTACCAACCTTAAATCTTGACGCCTTGGATGCTTTTGACAATCTCGACAGCGCAGGGGAGGGTGGGCGGCCACTTCAACTGGACATAAACCAGGTCCATGAAGACCCTGACCAACCGCGCAAATCATTTGACACAACAGCACTTGCTGAACTGACGGATAGCATTCGGGAATCGGGCGTTAAATCCCCTGTTTCAGTTCGCCCCCATTCGACATTACCCAATAACTACATCCTTAATTTTGGGGCGCGTCGACTCCGTGCTTCAAAGGCTGCTGGGTTAGCGACTATTCCCGCTTTCGTGGACGAAGCTCACACAGATTTCGAACAAGTTATCGAGAACTTGCAACGGGATGATCTGACACCGATGGAGATGGCACAGTTTATTCACGCCAAAATTCAAAACGGCTTCAAAAAGAACATCATCGCCCAGAAGTTAGGGATTTCTGCCACCGCAGTCAGTAAGTATCTGGCATTGATCGATGCGCCTCGGGACATCACGGACATTTATAATTCCGGACGATGCCAGTCACCTGAAACGCTCTATGATCTGCGTAATCTGTACACGCAATGGCCTGAAGAAACGGCGTGCTGGCTGGCAAATGTCGCGGATATCACCCGTGCCTCTGTCGATACTTTCAGAAAGAGTCTGAAAGGGCCAATAGTCGAAGATTCGGCTACTCCGAAAGCTATGCTCCAGCCAGAGGCACAGACTATGTCCGAAACAGCGGAGTTGGAGGCTGCTGTCATAAAGACTTCAATTAAAGACCGAGTATCTAAAGCCAAGCTGCCTGTCCTGCATGTCTCGCTCAACGGTCGTCATGCAACACTTCTCCTGACCGAACGTGGTTCATCCGAAAGCCATCTGGTACTTCAATGGATGGATACCGGGGAACGCACGGAAGTGCCTGCCAATGCTGTCAGGATAGAACGGCTGACAGACAGCCATGTTTAATTCTCACTCAGGCGGCTAGATAGTATGCGCGCTCCTACACTGTGTTTTTCCCTCGCCGAGCCAAACCGTTCATATGATGTGCGCGGCGGCGTGAGCCGCGCCCGATCTTATCCTTGCAAGGGTGAATTTGCGCGGAGCGGGAAGAGGGGGCGGCAAAGCCCCCTCTATGCACTGGCAGCGGTGTCCAGCATTTCCATATGGTCTAGCACCACATTTGCCAGCCGGAGCAGTGGGTGAAAAAACTTTCTCATGAGAAAGTTCTGAGGCTCAAAAGTGTATAGGCAGGATAGGCCTTTGGCCGGATTTGTCATACACGCACCGATATTTACCGAAATTGAGATGAACGAAACAAAGATAAATCAGGGTCGATCAATCCTTGCGGTAGATCTGAAGGACCTGAAAGCACCCTGGAAGGACTGGTGCGCGTCGCATGGGCTGACGCCTTCCGAAGCGGTGCGTCAGGTTCTGACTGCCGTGATGAAGGGGCAGGGCAGGGGGGTAATTACACCTCGCCTGAAAGAAGCCAGGTCTGCTCGGCGCGGGGGGCAGAAGCGGATCGAGATCACCCTGTCAGAGGACGAGTATGCGGTGCTGGGCGAGATGGCCGGCAGGGAGGGTATGAGTCTGTCCCGCTGGCTTCAGTCACTCTTGCGCGTGCAGTTGGGCAAGCCGCAGTTTAATTCAGCCGAACTGGAAGCGCTGGTGCAGTCAAACCGCAACATGCTGGCTCTGGGGCGCAACATCAACCAGATCGCCCGCCATCTGAATAGTCGTGAGTTCAGTGACGACCTGACATCGGCACAGATTGATTACATCCTGAAAGAGATACAGGCGCATAAGACGCACCTGCGTGACCTGCTGGATGGTAATGCGCAACGGTGGCGTCCGTGAGCCTGCCCAAAGCCTATGTCGACGGTTTTCTGATTGATTGGGAAGACGGGGAGTATGAGGCTCAGGTACAGATGCTCAGGGCCCGTTCCAAATCCGCTATGACAGTAGTGGGCCGCCGGAGTGTGTCGGTTGGTAATGCCGGTGGAAAAGGCAGGGGCGGGGGTGACCCGGCCCGTCGGGCGCAGGCCATAAGGGAGCGTCTGGATCGCACCATACGCAAGGTACCCGAGGTCATGGTCAAGATCACCTCCTCCTGCAACGGGCTGACCGAGATCGGGCGGCATATCAGCTATATCAGCCGCAAGGGCCAGATCGCGCTTGAGGATCAGGACGGATGCATTCTGTCAGGAAAGGATCAGCTTGCTGATCTGAGGGAAGAGTGGCGTTACGGGGGCGTGCGTCCTCTGGGGGAGGTGAGTGACCGGCGCGATACACTCAATCTGGTCTTTTCCATGCCAGCCATGACCGATGAAGCCGGTCTCAAGCGGGCGGTGCGGGCGTTTGCACAGTCAGAGTTTGACGGTCATCAGTATGTCTTTGCCTATCATACCCCATCCACGGATCCTGACCCTGATCCCCCTGATCATGCGCATATCCATCTCTGTCTGCGTATGGAGGGCCCTGACGGCAAGCGCCTGAACCCGCGCAAGGCAGATCTGCAGCGCTGGCGTGAGGGCTTTGCGGCTGAATTACGGTCTCATGGCGTAGAAGCCAATGCCACAACCCGTCTGGCGCGTCTGAAGCGCACCCGGGGCTCTGCAAGGGCTATTAAGGCCATGGAGGCCAAGGGCAGGGGGCAGCCGGATATCCGGCCACCGGAACCGTCTTCCCCACGGGTGGAGAAGGCCCAGCGTTTGGAACAGAGGCGTCTGGAATATTATTATGCCGCCAGCCGTATTCTGGCAGAGTCGGAAGATCCGGCAGACAGGCACCTTGCCGTGCGGCTGGCGAAGCATATTCAGACGCTGGCTTCGCCTGACAGGGTGAAACCAGTGTCTGCGCCGACACGCAACAGGTCTGAGCCCGAACGTTGAGGAGATTTTGGGTTGCAGCCAGGCGAAGCAGGCGCGGCCAAATTTCTTGCTCAAAGACACATTTTCATGTACATATTATGCGCTTATTTTGCACATGAATGAGGCAAATCGTTATGAATATAAATTTTCCGCCGGTTGATGAAGGCTATATCAAAGCGAAGGTCGCGGATGGTTTTTACAGTAACGCCACCGAACTCGTGCGCGATGCGGTACGGCGCCTGCGCGAACAGGATGACCGCGAATATGCAAACCTCGTCGCCGCTCTGGAGGTGGGTGAGCAGGCGGTTCGTGAAGGCCGTACTAAAGTCTATACATCAGGGCGCGCGCAGGAAATAGCGCGCGAGATCATCGATCAGGCGGAGAGGGAAGGGGGCCTTTCTGCGGATGGGCGCTCCTGAATACCGCATAGTTTACACTGACCCGGCGGAACAGGATCTTCGGGACATCTTCAGTTTTACGCTCAGACGCTGGGGTCGCGACCAACTCAACACCTACGCCGAAAAGATAGATCAGACGATCGCAGAAATAACGGCTAATCCTCAAATCGGGCGGCCTCGCCTTGGCCTTCTTCGGATAACTGTTGGGCGTCACTACATCTATTACCGGATCGAGGCGGAAACGATTTACATTATTCGCGTCCTTCATGACCGTATGGATGCCGTCCGTCATCTGGCATAGTTGCCCCCGGTACGGCAGAGTCTTTACATACTTATTTGGCCCAAACATTGTTATTCAAAGGGGCAGGCCCTGTTCGGATGATCAGGAAACAAAGGTCGGGAAATGATTTATAATTTCTACGGTTATCACATTGATCTCGATAAGCTCACGATTGTCCACCCGCTGACCAGAGTGAGACGCGGGGATAATTCAGAGGTCTATTTCGAGATCCAAACGACTTACAATAATATATTCAGATCCGGAACAGGTCCTCTGGAGTCTATTGAGCAGGATCGGGATGATCTGCTGAGCTGTTGGCGGTCTCTGGGTAAGCATACGGAATATTAGCACCGGGAAAGTGGTTGCACTCATGCAGATCAAAGAGGTTACATTGCAGGCGTTACGCTCTGCCATCGGGCAGTCGGTGACGGGGGATTATTGTGCCCGCTACAGTACCGATGTCGATCCGGATGTCTGGACACGGTCAGCACTGGAACTGGAGGCCTTTGCCAATGAAAAAGGCTTTCAGGTGCGCAGCCACCCGTGGATGGACAAGGGACGCCCCCAACTGGATGTACTTATGGTCTCGATCCCCTAAAGGCGTGATACAGGTGAGAAACCGTATGATTGCTGTAAAGGAAGGCGGGTGCGTATAGATGATGTCACAACTGGATACTAATGAGGCCTTGCTGCGGTACCCATGCCTTAACGTGGAAATATTGCCTGTCCTCAGCCCCAGCGACGTAGATGAGCCTCGGACGCTAATTGACGAGCTCGATCAGGCTTGTTTAGCAACAAACGCGCGATGATCTTCCATTCAGTTATTCGTCTGTTCAAAACGCCGACGTATCACAGACTAATCAAAAATAATTGCTACCAAAGTTTCTTTAAGCTACGAACATCAAACGTAAATTTGTTCTTCATGTCCATACCGATGATCCAGTACCATTATCGGTGTATTGACTCTCGGTTTAAATGAGAACAAACAGTAAACATTGTGCCGTTTCAGAATGAAGCCAATGTGTCATGCTGCCCGAGATTTCAGCCCGTTTCCATGAGCTCAAAGCCCAGATCGAGAGATCGGGGGACGCCAGGCTTGCGCGTTCTGTGCTGCCATTTGAAGTGCCTGTCATTGACACCATGTTGCCTAATGGCGGCTTAGCCTATGGCGCACTTCATGAGATCGCGGGCGGGGCACATGGGGCCATTGATGGGGCGGCAGCTATATCCTTTGCCGCGGGTATCGCCGCACGCACCGGTGGGCTGGTGTTGTGGGCTTATATTCAGCCTGACCTGTTTGCACCGGCCTTGGCGCTTTCGGGTCTGGCTAATGATCGCGTGGTGTTCTTTGAAGGCGGTGATGAAGCTTCCGTCCTTGGGTGCTGCGAGGAAGCCTTGCGCCACGGTGGCTTAACGGCAGTTGTGGGGGAGTTATCCAACCTGACGCGTGTGGCCTCACAACGTTTGCAGATGGCCGCAGAAACAACGGGCACCATAGCCTTAGTCGTGCGGCGTTGGCGCAGACAGGTTGATGCGCGAGACTTTGGCACACCGACGGCCGCCTTTACGCGCTGGCGGGTCACTGCCCTCAATAGCGAGCCCTTACCGGTCAGAGGCGTAGGGCGATCCCGCTGGCAGCTTGAGCTCATGCGAACCAGAGGGGGAGGCAGTGGCGATTTTGAAGTAGAGGCATGTGATGAGAAGGGTGCTATCCGTCTATCTGCCGCATTGGCCGACAGATCGATTGAGACGGGATGCCGGTCCATCCGCGCCGCCTCCTGATCAGCCTCTGGTCATGCAGGGCATGGTTGGGCGACGTCGCGTTGTCACCGCAGTTGACGGTCTGGCGCAGCAGAAAGGCATTCGCGTTGGCATGCCCGTGGCCAAGGCGCAGATACTGATCGAAGGCCTTGAGGTGCGAGAGGCGGACCCCAAGGCCGATGACGCCGCCCTTGGTCGTCTGTCGGTGTGGGCATTACGTCATTATTCCCCACTGGCCGCGCCTGATGGTCTCGACGGGCTGGTGATCGATGTCACCGGGGCGGCGCACCTGTATGGCGGGGAGGCGGGGCTTGTTACCCATGTCCTGACGCAGCTTGAGGACAGGCAGATCACCGCCTATGCCGCCCTGGCTGACAGCTGGGGGGCGGCTCATGCCCTGGCACGCTTCGGGGGCAAATCCTCGGTCATTGTCGCCACGGGCAAGACAGCGGCATATATAAAGGACTTGCCCCCTGAGGCCTTAAGGCTGCCACCGGATATGGTCGAAGAGCTGAAGCTGATGGGCTTTGATACTATCGGTGAAATCGCCGCCCAGCCACGTGCCCCCTTGACCCTGCGCTTTGGCCCAGAACTTTGGCGACGGATCGATATGGCCTTTGGCCGAACGCCTGAACCGATTGAGCCCGTTGAGGCCCCGGAGCTGATCAGCGTCAGTCGTCTGTTCGCCGAACCCATAGGGGCGGCAGAGACCATTGAAAAATATACCCGACGCCTGACCGAGGCGATTTGCCTGAAGCTTGAGAACAGCGGCCTCGGGGCGCGGCGTCTGGATATGCACTATGTGCGGGTCGACAACCGGATTGAGACCATTAGCGTCGCCACGGCCCGTCCGGTGAGGGATGTCAAACGGCTGTCGCGGTTGCTGTGCGACAAGATCGATACCGTGGCACCGGGCTTTGGTATCGAGAAGATGGTGTTATCTGCCCCTTTGGTTGAGACCTTGTCTGTTGATCAGGTGACCGCAAGCTTCTCAGCCCCAGCCAAGCCTGATGTCGCGGAGCTATGGGATACCCTGTCTAACCGCTACGGGCCTGAGCGCCTTTATCGTGCCGTGCCTATGGCTTCGGATATCCCAGAGCGGGCGGTTAAGCGCATGCCACCTACCTCACAGGATAGGGGCTCGCTGCGGTCATCACAGTACCGGCGGCCGCCACGCCTGTTTAGGCCGCCAGAGCCCGTGCAGACCCTTGCCGCCTTACCGGATCATCCGCCGCGCGCCTTTAACTGGCGGGGGCAGCGCTACAGCGTGGTCTGCGCTGATGGTCCCGAACGGATCAAGGGCGAATGGTGGCGCACCGAAGGGGAGGCGGGCAAGGTTCGCGATTACTATATCCTCGAGGCGGAAAGCGGCGAACGGTTCTGGGTGTTCCGCGCAGGCGATGGCGTGAACAGCGATACAGGCTCGCTCAACTGGTATCTGCATGGGAAGTTCGATTAGATGTCCGGCTATGTCGAACTGCAATGCGCCTCCTATTTCTCCTTCCTGAGGGCCTGCAGCTCACCGGATGAGCTGTTCACTCAGGCTAAAGAGGTCGGCCTAGAGGCGCTGGCCCTGACCGATTGCAACAGTCTGGCGGGCATGGTGCAGGCCCATGTGGCAGCCAAGGCCACGGGGGTGAGGCTGATTGTCGGTTGCCGTCTGGAGCTAAGGGACGAAATCGCGATACTGGTCTATCCGACCGACCGCGCCGCCTATGGCCGATTGTGCCGGCTCCTGACGCTGGGCAAGGCGCGGGCAGGGAAGGGCAGGTGTGATCTAAGCTGGCAGGATGTCGAGGATTTCAGCGAGGGGCTGATCGGCATATTTGTGCCGGATGATGCCGATGCCCTGTGTGCGCAGCGGCTTCGGACGTTCAAAGCCATATTCAAGGATAGGGCCTATATGGCCTTAAGCCTCAGGCGGCGTCAGGGTGACCATATGCGCCTGCATGAATTGTCCAATTTGGCTGCCCAGTGTCGCGTTCCGACTGTGGTGACCAATGATGTGCTCTATCACGTGCACGACCGTGACCAGTTGCATGATGTGGTCACCTGCATCCGTCATCGCTGTACAATTGATACCATGGGGGATTTGCGCGAGCGCTATGCGGATCGTTATCTCAAATCGCCTGAGGAGATGTCCCGCCTGTTCAAAGGCTACCCTGAGGCGCTCAGGCGCAGTCAGGAGATTGCCGATCGCTGCCGGTTCAGCCTTGATGAGCTGAGGTATCAGTACCCTGAGGAAACGACCGCCTCCGGTAAGTCAGCCATTGAGACCCTGAAGGCCTTAAGCTGGGAAGGGGCCAAGCGCCGCTATCCGGAGGGCGTGCCGCAAAAGGTCATCGACCTGCTAAAGCATGAACTGGCCTTGATCGATAGACTGAACTACGCGCCCTATTTTCTGACCGTCAATTCCATTGTCAGCTATGCCCGATCAAAAGACATCCTATGCCAGGGGCGGGGCAGTGCAGCCAATAGCTGCGTCTGTTTTGTGCTGGGCATTACCTCGGTTGATCCTGACCGCAATGACCTTCTGTTTGAACGGTTCATTTCAGAAGAGCGTGGAGAACCGCCGGACATCGATGTCGATTTCGAGCACCAACGGCGCGAGGAGGTCCTGCAATGGATCTTTGAAACCTATGGCCGTCAACACGCCGCCCTTACGGCGGTCGTCACGCGCTTTCGCACGCGGGGGGCTATTCGCGCCGTTCTGAAGGTGATGGGCTTTCCTGAAGACGCTATCAAGCTCATATCCCGACAACTAAGTCACTGGCACAGGAGCGGCATGACGCTTGAGGAGGCCTCAGAGCTTGGCCTCAACCTGAATGATCGTCGCCTGAGGCTGGCCATAGACCTGCACCAGCAACTACTCAATGTGCCAAGCCACCTAAGCCAGCATCCGGGGGGCTTTGTCCTGACCCATGATCGCCTGGACGAACTGGTGCCAGTTGAACCGGCCGCCATGATAAACCGGCAGGTCATTGAATGGGACAAGGACGATATCGACGCCTTGTCGTTCATGAAGGTCGATTGCTTGGCTTTGGGCATGATGTCGTGTCTAAAACGCGGTTTCGACATGCTGGCGGAAACCAAGGGTATCAGGCTCGATCTGGCGTCCATTCCGGCGGAAGATCCTAAGACCTATGCGATGATCCGGCGCGCCGATACCTTGGGCGTGTTTCAGATCGAAAGCCGGGCACAGCAGGCCATGTTGCCGCGCACGAAGCCGCGCACCTTCTATGATCTTGTGGTGCAGGTGGCCATTGTTCGGCCGGGGCCGATACAGGGGGGCATGGTGCATCCCTATCTGCGCCGCAAGGAAGGCACTGAACAGGTCACCTATCCGTCCAAAGAGCTTGAGACCATATTGTCGAAAACACTTGGGGTGCCTCTGTTTCAGGAACAGGCCATGAAGGTGGTCATTGTGGCGGCAGGGTTCTCAGCCGGACGGGCGGATATGGTCAGGCGGGCCATGGCCACGTTCAAACACACAGGCGGGGTGTCCAGATTCCATGATGAGATTATCAACGGCATGGTCGCAAATGGCTACAGTCAGGACTATGCCGAACAGATATTTGCACAGCTTGAGGGCTTTGGCTCTTATGGATTCCCTGAAAGTCATGCCTATTCGTTTGCCCTTCTGGCCTATGCGTCGTCGTGGATGAAATGCCATCATCCGGATGTCTTCTGCGCCAGCCTGTTAAACAGCCAGCCCATGGGCTTCTATGCACCGGCCCAGATCGTGCGCGATGCGATCGCCCACGGCGTCGAAGTCAGGCCAGTGTGCGTCAATCACTCGTATTGGGACTGTACGCTTGAGGCGATCCCCAATTCCGGCAGATACGCGGTCAGGCTGGGCTTCCGGCAGGTGCGGGGCTTGAGGCGGGATGATGTCGAGGCTTTGATCACAAACCGCACCACGCCGTTCAAATCTCTGTCCGATCTTTGGAAACGGGCTACCACGCCTTCAATCACGTTACGCAAGCTGGCCAAGGCGGATGCTTTTAAGCCCTCCCTCAACCTCTCTCGTCGTGACGCTCTGTTCGCCATCCGCTCAATGAGTGACGAGCCCTTGCCACTGTTCGACGCCCTGGATGGGGAGGGGGACCTGTTCAATGAGCCGGAGGTCACACTTAAGCCTATGACCGAAGGGGCGGAGGTGGTGGAGGACTATAACCATATCGGCCTGACGCTCGGGAAGCATCCGGTGTCGTTCATACGCGATGACCTCACGGTCCGGGGCATCACATCATGCGCCGAGGCCAAGGCCTTGCCGGATGGACGCAGCGTTAGCGTGGCCGGTATGGTATTGGTGCGTCAAAAGCCGGGATCAGCCAATGGGGTAATGTTCATCACGCTTGAGGATGAAACCTCTGACTGCAACGTCATTGTCTGGGAGAAGGTGGCGCAGGCGCATAAATCGGCCATCCATGGCTCAACCTTCATTCAGGTGAACGGTCATATCCAGAAGGAAGGGGAGGTGGTTCACCTCATAGCGCGGTCGCTCTACGACCTGTCGCCTATGCTGGCCCGTGTCGGCCAGCGTGACACGCCACTGCATCCGCCGAAACAGCCGGGTGATGAATTCTACAGCGGCTCTGCCGTGTTACAGAAGAGTAGAGACTTTAAGTAGGGGTGCGGTGTGGAAGGCATCTCTCCACTGTTTCGGCATGGCCGTTAGCGCAACACAAGCGCCTTCCACAATTGGCCCTAAGGAGACATTTATCTCATTTCAGCGGCTACAAAAGCGGACTCGCCCAGATTCAACTTAAGGCGATGAACGCGACGCCACCCGGACTCTTGCCCGTCGCGGTGCCCGATAGGAAAACGGCTTTGGCTCTGAACCTTGTTCGGCAGTTCCGACCGTCGTACCCGGTGGCTAGGCCGACGAGGGGAGGGGGCTATCGGGCGGACGGCAACAAAAGCAGGAGCTGGCCCGGTTAAACGCCGCAGCTATACCCTTATGGATTTTGGATGAAGCGACTTCCGCCCTCGATGTTCCGAGCGAGGTGATGATCACCGAGGACCTCATCGCAGCCTTGCGAGGTCGCACGACGGTGCTGTCTGTCACGCACAGGCCCGAAGTCGCGGCCAGGGCCGATCGTGTCCTGTATCTCTATGCGGGCCGGATTGGAGGGTTTTGCGAGCACGAAGCACTTTTAAACGCCTCTGCCGCGTACCGCGCTCACTGGGGAGCGTGATAGCCGACGATGGAATCCATGAGTTGGAGCCCTCAGTGGGACGTTATGCTGAACGCCCGCATACGTCTGAAGAGGCGCTGTGTCTCAAAGGTGATGAGCATCAGATCATCGGGCGTAATAATCCGGGCGTGCATATCGGCATTTCTAACGGGATGCATGCGATTGAATGATTCTCTCACATCCTCTGGCCTGACAAAGATATGAACGAAGAGTTCGTCCCAATTATCCGTTCGGGTGATGATCTGGAAATAATCCATAAAGTCCGCGTATTCGACGAAATCGAGCGGCGCTTGCCCTGCCGCAATCGCGCCTTTGCGTTTTCGGCGCCAATTTTCTAGTATGGCCCCAGGTACCCGCTGCTTAAACCACGCTGGGCCGAATTGCCTGTTCATGACAAAGGCAAGGAACTGCCTGAGGACTTGCTCGAAGCGGATGAGGCGATCGTAGGCATCGTGATTTCGGCGCAAGCCCTCCTCATCGAACGCCGTTGCACCGGGAATGCCCGTGTAGTCTTCGTTGTAGGCGAGCCCGATAACCTCGACGATCTCGAGAAAGCTCTCTTCCGGAAAGTCGGTTAGGCTGAGATCGACCCCTTGGTCGGTATACAATGCCGTCCGCGAAACATGTGTCGTTGCCTCGGATACGGTCGCCTCGTCGCGCCAGTCGCCGAGAGATTGTCGGACCAAGATGTTAATATCTGTGTCGCCGAATGAACCGTGTGTGGCCACCGATGCGAGAGACTGTAATGCGGCAAACGCGGTGGCGGACCTCATGGGGTTGAGTGTGTCGAGCCACGGGGCCTGAAGCTGCGTGAAGTTTGTTCTCAAGCCGAGCCCGGTGACCATAGACTTGAGACCCGCGTCATAGGACGAGATGCGCTGGAGAAGATTGGAGGCTTCCGCCAGAGGCGGCATTCGAAACATCCGGTCAAGACATTTGACGGTCGCCGAGAGGCTGGGGAGGCCGCGCGTCGAGTCCATAGCAGCTCGTTCCGCGTTCAACGCCGTATTCGCGGTGTAGATTTCCCAGGCGCGGGTCTGCGGCAAACCCATCGCCATTTGATTTATCTTGTTGCCGGCGTCGAGCATCCCGCTCGCAGTCAGAAACCGGTTCGCTTCTAAGGCTTTTTGCAGGTTCGTCAGGGGCTGCAGTGCGCCCGCAAGTTCGTCGATGCGACTGGCCCTAATGCCCCGCGCCAGATCGTCGATAGACGACGAGGGCCCGAATAGGCGGCGAAATTCATCACTCATTTGTCGACCGTGGCAAGGATAATAGGACACTCGTGAGCTAAGGGTAATCCTATTCTAAGCGGCGTCAAGGAAGGCGTGCGCCGATAGACGGCACAAAGCGCATGGCCTCGCCAACGGTGTAAGGGCACCGATAGCGATCGAACTAGAAGCCTAGCCTAAGATAGGCGAGGATATCAGATGTCTTCCAGCGCGTGAATTTTGACGGACGGACAGACCTGACGGGCGATATCGCAGAGATGCTGATGGTGGGTCAGGTAAATGACCTGACCGGATTGGGCCATTCGGGCGAATACCTTGAGGGTTTCCTCTGACCGGAAATCGTCAAAGGTCTCGAGAATGTCATCGGCGATGAAAGGAATAGCGGGTCTGTGACTGACGGATTCATGATACCCTGCGACGCGCAAGGCCAGATATAGCTGGAAGCGTGTCCCCTTTGATAAGTCCGCCGCCTTCTTGGAGGCCCCCTCCTTATCGATGGCGACGAGCACTTCACCATCTTTTTCAGGCTGAGACCGAAGCTGAACATAGGCATTGCGGCTGACGAGCGCAAAGGCTTCAGAGGCGCGGTTCAGCAGAGAACTGCGGTGGTGTTCCCGATAGAGACGCAAGGCGTGCTCCGTGGCGGATGTGCCGAGTTTGAGCCGCATCCATCTGAGCGCACCCTCTTCGATCTGAAGGAGGAGCGTGCGTCTCTTTTCTTCCAGACGGGCGACGGTGTTGTCGCCGTCGACGCGCTCGACGGCGTCCTCCGCGCTACGTTTCTCGGCGTAGAGCGCTTTTACACGACCGTCTTCGCTATCGAGGTGCAAGGTGGTGGCTTCGACGTTCAGGCGCAGGGCCTCTAGATCCAGGCCCTCCAGTTGACCGAGCGCCTCGGTGAAAGACGATGCCTGCAGACTCTCGACAATATCGCGCTCAGAATCGTCGGCTTTGTCTTGCAACCTTTGTCGTGTCTCGAGGACGGCGAGCGCTTGTATGACTTCGGCGAGGGTGGTGACCTCCAGATGTGCGCACATGCTCGCCACTTGCGCCTCGTACTCGACTCGGGCTTCGGTGAGCCGGGCGACCTCCGTTTGGGCGGTTTGCTGGCGGGATTGAGCGTTGAGGCGCGCCGCACTTGCGGCCGTCGACTGTGCGATCATCGCCGCAAGCGCCTGATCGGCCTCGGGCGCCGACAGGGAACTGGACAGGCCGGCCGCGCGGGCAAGCGTTTGGATTCCCTCAGCATAGACGACCTGATCGGCCTCCATCGCGCTAATCCGATGAACCAGGTCATCGCGCGTCCTCACTTCGCCCGCCAGAGCGTCGAGGTCTTTAAAGAGGCCCTGAACGGTCGTGGGGGTGGGCGCTTCCCCATCTGTGCCGAGCCAGCATGCGCCACAAGCCTTCGACCAGGCGGTGGACCAGTCTTCAAGTTCCGTGCGCGCCATGTCGAGCGTCTTTTTCCGGTTGTCCCGGTCACGAACGAGGCGCGCGAGTTCGCCGGCACGAGCGTTCAATTGGGCGTCGGCATCCAAGCGATCCCGCGCCTGCGTGATCAGTAGATCGAGCGCAAGGTCTGTAGCCGCAGTGGTGCCGGCGGCAGATAAGGTCTCTCGCAGTGTGGCCGCCAGAGCGTCGCCATCGGTTTGCGCGTCTGACACATTGAGGCGGACTTTGCGTAAGGTCTCAAGCGTACTCAGCGCGGTTGTTCGGGCGGTAAGCCAGTCCGAAAGCGCTTGCGCAGACCAGGACGCGGGTAGACTCGGAGATATCGTCCCGATTGAGGTGGCAAGCACGCTCTTGGCCTCTACGAGACTTTCATTTAGCTCGGCGAGCCTTTCGCGTCTTTCGGCGAGTTGTTGCTGGGCGACGGCCTTTTGGACACTGAGTTCATTGACGCGAGCAAGGTCGGACACCCGTGCGAGCCGTGCCGCACCTATTTCGTCGTCCTGGCGCATAGCCCTTTCGAAGGTGGTCGCCGAGGCCAAGTTCAGTGACGACTGATGGGTGTGCCAAGCGGTCTCGCGATCGCGCCGGGCTTTCTGCGCGTCGCCATCAGTGACGACGCCGCCGATGGCGGCGAAGGCCGACAACTGGGCTTCGATTTCACTTAAGCCGGAATCTAACCGTTCAATGTCCGATACCAGCGCCTTAAGGGCTGCGGTCTTCTCATGAATGTCCAGGTGCCAGGCGCTCACGTCTGAAGAGGCAGGGATGATCAGACCAGCAAGGGCGTCGCCGTCACCGGACCAGGGTTGTAAGGCCAGCCATCGGGCCTTGAGACTGTCTTCGGCGTCGCGCGCGGCGTTTCGGGCGAGGCGCAAACGCGCGACATGATCGGAAGTCGAGGCGGCTTCTGTGACAGTAAGCAGGCGTTGCCGGACGCTATCTGCGAGGACCTCATAGCCTTGGCCGGACGTCGCGACGTCAGCTTCGGCTTCGCGCAAGGCGAGGTCCGCCCGGTCATACTCGGTCTGGGCCGTTCGTAATTCCTTGTCACGATGGGCCCGATCGGTGATGAGATCTGACAGTTCGCCTTTCACAGCCGGTTTAATGAGGAGGTCGTCGGCTTCGGTTCCGGCAGGCTGATCGAGGCGGCGCAGGAGCGCTGCGATGGCGCCATCGACCTCGGCTTTACGCGTGCGGCGGACCGGAAGGTCCTTGGCCGCGGTCAGGTACTGCGCCCGGATGAGATCCAGACGGGCATACGCATCGGCGAGTTCCAATACGGTCTCGTCGACGACGAGTTCTGCGAGTTCGGTCTCGATGGATGACAGGTCGGCGGCCACGTGTCGCTCGGCTGTCTCCAGACGCGTGGCTTCCAGTTCGAGTCCACGCGCCTTCTCGTCCCAACCGGAAGGTGCTGAGGGCAAGGCGCTTAAAGGCTCGAGCGCACGTCGTGTCTCAAGTAACGATAGGTATTTGGGAAAGGCCCAAAGTCGGGCGGTTTGCGCCAGAAGCCGCGTACGCGCTATCGCGAGAGCATCCATCGCCGTATCGTAACGCTCTCGGGCAAGCGTACGGCTCTCGGTCAGTCGGGCAAAGCTTGACGCTGCCACATCGATCTCGTCGCTTTGTTTCTTGAGGGCCTCAAGTTCCTTTTTCTGCAGCGCCAGTTCGTGCGCATGGACGCGCGGCTTGAAGAACCGGTCACCTTCGGCGCGCAGTTCGATCAGGCTCTGGCTCAGCGAGGCAAGGCCGGAGCTTGCGGAAAACAGAAGTTCGCCCAGTTCACCCTTGGAGGCGAGTACGCTCTCACCACCCTCTTCGAGTGTTTCGTCGTCGAGGGAGTACATGGTTTGGAACGCGGCACGATCGATACCCCCCAACTCGGCAAGGATCGCGGTATCGGCCAGGACCGAACCTTGCGCGTCGAGGAGACTGTTCGTGTCTCGCTTGAGGCGGGTAAAGCGCGCGACGCGATCCTGAAACTCGATCTCGGCATCGAGCCGCATGGTGGCGTAGGGATGTTTGAAGTTATATTTGGATTTGCGCTCGATGCCGTAGAGGAGGTCGAGCATCGCGGCGAATGTCGTGGACTTCCCGGCTTCGTTGGGGCCGAAGATGATGTGAAAATCGGGTGTGTCTACGGGCTTTTCACCGAAATCCAGGACGAAGTCCGTGAACTTGCCGTAGCGGGTGAGGTCGAGCCGGCGAAATCTCATGCGACGCCTCCGGCACCGGCCGGGGACCTCAGGCGGGCCAGCACATCGTCGGTGCCTTCGCTAAGGAGCGTGTTGAGGATGTCGCGCCGCGTGGTGGGATCGTCGCCGAGAAGCCCGCGCAACTCGACAGGAAGCGCCTTGACCAGATCGGCGGCAAACTCCTCGGCGGCATTATGGAAGCCCTCGCTCTGACCGACCTCGTCGGTAATCAGGCGGCGCAGTTCGAATAGAGTGTCGCCGGCCTCGGTCTGATGGGGCGGCGTTGCGGTTTCCAGCACCAGTTCGACTTTCTCGATCCAGGTGGCGCCAACGATCTCGGCCTGCAGATCGATATCCTCCTGAATAAGATCCAGATCACGGCGTATAGTCCAGGCCAACGGCGTGGTGCCAGTCAGGCGTAGCCTGACGATGAGGTGCTCGGTTTCGACCGTTGCGCGCCGATGCTTCAGCGCGGAGGCAATAGTTTCGATAAGGTCGCGACGGTCGGCCGCGCCGGAAACATCGACGTTAACACGTTCGAATTGTGCAATACTAACATTGCGTTCTTCGACGAAAATGCCGCCATCATCATCGACTGTGACAAGGGAAACAGACTTCTGCCCATCTTCATTGATATCGCGGCCTTGCGGATTGCCGGGCATTACGACGGTGCACCGACCCACATAGTCTGACCGCTTGTGGATATGGCCCAGTGCCCAGTAGGCGAAGCCGCTTGCGTCTAGATCGCTTACCGAACAGGGCGCATACGGATCGTGACCGGGAGCGCCGTTCAGGCTCGTGTGCATCAGGCCGATATTGACCGCCCTTTGGACGGGGGCCTTGTACTTCGGCAACAGGCCGTCGGGGGCCTTCGGACTTGAGAAGCTGAGGCCGTGGACGACGATTTCCGGCAGGCGGCCGCCGCGATCAAGGACGATGGCGTCGGCTCGCCCGCCGAAAGTAAAGACTGAGGCGGGCAGGACCAGTTCTCGGGTGATCTTCGACAGGGCATCGTGATTGCCGCGCAGGATGAAGGTGCGAATTCCGGCCGCATCCAAGCGATAGAGCTGTTCGGCGAAAAAGCGCGCGGTCTTCATCGAGGTCTGATCGCCATCATAGAGATCGCCTGCGATGAGGAGGGCGTCGACCGCCTCGTCGAGGCAGAGGTCAACGATGCGCACAAAGGCCTGACGCGTGGCGTTGGCGATTAAGGCGCCCAGACCCTCATGACGTAGCGCGAGGGATTTCAGTGGCGAATCTAGATGAATGTCCGCCGTATGCACAAACCGAAATGCCAACTATATCCTCCCCCGACTCATGTTTCTACGCCGCCTGTCCTCGGATGAGCTTACCGGAAATTGAAAGCCATCGCTCGTGTTTTCGACACCTGTGATGTTCGTCAAGGAGGTTGCGCATTCTGGTCGAACGGTCAAGTGCGCAAGGACCGGGCTCTCAGTGCTGATCGCTCTGTATCCAAGGAGCGGCATTTCCGCCGTCGCGCACGGGCAGTCTGGACGCGTTTCTGTGATGGAAAGGGGCGCGTCGTCTGAGGCGAGATAAAGTCAACTTCAATTTGACGACGAGTCGGTTTATGGGGGGCGCAGGCGAGCCTTGAAAAGGCGCCCAACCTCATCAGAGCGGCGAACGGGGGCACAATGTATCATTTGCTGGTTTCAGGCAATCCGGAAGCGTGGCAGGGAGCGCCCTTCCAGATCGAAATCGGTCGGTGCGTCAGAGAATATACAGCGGACGCGATCACCGAGAAATACGCAGGCTTGACCGCCGCACAGCTTGACGCGTTTCGCCGGTTTCCGGCCATCTTCGCCTTTGAGAACGGGTGGAACAAACATCCAAAGTTCGGTCTGATACGAGATGTCGTCTCGCGTCAGGGCGAGGTGCGAATCGAATACGATCTTATTCCGGCCGAACCGTTTCTGACCTACGAGCAGTTGGACGCCCTTCGTTTCGAACTTGACATCGGCAAGTGGGAACTCAACCGGACGCATTGGGCCATTAAGGACATTGACCTTGCCAAAGAACTGCACCGCCAGGGCATAGTTTTGCCTGACTGGGCGCGAGGCCCGCGAAACACCGTGGATGTGTCGACGCACTTTTTCGACGTCGCGCTATCGTTTCCGGGCGAGGCGCGAGCATATGTCGAAGCGGTGAGCGCAAACCTCGAGCGCCTCTTGGGTCCCCATACCTACTTCTACGACTGGCCTGTCCCTGGTTTGACGGACACGAAGTTTAGCTCGTCAAGTTTGAGCGAGCTTTTGTTCAAAGTCTATAGGGCTGAGATAGCCCAGGGTTGAATGCCGTCGGGTTGGGTTATAAAATCGTTCA
>NZ_SSBC01000022.1 GCF_006475605.1 Asticcacaulis tiandongensis | reverse complement strand
TCATGTTTGGACGGCTGAAGGACTGGCGGCGTGTGGCAACCCGCTATGACAGATGCCCGACTGTCTTCCTGTCCGCCATCGCACTCGCTGCTACAGTGCTCTTCTGGTTATGAGTCCTGAGCCTAAAGGACCGCGCCTCCCACGACTGGGTTTCTTCGGTGTCGGGAAATGACAGCACAATGTCACGCAAGGCTTCGTAAGTGAGCTTGGGGGTAAGCATAGGGCTTTTCCTTACATGAAAATTACATCACCGGCTGAATATTACCACAGCATAAAAACAATGAGGCCGATATTCTGAGATGCATAACCAAGTCAGAATAAAGGAGAAAATTATGGGTAAAGGCATATTATTATGGCTGTTGGGCATTCCCATTCCTGTGATTATTTTGCTGTTCCTGATCTTCTGACCCACAGGAAAACATGGGTAATATACATTTTGAGGCGCCGGTCTGAGAGATCGGCGCCTTTGGTGTTTCCGGGGGCATAATTCCAAGACCGGCGTCAAAGGTGCCAAAAACGCGCAAATCTTGTTGTGATGCCGGATTTTTTGAGACTTTTCTCTACCTTGTGCAAAATTATTGCACCTGCTCACAAAACTTAACGCATTGTGGCATTATGGCTAACAATATGTGACAAATTGCGCACGATCAGCCCCTTTACTATTTTGCAGCGCAGCATATATAGAGCGCATCAAACTAAAGGAGACTGATTATGAGCATTCAGAACATCATCGAAAACATTGATCGCAACGCATCGCTGGCCGTCGCCGCGACTTTCCCTGTTGCGCTCATTCTGGCCGTAGTGGCTGCCCTGTGATTATTTATATTCATCCCAAAAGAATGAATATAAATACACAAAATATACTTTAAAAAAGCGACCTTTCATTTTGAGGTCGCTTTTTTTTCGTCTGAACACCTGAAAAATGCCTCCAATTATTACAGTTTCGACGCAATTCGCGTTTTAAGCGGCCGGTTCTCCCCAACTTTTGCCTTAAAGATTCGTTAATTCTGCCTTTACCTTAGTAATGTGCGTTATCTCCATGCTGACCTGCGATCTTGTCCGTTCTGTCGATCTGAGTGCCCGAGATGAAAGCCTTTGGCGGGCCATGACTGCGTCGAACCCGGCTTTTGGCTCCCCGCTTTTGTCGCCTGACTTTTTCCACGCGGTTGCCCGTGTGCGTGATGATGCACATGTCGCTGTTTACCGGCGTAATGGTGAGGCGGTGGGGTTTCTGGCGCACCATCGTCGCCCGAATGGGCTGGCGCGCCCGATTGGCGCCCCCTTTTCCGATTATACGGCCCTGATTACCGGCCCTGAGGCTGGCTTTTCCATCGAAGTGGCGCTTAAAACGGCGGGCATTCGTCAGTTGCAGGTCATTGGCCTGATTGATCCGTATGATCTGTTTTCCGACATGAACGGGGCTGAAGACACGGCCTTTGGTTTTGATTTCAGCCAGCCCGATAATGTCGTATCGCCTAAGCGCCAAAAAAAAATGCGCCGTCGCGAACAGAAGCTGATCAGCGACCACGGCCCGTTACAGTTTCGGGTGGGTGACCGTGAGGCGGTGACGTTTGAGCGGATGCTGACCTGGAAGCGGGCGCAAACCCATCAGACCGGCATCTCCGATTTTCTGGCACCCAAATGGATTCAGGCGCTGATGCACGACCTGTTCGCCCTGCCACCGGAAAGTCCGTTGCAGGGTCATATGACCAGCCTCTATGCCGGTGAGCGTCTGGTGGCCTGCAAGTTCGGAGTACGGCTTGGGGATTATCTGCATTCGTGGATATCGACCTATGATCCGGCCTTAAGGGATTATTCGCCGGGCCTTTTGTTCCTGACGCATGCGCGTGAGGCCATGACCGAAGCCGGTATCCGCGTCTATGATATGGCAACCGGCGCGCCGGAATATAAAGGCATCTACTGCAACCAGATCCATAAGGTTTATAATGGCCGCGTCTTTGGGCCAACGCCTCAGGGACAGCGCGACAAGGCCCTATCACAATGGCGCAGCCGGCGCATCGCGCAGTTCGGTCACCGACCGGCGGCGGCCTTGCAAAGGCTCGGGCGGCGCATGGATCAGATCGCTACGCTTGAACTGGATACGCCACAACGTATTCTGGGGATGGCACAGGCGCTTCTCAGTGCGCCGCAAAGACTGAAATCATCGGGTTAAGCCCCCTTCCCCCGTTGTGCGCTTCATGCTATCGCCCGAGGCATGAGCACTGATTTATCCAATATCCGTAATTTCTCCATCGTCGCCCACATCGACCACGGGAAATCGACCCTGTCCGACCGCCTGATTCAGTTCACCGGCGGCCTCACCGCGCGTGAGATGAAGGAGCAGGTCCTCGATAATATGGATATCGAGCGCGAACGCGGCATCACCATCAAGGCCCAGACCGTGCGCCTGAGCTATAAGGCGAAGGATGGCCAGACCTATATCCTCAACCTGATGGATACGCCGGGTCACGTGGACTTTGCCTATGAGGTGTCACGCTCTCTGGCGGCCTGTGAAGGCTCTATTCTGGTGGTCGATGCCTCTCAGGGCGTTGAGGCCCAGACCCTGGCCAATGTTTATCAGGCCATTGATAACAACCATGAGATTGTGCCGGTTCTCAATAAGGTCGACCTGCCTGCCGCCGAGCCTGAGCGCGTGCGGGCACAGATCGAGGATGTGATCGGCATTGACGCCTCTGACGCGGTTCTGGCCTCGGCCAAGTCCGGCATTGGCATCGAGGACGTGCTTGAGGCGGTTGTCACCCGCCTGCCCGCCCCCAAGGGCGACCCGACCGCACCGCTGAAGGCGCTGCTGGTTGATGCCTGGTACGACCCTTATCTGGGGGTTGTGGTTCTGGTGCGGGTGTTTGACGGCTTCATGAAGCCCGGTCAGCAGGTCAAGCTGATGAATGCCGGTGCGACCTACAAGATCGATAAGCTCGGTGTTTTCCAGCCCAAGGCGACGGACGTTGAGGCGCTTGGCCCCGGTGAGGTCGGATTCTTTACAGCCCAGATCAAGGAAGTGTCCGATGCGGCTGTGGGGGACACCATTACCGATGAGCGTAAACCGACCGCTCAGGCTATGACGGGCTTTAAGGAAGTGCAGCCGGTTGTTTTCTGCGGCATCTTCCCCGTTGATGCGGCGGATTTCGAGGATTTGCGCGCGGCCATGGGGCGTCTGCGCCTCAATGACGCCAGCTTCTCGTTTGAGATGGAAACCTCGGCGGCGCTCGGGTTCGGGTTCCGCTGCGGGTTTTTGGGGCTTTTGCACCTTGAGATCATTCAGGAACGTCTGTCGCGTGAGTTCAATCTCGATCTGATCGCGACCGCGCCGTCGGTTGTCTATAAGATCTATATGAACAATGGCGATGTCATCGACCTGCACAACCCTGCGGATATGCCCGATGTCGTCAAGATCGACCATATCGAAGAGCCGTGGATCAAGGCGACCATCTTTACGCCGGACGACTATCTGGGGGCGGTCATCAAGCTATGTCAGGATCGTCGCGGCATTCAGACCGACCTTTCTTACGTCGGGTCGCGCGCCATGATCGTCTATGAGTTGCCGCTCAATGAGGTGGTGTTCGATTTCTATGACCGCCTGAAGTCGATCTCGAAGGGCTATGCCAGCTTCGATTACACCATTGAGGAATACCGCTCGGGTGAACTGGTGAAGATGTCGATCCTTGTTAACTCTGAGCCGGTCGATGCCCTGTCGATGCTGGTGCACCGTGACCGTGCGGAATCACGCGGGCGTGGCATGTGCGAGAAGATGCGCGAGCTGATCCCGCAGCACCTGTTTGTCATCCCCATTCAGGCGGCTATCGGTGGGCGCATTATTGCCCGTGAAACCGTACGCGCCCTGCGTAAGGACGTGACGGCGAAATGTTACGGCGGTGATGCCACGCGGAAGAAGAAGCTTCTGGAAAAGCAGAAGGAAGGCAAGAAGAAGATGCGGCAGTTCGGCAAGGTCGAAATTCCGCAGGAGGCCTTCATCGCCGCGCTTAAGATGGACAATGACTGATGATTAGCTTGAGGTGCATCCGCTGGAGATAAGGTTATGGGCGGAAATAACTGCTTTGTAGTTAACGAAACGACTGGAAAATAACCATGGTATACTTGGGAATTGTTTGCAGATATATTTCCGTTATACTTATTGTAATTTATATTATATTTTATCTAAAAATAATTTCAGTACCATCATTTATTTTTCCATTTCTGATAGTTATTTTTTTCGCCGCCTCAGTAAAATTTGAAAATATACATCCAATAAAACATAAATCAATACATGGTGCACTTCCGGTTATTATTACTATTATTGCGACAGGAAATATATTTTACTATAAATTTTACGGCTCTCAAATGTTGGTTGACAAGAAATTTATACCTCTTGTGATGCCATTAACCGTAATTTTAATTTTTGAATTATTTTTTGCAAAGTATCTCAAAATCAAGCACTTAGTTAAGTGAATAGGTAATCCTCCCTGTAAAAGATGGGTTTGTTTGTAAATTCACGCGGCCTGTTTCAGTTTCTGAGCGGGTGTTATGACGCCGATGCCCATGTTGGGGTGTTCGTTGTGTATGTCCGTAGCCGCGTGGTGGTAAAAGTCTGCGCCTCCTCAATACTTCCGATGATATACTGATCCAGGCATTTATGCCGGACCGTATAATGTTCGACATAAGCATTTTGCTGCGACTGACCCGGGTAGATATGGTTCAGGCTTCGGATATCCACCTCAATGCCCCGTCCTTCGCTGTTGAAGTCATTCAGAACGTTCAACAGCCGGAACTGCCGACCATAAAGTTCATCGACCAGACCAGATTGGGGCGATCCGGCATGCCAGAGCTTCCGGCATGTCGTGTTTCAATCGCTTGCGGGGCTTGATCCTCAGATTTAGTTCCAGCTCACGATAGATACGATATAATGGCCTGCCTCCTCTGATGGAGACAGGCCATTAGAATTTCAGCCTCAGATCATCGGCCCGTTGGCGCGGGGGACGCCGAAATCAGGCGTACCGTCGGCGCGATAGTTGATAAGCTGAACACGCGTATGGCGGTTCGGATCGAACAGGGAATTGCCCTTGATCTCCTTATAGTCGCGACCGTGATACACCAGAACATCGCGGCCCTGCTCATCGACGATGAAGCTGTTGTGCCCCGGCCCCCAGACTTTGTTTTCATCTGAGCTTTTGAAAACCGGCTCAGGGGATTTCGTCCATGAGGCCGGATCCATGATGTCAGCATTTTCGTCCGCCGTCAGAAGTCCCATACAATAGTTGGAATCGGTCGCTGAGGCCGAATAGGTCAGGAACAGGCGGCCATTTCGCGCCAGCAGAGCGGGGGCTTCGGCGACGCGGTATTTGATGATCTCCCAGTCATAGGTCGGGATCGTCAGACGTGCCGGTGTTGCCGCCAGTTTCGACGGCGAGGCCATAGGGGCAAGGTAGAGGTTTGAGTTGGTATCAATCCCTGGCTCTTTTTGTGCCCAGCAGAAGTAACGCACACCTTTGTGTTCAAAGGTCGTGGCATCCAGATTGAACGTATCCCATGGCAGTTCCATCTGCACAGGCTTTGACCAACGGGCGGTCATCGGGTCGGGATCAGAGGTCGAAATGACATGCAGACGTACGCGGAAAGGTTCGTCCTTATCACCGGCACCGAAATAGATATGCCACTGACCATCGAAGTGATGGATTTCCGGCGCCCAGATATAGCCGCCCATCTTGCCCTCGGTCGGGCGACGCCAGACCACGGCCTCACCGGCGGTTCTCAGTCCCGCCAGTGTACGCGAACGGCGCACGATCAGGCGGTCATATTCCGGCACCGTGCCGGTGAAGTAATAATAGCCGTCGGTGTGTTTATGTATCTGAGAATCGGCGCGTTGGCGCACCAGTGGATTGATTGGCACCGGAGCCTCCCCTGCCTGTACGCCAGAGGCGACCGTCGCGCCCGCTCCGGCTGTGGTGATCAGGAAATAACGGCGGGAAAGGGCATTGGTATTGTCTGTCATAGCTCTCTCGATAGGCGTTTCATATTTTGGCTTATGAAACGACCATAGGGGCATCTGTTTGCCAAATCAATATGTCGGACAATTAAACGTCCTGGGTTTTGCCCCCTCTGGCCAGACAAGCTGGCCACCTCCCCCGCTGCGCAGGGGAGGATGAGTCTGCTAGTCGAATAAACCGACCGAGCGGGGCAGTTCCTGATAGCGATGCACCTTGACGCCGAGCACCAGCCCGAAGGCAATCATCACGGTCAGCATGACCGAGCCGCCATAGGACAGAAGCGGTTGCGGCACGCCGACGACGGGGGCCATGCCCATGACCATGGCGCCATTGATCAGCACATAGAGCGCGAAGGTCGCGGTGGCCCCTGCGACCGCCAGTCGCCCGAAGTGGTTATGCGACAGGTTGGCGATACGGATAGAAATAAACACCACGGCGGCATAGAGCAGAAACACCGTCAGACCGCCGACAAAGCCCAGTTCTTCGGCCACAGCCGCCAGAATGAAGTCGGTGTGTTTTTCCGGCAGGAAGTTTAGCTGAGACTGTGACCCCAGCCCCAGTCCCTTGCCCAGCAGGCCACCGGAACCCATGGCGATCTTCGATTGCAGGATGTGATAACCGGCCCCTGACGGGTCGGCTTCGGGATTGAGGAAAGTCAGCACGCGTTCGCGCTGATAGTCATGCATGACGAAGATGACGAAGAACGGCACTACGGCGACCCCCGCCGCCACCGAGGCCCCGATAATACGCCAGTCCAGGCCTGCGACAATCATCACCGCCAGTCCCGTCAACAGGATCAGCATGGCCGTCCCCAAATCCGGCTGATGGGCCACCAGAAGCACCGGCACGGCGATCATCATCAGCGGCACGATCAGTTTCCAGTGCAGCTTCGCCTCTTCAGCAGAGCTTTCGTGATACCAGCGTGCGAGCGCCATGACGATGGCCAGCTTCATAAACTCGGACGGCTGAAGCGTCACCGGCCCCAGTGTCAGCCAGCGCTGCGCCCCCATGCGCACCTCACCGGCGACCTCAACGGCGATCAGCAGGAGCAGGGAAAACAGATAGAACGGATAGCTCAGTCTCAGCCAGATCCTCAGGTCGACAATGGCCAGTCCGATCATCACCACAAAACACAGGCCGAAGCGTAGCAGGTGGTTATAGGCCCACGGCTCCCACGACATGCCGCCGACGCTGTAAAGCATCAGGGCCCCGATACCGGCAATGGCGCTGATGGACAGCACCAGACCGGTATCGATCTGTAACAGCTTGTTGTCGTATCTTTCCCGCTCGCCCCGGCGGGTCATTGCGCTTTCGGCCATGATAATCCTTAAGGGGTTGGAGGAACGAAATCGTCCGCCGCAGGCGCAGCGGGTTGCAAAACGTCGGCAGAGGCGTCGGCTTCGGGTATGATCAGCGGCTCATCCGGCACCTCAGGGGGCGGCGGCCTGACGATACGGGCCTGCATCTCAGGGTCCTTGAGCAGGGCCACCTTCATGATCTCACGCGCCTTGGGGGCGGCGACCGTGCCACCGGCGACCCCGTGCTGAACCACGACGGCCAGCGCATATTTCGGATTATCCGCCGGCGCATAACAGACATAAAGGCCGTGGTCCTTGTTACGCCATTGGGTGGCACGACGTGTTCCTGCCCGATCATAGTTGATGACCTGAGCCGTGCCGGTCTTACCGGCCATCTTAATGTCGCCGAGATTAAGCTGCGAGTTACGGAAGGCCGTACCGTCCGAGTCGTTACTCACGGCGTTCATGCCGTTACGCACCAGTTGAAGATGTTCCGGTGGAATGTCGATATCCGCAAAATTGAAATCGAGATCGACCTTGCCGATTTTTTTCACAAGGTGCGGCGTCACGGCCTTATGGCCATTGGCGATCCGTGCCGTATAGACCGCCAGTTGCAAGGCCGAAACGTGCGTATAGCCCTGACCAATGGCCACAGACAGGGTTTCTCCCGGATGCCACTTGGGATCGTTTTTGAAATTCTTGCGCTTATATTCCGTCGAAGGTATGACGCCGCTTTTTTGTCCGGCAATCTCAAGGTCGAACAGTTCGCCCAGACCCAGCTTATGGGCGGTCTCTGATATGCGGTCGACGCCCGCGCGGTTACACAGGTGGTAGAAATAGACGTCGCACGAATGCTTGATGGCGTCATTCATATCAACTGAGCCATGTCCGCCTGCGCGCCAGCATCGGAAATTACGCCGCCCGAAGGGGTATGAACCGCGACAGACGACGCGCTCCTTCGGGTCGATGCCAGCGGCGAGAAAGGCCAGAGCCGTCGCCATTTTAAAGGTCGAACCCGGTGCAAAGGTAGACCCAATCGCCTTATCCAGCAAGGGCCGGCGCTCATAGTCAGCCAGCAGGCGATAGGCCTTGGTCGAAATGCCCGAGACAAAGAGGTTCGGGTCAAAGGACGGGGCCGAGGCCATGCACAGGACCTCGCCATTGTGCACATTCATCAGCACGGCCGAACCTGAGTCTTCGCCGAACATTTCGAGGGCGCGTTGCTGCACCTCGGCATCAATGGTCAGGGTGATATCCTCACCCGGCACGGGCGGACGAGTGCCGGTCGGGTCTTCGGCGACGACGCCACCCACCGCATTGACCTCAACTTTTTGCGCGCCGGATACGCCACGCAACTGCTTTTCAAAGGCCTTTTCGACGCCCTGCTTGCCGATGCGGAAACCCGGGTGCAGCAGCATGGGGTCAGGGTTTTCGCCCTCGGCCTTAAGGTCGGATTCGGAGACCTTGGCGACATAGCCGACCACATGCGAGAAGGCCCCGCCATAGTGATAGACGCGCATCTCGTTCATGTCGGCTTCGACACCGGGGATTTCGGCGGCGTAGAGATTAACACGCGAGAAATCCTCCCAGCTCAGATCAGCAGCGACAATCGTTGGCACAAAGCGCTGGGACTGGTTGATATCGCGCACAATACGGCGGCGATTGGCGGCGGTCTGAGGCAGGATATAGCTGAGCTGATCGAGCGTCTTATCGATGTCTTCGATTTCGTTACGGCGCACCACCACGCGGAACGAGGGCCGGTTTCCGGCCAGAACGCTGCCGTTGCGATCAAGAATCTGGCCACGCGGCGGCGGGATAAGACGGAAATTGAACTGGTTGGCCGCCGACAGGCGCTTATAGCGCCCGCCATGCAGAATCTGGAGGTGCGCCAGACGACCGGTCAGGGCAAACAGCCCAAAGGCGACCACACCGCCCATCAGGAAAATGCGCCGGTTAAAGACCCCCTGCCGTTCCCCCATGTTCTGGAAGGTGGTTTCGTTCACTGGAACCTCACATCGGCATGGAGATATTTATCCAGCAGCCACCACATGACCGGCACGGTAATCAGGCTGGCGAACATCTGTTCGGCAACGCCGAGAAGGCGGGGCACCTGACCGGCATAAAGCGTCGTCAGAAGCGTGCCCAGTATGAAAAAGCCGATAATCGACATGACATAAACGCTTGCGACAATGGTCATGTCCTGACCGACAATATAGCTGCGGATCAGGAAGGTAACGCTAAAGACGATCATCAGTAGCAGAACGTAGAATCCGAGCGGAGCACCCCAGAAAAAATCAAGGAACAGGCCAAGCGCAGCCAGTACAAAGGGTGCGATATAGCTTGGGCGGATCAGCGGCCAGCTAAAGGCCAGGGCCAGAGGCCAGACCGGCTCAGGCAGCACCAGTCCCCACGGCAGGGGAATATTGGTGGCCATGATCAGGGTGGCAGCAATGGCCAGAAGAGCGGGCATACCGATCCATTCGTGCGGCCCTATAATTTTGCCTGCCAGCCCCCGCCGCATATTTTTGTTGATCGGCGTCCGCACCCCTAGTCTCCGTCAGCTGGCGCGGCGGGGGCCTGAGGCGGGGTGGCGGGCGTCGCCGGAGCAGCCTGAGGCTGGGGAGGTGCCGGACGTGGGGCTGTGGTTTGTGGCGCGGCGCGGGGGGCCGGTTGAACGGGGGGTGTTGCGGGAGGGGTTGCTGCCCGTGTGGCCGCCGGGCGTGCGGCTGCCGGAGCCGCAACCGGTGCGGCAGCAGATGACGACGCAGAAGAAGAGGATGCCCCCTGCCCCGTTGTCTGGCCTTGCGCAGGCGCGGGTGGCGGCGGCAGGACGTCTGTAACCGGCGGCGTGCTCAGGATGGTATAATCAGGCAGGTTTGAAAAATCATCATATTTCAATACCTTGACCATATCGATAGGGCCGCGATTGGTATAGAGATTGATGCGCCAGACCCCGTCAACGCTCGGGACGACCTCACCGACCAGCAGGCCGCGCGGGAAGATTCCGCCATCGCCGGAGGTCAGAACCTGATCGCCTTTTTTGACCGCATCCTTGCCACGCACGAACTCAAGGCGTGGATAGCCGCCGCCGTCGCCAGCCATAATGGCGCGGGCGTCGGTACGGCTGATGACCACGGGCACACGACTGACGACATCGGTGACGCTCAGGACACGGCTGACCTGACCGCCGGTGCCGACCACGCGCCCGACAAGGCCTTGCTCATTGATCACCGGATGGCCGAATTTCACGCCGTCTTCGCGACCGGCATTGATCAGGCGGGTATTGTTAAACGGACCGCGGGATACGGAAACCGAACGGGCGGCGACCATGGCCACCTCAGGGTCGGTGCGTAATTGCAGCAGGGTCTCGTAGCGGCGGTTCAATTCCTTTGCCTGAAGAAAGCTGTTCTTATATTGCGTAAGATCAGCCACTTCCTTCCGCAGGCGGCGATTTTCCGAAACCGCAAACAGATAGTCATCGAACCAGCCGGCAATGCCGCCTACCCAGTGCGCCGGTGTCGACAGGAGGTTATTGGCAGGCCCGGCGGCGGCATCAAAGCCCGCGCGATTGCCATAGCTAGCCTCGGTCATGTCTGAGCGGCGGTCGCCAAGGAACAGCAGCACCCCGATAATGCAGAGGCCCGCGACAATAACCATGACCCCCCAGGTCAGAGGGACCTTGATCGCTTCAAAAGATGACTTTTCCCCGTATGGCACGCCGGACGTCCTTACAAACCGTCATTTACTATAAGATACCTTTGGCACTTATATATCCCATGTCGTTTCACCGCTCAGGTGTAACGGACATGCGCCCCCTTAGTCTGCCCCGCCGCAAGCCGCTCCCGAACCGTCAGGGCACGGGAGGCAGGCCTTATCAGAACATGGTGGAGTCAAGAATACCCTTCATCCAGCGCGGATGCTCAAGCACCCGGCCACAACCGATAGCCACGCAGGACAGCGGGTCTTCGGCAATGGTTACCGGCAGGCCGGTATGGTCGCGGATTTCCTCATCCAGACCGCGCAGCAGTGCTCCGCCACCGGTCAGCATGATGCCCTTATCGGCAATATCGGCGGCCAGTTCGGGCGGTGTGGCCTCAAGGGCAACCTTAACGGCCTCAATGATTTGCGATACCGGCTCGGCGATGGCTTCGGCGGCCTGACGCTCGCTGATGCGAACCTCGCGCGGGACACCCTGCATCAGGTCGCGGCCCTTGACTTCGATCGCCAGACCTTCGCCGTCATGCGGCACACGGGCGGTGCCGATATCTTTTTTGATGCGCTCTGCGGTGGTTTCACCAATCAGCAGGTTATGGTTACGGCGCATGAAGTTGGTGATCGAATCATCCATCTTGTCGCCGCCAACGCGTACCGAACGCGAATAGACGATACCCGACAGGGACAGAACGGCGACTTCGGTCGTGCCGCCGCCGATGTCAACGACCATCGAACCGGTCGGTTCATGGATCGGCAGACCGGCACCAATGGCAGCGGCCATAGGCTCAGGCAGCAGGCCTACGCGGCGCGCCGACGCATTGAGACACGAATCGTTAATGGCGCGGCGTTCCACGGCAGTGGCCCCTGACGGCACGCAAACGATAACCTTAGGATTAACGAAACCCTTGCGGTTATGGGCCTTGCGGATGAAGTGCTTGATCATTTCCTCAGCGACTTCGAAGTCGGCGATCACGCCGTCACGCATCGGGCGGATAGCTTCCATATGGCCGGGGGTACGGCCGAGCATCTGCTTGGCTTCGATGCCCACCGCATGGACGACCTTGCGGCCGCCGACATTGCGCAGGGCCACCACCGAAGGCTCGTTCAGCACGATTCCGCGGCCTTTCATATAAACGAGCGTATTCGCCGTACCGAGATCGATGGCGATGTCGTTAGAAAAACTGCCGAAAAAGGATTTGAACATAGGCGAGACCGTTGCAAACAGAAGGAAAATGAGGCAGAAAAAAGGCGAACGGCCTGAGCCGTCAGGTACGATAGCGGGCCTTAATTCCAAATGTTTTCAAGGTTCCGATACCGGGAAAACACTCCTGCCCTTATCTTGCGTTAATTTCAAGGCCCTCTAAAAAAAACTTAAGCGGGCCGGATGAAATAAAAATGTAAACCCGTATTTTTATTGATTTTTTATACCCCAAACCGCCGTGGTCACAAAGCCGTCACCCCGTGGTGGATTCTTGTTTTTCTTTATGGACTTAGGCCTGCGAAAAACAGGCCCTATCAGACCTGATCAAAATCGTAAAACAGCGCTTTTTTTCACCCCACTCCCTTTTTATAAAAGTGCGCTAATTTTTCACTAGTCTTTACCGGCGCTTTCGCGCATGATCAGATTATGGTTAACGCGTCCGTTTCAGTGGGGGCACGCAAACCATCCGTACGAACGTAACCTTGGGGGGAGGTAGCGCGTGTCAGTATCAGCCTTTTCCCGCATATCTGTATTCACCATTATCGGCCCTTATGGCCGGAGCGATATGTGATGTTCTGGGGCCTGTCTGTCCGCTTCAAGGCTAAGGCGACCTGTGCCGACCGGCATGTGACCGGGCGGCGGAGCGTCGTGCGCCTTACCCGGCTGATTACAGCGGTTGCGGCAGCCTCAGTTATGGTGGGCTGCGGTCCCAATGGCGTCAACTGGCCCACCGAAGGTCGCGACAGCCGAATCGGCCCGACCTGCCCGCGCCCGCCGGGGACGGACAACAGCCATTTTGGCGATCAGGAACGTGAAATTCGCCATTTCCGCAAGCTCGCCTTCAGCAATGATTTCTTTGCCCAGATCGAGCTTTCCAACCGCTATATGGGCCTGAGGGCCACCGATGAGAACCTGACCGATCCGGTTGAGGCGGCGGTGTGGCTGGTTATGGCCCTGTCCAACCCCGAAGGCTACGCCCCTATTAATCGCACCGCACGTAATGGTCAGCACACCTCACGCTTTGACAAATGCCTGGCGGCAGAACGGGCCAATGGCTATCGTCAGCTTGAGCGTCTTCTGGCGCGTATGGATACCTCAGAGCGCGATCAGGTGCGTAACCGTGTCATCTATGTCCAGTCACAGCTTGGGGCCGATGGTTTCCGCACGCTGGGGCGGCTCTATGACACGCAGTACGGGCCGATGGGCGAGCCTGCCGATAACCGTGAAGGCGTGCGCGCCACCATGCGCGATCCAGCCTATGCGCGTCCGAATGTTATTTCGCTGTTCCAGCGCAATGATGTTGATGCCTATCTCTATAACTATAAGGCCTCGGCGACCGGTGATGTCGGGGCCTATGTCATGCTCAAGGATTTTGAGCGCTCCTCGCCTGAGCGTGAGCGCAGCAAATATGGCGCTTTTGTTGAGGCCAAGGCCAAACGCTGGGTGTCGCCGTTTGAATTTTATCCGCCTCAGGCTCCCGCCGGTGGCGTGCCTCATGCCGACGAAAGCCGCCCGCGCGGCGATATCTACGGCTATGCCCTGACGCGCATGGATGAGTTGCCGTTTATCCATGTCGGGCGGGCGCTGGTCTATCTCGATCTGACCGATCAGGTAGCGCAGGCCCCCTCCGAGGTCAGCGACCACACGGTGATGGGTCTTCGGGCCATACTGGGCCGTAAGGACGGCGGGCGTCTGAATAATCTGGATCGTGTACGGGCCATTCAGCTGGCGGCGACCAATGGCTCGGCTCAGGCGCAACTGGTGCTGGCGGTAATGTATTCCGAAGGGGTGGGTGTCCCCGCCGACTATGCCCGCGCCTTCCACTGGTATCAGGAAGCCGAAAAGCAAGGCTCGGCTGAGGCGCGCTATGCCATGTCGACCTATTTTGCGCTGGGGCTGTCAGGGGTTGCCGATCAGGACAAGGCCAGTGCCGTTGTCCTGAGGCTGGGGTCGGCGCTTGATGGCTACCGGCCTTCGGCGGCGCGGCTTCAGGCGGTGCTTAACGAAGTTTCACGCTCGCCTCACCGGTAATGGAAGGATTATGACCATGAGAATCATTCCGTTTAGGGGCTTTGTTGCGCTGGCTGCCGGTGTCGGCCTGCTACTGAGTGCGGGGGCGGCTTCGGCGCATGACACCTCCTATAATGCGGCGCGTACCGAAGCCCTGACGCGGCCCTGTTTTGGCGCGCTTCTGGATCATCAGCTCAAGACCTGTGGTGGCAAGCGCTATAAGACGCGCGGGCATCATTATGGTTATTACGGCACCAAATCGCACGCCACGATCAATTGCGACACTGCCAGCCGCGCCTTTGTCGAGGATACGGTGCGGCGCATGCGTTCGGGCGGGGTCTTGCGTCTGGTGGCGAAAAACCGCTCCTGCGTCGGCAGTTTGCAGATTACCCGCAGCCTGACTATTATCGGCGATAGTCCCTCACGCCTGCCGGTGCTGGTGGCCCCTAACGGGGAATCCTGCCTGCGCATCAATCCGTCGGCGGATAAGGTGATCCTGAAAAACGTGCTCTTGTCCTCGGCGCGCGGCGGTCAGTCGGCCTGTATCTACGCCTCTAATTCCGAGCTGACTTTACAAAATTCGTCGGTGCGTTATGAGGGCGAAAGTGCGGCGGTGCATGTGGCCGGCGGGCGGTTCAACCTGATCAATTCCTATATTGTGGCGCGTACAAGGTCTGTGGCTCTGGCGCTTAACGGGTCGCAACTGTTTGCCGAGCAGAGCGGCATTACCTCTACGGCAGATGGTGTCTATGCCACGCTGAACGGCGATTCCCACATTCAGGGCGTGACGGTGCAGCAGCTGGCGGACTGGAAGGGGTTTGAACGTGGCGAAGACGCGGTGGGCCTTGAGATCCGGCTGGATTCTGCGGACTCCATCCTGAGCATTGATGACCTTAAGGTCGAACACTTCGCAGAGGGCGTGGTTTTGAGTGGGGCCGGTGAAGCCTTGCTGGCCAATTCATTGATTGATTTTTCCAAGCACGGCATTCGGTCTAAGCTTAATCGCGTGCGCATTATCGATAACCGTATCCTGTCGGATGAGATTGCGATCAATGTTGACGGCGGCACCGGCTTTATCGGTAAAAACTACATCGCCAAGGTCAGGACGGCGGGTATTCTGGCGACCGCGCGGGGTGAAATCCGCGCCGTTGATAATGCGATTGATCCGGCTCCCGAAGGGTGCCCCAATCTGAAGTGGGGTGATCTTGATCCGGCGCAGCGGGTCTGTACGCCCTGGTATCGCGGGTCGGAATTCGACATCCCCGCCAATGCCGTCAGTCAATATATGTTCAGTGATTACTGGCCGCGTATTTAGGCCACCTATCGCTTTTTAACCCTGCCCTGCCTATGCTGTCTTCTTCAGGTATTACAGGGAATGGATATGCGTATTCTGGCGACGATGATGGTTGCGGCTTTGGCGGCAGGTTCTGTAAACGCCCAGACCTATGGCCCGCGCCTTGAGGGATTTGACTATCCGCATCCGGTAAAGACCTTTGCCCTGACGACGCAGGGACAGGCGCTGGAAATGGCCTATATGGATGTCCCTGCTCAGGGCGAAGCCAATGGGCGCACGGCGGTTTTGCTGCACGGCAAAAATTTCTGTGGCGCGACATGGGAAGCGACGATCAACAGATTAAGTCAGGCCGGATATCGCGTTATCGCCATTGATCAGATTGGTTTCTGTAAAGCCTCGAAACCGGAAGGCTATCAGTTTTCCTTAAGCCAGCTGGCGACCAATACGCAGGAATTGCTTAAGTCGCTGAAGGTCGAAAAGGTGACGCTGATCGGCCATTCGATGGGCGGCATGCTGGCGACCCGTTTCGGCCTGACCTATCCTGAGGTCGTCGAGCAGCTTGTGCTGGTCAACCCCATCGGGCTTGAGGACTGGCAGGCTCTGGGGGTTCCTTACGCAACCATTGATCAACTATACCAGAACGAACAGAAGACCAGTTTTGAGAGCATCAAAACCTATCAGCTTAAGTTCTATTATAACAATCAGTGGAAGCCGGAATATGACCGGTGGGTAGGTATGCAGGCGGGCCTTTATACCGGTTCGGGTAAAGCCATTGTCGCCTATAATCAGGCCCAGACCTCAGAGATGATTTTCACCCAGCCCGTGGTATATGAATTTGACCGTCTGAAAATGCCTGTGGTTCTGATGATCGGGCAGCTGGATCGTACGGCCCCCGGTGCCAACCGGGCGGCACCGGAACTGCGCGACCGGCTGGGGGATTATCCGGCCTTAGGCAAGCGCATTGCCGCCATCATTCCCAATTCGCACCTGATCGAATTCCCTGATCTTGGGCACTCACCTCAGGTCGAAGCGCCGGATCGTTTCCATGAGGCGTTGCTTGGGGCTTTGGGCGGTAAGAATTAACGGAACCAGCCGCGACGGCGTTGTTGTGGTGGTGTGTATTCATCACTGCGCGTATAGCTGCGGCCAATAGTGGCGTCGGTGCAGCTTTCGGGGCGTGCACCGCCGACCTTGCCTTCAACGCCGAATGAGGTGGCGTCGGGTTTGTTCTGGGCGGTGACGGTTACGACCTTGCCGTCCTGATTGAGATGAACTTCGGTGCTGGTTTCGGAATCATAGGTCATGACCTGAGGGGCTTTGCCATCGGGTTCATAGCGTTCCACGCAGGCATCGGCCTTCTGGGCCTGTGAGCGGTTATCAACCGGATAATAGGCAGGTTCGTGATAGCAGGCGCTTAAGCCCACAAGCATCACCATTGCCCCAGATACCCCCAAAGACACCGCAAGCCACCGCTTCATGACCATCCCCCGAAATATGGTTAATAGCGGCATAGTGGCATATAATCGGCGCAAAACAAAGCAGACATTCTTTGGGCTGCGCCGATTTTAGATGTGGCGAATTTAGAGGCCCAGGGCCTCAAGTTCTTCGTCGGATACGTCGAAATTGGCATAGACGTTTTGCACGTCATCATCATCATTGAGCGCATCAATCAGCTTGAACAACGTCTTGACCGGATCGCCGGACAAAGGCGTCAGGGTTTGCGGCTTCCAGACGAACTTGGTCGATTTCGGATCACCGAGCGCCTTGGAAATGGCTTCGGTCACGCTGTTGAGGTCTTCATAGGCCGTGTAGATGATGTGGCCGCCGTCTTCGGGGTCTTCGTCCGTTTCAACATCCTGCGCACCGGCCTCAATGGCCGCTTCCATGATGTCGTCTGCCGAACCGGCGCTTAAGGGGTATTCGATCTGGCCCAGACGATCCCAAAGGAAGCTGACCGATCCGGTTTCCCCCAGATTACCGCCGTGCTTGGTGAAATAGGAACGGACATTGCCGCCGCTGCGGTTGCGATTGTCGGTCAGAGCCTCAACGATGATGCCGACGCCGCCCGGGCCGAAGCCTTCGTAGCGGATGTCTTCGAGGGTATCCGCATCGCCTGCCGCGCCCTTTTTGATGGCGCGGTCGATATTGTCCTTGGGCATGGACTCGGCCTTGGCGTTGTTGACCGCCAGACGCAGGCGCGGGTTCATCGCCGGATCAGGCATGCCTGACTTGGCCGCAACCGTAATATCGCGCGATAATTTGGAAAACAGTTTCGAGCGCACGGCATCCGCGCGCCCTTTTTTGTGCATGATATTCTTGAATTTGGAATGGCCTGCCATAAGTCCTCACAAAAACGCTCGCCAAATCAGCCCTAAAACAGCTGATGCCAAAGGCGGCGCGTCACATAGAATAAAGTCTGAAATTCCGGGGTTTTCTAAACCGAAACCTGCGTCTCTGGCAAGACCGTCTTTAAACGGCCGCCGACACGGATGGCTTCGACGCGCACGGCCAGACCGGTTTTGTCATCGGTTTCGACAAAGACGCCGCATACGGTCGCAGGGCCTGAGGCCGGTTTATAGCGCTCCTTGCCGATGCGGGTGGTGAAGCGACGCAGGGGTTCTTCCTTGTCCATGCCGATTACACTGTCGTAATCGGCGCAGGCACCGGCATCGGTCTGATAGGCGGTGCCGCCGGGCAGAATCTGGGCGTCGGCGGTCGGCACATGGGTATGGGTGCCGACCACAAGGCTGGCGCGGCCATCGCAGAAATGGCCCATTGCCATTTTCTCGGAGGTGGCTTCGGCGTGCATGTCAACGACAATGGCATCGGCGACCAGACCAAGCGGCGTGGCGTCCAGTGTCTTATCGACCGCGCCGAACGGGTCATCCATAGAGGCCATGTGTACAAGACCCAGAAGGTTGATCACCAGAATGCGCTTACCCGAAGCGGTTTCAAACAGATTGGCCCCTCGCCCCGGCGCATCGGCCAGGCGCGGATAGTTCAGCGGGCGGATCAGGCGCGGTTCGCGCACAATATAGGTCAGGGCCTCTTTCTGATCCCAGCTATGGTTGCCAAGTGTCAGGCAATCGGCACCGGCATCAAACAGTTGTTTAGCGGTGTTTTCCGAGACCCCGAAACCGGAGGCGGCATTTTCGGCGTTGACGATCACGAACTCAAGATCAAGAGCGCGGCGAATAAACGGCAGATGCTCACTAAGCCCGTCACGGCCTGAGCGACCAACTACATCTCCGAAAAAAGCAAAGCGCATAAACTAATCCGTTTCCGTCAGGATGAAGCCGCTTTCTGTGATGACGGCATCCAGACGCTGATCATGGGGTTCAACCGGCAGAGGGTGAACCTCCTGCGCGGCATAGGCAATACCCCAAGCCTTAAAAGGTTTTTGCGATTTAAGAAAGTGTAAACCACGATCATAGAAACCGCCGCCGTAGCCAAGCCGTCGTCCCTGACGGTCAAAGGCCAGAAGCGGCACCAGAACAAGGTCAGGTAAAACCTCAGGGGCCGTATCCGAAGGCTGAAGGATACCGAAGGGACCTTCGACCAGCTGATCGGTCACAGCAAAGGCCCTGAAAACCATTGAAAGCCCTGCGCCGGCATCGATCAGGGCCGGAAGCGCCAGATGACAGCCGTGTTCGGCCAGTGCCTGCATCAGGGGTTGCGGATTCATTTCATTGCGAAAAGCACTGTAGCCCGCAACTACGGTGCCTGAGGGCGGCCATATGGAAAAACCCGCCGCCAGTCGCTCACCCGCTGAGGGATCAGCGGAAAAAGCGGCCGCGCGGCGGGCTTTCATGTCTTTGCGTAAGGCGGCCTTGGCTTCTTTCATAGGGCTGTTATGGCTATGGAAAGTACCGTCTGGCAAGCCTCTAACCCGTAATGCCCCCTCTGGCGGGACTTCGCCTGCCACCTCCCCCGCTACGCAGGGGAGGTGGCAGGATTGGACCCAAAAGGGTTTATTCCTCGCCCTTGTCTTTCTTGGCATCAAACGGGAAGGCCCCATGCGGGTGTACGCCTTCCTTTGGTTTGATGATCAGCGACAGGATCATGGTCAGGACCAGAATGCCGAAGGTGACGCTCAGCGACCAGACGATGGGTATCTTATAGATATCGATCAGCAGCATCTTGGAACCGATGAACACCAGAACCAGCGCCAGACCATAGGGCAGCAGGTGGAAGCGTTCCTGCATGCCCGCCAGCAGGAAGTACATGGCGCGCAGGCCCAGAATGGCAAATACGTTCGAGGTCAGGACGATAAACGGATCGGTGGTAATGGCGAAGATGGCGGGGATCGAATCGACCGCAAACACCACGTCGATAATGCCGATCAGCACGACAACCAGCAACAGCGGGGTCGCCATTTTGATGCCGTTGATGTGGGTGAAGAAGCGCTCGCCGTCATAGTTGGGGGCAATGGCAAAACGCTTTTTTACCCACTTAAGGACAGGGCTGGATTCAAGGTCAGGCTCTTCGTCCGAAGCGCGCCACATCTTGAAGCCGGTATAGATGAGGAAGGCCCCAAAAATATAGAGAATCCAGTGGAATTGCGATACCAGCCAGGCGCCGATAAGGATCATACCGGCCCGCAGGACAAGCGCCAGCAGGATACCGATCATCAGCACACGCTTCTGGTGTTCGGCAGGTACGGCGAAATAGGTGAAAATCATCAGGAAGACGAAGATATTGTCGACCGCCAGCGCCTTTTCAACCAGATAACCGGTGATAAATTCAAGCGCCTTGGTATCGGCAAGGGTCTTCATGGCCTGATCTGTGCCAAGCCCGCCCAGTTCCCACCACATCACGCCGACAAAGACGAAAGAGGTGATGACCCAGATGACCGACCATATGGCCGCTTCTTTCATGGAGACCTTATGGGCCCCCTGACGGTTCATAACGAAGAAATCGACAAATAGCGCGACGACAAAAAAGGCCGCGAACGTCCCCCACAACAGGGGCGTGCCTATGGTTTCCATAATAGAATGCTCTCAGAGACTTAAGGTTAGGACAGGTGGGCTGAACCCGCCCCCAGTCTCGCTGCCTGTTCAGATCGGGCGATCTGAGCAGTGCCTGATGCCGGAGCGTAATCTTACGCTCGTGCTGACGACATCGGGCGGGCAAAAGCCCCGGCTACTCCCTGAGGAAGCCGCGGTTTTGCCACTTTCGCAGGTGCACTGTCAAGTTGGGAAAGTGCGCCTCTGAGACAAGGCAAAAAGCGAAAAAGACCCGTCGGGCCGTCCCGAGGGTCTTTTTCACAAATCCGATGCAGGCAAAAGTACACTGAGCCAAAGGCGAAGGACTTTTGCCTGAAACATGTGGCGGCGCCGCGTATGAACCGTTGCGAAGCGTTTAAATCCACTCAGACCTGACTAGTCAGGTGGGAACCATGTGATAGGGGCCACGACCCCAGTCAGGGACAGTCCCCGTTCTAAGAGATTAAGGTCAGAAGGATTAGGTGATCGCTGACGAGAGCCGCAGCAAGACCCGCCGACCCTCAATTTAAGCCCACACTCTTAAGAAAACAAGGGCATTGATAGCATTTATTGATAAGGGCAAAATTAAAAAAGACATCGATGTCATAAAAATGACTTCACAGACATAAAAAGGCGTGTAATCTGCCTGACCATAATAAACCATCCATAATCATATCGGGCAGGGAAAATGCGTTTATACGGAAAAATCGGGCTGATGCTCACGGTGACGACTCTGGCCTTTGGTGCGCCCTTGGGGGTCAGGGCACAGGATGCGGGTCACGCCGCGCAGGCGACGATGCTGGCCCCTCCGGCGCAAACGCCCTGGCTCAATAAGAGCCTGAGCACCGAAGAACGCACTGAACTTTTGCTTAAAGAAATGACCCAGAGCGAAAAGCTGACGCTGGTGTTTGGCCATTTCGGCTCAGACGGTGAATGGCTGAATACGCGCGGCGATATTCCGGGGCTGAAATGGACGCAACCTGCCGAAAGCCGCCCTCAGTCGGCGGGCTTTGTTTATGGTGTGCCGCGCCTTGGCATCCCTAATCAGTGGCAGACGGATGCCGGTATTGGCGTGGCCTCACAACGCGGGCCAAATCCGCGCCTCAGAACCGCCCTGCCTTCGGGGATTGCCACCGCCGCGACGTGGGATCGGAAACTGGCCCATGATGGCGGCGCGATGATCGGACGTGAAGCACGTTTGTCCGGTTTCAATGTGCATCTGGCGGGCAGTCTCAATACCAACCGCGACCCGCGCAACGGGCGCACCTTTGAATATGCCGGTGAAGATCCGTTGCTGGCTGGTGTCATGGTCGGTGAGCAGATCAAAGGCATTCAGTCGAATAATATCATCTCGACCATCAAGCATCTGGCGTTCAACAATCAGGAAACCAACCGCTTTACGATTGATGTCAGGATCGATGATACGCCTGCGCGCATGTCAGAACTTCTGGCCTTTCAAATCGGCATCGAGGTCGGCAACCCCGGCTCGGTGATGTGTTCCTATAATATCGTCAACGGGCAATATGGCTGCGAAAACCAGTGGTTGCTGACGGAGGTTCTGAAGCAGGACTGGGGCTATAAGGGCTATGTGATGTCGGACTGGGGCGCGACCCATTCGACCATTCCGGCAGCCAATAACGGGCTGGATCAGCAATCGGGCTGGCCGTTCGACAAGGGGCCTTATTTCAAAGGCCCGTTGAAAGAAGCCCTTGATAATGGCCATGTAAAGCCTGAGCGTCTCGATGACATGGCACGGCGCATATTGTGGGCGATGTTTGAGACCGGTGTGATCGATAATCCTGTGGCGCAAGAGATCACCGAAGGCACCATCGATCTGGAGGCCCACGCCAAAATCACTCAGGCCGATGCCGAAGGTGGGATCGTGCTTTTGAAAAACGAGCGCAATCTGTTACCGCTTGCGGCGACGGCGAAAAAGATCGTTGTCATTGGCGGGCATGCCGATAAGGGCGTGATTTCCGGCGGCGGTTCGTCTCAGGTCTATGGCGTCGGGGGCAATCCCGTCGAAGGCCTCGGGCTTGGGCCGGGTAACGACTTCCCCGGCCCCCTCACCTATTATCCGGACTCGCCTGTAGCTGCCCTTAAGGCGCGCACATCCGCCGAAGTGGTTTATCATGACGGGGCCGATATCAAGGCCGCCGTCAGTGCCGCCCGAGGGGCCGATGTGGTCATTGTCTTTGGCACGCAATGGATGGGCGAATCCTTTGATGCGCCGCTTAAGCTGGATGGTAATGGCGATGACCTGATTGCCGCAGTCGCCAAGGCCAACAAGAAGACCGTAGTGGTGCTGCAAACCGGCGGGCCGGTGCTGATGCCCTGGCTGAAAGATGCCGGTGCGGTCATAGAAGCCTGGTATCCCGGCACGCGGGGCGGCACGGCTATTGCCCGCGTCCTGACCGGTGAAGTCAATCCGTCAGGTCGTCTGCCGCTGACCTTTATTGCCTCAGAAAGTCAGTTGCCGCGTCCGGTACTGGATGGCGACATCACCAAGCCTGATCTCCGCCCGACGACTAACTATAACATCGAAGGGGCAGCGGTCGGTTATCGCTGGCACGACAAGCACGGTCACAAGGTGCTGTTCCCGTTCGGGCATGGCCTGAGCTATACGCAGTTCACCTATTCGGGCCTGACTAGCGACGTGGTGGATGGCAGGCTGACGGCGCGCTTTACGGTTACTAATTCGGGCGTGCGGGATGGGTCTGATGTGCCGCAGATCTATGTGTCACCGGTGGGTGGCGGCTGGGAAGCGCCCAAGCGGCTGGGGGCCTTCGATAAGGTGCATCTGAAGGCCGGCGAAAGCCAGACGGTGAGCGTCACGGTCGATCCGCGCCTGCTGGCCAATTATGACTCCGCGTCAAAGACATGGAATATTGCCGCCGGTGATTATGAGGTGAAGCTTAATCGCTCGGCCACGGATCAGGTGGCGGCGGTAAGGGTGAGCCTGCCTGCGCAAAAATATGATGTGAACGGGAAGTAAAAGGGGGCGGAGAGGCATGCCCCCTCCGCCTCGACTTCGCTCGGCACCTCCTCCGCTGCGCAGGGGAGGATGCTAGAAATTATGGCCCCGCTGCGCAGGGAGGATGTTTTTTTAAGCGTCCTTGACCAGTTTTTCGAGGCGTTCAGCGGCGTCGGTAATGGCAAAGGCCGCCTTGCGTTCGATCTCAAAGGCACCCGCTGAAATGCGCGCCTGAGCCGCTTCGGCGGCTTCGATCTGAAGGCGCATTTCGTCCATTTCATCAACCAGCAACAAAGCGGCCATCAGGAAGGTTCGGACCTCGCCGATCGTCCCGACATCAGACACGACCATGCTGACATGTTCATCGAAAATGCGTGCGAGTTCGGCGACACGCGCTTCCTGACCGTCGGCGCAACCGACCGTATAGGGCTTATTGTTGACCTTTACTGTAACCTCACCCATCAGGCCGCTTCCTCATCCATAAGCTGACGGATATTGGCGGCGGCCTCACCCAGAGCGGCATAGGCGCCGTTGGCGGCTTCTTCGAGGACGCGTTCGCGTTCACGCAGGGCCTCGATTTCGCCCAGCAAATCCGGATCGGCGGCTGAATCGGTGCTGATGGGGTTCGCGGCCGGTTGCGTGCGTTCATCAAGATTACGCAGGCGCTCCTCAAGAGCCAGAAGCGCCTTATCAAGCCGTTCCACGGCCTGCGACAGGCTTACGCCAATAACCGGCGCGGCTGTCCTGAGGGTTCTGTCGTGACTCATCAATTTACGTCTCCTGCACTTTTACGCACACATCCGAGAAAGACGGCTTTCTCAGGGTAATTACTCGGGCCAATTATCGGACAATTTGTCCGTATGCTTACGGTTAAAGCCCTACCCGCTAAAAACGGCGAATATGAGCCGGAAATTAAGCAAATTTCCTACTTAAAGCATGGCTATCCCCGTAAGCATGGGGTAAAGGCTGCGACAAAATTCACAGCTTCACCGGCTTTCATCGACAGCTTAATCGAGACTCACCCATGACCACAAGCCCCACTGCGCCTGACACCACCTTTAAACCCACACCGGTTCAAATGGCAGACGCCGTTCGCGTACTGTCCATGGAAGCCGTCCATCGGGCAAAGTCCGGCCATCAGGGCATGCCCATGGGTATGGCCGATGTGGCAACCGTTTTGTGGACGAAGTTTCTGAAATACGATCCGAAGAACCCTGACTGGGCCGACCGTGACCGTTTCGTGCTGTCGGCGGGCCACGGCTCGATGCTGATCTATTCGCTTCTGCACCTGACCGGCTTCAAGGCTGTGACCATGGAGCAGATCAAGAACTTCCGTCAGTGGGGTTCCAACACCGCCGGTCACCCTGAATATGGTCATACGCCGGGTGTTGAAACCACGACCGGCCCGCTGGGTCAGGGACTGGCGACGGCTGTCGGTCTGGCCATGGGTGAGCGTCACCTGAACGGGCGCTTTGGTGACGACATGGTTGATCACTACACCTATGTTATCGCCGGTGACGGCTGCCTGATGGAAGGGGTCTCGCACGAGGCGATTTCTCTGGCCGGTCGCCTGAAGCTCAACAAGCTGATCGTTTTATTCGACGACAACAATGTCACGATTGACGGCGTGGCAACCATTTCGGAGACCGGCGACCAATTGGCGCGTTTCAAAGCCGCAGGCTGGGCGGTGAAGGCCGTTGACGGTCACGACCACTCCAAGATCGCAGCGGCGCTGCGCTGGGCCAAGCAGCAGTCAAAGCCCGTCATGATCGCCTGTAAGACCAAGATTTCCAAGGGGGCTGGTCCCAAGGAAGGCGACCCGCATTCGCATGGTTACACCCTGTTTGACAGCGATATCGAACTGGCGCGTCAGGCCATGGGTTGGACGGCTGAGGCCTTTACGGTGCCCGTCGAGATCAAAAAGGCATGGGAATCCGCCGGTCGTAAGGCCGCAAAGCCGCGCAAGGAATGGGAAGCCCGCCTCAAGGCGCATCCCAAGGCGGCAGATTTCACCCGTGCAATGAAGGGTGAACTTCCGGCCAATGCCTTTGAGGCGCTGGATGCCCATATTGCCAAGGCGCTTGAGCTTAAGCCTGCTGACGCCACTCGCTCGGCTTCGGGCGCGGCGCTGGCGCAACTGGTGCCCTATATTGATGATATGGTGGGTGGCTCGGCCGACCTGACTGGCTCGAATAATACCTTCGTCAAGGGCATGGAGCCGTTTGACGCGCCGAACTATACCGGTCGTTACGTGCACTATGGCGTCCGTGAATTCGGCATGTCGGCGGCGCTTAATGGTCTGGCCCTGCATGGCGGCGTCATCCCCTATTCCGGCACCTTCTTTGTGTTCTCGGACTATAGCCGTCCGGCCATCCGCCTGTCGGCCCTGATGGGTGTGCGCACGATCAACGTCCTGACGCACGATTCCATCGGCGTTGGCGAAGACGGCCCGACCCACCAGCCGGTCGAGCATCTGGCGTCTTTCCGCGCCATGCCGAACCTTCTGGTCTTCCGTCCCGCCGATCAGGTCGAAGCCGCTGAAGCCTGGAAAACCGCGCTGAAATCCGCCAACACCCCGTCCCTGATGGTGCTGTCGCGCCAGAAGGTACCGGCGGTACGCGAAAGCGGCAGCGATCTCGTGGCCAAGGGCGCCTATGAAATCCGTCCGGCCTCAGCCAAGGCAAAGGTGTCGATCTTCGCTTCGGGCACTGAAGTGTCGGTAGCCGTGGCGGCGCGTGAGCAGCTTGAGGCGGCGGGCATTCCGACCCGCGTCGTATCGACGCCGTGCTGGGAGCTGTTTGATGCGCAGTCTGACGCCTATAAGGCTGAGGTGCTGGGCAAGGCCGAGATCAATGTCGCCGTTGAGGCGGCGGTATCGCTGGGCTGGGAAAAGTTCATCGGTCAGGACGGCATTTTCGTTGGCATGTCGGGCTTTGGGGCCTCGGCACCGGCAGACCGCCTTTATAAAGAATTTGGCATTACGGCAGATAATGTTGTGGCCAAGGTTAAGGCCCGCATCGGCTAAACTGAGTTAATTAGTTCAATATTATCAAAGGCTGACAGAGTAAAAATATTCCGTCAGCCTTTTTTTATTTTTATAGGGTTTGACCTGAGCGCAATAAACGCGCACAATACTATTTCGATCTTTACTTGTCTGCGACTTTGTTATCGGGTTTATTTTTAAGCTCTGTCGGCGAACTTCATTCAATTATCGAAACGAGAGAGGCGCGGCGCAATTGTGCGGGTGCGCGTATACTACTGTCATTGAAAGGGTTCATCATGAGCACAGGCACAGTTAAATGGTTTAATTCCACCAAAGGTTTCGGCTTCATTCAACCTGATGACGGCGGGCAAGACGTGTTCGTTCACATCTCCGCTGTTGAGCGTGCAGGCTTCCGTGGCCTGAACGAAGGCCAGAAGATCAGCTACGAACTCGCTCGCGATCAGCGTTCGGGCAAGATGTCGGCTGAGAAGCTTGAGAACGCCTAAGCGTTCGTTGCTTTAAAAAAACGAATATCAGAGAGGCCGCATCCTGATGGGTGCGGCCTTTTTATGCCTTCCTGATTTGACGCGCCGCTATAAAGCCTGTACGGCTAGAGGGCGATCTATACTTGTCGGCGGATTTCTTTCGCGTTTTTTGTAAAGCGCGGCGAGCGACCTCTTTCAATTATCGAAGCTAAACACGCAGGTTTTCGGGTCTGTGTCTTTCTAAAACTGCCATTGAAAAGGGTTACTCATATGAGCACCGGCACAGTAAAGTGGTTCAACTCCACCAAGGGTTATGGTTTCATTCAGCCGGACGACGGCGGGCAAGACGTGTTCGTTCACGTGTCGGCCGTAGAGCGCGCAGGTCTGCGCGGTCTTGACGAAGGTCAGAAAGTGTCCTTCGAACTCGCACGCGACAAGCGTTCGGGCAAGATGTCTGCTGAGAACCTTCAGGTTGCTTAATTAGCGATTTGAATATCTCGGAAAAACGCAGGTCAACCGACCTGCGTTTTTTTATGCGCTCTATTTCACTGTAATGAGTTGCACCGAAGCCGGTTTGGTCTGGCGTATAGCAAATTTCGTATTGGCCACAGCAATCCAGTCGCGCACGCAGGTCGTCAGGTAATCATAGCGCGTTTCGGTCGTATAGACCTGAATATTGCCTTTGGAATAGATGCCGACCTGAACCTTGTTGCCATAGGGATCAACACACAGAACTGCCGCTTCTTCGCCACCGGCGTGCGGCGCATTGCCCTCAACTCTCAGATGCCCGCCGACATATTCGACGCCCGCCGTAACATTAAGATTGGCCTTGAGCTTTGTGCGGACGGGTGCCGGAATCTTGTTGAGGCCCGCCGCGACAGTAGGTTCCTTGAGAAGGGCGTCGATGTCCCAGCCCGCCACATATTTCCGCACCAGCTTCATGCCGGGGTCTTCCGCCGCCGTTGCTGGTAAGGCCATACTCATTCCAGCCAGAACAATGGCCATAGATAGATGCACACGCATACCCGCCTCCTTGGTTGTGATGAAAGACAATTTGCACACGAACGCTTGTGTTTTACCCCGCCTTATCCTACGCCCCGATAATGAGCGATTTTTTCACAGATGACCCCGTATCCGCAACCCTGTTTCTGCCGTTTGAACAAGGGCAGATCGATTGGCCGGAGACACAACCAGCCCTGTTCCTGAGGGCGCGCCCAAGTCCGGCCCTGAGTGAGATTGAGACCACGCGTCTGGTGTGCGACCAGAGCTTCAAGCCCGATGTCGATGCGCTGTTGAAAGCCGGTTATGCCTTGCGCGCGCCTGAGGACAAAGCGCTTTATCCGGTGACCTTTGTGCTGCCGCCGCGCCAGCGTGACGAAGCCCGCGCGCTTCTGGCCCGTGCCGTGGCCGCGACGGAAAAGGGTGGTCTGATCATTACCGCCGCCGCCAATACCGAAGGTGCCAAAACGCTTGAGGGTGATTTGAAGCAGCTGTGCGGCCCCGTCCACAGTCTGTCGAAGCATAAGTGCCGCGTGATGTGGGCCGTTGTGGGCGAACAGACCGATCAGGCGCTTCAGGCCGATTGGGCCGGGCTTGACCGGTTGCGTCCCGTGGTGGACGGGCGCTTTGTCAGCCGTCCGGGCCTGTTTGCCTGGGATCGTCTTGATGCCGGATCGCAATTGCTGATGAAGCACCTGCCTGAGCTCAAAGGTGTAGGGGCCGATCTGGGGGCCGGTTTCGGTTATCTGACGCACGAGGCCTTAGGCCGTTATCCTGAAATTACGCGCATCGATGTCTATGAGGCCGAGCGGCGGGCCATTGAAGCCAGCGACCTTAACCTTAAGGCTTTTGGTGAACGCAGCCAGAGTCACTGGGCCGATGTCAGCAAGGGGCTTAATGCCACCTATGACTTCATTATCTCGAACCCACCGTTTCATACCTCACGCGCGGATAATCACGCGCTGGGCCAGAGCTTTATTCGTACCGCAGCCAGCCATCTGAAGATTGGTGGGTCACTCTATATGGTTGCCAACCGCCACCTACCCTATGAGGCCACGCTTAAGGCCGCCTTTAAAACCGTGACCCTGCTGGCCGATGACGGGGCCTATAAGGTCTATCGGGGCATCAAATGAAGCTGATCCGGCATCTGGCCAATCTGGGCTACGGCAGTCGCAAGGATGTGCAGAAGCTTTTGCGCATGGGCGTGTTTACCGATGCCGAGGGTAACCGCCTGACGGATAATTCTGACGTTGCGCACGAACAACTGCTCTATAAGGGCAAGCCGCTTGATCCGGCGCAGGGCATGGTGCTGATGCTGCATAAGCCGACGGGCTATGTCTGTTCGACCAAGGATCGTGGGCAGCTGGTGTATGAGTTGTTGCCGCCGCGCTTTTCGGAGCGTAAACCGGCCCTGTCGAGCGTCGGGCGTCTTGATGCCGATACGTCCGGCCTTTTGCTGTTTACCGATGACGGGCAATATCTGCACAAGATCATTTCCCCAAAAAACCATGTCCCCAAGGTCTATGAGGTGACGCTGGCCCGACCCATCGAAGGCCATGAAGCGACGATTTTTGCCTCAGGGGCGTTGCTTTTAGAGTCGGAAACGACGCCGCTTAAACCGGCAGAGATGACACAGACCGGCGAGAAAACCGCGCGTCTGACCCTGCATGAAGGCCGCTATCATCAGGTGCGGCGCATGTTTGCGGCTGTAGGCAACCATGTGGAGGCCCTGCACCGGTCGCATGTCGGCCATCTGGGGCTGGGTACGCTCAAGGCCGGACAGTGGCGTTTGCTTGCTGCTGCAGAGGCAGAAGGGCTGCTGGTTAACGGCTAAACTTTGCGCATGTTACATATCTGACATTCAATTGCGCGGATTGGATGTATAATGTGTCAAAGACAGTCAAAGTGTAGTTACCCCATGTCCCTCACCGCGCCCGCTGCCGATACACCTCTGCATATTCTGGTGGTTGATGACGATCCTGATCTGCGCGAACTGATCAGTTCGTTCCTCAGCCAGAATGGCTATGCTGTTTCCGAAGCGGCCAACGGGCAGGAAATGGACGTGGCTCTGGGCGCGAAGTCCATCGACCTGATTATTCTTGATTTTATGATGCCCGGCGAAGATGGCCTGTCGATCTGCAAGCGCCTGATTACGCAGGGCGGGCCTCCGGTCATTATGGTCAGCGCCCGTGGCGAGGAGGTTGACCGGATTGTCGGGCTTGAACTGGGGGCGGATGATTATCTCGGCAAGCCGTTTCATCCGCGCGAATTGCTGGCGCGCATACGGGCGGTCATGAGACGCGCCGACAAGCACCGGAGCGAACATTCGGCACTGACGCAATTCTTTGGCTGGCAGCTTGATAACCTCAAACGCCTGCTGATCCGCCCTGACGGCGTACAGGTGGCCTTATCGAATACCGAGTTTGAGTTGCTGCGCGTGTTTCTTGACCGGCCGGGGCGCGCCCTGAGCCGCGATCAGATTCTCGACTTCCTGCACGGCGCCAATTCGGAAAACTATGATCGGGCGATTGATGTGCAGATATCGCGTTTGCGCCGCAAGCTGAACGACGACACACAGGATGAAATCATTCGCACCATCCGGGGCATAGGCTATATGTTCAGGCCCCTGAAGTAGATGAAAACACGCCCGTCCATCTTCTGGCAGGTCTTGTCCTTAAGCCTGTTTGTACTGATCACGGCACTGGCGATTAACACGGCGGTCGTTTTGCTGGCGCCGCAGCCGCGTCCGGCAGGCTATACGCTGACGGAGGCGGCAAAGGCGCTGAAAACCGGTGAAACCCGCCTGAGTAACGGGCGTATCCTCAAGACCGAAACGGGCAGCGATCTGCCGGGCTTCATTCCTGAAATGCGTCGGGATGATAAGGGCGAACCCATTCTCAGGCCCTATGAGGTGTTCTTACGCGAACGGCTGGCGCGGGCGCTGAATGTGCCGCTGGAAGATGTGTGGGTCGATGACCGGCCTCAGTTTTATGGCCCCTATGGCCGCCGCCCCTCGCGCCCGCCCACGCCTCCGGTTATTGCCCATACCAACGAAGCGACAACAGGCACAGCACAAACCTCCACATCGCGTCAAAGGTCAGGGGTTCATTCGGGCGCGCCTTTGCATACCCTGCCGGAAAATCTGAAGCAGCAGATTACCTTTCCGGCTTTCTATGCGGCGTGGAAAATGCCGGATGGTCAATATCGCAGCCTGATCCGCCCGAAACCCTGGCTTGAGCCCTGGCAGATAAATCTACTGCTCGGCTTTGCGCTGACGGCGATGATTATTACGCCTGTGGCCTGGCTGTTGTCGCAGCGCCTTACCCGTCCGATTACGACACTTGCCAGAGGGGCGGCACAGATCAACTTTACGGCCCGCGCCCGTCCTCTGACGCCCGAAGGCCCGTCGGAAGTCAGGGCGGCTGCCGAAGCGCTCAATGCCATGCAGTTACGCATTCGCAAGCAGATGGAAAACCGCACCGCCATCATTGCAGCTATTGCGCATGACCTGAAAACACCTCTGGCCAAGCTCAGGCTCAGGGTCGAGACCCTGCCCGAAGCCAACCGCGAGTCTATGGTCAGGGATATTGCCGATATGGACAGCCTGATCCGCTCGGCCCTGATGTTCGCCAGTGCCGGAACGGCGGCGCAGGACTTTGCCCGTCTTGATCTGAGCGCGCTGGTGCAAAGCCTGTGTGACGACCTGTCAGAGCTTTATGGCGTTGAGGCCGAAACGATTGAGGACGGCGTGACCGTTTCCGGCAATACGGAAACCCTGCGGCGCATTCTGACCAATCTGATCGAAAATGCCTGCCGCTATGCCGGTCACTCGCGCCTTGGGCTTAGGAGCGAAAATGGCCGGGCCATCATTAGGCTGACCGATCAGGGCCCCGGCATTGCGCCCTCAGAGCTTGAGGCCGTTCTGGAGCCGTTTTATCGGGTGGAAAGCTCGCGCAACCGCGATACCGGCGGGGCGGGTCTGGGTTTGAGCATCGCGCAGGCCCTGACTGAAAGTCATGGGGGAACGCTTAAGCTTGAAAACGGCAAACCCACGGGGCTTGTGGCCATTGTGGATCTGCCGTTGGCTTAGGGTCTGGTGACGCTATCGACGTCGATCTCAGGCGATTCAAGGAAATCTTTTTCGACTTCGCCGCGAATGATGACGGTTGTCTTGTCGTCAATCGGGCCGGTCAGAAGCTTATTGTCGATATCGACGCGGATTTCGCCCGTACCGTCAGTGAAGATATATTTTTCGTTGCCGACCTGACGGATCAGTTGGCCCTTAAGCTGAACATATTGATCATCGACCGGATTTTTGAGGACATCGGCGACCGATTTCGGCCCTTTGTGACCGGACGGCCCCGTATATTGGGCATGGGCCACACCGGACATGGCGACAATGGCAACCGCCGACAGAATAAGTTTTTTCAACATAGTGGTATCCTCTGAATTACCCCGAATAATTGCCCACTTTTTTGTAAGAATAATATGTGACAAATATATGCGCCCGAAGCGGTCAGGCTTGAGCCGCTATTCTTTTAAGATAAGCTTTTCGTTACCAAATATGTCTTGACTTACGCGCACATAGGGCCAAAACGAAACGCGCAAAGTTCGGAGACTGTGTGTATTTTCTTAGGGCGCACAAAGGTCTGACAAAATATAAGGGAAGCTGAGATCATGGTATTAAGAGTTGCGATTAACGGGTTTGGCCGCATCGGCCGTCTGGTTCTGCGTTCGATTGTCGAGAACAACCGCACCGATATCGAAGTCGTCTCCATTAACGATCTTGGGCCGGTCGAAACCAATGCGCATCTGCTGCGTTACGACTCCGTTCATGGCAAGTTCCCCGCCGAAGTAAAGGTCGATGGCGATAACCTGATCATCACTGCTAACGGTAAGACCTACACGCCCATTAAGGTCACGGCGATCAAGAATCCTGCCGAATTGCCGCATAAGGACCTTGGGGTCGATATCGCGTTTGAATGTACGGGTATCTTCACTTCAAAGGAAAAGGCGTCCGCGCACCTTGAGGCCGGTGCCAAAAAGGTCATTATCTCGGCCCCCGGCGACAATGCCGACAAAACGATTGTTTATGGCGTCAACCATGACACCCTGACGGCCGAAGATACGGTCATCTCCAACGCGTCCTGCACCACCAACTGCCTGTCGCCGGTCGCCAAGGTTCTGTCTGATCTGTGCGGCATTGAGCGCGGCTATATGACGACGATCCACTCCTATACGGGTGATCAGCCGACGCTTGATACCATGCACAAGGATCTGTATCGCGCCCGCGCCGCCGCGCTCAGCATGATCCCGACCTCGACCGGTGCCGCCAAGGCCGTGGGTCTGGTGCTGCCGCACCTTAAGGGCAAGCTTGACGGTTCGTCGATCCGCGTCCCGACCCCGAACGTTTCGGTGGTTGACCTCAAGATCGTACCGTCGCGTTCGGTGACGGTTGAGGAAGTCAACAATGCCATTATCGCTGCCGCTGACGGCCCGATGAAGGGCGTTCTGGCCTATACGGATGAGCCGCTGGTGTCTTCGGACTTCAATCACAATCCGGCGTCCTCTACTTTTGCGCTCAAGCAGACGCAAGTCATCGACGGTCAGTTTGTGCGCATCTTGACGTGGTATGACAACGAATGGGGCTTCTCAACGCGTATGGCCGACACGGCTCTGGCGCTTGGAAAATTCCTTTGATGATCATGGGGGAAAACCGGTTTTCCCCCATGCGCCCCCTTCCATACGGAGAAAAAGTTCCTTGGGACGGCCCTACGGAACTTTTTCACGTTTTTGCCTACAAATGATTCATGATCATCCATTTCATTGCAGGGTAGTTCGCGACCCGACGTCAGATAAACAATTCTATTTGTAATTGCTGCTTCCTTAAGGCCCCTACCATGACCTTCAAAACCCTCGACGACCTTACTGATCTATCTGGCAAAACCGCGCTGGTGCGCGTCGATTTCAATGTGCCGGTCGAAGATGGCAAGATCACCGACGATACCCGTTTGCGCGTCGCCCTGCCGACCATCGAGCGTCTGCAAAAACTGGGTGCCAAGGTCGCTCTGCTGGCCCACTTCGACCGCCCCAAGGGCAAGGTCGTGCCGGAGATGTCGCTGAAATTCGTCGCCCCTGCCCTGTCGGAATTGCTCGGCGTAACGGTGGCCTTTGCCGATGACTGCGTCGGTAAGGATGCGGCTGATGTCCTTAAGCTTGTGCCGCAGGGTGGCGTGGCGCTTCTGGAAAACGTGCGGTTCCATGCGGGCGAAGAAAAGAACGATCCTGAGTTTGCCGCTGAACTGGCGAAGCTGGGTGACCTCTATGTCAATGACGCCTTTTCAGCGGCGCACCGCGCCCATGCCTCGACCGAAGGGGTCGCGAAGCTTCTGCCGGCCTATGCGGGTGAATCCATGCGCCGCGAACTGGATGCGCTGAATGCCGCTTTGGGACAGCCTGAACGTCCCGTTATTGGTATCGTTGGCGGTTCGAAAGTCTCCACCAAACTTGATCTGCTGAAAAATCTGGTCGGCAAGCTGGATGCGCTGGCCATCGGTGGTGGCATGGCCAATACCTTCCTTTTTGCACAGGGCGTCGATGTTGGCGGCTCTTTGTGTGAAAAGGACCTGAAAGATACCGCGCTTGAAATTCTCGCCGAAGCCGAAGCCAAGGGCTGCAAGATTCTGCTGCCGGTCGATGTGGTTGTGGCCACCGAATTCAAGGTCAATGCCGCGCACCGTACCTTTATGACCGGTACGCCCTTAAGCGATCAGGACAAGATTTTCGACGCCGGCCCGCGTTCAGCGGAAAATCTCAAAAAAGAGATCGCTGCGTCCAGGACTCTGATCTGGAACGGGCCACTGGGTGTGTTTGAATTACCGCCCTTTGACGCCGCGACTGTCGATGTGGCGAAATTTGCTGCATCGCAAACCAAATCTGCTAAGCTGGTGGCGGTTGCCGGTGGCGGCGATACGGTCGCAGCCCTGAACCATGCCGGTGTGATCGAGGATATGAGCTTTGTCTCGACGGCTGGTGGCGCGTTTCTTGAGTGGATGGAAGGTAAGGAACTTCCGGGCGTTCGCGCGCTGGAAAACTGAGTTTTTATTTTACCGATGGACTGACCGTACAGAAACAAATCGGCGGTCAACACTATTGTTTGAGCAATGAAAGAGGGAAAACATCATGGCTCGTATTAGTTTACGTCAGCTTCTCGACCACGCGGCCGAGAACGATTACGGCGTGCCTGCGTTTAATATCAATAATATGGAACAAGGGCTTGCCGTCATGGATGCGGCGCGCAAGGTCGAAGCCCCCGTCATCATTCAGGCCTCACGTGGCGCGCGCAACTATGCGCACGACATCATGCTGACCAAGATGATTGACGCGCTGGTGGAAATCTATCCGGAAATTCCGGTCGTCATGCATCAGGATCACGGCAATTCACCGGCAACCTGCGCCACCGCCATTCAGAACGGCTTTACGTCGGTCATGATGGACGGCTCGCTTATGGCCGACGCCAAGACGCCTGCCGATTTTGATTACAACGTCAACGTCACCCGCACGGTGGTTGATTTCGCCCATGCCTGTGGTGTGTCGGTTGAAGGTGAACTGGGGGTTCTTGGTTCGCTTGAGACCGGTATGGGCGAAGCCGAGGATGGTCACGGCGCCGAAGGCGTGCTTGATCACTCTCAGCTTCTGACCGATCCGGATCAGGCGGTGGAATTTGTCGCCAAAACCGGCGTTGACGCTCTGGCCATCGCCATGGGTACGTCGCATGGCGCCTATAAGTTCTCACGCAAGCCGGACGGCGATATTCTGGCGATGAATATCATTGAAGCCATCCACAAGCGCCTGCCGAATACGCACCTTGTCATGCACGGTTCATCTTCGGTGCCGCAGGACCTTCAAGACATCATCAACGCCTATGGTGGTGAGATGCCACAAACCTACGGTGTGCCGGTTGAAGAACTGCAACGCGCCATCAAGACCGGCGTGCGCAAGATCAATATCGACACCGACTGCCGCATGGCCATCACTGGTGCCGTTCGTAAATTCCTTAAGGAAAGCCCCGCTAATTTCGACCCGCGTGGCTACCTTAAGCCTGCCAAGGAAGCCATGCAGCAGGTCTGTTATGACCGTTATGTGCAGTTTGGCACCGCCGGTCAGTCATCGAAAATCAAGGCCAAGCCTCTGGCCAGCATGGCGAAATATTACCTGTCCTAAGCGACCATTTCAGGTTTGATACATTTTTCGCGGAGCTCGGTACATCGGGCTCCGCGAAATTGTTTTTGGTCACCGCCTCAACAGCGCGCCATAAGAAAAATTAATAATTACAGATAGTTGAATCTGAAATCACTCTATTTTCCGTTCGGGAACCATTGTGTCAATGATGACACAATGTACTTAATTGCGACCGATTGTCACAATCAAAGATTGACATTCCGGCGCGCAATTAAGAATGAGTTTCAAGAATTTTCGTCTTGCGACGCATTATTAGAAAACACATAAGGAGAACCGATGTCCGATAAGAAATCCTCGCCAGGCGCCCTCGCCACTGGCCATGGCTTCAGCCCCCGCAACCCGCTTCTGGGTGCCGCTCTGGCGGGTCTGACGGTCGCCGCTGCCTTTGGTGCCCCTGCCATGGCTGACGATATCGACTCGGACGCGACGGTGACGGTTGTTGGGCAGCGCATCGCCAGAGCCACCTCGCCCAAGGCCACCGCCCCCCTCAAGGATACGCCTCAGACTGTTTCGGTCATTCCTTCCGGCGTCTTTGATCAGCAAGGCGCACGCAACCTGACCGATGTGCTAAATAACACACCCGGCATTACGTTCAATGCTGGTGAAAACGGCTTTGCCACGGGCCTGTCGAACTTCAGCATGCGCGGTTTTGACACCTCCGGCAACATCTTCAGCGACGGCGTGCGCGATTCAGGCAGCTATAACCGCGATGCCTTCAACACCGAACAGGTCGAAGTCTTCAAAGGCCCCGCCGGTGATAATGGCCGTGGCGGCGCAGGCGGTTATGTCAATGTCGTCACCAAGACGCCGCGCCTCGACGACTTTGCGCGCGCCACGGTCAGCTACGGCTTTGACGATTATGACAGCGATGGACGCGTACGCGCCACGCTGGATGCCAACCACAAGATTGCTGATGCCACGGCTTTGCGCCTGAACCTGTTGCTGGAAGATGGCGGCGTACCGGGCCGTGCTCTGGCCTCGGTCAAGAGCTTTGGTTTCGCCCCCTCATTCACCACGGGTCTTGGCACAGACAAGCGCCTGACGCTGGCCGCGCAATATGTCCGTCAGGAAGATCTGCCCGACTGGGGCCTGCCCGGTGCATTCTTCAAGGGGACGGTCAATTATGATTCCGCTGTTGGCGGCAAAAGCCTGCGCGACGTTTCCTATGGCCTGTCGAATGATCATGACGATGTGACCTCTAATGTGCTGCTGGCACGTTATGAGCAGACCCTGTCGCCCAATCTGGAGCTTTCAACGCAATTGCGCTGGTCGAACACGGATCGTGACGCCGTCTTCACCATGCCGTCTAATTACGCCGCTGGCACGCAGCAGGTAACGACCCTGCGTCAGGCCTATGCGCGTGAAAACCAGACCGTGTCCTGGCTGACCAACCTGTCGAGCCGTTTCAATACGGGCGCACTGCGTCACCGCGCCAGCTTCGGCGTCGAACTGTCTGACGAGAAGGCCGTAGCCTATGCCTTCGCTACCCAGACAAACCCCGGTGGCGGCACGCAACCTGCGGCCAATCCGAATCCTAACCGTGCGGCGGCCTTTGCCAATGCGCCAACCGAGCGCAGCCGCGTGCTGGTGAGCACGCTGGCGGCCTATGCCTATGACACCGTGGAACTGTCTGAACATTGGCAACTGACGGGCGGCCTTCGTGTTGAGAAATACAAGGTCAAGATCGGCAGCCGTAATGCCGCTGGTCTTGGGGTCAGTGCCAATGGCGTGAATATCTCCGAAACCACCTATAGCGGTCGTCTCGGTCTGGTGTACAAGCCGGTTGAAAGCACCAGCTTCTATGCGTCTTACGGCGTTTCGGCCCAGCCACCGGCGTCATTCCTGTCGAACTCCGATATTTCACGTGGCGGAGACAATGGCTTCCCCGGCTACAACACCGGCATGAACAGCGAGGACGCCAAGACCCAGAAATCGGTCAATTATGAAATCGGTGCCAAGTGGGCATCGGCGCAGGATAATCTCAACCTGACCGCCGCCCTGTTCCGGACCGAACGTCAGAACGTCGCCATTTCGGGTCGCCCGACGGTGACCGCGCCTGTGGAACTGATGGGCTATGGTGAGCAGATCGTTCAGGGCCTGGAACTCGGCCTGACCGGCAAGATCACCCCGAAGTGGGATGTGTTTGCCGGCGTCCTGTGGCTTGAAAGCGAGCGCAGCCATTCAGCGGCGCTTGATCTTGGCCGTTGCCGTGCCAATCCGGCCGATTTCGGGGCCGCCAACGCAGCCGCCTGTGACGCCACGCATAAGACCAATGGCGACGAACTGGCCTTCACCCCTGAATGGTCAGGCAATGTCTGGACATCCTATAAGCTTACGGACCGGATCACTCTGGGCGGGGGCGCCCGTTATGTCGGTGACTCGGTCGTCGGGCGTCCGGATGATGCGGAACGTATCATTCCGAATGGCCGTAACGGTGAACTGCCCGGTTACTGGACGGCTAATCTGATGGCCGAATATGACGTGAACCGTAATGTTTCGGTGCGTCTGAATGTCGATAACGTCGCTGACAAGTTCTACGCACAGTCCCTGAACTGGTCTGTGCAGCGCGGTACACCCGGCGCGGCCCGTTCGGCGCTGCTGACCCTCGTCCTGCGTAAATAGGCTGTTTTCAGCTTGAACCTTAAGGGGCCGCACTGTTTTATGCAGTGCGGCCTTTTCTGACAGAAAGACACTCTCCATGCTGATTGCCATTCCTGATGTGCTTAGCCCCGAACAGGCCGCCGAAGGTCTGCGCCTTCTGAAATCTGACGAATGGACAGACGGGCGCATTACGGCGGGTCATCAGGGCGCACAGGTCAAACAGAACCGGCAATTGCCGCCCGACAGCGCTATTGCCCGTCAATTGGGTGAGATCATCCTCAAGGCGCTGGGGCAGAACCCGTTATTTATGTCCGCCGCCCTGCCGCTGCATGTGCTGCCGCCGACCTTCAACCGCTATGGCGATGGTGAGACTTTTGGGAATCATGTGGACGGGGCCATGCGCTTTTTGCCCAATGGTCAGCGTATGCGCACCGACCTGTCCTGCACGCTGTTTTTCAGCCCTCCTGAAGACTATGACGGCGGGGAACTGATCGTTGATGACACGTTCGGGCCACGCAGCATCAAGCTGCCGGCCGGTCATCTGATCCTCTATCCGTCCACCAGTGTGCATCAGGTAACACCGGTGACACGCGGCGAACGCATAAGCTCGTTTTTCTGGCTGCAAAGCATGATACGCGACAATACCCAGCGCGGTTTGCTGTATGATATGGATGTTGCCATTCAACGGCTTGGGGCCGAAAACGGGCCAAACCACCCTGAGGTCGTGCGCCTGACGGGGGTTTATCATAATCTACTGCGTCTGTGGGGCGAGGTGTGAGAGACCTGTTGAAACGGATCGTTTTCTGGCCTGCAAAGGCGCGCCTTCTGCGCTTCCGAGGCTCACGTACTTAAGTACGCTGCGCTTCGGTTCTCGAAAACACGTCTTTTCGGCTCAGACTCCAACCCGTTTGAAACAACTCTCTAAATTTTCGCACCACCCCTCTTGCGGGACGCAAAATCCTTCCCAAATCATAATCACGAAGGCGCCGATACCGGGCCTTTGCGGATCGCTTCATTGCCCGAAACGGGGATGAGACCCGCGGTTCAATGATGTCATAGCGACAGCTTACGCGCTGTCCGATCTCGCTTCTGAAGGAGACTATTTTATGCGTACTCAGATCGACTTTTCCCCACTGTACCGTAGCGCCGTTGGCTTTGACCGTCTGGCCAGTTTGCTGGACAATGCCAGCCGTTCCGATAGCGCGCCCGGATGGCCGCCCTATAATATCGAACGCCTTGCCACAACCGACGAAGCCGAAGGGGATTCCTATCGCATCGAACTGGCGGTGGCCGGTTTCCGCCCAGATCAGCTGGGAATCGAAGTGAAGGAAAATGTCCTGACCGTCACCGGTCGCAAAGACCCCGAAGATACCAACCGTACCTTCCTGCACCGTGGCCTTGCCGAACGCAGCTTTGAGCGCCGCTTCCAGCTGGCCGACCATATTCGTGTCACCGAGGCCGAGATGGCTAATGGCCTTCTGACCATTACCCTGACGCTTGAAGTGCCCGAAGCGCTAAAGCCGAAGCAAATCCCGATCAAGACCTCTGCGCCTGCTGCGCCGACCATTCTTGAGGCGGCGGAATAGGCTTAAGGACTGAGTTGTCTGCTGATATCCCCTTCGGTCGAGGGTTTCAGCCAGATCCGGCCTCTTCGACCGAAAGGCTGCGTTCGGGTTACTCTCTGACCTGAGCGCGGCCCCCCCCTTCTCCTCCCCTGATGTCACTGAGCCTTGCGATCGCAAGGCTCTTTTTTTACGCATGTGCCATGTCATGAATGGGTATTGTCAGGCTCTCCGCCTCGTCAAACAGGCGCGCATTAACCCATACCTGCGCGTCCGGCATTAAAGACCAGGTGACACAGCCGCACCCGCGACAGAAATGATGCGCGGCCTTGTCCTCAGCGCGATAGACGCCAACATCATCCGAAGGTTTTTGCAACCGGAACGCCTCAGGCGCATAGCAGACCCACAGCGTACCCTGCTTGCGGCACAGACTGCACCGGCACACGAAGCTGTCTTCTGGTTGATGCGTGACCGCAAAGCGCGTGGCCCCGCAATGACAACCGCCTCTGACGGGTTCCGTCCTGCTCATCTCAGCCCTCAATATATAAGAGCAACCAGAACTAACCGGAGATACGTCAGGTTTTGTCAGTAGCGTTCGCGCATTGTTCCCGCCACTGCTTCAGGAGGTGCAGCCGTCGCGTCGGCAGACGTTCGGCACTCACGGTCAGATCGCGGATACGGTCAGCGCGAAAATGGCGGAAATCCTTACGTAGTTCGCACCAGCCGACCAGCATGCGCGTCTGGTCGAAAAAACCCAGAACCGCGGGCCAGACGATGCGCTCGGTTACGGCTTCATTGACATCACCGTAGCACATGACCAGCTTACGCTCCGAGCGTAGCGCCTGACGGATCAGTTTCAGGTGCGCATCCTCGGCGGCCTTTACCTGCTTGTCTTCCCACGGTGGCGGCACCATCAGCCCCGTGGTTTGCAGATTTTCGCGCATGTCTTCGGGAAGCACGGCGCTGATCTTAGCCAGTGCATTATAGGCCGCGCCCGACAAGTCAGTGTCCGAACGACCGGCCACCCAGCGGATGCCCAGCGCAATGGCTTCGATCTCATCGTGCGACAGCATAAGCGGCGGCAGCATAAATCCGGGCCTGAGCAGGAACCCGACACCGGCCTCGGCTTCGATATCCGCCCCCTGCGCGCGTAAGGCATCAATGTCACGATAGAGCGTACGCAGTGAAATCGTCAGTTCCTGCGCCAGTGCCTCACCGGTCACCGGATAACGATGACGGCGCAATATCTGTAACAGATCCAGAAGGCGTGCGGCCCGCGACATTGATAATCCTGCTGATACGTCTATCCCCTATCTGAACGGATTTGCGATCACTGTTAAGACCAAAAGGGGAACATGGTAAGATTATTTTTTGTTCTGACCCTTCACCTTAGGGCCATATGCCCCTATATTGAGTGTGTCCGCTTCGGTGGACTATGGGGATAAACGCCCACGTAATAAGCGGACTGGACCCGGGTGCGATTCCCGGCGGCTCCACCATCTTCCCCCGCTAAGGGATACATATGGGGCCGATCAGCATCGACAGACGTGTAAAGGTGTCGCCTTCTCCCGGTTTGAGCCTCCGCGATCGGCTCAAAACTATAGTTGCGAACGATAACTTCGCTTCGGATCAAGCTCTTGCTGCGTAATGCGGCGGATCTAATCCACCTTAACTCCTAGGGCTTAAGCTCCCTAGGCGGGGCCCCGGAGCGGCGCCTTGCAACAGAAGCCGCTCCACTTTTCATTTTAGGATGCTTTACGCAGATCATTGAAGAAGGCTTCGACCTGTCGGGTCAGCTTATCTGACTGTGTGCCCATATTTTCAGCAGATGTGTCCACCTGTACCGACGCCGAGCGGGTCTCGGTTACCGCCTCATCAAGGGTGGCAATATGATGCGTCAATTGCGCCGAAGCGTCCGAGACATGCTGGATGCTGCCTGCGATCTCATTAGTCGCCGTGCTTTGCTCTTCCATGGCGGCGGCAATGGCGGTGGCCACCACCTCAACGTCTGAGACGGCTTCGGAGATGTCACGGATAGAGGTTACGGCCTTGCCGGTTGAGGCCTGAATATCCTGAATGTGGCTGGCGATTTCGGTGGTCGCCCGTGCCGTCTGATCGGCCAGCGCCTTCACCTCGGTGGCGACAACGGCAAATCCCTTACCGGCATCGCCCGCACGCGCCGCTTCTATGGTCGCATTCAGCGCCAGAAGATTGGTCTGAGAGGCAATGCCCTGAATAAGGCCCAGAATTTCACCGATCTTATTGACCGCCGTGGACAGCAAACCGACCTCGGCAGAAGACACCTCGGCCATTTGCACCACACGCCGGATCGATTGTGAAGCACCGGTCACCTGAGAGGTAATTTCATGAATCGATTGCGTCAGTTGCTCGGATGCCGCCGCAACTGAGGTCGCATCGACCTGTGAACGGGCCGCGACCTCGGCGACAATACGCGATGTATTCTGCGTGCTTTGCACCATCTCACTCAAGGTGTTTGAGGTGGATTGTAGCCCCGCCGCGCTCTGAGCGAAGAAGCCGGTTATGTCGTCAAATTCATGCCTGAAGGTCTCGATCGCCTTATCGGTGGTTTGGGCGCGGTTGATAATCACCGCCTCGGACGCCTGCTGATAGGTGGAAATAGCGATATCGAGATCAAGAAACACCGCCTTGTTGACCGCCGCTAATGCCTCACCCAGACCTTTGGGGCGGAACCGGTATTTCTGCGTCAGAATATAGACCACCTCATCCAGTACGAACTGATAGGCAGCAATATACCACTTCGGCTCAAGACCGATGCGGTAATGGGTCTGACCTATGCGGTGGGCATTTTCAAAATAGGTGGCGCTGAACCCATCGGTAAACAGGTTTTTCCAATGCTTTTTCTGAGCGTTCTTGAGCCGCCCCTCGCTATCGCCGATCATGGTCGACAGCTTCGCTTCGCCGTGAATATGCCGGTAAAAAGAGTCGAGAATCTGATCCAGAGACGGCTCGATTATGGGCCAGACGGTGCGCAGAACCGATATATCGCGCGCGCTAATGCGGGCAAAGGCCAGTCTATGGGCCGGATTAATATCCGTCGTATCTGAAAGGGACACGGCAACCTCGCGCTCAGAAATCGAAATAACCACAACTCACCCCAAGGTTGCATAATACAGGTTAATAAAACCATACAAGCGGCGGAGTATCGGAGAGACCGGTTAACAGGACATGGAAGTAATCCGCCTGCGGATTGATTATTTGTCCGCCGCGTTCATTATTTTGTGGATAGGTCGTTGTGAAGAACCGATATGAAACGTCCTTTTTTCGCATTTTACGGTTCCGTTTCGCCTCAGGCATGTTAAACCCGTAAACCCAGCCCAATCATTGATGTAAAAATTGCCGTATGTCTGAAGAACCCCTGCCCATTGACCACATGGACTATGCCTTCCTGACGCAGAACGCTCTCAGGAGCGTTATCCGGCAAGCCCTGCTCAGAGCGGCGGCGCCTCAGGGTTTGCCCGGTGAGCATCATTTCTACATTACCTTCCTGACGCGCGCCGAAGGCGTAAGCGTTCCACCGGATGTTCTGGCGCGTTATCCTGATGACATTACGATTGTCCTTCAGCATCAGTACCAGAATCTCAAGGTCACCGAAGATGCCGTCAGCGTTACCTTGAGCTTTGGCGGTGTCCCCAAGACACTGAATTTTCCTTTTGCCGCCATCACCCGTTTCTATGATCCCAGTGTGCAGTTCCTGCTGGAATTCGACGTCGAGGTATCTGATACCGACGATGAGGATGTCGTCGATGCCGAGGCCACCGAAGAAACTGACGACACACCGGATACGCCGCCAACGACACCGGACGATCAGGGGCCAAAGGTGGTCTCACTCGATCAGTTTCGCAAAAAGTAAGACTCTGGCTATACAGGCTCAGGTTCATCGCTATTTTGTCCGGGGGTTAAGACCAATTCATGTGGCGTAAGCTTCTTCTGTCCTTGACAAGCCTTACGCTTTTGGCGGCTCTGCCGGTGAGCGCCAATCTGCCTGAGCCGTCAGTGGACACGCCTGCCGCCGCACCGGCCCCTGTAACTCAGTCAGCAACTCAGCCTGTGGTTCAGGCCGAACCTGAGCCACAGGCTCCCGTTGCACCGCGCCCAACCCCAAGGCCACGTGCGGTTACTGCGCCGCTGCCCGCTCCCCCCGCTGCGGATACGCGTCCGGTAAGTGCCGCCGATATCGAAGCCTTTACCGACACGCTGATTCCGAACCTGATGCAGCGTGACCATGTGCCGGGCGTTACCGTCGCCGTGGTTCAGGGACAGACGCCGCTTCTGGTCAAGGGCTACGGCTATGACCGCCTCACGCCCCAGCGGCCGGTTGACCCGCAGACCAGCCTGTTCCGGCTTGGCTCTGTCACCAAAATATTTACGTGGGTTGTGGCGCGGCAGGAACTGGAGGCCGGACGCATCAGCCTCGACGCCCCCTTATCCAACACCGCCCCCGCAGGAATTTTCCGTGAGGACAACAGCTATAGCCCGTTACGTCTGCGCGATATTCTGTCCCATACCGAAGGCTATGAGGAAACCGCGCTGGGGCACCTGTTTCAGATACACCCGGGTGCGCTGGAAGCCACGGATTCCTATCTGCGCCGCCATGTCCCGCGACGCGTGCGTGAACGCGGTCAGTTTGCCAGCTATTCTAACTATGGCACGGCGCTGGTCGCCCGCACTCTGGCCGATACCGCCCGCACAGCGGATGTACCGACCCTGATGGAAACGCGGATATTTACGCCGCTTGGCCTTCGTCACACCACCTTGCGTGAACCCTATGACCCCAAACGTCTCAATCCGCGCCTGATTGACGGCGCCCTGCCCGCGCCTCTGTCAGCTGATCTGGCGCAAAAGACGGCGCAGGGTTTTGTCTGGGACGGGGCCGCCTGGCGGACGCAACCCTATGACCACGCCCTGCCTATGTCAGGCGCGCTTGGCGGCTCAAGTACCGCCGGAGATATGGCACGCTTCATGTCACTGATGCTGCGTGATGGCCAGTTGGAGGGGGTGCAGCTATATGATGCCACATCGGCCAAGGCGTTTCGCACCCCGCTTCTGAACATGCCCAACGGCTATAATGGCTGGGCGTCCGGCCTGATGATGCGGGAAACGCCGCAAGGGCTGGCGACCTATGGCCATAGCGGCGCGACCTTGTGGTTCCATGCCAATCTCATTCTGATACCCGAACTGGATATCGGTATTTTTATTGCCGCCAATGCCCCGAGCGCCGACAGCCTGACCCGCGCCTATCCGGAACTGCTGATCCGTCATATCGAAGGCATTCCGCCAACCGCCACTATACGCGCCGCACCGCATCAGGCCGATTATGGCCGACTGACCGGCACCTATGTCAGCACGCGCAGGGCCTATGGCGGGCTGGAAGGCGCAATCACCCGTCTGATCAATACGGTTGATATCAGTTCGGACGATCAGGGCCATTTGCTGGTGATTGGCCGCGATCATCTTTCGGCCTTTGTGCCCGCGACCGCGCCTGACTTCTTCGTGCCCTTGCAAAATAATCCTCTGTCTTCAGGCCTCGCCACCGAAAGCCTGCACTTTCTGCTGCCGGCGGCGGGTAAGGCGGACGCCTTTGAAACCGCCAGCAATATGGGCCGCTTTGAGCGTGTCGGCTGGGCGCACAAACCCCAGACCCTGACCGACATGACGCGTGTCATGCTCGGGATATGTGTACTGGTGCTGATGGGCTTTGCGCGCCATTACAATGGCCATGAGCGACCAACCCCGCATCAGAGCGTCGCCACATGGGGCTCCTATGCTCTGGCTGTATTGTGGATCAGCGCGATCTGGGTGTTTTATGACTGGAAAACTGCCATCGGCAATGATCCCGCGGCCCTGTTTATTGACTGGCCAAGTGGTCAGGTGAAGCTGGCTTCCGGTCTGGCGCTTGTGGCGGCGCTCGGCACGGTGGCGCAACTGTTCTATCTGCCGTTCATCTTCCGCGAGGCGCGCTTTCATTCTGACGGTTGGGCCGTGTGGCAAAAGGGGCTGCACTGCCTGCTGATTTTCAGCTGGTTAGGTTATGCCGGTCTTCTGGCCCTCTGGGGCGCACTGGAGCCGTGGAGCCGTTAATTCACCGCTTCAGGGCATAGACCTTAATCTGGATCTGTTCGCGCTCGCCTTCAAAGCGCTCGACCAGTAACCGCGCCACCTGTGAATCGTCATGGAAGACAAATCCCTTGATGGCATCCAGCAAAGCCTTGGCCAGATTGTCGAGATCCATCCACGGCGGATCGCCTATATGCTCCATGCGGATTTCCACCGCATAGTCACCCCACGCCGGTCTTGAACCCCGCCATTCCTTGCGGAAAAATTCATAGACCAGCGGTTTATAATAACGCCCCTGCGTCGTCAGACCGTCAATCACGATCTCAAGTCCCGTCTCGGTTTCCCGCGCCTTGACCTTACCCGAATTAATCCACGTCATGCTGTATGCGCAATCCATTCCACGGCGAAACGCCTGAAATCAAGGAAGGTCACTTCCTCCGGCTCCAGGCGGCTTATGCGGCACAGTTCGGGTAGATTAGTACGAAAGACGGTAAATTCTTCGGCCACAGCCCGACCGCCCGGCAACCGGTCAGACGAAAACTGACGCAGCCAGTTTACCACCTGCTCGATAAGCGAAGCCACATTGCCCTCATAGGCCCGAATGTCCTGTCCGGCAATATCCGAGAGAAATTGCTGATAGCGGTAAGGCTGCACATCCAGCACAAGGGTCGCCTTCTTCTTTTGCTCTGCGCCGCCGAACTTGTTCGCCCCCAGAAACAGGCCCAGCTCAAACGGCATATTGAAACGCGGCAAACCCGAGGTCACATCCGGTTCCGTTTTAGAGATGTCGTGGATACCATACTGACAGGCCTCTATGATTCGGCAGATTTTCTCATAGCGGTTTTCGCCGGCATCATCGGCTTCGCGCGCGCACCGCGGATCGAAACCGGTACGTAATACGGCAAACACAATGGCCCGAAAACGCTCGTCATAATCCGCAGAAAACGGACAATTTATGAAAACATCCGTCTTTTGCATCAGGAGGGCCTAGTCTGCGCGCCTCGGGGCCTTTTCCGCCAGTAGGGTCGCTACCGCTTCGCGGGCCTGGGCAAGGGTCACATTATCAACCCGTCCCGAAGGTCGCACGATCTTGATCCCTTCCCGGGTAACCCCAAGATAAGGACTGGGTTTCTTGCGAACCGCCTTCGATGCGGCAATGTGTTGTGTATCGGCCATGGTTTCAATATCAGGCTGAACCCTTAGAATTGCAAGTCACAATAAAAATCACGCCTTCTCGACAAAGCTGTCCATGACCTTCTTTTCGCCTGAGGTCTGGAAATTGACGATCAGCTTATTGCCTTCGGTGGACACCACTTCGCCATAGCCGAACTTGATGTGGAACACGCGTGTCCCCACGGTCAGTCCCTTGGCGGCTTGAGGTTTGGCGGCGGTGGCCCGGTGGGCGGTCGGTTTGCGCTCAAGGCGGCTCATATCGACACCGGACAATTCGCCGCCAAAGCCTGCGCTCTTTTTGGCGTGATTTGGTTGATAGCCTGCCCGATCCCAGCGCGATTCCTGCGACTGCCAGCCGGATTGTGCATAGCCGGTTGCCGACTGGGCATCGACATGCTCAATCGGCATTTCATCGACAAAGCGTGACGGTATCTGGTTGGTCCAGCGGCCAAAGACCTGACGATTGGCAACAAAACTGACGGTCGCCCGTTCGCGCGCGCGCGTCAGACCGACATAGGCGAGACGCCGCTCCTCCTCCAGACCGCGCACGCCAGTTTCATCAAGCGAGCGCTGAGACGGGAACACGCCCTCCTCCCAGCCGGGCAGAAAAACAACCGGAAACTCAAGCCCCTTGGCGGCATGCAGGGTCGATATGCGCACACTGTGCTCACCCCCTGCCCGCTCAAGCTCCATGACCAGAGACACATGCTCCAGATAGGCCTCAAGATTTTCAAAATCCTGCATCGCCGTCTGCATTTCCTTGAGGTTATCAAGGCGCGTCTGGCCCGACACCTTATCGGCACGGTGCATGTCAAAATAGCCGGTCTCGGTCAGGACACGCTCAAGCAGTTCGTCCTGCGTCACCTGAGGCGCATAGGTCTTCCAGCGATCATAATCACGAATAAAGGCCTGAAGCGGGGTTTTCGACCGCGTTGGCAATTCATCCGTTTCAATCAGATCCCGCACCGCCGCCATAACGCTCTGGCCACCCAGACGTGCCTGCATCAGCAGTTTCTGCACCGTGGCGTCGCCAATACCGCGCTTGGGGACATTGATAATGCGTTCAAACGCCAGATCATCGTCCGGCGACTGAATGAGCCTGAGATAGGCCAGCGCATCCCTGATTTCCGCCCGCTCAAAAAAGCGCGGCCCGCCAACCACCACATAGGGAATTTGCAGCATCAGGAAGCGTTCTTCAAACGCCCGCATCTGGAATGAGGCGCGCACCAGAACGGCAAAGTCCGAATAGTTGCGCCCCTGCTTTTTCAGGCGTTCGATGTCTTCGGCAATGTGCTGCGCCTCTGCCGCACCATCCCATAAGCCGCGCACCTGCACCTTTTCGCCGCCGGTATCTTCGGTCCATAGGGACTTGCCCAGACGCGCCGAATTGGCCTTGATCAGACCCGAAGCCGCCGACAAAATATGCTGCGTCGAGCGATAGTTGCGCTCAAGCCGGATGACCTTGGCCCCCGGATAGTCGCGTTCGAATTTCAGGATATTATCAACCTCAGCGCCACGCCAGCCATAGATCGACTGGTCATCGTCGCCGACGCAGCACAGGTTACGATCGGCATTGGTCAGAAGCCTGAGCCACAGATATTGCGCGACATTGGTGTCCTGATACTCATCGACCAGCACATATTTGAAGCGGCGGTGATAATCCGCGAGAAGGTCGTTATTTTCACTAAGAATTTTCAGCGTATGCAGCAACAGGTCGCCAAAATCACAGGCGTTAAGCACCCGCAGGCGCTCCTGATATTCGGCATAGATTTCCGGCCCCTTGTTGTAGGCAAATTGCGTTCCCTCATCCGCCGTCAGTTTCAGTACCTTATCCGGCGTCAGACCCTTGTTTTTCCATTGGTCGATAAAATGCGCCATGGTCTTGGGCGGAAAACGCTTAAGGTCGATACGCCGGGCGTCCATGATCTGTTTCAGGAGGCGCGTCTGATCATCATCGTCAATGATGTTGAAGCTGGATTTCAAACCGACCAGCTCGGCATGGCGGCGCAAAATCTGCGCGGCAATCGAGTGAAACGTGCCGAGATTGCGCAGGCCTTCAGCCGATGGCCCGATTAAACGGGTGGCCCGCTCACGCATTTCGCGCGCCGCCTTATTGGTGAAGGTAACGCATAGTATTTCCCAGGGCCGCGCCAGACCCTGCGCCAGAATATGGGCAATACGGGTGGTCAGGACGCGTGTCTTGCCCGTCCCCGCCCCCGCCAGCACCAGTAAGGGGCCTTGGGTGGCTTCAATGGCGGCGCGTTGTTCAGGATTGAGACCTGTCAGGTAATCCGGCGCAAGCGAGGCTTGCAGGCTTGCGGGGATAGAGGAAATGTCGTTCGGCATGTCTTAAGTTTAGCCGTTCCTCAAACCGGAACCAAACAGAAACATGCCGGTCGGCAGAAATAATTCAAAAATAATACAACTATTTATAATCTAAGCTTTTTTCTTACGTCCCGCTCCTTTGGACTGCACATAGGCCAAGGCCGAAAGGCGACAAAAAGAGGCCAGCAGGCTTTCACCACGCTGGGAATCAAGTTCTCCGATCAGCGCCGCAAGGCTCAGGCGCTGCTCCTTGGCCATGACTTCCAGCACGGCCCAGAATTCCGGCTCCAGAGCGACTGAGGTCGCATGTCCGGCCAAATTAACCGATCTCTTTTTCAGTCCCGGCATAGAGTCTCTCCATTTGAGCGGGCGAATAGTACAGGTATGAGCAATAGAGGTTCGGCCTCTAAAAATTCAATACGATTGCAACGACAATGGCATAACGCCGATATATCGAGAGGCATGGAAGGGATGCACAGTTATTGCAACCCCGTGAAAGCCTTTATTTTATTCTGAATTATTATCCTTTTTCCGGTCATCAAGACGGTGACCGTCGTGCTGCCTGTCGCGGGTTTCACGTTTTTGCAACTCGGTTTTTCGCAGTTTTGCCGACAGCCCAAACAGGGTACGGTTCTGCGCTGTAGACAGGCTTTTCTGCGCCTTGGCCTGCGCCTTTCGGGCCTTATTCAGATTGATAACCTCACCCACAGCCCTTAGCTCCGATGATGACCAGTTGTCTCTGATAACACATTATTTCCATACCATTGCGTGGAATCGTTCGCTTATAGCCTTTTAGAGCGTATCTATGGAAGTACTTTAAAGTGATCACATTATGGCAAGGCAAAACCCCTAATCGCGTCAATGTACCAGACATAAAAAACGTCCGGTTCTGAGAACCGGACGTTACAAAAGTACAAAGACCTGCCTGGGGAGGGAAAACCCAAGGCAGGCCAGGTACAGATCAGTATTTCAAACGTATCCCAACCAGAACGCGGCGGTCATTTTCATACCAGCCCGCAGGCAGGAAGATAGACGGGGTGTTAGGGTTATCCGCGCTTGGACCCTGCGCCTGCTGTCTATAGACCGTCTTGGTACCGAGCAGGTTAGACCCCTGAACGCTGAGTTCGATATTCGGTGTAACCGAATAGCGTACCGAGCCATCAAGGAAACCTTCGGCATCGTTCCATACCGGCAGGCCGATACAGCAGTCATTGACCGAGATCAGATATTCCGAACGCCAGTTATAGGCCAGACGTGCACCGAACTTGGCTTTTTCATACATCAGCACAAGATTGTACTGATGATCGGAAAGCCCTTCGAGGCGACCCGCATTAATGGAACCTGAACGTGCAGACCCCGTAACGGTTGACCCGTCAGCCGTATCAACTGACAGCGCCTGATTTTCAATGCCGCTGTTTTTGATATGGGTGTAGTTCGCCTGAACGCCGAAGCCATCCCAAGGGGCTGGTAGGAAGTCGAAATATTGCTGATAAGCGATTTCGAAGCCTGAAATCTTAGCGCCTTCGCTATTTACAGGCAGGGTCACCGACACATCGCGCGTCACGCCATTATTCGTTATCGGAAGGAGATAATTTCCGTTCTGAATATAGTCGTTAAACTTCTTGTGGAAGACGTTCATGGTCAGCGAACCGACGGCCGCGAAGTAATACTCAAGGCTGAGATCCACCTGATCCGCCGTTATGGCTCTCAACCGTGGATTACCCATTGAGGCTGAATAGCTATAACGATAGGCAAACGGATCGCCATCAGAATCAAGAATGAGGTTAGGGTTATCAAGCCTGATATCATTCTGATTCACGTTGCCCCTTGTAATCTGCATGTAGTTTCTCAGCAGACCTATATCAGGCTTGGACATGGCACGTGACGCAGCAAAACGCAGTACCCATTGATCCGTCAGATCAAACTTAACGTTAAAACTCGGCAGGGTATATCTGTGATCAACATTTGATGTCAGCGCTAAGAAGGAAGCGTTACTAAAGTCCTGATCGTCAAAGGAGTTTATAGCCAGACAGGCCGGTGAAATGGCCAATACCCCGTCTGGCAACGCAGCTATGACATCTGGTGACAATGGCTGGCAATTGAGTTGATCTGCGGTGAATACCGGCGCAAAGTTCATGCCCCCGTTGCTGGAAACGCGATTGCGAACCACTCGGACACCAATGTTACCCGAAACACCGACCCCATTGAAAATGGTCGCATCAGGCCCACCAAATTTGAGCATGAAATAGGCTGAATTCGTTTGCTCACGCACATCGAGAATTTCGCCGCCCGTGAAGCAGGAGTCTGATATTTCTCCGGGGCGCTCACAAATGGGGTTCCAGCTTGTTGATGCAACACCGCCTTCATCCGTTTGACCGCTTATAGCGAAACGACGCGCCAGTTCACCGGGATTCGAGATGACATCATGCGTGATAAACGGGAATGCGTTGACGTTAATGATGTCCCCACTGAGGATATCCCCGCCGATATTACGCAATTCGTAATAACCCGGTTCATAGCCCTGGAAACGAATGGAACCATCACCATTATAGGTCGGTCCTGAGTCTACGAAGTAGGCATCGCGGGCATTGGTGGACCATATGCCAGCGATATTTGACCAGTTATAATTTGACCAGCGATGCTGTTGCTCGCGATCGGCGATACGTACACCTGCGCGGACACTATTAAGCCAGACGCTATCCATGTCGTAATCGACATCGGCGCGATAAGCTTGCATTTCACCGTCAGAATCCGTCACGTGATCCATGACCCATTCCGGCGAATAGTTGCGCGGATCCGAGAACATGTCGCCGATAAGGTTATATCGGTTGGGTGCCTCAAGAGCGACTTTTGGATATTTGCCACGCAGATCAAGATTAACGTTAGCAAAGGTTTTAAGCCCCAGACTGACGTCGTATTTTTCTGCGGTCGCGCGAATTATCTGCGCATCAAAATTGAATTTCAGCTTGTCTGTCGCGTTCCAGGTCAGGTTAACCGCCAGGTCTTCAACGACGCGTGTTTCATCCGAGAAGCGCGATTGCGTGACAAAACCTACACCATATTCGCAGGGGCGATTTCCGTGCAAATTGGGCGCATTAATACAGGGCTGAATTAATGGTAAGTTTACACCATGTATGTCGTGATGCCCGTATTGATCCGTAGATCCGGCCACGATGCCCGGTGGTGGCCAACCTTCTTCAGGCGTACCCATACCCCAGCCGTTACCCGTCGTAATAACACCTGTCTGGAACAGGCCGTCACTACGGAAGGTAAAGGGTGTGCCCGGAATATAGTCCTGGAAATTGTCTGCTACGATATCCGCTGGCGTAATAATGATTGGATCAGTCCACACTGAAGATTGTGTGTAGACGGCTGAATCGACCCAGCTAAAGGCACTTGAGACGGAGTCTTCAAACCACTTATTACGGTAGCTCGAATAATTATACTGAACGGTCGCCAAAATCGTACGGTCTGCATTCGCCCACTGACCAGCCAGCGACGCGCCCTTACGAGTACGCGTATACATATTGTCATTAATTGAGAACCCAGACGGAATAAATGTCTTTTGTTCTGCCTGAACGCCAGCCGCAAATGGCATTATACGCGGCAGCGTCGTTCCCTGAGAGTTGGTTGTAATTTCCGAATGCGTGACGTTTGCCAGAAAGCCAAATTCACCAAGCTCAGTGTCCCAACGATCCGCATAGAGCGCCGAAACCGTTGGCGTCGTCTTCTTTGCCAGATCCCCATAATTGGCTTCGGCCGAGGCCGCCAGCAAACGCCCGCGCTGATCGAATGGCAGGCGGGTACGCAGATTGACCGTACCGGCAATACCCCCTTCTATCATATCGGCCGTAACGTTTTTATAAACGTCTACCCCGCCCATCAGTTCAGGCGACACATCAGACCAGCTCAGGCCATAGCTTGAGTTGGCCGAGAAAGAATCGCGACCGTTGAATTCCGAACGCACCTGCAACAGGCCGCGGATAACCACGCCCGATGGCTCTGCCGAGAAGCGCATAACGTCATTTTTAGCCGCAAAACGCGTTACCGAAACACCGGCCACACGTTGCAAGGCTTCGGCCACAGACTTATCCGGGAATGCCCCGATATCAGTTGCCGAAATTGAATCAACCACCGTGTCGGCATCGCGCTTTGTAGCCTGCGCATTTCTAAGCGCCTTACGCACGCCCACGACGACAACCTCGGTTGTCTCACCGGCACCCTCAGTCGTCGGCGCTTCCTGAGCCGCCACCCCAGTGACCATTGCCAAGGACACACATACCGCCAAAGCCGTGTGTGAGACTCCACCCCTTAAACCTACCTTCATAGTACATCCTTCCCTGTTCATCCCTAGGTCCCTTTTTTCAGCCTCACCCGCACAACGCGTCAGGCAAACCCACAGACCTTTATAAATTCAGACCAGAGCGCCCCGGAACCTTCAGCGTCAACCGTCGGGATGGATATGTTTATCCTTAGGCCCAATCAGCAACGATAACGGACATAAATGCCGAATCCGGACACGATCCTCTGCATATGACCATACGAATTGCATGACAAAAAGCAACATATTAAATAAATTTGATTAAATTAATTAGGAGTGTGGCAAAAAAATCGCCACCTTCATTTTTCCACCTTCATTTTTATAGAGAAAAAACAAGCGAAACGACATCAGGAACGGCCTATCTGGCCTTTTCAATCACGCCCTTTAAAGCCGTCGCCTCCAGCCCCTCAATGTCAATCTGTTTAAGGCGAGATACGTCACCGGCCACGAGATTGAAACGCGATCTGGGCAGGTTAAGAACCTTAGACAAAAAGACAATCAGGGCTGCATTTGCCTGCCCTTCAATCGGAGCGGCACGCACGCGCACTTTCAGGAATTCACGCCCCTGTTCATCCACACCCCATCCGTCAATACGGTCTTGCGCCGCCCTGGGCGTTAACCGCACAACCAGCCTAGCCAATGAGCTGGCTCAAGGCCCGATGCCCAATCGGGAACAGATGAATTACCATTGCCTGAATCACGATGATGGCGGCGATCGGGCTAAGGTCGATGCCCCCCAGATTAGGGATGATACGGCGGAAAGGCTCAAGCAGCGGATAGGTAATGGCGTCAAGCGTCCGCATAACCTGATAAACAAACTGATTACGGGTATTGATGACATTGAACGCGACAAGCCAGCTAAGAACAGCGCTGATGATGATCGCCCAGACGAGAAGATTAAAAATCGCCGTCAGAATATAAAAGATAAACCCGCTCATACTTGCTTTTGACCCGCTGTGTTCTAAATGTTCTGCCCAACGCCATATGGCGAAAACGGGCAGATCGGTGAATATCACGGCCCGCAGCGGAATAACAGACGAAACCTGCCTTGACAGGCCGTTAAGCTGCCCTAAATATTCGCCTTGGTGAAGCGGGGCTATAGCTCAGTTGGTAGAGCGCGTCGTTCGCAATGACGAGGTCAGCGGTTCGATTCCGCTTAGCTCCACCACCCATTTTCCCGCTACTTTTCAACGGGTTGTGTAATTTTCAGGCAGTCGATAAACCGCCGAAATCGCGACGCTTTTTCTAACACTTGCGCGCCGATGCGCGCAGAGACAGTGCCTGAGCCGAAATTCAGCCCGCATAATAGCGCCCTCGTCTCTCCGCCCAGTTCGGTTGACCTCTTCGTTACGAAGCCCCAGTGTCCTGCATCATTTGCTTAAGCTGGCCCGTAACGCGATGAGCGACTGCCAGATGATGTTGTATCTCCGCCAGAAGGGCTTTTCGCTCATTTAGCGATAAGCGTTGATTCTGTCCCGCTATGGCCAGCTCTGTCGCATCTTCCAGACAGGCCGTCAGCCTGGCAAACCACTCACCGATGTCATCGTCTTCCATCATCTCGACTGTGTGTCCTCAACCTGTCAGCGGCGGACAGGTCCGCTTCCTTTGACCGGGAAGTCCAGTTCTTTCTGAAGGAGGTATTTTTGAGATTATTGAAGAACCGGTAGGATCGAGATCGAGGCTTGATCCTTCTTTTTGGATCAGTTTTGAGCGCGTCTATGGCCAATAAAAGATCAGCTCTTGATCCACTGTTGGGATTGTTGCGCCCAACTAAGGGGGATGGCGTCCTTGCTGAGCAGCTTCCGACTATTAAGTTCTTGGGGCTGCTTCCCTTCGAGAATCGACTGAACCATCTCCGGTGACAAAAACGCCAGATGCATCACATCGGCAACATATTCGCGGCCCAGACCTTCGCGCTCAGCTATGTCTTTGATGGTGCGCACCTCCCCCGTTAGCCATTGCCGGAACCAGACATGGCCGCGCGCCACATTACGGATCAGCGTATCATCCTTATTTAGGGTTGGGGACGTTGCCGCATTCAGTACAAGGCGTAATTCATTATGCCGGCGCTGGAGTGTGGCGGGTACGGCGTGTATAGATAATACCGATAGCTCAAGTTTCGTAGCAGCTTGCATCCCAGTGGCTTGTAAGAGAGATGTTAAATCAAGCGTGATGTTCAGGGCGGACTCTTCGATTTCCACGCGATGGACTAGGGACAGAATTTCGGCGCTTGAGAATTGGCCCACAACCTCCGGCATGCGCATGTTCAGCCGTAGATGCTGATGTGGGGTCAGGTGGCGACCATCGTCCGGACATTGGACACAGCCGGATTTCAGTATCGATTTGTTCGCACTTATAATCATGCCTTCAAGCATGCGGGCGGATAATCGCCAGCCCTGTGAGGCCTCCGTTGCGCCTTTAGTCAGGCTTTTGGAGACATAGTACTGATAGCGTCGGCCCTTCCTCTGGGTATGGCTTGGGACCATCGGCTCGCCCTGCGGGTCAAACAGCTTACCGATCAGTGGCGTAGCCTCAGTAAGTCGCGGTTTCGTGTGCCGACCCTGTTTATTAGCTGTGAGCTGTGCTTGGACCTGATCCCAGAGCGCCTGATCGATCAACGGCTCATGCAGGCCCTGATGCTGTATACCCTTATGGACAATCTTGCCGATATAGATGGAATTACGCAGCAAAGCGTAGAGCATGCCCGCTGACCAAGGATACGGATTGTTTTGCCGTTTGAGGCCGTGCGTTTCCAGATGTGCTTTCAATAGACGCACATTGCCCAGTTCCAGATATAGGCGGAAGATCAGACGTACCAATTCTCCATCCTCGGGCTGGATCAGAAGCTTGCGGGTCTTAACCGCGTATCCCAAGGGCACCGTACCGCCCATGAACATGCCCTTGGCCTTTGATGCCCTGATCTTATCGCGGATACGCTCGCCGGTCACCTCACGCTCGAACTGGGCAAAGGACAGAAGCACGTTCAGAGTTAGCCTGCCCATGGACGATGTCGTGTTAAACTGCTGGGTCACCGAGACAAACGACACCCCCTGTCGGTCAAACAACTCAACCATGCGTGCGAAGTCAGCCAGTGAGCGTGTCAGGCGGTCAACCTTATACACGACGATGATATCGACCTTCTGCGCCTCCACATCCTTGAGCAGACTTTGCAAGGCCGGGCGGTTCATGGTCCCGCCTGATATCCCGCCATCATCATAGGTCGTACAAACGGGTATCCAACCTTCGTGCTTCTGGCTGCGAATAAAGGCTTCACAGGCTTCGCGTTGCGCATGCAGCGAATTGAAATCCTGCTCCAACCCCTCTTCCGACGACTTGCGGGTATAGATGGCGCAGCGCAGCCGTTGGACCTTGGTCATGCCTCAGCTTCCCCAGATGAAGAATCGGGGGAAACTGAGGGAGCAGTCGCTGCCATAAGGCCGAAGAACCGTGGTCCGGACCAGCGAACGCCGGTAATCGCTCGGGCAACGTCACTCAGTGATCTGTAGGTCTGACCATTTAATTGCACGCCATCGACAAGGACCTGCACCTCATAGATACGGCCATGCCATTCCCTGACCAGTCGGGTACCCGGCTTAACCGTCAATGCTGGTGGTGGTGCCCTAAGGGTGGCTTCACCCTCTCCTGCCGCGACCGCTTCAAGCATGCGCCGTTGAGCGGGCTTAAGGCCACCCAACGCCTGTTCCTGCAGGCGATAGGCAATGGCCCGCCTGAGCAGACCATTACGTATATTGTGGGGTGGCGTGACGCCCTCATAGTGGGTCGCCCAGAGCGCAAGAAGCTCCGACCGGTCATCCAGGTCTTCTAATCGCGCGAGCTCACTTTGTAGGTGCGGCTTAGGCTCAGGACCCATTGATTTTGTTGTAGTGATCTGATTCATGCTCCTGAGGAGTGTGGATTATGAGTGACCTTTATTGGCTGACGGACGAGCAGATGGCCCGGCTTCAGCCTTATTTTCCCAA
>NZ_SSBC01000021.1 GCF_006475605.1 Asticcacaulis tiandongensis | reverse complement strand
GGGTGGAGCAGCCCGGTAGCTCGTCAGGCTCATAACCTGAAGGTCGTCAGTTCAAATCTGGCCCCCGCAACCATTATCTCAGAAAACAATATCCTAGAAGCCCGCAAAAGCGGGCTTTTCTGCGTTTAGCGTGATGAGCCCGGCGGTTTCATGATCGACCCCCAACTCCCCCCCCAAGTCCAAAGCTCGCGTGGCAGATTAGTAAAACAGTTCGGTTTCATATGTTAATGAATTCACCTGCTTGAGGTTGAGTTTCGGATGCCGTGCAATCGTTCTGTACACCCGCTGGAAATCATGCCTGTCTTGAAGCCGCGATCAGATCGAAAACGCCGAAGGCTGGGTCGGCCGAGACCCAGTGATTGGCCCTCTCCCAGCCCGCCTCGCGAGCAAGTGCTGTAAAGGTGTCCACCGTGAACTTGTGAGAATTTTCCGTGTGCAGGCGCTCGCCGGATACAAAACGAAAGCAGTGTCCGGCCACTGTTACGATTTGATCGACCTGCGAAACCAGATGCATCTCCATGCGTTGATGTTCAGGATTCCAGACTGCTAGGTGGGTGAACGTCTCGACGTCGAAGGAGCCGCCGAGTTCCCGATTGATGCGAACAAGCAGGTTTTTATTGAACTCGGCCGTTACGCCGGCGGCATCATCATAGGCGCGCACCAGCGTGTCTTCGTCCTTGACCATGTCAGTGCCGACAATGAAATGCGCATTCGTTCCCAGAACACATCGGGCCGTTTTTAAAAACGCGATCGCTTCGCCGGGCGTAAAGTTACCGATTGTCGATCCCGGGAAAAATCCGACGCGCGGTCGATCCTGCAGTTCAGGCGGCAAGCTTACCATCGACGTGAAGTCGCCGACGACCGGCTGAATGGTCAAGTCGGGGTAGTCCGCCGACAGGCGGATTCGCGCGCCTTCCAGCGCGCTGCGGCTGATATCGATGGGTACATAGGCTTCGATCTGAGGCGCGGCGCTCAGCAAACACCGTGTCTTAAGGCTGGCGCCTGAACCGAACTCAACCAGCACGGCACCGGCAGGGATGACAGCCGCGATGGCTGGTGAGATCGCTTTGAGCAGAGCCGTTTCGGTGCGCGTCGGATAATATTCCGGCGTATCACAGATGGCTTCAAAAAGTTCAGAGCCGCAGGCATCGTAAAAATACTTAGGCGGCAGCGACTTCTGTCGTTTGCTCAGTCCCGCCACCACATCGGCGGCAAATCCGGCATCTAAAGGGATGTCTCGCGCCAGTCGAACACCGGCAAACATCCAGCGCTTTTCCGGATGGAAAAAGTTGCGATAGGTCGGACGGCTATGACCCTGAGGTGTCACCGAGGCACCCCCGCGCAGCACCATCTGCCCCACCATGAACTTGCCATTATATTCGCCAACCGCTCCGGCACCCGGCCGGAAACCGGGATAGGGGGCGTAGGCGCTTTGCGTCCACTGCCACGCGACGTCGTCCAGTTGCTGAAAGGGCGTCGTTGTTGCTGCGTGCTCCCACTCCGATTCGGTCGGTAGCCTCGCACCGGCCCAGGCTGCATAGGCGCAAGCCTCGTAATAGCTGACATGAACAACCGGCGCCTCCGGATCGACAGGCTGCAAACCATTCAGACCGAAGACCTTCCACTGGTCGCCTGTGCGTTCCCAATAAAGCGGTGCTTCCCACCCGTTGTCGCGAACCGCATCCCAGCCCTCTGAGAGCCAGTGCCGCGCCTGTTGGTAACCGCCGGCCGCCATGAAGGCCAGCCATTCGCCGTTGGTGACCAGCCGATCGGCGATCTCGAAGGGTTCGAGATAGACCTTGTGCCGCGGCCCCTCGTTGTCGAAGGCGAAGATATCACCCCTATGCCCGATCTCGACAAGGCCGCCCTCCAAGCGATGGAAGCCTGTCTGATCGGCATGTTTATCCGCCTGCCTGTTGGGATCGACCGTCGGCTTCAAGGGCGATTGCGCCATAAGATGAAGGACGTCCATCAGAAGAAGTTCCTGATGTTGCTCCTCGTGCGCAAGACCCAGCGCCACAAGCCCTTCGACCTCCGTCGTAAGAGGCTCTGAAAGACGACCCTCCATATGGCGGTCGACATAGCTGCGGTAGGCCATCACATCGCTCAGAGGCGGTCGTGTCAGAAGGCCACGCTGAGCGCGCGGTTGCCGCGGCCCCACGGCTTCGTAATAGGAATTGAAAAGAAAGCTGAAGTCCGGATCGAAGGGTTTATAATCGGACCAACCCGTTAACAGGAAGGTCTCAAAAAACCATGTTGTATGCGCCAGATGCCATTTTGCCGGACTGGTATCTGGCATGGACTGCACCACCATATCCTCGGGCGTAAGCGGGGCGACCCGTTTGAGGGTCTGGGCGCGTACCCGCCGAAATCGGTCAAGCCAGACACCACGCGCTGGCGGCAACATTGCGGTGGCCGGGGTCGGATGGTGACAAGTGTCCATGGGAGGCTCCGGGGGTGGCGGTGGCTGACCTTAGGGTGAGCGGATGTAAATTTTAAATGCGCGAGCGGTTTGACCAACTGATGTAATATTTATGGTTGGGGGACGTATCCCCCATTTTGCCGATGTAAAGACTATGCGCAGATGACACCTTCTTCAGGTCTGGTTTTGTCAGGAGTGATGATGATGTTGGCGCGCGCGTTTATAATTGGTGTCGTGGCCGGGTTACGCACCCTGACCGCGCCCGCAGTGATAAGTCGAACGACCACGCACGGCTCCGGAAAGGGGGTGGTCGGGGTTCTGGGGCATCCCGTGACGTCGGCGGCCTTGGGGCTGCTCGCCTCTGGTGAATTGCTGGGCGATAAGTCCTCTCAGGCCCCGAGTCGGAAGATACCCTCAGCCTTCATTGCGCGTATTGTTTCTGGTGCCCTGTCCGGATCCGCCCTTTGCGCCCGACGTCGGCAGGCGGTGCCGGATATGGTGTTGGGAGCCCTGGCGGGTGCGGGTGGGGCCGTAGTTGGCACGCTGGGCGTGGCGGCTTTACGGCAACGGCTGGCCGATGCCTTTGGCCGCGATTGGCCCGCAGCGCTCCTTGAGGATGTGGTGGCGATGAGCGCGACCGCCCTGATCGCTGGAAAGCGCGCATGACGCTGCGGTGGATATGACCCGGGTATCGGCCCGGACCGATAAGATCACGCCCGATGCCCGATCAGGCGTCGAGGCCGCCGGGGGCCTTCCTATGGTGATGAACAAAGCGATGGGCCGCCCGTCGGTTACGCCAATGCCTTCACCCAGCAATCGACGGCCATTATGGCCTGGAATTGAGGTTGCTTAAGGAGGTGGGCGGGATACCCTCGCACGGCAATGATCGAAATGCCTGAAAGGCTGGAGAACGCTTTGGCTACCGCCCTCCGGAAGGCACTATCAAACGGTAATATCCGCAAACCTCAGTCCGCGTGACAGGCGGGTGATTCCGTCAGTTCGACTTGAGGTGCGTCTTGAGGAAGTTGATAAACACGGGCCAGTCTTCAGGCTTAACGCCGTGGCCGCCGTCATGCATATAATAGACAAGATCGCCACCAACCGGCTGGCCCGGTTCAGGCCATACGTCAGTTCCCAGCCCCTGCTTGCCGAGAAATTCATAGACACGACTGGCGTCAACGGCTGACAGGAACTCACCCTTGGGATCAGACCAGTGATCCGTACTACCGGTCTGAAGCAACAGGGGCCGTGGCGCGATTAGGGCCACCAGCAGATTGCCGTCCATCGGCGCGCTTTTGGGTTCTGCCGCATAGCGGGCATAGTTGGCCGCATACTGATAGGGATAACGCGAAGGTGCCATATAATGGGCGATGGTTTCACCGAAGTTGCGGCGGCTGATGGCAGCACCTGTTTCGCCTGAAACGCTGGCTATAACGGCGGCCACGCGGGTGTCACGCGCCCCGGCCCACATTACGGTTTTCCCCAGACGCGAAACACCGGTAATAGCTATGCGTTCAGCGTCGACTGCTTTATCGGTTTCAAAATAATCAATAGCCCGGCTGATGCCCCAGGCCCATGCCGCCACGGCCCCCCATTCGTCCGGCGCATTATAGACCTGACCCGGCTGCATATAGAGTTGCCTTACGCCATGCGCGACCGCCCCATGATCATCTGGATCGATATCGCCATAGTAAAAGGTAGCAAAGCCCAGACCGGCCTCAAGGATCGGCAAAATATCAATTCGGCCAAAGGCGCGCCCCGGCTGTGGGGTTGGGGCTGGAATACGCGTCTTTTCCTTTGCGCTCCAGATCATGGCCGGGGCAATGCCCGCATCATCCACCGTTGTGCCATTGGCACTGAAGCTGAGATTAAGGAGCAACGGCACCGGCCCGGAGGCCTGTAACGGCGTATAGCTCAGAAGATTAAGCACCGGCCCTGAGCGGTCTTCGCGGAAATAAATCCGTATCTGTTTACGGATGGCCTTACCGTCCAGTGCCAGCGTGCCCGCGTCAAACACATCAAAGACCATGCCCTCAGGGCGACCCGGTGCCTTGCCGTGCTGATTTTCTTCAAACAGGGCCAGAATTTCGGGCCGTCGCGCGGAAAACCACGTTTCGGCATCCTTGACCGGTGTGCCATCTGACAGCGTCAGCGGATCAGGAAGGATGTAGGTGCCCACCTTCTCTTCGTCATAGTTGATCGGAATGCCGGCAACCATTTCTGGCGCGTTCGCCGCCGTCGCCGGACGCGGTGCCGGATCAGGCGTGGCTTGCTGCGACAGGGCAGGTAAAGCCGATAACCCGCACATCACAATAATGATAGACAAGTGCTTGAAAGGGGGCTGGGTGTTTAACATCTTTGTGTTTCCCACTGAGTTATCAGGGCGTGCAGGCGACTACGCTGTCGCCGTCTCATCAAGCTCAAGACGCAGATAGTCATAAACTACGCCGGTATTGAGAGAGCCAGCAGGTACGGTGATCACCAGACTGTTTTCACCCGCCTGAAGCAGGTCATCGTCAAAACTGTGCTCAAATTCATACCAGCGGGCCTGTATCTGATGACGCGTCAGCACACCATCGCCGGGCAGGGGTAAGGTGCCTGCGGGCTTGCCATTGACGGTAAATTCAAGCGTTGTCGCGCCACCGGTACCGCAGATCGCCAGACGCAAGGTCGCGCGACCTTTACCCGACGCGGACATCGGGAACAGTATCCGGTAAGGTGTTGCCCGACCGTCGCCCCGGTAACCAAAGAAGTCACGATAGATCGAATCCGGGCTTTCGTTATGCGGCGTATGCTGGAAAAACCAGTCCTTGGCCGGATCGGAAATGCCGGGACGGAAGGTGACGTCATTGGGGAACAACTTCGGATATTCAAGCGCCAGTGCCGTCAGGAAAAAGCGGTCACCATAGAAATATTCGGTCGCCGTCCGGTTAGGTGTACCGATTTCCCATAGCTGACGTCCGCGACGAACCGGTGTCCAGTCAATACGCCCGAGATCAAGGCTCTGACCGGCCGCAACCGTGACATCTGCACGATAAAATTCACCCAGAACGCCATCGGCATAGGCGTGCAGACTATAGGTGCCCGGCACGATATTCGGGATAATGAACCGCCCCGTCCGGTCTCCATTGTGCGTCCAGAACTGATAATCACGCCCTTCATTCTGCCAACCAATGATACGAGTCCCGCCCCTGGGCAGATCAACCGTGTAGGGGGCTTTCGATAACCCCACAGACAAACGTCCTGAAATTCCGGCCCCTGCGGGCGCAAGCGGATCGTTCAGCACGAACTGACCGGTAATTGTGGCCCGCTGTGCTTTGGGTACATAGGCCGGACTATTGACCCATGCGTAGGGCCATTGCTGCTCTTCGGACTTTAGTTTGGCTTTGGCGTCGTCCCACATGGCTTGGGGGGTAGGGCCTTCGTTGACATAGACCATCATCGGGCCAACGACGCGCTGCCAGGCCTCTCCGGCCTTAACGCTTACATTGGCACCGGTATAGTGGCTGCTGCGCCAGTACATTAACGCGGTCGGCTTCTCACCATGCGCCATCAGTTCGGGCTTGGTCGGCCCGCCGCTCAGATATTCCGGAGAAGTGACAAGGAAAAAGACGCCAAGCTTGCGGGCATCACTGCTGAATCCATAGGCACGATGTTCGGCCTGCAAGGCACTATAGACATACTTGTCACCTTTCAGGAGCGGGAAAGGTCCGCTGCGCAGATCATCAACATGGATATGGTCAAGGAAGGGCTGAAGTTTGGTGGCAAAGCGCGCCTCGGACATGGTCCAGCCATCATATTCGGGCGGATGATCAAAAATACAATAGGTATGTACCCCTTGCTCACCCCGACCCAGCGCGTAGCGAATTTCGATGTCGCAATTGATATCCCCATCAGCGGAAGCGCCGGGGCCTGTGCCGAGCTTGTTCTTACCTGCAATCCCCTTGACTGAAACTTCCGCGCGCGTCCCGCCATTGCTTGTCGGATTAATTGTAACACCGGTTATAATTGATTCAGCGCGTTTAACGTCATGCGACCAGTAGCCGAAGGGGTGTCCGCCTTCCTCACCGTACAGAACCTCGGTGCCTTTATAGACAAGGCTGATGAGGTCGCCGCTTTCCTTGGACACAATAGCCGTGACCATGCCGTTGTTCAGGATGAAACGGGTTTCATCCTCGGTGACCGTCACCGGCTGGCTTTGCGCCCAACCGGTTCCGGCCTGTGCAAGAAGGGTCGTGGCAGCAACGCCAGCCAACAGATGACGACGATTGAAGGTGGAAGTCATAGCAGCCTCCCTGACGGCTATATTATATTATTTTCAGCTTATACGGTTAGGCTCTCGCCAATCCGTCGGTAAGGCAAGGTTCGGCAAAAAGACGGGCTGTCTATGCGTCTGCCTGATGCTTAGGGATGACAGCTTGAAAGACGGGTGGCGCATGGTTACCCGCTTCGATCGAAAGCTTAGATATGCACGTTTGTATAAATGCTTATCGCACTGCTGACGCTGGCATCGCGTATGATCGATGTTTCGTTTAGTTTGTGCCGAACGAGCCATATAGGAAAATTATACGCTCAACGACCTTATGGAGGGCTTACCCAAAGCAGTCTTCCATCGGGAATAAAATCATGGCCAGTACCACCTCAAAACGGGATGTGCCCGGGTTTACGCAGGAAGTCCTGCAGGTTCGGGCAGACCTGAACCGCCAAAAAAAAGCCGAAGCCCGTTATCGGGCAGGCGAGTTGATCGTTGAGGCCCGCAAGGGCCGTGACACCTTGTGGTTCAAAGTCTCAAAGGCCGATAGCGGCGGCATTGCCTTACGGACGCTATTCGGCAGCGGTGATTATGAAATCAGCCATATCGAAACCACCGGTAGCGGTATTAATGCCGACATTGAAAACAATGCCGGTCAGTGGCACATCGAGCTCATCGGGCTTAGCGAAACGCTTATCCGGTTACGGGTAACACTGACCCCGACAATGGATGTGCTCATTCCCTTCTGGCCGCGCGATCTGTACGCCCTTGATGACAATGACGATCCGACGGCCACCAAAGGGCGGGTCGAAGCGGGGCAGCGCGGGTTCAATACAGGCCTGTGCTATTTTACGTTGCAAGAACCGGCGTTTGGCCGCGTGCTTTATGTGCAGAACCTGTCTGCGCTCAATGAATTCTTCATCGATACGGCGACAAAGCCTGATGGCGTGGTGGGAGGTGAATGGCCGGAACTCGGCTATCAGCCACCGGCGGCACCGAATGGTAATTCCCCGCCCGTGGCACCCCTTAAGACGGGTAAGGCCTATGTGATATCAGACGCACTGATCAATTTTCGTTCTGGCGATAATAAGGACGAAACCGCGAGCGCACGTAATTTCGTCGATATGATCGCCGACATCTATCCCTATCTGGATAAGCCCGAACCGGCGTTTCACGATTGGCCCGAAAGGGCCGAAAAAACCCTCAATGACCTTAAATCCGCGCCCGAAGCGACCATCAGGCATTATGGGCATGTCTATCTGCATCCTTATACGGCGTCCGAATATCCGGACTCTATGGTGCAGTTGAGCGTCGCCTCGGCCATAGATGAGCTTGAGGCCCTGACGGGGCGGCTTGAACCTTATAAGGACGAACTTCTTAAGGGCATGAACCGCTTTTATGACAAGGATCTTGGCACCTTACGGCGGTATCTGCCAAACGTCGGCGACGATAAAAATGCTGATGCGGTGGATTCTTGGTATCTCTATCACCCGCTGATGAATCTCGGGCGGCTGGCGATTGACGGACATGAGGCCGCAAAAGACCTGTTTCTCAAATCCCTTGACTATGCGGTCAGGTCGGCTCGCCATTTCAAATATCTGTGGCCCATTCAGTATGATATCAAAGACTTTTCAGTGATCACCGAAGCCCGAGGCGACGGCTACGGACAAACGGATGTGGCGGGGCTTTATGCCTATGTGATGCTGCAGGCCTATCAGCTTACCGATGACGCTCTCTATCTTCAGGAAGCGAAGGCGGCGATGGTTGTGGCAGAAGGCATGCGATTTTCGCTGCTCTATCAGGCTAACCTTACAGCGTGGGGCATAGCGGCCTGTGTCAAACTATGGAAGATGGAAGAGGACGAGCGTTATCAGGCGCAGGCGGAGGTGTTTCTCGCCAGCTTTGTGCATAATAGTCTGCTCTGGGACTCGCAGATCGAACACGCCCGTCATTACAGCAACTTCTTCGGCGTGACCTGCCTGCACGATGCGCCCTATATGGCGGCCTATGAGTGTTTTGAGTCCTTTTCAGCCTTTGACGAGGTTCTGCAATTTGCCGGTGAGGATTTGCCGCCCAAGATGAAGCTTTTACTGGCGGAATACCGGCGCTTTGCCTTTGACCGGAGCTGGGCCTATTATCCGGATGCCCTGCCCGAAGAGGCTCTGGCGAAGGATGATATTCGTAACGGCCATATTGATCGCAACCTGTCTTTCCCGCTTGAAGACCTCTATGGCGATGGGCAGCCCGCCGGACAGGTGGGGCAGGAAATCTATGGCTGCGGCGGTGCGTTTATCATTGCCGCCCGCGGGTTCCATGAGCGCGATATACCTTTCCGTATATTTGCCGACTATCCCTATACGGTGGTGATAAACGACAATGCCGTACAGATCAGCTTAAAAGGGCCAATGGATTATTCCGCCACGCTGCATCTGCTGCCAAAGGCTAAGGCGACCCTGCCTAATTTTACCGTATCGCAGGTCGGGCCGCAAACGCAGCGCGTGAGGGCGCGTAAGGGTATTGATGGCGGACAAGTCTATAGCGTACCGGCGCAATCCGTCATCCACATTATCTGGGAGGCATAGGCTATGCTCAATTTCTTTGCAGAGCCCGATACTAAAGACGCCACAGAGACGACGCTTCAGGAGCAGGTTATTCTGTTACACGGGCTGGCGGAATCGGCCCTGCACATGCAGGCCCTGGAATGGGACCTGCGGGCTGCAGGCTATGGTGTGCGGAACCTCGACTATCCGTCGACCCGCTTCGACCCTCAAACCCTTGCTGAAAACTATATCAGGCCAGTCATCCGTGAATATGCCTCGGCGGCCAAATTACATGTCGTCACCCATTCTCTGGGCGGTCTGCTGGCAAGATATTGTCTTCAGCAGGAACGGCCCGCCAATATGGGACGGGTCGTCATGCATGCCCCCGGCAATCACGGAAGTCCCATGCTGGAGTTGCACCGGCGCGTGCCCTTGCTACAGGCGCTCATGGGGCCGTCATTGATGGCCTCAGGGGTAGGGGATGAGAGTTTCGCACACCAGCTCACAACTGAAATTGACTATGAACTGGGTATTCTGGCGGGAACGGTTTCCACTGATCCGCTTGCCAATCTGGTGCTGCAATGGCCCCATGACGGCAAGCTTCAGATTGAGGATACCCGACTGGACGGAATGACGGATTTTGCCCTGATACCGGCGTCGCATGACGTGATCAGCTTTCATCCGCTGAGCCTCTGGCAGACCCGTCATTTCCTGAAAACCGGTCGTTTTGCATATATGTCGAATGCCTTTTTGGAGGCGCGTCCGTGATGACTGATGAAACCCTTGAGGGCAAACGCTTGCTGCTGACCGGCGGCACAACCGGCATAGGTCGTGAAACCCTGGCCATGCTGGTCAGGGCGGGGCACAGGTGGAGGGGCAAGGTGGCCATGTGGTATTCATCAGCTCGGTCAGTACCGACCTGAAGGTGCCCGGTGAAAGCGTCTATACCGCCTCGAAAGCCGGAGTCGAAGCCTGCGCGGAAACCCTGCGCAAGGAGCTTCAGGATCAGGACATAAAGATAACGATTATTCAGCCGGGTTCCGTCAGAACGCCAATGCAGGGAGAGGGACACGGAGAGAAGACCGAAGCCGTTGCCCGTCACGAAATGCTTGAGCCGCAAGAAATCGCCAAGGCTATACGATATGTGCTGACCCGTCCCGCGGGAACGATGGTCGCCAATCTGCGCATCGAGCCGCTGAAGCAGAATAGGGAATAACTATCGCCTGAACTTTGCATCATCTTTACAGGCCAGCGATCGGAGCGACTCCGTTTTTTGCATTAAATCAGCAAACTGGGGCTCCATTGAACCGTGAGGCGAGCATGCAAAGCGCCACCCGCAATCATCGCCAAATCTACATGGCCGGAACCCTGCTGGGCGTGGCTCTGGGCGGGTTTTTCGATGGCATATTGCTGCACCAGATATTACAGTGGCACCATCTGCTCAGTGGTCTGGAGGCCGCCGGTGCCGATCTTTCGCGCATGATCCTGTATGACGGCCTGTTTCACGCTTTGATGTACGTACTGATGCTTGCCGGACTTGTAATGCTGTGGCGACAACGCCCGCACCTTGATAACGGCAGCAGGGTCAGGGTCTTATCCGCCGTCCTGTTCGGTTTCGGGCTATGGCATGTTCTGGACGCCGTCCTGTCGCACTGGATTTTAGGGCTTCACCGCATTCATCCCGAAAGTGACAATCCCCTGTTCTGGGATCTGTTCTGGGGTTAGGGGTTTTGTGCATCGCCTTGTCGCGGCTCCGTCTGAGGCTGAACCGTGCCGCCTTGCCCGTAATCATTGCGGGCGTTATTGGGCTGGGAGTCGCCGCCTCGGTACCCTGGCGGCCAGCGGATACGGTAGCCGTAGTGTTTGATCCGGCCTCAAGTGCGTCTGAAAATCTGATGGCGGCGACGGCGCTCGGGGCTCGGCTGGTCTCAGTGACCCCTGATGGCCGGGTGTGGACCTTCCGCATGGATGATGCGCGAAGCGGCTGGCGCTTTTATGGGCACGGGGCGTGGCTGGTCAGCGGCACCTATGGCGGTGTGGGCTGTTTCGTTCCGAGGCCAGGTGAGGGCATAGGATGAAGATACTGATCACATGCGCGAACGGCTTTATCGGCTCGACACTGGCGGGCGCTGCAAAGCGACGGCCATGAGATTGTCAGGGTCGTGCGTCCGAGTAGACGCCGCAAGCCCAGGGCAGGCGTTTCAGGGACAGGCGTTTTTGAAATTGACATGGCGCAGGCCACCCGTCCCGAGGACTGGTTTTCCCTGCTCGAAGGTGTGGAGGTGGTCATTAATTGCGTCGGCACCCTTCAGGCCGTCAGCAAAACTGGGGCTTTATGGTGCCATTGCCCTGTGAGGCTTTTATGCGCTGTCGGGAACTTTTATCCGGCCCGATCTGTGGAGCGATCCGTTAGGGCCATTTCTTAAAATATTCCCGATAATTGTCGTTCATCTGTTTGCGCTGGCTGTACTGAAGGAACGCTGATGCTGTATCATGGCCTTTTATATCTGCACATCATAGGGGCCTGTGTGCTGCTGGGCACAGGGGCGGGCATAGCCTTTTTCATGCTTATGGCGCATCGAACCGGCAATGTCGCCCTGATCGCCGGTGTGGCGCGAATTGTGGTTATTGCCGACTTTCTGTTTACGGCAACCGCTGTGGTGCTTCAGCCCATCACAGGACTGGCTCTGGTCCATGTCGCAGGGTATCCGCTGACACAGTTCTGGATTATCGCATCCATATTTTTATATGTCATCACCGGTGCCTTCTGGTTGCCTGTGGTTAAGATACAGATGGACATGCGCAAACTGGCTGACGCAGCGCTTGCCTCGGGCACAGACCTGCCTGCGCATTATTATCATTTGTTCCGCACATGGTTTGTCTTCGGGTTTCCGGCATTCTTCGCTGTGGCGACGATTGTCTGGCTGATGATTGCCAAACCGGTATAGATGAGGGTGTGACATGTCAGGGGCAGATCGTCTCGGCACAAAACCAAACGAAAAACTGGATGTCTGGTTGTGGGCCGCGCAGTTTGGGTTGGCAACCATCTTTGCGGCTTATGCGGCCAAAGCCTTTGCTGACAGAAGCTGCACCTCACCCGCCGCGTCACGATAGCCTTACCCTTCTCAGCGTTATAGATCGCCCCCTGTGACGGTGCGAGTTCGTTGAGATCCGAGATTTTCGGCCTTAATGGTCTGAGCGTCGAGCTTTGAGGCCTTAAGCAGATGCCAGTTTAAGGCGTGCTGTACCACATTCCTGCAGGGCATAGGCTAAGACTACGATCCTGACACGTGGGCGAGGGCCATTTAGCCAGATTTTATAGATACCTCAGTCAATCGAATTTCAGAGCAATAGTAAAAGGTACAGCCTCTGACCGGTATGTTCGTTCCGGAACCGGGTTTGAAAATGAATTTTCAGGAGCCAAAAATCAGATCCGACGGGCTGCAGATTTCGGAAAGTCCGGCATTTCAACGCACATTTTGGCGGGTGGAAAGATTGGCCTGGATCGGGTTTGCTGTGATCATTGTCGCGGCACTTCTGGGTCTGACGGGATCAGGTGGCCCGCTGTCTCAAGGCAAGCTTCAGGTTGGCCCCGCAGATGTAACCTACACCCGCATCGTGCGATGGCAAACGGCGTCTCGTCTCTCGATCACTATGGCGAATATACCGCCAAACGGGGTCAATATTGTATTGGGCGATAGTTATAGTTCAGGATTTTCAATGGACAGCATAAGCCCTGAACCCAAAGCCGTTGATCTCATTGCCGATGGACATCAATTCCATTTTACAGGGCAGTCCGGTACGCGTGGCCGGATTGAATTTGATCTGACGGCCCGGTCGCCGGGCAGAGTAAGCTTCGACATGACTGTGGGTACAGAAACCCGTCCGGTCACAATCTGGGTTTTACCGTGAGGGTGTTATGGAAACCGTCATAAGAGGCGCCGTCATATATTTTGTGTTGCTGATTGTGCTGAGGTTATCAGGCCGTCGGACCATAACTCAGATGACGCCATTTGATCTGGTGTTGCTGCTTATCGTGGCCGAAACCACGCAGCAGGCCCTGTTGGGCAATGATTTTTCGCTGACTAACGCCTTCGTATTGATCGTTGTACTGTTTACTCTGGATATCGGCTTGTCCTACATCAAATTATGGTTCCCGAAAGCCGGTCTCGCTCTGGATGGCAGTCCTACGGTTTTAATCGCGCTCGGAAAACCTGACTATAAACAGATCAGGAAGTCACGTGTCACGCTTGACGACATCAGCGTCGCGGCGCGCGAGCAGCATGGTCTGGAGCGGCTGGATCAGATTAGATTTGCCGTACTCGAGGCAGATGGTGACTTTAGTATTATTCCCGAGTCCTCGGCAGAAACCTGATTAAGGGCGGGGCATTGAGGTGGATTCTCTCTGTCTGCGGAGCGCGTTATACGCAGCCTGAACCCAATCCAGATCCCGGTCGAGATGATCGGGAAATACTATGCTGCTCATATCAAGAACACCACGGGTCAAGAACACCACGCGTCAAGAACACACTGGATGCGGGGGCCATCAACCTTCGGCGGCCACGCCCAGTGTATTCAAGTCACCGCAAAGGCCACGCTGTCAAAGATATGCTCTTGCAAAGACACGCTCTTGCGTGTTCAGCCTGCGAGAGAAGCATTCGACAAGAAGCGTCGTTAAACAAGGTTAGTAAGAGAACGAAAGGACCACCGCGGCTTCGGCTCCGCGCTTACTTTCGCCGGGTGCGCGGTGCAACTGCTTACCGGCTTCGATTTGCAAATCCATTGTGCGGCCAAGCGCGTAGTGGACGTTAAAGCCGAAGCTGGACAGCTTTACAGTGCTGGCAATATCCGGCAAGGGCGTGCGCTGGCTCAGGCGAGCGTAGTCATAGAACACCCCGATCTGAAGCAGATCAGTACCCGAGGATTGCCCGAACAAAACCGAAGGCCGGAAAGCCGGTGTGCGCAGTTCGCTGTTAATCATCACCCCTTCACTGCCCAGGGCTGTATCGGGGAAATAGCCGCGAATACTGCCGATGCCGCCGCCGCCAAGCTGCTCACTATAGGGCAGGTTGCGATTGGTGGTCTGCACTGTGCCGCGCAATGACCAGATCATGCCCTCAGGGAGTTGGGTGGTGCGTGTAACCGACAGACGGTTATAGGTATAGTTTGCCCCTGAGCCGGGGACGAGCGCGCGAATGGCTTCGTCGGTATTGTGGTCACTCATGTCACCCGGCGCATGGACGAGCATGTTCTGCACGGTGGTTTGGCCGTAGCCATCGACCACGGTAAGATCATAGGTCAGGGGAATCTGTACGATCTCGGCGGCGGTTTCCAGAAGTGAGAAACCGGCAAATTCAAGGTTGTTATCTGTGCGCTTGAAATCGGCGCCGATCTGGAGGTCGTGCTTCAGATGTGCAGAATCAGGCAGGTTATAGACGTAGCGCAGGCTGATCTGGCCGGAATGGCCTTCGGATTTGAAGCCCGGTGCAATGGACGGTGTCTGGGTCGCATATGACCCGTAGGCAAGGATCTTGTGGCCGTGAGGCAGCGGTGTGACATGGCTCAGGGAGTGGGAAGCGTAGCGCCCCGTGAAACTGCGGGTATACTGATAGGACAGGATATGGCCTAAACCGAAGGCATTGGCCCAGTTAACCCCGATATTCCACTGGTCGCGCCCCAGTGAGCGCACACCCTGATTGTCGTAACCGGCATAAACGCGCCAGGGACGGCGGTCAGTGGCTTCGAGGATGATGTCGCTTTGGCCGGTTTCCGCGCCAGGCTGGATGACGGCATTGATCGTCAGGAAGGGGTTCTGGTTGAGGGTATCAATATCACGCCTCAACCCCTTGAGGGTCAGGCGCTCGCCACGCTCAAGGTCGCTCAGGTAACGGATATGATCTTCGGAGAAATAACGGTTGCCCGTCACCTTTACCTCACCGACGCGATATTCGGTGATGATGATCTGCACCACCCCGTTTTGCACGTTTTGCGGTGGCACGGTCACTTCGACGAAAGGATGCTCCCGCAACCGGTAATGTTCACGCACCAGATAGGTGATCTGCTCAAGGCCTGAGCGCGTCAGGGGGTTGTTAAGGTAGGGCTGTAATTGTGCGCGCAGGCTTGTGTCCACCAGCTTCACGCCATGAGCGGCAATGCCGCTGGGGGCGGCCTCAGCTGTAAGGCCGTCCTCGCTGATAGCATCGATGCTTTCTACGAACACAAGGCCTTTGAGTTCCGGAATCAGCACCGTCTGGTCGGTACTTACCGGCGCGGGCAGGGCCGGGGCCTCAGGCGGGGGCACTTCAACAGGGGCGGGCAACTTCGGGGCGACGCGCTCATAGTCCTGCGCAAAGCTTGCGACGGGTAATACTGAAGCGGACAGCATCAGAAGGGCCAGCCAGCGGCGGGCGAGGGGACGGGTGTAAGACTGTGACATTACGGATTCATCCCGACCTGCATTGACAGGGCAGCCGGTAGTGGAGGGGGCGGGCTGAATTCGATACGCCATTTTTTGCTCTTGTCGCCTTGTAACAGGATTTGTTCGGTAGAGTTGATGATCGGCATTACGCCGCCGTTTTGGCTGTCTTCGGCACTGGCCTGTACCTGCACCATGATGCTTGGCAGGCTGCCGAAGCCATTAGTGCGCCAGGTGGCCAGTGCATCCGGTGCCGGATAGGGGATATAGATACGCGGATTGGCGACAACGAAGGTCAGGCGCAGGGCGGTTTGCTTCTGGGTTTCAGTTGGCTTGTCGCTACCCCCAAGCGCGCGCGGTGATCGAGGCTATGTCCATGGTGGTCGGGGAAATGACGCCCTGACCCTCGGCGCGGGTTGGCAACACGTAATTGTCCAGCAAGGTGCCGGTATCAGCAATCAGGTCGGACGGGCTAAGGGTGGCGGATACGTCATGCGTGCCGACGACCGAACCCGCGAACTGACCGCTGGTCTGAATAGATGTCGCGCCTTCGCCGGTGATGAAGCCTTCAAACACGAAGTTGCTGCCGGTCAGGGGCGCGTCTGTGGTGCCATCATAGGGTTTGCTGACATTGACCAGTGCTGCCGACAGGTTTTTACGGCCGATCTGACCGGTACTGGTGATGCTGGCCGGTAAGTCATAGTTCGACATCAGGGTTGAACCATCGGTACGGAAATCGGCATCGGACACGGTGGTCGACACACCGCGCGCGCCGGCATTAGCGGAATCATAGGTGCCTGTGGTCTGGGTAACGCTTGCGCCTTCGCCAGTGACGAAGCCTGACAGGGTGAAATTAGCGTCGGTCAGAGCCGCGTCAGCATTGCCGTTATAGGTCTTTGTGGGTGTGCCTATGATAGCGGCGGTAAGTATGGCCTGATTGATCAGACCCGCACCGGTGGCGTCGGTTGGCAGGACGTAGTTCGACAAAAGCGTGCCGCTGTTGGCGGTAAAGTCGCCTGAGGCCAAGATGGCGGAGACGTTACGGTTACCGGCATTGACGGAATCATAGGTGCCTGTGGTCTGGGTAACGCTTGCGCCTTCGCCTGAGATGAAGCCTGACAGGGCAAAGTTGGCGTTGGTCAGGGCGGCAGTGTTGTTGCCGTTATAGGTTTTGGTTGGCGTGTTGATGATGGCTGCGGTCAGCACAGCCTGATTTATCAGGCCCGCGCCGGTGGCGGTTGTCGGCAGGGTATAGTTCGACAAAAGTGTACCGCTATTGGCCGAGAAATCACCGGAAGCGAGATTGGCGGTTACGTTGCGTGAACCGGCATCAGCAGAGGCATAGGTGCCTGTGGTCTGGGTAACGCTTGCGCCTTCGCCGGTAACGAAGCCTGACATGGCAAAGTTAGCGTTAGTCAGGGCCGCATTGGTGTTGCCATTATAGGTCTTTGTGGGCGTGCCGATGATGGCTGCCGTCAACGCCTTGGGTGTGATAGAAGCGCTCAGTCCCGTCGGCTGGGTGAGGATATAGTTCCCGGCATCTTGCCCACCGAGACTATAGCCGCTGGCATTGATCGTATAGGTGCCGACATTTGCCGTTCCAAAGGCAGCGGTTGCGCCCAGCGCACTTAATTCCAGATCATCGGTTCCCAGACGGCCATTAAGCGTGAGGCCGCTGTTGTCCAGCATCAGGTTTGTTGATCCGTCATATATTTTGCTGAGAGCCGCAATCCCACTTAAGGTAAGCGTTGCGGGGGTGATTACGCCGATCTGTGCATCGGTGACAGTAGAATTGATCACGTAATTATTGGCGTGGGCACCGCTAAGCGCCAGACCTGTGAGGCTCAGGCTGATACCGGTGTTGACATTTTTGTTAGCGAAGTTACCGGTGATCCCGCTTGTATTGACCCCGACGTCGTCACCGCCGATGACTCCAGCCAGAGTATAGGTGCTGCCCGCAAGGCCGGTGCCTGCATTATAGACGCGCTCGACACGCGTCAGGGTCAGGTTGGCGGTTGCAATATTGGCGCTCAGGCCCGTTGGCTGGGTCAGGAGGTAGTTGGTGCTATCACTCAGGGCAAAGCCCGTAGCCGTGACGGTGATGCCGGTACCGGCATCAGGGCTGGCAAATACAGCGGTCGCGCCCGAGGCATTGAGGGTAATCGTATCCCCTGACACTATGCCGTTAAGAGTGGCTGTGCCTGAAAGCGTGGCAGAGGTAGTGGTGTCGTAAATCTTATTGTTCGCCGTAAGGCCGCTGATGGTTACTGTGGCCTTATTGATTGTGCCCGCACCTGTGGCGGTCGTGGGCAGATTATAGTTCGACAGAAGTGTGCCGCCATTGGCTGTGAAGTCGCCTGGGGCCAGGGTGGCGGTCACGGTGCGCGAACCCGCATTGACGGAATTATAGGTGCCAGTTGTTTGGATGACGCTTGCGCCTTCGCCGGTAATGAAACCCGACAAGGTGAAGTTGGCGCTGGTGAGGGTGGCAGTATTCGTCCGGTCGTAGGTTTTAGTCGGGTTGTTGATAATGGCCGCGGTCAGGTTTTTCGGCGTAATGATGCCAATGGCCTCGTTGGTTACCGTTGACGCAATCGTGTAGTTGCCGCTTTGTGCGCCGCTTAGTGTAACGCCGGTCAGGTTGATGCTGATGCCATTATCAACTGATAAACCGTTCCACTGACCGGCAACATTTTTGTCGCCAAAGGCGCTGGCGTTGTTAGTGGCCGACATCGTAACCGTATCGCTGGAGATAACACCCGCCAAACGATAGGTGGCTCCGTTGTTTGCCCGATTGCCATTATATGTTTTCTGCACGGACGCAACGGTCAGGGTTTTAGGGGTGATATTAGCTGTAACACCTGTAGGCTGCGTGAAGGTATAGTTACCCATATCACTGCCGCTGATGCTGTAGCCGGATACGGTTACGCCTTTATTATTGGCGACATTGGCATTGCTGTTGAACTGACCTGTAACCGCACCCGGGTCGAGGATCACATCGTCTGATCCCAGCAGGCCGGACAGGGTGCCATAACTTGAGAAGGTGGCTGTTCTTAATCTGTCATAGACCTTATTATTGACCACCACGCCGCTGACGGTCAGGGCGGCTGGGGTGATCTGGCCGATCAGCGCATCGGTTACGCTGGAAGCAATCGTATAGTTGCCTGCCTGCGCCCCGCTCAGGCCGAGGCCGCTTAAGGTCACGCCTATGCCGGTATTGACGTTCTTGTCAGCAAACGTGCCGCTGATGCCTGCCGTGTTAACGCTGACGGCATCCGTTCCTATAACGCCATTCAATATGCCCGAAGCGGTATTCAGCGCGGCGTTTGTCGTGCCGTCATAGGCACGGTTCAGGGCCGTAATCTGGCTGAGGGTAAGGGCTTTGCGGGTAATGTTAGCGCTCAGGCCTGTAGGCTGAAACAGTTGGTAGTTATGGACATCCTGCCCGCCAATGTCGAAGCCGCTTGCGGTAACACCCTTGCCGTTTGCGGCATCGGCGGAGCCAAATGTCGCGATGACTCCGGAGGTGTCGAGAGAAATCACATCGCCGTCGATCAGGCCGTACAAACGCGCATTGCCGAGATTGAGCGTGGCAAGGGTGGTGGCGTCATAGACGCGGTTATTGGCAACGGCCCCCACCACTGTGACCGGTGCGCGGGTAATGGTGCCTGTGCCCGTTGCCGTCGTCGGCAATATATAGTTCAGCAGCAAGGTGTTATTATTGGCCACAAGGCTGGTGGCGGCGAAATTGACTGTGATCGTGCGCGCACCGGCATCCTTATGGTCATACCGGACATCAAGACCATTGGCGACCGTGACACCTTCTCCGCTGGCAAAGCCGGAAAAGGCATAGTTTGCCGCCGTCAGTTCGGCCGTACGCGTACCATTATAGACCTTGGTTGGATCACCAGAAATGGACGCTGCAATGAGAGCACGTTGTATCGTTCCTGTACCATAGGCTTGGGTCGGCAGGATGTAGTTTGACAGGTTTGTGCCCGAATTAGCGACAAAATCTCCCGCCGTCAGCGTGGCCATAACCGGTTGAACGCCGGCATTCTTGTTGCCGTAGGTGCCCACCGTCTGGGTGACTGTAGCCCCTTCGCCAGCCACGAAGCCCGTCAGATTGAAATTGCTCGCTGTCAGATAGGCGACGGTCGTGCCGTCATAGGTCTTGGTCGGATTGTTGATGATTTCGGCGTATATATGGCCGCCCAGCCTTGCCGGTGTGATCGTGCCAACCCCGAATACCAGTGTCGGGAAGCTGTAGTTAGACAGCAGGGTGCCAGCACTGGCGGTCAGATCGCTTTCGCTGATGCTTACGCTGACATCACGGAAACCGGCATCCTTGTCACTATAGGTGCCAACGGTCTGGTTAACCGTCGCGCCTTTCGCCGTCAATGAAGCCCCACAGAAGGAAGTTGGACGGATTAAGCGTCGCTGTCGTATTGCCGTCATATTCCTTGATCGGGTTCCCTTCGAGTTGCATGAGAATCGGCGCGCGGGTGATGGTGCCAGTGCCTGTCACCGAAGTCGGCAGGATATAGTTTGCCAGGCTGGTGCCGCTATTGGCCGAATAGTCCGAAGGGGCGATGGTGGCCGTAATCGTGTGCGTGCCCGCATTCTGCGAAGCATAATGGGCCTGCGATGTCTGGGTGATGGCCGCGCCTTCACCGGCGATGAAGCCTGTCAGTTCATAATGGGAAGCGTTGATATAGGCATTGGTCAGGCCGTTATAGACCTTAGTCGGGGTGCCGGTGAGGTTAAGGGTAAGGGCACGCGGGGTAATATCCGCCGTCAGGCTTGAGGGCTGACTGAGGCTGTAATTGTTGCGGTCGTTTCCGGTCAAGGTAAAGCCGGACGTGTTAACGCTGATATTCGAGCCTGCGCTGGAGAAAATGAAATTGCCACTGGCGCCGGTTGTGGACAGGGCGACATTATCGCCGCCGCTGACGCCGCTCAAACCGGCACTGCCCAGACTGAGCGTGGCGTCGGTCGTGCCGTCATATATCTTGTTCGAAGCCGTCACACCGGTGACACTCAGGCCAGCCCGGTTAATGGTGGCCTTAAGGCCCTGCGGCTGAATGAGGTAATAGTTAGCCGCCTCTGTGCCGTTAAGGGTAAAGCCACTGGCCATAACGACCTTGTCGGCTTCGGCATTATAATCGGCAAAAAAGCCTGTCGCGCCGCTGAGGTCGAGTGTCACATCGTCACCTACCAGAACGCCATAGAGCGCGGCATTGTCGGTGTTGAGAGACGTGGTGATCTGGCGGTTATAGGTCTTGTCGTCGGCAACCACGCCGGTCGCCGTGGTAGGCAGGACGTAGTTTGATAAAAGCGTATCCGCCCCGGCTGAAAAGCTGGTGGCGGCAAAGGTGGCATCCACGATCCGTGCACCGGCATCGGCAGAATCATAGGCGACGCTGGCGGCCTGACGGACGGTGATTGATTCTCCGGCGGCCAGTCCGTCAAAGGCATAGTTGGCGGACGACAGGCTGGCTGTGGTGGTCTTGTTATAGACTTTCGACGGCGTGCCGACGATCAGACCGGTCAGGATGGCCTGATCGATCGTGCCCAGGTTGGTGGTCGGGGTGGCATCTGTCAGGCTGTAGCCATGAACCGCTACGCCAGCGCGCTCGACTGTGAAATTGGAGCCGGTAACCGTCCGGCCCGTGCCTGCGTCCTTGTTGGAGAAGGTGCCGTCCAGCGTCCAGCTGTCGTCTGTGTGCAGGCCGGTGACGGTGGTATTGCTGTCGTTCAGCACGGCAAGGGTGGTGCCGTCATAGGTCTTGGTGATCGGCCCCAGTGTGATGGAAATGTTCGGGTTAATGCTGAACAGCATCCCGTTACCAGACCCCAGAACCGTTGAACCGGTCGAGGCATTATACTGATAGAAATCGGGCGTCATGCTTTCGGTGACATTGAGCGCCGGATCATTGGTGTAGACGAGCCAGCGACCACTGTCCGAATTGAGGTTTGCGCCGTGATTATCAAAGCGCGGCGCATTCAGGATGATGTCGCCGACGGCATTAAGGCTCCCGCCATGCAGGGTCAGTTGATTGTCGGCCGTAATATTGATGGTGCTGCTGGAAACGGTGCTGTGAACGTCAATATCATTGCCGGCAATCAGGGTGGTTGAACCGACGCCGGAAATGTCGGCACTGACGTTAATATTATTGAACGCCTCAAGCGTCAGGTTACCGGTGCCTGTCCAGATGATGTCCGAGGCCACGGTGATATCACCGCTGCCGCCCGTGCCGCCTGCCGTGGTCTGCTGGTGCACGTTCGTGTCTGCATTCAGCGTGTCGACAATGGTTTGTGCGGCGCCCGCATCGATCAGCAGATCATCGGGATCAAGCAGCCATTCGCCGCCCTTTCCGGCGCGAATATGTGCCTTTCCAATCTCAAGATGGCGCGCCGAGGTTTCGATGCGTCCGCCACCGGATGCCCCGCCTGCCAGCAGGCTGACCCCGTCCGCAAGGGTTGCGTGCGCTGCCAGCCCCTGAGCCGTGCCGTAAGCATCGGCACCGACGACGATTTCACCACCGGATGTGCCGCGTGCATCAAGTACGGCGCTGCTGCGTAGGTTAACAGTCTGACCATTGACGTTAATCCGCCCGCCGTTGCCGTCGTCGTTACGCGCAATCAGGTTGCCTGAAACCGCTACCGTGCCCGTGGGCGCAGACAGCCACAACTGACCGCCTATGGTTTGCGTGCCCGTAGCCTGAACCAGATTGTCGCGGTTGCCAGCCAGTGCGTAGATATTGCCGCCTGCCGATTGCAGCGAAGCCGCGGCGGCCGTAATGCGTCCATCCTGCGTGACATGGTCTTCGGTGGCTTGCGCATCGCCTAAGGCCACAAAGATGCGGCTGCCCTGATCCTCAAGCGTGGTCAGAAGCACATCATCACCAGCCACCAGTGAGGCCGTGCCGTTGTCAGCGGAAATGTGACCGCTGTTGGTGACGGAGCGTCCGATCAGCACCACACTGCCCTGACGGGATAATATTTCACCCTGATTGATGATGTCGCCGCCTGACGCACCCTGGGCACGCAGGCTGTCGCCGTTCATGAAGGCGTCGGTATCAAAGGGCCGTGACGAGGCCACGAAATTACCACCGGCCAGAACACGACCGCCCGCCCCGACGATCACCCCGTTGGGGTTCATGATATAGACCGAGCCGCTGCTGCTCAGAAGGCCGTCGATCTGTGAAATCTGACCGCCGAGTACGCGGTTAAGCGTCGCGCCGCTACCGTTGCGGATATCGACCTGATGGTTTGAGCCGATAGAAAAATCGGTCCAGTCAATTACGGCCCGTTGTGACGCCTGATCAATCGTCAGCAGATTGGGGGCAGGGCGGGAAAGTGTGGCTTCGCCGCGCACTACTGTTCCCCCCTGAGGCAGGGCCGCGTTTTGCGCCATCAAAGGCGTCGTCCCTCCGGCCAGGAGACTGAATACACTGACAAGCAAATGTCGGCGAAGAGGTGTGCGTTTAGGGAGGTGAACTGGCGTTAGATCGGCAACTGTAGCAGGTACGCGAAACGGAACAATAAAGCCAGCCATGGTATTCTATTACCAGAACTAAGGTTACCATCTGGCATGATATGATTAATCGTATGTTAGCAGAGTGAGGTTTTCGGGTGTTTTTTTGGCTAACACCTTAGGGTTGATGGCAATGCCCTGATTGCGTCGCTCAAGGACGTCACTCAGGGCACAAGTTCATCAATCGCTAGAGTTTCAACGGCACACAATGGCATCCGGTTACCTGTAGCTGTGGGCCATCTGCCGGTAGGTATCAAGAAAGGTATTACTGTCATAACGGCCGCCCGGGCTGCGCCATCTTTGAGGAGCACCCGTAGCCGGGGTTGAGCCGGGCGCTTCAGCCGCATTCAGACCCTGAGAGATAAGGTTGGGACGCGGGCCTTCGCCTGCGTTTTCGCCGTCTTTGTCAAACACAGCTTCCTGATGGCGGGTGGGCTCCCAGATATAGGCCCCCCAGCCCGACGGGTGCGCATGGGTGATCTCATTGACATAGGTTTTGCGGCTGGAATATTCCGCGACGAAGAAGCCGAGATCGGGATAGCGTTTTACATATTCGCGGAAGGTGCGTTCCCAGTCGCCTTCTTCTGCCTGCTGATAGCAGGAAAAGCCGGTGGCGTCGAAACGCACGTCACGTTTAAGCAGATTGTCTATCCAGTTTTCCACGATAGGCCAGTGACGGCCCAGATGATTATGAACCGCGGTTTTAGCTGTCGGTACGGTGTCGCCACAGGCCGACAATCCGGCCTTGAGCAGGGTGGCGAAATTATCAAATCCGCCCGCGGCATCGACTTTCATGTGGTTGGCGTCTGTGACCGGATTGCCGGTCGGAATGGTCAGGGGGACACGCCCGTGCGGCCATAACATGCCGAAGGTGGTTTCGTTGCCAATCAGAACGAGATCAGGGGCAACGTCTGCCGCTTTCATGGCCAGCAGGCTATCATGGGTGTGTTTATAGACCGCGTCGGTAAGCTGAGTGAAGGAAAAGTCCTTCCACGCTGCGGGCAGGCTCTGGTGTTCCGGATCGGCCCATGTATCGCTGTAGTGCAGGGTAAGCGACAGATGCATTCCGGCCGCCTTGATGCGTCGGGCAAAGGCGATGGTTTGATCGATGCCACACCATTTCTTGTCCGGCTGACGTCGGGAATAGCCATTTTCAGGATCGACAAACAGGCGCAGTTTTATAGCGTTAAAACCAGCGTCTTTGAGAATATCGAGCGGATCTTTCTGGATGCCCTTGTCGAAATAGACCGCGCCCTGCGCTTCGTCCTGAGGTATCCATGAAACGTCTGCGCCAATCAGAAACGGCCAGGGACGCCTGGCAAGGGTGGCGGCAGCCCGGTTGGGTAAGGCAGACATGAGGGGAAGGCTCAAAAGCCCTAACCCCAAAGCACTGTTCAGCTTGCGGCGGTTTAAACCCCTCCGGTCCATGACGTTTTCCCTTTTCCTGAGGCATATTGATTATTTGTGATCGATGGTGACTTATTCGCAAAGCTTTATCAAGGCAGATAATGAAGCTTTTTCAGGGGTGAGGGGCATCATCAGTGAAAAAGTAGCCTTAGGGCTGAATTATTCGTCCTGACAAACGTCTTACTCATATGAGGGCAGTTTTTTGCGTCTGCCTCTCAGATGCAGGCGGCGCATATTTAATGCCGCGGGTCTGTATCCGGTCATATTGCGGAGTAAGAAATAGTGGTGGAAGTTATTGAAAACGAGAGCCGTTCCAAGCGGTTAAAGGGCCTTACGACGGACACGCATGAGCGTCTGGATAAGACCATCATGGCGCATAACCCGTTTGCGAGTGTTGAAAACTATACCCGTTTTCTCAAGGTACAGTATCTGTTTCATCGTGATATCTATAGGCTTTATGATGAGCCTGTGCTGGACGCTTTGCTGCCGGACCTGAAGGGGCGTCGTCGTTTCGATGATATTGTTCACGATCTGGGGGATGTGGGGGCGGAATTGCCGGTTGCGGACAGGGCGCCCCATTTCCATGCCGGTGAGGTGGACCTGCCGACGGCGCTGGGCTGGCTTTATGTGGCCGAAGGCTCCAATCTTGGGGCGGCTTTCCTTCTGAAGTTTGCCGCAAAGCTGGGGCTGGATGCGGGTCATGGCGCACGTCATCTGGCACCGGCGGATGAAGGTCGTGGCCTGCACTGGAAGACCTTTACCAAGGCGCTCGATGAAATTGCCCTCACGACTGAAGAGGAGGCGCGGGTCACCGCTGGTGCGGAAACGGCGTTCAAACGTGTCCATGCGCTGGTTCAGGCCCAATACGAAGCGTGACGCCATGTTTGAGGCCGCCCTGCCTGTGACGCGCAATATCGTGACTGAGGTGAAACAACCATCCCTTACGCCGATGATGCTGGATCAGCGGCATAAGGCTAAGTCCCGCTGGGGGGCGGGGCTTAGCTGTGCGGTGGCCTTTCACATCGTGCCTGTGATGATGGTGGCCTATTGGAAGGTCAGCACGCCTGACCCTATGCTTTTTGAAGAGCCGTCCATTGCGGTTGAGATGGTTCACCTTCAGGCACCACCGGAACCGCCTTCGGAGCAACCGGAGGGGCCGAAGCAGGTTGAGGCGGCGGCGTCAAAGGCCAGACCGAAACCGATGGAGCGGATCATAACCCGTACCCTGCCGACGGATGTGAAGCCTATTCCTGCGCCGCCACCAGTGCCGGAGGTATCGCCAATGGTCGATGCTACGCCTGCGCCGGAAACGACGGCTCCGCTGTCACGTCCGGCCCCGCCGGCACCTTTGGCCTCAAGCTCGCCCCAAACCTGGCAAATGCGTCTGATGAGCCATCTGGAGAAGAACAAGCGCTATCCGGCTGACGCCCGGTCACGGCGACAGCAGGGCGTGGTCTGGTTACGCTTTTCAATGGATCGGGACGGGCGTGTTGTGACGTCTAAGGTCGATCGTTCATCCGGCTATGCCGCGCTTGATCGCGAAGCCCTGAACATGCTCAGGCGCAGTGTGCCCCTGCCGAAACCACCCGAAGATGTAACAGGCAACCCCATAGAAATCACTGTGCCGGTGGAATTTTTCATTCGATGACCGCGAAGTTATTGCGAATTATTCTCAATACATGTAGGGTCACGGCGTATCCCGTGACCTTCAGATAAGACATGCCTGCTAATTCCGCACTGCTTTCCCGATTGCTGATTTCGGAACGTCCGTCCCTGATAAGGCTGGCGCGACGAATTGTGGGCAGCCTGACGGCGGCGGAGGATGTCACCCAGAGCCTGTGGTTTAAAATCCAGCGCGTCGAAGATGATCCGCCGATCCTTAATCCCAAGGCCTATCTCTATCGGCTGACGTCAAATCTGGCGACCGATCGCCTAAGGGCTGACCGGCGGCATGCGGTTCTGTTTGAGAATGGCGAGATGCCTGATGCCATGGCACCGGTGGCCTCCGCAGAAAAGGCGCTGATTGATGAGGAAAACCTGCGCATTGTGTTGACGGCGCTTGAGGAACTCAGCCCGCAGTGTCGTGAGATATTCCGCCTGCGCAAATTCGAGGAACTGACGGTGGATGACATCGCCACGCGAATGGGTCTGAGCCGCAGCATGGTTTTCAAGCATCTGCGTACCGCTCTGTTGCATTGTGATACGCGCTTATCTTCGTATAATTAGCATTATTTCGTGTCGGGCTACACAGTTTGCCAGACGCAAGCGTCATAAGATATGAACACACCCCGCGATCCGCACGGGGCGGCGGGCAGGTACGGGATATTATGGTTATAAGGCAATCGCCAGAAACAGAAGCGGCGTCTGACGGAGATATCCGTCAGACGGCAGCGCGCTGGCTGACCGAGCGTGACGCCGGAACCCTGACGCCTGCGGAGATGGCAGAACTGGTGCGCTGGCTGGCGGCAGATGTGCGTCACCGGGCGGCCTTTGAGCGGCTGGAAACCGTTTGGGCGCAGATGGGGGCGGCACCGGTAGAGGGCGCTTTAGAGCGGCAGAGGCGCATCAGGCGTCGCCGCTTTGGGCAGGTTACAGGTGCGGCTCTGGCGGCCTGTCTGACCCTTGGGGTGGCTGGAGCGGCCTATGACCTGCCGACGCGGCTTGGGGCAGACTACATGACCGCGACGGGTGAAACGCGCCAGATCCGGCTTGAGGACGGCTCGGTCATCCATCTCAATAGTCAGGCCGCGGTGGCGGTAAATTATGCGCCTGAGCGGCGCACCGTGCGGTTGCTGAAAGGTGAGGCGGCCTTTACGGTGGCAAAGGATGCGGCGCGTCCGTTCACGGTTGAGGCAGGAAACGGCGCGACGACGGCGCTGGGGACTGAGTTCATTGTCCGGCACGACAGGGCACAGCATCAGGTCTTTGTCACGGAGCACAGTGTGCGGGTTGAGGCGGCGAGCCACCACATAACCCTTGGCGAGGGTGAGGGCGTCAATTACGGGGCGCAGGGTCTGACAAAAGCTTACCGGCTTGAGGTTGCGGATGCTTCGGCATGGATGCGCGGGCGTCTGGTCTTTGCCGATCGTCCGCTGGGTGATGTGGTGCGGGAACTCAACCTTTATCACAAGGGGCGCATTGTGATTACGGATCAGGCCCTGTCACGACAGCGTTTCAGCGGCTCGTTCCGCACCGATGACACGCGTGCCGCCCTGACCGCCATTGAAATGGCGCTTATGATTCGCACGACGCGTCTGCCTGGCGGGCTGGTGCTGCTGCATCCCTAAATAAAATGACCGGAGCGGTTACACAGACCTGCGTGCCGGACGTCTCTTAATATTGAGGGGCATTCGCAAATGGTGCGGTATGCCCGATGATGTTCAGGAGACAGGTTAAGATAATGGGTTCGGGTAAAAACAGCGTAAGACTGCGTGGGGTTCTGGCATCGTGCCTTCTGGCGACAACGGCGCTTTCGGGGTTTGTGGCTTTTCCGGCGCTGGCGCAGGCACAGGCTGGACACAGCTATGACATTCCTGCGGGGGGGCTGACGCAGGCGCTTAACCGCTTTTCCGAACAGGCGGGCATTGAGTTGTTCTACAGCGCTGAACTGACGCGAGGCGTGTCGTCCAAAGGTCTTAAGGGCAGCTATGGTGTGTCGGATGGTCTGTCGCGTTTGCTGGCCGACACCGGTCTGACCTATCGTCAGACAGGGGCGACGGCCTTTACACTTGAGAAGGCACCGGCCTCAGCGGGGGCATTGCAACTGGGGGCCATTCGGGTTGAGGGCACGGTGAACACCGCTGGTGGGATGGTTTCAGGATCGCGCGGGATATCTGACGAAGGCTTTGATGCCGACAGTCCATTTGCCACAGCGGGTTCAGTCAGCCACATCACCCGCGAGCAGATCGAGCGTATTCCGCCGACCTCAACGGGAGATATGTTCCTGAATACGCTGGGGGTAATTTCGGCAGGCAACCGCAATGGTCAGTCGCTTGATCTCAATATTCGCGGCCTTCAGGGTATGAACCGCGTGGCGACACTAATTGACGGCGCGGCACAGACGACCTCTACCTATCGTGGCTATGGCGGGGCCAGCAGCCGTACCTTTGTCGATCCTGACCTGATCGGCGGGATTGACGTTTCCAAAGGTCCGTCCGACAGTGCCTATGGTGCCGGTGCCATGGGCGGTGTCGTCAATATGCGTACCCTGATTGCGCATGATCTGGTGGGCGAAGGCAATCGTTTTGGTTTCCGTATTCGTGCCGGTGTGCATGACAATACGGTCGATCCGTCGCCCATATCCAACGGCAACCAGATTCAGCAGTTCGGTCGTGATCGGGGCCTGTCAACGGATGCGCGTAACCTTAGCGTGACCGGTGCCTATAAGGCTGACCGTTTTGAATTTGTCGCGGGCTTTGTCGAGCGGGTGAACGGCAACTATTATGGTGGTAAAAACGGCAACAGTACGATTGAACTGATCGCGCCACGTACCGGTGTGGTGACCGAACATCCCATGACGCGTTATCAACGGGGGGGTGAGATTTTCAACACCTCTCAGGAAACGCAATCCGTGCTTCTGAAGGGCACGGTGCGTTACGGGGATGGTCATGCGATTGAGTTGGGTTATATCCGCTACGACAGCCAATATGGTGAAGAATATCCGGACGCCAACAACCCCTTCAGTCAGTGGGCCTGGATCGCTCAGGAGCCGATCAGCGAGGTTCTGTCGAACGTCTACACGGCGAAATATCGCTGGAAACCGGCCGATAGCCGCCTGATCGACCTGCATGCCGAACTATGGGTCAGCGACATCGAAGACTACTGGGCGACGATGGACAGTCAGGTCTCAAGCGTCACCAGCGGTACAGATATATGGAACCGTGCCTTCCTCAATACGGGATTTGGTGAACTGTCGCTGAAATATGGCGCGCAATATTCGTTTGAGGAGTCACGGAACCGCGTTCGCAACCCTCGGCCATGGGGCGATAATACGGCGTTTGATGGCAAGCGCCACGTCAGCCGTGCCTATATTAATGCTGATCTTGATGTAAATGAATGGGTGCGTCTGTCGGGTGGCCTAAGTCAGGAAGCCTTCCGCACGCGCGGTGCCAACTGGCGTAATCAGGCCCCTTTGTCCTTGCGCGACAGTCGTCTTAACCCGCGTGTCGGGGTGACCGTTTCGCCAGCGGACGGTCTGCAACTGTTTGCCAGCTATGCCGAAGGCTGGCGTCCGGCCACCTTGCGTGAGACGCTTCTGGATATGGATGATCTGATCCGGCCCAACCCGTTGTTACGTCCGGAAGTGTCGAAAAATGTCGAATTCGGCTTCAATATTTTGCGCGACGGCCTGTTCTCGGACACGGATCGTCTGAAGCTCAAGCTTGCCTATTTTGACAACAGCTACGAAGACTTCATTATGCGCGAATATGGTACGGCCTTTGGTCTGCCGACCAATTACCGTACCTATACCAATGTGCCCGAGGTTCACTTCCGTGGCGTGGAAGTGGCGTTCGACTATGGCTTTCGCAATCTGTTTATCGAAGGCAATATCAATCGCTACACAGATGTGCAGTTCTGTAATGCGACCGGCGAAAACAGCTATGAGCCGTGCGGCGATTACACCAGCGGCAACGACTATATGTCCCAGGCCGTGCCGCCGGAATATGCCGGCAGCGTCACCTTTGGCGGGCATTTCCTGTCGGATAAGCTGACCCTCGGGCTACGTACCGTTTTTGCCGGTGAACGGGCCGTCGGGCGCAAGGCGATCTCGACCGGAAGCTCCAACCCGTCCGATTGGGTATCCTATGCGGTTTATGACCTGTTCGGCAGTTATGAGGTGAACGACCATCTGACGATCAATGGCAGTGTCGAAAATGTCGGTAATCGTTTCTATATGGATGCCCTGACACGGGCGCGCACCCCGTCGCCGGGACGCACCGTGCGCCTGAGCCTGACGAGCCAGTACGGTGGGCCGAAGTCAGCGTCAAAACGTCATCAGGCTCTGGGTTATGACAGCCGTCTGGCCGCTTTTGATGGCGACTGGTCGGGTTTCTACATCGGGGGACTGACCGGCGCGGTGAATTATGAATCCGACGCAAAGGTAACGCTGGGTGATGGCAGTTCTTCTGATGAAAGCGGCCTGTTCAAAGGGGATGGGGTCACGGGCGGCTTTGTTGCAGGCTATAACCGGCAACTGCAAAATCGCTGGGTCATGGGTGTCGAAGCAGAGGTGTCTTCGGGTACGGCTGAAGGGTCTTACAGCATTAAGACCGGTGAAAGCGCGAACCTGATCCGTAACCAGTCGGCGGAAGCGGCCTATCGCAGCGAAGCCAGACTCTATGCCAATCTGCGCGGGCGTGTGGGCTACGCCTTTGACCGGACACTGGTCTATGGCACCGCCGGTCTGGCGGCCTTGCAGACCGAAGAGACGCGTGAACAGTTTCGCGGTATGACCGCCGGCGTTAATCCGAACAACACGCAGCGCTATTTCAGCGAAAGCGATAAGGTCACGCGCACCGGCTGGGTGGCGGGTTTTGGGGCTGAGTTTGCCCTGAGCGATAACTGGTCGCTTAAGGGGGAATATCTCAACAGTGATTTTGGTAAAAAGAGCCACAATTTTGATGACGCGCGCACGGGGGTCATTCAGAACTATGTCACCCGAGTGGCTCAACGCGATCCCCTCACTAACGACTATGTTCGTGATCCAGACACCAATGCCATCATCTATGATGAGACAAATCACACCGGCTCAGCCGAGGTGGTAAATGGTCGTAAAGTCAGAAGTGACGTCAGATCACAGACCTTGCGTGTTGGTCTGAACTATCGTTTTTAAAGCGCTATAAACGCCGTCAGCTTTCGACCGAAGGCTGACGGCTTATGCTGGTATTGTGAGGCATAGGAGATACGGATTTCCGGCGTTTTGTGCCGTGGCGACGATTGCCTGCCCCGCCTGACCGGGGCAGGCCTTATGTATTCTTGATCCCTGTCGTGGTGGTGAGGGGACGCTAACTTACGGAAGGGCTGTTAGCTTCCACCGGTCACTACGGGCCTGCCTGACAGGTTTCCGAGCATTTCACCACATCATAAAGGCGGACAGGAAATGGCCAAGACCGAGGATCAGATTTTTACCAAAGCCAAAAACGTTGACCAGACCTTTCAGCAAGGGCCGGGCGGCGAAACCCACCAGCAGGCCGGTGCCGACGAGGTAGTGCTGACGACACAGACCGGGGTTCCGGTGTCGGATGATCAGAATTCGCTCAAGGTCGGTCAGCGCGGGCCGGTGGCCATGGAGGATTTTCATCTTCGTGAAAAACTCTTCCATTTTGACCATGAGCGTATACCCGAACGCGTGGTGCATGCCCGTGGTTATGGGGCACATGGTTTTTTTGAAACCTATGACAGTCTGGCGGACGTGACCTCAGCCGATCTGTTTCAGCGCGCCGGTGAACAAACCCCCGTTTTTGTGCGTTTTTCGACCGTTGTCGGCAATAAGGGGTCTTTTGATCTGGCGCGGGATGTGCGTGGTTTTGCCGTGAAGTTCTATACTCAGAAAGGGAACTGGGACCTGGTGGGTAACAATATTCCGGTGTTCTTCATTCAGGACCCGATCAAGTTTCCCGATCTGGTGCATTCCGTCAAACAGGAGCCTGACCGTGGCTTTCCTCAGGCGACGGCGGCCCATGACAATTTCTGGGACTTTATCACCCTTATGCCGGAATCTATGCACATGGTTATGTGGGCCATGTCTGATAGGGCCATTCCGCGTAGCTATCGCATGATGGAGGGCTTTGGTGTCCATACCTTCCGCATGATCAATGCAGAGGGTAAGTCCACCTTCGTCAAGTTCCACTGGCGGCCCAAGCTCGGTTCGCAATCGGTAGTGTGGAATGAGGCGGTCAAGATCAACGGTGCCGATCCGGATTTCCATCGTCGCGATCTTTGGAATGCCATTAAGGCCGGTGATTTCCCTGAGTGGGAGTTAGGATTGCAGCTGTTTGACGAAGACTTTGCCGAACAGTTCGATTTCGACGTGCTTGATTCCACCAAGCTTATCCCCGAAGAACTGGTGCCTTTGCGCATGGTCGGGCGGATGGTGCTTAACCGGATGCCGGATAATTTCTTTGCCGAAACCGAGCAGGTGGCCTTCTGTACGCAGAACATCGTGCCGGGTCTTGATTTCACCAATGACCCCCTGCTTCAGGGGCGTAACTTTTCTTATCTGGATACGCAGCTCAAGCGTCTGGGCAGTACGAATTTCACACAATTACCGATTAATGCGCCGCGCTGTCCGTTCGCTCATTTCCAGCAAGACGGGCATATGGCCTTTAATAACCCCAAGGGCCGCGTCAATTACGAGCCTAATTCCTGGACGCCGGAACTGGGGGCCGATGGTGGTCCACGCGAAACACCGGAAGGGTTCCGCAGCTATCCCGAAGCGGCGGATGGCCCGAAGATGCGTATCCGTCCGGAGTCTTTTGCGGATCATTACAGTCAGGCACGACAGTTCTACATCAGCCAGACCGAGGTTGAACAAATCCATATTCAGAACGCGCTTGTTTTCGAACTGAGCAAATGTGAACGCGAGGATATCCGTGCACGTATGGTGTCGCACCTTCTGAATATTGACGAGAAGCTGGCGCGTGTGGTGGCGCAAGGATTGGGGCTGGAAAAGCTGCCGAAAGCCGCGACGCCGAAACAGGCCCCGCGCATGGACTTACCCCCTTCGGATGCGCTGAGTATCCTCAAGAAAAATCCGGGGCTGCTTAAAGGGCGCAAGTTCGGCATACTGATAAGTGACGGGGCTGACGCCGCGCTTTATAAAGCCATTGTCGATACGGCGACAACGGCAGGAGCTACGGTTGAGGTTGTGGCTTCGACACCGGGACAGGTAGAATTGAGTGATGGCACGAAGATTCCTGTGCAGCATAAGGTCGATGGCGGGCCGTCTGTACTGTTCGATTTTCCGGTGATTCTGACCAATGGCCCCGGTGCGGACAAGCTTTCAAAGTTATCACCGGCACGTGATTTTGTATCCGATGCGTTCGCGCACTTCAAATTTGTCGCCTATAGTCCTGAGGCTGTTCAATTAATTGAAAAGGCAGGCATTATTGATGATCTTGACAGTGGATTCATCGAACTGGAGGGTTCGGGGGCGCTATCGGGGTATTTCGAAAAATTGCCGGAAATTCGCTATTGGGCGCGGGAAAAGGCCATGACGGCGCTCAATGGGGAATTACCTGACGCCCCATGATCTCCGCAGCCGGAAAGTCGTCGATAAAAGGCGACTTTCCGGCCTTAGTCATGATCAAAGCGGGCGGTGAAGCTGTAGCGGGCACCATCATAGATTTGCGTCACGGTGGTGATGCGCTCATAGCCCCGCCAGGTGCGCCGCTCAACCTCAAGGCAGGCCATGCCCTTATCGCCTTGCAGCCATGCGGCAATATCGTCAGTGGCATTTATCGCACTGATCTGGCTTTCGACCTGCGTCCAGGGCACGACCTCAAGCAGCCAATGGCCGGGGGACTGATCGGTAAAATCGACAGTCAGGGCAGCGGGAACGGTCTCAAGATTAATCAGGCGTTCTTCGACCACCAGTGGCCTGCCCGAAGCAAGGTGCAGGCCGCGCAGGAATAAGACCTGTCCGCCAATCCCCGCCAGTTCACATTCGTCAGGGGTGTCGGCCCGATGCACCGAACGATGCAGAAGCTCAAAGCCGTAGGTTTCGCCACGCGCCAGTATCTCGGCCTCAATGTCAGGAATATCTAGGACGGTGGAATCGAGTTTCGGCAGGCGCACAAAGCTTCCGGCGCGTTTGCGGCGTTCAATCAGGCCGGAGGTCGTCAGGCGGCTTAAGGCCTTGTTGACGGTCATGCGCGAGCAGCCATAGGTTTCCATCAGTTCGTGCTCGAACGGGATCTTGTCGCCGGGCGACAGAATGCCTGAGCGGATCTGTTGTTCTATGTCCTGATGGATCTGCTGATGCAGGGGCAGGTTGGAGACGGGCGCGTTCATGCCGTTAGCCTTTCCATCAGGGTGCGATAGGTTGAAACAATGCGCTCATGCTGGATATGTTTGCCGCCGCTGACCTGCTTCTGGCCGTGTCGCCAGACGCAATCAATCCCGTTACGGGCGCTGGCAAAGATGTGGCTGTCCAAAATATCATCCCCCTGACGGGCCGTCAGCGACGCGGAACGGGCGTCGAGACTGACTATATCGGCCACATGGTTTTCAGCAAGGCCTGCACAGCCTTTTAAAGCCTGAGCGCCGCCTTTGACGGCGTCTTTGTACAGTCTGGCACCGGTGGAGCCGAGCGGCGCGGCCAGCACATTGCGGGCCTTATGGATAAAGCGCTGGGAATATTCCAGCAGGCGCAGTTCTTCGGTGGCGCTGATCAGGACGTTCGAATCAGAGCCTATGCCGATGCGTCCGCCGGCGTTCAGGAAGGCTTCTGCCGGAAAGACGCCGTCCCCGAGATTGGCTTCGGTGATCGGACACAAACCGGCGACGGCACCAGATGCCGCCAGATTGAGTGTTTCGGCTTCGGTCATGTGTGTCGCGTGCACCAGACACCAGCGCCCATCGACGGGCATATTGGCCAGAAGCCATTCAATGGGGCGTGCGCCCAAATGAGCGAGGGATTGTTCGACCTCGCGCACCTGTTCGGCAATGTGGATATGGATCGGGCCTTCAGGGCAGAGCGGTAAAAGTGCGGTCAGTTCTTCGGGTGTCACGGCGCGCAAGGAGTGCGGGGCAATGCCCAGAACCGCATCCGGTAATCTGTTCAGGTGAGGCTGGCTGGTCTCAAGCAGGCGGGCAAAACTGTCGAGCGAATGGATAAAGCGCGCCTGTCCGGCATTGGGCGGTTGGCCGCCGAAACCGGCATGGGCATAGAAAACCGGCAGCAGGGTCAGGGCAATGCCGGTGTCGCCCGCAGCGGCGCACAGGGCAGCGGACATTTCCGCCGGATCGTCAAAGGGTGTGCCGTCCGTATTATGGTGCAGGTAGTGAAATTCACCGACGCGGGTAAAGCCGGTTTCGAGCATTTCCATATAGGCCAGTGCCGCGATGGTGCGCAGTTCCTCAGGCCCGATACGCGTCTGAAAGCGGTACATCTGTTCGCGCCAGCTCCAGAAACTGTCGGCTGACGGGCCGCGCCGTTCGGTCAGGCCCGCGATCACCCGCTGAAAGGCATGGCTGTGCAGATTGTTCATGCCGGGCAGGGCTATGGCGTGGCGTTCATCACCGGCTTCGGGAGGTGTGTCAGTCGTTAAGGACGCAATATGGCCGTCATGGAGTTTGATCTGCACCTGCTGTGCCCATCCGTCAGGCAGCAAGGCCTGAGCGAACCATAATGCGGCTGCGGCCATCGTATCGTCCTTATGAAAAAAGTTTCGTCTGGAACCATAATGCCTCTTGCCAAGTATAATGTCTATACATTAACGTTCATGTATATACATAATTCTTTCGCAGCCTTCGGACAATGACATGACCCCTTATACGGCATGGACAAATGCACGGCTTCTGGTGCCGCTGCCTGACCGGAAACGGTTTCAGGTGGTTGAGGACGGGCTTATTGCCGCGCGTGACGGTCGCATCCTTTATGCGGGCACGAAGGAAGGTGCGCCGCGCCTTAATTACACGCAGACGCATGACGTGGGGGGGCGGCTGATTACCTCCGGCCTGATTGATCCCCATACCCATCTGGTTTTCGGCGGTGATCGTGCGGCAGAGTTCCGTATGCGTCTTGAGGGGGCCAGCTATGAGGCAATCGCGCGCGCCGGTGGCGGCATTGTCTCGACCATGAAGGCCACGCGTGAGGCCAGCGAAGCGGAACTGGTCAGGACGGCGCTGACGCGCCTTGATGATCTTCTGGCCGAAGGGGTGACGACTATTGAGATCAAGTCGGGCTATGGCTTGCGGCTTGAGGACGAACTGAAGATGCTTAGGGCCGCGCGGGCCTTGGCCGGTCATCGTCAGGTGCGCATCAAGACAACCTTTCTGGGGGCGCATGCCCTGCCGCCGGAATATGCCGGTCGTGCGGACGCCTATATTGATGAGGTTTGTAACCGCATGATCCCCGCGGTTGCGGCGGAAAAGCTGGCGGATGCGGTGGATTGCTTCTGTGAAGGCATCGGTTTTTCACCGGCCCAGACACGTCGGGTATTTGAAGCCGCCCATCGCCACGGCCTGAGAACCAAGTTGCATGCCGAGCAATTGTCCAATCTGCGCGGCGCGGAGCTGGCGGCGCATTACGGAGCCTTGTCGGCGGATCATCTGGAATATCTCGATGAGGCCGGTATCGCCGAGATGAGCCGTCACGGCACGGTGGCGACATTACTGCCGGGGGCATTTTACTTCGTACGGGAAACCAGATTGCCGCCCATACAGGCCCTGCGTGACGCCGGTGTGCCGATGGCGCTGGCGACGGATTGTAACCCGGGTACGTCCCCGCTGACATCGCTTTTGCTGACCATGAATATGGCGGCGACCTTGTTTCGCATGAGCGTCGACGAATGCCTTATGGGCGTGACGCTTAATGCGGCCCGCGCGCTCGGTCTTGGTCATGAGACCGGCGCGCTTGAGGCCGGAAAGGCCTGTGATCTGGCGATCTGGGATGTCGAAGCCCCCGAACAGCTTGTGTACCGCATCGGCGCGCGTCCGCTGCATGCCCGCGTTTTTAACGGAGTTCCCCAATGAGTACCCTTACCCTCACCGCCGGTTCGGTCAGCCTGTCGCAATGGCGGGCCATTTATCGCGGGGCCGGGTTTCGCCTCGATCCGGCCTGTATGGAAGGGGTGCAAAAAAGCGCTGAGGCCATTGCGCGTATTCTGGCGAAAGGTGAGCCGGTCTATGGCATCAATACCGGATTTGGCAAGCTGGCTTCGACGCGTATCGAGGATGCCGATCTGGTCAGGCTTCAGTACAATATCATCCTGAGCCATGCCGCCGGTGTCGGCGCGCCGTCGCCCAAGGCGGTCATTCGTCTGATGATGGCGCTGAAGCTGACCTCGCTGGCGCAGGGCGCATCGGGAATACGGCCTGAAACACTTGAGCTTATGCAGGCCATGCTTGAGGCTGATCTGATACCGGTGGTGCCGTGTCAGGGATCGGTCGGCGCATCAGGCGATCTGGCACCTTTGTCACACATGGCGGCAACCATGCTGGGCTATGGCCATATCGATGTGGCGGGCAAGCCTGTTCCGGCGGCAGAGGCGCTTGAGGCGGCGGGGCTTAAGCCGTTTACCCCAGGCCCGAAGGAAGGGTTGGCTCTGCTTAATGGCACGCAGTTTTCAACGGCGAATGCGCTGGCCGGATTGTTTGAGGCCGAGCGCCTGATGCAGACGGCGCTGATCACGGGGGCGCTTTCGACCGAAGCTGCCAAGGGGTCGGATGCGCCGTTTGATCCGCGTATCCATATATTGCGTCGCCATCAGGGCCAGATAGATACGGCAGCGGCTTTGCGACAGTTGATGAGTGGTTCGGCCATTCGGGCTTCGCACATTGAAAATGATAACCGCGTTCAGGACCCCTATTGTCTGCGCTGTCAGCCGCAGGTCATGGGGGCGGCGCTGGATGTGCTGCGTCAGGCGGCCCACACCCTGTCGCTTGAGGCCAATTGTGTGTCGGATAATCCGCTGATCTTTACGGGTGAAGACGGTGACGAAGCGCTTTCGGGGGGGAACTTCCATGCCGAGCCGGTGGCCTTTGCGGCAGATATAATTGCTATGGCGATTTGTGAAATCGGGTCGATTGCCGAACGCCGTATCGCCATGCTGGTTGATCCGGCGCTTTCGGGTCTGCCCGCTTTCCTGACGCCGCGTCCGGGACTTAATTCAGGCTTTATGATCCCGCAGGTGACGGCGGCGGCGTTGATTTCCGAGAACAAGCAGCGGGCCTTTCCCGCTTCGGTGGATTCAATCCCGACCTCCGCCAATCAGGAAGACCATGTGTCTATGGCCGCACATGGGGCGCGCCGCCTGATGGATATGGCGAACAACGCCTTTGCCGTGATCGCCATCGAGCTTCTGGCGGCGGCGCAGGGCATTGATTTTCATGCGCCCCTGACCTCATCCGAAGTGCTGGAACGGGCGCGGGCCGCCACGCGCAAGGTCGTGCCGGCGCTTGAGGATGACCGGCATTTTCATCCCGATCTTGAGGCGGCGATAGGCTTTGTGTCGCGGGGTGAACTGGTGGCGGCGGTGACGTTTGAACTGCCGGAGGTAGGTGGCTGATGGCCGATTTTCTTGAGATCAGCAGAGGCCATGCGCCGGTTATAATCGCCTTTCCGCATACAGGCACGGATATCCCGTTCGACATAGAGGATCGTCTGGTGTCGGGCTGGATGGGGCGCAAGGATGCAGATTGGTGGATTCATCAGCTCTATGACTTTGCCGCCGGTATGAATGTGACCACGGTGCGTACGACGCTTTCGCGTACCGTGATTGATGTAAACCGTGATCCGTCGGGGGCTTCGCTCTATCCGGGGCAGGCGACGACGGAACTGTGTCCGACCGTAAGCTTTGATGGTGAAGCGCTTTACCGGTCGGGGCAGGCCCCTGACGAGGCGGAAATCACGCAGCGCCGCCTGACGTGGTTTGATCCCTATCATCAGGCGATTGAGGCGGAAATTGAGCGGCTGAAGGCCTTGCATCCACGGGTCGTGCTTTATGATGCCCATTCGATCCGCTCGCATATTTCACGTCTGTTTGAAGGTGAGTTGCCGCAGTTCAATATTGGTACCAATGGCGGGCAGACCTGTGATCCGGCCTTAAGTCTGGCTATCGCGCAACTGTGTGGCCGAAGCGGCTTCAGCCATGTGGTCAATGGCCGCTTCAAGGGCGGCTGGACCACGCGCCATTATGGACGGCCCATGCGCGGCGTCCATGCCATCCAGATGGAGCTGGCCTGTCGCGGATACATGGATGAGCCGTCTGAGGTCACGCCCGACAACTGGCCCACCCCCTATGATTCTGAGCGGGCGCAAGGTCTGCGCGACGTGCTCATGCCTCTGATCGACGCCGCGATCCATTTCGCCCGCGTTTAATTTTTTTTGTTTTCTGCGTAGCCCAAGGAGTCTGGCTGTGTCCTCCCAAATTGAAAACCGTCGCGTCATTTATCCGGCAACGGGTACGGAACTGAGTGCCAGATCCTGGCTGACTGAGGCCGCACTCAGGATGCTGATGAATAATCTGCATCCGGATGTTGCTGAAAACCCCGAAGAACTCGTGGTCTATGGCGGTATTGGCCGTGCGGCGCGCAACTGGGACTGTTATGACAAGATCGTTGAGACGCTGAAGCGTCTTGAGACCAACCAGACGCTTCTGGTGCAGTCAGGCAAGCCGGTCGGTGTGTTTGAAACCCACGAAAATGCGCCGCGCGTCCTGATTGCCAACTCAAACATTGTGCCCAAATGGGCCAATTGGGAGCATTTCAATGAACTCGATAAAAAAGGCCTGATGATGTACGGCCAGATGACGGCCGGTTCATGGATCTATATCGGGGCGCAGGGCATCGTTCAGGGCACCTATGAGACCTTTGTCGAGATGGGCCGTCAGCATTATGACGGCGACCTGTCGGGCAAGTGGCTTTTGACCGCTGGTCTTGGGGGAATGGGCGGGGCGCAGCCTCTGGCCTCGGTTATGGCGGGGGCGTCGTGTCTGGCTATTGAGTGTCAACCGTCACGCATCGATATGCGTCTGCGGACGGGGTATCTGGATCGTTCGACCGAAAGCCTTGATGAAGCCCTGCAATGGATCAGGGAGTCTTGCGAGGCGAAAAAGCCGATTTCGGTCGGTTTGCTGGGTAATGCGGCGGATATTCTGCCGGAGTTGCTGAAACGTGGCGTCCTGCCTGATCTTCTGACCGATCAGACGTCAGCCCACGATCCGGTCAACGGCTATCTGCCTTCGGGCTGGACGGTTGAGCAATGGATCAGCAAGCGTGAAAGTGATCCGGCCGCCGTAGCCAAAGCCGCGCGTACGACCATGGCGCAGCATGTGCGGGCTATGCTCGATTTCCAGAAGGCCGGTGTGCCGACGGTCGATTACGGTAACAATATCCGTCAGATGGCGCTGGATGAAGGGGTTGAGAACGCCTTTGATTTTCCGGGCTTTGTACCGGCCTATATACGTCCGTTGTTCTGTCGCGGGATCGGGCCGTTCCGCTGGGCGGCGCTGTCGGGTGATCCGGAAGATATCTATAAGACCGATGCCAAGGTGAAAGAGCTTTTGCCGGACAATGCGCATCTGCATAACTGGCTGGATATGGCGCGGGAGAAGATTCAGTTTCAGGGCTTGCCGGCGCGTATCTGCTGGGTCGGGCTTGGGGATCGTCACCGTCTGGGGCTGGCCTTCAATGAGATGGTCAAAAATGGGGAACTGAAGGCACCGGTGGTGATCGGTCGTGACCATCTGGATTCCGGTTCTGTGGCGTCTCCGAACCGTGAAACTGAGGCCATGAAGGATGGCTCAGGCACAGTATCTGACTGGCCATTGCTCAATGCGCTCCTGAACACGGCATCGGGTGCCACATGGGTCAGTCTGCATCACGGCGGTGGCGTCGGCATGGGCTATTCGCAGCATTCCGGTGTTGTCATCGTTGCCGACGGTACTGACGAAGCGGCCAGGCGTCTGGGGCGTGTATTGTGGAATGATCCGGCGACCGGCGTCATGCGTCATGCCGATGCGGGTTACGAGATTGCACTCGATTGCGCCCGTGAAAAGGGTCTCGATCTGCCGGGCATACTTTAAGGGGGGTATATTGGGATGAAACTGACGCTTCTGCCCGCTGCCGATCGTAAAACCGTCTCGTGGAAAAACGGTGGCGGGCAGACGCAGGAACTGGCGGTCTTCCCGTCCGGTGCGGGGATGCATAATTTTCAGTGGCGCATCAGTATGGCGACGGTCGATAAGGCGGGGGCGTTCTCCGTCTTTCGTGGCATAGACCGGCATCTGACCCTGCTTGAGGGGCGAATGCGGCTGGAGGTCAATGGCGTCTGGCATGAGCTGGGGGGCGGTGACTCTCTCCGGTTTGACGGCGAGTTACCGGCATTCGGTGCGCCGGTCAGTGCTTCGGTTACCGATCTGAATATCATGACCCGCAGAGGACGCTTCAGTGCCGAAATCATCGGCGGGGAAACGGGTGACGTGCTACCGGTCGAGGCAGGGGAGGGGTTTGTATTTGCCCTGAAGACGGCTGAGGTTTCAGGCCATGTCCTGTCGGCGTTTGATCTGCTGCATTTTGAAGCAACGGGGCCGAAAAGCCTTAGGGTGGGTCATGGGGCGGTTTTGCTGATCCGGCTGATAAAAGCCGTCTGGCCTCAGGGGAAGTTATAACAAGCGCCATTCGCATACCCACTCAGGTCAACACGGTCAGAGTAAATTCTGAACAGAATTTGCTCTGATTTTTGTTTGTCGCTCTTTCTTATCCAATAAGTGCGGCACTTATTGGGAAAACGCTCCGATCTCCTGACCTGTCACCTTGCCCCCGCCTGTGCGGGGGCTTTTTTTATGTCGCCGTTGTGGTCATGGATGACGCAACGGAAGGTGGAAGGACTCTGTAAAAAGGAAATGGTTTCATTAGTAATTAATATTCAAATGGGTGTAACAAATTGAAATATGTTGAAATTAAGACAAATAACATCAGTGAAGTTATTGGTAATATTGCGTGATTAAGTGCATTTTGCACCAATTAATATATTGTATTTTATAATTAAATATAAATATCAGCGCTACGTCAAAAAGACTCGAGCCCGGCTTTTTCCATTTCGCATGTGCGTAATGCACGGTTGACGACGCGGCCATCAGCAATAAGTCTATACATAATTCAGCTGCCCTGGCTCAGTGGTCAGGCTCCCAAACAGCTAGAATTCTGAAAAGGGATATTCAGATGGCACATAAAGATAACCGCTCGTCCCGCCGCACTCGGGGCACTTCCATGCGTACGCTGCTTTTGGCAACCACCTTACTGGCTGCAAGTGGTTCAGCTTTTGCAGCTGACGACGCTTCAGATGCCGCCGAGGTCATTGAGGACACCGGCATAACCGAAATCACGGTTACATCGACCAAGCGCAGCACGCGCATTCAGAAGACACCTATGGCTATTTCCGCTGTCACCGCCGAGACACTGGAAAAGACCGGTGCGATGACCATGCAGGACTACGTCAAGTTCGTCCCCAGCCTTAAGGTATCCGATGACGGCCCCGGTCGTGGCCGCGTCAGTCTTCGGGGTATTCAGGGCACGGGTGAAGCGCTGGTTGGCGTATTCTACGACGAAACGCCGATCACCGGTTCGGTCGGCGTGTCTTCGGACGCCGGTGGCCGTAACCCCGATACGACGGCTTCGGATGTTGAACGTATCGAAGTTCTGCGCGGGCCTCAGGGGACACTGTTTGGCGGTTCGACCATGGGCGGCGCGGTGCGCATGATCATGAAAAAGCCACGGCAGGTATATGAAGGCTCTTTCAGCGCCGGTTACCAGACTACCGATGGCGGTGGTGACAGCTATAATTACAACGTCATGGCCAACGTGCCGCTGATCGAAGACAAGCTGGCCGCGCGCGTTGTGCTCTATGAACGTGATCAGGGCGGTTACCTTGATAACGTCTTCCTGGGTAAGGAGGATTATAACACCAGCAACGTAAAGGGCGGGCGCATCCTGCTGCGTTACAACGCCACCGATGCCCTGACGATCGATGCCGGTTTCTATACCCAGAAGACCGACGCGGTGGGTAACAACACCTGGTTCCCGGGGATCGGTGAATATCAGACCGACAACAAGCTGATCCTGCCCTATACCGAAGATACCAAGATCTATTCCCTGACGGCGAACTGGGATCTGGGGAACTACACCCTGACCGGCAATACCAGCTATTTCCGTGCCAACTCGGTTTATGCCGCTGATGATACGAACTATGTCGCAAGCTACCGTACCGTGGCCAGATGCTCGGCGTTTCTCGGAGTCACCTGCGTGGATGGTACGCAGCAATATGCGGACTATCTTGATTACGTGAACAGCTATTATCCGGCCGCGATCTATTATCCGGATGAGGTACGTAACTGGACGAACGAACTGCGCCTGTCGTCCAATTTTGAAGGCAACTTCAACTTTACCGTTGGTGCTTATTACGAAGACCGTAATCAGGATACCGTAGGCTCGGACGTTCTCGGTGATCTGGAAACCGGCCTGCTGCTTGAGCCGATCAAGTACATCTACTACCGCTATGTGGTCGATGAACTGAAGCAAAAGGCCCTGTTCGGTGAAATGACCTATGATTTCACCGACAAGCTGAAGCTGACATTGGGTGGTCGCTATTTCGAATACGAAAAAATGGTTGGCGGCGAGACCGTTATTCCGTGGGATCTGATCGGGGCAAATCTGCGTCCCTATTATGAGCGCAACACCAAGGAAGATGGCACCATCTTCAAGGCCAATCTGAGCTATGACGTCAATTCTGACATCATGGTCTACGGTAACGTGTCCGAAGGCTTCCGTCCGGGTGGCGTCAACCAGACCTTTGGTCTGCCGGATGCGCTGATCCCTTATGGTTCTGACAGCCTGACCAACTATGAGGCCGGTTTCAAGACCATGTGGTTTAACCGCAGTCTGGTGCTGAACGGTGCGGTCTATCTGGTGCAGTGGGATAATATGCAGGTGTCGGGCCGTACGCCGAACGGCGCTTTCAGCTTTATTTCCAACGCCGGTAAGGCCGAGGTCAAGGGCTTTGAGCTTGAGGGCACCTATGTGCCGGCGCAGGGCGTGACCATCAATGCCAACTACAGCTATAATGATGCGCAACTGACCGAAGACCAGATCAACGACTATGTGACTTCGGCCGGCCGCAAGGGCGACCGCATCACCTTTATCCCCAAGCACAAGGCCGCGATCTCAGGCAACTATCAGTTCCCGCTGACGGGGGCATATGAAGGCTTCCTGCGGGCAGACGTCAACTATGTTGGCCCGTCCTTCTCGACCCTTAATCCGAACGACACCTACGCCATGAAGAACCCGGCCTATACGCTGGTGAACCTGCGCGGTGGTGTCGTGAACGATGCCGGTGACTGGGAAGCCTCGCTCTACATCAACAACCTTCTGAATGATGTGGCGATTGTGCGTCTGACCAACTCATCGACGACGCCACTCGGCGGGTCTGCCACCAGCGCCATGCCGCGCACTGTGGGCGTAAGCCTGACCAAGCGCTTCAACTAAGTCAACTACCCCGCCCGGAGGGGCGCTCTCTCTCCCTTCGGGCGGTACTTTTCCGCTAAGATTTTGATGCTCATCCTGTTTGAATACGGATGTGTTTAAGGAAACCCCAGATGACGAAACACTTTAGCTTCAAGACCGGTTCGCTCATGGCCGCATCGGTTCTGGCTCTGGCCCTGTCTGCGCCGCTGGCGCAGGCCGAGGTGCCGACCGCAACCGCCGTGCTCGGTTATGAAATCGGTGATGACTATAAGGTGGCTGATTTCAAGGAAGCCATCAAATATATGAAGGCGCTTGAGGCCAGTTCAGACCGTATCAAGATGTTTGAGGTCGGTAAATCGACCCACGGTCAAACCCTGCAATATGCGGTTATTTCCTCGCCGGAAAACATCGCCAATCTTGACCGTCACATTGCCATTTCCAAGCAACTGGCCAATGCGCGTGGCCTTACGGATGCTGATGCGAAGGCACTGGCGGCAGAAGGCAAGATCATCATCCACATAGATGGCGGTATGCACCCGTCAGAAGTGGCGGCACACCAGACGGCTCTGGCGCTGGCCTACAAGATGGTCGCCACGCAAGGGGATGCGGAAGTTGACGCTATTCTTAATGATGTCATCCTGATCCTGTGGCCGTCGCTGAACCCTGACGGTCAGAACTGGATCGTTGACTGGTACAAACAGAACCTCGGCACCAAGTACGAAACCTCACGTATGCCGTACCTCTATCAGGAATATGTCGGCCACGATAACAACCGTGACGGCTATATGCTGAACATGACCGAAAGCCGCACGGTCTATGAAGCGGTGCAGGTTTATGATCCGGTGATCTGGGTGTCGCACCACCAGGTTGCACCAACGCCTGCCCGTATCTGGGTGCCGCCGTTCGCTGATCCGGTGTCAAATAATGTGCACCAGAACATGCGTATCTGGACCAATGCGCTGGGTACCAACATGATGGCGCGTTTCGAGCATGAAAATAAGCCGGGCGCGATTGCGCAGGCACGCTTTGATAACTGGTATGCGGGCTTCCTTGATTATACGCACGTGTTCCGCAACACCATTTCCTTCTTCACGGAAATTGCCCACGATTCGGCGACACCCAAGTTCTACGATCCGAAGGATTTCCCGGAAAATCGTAAGGATTTCGCGCCTCAGATCATGTATCCAAACCCGTGGAAGGGCGGCTGGTGGCGTCTGAAGGATTCGGTCGATTACGGTGTGACCTCGTCCATGGCTATCCTCGATACCGGTGTAAAGTATCGTGAAGTATTGCTGTATAACCGCTATCAGGCCGGTCGTGACAATATCCGCAAATATGTCGATGACGGGCTGCATGGTTATGTCCTGCCTGCCGGTCAGACCGACATGGTGGAAACCGCGCAACTGGCGCAAATCTTCATCGATCACGGCCTTGAGGTGCATCAGGCGGCTTCGGACATCACGCTGGGGGGCAAGACCTATCCGGCGGGGTCTTATGTCATGTTGACCGATCAGGCCTATTCCGGTCTGCTGCCGGAACTTCTGGAGGTGCAGAAATATCCTGACATCGTTCTGAGCGGTCAGGGCGGCACACCGGCTGACCTGCCATATGACGCGACCGGCTGGACCCTGCCCATGCAGATGGGCGTGACGTCTGAGGCCATCAAGGCACCGGTGGGCACCGCCGAGCGGGCAGCCCTGACACGTATCACCAAGGCGGAAGCCAAGGGCAGTGTCACGGGTGAGGGTAAGGTCTATAGCCTGAGCCGTAAGGTCAATGCCTCTTATGCGGCGACCAATGCCATTGTGAAGGCGGGCGGTAAGTTGTCGGCCACGCCTGATGGGGAAAGCTTTGTGGTGTCGGGTCTGAATGCGGCGAAACTGAACCCGATTGCCGTCAAGTACAGCGTCGATTTCACAGCCCTTTCGGCGGCACCGGAAGCGACGGCGGTCAAGCCTGCGCGTATCGGCATGTATCGTCCGTGGGGTTCCAACATGGATGAAGGCTGGTCGCGCTGGGTGCTTGAGCAGCACGACTATGCCCTGACAAGCCTGTACAACAAGGATGTCACCGGCAAGCTTTCGTCGAAATATGACACCATCATCCTGCCGGATATGGGCGGTCGTGGCCGCTCGGCGCTTGAGGTCATGAAAAATGGTCTGAGCGAAGAGCAGGCACCGCCGGAATATGCCGGTGGTATTGGTGACGCTGGTGGTGAAGCCCTTAAGCGCTTTGTTGCCGAAGGCGGTACGCTGGTGGCCATGAACGGGGCGTCCGACGGGGTTATCGAACTGTTCGATCTGCCGGTCAGCAACTTTGCCAAGGGCCTGACGCGAGACGAGTTCTTCAGCGCCGGTACTTTGTTTGAGGTTGAGCTGGCGGAAGCCTCTCCGTTCACGGCAGGCCTGTCAGCGAAGCCCGTCGTCATGTTCCAGTACAGCCCGGTCTTTGAGGTTAAAGATGGCTTCAAGGGCAAGGTTCTGGCGAAGTACAGCGACGACCAAAGCCCGCTGAAGAGCGGTGTGGCCATCCATCCTGAGAAAATTCAGGGCAAGGTTGCCGCACTTGAGGTCGAATATGGTAAGGGCAAGATACTGCTCTACGGTTTTGAACCGCAATGGCGCGGCCAGAGCCACAACACATATAAATTTGTCTTCAACGCTTTCTATAAGTGACCGAATCAACGCTCCGCGCACATCTCTGTTTCCTCCCCTCAAAGCGTGCGCGGGGCGTTTGATAAAACTTCGCTGTTACACTTCAGCAAGCGGCCCGGGAAGCGTCATGGGCCGCTTCTTTTTTTCCTAAATTTACGATGAGAGTGTCAGTTCAATGTCGAACCTCTTAACCCGTCTGGGGATGAAAAAACCCATTGCCCGGATTCAGGCGGAAGCCGCCGGAAGTCCGCTTAAACGGACACTTGGCCCGTTAAATCTTATCTCGCTTGGGGTGGGCGCGATCATCGGGGCGGGGATATTTGTCATCACCGGCGAGGTCGCTTCGGGCTATGCCGGCCCTGCGGTTATCATTTCTTTTGTGCTGGCCGGTTTTGCCTGCGCGCTGGCCGGGCTTTGCTATGCCGAACTGGCCTCGACCATGCCGGTTTCAGGCTCCGCCTATACCTATGCCTATGGTTCCATGGGGGAGATCGCCGCCTGGGTCATGGGCTGGTTGCTGGTGCTCGAATATGGCGTGTCGGCCGCGTCTGTTGCGGTGGGCTGGTCAGGCTATATGGTGTCGATCCTCAATGATTTTGGCGTCAGCCAGCACCTGTTCCCGCCCATAGAATATGCGGGACGCGAAGGTCACATGTGGGCCACGCCGCTCATTCAGTATGTGACCGACGAAAACGGTCAGGGCAGCTTTCCGTTTACCGGCACGTTCAATCTGATGGCGGCCATAGGTATTGCTTCGGTGACAGCACTTCTGGTGATGGGCATCAAGGAATCCGCCAATGTGAACAACGCCATTGTGGTCATCAAGGTTCTGGTGCTGCTGGCCTTTATTGCCGTGGGTATTGCCTATATCAATCCGGCCAACTGGCAGCCGTTTATTCCGCCCGCAGGTCAGACATGGGATCAGTTCGGATATGGCGGCGTGCTGCGTGGCGCGGCGATCATCTTCTATGCCTATCTGGGCTTTGAAGCGGTTTCAACCGCAGCGGCTGAATCCAAGAATCCGTCACGTGATGTGCCGGTGGGTATATTGGGGGCGCTGATTGTCTGTACGCTGATCTATATGGTGGTGGCCGCGGTCATGACCGGTATCGTGCCCTATCCTGAACTGGCCAGTCCGGCACCGATCGCCGTGGCGATTGACCGTATGGCGCTGACATGGGCGGATTTTTCTGCGCCGTGGGTCGAGGGTGGTTCGCTTAATGCCGTCAGCCTGATGATCAAGCTTGGGGCGGTTCTCGGCCTTGGGTCGGTGATGCTGGTGCTGGTCTATGGCCAGACGCGTATCTTCTATACTATGGCCCGTGACGGTTTGCTGCCGAAGGTATTTGCCAATGTGCATCCGAAGCTGCAAACGCCGTGGACGGGTACCATTGTGCTGGGGATGCTGATTACCATTGCGGCGTCTTTCCTGCCGATCCGTATTCTGGGGGATCTGGTCTCGATGGGCACAGCGCTGGCCTTTGCCATTGTCTGTTTCTCGGTCATCTATCTGCGGATCACCCATCCGGAGCTTGAGCGTCCGTTTCGGGTGCCGGGGGGTGTCTATACGGCAGGGGCGGGCATTATCGCCTGTCTGGGGTTGGCGGCCTTCAACTTTGTGCCGATGATCCAGCACGCCATGAACGATAATCCGCTGCCGCTGATGTTGCTGGGTGGCTATGCGGTGACCGGTGCGGCGATCTATGCCGCCTATGGCTTCTGGCATTCGCGTCTGGCGAAGGAAAATGCCGAAGACCCTGAGTAAAACCTAAGCGGCGCGTATTGCATCCAATATGCGCCGCATCGGCTAACGCACGGCATCTGTCAAAGCGCGTCCGACCGCGCTGTTGAGTTGCATCTCTACACGTTGACCGGAAAATTCAGACTGAAGGCCTGTGAGTTCCGGTATGCTCAGGGTGACCGCCGTATCCTGACGAATATCGCGGCCATCGGCACTGTTGAGCACCAGACTGGCGATGCGCTGGTCGGCTATGTCATGAATGATAACCGTTTCCCCATTCAGGCCGGGCAGGGTGACGCCGCCTGCGCTCAAGTCGCCGGAATAGGGGGTCTGGGTCTGCACAATGCCTTGCTCCGTCCAGGTGAGGCGCGTTTGCAGGGCCATTTCACCGTCCACATAGGTATCGACCGTCGCCCCAAAATTAAATTCGATACCTGTAGGGGTGCGCAAGCCACCTGTCTGCGCCGCCAGTTCCTGCGCGTCCAGACGCTCCTGAGCCCCCGACGGGGCCGAGGTCAGACATAACAGGCAGATGGCATAATATAGCGAAGGGCGCATGTTCATCTCGCAATACAGGTCAGGGGGTGCCGAGCATCGGTGACACCTGATAGATGGGCGGAAGATCGCGGGTAAAGCCCGAGAGAGACGCGTTGCCCATGGCCTGCCCCAGTGGCGCTGTGGCCCAAGGCTGCCATTCGGCGGTGTCATTATAGGCAAGCAAATCCTCGGGGCCGCTCTGAATAACAAAGATTATGCCGTTCCAGACCCGTGAAAATTCATCACGGCTGTAGGTTTTAAGCCCCAGCGCCGGATCCCCCACCAGTACTGCATCCTCACGCACCCCTTTGATAACCACAAAATGTCGATAGGTGCCCACCGTTATCACCGCTATGGCCGGTCGGTTAGTGCGGGCCAGCTGATCATAGGTGGCGCGGTAGCCGTCGGAATCAAAACCCTGTGTGGTCAGATAGCGTTTGATGTCGAGTAACGAAAATCCGACCTTGCGGATTTTGGCCTGATCGCCGACCGCATACATGGCTTTGAAGACCTCGGCTTCACTGACCCCTACGCCGTAATGATGGTGCAGTAGTGTAGCCACGGCAGCGGAGCCGCAGCTATAGTCGTACTGCTGGCGCACAACGGTACGGAACGGAATGTCGCGCATTGAGGTGACGGGCAGATTATAGAGCGTATCGCCATCGCTCAGAAAACTTTGTGACAAGGCGGGGCCGTTTGCCGCAAACGCAATGGCGGCGGCAAGAAGCGCAAATCCCAGAGGTTTCATAAGTGGTTTCACATATGTGGTGGTCATGGCCCGCTCACTGACGGGGAAGGTCGGCGGTATTAATCACCGTCACACTGACCGTGCCTTGCAGATTGTTGTTGTGGCCGGTGTTCATGACGAAATTGCCCACCCCGTTATAGCCCTGCAATGCCCCGCTGGTAAGGTTGATGCTGCCGGAACCGACGCTGTCTGCGGAAATGGAATTGCCGCTGTTCACAGCGGTAAGGTCCTGCTGGGTGATCACATCAATGTGGGTATCTGCACCGGCGCTGATGGTGCTCAGTTCTTCCGGATCCAGAGCCGCTGGCTTGAGGTCACTGACCGGATCGGGGCGTTCGGGCTGAAGCGGTGTCACCCGTATGGGATCGGCGGCATGGCCGGGCGCCGACAGGCTCAGGGTGAGCAGCATAACGGCGGGGGCAAGGCGCGATAAGGTCTGACTGGGCATCAGATTCTCCATCTGAAACATTTGGCTCCATCTAAACGTTTGGCGTCCGGGCCGGCCTTATGCCGACCCGGAGCCTGTGGGCTTAGTTGCTGCCGAACGAAATATTGGCATTAGCGGAAACGGCGGTGGCGGCCTGATTGATCGAGCCAACGCCTGTGTTCTGGCTATTGGTCTGGATGCCGGCAAAGTTGGCATAGGAGCCGCCGGAAGCCGTAATCTCGCCGGTGTTCAGGCTGCCTTCCTGAGCTTCACCGCCAAGGGCTACGGTGGTGCCGGTAACGCTGGCGTCAAGCTCCTGCAAGGACAGGCTGGAATAGGTTACAGAATTATCGGAATTATCGGAGTTGTCCGAGTTGTCAGCCCAGGTCGAGCGATTTGAGTTGTCGCTGTTGTTGCTGTTGTCCGAATTATCCGAGTTATCAGAATTGTCACTGTTATCGGAGTTATCCGAGTTGTCCGCCCAGCTTGAGTTGTCTGAACTATCGGACGTATTGCTGTTGTCAGAATTATTGCTGTTATCCGAGTTATTGGAATGGTTGGAATTATCCGCCCAGCTTGAGTTATCCGAGTTATCGCTGTTGTCCGAGTTGTCACTGTTATCTGAGTTATCCGTCGTCGAATTGTCTGAATTGTCAGCCCAGGACGAATTGTCGCTGTTATTGGAATTGTCAGTGGTTGAGTTATCGGAACTGTCCGATGTCGAATTATCAGAGCTGTCTGACGTTGAGTTGTCGGAATTGTCCGCCCAGCTTGAATTATCCGAATTGTCGCTGTGGTTGCTGTTGTCTGAATTATCTGTCGTCGAATTATCAGAACTGTCTGACGTTGAGTTGTCGGAATTATCGGCCCAGCTTGAATTATCCGAATTATCCGCCCACGACCGTGTCGAATTATCCGAATTGTCGGTCGTACGGGTACGGGTTGAGGAATCGGTGGATGAATTATCGGAACTGTCGGTGGCCGTCAGGGTTACGGTGCTGTCATTAATTTCCTGCGCCATGCTGCCGCTGGCCAGAGCCAGTCCGATTGCGAGCGCCGACGCGGAGACCAGCATTTTGGGTGTTGTCTTGTACATTAGCCTAAACCTCATGCATGAGTTAATGGAGGCCTCTCCTCCAGATCATACAATCCCGATCGCGATAAAATGTTCGGTGAAATTTTAGTTAAAATCAGAAAAAACTTTTTAAATACAAATATATAAAAAAGTGACAAAATTAGTGTGCAGTGCCGCAAGGCGACACCGCTATCTATATTCAACCCCCTTAAAAGCGATAGGGGGCACTGAAAACGACGCGCATATCCGGTGCATCACTGGTTACGCCAAATTCAAAATTGGTGCTCAGTGTATGGTGTTCGGTCAGGCGATATGACCAGCCCATAAACATCGACCCGACCTGAAGGCTGTTGGATTCCTGCCATGTGCCGCCGATCTGGGTTTTGGTGGGGAAAATATAGTTATGACTATAACCAAGCGAGACCGAAAAGCGCGGATTTAAGGACAGGCCGAACCCGAGATTAGCGCCGATGGAGTCACCAGGCTCTACCCGTCCGATGAGAACCTCGCCGATGGTTTTATCGACATCGCGCGGAATATTATGCAGATAGGTGAGGCCCGCAAAGATCACCGCCGGATCGGTGGGGTAAAGCATGCTTACGCCGCTTTCGACCGCCCAGAACCCTGAACCCGTCGCCAGTGTCGTGGCAATTCCGGCCTCGTCATAGCGAACATCATAAGGCCCTAGTCCGGTAGGCGGTTTGACACGCGCATTGCCGACAAAGATGGGGCGGCCGGGCTCAAGCTCATTCAGCTGATAGCGCATCGAAAATTCGACATCGCCAATATCCTGACCTTCCAGTTCCATGGTGCGGGTTATGGTCTCATCGCGCTGGGCGACCGTGGTGACACGGTCATGGCGATAGACATAGGGAATGCGGGCCTCAACCTCCAGCCGTCGCGTCAGACCATATCTCAGGGCAGCGGTGGCCACCAGTGAATCGCGGTCGGCGTCATTGGCCTCGATCACCCCAAGCTGAATGCCCGGCACGATTTCAACGCCCCGGAAAACCAGACGGTTATTACTGGTGCGGACATATTCGAATGAGGGGGTCAGGACGAAGCGGCCCTTAGGCGTCAGAACGCCTGCCCGTTCAGGGAGGGCGGCGACATCGCGCACCTGACGCTCTGAGGGGGGCGCTTCGCCAACAGGGCGCGCGGGAAGGTTTTCAGATGTCGGGGCATTATTTTGTGCAACGACAGTTTGTGGGCGCGGCGATATGGCGGCATTAGATTCGGGGCCAATATTTGCCGGATTAACCGCCTGACCGGCGCGTACCAGATCCCATAAGGCGTCACGCTCGGCCTTTAGCCGATCAAGCTCGGCCTGCTGTTCCGACAGTTGTTTTTCCTGCGCCTCAAGCCTCTGCTCAATGGCCGCCATCCGTGCCTCTGAGGTTTGTGCAAAGGCAGAGGTATGCAGGGCCAGAAGGCAGGTGCCTGACAATAAAATACCGGAAAGAGCGGGGCGTCGAAACAGGCGGAATGTCATTCGGCAGGTACCTCAATCAAAATACAGTTGGTCGGGTGAGCTTTGGTATTCGCAGACAGCTTTTCAGGATGGGGCGGGCCATAACCCAGTTCACTAAGCTGTTCGCGGGCGCGGTTGATGCGGCTTTTGAGTGTGCCCACAGGGCAATGGGCCGCCTGCGCCGCTTCCTGATAGGACAGGCCTCCAATGGCCGTCATTACCAGCGCACCACGCGTTTCCTCTGGTAAGCTGTCCAGCGCCGTCAGGGTATCTCTGGCTTCGAGAGACCATTCCTGAGAGGCGGCGACGGACTGTCTGGCGGCGCATTGTCCCTCGACATCCTGTATGGTGTCTTTTTGCCGGTGCCAGCGGCGGTAGGCGCAGTTCTGAGCGATGCGACACAGCCAGGCTTTCATATCCGTGCCGGCGACAAAGCTTCCGCTGTATCTCAGGGCCCTTGCCAGAGCCTCCTGAGTAAGATCATCGGCGTCGTTGGGACCCGCCAGCCTGATTGCAAACAGGCGCAAGTCGGGGATATTCGCCACAATGGCGTCATGGAACGCTGAGGACATGACGGTTCCTTCTGCGGGCAAACAAGGCCTGCAATGGCGGATCAAAGCCCGCTCTGTAATGCGTTGAAAAATCTAAAAATGAACTGAATTCAGGTTAACGCCTGAAGCGTTATGTCCTGCGCACGCAGACAATACTTACGCGATGAGCTGGTTTGATTTTACCTTGCTCATCAATATTTTGGCGGTAAAATGAGTATCAAACCCGCAGTAAGTATATTGTTGTTATAAAGGTTAACGTTGTAAATTATTGGCAAGGCCTGCGCATGATAGCGGAGCGCAAAAATCAGGGGTCGCAGGATGTACCCTGCGGCCCGTAATCTGTATGATCAGATCGCCTTATAGGTAAAGTCCGTCAGGCGCACCTGCCCTTGTCCGGCGCAGTAAATCCCGACCTTGAGGCTAAGGAAGCCGCCAAAGACATTATGGTGCATGCCTGAGACTTCCATGCGTGTAGGGTGTCTGATCCAGTTCTGCCCGTTGTCACTCGAATAGTGATAGGTGATGACATTGTCATCATTGGTCAGACGTACCCGAACGCGACGGGCTTCGATTTTTTGCCGGTTCCAGCCCTGATCCTCGGCATATTGCCAGGTTCGGGTTTCCTTGCCGTCAAAGCCAAGGCCGACAAAGGCCTTGGGGTTATAAAACAGCAGGATACCGGCATGGACATCCCCCTCAAGCTCAAGGGTGACCTCAACCTCATAGGCGCGGTCAGGTACGCCACAGGTCAGGGGAGAGCTATCGATTGGTGACGTGCCGCGACCGGTCAGGGTCAGGCTTTTGTTCACACGGGTTACACGTGACATCTCATCCGGCTTGGGGTCATGAAACGCCCACTGAATGCCGAAGCGATTGGTTGAGAAGTCGTCAGATAGCGCCTGTCCGTTGGGGCTGGTTTTGCCGCCCTTTGGTTTGGGCAGGGGGGCTGAGAGGTCGCCGCCCGTCGCCTTGAACCAGCCGTCCGGTGTCCATTCTATCGGTTCCAGCAAGGTCTGGCGACCCAGTGTCCGGTAGCCTTTTTCATAACCGTGATAGACCGTCCACCAGTCACCGGCGGGACCTTCGATAAGGGTGGCGTGGCCGCGTGACCACCACGGTTCATCCTCGCTCTCGGAACGTATCAGCGGGTTTTGCGGGTGATGCTCCCAAGGCCCGTGAATGGATTTGGAGCGGGCGGCAATGACCATATGTCCGGTCACCGGCCCGGCGGTTCCCCCTACGGCGGTCACAAGGTAGAAATATTCACCCCGCCGCAATAGCTTTGGACCTTCGGGAGCGAAGTTCTCGGTGATCCAGTGATCCGGATATAACCACGGGCTATAGGCGTCTTCCATCTGGCCATCGGTGGCCAGCCCGTCGTCTGTCAGGCGGATTTTACGGATACCATTGACGAACAGATAGCGCTTGCCGTCTTCACCGACCATATGGCCCGGATCAATGCTGCCCCTGATTTTCAGATCGACCGGATCGCTCCACGGGCCTTTGATGTCGTCGGCCCAGATGGCATAGATCGACCATTCGCCGCCATCTGGGGCCGCGGGAATATAGATGAAGTAACGATCATTGTGCTTGCAGATATCCACCGCCCAGATCGTCCCCAGCGGCTTGAACAGGGATGGCCCGACCGGTGCCCAGTTCACCAGATCGGTGGAATGCCAGATGATCAGCCCCGGATAGGAATAGAAGGACGAGAACGTCATATAGTAGTTCTCGCCGTCCTTGAGGATGGTCGGGTCAGGGTGGTCGCCCGGAACGATCGGGTTCTGGAAGAAGCCGTTACCCAGATCAGCCTTGCGCTGGCCTTCGATGCCCTTGCCCCATGTTATGTCTTCAGGCCTTATACAGGCTTGAGTAGGCGCGGGCGCTTTCGTCTGCGCCAGAGCGACACCCGGTGCGAGGGCGGCACCAGCCAGTGCCGACTGAAACAGGTGGCGACGTGAAAGTTTAGACATATTACGGCTTCCCCAGAACAGTTTTTATAAGTGTATCGATATCGGATCAGACCGGCTCAAGTCCGACCAGAACAATATCATTGCTATGCATATTCAGGCTGATTTCGACCGTTCCGCTGCGGCCGACCGTAAGGGTTTGCTCACGTTCAGGCAGATCGCGCGTCGCATTTTGCAGCGTTTTCAGTTGTGACGCATTCAGTTCGGCAGGCGAGCCCATTTCAATATACAGGCTATGGGCGTCATTGTTTTTATAACCGGTGCGGTTGATTTTCAGCCGGTGACGACCGGATGACAGGCCGTTCAGCTTTAGCTTGACCGGTGCAGAGGCGCTATTGGGCACCAGCTTGCTGAAGAAGGTGCCATTGCTGCGGCCCTTCTGATCGGGCAACTGAAAGTCCCAGACAACGGCGTTGACCCGGCCCTGATCGACAGCGGCCCAGACCTGCGTGTCGGATGTCGGGATCTCATTGCCTGTAAGTGCATTCAGGTATTTGTAGGTAAACCATGAAGCCTTACGGATACCATCTTTGGTCATCAGGCCGAAACCGCCGTGGAAAGGCGTGCTGGGCGGGCCGGGTTCTTCGAACAGGTCAGAATAGACCCAGTAGCTCATACCCTGCACCAGTCCCTGCGTGCCTCTCAGCTTGCTGATAATATAGGGGGCGGCCACATAGGAGTCGTGGCTGAGATCGCGGGGATTATAGCTGGTGCTCCATTCGGTGAAGAACAGCGGCAGGCCCGGCTTATGCGAGGCCTCAATCTCGTTACGCACCTTGCGCACATCGCCGATGATGGCGTCCGGGTTTTGCGACAGTTGCAAATCCATCTTGCCTTCTTCATCGAGGTAGCCGTAATCGACACCATAGGTATGGGTGGTGGCAAAATCGATGGGCGTGTTGGTCTGTTTGCAATAGGCCAGAAGCTCAGGGACCCATGCCGCACCGGCGGTCGAGGGGCCGCCGACGCGCAATTGCGGATCGATGGCTTTGATGGTGCGCGCGGTGACGCCATAGAGCGCGAAATAGGCTTCCTGATCGGCATATTGCCAGAAGCCGTCAAGATTGGGTTCGTTCCAGACCTCGAAATACCAGCTGCGTACCTCCTCAAGGCCGTAACGTCCGATCAGATGACGGGCAAAGGCGTCAATCAGTTGCTTCCACAGATCAAAGCGAGGGTGCGAGGTATTGCCTTTCCAGTAAAACAGGGTCTGTTCCGACGTCCGCATGACCGTTGGCGTGAAGCCCAGTTCGATGAACGGTTTGATGCCCATTTTCAGGAAGTTGTCGTAAAGATAATCGATCTTCGTCCAGTCATAGACCAGCTTGTTATCGACCATTTTCACGGTGCCCAGTTCATCGTGAAAGATGTCGTGGAAACGGATGTAGCGGAAGCCTAATTCCTTAGTGGCGGTGCGCAGTTGCGCCAGATTCGCCTCACGGATCGTAACGCCCGGATAGTCGGCCCCGACAGACAGATCAAAAAAGCGGTCAACGGGTTGCGTCGCCTGACGAATATCAAGATCCACCTGTCTTGGGGATCGGGTCTGGGCCAGGGCACCGGTGGCCAGAGCGCCGCTGGACAGGCCTGCGGCGCCAAGAGCGAGGGTTGAAACGACCGTGCGTCGGGATAGCAAATTCATGAAATTTCCCTGTATGTTGGAGCGCATCCGAACTGTTGTGTATTCGGGCGATCTGTGCCGCCTTCGACAACCATACATATGATTTAAAATCATACCAATCGATAATGTTAGCGGTATCTTTTTCGTTAGCGCATACAGAATATGCGGGTGGCGCGCGGTATTGGGGATGCTTTTTAAGGGGGGAAGTGTTGGGATCGTGCCGTCAGGTGGAATGTTCCGCGGCGCAAAAAAAATGTCGGTCTGATTAAAATCAGACCGACACAGATTTTAGTATTTATAGGATAATCCGAAGATTACCGTTCGACCGACGCGGGTCTCAAAGATTGTATCCTCACGCGTACTGTCGATATACAGGCGCTTTTGTTCATCGGTCAGATTCGACGCTTCGACGGTGAACTTAAGCTTGTCAGATACGGCATAGGAAGCGGAGCCATCCAGATAGAAGCTGGAATCATTCCCGTTCATATTGCCAACCCCACCCCCTTCAGGCGGGATATTGTACATGAACTTGTCGCGGTAAGACCCCGTGAAGCGCACGCTGAGCTTTTCATCTTCGTAATAGAGTGTCCCTGAGGCCGTCCGGCGCGATAGCCCCAGAAGGTCGTCAGTGGTGGTCAGGGTCGGGACACCGCCGCTGCTGGCCAGTACGTAGTCGATTTCGGAAGTAATGTAGGTGATGTTACCCAGGACCCCGAAATTGCTCCAGATACCCGGCAGGAAATCAAGCTCGGCCTGAAGGTTCAGCTCGATGCCGTGCAGAGGGCCACCCGGCGTATTGACCGGACGACTGACGGAGAAGAGTTCCGTCGGTGCCGCCCCGCCCGGAACATCCAGAAGCGAGTCAGGCAAGCCAAGCTGATTATATGGCACCTGTTCATTGACGGTCTGAATATAGGTGTCAATGTCCTTATAGAAATAGGCCACCGATACAACCGATCCCGGACGATAGTACCATTCAAGGGCCGCATCAAACGTCTTGGCGCGGAACGGTTCAATGAACGGATTATTTACGCCGCCGATACGGGTGACCGGATTGACGGTTGTGGTTGGAATCAGGACCCCGAGTTCAGGACGCGACATCACCTTGGCTGCGGATACACGGGCCAGCAGGTCGGGTGTCAGTTCAAACACCACATTGGCCGAGGGGAGCAGGTCATGATAGTCGCGCTCGACCTCGTTTTTCAGACCCACGCGCGCGTAGGCTGAACCGGCGGGGGCATTCACGGGAATATGCCCTACCGAATGCTGTTTCGTGTAGACGGAGCGAACGCCAAAATCACCACGGACCGGTACGGGTAACCAGCTGTCGAAATTGAATTCGGTCATGAGATAGGTGCTCTTGACCTCTTCACGCACCTCGTTGTGGCCAGCCCCACATTCGACACCACACCATTTGAAGTTGTCGTAACCGACAGCATCCATCCACTTACTATGGTCGATAGCGGCCCAGCTTGCCGGCGCACCACGTCCCCAAAGGTCGTCCATACCGGAAATCTGACGGGTCAGGCTGGCGAGAGAGGTGCCCGCAGGCAGAGCCTTGAGGGCATTTTGCCCTGTGACCGCATGATCAACCCAGTCGGCCTGAAAGTGGCTTACGCGATACTGGCCACCAAATTTCAGGGTGAAATTATCATTGAGACCATAGATGCCGTTAAGGGCGAAGGTGGTGTTTTTTGTCTCGTTACGACCGGGTTTGCCTGCGGTGTTAAACAGACCCAGTACCGTTCCGTCAGACAGGCCCGGAGAATAAGAGAAATTAGCCGGATTTGAGACATCCATGCCAAAATCTATGACCGGGGTGGAGCCGCCATCGCGGTAATCAATGCTGACATTATCTACGTCAATGGCATCCATGGATACGGTCAGACGCATGGGGCTGTCGTAGACGGACTCAGAGACGCCCAGATAGCCGTTAATTTCGAAGTTGTCGCTGAAACGGTGCCGCCCGTGCAGGTTAATCTGTTTGAATTCTGTTGAGAACACATCCAGCAGAGCTTCGGAACGTACGTCCACGCCATCGAACAGCCCGTAACGCAGCGAACCGTGCTCATTGAACTCAATCGCCCGCACGGAGGTCATGGGGGAGCCGTTATTGCCGATGTTCCGTGCAAAGGAAATACCGGCGATGTAGTTGTCGCGGCGTTCCACTTCATATTTGGAATAGAGGATATCGACTCCCAGTTCCGTATTCGAGCCTGGGCGCCATTGCAGGGAGAGGCTGCCGCCCATACGTTCTGTTTCCTGCTCGGAATTCAGGTAACGTGGAATACGTGGGAAATAGGCGCCGCTGCCGGGGCCACCCTGAACCCCCTGTGCGTTGGTGCTGCGAAGATTATAGATGGTGTTGAAGGCGGTAGCGTCCGAGGTGCGTGGATTGCCGGTCGAGCAATTTGTCGCCGTGGCCCCCTTGGACGCATAAGTGGTTTGATCGGGGCTGTTAACATAAAAGCCATCAGGCGTGGTCCAGCCAATGGGCGAACAGAAAGGAATGTTGCGCGTCTGGATATTACCACTGCCATCCAGAACCGGATTGCCGGCTGAGTCGCGCAAAATAGCCGGTGCCGAGTTTGTCGCGCCCGACACGAAGGTATGGGACGAGAAACCCACCTCACGAATATTACGCTTCTGATAGGTCAGGGTGCCGAGAATGCCGAATTGACCATCACCGAACTTTTTGGCTGCCAGCAGGGAGAGGCGTGGATCGGTGGATTTCGACAGTTCGTTATAAACGCCTTTGGCGGTGACGCTCAGTACCTGATCATCACGATAATCGAAGGCGCGCGGCGAACGCAGATCGACGGTTGCCCCTAATGAGCCTTCTTCGACATCAGCTGAACTGGTTTTGCGCGTTGTAAGCGACGAAAAAATTTCTGACGGGAAGACGTTGAAATCAAAGCCGCGACCACTGTTGCCTGCGCCATAGATGTCCGAAGCGCCCGTCTGAGCCGCGCCTTCCATGCCGTTCAGGCGCACGCGTGTGAACCCTGCCCCGAGACCGCGAACGGAAATACTCTTGCCTTCGCCGCCGTCACCGCGTTGCAGCGCGACGCCCGGAATACGCTGCATGGATTCAGCCAGATTGGTGTCCGGGAATTTGGCGATATCTTCGGACAGAATGGAATCGACCGTCGCCGCGCTGGTGCGCTTGACGCTCAGGGCGCTGCGCAAACTGCCACGGAAGCCTGTGACGATCACTTCGGTAATGGGTTCATCTGCCGCGACGCCGCTATCCTGAGCGAGTGCGAATCCGGGCACGGATGCCGTCAGGCCAGCCACGGCAACTGTAACGAACAGTATCTGCTTCAGGCGCGGGGCATTAATAGGTTGGGGATATGGTCTCATGGGTCTCCTCTGACACTTTTCTTATTGAGGCCAGATAATCTGGCCCTACATAAGATCAGACGATCAGGGCGAAAAACCCCTCAAAGAATTTACTGTCTTCGGAAGAAATAATCATACTTAAGGCAAGGCCCTAATAGCGCATGGTCAGGCCAAAGCTGACCGTCCGACCGGAACGCGTGTCGTAAACCGTATCCTGACGTACACTGTCTATATATTGCCGGTTATGCTCATCGGTCAGGTTCTGGGCCTCGAAGAATATGCGTACGCCTGGGGTCAGGTCGTATGAGGCCGACGCATCAAGGAAAAAGGTAGGGGCGTTTCCCTGTATGTCACTGCCCGGGCCGGACGGAATGCGGCGGATGTAACCGCTTTTGTAGGTGCCCATCAGTCGGGCACTGAAGGTCTTGTTTTCATAATAGATTGTTGCGCTTGAGGAGTGGCGCGACAAGCCAATCAGGTCAGCCGTCACGCTTGTGCTGGCCAGACTGTTTTCGCTGGAGAGAATATAGTTAATACGTGACTGTGTACGGGTGTAGTTCGCGAGCACACCAAAATGCCTCCAGAAACCGGGCAGAAAATCCAGATCAGCCTGAAGGTTAAGTTCCAGACCGGTTAAGGGGCCACCGGATGTGTTGGCGAGCTGGGAGACGGTGAATATATCGGTGGGCAAGCTGTTGCTGTTATTGAGAAGTGACGTCGGCAAGCCCAGGGATTCAAAGGTGGCCTGACTGTTTATTCTTTGGATGTATGAGGAAATATTCTTATGAAATACGCCTGCGGAAAACAGCGATGTTGCTGAGAAGTACCACTCCAGAGACAGGTCGAAGGTCGTCGCCTGAATGGGTTTGAGATACGGATTGTTGACTGTGGCAATACGGGGAATGGCATTTACGACGGCATTGGGTGTCAGGGTATAAAGGTCAGGACGCGATATCACCTTTGCCGCTGAAACGCGCACAAGCGCAGTGTCTGAAATATCAAATACAATATTGGCGGAAGGCAACAGGTCCTGATAACTGCGCTCAGCCACGACCCGTTCGCTCGTCAACGGATGAACTGATCCCTCCGGGGCCGTGACCGGAATGTATCCGATGGTTAGCTGGTCGGTATGAAAGTATCTGATCCCGATATTGCCGCGTATGGGCACAGGGGCCACTGACTTCGTGTCAAACATCAGCATGGCGTAAACCGCCGATGTCGTCTCCCTGATGTCATTATCAGAGGTGCCACATTCCAGACTGCAATATTTAAAGCTGTTCCAGTCGACGGCCTGCGCCCATTTTTCAGGGTCAATGGCGACCCAGCGCGATGGTGCGCCATGACCCCAAAGCTTATCAAGGCCCGATATTCCCATCGCCATGTGGCTCAGATCAAGTTTGGACAGCACGGGCGTTTGCGCAGGTATCAGGCTGAAATATCGACTTGAGTAGGCCTCTGTACGATGCTCATACCCGGCTTTGATAGAAAAGGACGTCCATGGCGTCCATTTGGCATCTGCCGCCAGTGTGCGATTGACGAGGGTAGTGGTCAGGGGTTTGCTTTGTGTGGAAAACCCGCCAAGAACCGTGCCATCCGTCAGCGGCGGTTGATAGTGGAACGACCCGATGTCGTTCACATCCAGCGGACCAAAGGAGAGGTGTGGAACGCCACGGTTATTGCCGTGAAAATCGATTGCGAAATCAACCGTATCAATGGCGTCCATAAACAATTGCAATCGCTTTGGATTGTCATAAACCGTGTCAGACGCGCCCAGAAAACCGGTGACCTCCAACGTCGGCGTAAATCGACGGCGAAAGGAGAGGTTGGACTGGGTGAAGGTCGTTGAAAACTTATCCGTCAAGCCTTCGGAGCGGATATCAACCCCGTCGAAAAGGCCATACAGCAGGGAGCCGTCAGAGGTGAACCTGATGTCTTTTACGGACATCATGGGCTGACCATTTGCGGTGGCGGATCGGGCGAAAGAAATCGCCTCGATATAGTTGTCCTGACGCAAATTATCATAACGGGTATAGATTACGTCGAAGCCGATGTCGGTATCCATGTCCGGACGGTACTGGAAACTGAATGTTCCTGCCGTACGGATCTCGCGCTGTGTAGAGTTGAGGTATCGCGGCAGGCGCGGGAAAAACGCACCACTGGCCGGCACGTGCGGGGCGATGGGGCTGCGTAAATCCATAATCGTCTTATAGGCAGACAGACTGCCGGTCCGGGGGTTGCCGGTCGAGCAGAAAAGTTCGCTTGTACCCTTAGGGACAAAAAGGGCCGGATTGGGACTTATGACCGGATAACCCATGGGCGTGCAAAAGGGCTGAACCTCAGCGCCGGTGCCTGTGCCGTTGCCGCTCAGACCCGCCGATAAAATATCCGCAGCCGAATAGCCGACTTCACGTGTATGGCCATTCTGATGTGAAGCGGTAGCCAGTAAGCCGAAGCGTCCGCCGCCGAATTTTTGCGACACAAGTACAGAAGCCCGGCCATCCCGTAACTGACTTATGGTATTGCGGCTGGTGCGGGTCGATACTGAGATCACCCTGTCTGCCTCGAAATCGAAAGGCTTGGGCACATGAAGGTCGACCGTCGCCCCGAGAGAGCCTTCCTCGACATCACTGACGGCCGATTTGGTAACGATCAGCGCGGAAAAAATATCGCTTGAGAAGACGTTGAAATCAAAACTGCGGGAATTGTTGTTCGGCCCGAATTTATCAGAGGCCCCCGTTTGGGAAGCGGCCTCCATACCGTTTATGCGTACACGTGAGAACATAGGGCCTAATCCGCGAACCGTTATGTTCCTGCCTTCGCCGCCATCACCGATGATCAAGGTAACGGACGGTATGCGCTGCATGGCTCCAGCCAGATTGGTATTGGGGAATTTTGCCACATCTTCGGCGAAGATCGCATCTATATTCGCTTCACTGTGCCGCTTGAGAGAAAGGGCCTGACCAAGGCTGGTGCGAAAACCGGTAACGACCACTTCGGTGACAGGTTCAATATATTCTTCGTATTCGTCCCTCTCGTCCGGGTGGGCGGCCACAGCCGTCGCGGGGGCGGCTTTCGTCGTCTTTGGTTCCGGTTCCGGCACGATCAGAATAACACCACCCTGAGTGATCCTGTAGGTCAGACCGGTGCCTCTCAGTAATCTGGCTACGGCATCCTTGTCTGTGAAATGGCCGCGTACGGCGGTGCTGTTTCGCTTGTTAACCAGCGCGCGATCAAACAAAACCGGCGTCTGCGCCAAAGCTGCAAAGGCATCCAGCGCCTGATCGAGTGACTGGGCTTCGATATCGAAACGTTGCCGCGTATTCTGTGCTGTAGCAGGCGAGGCAAGGAGCAAGAGGCTGCACATGCAAAAGCATGTCAGCAGGAAAAGGCCGCTGCCTGACTTCCCGTTTTTCATCCCTCATCCCTGTCGCTGGCCTGTCAGTCGCTGGTTTCATCCGCCAGACTCAGGCCAACTTGTTTTTTACTTCTGGGCCTTCTGTCATCTGATTGGCCGGTTGTGGCCGGATATATTACCAGATGAGGGCCGTTTCTTGTTATAAGCTTGATCGAATAGTTACGCGATTAGGTGAAATGTCTGCCTGTAGGGGGTAATAGGCCTGCAGGGCATCGATAAAGGCGTTGGTCTGCCCGACCATGAACATACCCGAAATTCTCATATCTGCGACATCCCTGTCGACGCTGATGCGGGTTTGCGTATAGTTGCTCATCCGTTCGGCGGCATCTGCCAAACGTTCATTATTAAAAATCAGCCGCCCTTCACGCCAGGCCAGATCCTGCGTCGCATTCAGGGGGCGTATGGCAAACCCTTCGGGCAGATCGCTGTGTAACCTCAGTTCCTGAAGCGGGGTGAGCTGATGTAATTTGCCGGACGCTTCGCCGACGCTGACCTTGCCTTTGAAAAGCGCTACGGTCAGGGCGCGCGGGCGGAGCTCAACGGTAAAATCCGTACCGAGAGCGGTCACGGTCTGATGACGGGCCTCGACCTGAAAGGGTCGGGAAGGGTCGTGGGCCACATCGAAGTGCGCACGTCCCTGTATCAGTTCGAGGCGTCGCAGGTCATGGCTATAGCTGACGATAAGTCTGGAATTGGCGTCCAGTGTGATCAGCGATCTGTCGGAGAGGACAAGGGTACGCATCTCTCCGATGCCTGTTGAAAACGTCTGATGATGGCTGCCATAAAGAAACAGGCCCGCACCTATAACCGCTGCGGCTGCCGCGCCGCCGCCAAACAGCAGGCTGCGGCGACCCAATTCCCCCTTAGACCACCGGCGTTGTTTGCGCTGGTAGGCGCGTTGCAGGACACGCGTGCGTAAGGCCAGCAATTCCGGTGCCGTCTGGTAATCGTCGAAGCTTGCCCACATGGATTGTACCCGCAGCCAGGCATCTTCATGGCGCGGATCTTCGGCCAGCCATTGGGTAAACGCGACCTCATCAAACAAGGCATCTGTCTGACGCTTTTGCAGCCAGTCGGCAGCGGCAGTCAGAATGTCCGGAGGGAGGGCCAGAGGAGGGAGATTCGAGGGCAAGTGTCTCAGGCCTTAAAATTCTGCATAACGGGCGAGGTGGGCAATAGCACGGATCATGTCCTTTTCGATAGAGGAGACGGACAGACCATACATGCGGGCAATATCAGCATATTTCATGCTTTCGAGCCTGTGCAGAATGAATACCTCTCGCGCTCTTTCATCAAGTTTCTCCAGAGCCAGCATTATCCGCTCAAGTGACTGTTTACTAATTAGAACGCGTTCAGGTGAAAGTGCCTCAATATTTTTTTCGGTGCTCAGGGTCTCGGAGAGGTAACGTGTCGCAATATGGTTGTGCCGTGCGCGATCTTTAAGCGCGTTAGAGGCTGCGGTAAAAAGGTAGCCTTCGGGGTTTTCCATCTTCTCTATGTCCGACTGTCGCGCCAGCTTCAGCAGAAGATCATGGGTCATATCCTGCGCTTCTTCACGACTTCTGACGCGGCGCATGAAGAACTTTTGCAGACTGAGGTTGTATTGCTTATAGAGGTGCGAAAGAGAGGCCGTTTCCCCTGTGGGGGTCTTATGTGGATGCGGTGTCATTAGCCCCTCCTGACCGGCATGCTTTCTGATCTGGTAACCGGAAAGGGCAGGCCGTTCGCTCATCTTTTTTTATTATGCCCAAAGCGTAGCACACGGTCGCATTTCGTCAACACGGAGGCCCGTGCCTTGATGTTCTTCTACACCAGCCGGCATTGTGGGTAGGGAGTGCCCGCGCAGGTTGTTAAGGTATCGATCATAAATTCCCGATAGGGTTTCGGAAGTCCGACAGGTAAACATACAAACCGGGAGGTTTTGGGTGCGTTGTCCGAGCCAGATCAGAGACGAAAATCAGCGCATACACGCGTTGAACCAATATGGCCTGAAAGACGGAAGTCCACTGCCCAGTCTGGATTCGGTTGTTCGGATTGCGGCGCAGATGTTCGACATACCGGCGGCTGCGGTAAACATGATCGGAAGCGATACGGTTTTCCTGGCAGCGAACCATGGGGTTGGCGACTTCGATAACAGCCGTGACGTCTCCTTCTGTGCCCATGCCATTACGCAGGATGACGTGTTAGTCGTGCCCGATACCCATCTCGACGAGCGCTTTCATGACAACCCACTTGTGACGGGCCCAGCCAATATCCGCTTTTACGCAGGCGTGCCGTTGCGCTCGCCAGACGGCCATGCCATCGGCGTGTTATGCGTAATCGACGGGAAGCCGCGGCAGGCTTTCCGGCAACAGGAACGTGAGAACCTGAAAGGTCTGGCCAGTCTGGCTGTCGATAAGCTTGAGCTCCGCCGTCTTGAGGTGGCTACCGGACAGGGCAAGTCGGATTTTCAGAAGATTGCTGTCAGTTCGCCAAACGCCATCGTCTGTTTCGATCAGGACCTTAAAATCACCGCCTGGAATCGCGCAGCGACACTCATGTTCGGCTATAGCGAAAACGAAGCGGTCGATCGGCAAGTCGAAATGCTTATGCCTGAGAGCAATCAGTTGGCGTTCCGTCAGGACATCGAGCGGATCGTTGCCTCCGGTGTGCCAGCGGTCAATTCCGCTGTGAAGGAGGTAACCGGCCTCAGGCAGGACGGTACGAGGTTTCCGATAGAGTTCTCACCTTCGTGCTGGGAGGAGGGCGGCCGGCTTCATTTCGGAGCAATACTGCTGGATGTCACCGAACGTCGCCAGCAGGCCGAAGCGTTGATGCGTATTGCGCACTTCGATGACCTGACCGGCCTGTCAAACCGGACCGCTTTTGTGGAGGCGCTTGCCGATCATTTAAAGGCAAACAGGCCAGCGTCTGTGCTTGTGATCGACATAGACGGCTTTAAGGATATCAATGACACGCTTGGCTATGGCATAGGCGACGCCATCCTTCAGGAAGTCGGCGAACGACTGAAGACTGTGCTGAGGGCGTGCGATCTGGTATCCCGCATAAGCGGCGATACGTTTGGTGTACTGCTTTCAGGTGTCGGGGATGTTTTCAGCGCCACGTCAGGCGCCAATGACGTTATGGCGGCTCTGGCCAGGCCGATTATACTGGATGGCAATGAAATTCGTATCACGGCTGGCTGCGGCGTGGCCATCTGTCCGTCGCATTCCACCGACCCCGATGAGCTGATGGCAAATGCCGATCTCGCCTTGTTCGAAGCGAAGAAGAGCGGCCATGGTGCGGTCAGCGTGTTCGTAACGGCCATGCGCATGGCGGCGCAGGCGCGGCGAATGTACGATGTCGAGTTGCACAGGGCGGTCGAGAACGAAGCGTTCGAACTCTTCTACCAACCGCAGATTCGTCTCAAGGATCAAAAGCTGGTTGGTGCCGAAGCGCTTATCAGATGGCGGCACCCGGATCGGGGGCTGTTGCTGCCGTCCGCGTTTTTACCGGCCCTTGAGGTCAGTCCTCTGGCGGCTTCCGTCGGTACCTGGGTGCTGGACACGGCCTGTGCCCAGGCGGCGGTATGGCAGAGGCAGGGGCACCAGATTCGTATGGGCGTCAACCTCTTTGCCGCGCAGTTCCGTGCCGACGATCTCGTGTCCCGCGTCATGACGGCGCTCAGGACATATGATCTGCCACCCGGCCTGCTGGAACTGGAAATCACCGAGAACATCATTCTCGATCGGGATGATCTCGTTCTTGAACCGTTGCAAAAATTACATGCCGCAGGTGTGGGCATTGCCTTTGATGATTTTGGCACCGGCTATGGCTCATTGAGTCTGCTCAAGCGCTACCCGTTGACGCGTATAAAGATAGACCGGTCGTTTGTCAGCACCATGTGCGAGGCAGCGAAGGATGACGCGATCGTCTCGAGCCTGATTGCGATGGCACAGGGTTGCGAACTGGATGTCGTTGCAGAAGGCGTCGAAACGGTGCAGCAACGCGACTGGCTGAATGACAAGGGGTGCGAAGAGGGTCAGGGCTTCCTTTTCGGAAAACCGGTACGGGCGTCCGAATTTGAGCGCCTTCTGTCCGGCGTGGGTATGCTCACAGGGCGACGGGCTTAGGGTCACCGCAGATATATCAAATAGCTGGACCATTTGATTTCCGGGGTTTCAGTATACAAAACCCCTAAAAAGCGGCCTTTATGCGTTGTAACAACCTTGGCAGGCTCAGATGGATCGCCGCTGCTACGATTTTATTGATCGGTATATGCGTCTAACCCCTCAATAGACGGCAATTGTTGCTGGCTCCGAAGTTCAGATATTCTCATGCAAATAAGGCCATATTCATTGTGGCTTTTGAGCTTTATCGAACATAACCAGTAAAAAATGATCATTTATAATGATCACATATGGTATTTATGGGTTGCATTGCCGTGTTGGCTGATATTTACTCAGACATATAATCCGGGAAACGGCTGCCGTAGATACAGGCAGATAATGCAGGGCAGCGCACTGATAATTGAAACAGGTTAAACATGAACGGTGAGCGCGCCCCATCTGTCCGTGCGGGTCTCTGGCTTGGCGCCCGCTTTAATCCGAAGCATGCGGTCATTGCCATCACGCCGGAAGACGCCAAACGACTGAATGCTTATTTCAGCCACGGGAACAAACACTAATTACATCAGGGAGAACAGGAATGCTCAGATTAAAGGCGGGGCTTTGCGCACTGTTATTGGCCTCAGGTGTGGCCTTTCCGGCGCTTGTGACATCGCAGGCCGTAGCCCAGACAGCGGCCCCAAAAGTCTCGGACGGGATCACTATCGAGCGTATTCAGGTGCACGGCAAATCGCTTGAGGGCAATCTGGAGGGTAATGACCCCAGTCGTGAGGTTTGGGTCGTGCTGCCGCCTGGCTATGGCACCGATACCAGCCGCCGTTATCCGGTCGTCTATGCGCTGCATGGCTATACGGGTTCTCCGGAAAGCTGGTTCAAGGCGGATAAGCTGGAAGACCGGATCAACAGCGCTTTCGCTGCCGGGACGAAGGAAATGATACTGGTCTTTCCCAACGCCTATACGCTTCATGGCGGTAGCATGTATTCCGTTTCGGACACTACGGGGGACTGGGAAACCTATATTACCCGTGATCTGGTTAGTCATATCGATGCGAAGTACCGTACACTGGCTCACCGTGACAGCCGTGGGCTGATGGGGCATTCGATGGGGGGATACGGAACGACCCGCATCGGTATGAAATATCCCGATGTCTTCTCAAGCCTTTATGCCATGAGCGGCTGCTGCCTGTCGGCACGCGACATAAGTCCGGAAATGGGCCGCACCGTCGAAGACATCACCACCAAAGAACAGGCCGTGGCCGGCAACTTCATGATCCGCGCCACGCTGGCGGTCGCCTCAAGCTGGTCGCCAAACCCCGGCAAGCCGCCATTTTTTGTCGATCTTCCGACCAGGGACGGCGTGGTGCAGGACAGCGTAATCGCCGAATGGGCGGCCAATGCGCCTCTGGCCATGGTGCCGCAATATACGCGTAACCTGCGCCGTTATAAGGCGATTGCCATTGATGTCGGCGACCGCGACAGCCTTATTGTGGATAATACGGCCCTGCATGAAGCCTTTGAGCGCTTCGGCATCAGGCATGTGTTCGAGGTCTATGACGGTGACCATGGTAGCGGCGTGTCTTCGCGCTTCGAGGAAAAGGTCATGCCGTTCTTTTCAGAGCATCTCAAGTTCTGATCAGAGGGCTGATCCGCCTCCGACGTCTCAAACGCATATTTCTTTACGGTGACCAGATGTTTCCCGCACGATTCGCCAAAGCCATTCTCAGCCTGACCGCAGCGTCGGTTCTTTCAGTCACGCCCGTGATGGCGCAATCGCTTGATCTGGAGCCTACGGGTCAGTGGAGCGCCAACACCAACGGCCGTGCGCCGGTCCCGCCTATGGGCTGGAATAGCTGGAACGCGTTCTATAGCGATATCGACGAAACCAAGGTTCTGGCTTCGGCGCAGATACTGGTGGACAGTGGTCTTGCGGAACTTGGCTACCGGTATGTAAATATTGACGATGGCTGGTGGATGAAGCGGCGGCAATCGGATGGGCGGATGGTCATACGTACCGACAAGTTCCCTTCGGCCAACATCGGGCCGGATGACCTGACGAGCTTTCGCCCCCTGACGGACCGGCTGCATGCGATGGGGCTTAAGGCGGGCATCTATTCGGATATTGGCCGCAATTCGTGCGGGCAGGTCTATACGCCCCATTTTGCCAATCAGCCCGAAGGCAGTCTTGCGGAACGCGAAGTTGGCCTGCATGGCCATGTCGATAAAGATATCCGGCTTTATTTCGAAGAATGGGGCTTTGACTTCATCAAGGTGGATGCCTGCGGCATTCGGGGTTTGGGGGCAGACACGAAACATGTCACTTCGGGCAATTACAGGGAATTTAAGCCTCTGATCGAAATGGGCGCGCTGGGGCGAACCGATATCGCAAAGGTGCGTGAACTGTATACCGAGGTTGATGAGGCCTTGCAGCGCTATAATCCTGATGGGGATTATGTCTATTCGCTCTGTCTGTGGGGGTCGGCTGATGTTCGGGCCTGGGGCAAGGATATGGGCAATATGTCGCGCACCAGCGATGATATTACGTCCAACTGGTCGCGTATGCTCACCAATCTCGATACCGCCTCCACCCGTGCACTGTATGCCCATCCGGGATCATGGAATGATCCTGACATGCTGTTTATCGGTGCCGGTGATTTTGATAGCAACCATATGACAGAGGCCCGCTCTCACTTCGCGCTATGGGCCATACTGAATGCGCCTCTGATCATCGGTTATGATCTGCGTAAGGCGACACCGGAACAGATGGCCTTATTTGGCAATGCCGAAATCGTTGCTCTGAATCAGGACCCTGCCGGACATCAGGCGGTGCTGGCCCATCAGTCGGGTGATCTGCAAATCTTCGTAAAAACCCTGAGCACTGGCGAAAAGGGCCTTGTGCTGTTCAATCGTGGTCTTGTGCCTTTCAACGCCATTCTGACGGCCGGTCATCTGAAATTGCGTGATGATGTCACGATCACTTTGACCAGTCTGTGGGACGGTGAAAAAACGGAATTCAGGGGCGAGCAAAGGCTTCAGCTCGCGCCGCGGGAAACGCTTATATATAAGGTTTCAGGCGAGCGCGTACTGGCTGACGGGCTTTATCTGTCGGAGCAGCCGGGGAATGTGAATCCGGCGGAAGACGGCGTTGTTGTGCCTCAGCATGACCCCTTCATTCACCGGACCGCCTGGCATTCACGCGGCCCCGGTGATCATCCGCAATATGGCGGCTGGGGCGGTGCGCAGGCAGATCGTACACCCTTCGGAGAACCGCTGCGTGTCGGCGGAAAGCCTTTTGACACCGGTCTGGGTGTGCTGGGGAATTCGCGTCTGGAGGTTCAGAACCACGGCTATAAAAGCTTCACGGCAGAGGTAGGCATCGATGACACGGCGGTGAACCGCAATGCGCCTGTTATCTTTGAGGTCTATGGCGACGGCCGGTTGCTCACGCGCTCAGGCCCCAAAGCCTTCGGCGAAGCCACTGAGAAAATGGTTGTATCGGTTGAGGGTGTCAGACTTATCGAACTGGTTGCCCGCGTCCAGAGCGATGCGAAAGATGCCGGAGCGACATTGCCCGTGACCTGGGGCAATGCCGCGCTTACGAAATAGGACGAGAACGCGCGCTTGGGCGCGTCGCCAAGCGCCTGAATGTTTACAGTGACGTCTGATATATACGGAGTGACACCATGCCCACCCTTGACACCTGCCTGAGATCGGGCCTTGCCGGTATGTGGCTCGCCTATGCCTCGGCGGCGGTGGCGCAGCCTGCCGCACCCATTACGCCGCCTGCGCAGGCACAGACTCAGACGGAAATTCAGGCACCCCAAACCCGCCCGCGTTGGCCGATCAGCAACCTGTTGTTCACCTCTTTCAGGGGCAGCGGCGACGGCCTGCACCTGTCGTTCAGCGAAGATGACGGGCGCACATGGCAGGATATGGGAAAGGTCTTCCTAAAGCCTGCGCTGGGCAGTGGCCTGATGCGCGACCCGCACCTGACGCGCGGCCCCGACGGGGTATTTCGTCTGGTGTGGACGACGGGCTGGAAAGACAAGGGCATCGGTTATGCCGCCTCGACCGATCTGGTCAACTGGTCACAGCAGACCTATCTGCCCTTTTTTGAAGGCGTTGACGGCACCCACAACGCCTGGGCGCCGGAAACCTTTTATGACGAGGCCACGGGACAATATGTCATCACCTGGTCGTCGGACATAGACGGGCGCTTTGCCGAAGCCCGCTCAGATGAGCGGATGAACAACCGCACCTATTATGTCACCACGAAGGATTTCGAGACCTTCAGCGCGCCGAAGCTGCTGATCGATCCGGGCTTTGATCATATTGACACCACCCTGATCAAAGACGGTGAGCGCTATATTGCGGTCTTCAAGGAAGGCGATCGTCAGGCGAGCCAGCAATGGGGGGCCATTCGCTGGGCCGTGGCCGATACTGTGCTGGGGCCATACAGGCTCATGCCAAACCCGCTGGTGTCGGGTCAGCGCGCCGAAGGGCCGACCCTGAGGACGCAGGACGGCAAGACCCGTCTCTATGTAGATTATTATGCCGATGGCCGTTACGGCGTTTTCGAAACGACCGACTGGGTCAACTGGGCGGATGTGTCCGCTGAGGTCACCGTTGCCAAGGGCCAACGCCACGGCACGGTCCTCAGTGCGCCGGCCTGGCTGGTCAGGGAAATGGAAACCGCTAAGCCGTCCGGGACTCCGGTGACTGTGGTTCCGGCCCCGCCAGCCGCACTTGACGGCTTTACGGCGGACCCATCCATCCGTGTATTCGGTGACACCTATTATATCTATCCCACCTCCGATAAGCCTAACTGGCAGACCACGGATTTTTCGGTCTGGTCATCCAAAAACCTTGTGGACTGGAAGCGTGAGGCCATGATCCTCGATGTGGCCAATGACCTTGGCTGGGGTAAGATTCAGGCCTGGGCACCAGATGCCATCGAACGTGACGGCACCTATTATTTCTATTTCTGCGCCGAAGGAAATATCGGTGTGGCCACGTCGAAATCCCCGACCGGCCCCTTTGTCGATGCATTGGGCAAACCCTTGCTCGCTAAAGGCACAGGTATCGAAACCAACACCATAGACCCCTATCCGTTCATCGATGAGGATGGGCAAGCCTATCTCTATTATGGCAATGGACGACTGGGTAATGTCGTTAAGCTTAAGCGCGACATGATCACGGTCGATGGGCCGGTCATGACTATTGAACTGAAAGACCACCGCGAAGGCCCCGTCGTCTTTAAACGCAATGGCCAATATTACTTCATGTGGTCGATTGATGATGCCCGAAGCCCGAATTACCGCGTCGGCTGGGGCGTGGCCGAGTCTCCGCTCGGGCCGGTTGTAACCCCTGACAAGGACTTCATCGTGCTGCAAAGAAACGGCCCGGCCGTGGGCACGGCGCACCACAGTGTGGTCAATGTGCCGGGGACGGACCGCTGGTATGTTGCCTATCACCGTCATGCTCTGCCCGAAGGTGGTGGCTATCAGCGCCAGACGGTTCTGGCGCGTATGGAATTCAATCCCGACGGCAGCATCAGGCCGATGGACCCGATGGTCGTTCCATTCAAGCCTGGTGATGTCGGTGAGCCTATTGTCAATGGCAGGGGCCGCATTGCCCCATAGGCTGTCGCCCAAAATAAGCCTGTTTAATTGTATTATATTTATGGTGCCATCAGTTGACGCAAGCGGGGCAGAAAGGCATCATAAGGCTATAATCAAAGTCATTAAAGAGATCCGCGCTTGCGGATCCTCAACAGGGAGAATAATGGCGGCACCCGATTCCAGATGACTTGCTAAATGTCCTGCCTATGCACGCAGGTGACAGTTTAGCGCGCCAATTCTTCTTTTCAGACCCTCCGATTTTCCTGAATCTGCATTTGCAGAGTCAGGAGGTGTGTCCAAATTCTGCGTGTATGTGAACAAACGACCTCAATTTGCCATTGGTACGACAATCCGTGAGGAACAAAAAAATGCCGAACCTGAACTTACGAAACGCGCTTATGGGCGCCGCCATGTCGATGTTAGTTTTGACAGGCGCACCGGCCCTGGGCGGCGAGGTCCATATCCTGACTGACAGCTGGTCATTTCATCGGGATGATGGCACAGGTATTAAAACGCCGGATGAGGTGCCATCTGATGGCTGGACGCAGGTTTCGCTACCGCACACGGCACGTATTGAAGACCGCATTCCTACCAACGCCTGGCAGGGCACGGCCTTTTACAAACGCTCAATTGTTAAGACCCTTAAGCCGGGTGAGCGGGCCTATTTGCGCTTTGAGGGTGCAATGAATGTTGCCGACGTCTGGTTGGATGGCAAGCATCTGGGGCAGCATCTGGGTGGCTATTTGCCCTTTACCTATGATGTGACCGACGCGCTGGCGGATGGCCGCGGTGAATTGCAGGTGCGCATTAACAACGAAGACAATGTCATAACCGGGCCAAAGCCTCTGAAAGATCTGGATTATATCCAGTATGGCGGCCTGTATCGCGGGGTTTCACTCACCGTAAAACCTGCGGTGCATCTGACTGACGAAATGTGGTCGGACACACCTGCCGGAGGCGGTATCTTTGTGACCTACCCCAAGGCGGACACCCAGTCAGCGACCGTTCGGGTCAAGGCCGAAGTATATAACAGCGCTAATGTCTCCAGATCCGTGAGTGTCAGTCACGCCATTGTCTGGCAGGGAAAAACGCTTGCTACAAAGCAAGTGTCGGCAACGCTGAACGCCGGTGAGCGGCGGCACTTTGAGGTGGATATAGAGGTCCCGAAGCCTCAGTTGTGGTCGCCTAAGTCGCCCGCGCTCTATGATCTGAAAACAACCGTTGCTTCGGGCAAGGACACGGACGAGGCGAAGACCCGCATTGGTATCCGCCGCTTCGCGTTTAATGGCGACAAGCTTCTGATTAATGGCGAAGAGACGTTCCTGCGCGGCGTGAACCGCCATCAGGAATATCCGTATATTGGCTATGCCTTGTCGGATGCCGCCAACTACCGCGATGCGCTGCTGATCAAGCGTGCCGGGTTCGACTATGTTCGCCTGTCGCATTATCCGCATTCAAAATCCTTTATGGATGCGGCCGATGAACTGGGTCTGATCGTTCTGGATGCCATTCCGGGCTGGCAGTATTTTAACAAGGACCCGGCCTTTAGTACGCAGGCTATCAAGACCTGTAGCGATATGATCCGGCGTGACCGCAATCATGCCAGCGTGCTGGCATGGGAATGTTCGCTGAACGAGACGCAGATGCCCGCCGAACTGATGCAGGCGCTCCACAGCACAGTTAAAACCGAATATCCGGGTGATCAGGGATGGTCGGCAGGCTGGAAGCCTGAGACTTATGACATCTATCTGCAGGCCCGTCAGCACCGCATTGGTCATAAAGAAGCTTTGCCTGATAAACCGCTGATCGTATCGGAATACGGTGATTGGGAATACTATGCCATGAACGCCGGTTTCAATCAGTCGGACTGGGCCGATCTGAAACCGGATGATCGTTCCAGCCGTCAATTGCTCGGCAGCGGTGAGACGCGTTTGCTGCAAATGGCGTCCAACCTCGCCGAAGCCCATGACGACAATTTCAACACCAAGGCTTTTGCTGACGGCTATTGGGTCATGTTCGATTACGGCCGTGGCTATGCGCCTGATCTCGAAGCATCCGGTGCCATGAGCATTGATCGCCTGCCAAAGTTTGCCGAAGCCTTCTTCCGGTCACAGCGTCCGGCTGATGAATCTTCACCTGTCTGGGGTGGTGGGGCAATGGTCGAGATCGCCAGTTACTGGAATGCAGAATCGTCTCCGCAGGTGCGGGTATTTTCTAACGCCGAAGAAGTTGAACTGTTCCTCAACGGCAAAAGCCTCGGCAAGAAAGGCGCGCCCTCAGCCAAGCACCCTAATCTGAAAAATCCACCCCTGACGTTTGATGCGGGCGCGTTCCAGCCCGGCGAATTGAAAGCGGTCGCCTATATCGGCGGTAAGGCTGTCGCCGAAGATGTTTTGGTCACTGCCGGTGAGGCGACGGGGCTTAAGCTTTGGATCGATGACCATGGGGTTAAGCCAACAACCGGCGACACTGTCTTTGTACGGGCGCAGGTCGTGGATGCCTCGGGCAGGGTGGTTCCGGTATCCGGTCAGGAGGTCACGTTTACGGTGACGGGTGGCTATGACATTCTCGGCCCTTCGACCGTGACAACAGAGGCCGGCATAGCCAGCCTTCTGGTGCGGGTTAAGGCAGACAAGGGGCAGATTCGGGCCACATGGAAGGGTGTATCGGAGGCACTGAAGTAAGAAGGCAGGCGATGTTTATGCCCACCTGTCTCAGTGGGCATAACGCGACATCACGGCTTTGAAGTGCGGGATGTTGATGGGCTTTGACAGGAAGTCGTCCATGCCGGCCGCCAGACATTTTTCCCGATCGTCGGCCATGCCAAATGCCGTCATGGCGACAATCGGGAGAGCGGTCTGCGCTGTGTCTTTTTCCCACTGACGGATGCGGCGGGTCGTCTCAAGGCCATCCAGACCTTCCATCTGTATGTCCATCAGTATGGCCTGTATTCCGCCAGCCTTGATGCGTTCGAGCGCTTCGGCGCCGCTATGGGCGATGATGACGCTAAAGCCCATCTGCTCAAGATAAGACTGCGCCACCAGAAGGTTGGCGTCATTATCTTCGACCACCAGTATGCGCATATCCTTGCCAGCGGCGATGTCGGCTGTCTGAGGCTCATCAGGCTGTGACTGCGCGTCTGTGCTGAGCATCAGGGGCAGGTGAAGTGTAAATACCGAGCCTTCTCCGAACCGGCTTTCGGCGCTCAGAGTGCCGTGCATCAGTTCCGCCAGACTGCGGGAAATGGACAGGCCCAGACCCGTGCCGCCAAACCGGCGCGTCGTGGAGCTGTCGGCCTGAACAAACTTGTCAAAGATCGTGTCGATCTTGTCCGGCGGAATGCCGATGCCGGTATCTGCCACCGTGATGGTGACGCTGCTTTTAGCGGCATGAATAGTTACGACAACCCCACCGGTTTCGGTGAATTTGATGGCATTGGACACCAGATTAAGCAGAATCTGGTGAATGCGCTGCGCGTCGCCCAGAAAATAGCGATCGGCACCATGGGCTTTGCACTCCAGCGTAACGCCTTTTTTAGTGGCGCTGACGCCCATGATATCGACCACACGGGTCACAAGTTCAGCGAGATGAAACGGTAATGTTTCCAGCTCCAGCTTATTGTCTTCGATTTTGCTGATATCCAGCAGATCATTGACCAGCATGGTCAGCGAGTCGGCGCTTTGTTGCAGGGTCGATACGAATTTTGTCTGCTTGTCATCGAGAGAGGTCTGGCCCAGCAAGGCGGTCAGGCCGACAATCGCATTCATAGGCGTACGGATTTCGTGGCTCATATTGGCCAGAAACTGGGTTTTGGCCAGATTGGCCTGCTCGGCCTTGTGCAGGGCCTGCCGCATGGCGTGTTCGGCTGAACGGATGCGCAGGAGCGCCTTGACGCTGGCGGTGAGTTCAAGGGAATCGATAGGGGTCGTCAGATAGCCTTCGGCGCCGCAATCGAAGCCCATGGCCCGGTCTCGCCCTTCGATAAAGGCCGCAGAGGTCAGGAGAATAGGGATATGGTTGAAGTGATCGTCACTTTTTAACCTCAGACAGATGTCGAAACCGTTTTCGTCACGTAACTGAACATCAAGAATAATCAGATCAATACTCTGCGCCGCCAGAGCCTCATAGCCACCGCGCATGTCGGTGGCTTCGAGTGTATCGAACCCCGCCTTGGTCAGCAGGCGCGAGAAGGTGTAACGGTTGATCTCGTTATCATCGATGATCAGAATGGTTTCAGGCATTGACCGTCTCCTGCGGCCGGAGGTTCTGGTGAAGCTGCCGGAACAGGCGGTCGATTTCGATCCGGCGTTCTGTGCGGGGCAGTGACTTGGATATAATCGCCGATGATCTGGACAAGAGGATGCTGTGCTCTTCGGGGGTCAGGGTTCGGCTGCTGTGGATAATGACGGGCAGGTGCGCAAGATCGGCGTCGCGCCTTATCTCGTGCAGAATGGCTTCACCGGAAATGTCCGGCAGAACCAGATCGAGGAAGATCACATCGGGCCGATGTTCGCGGATGGCCTGTAAGCCCTCAATACCGGTCGCCGCCTCAAGGATGACGCCGGTCTGATCGGCAAGGCATTTCTTGAGGATATAGCGATCCGATTCGCGGTCATCGATAATCAGCACGCGATTAAAAGGCCGGTTTTCTGTCGGACCTGTGTCATGGAACGGCATTTCTTCTGCGCCCCCGTATTTGCGAGGCAGGATCAGAGAAAAGGTCGAGCCGACACCCACCGTGCTTTCCACACGAATATCACCCCCAAGCAACTGAGCCAGTTTGAGCGAAAGAGGCAGCCCGAGCCCCGTGCCGTGAAGTTGGGACTGATGCGAGCCTTCGACCTGGGTGAATTCGCCGAAGATGCGTTCCTGATCGGCTTCGGCAATGCCTATACCGGTGTCACGTACACTGAAGATAATCGTATCGTCCGGGCCGGTCTCAACAGAGACCCGAACCTCGCCCCGACAGGTGAATTTCAGGCTGTTGGAAATGAAGTTGCGCAAAATCTGCGATACCTTGTCCTCGTCGGTTTCCAGCATCGGCAGATCCGCCATGTCCTCAAAGACCAGCTCAACCGAGTTGTCGTTTTTCAGTAACGGGCGCAACATGCCGCGCAGAACGCGGAACACATCACTGACTTCGAAATGTGAGGTGCGGATAGTCACCTTGCCGGCTTCGACCTTTGCCAGATCAAGCACATCATTGACCAGTTCGGAGAGGCCGCGCGCACTGTTCTGAATGAAACCTATCTGCTTTTCCTGTTCACTGGTCAGGTCACCATCCAGACGCTCAAGCAGTATGCCGGAAATGCTGATGATTGAATTCAACGGTGTGCGAAGTTCATGGGTAATATTAGAGAGAAATTCGGACTTGAGCTCTGAGGCGCGTTTCTGAAAATTGGCGCGTTGTTCCAGTTCTCCGGACAGGGCCATGACGCCCTGATTGGTTTCTTCAAGCTCGACATTCAACTCGGTCAGGCGGGCTTTCTGACGCTCCACCTCATCAAGCGCGGCCAGCAGTTCCTGATTCTGCTTTTGCATTTCTTCGAAAGGATTTTGCGGGTCTTCCTGCATCAGGGTTTTGGAAAGGGTGGCCGCAAGCGGGCCGCTTATTTCCGGTGCCGAACGGGGCAGGGCCGACCGGATTGAGATCACCGTGCCCTCGCTGCCGGTTTCGATATCGAAATGGTCAGTCAGGCGGCGGGCCCCCATAATCCCAAGGCCCATGCCGGTCTTAGACCTGTAATCACCAGCCAGTATTTCCTTCAGATTGGCAATGCCACGCCCGCGATCAGATACCGTCACAATGAGCTGACCGGACGTTGCGCGAGATTGCGCGGATTCTACGGAAAATTCGACGCGGCCGCCTGAGGTATATTGATATACATTGCGCGCCAGTTCAGATACCGCCGTGGCGATACGGATCTGATCCTGAACGTCGAAGCGCAGAAACTGGGCAATCTGGCGCGTTCGGCGGCGGGCCAGCACCACGTCCTGTTCGTAGCGAATTTCGACTTTTACCAGAACGATTTTCATGTCGCACTCCGACGCACGACCACGATTGTCGCGTCATCTCTGGCGCGCCGGAAATCACGGAAGAACACACCGGCAATAACCGAACAGGGGCGGTAAATCAGTCCCGGATAGTCCTCGATCTTCCAGTGCGGGGCCAGCCCGTCCGAATGCATCACCACAAGGTCATTGGCCACCAGCGGATAGGTGAAATCGGAGATGCGCGGTGCCTGATGCCCGACGATTCCATTGTGCGAAACCATACCGCGTGACCGCGTACCGGTATAGATATGTCCGCCAATATTACCGACACCGCAATAGACGACCGACTGAGGCCCCAGATCAGCCACCGATATGGCCGCGCCGCGTGTAGACTGTAAGGCGCTATGCAACTGGCGCAGCAGCTGATTGGCCGGAATACCTTCACGTGCTGCGAAGGTTGCCAGCGCCCGGTTGCTGGCTTCGGCCGCAAAGATACCGTGTCCCAGTCCGTCACAGACCATGATCTGAAGACCGTCGCCGGTATCCCTGATCATCCACGCGTCACCACAGTGTGTCTCACCTTTGATCGGCACACAGACTGCCGCGCAGTCATGCGGGGTTGGTCCCTTGCCCGTGCGCCAGAGCGTGGCAACCTGAACACTGCCGCGGGCGGGCAGGCTGTAGGTATAGAAGCTTTCGGACAGGCGCTCTATGGCCCCCATGCCGGTGCCAGCGCTGCCTACGGTCGAATAGCCGTCCTGCAGGGCGATCTGGGCATCAAAACCCGGCCCCTTGTCCAGGGACATAAGCTCAATGCCTGCGGTGGGCCCATCAAGGCCGCGCAGAATAAGCTCGCCGCCGCCGGCATGTTTCACCAGATTGGTCGCCAGCTCGGTCGCCACAATGGCCACCTTACCGGCCTCGGTTTCGGAGAAGCCGAGACGCGTGGACAGCGCTGTGGCCTGACGGCGGGCATTGCCGACCTCGGTCTGGGCGCGAATTCGCAGCAGGATAGACTGGCGAAAAGGGTTTACTTCCATTTCGCCACCGTGACCTTAGTGCCCTGACCTACAACGGAGACAATTTCAAATTCGTTGCACAGGCGTCGGGCACCGCTCAGGCCAAGGCCCATGCCAGAGCCACTGGTGTAACCGTCGGTCAGCGCCAGATTGAGGTCGGCAATGCCCGGCCCCTGATCTTCAAAAATCAGGCGCAAGCCTTTGCGCACACCGTTGGACAGCGGCTCTATGGTCACCGTCCCGCCGCCGCCATAAACCACCGTATTGCGTGCCAGCTCGCTGCAGGCCGTCACCAGCTTGGTGACATCTACCAGACTGAGACCGATTTCCGATCCGCGTGAGCGCACTTCACGGCGGGCAAAAATAATATCGGATTCATTCGTCAACGGAAGGGTTTCAGAATTCCGCATTGTCTTCGTCATCCCCTTCTTCGGGGACGTCGACAAGGCGTCTGAGCAGGGCCATGCCTTTTTCGACATCAAGGGCGGTCAGGACGCCGGGCAGGGTGAGGCCCAGCTCAACCAGCGTAATAGCGACGGCGGGTTGCATGCCAACGATGACCGTGTGGGCGTCCAGTATGCGTGACATGCCGGAAATATTGGAGATAATCCGACCAATGAAAGAATCGACAATCTCAAGGGAGGAAATATCGATCAGCACACCCTGAGCACCGGTTTTTGCGATGCGTGCGGTCAGGTCATCCTGTAAGGCCATCGCCAGCCGGTCGTGCATGTCCACCTGGATGGTGACAAGGAGATAGTCCCCCATGCGCAAAATGGGAATACGTTCCATGTGCGCGCCCTTAGATCTGCAATGCTGGCTTGGTTTTGACGATGCTGAGACCGCTTCGGTCAAGCGCCAGCTTGAAGGCACCGGCCAGTGTGGCCTTGGTGGCTATATCGCCCAGCTCGACCCCCAGATGGACAATGGTCTGAGCGATCTGCGGGCGAATGCCGCTGATGATGCAATCCGCTCCCATCAGCCGTGCTGCGGTCACCGTCTTGAGCAGATGCTGTGCCACAAGCGTATCAACCGTCGGCACGCCGGTAATATCAATGATGGCGATGGTCGATCCGGTCTCCATAATCGTCTGGAGCAGGGTCTCCATGACCACCTGTGTCCGCGCACTGTCAAGCGTGCCGATCAGGGGCAGGGCCAGAATGCCGGGCGCCAGCGTGACCACAGGCGTGGATAGTTCCAGCATGTCTTCCTGCTGGCGGGCGATGACGCCTTCACGGATCTTCGTATAGACTTCGGTCGTATAAAGTCCGAGGCGATCAAGCAAGGTGGTCGCTTCCCAGACCGCAGCCGCCAGCGCCTCGGCATTGCCATCGGCCATACGGGCCAGCGAGGCAAACAGGGGACGTTTGAACGAGAAGACAAAGGTCGCTGTTTCTGAAGGTGACAGCCCCATTTCGCCGCGTATTGTGGCGACATCCTCAAGCACGGCATAGGTGGCGCGCCATTCCGGCGACTGCATGTTGTCGAGATTGCCTTCACGGATTGCCGCAAGGAAATGCTGCAGGAAGGTCTGGCACTGTTGGGTCAGTTCCTGCTCTTTGGCTTGCCCGTACTGGCTCATCATTTTTTTCTGCTCGGCGATCCATTCGGTGAGGATGTTCGCCTGATCGGTTTCGATAGCGCTGTAGAGCGTCTTGTTCTGTTGCGTCGTTGTCACTGTGTATCCCCATGGTGCCTGGCGGTGCTGTCAGGCTTAACACTACCTGAAAATGTTACAAGCCTTTGAGGCGTATAAAAAATCCATAGGGATATGGGGCCGCCGCCGCGTAAACGGCCCGGGCGGCTTCAACGACCGGTCTTAGCCTCAGTCAGCAGCAGTTGCCGCTTGCGTTCCACACCCCAGCGATAGCCGGATAAGCTGCCGTCCGTACGCACGACGCGGTGGCAAGGGATTACCACCGCCAGCGCATTGGCGGCGCAGGCGCGGGCCACGGCGCGCACTGCCTTGGGGGTGCCCAGGCTGCGGGCGATGTCGCTATAGCTGGCGGTTGTGCCTGCCGGAATATCCCGCAGCGCCTGCCAGACCCGCTGCTGAAAAGCGGTGCCGCGAATATCGAGCGGCAGGTTGAGGCCGATATGCGGGGCATCGACAAAGCCTATGACCGTCGCAATCCATTGCTCATAGCCTGCGTCGTCGCCGATCAGATTGGCTCTGGGGAAGCGATCCTGAAGATCATGGATAAGTGGCTCAGGGCTGTCGCCGAGTGTGATGGCGCAGATACCTTTGGGGCTGCAGGCGATCAGTATCGCCCCCAAAGAACATTCCCCGACAGCGAAATGGATGTCCGTGTCCGTGCCGCCTTGTTTATAGGTTGTGGGCGTCATGCCTAATACCTCATTGGTTACCGCATAAAAGCGGCTGCTGGCCGCATAACCGGCGTCATAGACAGCGTCTGTCACTGTGATGTCAGGGTTAGACAGCACCTGACGCATTCTGTTTGCGCGATGGGCGTCGGCATAGGCTTTGGGTGTCAGGCCGCAGGCGGCCTTGAACTGACGGTGGAAATGCGAAGCGCTCAGGCCCGCCTCAGCCGCCAGCCGGTTCAGGTCGGGCGGCGTCTCTGCTGTTTCAATCAGGCGGCAGGCCTTGGTTATAAGCGTGGCTATGCGGAGGTCAGGTGAGGCCGCATCGGGATGGCAGCGTTTGCAGGCCCTGAAACCTGCGGCCTGTGCCTCAGACGAGGTTTCAAAAAAGCGGATATTCTCAGGCTTGGGCGGGCGGGCCGGACAGGACGGGCGGCAATATATGCCTGTGGTTTTAACGGCAAAAATAAACGACCCGTCGGCAGACGCGTCCTTTGACAGAACGGCCTTCAGGCGCGAATCGCCGAGGTCAGGGGCCACCGATAGCGTGCGTTTGGGCTTCATAAGATTCACTATAGTCCGGTTGCGGGGTGATCTCATCCTGATCCTTGCTTTTAAATTCGTTTTTCACCTGATCCATGATCAGAAACGGAGCGCCCTGATAACTCAGATGTTCTATAAACCGGATCAGGAGGCGCTTATGACGGTTTCAGACCCCTATATTGACGCGGTGGATTTTCTCAGAAATCTGGATGCCGACTGGGCGCAGGCGATTGAGCGTGTCGGCCCGTGTCGTCTGGATATCCGTGCGGCGCGCGAGCCGTTTGAGGCCCTGACGCGGGCCATTGCCTATCAGCAATTGTCCACGCGTGTCGGTGATGTGCTGATTGCGCGACTGAAGGCGCTATCTCCCGATGGCCCGTTTCCGACGCCGGAAGATATTGTTGCCACGGAATTTGACACCTTACGGGCCTGTGGATTTTCGGCACGCAAGATCGCCACGATAAAGCTGATTGCCGAGGGCACTTTGAGCGGGCTGGTGCCGACGCGCCGCGAAGCGCAGGCCTTAAGCGATGACGATTTGATTGCGCGCCTGACGACGATACGGGGGATCGGCCGTTGGACGGTCGAGATGCTGCTGATCTTTACGCTTGAGCGACCGGATATATTGCCGGTGGATGATATGGGCGTGCAGGAAGGTTATCGGCGTCTCAAAGGCCTGTCTGATCGCCCGAAACCGGCGCAGTTGCGCGAGATCGGGCAAGTCTGGTCACCCCATCGCACGGTGGCGTCATGGTATCTGTGGCGTTTGCCTCAGGCGGTGACCTGAGGCTTGCGCTTAGCGCTTTGATGCCTCGGTGGCCTTGATGTCCTCAGCTTCGACAGAGGCGATCCGCACGGTAATGCCCGCCGCTTCAAGCCAGCCCTTAGCCGCCTGACTGATGCCGTCATCCGTAATGACCACGTCGATCATGCTCAAGGGGCAGACCGAAAGCGAGGCAGGTGCGTCGATCTTGGAGGAATCCGCCAGCACAATCACCTGATCGGCACGTTCAATCAGGCGGCGTTCGGACTGAACCAGAAGCGTATCGGACTGCATCAGGCCGTTCTTGGTCAGGGCCTGACAGCCAATGAAGATGCGCGCCGCTGAAAAGTTTTGCAGCATGCCGTCTTCGTAAGGGTTGAGGATGATCCGCTGCTCGCGGAACAACTCCCCGCCCGGCAGGGTGACGCGCACCTTCGAGCGGTCAAGCAGGCGTTGCAGGATAGGGATAGAGGTGGTCAGAACATGATAGGATTCGTTGGCCATCAGCGAGGCCATGGTAAAGGTCGTCGTCCCGCCATCAATGATCATTGACGCGCCGGGTTTAAGATAATCAAGGGCGGTGCGGGCAATGGCGTGTTTGGCGGCGGCATTGACAATCGAGCTGTCGAGGAAGCTTGATTGTCCCTGAAGGCCCTGCGTGCGGCGGTCATCGGCAGCGGGTTTACCTGAGAAATGCTTACCTTCGATGCGCATGGCCCCGCCGCGCACGCGAAGCAGATGCCCCAGTTCATGCAATTCGTTCAGATCGCGGCGTATGGTTGCCGGTGATACCCCCAGACGCTCGGTCAGTTCATCGACCGATGTTACGCGGTCGTGGTTGAGTTCGTCAATTATCAGCTTCCAGCGATCCTGAAGATGCATACCAAGTCTCGTTTATTGTTTTTACGGTTGAAAGACATCGGCCGCACCCCCTGTATGATGCGTCCGTGATCGATTATGATTGAATCATATAAGCACGTTTTTTTCGTTTGTGAACCGCAATTACGGGTAATCCGAAAATTGAAATACTTATCGCGATTGCAGGGCCGTCAGCCAGTTTGCGCGATATTGCGAAATCTCTGTGATCAGATGCGGTTCAACGCGGTGATAGGTAGGCGGCGGCGGGGTATGGTCATTCAGAAAGGCCATGGCACCTGCGCCGCGTGTCACGCCGCTTGAGGACTCACAAAAGAAGACATCGCCAGAGCGTAACGCCGCCATAAGGGTGCAGAAGGCCGTATTATGCGCGGCCGGGCCTTCGATCAGCAAAGGTCGATCCGAAGGGGTGATCATCTCAAGCGACACGGTGGAAATCAGGGCGACATAGATCAGGCCCAGTGCCATGCGCGTCTCGGGGCTGTCGGATTGCAAACCGCGAATTTCGCCGCGCCGTCCGGGGAAGGGGCCGCCGGCGTCAACAAAGCTCGGCAAGGCCATGGCCCCGCTGAGGATCACTTCACGCACGGTATCAAGGCTGACGTCTGTATCGAGGGCGCCATTGGTAATCAGATCAAGTGCGCGTCCGCCCATAAAACGCGCGCACGGCACGGCATGGCCGAACACATCGATATTGATCAGGCAGTCACGGGCGGCATTCAGGTCTTCGGGCGGCGGCGGGGTCTCGGCACCGGGGGCCATGGCCACGTACCAGGTGCCGGTTGTCAGGATCACCGGCAGATCGATGCCGGTCTTGTCACTGTGGCGGGCAATGATCAGGGCCAGAGCGGCGTTGGAATCGTGCAGGCCGACGCAGATGCAGGTCTTTTCAGAAAGTCCGGTAATGGCGGCCAGCTCAGGACGCAAATGGCCTGCGGTTTCCCATGCCTTGCGCATAGGCGGGAAGCGTTCGGCCCAGCCTTCGGTGAGCGCGAGGCTTGAGAAGGTGGCGGCATTGGGGTTCCACAGATCGGTATGGCAGCCGAGTGAGGTGACTTCGGAGCAAAGCACGCCACTTAGCCGCCAGGTCCAGTACTGGGCATAGGGGACGATGTAGCGCACCTTCTCGAACAGCTTCGGGTCGCGGCGTGCGTGCCAGAATATCTGCGCCCCCAGATTTAGCCCGTTGGGCAAAAGCGGCGACAGGGTTTCGGCAAAGTCCGGCCTTATGTCACGATAGGCATTGAGATAGGGCAGGGGGATGCTGGATTCATAATCCTGCACCGGCTGCACCAGCTTGCCGTCGGCATCCAGAAGCGCACAGGCCGCGCCATGCGCCACGCTGATGATACGCCCGATGGGGTAGCTGGTCCCCAGAATCTTCAGCTGGGCGATGAACCAGTCAAACAGCGTATCGACATCCATAGCGGCATAGAGGCGGGTATGCAGATAGGGCGTCGCGGTTTGAACGCGATAAAGAATCTGGCCGTCAGCGTTTATGATGCTCGCCTTGGTATTGGTCTTGCCGACATCAAAAACCACACAGGTATCAAGCGGCGTGTCGGCTGAGGCCGCCGGTACGGCAGGTGTGATAGGCACGCGGTGATTCCCTAGTTTTGTGCAGATTTACTCAAAATTGATCGATTGAATTTGATCGAACGAGATTGAGTTTTTTTCATTTTCGTTTTAGCTTCCCTACATAAGAAAAACCGCCGGATTTTACAATGAGCGGCAACAATAATCATGTTTTCTACAGGCAGGCATTATGAAGCCTCTATCTTCGGACACCTTTGTCTCCAAGGCCCCGTTCGCCGTGTTGCGCTCACAATGGCAGCATACAGGCGAAATGACTGAGCCTGAGGCATTACTCTATCGTTCCAATCTGCTGGGGGCGGATTTATCGATTACCAACTTTGGCGGCGGCAATACCTCGGCCAAGATTATGGAAGCCGATCCCCTGACCGGTGAAGCGGTTGAGGTCTTGTGGGTCAAGGGGTCAGGCGGTGATCTGGGGTCGATGCGGCTTGATGGATTTGCCAGTCTTTATTTGTCAAAATTGGTAGCGCTAAAACCCCGGTATCGTGGCCTTGAGGCCGAAGATGAGATGGTGGATTTCCTGCCGCATTGTACCTTTGGGCTGAATGGCCGCGCCGCCAGCATCGATACGCCGCTCCATGCCTTTTTACCGTTTAAGCATGTCGATCATGTGCATCCCGATGCGGTTTTAGCCATTGCCACGACGGCGCAGTCCGAGGCGCTCACAAAGGCCATCTATGGTGATACGGTCGGCTGGCTGGGTTGGCAAAGGCCGGGCTTTGATCTGGGGCTGAAGCTAGAGGCAATGGTGGCGCAAAAGCCTCATTTGCGTGGCATCGTCCTTGAGGGGCATGGCCTGTTTAGCTGGGGCGAGACGTCAAAAGACTGCTATGACAATACGCTTTCGCTGATCTCTCAGGCGGCGGACTATCTGAATAATACGGGTGTGGGGACACCGTCTTTTGGCGGGCCTCTGACCGAAGCGGCGAATATCGCTGAGCGTCAGGCGTTTTTTGCTGAACTGAACCCACGGCTACGGGCACTGATGGCCCGTGACGTCGCGCCCAAGATTGCTCACGTCGTCGATAGCCCTGAGGTGCTGCAATTTGTCTGCGCGGCGGATATGGCGCGGCTGGCGGCCATGGGCACGGCCTGTCCCGATCATTTTCTGCGCACCAAGCGGCTGCCGCTCATCCTGTCGCCGGATGATCTGTCTGATGACGGTCTGCACACGGCGCTTGAGGCCTATCGCACCGCCTATCGGGCCTATTATGACCGCCACGCTGAACCCGAGAGCCCGCCGGTGCGTGACGCCGATCCGGTGATTATTCTGGTGGCGGGTTATGGTCTGGTCAGCTTTGCGGCCGACAAAACGGCGGCGCGGCTGGCGGCGGAATATTATAGCCATGCCATTCATGTCATGCGCGGCGCCGAAGCCGTCGGCACCTATCAGGGATTAGATGAGCGCGAGGCCTTCCGCATTGAATACTGGGCGCTTGAGGAAGCCAAGCTGAAACGCCAGCCGCTCCCGAAACCGCTGGCGGGCAAGGTGGCCCTGATTACCGGCGGGGCCGGGGGCATAGGCCGTGCCGTGGCCGAGCGTTTGTTGCGTGACGGGGCCAATGTCGTCATTACCGACATCGAGGCGGTGCGGCTTGAGGCGGTGTGTCAGGCGCTGGTGGCGGCCCATGGCGAAGATCGGGTGCGGGGGCTGTTGTCTGATGCGGCGGATGAGGCGGCAGTGGCGGCGGCCTATGGGCAGGTCGCGTTTGACTATGGCGGGGTAGATATCTTCGTCAACAATGCCGGTCATGCGGCGGCGGCGGCCATAGAAGATATTTCGCTGGCGCAGTGGCAGAGCGATTTTACCGGTCTGACTCAGGGCTATTTTCTGGGGGCGCGCGAAGCCTTTAAGGCCATGAAAGCCCGCGGCGGGGCGATGGTGTTTATTGTCTCCAAGAATGCCCTGTCGCCATCGGCGGGATCAGCGGCCTATAATGCCGCCAAGGCGGCGCAACTGCATCTGGCGCGCTGTCTGGCGGTCGAAGGGGCGCCGCACGGCATCCGCGTCAATGTCGTCAACCCCGATGCAGTGTTGCGCGATTCCCACATATGGGACGGACAATGGCGGGCTGAGCGGGCAGGGGCCTACGGGCTGGCGCCTGAGAAGCTTGAGGCCTTCTATCAGCAGCGCAGTTTGCTGAAACGTGAGGTTTTTCCGCAGGATGTCGCTGAGGCGGTGGCCTTTCTGGTCAGTGACGTTTCGGCCAAATCAACGGGCAATATTCTCAATGTCGATGCCGGTCATGCGGCTTCTTTTACAAGGTAACCGGTGTCTTCCCGCTTAGGTAATTTGACTATTTGTCTGTTCCGGCGCAGTTTGTTATCAGATAAAAATAACAGGTGCCGCGCGGGAGTGATCCATGGGATATATGACACACGATCAGACGCTTTTTGCGGTATCTCAGGACGCCATTGATCGTGACAACCAGCGTCTTATGGCTGCCCACCTCGAAGACTATGCCGCTCTGGGGGCGCGTCTGGCCCGTTCGAGCATCGATATTGAGGATGTGGTCGAAAAACTTCTGACGCTTGAGGTCGGTCTGCCGAGCTGGGGTATGGTATCAGGCGGTACGCGCTTTGCGCGTTTTCCGCTGCCTGGTGAGCCTAATAATGTCTTTGAGAAGATTGAGGACTGTTCGGTTGTCAATCAGCTGGCGGGCCTGACGCCGCGTGTGTCGTTGCATTTTCCGTGGGATCGCAGCGATGATTATCTGGCGTTGCGCCAATATGCCGAAGAACTGGGCATGGGCTTTGACGCCATCAATTCCAATACGTTTCAGGATCAGGCTGACCAGAAACAGTCCTATAAGTTCGGCTCCTTAAGCCACGCCAACCCCGCTACGCGTCAGCAGGCTATCGAGCATAATCTCGAATGTATCGAAATCGGCAAGGTGCTGGGTTCCGAAGCCCTGACGGTGTGGATTGGCGACGGGTCGAATTTCCCCGGTCAGGTCGAATTTACCGACACACTGGAACGCTATCTCGATAGCTTGCGGGTTGTATACGATGCGGTGCCCGATAGCTGGCGATTGCTGATCGAACACAAGATGTTTGAACCCGCCTTCTATTCGACGGTTGTGCAGGACTGGGGCACCTCGATCCTCTGCGCCCAGACACTCGGGCCAAAGGCGCAATGTCTGGTCGATCTGGGCCACCATGCGCAGGGCACCAATATTGAGATGATCGTCGCCCGTCTGGCGCAGTTTGGTAAGCTGGGTGGCTTCCATTTCAATGACTCCAAATATGGTGATGACGATCTGGATTCCGGTTCTATCAATCCGTTCCAGCTGTTTCTGGTATTCAACGAACTGGTCTATGCCGAACGTCGCGCCCTTGAACGCAAGACGACGTTCAATCCGGCCTATATGATGGATCAGTCGCACAACGTCACCGATCCGATCGAAAGCCTGCTCAATTCGGCGCGCGCCATTGCCGGTGCCTATGTCAAGGCGCTGATCGTGGATCGCAAGGCCTTGCGCGAATATCAGGAAAACAACGACGTCATCATGGCGCACAATTGTCTGCGTCTGGCGTTTGAAACCGATGTACGTCCGGCGCTGGCCATGGCCCGTCTGCGCAAGGGCGGGGCCATTGACCCTATCGCCAATTATCGTGCCTCAGGCTATCGGGCCGAGAAATCCCGCACGCGCAAGCCGCGACCGATTTTGAGCGGTGGCATCGTATAAGGCTTCAGGCCCTGATACGCTCAGGCCTCGGATACGAAACTGACGAAAGAGAGTATGTGTATGACTGTGAACCGCCGACATCTTCTTGGGGCCGGTCTAGCCGGTGCTGTGCCTGTGGCCGGGGCTTTGAGTGCCTGTGCAACCGCGGGGGCCGTTGCCCTGACTGAGGTGGGGGAACTGGTCTATGCCAACCCGCTCAGGAGTGCGGCGGATGTGGCGAATTTCAAAATGGAAGGCGATGCGTCGGTTGATTTCCCCAATGGCCGTATGCGTCTGAGCGCTTTGCGTGATGCCGCCGAAGGACAGGCGTCGAATTTCGTATTCTGGTGCGCTGAGGTCTTTCCGGACAATGTCGAAATAAGCTGGAATTTTTATCCCATCGCAGAACCGGGCTTGTGTATCCTGTTCTTTGCCGCAGGCGGGGTCAATGGTGAGCATATATTGTCACCGGCGCTTAAGCCGCGGGCCGGTATCTATGATCAATATACCCAAAGCGATGTGCGTGCGCTTCAGATTGCCTATTTCCGCCGCCGCTGGCCCGAAGAGCGGGCCTTCCACCTGTCTAACTTACGTTCCGCACCGGGCTTTGAGCTTCTGGCGCAGGGGCCTGATCCTTTGCCCGATGTTGAGGACGCGACCCCGCCCTATCGCATCAAGCTGCGTAAACTGGGCAATGAGGTCAACTTCCTGATCAATGACCTGCCGGTCGTCAACTGGGTCGGTGATGCGGCGCGACGCTGGCCCACCGAAGGCAGTATCGGGTTCCGCCAGATGGCCCCGTTGGTTGCGGAATATAGTGACCTCGAAGTGCGACGGATTTTGCGCAAATCTGCGTGATGATGATTGAGTGTCGGGCCGGATCAGCTATGGTTCGCCCGCACCATAATCACAGGAAGCGCACAATGAATAAACGTGAATTTTTGCTGGGGGCTACGGCGGCGGCTTTGGCTGTACCGGCGGGCGCGATGGCCCAGACAACGAGCCAGACGGCAGCAGGTTCAACCGCCTCAGGCCCTATCCCCCGTGAATGGGTCGACGCCGATACGGGACACCGCATTATCCGCCTGTCGGAAGAAGATAATTCCCGTTCGCTTTATTTCCACGACAGTGCCTTCACCGCCGATGGCAAATGGATGGTGTTCGATACCCCGACCGGCATAAAAAAGATTGAATGGGCAACCCGCCGCATCAGCCCGCTGGCCCCGCAGGGCTACACCTCGATCATGGTCTCGCGCACCAAGAACATCTGTTATGCGCGTAAAACCGGCTCCGTTGCCCGTACCGCCGATGACAAGGGCGCTGGCGGCATGGAATATGTCGCCATCAATATGGATACGGGCAAGATCCGCACCATTGCCAAAAACGTTAAGGGGTACATTACCTCAATCAATGCCGACGATACGCTTCTGGTCGGGCAATGGGCCGAACGTGAATATCAGCTTCAGCCGGGGCCAAAGATTGCCAATACCGATGGCGGCTATAATGCCATAGGCCCTGACGGCAAGCCCCTAAGCTTTCAGGCGGCCAAGGAGGTGCGTCTGGCCGAGCGTCTGGCGGCGCAGATTCCGATGGAAATCTTCACGCTCAATATCGAGACCGGTGAACGCAAGGTGGTCACGGCCTCAACCGACTGGCTCAATCACGTTCAGTTCTGTCCGGTTGACCCGCACCGCATCATGTATTGCCATGAAGGCCCCTGGCACGGGGTTGATCGCGTGTGGACGATCCGCACCGACGGCACGGGTAAGGAAAATGTCCACAAGCGCATGATGAATATGGAGATCGCCGGGCATGAGTTCTTCTCATTCGATGGCCAGCAAATACTCTATGATCTGCAAACGCCACGTGGCGAAGATTTCTGGCTCGCCTCCTATGACCTTAAGACGCACAAGCGCATCTGGTATCACATGGAGCGCGATGAATGGTCGGTACACTTCCAGATTTCACGCGATGGTTCTATCTTTGCCGGTGACGGGGGCGACGAAGATATGGTCGCGCGCGCCAAGGATGGTAAGTGGCTTTACCTTTATCAGCCGGAAATCATCGAGGACCTTGGGGTATCTGCCCCTAACGCCGCCGAACTGGTGCGTCCGGGTGTCCTGAGGGCGCAAAAGCTGGTCAATATGAAGGCGCATGATTACCGCGTTGAGCCGAACGTTCAGTTTACACCGGACGGCAAGTGGCTGGTGTTCCGGTCGAACATGCACGGCCCGATCCACGTCTATGCCGTTGAAGTCACCAAAGCCTAAAAGAAAACGCCCGATGGTCAGTTCATCGGGCGTTTTTGTTTTTCAGGCACCGTATTTCAGGCTTCAGGCTTTTCGACCCTGATAACGGTGACGGTCTGGGTGTCACCCTTGGGCGTCGTGAAGCTGATCGACTGGGTTTCCGACAGGCCGATCAGGGCGGCACCAACGGGCGTCAGTACCGAAATACGCCCTTCGGCAATATCGGCCTGATCAGGGAAGACCAGCTGAATGCGGCGCTTGGTGTTATCGGCATTCTCAAAGAACACGTAATCGCCCATGGAAACCGTGCCGGCTGGTACCTTGGCCTGTGCCACCTGTTTGGCGCGCTCCAGTTCGTTGACCAGTTGTTCGGCCGCGTCCGCCAGATGCCCGCCGACATTGTCAGCCAGCAGGCGCAGCGCCTTGAAATCTTCGTCACCGATAATGATGCGTGGCAGTTTTGCGGATTTGGTTCTGGTGGTCATGGGGATTCACGTGAGGAACAGGCGAACGCCGGACAGATGCGGCGCTAACGTATGAAAAAATGAAGGGTGGGTGCGCCGTTCAGGTGATGAGCAAGGGCTTTTTAAAGCCGGTCACCGAAGTGCAGGGGCGCGTACCTGACTTCGGGTTAGGTTCCTTTGACGGGAAACCCCTTCAGGGCCAGAATGATCTGTAATGTGGCTCGGATGCTCATGATCTATAGGTTAGTCCCGATGCGCCACTTGTCAAGGTTTTCGTCTGGGGATTGTAAGGGGGAATTGTAACGGAATAAAAAAAAGCCCCTGCGACCAAAACGGCGCAGGGGTAATCAGTTTTCGGGAGGAAGCCGGATCAGGCGTCAGGGTTTGACGATTCTGACCCGCGGTTCAGGTGGAGGCGACATGCCTTCACCTAAATAGAAAGACGGATGCGGCGGTTGGTTATAGGCCGTGTTCTGCCAGGCGACCGCAGAGCGATACTGAGGATCGTGCATCAGCGTCGTAATGCGATATTGGGTTGGGATGTTGGTCGAATAGACGCGCAGCGCACTGCTGTCGTCGGCGCGCAGGATCACCTCTTCGCGCCAGTCACCGAACAGGTCAGCCTGAAGGGTCGGATTGGCCTTGCTGCCATTGTTGGAGGACGCGCCCTTGGCATCCAGAATGACGCGGCTTTCGCCTGCCTGCCAGTCCCACTTGTAAATCTTGTTGCCGTCAAGGATTTCGCGCAGCAGGTCACCGTCCCACCAAATGGCAAAGTTCATCTGGCGTGGGCGGCTGTCAGAAATGACGCGGCCACGGGCATTATAAAGCTTGCCGGAATTGGACGCCCAGGCCTCGGCACCGACATAGCGCGGATCGATATCGGCGGCGACGCCACGACCGGTATCCTTATCTGCGGCTGTGGACCACAGGATTTCACCGGTACCCGCATCCAGCATGACCGCGCCACGGTTGCCGCTGTCGCGCATACTCTCATGCACGCCGAAACGCTCAAGGCCTGGACGGGTCGGATCGAGATCACCAACGTGCATGGCGTCGCCATGACCCAGACGCGCCGTCCACAAGGGCTGGCCGTTGTCATCAATCGCCATCGAACCGTAGATAATCTCATCGCGCCCGTCATTATCGACATCGGCGACGCTTAACTGGTGATTGCCCTGACCGGCATAGCCCGCAGGGGCGGCGCGCGAATCAAACGTCCAGCGATGAACGATCTTGCCGTCTTTCAGATCAAAAGCGGCTATCACCGAACGGGCATAATAGCCGCGCGCAAAAACAAAGCTCGGGTGTTCGCCATCGAGGCGCGCGACACCCGCCAGATAACGGTCGGAACGGTTGGCATAACCATCGCCCCAGAGCTCTTTCATCTGGTCAACCGTCGGGCTGTGGGTATCCGGGTGACGCTGGGGTATATAGTCAACCGTATCAATAACGGCGCCGGTCAGGCCATCGAAGACGCTTAAATATTCAGGGCCGGTAACGATGCGCCCCTCAAGCTGGGCCATCAGCTTGCCATCATCGGTACGGCGCGAACCCGTGCGGTCGTTCTGCTCGATCTCACCTGCGGGGGACACCCAGTTGGCATTAGGGTCGCCAATCACCTTGCCCTGACCGTCAATCGTACCGTCAGCCGTCTTTACGGCGATTTCCGCTTTGCCGTCGCCGTCAAAGTCAGCGACCATAAATTGCGTGTAGTGCGCGCCGGAACGGATATTGGTGCCGAGATTAATGCGCCACAACTGCTTGCCTTCAAGCGTATAGGCATCAAGCAGGGTCGGGCCGGTATAGCCGCCAAAAGCATTATCCTTGGCGTTGGTGGGGTCCCACTTCAGGATGATCTCGTAACGGCCATCGCCATCCAGATCGCCGACACTGGCGTCATTGGCTGTATATTCGTAAGTTTCGCCGCCCGGAGTCGTGCCGCCTGCCGGTTTATTCAGGGGGATGTTCAGGTAGTCGCTGATGTTCAGCGCCTTATGACCTGCGTCTTCCTTACCGTTGCGAATCGCGCGGACTTCGTAGCTGGCCCCGGCGACGCCCTGAGCGTCAAGGAAGTTGCTTGAGGTTTTGACCGGCGCGGCATTCAGTTTCTGACCGTTGCGGTAAATGTTGAACCCAAGGCCACTGGGGTCGTCAGCGAGAGCCCGCCAGCTAACCAGAACGCCACTGTCTGCCGTCACGGCAACAGCCCCTCGATCGAGAAACTCAACGGCAGGCACCGTCTGTGCGGAAGTTGCAGAGGCAAGAGCGCAGGCGGCGGCACCCACAAGCCAGCCATTAAGGCGCAAACGTGAGCTATGTTTCAGGATAGGCATAATATTTCCCCGTATTTTTGCTTTTTTCTGACGGTATCAAACCATTTATCATACCAGAGAGGGGGTTGTCATGCCAAAAGCGGTTAAATTTGATTATTTTAGATTAATTATGATCAAATGCGGCGTGTAGCAACCGCAGGTGTCTTTGCGGCTTTTCGGTAATGATATTTTAGGACCATTGAATTTAACTGCTCAAATCAAATTGTTTTATATAGGCATTCTGCTGAGGTTTGGGCTTAAGGTGTGCTCTGTGTTGGCGATCTTATGTCCGAGTATTAAGGTATTGTCTCAGGATGTGAGCAAAAATCGCCATTGCTGAAGGCGTGGTTGATGGGCGCTTCTGATCGCGATTTAAATTGCAAATAGCATGATAAAAAATTATTTATAATCAATGCATTGGCTCGATTCTTAAAAGCCGTATCAGCAATGGCTTGTGTGATGCCTATATGGACGTACAGGGATGATCCTGTTTGGAATTGTGCTTTTTAGGTTACGCGTCTGCCTGAAAGTGGCGAATATATCGTACAATATGGCGAATGTGATCAAAATGTGGCTTGACTTATCATATTCAATCAATGAATGCTGATCCATCCAAAAGATTATGTGCCGTGAGACTCGCTAAAAAACAAAGGGTCCGGGCAGGGGAGTGTACCAGGAAGACGTTTTATCCGCTCGAGAAGTTGATGTAATTCGCGCGATGTAATCACATCGTTATGCGGACTGCGGCGGCTTTCAGGCAGATACTTCGATCTTTTCAGGATCATACAGGTGGCAGTTTCTGCGCCTGCTCTCTGAGTAATCTTTAAAGGAATTGAGCACTTTTAGGGGTAATCGCCGCACGCGCGGTGGTTCACGGAGAGGAACTATATAAATGCAGAACACACCAAAAAGGTCTTATGCCAAGTACCTTATGGGCGGCACAGGCATGGCCATGCTGGTCGCTTTCGCCGCACCTGTCGCCGTTCAGGCGCAAGAGGCAGCCGATGACGTGACCGAAGTTGTTATTGTTGGCGCCCGCGCCGCGCAGCAGTCGGCGATTGATCGTCAACGACGTGCGAAAACGCCAACCGAATCGATTGTCGCTGATGACATTGGTGATTTTCCGGATCGGAACATTAACGAAGCTATTTCGCGTATCGCCGGTGTGGCGCTTGACCGTAACGATTTCGGTGAAGGTGGTGGTATCAGTATCCGGGGTAATCAGCCCGGTCAGACGCGCGTCGAACTTGATGGCATGGGCGTTGCGAGTACACGCGGTGATTTTGCCATCAGCGGCGGTGACGCCCGCGGTGCAAGCCTTACCGAGTTGCCGACCGATCTGATCAAGAGTGTTGATGTGGTCAAGGGACAAACCGCTGACATGACCGAAGGGTCCATTGGTGGTGGTGTGCAGATCACAACGCGTAGCGGTTTGGATTTCAGGAAGCCTTACCTATCCTTCCGGGCCGGTGCACAACAAAATTCGTTGGGTAAGCGCTGGACGCCTAACTTCAACGTGATTGCTTCGCGTAAATTCCTCGATGACCGCCTCGGTGTTATCTTCAATGGTACCTATAGCGATCTTCAGAACAACGCACACAAGATGCAGAACGTCACTAGCGGCACCGAAGGCTACGCCCGTGACTTTGACTTTGACAACTCGCCAGACAAAACCTTCACCTTTAACCCCTCGACTGTGTCTGGTGATCTGGCCAATACGATAATGACTAACAGTTCCTATACGCCGCTTCAGATTGTGACTATGTCGTCACAAGCGGCTACGAAGGATGCCTGTTTGTCAGCGTTCCCGCTATTGCTGGGTACTGAGACCGCAGCGGTTAAGAACCAGCGCATCTATGAGCAGCAAACCTGTTTAAATCAATGGAATGATTATACGCCATCCCTGAACCGTAGCTTCATGAATGGCCAGAATGAAAAGCGTTACTCCGCAGACCTGCGTTTTGACTATCGGGTTAATGATCGCCTGACGGTTTATGCGAAATACAATCTCAATAATCGCGATATTCATGAGCGTACGCTTAACCGAAGCTTTGGTGAAATCGTTTTTGGTGGTTCTGCACAGTGGGAAGACGAACCTGTAAATGCTGACGGTGTGCGTATTCGTAATCTGAGGCCTACGGCTGAAGAAGGCTGGTACCACACCTCGGGTTTTGGTATCCCTAATCAGTATGTCACCGGCGTTTCAAACACAGGTGGGGTTGCGCACTGGGGTAACGTTATCAATGTTAAGCCTGGCAGTGTTACCGTGGACGATAACCATCACGTGACACAGTTCACGCTGGGTGGTAACAACATGACTATCGATGAAATCGATGTGCAGGTTGATATTAAGACCGAATATGCGCAGTTCGGTGGTACCTATAATGACGGACCACTTAAGGTCGAGTTTATGGCTGCCAAATCAAAGGGGCTTTATTCTCGTGACGATATGCGCACCAGTAGTTCCGCATATGTCGGTGATGTGACGTTTAGTATAACTCAGGGTGGGCTTTGGTCTCTGGCTTTGCCTGAAGGGTTTACTGAAGGTGATCCAGTAAATTATATGAAATTGTTCCAGTCTCCGGCCACCGGGGAGGTCATTGGCGACGTTCAAACACCTTATCGCCCAGCCTATACTGTCGCACAACGTCCTGCCATCACCAACCGTTCAGCTATTACGTTTGAACCGCGTTTACAAGAAAATGAAGAGCTCAGCGCTAAGTTCGATGTAAGCTATGACCTTTCACAGAAGGTGCCATTCTTTACCCTGTTTAAGGCAGGTGCCCAGTATCGCGACGGCACGACTTGGGCGTGGGGTGCCGGTGTAGGTAGCGGTTACGAGGTGCAATCCGCTCAAGGTACATACTATATGATGAATGGTACTGCGGTCGTACGTGACCCCGTCACGAACGAGCCCGTTCGTAATCCAGACTATGTAGCCCCTATCGTCGTACCAACGCTTAATCAGCGCGGTATTTTTTATGGCTGCCAAGAGACGCTGACCTCAATTGAACCGTGTAACTATGGTTTCCATCCTGGTGGTCTGAATAATAACGTCTATATACAGAATCAATTGGGTGGCGCTCTGACGGGTGTACATGTCATGACCGTTGAGGACTATGGTAACCTCATCAGTTCGACTTTCCGTGAACCAGATTCTGTATTCTTTGGTGACTATCCTGATCGTGGTGACATGATGTCGGGGTGGCCAGGGATTGATGTACGAAAGCGCTTCAACCTGCTTGAAGCGGCCCGTAACTTCAATTTCGATTGTATGAAGTCCTGTACGGCGAATGATGGCAAGGTCTATGACCAGCCTATGAAGAGTTTCAATGAAAAGACATTCGCTAGCTACTATATGGTTGAGTTCGAACAGGATCTTCCTTTAGGTCTGGTTTTCAATGGTAACGTAGGTGTTCGTCGCGTAGAGGTAGAGACATCTGGTACCGGTCAAATGGTGTTTAACACTATTCGTAAGACCGCTGGCTGGGATCCTGACTTCCCCGATCAGAATACACAGACGACAACAACGCGCCGGAATGTAAGCTTCAGCAGAACTTCTGTTGACTGGTTGCCAAGCTATAACTTTAACCTGTGGCTCATACCTAACGAACTGGTTGCACGTTATTACACCTCAAAGACTGTATCTCGTCCGAACGCCAATGATATGTTGCCAATCGCAACCTGTACAATTGATGAGCGTCGAGAAGCGAATTCGGGTGCAGCTACCGCTGGAGAGCCTGATACCTGCGGTGCTATGGGCAACCCTGGCCTGCGCCCTTATACTGCGTGGAACGAAAGCCTGAACGTCGAATGGTATCCTAACCGCGACACCATGTTCTCTCTGGCTTACCACAAGCTTGATGTGCGCATTGGAGGACGCCAAGGCAACGAAAATATCACGAATGCCTTTTTTGCTGGTACTGATGTAGTGAACCCGGTAACGGGCGCACCTCTTAATCAGGAGTTCGCATACGGTTTGGCTATGAATGGTGATGGTCAAGGTCGTAAGGGCTGGGAGTTCAGCACTAAGACCGCCTTTACTTTCCTGCCATGGTATCTGCGCTATACAGGTGCTGATCTAAACTACTCAAAGCTTGAAGGTGACGGTGGCAATGCGAATGCCATTGTGGATCCAAACAGCGGTGACGTCATGCGTCCGGTCGGTGAATCTGATTATTTTGCCAACCTCTCAGTCTGGTATGATGATGGCAGAACCAATGCCCGTATTTCCTATCAGGCGCGCGGTCAGTCGTTCGACTGTATTACCTCATGTCAGCATAATACGACCAACAACTATGCGGGTATTCCTTACGGCAGACAAAACACAGTGCCGTTTAACCCAGGCTATCCTAAGTTTACTGATGAAACTAAATACATCGATGCGAAAATCACCCATAAGATTCCATCGCGTAATGTCGAGCTTTTCATCGAAGGTCGTAACATGACCAAACAAGCTAAAACCTGGTCAGGTGGTAGCTATAATGCCTTTGCTGGTGGCGAAGCGAACCTTTTCGAAATCGCTTATGGCGGTCGTCGGGTTATGGTTGGCTTCACGTACAGAAACTAAACCAAACTTCTAGCCAAACTAAAAGCCGTCGCCTGTCTCTCTCAGGCGGCGGTTTTTTTTATGTCTGAAAAGCGCGGGCAGGTCATCACTTTCCATTGATTGATGTTGACCTTTTGTGCGTGATTTTGTCAGATGCGCCGATAATTTACGCTTACTCTGGCGCGGACAAAGATCAGAGTTTCAGATAAGCCAAAGGGCGGAAATCTCATGCCATCTCACTCACTCTCGCGTCGTCATCTGTTGCAATCGGTCACGGCTCTGGCGGCGATGTCTGCGGTGCCGTTTGCGGCTCAGGCGGCACCGGTAAAGCCTAAGCCGGTGAATGGCACAGACCTGCAATGGCTTGATGGCGCGGCACCCGCTCAGTTTGACGGGGCGACGTTCGGGGTTCCCTGGCCGCGGGGGACGTTGAAGGCCAACACGAATTTTCAGTTGGGCAATGTCGCTGTGCAATCATGGCCGCTGGCCTACTGGCCCGACGGGTCGCTGAAATGGTCAGCTCATGCGGTGCCTGCGGGCATTAGGGGGGATCAATTTGCGTTGGGGGCGGGTAAGCCTGCGGCTCCGGCAGAAGCGGTCAGTGTCACCGAGACACCTGCGCTTATCACCATCACTTCCGGCGATCTGGTGTGGCGGATACCGACTTCGGGTGAGCATCTGATTGCTTCGGCCAGTCGCTCGGGTCGGGAGACCCTAAAAGATATGAAGCTGGTGGCCTTAACGCAGGATCAGCCTGATCTTGAGGCAACCGGAACTATCAAACAAAGCCGCTACGTCAGCGCCGTGCAAAAGGTCATTGTTGAGCAGACCGGCCCCGTTCGGGCGGTTGTCAAAATCGACGGCGTTCACACAGACGGAACGCGGCAATGGCTGCCGTTTTCGGTACGTCTGTACTTTTACGCCGGTTCCGAGCAGGTGCGTATCGTCCACAGTTTCATCTTTGATGGCGATACTACAAAGGACTATATCCGTGGTCTTGGGGTGACGGCAAAAACGCCTATGACCGATGCGACCTATGACCGTCATATCCGTATAGCGGGCGAAGATGTCGGCGTGTGGGGCGAGGCGGTCAGGCCCCTGACGGGGCTGCGTCAGAACCCCGGTGATGCCTTTAAGGCTGCACAGATTGACGGCAAGGCCATCCCCGATCTGAGCGGCATGAACCCGATCCTGCGGGACGGGCTGAAATGGATTCCGGAATGGGGTGATTTTACCCTGTCGCAACTGACGCCGGACGGGTTTGAGATTAAAAAGCGTACGCGCGAAAATCATGCCTGGGTCATGTCCAATCGCGGCACGCGCACCAAGGGCCTGATCTATGTTGGCGGGGCGTCCGGCGGTGTCGCGCTGGGGGTCAAGGATTTCTGGCAGCGTTCACCGACGCAGCTTGATGTGCGTAATGCGGAAACGGAACTGGCGGAAGTCACGGCCTGGCTCTATTCGCCGGACGCGCCTGCCATGGATATGCGGCCTTATCGCTCGGTTGATGGCTCTGATACCCACGCCAAACAGATCGAAGCTATGGGCATCACCTACGAGGATTATGAACCCGGCTGGGATTCCGCCTATGGGGTGGCGCGGACCTCTGAGCTTAATCTGTGGGTCCTGAAGGGCACGCCGACCCATGACCGCTTTAGTGCCTTTGCCGAAAGCGTGGCCAATCCGCAGCGTCTGGTGCTGACACCGGAACGTATCCATGAGGCCGGTGTCTTCGGGGATTGGGATGTCGCCAATTCATCGACGCCGGCGCGCAAAATTCTTGAGGATCGCCTGACGCATCAGATTGATCATTATATCAACGAAGTTGAGCAGCGCCGCTGGTACGGATTCTGGGATTATGGCGATGTCATGCACACCTATGATGCCGACCGGCACATGTGGCGCTATGATATTGGCGGCTATGCATGGGACAATTCCGAGCTCTCTCCCGATCTGTGGATTTGGTACACCTATTTGCGGACAGGGCGCGCGGATGTGTTCAAATTTGCTGAAGCCATGACACGCCATACCGGTGAGGTTGATGTCTATCATCTGGGGCCGTGGAAAGGCTTTGGCACGCGCCATGGGGTGCAGCACTGGTCGGATTCGTCGAAGCAACCGCGGGTTTCGACCGCTGCCTATCGCCGCATCTATTACTACCTGACCGGCGATGAACGCGTCGGTGACCTGATGCGCGATATCGTCAATTCCGAATATACGCTTGAGAGCGTCAATATCTCGCGCAAGCTGGCCTCGGCTCCGCAACATGAGATTGTTGGCGGCATGGTATCGGCGGGTTTCGGCACCTCATGGAGCTCGTTCCTTGCGGCATGGTTGACCGAATGGGAGCGTACCGGCGACAAGCAGTGGCGTCAGCGCATTGTCAACGGCATGGAATCCATCGGCGCGATGAAAAAGCGCTGGTTCGCTGGCGGTGCACCATTTGATCTTAAGACCGGCAAATTTCAGGGCGACGGCGACTATGTCGGCATTTCGCATCTCAATGCCGTATTTGGCGCGGTGGAAATCCATTCCGAGTTGTTTCAGCTTGTGGATGTGCCGTCCTATCGCAAGGCCTGGCTGGAATATTGCCGCTATTATAATGCGCCCGAAGCCGAGGTCGCGGCACTTCTGGGGCAGCCGACACGCGGGCGCAACCTGCGTGACGCCCATTCGCGCCTGACAGCCTACGCTGCCTATCATGAAAAGGATCGGGCGCTAGCCTTGCGAGCATGGTCAGAGTTCTTCGGGCTTGAGTTGCGCGAAACGCACCCGGGCCTTAATCGCCAGACGACACGCATAGACGGGACAAAGGTCCTGCGGCCCATTGACGAAGATGCGACCCTGTACACAAATGGCGCGGCGCAGTGGGGGCTTGCGGCCATTCAGAATATGGCGCTGATTGGGGATACGCTTGAGGAAGCGGCAAAGAAGGAAGGCATAATCGGATGAGAAACGGGGGAAAGATCAGCCTGATTGCCCTTATGGGGGCGCTTGCCTTCACGCCTGTATGGGCAGAGACGGCTTCGCACTGGATGCGTTCATCCGCGGCAGCCGCGCGCCATGTTGATCCGGCCAAGGCGGCGACGGTGGAAAATGCGACCATCCGCCAGACCTTGCGTCTGACACAGGGCGGCAAGGCCCTTAGGGTGCGCGTGTCCAACGAACATGGCAATGTGCCGCTGAAAATCGGTGCGGCGTCGGTACGCATTGACGGGCAGTTTTATCCCCTGACCTTTTCCGGTCAGAGCGGCATATCGGCACCGGCGGGCGCACCGGTCTTAAGTGATCCCGTCGCCGCAGACATCGGGTTTCTTGAGGCGGTGGAGGTCAATCTCTACTTTCCCGAAAAGGCCGTGCTGTCGACCATGCACGGCGATAACCGCAATCCGGCCCTGACTTCAGGGGCAGGGGATTTTACGCAGACCCCGGACCTGCCGGTGGCGCAATCCGTTCGTCATCGCCCGTTCGTCACCGCCATTGAGGTTGAGGCCGCAGCACCGCTTAAGACCATTGTGGCCTTTGGCGATTCCATCACCGATGCCGATTGCACGATCGGGCCGGATCAGTGCCGCTGGAGCGAGGTTCTGGCCGAGCGCCTTCAGGCGGCGGGTAAGCCCTATGCGGTGGCCAATGCCGGTATTTCCGGTAATCGTCTCTTAAGTGATTCCTATGGCGTCAGTGCGCTGGCGCGCTTTGAGCGCGATGTTTTAAGCGTGCCGAACGTCAGTCATGTTATTGTGCTGATTGGTATCAATGATATTGGCGGCTCAAGCGTCGAACATCCGGTCACGGCGGCGGATATGATTGCCGGTTATAAGCAGCTTATTGCCCGTACCCATGCGCGGGGCCTGAAAATCTATGGCGCGGAAATCCTGCCGTTTCTGGGGGCCGGTTATGCCTCCGATGACAAGGAAAAGGTGCGCCTTGAGGTCAATGAGTGGATACGCAACTCGGGGGCGTTTGATGGTCTGATCGGATTTGCAGCGGCTGTCGCCGATCCGGCCGATCCGGCGCGGCTGGCGGGGCCGTTACAGACCGGCGACAACCTGCATCCCAACGTGGCTGGACAGCGGGCAATGGGGGCGGCGATAGACCTTAATCTGTTCTGAGGCGTGTTCGCTGCACTGCACAATAAATTGTGATCGCAATGTGAGATATGTAAGAATCTGTATTGATTGAATATTTTCCATATGCAGCTATATGTCGGATTAAATCAGTTGGCACAATTTACCTCTTAGGCATAGGTTAGCGGTGTAATGACAGCGCAAGTCATGCGTATCGAGGATAAGCGTAACCACACATGCTCTATATGATGCACGAAATGGCCTATTATTCCGCAACGCCTATGCGGCTGATGGCCAATGCGACACGGGATTTCTGGGGGTCCAAGGCTAATCCGGCATCGGATACGGCTCTGGGGCGCACGCTCTTTGCCTCTGCGGAACTGTTTTCCACGGTTACGCGCCGATATGGCAAGCCGGAATGGCGCATCAACAGCGTTACTATCAATGACCACGATGTCCGCGTTCAGGTCATTGAGGACTGGGCGACGCCGTGGGTGCGTTTGCTGCGGTTCCAGCGTGATCCGCGTGATTTGCGTCAGGCAGGTGTGAAAAAACCGGCACCGGCGGTGCTGATTGTGGCGCCCCTGTCGGGCCACTACGCCACCCTTCTGCGCGGCACGGTGCAGGAATTCCTGCTCGATCATGACGTCTATATTACCGACTGGGTGAATGCCCGTCAGGTGCCGGTGTTAGAGGGCCGGTTTGATTTCGCCAGTTTCGTCGATCACATCCGCGATATGCTTAAAGCGATTGGCGGGCGCGTGCATGTGGTCGCCGTCTGTCAGCCGGGGCCGCCGGTTCTGGCCGCCGCTTGCCTGATGGCCGAGGATAATGACCCGAACCGTCCGGCCTCCCTGACCTTTATGGGTTCACCCATCGATGCGCGGCTCAATCCGACCGTGACCAACCAACTGGCCGAAGACCGGCCTTTTGCCTGGTTCAAGTCAAACATGGTGCATAATGTCCCGCCGCCCTATCCGGGGGTCGGACGTCGGGTCTATCCGGGCTTTGTGCAGCTCTATTCGTTCATGAGCATGAACGAGGAGCGTCATAAGGATGCGCACTGGGCCTATTTCAACTCGCTGGTCGAAGATGATGGTGACGGTATCGACAAGCACCTTGAATTCTATGACGAATATCTTTCGGTGCTTGATCTGACCGAAGAATTCTACCTTGAGACCATTGATCTGGTGTTCCAGAAATTTGCCCTGCCCAAGGGGGATCTGACCCATCATGGCCGCCCTGTGCGCCTTGAGGCGATTACCGACATCGCCCTGATGACGGTTGAGGGCGAAAAAGACGATATTTCTGGTGTCGGCCAGACTCAGGCCGCGCACACCATGTGTCCGAATATCCCTGACGACAAGCGCGAGCTATACGTGCAGGATGGCGCGGGTCATTACGGGGTGTTTAACGGCAAGCGCTTCCGCCAGCATATCTATCCGAAAATCCGCGATTTCGTCGCCCGGAACGATGTGGTTTAAACCGCAAAAGACCTACAGCGCGGGCCAATTGATTGACTGCGGTGCGTTTCAGCTGCGCCTGAAGGTCAATGCCCGCGCGCGGCGGATCTCTTTAAGGCTTGATAACAAGACCGGCGAAGCGATCGTCAGTGCCCCGCGTGTGCGTGACTTGCCTCAGGCGGTGGATTTTGCCCTGAGCCGCTCGGACTGGATCGCGGGGCATGTGGCCAGCCGACCGGACGTGCAGCCGTTTCAGCCGGATATGGATATTCCGTTCCGCGGACGCACCTTGCGACTCACGCGGTCCCAGGGGCGGGCAGCGGCACATTTTGAAGGCGACAGCCTGTCCGCAGGCGGTGAGGGCGCGGCCTATCACCGGCGCATCGAGCGTTTTCTGCGCCTTGAGGCCATGCGCTTTGCCGAACACCACACGGCGCTCTATGCGCAAACACTTGGTTTCAACAGTGTGCGCGTCAGCCTGATTGACCCTAAGGGCCGCTGGGGGTCGTGTACACCTGCGCGTAAATCCATCCGCTATAGCTGGCGTCTGATCATGGCCCCGGATGAGGTCTTTGCCTATGTCTGCGCCCATGAGGCGGCGCACCTCAGGCATCCCCATCACGGTCCCGCGTTCTGGGCCGAGGTTGAGGCGCTTTACGGCCCCTACGCGCCCTTTCGCCAATGGCTTAAGCGTGAGGGGCAGAACCTGTTCGTCTATGCCACGCCTGAGGCGGCAATACCCTCAACACAAGATTAACGCCTGTCTGTTCATATATATATCCATGAATGCCGCGAACATGTCCGACACAGATATTCCGATAGACGGTTCGCCCTATGATGACGGGGCGGAGACGGAAGACTTTGCGTCCCTGCCGCTTGAGCTGGAGCCGGAGGTCGCGTCACAGGCCCGTCAGACCCTGCTGAAGCGTCTGGCGGATGTGGTCTGTCTGCCTGAAACGCGGGTTAACAGCTTTGAACGGGCGGTGACGGCTGATCTGCTCGTTGAGATGCTGCGTGAGGCGCAAACGCCTGAGCGCAGACGGGTGGCCAAACGCATCAGCGGCTTGAGCGAGGTGCCTAATTCTCTGGCGCAGCTGCTGCTGGTTGATGACATCGAGGTGGCAGCGTTACTGATCGAGAACTGTGAGACATTAAGTGAGGCCGATCTCTATTATTGCGCGCGTAACGCTACGCTGGCGCATCAACAAAAACTGGCGGCCCGCAAGGATATCGGCCCGATCCTCAGCGAGGTCCTGACCGAAACCGCAGATGTCACCGTCGTTGAATCTCTGCTGAAAAACCCGAGGGCGGTGTTGTCGCAAACGGCTATCGAAGCCGCCGTGGCCCTCAGCCAGAAGGCTCCGGAACTGACCGGCCTGATTATACGCCGTCCGGAGCTCAGGCCGTCATCGGCCTATGTCATGTTCTGGTGGGCCGAAGCCGAGGTCAGGCGCACCATACTCAGCCGGTTTGCGGTCAATCGTGAAATCATGCAGGATGCGGCGTCAGATGTGTTTTCCATGGCGGCGCAAGAAGGATGGCAGGACCCGTTGTCGCGCAAGGCCCTGCAATTCATCGAACGCCGCCAGCGAAATCGCGAGGCCACAAACCGCAGCCCCTATGAAAGTCTTGAGGCGGCCTTAAGTGAGGCGGCAACCCGCGGCCTGACGCGTCAGGCGGCAGAAGAAATTTCCTATCTTTCGGGCATAAAGCCGTCCACGGGCGCAAAGATTCTGCGCGACAAGGGCGGTGAAGGGCTGGCGGTGCTGTGCAAGGCCACGGGCTTGAAAAAAGCCTCGCTGCGTAATCTCTGGCAGGCCCTGCGTCGGCCTCTGGAAAAGGAAGGTGACATCCATCCTGATCTGGCGCGGGTGCTGCTGGTCTATGATCTTCTCGCGGTTGATCGGGCGCAAACAGTCTTACGTTACTGGAACTGGGCCTTGTCTTCGGCCCTGACGCCGGTGATGCTCAGGGCCATATCGACGGGCGAAGGTCTGGATATGGAGCAGTTGACTGTGCCGGAACGGGCCGCTTTGCTGGCGTTTGCAGAAGATCTCAAGACTTAGGAGCCTGTCGCCGGAATATATTTCAAATCTGCAATGATTTGATTTAGCAATAGCAATCAATAACCTGCAGAAAACGTAATCATAAGCTGAGGGCGTTTTTTTAGTCCCGGTTCTGCAGTTGCGTTCTGGAATCTATTGCTACATAGCCCAAGCATTCAAAATAAATATAACAGATGCTTGTGCACAAAAAGATATTGCCTTAGTTAAGGCGTCCGAATAATCAAATCATGAGTATTCAGCTTCATGTCCTGAAGCGGTGCGTAGAATCACCTAATTAATTTTGGCTGCTGAAGGGTAAGCTGATGGAAGATAAAAACAACGCTATAGATTTTACAGTTGATGTCGTTTCCGCCTATGTCGGCAACAACACAGTGCCGGCGGCTGAATTGCCTGCGCTGATACAAAGCATTTACCAGACACTGACCACACTGGGCAGCGTAGAAGAAGTTAAGGCTGAAACGCCAAAAGAACCAGCGGTTTCTGTCAAGAAATCGATTTCAAATGACTTCATCGTCTGCCTTGAGGACGGTCGTAAGTTCAAATCCCTGAAGCGTCACCTGCGCACCAAGTATAATCTCAGCCCCGAAGAGTACCGCGCCAAGTGGAACCTGCCGAAGGATTATCCAATGGTTGCCCCGAACTATGCCCGCGCCCGTTCCGAACTGGCCAAGCAAATGGGTCTGGGTCAGGGCGGTCGTCAGGCGGCTCGCAAAACACGCGGCAGAGCCTCTTAAGCCGCTTAAGCTCTGAATATAAAAAAGCCCCGACAGTCGTTCGGGGCTTTTTTGTTTCGCATATGTACGAAACTGTGCGTGAATTTGAAAACTATACATATCTAAACGGGTCGTTAACCCTTTTTTTCTTGCCAAGGAATCATCGGTTAAGAGATGGTGAATAAACGTGATTCGTAGGGTTTGTGGGTTTTATGGCGGGTATAGCTACCGAAATGCTGAGCGCTTTGCGCACGCATGAGGAAATCTTCCGCTATTGGAAGAGTTTGCGTCGGAGAGGCCGCTTGCCTTCGCGCGCCGATCTGGATCCGTGTGGCATTCGCAAGCTGTTGCCGACCGTTTCCCTGATTGATGTGCTTGAACCGCATCCGGCCAATCAGCCGCGTGCCTTCCGTCAGAGACTGGCGGGGACAGACCTCTATCAGGCCTATGGCCGTGAAATTACCGGCTGTTATTTTGACGAAATCTATAGCCCCGAAGAAGCGGCCTACTGGGCCGAAGAACTGAGCTTTGTCGTTGAGCAGCGTAAGCCGGGGGTGGGGCTGCATTCAATGGCCTGGCGCGGGGTCAAAGGCCTCAGCCTGTTCTGGCTGCGCTTGCCGATGTCCAATGACGGCGAGCGGGTAGATATGATTCTCGGCCATGACGCCCTGATCGGCCGGAGCGACGAACAAAGTCCTTCGGGGATTCGCGCCGCCTGAATCCTCTGGTCGCATGGCGGAGATAGGTGGAAACGCGGCCGAACGTTATTTGCAACCTAAAATAGTTATTATCCGTATTAATTTATCCTCTTGGGTTGAAATATAGGTAAATAAACCTATTCTTGACTTGAAATAGGAAAGTTATCCTCTCATTCTGACTCCTGCCTATGCTGAGAACAGAGCGGAAACACATCCCGTGTTAATCCGACAGGCAATGCAGGACAAATACGGATGAATATGCATCTTTCCCCGTCGCAAAGGGCGGCTCCCTATCACACGCCTTCGGCGTTAACCGTCGTTTGCCACAGGGATGACCGGGCGGCGGTGCAGTTTGTGATCGAACTGGTGGCGGTGACCACAGGTGTATCCTCGGATCAGATACGCACCTTTTCGCGCAATCACGCCCGCGTGGCCCGGGCACGTCAGATCGCCATGTATCTGACCAATATAACCTGGCAGTGGCCGCTGGTGCGCGTCGGTAAGGCTTTTGGCCGCGACCGGACGACCGTGGGGCATGCCTGCCGGCTGATCGAGGATCTGCGGGATGATCCGCAATTTGATGCAATGCTCGAACGTCTTGAGGCGTCACTGGAGACGGTGCCGAAAAAAGCCGGTGCCGCGCAGGCGGGGCCTGACTGGTTTGAGCGGACCTTTTGAAAATCTGTCCTCAGGCGACCTTTTTGATGCGTTCGACCATAGAGAGGAGGCCGTTGGTACGTTGCGACGACAGGGCCTCATCCAGACCGAGCCGGGTGAGCGTATCGCGGATGGAAAAATCACGGATTTCACTGAGGGGCAGACCATCGAGCAGGCGGATCAGCACGGCGATCAGTCCCTTGACGATATGGGCATCGGAATCGCCCCTGAATTTCAGAATATCTTCGGGGGCGTCATCAAACACCAGCCAGACCTGTGAGGCGCAGCCGCGCACTTTTGAGGTTTCGGTGCGTTCGTGATCCTCAAGCGGGGCTATGGATTTGCCAAGATCAATTATGTGCCGGTAGCGTTCTTCCCAGTCATCAAACAGGTCGAATTCTTCAAGCAGATCCTCAAAGCGGGTCTGAAAGCTGTCGGTCATAAGCGGTACCTCTCTCCGGAGAACGCTCTAAAGCACAATGACGGCAAAATGAATCAAATTCTGCGTCTAGAGCGTTTTCCCATCAAATAGAATTATTTGATGGATAGAAAGAGCGACAAAACAAAAACTTAGAGCAAATTTCGGATCAATCTGATCGAAATTTGCTCTAATATTGGCTCAGGCGGGTTTCTGAAGGCGTAAAATGGCCGTCAGGCCGACCTCCGGCTGGGATTTCACATAAAATCGCCCACCCATGTTCTGACAGGTGAGGCGCACAATGGCCCAGCCTAAACCGGCGCCGTGACGGGTGCGGTTATGGGCGGTGGCGCCTTGCTCAAACGGTTTCATCAGGCGCGGCAGGTCATCGGGCAAAGGCGCGGGGCCAGGATTACGGACGAGGATATCGACCCATTTCTCACCTTCGCTGACCTCTATGCGAATGACCTGACCCGCAGGCGTATAGTCAATGGCATTGAGCAGCAGGTGATCCAGACAGGTGCTCAGGCCTCTGGGGTGGAAAAGTGCTACCGGATCGCTGTCGGAGGTCACCAGTTCAAGGCGCACCTCATTGGCCCGCGCCCGTGCCTCATGCTTTTCAAGGCTGTCATCGATATGCGACAAAACCGCGTCTGCGGACGGCCTGAGGAGATCGGGTTCGCTTTCAAGGCGTACGATCTCAAGCACATTGTTGAACAAGCCCAGCAATTGCGTGCCGCTGTCACGGATAATACCGGCATATTCCAGATATTCCGGCGCCCCCAGCGGACCATGTAATTCGTTTTTCAGAACCTCGGCAAAGCCTATGATGGAATTGAGCGGCGTGCGCAGCTCATGGCTGGCCATGCGCAAAAAGGCCTGCTTACCCATATCCGTCGTTCCGGTATCGAAAGCGGCGCTATGGGCGGCGTCATCGTCTGCCCCAAACGGCGGTGAGGACGGGTGATCGGACGAAGGCATGTTACAGGGTCCTGTCAGTACAATGCACAGAATACGCGTGCAGATAATTATTGCGCTAACGCAGAGGGCGTTTTCAAGCGGATAATCAGACAAAGGCAACTATGGCTGTGCGTAAGCCTCTAATGAGACATTTCGATTAACTAAAAGCCATTATTATTAGGTTTATACTCCAAATCTTCGCCAATTGCGCGATAGGCTTTCATATAATATGCCTCAATCAGTACAGTTACATTTTTCGCCAGTTACCAAAGGGGCTACACCGTTTGCCGCTTAGAGCTTTGAGGGATTTCAGTCGTCAGGAACACCGGCGCACAGGCGTACGGCTGGGGGTGCTTGTCTGGCATTTCATCTGGACGGGTGTGATGCTGTGCGCCTTTGCCGGATTGCTGTTCCTGCCGGTGTCGCTGTTTGGTCTGATTGCGCTTCTGGTGGCGGGTATTCCCGGTGTCAGTTCCGTTTTATTGCTGTCAAAAAACAACCGGTGGATACGTCCGGTACTGGTCTGGATATGGGGCGGTTGTGCTCTGGTGGCGGTAGGCCTGACCGGCGGCATTGCCGGGCCTCTGGCGGCCTGGGTGGTGATGCCTCTGGCGGCGGCGGTGGCCCTTAATCAGCGTCGGCTGATTTCCCTTGGGGCGGCCTTGAGTTTTACCATTGGTCTGATCGCCATTGCCCTGTCGTTGTCGCATATTATGCCCTTGCCGTCACTCATTGAGCGGTTATGGCTATCTTCGGTGGCTTTTCTGACGCTTATCGGCAGCTTCGGGCTGGCGCTTATGCCTGCCCTGAGGGCGCGGGTTGAGCGCACCCATGATGCCGAGGAAGCGCGGGCGCGTCTGTTCAGGCTACTGAGTGAGCAACCGCAACTGATCGTCTCCCTGACCGACGAAGGCCGCGTCATTTCCGCGTTTGGCGAAGCCCCGAGAGGCCTTGATCTCAACCGTCTGCTGACGCAGGGCCTATACCCCTCGGCGCATGCGCCCGACCGGCTGGCGCTGATGCAGGCGGTCGGGCAGGCCATGACCACGGGGCGGGGTGAGGCGGGCTTTCATCCCCATGCCGCGCTTGAAGCCTATGTGCGCCTGTCGGTGCGTAAGGCCAGCGATGGCCGCCTCTATGCAGTTCTGGCCGATGCGTCCGGTCAAAAGCAACGCGAAGCCGCGCTTGAGGCCGCGCGTTTTGAAGCTGAATCGCTTAATCGCGGCAAGACACAGTTTGTCGCCTCTATGAGCCATGAACTGCGCACGCCGCTCAATGCCGTGATTGGTTTCTCGGATATCATGCGGCAAAAGCTGTTTGGCCCCTTAAGCGATAAATATACCGAATATGCGCAGCTGATCTGGGAATCGGGCCAGCACGTGCTCGATCTGGTCAATGATGTGCTCGATATGTCGAAGATTGAGGCGCAGAAATACGAACTGAGCCTTGAACGTTTCGATGTGCGCGATCCGGTGGCTTCGGCGCTGCGGCTGATTATGGCCACGGCGCAGGAAAAGGGCGTGGCGCTCAAGGCGGTATTGCCGCCGGTGCCGCTTGAGGTCACTGCCGACAAACGCGCCGTGAAACAGATTTGCCTCAACCTCCTGTCCAATGCCGTGAAATTCACGCCCAATGGTGGTGAAATCGGCCTGATCCTGACGGAGGCCGGACGCGATGGCATAGAGATTCAGGTCAATGACACCGGCGTCGGTATTGCCCCCGAAGACCTCGACCGGCTGGGCAAACCCTATCAGCAGACAGGCCCCTTGGAACAACGCGTTATGGGGACGGGGCTTGGCCTGTCGCTCGTGCAGGCACTGGCGGTATTGCACAAGGGTCATATGACCATCGAGAGTGAACCGGGCACCGGCACCAGCGTCAGCGTCATCCTGCCGGTGGCCACGCCGTCCGATCAGCCGGAACTGCCGCTGGAAGACAGCTTAAGAACCATCGCGATACAGGATTACCGGTCGGATAATCCGTTCATTAACCGCTAAAGCATCGCCGGAATAATGCGATCAGGCGGGCGGTGCCCATCCTGAAGCGTCTTGATATTCAGGATGACCCGATCACCCATATCGGTACGCGCCTCGATGGTGCTTGAGGCCATGTGCGGCAGCATAACCGCATTGGGCAGGCCGAACAGGGCAGGGGCAATGGCCGGTGCGCGCTCATAGACATCCAGCCCGACACCGGCGATCTTGTGATCCTTCAGAAGCTGGGCCAGCGCGTCCTCGTCAACGATCTGCCCGCGGGCGGTATTCACCAGAATGGCGTGCGGCTGCAACAGCGCCAGACGTTCGGCATTGAGCAGGTGATAGGTTTCCGGTGTGCGCGGGCAATTGATGGAAATGACATCCATCCGCGCCAGCATCTGATCGAGGTCATCCCAGTAGGTGGCCTCAAGCTCATCGGAAATGCGCGGCGATACCGGCTTGCGGTTATGATAATGCACCTGCATGCCAAAGGCGCGGGCGCGTCGGGCCAGTGCCTGACCGATGCGGCCCATGCCGACAATCCCCAGACGCTTGCCATAGATGCGCCTTCCCATCATGAAGGTCGGCGACCAGGCGGAAAATTCACCGCGCTGCACCGTACCTGCACCTTCGACGAAGCGACGGGCGACGGCGATAATCAGGCCCATGGTCATTTCGGCGGTGTCTTCGGTCAGAACGCCGGGTGTGTTGGTGACAATAATGCCTTTTTCAACGGCCTTGGCGACATCGATATGGTCATGGCCGACGCCAAAATTGGCGATCATCTTAAGCTGCTCGCCAGCGGCGGCAAAAAAGTCTTCGTCAATGCGATCATTGATCGAGGAGACCACGACTTCGGCAGTGGCGGCGGCCTCAAGCAGCTTTTCGCGCGGCATGGGTTCCTTGGTCAGCCACAGGGTCGTGTTGAACAGTTCACGAAAACGCGTCTCGACCCCATCCGGCAATTTGACGGTCATGACAACGTTAAGTTTCTTCGTACCCATAGGCCCTCTTTCTTTTCCCCAGACAACTGTTCTGCCGACGGTTCTGCATAGGCAGGCATTTTTGTTTTTGTAGCTTGTCTTAGGGTCTTGTTAACCAAATCTGAAGCTTTGCAACCGATTCATGTTCTGGCCTTTAAGCCCTTATCCTGTCCGCTGCAAACCGATATGAGCAGATTCCTCTTTATGACCGGATTTTCAAGTCCAGACGGTGTTTTCCTGCGCTCCGCAGCAGACCACACACAGACAAAGATCGTCAAGATAGCCTTGGTTGTGGCTGCACTGATGATAGGGCTGTGCGCCCTGTTTATGGCGGCGCCTGCGCAGGCACAGACGATATATGATACGCCGTCAAAACAGCCGATCCCGCGCTGGGCCAGTCTTAAGTTCAATGAAACCAATGCCCGCTCGGGCCCGTCGCGCGACAACAAGATCCTCTGGACCTATCGCCAGAAGGGCCTGCCGGTTCAGATTATTACCGAAACCAAGGAATGGCGCATGATCTGTGATCCTGACGGCGGGATTGCGTGGGTCAGCAAAAACCTGTTGTCGCCGCGTCGCGCGGTGATGATAACCGGTACGCAGTCTCAGGAACTACGTACCCAGCCAAAAGACGATGCGCGCATCAAATCAAATGTGCGCCCGCGCGCTCTGGCTTTCCTTGATAAATGCCGTGACGGTCATTGTCGGGTGGCCATTGGTCGCGAGAGCGGCTGGCTTGAGGAACGCATTCTGTGGGGCACACAAAGCCATGCAGTCTGCAAGCGGCCGGACATCCTGACGCGGCTTGGGGCCGGAAGAGAGTGAAGGCAGGTTGAAAAAGGGTTGAGCCTGCGCCTCCGGTCGTGTAACGCATCCTTACAACATGTAACTTGATGCCGGATGAGCTTTCATCCGTAGCGATTCTACCGGAGCCTTCATGAGCGAGCGTCCTTCTTCTTTCGATTACGAAGCCCTTTTGGCTTGTTCGCGTGGTGAGATGTATGGCCCGGGCAATGCCCAGTTGCCGGCACCGCCCATGCTGATGATGGATCGCATCACCACCATCACCAAAGATGGCGGCGCCTTCAACAAAGGCTATATCGAAGCGGAGCTGGATATTAATCCCGATCTCTGGTTCTTCGCCTGTCACTTCCTTGGCGATCCGGTCATGCCGGGCTGTCTCGGGCTTGATGCCATGTGGCAGCTGGTTGGCTTCTTCCTTGGCTGGTCGGGTAATCCGGGCCGTGGGCGCGCCCTTGGGGTTGGCGAAGTGAAGTTCACCGGTCAGGTCACACCGAACGTCAAAAAGGTCACCTACCGTATCGATATGAAGCGCGTCATCACCGGCAAGCTGATCATGGGCATTGGCGAAGGCGTTGTGCTGGCGGATGACAAGCCTATCTATAGTGCGTCGGGTCTTCGCGTCGGCCTGTTTGACGCCAAGGATCTGGTTTAGTTTAAGCATAAAGACGAGGAACGGGTTTCATGCGTAGGGTAGTTGTCACAGGACTGGGCATCGTCTCTTCCATCGGTACGGGTGCCGATGAGGTCACCGCTTCTTTGCGGGACGCAAAATCGGGTATCGTTAAGGCGCCTGAATATGCCGAGCTTGGGTTCAAAAGTCAGGTACATGCGCCGCCGACCATAGGCGACTGGACACCGTTCGTTGATCGCCGTGCCGCCCGTTTCCTGTCCGATGGTCTGGCCTATGGCCATGTGGCACTGGAGCAGGCTATTGCCTCCGCCGGTCTTGAAGCCTCTGACATTTCCAATGAACGCACAGGCATCATCTTCGGTGCCGGTGGCCCCTCGACCCGCACCATCGTCGAAGCCGCGCAAACCACGCGTGACAAAGGCCCCAAGCGTATCGGGCCGTTTGCGGTCCCTAAAGCCATGTCGTCCGGCCCGTCGGCGGTTCTGGCGACCTGGTTCAAAATCCGCGGCGTCAACTATTCCATCTCATCAGCCTGCGCGACCTCGGTACACTGCATTGGCGCGGCGGCGGAGCAAATCGCCTGGGGCAAGCAGGATGTGATGCTGGCCGGTGGCACCGAAGAACTGGACTGGACCCTGTCCAACCTGTTCGATGCCATGGGGGCGATGTCCACCAAATATAATGATACGCCTTCGGTGGCTTCGCGCGCCTATGACGTTAACCGCGACGGTTTTGTCATTGCCGGTGGCGCAGGCGCTCTGGTGCTTGAAGAATATGAACACGCCAAGGCGCGTGGAGCTGATATCTGGGCCGAGATCGTGGGCTATGCCGCCAATTCGGACGGCTATGACATGGTGGCTCCGTCCGGTGAAGGGGCAGAGCGCTGTATGCGCGAAGCCCTGCGTCTGGCCGGTGGCCGCAAGATCGATTACCTCAACCCGCACGGCACCTCGACGCCGGTCGGCGACGAAAAGGAAATCGGAGCCATCCGCAATGTGTTCGGCAATGCTCTGCCGCTGATTTCTTCGACCAAATCCCTGACGGGCCACAGCCTTGGGGCCGCCGGTGCGCAGGAAGCCATCTACAGCCTGCTGATGATGCGCCACAGCTTCGCCACCAAAAGCGCCAATATCGACATGCTTGATCCGGCCTTTGAGGGCGTGCCCATCCTGCGCGAACGCCGTGACGGGGCGCTTGAGACGGTGATGTCGAACTCGTTCGGCTTCGGTGGCACCAACGGTTCGATCATCCTATCGCAGGCTGATCTGTAGAATACGCGGGTAAAAGTCCTTCGGCATTCGCCTCAGTGTACTTTTACCTCAAATTGGAAAAGCCGGAAAATCTCTGAAGGGCCGCCCCGAAGAGATTTTTCACGATATTGATTTCGCGGAAAAAGTACACTGAGCGCAGCGAGGGACTTTTTCGCGTACGGAGGTTATGATGGAAGACGGCTGGAAATTCCCCAAAGGCGACCTGATGAAGGGCAAGAAGGGCCTTGTCATGGGCGTGGCCAATGAAAAGTCCATCGCCTGGGGCATTGCCTCGCAACTGGCGGCGCAGGGCGCGGACATGGCCTTCTCCTATATGGGGGAAAGCCTTTTGCGTCGCGTGGAGCCTCTGGCACAATCCATAGGCGTCAAGCATCTGATCGAATGTGATGTGACCGACGATGCCTCGATGGATGCGGCCTTTGCCAAACTCAAAGAGATTTACGGCGAGATCGATTTCGTCATTCACTCGGTGGCCTTCGCCAACAAGAACGAACTTCAGGGGTCGTTTGTAGAAAACACTACCCGCGAAGGCTTCCTGCTGGCGCTGAACGTGTCGGCCTTCTCGTTTGTGGATGTATCGCGTCGTGCGGCCGAACTGATGCCCAATGGCGGCTCGCTGATCACCCTGACCTATCTTGGGTCTGAGCGTGTCATTCCGAACTATAACACCATGGGTGTTGCCAAGGCCGCGCTTGAGGCCTCAACACGCTACATTGCCCGCGATCTGGGTCCAAAGGGCATCCGCGCCAACGCTATTTCTGCAGGGGCCATGCGCACCTTGTCACTGGCGGGCATCAGCGGCGGTCGCGGCCTGCATGCCAAGTCGGGTCAGTTCTCGCTGATGAAGGAAGAAACCTCTATGGAGGGCGTCGCTGGCGCAGCTCTGTGGCTGGCCTCTGACCTTGGTTTCTCGACGACGGGTGAAGTTGTCCACGTCGATGCCGGTTTCCACGCGGTTGGCCTGCCCGAAGACATTCAGGGCTGATTGTGCCGAGGTGCCTGATCATTGCAGGCCCGAATGGTGCAGGCAAAACCACCTTTGCGATGGAATACCTGCCAGAACTGGGCGTCAGGCATTTTATAAACGCGGATATGATTGCGGCTGGCTTATCACCTTTCAGACCTGAAACTCAGGCGGTGACGGCCAGCCGTTTATTTTTACGCGAAATGGAACAGAAGATACAGGCGCGTGACGATTTCGCCTTTGAAACCACGCTTTCCGGTCGGGTTTATCTGAGGCTTATTGAACGCTTGCAAAAGATGGGCTGGTCCGTCGATCTTTATTATCTGGCCTTGCCATCGATTGACATGTCGTTGCTGCGGGTAGCGGAGCGTGTGCGTCACGGCGGGCACGATATTCCTGAGAACGTTATTCGCAGACGTTTTCCGCGCAGCCTGTACAATCTTTTCAACGGCTACACAGACGCGGTTAACCGTTGCAGCTGTTTCATCAATGCAGGCGGTGAAGTGATGCAGGTCTTTGAAAGTGACACGTCAGGTGTTAGAATTGACCATCAAGCGGCGTATCACGCGTTGAAGGAGATGGCGCGAGCATGAGTGAAAAATCTTCCCTTGAGTCTCTTAAGGCCCTGCGCGCACTGCAATCGGCGGCCACCAAGACGATTGAGCGTAAACGCCGCCTCGGGCAATACTGGGTTGTCTGGGATGGTCAGAAGCCGCTGATTGTTAATCCTGAGAATGGCGACGCACCGGTAAAATGAGTTATGCCGCCGCGCCGACCCTTAAGGACATAGACACACTTGCGCGAGAGGCTCTCGCAAAACTGCCGGAGCCTTTTGCCGGTTACCTTAAGGGTGTGGTTCTGATTATCGAAGACCTGCCCTCCGAAGACCTCCTGCGTGAGCTGGAGATAGACGATCCCTTCGAACTGACTGGTCTCTATTCCGGTAGGCCGGCAGAGCATGAGGCCTTCACCGGTGATCTGCCGCCGATGGTGCATCTGTTTCGTCGTCCCATCCTTGAGGAATGGTTAGATACCGGCGTCAGGCTTGAGGAACTGGTCAGCCTGATCTTGATCCATGAGGTCGGCCACAATTTTTGGTCTGTCGGACGCGGATATGGCCTGGCTGGAGGACACCCTCAAGGCCCCGTCTGAAGCCTAGAGCATTTTCCGACCAAGTGGATACCGCTTGGGCGTTAGAAAATGCGACAAAACAAAAGACTTAGAGCCTGATTTCGATTCAATATGAACGAAATCGGCTCTAGGCGCTCGCGCCTGAAAAGGGTTGTAAAGGCCAGAATATCATCAGCAGCAAAAACGCTGCCGCCGGATTTTTACCGGTTGTACGCGGCGGTCTCAAACCTTGATTCTTTTCAGTATTCCGTGTTGTCTACAGACGGAAACCGTCCATAGAGACGTACCAAAAATAATGCCATAAAAAGGGAAACACATGACGGGATTCAAAACAAAACTATGGGCCGGTGCCTCCGCAGCGGTGCTGATGGTCGGATCAGGCGTATCAGCACAGGCGCAGGCCCCTGTCATGCAGGCGGAAGCGCTGGATCGTGGCGTGGTGGCGGTCACCGCTTCAAAGGGCGTGCTGATCAGCTGGCGGGCGCTGGCCAATGACGCTGACGGCCTCGGGTTCAATGTCTATCGTGACGGCAAAAAGCTGAATGTCCGCCCGATTACCGATCGTACCAATTTTGCCGATGAAAAAGGCACAGCCAACGCTGTCTATGAGGTCAGCGAAGTGACTGGCCGGAAGGAAGGCCCGCGCAGCAAGGCCATCACTATCGACGGCTATCTGAACATCCCGCTCAATAAGCCCGCCGACGGCGTAACGCCGGATAACAAGGCCTACAGCTATACGGCCAATGATGCCTCTGTCGCTGATCTGGATGGCGACGGGCAGTATGAAATCATCCTCAAATGGGACCCGGATAATTCACGCGACAATGCCCAGAACGGCTATACCGGCCCGACCTATCTCGATGCCTATAAGCTTGATGGCACACAACTCTGGCGCATTGATCTGGGGCGTAATATCCGTTCCGGCGCGCATTACACACAGTTTCAGGTGGCTGACTATGATGGAGACGGCTTTGCCGAACTGATCGTCAAGACGGCGGACGGTACGGTGGACGGTCAGGGTAAGGTCATCGGCGATGCCCGCGCCAACTGGTTGTCAGGGCCGGGGCCATTTGTACCGATTACTGACCCCTATGCGCCAACCCCGCAACCGGAAGCGACCAACGGCGAGCCGCCGACCCAGAGATTTGCCGGCAGGGCCTTGCACGGGCCGGAATATCTCAGCCTGTTTGACGGACGTACCGGTGCTGTGCGTGACACTATTCCTTATCCGGCGACGCGCGGGCCGAACGGCGACAATCCGACCCCCGAAGAAGCGCAGGCGCGTTGGGGCGATGCCTATAGCAACCGCGCGGATCGTTTTCTGGCCGGTACGGCCTGGCTTGATGGGGTGAAACCGAGTGCCATATTTGCCCGTGGCTACTATACCCTGACCACCGTGGCCGCGATTGATGTGCGCGACGGCAAGCTGGTGAAGCGCTGGTATTTCGATTCCTCAGCCCCGGATGCCCCCAAAGGCTCCGGCGGGCAGGGGAACCACCAGCTCAGCGTCGCTGATGTCGATGGCGATGGCAGGCATGAGATCATCTACGGTGCCATGACGCTGGATGATGACGGCAAGGTTCTATGGAACACTGGCATGGGGCATGGCGATGCCATGCACGTTTCAGCTTTTGATCCGAACCAGACAGGCCTCCAAAGATGGGGTGTCCACGAAAACATGAAGATGTCCGGTAATGCAGGCTCGGCCCTTCTCGATGCCCGTACCGGCGAGGTCATTTTCAAGGTGCCTGCGGATAAAGACACCGGCCGCGGTGCCGCCGGAGATATTGATCCACGCTTTCCGGGTGCCGAATTCTGGGGCAGCAATAGCGATAACCTCTATGACCTGAAGGGCAATGTCATTAGTGACAAACGTCCGCGTCAGCTTAACTTCATGGTCTGGTGGGATGGCGATCTGCTACGTGAAATCCTTGATGGCAACAAGATATACAAATGGGATTGGGAAGCCGGTGAAAGCCGCGTTCTCCTTGAGGCCGCAGGGGCCACCTCCAATAACGGCACCAAGGCCACGCCCGCACTGTCCGGTGATATTTTCGGCGACTGGCGCGAGGAAGTGATCCTACGTGCCGAGGACAACCGGTCTTTACGCATCTATTCCACATCCACTCCGACGACCTATAAATTTACGACCCTGATGCACGACCCGCAATATCGTGCGGCCATTGCCTGGCAGAACACGGCCTATAATCAGCCGCCCTGGCCGTCTTTTTACATCGGCGAAGGCATGAAGATGCCGCCGAAAATCAAGGTTCAGATTACCGGTAAACCCGAATAGATTTTATTCTTTTATGTCCCTGATAATCCGCGTCCTTAAAAGGGCGCGGATTTTTGCACGTTCAGTGAATAGCTTAGGCCTAAATCCAGTGGTTGGCTCACGATCTCTGAAGTGAACCGCGCCGAGTTTGCCGGAGCCCCCAACTCGTGAGAAGTAGGGTCTATGACAAGCAAGACGACAAACAAATTTTCCCCTGAAGTGCGCGTCCGCGCCGTTCGAATGGTGGTCGAGCACGAAGCTGAACATCCTTCCCGATGGGCTGCGATTTCTTCCATAGCCGCCAAGATCGGCTGCTCGGCTCATACGCTCAATGAATGGGTGAAGAAGGCCGAGGTGGACAGCGGTAAGCGTGTGGGTTTTCCGGGTGACGTCGCGGAGAAGATGAAGGCGCTGGAGCGGGAGAACCGCGAGCTCCGTCAGGCGAATGATATCCTGCGCAAGGCATCAGCCTATTTTGCGATGGCGGAGCTCGACCGCCCACTGAAGCGATGATTTCCTTTATCGACGAAAACCGCCCGGTGTTCGGGGTCGAGCCGATCTGCAGGTTACTGCCGATTGCCCCGTCTACCTATTATGAGGCCATCGTCAGACGCAAAGACGTGAGCCGTCTATCGGCCCGCGTTCGACGCGACATGACCATGAAGGTCGAGATACGCCGGGTATTTAACGAGAACTTCCAGGTCTATGGCGTGCGCAAGGTCTGGCGGCAGTTGCAGCGAGAAGGCTACGACATTGCCCGTTGCACTGTGGCGCGGCTTATGAGGGCGATGGGGCTTCAAGGCATCATTCGTGGCAAGCCGGTCAAAACCACGTTGTCGGATAAAACTGCGCCTTGCCCGCTTGACCGGGTGAACCGGCACTTCTTCGCGCCCGCACCGAACAGGCTGTGGTTATCTGATTTCACCTATGTGGCCACCTGGCAGGGCTTTGTTTACGTGGCCTTCGTGATTGATGCCTTCGCCCGCCGCATCGTCGGTTGGCGAGCAAGCCGCTCTGCACATGCGGGCTTTGTCCTTGATGCCCTCGATCAGGCGCTTCATGACCGACGGCCCAGTCACCGCGGCGGACTGGTTCATCATTCCGACCGCGGTTCGCAATATGTGTCCATTCGCTATTCCGAGCGGCTGGCGGAGGCGGGCATTGAGCCATCGGTCGGAAGCGTCGGCGACAGTTACGACAATGCCCTCGCCGAAACAATCAACGGTCTTTACAAGGCCGAGGTCATCCATCGGCGAGGACCGTGGCGTAACTTTGAGGCCGTCGAGTTTGCAACACTGGAATGGGTAGATTGGTTCAACAACAGGCGTCTTCTTGAACCTAGGAAACATTCCGCCTGCCGAGGCCGAAGAAAGATACTACGCAATACTGGACATGCCAGAAATGGCTGCATAACTTAAACCAAACGGTCTCTGGCAAACCCGGTGCGGTTCAATCTCAGTCTCTGTACGCAAGGTTAAACGAATAGTCCCCCGCTCAGCCTCATTAAGGCTGGCAAGATAGGCGGCATCTAAATCAACACGTCGATTGCTTAGCGTCAGTTCTTCACCAATCTCAAGGCGATCAATAGCCCAGGTTTTGGTACGTAGAAAACCCGGATAAGACGCCAGTTCAACGGTGAGGCTGGTCAGGGTTTCAGGGCGACGATTAGCGACAGAAATGGATCGCAGGACCGGGACAGCATTCTGAAAGGAGGCATAGGTCAGGGAGGGTGTGAGATCGGCCTTTATCCAAAAATCATCCGTATGATCATCGTCTGCCGCGTCAATAAATGTCATTACATGCCCTCCACACTGCCAATTGGTTGTATTTATGCAAATATTACAACCTTTGGGCAAGAAAAAAACATGGACAATACCCGCCGGCTTAATAATTGATCCGCTCCAGAATTATGCGGCCGGATCAGGAAATGGGTTCCGGAGTGTGTCACGCTGTGAGACATAAAAGTCACAGTAAGAAAGCTTCCCGTTTTGCTGCACGCATATCACAAAAGCTTCACAGCCCAGCGCTAAGAGCGCGGCGCAAGGGGCAAAAGGATACCTTAATTCCAGCGTAGATGTGATGAGCCTGTCACATCTGTGCGCAGGTCTGCCCCCTGATTTTGTTTTAGCGCCATCCGTTTTCAGGGCGGCGCAATTGGGGATATGATTTTATGAAGTTACGCGCCAAACACCTTTCAGCGGGTCTTGCCTTCCTGCTGTCGAGCACCATGCTGTCCGGCATGGCCTACGCGCAGGACGCCGCCACACAAGGCAGTGCCGAAGCGGCTGAAGATGCCATCGAAATCACGGTTGTCGGCAAGGGGCAGACCCGTTCGGTCTCAACACTGGTTCCGGCCAATCTGGATGTGCTGCCTCCGGGTACCAGCGTTCAGAAGGCGCTGAATTTCCTGCCCGGCGTCAGCGCCCATGCTATTGATGCGCTGGGGGTTAACGAGCAGTCATTATCGTTGCAGGTGCGCGGTTTCAGCACTACCCACCTTGGCTATTCGCTTGACGGTGTGCCGCTCGGTGACGGGGCCTATAACAACTATAATGGGCTGTCGATCAGTCGGGCGCTGATCTCGGAAAACCTGGGTCAGGCCGATCTGGCGACAGGTATTGCCGGTCTCAGCATTCCTTCGACCAGCAACCTTGGCGGGGCGCTGATCTATACCTCCAGCAACCCAAAGAAGTCGCTCGGCTTTAAGGTCAACCAGACTCTGGGCAGCGAAGATGCCACACGCACCTTCCTGCGTTTTGATACGGGCGAGCACAAGGGCTTTTCAGCCTATGTATCGGCGCAGTACAGCGAACAGGATCTGTTCGTAAATCAGGCCGCCTATAACACGTCATATGGCCGTCAGCTCAATGCCAAGGCAAACTATGAGTTCGAACGTGGCAAACTGACTGCCTATGCAAACATCTCGGCGACCAATCAGGCAAACGACACCTATCTGTCGAAAGACTCCTTCTCGCGACTGGGTTGGGATTGGGGTGCCTATGCACCCGATTGGGATGGCTATCTTGAACGCGCCTATTGTCAGGTGACCAATGCACCAGCGGGCAAGTGCGTGACCTCGACCCTGCCGGAAAAGCTTGGGGATGTGACCTTCACCAATGGCCAGATCCTACGTAATGACGAACTCTATTACATTGCCGGTGATTTCAATCTGACCTCATCGATAAATCTGGATGCCAAGGTGTACAGCCACACCAACAAAGGCGCAGGCAATAACTTCATTACCGGCTGGTCCACGCAGGGTACGCCCTCCACGGATGACGATGTGCCGGTACGTATCCGTGACACGCGCTACACCATCGACCGTCAGGGCCTGATTGGTAACGTAAGCTGGAAAGTCGGCGCACACCACATTCAGGCGGGTTTCTGGCGCGAAGATAACACCAGCAGCGCCGCACGCTATATCTGGACCAATGTCAAAGGCCCGTTCAGCCTGGCTCATTATCTGGTGGGACAACCTGATCTGGCGCAGTGGGTTCAGGAGACCGACTGGAAAACCGAGCAGTTCTACGTTCAGGATACCGTGACTCTGCTCAATGACACCCTGAGCATCGATTTTGGTTTCAAGAGCACCCATGCGACATCGGACGCCAAGGCGATCCCGGGCGTGGCCAAGGCAGCCCCTCCGGCCTCCAGCCAGTTTGCGTCGGGCAAGCTGACGGCCAAGGACAATTTCCTGCCGGAAGTGGGTGTACGCTGGGCCCCTGTTTCAGGACATGAAGTCTATGCGAGCTACGCCGAAAACATCGCCATGTTCCAGGGCGGCTTCAAGCTTGGGCCACAATCCGTGTCGCAAGCCGTATGGGACGCACAGGGCAAGTATCTGGAGCCTGAAACGTCCAAGACTATTGATATCGGTTATCGCTACATCAGCCATGCCTTGCAGGTTTCGGTCGCGCTCTATGACGTGGAATTCGAGAACCGTCTGTTGCAATATAACCCCTGTCCGACGAACCAGCAGCAGAATCCCGGCTGCGGCAACTCGTTCCACAACGCGGGCAGCGTCTCAAGCAAGGGTCTGGAAGTCGGTGTCCTGTGGCGTCCGATGCCGGGCGTGAGCTGGTACAACTCGGCCTCGTTCAACGAGTCGGTCTATAACGAAGACCTGAACTGGTGCGCCACCACCTGTGAAGTCAAGAAAACCAAGGGCAAGCAGCAGGTTGATACGCCTAAGGAAATGTTCTCCAGCGTCCTGTCCCTGAAGCGTGGTGGTTACTGGGGTACCTTGTCAGGTAAGTATACCGGTGAACGCTTCTACACCTATGTCAACGATCAGGGCTTCCCCGGTGTCACCACCTTTGACCTTGGGGTTGGGTATAATTTCAATGACACAAGCGTCCTGAGAGGGGCGAAGCTGGCACTGAACGTCACTAACCTGACCGACAAGCGCCATGCGTCGAACTTCGACAACAGCGTCTTTGCGCCGGACGATGCCGCAGGCAACATCAAGGTGTTCCACGCATCGGCACCACGCCAGATGTTTGTGACGCTCGGTTACAGCTTCTGAGCCTTCAGGCGTTAAGCCAATTGTGGCAGGCGGCCCTTTTACAGGGGGCCCGCCCGCACTTTTTTGAGGAATGACCCGTGACGCGATTGCCGATTCTTACTGCACTTACGCTTATGATGATGACCTGTGGCGGGGCGGCTTTCGCGCAAGCCCACGTGGCGCAGGCCTATACGAGGCCGAACCGGACTGAGATTGAAGGTGCAGTTTCGGCGACGCTGAACGGTCAGACCTTTGTCAATCACGGTCTGGTCGGTGCGGGGCGTCTGCCTGCGTCTACGCGCGACTTTCTGGGGGATACGCTGGGCTCGTTTTCCAGCATGGCGCTGCGTAACTGGGAACGGCAGCCCGACGGCAGCTACAGCGGTGAAATATACACCTTGCCGGATCGTGGGCCCAATAATGTCGGCTCGGTTGCGGGCACGGTTGATTATGTCAGCCGCGTGCACAGTCTGCGCCTGACAATGAACCCACAGGGGGATGTGGCCATCCAGCCTGTTGGTGGTTTCAGGTTAACAGATGAAACTGGCAAGCCGTTCACCGGTAAAGACCCCGGTGATCATATCCTGACGCGCAACGGCATTCTGTATCCGTCACCCGCCAGCGGTGAAGGGGCAGGGCGTATCAGCCTTGATTCCGAAGCCATCGCCCTGTTGCCGGATGGCAGCTTCTACATTTCCGATGAGTATGCGGCAGGCATCTATCTGTTCGATGCCACGGGTCGTCAAACCGGTGCCATTCAGACCGTGCCAGCGCTTATGCCTATGACGGACGGAAAGCTGAACTTCAACTCCGAGAAGGCGCCTGATACGGGCCGTCGCAATAATCAGGGGCTGGAGGCGCTCACGCTCACCCCCGATGGTAAACACCTGATTGCCATTTTGCAGAGCGCTACGGTTCAGGACACGGTGGGCAAGAACGCCGCCACGCGCAGCCCGACGCGTATTCTGGTTTATGATATTTCCGAGACCCCCACGCCAAGCCAACCGGTCGGGCACTATGTCCTGCAACTGCCGACCTATCGCGTTAAGGGTGACGGTAAGGCCGCTGATGCAACGGCGGCTCAGTCAGAAGCGGTCGCCCTTAGTGATACGCAGCTTCTGGTGCTGTCGCGTGATGGCAACGGGCGCGGCAAGGGCACGGCTGATCCGACAGTCTATAAGAGCATCCTGCTGATCGATCTTACCGGCGCTACCAATCTGGCGGGCACACCCTATGAGCAATCGACTCAGCCGGTTGCGCGCAATGGTAAGCTTGAGGCGGGCATTGTCCCTGTACAGCAGGCAGAACTGATTAACATGCTCAATCCTGTTCAGTTGCGTCGCTTCGGCATGAACCTTGATGTCACCCCCTCTACGGCGGATACGCTTTCGGAAAAGCTGGAGGCAATGGCTATCGCGCCTGCGTTTGATCCTGACGCCCCAAACGATGTCTTTTTGCTGGTGGGCAGTGACAATGACTTTGGAACGGCAACGGGACGGGTGAACGGGCAAGGGTTTGATGCGGGACTGACTAATGCAAACGGCAGCGGGACGGGAGATAATGACAGTCTGATCCTGATCTATCGTCTGACCCTGCCTGCAGAGCTTATGCGTAAGGCACATAATCTATCCGGATGGTGAATCGCAGCATATCATCGAACGGATTACTGGCGTGCGACCCTAACGATACCTACAGATGCGCAAGAATGCTTCGATAATCGCCGCTGATCAGGGGGTCATTACACATTTGACGCAACCGTCTGCCTTATCACGGAACATGCGGTAGAAGTCAGGTGCATCGTCAAGACTGCCCCGGTGCGTTATCAGGAAAGTCGGGTCAATTTCCCCTTTTTCGATCTTCTCAAGCAGAATGGGCAGATAGCGATGAACGTGTGTCTGTCCGGATTTTAAAGTCAGGCCCTTGTTGACGAAGGCCCCAAAGGGAATCTTGTCGAGATAACCGCCATAGACGCCCGGCATGGAAATGGTGCCGCAACACCGGCATGACAGGAAGGTTTCCCTGACCACGTGCGGCCGGTCGGTCCCGAGCTTAAGGGTCATCTTCACCTTGTCAATAAAGGCATCCAATGATCCATGACCAGCGGCTTCGGTGCCGACGGCATCAATGCAGCGATCAGGCCCCCTTCCGGCCGTCTTTTCCATCAGAATCTCATAGACACCGTTCGATTCCTTTGAGAAATCAATTGTTTCGGTCTTGCCATCACTGCCAGCTAAAGCCAGCCTTTCGGGGACTTCATCAATGGCAATGACCCGTCCGGCCCCGAACATCCACGCGCTTTTTATAGCAAACAGGGCGACCGGTCCGCACCCCCAGACCGCAACCGTATCGCCTGGTTCAATGTCAGCGTTTTCCGCCGCCATGTAACCGGTCGGGAATATGTCACTCAGGAAAAGCACCTGCTCATCATGAAGGTAATCGGGGACTTTGAACGGCCCCACATCGGCGAAGGGTACGCGCACATATTCCGCCTGACCGCCGGAAAAGCCGCCTAACATATGCGAATAGCCAAACAGGCCTGACGGCGAATGCCCCATAAGCTTGCGCGCTGTGGCTTCGTTAGGGTTCGAGCGTTCACAACAGGAAGTGAAGCCTTTCAGGCAAAAAAAGCATTCGCCGCAGGCAATCGTAAAAGGCACGACCACCCGATCTCCGATATTCAGATTCCTGACATCGTCCCCAAGTTCGACGACTTCGCCCATGAATTCGTGCCCGAGAATATCACCCTTTTCCATGGTCGGAATAACACCGTCCAGCAGGTGCAGATCCGATCCGCAGATGGCCGTTGAGGTTACCCGGATGATCGCGTCTCTGGGATGCAGAATCTGGGGATCAGGCACCGTATCAACGCGTACATCACCAACTCCGTGCCAACACAGCGCTTTCATTATGCTTTTCCTTGAATATGAATGGGCAGAGGAACGTAACATGCAGCTTTGTAAAAACATCTGCCTCAGGCCCTGAAACTTAATAAAAAAAGTATTTGGTACATGATTTTCTTCTTTTTTACATAGATGAAGAAATGGCCTCTACTATCCTTGTATTAATTAGTCAAAGTAAATGCCGCAGAGATACACCCAGCTCTCTTTCCCGCAGCATAATTTTGAAAGTATCTGACCATGAATTATGAAGATCGCGCTCAGATTTATCCTGAGGTACGTTTCTCGGGCACGCCTTCGGGACGCCCTCTGGCTGTTATTACCGGGGCTTCGACGGGCATAGGCTACGAATTGGCGATACAGTTTGCTGAGCATGGTTACGATCTGCTGCTGGTATCAGAAAGTGAGGCGGTTCATGACGCCGTGGACCGTCTTGGTATTTATAATGTCGAGGTTATGGGGGTGCGGCGTGATTTGCGTCAGGAAACCGAAATCGACGCTTTCTGTGCGGACATACGCCATATAGACCGACCGTTAGCGGCGATCGTACTCAATGCAGGTGTAGGCGTTGGGGGGAAATTCTTTGAAACGGAATTGTGTACCGAGCTGAATATGATCAGGCTCAACGTGCTGGCCAATGTGCATCTGGCCAAACATCTGGTGCAATATATGATCCTGAAGGGGGAAGGCGGTAAAATCCTTTTCACCTCTTCGGTTGCGGCTACGACACCGGGGCCATATGAAGCGGTTTATGCGGCGACAAAAGCGTTTATCCAGTCCTTTGCCACCGCCCTGCATCACGAGCTTGAAGAAAAAGGCATCCAGGTCACCACCCTGCAACCGGGGCCGACCGACACCAATTTCTTTCACCGCGCCGGTATGGATGACACCAAGGTCGGGGTTTCCGAAAAAGACGATCCAGCGGATATCGCGCGTGAGGCGTTCGAAGGCCTGATGAGTGAAAAATCCAATATCGTTGCTGGCAGCCTGAAGAACAAAATCCTGACGGCGACGGTTATTCCTGAAGCGGTCAGAGTTTCCCAGCATGCGGACATGACAAAGCCGGGAGGCGCGTCAAATGTTCAGGGAGGCCCGCCACCGGAGGCGCGTTGAGGGCGCGCAGGGCCGATTCATAACAAGGATATGGAACAGCCGCCTGAGACCGCTTCATCGGGCCTTGTTTTCCCTCTCAGGGACGTCTGGTCAGTTTCTGGTTTAACGGATGCCCTGACCGAGCTTCACTTCCATTTTCGGACATACTCAATCAGAGCACGCAGCTTGGGCGCCATGTTGCGACGTTGGGGGAAATACAGGAAAAAGCCGGGAAAAGGCGGCAGGAAGTCTTCAAGCAGAGGCACAAGTTCCCCTGTTTCCACATACGGCCTGAAAGTCTCCTCTAATGCGAAAGTGATGCCGCCGCCCGCGAGCGCTGTGCGGATCATCAGGCGTAAGTCGTTGGTGGTGATCTGCGGGTCAACCGAGACGCTGAACGTGGTACCCTTTTCTTCGAACTCCCAGCGATATGGCGCGACGTTTGGTGCCGGACGCCAGCCGATGCAGCGGTGGCGAATGAGGTCACGCGGGTGGGCGGGCACGCCATGGGCCGCGAGATAGGAGGGTGTCGCAACGACACTTTCGCGCTGGTCGCCGGTGAGGGGGATCGCGACCATATCCTGCTCAATCACCTCACCAAGCCTGACACCTGCATCAAAGCCGGCCGCTACGATGTCGAACACCTCATCGGTGACGGTAACGTCGATCGTCACGCCGGGGTTGGCGGCCGTGAAACCGGTCAGCAGCGGCCCGGACAGGAATGGCTCGGCGATTGAGGTCGCGGCGATCCGTAAAAGCCCGCGCGGGGCGGTTACGGCGGCGACATTTTCAAGCGCGGTGCCGATCTCTGAAAGCGGGGACGACAGGGCTTCGTGCAGACGCTCTCCGGTTTCTGTCAACCGCACAGACCGTGTGGTGCGCATCACCAGCGCCGTGCCGAAGCTATCCTCAAGCCGTCGTATCCCCTGACTTACGGCCGAGCGCGTCACGCCGAGGCGATCCGCTGCGGCTCGAAAGTTGTGCTCCTCCGCGACAGCGAGAAAGAGCGGCAGGAGGTTCAGGTCAATTTTCATTGTCCAGATTTTCTAACCATTCAGTCAAGTAACGAGCGAATACCATTACCAGTCATAGGAGTCTATCTTCGCTGAATACACATAAGGAAAACACAGCATGAATAAGATTATTCTGATTACCGGAGCCTCCAGTGGCATAGGCGAAGCTATAGCCCGCGAAATTGGCGGTACGGGCGCTAAGGTGCTGCTGGGCGCACGCAGACTGGAGCGCATCAAAGCCATAGCCGCCGAAATTCGTGATGCAGGCGGCACGGCAGAGGCTCAGGCACTGGACGTCACGGATCTTGGGTCCATGACGGTTTTCGCTGAAACCGCGATGGAAAAATGGGGGCGTATTGATGTTCTGGTCAACAATGCAGGCGTGATGCCGCTATCGCCGCTGGCTGCGGGCAAGCACGATGAGTGGGAGCGAATGGTCGACGTCAATATTAAAGGCGTACTCTGGGGCATTGGAGCGGTGCTGCCGGTCATGCAGGCTCAGGGCAGTGGTCAGATTATCAATATCGGTTCTATTGGTGCCTTACAGGTCGTGCCCACGGCGGCGGTCTATTGTGCGACGAAATTTGCGGTGCGCGCCATTTCGGACGGTCTGCGTCAGGAAAGCGCGAATATCCGTGTCACCTGCGTCAATCCCGGCGTCGTGGAAAGCGAGCTTGCAGCCACCATCACGCATGCGGAAACGAAGGCTGTAATCGACGCCTATCGCGCCATTGCCCTGCAACCCTCAGACATCGCGCGCGCCGTTCGTCAGGTGATCGAGGCCCCGGCAAGCGTGGACACCACCGAAATCACGATCCGCCCAACCGCCTCAGCTAACTGAGGCTAATTGAGGGAGCCATCCCATGACTTTTGCACCGCCGACCGAAGCGGTCATGATTGCCGCCCGCAAGCCCTTGCTTATATTGGCCTTCGTCGTCGTACCAGCGCAGGCGAGCAGGGTGGCCATCTCATTTGATGAAACCGAAGCCCGAAACGAAGCCTTAGTACACGAGGCGTTTGAAGGCTGGGCATCCGGACGCGGTAGCGTCTTCGATCTGCTTTCCCCCGATACTCGCTGGACGGTCCATGGCTCTGACTCGACCGCCAGAATCTATAAGGGCATAGGACTTTATGCACAACGCATCGCCTTCTCTGGTCCGCCGCCTTGCAAGTCCCCTGAAGCCGGAACTGCACCATATCTGGGTCGCCGGTGACCGGGTCGTCATCCGCTTTGACGCCTCAGCCACCACAACGTCGGGGCACTTTATACCAACCAGTTTGTCTGGATATTCAGGATGGAGGGCGGTTCGGTTGTCGAGGCAGAAGCCTTCCTTGATCTCGTTGCCTATCAGCATGTCATCGATAACAACGATCCGCGCTCTCAATGAGCCTGCCCTGCACGACCCTGTGTCGGGCTATGTGGGTTACCGAAGATGGTCATATCCGTCACGAACGGTTGCCCAATAGCTGTTACGTCGTGGCGCAAGGATATCGTGTACTTATTTTAAGATTAACCGGCGTTAATTGGTGGTGGTGTGCGCAGTCGTGGGCTAACCAGTCTCGGTGTGGGTTTTCCCGTGTTTGACGGGATTTAACGGGAATTTCGAATAAATCAGGCCGAATGCTACGGTTTTCCAATGATATTTCCTTTAAACTTTAGACACCTGAGTGCCTAATTCCCGCATTTCAGTTAGCGGGAACTTATCTATCGTCCTTGTGAAATTATACGCCGCATGACGGGAGAAGATAGGGCCATGACGGGCCGGCCCATTTGGCAGTCCATGCGCTCTGCGCCAGACATTTTTTGCTTGTGCCCCTAACCATAACGCTGTTTGATTGTGTCGTTCGGTAACGGACAGACGACCTAGCACCAAGGAGGGTAACGGTCGGATTTAACATCGCTTAGGCGGTGTTGGACCCGGTTTTACCCTTGGCCCAACGCTGCAGAAGCATTTGGTTTAACTTTGGAGTGGTCGTCATGAACACGAACGCAAAACTAAAATCAGATCAGAGTTTCAGAGAGCTGAAGCTTTCTAAAACTCGTGCACGGCGGCAAGCGGTGGAAGCCGCAAATAATAGTGCCGATCTTGCGGCCGCACCGCGCCGCAACGATATTCTGCCGGAACTAATTATCCAGAATGTTGATCTATCGGCCTTGCGCAGTGCGGGCAGGCAGACACGCAAAGTCACAGATGCTCATGTGGTGCGCCTGATGGCATCTATCGCGGATTTAGGGTTCACGGTCCCAATCCTTATTCGTTCTGGTGAGATCGTTGACGGTCATACACGGGTGGAGGCCGCCAGACGCCTGCAATTGACTCAGGTGCCCGCAATTGAAGTTTCCCATTTGTCATCAGCGGAAACACGTAAACTGCGTCTGGCTCTGAACCGGACCGCGGAACTGGGCGTTTGGGATATCGATCAGTTGAAGGTCGAGATGACCGATTTGCTCGATCTTGAGATTGATCTAGGCAGCACGGGTTTTACCGCGCCTGAACTTGATATTATCCTCTTGGATGATCTGAGCGATAACGCGGCGGTGGCGAGAGATGAGTGCGTCCCTGAGGCTTTGGAAAATGAGATTACGCGGCTGGGTGATATCTGGCAGTGCGGCGATCACAGGATTCTTTGCGGGAATGCACTGGAAGCGTTCGCCTACGATCAGTTGCTCGGCGACGTGCAGGTTCAAGCGGTGCTGTCGGATCCGCCCTACAATGTACGTATTAAAGGTAATGTCAGTGGATTGGGCAAAACGACCCACAAAGAATTTGCCATGGCGTCAGGTGAGATGGATTCAGACCAGTGGCAGGCTTTTCTCGACGCGGTTGTCGGTCATTGGGCGCAACGCGTAGGCGAGGGAGCGGTTATCTATGCCTTTATGGACTGGCGGTCGATCGATCGGCTTTATCAGGCAGGCTTTAGGTCCGGATTGAAGCTCATTAATCTCGCTGTCTGGGACAAAGAAGCAGGGGCTATGGGCACGCTTTACAGATCAGCCTATGAACTGGTGGCTGTGTTCTGCAAGGGCGAAACACCGCGCACGAACAATGTGGGATTAGGTCGTCATGGTCGTAATCGCACCAATGTCTGGAAGGCGCCAGGGGCTAACCGTCGGGGGTCATCTGCAAATGCGATGTTGCACCTACATGCCACCCCAAAACCGGTAGAACTGTGTGTCGATGCCATTCTCGACGTCACTCAAAAAGACGATATCGTTCTGGATAGTTTCCTTGGCAGCGGCACGACTTTGATCGCTGCGGAGAAATCTAAAAGACGCTGTTACGGTATTGAGCTTGAGCCAAGGTTCGTTGATGTCTGCATACGGCGCTGGCAGGACTATACGGGTCAGCAGGCTATTTTAGAAGAGACTGGCGAAACGTTTGAAACCGTTTGCGCCCGACGTGAAGCGGCGCAAGCCTCTGCTGACGGGGAGGGATCAGCATGACGAAACTTACCAATTCAGAAGAAACCTCAGATGGTTACAAGGTGGGCTACGGCAAACCCCCTAAGGCGTCGCAATTTAAACCCGGAAATACACACGGCAAAGGCCGTCAAAAGGGCTCTAAGAATTTGAAGTCCATAGTCAACGAAGCCATTGCTAGAAAAGTTTCTGTCCAAATAGACGGTGTAACCCAGAGGGTGCCCAAAAAAGAGGTGTTGGTGCATGCGCTCGTCAATAAGGCAGTGTCTGGTGACCTGAAAGCCATGGGCAAGACGTTAGAACTCATAGAGCGGTATGAGCCGATCACAGAGGATGCAAGTGTATCGGGTGATGAAGCCGTGGCCTACAATCTTGAGGCGCTCAAGCACTATCTAATGATGCGTGGTGAGATGGAGGGGGAATGATATGGCCGATATGCTTGACCTGGATCCTAAACGTCTTGCCGCGACCATGAGGCAACTGGCCCGTGAAGAGTTTAGTATCTTTATTGAGGGGGCTTTCAGGATTCTGCATGACGAACCCTTCCTGCGCACCTGGCATATTGACGCCATTGCGCACCAACTGTCATGTGTGGAACGCGGAGACGTTAAACGTCTGCTCATTACTATGCCGCCTCGCACGATGAAGAGTTTCATCGCCAGTGTCTGCTTGCCGGCATGGCTCTTGGGTCGTAATCCGGCAGAGAAGATTATCTGCGCTTCTTATGCCCATGATCTATCAAAAGAGTTTAGCTATCAAACGCGTAAGCTGATGCAGTCGGAGTGGTATCGTAAACTCTTCCCTGACACGCGCCTAGATCCTAAAAAGAACAGCACTGACGAACTGGGTACAACCAAAGGCGGCTCACGCCTCTCTACCTCTGTAGGGGGCACCCTCACAGGACGCGGTGGGAACTACATTATTATCGACGACCCCATCAAAGCCAAGGATGCTTACTCGGAGACTGTACGTGAAGGGGCAATCGACTGGTTTAAGGGCACGGTTCAGAGCCGACTTAACAACCCTAAAACCGGCCGCATTATTGTCGTCGCCCAGCGACTTCATATGGAGGACTTGCCCGGTTATTTGATCGGCCAGGGGGGATGGACGGAACTGTGCCTGCCGTTGGTGAATGATCGTGATCAGGTTATTTTCTTGACTGCGGATGTGGAAGCTGAGCGTCCTGCTGGTAATATTTTACACGAAGCACGATTTGATGACGCTGTCATCACCAGTTTACGTAAGGAATTGGGGGAGCAGCAGTTTGAAGCGCAGTACAATCAAAGACCGCTACCTCCTGGTGGTGCCTTGTTCAAACTGAGTTGGTTGAAGCGTTATGAGGCCCGTCCGAAGCCGAGCAAGGTTCAGGGTGTCGTACAGAGCTGGGATACCGCCTATGAAATCGAGGATCACAACGATTATAGCGTCGACCTGGGCGGTGTCGGGGGTAAACTATTATCTACTTGACGTATATCGGGCGCACTTGCCGTTCCATGAACTGGAAAAAGCCGTCTATGCGCAGAGAGCAAAATGGAAGGCGGATCTGGTTATTGTTGAAAAAACCGGTTCAGGCATCAGCCTGTACCAGAATATCAACAGGGTCGCGGGTCAGAAGTGGTTGGATGAAAAACGCCCAGCGGGCTCCAAGCAGGACCGGGCTTCACAGCAGACACCGAAGTTTGAGCGAGGCGAAATCTGGCTGCCGGAAGACGCCCCGTGGTTAAAGGCCTTTGAAGATGAGCTCGCCAGCTTTCCGCACGGCAAACACGATGATCAGGTAGATAGTGTTGTTCAGTTTCTGGCTTCAGTGGATACGGGCAATTTGCTTTGGCGGATTAATTTGGCGCGTCGATATTGATCATTATGAAAGGACAGAAAATGTCATTCCGGTGACGGCCAGCTGTGCTAGCCACTGTTTGAACATCCCAGCAACCTCGTCGTTAGCGAGTTGGCTAACTGGGAAGGCTGGGTAACCTTGAAGGTTGGTTGATGAGAGTTGGCCGACGATTGCGGTTAGGTCATCATACAGGCGACGTCGGGTGGCTTCATCTGTAAAAGCCGCAAGCTGGTGGAGGTTACGTAAGCTAAATGATACCTGTGCACCTGAGGCCCAGAGGTGAACGGGCGAAAAAGTCGTGCCGCTTTCATCGGATAGGCTGGCATATAGCGAACCTTGACGGCTTGATATGCCCACATCACCGCCCAGTTGTTCAACTAGGCTGATAAAGGCAAGAGCCCCGTCAAGTGTCTGAGCGCCAAAAGGGGCAATATGGGTTTGAAGCCATTGGTCGCGGGTTATCGGTTCAAGGTGGGTTTGCGTACGCTTGGTGGCAGCGGCACGTTCAGTTTCGCCAATCAGCCGCGGGCTTAGAGTTATGGTCCCATCCTCACCCGTATACCAGCGTAGTTCGACCGCACGCACCTCTGCCCGCATCTGTTCGTTAAGAAACTCAACGATCCGTGCCAGTTCACGGGGTATTTCATCGGCAACGAATACAAGCTTAATTCGTCCAGCCGAAAAGTTTGCATCGACCTGCTGCCAGAATATCTCCGGCGCCTGTTCGCCTATAAAGGCCTGCAATGACTCGCCCGGGTCTTTTCCAGTGGCCAATGTTGTGCGGGCGAAGCTATCGGCAATCTGCCCGGCCTGCCAGTAGGCGGTGGCATTGGCCGCATAATCGAGCATTTGACCGACCACTTCACGGCGTAGGCGCGTGTCCACGGCTCGCTTCAGTTCGACCAGCACGGGGACGGCGTCGCGGGTAACGAACAGATGGTCGACTGACCAGCGTCCGGATCTATTATCTCTGTCGGAAATACACTGTTCCCGGCGGATGAGAAGCAGATCTCCATCACCATCGGTGATTAACTCCGGATATCGAGCAATGAGTGCTTGCATGTGGTCCTCCGTCTCAGGTGCGGACGGCATCATGCGTTTAAGGCCGCCTTTGGCATCGACCATATAGATGAACCCCTGTGCCATAGCTTTAAAGCCCTACTGATGAGGCCGGGTCACTATATTCGCCCACTACCCAGACAAAGCTTTGTAAGTCGATATGGTCGCGTGGGCTTAGTTCACTGATTTCTCTTTGGGTCATGGCCATCATATCTAAGAGACTGGCATAGACTTCAGGCCTTAATTTCGGGCTGTAGTCCTGAGCAAAGCCATGCCCTACACGGACGGCAAAGTCGCATGTGACCAGCGGCTTGAGGAACATATGGGCGTCAGGCCGCCACAAAAAGGGCAAATAGGTCACGACGGTCCATTTGGCATTGTCCTCAACGCTCAGCAAGCGTTCCATGATCCTTAAAGCAGAATCGATGTCACCTATAGCAAACGGGGCTGACGCCTGAATGAAGTTATCCGCATCTGGACCACGGAGTAGGGGCTGGAGACGGGCTTTCTCAAAAGGTGACAAGAGATTAGTGGCGCGAAACACCGACAGCACGGCTTCTCCGAGCCCTGTCTCGGTCAAGGCCTGTTCGAGCGGCGCCGTCTCATCCAGTTTTGCCTTAGCGGAAAGCTTGTAGTTGCGTTCCGTCTCGCCAAAGGCCGTGGAGCTAAACCCATCTGGAAATAAACTGCGAAATCGCTTTATGGCCCCTTCAAAGCCAAAATAAGCCTCACTGGCCTGGCCTATACGACTGCGCAGCTCTTTCCATACGTCGTCAGGATCATGACCTGTGACTCTGGCTTTCTCACTGCCGCCCGCTATCAGTAAGCCGACATAATAATCGCCGGTATGTACCAGCCGTAATGTCACCTGACCTATGGCCTCATTACGTATGGTCTTTAATTTTATTCCGGGTCCGATAACCGGTTTGATGATGTCTGTTTCCGACATTGGCACTTCCTTGTAGTCAATCAGTGACACGCAGTCACGCTTGCTACGCGAGAGAAGTCAACCACGATTGTCACTGATCGTCTGTAGATTGATCGTCTGCAAGGTTGGCACGATCCCTGTGTGGATATCAAACAACGCCTTGCCCTGAATCTTCGCCGCCTACGCCAGCAAAAAGGTTGGTCTCAGGAGGCGTTTGCCTTCCATGCAGACATTCACCGCACCTATATCAGCGATCTGGAACGCGGGGCACGCAACCCAAGCCTCACCATCATAGAGAAGCTGGCGAACACGCTCGAGGTTAAGGCCGGAGAACTGGTGGATTAACTCTTTGGTGTGCGGAAATGACATTGCTACTAGGGCGAGACTCTTGACAAGATGATCCGCACTATCGAAGGGTGCTTTCGGTAAAGATGGGCGTGGCGGTGCCGAAACAGTCAGCTGGTCTAGGAAAGTTAGGGGGCATCATGGTCTTGGAAGCATTAGTTATATCCGCTGCATTATCGACAATCAGCATGGCTAGTGAAACGATTTATAGTCACGATACCTTAGGACGTGTCATTACGGTTTCATCGACCAATGGAACGCATGTGGAATACCAGTATGATGCGGCGGGCAATCGCATTCAAAAGGTTGTCACCGCATCCCCCGTAACAACCGGAAAATTTATGGTCTTGCCCCTGAGCGGATATGTTGTCATTCCCGTCCCGTGAGCCTGGTCAGGATTCTTTCACACACTAATTAATCAGCATATTTTGCATGTAAGTCGATATTGTGGGGCCTTTATGAATAAAATTATCAAATCCGTTACATTCGGTTTGGTTGTTGGTCTTGGCGCACTAGGTTCCGCAAGTCACGCCGCGAATTCGTCCGGAGCAGTGCCATTGAACACAGCCGGACAACCCCTGTCGTCCGCGTCTGCTCAAGTCGTACAGCAAGCGCATGTCACCGTGATTGAATCCAGTTATATGCCCTCTCTCGTGGCTTTTATGATTGATCAGGCTGCAGGAAGCTGTGCTGCTGGCAGTTTTCTGAAATGGTACGGGGTTGGTTTGGAGGCTGCGGATAGACGCGAAAACGCTCAGGCCGTATATGCGTCACTTCTAACGGCCTTGGCCGGGAACAGAACGATTAACCTTGTCGTGCAGGACACAGACTGTACGGTCACGGTAATGCAGATTAACTAACCTGACCTGTCCGATATTAAAGGTGCGCGAAGCTGAAGGGCCGTTTATGAAACCGGATACTGAAGACCGTGAGGGTGGTTATACGCTGACCGAGATGCTGGTGGTTATCCTGATCATCTCATTGATTGCGGCTGTACTGACACCGTCCCTGCTGGGTCAGCTGAGCCGGTCGCGTGCCAAGACGGCTGAATTGCAGATTGATACCACAACCGCGGCTATCGAGATGTTCCGGGATGATACCGGACGCTATCCGACTGAGACTGAAGGGCTAGGCGTTCTGGTACAGGCACCGGACGATGCCGGATGGTTGGGGCCGTACCTCAAGTCCGAAAAGGCGCTTAATGATCCCTGGGGGCGGCCTCTGGTCTATGCCACATCACCTGAGGGTGGGGTCACGGTCACCTCTCTCGGTGCGGATGGCAAGCCGGGTGGCAAGAGCGTCGATCAGGATATTGTCGGGCGCGTGCAGTAGTGTCCCTGTGGCTCGGTGGGCTGGGGGTAATTATCGGCGTCGTTGTCGGGTCCTTTGCTGCCACCGTTGCGGTGCGAGCGGGCAAGGGGCAGGGCGCTCTGTCAGGGCGTTCCGCCTGTGACCACTGTGGGGTGTCGTTAAGGTTTGTCAGGACCATACCCGTCGTTTCCGGTTTGTTAAGTGGCGGGAATTGTCATGCCTGCAAGGGGCCCATTGATCCCTTGCATATGGTCGGAGAACTTGCGGGGGCTATTATTTTAGGTCTCGTGTGCCTGTGGGTACCGTTGCCACAGCTTGTACCCTTTGCCTTACTCAGTCTGTGTCTCCTGACCCTTGCCCTGATCGATAGCCGTATCCAGCGCCTGCCTGATCCGTTGGTACTTGCGGTGGCTGCCTTAAGTGGGGGGATAGCCCTTATGGACGGCGTGGGTGTTTTTAATCTGCTGGTCGCCGTTTCTGTCGGAATCGGGCTGTGGTTGATCCGTTTTGTGCTGGAAAAGCGCAGTGGTCAGGCCGCGCTTGGCCTTGGGGATATTAAGCTCTGTGCGGCTTTGGGCCTCTGGCTTGGGCCTTCCGTCGTGCATGTCTTGCTTCTGGCGTCAGTTTCGGGTCTGGTCTATGCTCTGGTCACCAGACAAACCGGGCGCATGGCTTTCGGGCCTTTCCTTGCAGGCGCCGCCCTGTGTATTGGACTGGTGCCTTATAGCCCGTGGGCAGAGGGGATGGCGTGGTGGATCTGAACCTGACAACCGAACCGGTACGCGCGGATGTCCTCGACTACCTGATCGATAGTGGCGCGCTCCTGTCCGAAGCGCTGGCCCGCGCTGAGGTCGTCGCCCGTCGCTCAGGGCAGAGTGTGGAAACCGTCCTCAACCAGTTGGGTCAGTTATCGGACGAAGATCTGGCACAGGCCTATTCGCGTGTAACTGGCCTGCCCTTATGGGACCCGCAGACAGAACCGGCTGAGGTCGACCCGGAGATACTGGGTATTGGCCCTGAGTTCCTGCGCAAGGTAAGGGTCGTCCCCATTCGTCTGGAGGCCGACGCCCTTGTCTGTGCCGCCTGTGACCCGTTTGACCTCGAGATGCGTGAAGGGTTGGGCTTCGCGGTAGGCTTACCGCTCAGGTTCTCTATTGCCCGTGTTATGGACTGGCGTGCCACAGTTGAGGGACGCAGCGAGACCTCCGGTGTTTCAGATGAACAGCGCATCGAGCGTGATCTGGCATTGGTCGAGGACAGTTCCGTCGAGGGGCAGGCCGTGGAACTGGTCAATATGGCCTTTGCCGCGGCCGTGGATCGCGGCGCCTCGGATATTCACTTTGAGCCCCGACGCCATGATCTGCTGATCCGTTTGCGGGTCGATGGCCGTTTGCTGGACCTTATGACCGCCAGCGTTGATGTCGCCGGTCCGGTCGTCTCGCGCATCAAGGTGTTGTCCAGTCTCAATGTCGGCGAACGCCGCCTGCCTCAGGACGGGCGCGCCTCGTTTGTCAATGCCGGACGTGCCATTGATGTGCGTGTCGCCACTTCACCGACCGTCTTCGGTGAAGGAGCCGTGCTGCGGCTTCTGGATCGTACACAGGCCCCTCAGGACATAGCCTCCCTGAAGCTTCCGGCATCGGTGACCGATCTGCTTGAACGGGCAGTCAGAACCCCGCATGGTCTGTTTCTGGTCACGGGTCCGACCGGTTCCGGCAAGACGACCACCCTCTATGCCCTGCTGGCGGCCTTCAAAGGGCAGGGGCGGAAAATACTCAGTGTCGAAGACCCGGTGGAACGGCATTTTGAGCATGTGTCCCAGACACAGGTTCAGCCGCAGATCGGCCTGACCTTTGCCCATTGTTTGCGGTCCTTCCTGCGACAGGATCCCGATGTGATCCTCGTCGGGGAAATCCGCGATGCCGAAACCGCCGCCATTGCCGTTCAGGCGGCCATGACCGGCCATCTGGTGCTGGCCTCCGTCCATGCCAATACGGCTCTGGCGGTCGCGCCGCGTCTCAAGGATATGGGCGTGGAACCCTATCAGCTGGCGGCCTCCATCAAGGGCGTCATGGCCCAGAGGCTGGTCAGGCGGTTGTGCCCGGCTTGCAAGGCCGAGGCAGAACCCTCGGAGGCATTACTGGCCTTCGGTCGGCAGTTGGGGGAAACTCTGCCAGAGAAGGTTTATACCCCTGTCGGTTGCCCGAAATGTCGCGGGGCCGGATATTCCGGCCGGATTGTTCTGGCCGAAGGCCTGTGGGCTGATGGGCCTTTCCTTGAGATGATCAGTGAAGGCGCCACACTGGAAGCGCTTAATGCCTATGGGCGAAATGCCGGTCATCGGACCATGGCGCATGAGGGCTATGCGCAGATATTGAACGGACAGTCCACGCTTGAGGATGTGCTGGCGGCGACCGATGGCTGAGACAGCTTACACCTACAAGGCCGTGGATGAGGCAGGTCGCACCAAACGGGGTGTGCTTCATGCCCGTGACGAGGCCGACGCCTTTGCCCGACTGCGCGGGCAGAGACTGTCACCGGTCTCGCTGAAGGCGCAGAAACAAACCGGAGCATCAGCCTCATTGTCAGAGCGCTTTCGCCTGACCGGAGGACGCGCAGGTGTCTCTGCCGCCGGTCTGGAAACCTTTCTCCTTAATCTCTCAGTCCTGTTGCGTTCGGGCGCAGATATCCGCACCGCCCTTCAGGTGCTGGATGATGGCGGGGGCGGGCTGAAGGCGGTCTCGGGACGTATTCTCGGCGGGGCGGGTGTAGAGGCGGCCCTGACGCCGGTTTTTCCGGCACATCTCAGGCATCTGGGTGCGCTGATCGGGGCCGGGGAGGCACGCGGTGACCTGCCTGCCGGTCTTGAGGCGGCCGCGCAGGTGCTGACCTCACGGCGGCTGATCCGCCAGCAGCTTCTGGAGGCTCTGAGCTATCCGGCCTTTGTATTTGTCACGGCCATTGTCGCCATGGCGGTCATTCTGCTGGTCGTGGTACCGGCCATTGCGCCTCTGCTGTCAGAAAGCGGCCAGTCTGTACCGGTTTATTTCCAGCTGGTGATTGCCTTAAGTGAGGCCTTGCAGGCGGGCTGGGTCTACCTGCTGACAGGCTTAGCCATAACCACTGTCCTTCTGATCCTCGGCTGGCGATACGGCAGTGTGCGGCCGGTACTGGAGCGATGGTGGCTTGATGGTCCGCTGTCGGCCATATCCCGTAACCTTGTCTATGGAGGCTATGCCAGAGCTCTGGGCGAAAGTCTGGCGGGCGGGGCGGGTATGACTGAAGCCCTGAGGTTGAGCCACAAGACGGTGGGCCTTGCGCCTGCACGGGAAAGACTGGACCTGGTGCTGACCGCGGTGCGTCAGGGACAGCATCTGTCCGAAGCCCTGAGGAGCGTGAAGGGGTTTCCGACAGCGGTACTCAAACTGACGGAAGTAGGTGAGGCGTCCGGACAGCTTGGTCCCATGCTGTCACGCGCAGGAGAACATGCGGAAGCGCAAGCCTTGCAACGGATTGCCAGACTGTCGAAGGTTCTGGGGCCGGTTCTGATCTTAGGCCTTGGTCTGATGATTGCCGCGCTCATGGGGGGCGTCCTCACCGCACTCACCGATATAGGCAGTGTAGCGGGGGCTTAAGGGACAAGAGTCAAAAAAACGCAGTTATAAACAGAAATGCGCATTGTTGTGTGCATTTCCGAGCGGTGCCATCTTGACGTGTAGCGCAAGCTGGGCTTGTTTAAGGTGGCGGGTATAATAATACAATAGGGGGCGCGTTGAAAACCTGTCCGGGAATCTGTGGCTATCTGTACCGTTTCCTGTCGGGATGGGTTCAGGCAAAGCGTTTTTCGCGTATGTCGCTCTCCGTTATGGCGGGCCTGCTGTTGACGGCCCCGGCCACTCAGGCCGGAGATACGTCCTATAGCTATGACGCGCTTGGCAGGGTCATTCAGGTCACCTTTCCCGATGGAAGCTCAACCGCCTATCAGTATGACAGTGCGGGCAATCGTTTGCAGGTCACGCGCACAACTATTGCACCGACGGCAGGCGCTGTGTCGATGTCGGTGGCCTATAACGGGTCGGGTACCGCCGCCTTGCTGCCCGACGGTAACTGGACGTCTTTAGCTATTGTAACCCCTTCGTCTAACGGCACAGCCTCCATCAGCGGCACAACGGTTACTTTTGTGCCCAATACCGGTTTTCATGGCAGCACAAGCTTTACCTACAGGGCGGTAGGGCCCGGCGGGAACAGCACCCCCGCAACGGTGAGTGTCACCGTGGCCACTCCTGCGGCCCCGACGGTGAGTAATGTGGCGCTTACCACGGCCTATAATACAGCGGGAACCGCGACTTTGACGCCGACAGGCGCCTGGACCGGGTTATCGGTCGTAAGCCAGTCGAGTAACGGAACGGCGACAATCAGCGGTACAACGGCAAGCTTTACGCCCACTGCTGGCTTCCATGGCAATACGAGTTTTACCTATCGGGCGACGGGCCCCGGCGGTAACAGTGCGCCTGCGACGGTCAATGTGACGGTTAATGCGCCGGCGGCACCGACGGTCAGCAATGCTACGCTCACCGCGGCCTATAATATGCCCGGTTCTGTGACGCTTGCGCCCGGTGGGGTCTATACCAGTCTGGCGGTCGTAACCCAGTCATCGAATGGTACGGCGACGATCAGCGGCACGACCGCGACCTTTACCCCGAACGCAGGCTTTATCGGCACAACCAGCTTTACCTACAGGGCGATTGGGCCCGGTGGAAACAGTTCCCCTGCGACGGTCAATGTGACGGTGAATGCGCCCGCAGTGCCAACCGCGGGTAATGTGTCATTGAGTACGGCTTATAATACAGCCGGTTCTGTGGCGCTGGCACCGGGGGGAAGCTATACCAGTCTGGCGGTCGTGACCCAGTCATCCAATGGTATGGCGACGATCAACGGCACAACGGCAACCTTTACGCCGAATGCCGGCTTCCATGGCGCTACCAGTTTTACCTATAGAGCTGTTGGTCCGGGTGGAAACAGCGCGCCTGCGACGGTGACAGTAAATGTGGCCGCCCCGCCGGCACCAACGGTTAGCAATCGAACGCTCAACACCAGTTATAACACGGCCGGTTCTGTCGCTCTGGCACCAGGCGGAGTCTATACCAGTCTGGCGGTTGTGACCCAGTCACCCAATGGCACGGCGACGATCAGCGGCACAACGGCCACCTTCACACCGAATGCGGGCTTCAGCGGGACGACAAGCTTCACCTACAGAGCGACAGGTCCGGGTGGAAACAGTGCGCCTGCGACGGTTACTGTAAATGTGGCCGCTCCGCCGGCACCAACGGCTGGCAATGTGTCACTGACTACGGCGTTTAATACGGCCGGAACTGTCACGCTCACACCGGGCGGGGTTTATACCAGTCTGGCGGTTGTGACACAGTCATCCAATGGTACGGCCACAATCAGTGGGACAACGGCCACCTTCACACCGAATGCGGGCTTCAGCGGCACGACAAGCTTCACCTACAGGGCGGCAGGACCTGGCGGTAACAGCGCAGCGGCCACGGTCAGTGTTACAGTTCAGGCGCCACCAGTCATTACACTCAATGTGACCGGACGGGCTAACCTTCGTACCCTGGCCAACAACAACGGCTATACGGGAAATGCAACGGCGCGCTACCAGTTTGTGGTGCCAACCGGCACAACCATTATGGGCGCTTCCGGCGGCGGCAATGCCATTGAGACCGGCACCTGGCCTGCAGGCGTGACCCTCACACTCGTAATCAATGGGAACGTCTACGGCGGGGGCGGGACAGGGGGGCGCGGCAAGTGTCAGTGGGAGACCCACACGAATCTTAACGGCGGGAATGGTGGCAATGGCGTTAATGTATCCACTCCGATTACGATCACCGTAAATGGCACGCTTAGAGGCGGCGGTGGCGGTGGCGGTGGCTCCGATGTCGTCTGGGATGATATCTATTCATTCTGCGGCGGCGGCGGCGGAGGTGGTGCGCCCAATGGCGGCGGTGGCGCACCGGACGGCAGCACCGGTTCAGTAACGGCAGGCGGTGCAGCGGGTCAGGGTGAGGTATCTTCTTACAACTGGTCAACCGGTGGCGCTGGGGGCGCATTGGCAAATGACGGGGAATATCCAATATCGTGGGCCGGTGGCGGTGATGGTGGGGCAGCGGGTTTGAGCGTCAAAGCTAACGGGCATGCCGTAACTATCAACGGATCAGGCTCTTATTAAAAGAGTACTGAGCGCAGAGCGCGGCAAAACTTTTTAAAGGGGAAAGGGCATCATGTCCGCGATTGGAAATAGCCTTGCACGACTTGGTGCTTTTAATGCGCTCATCCTGTTGGCGGGCCTGGTGCCGGGTTTTGCACTGGCAAATACGGCCCCCTCTAAGGGATTGATGATCCATAGCCCCAATACTACTGACGAAAACGGGGTGGATTTGGGGACTGGACAGTTTGTCCCGCCCAAGCCTATGGCGCAAATAGGGAGCGGGCAAAGTTCTCTGACAGAAACTTCAAGTGGCGCACTATTTCCCATTGGTAGCAACTACAAGGGCGGGATTACTCTGGTCGATAGATACAGCCCTAGAACCTATGAAGTTTATGCTAACCACACGAATAAGGATGACGGCGTCGTTCATGTGTATTTTAACGGGTATTCCAAGATTTTTGAGTGGTCGTGGTCTGAAAACCGCTATATTGCGCAGGACGGCAGTGCAGATACTTTAGCCGTAGATCCAATGGCCATGCCAGGCCAAAGGACATCGGGGGCCATTTTAACAACATCAGACGGTACCAAGGTCGAGTTCGGGCCGCATGGGCCTTATGACTTTGGTGTAGATGCCATATTTACGGCTGCCAGCAAGATTATAAAGCCGGACGGTGAGGTCATTGGAATTCAATATGAAGATGAGTATATCCATACGGGATTTACTCAAGGTGACCATTTCCCTCAGTTTCCTCCATATTACTATACAAAAGGTTATTTGCGTACCGTGCATAGCAGCCTTGGATGGAAGATGTTTAATGATAATAAGGAGTCTTCGGCTTATAAGCTTGGCAATATAATGGTAGCGGGAACTGGGACATATGTATGGATTGGTTCTTCCGATCATGCAAAACAATGGCAACCTTTGCAAAGCTACATACCGTATCCTACCAGTGATCCAAGGCAAGAATTTTACAAGGAAAAACATATTAATACTTTAAGTTTCTCGGGAATGGGAAATTATTATAAATATAAAGAATTTACGGAAAGACGCTGGAGCCAGATGTGCAACGTTGCAAATTTCGTCGTTGCTCAGGAATATGTTGCAGCAGATCACCCTTATTGGGATAGGGTCGACGAGCCGGGCGAATGTTATACTAATTTAGAAATGATATTTAAAGAAAAAGAAGAGATATACAGCGTCGATAATAAACTTCTTTACACTGTTCAGTATGCCCCCCTGCCTAATAATTTTACGGTCTATAATAATATAGCTTCTATTGGTGGATGCTATGGCCTGAGCGTTACAGTAACCTGTGTGCAGTCGGTGACAAGGGCTGGACAGACATGGACTTATAATTGGTCCAAGGTTTCCGGCTCCCACCACTATCAGGTTGATATTGAAGACCCTGCGGGCAATCACAGAATTGTCGTGACCACACATGATTACAGGTTAGGGACCCGCATCATTTCCGATACAGACGGTCTCGGGAGAAAAACTTCGTATCAGTATGACGGCCAATATCGGCTGACGAGGGTAACATATCCGGAAAATAACTACACGATCTACGAATACGACACTCGCGGCAATTTGAAGTTCGTAAGGAGTTATCCCAAGATCGGTACGACGCCCATTGTCACAGAAGCTTCTTATCCGTTGTCCTGTACAGAGGCTACGGCTAAGGTATGCAACAAGCCGGTCTGGGTGCGTGATGCCCTGGGCAATCAAACCGATTATACCTATGATCCGGCTCATGGTGGTGTATTGACCGAGACGGGTCCGGCTGATGCCAATGGGGTGCGGCCCCAGACACGTTATGCCTACACACCATTTCCTCCGTCTTTTTCGATCTATTCCGTCACACCTGATATTTGGCGGTTAATAAAGATATCGACTTGTTTGACAGCTACTACGGCTAATCCAGCCTCCTGTGTAGGGACGGTAAATGAGCAGATTAAAGAATATGCCTATGCTCACCCTAATTTGCTTCTGACATCCGAAACCGTGCGCAATGGTAACAGTACTGTTTCGGTGACGACGAGCTATACCTATGACCATCTTGGCAATACGGTCATAGTCGATGGCCCACGCACGGATGTGGATGACCGGATTTATAAAACCTATGACGCCCAGCGCCGTCCATTACTCGAGATTGGCGCGGAACCTGATGGAAATGGTGCGCTGAAGCGTCCGACGGTGAAGCATTATTACGATCTGGACGGGCTAGAAACCCGTACCGAGACGGGTACGTGCGGTACTGTTACGATGAGCGGGGGGATGCCCACCGGATGTTCCGACTTCGTCTGGACGTCGGCGAAGAAGATGACCTATGACGCCGTTGGGCGTCTGACGAAGACCGAAGTGATGCAGCCATGAGGCCGGGGGTGGGGATGATGAAATTTGTGACACGGAAGCCACTCGCATCTGTTTTAATAACCGGTTTTTTGTTGACCAGTGTTTCCGAAATTGCTCTGGCGAGTACGGATCATGTGTCCAGTATGCGCACCCATGCGCCTTCCAGTCGTGATGTTAACGGTGTGAACCTCGGAACTGGCCAGTTTATGCCGCCGCCCGTGTCGGTGACCATTGGCTCTAGCACCAGTAACTTGTCAGAATCTATTACCGGATCCGACTTTCCGACAGGGAGTGTATTGGCTGGCGGCATTACGTTTGCTGATCCCTATAGTTACGCCAATGAGACCCAATTTGCCTTAACGGTAAATAAGGACGAAACCTATGTCCGCATCTATTTCGGGGGCTATAACAAAACGTTTCTATGTTCGTCGAATGTGTGTGCTGCTGATGATGGCAGCATGGATAGCCTTGAAGGCGGCACAGAACCTACTGGATTTTTCCATGGTGCGGTCAAGCTAACCACTTCAGATGGCACGATCGCACATTTTAATGGCCTGCAACCTGTAAGCCCTTATTCATACGTTATGCCTAGTGACATGGGGGTTGATGCCCGATTTGCAATTTTGACCAAGCTGGTAAAACCGGATGGCGAAACGGTTCATATTGTATACGACCAGACACAGGTTCAGTCAGGTTATGATTCATCTGCACAGTTGATGGGGCGCCCGCCGGAATTTTACGTAAAGAGCTATGTGTCCAATGTTTACAGCAGCGCAGGGTTTTCCATGTGGGGTAGTTCCACTGATGCATGGAGTGTATATACGCTGACAAATCAGTCCGCGCCCAGTGGAAGTAACGCTGATGTCACCATCGGTGGAACCGGTGGCTTAAGTGGTGAATATCCGTTTGGACAATTCCAGAACGGATCAATCGTGACTATTAGCGATATTTACTATTATTGGGATATGCGTCAGATAAAAGGTCTCATGGTAAGTCTGTCAGGAGAAAATGACTCATATTACTATCACGAAAAGGTAGAAGATAGATATCGGAATATCTGCGAAGACAATTTTGGTGGACCGGGCGAATATACGTTTACCGGAAATAGAACAGCGGATATATTTATTCCGTTACCTAATGGCTTCGCAGATTGCATAGAGGCAAGTTTTGATCGTTATTTGCATCAGGTCAAAATTAAGAACACTTCCGGTTCTGTTCGGACTCTGGTTGATTATTATTTGCCTATCGATTCTGTGGTGTGGAGCCAGTTGGGTTTTTTGGGTGGTTGTCGGGGGCAAACGGCACGCGGCGCATCGGAAACTTGTGTCAGGCAAGTTACACGTGGCGGAGGTGTATGGAAGTACACATGGTCTCGTGTTGCGGGAATGATAGACCGTTGGCAGGTGGATATAGAAGACCCTGACGGTAATCATCGGATTGTGCAGACGAGCTACGATGTTGTCATGGGGACACGTATTCATTCGGATACCAATGAAGCCGGACAGACGACCCTATATGAATACGCAGATGGGGTGCATCTGACGAAGGTTACTTTTCCGGAGGGGAATTATGTCACCTATGAGTATGACCGCAATCGCCTGACATATGTCCGCGAGTATCCCAAGGCTGGCAGTACTCCTAAGGTTACTCAGGCCTCTTATCCTTCGACCTGTACAGAGACTACAGCCAAGGTTTGCAACAAGCCGGTCTGGGTGCGTGATGCTCTCGGCAAGCAAACGGACTATACCTATGATCCGGCCCATGGCGGTGTGCTGACCGAGACGGGGCCGGCGGATGCCAATGGGGTTAGGCCACAAATGCGTTATACCTATACGCAATATACTGCGCCATTAGCGATGGTGCCTAATACGCCTAACATCTGGCGGTTGACGAAGGTGTCGACCTGTTTGACGGCGACGTCTGGCAATCCGGCGTCCTGTGTGGGTACGGCCGATGAGCAGATCACCGAGTTTGCCTATGCTCATCCGAACCTGTTCCTGACCTCCGAGACGAAGCGTAATGGTAATAATACGGTCTCTACAACCACGAGCTATGGCTATGACTGGATAGGTAATACGGTCATGGTCGATGGTCCACGCACGGATGTGGATGACACGGCATATAAAACCTATGATTCCCGCAGACGTCCAATATTGGAGATCGGTGCGGATCCTGATGGTGGCGGTGCGCTGAAGCGTCCGACGGTGAAGCATTATTACGATGTGGATGGTCTTGAAACCCGTACGGAGACGGGTACCTGCGGCACGGTGACGATGAGCGGGGGGATACCCACCGGATGTTCCGACTTCGTGTGGACGTCTGCGAAGAAGATGACCTACGACGCCGTTGGGCGTCTGACGAAGACCGAAGTGGTGCAGCCATGAAACCGGGGGCGGTGATGATGAAACGGGTTTGGGGAACGCTTGCCTTTGGTCTGGGGCTTCTGGCTCTGCCGGTGCAGTCAGAGACCGTGCTGAGTGTGACACAGATCAGCTATGACGCTGTGGGCAGGCCTGAATGTGCGGCGGTTCGGATGAACCCGTCTGTCTATGGCTCCCTGCCGGCCAGTGCCTGTACACATTCATCTGCGGGAACACATGGCCCTGACCGGATTACGAAGACCGTCTACGATCCTGCCGGTCAGGTGACACAGGTGGTGCAGGCGTTTGGTGTAACGGGTGTGCAGCGGGTCTATTCGACCTTCAGCTATTCACCCAACGGCAAGATCATTGACTCCATCGATGCCAATGGCAACCGCACGCGCATGACCTATGACGGGTTTGATCGCCTGACGGGCCTGAACTATCCCTCGACCACACGACCGTCGGCCTTTAATCCGGCGACACAGGCAACCGCCCTGTCCACGGCCGGCGCACACAGCACAACGGATTATGAAACCTATACTTATGATGCCAATGGCAACCGCCTGACACACCGGCGTCGGGATGGTCAGGTTATCGGGTTCCAGTATGACAATCTGAACCGCGAGGTGTTCCGCGATATTCCAGACGGGACGGCGAAGGATGTCTATATCCGCTATAACCTGCTGGGGGGCATCATTCACAAGCGCTTTGCTTCCCATAGCGGGGCAGGGGTGTCCTATGCCTATGATGCGCTGGGTAGGGTTACCTCAACCACGGATATGAATAACCGTACGGTCAGCTATCTGTACAATCAGGCATCAACACGTGAACGTCTGACCTTCCCCGAGACCGCGCAGTATCTGACCTATGGTGTGGACTCTCTCAACCGCCTGACCGGTGTGACGCACCCGACCGCGGGTAGTCTGTTTACCCAGACTTATAACAACAACGGCCTGAGATCAGCGCTGAACAAGACGGGTGGCTCAACCAGCTACAGCTATGATGCGGTAGGTCGCCTGACAGGGATGAACCTCGATCTGGCCAATACGGCCCATGATGTGAACTGGACCTTTGCCTATAATCCGGCGAGCCAGATCACCACCCTGGGGGCCAGCAGTACCGCCTATGACTACAAGGAACTGGCCGCTTCCACCGTCAACAAGACCTTCGATGGTCTGAACCGTGACACGACCATAGCGGCTATGCCGGGGGGTTATGATCTGCGGGGCAACCTGACGAAGGATGGCGGCCGTACCTTCACCTATGATGTGGAGAACCGTCTGTTGACGGCTACGGGTGGTGGAGCCAACCTGACGCTGGAATATGATCCGGAAGGCAGATTAAGCAAATACACCTCAGGCTCCACGGTCACGACCTATCTGTATGACGGGGTAAACCTGATCGGGGAATATAACGGCTCGACGGTTCTCAGGCGCTATGTGCATGGCACGGGTGTGGATGAGCCTGTGGTGTGGTTCGAGGGTAGCAATATCGATGCCACAAGCCGTCGTTACTTCTACCAGAACTATCAGGGCAGTGTGATTGCCTATACCAACGGTTCCAGCGTTCTGGCTGAACTGTACAAGTACGGTCCCTATGGAGAGCCGAAGAACGCCACAAACGGCGAGGGCTGGAGTGGGGCGAAGTTCCGTTACACCGGCCAGGCAACCCTGCCAGAGGCGAAGCTCTACTACTACAAGGCCCGGGTCTATGATCCCGAGTTCGGTAGGTTCCTCCAAACCGATCCGATCGGCAGTGAGGATGACCTGAACCTATATGCTTACGTAGGCGGGGATCCGATTAACGCAACTGATCCGACGGGAACATCGGGTAGACGCACTCGGCATCAGGAGCGTCCGCATTCTGAAGCTCAGCGACTGCAGAATTATGAGCGTAATAATAATGAAATAAGACGTATTGACCCTAATCATCCATCCTTAACGTCTGCTGCACCTCCAAGGTGGGTGCCAAGTGCAAGAGATATTAGAAATCAAACGAGGATTCTCAATGATCTTAGGGGGCAGGAAGCGACACGTGGGCGTGAGAACGAAGCGCGTCAGGTTGAGAGCTATATTAATAGCAGAAATAGATTACGTGAGGAGACTGGTTCGTATACAAATATTTTCGAAAGTGGAACTGTATATCATGGAAAGGGGTCACGGTTAAGATCTCAAGAGAGCGCTCGTCAAGTTGAGAGACGTACAGGTGACGCGCATGTCGGAACCGATTGGACTCCGTCAGAAAATTTTCGTCGAGCATTTAAAGATGAATCTAAACGTATGGAGGGCCAAAACCCAAACTATAACAGGATTCGTTCGCCTGGTGATAGATATAGAATTGAAGATGGTGAGTAGTTATTTTAGGAGAGACAATGTCTGAATTTCCAGAAGATGAAAATGGAATCGTATTGAGAAGAATGAAAGAGAGTGGGGATGATTTAAGCTTGAAAAGAACTATAAACTTCTCAGTTGTTTTTTACACGCATATCAATGCAGATATATTTTGCAATAAATTTAGTCCATATGCAGATAGCATGCATATTAATTATACTGAAATGGGCTCCTTACCCATTTGGGATGTGACCGTAGATAAGTATATGCTGCCCTCTTATGATGAAATTACATGTTTTGAATTAAAGATCGCAGAATTTGCTACGCCATTAAACGGCCATAACGATGGTTGGGGATGTTTCCAAAAATGATATCTGATTTTTTGTGGAAAGCCTCTCCTGAATTAAGGGAAATATTATACCTCTTGCGAAGGGAAAAATGGGGACTCGATCGAAGATTCACTCACTCTGTTTCAGGTTCCTGTTAACGTTCTCTTATCCCCCTCCCGGAAACCTCACTCTTACATTCGCCTGCCCGAAGGCCATGAGATAGGGTCCGCACTGTGAGAGGGCCATGATGGCCTGATTTTCCGAGCGCATAAGCTGATCGGTGAGGGGGGCGCCGGGTTCGCGTTCGATCTCCGGCGGTTTGGCCAGATTGCCCAAGGGGGAGAAGGTGACCTTAAGCGTTACCGGTACGGTGTTTTTATCGGCAAGCCGCTTCCAGCAGGGTTCAATGGCTTTCCACAGATCACTCGGCGGCTGACTGGCTTGGGCCTCGGATGTGCTGCCGGTCGGATCACCCTGTGAGGCTGGTGCGGATGGTGCAAACATATCCTCGCCCAGGGCCTCGGAAGCTGACATCAGGGTCGGCTGTCCCGTCCACAAGGGTTTCACGCTGCTGCTGGCCGGTGTTCGCTCGACCAGTGGCATGAACTTCATAAAGGGTGAGTCTGTTGACTGCGGTGAGGTATAGCTCGTCGTTGCCGGTGACGGACTAACCAGAGACACATCCATGGCAATCTCTGCCCCCAACAGTGTGCCGGTATCCAGACCGTCAAGGCCGTCCATCGGGGGATAATGCTCTGACGGGAACAGAAAATAGGCCATCAGGCCGGCATGTACGAGCAGGGTAAAGCCTGCACCCATGAGTACACGCTTGCTAAACGGTTGGTTTGTTCGGGTTCCCCTCATGCGGGTGAAGGTACACGCTTTGTTGTGACGGGCAAACTGATCTGATAGGCTAAGATACAAAGAATATGGGGTAAATTTCGTCTATGGACGACGGGGCAAACAGGGACTCTGGCTTTGTCATGGTTGACGCGCTGATCGGGGTGATGATCAGCAGCCTGATGCTGGGCATTGTCCTGACAGCCCTGAGCCTGTCCGGTCAATATAGCCAGACGGCCAGCCGTCAATCTGAGGCGCTTCTCGTGGCCCAGAAACTGTTTGCCGTTCTGCCCCGACAGGTGGGTGACTATAGCGGCACCGAGGGGAAGATGATCTATCAGGCAGGTGTGCGTGAAGAAAAATTCGGCCCGCAGGTGCTGTGCCGCATCAACCTGACACTGAAGCCTGTCCGCTCTGCACAGACCTACCGCTTCGAAGGCCTGCGCTGGTGTCACAGGGTGCAGAGCCTATGAGCGAGAGAGAGACCGATCAGGGCTTTACCCTGACAGAAACCCTGATCGCGCTGTTGCTGATCAGCCTGTCACTGGCCGGTGTGTTGCAGGTCGCGCGTCTGGTGGCCCGCGGTCAGGATCGGGTGACTGTGATCAGGGACCTGGGCCGTGAACAGCGTAACGCCGAAACCGATTTACGCCGCCAGATCGCGCCTCTGGAACCTTTGCGGGTCGCGCACCTGTCAGGGGACGGGCAGGGGTTCAGCTATGACTGTCAGGAGGAGGCCCCTTGTCGGGTTGTGACGCCGACAGGCTACCGTCTGGCCTACGTCATCGCCGGTCAGGAATATGCCCGTTGGTCATATGACAGCCTTACCGAAGAAGAGGCATCAGAAGTTGTAAATGAACGTCTTGCAGGCTTGATCTTGTACGATGAAACAGGCACGGTGGCGACAACGGTGGAACTCAGGATTGATCATCCGGCGGATTGCCAATTTGACATGATCACCCGCCAGTGCCGGTGGCCTGAACCTTGAGCGTTTTCCGATCTGTTAGGATCAGATCGGCGCTCAATTCTCGTTTTATCGCGCATCTTTGTCCAAAAAGATGCGTCACACTTTTTGGGATGCGTTCGCGCAGAGGGGGAGCACAGGAATGAACGCGCTGAATGCGCCGTCTGCGGCCAAACCCTTTACCCGTATTGTCAATGTTCCCTCGGCCCTGCCGTGGGATCAGATGCGGGCGGCGCGTCTAGAGGCGCACCATACGTCGCCTGTAACGGCCGCCTCAAGTGGGCTGGCCCCAACTATTGTGGTGCGGCGGCTGTCTCCCTGGCGACCGGGGCAAGGCGGGCGGTTTGTCGCCATCTACCTAAAAGGGCAGGAAGCGGCCGAAGGTTTAAGCTTCACTATCGAGGTGCAGGGTCGGCCAGTATCGATTGTCGTGCCGTCACGCCGCAAACAGGCCGAACAGCTCCGACAGCAGGCCACAGTAACGGGTCTGATTTTGCTGACCCTTGTGTGCTTAAGCGGGCAGGTGGCCCTGACGCTCAAACGACGCGCGGCGGCGGAAGCCGAACTGGCGCGTCTGGAACAGGTGGTGGAGCGTACGGCAAGACAGATCAGCACAGGGGCCACCGCACAGGCCAATGCCCGCACCCTTGAGGAGATCGGTGTCAGAGGTCGCAAGGCGGCTGATGTACTTGCCGCCCTGCAGACGGTGACCACGGCAAAGAACCCGCATGCACGGATAGACAGCTTTCTGTGGGAGGGGGGTGACTGGGCCTTAGAAGTTAAAGGTGATGCGGCCCCGTTGAATGAGGGCAGCGTATCGATGCAGAAGGCCGACCGGCCGGTGCGCCGGGATACCTGGCTGTGGGTAAGCTACGGAGCGGGCCAATGAGCCTGACGAACCTGTTGAGATTGCTTGCCGGTAAGCCTCTGGCGGTTCTGGCCGGTGTGGCCATTGTTGTTCTTAGCTTGGTCCTGTTGTGGCTTGGGCGTCCGACAGAGGCCGAGACGCGTCTGGAGACACTGGAGACCAGACTGCAGGCTTTACAGCGCACCGCCAGCCTCAAGGGCGATGTCGCTTACTTCGGGCCGGGGTCGGTCTGTGCCGGCAAGCTGAACGGGGTCTGGCAGGATCAACTGGGCCTTGCTGTCAGTGGCGCGGGGCTTGAGATTGCCGATATCAGTGTCGGTACCGCTGTGGCGACCAACACAAAGGCCCCGCTCATGGCCCATCCGGTCAGGCTGAAGGCCTCAGGGGCCTATGAGGCGGCGGTCTCGACGCTTGAGGCTATCGATCGCTTCCGTCCGGTTTTATATATTGACCGTCTGGCCTTGCGTAACCGTACCGATCGCGTCGAACTGGAACTTGAGGGGCGGGTGTTTTGCAAATGACCGGCCTGAGCTTCTCCGACATCAAAACGCTCTCGTTCGGTATGGCTGGTGCTGCCCTGCTCGGCACCGCTCTGTTGCTGCTGGTGGATCCGACCGCAGAGGATCAGGCACGACTGACGACCATAAATGATAGCCTGAAGCGTCTGCCCAAACCGGCGCAAGCGGCACAGGCGCAAGCGCCGGACACCTCGGTCATGCTGCAAACGCCGATCTTCATCATGTCCACGGGACCAGCCGCCTATAAGGAGGCGGGTGTGCGTCTGCTTGGGGTGGCTATATCACCGGGACGCAAGGCCGCACTGGTGTCCATAGATGGCGGGCCGGAACAGTGGATGCGGGTCAATGAACTGCAGGGCGATATCCGGTTGCTGGAAGTGGGGCCGAGATCGGTGCGCTTTGATACGCCGGTCGGCATCCGGACGGTGGACTTCAGCGCCGAGGCGGCAGCGCAGGCGGCGAACAATTGACGCCCGTTTAGTGACGAACGAATGACAGAAGTGTTGCGTAAGGCGGCGGGCCTGACAGGCACGAAACAGAGATACCTTTAAAGGGCGGATGATGGGGCTGATAAGAGTAGTGGGTTTGATATGTGTGCTGGTGTTTGGCACCCCGATAGGGAGTCTGGCACAGAGTGCCGGTGCCCAGACCTATGTCTATAATTTTCGTGACGCAGAGATCTCGCAGGTTGCCGACGAAGTGCTGGGGCAGGGCCTGAGAGTGGCCTACCGGGTTGATCCCGGTGTCACCGGACGCATGAACTTCCACATAGAGCAGCGCCTGAGCGCGGCGCAGCTGCTGGCGGCCTTTGAAGGGGCGTTGAATGCCTATGAGGTGGTTCTGGTCAGGGAAGGGGACTTTGTCGTCCTCAAGTCCCGCAAGTCGGCCCAGATCGGTGCCAGTATCAACACTGATGGCGGTGCGACCGCGCGTATCGGTTATCAGGTACGCGCCGTGCCCATTCAGTATGCACTGCCGAGTGAAATCGCCAAGGTGCTGACCAGCCTGTCACGCGACAAGCTCGTATTGTTCAGTTCCGATGATCTGGGCCTGTTGCTGCTGGGCGGTACGCATGACGAGATTGAAACCGCCCTCAGTTCGGTGCGCCTGTTTGACCAGAGTCCTTTGACCGATGCGCGGATCCGCTATTATCCGCTGTATAATGCCAGTGCGGCTACCGTCTCAGCCGATCTCGGACAGGTGCTGAAACAGGCTGGCGCCCACGGGGTGACGGTCATGCCCCTGCGGCGGCTGAACGGCTTGTTTGTCTTTTCCAAATCTGCCGAAGCGCTTGATCAGGTGCAGAACTGGGTCACCCGCCTCGATGTCCCCTCCAATGACGAGAGCCTGAAGGTCACGGTCTATCGCCCAAGGGGTGCTTCAGCCGAAGCCTTGGCCAAGACCCTTAACGAGGCATTGGGCTTCAGTACAACAGGAATGTCAGGTGGCAGCGTGTCTACGAGCACGTCTGTTGGTACCTCCACCACCAGAGAAACGGTCTCTGCGTCTGCACCGTCGGCTGCCTCCTCATCACTATCACAGGGCTATAGCGACGAGGCCATGCCGCGTATTGTGGCGGACAAGGACACCAACAGCCTGATTATCTCGGTGCCCGAATCCCTCCGGCCGAGAGTCATGGCCGTACTGGCTGAGATTGACCGTGAGCCCGTGCAGGTGTTTATCGAGGCCTCTATCCTTGAGGTGACTCTCAACAACGAGTTCAGCTTCGGTGTTGACTGGCAGACCATCAATGGCAGCCTGTCGATCAGCAACTATACGACCGAGGCCACGAACTTTGCCCCTGTGGCACCGGGCTTCTCGGTCAACTATCTCAGAAGCGATATCAAGGCGGCAATTAATGCCCTGAGCTCCAAGTCGGACGTGCGTATTGTATCGGCACCCAAGATCACCGTGCGTGAGAACGGCACGGCCCTGCTTCAGGTGGGGGATCAGGTGCCGATCATTGTCCAGAACGCCCAGTCGACCAGTAATGGCGATGCGCCGCTGATCAGCACGATTGATTATCGTGATACCGGCGTCATGCTGAAGGTCACCCCGCGTATCCTCAGTGATAACCGCGTGTCGATGGATGTGACACAGGAGGTCAGTTCTGTGGCCCGAACCCAGACCTCGGGCATTGACTCACCCACCATCCGGCAACGGCGCATGGAAAGCAGTCTGATCATTCCTGAAGGCACGGTTGTGGCTCTGGGTGGACTAATTTCCTCGTCACAGAGCGAAGGCGAGGGCGGGGCACCGCTTCTGAAAGACATTCCGGTGTTCGGTAATCTGTTCAAGCAGCGCACACAGACGGCAGACCGTACGGAACTGGTGGTGCTGATACAGGTTAAGGTGATCCGCGATAATGCCAGCTACGATCAGGTCTGGCCAAGCCTCGGGGCGGATATCCGTGAACTGATAGGGCAGGGCTTTGTCCCGTTCTGACAGTGCCGGAGATGGTGGCGGTGATAGGGTCGGAAGCTATGCCAAACACAGTGCCAGAAACAGTCACGCAGACAAGGACTGCGGCTATGCGGCCCTGAGCGCACTGATACTGTGCGCTATCCTGTCGGTGTTGTGTGTCGCGGTGCTTACCTTAAGCCAGCAGGAGAAGCGGCGTTCGGATCGTCAGTTGCAGGCTTATCGGACAGAGGAGGTGCTGAATGAGGCCTTGCTTTCCATTACGTCGGACATACTGCTAATGGCGCAGGAGGCGCGTCTCGAGCGCGATCTGACGATACAGGGCCAATCTGTTAAGGTCATTGCCGAGCCGGAAGCCTATAAATGGCCGATAGATCAGGCGCAGGAAGTCAGCGAAGTGGCGCTGGTCCATAAAACGCAAAGCCTCAAAAAGGATGATCTTCTGGCACTGATCGGCAGTCCGCCGGCAGATACAACAAACACCTTACACTGGCCAAGAAATGACTGCGTCAGGCGGCTGTTCTCACCCTATGGCTATGCCTCACCGACAGAAGAGCCACGCACCGATACATCATCCACCACGGTGCGTTCAAAGGATGGGCAGATCTGGCGCCTGAGGGCTATCACGGGGCAAATCATACGGGAACAACTGGTGCGCTTTACCGGTGATCCGGTCAAAGCCTACGGTGTAATCGTCTCCGAAGATTACAGCCTAGCAACCCTGCCGGAGTGTGGTTAGGGCAAGGCTGAACACTTTTTGAAATTGCCCCCTAGACAAGAAACTTCTCCTGATTGGTGCATTGCATATAAACTTCCCTCTTGACGGGAATGACATAACGCGGTTGTCTGTTACCAAGAGATGAAACCTCGAGTTTCGAGAAACATACAGGGGCGGGGGGAATGTCACGGAAAATCTATGGCCGTGTGGCCATTGTCGGGGTGATCTGTGCGGTCGCCGGAGCCTCCAGCGTTATGTCGGGGAATACTCAATACAGTTACGATGCTTTGGGGCGTGTGACATCGGTCTGTTATCCCGACAGTACGAAGATCACCTATCAGTATGATGCAGCCGGTAACCGCACCCAGATTGTAAGGGCCGCCACAGGTACGGGCGGAACCTGCACCTCTGGCAGCGGTTCGTCATCGTCGTCTTCATCTTCTTCCGGAGGCGGGGGCGGCAGCAATACGGCACCTGTCTGTACCAATCAGACAGTAAACATGGGATATATTCCCGGTGCACCTGGGATATCCATTACGATTACGGCCGCTCAGGTTATAGGCCGTTGTACAGATGCGAATGGCGACACACTCATCGTAACTTCCCCCGCTATGCCGCGGACCTTTACGATTGGTGCCAATCAGACGGTCCATACAAACTTCACCGTATCAGACGGGAACGGCGGCACAGGTACCGGCACAATCACCTATATTCGTAACTAGGGGGAGCATATGAGACTTCTCAAACAGGTATTTTGCTTAACAACTGGACTCTTGATGATGGCGAATGTCGCGCAAACACAAACGACTGAGTTAACTTGTCAGAATTTGGTCATTCCCCTGTCGGGGTTACCTGAGGAAACGGGCGTGGCCTTTGAGCTTTTACCCGAGCATCTTACAGCTCAATGTAAGTCTGTTAGTGGATCGAAGATCACTCTGAGCTCACCCGAGGGCGGGCTTCATATAGATATACCGGCACAGACAACAAAGACATACACTTTCACTGTGAAAGACAAAATCGGAAACACAACTTCTGCGCAGGTCATAATTAGTCGAGAGTGAATTTATTACTTAAAGTGAATTATAAATATTCTTTGTAACATTAGAGGGGTGGGTCATGAGAAATTCTGTATATCTGAAAAAAATGTTACTCTCCCGAGCAGGATATTTAGCACTTTCATGGCCGTTATATGCAGGAATCGCCACTCCCTGCACAACTTGGGCGCAAATACCTCCCCCACCAGCAGCTCGTGCTGTTGATGATAACGGCATAGACCTAATTACTTTGAGTCCGACTTACAGTATCGCCAACCTTTCCATTGGTACGCCTGAAAGCGGACTGAGCCGAACGTCTAGTGCGCGTGCTTTTCCATATGGAGATAATCTATTCGCCGGGTTAAACGCCAGCTACAACTTTCCAGATCATGCCAAGCGCGTAACGGCCACATTCGGTGACGGAGCCGAGATGTTCGGTTGGAATACCCCCAGTAAATCCTCATACTCCGGATCAACCATAACTCGCCCCGACGGGACATTATACACTTATGATACGAATTTAAAAAATGAATCAGGCGTAGGCTATAACGAAGGTCTTTTAAAAACCATTCACAGACCGGATGGAGAAATCATACGGTTTTATTATTGGACAGTGAATATTCCTTCGTCGACTGTTACATCTGGTGGAATAACTATTACCTATCCCGCAAGAGTTATTCGTAGTCTGAAGAGTGTTTCCAGCAATAAAGGTTGGATGATAAGATACACACCTGTTAGCACCACGGATGCTACGGTTAGCCGTGTATCTAAAATAACAGCCATTAATACTTCGGTGGATTTTTGCGATCCCGAAGCGATCCAATGTACATTCAGTCAAACATGGCCGAGCACAACATATACATACACAACAGAGAATAATAGAGGCAGAGTTAATGTCCCCGTCGTTCAAGTTAAAGACTCACTGAACAGAACATGGGTTTACGATTATGCAACGGTAATAAATAGTCCTTCACACAGTAGCGGGAAAGCATATGAGATTGCCGTCTCCTATTCCAGGTCCCCGCTGGGAGTAGAAAAATATCAGAATATATTGGGTAAAATAGAATTTTGCTGCATCTCAGTTGCCAATCCCAATGCTGGTCCATCTCAACCATCGGGGTGGGATTTTCCGTATTGGGACTTAATCAGGCAATCCACGGTAAGCAACTACGCCTTTGCGAAGACCAGCACCAGTGGTCTCGCGCCCAGGCTTGGCGATAACACTGTACAACACACCTATTATACGACGAACGATCCATCGGGCAAAAAGAAATGGACTTATACTCCAACTACGGGAACCCAGCCTACGCCTTATGCGCCGTGGTTTGGATCGGGCTCCAGAACAATTAGTGTTAAGGATCCATTTAACAACACTACCATCATAAAGAGTAACTATGACAGGTCTCAAATAACAGAGATAAATAACCCTAACGGATTTATTCAGTCATATAGTTATTTGAATATGATCGAACCGAATATAAATATATCCAGTGCAATAGATTCCCCTGAGGGAAATTATGTGTATGACAACCGTTATAATATCATAGAACATAAAACGAAAGCAAAGCCGGGATCGGGATTAACAGACCGGATTATAAGTGTTTTTTATGATCCAAATTGTGTTAATATAAAAATCTGCAACAAACCCGTGTGGGTGAGAGATGCGCTTAGCAATCAAACAGATTACACGTATTCTCCGGTACATGGCGGTATATTGACAGAAACCCTTCCTGCGGATGCTAATGGTATACGTCCGCAAAAACGGTACACATATCAGCAATATCGGGCGAAAATAAAGAACGCTCTTGGTGTTCTTGTGGATTCCGATCCTATATATCTTGTGTCAAGCATATCCGAATGCACCTTGGCTGCGACCTGTGCGGGCACGGCAAATGAGCGCATTACATCATTTGAATATAACCACAACAATCTGTTCAAAACTGCCGTTACGGTGTCTTCGGGCGATGGCGTTACGGTTTCCGGAACCACTTATGAATATGACGTTGTCGGGAACTTGATTGCCGAAGATGGCCCCTTGCCCGGTACCGTTGATAAAAGCTACTATCGTTATGACCTCGCACGTCAGAAGACGGGAATGATTGGCCCGGATCCTGACGGCAGCGGCCCGCTTCTGAGATCGGCAGAACGCTATACTTATAATTTGGATGGGCAACTGAAGCTGGTCGAGAAAGGGCTGGTGGCTGGTATTACGGACACGGATTGGGCCAACTTCCAGTCTGTGTCACAAACAGAGACGGTTTATGATCCCTATGGTATGCCCACTGTTGTAAAGGTCAAGGACGGCAATACCGTAATCTCCCTGACTCAAACCTCTTATGATGATGACCTGCGGCCCTTGTGTGTGGCCACACGGATGAATCCGGCCGTTTATGGTACTCTGCCGGTTAGCGCCTGCACTTTGTCTGCTCAGGGCCCGCATGGTCCGGATCGTATTATCCGCTATGCATATGACAATATGGGAAAGGTGACAGAGGTTAAACAGGCTGCAGGGACGCCGATCGAGCGTTTTTATGCCCGCTATACCTATGCTCTCAACGGATTGAAAACATCAGAGCGGGATGCAAATAATAACCGTACGACACTGGAATACGATGGCTTTGACCGTCTGAGCAAACTGCGTTACCCGGTAACCACGGCAGGCGCAAACAGCTCCTCCACGACCGACTACGAAGCCTACACCTATGATGCCAATGGTAATCGCCTGACACACCGGCGTCGGGATGGTCAGATCATCGGGTTCCAGTATGACAATCTGAACCGCGAAGTGTTCCGCGATATTCCGGGCGGGACGGCGAAGGATGTCTATATCCGCTACAATCTGCTGGGGGGCATCATCCACAAGCGCTTTGGCTCCCACAGCGGGGCAGGGGTGTCCTATGCCTATGATGCGCTGGGTCGGGTGACCTCTATCACGGATATGAATAGCCGCACGGTCAGCTACCTGTACAATCAGGCCGGGGCCAGATCACGCCTGACCTTCCCTGAGACCGCGCATTACCTGACCTACAGTGTGGATTATCTCAACCGCCTGACCGGTGTGACACATTCGACCGCGGGTAGTCTGTTTACCCAGACCTATAACAATAATGGTCTGAGATCAGCCCTGAACAAGACGGGTGGCTCAACCGGCTACAGCTATGATGCGGTGGGCCGCCTGACGGGGATGAACCTCGATCTGGCCAATACGGCTTATGATGTAAACTGGACGTTTGCCTATAATCCGGCCAGCCAGATCACCACCCTGGGGGCCAGCAATGCATCATACGAATATAAGGAACTGACGGCCCCCCCACCGGATAACAGGGTTTATGACGGCCTGAACCGTGACACGACCTTTGCAGTTATGCCGGGTGGTTATGACTTACGCGGCAACCTGACCAAGGATGACACCCGCACCTTTACCTATGATGTGGAGAACCGTCTTCTGACGGCCACGGGGGGCGGTGCCAACCTGACACTGGAATATGATCCGGAAGGCAGATTGAGCAAATATACATCGGGCAGTACGGTCACGACCTATCTGTATGACGGTGTAAACCTGATCGGGGAATATAACGGCTCGACGGTTCTTAGGCGCTATGTGCATGGCACAGGTGTGGATGAGCCTGTGGTGTGGTTCGAGGGCAGCAATATCGACACCACAAGCCGTCGCTATTTCTACCAGAACTATCAGGGCAGTGTGATTGCCTACACCAATGGCTCAAGTGTTCTGACGGAACTGTACAAGTATGGTCCCTATGGTGAGCCGAAGAACGCTGCCAATGTGGAAAGCTGGACGGGAGCAAGTAAGTTTCGCTACACCGGCCAGACCATAATGCCCGAAGCAGAGCTCTACTACTACAAGGCTAGAGTCTATGATCCCAACTTGGGAAGGTTCCTACAGACGGATCCCATCGGGTCAAAAGACGACCTCAACCTCTATGCATACGTCGCAGGGGATCCCATAAATGGTAAAGATCCGACGGGGACAGACTGTGTGACGGCAGATAGTAAAACTACATGTACTTCTGTAAATTATAAAGTTTCATTTACCCAACAAAAAGGTTTTGTAGATTTTACCACAGAATCAAAAAACTATCATGCTTATAGCGTTACAGCCAAAAGCAGCAAAAATGTAGAAGAAACAAAAAGGTATGTTGAAAATAATCCTACACCTGGATCACCCAAACCTGCCAGCGTGGAGGGCACTAAAAATGACGCTACGCCTGTTATTGGCGGGTTAGTTCCTCAAGCTATTAGCCCGGTAACTTCATTTATCGTAACTAATGAAGTAAGTGGAAAAGAGGTGGTTGTGAATGTAACAACATCTGGGCACCCGCTTGAATCAGGTATCGTAGTCCGTGAAGTGAACCAAACTAGTGACGGCACTATAATTAATAATTGGGGTGAAGGTACGGCCTCTCTGCAATCACCTAGCTCACCGTTCGCAGACATGATTAATGGCGTTTGGGAAGGGCAAAAGCCTCGTTCAGCACCCGCGCAATCGCCATCTCCATATTGTACAGCAAAAATTGGACTAGGATGTTAAATTCGAGGTCAGCAATGTTAAAACATTCCACCATTAGATTAATTGCAGCAATATTTATATCTCCCATAACGCCTGGAATATTATTTTTATTTGTATCTATTTTTGGCAATATTTCAGAAGGTGTATGGGCGTTGAAATTATGTGCTATGTTGGGGTATCCAGTAATTATTGTAATTGGAATTCCCGCACACTTATTCTTTGTTAGTGTAAATTTGAGAAATTTATTGATATATAATATTTTTGGAGTTTTTGTATCTACATTAATTTCATTTATTATTTTTTACAAAAATATAATAAACATGTTTTCATTTGGTGATGGTGGAATGTCAGTGATATTTATATTTTTAGTCTCCATATTTATTGGCGTTCTGGTCTCTACAGTTTTTTGGTTAATCGTTAGGCCAGATCGTGAACTCCCAGTGAGTTGATTTTTGCTTCTGGGCCAAATCTTCAAGTTATATCTACGCCGCGAATTGGGCCACTCGCCCGTATTTCCCGCCATGTGTAGCGCTGAGTATTGACCTGCCCCCTGCCGATCCCTCAGTCATAACGAGAGTCTGGCGGTATAATATTCATGGGTTTGTTGATGGGCAAGCGCGCCGTGCGCGGAGCTATCCAACAGCTCGAGCGCTCGGCGTGCGGCGGCCGGTGTTTGGTTGTCCAGGGAAGAGTGCGGCCTGACATTGTTGTAGTCATACCGCCACAAGGCCAGCTTACGCCGTGCATCGGCTAAGCTGTCGAAGATTTCCTCGTTGAGCAGTTCGTCGCGCAGGCTGCCATTGAAGCTCTCGATGTAGGCGTTTTGCTGTGGTTTGCCCGGGTCGATATAGTGCCAGGCAACGCCATTGCGATTGGCCCAGTCCAGGATGGCGCGACTGGTAAACTCGGTGCCGTTGTCTGAGACGATCGACGCAGGCTTTCCATACAGACGCACCAGCGCATCGAGCTCACCTGCCACCCTTGCGCCAGAAAGGCTTGTATCGGCGACCAAACACAGGTTTTCGCGGCAGCAGTCGTCGTTGACCGCGAGGATGCGGAAGCGACGGGCGCCAAAGGTGTCAGACAAAAAGTCCAGCGACCAGCGATCATTCGGACGAAGTGAGGTTGGGATCGGCGTACGTGAGCCCTGAGCGCGTTTGCGACCCCGGCGTCGGCGCACCGATAACCCTTCCTCGCGATAAAGCCGGTAGAGCTTCTTATGGTTCATTCTGATGCCTTTGCGTGCCAGCATGACACCGACGCGGCGGTAGCCGAAGCGTCGGCGCTCTGTGGCAATCTTCTGCATTTTCCTGGCGAATATCCGGATGATCCGGTGGCGCTTCGCGGCGGACCGTTTTTGTATCGACACCGACGAGCCGGCAGGCCCGGCGCTGCGAGATGTCATGATCCCGCAGAGCCCTGAGCGCTGCCTCGCGCCATTGCTGTGGTGTCGTCAGGGCTTTCCCAGAAGATCTTTGAGCACGACATTGTCGAGCATGGCGTCTGCCAAAAGCCGCTTCAGCTTGGCGTTCTCATCCTCAAGCGACTTCAGCCGCCGAGCTTCAGATACCTCCAGGCCGCCGTATTTTGCTTTCAGTTTGTAAAATGTCGGTAAGCGGTGTTTCGTTCACACCTTGACGGCGTAGTTCCAAGGAAGAAGGTGTTCGATCTGGCTTTGCTTATGTCCGCCCGCGATGGCCCTTAGGGTGTTGGTCAGGTAGGCATGGGGATCGATACCGCTCAGTTTGCACGTTTCGATCAGTGACGCGATGATGGCCCAGTTCTGGGCCCCGGCGTCATGGCCGGCAAAGAGGGCATTTTTCCGGTTCAGCGCAATAGGCCGGATCGTGCGTTCAACACTGTTGTTGTCCAGTTCGATACGGCCATCGTCGAGGAACAGGCAGAGACCCGACCAGTATCTGGCGATGTAATTCAACGCCTCACCCAGCGGCGATTTGGCGGCGACACGGCTGCGGTGGGTGTTGAGCCACGCTTCTATATCGGCGATTAAGGGGGCTGATCGTAATTGCCGGGCGGCCAGTCGGGTCTCTGGGGTGCCGCCGCGGATGTCCGTTTCGATCTTGTACAGATCAGCCATATGCCTGAGGCCTTCTTCGGCTATCGGCGCAGGGCCATTGCGGGTGATCTCGAACAGTTTGCGGCGGGCGTGCGCCCAGCAATAGGCCAGCCGTATCTGCGGGCCGATACGGTCGGGTGCGATCAGGCGATTATAACCGGCATAGCCATCCACCTGCAGGATACCGCCGAAGCCCTGCAGGATACCGCCGAAGCCCTGCAGGATATGTTCGGCATGTTGCCCGCCGCGTCCGGGGGCATAGGTAAAGGCCACACCGGGCGGTGCTGCGCCCTGCCACGGTCGGTCATCGCGGGCCAGCGCCCAGAAGTATCCGGTTTTCGTTTTGCGGGCGCCGGGATCAAGCACAGGGGCGCGGGTTTCATCCATGAAGAGCTTGGTGGATCGCTTCAGATCAGCGATCAGGGCGTCGAACACCAGGCGCAACTCGAACGCGGCGCGACCAACCCAGTCAGCCAGCGTAGACCGATCAAGGTCAATGCCCTGACGGCTATAGATCTGGGCCTGCCGATACAGGGGCAGATGGTCGGCATATTTACTGACCAGCACATGGGCCACAGTCGCTTCCGTCGGCAGGCCACCGGGAATGAGGCGCGCCGGAGCAGAGGCTTGAGTGACGCCATCCGTGCAGGCCCGGCAGGCATATCTAGGGCGGCGGGTGACGATGACACGGAACTGCGCCGGGACCACGTCCAGCCGCTCGCACCTGTCTTCACCAATGCAGTGTAAGCCGTTGCCGCAGGTACAGATCAGACTGTCAGGCTCAATAACTTCCTCGATACGGGGCAGATGCCCGGGTAACCCTCCGCGATTGACGGCGCGTGGCTTTGCTGGCCGTTTGCCGCCAGGCGCATCAGCCTCCTCCTCAGCATGGATCGCGGCAATAGCGGTTTCCAGATCCTCCAGCGCCAGCTCAAACTGATCCGGATGGCTCTTCTCGGACTTCCGCCCGAAGGCCGCTTGCCTGAAGGCCGCAACCAGTTTCTCAAGTCGCTCGATCCGCTCATCCTTGCGCAGATTACGGGCCTCAGAAGCCACCAGCATGGCTTTGAGAACCGCTATGTCATCAGGCAAGTTGGCGGGGTTGAGCATGGCGGCAATCTAACAAAATCCGCTTACGACCGCCTACCTAAAAGGTCCACCGAGTCATCTTGTCGCAGCTATTCCACGGCCTCGGGTGCACGCGCTTCTAGGCTCAGGACCCATTGATTTTGTTGTAGTGATCTGATTCATGCTCCTGAGGAGTGTGGATTATGAGTGACCTTTATTGGCTGACGGACGAGCAGATGGCCCGGCTTCAGCCTTATTTTCCCAAGA
>NZ_SSBC01000020.1 GCF_006475605.1 Asticcacaulis tiandongensis | reverse complement strand
GATCATGTTTGGACGGCTGAAGGACTGGCGGCGTGTGGCAACCCGCTATGACAGATGCCCGACTGTCTTCCTGTCCGCCATCGCACTCGCTGCTACAGTGCTCTTCTGGTTATGAGTCCTGAGCCTAAACTACCGGCGTGAAATCAGTTATTTAGAAAACGTTTCACATGAAATCGAATTCTAAATAAATAGTATAAATTCTATATTTTTGGAATAATTTATCGTCTGACATCGTTGGCATTCGCAATTTTCCGATTTTCAGGGCGAAAATTAGGATATTTTGCTATATGAATTTATTTTTACAGATAATACAAATAGATGGCGATCAAGACAGGTCTATGTATTTTCTGAACCTGCGTCTGGATTTCACCACATTATCCTATAAAATATGACGTATTAGAACGTAATGACGTAAGTGCGATTCCTTACGCCCCCTATACGTGTGTTTGTAGCGTTCCTCTTCCCGATCGCAATGTACCGAGTTCTGTCCAACTCTAAATGGCTAAACCTATCATGCCCGATTCCTCCCCGAATGCGGCATCACGTCTCTACGCACTGGCTGTGGCGCGCGATACCGCGAACCTGATTGATCTTGATGCCTCACTGGCTCTGGCGCGCGCTTCGGCGCGTACGCTGATGGCCCTCTCTCCACAGGCGGCGCTTTTGTTCAAAAGCTTCGCGCAGGAAGAGATTGACCGCCTGTCACTCGAATGTACCGAAGAGTCACAAGGCTCCATCGCCATTGTGCGCGAAACCATCAACATGGTCTGACTGTCCCTCCCCGGTCAGACCATGAAAAAAACCCCATGGGCCTTTGCTCATGGGGTTTTGATTTGGGGGTTTTTGATTTGGGGGTTTTTGATTTGGGGGTTTTTGATTTGGGGGTTTTTGATTTGGGGGTTTTTGATTTATGAAGGACCTACGACCTAAACGCGATCATTCCAGTCGCGGATTTGCTTTTCGGCTTCTTCTTCGGCAATGCCGTAGCGTTCCTGAAGCTTGCCCGCCAGACGCTTGCGGTCGCCTTCGATGACATCAAGGTCATCATTGGTGAGTTTGCCCCACGCCTTCTGAACGTTACCCTTGATCTGTTCCCAGTTACCTTCGATCTGGTTGCGGTTCATATGATCCTCCTAATGGCTAAAAAATGCGCGCTTTCGTAATTGAAAGCTGTCCTTAGCCTATGAAGCGATCCCTAAAGATGCAGCACGCACCGCGTCCCATATGGTCAAAAGGCCATAAGGCTTATGCCTCAGTCTTCACGCGAGAAATCATAGACCCGCAGCCCGTCCGCCTCGGCAGGCGGTTCGCGCCAGCGGCGTTTCGACATGGCCTTTTCGGCGTCACGCTGGCCCGCCGCCCAATGCTCGTTCATGGTGACGCGCGAAAATTCATAGTCTTTGGAATGGCTGTGATCGGTGCTGTCGTAGTTGATCAGGTGCACAATACTGACGCGGTGGTGGGCTGCCTTGCTGTAGCAGGCCCGCATGTCCGGATCGTCCTGCAACTCTGGAGGCAGGCGCTCATACAGGCTGCGAATGGTCTGTCTCAGGCGGTAACGCTCAAGGAAGGCGTCGGTGTTCAGGCGCGTCCGGCTGGAATAGGTGATGTCCTTGACGCGGGCATAGACCTCATCAAGCGTGTCCGGCATACCGCCCGAGGCGCTGAACAGATCCATCTGAAAGACCAGTGTATCGCCATCAAGCCCTTCGCTGGCACTGTGCAGTACATAGGTCAGGGGCGTGTTGCTGACCACACCGCCGTCCCAATAGGGCACGCCGTCAATCACGATTGCCGGAAACCCGGGCGGCAAGGCCCCTGAGGCCATGATGTGTTCAGGCCTGATTTCGGTTTCGCGGCTGTCGAAATACACTGAATTACCCGTCAGTACATTTACTGCCCCAACCGAAAGCCGCATTGCGCCGGAATTGATCCGGTCGAAATCGACAAATTGCAAAAGGGTTTCCCGCAGGGGTGTCGTATCATAGAAGCTTGTGTCCGAGGGCAATGTCCACGGCTGCACGAACGGCTGAACAAGTCCGGGCTGGAAAAAGCCCGGCACTCCACCGAACATGCTCATCATGCCTGACCATTGCCGGAACGACGCCCTGATCCACGGATGCAGGCCGCTCAGTTCGTCAGCCGGAAAGCGTACACTGATCCGTTCCCAGAAGCCCCTGAGCCTGGCGCAGCGGTCTTCGGGCGGGTTACCGGCGATGATGGCGGCATTGATGGCACCAATGGATACACCCGCTACCCAGTCAGGTTCCACCTCATTGGCTTGCAGCACCTCAAAGGCCCCGGCCTGATAAGACCCCAGCGCCCCGCCACCCTGAAGCACCAGAACCGTCTGGTCATAGGCAGCTGTTTTGGAGCCTTTTGCCTTTTTCGGCTGAGGGTTTTGTCCACGCGCCATGAGTAATCCTTACCTTTTTACGCCTTACGGCGAAACCCTAGCACAGGGGCACGCCCGACCCAACCTTGGCTGAGTATTAGTCGTCTGACGAACCGACGCTTCACTTTCACACAATACTAACAAAACGGCCTTACCGTTGATGACCAGTAAATTGTCCCTCCCCCGAAATGCCGCCCCAACCTTTAAGGATATGCCCCATGCGCCTCCATATTACCTCTTTTGCCGTTCTGGCCTTCGCGCTCAGCGCCGGTGCCGCCTCCGCCTATGACAGTGATTTTGCCGTAGGCGTACATGCCGGCACCACCGGCGTCGGTATCAGCGCCAAGTATCAGTTCAATGACTATTTCGTCCTTCGCGGCGACTATGATCACCTCGACTATTCGCGCGATTTCAATTCCGATGATGTCGATTATGACGGCCAACTGAACTTCAAGCCGTTTACCGTGGCCGTTGACATGCACCCGTTCCAGAACTCGTTCTTCGTTTCGGCGGGCTATAATACCGGCGACCGCAAGGTGAAGCTGACGGCCCGCCCGACCAGTAATACCGAAATCGGCGGCACCACCTATACCCCTGAGCAGATCGGAACCCTGACGGCCAATGCCGATCTGGGGAGTGGCGCGCCCTTCGTCGGTCTCGGGTTTGATAACACCTTCACCGCTTCGGGCAGCCTGAGCTTCCGCGTTCTGGCCGGTGCGATCATAGGTAAGGAACCGGAACTGCGCCTATCGTCTGACGGGACCGAGGCCAGCAATCCGCTTTATCAGGAAAGCCTGAGGCGCGAAGAAGCTGACCTTCAGGATGATGTCGATAAGGTCAAGACCTATCCGGTATTACAGATCGGTGTGAACTGGCGGTTCTAAGCATAGCGGAGGGGTAAAGCTATGGCTTTGCCCCTCCGGCTCGACTTCGCTAGCCACCTCCCCCGCACGCAGGGGAGGATGAAGCTATAAACGGATTCCGTTTTAGTTCAGGCCATACACAACACAGGCCTGCGCCGTGAGGGTATGCAGCGGCGGCTCCTGAATAAAGGCGTTTTGTGCCGCCTTGGCCTCAAGCTGATCGACCGCTGAGGCGCTTTCGGCCATCATCGGGGCCGGTGGAGCCGGGGCCGCCATCCGTGCACGCGCACCGGTTACCTGCACCGTGTAGGCATCCTGATCTTCGCCGTCTTTGGGCTCACCACGGGCCAGAATGTCAGTCTGACAGGCCCGTCCGGTCGGGTCGATCACCTTGACGCCGCCAAGCTTAGCGCCCGCCGCCGTCACCGCCAGATTGGCGCGTCGCGCCGCATCCTTCACCGCTTCGGAATAGAGCCATGTCTTGGTTTCATTTTCCGGCTCAAGGCTGAAATAGACCTGTTGCGTACTGGTGGGCGACGCCGCCAGCACCAGCGCATAGGCGCGCTCAAGGATTGATGTATCCAGTACCTTGACCGTCATGGTCAGGGTCACCTGATAGGAGTCTATCTTGTCGCCGCGCTGATTTTCGATACGGTTGCCGTCCTTGTCACGGTACTGTTCATAAAGGGCACGCATGGAAAAACCGGTATTGATCTGAACCTTGTCAGGCCCGAGCTTGCGCAAGGCTTCGGTCAGGGCGCGGGTTTGCTCGACGGCTTTGGCCTGTGCCTGATCAGCGGTTTTACCCACCGCAAGGAACGAGGCCGAGAACTGTGCCCGATTGGCAGGCACCTCAGTGCGGACATAGCCGACCTGAGTAATGACCGGCGTTTGCACCCACCACGGGGCCTTATCAAAACCTGATGCCGCGGTCTGGGCGGCGGCCGGTAAGGCCAGTAAAGAAACACCTGCGCTAACAAGAATGGATTTGGCAATAGATACAGGCATGTGTGCCCCCTTTGGTTGCGGACGTACCCCCATCTGTTACCGCAAAGGCGGCGGAAATTTGACCATGCGCGGATGTCACATCCTGTCACAAGCCTGTAATTAACACGAGAAAAATGTGTAACAAGCTGAACCACATAGCTTATAGACAACCAGACGGTTACACCGTCTAGTACATAGGCGTGAAAGGACGAAACGTGTTCGGCGATATTTCCAGCGACATATTTGCTTTCAGTTTCGACGGGTTAAGCTCGCCCGTCATCGACCTGAAGTTTCGCTCAGGCCCGCAAAAGGGGGATCACACGCTCGGCTGGGGGCTGGCCTGGTATCCTTCGGGTAATAAGGCCGCTCAGGTGGCCAAGGACCCCGCCGCCCGTGACACGGTGTCTTTTCGCGGCGCAATCAGCGACTGGGAAGGCTTTCGTTCAACCGTCTTCTTCTGCAAGGTGCGTGGCGCGGCGTCCGGCTATACCCATCTGGAGACCCAGCCCTTTACCCGATCCTTTGCCGGTCAGGAATGGGTCTTTATGCACAATGGCAACCTCGATAAGGAAGCCTTGCGTAAGCTGCATGACAATACCTCGATCTTCCTTGAGCCCTTGGGGCGTACCGATTCCGAACTGGCGCTGGTGTTCCTTCTAGGGCGCATTCAGGATTATGGCGCGCGCACGCTGGCCGATGTCGACCATCACGTCCTGCTAAGCTGGTTCATGCAGCTTGATGATCTGGGGTCGGCGGATATCGCCATCTCGGACGGGGTGAGCGTCGTTGTCTTCTACAGTGAACATTCTGAATCCACCCTCTATTACAGCCGCATCAGTCCGCCGCATAGTTCCACAGGCTTTGAGTCTGATGCCGCCTCCTTTGCCATAGATAATCCGCGTGACCTGTTCCGCACGGCGCTGGTCTTTGCGTCGTCGCCGTTTAACAATGGCAACTGGACACCGATGCAACCCGGCCAGATGATCATTGCCCGCAGAGGCTCTATGGTGTGGTCCAATAAGGCCGAGGCCCTGCCCAAGGCACCGCCCACCCTTCAGCGCGATCAACCCTCCGACAGCCAGAACCACATTGCCAATGTGCTTAAGGAGCATACCAGCGAGCGCTCGGCCCTGTTTGCCAGTGTCCAGTCCCAAAGCCAGCAAACCGCGCATCAGGCGCATATTATTCCGGCCCACACCCACATTATCAATACCCGGTCGATTACCCACGCACCGGATGGTACACCCCTGACCTATCGGCTCTATGATGTGCTGCACACGACCGAATATACCTATGCGCAGCCGGTCGAGCACTCGACCCATACCTTCCGCCTGCTGCCGGTCGAAGATCAGGTACAGGAGGTCATTCATTCGACCTTAAGCCTGTCTGCCGAAGGGGAAAGCGTGCGCTTTGAGGATGTGTTCGGCAATCAGAACATCCACTATTCGATCATCAATCCCTATACGTCGCTCAATGTCACCGTGCGGTCTCTGGTCAAGATATTTGGTCAGGCACCGGACGATTATGGCCCTGCGCGACGTCAGACCAACCTGCCGATCTCATGGATGCCCTGGCAAAATCAGGTCATGGAACCTTACATGATCGTTCTGGAGATGCCGGAAACCCAGATCGTTGAGTTGCTGAACTATGCGCGGTCCTTTTCCGAGCGCAACGGCAATCACCTGCTAGATACGCTCAATGACATGAACCAGACCATCTATCGGGATTATGGCTACGTGCCGGGGTCGACCTCGGTTTCGACGACACCATTCGATGTCTATGCCAACCGGCGCGGGGTCTGTCAGGACTTTGCCAATCTGTTCATCACGCTGGCGCGATTACTGGGCGTGCCAGCCCGCTATCGCATGGGCTATATCTATACCGGCGAAAATCACGAGAACAAATTCCAGTCGGATGCGTCTCACGCCTGGGCCGAGGTCTATATCCCCTACGTCGGCTGGCGCGGCTTTGATCCGACCAATGGCTGTCGCGTGGCGCAGGACCATGTGCGCGTCGCCTGCGGACGTAACTATCTTGATGCCACCCCTACCTCCGGTACCATTTACCGGGGCGGCGGCAGGGAAACGCTCAAGGTCGAGGTAAAGGTCAATGAGGTGTTTCTTTGAAAATTAACGGAGGGCGGCTATGAGTTTGGAAACCTATCAGACAGACGGCTTTTTCGATGAACTGTTCGCCCAGTGCGGCACCCCTCATCCATCCGCCGCCCCCCTTATTGCAGAGATAAACGCTCTCGGGCGCGGCGACTTAAAGCGTCGCCAGAGACTGGCCGAAGATATTCTCTATCAGTCGGGTAACACCTTCAATGTCTATGGCGACAAGAAGGGCACCGAAAAGATTCTGCCCTTCGACATCATTCCGCGACTGATCTCCAGCGAAGACTGGGGACGGCTGGAAAAGGGCATTACCCAGCGCCTGCATGCCTTGAACCTGTTCATTCAGGACATCTACAACGACCAGAAAATACTGAAGGACAAAGTCATTCCGGCGGAGATGATCTTCTCGTCTGCCTGTTATCTCAAGCCTTGCGAAGGCCTGTCGCCGCCAAAGGGCATATGGACGCATATTTCCGGCACCGATTTTGTTCGTGATGCGGACGGCGAATTTTATGTACTTGAGGACAATCTGCGCTGCCCGTCAGGGATTTCCTATGTACTGGAAAACCGCGCGGTTCTGAAGCGCCTGTTCCCGCAAGGCTTTCAGACCCTTAAGGTGCGGCCCGTCTCTAACTATGGCGATCACCTTTACCAGACGCTGAAATTTATCGCGCCTCAGGGCAAGGACAACCCGAACATCGTCGTGCTAACGCCCGGCATCTACAACAGTGCCTATTTTGAACATGCCTATCTGGCGCAGCAAATGGGTGTGCCCCTGTGTCAGGGATCTGACCTTCTGGTGTCCGACGATAAGGTATTTATGCGCACGACCAATGGCCTTAAGCAGGTTGATGTCATCTATCGGCGCATCGATGATGAATTTATCGACCCCGAGATATTCCGTGAAGACTCGCTTCTGGGCGTCCCCGGCATTATGCGCTGTTATCGCAAAGGTACGGTGGCGCTGGCCAATGCGCCGGGGACAGGCATAGCTGACGATAAGGCCGTCTATGCCTATGTGCCCAAGATTATCAAATACTATCTCGGTGAAGACGCCATCAGCCCGAACGTCCCAACCTATATCTGTGAGGACGAGAAAGAGCGCAACTATGTGCTTGATAATCTTGATAAGCTGGTGGTAAAGGCGGTGAACCTGTCGGGCGGCTATGGCATGCTGATCGGTCCAAAATCGACCAAGGCCGAGCGTCAGGAATTCGCCAGACGCATCAAGGCCAAGCCGCGCGACTATATCGCCCAGCCCACCCTGTCGTTGTCACGCGCCCCTACCCTGACCTCCGGCGGCATAGAGGGCCGTCACGTCGATTTCCGCCCCTATTCCCTTTACGGTCAGGACATCTTCACCCTGCCCGGCGGCCTGACGCGGGTGGCGCTCAAGAAAGGGTCTCTGATCGTTAATTCGTCTCAGGGCGGCGGTTCCAAAGATACATGGGTCTTATCCGATACTGAGGAATCTCACCGTTACGCCGGAGAACGTCCCCATGCGTGACGCCTGCCTGTGCTGTCATAACCATAATCCCCAAACGGGAGCCATTTATGCTTAGTCGCGTTGCCAATTCACTTTACTGGATGTCGCGTTATCTGGAACGCGCCGAGAATGTCGCCCGCTTTGTCGATGTTAATACCCACCTTATGCTCGATCTGGCCCTGCCGGTCGATCAGACCCAGTGGCTGCCGCTGATTTCTGCGTCTGATGACGAAGACGATTTCAAGGCGCGTTATGAACATGCCGATGAGAAGTCCGTCGTCAGGTTCCTGACCTTTGACGATAAAAATCCGAACTCCATATTGTCGTGCATTAACAGGGCGCGGGAAAATGCCCGCACGATCCGCGAAGTCATCCCCGTCGATGTCTGGGAGCGTATCAACGAGCTTTATCACCTGACGCAGGCCCATAGCCGCAAACGCTCCGTCGGCGCGCTGGAAAGCTATTACAACGAGGTCCGCCGGTCAGGTAACCACTTCGCCGGCATGCTGATCAACGCCATGTCGCGCGACGAAAGCTGGCATTTTGCCCGCATGGGGCAATTGCTGGAGCGCGCCGACAAGACGGCGCGACTCCTGGATGTGAAATATTTCCTGCTCCTGCCCAAGGGTGAAGCGATCGACAGTCCCTATGATAATGTGCAGTGGGGCGCAGTGCTGAAATCGGTCAATGCGCTGGAAATGTACCGTCAGGAATATCACGCCATCAACTATCGTGATGTGACGCAATTTCTGCTGTTTTCCAAACGCTTCCCGCGTTCGGTGCATTTCAGCATCGACTATGCGTCTTCGGCCCTGTCCAATATCTGCTCTGGCATGCCCGCCAATAAGGCGCTCAGTGACATGTATGCGCTCAACCAGCGCTTCCTGCGCACGGATGCCACAAAGATACTGACATCGGGCCTGCATGAATTTATCGACGACCTGCAACTCAGCCTGAATCAGGCCGATCAGTCGATCTATGAGACCTTTTTCATGCGGTAATCCATGGGCCGGAAAGCAGGGATTGCCTGACTAAGGTTTCCACCATACCCTCCCCAAAATAATGGAGGGGATATGGTTCAGTTTCACAAATTCATCTGCGCGACCGTGTGTGGGGCGCTAGCAATAGGCACGGCGCATGCGGCGGAATTGCCTGATCCACGGTCGTCCAGCTATCGCGAATTACCGCTGATGCTTGACGAAACCGGTACGATCTATTCAAAGCTTACCATTTCCCGCACTAAACAGACCGGCGACCAGCAGACCAGCCATTCCTTTGAAACCCATGCGCGTTACGATTTCGAATGGGATGATGAGGCTGAGGCCTTCCGGGTGGTTAAAAGTACGCTTCCGCTGAAGTCATCCAATACGTCATTAAGTCAGGCTCCGGTTGACCTGAGCGATATGACCACGGTTTTTAAAACACTGGCGCAAATTAGCTATCAGGCTGATGAAAGCCTCTCGCCTGTTGAAATCCGCAACTGGCCTGAGCTTAAGGAAGATCTCAAGCGCATATTTCGTTCGGTATCCTTACCGGAAGGTACAACGAATGATTTTATGTTCAACCAGCTTTATGGGGGCATGGACGCCCAAACCGCCGCCCCTTACCTTCTGGAAGCTGAACTGTTCGCGGCCATACCGCACAACCTCGGCCTTGAGATAGGCAAGCCCCTAATAGATGACACGCCGCTAATGGTGCCTATGGGCAATTTTCCGCTCGACGCACAGGTCAGGCTTACCCTCACAAGCTGGGATGAGGCCAGTAACACCGCCAAAGTGCATTATCTCTTCGCGCCTAAGCCTGAAGCTTTGGATCACTTTATAAGAGTGCATCTGCCGGCAACGCTCAAGGCTGCCAATGCGCCACCGGATGTGCTTAAGATGATCGAAGATGCCGTTAAAGCTAAGGGGGCTGGCGATCTGTTCGAATCCAAAACCGAATGCCATTATGATATGGCCATTGATACCGGCCTCATCAGAAAGGGTGAATGCACCAAGCATACACGTATTAATCTGTTAGACAGCATGACGGCGCAAACCGACAAGTGGACATTCAGCGAAAGTTTTAATCCCTGAACCTGCCACAGGATTGTCCCAATGCCTCGCTCTAATGGCGTCAATGACTAAATAATGCTATCAGGGCAGGTATGGGGTTACGTGGTTTCATTCTGATATGGCTTGTGACTGGTCTGGGGGCGGTATCCGCTCAGGCCCAGACCAAGGCCGTGACTGATCCCGGCGACTATTACCAGATCCCTTTGAACCTGCCGGATAAGGCGGCCATCCGGCAGGTCATCCACAAAACCACCCAGATACGTCTGAACGATCAGACCGAGACCGCCACCTTCTCAGGTGAATATATCAGCCGCTTCACCGCAGATAAGGACGGATATCGCGTTACCAAAACAACCGTCTCCTCCAACCTGACACTTGAGGGGGATGTGACGGACGAAAAAAGCGACGACATGCAGAAACTGTCGGCTGCACTGACAGACGTCGGTGTCATAACCTATGTGGCCGATGTCAATCTGACGCCCTTGCGTATTGATGACTGGCCGCGTCTGAGGCGCGCCATAAAACAGTCCATGCGTAAGGCCGGTCTGATGAAACAAAAGCAGGAAGCGGCTTTTGATGCCCTCTATGAACGCATAAGCCCTGAAGTCGCCTCCGAGCTGTTTCTGCCTGAGGACGGGTTGCTGGCTATACCGCGCAATCTGGGCTTAAGCCTTGAAAACCCCTATGTGCTGGAATCAAAAATTGAGCCCCCGTTTGGTGGCGAAGCCCTCAGGACGCGCGAAACGCTCAAACTGACCCGGTGGGATGAGGCGGGACAAAAAGCCTATATCTCCTATCAGTCCGGCCCCGCCAAGGCCGATCTTGAGGCCTATGCCACGGCCATTCAGCCCGAACTGGATACGGCGGCGCGTCTGGATGCCGAGCAATATGGCTGGGCCTATAGGCCTGTCATCGAAGTGCAACTCGATATCAGCACGCGCTGTAATTATGAAATGAGCCTGCAAACAGGATTGGTGCTCAGGGCCGCCTGTTTATCTATCCGCGACATCCGCGTCGGCGATCAGATACAGTCCCAGCGTGAAAGCTGGTCTATGAGCGAAAGCTTCGTAGATTAGATATGAAAAGCAAAAATCAGCGAAGAACCGCTTCGAGCTGATTTTTTCCGCTATAATTCACATTAAAGTACACTGAGCGAAGCGAAGGACTTTAGAGCGATTGAGAAAAATGGTGGACCCGACAGGGATTGAACCTGTGACCCCTACGATGTCAACGAACAAGAAAATCAATAAAATCAAAGGCAAAGGCCAGTAAAACACCGCAACGGCACGCAAGGAAAATAAGGATTTCCGCGAATGCTGCGTGTCACGAGCGTGTCACAGGACACAAACCCCGATCCCGAACTGGCTGAACTTTTGGGCGGTTACCCGCCACCAGATAATCAAAAAGCCGCCCCTGCGGACACAGGGAACGGCTTTGAAACGGTAGAAGAAGCAGCAAACTTCGGAGTGGAATATACCGCCGATCTCGATGAATTGCTAGGGGGCGCGATTGCCGAAGACCCACTTTTTTCGCTTCGCCGGAAACTGATCGAAAACGGCTACAGGCCAATTCCTTGCGAGGGGAAGAAACCTGTCCTTGGGAACTGGGGGCAGCTTCACGCCACGGTCGACGACCTGCGCGGCTGGACGGCGCCGAACACCGGAATCGTACTGGGCAGCAACCTGGTCGCCGTCGACATCGATGTTCTCGACGCGCATGTGTCTGGTGAACTGATCGAACTTGCCTTGAACCTTGGCACCGGCCTGCCGTTAGTGCGGGCGGGTAAAAAACCAAAGACCCTTTTGCTTTATCGCACTGACACGCCCGTCCGTAAGCGTAAATCGACCGTCTTCACGGATGCGCAAGGGCAGACCGGTGCCGTTGAGATTCTCGGTGATGGACAGCAATTTATCGCATATGGGACTCACCCAGACACCGGCAAGCCCTACCAATGGCTGCCGGAAACCATGTCACCGGTCGACATCCCATTGGCTGACCTGCCCCTGATCGACCTCGACCGCCTCGATACCTTCATGGTCGAAGCTGAGGCTATACTTCGGGCCACCGGCTGGGACTACAAAGGAAAACCAGAAGCCGCACCGGTCGAACAGCATGACGATGATGATGACCTTCTTGATCTTCTGGAACCCGATCACGCCCGCATAAAAACTGCCCTGACTTTCATCGGCAGCGATGATCATGACGACTGGATTCGCGTGGGCATGGCCCTGCACCATGAATATCGAGGCAAGGAGTCGGGCCGTGAATTTTGGCACGAATGGTCGCGGGGTTCCGATAAGTACGATCCACGCGATCTGAATCGTCGCTGGAAATCGTTCGGTGACAAGGCTCACTCGGTCACTATAGCAAGCCTGTACGATCTGGCGAAGGCGGGCGGCTGGAATAAGAAAGCCGCCCTGCCGCCGTCACGTTTATCGTTCCTGTCACCCGACGATTGCGACAACGCGCCGTCACGGGGCTATCTCATTAAGGGCTTGATAGCGCCGCGTGATGTCGGTTGCATCTTCGGCGCACCTGGGGCCGGTAAATCCCTCATATCCCCCTGGCTGGGGTACGCTGTCGCGCAAGGGCGGGAGGCCTTCGGGATGCGCACGAAGGCGGGCGAAGTGTTCTATGTGGCCGCTGAAGACGAACACGGCATGAGGGGACGTGTCAAAGCCCTGAAAGCCGAACACGGCAATGCTGAAGCCTTTACGCTTGTCGGTGGCGTCTCGGATCTCCTGTCACCAGATTCGCCTGATCTGAAGGCGCTGAAAGAGGCTGTCGAAGCCCGCAAGCCCGCCCTGATCTTTATCGACACCTTAGCGATGGCGTTTCCCGGACTGGAAGAAAATTCTGCCGAAGCTATGGGGCGTGTCGTGAAGGCGGCACGTGACCTCACGGCATGGGGCGCGGCGGTCATCCTGATACACCACGACACTAAAGCCGAAGGCTCGACGCCGCGCGGGCATAGCCTCTTGAACGGCGCTCTCGACATGGCCCTGCATGTGCAGCCCCGCGATGAGTCTGGGGTGATCAGGGGGAAGCTGACCAAGAACCGCAACGGCTCTTGTGACCGTGATATCGCCTTCAGCATTGGCACCGTCGACATGGGCGTCGATGAGGACGGCGACACGCTCACCACGGCGATATGCAGACCGCTATCAGGTGCGGCGGCTGTCAAAGGGCCGAAGCTGTCACCGAGTGAACGGGCAGCTCTCGACGTTCTGCGTGATCTCGAAAACATCGATTTAAATCGATGTTCTGTCCCGGAAAGAGAGTGGCGGGAGGCCTGTATTTCCGGACATTTAGTGTCCGGCGCGGAAAATCCTGACAGCCGCCGCCGGACATTCGATAGAGCGTGCCGGACATTGGCCGGACATGGCTTGGTCGTGTTTAACGGCGACAATGTAAACACCAAAAAGCACCATGATTACAACGGGATAATTGACGATGCTTTTGATGAATGAAGTGTCCCGGACATTCCGGACATTGGCCGGACATGCGGCTTTGTCCGACCGCAGAAACCCGGACGGACACGGACATGCCTTTATATAGGCATGTCCGAATGTCCGGACTGACCGAAAACCGTCCTATCAAATGAAACCTCCCCACATGGAACAGATCAATTACACCACCCCGCCGCTTGTCGGTACAATCGAAGTTTTCGGCCGTCGCACAGTTCGACTCACCAAAGTGACGCCTTACATTCGTCTGCGTGACGGCATGCCAAGTTTTGTTCTGCACTGGCACGACAAACACGGCACACACTTCACCTCTGGTCTGAAGTCAAAGTCGCTTACCCGCGTCAAAGACAAAAACGTCGATCCTAATGAACGTTCACACGGCGAAGGTACCTCCGGCGTATCTGTGCTGCGGGGGGCGCAGACCGCGGCGCTTCAATCTCCACAAAATTTTTTGAAAAAGGATTCCGACCGTGAATCTTGATCTCGACGAATTGCTGGGCGGCACCCCGGCACCCAGACACCCCCACAATCGCCCCGAGATTGCCACAGAGGCCGATCTTGCCACCTTCTGGGACGTGAGTACCCGGCAGGTCAGAAAGCTGCTCTCGGACGGCGTCATCTCGAAACTCGACGGGCGGAATTATGACGTGCAGGTCTGCACTGCGGCTTACCTAAAACACCTGGCGCAAAAGCGGTCATCGGGCAATTCGACCCTCGAAGCCGAGAAGATTAGGCTCGCCCGTGAACAGGCCGACAAATTGGAACTTCAGAATGCTGCTGCCCGTGGTGAATATGTCGCCGCGTCCGATGTCCAAAACACCTGGGCAACGATCCTGCGCGATGTTCGGGCTTCGGCATTGGCGCTTCCTGGTCGCGTCCAGACTCGACTGCCGCACCTCACGGCGCATGACATCAAAATTATCGATTCCGAAATTCGCACTGTCCTGACGGAGCTTTCCCATGCAACCGATTGAACGCATCCGCCGTAATGCGCTTAAAGCACTTATGCCGCCGCCAAACATCCGACTGGCCGATTGGATCGAGGCGAATGTTCACTTGCCTGAAACCGTATCGGCGCTGTCTGGCCGCGTGACCCTTTGGCAATTTCAGAAGGGAATCTGCAACGCGATCGACGACCCGGCTATTGAGCGCGTGACGATCATAAAACCCGTCCGCGTGGGCTTCACCACTTTGCTGACGGCAACACTGGCCAATTATGTCGCAAACTCACCGGCACCTATACTAAATGTGCAGCCTACCGAGGCCGACGCACGCGATTATATGGTTTCGGATGTCGAACCGACTTTTCAGGCTTCACCGGCTTTGCGCGGCCTGCTGACCGATGATGCTGACGAATCGGGCAGGTCGACTCTGCTTTCCCGAAAATTCCCAGCCGGTTCGCTGAAGCTTGTTGCCGCCAAAAGTCCGCGCAACCTTCGCCGTCACACAGCGAAGATTCTTTTGATGGATGAGGTGGATGCGATGGAACCGGGACCAGAAGGCGATCCACTTATTCTTGCCGAACGGCGGACACTGACATTTGCTGATCGGAAAATAATCGCCGGATCGACGCCGGTTTTCGATCATGGGCCGGTTTCAAAGCTATATGCGAAATCGGATCAGCGTATCTTCGAGGTCCCGTGCCCCGACTGCGGCGACTTCACCGAAATCCTTTGGCAGCACATTCAATGGGATGAGGGAAAACCGGAGACTGCCTATTTCGCTTGCCCGCACTGCGGTAGCTGCGTCGATGAGCGACACAAGGTTGCTATGGTCGAAAAAGGCCGATGGCGGGCAACCGTACCAGAGGTGCAAGGCCATGCAGGTTTCAGGCTCAACGCTCTGATCAGCCCGCATAAAAACGCCTCATGGGGCCGACTGGCGGCTGAGTTTGTCGCGGCTAAGGATGATCCGGCCACATTACAGGTGTTTGTAAACACGCTTCTTGGGCAACCTTGGCGTGAAGCCGCTGACGATCTCGATGAAAGCGACCTGTTGAATCGTCGCGAACCGTTCGGGCTTACGGCGATGCCACCTGAAGCGCTGATCGTGACGGCGGGCGTCGACTGTCAGGATGATCGTCTTGAAATCGTGTTTCTGGGGCATGGAAAAACGGAAACGTTTATCTTGGGCCATATAGTGATCTGGGGACCGGTCGACGCAGACTCGACGTGGGTCGAACTGGACGATCTATTACGGCGGTCGTGGCCTCACCCGAATGGGGGAACCCTGCGCGTCGACGCGGCGGTCATCGATTCCGGTGATGGTGGGCACTCTGACACTGTGACAGCCTTCACGCGTTCACGTTATGCGCGGCGAGTCGTCGCGGGCAAAGGGGTTGCGGGGTTTTCACGTCCGTTCATTCAGCGATCCACTACAAAGGGCACACCCTTGTTCCTGATCGGTGTCGACGCGATTAAAAGCCAACTTTTCAACCGCCTGTCACGTGGTTCCGGCTTCCGTTTTTCGGCTGATCTGGAACCTGTCTTCTTTGAACAACTGGCCTCTGAAAGGCGCGTCGTTCGGTATGTGAAGGGTGCGCCGGTGAGAAGGTTTGAGCGCGTGCCGGGCAAACGGGCTGAAACTTTGGATGCGACGGTATACGCATTGGCGGCGCGGAATCTTGTGGGTACTGACCTTGACCGTCGCACTGAAGAATTGCAATCTGCAGCTGCGCACACACCAAAAGCGCGTTCCACAATTAAATCAAATTGGCTGTCCGGGGGAATATGATGACTGCTAATGATAAAACGCCCGACTATTCATGGGGCTGCCTGCCAATTATTGGCATTATATTGTTTTTCTTATTAAAAAGCTGTTTTGCAGATAAACCTTCTGCACCTGTCAAAGAACGTCCTCAATACAGCAATGACGGCATGACTTATAAACAACGCAATGCAGCGGCGGCAGTCGTCAGGTCTTCAGGTTACTGGTGTGAAAATCCGGTCTCTTTGCATGAGCAATTAACTGGTAGCACGATACAAGAGTACATTGTGATGTGCGACACTGGGGATAGGGTCGCAAGATACAAAATCAGGATGACACCTGAGGGAAACTTTGGAACTGTGCGCCCACTTTAACTCATACTTAAATAAGAGATAGAAGATTATCGTTTTCCGAGTATCACTTCAGCACAAAGACCTGTGAATCTGTCTGCGGCAACAATTGCTTTTCCCCTATCATCTAACAGCCAGTCTACAAAAAGATGATATTCATCCTCAGTCTGATACCCTGGGGCGAAACGATCTTCAAAATTCCAGACAGCAGGATGTAAATAACCAAAATTACCTGCATCATACCCCATAGGTTTAAGGGTCCAAACGATGTCATATTTACACTGATCAGGTGCTATCTTCGCTGCGTGTTCCATTTCAAAAACGGGATCAAAACCTCTTTCCATAAACGAATTTCCCCTCAGTGAATTGTCTTCTGTTCAAGCCAATCGACCAGGCTGACCGGCGGTTCAACCCCACTTGAGGCGAATTTCCACACAAGCGCAACCATAACCTGTTTAAGGTCATGACCACACTCACGCGCTTCCGAGATGATCTGGGCAACCTCATATCGCCGTTCGGCCTCACTCATTTCCGCAAAAGATTTCATCTGGTTTCTCCTTCTATTTAAAAGAAAAACGCCGTGCGGTGAAGGAGATCGACCGCACGGCGCCTTGCCGCAGAAGGAAATTGTCAGAACTTGGCCACCCTGACACTTGGCATAATGACATAAAAATCATCACCGTCAAGCAATTTGACACATCGAGATAAATAATGCGTCACGACCCTTGATAATTTGACTTAACGTGTTAGATGTAACGTCAACACGGAGTTTCTTTATGCGCACTTTTCTCGACATCACGGCAATAATCGCCGATGGGCAGCACCTCAGCGCCCGTTCTGTTCCGACACTGTTGCGCCGCGTGCGCTTATTCGACAAACATGGCCTCCTGCCCGTAGAACGTGAGGATACCGGACGCCGTGAAGGCCGTTTGGACGTTGACGGCGCATGTCTGGCCGCAATTTTTTGCGAACTGCTTGATATGGGTTTTGACGTGGAAATGTGCCGTGAAGTAGCCGCGCGAATCCGCAAATATGACCTGTATCGTGCTGACGATGCTCCACTTTTGGAGGCCGTCATCGATGCAATAGGCAATCAGTCGGCAGTCGCTCTTACCCTTCAACTAATTTTGAATGGCAAGGGGGAAAAGTTCCATCGTGTCCGGTTTGACGGAGCCGAAACCAAAGACCCGTTAGTCACAGAGACGCAGACACTTGAGCGCCAACTGGCTTGCGAAACGGTTCGCGGCGAAACGCGGCTCGACTTAAACGTCATCCTGGCCCCCGTCATTGCTGCTTACGGGGAATAACCTATGTTTGCCCGTGCCCGTGCAGCCATCGATATTCTGACCGGAAAGCGATCTGCCGCGCCTATAGCCACGCGCCGCTTCGATGGGGCGGCAGGCGGTCGCCGTGGTCACGGCATGGGCCAATTTGGGCCGATCCAGCCGGAAGTAAGCGCTGCCGGTGCGACGGTGCGAAGCCGCGCCCGTCACCTTGCGCACAATAACCCATGGGTCAGTCACGCCGTCGCAAATTGGGCAGGGGCGTTGGTGGGGGCGGGCATAGTCCCAACACCCAAGCACCCCGACTCCGCGACCCGTAAGTCCCTTATCACTCACTTCAATACATGGTCCGAACACGCCGATTTCGATGGCCTGACTGATTTTTGGGGTCTGCAAGCGGCGGTCGCACGGTCGCTGGTTACAGATGGTGAAGCGTTCCTGCACATCATCGAAACTGATGACGGCCCGCGCCTTCGCCTGATCCCTGCCGAACTAATCGACGAAAGCAAAACCCTTAACCTGTCGGACGGCGGCTTTATAGTCTCTGGTGTCGAGTTCGATGCTTTCGGTCGCCGTGTCGCCTACCATATTCTGCCGCAACGCCCGACAGACCTGTTTGCGACGTATGCGCCTGCCGTGCGCGTGTCTGCTGATGACATAATTCACGTCTTTAAGCCTCTCGCACCTGGGCAAGTTCGCGGCATTTCGTGGCTGGCACCGGTGATCCTTCCGGCGTCTGATTTCGACCAACTAACCGACGCCCTCCTGATGGGGGCAAAAATCGCGGCTATGCACTCCGGTTTCCTGGTCGACCAAAACGGAAACGGCACGTCGATTTTCGACGGTGAGCAAAACGGTAGCATTCTGGAAGGTGGAATCGAACCTGGAGCGCTCAAATATCTGCCGCAAGGATGGGATGTAAAATTTAATAGCCCCGGTCAAGCACAGGAACTTTCGTCCTTTATAAAGCTAAATCTGCAAAGCCTTGCTGCCGGTCTGGGGTTGCCCGAACACTTTGTTTCCGGCGACCTCACTGGTGCGAATTATTCCTCCCTGCGGGCGGGCCTGCTGCCGTTTCGCCAACGAGTCGAGCAAACGCAGTATGGGACTCTTGTTCCCCAGTTCTTGCGCCCCGTCTGGCGTCGCGTTGTTACTTCAGACGTTCTTTCCGGCGCCCTGGACGCCCCTGATTTTGAGGCCGCATCTGCCGACTACCTGTCGGCCGACTGGCTTCCCCCGAAGCCGCTGCAGGTTGATCCGCTCAAGGACACTGAGGCGACGGTCGCGGAAATAAACGCGGGCCTGACCTCGCGCCGGAAAGCCGTTGCGGAACGTGGATGGGACCTCGAAGACCTTGATGCCGAAATCGCCGCCGACCCCTTCAAACCAAAAGCTAAGGAGGCGACCGATGCCCGACAACCCGCAACCGATTGAAACCCGTAGCGCTCCGGCAACCTTCTCACCGGATACGCTGAATCTGGAAACCGGAACCGTCGAGGCCGTGATCAGCACCGGCGCACCCGTGCTACGTAAGGGTTATACCGAACGTCTTGCTTTAGGCCGTGAGAACGTCACCCTTGCGCCGCGCCTTCCGGTTCTCGATGCGCACCGGCAGGCCTCTATCAGCGACATCAAGGGCCAAGTGGTCGATGTGCGCTTTGAAGCGGGACGAATTATCGCAACTCTAAAAATCTCTGATCCCGTTGTCCTCGCTGCGATCGAACGCGGCGATGTGACTGGGGTTTCAATCGGATACTCGGTTTCCCAATGGAGCGACACCGCCGACGCTCAAGGAAGAAACCGCGTACGCACGGCCACAGCCTGGACTTTAAAAGAAGTCTCACTGGTGCCAGTCCCCGCCGATCCGTCGGCATTGCTACGGAGTACACACATGACTGAAATTACTGAACAACCGGCGGAAAATCTAAACGCCGACACCATCGAAACCCGCGCCGCGATTAGACAAATTGCCCGCACGGCCGGACTGGACTCACAATGGGCTGATGCGCAAATCGACGCTGACGCTACCGTAATCGAAGCCCGAGCCGCCGCCTTTGAGGCGATTCAAACACGCTCCCGTCAAACCCCTGCGATCCGCGTGGTGTCGGCTGGTGACGATCCTGCGGCCCAGCGTCGTGCGCGTGAGGACGCGCTTTACGCCCGTGCGTCCGGTACGGCCCCAAGTGATCAGGGCCGCGCCTATATGGGCGACACGCTGCGCGACCATGCACGCGCCATTCTTGAAACCAACGGCGTTTCGACCCGTGGCCTGTCTGCGGACGAAATCTTTTACCGCGCGATGCACACGACCTCGGATTTCAAAAATCTGCTGGTCAATACCGGCAACCGGACTTTGCTGCCGGCCTATGAAATCGCGCAAAGCCCGCTGAAAAAACTGGCACGCCAATCGACCTTAACCGATTTCCGCGCCGCCTCACGCCTGAAGCTGTCGGACATTGGGCTGCTCCAAAAGGTCACTGAGTCGGGTGAAATCAAATCAACGTCGCGTGGCGAAGCGGCAGAGTCTTATAAGCTGGACACATACGCCACGATTTTCAGCCTTTCACGGCAGGCGTTGATCAATGACGATCTCGGAGCCTTCAGAGACTGGGGCAACACCGCGGGCCGCATGGCTGCCGAAACAGAAACGAATGTGCTGGTGAACCTCCTGCTTTCTAATCCGCTGATGGGTGAAGACAACAAAGCATTATTCCATGCGGATCATGGCAACTTGGCTATCGGTGACCTCGATATCGACGCAATCCGTGCCGCCCGTCTTGCTCTGCGCACGCGAAAAGGTCTGGATGGCGTCACACCGATCAACGCCACCCCGCGCTTCCTGCTGATCTCACCGGATCAGGAAACCAAGGCCGACGACATTATGGCGATCTTGCATGACGCGACTGTCGACTTTGCGCCGGAACTGTTGCGCAATCTGTCGGTTCTGGTCGATCCCCGACTGCCTAATGGTAGCTGGTACGTCTTCGCCGATCCTGCCGCGCTGCCGGTTTTGGAATATGCTTACCTTTCAAGCGCGCAAGGCCCGCAAATGTCTTCGCGTGAAGGCTGGGACACTCTTGGTATGGAGTTCCGCGTCGTCCTGGACTTCGGTGCCGGTGCCATTGATCACCGTGGCGCATATAAAGGCGGCTAATCATGGCGTCGTTAAGCGATCTCACCAGATGGCGCGACGCGCTTCAGGAGGCCCGTTTTAGGGGCGTCCGGCGCGTCCGAGATCAGTCTGGCGAAGAAGTGGAATATAAATCGGACTCGGAAATGGCGGCGGCTCTGGCTGCCGTCGAGGCCGCGATCTCCGGCGCTTCCCAGTCTCACCCTAAAACGATCTATCTCAGAACCTCGAAGGGAATCTGATCATGCGAAACTACGTACAAAGAGGCCACAGCCTCACAATTCCCGCACCGGCTGACGTTCTTTCCGGTGGAATCGTCATTGTCGGCGAATTGATCGGCGTGGCCAACGGTGATGCCAAAACAGGCGATTCGGTCGATGTCGATACGGTTGGTGTATACGTCCTTCCAAAGGTCGCCGCACTGGCAATTGCCATTGGTGATCTGGTCTATTGGGACAGCACAAACAAGCTGGTGACGAAAACAGCTTCCGGCAACAAAAAGTTGGGTTACGCTGTCACGGCGGCCGCTAATCCGTCTGCCGTTGTAAACATCCGCCTGGTGCCGACTGTCTAACATGTCGAATCTCGCCCTGTTTCCCAAACTTATGTCTGAAAAAGAAGCCTCTGAAATGCTTGGCATTTCCGTCGACACGATTCAGCGCATTCGGAAACGGGGCGAAATTGCCTTCAGGAAAATCGGAGGCCGTTATAGATATACGATTTCCGATCTGAATGAATACGCAGAAAATCAAAGAGTAGAGCCATGCCAAAGGGTACAAAAATCAGCGAAATCGGGGGCTTCTGGCTCTCACAACGCGCCCGCTCCCCTTTCTGGCACATCACATGGTTCGATTCCCGCACTCGACAGACAAAACGCCTCTCAACTGGCACAAGCGATCTTCGGGAAGCCGAAATAAAACTTGCCGAACACGTCACGACGCACGCCCATATACGCGACGTAAAGCCTGTAGAAATGCCTCTGGCGACCGTTCTGATCCGCTATTGGCAAGGTCACGCCTCCAAAATCGCAAGTAAGGTGCAGGCTAAGATCAGCCTCGCGCTTTGGAATGAATTTTTCGGGGATGACCTTGTTTCCGATCTGTCGATTGACCGGCAGGAAGCCTTCATGGTCTGGCTGAAAGCCAAGGGGCACAAGAACGCATATGTAAGCCGCACCATGTCTGTAGGCCGCGCTGCTATCCGTCGCGCCTGGCAACGTGGTGAAATCACCTCTGCCCCCTTCATTATAGATGAACGTGACCGCTCTGATGAGGATGAGCCTTACCGCTTATCAAAAGCTGAAATGCGCAAGCTGCTGAAAACAGCACAAGACTGGCCTCACCTTTACATCTTTATGATGATCTCTCTGAACACCTTGGCGCGCCCTGGGGCCGTGCTGGATCTCTCACCGTTTCAAATTGATCTCGACTCACGCCTGATCGACCTAAACCCGCATGGCCGGAAGCGCACAAAAAAGGGGCGTCCTGTCGTCCCTGCGACCGAAACCATACTGCCTTTCGTGACACGCAGAGACGTATCGCGTTTTGTGAATTGGCACGGGAAGCCGATTCAATCTATCAAGAAAGGATTCGCTACTGTCGTTAAAGCCGCTGGACTGCCTAAGGATGTCACGCCTTACAGCCTCCGGCACACGATGGCTGCGGAATTACGTGCCAGAGGGGTGCCCGCTTGGGAGGTCGAAGGCCTTCTTGGGCATAAACTTCCGGGCGTAACTGAAAAGTATGCGAAATTCGCTCCTGATTACCTCGGACACGGGGCCAAGGCGATCGACGCATATTTCACCGATCTGTTGAATTCTAAGGAGAATTTCGACGGATTTAATATCAATCGCGTGCCACTTGCGTTGCACACTGACCTATCGCCTAAAGACGAATTGATCAATTTTTCAATGATTTCAAAGGGAAAAATGGTGGACCCGACAGGGATTGAACCTGTGACCCCTACGATGTCAACGTAGTGCTCTCCCGCTGAGCTACGAGTCCACTTTTATCTTTGCGAGGCGCGCTGTATAACCTTGGCGTCTGGCTTTAGCAAGCGCAAATGATCAGCTTTTCCCCAGAAAGCTTATGTCAGCTTAGGCCGCAATCAGACGCTCGACCTCAGTGACGATTTCGCGCAGATGCACGGGCTTTTCCAGAACGGTCGCCTCAGGGGCCGCCTTCTGGGCATTGAGTGCCACAGCCGCAAAACCGGTAATAAACATGATTTTCAGGCCCGGTTGGCGTTGCGAGGCGATTTTGGCCACTTCGATACCATCCGCGCCCGGCATGACAATGTCGGTCAGAAGCAGGTCAAACGGCCCCTGATCGAGCGCTTCGATCGCGCTGTCGCCATCGGCGCAACTGATTACGTCGTAGCCCGCCCGTTGCAGGGCGCGCGTCAGAAAGCTGCGGACGGAATCTTCGTCTTCTGCCAGAAGTATCTTGGTCATCTTTTTCCTTGCCCCCAATAGTATGCTACGGTGCAATCATATCGCCCCGTATGTAAATTAGGGATGAAGAGATCGCAAATTTGTCTTATCAAGCCTTTAATGCCCGATCCATCTCTTTCAGATAATCAGCAACCGGCGTCAGCAGACCCTCCGGCCTTTGACCTGCGCAACACAGACGCTTCGGCGGCGGTGAATGGGCTGGTGTTTGCCGTACCGCATTCCGGTCGCTACCTGCCGCCTGATTTCCTCAAAGCGGCGCGTTATGATGAAACCACCCTCCGGTCGACCGAGGACGCCTTTGTTGATGAGCTGATCGGCTTTGACGCCCTGCTCCTGCCCTGTATTCGGGCGCGATACGGGCGGGCCTATGTTGATGTCAATCGCCATCCGCTGGAGCTTGATCCCCGCCTGATCAGCGATACTCTCCCCAGAGGTACGCTCAGCCATAGCCTGCGGGTCAAGGCCGGATACGGGGTCATCCCGCGCAGCCTTTCGGGCGGCAGGGATATCCACCTGCACCCCATTCGCTATGGCGAGGCCATCAGGCGTCTGCAAACCGTACACGCGCCCTATCACAGGGCCTTGCGGCAACTGATTGCCGATATCCGCTCAGCACACACACAGGTACGGCTTATTGACTGGCATTCCATGCCGGCCTCATCCGTGACGCAAAGCGGCGCCGACATTGTTCTGGGGGATCTGTTTGGCGAAAGCTGCCAGCCTACCCTGACGCAATTTGTCAAAAAGCGCTTGCAGGATAGCGGGCTTAAGGTGGCACTCAACCAGCCCTTTGCCGGTGGCTATACGCTGGAGCATCACGCAGAACCGGGCAAAGGTATTGAGGCCTTGCAGATCGAGATCAACCGCGCCCTCTATATGGATGAAGCGAGTCTTACACCGCATCAGGGTTTTGACCGGCTGCAAGCCATTCTGCGTAAGCTGATCAATGAACTGAAAGGCGGCGACCTGCAGTAAAGATAAAAAAAAGGCCGCGCATCTCGGCGCGGCCCAAGTCTACAGGGAGGAAACGCCCAGGAAGGGCATCGACGTAAAAACGTCGAACAAGTTGAATGTAGTTTGCAGCGCACAAAAACTCAAGCAAGGATTACGCACGACGTGATCACATATAGTAACAATAGCGGCCTGATCGCGCCAAATCGTGTGATTATTCGTGACAAAATAAGGCCATATTTGAAAAGGCCATTTCAGACCCGCCATCTCACAAATGGTGCACCGCCACATTTACGGCTCTTTTTCGCCCCTGAGCACGCGCTCATTGTCCTTGATTTCGTTTTCGTAAATCGGACGGGTATGGGTCGGATACGGATGCTCGGACAGGAGAATACGCATCTGGCGCAGGCCACGCGACGCGCGCGAGCGTGACTGACGCCAGACCAGAAGCGCGGTTGCACCAAGGCTGGCGGCAATCAATGCCCAGGGACCAAACAACCAGGCGGCGGCCGCCAGAGAATAGTAGTAGCCCCGCACCCCTTGCGAAAAATTCGACATGGCCGGTTCAATAATATCGGTGATTGCCTTGCTGAAAGCTTCGGCGGTTTCCTCATCGACATTATCCGGCACCGCGCCCATGCAGGCCACACAATAGTTGGTCTGACGCAGCGCCCAGATGAAATCGAGCAAACCACGTGACAGACAGACCATCACCAGAGCCAGCTTGGTCATCAGAAATTCGGACGACGTGTCAATACCCAGCGAATGCACGCTGTTATAGGACAGGTTGCCGGTAAAGATCGCCCCGCCGACCGCCGCAATAAGGATCAGGTTGGCCGAGGCAAAGAAACTGGTCGAATTGACGCTGTGGCCGATCAGGTTGGAATCGTACATCTTGAAGCTGCGGATGACCATTTCCTTCATCCACGCCCGCCGGACAAAGGACATATCCCTGACCGGGACGCCCGAGGCTTTTGACGACAGCTTGAGGATGGGCTCATAGCCTATCCAGCAGAGCAGAAACACCAGAAGTGCTACAAAATCATACCAGCTTCCGAACAGGGCAACGAACTTGTCCACAACCCGAATCTCCCATTATTTTCTGCCAGAGCCTAATCCAGCCCCATTAGATTATCCATGCATAAGCCGGAATTGTCCGGTTTAAAGCGTGGCTTGTCCCTAATCCGTAACGAAATATACCTTAAGGATCGGTATTAAGGACACTCTTCGCTTGTGCAAAAAGGGTTCACCCCTTAAAGACAAGCCAACTTTATTCCACCGAAACATCGAAGATTATAAAGAATATGAATATCGATAAAATCTCTGTTGGTCATAATGCGCCGTGGGACATTAATGCCATTATCGAAATCCCTCAGGGCGGGATGCCGGTAAAGTATGAACTGGATAAGGATTCTGGGGCGCTTTTTGTTGACCGTTTCCTCTATACCTCCATGTTCTATCCGGGCAATTACGGCTTCATTCCCCACACATTGGCGGATGATGGCGATCCCTGTGATGTGCTGGTGGTCGGGCCTGTGCCGGTTTATCCCGGCGTGGTGATCCGCTCGCGTCCGATCGGCGTGCTTTTGATGGAAGACGAAGCGGGTAAGGACGAAAAAATCCTCGCCGTGCCGGTCGATAAGCTGCACCCCTTCTACACCAATATCTCAAGCTATCGTCAGATGCCGACGATCCTCATCGAGCAGATAACCCACTTCTTTGCCCACTACAAAGACCTTGAAAAGGGTAAGACCACCAAGGTTCTGGGTTGGGGCGATCCGGAAGAAGCCGCGCAACTGATCCGTGAAGGTCAGGAACGTCTGGCGCAAAAAATCGGCTAAGGCCGGTTTAGTGTCTTTAATAAAAAAAGCCTTTCCGAAATGGAAAGGCTTTTTTTTATGGCTTGGTCGGTGAGGCCACCCGCTCTGGCACATCACTCAGTTCATAGGCGACAAATTCAGCCGGTGACGGTGCCTGAACCGCAATGGCATGCACCTCACCTTCCGGTTCAGTAACCGCCGTATGGGTGACTTCGTGCGTGTCATCCTCTGCCTCAGGTTCAAGGAGACGGGAATCGAATGCTTCTGTCTCTGCCTGAGGTGTGGGCGCATCCAGTTCAGTTGCCGGGGGCTCTGTTGCGGGCGTGGCCTGTTCAAAAACATAGCCCAGCAAGACATCGAACTCGTCCCAGAATTGCTGACGATACTCATCGAGCTCCATCAGGATTTCGTGCTCGGCACCTGCCACCTCGACATAGCGGCCCAGCGGCAATTTGCGGGCAAAAGCCTTCGAAGGCTGACGCATGATCAGGCTGTCGTCGCCGGAACAGATGATGCTGACCGGCGTTTTGACCTTTTTGACCAGCTTGCCCTTATCGCGGATCAGGGTCTCGCCCAGCTTGAGGGCGAAATGCAGCCAGCCCCAGGTCGGTGAACCAATCCCCAGATGCGGGCAGGCAAACAATTGTTCACGCCACAGATTATAGCGGCGCTCATCATGGGTCAGAGCGTCGCGCTCAAAAGTATGTTCAAACGGATCATCGAACAGTTCCGGCACATAGTCAGACGACAGGCCGTGGCGCACTTTCCAGTCGGTCTGGAAGGTCACCGCCCACAGGGAATGACGACCGGTCTTGACCCTGAGCATCGGGTTAATGAAAATCGCCCCTGATATCCGCGTCTCACCCTGTATCAGGGTCGCCAGATTGAGCGCCGCCCCCATAGAATGGCCGATCATCAGCCAGGGCTTGGGCGCGCGATCTTCAAACGCATCAAGAAGGCGCTGATAGTCATCCAGATATTCAGACTCAGACCGCGCATGGCCCTTAAGGCGATCTGGCATCAGGCGCGCCGACAGGCCTTGCCCGCGCCAGTCATGGACAACCACCGCAAAGCCGCGCGCCAGCAGGTCGCCTACCACCTCATAATATTTTTCGACGGGTTCGGTCCGCCCCGGACTGACAAATACGGTACCTCTGGCGGTTCCTTCAGGCTGCCAGAAGCCAAGCCGCAGGCGTAAACCGCCCGCCCCTCGGTACCATTCCCCGACACCACCCGCAGGCGGGCGTGCTTCGGGGATGGCCATCAAAGGGGCCTGAGACGACAGGGCGGCGATACGGCTCACGAGAAACTATCCGGGTTTTTTGAATTTCAACGTCATTCGGTCACTTTCACCGATTGATTCGTAGAGTGTACCATCAAATTCCGGATTTGGCGGCTCCCCCCGTGGAGAGGTTAACCTTTGTGGCGGCAAAGTCCATACCCCAAACGGATGGGCCTTATTATCCTTGGGGTTAGCATTTATTTCACTGGCCTCAACAAATTCAAAGCCCGCCTCACTGGCCAGTTGTTTGACGAAAGGTTCCTGCACATAGCCGTTGGTCGCGGCCGGGTCCTGAACATTCCCAACATCAGCGCGGTGCTGCTCTATGCCCAGTATGCCGCCCGGCTTAAGGACGCCAAAGGCATCAGCAAAAGCCTTTTCAGCAATACCCGCCGCCATCCAGTCATGCAGGGTCAGGAGGAACAGCACACAGTCCGCGCTGGCCGGATCACCCAGCCCCGTCGTCTGCGGGCCAAAGGCCGTATAGGTAATATCACCATATAGCTTTTTGTCGGCATCCAGCTGCGCCTTGTACTGGGCATTGAGCGTGTCCGCATCGGAGCCTTCTGCGGCCTCGATCAGGGCGGCAACATACTGCCCCTTGCCGCGCGCCAGCCAGGGCGCCAGAATGCCGGTCATATAGCCGCTGCCCGGCCAGACATCTATGACCGTATCACGCGGGTCAATGCCAAAAAACTCTATGGTCTCAATGGGGTGACGGAAGCGGTCGCGATCACGGTGCGAGGCATTGCGCCAGTTCCCTTCAATCGCCCAGATCAGCGAACCTTCTTCGGGCTTGCCCGGCACCGGCGCTTCTTCTTCGGGGGCCTTCGTGCAGGCGGGCAACAAAGCGGCCACCGCGCCGCCCATGCCGATACGCCGCAGCCAGTCGCGCCGGTTAAGACGCATATATTGTGAAACTGTTTGCCCGTCTGTCAAAAGCCGCACCTCAATCCAAGCCACACTGATTTCGCTTAAGGCCGCCAATCCCCTGCGGCCAGTTCGGGACTAAAGCCCCGAAACAGAGGAAGCGAAGTTAGGGGGAACGCCTGCAAAGGTCAAAGCCGAATCGCCCGCCAAAGCGCCTAAAAAACGCCAAAGGCCGCATCCCGATAAAGATAATCGGAATGCGGCCTGTAAAATACAACCTTAAAGACGGTTTCTAACCTTCGCCTTCGATCTCTTTCATAGCACTTTGCAGATAGTTGGGTTCGCCCATCAGCTTGATCAGGCTGAGTTGCGTCTCAAGCCAGTCAATGTGGTGTTCGGTATCCGACAGAATCTTCTTCAGAAGATCACGGCTGACATAGTCGGCATTGTCTTCGCAGAACTTGACGCCCTGCACCAGAATGCCGTGGCCATAGGTTTCAACCGACAGGTCAGCCTCAAGACATTCGGTGATGGTTTCACCGATCTTCAGCTTGTTCAGGTCCTGAAGATTGGGCAGGCCCTCAAGGAAGAAGACACGCTTGATCAGCATGTCGGCGTGTTTCATTTCCTCAATCGATTCCTGATAGACGATGCGGCCCAGATGATTGAGGCCCCAGTTTTCCAGCATACGCGCGTGCAGGAAGTACTGGTTGATCGCCGTCAGTTCGTTGGTCAGAACCCGGTTGAGAAGTTTAATGATTTCAGGATTGCCCTTCATGGCAGCCGCTCCTTAAAAGTGTCTATGGGCGGCAGAAGAAGGATGTTTAAAAGGCTACTCGGCGGCCATCTGGGCGCCAGCGCAAACCTCGTCGATCATCTGCCGGATGTCACAAACACATTTGGCGCACTGCGGACGGCTCTGGCAATGGTCGAAAACGGCCTTGACGGTTCCCGCCCCTGATAAAATGGCCTTTTGCGCATCTCTTTCGCGAATTGCGTTACAATTACAGACGTACACAGACTGACCCTATGCCTTTAGCGGTGTTAATGCCTCTGAGAATGGCTTTCATATAGATGACCATTAACCGGATTGCAAGTCAATTGCATCTGGTGGCAAGATTATTCCCTCCGCCCTCCCTGAACAGGGGTATGTGGCCTTGAGAACATCGCCTAGCTTCGGCTGTTCATCCTATGGAATCAGCCCATGAAAAAGTCTGCCGCGACACGCCTGTCCCTTTTGGTTTCCTCCGTGATTCTGGGGCTTTCGCCCCTGCCAATTCCGGCCGTTGCCCAGACATCCGTCCCTGCGCATGTCCCGCTCACAGTTGAACAGTGGATAAAGGAGGGCTTTCGTTTCTATGACCTGAAAGACAATGTGCGCGCGGCTGAGGCTTTTGAAAAGGCCGCCGAAAAAGGCAATGTGCTGGCCCAGACTCTGCTTGGGGCGATTTATGTCGCAGGCGGCAATGGCTTACAAGTTAACTATCCGAAGGCAGTGGGCTGGTTACGTAAAGCCGCAGATGCCGGAAGCGCCGATGCACAAAGTTTGCTGGCCGCCCTGCATAACGAAGGCAATGGCTTGCCCAGAGACCCTGTTAGGGCACGTCAGCTCTACACACAGGCCGCCGCAGGTGGCAATAATGCCGCTATTCAATGGCTGGAGAAGAATCCTCTGCCCAATCAGGGTCAGGGTCAGGGTCAGGGTCCGGCCGCCTATGCCAACAAAACGCCGGAACAACTCTACGATGAGGGGGAAAAACTGCATCTGGCGAAGAAATTCACCGAAGCCCTGCCGTTAATCACCGCTGCGTCCGAGCGCGGCTATGCGCCGGCCCAAAGCCGACTGGCAGGCATGCATCTGAGCGGTCAGGGGGTTCCGACAGATTACGCCAAGTCGTTCTACTGGACGAAAAAGGCCGCCGATCAGGGGCGGGCACTGGATGAATATGCGCTCGGGATAATGTACTGGAGCGGCATCGGCACTGGCAAAAATGAAGATACCGGTCGGCAATGGATTCGCAAGGCCGCCGACAAGGGGTTTCCTGCCGCTGTTGAGTGGCGGGCCAAAAATGACGGCTACACCAAAACCGCCGAAGAATGGTTCACCGAAGGGGCCAACTATCATCTGGCTGGTGATTACGCCAAGGCTGTCCCGTCACTGACCAAAGCCTCAGACATGGGCCACGCCCTATCCGCCAGCATGATTGGCGGCATGTACTTAGAAGGTACGCATTTCGCGCAGGACGACGCAAAGGCATTTCAGTGGTACAAAATCGCTGCCGACAGGGGCAACCGCGAAAGCCAGTTTCTGGTCGGCCTGCTCTATTATGTGGGGCGCGGCGTAACGCAGGATCAGGCAACGGGCAAACAATGGATCAGGAAATCAGCCGCGCAGGGCCTGACGCAAGCCACGGAATGGCTGGCTAAAAACGGCGGTTAGCCCGGAACCTTAAGCGTTTTCCTTAAACACCACCGTCACGCCGCGCTTTTTGAAATAGGACTGCATCAGCTTGCGGCCGGCGCGGTTGTTCTGGGCCAGACGCTCAGGCTCAACGACCACCTGCTTTTCACCGGCTTCGCTTAGCGCTTTCTTCAGGGCGCTGATATGCGTATCGAGATCGGCATTGTCCTCGATCATAGACGTATAGACGTTTTCAAGCGCTTCGGTAACTGTCAGGGTCGTCAAGGGAATGCTCCATAATCAATGCCCGCCCCTGTTATCAGAAACATTATGCCCTGATCAATCCTCAGAACCGTCATCAGTTGACCGGATGGCTTTGGGGCGGCCCCAGATAGGACGGCTTCAGGCCGCCTGTATCCAGCACAAGCTTCTGGATGACCACATTGGCATCGATGCGCCATATCTTGATTGTGTGATCGCCAGCCCTGAGCCCCTTGAACGGCACCTTGATAACATGGGCATTGTCGCTGACCGCCTTTTCCCAGTCAGGCTTATCGGGGATGAGGTCAAAACTCAGAATCTGCACCGGCCCGTCATCAATGGACACACCGAACCTAAGCCCCCCCTGCCCGCGCGTATCAAGCGTCGGCACCAGATAGACATGCAGTTCCGTATCGGCATCTTTGATCAGGCGGATGTCATATTCAAGCCGGACATTATCTTCCGGTGTCGTCGAAGGGGCATCCTGCGGCAGGGATACTACTGCCCCCAGTGTCCGGCCCAGATGGGGGATAACCGCCCAACCCACGTCAGATCGTTTTATCGACCGTTTAAAATTCGGTGCCTCGATGGAGACGACTTCGTTTTTCTCACCAAATTCATCGCCCGCCCGAATGTCCGGTTTAAACGGCTCGGGCGTGACCTTAAAAGCCGGTGCGGCTTTAGAATATGCATTCCGTTCAACCTTTGGCATGACCTGCGTTTCAGGCTGCTGCCAGTAGGTGTAACCAATACGCGTCTGTGACATCATATGGTTCCACTTGCCGCCATTCATCGCATGATAACGCGCGGATATAGCCTCATCATTTTTGAACAGGGCCTCTGCCCGATCGGCCCATTTATTGGCATCGGCATAGCCCCATCCATGCAGGGCGCGGTTCATGGCCACCGCCTCATAAAGCTGATACAGGTTCGACAGGGCGATGATCCGGTGGCTCACCAGATGGAAAAAGGCATCCTGCTGATCAGGGCGCAGTTTCGCGCCAATGGCTTCGGCATCGGCCTCAAGCGCTTTCAATTCGGCTACACGCTCCTGCCACTCGCCGCGACCAGCCTTGAGGTCTTCGAGTGTGCCCACACTGAACGTATCAGCATCCACCAGTTCAGGCTTACGGCGCGACGAAATCGTCGCATAACGGGTCATGAGATCGGCGATAGCCTCAGAATGCGTAACGCCGAACTGTTGCGCCGCCCATTGCGCAGACCAATGTGCCAACGCTTCCGGTGTCATGGCCTCAGGGTTCCATGCCATATCGAGGAAAAACGACAGCGGGATTTCAGCCGGTTTGATATCACCGACATTGACCACCCACAGGTCGCGGGCGCCACTGACATAGGCCAGATCCATCTGCTGCCAGGTCTTTTCAATCTGGATGGTGTCAATCCACTTATAGTTACGCGGCCCGCCGACATAGTCGAAATGATAATAGACGCCATAACCACCCTTACGGTCGAAGTCTTTGGTTGGCAACCGCCTGATCTGGCCCCAGTTGTCATCAGCAAACAGCAGCAACACGTCATCAGGCACCTGCATGCCGTGATCGTAATAGTCCTGCACCTCCTTATACAGCGCCCATACCTGCGGTGTGGCTTCGGGCGCGCGTCCGGTGACATCGGCTATGATCTTGCGCTGATCGGCCACGATGGTCTCAAGCAACTCGGTCGCCGTCCCCTCGGTCATGGGCTCATCACCATCACCACGCATCCCCAAAGTCACCAGACTGTCGTATATCGTCCCGTCCGTTTTGGTCATGCGCTCAATGCCGCCGCGCCAGAATTTGCGCAGGTTTTCGCCATTGGTGACATAGTTCCACGCCCCGCCGGTCACGCCCTGATCTTTATTGCGGTGCCATTCGTCCTGCGCCCGCATCATGGGTTCGTGGTGAGACGTGCTGACGACGATCCCCATCTCATCAGCCAGTTTATAGTTACGCGGGTCATCGTCGTTAAACGCCTTGCCCCACATGGCAGGCCACAGGAAATTGCCTTTAAGCCGCAGATTCAGCTCAAAAACGTTCTCATACATATCGGCATTGATGCCGCCGAACTTTTCCCGCGCCCAGTTGCCAAAGGCCGGTTCCTCATCATTGATAAACAGGCCACGGTATTTCACCTTGGGCTGATCCTGACGCTCACCAGCGGTGATATAGACCGACCGGCGACGCTCGACCGGCACATCCGCCCACCAGTACCAGGGCGACACACCGATTTTCGCGGAAATATCATAGGTGCCGAACACCGCCCCGCGCCGGTCGGAGCCAACAATCACCAAGGCCCGATCAATACCCGCAAACGGCTTATCGACCACCACCTGACGATAGGCTTCCCATTGGCCGCTGAGGTCGTCGGCCCGCACCGCACCCGAGGCCACAAGCCCGTCAACAACAGAATTGTGCCCCAGCGATCCGATGATCACCACCTGCCCTTTGGCGTTTTTAAGGTCATGTACCACCGTCGCCGGTTTGCCCGATACCCGCTCAAGGTCCTTGGCGAAGTTTCCGGCCACATGCAAAACCGCCGGATCATCCGTGGCGTCAACATAGATGCTGACGGGAGTGGCGTTGCGTATCAGTGCAAAAGCCGCCCCTGTGTCACGGTCACAGACACTTACCGGCGTATCACAGGCCAGTACTGATAAAGGTGTAAGAGCGGTAGCGGCCAGTAATGCGGCAATCATCTTAAGTCGCATGGGTCGTTTCCTCAGATTTTTATTTATTGGGCCTCAGCATGCTGAGAATGAAATTTTTCAGGCTGCCCATACGCTCAGGGGGCATGGGGCCAAACATGCCTCGCTGCGCTTCGGGCAGGTGGGCAAACGGTTCGCCGTTCACGCGGAAAATGAAATGGTCAAACATCTCTTTCCAGCCTGCGCGCATTTCGGGTGTCATATGGGCAAAAGCCGCAAGGGCCATGTAAAATGCCGGATAGGGCGGCATGAGATCAGGGCGTCCCGGACGCCACCAATAGTTGACCAGCATATTGAACGCCCCCCGCGCCTGCACGTCATGCCACCAGAAATAGGGGATATAGATGGCATCGCCCGGCTCAAGCACTGCCTGTTCCGCAGTTTCTAAAGCGTCGGCAAATTTCGGATATTTACCCAGTTCCGGCGCGATAACATCCGGCAAACTTATGGGCGTGCCATTAGGCGTCAGATCAAACGACCCCGGATAAAGATTAGGCAATTGCTCAGGTGGAAACAGCGTAAAGGTGCGCTCACCCGACACATTACAGGCGATATTGTCCATAATATCGTAATGGGTCTGGGTACGGGCGGCATTACCGATCCAGAAGCGCGGCCCCAGACGCGGATCAAGCAAACCGACCCGGTTTTCATTAACAAACGGCGGGCAATATTCGTGCGCGATCAGGGCCTGAAGTACATGGGCAGCGCATTCCCCTTCGCGGGGTGACTGCCCCTGATGTTGCAACAGCCAGTCAAGTGAGGCGCTTAAGGTTGTCGGAATTTTCTGAAAATTAAGCCCTGCAAAATCCGGCGTATAATAGAATTTCCCTCTGTGCTGCGCCTCAAGCGTCAAAGCCTGCGCCGGTTTACCAGTATCATGCTGCTTAAGATAGTTGCAAAGGGCCTCAGGTGAGGTTTGCGCCAGTCTGACCACCGGCCAGTCCACCACCAGACCCTTGAGCACCGCCGGACGGTTTGAGGGGATGATCTCCGCCTCAAACTGTTCTTTGGTGACGTTCTCATAAACGCGTACCGGTTTTACCATGGGCTATCTGTACCTGTAGAGGTTCAGGCGTTGTGCGCCGAAATGACTGGGGGGCAGGCGCAGATGCCGCCCCTGATGACTCTCGTCACCATTGAGCCAGCGCCCGTCCTGCCATTGCCGGTCAATGAACTCGGCTTCGATTATCCGGTCAATGGCAATCCGGTCATGGCCTTTCGGGTCTTCGAAGGTCAGAGTGACCCCTGAGCCCGCGACGATAAACTCATCCTTAGCCGTATGGATAATCAGCGCGCCGTGGGTCGCATGTTTCTGCTGATCCTTAGGCGTCCACGGATCGACAAATACCGCCTTAAAGCGATAGCCACCCAACTCAAAGAACTGAGGTGTCGTATCGACCTTGCCCTCACCATCCACAGGCGCAATCAGGCCCCGCATGGTGCCTTTGCCCTGATGGGCGGCAATGAGTGGTGACAGGTTTTTCAGCAGGCCATAGGCCTCACTTAAGCGCCCGTCACGCGGCAGGTTTTCTATCGCAAACGGAGAGACCCCGATCGTATCCAGTTCACCAAACGCATAGAAGGCTTCAGCCCCCGCCTCGGCCCGTTCGGCACGGTTCGATTCAGGAATGAACAGGGTATTGTCATGGCGTTTGAACTGCTGCACCCAGTGCACAAAATCCGGCCAGTAAATATCAATCGCCAGAATATCAATGGTCGGCGCACCAGCTTTCCAGACATCAAACAGATGCGGTAATGGCCCGGCGGACGGATATTCGCCCGACTTTTTTCCGGCCTGATTAAGCGCGGCATTGACGAATAACGGGATATTATGCGCGGCCTTACCCGATCTGGCCTGCGTCTCGACATATTGCGCATAGCCCCAGGCCTGAAACACCTCCTGCGCCGCATCGGACGTGCCAAATACCTCGGCCCATGTGCCTTTGGCTTTCGCGCCATTGGCGTCCCACAGGGCCTTCATCTGCGGATGCAGACGGGCGCGGTTCTTTGTCAGATAAGCCGTCAGCGCGGCAGGCACGGGCCCTTTCCACGCGGCTTCCGCCTCACGGCTGTGGTCGCGGGCCGACGGCAGCATACCAATCTCGTTCTGCACCTGAACCATGATCACCGTGTGGTCAGGGTCATTTTTCGCCAGATGCGCCATCAGGACGGCAAAGGCCTTGCGATCCGCCTCAAGCGTATCGGGATCATGCGCACTTAAAATATCCTGCGCCTGACCGTCACCGTTGCGGGCACGGGAAAAGCGTTTCGGGTCGTGCTTCACCCATGCGGGCACATAGGTGGACATGGAGTTTTTCCAAGCCCCAAACCACAGAAAGACCACGCGCATATCATTTGCCTGCGCCTGACGGATAATGCCGTCCGTCAGGGTGAAGTCAAAACGCCCCTCTTCCGGCTCAAGCTGCTCCCAAGTCAGGGGGATCAGCACCGTATTCAGGCCGCCAGCTTTCAATGTCTCCCACTGTTTCGCCAGATTAGGCAGGTAGGAACCGGTCGAATTGCCCAGTTCCCCCCCAAGGATCAGAAACGGCTGATCATCGACGATCAGTTGCTGGGTCGTTCCCTGTGTTTTCAGGTACGGGGCGGCGGCCTGAGCCCCGCCCGCAAGGGCGAAGCTCAGGGTCAGAACGCTGATCAGCGACTTCATTTACGCCACCGTCAGGGTGACGTTCTTGAGGTCCACACTGTTAGGGCCAACGCTGATGGTGAAGGTACCGGCTTCGACGACACGGGTCATGCTGGTGTCGAAGAACTCAAGCTCCGCAGGGCCGATTTTCAACTCAACCGTCTTGGTTTCACCCGGCTCAAGCGTGACGCGCTTAAAACCCTTCAGTTCCTTCACCGGACGGGTGACGGAGGCAAAGTCATCGCGGATATAAAGCTGCACCACCTCATCACCCTTGCGTGAACCGGTGTTTTTGACATCGACCAGAACCGTTACCGTCTCATTGGTAGCGATGGTTGATTTCGACAGACGCGGCTCGGAAATATCGAAGGTCGTATAGCTGAGGCCGAACCCGAACGGATAGAGCGGCGAGGTGTCGCCCCCGAGATAGCCGCGTCGTGCCGTAGGTTTGTGATTATAAAATACCGGCAACTGGCCCGTATTGCGCGCAAAGCTGATCGGCAGTTTACCGCCCGGATTGTAACGGCCAAACAGGATGTCGGCGGCGGCAAAACCGGTCTGTTGCCCGAGGTACCAGCCTTCGACAATCGCGTCGGCCTTTTCCTGCAACAGGTTGATCGACAAGGGTCGGCCATTGAGCAGGAACACAGTGGTTGGTTTTTTCAGTGCGAAAATGGCTTCGGCCAGTTCGTTCTGCTCACCAACCATATCAAGCGAGTCACGATCCCCCAGATGGTTGTCGGCCCAGGCCTCACGTGAGGTTTGCTCATTGTCCCCCAGAACCATGATGATGGTGTCGGCGGTTTTCGCCGACTCAACCGCTTCGGCAATCAGGCGACGATTGACCGCCGGATCGACGAAATGCACCTCATCGGCCGCCCAGTCGCGTTTTTCGGTGATGCGCACAGCTTCGCGGTATTCGAGCGTGAAGCCCTGTTGTTTGGCTTCGCGCTCAAGGCCCTCATAGATCGACACCACGTGACGCGGAATGTCGGAATAGCCACCGATCGGCGTGTCCTTGGCGTGTGTACCGAGCAACAGCACCTTGCCGACGGTCTTGCCATCCAGCGGCAACATGCCGTTGTTTTTCAGGAGCACGACCGACTTGAGGGCCGAGTCATGTGCCAGTTTCACCGCCTCAGGTGTTGCCGTCAGGCTATCGGCTTTCTTCGCATCAACATAAGGGGCCTCGAACATACCCGACAGGAACTTCCATTCGAGAATACGGCGCACAACGGTGTCAATCTCGGCGATGCTGATGCGGCCTTCGTTGACCAGTTCCACCAGATGCGGATAGGCTTCACCGTCCGGGGTTTCGATATCAACACCGGCCTTAAGCGCTCGGAAGGCGGCTTCCTTGAGGTTCGGCGTCAACTGGTGACGGCTGATGAGTTCCTTGATGGCGAAATAGTCGGAAACCGTCAGCCCCTTAAAGCCCCACTCCTCACGCAGGATCTTCGTCAGCAGCCAGCGGTTGGCGTGTGATGGCACACCATCGATTTCGTTATAGGACGGCATGATGGCCGCGATAGGCGTTTCGTTGACGATCTTTTCAAACGGCGGGAAATAGACTTCGCGCAGGACGCGCTCGGAAATCTGCGCTGGCCCGACATTGGTGCCGTTTTCCGGCTGACCGTGACCGGTCATGTGCTTCAGGGTCGCAAACACCTTATCAGGTGCCAGCTTACGCTCAGTACCTGAGAAGCCCTTGACCGAGGCCACACCCAGAACGCCCATCAGATAGGTGTCCTCACCAAAGGTTTCTTCAACGCGGCCCCAGCGCGGCTCACGGCAGACATCAACCACCGGCGTCAGAGCCAGATTGGCCCCACGCGCCCGCATTTCCTTGGCGCAGACGGCATAGATGTCTTCGACCATTTGCGGATCAAAGGCCGAGGCCATGGCAATGGCCTGCGGGAATGAGGTCGCATCGCGTGCCACATAGCCGTGCAGGGATTCTTCGTGCATAAACATCGGGATGCCCAGACGGGTTTTTTCAACGGCCCACTTTTGCGCCGCATTGATATAGGTCGCCGTTTCAAAGGCGGTACGGTTGACGACCTCGGCGTCAGCACCGGCATTTTCATTACCCTCGCTCATGCCGCGCTTGTCGCTTGGGCGGGCAATCATACCGAGGCCATTGGGGAATTCCGCAGACGCTTTTTTCGGGTCAAAATCGCCTTTGGGGTTGTTGATCTTGCCCTTTTCGAGCCAGATACACTGCATCTGGGCGACTTTTTCCTCTAAGGTCATGCGCCCCAGAAGGTCGTTGGTGCGCGCCTCAACCGAAGCGCTGGCGTCCTTATAGAGCGGTTTGCCCTGGGCTGAGGCCGATCCGGCGACGCCTAAAAACAGAGCGGTAGCGCTAACATTTGCAGTGAAACCTCGGCGCGTAACGGTTGTCGTAGCTTGGGTCATTTCATACTTCCCTTGTAGTGGTTTTTTTCTGGTTGTTATTCAAAAAGCGTCCCGCTCCGTCTGCGGCGGAGCGGTATCTCAACGGCGAACTCAGCCGTGTACGAACTCTGGTGAAGCACAGTGGCGTTTAATAAACTCAGCCTGACTGGGCATGACCTGTGACGATCGATAGATGACGTCCTTGATGTCATGCAGTCTGGCCTTCAGTTCCTCATCCGTCAACATCTCAACGACCGGATCATAGCTTCGTGACTGCATTCTCTGACCGGTCATGACGGCAAACCAGCTTGTGTCATTGAACAGTTCAAGGTCTTCGCGGAAAATACGCCCGCGGCTTTGGAATACTTCGTATTTTTCCTTAAGCCGGTCAGGCAGCGGAATATTACGGCAATAGTCCCAATAGGGCGTGTCATCGCGTTCCGTGGCATTGAAATGCAGCACAAGAAAATCGCGGATATATTCATATTCGTTGGTGCTTAAGGTATTGAAGCGGTCACGGTCCGCCGGTTCAAAATCCTTATCGGGGAACAGTTGCAGAAGCTTGGCGATACCGCTCTGGATCAGGAAGATCGAGGTCGATTCCAGAGGCTCCATAAAGCCCGCCGCCAGACCGATCGCCACAACATTTTTGTTCCAGAACTTCTTGCGATGACCACCGACAAATTTAATCAGGTGGGGTTCCTGAATATATTTGCCGTCCAGATTCTGAAGGAGTGTGTCACGCGCCTTTTCTTCATCGACAAAATTATTCGAGAACACATAGCCCGTGCCGATACGGTGCTGAAGCGGAATACGCCATTGCCAGCCCGCCTCACGCGCTGTTGCCCGTGTGAAAGGTGTAAAACCGACGGTCTTGCCGTTTTCATCACGGTGATATTCGCACTGCGTCGCCCAGGCACGGTTATTAGGCAGATATTTCGACCAGTCATTATAACCGGTTTTCAGCACCTGCTCGATCAACACGCCCCGGAAGCCTGAGCAGTCGATAAACAGTTCAGCCTCAAGGCGCTCACCATTCTCAAGCTTAATGGCGGTGACAAAACCGTTTTCCGGATTCTGTTCGACATCAACGACTTTGCCTTCGACGCGGGTGACGCCATGTGCTTCGGAAAACCGCCGAAGGAATTTGGCATAGAGGCTGGCGTCAAAGTGAAAGGCATAGGAAATATTGGCGATGGGTGAATTTTTCGCCGAACGATCCGCGCGCATGAAGCGATTTTCGCGTGCAGCGACCGACATCAGGTTATAGTCGGAAATTGAATCCACCACCCCAAGGGTCTGAAGCTTTTGCCAGTAGGCATGGAATGATACGCCGCGCATATCAACGCCATACGGACCAAAAGGATGGAAATAGCGATCGCCCTTACGCGCCCAGTCAACAAACTCGATACCGAGCTTAAATGAGCCATTAGTCTGACGGACAAAGTCGTTCTCATCCAACCCCAGAAGCCGGTTGAAAACATTCAACTGCGGAATGGTCGCTTCGCCGACGCCCACCGTAGCGATTTGTTCGGATTCGACCAGCCTTATGTCGGCATAGTCCTTACCCAGAATCTTGGACAAGGCCGCTGCCGTCATCCACCCCGCCGTGCCGCCACCGATAATGATGATCGACTGAATCCGGTTCTCACGCATAAACCTACGCTCCTGCTTCCTCTGTATATTTAAATAACGTCACGGCGGTTCAGGCCCGCCCTGACGCCGCCTGCTCTATCTGCTGCCGGAGTACGGCAAAGGATGGCAGGCGATTGATTTCATGGTTGATGATATTGCGCATCTGTTCAAGTCTTTTCAGCGTCAAAGCCTTGTCGAGCGCATCAATCGTGCGGTCATAACGCTCAGGCCGGATGCCCCGCCCCCACAAAAGTGAAAGGAAGTCGGCTTCACTGGCCGTTTCGTCGTCCAGCATCTGAATGTAACCGCGACTTCGGAAATAGCTGACCTTTTGCCGCACGCTTTCTGACCAGCCTGATTCCGCATAATGCAGCCGCGCAAAATCAGCCGTACGGTCAAAGCTCTGGGTCAGGACACGGTTATATTCGCGCGCCAGTTCCGGCCGACTTTCCTGATCGGGAAACAGCGCCAGAAACTGCGTCAGTTCGTGCTGAACAAACATCAGTTCATGCAGGCCAATGCCGTCCAGTACCCCTGAGGCCTCACCGATGCTCAGCACATTATCCTGCCAGAAGGCGGTGCGGCGGCCCTGTACAAAGGTTTCGATTTCGGCTTCGGCACCCATGTCTCCCAACAGGTTTCGCGCCTGATCCGTATCTATTTGGCGGCTGTCATATACCAGCCGAATACGGTCTTCGCCGCCCACGGGCCGCCGCAGCATAAAGCCGCCGTCCACCGCCGTAATATGATTGGCCGCCCGTTCATCGGCATGAAGGGCGCCGACCTCAATAGCCCGATCATGAGACAAGCCGACTGCGGCCACAAACGGCACATTCCGTTGTTCCGTCAGCCAGCCGTCAGCATCAATGAAAAAGTCCGCCTCGACCGTCTGACCGCCCTCAAGCTGTATCGCACTGACCCTCCCCAGCTCATCACGGCTAAAACCAGACAGCGTGCCTTCAATGACTCTGACCATAGGAGAGGCCGTTTTCAGCAAGCGCCTGTAGGCTGCGGTATCAAGATTGAGGCCATGGCCCACGCCGGAAAGCGGAGACTCCATCGCCGACACGGGCGGTGTAAAACGCCCCGAAGCCGCAAGTTTCACCGCGGGGGCATAGTCGTCTATATCGACCATCCCCGTCTGCTGCGCCTGCCAGGTCAGGAAATGATGGAAGGGGGCTGTATTCAGGCGCACGCCATAGTCACCAAAGGCGCGCCAGAACGCCCCCGAACCAGTACCATCCCCAAACCCGTCGTATTGGCTTCCATAAAACGGTAAGGCCTTCGCCGCCGTGAACAGTTGCGCCTCATTGAGGCCGATGCGCGCATTGAAGGCACGAAACGAGGGCGGCGCACTTAAGGCACGGCGGCTTTGTGGCGCATCCGTCGCCACCACACTGACCTGTGTCAACTGACGCCCATCCAGCGCCTTCAGGCTATGCCCCAGAAAGGCTGCTGCCATCCATGCCGCATAGCTGTCGCCAATAATAACTAAGTGTCTGAGCGCTGTCATATTAGTGCAACGCCTTTTCCGGTGTAACCGATCCCGGGCAATAGGCCTCAAGGAAGGCTCCATTGGACGGCATGGCGTCCACCGCCTGATCAATGCGTGATTTGGTATGCACCATCAGCGCCTCAAGTTCCGCATCGTTCAGACGCTCACTCAAAGGATCATAGCTGTCCGGCATGACGCCCTGCCCGAAATAGACCGACAACCAACTCGGCTCCAGGAAGAATTTTTGCTTGTAATTGACCACAACGGCCCGCTGACGGAACAGGTCCATCTCATATTTCAGGGCGTCAGGTATCTCCATCGTCCGGCAATAGTTCCAAAACTCGGAATCTGTCCGCTCGGTGGCGTGATAATGCAGGATCAGAAAATCACGTACCCGCGTATATTCCATGCTCATGATGCGATTATATTCATCACGGTCTTCGTCGCGGAAATCCTTGTCGGGGAACATCTCAACCAGATTGGTCACCGCCAGATGGATAAGGTGGATCGAGGTCGATTCAAGCGGCTCAAGAAAGCCTGACGACAAACCGATCGCCACCACATTCTTATTCCACTGTTTCTTACGCTTTCCGGTGACGAATTTCAGAAGCTTCGGCTCAGTGAGAGTCGGCCCTTCAAGATTATTCATCAGCGTATCGAGCGCGTCCTGCTCATCTATAAAGGCGCTGGAATGGACATAGCCATTGCCCAGCCGGTGTTGCAGAGGAATGCGCCACTGCCAGCCAACCTTATGTGCTGTATTGCGCGTGAGAGGCAGATGACCCTCGCGGATTTCACAGTTCACCGCCCAGGCCCGGTCATTGGGCAGCCAGTGGCTCCAGTCCTCGTAGCCGGTTTTGAGTGTCTGCTCGATCAGCAGGCCATGAAAGCCCGTGCAGTCAATAAACAGGTCCGCCACAATGCGCTCACCGCTGGCCAGCTGAATGGCCGTAACATCGCCGGTTTCCGGATGCTGCTCGACATGGGTGACCTTGCCTTCGGTGCGTACGACCCCGCGCGCCTCACTGTATTTGCGCAAATAAGCGGCATAGAGATAGGCATCAAACTGATAGGCATAGGAAAAGGTCGATAAAACCGATTGCGGGTCTTTGTCAGGTAAGGCAAACCGCCCCTTATTCATCATCTGTACCGACAAGGCATAGTCACCAATCTCGGACGCCAGCCCTTTTTTATGCGCCCTGACCCAGTGATGGTGAAAGCCGACACCAGCCACAGATTCGCCAAAAGCGCCGAACGGATGGGCATAGCGCAGACCTTCGCGGCCCCAGTTGCGGAATTCATTGCCCAATTTGAAGGTCGCCTGCGTGCTTTTCATGAATTCACGCTCGTCCAGACCCAGGCGTGCGTTAAAATATCTGATGTGTGGCACAGTTGCTTCACCCACGCCCACCGTGGCGATTTCTTGCGATTCCACCAGACGAATATTCAAATCCGCGTGATTATAAAGATGAGAGAGACTCGCAGCCGCAATCCATCCCGATGTGCCGCCACCAACAATCAGAACACGCTTTATTTTTTTATCATTACAATCAGTCACTTTCATCCGCCCCCGTGCAGATTCAATATATGCGCCCTGCCCGCCCTTATTTATATGATAATTATCCATTTTGTCGGATTAATGTATATATTGTCAGACACATTTATCTATTGCAGTGCAACCTAAGCATATAACTTCCCTTTATATGTATATTTATGCAACTCTTCCCCTTATGACTTGTGACGCATTCTTGACACAAGCTTTATACTAACCTAAAAAATACGAGAATGATAGCGCTAACAAACTATCATCAATCAGGGAAGAACATCATGAGAGACTCAAAACGTACGCGCGGCACGCCGCGCCCATACGGTCGCAATGTATCCGCAGCAGCTATGCTTTGCGGCGTTTCGGCCGTTGCTTTGTCGGCTTTTGCCGCCCCCGCCTTTGCGCAAAACACAGCACCTGCGGCCGAAGAAGTCGAAGAGGTCGTCGTTACCGGCATCCGTCGTTCATTACAGAACGCGCAAAACATCAAAAGAACTTCAGACGTCATCGTCGATTCGGTTACGGCTGAAGATATCGGTGCCCTGCCCGACCGCTCGGTTACCGAAGCGCTTCAACGTATCCCCGGCGTATCGATTAACCGCTTCGCTGCCGGCGTTGACCCCGACCACTTCTCTGTTGAAGGTTCTGGCGTCACGGTCCGCGGCCTGAATCTTACCCGTTCAGAGCTGAATGGTCGCGATTCCTTCTCTGCCAACAATGGTCGCGCACTGAGTTTTGCCGATGTACCGTCCGAACTTATGGCAGGTGTAGATGTCTTTAAGAATCCTTCTGCCGACATGATCGAAGGCGGTATCGCGGGTACAGTCAATCTACGTACACGCGTCCCGTTTGGCTCAAGCGGTCAGGTTTTCTCCTTCTCCGCTGAAGGCTCTTATGGTGATTTCGCAAAAAAGTGGACGCCCACCTATTCAGCCCTCTATTCAAACCGTTGGGACACCGAAGTTGGTGAGTTTGGTTTGCTGGTCAACTATGTCAATTCGGAATTGACTACCCGCTCGGACGGTGCCCAGCTTTCCAACTATTCCTGCCGCGATGATATTTTAACATACGACGCGAACAATCCCACAGCCCCCGCCACACCTGTCACGGCTCCAGGCGTTTCCTGCAACGGGAATGCAGGCGTTTATTTCCCTCGTGGCGCCGTCATGCGCACACAAACGTCTGAGCGTAAGCGCGAAGGTTACGGCGTGGCTGCTCAGTGGCGTTCCACTGACGATACGATGCTGGCAACATTCCAGTTCCTGCGTTCCGAAGCCACTCAGGCGTGGACCGAACACACAATTGAAATTGCTACCGACAATGTCACCAGCAACGGCGATTCGTTCCCCGTCTACGGTACGGATGTTGAATATGATCAAAGCGGCGTCTTCACCAACGGCCTGATCAGTGGTTACACCGGTTGGCGCTCGGATGTGGCGGGTGGTAACGACAGCCGTACGCCACGTTACGGACTGCAATCCAATAACCAGCGCCGCGATCAAAATCAGGAATACATGACTCAGGATATGAGTCTGGCCCTGCAATGGACCCCTAATGAGCGCTGGGGCTTCAAGTTCGACCTTCAGCATGTGAAATCTGATGTGGTTGTAGATGACCACGGCCTCTGGTCTTCATCTTTCCAGGACGTCGAAATCCGCACCAACGGCAAAGACATTCCTGATATTCGCTTCCGCACCCCAACCCTTCTCAGCCCCAATGGCACCCCATGTGATCCGGCTAACGGAGACTGGGATAACGATAATGGGTGTGGTCTTTATGCAGGCCCTGACCATCCAACCTATGCCGACCCGTACAATACATTCTGGCGGGCGGCCATGGATCACTTCGAACGTTCGGAAGGCGAACTCCTTTCCTTCCGCGCCGATAGCGAATATATTTTCGAACCCAATAATTACATAACCTCGATTTCATTCGGTGCCCGCTGGGCTGAACGCGACCAAACAACGCGTTTCTCCAGCTATAATTGGGGGGCTGTATCAGAAATTTGGGGCGGTACCGGTCCTGTATGGCTTGATGAAACCCTCAACAATGGTCAGGCCGCATCATCGAATGGCTACCTGTTCGGCTTCGATAATTTCATGAATGGTGAAATCAGCCATCCATTGGATACGCCGCGCTGGTATTCTTCAATTGATGCCGTAGCAGATTATCAGACCTATCGTGATTTTGCGTCCGCAATCAGCAGCACCTGGCGTGACCCGCAGCATCCGGATTTTGTCTGCGGCGACGGCACACCGGCACCGCAAAACTGGGTACCTGCCGATCTTCGCTGTGATGTGGTTGACGGGCCGTTCCGCGCGAACGAAATAAACCCGATCAACGAGATCAACAAAGCCGCTTACGTTATGGTCAAGTACCGTCACGAAGCCGATAATGGCTGGACTTATTCCGGCAATGTCGGCCTTCGCTATACATCGACCAATCGTCAATCGGATGGCTATATTGCTTTCCCCTTCGCTTCCATGATGACCGAAGCACAATGCGCCGCGGCACGGGCGGAAAGCGTATTCTGTAATGACCTTTCCCCTGCAGTACGTGATCAGGTTCGCGCTTTTTCCAACGGTGCTATTATTCCGGTTTCGGCAAAAACCGACATGCGTTACCTCTTGCCGAGCTTTAACCTGAAGGTTCAGCCAAGCCCTGAGTGGGTGTTCCGTCTGGGGCTGTCCAAGACACTTACCTATCCTGAAATGGGTGTCATTCGTAACTATCAAAACTATGCGATGGATCTTCAGGATAACGCCCGTGAAACCGTTCAGGCTAACGGCGGTGTACCACGTGTGGTCGCAGGGATAGGCAACCCTAATCTCACAGCTACCACATCAAATAATATTGACCTCTCGGCAGAATGGTACTTCGCACCTGTCGGGTCATTGACTTTGGCCCTGTTCCATAAGGAACTGTATAATGTCGTGACTAATGATACGCGTACGGTTCCGCTCACGAACAATGGCGTAACCTTCGAAGGCGTTATCAGCCAGCCAATGAATTCACCTGACAAGGCGAAAATCAAGGGTTTCGAACTGGCTTACCAACAGACGTTCAATTTCCTGCCATCTCCATTTGACGGACTGGGCGTCAACGCGAACTACTCATATATTTCGTCGTCTAACGTGAGCCAAAGCACGCTCTCCGCAACCGATCCGGACGTTGCCGCTGGTCGTGTCTCGATAATTGATACGTCGCTGCTGCCGCTGCAGGGCCTGTCCAAGCGGAATGCCAACCTCGCTGTTTTCTATGAAAAATACGGGTTGTCTGCACGTCTGGCCTATAACTACCGCTCAGACTTCCTGATCACCGTACGTGACGTTATCGTCCCTTATCAACCTATCATGCAGGAAGGCGGCGGTCAGATCGACGCCTCACTCTTCTATGATATCACGCCGCAGATCAAGATTGGGGTTCAGGGTGTTAACCTGAACAACGAGATCACCCACACCCGGGCAATTCTCAACAATCAACTGCTGACAGCCGGTCGCTCATGGTTCGTAAACGACCGTCGCGTGACCTTCGTTATTCGTGGTACATTCTAAGTAACGCCACGCTTTAGCGAGAAAAAACTGACGCACCGGAAACATTCCGGTGCGTCTTTTTGCGCCCCCTGCCGCCTCAACTGAATTTTACGTGAAACGGCACAAATAGAGTTGACGCCTTTCCTTAAACGCGGTTTTGTTAGCGCTAACAAATAATATAAAATCAACAGGTGAAGCGAATGAACTCCTCAAGGCTACTTTCACGCCGTCAGACGTTACAGGCCCTTGCCGGTATCACGGCCACGGGCGCCATTGCATGTGCGCTGCCTGCATTTGCGGCTTCGCCCACGCCGCTGAAAGATCTGGCGGCGGAAAAAGGCCTGCTGTTCGGTTCCGCTGTCGGGGCAGGCAAACCGGGCACACTCACCGGTACGTTTGAGAATGCCCGCTATCGGGAACTGCTTAAAGCTGAATGCAATGTGTTGGTGGCAGAGAACGAGCACAAGATTTACGTCATTGCCGCCCAGCCTGATCGCTATGATTTTGAGCCCGCTGACCGCCTGACGAACTTCGCGCTCGAAAACGGTATGAAGATGCGCGGCCACACCCTGTTCTGGAACCGTGTTGACTTCCTGCCTCAGTGGGTACTGAACTATGATTTCGGCCCCTTCCCTGCCACCGAATGTGAACGCTTCCTGCGCGACTATATCGAAACGGTATGCGAGCATTACAAAGGCCGCATCTATTCGTGGGATGTCGTCAATGAAACCATAGACCCGCAGACCGGTCTGGTACGCGACACGCCCTTCACCAAGGCTATGGGCTTTGATGCCCTGCGTGTTGCCTATGAGGCGGCACGTGAATATGCGCCGGGCACGGAACTGGTTTATAACGACTATATGGGCTGGGAAAAAGGCAACGAAACCCACCGCTACGGCGTACTTAAGCTACTGGAGAAGTTCAAAAAAGAGAACGTCCCCATCGATGCCTTTGGCGTCCAGAGCCACCTGGGCAATGACGGGCGCATCGACAATATCCAGCACAAGGAATGGAAGGCCTTTATCGATGAAATCGTCGGCATGGGCTATAATCTTCTGATCACCGAACTGGATGTCAACGACAAGGACCTGCCCGCCGACATCAAAAACCGAGATACCCAGCAGGCGGCGGTGACCAAGGACTATCTCGACTTCATGCTCTCATATCCGCAATTAAAGGCCGTGCTGTGCTGGGGACTGGTCGATAACTATAGCTGGTTGCAGGGCTTTGCCCCGCGGGCCGACGGCAAACCTCAGCGCCCGACACCTTATGACACGGATTTCCGCCCTAAGCCGATCCGCGAAGCCATAGCCTCGGCGCTCAAAGCCGCCCCAGCGAGGTAGATCATGCGCCTTATGCTCAAATCCGGTGCCCTGCTTCTGGCATTTTCTCTCGGCGGTTGCGCAGGTTTTTATGGTGGCGTCGATAAGGCCGTCGCTGCCGAAGCCCGCTTTGAGCGCTTCGGTTATGTCGGCAAGTCTCAGGAAAGCGCACAAGTCAAGCCGACCGCCAACCAGTACATTAACCCCATCCTGTCAGGCTATTATCCCGACCCCAGCATCACCCGCGTCGGCAATGACTATTACCTGATCAATTCGACCTTTGCCCATTTTCCGGGCATTCCGGTGTTCCATTCCACAGACCTTGTGAACTGGACACAGATCGGCAATGCCATTGACCGACCGTCACAACTGAATTTCAGCAACCTCGGCGTGTCACGCGGCGTCTTCGCGCCGGATATTTTCCATCATGAGGGCACCTTCTTTATCGTCAATACCTGCGTCGATTGCGGTGGCAACTTTATTATCACCGCCAAAGACCCCGCCGGACCGTGGTCTGATCCGGTATGGTTTGACTTTGACGGCATAGACCCGTCCATCTTCCTCGATACAGACGGTCAGGCCTATATGCTCAATAACGGCCCGCCGATCGGTGAACCGCTTTATGACGGCCATCGCGCCATCTGGATTCAGGCTTTTGATCCGAAAACCTTAAAACTGACCGGTGAGCGCACCCTGATCGTCAATGGCGGCGTGGACATATCGACCAAACCCAGCTGGATCGAAGGCCCGCACCTGATTAAAAAAGACGGCTTCTATTACCTGATTGCCGCAGAGGGCGGCACAGGTGATCAGCATTCACAGGTTGTCTTCCGCTCAGATTCTGTTCGTGGCCCGTTTGTGCCGCATAAAGGCAATCCGATCCTCAGCCAGCGCACCCTTGATCCCAACCGCGACCATCCGGTCACCTCAGCGGGTCATGCCAAGTTCGTGCAAACCCAGACCGGCGACTGGTGGGCAAGCTTCCTTGCCACACGGCCTTACGGGCCTGATCTGTATAATATCGGGCGTGAAACCTTCCTGTTGCCGGTGACATGGGAAGATGGTTGGCCGCGTATCCTTGAAGACGGTAAACGGATTGCCTTTGTGGTTGATAAGCCCGACCTGCCCGCACAAGGCCAGTCAAAGACGCCGACCACAGGTGACTTCGCCTATGTCGAAGAATTTGACGACGCCACCCTGTCGCCCGCATGGATAGGCATCCGCACACCGACGGCACCCTTTTATGACATTAACAATGGCAACTTAGTCCTCAAAGCCACCGACGACCACATGGGCAACACCAAAGGTGCGCCCGCCTTTATTGGCCGCCGTCAGCAGCATCATGTCGCTACCGTGACAACCACCCTCTCCTACAGACCTGAAAGCGCGGCCGACCGCGCCGGTCTGCTGGCGGTACAGAGCGATGACGCCTATCTATTTTTCGGCCTGACACAGCTTGAGGGCCAGACAGCGGTTGCGCTTTATAAACGCGAAAGCACCTCTGATCCGGCACAGGGTACACTAATCGCCAGCGCCCCCTTTAACGGCGATACCCTTAATCTTGAACTGAGGTTCAATGGTGCACAGCTTGAGGCGCTATACGGCACAGGCGGAGAACTGAGCCCGCTTGTTGAGGCTACCGACGCCACCTTTTTGAGTACCCGTAAGGCCGGAGGGTTTGTCGGTACGGTAATCGGGCCTTACACACATAAAACCAAATAAAAACAGGGGAGAATAAATATGAAAACACTGCGTTTAGCCGTAACGGCTTTTCTGAGCGCCAGTCTTGTGGTGCCTGTGGTTATGGCCCCTGCGGCCATGGCTCAGGAAGATATCCTCAAAAAGGCGATTAACAATCCGGCGGTATCCGCCTATGGTATCTATGGTTCAAAACAAACCAACTCAGCTATCAAGGACGAGACCGTACAGGGCGGAGAGGCCCGCCGTGTCGTCGTTACCGAAGCCAGCGCCCAGCCGTGGGACGCCACCGCTCAGACCGCCATTAAGGGCCGCATCAAACAGGGTGATCAGATTGTTGCCGTGGTCTGGCTGAAGTCGGTTGAAACCGATGGCTCGGCCCCCAAGGTCACCTTACGCCTTCAGGAAAGCGGCGCGCCCTATACCGGCCTGATCCAGAAGGACCATGTGATCAAGGGCGAATGGGAAATGTACACGGTGGAAATCATCGCCACCAAAGACTACCCCAAGGATACCACCGCCTTTGCCGTGCAACTGGCGCATTCGAAGCAGACCGTCGATATCGGGCCGTCCTTTGTGCTGAACATGGGACCGAAACAATAGATAAAAAAAGCCCTGAGACCTTTGAAAGTCGCCTCCTCAAAACGGCTACCGGTTTTGAGGGTTTAGCGGCAAAGGTCTCAGGGCAGTCTCCCACCTGAGGATTAAAAAGGTGGTTAGGCGTATACTCAGAAACGATAGCCTGCGCCAACCGAGACAACCCACGGATCAAGCGTTACCTTGGATTTCAGGTCGCCGCCGTTGATCTTGGCATCGGTTTCAAAAAAGACCTTCTTGGCATCAATATTGACCTGCCAGTTACCCTTGACGGCGATATCGACACCGGCCTGAAGCGCGTAGCCGATACCGTTATCCAGCTCGACGTCGAAACCGTTTAAGTTCTTATCATTATAAAAGACCATCGCATTCAGACCGGCGCCGACATAGGGGCTGACGCGGGCTTTCGGATTGAAATGATATTGTGCGGCCACGACGGGCGGCAGCACCCAGGTCGAATGCACCTTGGTATCGGTTGTACCGCCGACCGCGCGAACCTCATGCTTTGAGGTGCCTAGGATGGCCTCAACGGCAATATTGTCCGTAAAGAAGTAGGTAAAGCCAAGGCTTGGGATGGTGTCGTCGTTGACCTTTACATCAAGACCTGAATCAACGCCTGCGGCCGTTTTGATATCACCCGACTCCTCAGGTCCGACATTCGTCACGCGCGCATTGACGATAAAGGTGCCCTTTTCCTTAGGCTTAAAATCCTGCGCCTGAGCGGAAACAGATGCGGACAGGGCCAGAAGGCTGACGGCGGCAACGGAGAAAACTTTCATACCATAATTCCCTAAACTTAGCATGGGTATGAAGCCGTATTACGCCTCAGCGGGTGGCATAGCACCTGCGCATTATGCCGCGCGGCAGACTGACACACTGACAATCTGGCGCGCGGCAATCTGCGACAGCTAGTAAAGGCTGCCCAACAATGTCCGCTCAAAGGATTTGAAATCATCAGCGCCGCGGCGCACTTTTTCCACCCACTGCGGATCACTGATCAAAGCCCGTCCGACCGCCACCAGATCGAAATCACCGCGATCCAGACGACGCAACAACTCATTCAGATCGCTCGGTTCCGATTTTTCACCGGCAAAGCCATTGATGAAATCCCCACTCAGGCCCACAGACCCCACCGTAATGACCGGTGCACCGGTAAGCTTCTTGACCCAGCCGGCAAAATTGAGATCCGAGCCGTCAAACTCAGGTTCCCAGAACCGCCGTTGCGAGGCATGGATAATATCGGCGCCTGCCTCAAGCAGCGGGCGCACCCACGCCTCAAGTTCGTCGGGCGTCTGCGCCACCTTGGCGTCATAGGCACCGGGTTTAAACTGCGATAAACGGATAATAATCGGGAAATCAGGGCCGACGACAGCGCGAGCGGCCTTGATGATCTCAACGGCAAAGCGTGTGCGCTCACCGATGCTTGCCCCACCCCACTGATCTTCGCGGCGGTTGGTCTTGTCCCAGAAAAATTCGTCAATCAGATAGCCGTGCGCACCATGCAGTTCAATGGCATCAAAACCGGCAACTTTGGCGTCACCCGCCGCACGAGCAAAAGCCGCAATCGTGTCAGCAATATCGGCCTCGGTCATTGGCGACCACTGAGACTTAAGCTCCAGATCAAGACCGGAAGGCGACTCCTTGGGGCCTGCATCATAGCCACCCTGACTTGATGCCGCGCCCGTATGCCAGATTTGAGGCGCAATCAGTCCGCCCTTGGCGTGAACCGACTCAACGACCTTTTTCCATGCCGGAATAGCATCGCCGTAAAAATTCGGAATATCGCGTTCGTTTTTGGATGACGGCCGCTCAACCACCGTACCTTCGGTCAGGATCAGCCCGACGCCACCTTCGGCACGGCGCTGATAATAGGCGGCGACGTCCTGAGTTGGCACTCCGTGCGGCGAAAACTGCCGCGTCATGGGAGCCATAACGATGCGATTTTTCAATTGTAATGACTTGAGGCCAAATGGCGAAAAAAGCGTATCCAGAGACATAATAACTACCTTACCGAAACAAAACTGTCTCAGAGATAGTTACGATTGTGCCGCCCGCAAGCACATTAGCCGAGCTTTGCCCACACTTTTTCGGCAATGGCTTTAAAACGCTCAGCCACATCGCCGCTTTGAATCGGTTGTGCGTCGTCAGTCGCCTTACGCAAGGCCGGATCAAGCGGCACTTCGCCCAGGAATGTAATCCCCAATCCGTCAGCCAGCGCCTTCGCACCACCACGGCCAAAGACTTCGATCTTTTCACCCGATGGCCCCTCAAGATAGGCCATGTTTTCCACCACGCCCAGCACCGGAATAGAGGTCTTGCCAAACAGGGTCACAGCACGTCGGGCATCAATCACCGCCATTTCCTGAGGCGTGGACACCACCACCGCCCCGTCAATCAGGGTTTTTTGCGTCAGGGTAAGTTGCACATCCCCCGTTCCCGGCGGCAGATCAACCACCAGTACATCGAGCGGTGCCTCCGCCGTCCCCCATTCGGTCTGCGTCAGAAGCTGCGTCAATGCCTGAGAGGCCATAGGCCCGCGCCAGATCATCGCCTGATCGGCATCGACCAGAAAACCAACCGAATTGACCTTAAGGCCAAAGGCAACCGGCGGCACCATGTGCTTATGTTCATTGAAAGTCGGCGGCTGGGTAATCCCAAGCATAACGGGGGCCGATGGGCCATAGATATCGGCATCCAGAAGCCCGACCTTAAGCCCCAACGCCTTCAGACCCAGCGCCAGATTAAGGGATACAGTCGATTTGCCAACGCCGCCCTTGCCTGAACCGACGGCCACGACATATTTCACATGGGCGGGACGCTCGGTCGGCACCGGCGCAGGCTTGCCCTTACCGCCTGCCCCCTTGGCGTGCTGATCCACGGCCTGAGGGGCCAGACGCGCGGTTGCCGGACGGCGCGGCGGCGCGGGCTCGGACGGGTTTTCGACCTCGGCGGTCAGGACGACCTGCGCCTTCTGTATCCCCTCAAGCGAGGACAACAGACGCTCGGCCTCAAGGCGTACCGGCCCATAAAGCGTGACCCTGTCAGACGGCACTTCAATCATAAACCCGACCCGACCGGGCGACAACACCAGCCCACGCACAAGCCCCGCCGCATAGAGCCCCTCACCTGACACCGGATCCTTCAGGCCATTGAGCGCCGTAATGACGGCTTCCTTGTCTACCTGTGCCATGATCCGTATCCTTTAGTTTTAGGTGCCAATTTTAGATGTAAGTGCGGGCGTTTTCGCCTATAGGCTCAAATAGGCTTAATTAGACACAAGACAACCCTTTTTCGCAGATGTCCGCTTCCTCCCCCCCCGTATTTTTATTGGCTGGCCCGACCGCTTCGGGAAAGTCCGCCCATGCGCTCGACTGGGCCGCACAAACCGGTGGCGTCATCGTCAATGCGGATTCGATGCAGCTGTATCGTGATGCGCCCCTCCTGACGGCGCGACCTTCAGCCGCAGATGAGGCCGTAGCGCCTCACCACCTGTACGGCATACTCGCAGCCGATCAGCTTTGGTCAACCGGTGACTGGGTCAGGGCCATCAGGCCCTATATTGACGCCGCCCTTTCAGGTGGCGTACCACTGTGTCTGGTTGGTGGGACGGGGCTTTATTTTCTCAGCCTGATACGCGGCCTGTCTGAAATCCCTGATATTGACGAAGACGTGCGGCAAAAAGCCCGTCAGGCCTATGAGGAGATGGGCGAAGATGCCTTCCGCGCCCTGTTGCATCAGCATGATCCTGACGCTGCGGCCCGCATCGCCCCCAATGACCGCCAGCGCCTGACGCGCGCTCTTGAGGTCTTCTGGCAAACCGGCAAACCCTTAAGCGTCTGGCAGCAATCCAACACGCCGCTTTTGCTTGAGGGCCAGTATGAACTCACCATACTGAAGCCTGAGCGTGACATACTCTATGCACGTTGTGATCAGCGCTTTAAGCTGATGATACAGAACGGGGCGCTGGCTGAAGTCGAATCACTGGTCGCCAATGGCCTCAAACCGGACTGGCCGATCCTGCGCGTGCTGGGCTTAAACGAATTGTGGGCTTACCTGCGCGACGAGATGTCACTTGAGGCCGCCATAGCGCTGGCGCAACAAAAAACCCGCAATTACGCCAAACGGCAAACCACGTTTTTTGGCAATCAATTCAAGGTTTGATTTCGCCGTCAGCAGGGATAAATATCCTATGCTTTTAGCGACATTTTGTCATATAAATAGCCAGCCTCTATATTTGCTATTGTCTGACTTAAAAACCAAGGCTAAACCATTCACCGACGACGCAGGACACACTGCGCCCCAAAAAACGATCGTGTATAAAACTATCGGGAAACGCTAATCATCCCTTACGGAAAGGCTCCAGGCTTCATGAAAAAACTATTCGTATCCGCCGCAATGGCCGGGCTTGTGGGATTTGGAGGAATGGGTGTCATGACTCAAGCCATCGCCGCAACCGCCACTACCGAAGACTTCGGCAGTCTGGCTGACGGTTCAAAGGTTCAGGCCATTGTCCTGAAGAATAATAAGGGCGTTTCCGCCCGGGTTATCTCCTATGGCGCCACCCTTCAGGCGCTGCACGCCCCTGACCGTAAGGGCGACATTGCCGATATCACCATCGGTTATGATGACCTCAAAGGCTATGTCGATACGCCGCAATATCTCGGTGTGACCGTTGGCCGTTATGCCAACCGCATTGCCAAGGGCAAGTTCACCCTTGATGGCAAGGAATATACGCTGGCGACGAACAATAACGGCAACCATCTGCACGGTGGCCTCAAGGGCTGGGACAAGGTCAACTGGACGGTTAAGTCCGTCAAAGACGGCGGTGCCGCCGGTGAAGCCAGCGTCACCTTCACCTACATCTCCCCCGATGGCGAAGAAGGCTATCCGGGCAAGGTGATTGCCGAAGTGACCTATAGCCTTAACGAAAACAACGATCTGACCGTCAGCTATAAAGCCACCACCGATAAGCCGACCGTCGTCAACCTGACCAATCACGCCCTGTTCAATCTGGCGGGCATTGAGTCGGGCCGTAGCGCGCTTGAGGCCAAACTGCAACTTGAAGCCGACGGTTATCTGCCGACCGATGAGACCGCTATTCCCTATGGCAATATCGCGCCAGTCGCTGGCACGCCTTTCGACTTCACCTCTCCGGCCATCATCAATGACCGTGTGCGTGACGCCCGTGATCCGCAAATCCTGATTGGTCTGGGGATCGACCACAATTACGTCCTGCGTGGCGGCGTGACCAAAGAGCCCCGTCTGGCGGTTACCCTCACCGACGAAGCCTCAGGGCGCGGCATGAAGATTTTGACGACTGAACCGGGCATTCAGATGTACACCGGCAACTTCCTTGATGGTAAAATTCCCGGCAAGAACGGTCGGGTGACACGCATGGGTGATGCCGTGGCCTTCGAAGCCCAGCATTTCCCTGATTCGCCCAATCAGCCCTCTTTCCCGTCAACCCGCCTCGATCCGGGCCAAACCTACACCCAGACGACCGTTCACCACATTTTCGTGGCTGAATAATCCTTTTGCGTAATCTTATAAAAAGCACCGACTAATATGTCTAACGATCCCGTATCCCGTTCCAAGACCCAACTGCGTTCACGTGCATGGTTCGATAATCCGGAAAATGCTGACATGACCGCGCTGTATCTTGAGCGGTACATGAACTTCGGCCTGTCGCTCGAAGAGTTACAGTCCGACAAGCCGATTATCGGCATTGCCCAGACGGGATCAGACCTATCTCCGTGCAACCGCCACCATCTTGAGTTGGCCAAGCGCATCCGTGAAGGTATCCGCGAAGCCGGTGGCATCCCACTTGAGTTTCCGGTTCACCCGATTCAGGAAACCGGCAAGCGTCCGACCGCAGGCCTTGACCGTAACCTCGCCTATATCGGCCTTGTGGAAATCATCTATGGTTATCCGCTCGATGGCGTCGTTCTGACCATTGGGTGTGACAAGACGACCCCTGCCTGCCTGATGGCAGCGGCCACCGTCAACATCCCGTCGATTGCCCTTAGCGTCGGGCCAATGCTCAACGGCTGGTATAAGGGGGAGCGCACGGGTTCCGGCACCATCGTCTGGAAGGCGCGTGAACTTCTGGCCGCCGGTGAGATCGACTATCAGGGCTTCATCAAGCTCGTGGCGTCTTCGGCCCCGTCAACGGGCTATTGCAACACCATGGGTACGGCGACAACCATGAACTCGCTGGCCGAAGCTTTGGGCATGCAGTTGCCCTATTCGGCCGCTATTCCGGCCCCGCACCGCGACCGTCAGGAATGCTCTTACCTGACGGGTAAGCGCATCGTTGAAATGGTACACGAGGACCTGAAGCCTTCGGACATCCTGACCAAGGAAGCCTTTATCAACGCCATCCGCGTTAATTCGGCTATCGGCGGTTCGACCAATGCCCCGATCCACCTCAATGCCCTGGCGCGTCATATCGGTGTCGAGCTTTCGGTTGAGGAATGGCAGGAATATGGTGAGGAAATCCCGCTTCTGGTTAACCTCATGCCAGCCGGTGAATATCTAGGCGAAGACTATCACCATGCCGGTGGTGTGCCTGCGGTTGTCGGTCAGCTTATCAAGCAGGGCCTGATCCATGAAAACGCCCTGACCGTCAACGGCAAGACCATCGGTGACAACTGCCGTAATGCGATCATCGAAGACGAACGCGTTATCCGTCCGTTCGATCAACCGCTTAAGGAAGCCGCCGGTTTCCGCGTCCTGTCGGGCAACCTGTTCGATTCAGCAGTCATGAAGGTATCGGTTATTTCTCAGGAATTCCGCGACCGTTACCTGTCCGATCCGGCCTCCCCCAACGCCTTTACCGGCGACGCTATCGTGTTTGATGGCCCTGAGGACTATCATCACCGCATCGACGATGAATCTCTCGGCATCAACGAGCACTCGATCCTGTTCATGCGCGGCGCAGGCCCCATCGGTTATCCGGGTGCAGCCGAAGTCGTCAATATGCGCGCGCCGAACTACCTTCTGAAGCGTGGCATCACGTCTCTGGCCTGTATCGGTGACGGCCGTCAGTCCGGCACTTCCGGTTCGCCGTCGATCCTCAACGCCTCTCCCGAAGCGGCGGCTGGCGGTAATCTCGGCATTCTGAAAACCGGCGATAAGGTGCGCGTTGACCTCAATGCCAATACCGTCAACGTCCTGATTTCGGATGAGGAAATCGCTGAGCGTCGCGCCGCCCTTGAGGCAGCCGGTGGCTTCCAGTTCCCCGCCCACCAAACCCCCTGGCAGGAAATGCAACGCGCTGTTGTGGGTCAGATGGGTTCCGGCATGGTTCTGGAAAATGCGGTCAAATATCAACGCATCGCCCAGATCGGCGCAGGCGTGCCCCGCGACAACCACTAGCAGGCAAGGCCTCAGGCCCTGCACCCGTTAGCCCCGAGGCAAACGGTACCGACCTTTTCGCCTCCCTATGCCTGTGCATGGGGAGGCTTTCTTTATATTGTCATGGACAGAGACACACACCTCAGGCCTAACGGGTGCAGGGTCCGCGACCCTGCTCTATCTTGACGCGCTTTTAATCCGAAAAGTGCGACACACTTTTCGGAAAGCGCTTAAGCGGCAATCTTACCCTTTAGGGCGACACAGACCACGTTGACGAGGCTTTCAATATCGAGTTGCGCGTCCTGAACGTCCGAGCGCGACAGATCGGCCCCATCCATACGCGCCTTACGCAGATTGGCGCAGCGCAGATTGACACCCCGTATACGGGCTTCGCGCAGATCTGCGGGGAACAAACGATCGCCCCCCAGAATGAGCGGCCCGATCTGCGCCCCTTCCATATTGGCCCCATCCAGACGGGCGCGCGTCAGACGCACCCCGCGCAAGTCAGCGCCACGCAGGTCACAGTTACGCAGGTCGGCATCTTCCAGTTGCGCACCGGAAAGCTGCACATTGCGCATATCCAGACCGTAAAAGACGGCCCCCTTGGCCGATAAGGCCGCCAGATTAAGCCCCTTGATGCTTTTGAGGGCGCGCAGGTCCGCCTTATCAAACAAAGACGGCTTACCCGATTTCCCGACCGTCTCCACCCATAGGGCGTGGTCGCGGATCATTTCATCATAGGGCAGGGTCGTGACGTCTGTGCCTGCGGCCTTATCGGTCAGAACGCCGGACAAATCGGCCTGCGTGGCATTCCAGCCCTCGACCTTGGCCCCGATCAGCACCGCATCCTTCATTGACGCGCCCGACACATCGGCCCCCGACAGATCAGCGCCCGACAGGTCGCAATTATCCAGCTTGGCCAGCTTAAGGTTGGCTCGCACCAGCTTGCACTGGGTCATGATGGCGTCGGTAAAATCGGCCTTCATGGCCTGAATACCGGTCAGTTTCGACCGCTCAAGATTGGCCCCGCGCAAATTGGTGAAACCCGCGTCTGATATACGCGGCTGCGTCTCGACATAGGCCAGACCCGATGCCTTATCCGGCAAAGCCAGCGCCCCTTCACGCAAATCAGCCTCAAACAGGTCAACCCCCAGAAGGTTGGCCCCGCGCAGACAGGCGCCGCGAAGATCAACCCGACGCATTGACGCATAGCTCAGATTGGCCATCTGCATATCGACGCAATAGAAATTCGACTGATCAAGCCGCGCACCCGTCAGGTCGGTGCCGACCATGATCGTCGCCGTGAAATCGGCGTCAATAAGATCACGCCCTTTCAGATCAAGCCCTGAAATATCCGACCAGGCAAATACCGCGCGCGCGCCACCGGGACGACCTGACTTAAGGCGGGCATGCTTTTCACACACCATATCCACATCGGCCTGTGTCAGTTTTTTGTAACGCGATCCTGCGTTAGCGGCACTCATGGGTTACGGGCTTCCTTAAGGTCATTCTTATGCCCAAGCTTAACTGCGCACCGGTTAATTAACCGCTTACAGGCGCACGATGCAAAAGGCCTTGCTGCGCCAGATGTTTCGCAAGGTCTGAACCGCTTTCGACCCAAAGCCTGCGAAAGCCGCGCCCGCCCCAAATCTTTAAATCCTCAGCGGCCTCGGTCAAAGGGGCCTGTTCGTAACGGGCATCGAAGCCCTCGCCCGTGACACTTTCGGCCACCAATGGTCTGCCGGTATTCAGATAATGGACAAATCCGTGAATCAGACCGAAGGCTTCGGCGTGTATCAGGCCGGTTTCAACCACAATGCCGGCCGCCTCAAGCCGCCTTGTGCCGATGTGCGACGCATAGGGGGACGGGTCGTCACAGGCAAATACCACGCGCTTCACGCCTGCCCGCACGAGTAATTCTGAGCAGGAACAACCGCCCCCTGAGCGCTCACCGCAGGGTTCCAGCGTGACATAGGCGGTCGCGCCTTCAGCCTTGCCACCGAGGATTTGCAAGGCGGTTTCCTCGGCATGGGGTCTGCCGCCGTCACCGGTTGCGGCTTCAGCGATTACTTGCCCATCGCGCACAATGACACAGCCCACCGCCGGATTAGGCGAGGTGCGCCCAAGCTGACCATAGGCCAACTCAAGCGCCCTGCGCATATAGCTTTCGTCCGCCACTTAGGACGTATAGGCCGACAGAACCGGTAACGGATTGGCGCGCTCATGATCCAGATAATGCGCGCTCAGCGGACGCAACTCGTCAGTCAGTTGGATTACCAGCGGATTACCGGTCGGGATTTCCACCTCAAGGATGGCAGCTTCGGACAGGTCAAACAGTTGCTTGACGATGGCGCGAATGGAGTTGCCATGCGCGGCCACCAACACGGTTTCACCGCTTTTCAGCGCCGGAACAATGGTTTCCTCCCAGAACGGCAGCACACGATCAAGCGTCGTCTTAAGCGATTCCGTTTGCGGCAGGACCGAACCGGCATAGCGGCGGTCCTTAGTGAAATCAAACTCGCTGCCGGCCTCAAGCTCAGGCGGCGGCACGTCATAGGACCGACGCCAGATTTTCACCTGATCCTCACCGTGCTTGGCAGCGGTTTCCGCCTTATCAAGGCCCGTCAGACCGCCATAATGGCGTTCATTGAGGCGCCAGTCCTTGATGACCGGCACAAACCCTTGCGCCGCCGCATCCAGCGCCAGATTACAGGTGCGAATGGCGCGTGTCAGAACAGAGGTAAAGGCGCGGGTAATCTGAATATCTTCGGCCTTGATGAGTTCACCACCGCGACGGGCCTGTGCCTCACCTTCGGCGGTCAGATCCACATCCACCCAGCCGGTGAAACGGTTTTCCAGATTCCACTGGCTCTGGCCGTGACGAAGCAAAATGAGTGTGGGCATGGCGTTACCTTTGATCAATATATGAGAAACTATGGGCTAACCGCTATAAAAGCCCCTAAGCCTTAGCGCAAGCGACGATAGCGTGAGATGGGCGTGACTTTTGACGGCTGGCTTAAGGATACGCTTTTGGAAACAGCTCACGAAGCTTATCTTTTATAGCGCTCTTATTGTGCTGATATAACAATGACAAGAACAGGTCACCAACCCAAGGTGCCCCGCAAAAATCAGTTCATGCAAATGGTCTTCAAACAGGAATTGACGCACAGGCGCAAGCTTGAGCCGCCAGACGGCTAATTCCAGCACCACTATCGATCCGGCCGCAACCGGCAAAACATACGGACGCTTACCCCCATCAGAGGCGGCAAACCACCCCCCTAGAGCAACCAGAATGACATAGATGAACGGGCGTCCTGCCAAAAAATGATGCGTTCCATCACTATATGCCCGCCAGCTGATATAGACATAGGCGAGACACATCATCCACATGACCATCGCCAGACTATAGCTGCGTATCTCATCGTACGCACCTGGCCCCAAATCTCCCTTTCGGTAGGCCCCGTATAATCGATACAACAGGCCGATTGGAATGCCCACGATAATCAAAAGGCCTAACTCGGCAAACTGACGCAACTCTTCCAAAAATTCAGTCTGCCCCATGCGAAATGCCTCCGCCACACAGATAAGGGTGGCACACCAGATGACCGGCAAAACATATCGATACTGGAAGTACTTAGGCAAAGCGCACATAAGCACAAACAGGCCAAAAATTATGGCGAGCCAGACATGATACGGCTGCATTTCAGCGACAAAGCCTATAATGTGTTGCCCCTGTCGCCATGACGTAAGGGCGTAACCCAAAAGCACGACTCCATAACCAAGTATGGCCATAAATATATAGCTGGGCGAGAGACTGCCCTCCTTACCCACGATGCGTTCAAAACTTTCGTTGCGCATGCCCCACCCCGCTTGAACCTACTGCGCCAGCTTTGCGGTGTACCTCGGCATTAAGCGCCCAAGCCGATGATGCCCACAACATCATTGCGGCAATAGCGATAATTTTACTAATCATGATTTCCCCCCACCTAACCTATGGACAACTTTCAGGCGGGGCGATCAAAAAATCAACCGGAAAATCAAGCGGCCTTTTTCTCAGCCTTGCCGAAGCGGCCATAGAAGGTTTCGCCCTTCGTGGCCATATCGGTCAGCAGTTGCGGCGTAGCGAAGCGCGCACCGAATTTCGCCTCAAGTTCTTTCAACCGCGCAACAAATTTCTCAACACCAATCGCGTCGATAAAGCTGATGATCCCGCCTGACCAGGGCGCAAAGCCCCAGCCCAGAATGGAGCCGACATCGGCTTCACGCGGGTCGGTGATCACGCCTTCCTCGAAACAGCGGGCCGCCGTCACCGCCTGAATATACAGAAGCCGGTCCTTGATTTCCTGCACCAGTTCCGGCGTCGAGTCATCGACCTTCACTGCGAACAGATCACCAAGGCCCGACCACAGCGCCTTCTGGCCACCGTCAGGATAATCATAGAAACCCTTGCCGTTCTTCCGCCCCAGACGGCCATCGGCAACCATCTGAGCGACCTCTTTTTCACCCGGAATCGGCACATAGGCGTCACCCATGGCCTTGGCCGTTTCCGAGGTAATCTTGGTCAGGAGATCGAGCGCCACATCGTCCATCATCTCCAGCGGCCCGCGCGGCATTCCTGTCGCCCGTCCGGCATTGTCGATCAAGGCCGGTGCATAGCCCTCGGCCCACAGATGCAGACCCTCAGCCGTAAACGGAATGAAGCAGCGATTAGCGAAGAAGAAGCGCGCGTCATTGACGACAATCGGCGTCTTGCGGATTTTCAGCGCATAATCAATAGCCTTGGCCACGGTCTCATCCGAGGTCTGTTCCCCCCGAATAATCTCCACCAGTTGCATCTTATCGACCGGAGAGAAGAAGTGAATCCCGATGAATTTTTCCGCGGATGTTGACGCCTGAGCCAGTAGCGAAATCGGGATCGTTGAGGTATTGGTGCCAAAGATCGCACTGTCGGCCTTTGCGCCCTTATAAAGGTTGGCCTCGGCGTCCTTCGTGACCTTTTCTTTCAGGTCAGTGTTTTCAAACACCGCCTCAACCACCAGATCGCAGCCTTCGATAAGGCTGTAATCGGTCGACGGGGTGATCAGATCAAGCAGAGCCTGCCCCTTGGCCTCTGTCGTCTTGCCGCGTGAAACACCCTTTTTGACCAGCCCTTCGGCATGGGCCTTGCCCTTATCGGCGGCCGCCTGATCCCGATCCAGCAATATGACTTTGATACCCGCCAGAGCCGAGACATAGGCGATACCTGCGCCCATCATACCCGCACCAATGACCGCGACTTGTTGCGGATCGGTTTTGGCGATACCCGCCGGACGGCCCGCGCCCTTGCCAAGCTGCTGCATGGAAAAGAAGAAGGTGCGGATCATCGCCTTGGCCTGCGGCGTTTGCAGGGTATTGACGAAATAGCGGCTCTCGACACGAATGGCCGCATCAAAGGGCAGCTGAATGCCCTCATAGACCGCCTTCATCAGGTTTTGAACGGCGGGATAATTGCCAAAGGACTGCTTGCGCAACAGGGCATTGGCCATGACAAAAATCTGTGAGCCCGCCGGATGGTACGGCCCGCCACCGGGGATTTTGAAATCGGATTTGTCCCATGGAGCCGATGCCTTGGGATTGGCCTTTACCCATGTCTTCGCCGCCGAAAGCACCTGATCGTCAGCAACGACCTCATGGACGATACCGGCGGACAGAGCTTCTTTTGGCTTGAAGCTCTTGCCCTCGGACATGGCCATAAGCGCGGCCTGAACGCCAATCAGGCGCGGCAGTCTCTGCGATCCGCCCCCACCGGGGAACAGGCCGATTTTCACTTCCGGCAGGCCAACCTGCACCTTCGGCCCGTCGCTGAGTACGCGGTAATGACAGGCCAGAGACAGTTCAAGCCCGCCACCTAAGGCCAGACCATTGATCGCTACCGCCACCGGCTTGCCGCAGGTCTCAAGCGCGCGATAGACGCGGTTCATTTCAAAGGCGGCGTCAAAACCGGCCTTGAGCGCGCCTTCGGGGTCGTTCTTGTCAACCGGCCCTTCCCATGCGCCCCCAAGCATTTCCTCAAGGTCGGCACCAGCGCAAAAGCCGCTGGTCTTGGCTGAGGTGATCACCACGCCTTTGATGGCGTCATCGGTTCTTGCCTGTTCGGCAATGCGTGCCAGATCAGCCAGAGCGCCCTTGGTGAAGGTGTTCATCGACTTACCAGGCACATCGAAAAACGCCGTCAGGATGCCGTCGGAGTCGATTTCAATCTTGAAGTTTTCCATCATCCGACTCCCTTATATCCGTTCAATAACTGTGGCTGTGGCCATGCCACCGCCGACACAGAGCGTCACCAGCGCCGTCTGCTTGCCCGTCCGCTCAAGCTCATCAAGCACCGTGCCCAAAATCATCGCCCCTGTGGCCCCCAGTGGGTGGCCCATGGCAATCGCCCCCCCGCAGACATTGATCTTATCGTGCGGAATATCCAGCACCTGCATGTACCTCAGCACCACCGAAGCAAAGGCTTCGTTCAGTTCATAGAGGTCGATATCGCCGACACCCATCCCAAGTTTTTTCAGAAGCTTTTCGGTGACATAGGACGGTCCGGTCAGCATGATCGATGGCTCCGAGCCAATCGACGCCATGCCCTTGATGCGCGCACGTGGCTTAAGTCCTGCCTGCTTACCGGCCTCCGCCGACCCGATGAGCACCCCTGCCGAGCCATCGACAATCGCCGAAGAATTACCGGGCGTATGCACGTGATTGATGCGCTCAAGTTCGGGATAGCGCTGGTTGATCACCGCATCGAACCCCATCTCACCGATCATGGCAAAGGACGGATTAAGCCCGGCCAGAGTCTCAAGCGATGTGTTGGGACGGATGGTTTCATCGCGATCAAGGCGCGTCACCCCCATCTGATCCTTAACGGGTACGACCGAGCCCTTGAACCGCCCCTCGGCCCAGCTTTGGGCCGAACGTTTGTGGCTTTCGACGGCATAGGCGTCGACATCCTGACGCGAAAAGCCCCACTTGGTGGCAATCGTATCCGCCGAAACGCCCTGAGGCACGAAATAGGTCGGGAAGGCCGCATTGATATCAATGGCCCATGCGCCGCCATCCGACCCCATGGGGATGCGGCTCATGGATTCCACGCCGCCACCTATGGCGAAATCCGCCTCACCGGAAATGACCTTCGCCGCCGCCATATTGACCGCCTCAAGACCTGAGGCACAAAAGCGATTGATCTGAACCCCGCCGGTGGTTTGCGCATAACCCGCCGCCAGAACCGCCGCACGGGCAATATCACCGCCCTGCTCACCGACCGGTGTCACGCACCCCCAGATCACATCATCGATGCGCGCTGTATCAATACCGGTACGGTCACGCAGCGCCGCCAACACCTGTGCCGACAGGTTCAGCGCCGTAATATCATGCAGGCTGCCGTCCTTTTTCCCCTTACCGCGCGGCGTGCGCACCGCGTCATATATATAGGCTCCGTGAACGAGATCAGGCACTTGCGTTCTCCATAAGCGAGATTATGCCCGACACCCTGCGCCATGCTTACGCAAACGTCAAGATACGACACGGGTAACATATTCGGGAGATGGGGCAACGAAGCCCCTGTAAAGCCCGTTTTTGCTCTTGAAGAATTTTGGCTCAACCGGCCCAAATTATCGGACAAAAGCTTGCCACAGCGGCGTTGCGGCTGTAATCCGGCTATAGATTTTACCAACAAAAACCAAGGGGAGACGACATGAGCGATATCATCCGCTGCACGCCCGCAGGGGCCATTCTCGGCGAAGGGCCGCTATGGTCACGTCGTGACAACAGCATCTATTGGGTGGATATCCTTTCGCATCGTCTCCATGCCCATTCCCTGAAAGACGGGTCAAACCGTACATGGGATTTCCCCGAACCCATTGGCTGGGTGATCGAGCGCGAAAAAGGCGGCTTCATTGCCGGCCTGATGAGCGGTTTTGCCGAGGTCACGCTTGAGCCGTTTTCGATAAAACATATCGGCACCCCTTATCCGCATGAGCCGGAAAACCGCCTGAATGACGCCAAGGCCGACGATCGCGGTCGTATCTGGGCCGGTTCGATGCACAAGCCAATCGAAAAGGTGTCCGGTGCTTTTTACCGCCTTGAGACCGACCTGAGCTTCAGTGAGGTTGATGGCCCCTATAAGATCGCCAATGGCCCAACCTTTAGTGCGGATCACAAGACGATCTACCACACCGATACCGGCAAGTCGGAAATCTACGTCTTTGATGTCGTCAATGGCGAACTGGCAAACAAACGTTTGTGGCTGAAATTTGAAGACGACTGGGGCGGGCCGGATGGTATGACCACGGATGCACAAGGCGGCATCTGGGTCGCTCATTGGGGGCCAGGTCGTGTGACACGCTTCAACCCCGATGCGTCCATTGATTTCCATATTGACCTGCCCGCCAGCCAGATCACCAGCCTGACCTTTGCCGGCGAGAACCTTGATCGCGTCTTTGTCACCTCGGCTGCCGAAGGACTGGATGAGGTTCGTGAAGCCGGCACATTGTTTGAAATCCCAAGTGATCTGCTGCGCGGCCATACCGGTCTTGAGCCACAGAAATTCAAAGGCTAAGACTTAGGTCTTCGGAAAGAAAGAACCACAAATATGTCCACGCCATCACTGATCGCTGCCGACTGGGGCACGACCAACTTCCGTCTGTTCCTCTATGATCAGGACGGTAAGGTCATTGCCCGCCACGCCGCCAATATCGGCCTGAAAAACCTTGGGGTTCTGTCGTTTGAACAGGCGCTCCAGAGCGTGCTTAAGGACGACTTCGCCGGTCACGAAAACCTGCCGTTCCTGCTGTCCGGCATGGTAGGTTCGCGTCAGGGCTGGATCGAAGCCCCCTATGCCGCCTGCCCTGCCTCGCTTCAGACCCTTGTTGATGGTCTGGTGAAGGCCCCGTCCGACAAATACGACGTCTCGATCGTTCCGGGCCTGTTTGCCGAAAGCCCGGGCACCGGCCTTCTGAACGTCATGCGTGGCGAAGAAACCCAGATATTCGGCCTTCTGGAGCAGGAAAAGGCCGACGGCTTCTTCGTCCTGCCCGGCACCCATTGCAAATGGGCACTGATCCGTGACGAGAAGGTTCAAAGCTTCTCTACCCACATGACCGGCGAAGCGTTTCAGGTTCTGAAGACCCACTCGATCCTTGGGGCCTTGATGAACAATGACCGCCACGACGACGAAGCCTTCCTGCTGGGGGTTGAGCGCGGCATGTATAACCGTGCGCTTTTGTCGCTTTTATTCAGCGTGCGCACCGAAGCCCTGTTCAATAATATCAAGTCCGAAAGCCTGTCGTCCTATCTGTCGGGCATTCTGATCGGTTCGGAAGTCATTGCCGAACTGGAACGCCACGGCCACAGCCCCGTGCGTCTGGTGGGGGACGGACAACTGGTTGATCTTTACGAAAAAGCGCTGGCCTTTGCTGGTTTCAAGGACGTGACCCGTTATGACGGCACCAATGTCTCAGAAGCCGGTCTGTGGGCCATTCACAAACTGCGGAGCAATTCATGACCCTTCTGGCCCAATGGCAGGACATCCTGCAAACCCTGCCGCTCGTGGCGATCCTGCGCGGCCTCAAGCCCGAAGAGTCGGTCGAGGTCGGCGAAGCTCTGATGGAAGCGGGTTTTAAAATCGTCGAAGTGCCGCTCAATTCGCCTGAGCCCTTTGTCAGCATCGAAAAGCTGGCCAAGTCTCTGGGCAGCCGCGCCATTGTCGGGGCCGGTACGGTGCTTAACGTCGAAAGCGTGCGCAAACTGGCCGATGTTGGCGGTCAGATCGTCATTTCGCCCAATACCAATGTTGAGGTGATCCGCGAATCCAAGGCGCTCGGCCTTATCTCGTTTCCGGCCTTCTTTACCGCGACCGAAGCATTTGCGGCGGTTGATGCCGGTGCCGATGCCCTTAAGCTGTTTCCCGCCGAACTGGCTGGCCCCAAGGGTCTGAAGGCGCTTAAGGCCGTTTTGCCCAAGGACCTGCCGGTATTTCCGGTCGGCGGCGTAGAGCCTGATAATATGAACACCTATCTTGAGGTCGGTGCCGCCGGTTTCGGCATTGGTTCAGCAGTATATAAGCCCGGCGACACACCGGAAATCGTCTTCAAAAAAGCTAAGGCCTTTGTCGATGGCTGGAACGCTTTGAAGGCATAATCGCGTCTGCCCTCCTCTCCCCTTTGGGGAGAGGGTCGGGGTGAGGGGCAAACCGGCCCTACTGCGCCACCTCATCAAACCGCTCACGCGCCACAACCACCTGCGCGTGATTATCCACCGCCCAGCCAATCAGCGCCGACAACGGCACCATCAATGACCGCCCCATATCCGTCAGGCGATATTCCACACTCGGCGGCACGGTGGCAAAGACATGACGGCTAATGAACCCGTCCCGCTGTAAATCCTTAAGGGTCTGGGTCAGCATCCGCTGCGAAATATCCGGCACCGCGCGTTTCAGCGCCCCGAAGCGGTGTGGTTCAGTGCTTAAGGCCAGAAGGATCAGGCTCGCCCACTTGCCACTAATCTGATCGAGCACATCGCGCACCGGACAATTGCGCATGTCAAAGCCAGCGTTCATCACGCTCTCGGCGATCTGTGCCGCGTCAGGTAGCTTGTTTAACGTATCGGCCAATGGTTACCTCCGGCTCCCTATGGTACAAAAAGCTGCCGTCTTTACAGCTTTCCAAAACTTCCTAAATTATACCTGATCTCAATTTGAGACTATTAATATACTTAAGGAACTCAGATATGTCCACATTACTCGTAACCGGCGCTTCGGGCCAGTTGGGCCAGCTTGTCCTCAGCCATCTGAAAGCGACTAACGGCCACAAGGTCATCGCCGCCACACGCGATCCTTCAAAACTGTCCGACAGCGGTTTTGAGGCGCGCGCCGCCGATTTCGACAAGCCGGACACCCTTAAAGCCGCCTTTGAAGGCGTTGACCGTCTGCTGCTCATTTCCACAGACAGCATTGATGAAAAAGGCAAACGCCTGCGTCAGCACACCGCCGCGATTACCGCCGCCAAGGCCGCCGGTGTAAAGCACATCATCTATACCTCCCTGCCCAATCCGGTGCCTGAAAGCGCCCTGACGCTGGCCCCTGATCATTACGGCACCGAGCAGGCGATCATCGGCAGCGGTCTGGACTATACGATCCTGCGTAACAACTGGTACACGCAAAACCTGCTTGACGGCCTCGCTCAAGCCCTTTCCAGCGGCCAGTGGTTCACCGCCACAGCTGGCGGCAAGGTCGCCTATGTCACCCGCGAAGACTGCGCCGCAACCGCCGCTGCGGTTCTGCTTAACCCGCCCGCGCCCAGGGCCATTTATGAACTGACCGGCCCCGAAGCGCTCAGCTATGCCGACATCGCCCGTATCGCCACCGAGGTCACGGGCAAGCCCATTGACCTCATCGAAATCAGCGACGAACAATTACACGGAGGCCTGACGCAGGCCGGTCTGCCCGGTTTTGTCGCCGACATGCTGGTGTCATTTGAAAAGGCCGTCCGTCAGAATGAACTCAGTGCGGTCACAGACGCCGTTAAAACCCTGACCGGTCACAATCCGGTTAGTGCCAGAGACAGTCTGGCTCAGGCCCTTAAGGCATAAAGCTGACACATATCTGTACTTAAAAAATCACTGGCGTGAATCGTAGACAAAGCCCATGATCGCGCCAGCTTTTTTGATGAACAGGACTATATCATGCTGAACAATTTTCTCGGCGGCAAAGGCGGCTTCGACCTTGGCGCGATTGGCGACCTTCTCGGCAATGGCGGCGTACAGGACATCGTCGCAAAGCTGTCTCAGGGCGGTCTGGGTGAGGTCGTGCAATCCTGGATCGGGAATGGGGAAAACCTCCCTGTATCCGCCGAACAGCTTCAGAATATTCTCGGCAATGAACAACTAACCCAGCTGGCGTCGCGTTTCGGCATTGATCCGTCGCAGATCGCCAGCCTGCTGCCCGGCGTGATTGATCAGTTGACGCCGAACGGCCAACTCCCTGAGGGTGGCATTGCCGATGCCCTTGGTGGCCTTCTGGGCGGCAAGGGCATTGATGCCGGTGCCGTTGGCAACCTGCTCGGTGGCCTGTTCAAGCGCTAAGCCTTAAGGCCCCTTCCTCGTGGAGGGGCTTTTTCATACCCGAGGCTATATGACGCTCACCCAGTGGTTTATCCTGCCGTTTCTTGGCCACTTTGCTCTGGTCGCGCTTCTTTATGTCTGGCTAACGGTCCTGCGACAAAGCGCTGTGGCCAAGGGTGAGGTCAGGATTGGCGATTTCGTTAATGCCGGTGCCGACCCGTCGCGCTCAAAGCGCGTGGCCCGCAACCTGTCGAACCAGTTCGAACTGCCGGTTTTCGCCCTGTTTGCGGCGACGTTCATCTATTTTTCGCAAGCCGTCACAGCCATAGATGTTTTTGCGGCATGGCTGTTCCTCGCCGGACGCCTCATTCACAGCGCCGTTCAGACCCTGACCAGTAATATCCCCCTGCGTGGCATGGTGTTCCTTATCAATTTTGTGAGTGTAATGATACTGATGGGCCGTGTCGTCTGGCTCGCTTTAGCGATCTGAAAAGGCCACGCTTGGCGTCAAAGGCTTTTTCCTGTATAGGCTCGCAGCTTATCTCTTAATGAAAGCCTGAACCTTGGCCTATACACTCGATCTGTCTGCCAAACCTGATACCCCGTCACTGGTCAATATTACCGGATTGACGCGTCAGGGGCTGGTTGAGGCCCTGATCGCCTCAGGCGTGGTTGAAGCGCGCAAAGCGAAGATGCGTGCCACGCAGATCTGGCGCTGGGTGCATCATTACGGCTTTACCGACTTCGACAAGATGACGGATATCGCCAAGGATCAGCGCGGCCCGCTGGCTGAGAAATTCACGCTGGCCCGCCCCGAAGTCGTTGAGCGCCAGATTTCTCAGGACGGCACGCGCAAGTGGCTGATCCGCATGGCACCGGGCATCGAGGTCGAAACCGTCTATATTCCCGACGTCGGCCGCTCAGGCGCGCTTTGTGTCTCCTCACAGGTCGGGTGCACGCTCAACTGTTCTTTCTGTCACACCGGCACGCAAAAGCTGGTGCGCAATCTGACGGCGGCTGAAATCGTCGCTCAGGTACAGATTGCCCGTGATGACCTTGAGGAGTGGCCTTCACCCAAGGAAGACCGTAAGCTGTCGAACATCGTCTTCATGGGTATGGGCGAGCCGCTTTATAATCTCGACAGCGTGTCCGACGCCATCGATATCATTTCCGACAACGAAGGCATCGCTATTTCGCGCCGCCGGATCACGGTATCTACCTCCGGCGTCGTGCCTGAGCTGGAAGCGCTCGGCAACCGCACGGCGGCCATGCTGGCCATTTCGCTACATGCCACCAATGACGATCTGCGTGACATGCTGGTGCCGCTCAACAAGAAATACCCGCTTAAGGAACTGATGGCAGGTATTCGTAACTACCCCGGCATTTCCAATGCCCGTCGCGTGACCTTCGAATATGTCATGCTGAAGGATGTGAATGACTCACCCGCCGAAGCCCGTGCGCTTCTGGGGCTACTCAAAGGAATTCCAGCCAAGATCAACCTCATACCGTTCAATCCCTGGCCCGGCACCAACTATCAGTGCTCGGACTGGAAAACCATTGAGCGTTTCGCGGCTATTCTCAACAAGGCCGGTTACGCCTCACCGATCCGCACACCACGCGGACGTGATATTCTGGCGGCTTGCGGCCAGTTAAAATCCGAGAGTGAGAAGACCCGCGCCAGTGAACTGCGCAAGCAGGATCGCGTCGCGCCCCTGCCCTACGGAAATCTGGCCTCAGGATTATAAGAATAAAAAAAGCCCCTTCTTTTCAGAAGGGGCTTTTTACTTATGGCTGAATATCAATCAGCTCAATCTTGAACACCAGCACACTGTTGGCCGGAATGGGCCCTGCGGCCTTGTCGCCGTACCCAAGTTCAGACGGCACATAAAGTTCCCAGGTTTCACCCTTTTTCATTTGCGGGATCGCCACGCGCCAGGCCTCAACCAGCCCCTCAAGGGGGAACACGGCAGGCGAGCCGCGTTCAAAGCTGGAATCGAACACCGTGCCGTCAATCAGCTTGCCTTCATAATGCACCTTAACGGTGTCGCGCACCGTGGGCTTAGGGGCATTGGCATCGGCGGCAGGGGTCAGCACCTTATAGTACATGCCGCGCTCAAGCGGCTGCACGCCGTCTTCCTTGGAAACCTTGGTCAGGTAAGCCTGACCCGCCTCAAGGTTTGCGGCCACCGCTGCCGGATCAGGCTTTTGCCCGCAGGCCGCCCCGCTCAGACCAAACATCAGCGCCGTTGCCACAAGGGCAGGTTTAGTCCATGCGAAGGGCATATCCGGTATTCCTCAAGGCTTCAGAGATTTCATGGGCGTGGCGGGCATCCTGCGTTTCGACCATGATGTCGAACTCGGCCCCCTTGGCGGGGACATCAAGCACAAGGCGATTATGCGCCACATCGACGATGTTTCCACCCTTGCTCGAGATGACATCGGCCATCTGGCTGAGCATGCCCGGACGATCATCGCCCAGAATGCGATAGGTCACCAGACGCTTTTCACGCACCAGTTCGCGTTGCAGGATAGACGCCAGCAAACGCATATCGATATTGCCGCCGGTCATGATCAGACCGACCTTCTGGCCTTCGAACTTCTCAGGATGACGCAGAACCGCCGCAATGCCCGCAGCCCCCGCCCCTTCGGTGACCGTCTTTTCAACATTGACGTACATGGCGATGGCGCGCTCGAAATCGGCTTCTTCGATTACCAGCACCTCATCCACCAGCGGATCGGCAATGGCAAAGCTGCGCTCGCCGATATCCTTGACGGCAATGCCTTCGGCGATGGTTGAACCACCGACCGGCGAGGCCAGACCGTTACGGCGTGTATGGAAAGAAGGATACATCACCGTTTCCACGCCAACGATCCGGATAGACGGCTTGATAGCCTTGGCGGCCACAGCCATACCGGCAATCAGACCGCCACCACCGATCGGGATGATCAGGGTGTCGATCTCCGGCACGGCCTTAAGCATTTCAATGGCCACCGTACCCTGACCGGCCATGACGATTTCATCATTGAACGGATCGACATAGACGGCACCCGCATCACGGCACAGCTTTTGTGCATAGGCTGAGGTCTCGTCAAAGCTTGCGCCTTCGATGACAATTTTCGCCCCGTAGGACTGCGTTTTCTGCACCTTCACAAAGGGCGTACCGCGCGGCATGACGATGGTGACCGGAATCCCCAGACGCTGCCCGTGATAGGCAAGGCCCTGCGCGTGATTGCCCGCAGACGCCGCATAAACCCCGCGCGCGCGTTCGTCATCACTCAGGCTCAGGAGCTTGTTGAGTGCGCCGCGCTCTTTAAACGCCGAGGTATATTGCTGGTTTTCCGCCTTGATCCACACCTGTGTACGCGTCGCGGCGCTCAGGCGCTGCGAGTGGTAAAACGGCGTATTCAGCACGTGCCCCTTGAGGCGCTCGGCAGCGGCGGTGATATCCTTATAGGTCAGGCTCATAGATGTGTCTTCGTACATAATAAGGCGCTTCCTTAACAGAGGCGCGCTTAAGCCCCAAAGCTAAAATGCAAAAAGGCAGGAAAACCTGCCCGCACGAATAAAGTATCATTTGATACGTTTTGTACAAAATTCACGTGCAACACCTCACTTGCCGTCATTTATTACGTCAAATCTGATTTTCTGCATATTCATTTTACAATTACACCGGCATAAACAGGGCAATTGATTCAAGGATTGGCAGAAAATGTCCGAAACCGGAAAAAATCCGAAAACTTTCTCCTCACCGGCTTCACACGGATTTGTAAGAGTGGCCTGCGCCACACCCAAGGTCAGGCTTAGTGATCCTCAGGCCAATCTGGAGCGCCACCTCACCCTTTCGCTTGAGGCCAATGCCGCTGGTAGCGATCTGGTGCTGTTTCCCGAATTGTCTCTGACCGGCTATGCGCTCGATGATCTGTTCAGCCAGCAGGCCGTGCTTGAGAGCGCCCAATCCGCCCTGAAGGCCCTTATCGACGCCTCAAAAGACTGGCGCAGTGTGGTGGTGCTCGGCCTGCCGATGCGCCTTGGTCCCAGCCTGTATAATGTCGCCGCCATCATCAAGGGCGGGCGCTGCCTTGGGATTGTACCGAAAATCTATCTGCCCAATTACCGCGAATATTACGAGAAGCGCTATTTTGCCTCAGGCGCTGATCTGCGGATCACGGAAATCAATCTGGATGGTGAAACCGTACCCGTCGGCACCGACCTGATTTTTAGCGCCAACGGACTTTCTGACTTCACCTTTGGCGTGGAAATCTGTGAGGATGTCTGGTCTCCGGTCACACCATCAACCCAACTGGCGCTCAATGGCGCACACATCCTGCTCAACCTGTCAGCCTCTCCGGTCGTGGTTGGAAAATCCCGCGCCCGCAAGGCCTTATGTGCGGCCACCTCAGAGCGCCTGATGTGCGCCTATGCCTATTCTGCCGCAGGCCTGGGCGAATCCACAACCGATCTGGCGTGGGACGGTCAATCATTGATTCACGAACTGGGCAACCTGATTACCGAAGGCGAACGCTTCACCGCCGACAGCCTGATCTATGGCGATATTGATGCCGAACGCATCGCGCTGGATCGCCTGAAAAACGGCACCTTTGCCGACGCGGCACGCCTTGAGGCCAGATCAGCACGGCGTATTAACTTCGACTGGCAAGCCCATGATCTGACTGACTTTTACCGCAGCGTGGCCCGTCACCCCTATGTGCCCGCCGACCGCTCGCGTCTTGACGAAGACTGCTATGAGGCCTTCAATATTCAGGTGCATGGCCTTATGCAGCGCCTTGAGCACACCCGCTCGCAAAGCGTAGTGATCGGCGTGTCGGGCGGGCTTGACTCGACCCACGCCCTTATCGTCGCCGTCAAGGCTTTTGACCGTCTGGGCAAGCCGCGTGAGGCCATCAAGGCCTATACCATGCCGGGTTTTGGCACTACTTCCGGCTCGAAATCCGATGCCCATAAGCTGATGAAGGCGCTGGGCGTTTCGGCACACGAACTCGATATCCGTCCGGCCGCCAAGCGTATGCTGATGGATATTGGCCACCCCTATTCGCGCGGCGAAGCCGTCTATGACGTCAGTTTTGAAAATGTGCAGGCGGGCCTGAGAACCGATTTCCTGTTCCGTCTGGCGGGCGAACACAAGGGCTTTGTTGTCGGCACAGGTGATCTGTCGGAACTGGCGCTCGGCTGGTGTACCTATGGCGTCGGCGACCATATGAGCCATTACAATGTCAATGGCGGCGCGCCCAAGACCCTGATCCAGCACCTGATCCGCTGGGCGGCGAAAACCGAATTCGACCCAAAGACCTCACGCATATTGCGCTCGGTGCTTGAGCGCGAAATCTCACCGGAACTAGTACCTGTGACCGGCGAAGAGGTTCAGCGCACCGAAGACAAGGTCGGCCCCTATGACCTTCAGGACTTTACGCTCTATTACCTGACCCGTTACGGCCTGAAACCGTCCAAGATCGCCTTTTTGCAGTATCAGGCCTGGAAGGACGCCGAAACCGGACATTGGCCACCCGATTACCCCGCAGCCAAACGCCGCGCCTATGATCTGGCGGAAATCAAAAAATGGCTCGAAGTCTTCCTGTTCCGCTTCTTCACCATTTCTCAGTTCAAACGCTCGGCTGTGCCCAATGGGCCCAAGCTGATCTCCGGCGGGGCCTTGTCGCCGCGCGGCGACTGGCGCGCCCCGTCGGACAGCACAGCCACCGTCTGGCTTGAGGAATTGCGGGCCAATGTACCCGATTAAGAGGCTATCGGCCTTTATGGGTGACCGCCGCCATATCCGCCGCTTCGGCCAGACGTACATCCCTGTCGGATAAGCCGCCCAAAGAATGGGTTGTCAGACTGATACTGACTTTGTTGTAGCTGTTTGACCAATCGGGATGATGATCCGCGACCTCGGCGACGGCGGCCACCTCGGTCATGAAATCAAAGGCGCTCATGAAATCGCGGAACTTAAATTCTCGCGTAATCGTCAGGTGATCGTGGCTTACCTGCCAGAGGGGCAGGGTTTCGCTTAAGCCCCTGATCTGATCCTCGGTAAGGCGAATAGGGTCTGTAGCAAATGACATAGCGGCTCCTGTTTCCTACCGCCCCCATATCTTCTGTTGCCCCCTCACTATAGCGGCCTAAACCACTGTGCGCAAATAACGCAATGTGCTCTCAACCGTTGCGAACGGGTCCGACGCATCATCGCGCTCGACAAAGACATGCTTCACCCCTGAGGCCTTTGCCTGTTTCAGGATAGCCGGAAAATCAAGCGTCCCCGCCCCAACATCGGCCATTTTCTTATCTGCCGCCATGTCCTTGAGGTGCAGCAACTCGATACGATCCCCATGATGTGTCATCACATAGAGCGGATCATATCCGGCAAAGGCCGACCAGTATACATCGAACTCAAGCGTCACCAGATCGGCAGAGGTACGGTTCAGAATCGTATGCAGAACCGGCTCATTATCGACCTTCTGGGTAAACTCGAAATCATGGTTGTGATAGGCAAAGCGCAGCCCCCGCGCCTTAGCCAGTTCGCCCCACGGGTTCATGGCATCGGACAGCGCCTTCCAGTCACCACGATCAGCCTCCTCGACCCAGGCCAGAACGACATAACGGACGCCCAACTCTGCCGCCTCATCAAGCGCCGCCTCAGGCCGGTCGCGCCAGTCATGCAGACCGATATGCATCGACGGCACCTTAAGCCCCATATCTGACACGGCCTGACGCAATACCTTCGGGGCAATCCCCCCAAGCCCAGTGAGTTCCACTTCGTCATAGCCGATGGCCTTAAGGCGTTTGAGTGTCCCCAGAGGGTCGGCCGCATAGGCTTCACGCACCGTATAGACCTGCGCCCCGATATGCGGGAACGGGACGGTACCGGCCCTTAAGGACATTGGTGCAAACGACGCCATAAGCCCCAGCCCCATCACCCCTTTCAGCATACCTCTCCGTGAACACATCGCGCTCATTTTCCTCTCCGATTTATATTTATGCGCGCCACAGAACGCCGTTTTGCCGCCCCTGTCAATGTGAGTATATTTTATAATTGACTTAATTAAGTAGATGGTTAATTATTACATATGACTTCATCCGACCCCGACAGCTTCACCGCCCTTTCCGACCCGACGCGACGGCGCATCCTTGAGCATCTGGCGCAGACCGCCCACATGCCCGCCAGCGATATTGCCGCGCAATTCACCCTCTCAAAGCCCGCCATTTCCCAGCACCTGAAAATCCTCAAGGCTGCACAACTGGTCAGTGTCGAAGTCAGGGGACAGCAACGTATCTACCGGCTTAATCAGGCCGGATTTGACGACATGTCAGAGTGGATTACCCGCACCCGTCGCCACTGGGCACAGGCGCTGGACAACCTTGAAACCCTTCTTACGGAGACACCGGACGATGACCGATAAATCCCAAAACACAGACTACGGGAAAGTATATGAAAACGGCATGCTGGTGTTTGAGCGCCTTCTGCCCGGCCCGCTGGAAAAGGTCTGGGCCTATATTGTCGATGGCGATAAACGCGCCAGATGGTTCAGCAGCGGCAACATCCCCTCTCAGGCCGGTCAGTACTTCACCATGACCTTCAACCACACACAGCTTTCCGGCGAAGTGGCCCCTGAGCGGTTCAGCGTCATGCGTGAGCCGGTCAGTTTCGATGTCAAACTCCTGAGCATCGACGCCCCGCATCAGGTTTCCTTCACCTGGCCCGAAGGCGACGAAGCCTCAGAAGATGAGATCGCCACGGTCACCATTACCCTGACCCCTCAGGACGATAAGGTCTTATTGCGCCTGACCCAGACCAATCCGCGTATTCGCCGTGACCTGATTATCGATTATCTCGGCGGGTGGCATTCACATCTGGGCATTTTTGAAGACGTGGCTAATAACCGTCCGCCCCGTCCGTTCTGGACGACCCACGCCGCCATCGAAGCCCATTACCAGCAGATTCCCGACGACAAGCTGCTAAGCCTGCCGCTACCTCCGGCTTGAAGCCGCACCGGCACCACCACCGCCCCAGACCACTGACAGGCCAATCAGAAACCCGAAGTCGTACCAGCCGCCGCTATTGGGCACAGCATAGATGCGCACTTCGGGATTAAACAGGTGGCCGATGAGCGAAAAGGGCGCAATGGCCCCGTGCACCAGCCCCATCCAGAACCCCGGCACCGAAGGCGGCGACACATAGCCTGCCTGCGTCGCACAGGCGCTCAGTAAGACCACTCCCGCCATGGCCATCAAGCCCCATCTGACTGTTCTGACTGACATAATAAAAGCCCCCTCAGTGCCTGAGGGGCAGTGTAACGCTTTTGCTAAACCGTATCAATCAGGCGGCGCATGGCCTCAAGATAGCTTACGAAGGCGGCACGACCGGTCTCGGTCAGGGTGATCGTCGTCAGAGGCTTCTTGCCGACAAAGCTCTTGTCGATGGCCACATATCCGGCCTCCTCCAGCTTACGCAGTTGCACCGAAAGATTGCCGTCCGTGGCACCTGTCTTTTGCTTGAGGCGGGTAAAATCCGCCGATCCGGCCGTCGACAGATAGGCCATGACCCCCAGACGCAACCGACCATGAATAACATCATCTATAGCCTCAAGATTAAAATCATCTGCCACGATCTACCCCCGCTCCGCCGACATCAGCTTAAGGCCCGGCAGGGTCGCAAACAGGATCAGGCACAGGGCATAGACCAGAAACTGCTCAGGCTCATTGGCGGTCAGGGCCGTCAGAATGGCACCGCCAAAGGTGCCAAAACAGACCCATTTCAGCCAGTTTTGCCCCGAAATGACGGCGCTCACCCACCAGGCCACCCCATAAAGAACCAGAATAGTCGGTGCCAGCCCGGCAATCAGAATATCGGTATGGCCCAACCGGTTACCAGCCAGCAACAAACACATGGCGATGATAAATATGCTCACGCCGGTCATTGACCACACCGCACCAAACAGGCGGTTCATGGCTCCGCCTGAGCCATAACGGGCAATGGACGCCCTGATACTGACAATCGACAGAAGCGCATATATCGCACCTGCACCCAGCCAGCTTGCGCTGATAATCCACGGCGTCGGCATGGGCAGCAGCCCCGTAATAAATCCATAGTGCACAAGGCTTGCGGCCCCGAAGCACAGACCCGCCCAGAACAGAGCACCGCCCCCGCGTATCGGCTGACGGCCACCGTCTTCGGCCAGCGCCTTCATATAGGCTATATCGTTTTTCAGTGCTTCGGACATGTTTGCCCCCTCGTGGCAGAAATGGATGACCCCGCCTGTGTCACCTCGTAACGGTCGATGACATAGGCGGGAAGCGAACAGGGAAGTTCACACACATCCAACTACAAAAAGAACTTTATTTTGTAAAGTCATTTATTGCCACACACTCACTTTTCCGGTTGCACCCCCGCCCTTTGACAGTGTTAGCTGCCCGCTCATTCCTGCACAGGATCAGACCTCATGACCGGAAACCGCCCCCTGCGCTCCAAGCTCGCCAGCCTGAGCATTGCCTGTCTGGCCATGGCGTTTCCCCTCACCAGTAAGGCTCAGATGACAACCGCTAAACCCGCTATCCATAACCCGCACACCGCAACCGCCGACACACCCGATCCGCGTCAGTTCCTTGAAGAGGTTGAAAGCGAAGCGGCGCTCGATTGGGTGCGTGCGCGCAATGAACGCAGCCTGAATCATTTGCGCACCGATCCGCGCTTTGCCGAAAACGAAGCCGAGATGCTGAAAATCGTTGAGGCCACAGACCGCATCCCTGCGCCTTCGTTTGCCAAGGGCGGCAAGATCGACAATTTCTGGCAGGACAAGGACCATGTGCGCGGTATCTGGCGGCGCACGACCTGGGCCTCCTATGTCAGCGACAGCCCTGAATGGGAAACCCTGCTCGATTTCGATGCGCTGGCCAAGGCTGAAGACAAGAACTGGGTTTACAAAGGCTCGGACTGCCTGCCGCCGGAAAATACCCTGTGTCTGATCAATCTGTCCGATGGCGGCAAGGACGCCATCACCGTACGTGAATATGATCTGACAACCAAAACCTTCGTCGAAGGCGGTTTTGAACTTCCCGAAGGCAAGCAGGTGGTGACATGGAAAGATGCCGATACGCTTTATGTCGCACGTGAATGGGTGCCGGGTGAAGTTACCCCCTCAGGCTACGCCTATGTCACCAAGGCGCTTAAGCGCGGGCAAAAGCTTGAGGAGGCCGTTGAAATTCATCGCGGCGAAGCGACCGACATGATCGCCTACCGCACCGTGCTTCGGGATATCGACGGCAACTATGTCATTGATTTTGCGGATCGCCGCCCGTCGTTCTTTGAGGTCGAAACCACATGGTTCCATGAGGGCCGCGAGGTCAGACTGCCCCTGCCCCTCACCACTGAACTCAGCGCCTATCATAAGGGACAGGCGATATTCAGCCTCAAGGACGAATTTAAAAGCACCAAAGGCATAGTCTATCCCGAAGGCGCCGTCATTGCGCTTGATCTGTTTGCCGCCCTCAAATATCCCGAACAGATTGAACCCACAGTGGTCTTTGCGCCTTCCGACCACGAAAGCGTCGAAAGCCTGACCCTGACGCAAAACCGCGTCATTCTGTCGGTATTATCCAACGTAACCGGCAAGATCGTCAGCGTTGATTTCAACAACGGTCAGTGGACGCAACACACCATCGCCCTGCCGGAAAACTCATCCTTAAGCATTGGGTCTGCCGATGACGAAAGCGACGCGGTCCTTGCCTGGTCAACCGGCTATCTGCAACCTTCAACCCTGTACCGTGCCGATGCCGTGAGCCTTGAGGCCCATGAGGTCAAGGCCAGCCCGGCCCGTTTTGACCCCGCCGGCCTCAAGGTCGAACAGCACTGGGCAACCTCAAAAGACGGTACAAAAATCCCTTATTTCGTCGTGATGCGCAAAGACGCAAAGCTTGATGGTTCAACACCCACCCTGCTTTATGCCTATGGCGGGTTTGAGATTTCGCTGAAACCCTCCTATTCCGGGGGCCTAGGCAAACTCTGGCTGGAAAAGGGTGGGGCCTACGTACTGGCCAATATCCGCGGCGGCGGTGAATTCGGCCCCAAATGGCATGAGGCTGGCCTAAAAACCAACCGCCAGCTGATTTTTGATGATTTTCAGGCCGTAGCAGAAGACATCATCGCCAGAAAGATCACCTCACCGCGCCGTTTAGGCATTATGGGTGGCTCGAATGGTGGCCTGCTGATGGGCGTGCAACTGACCCAGCGCCCTGAGTTGTGGAATGCCGTGGTCATTCAGGTGCCGCTGCTCGATATGCTCCGCTTCCATACCCTGCTGGCCGGTGCCTCATGGCAGGGCGAATATGGCCGTCCGGATGACGCCACCGAAGGCGCGTTCCTTAAGAGCATCTCGCCTTATCATAACCTGAAAGACGGCGTCGCCTATCCGGAACCGTTCTTTGTTACCTCAACCAAGGATGACCGCGTTCACCCCGGCCACGCCCGCAAAATGGCTGCCCTGCTTGAGGATATGGGCCTGCCCTATCTCTATTACGAGAACATTGATGGCGGCCACTCCGCCGCCGCTAACCTTAAGGAAACCGCCAAGCGTCATGCGCTGGAATACACCTATCTGATGCAGAAGCTAATGGATTAATACCTAAGGGGCAGGTGCAAAACCTGCCCCTTTTTTGATCACGCAGCCCGTTACCGGCAATCGTTTTCTTATAAAAGCCCTGATACGCCTAAGCCCTCGCTTACAGGAATGTTCAGGAGGATATAATGATACGTCAAATTATCGCGGTCGGCTTTATGGGCGGCTTGCTTGTGGCCTGTAATAACCCCGAAACCGAAGAAAACCTCAACCAGATCGGCTCGGCCACTGAAAATCTGGCCAGCGAAGCCGCTGTCGCCGTATCGTCAGCCGCCGCAGACCTCACCACCTCTGATCCCAATATCTACGAATGCGCCAGCGGTGCGCGCCTGTCGGTCGTCTATGGCATGGATAAGGCGGATGTAACCATCCTTGGCACCACCAACCAGACCGTCACCCTGAACAAGGTCGATTCCGACCGTGGCGATCTCTATACGGGCGGTGATCACCGTCTGCACCGGGATGGCGATATGGCCACATGGGGTACGGACGACGCCTGCACCCGCACTGCGTCTTAAACACACTCTATAGACTGAGGTTTTAGCCCGCCGGTATAACCGCGCGGGCAAAGCCTGTTGTGGTCACATTGAAACTTGGCCGCTCTTCAAACAGGTGACTCAGCCCGCTTTCAAAATCCATCAGCACATCGGCATATTCGGCACTCTTGAGCGCCTTGCCGGTCTGGATGGACTTGCTCATGCGGAACTTCCAGAAGGATGTGATGTGATCAAGCGTACCAATCACCTCCCCCAGTTCCGTAAACAGGCCTGAGCCATTCAGCAAAAACCGCTTGAACGGAGCCGGTTTGCCACGCGCCACCATGTCGGCATAGGCTGTGTCATAGACATTCAACACGTCATAGGCCTGATTAAGGGCACGTGCCATGCCTTTGGCCAGCCTGACCTTCGCCGAAGCCAGATAGGTGCGCACCGTATCGTCTCGCATCCCCGTCGGTTGATAGCTGCCAAGGCCCGAAAGCACTTCGCGCAAGGCGTCCTGAAGCTCAAGGTAACGCCATTTGTAATAAAGAAAGCCCCGCCAGGCGAAGACGCCTTCGGTAAATTCATGCTCCGACATGCGGAAGGTGGATTTCAGCGGCAACAGTTCCTGATCAAGCTCATTGGACAATATCTTGTTGCCAAGCTTCATCGACGCACCGGTATAATACTCCCCCAAAGCCGTATTCACCAGTCGCTCGATTTCACGGCTGGTGAACTGCATCATGCGCGACAGGTCAGCGCCGGAAATCTGGAGATAGCATGAGGCCGGCCTGATGTCGGCACGCGCCAGATTTTCCCGCACCAGAAACGGATCAAGCGATGGTAGCCGGTCGAGAATACGCAGGACCTTGATGTCCTTGTTCTTATCAAAGTCAGCAATATTCAGATATTGCCGTGCCAGACTTTCAAAGCCCAACTGGTTGATAAAGATACTGGCGCCCCCCAGTCTCAGGTCGGAATGATCATAGGGCAGTATGATCTTGGTGACCGTACGACGATTGGAATGATAAAAATGGCGCTCATTGGCCCGCAGGGTATGTTTGAGGATAATGCAGCGGTTCAACAGCGACGACTGGAAAAACGGCGCCTCGCTATAGTCCCTGTCCCTGCCACAGATACGGTAAATGCGCGACAGGTTAAGCACACGGCTTGAGGACGCCGTCTGGTTCAGATTGGCCAGATTGCGATATTCGCGAATAACCCGTGGCTGAAACTCAGGGGTTATTCGGGACGCCACCGCTGAGGCTGGTTTTCTCGCCTTCATCTAATCTACCTTGTCGAAAACGCTTCAGTTGACTTCGGGCGCACCCAAAATCATCAGACTGTCTTCGAAATCCATCAGTATGTCCGCATATTCGAGTGGCGTCAGGCGCTGCATCATCGGATTGGCCGACATGCGATAGCCCCAGAACGAACTAATATGGCCCAGGATGCCGATGCTTTCACCCAGTTCAAAGAACAGGCTTGGTCCATCAAGCAAGAACCGCCGGAAAGGCCCCGGATTTTCCCCTTCGACCAGCGCATGATAGGCCTGATCATAGATGGCCAGCGTGCGACCCACGGTCGAAATCGCCTGTACGATGCGTCGGGCCAGACGCGGGCGGGCTTCCTTGAGATAGTCCCGAACCCCTTCATCCATGATACCCAGCGGCATATAGCTGGCGAGGCCCTCAAGCACGCGGCGCATTTCTTCCTGAAGTTCGATATGCCGCCATTTGAAGTATAAAAACCCGCGCCATGAGAAAATGCCATCCGAGAATTCCTCGTCGGACATCCGCAGGGTTTTCTTGAGCGGCCACAATTCGCGATCAAGCTCATTGGCCAGTATCTTGCCCGCCAGCTTGCGCGATGCCCCACCGACCAGTCCGTCACCAAACGCCGTCATTACCAGACGCTCGATCTCTTCGTTGGCGAAGCCGATCATGCGCTGCACATCATAGGGCGAGATTTTCAGATAACAGGCCGCTGGCTTGAAGCCATTGCGCGACAGGTGTTCACGCACCAGAAACGGATCAAGCGACGGCAACTGATCCAGCAGACGCAAAACCTGAACGTCGTGATGGCCCGCCACGTCATCAATATTGAAATAGTTACGCGCAAAGGTGTCAAAACCGATCTGGTTGACCAGAACTGAACGCCCTCCGAGCTTTAGGTCCATAGGATCAAACGGCAGGATAACCTTAGTGGCTGTGCGGCGGGGGCGCGAGAAATGGTCACGTTCATTCGCCCGCAAGGTATGCTTGACGACAATGGCTTTATTGAGTTGCGAATCCTTGAAGAAGGGGCGCGCGTAATAGTCGTCCTCGTTTGAGGAACTGAGATATATCTGCGACAGATTAAGCACACGGCTGGTGGACGCCGTTTCCCCGAGATTAGCCAGATTACGGACATCACGGCCCGCATTGCCGGTGCTTCCGTATGCCTGATCCGCAAAACCGCGACCCGACTCTTTGCCCGCCAAGGCATTCATGCGCTCAACCTTCTGTTTTTCTTGCGCCGCGCCACCAGATTATCCAGTTGGCGTATAATCTTTCGCGCCTCTTCCGTTTCCTCTGCCTGCAATCCGCTCAGCCGAATGATGGCCTCAAGATGCACATCCAGAACCTTCGGATCGGCGTCATCGCCAAACTCTTGCATATAATCGTTTAAAGAGTGTGTAGCGCGCGCCACGAGCGTCAGGCGATATTCCAGCGCCTTGCGTTCTTTCTCAAGCAACTGGCTGACCATATAGCGCAGCGTCTGTTTGTGCAGCCCGCCGCGCGCCTGCATCAGGGCCCGCAGACTTTCCAGTTCCACCGAAAGACTGCGCTGGAACATATCGCGAAATTCAGCATCTGCGGCGCGCTCTATGTCGTCTGTCCGACGCATTGGCCCGTCATAAGCGGTATCCGGCTTGCGGCGGCGGCACGGGCCAACATAACCGGCGGCAATAATGAAGGGGCGCGGGTTCAGGAGCACGGCCTGAACCGCCCTCAGAAGGCTGGTGGTTGAAAAAGGTTTGACGACGAATTCATCGACACCGGCATTACGGGCATCGGCCACATCCATCGATCTTTGACGTGCGGTCAGCATGACTACCGGCATTTTCGGATTGGGGAAGCGCTTGTCGTCCATGACCGCGGCTTGTCTAAGCCGGCTGACCAGTTCAAGGCCGGACATACCGGGTAAGCCCCAGTCAACCAGCAGAATGTCGGGATTATGCCCCTCTATCAGCGCAATGGCTTCCTCGCCTGTGCGGGCCTGCAAAAGCCTGTTGAACCCTATGGCCCGCAGGAGGTCGCTGATCATGCGCCGCGCGGAGTCATTATCCTCGACCACCAGAATACTGGCGCCCGTAACATTCGCACTCTCCGGTTTTTTCGCTGTGGATGTCCGCACCATTTCGGAAACTTGAGCCCGTTACCTCTAAAAGAGGCTTACCCTAGGGCAGATAACTTAATTCAAGATTTAGAGCCGGCTCCATTGTACAGATCGGCAAAAAAGACCGAGAAAACAGCCCTCTGTCGTCATGACCTCCGCACCGGTTTTGATGCGGATACTATAGGTCAGTTTGCGTTGCGGATCATAGGCTGATCCCGACAGACTTTTATCTCCCTCAGGCTTCAGCGTCATGATCAGGACATCTCCGGCCTTTTCATCCTTGGTGCCGGGCTTAATCCACAGATTGACCGCACACCAGTCATCGCCACAGCGGCTGATTTCCACGCGTGAGCGCCCGTCATCACGCGCCCATTGGCCTTTTATGTGTTCACTGCCAACATGGGCACTATCAGCATAGGCCGGAGATGCATTCAGCACCATAAGAGGCGCAAGGCAAAAGGAAAGATGTCGCATAGGAACCTCCATTTCCCTCTCAATACGTATGAAAATCGCTTCCGGATGACATCCGGAGCGTTCGAGTTGACGTAATCTTACTGACGGGGCTGAAAACAGAAGGGTAACCGATATGACAGCGGAACTTTTGATGGCTATCGCGGCATTTCTTTTCCTCGGCATGTCGCTGGCCTGGTGGATACAGAGGCGCACGGGCAATAGCGGCTGGATCGACACGGTCTGGGCGGCCCTGACCGGTCTGGCGGCGGTGTCAGGTCTGCTGATGCTGCCCGACAGTGCGCGGCGCTGGATGGTTATGGGGCTGATCGTTCTGTGGGCCGTGCGTCTGGCCAGCCATATTGGCCGACGAAGCGGGGGCATTACCGATGACCCGCGCTACGCCGATCTGATGAAACGATGGGGTGATCGTGCATCGTTTGAACTGTTCAAATTTCTGCAAATTCAGGCCGCTGCGTCGTTTGTTTTAGTCGTATCGATTCTGGCGGCAGCTTCAGGTTCAGGGCCGCTTGGCCTGACCGATGCTCTGGCTGTGATGATTGCCGTTGTCGCCATCGGCGGCGAAGCCCTGGCTGATCACCAACTGGCGGCGCATCGCAAGTCCGGCGCGAAGGGCGGCGTATTCGACGAAGGCCTGTGGCGCTATTCCCGTCATCCCAATTACTTTTTTGAATGGCTGTTCTGGTGCAGTTGGCCGGTAATGGCGCTTAGTGGCGGCTGGGGTTTGGTGACGCTTAGCCTGCTGGCACCGTTGATGATGTACTGGGTACTGGTACATGCGTCAGGCATACCGCCGCTTGAGAAGCACATGCTGGCCAGTCGCGGCGACGCCTTTCGCCGCTATCAGCGTCAGGTCAATGCCTTCTTCCCCGGCCCCCGAAAGTCCTTAGACGGATAGGGTATATTGATAGACATCGAGGGGATCGCCCTCAAAACCAGCCGCACAATATTGCAGATAATAGTGCCACATGCGGAAAAAGCGCTGGTCAAAGCCCTGCACCTTTATGCTGTCCCATTCCTTGATGAATGCCTGATCCCACAGGCGCAGGGTACGGGCATAGTCGCTCCCGAAAGCCAGGGCCTCATCGACCTTAAAACCGCTGGCGGTCGCACTGCGCCGGAAAGCATCAGGTGACGGCAACATCCCGCCCGGAAAAATATAGGTCTGTATGAAGTCAGCATGGCGGCGATAATGCTCAAACCGTTCATCCGAAATCGTAATTGTCTGGATCAGCGCCCTGCCCTCAGGCTTAAGGCGCTGGCGCAGCACGTCAAAATAGACCGGCCAGTTGTCTTCGCCGACTGCCTCGAACATCTCGATGGAGACAATCTTGTCATAGGTGCCGGTTACATGCCTGTAGTCTTCGAGGCGAATATCCGTCCGGTCTTCAAACCCGGCCGCCTTGAGACGCGCCCGTGCATAGTGCGCCTGTTCGGTCGACAGGGTCAGGCCGGTGACGCGGCACCCGGTTTTGCGCACGGCATATTCGGCAAACCCGCCCCAGCCACAGCCTACCTCAAGCACATGATCCTCAGGGCCGATATTTAACTGTGTCAGGATACGCGCATACTTGGCCGCCTGCGCCTCAAATAGGGTCAGGTCAGGCCGCGTAAACAGGGCCGACGAATAGGTCAGGCTTTCGTCAAGCCACAGCCTGTAAAAGTCGTTCCCCAAATCATAATGAAAGGCGATATTCTGACGACTGCCGCGCACACTGTTGGGGCGCAGGCGATGCCGCCAGTAATCCAGTCGCCCCCATACGCCTGAGGTTCTCAGGAGCGACAGAAGCGCCTGCTCGTTTTTCAGGGCAAACCCTAACACCGCGCCGACATCGGGACTGTCCCAGTCCCCCTCAAGATAGCTACGCGCAAAGCCCAGTTCGCCCGCCGTTATAAGCCGCCACACGGGCCTCAGATTATGCAGATGCAAAACGGCCTGCGGACCTTCGTCTGCACCACGGATGGTAAAATAATTTCCATCAGAAAATCTCACATGCAGGGTGCCTGCCTGCGCTTTGGACAGCAGGCGCTGAAACAGCGACTGCCACAGCTTGAGACGTACCGGTTTGTGGCCTTGCTTTAAAATATCTGCCTGCTGCATGGCTTAGTCTCCCCCTGCCGCGACACCGGACAGACTGCTGGCGACGCGGTGTTTGGCAGGGGTATGGCTATACACCCTAAGCCCCTTGAGCAGCAGGCGCAGGGCCTCGAAATGAATCGCCACCGTCACCTTAAGGGTCATCAGGGGGTAGGTCAGAAGCATTTTCAGCAGAGCCTTGTCACTCAGCGGCACGCGCGTGCCGTCAAAACCCGCAAACAGCACCTTCCCCTCGGGCAGGGTCTCGGTGATGTGGACACTGACCCGCTCAGCAGGCGGGGTAAGCTTGAAATGATAGTCCCCTTCCGGCGGCAGAAAGGGCGAAACATAGAAGGCCTTGGGACAGGATTGACGCACGGTTTCACCCTGACCAAGGCAAGGAATGACATAGGTATGACGCTCCTTGAAAGTGTTACAGACCTCATAAAGAATGGCCACAAGCTGCCCTTTGGCGTCGCCGCAATAATAGACGGTCAGCGGATTAAACACATAGCCGAACAGGCGCGGATAACAGAGTATCTCAACCTTAAGCCCCGCCGTGTCGTGCCCCAGACTTCTGACATGTCCATAGACCCAGTCTTTCAGAGAGGCTTCACTATCCAGCGCGCCATGGTCGGCATCATGGAAACTGAAGATGCCAAAGCGATTACGCTTAAAAAGCGTCAGGCGCTGGCTGAGGCCATCCAGTTCATCCAGATCAAGGCTCAGGCAAAACACCCTGTACCTGAGGTGATGAGGCTTGGGCCGAAACCGCTGATGCACGACGGTGCCTGTATAGATGGCCGAGGTCATTCTGCCGCCACCAGTGCCTTGGGCAGCCAGATACGGCCCGATTCATTATTGACCCGCCAGGGGCGTCTGACCTGCCCGGCCATTTCCGCCACCGCCAGACCGGATTGCAACCCGTCTTCGTGGAAGCCACTGCCAAAATGTGCGCCGCAGTACCAGACACCGCCCTGCCCCTGAAGACGCGAAAGCTGTGTTTGTGCCACAAGCGCTGCCTGATCAAACAGTGGATGCGCATAGTCAAATTCGGCATAGGTCAGGCCTGAACGCGGTTCACGGATGGGATTAAGCGTTACAAACAGGTCAGAACGCGTCTCCAGCGGCTGAAGGCGGTTCATCCAGTAACTGACACACAGTTTCTGACCCGAAGCCTCCCCTGCCCCGCCAAGATAATTCCAGCTGGCCCAGACCTTACGACGCCGTGGCATCAGAGCAGGATCAGAATGCAATACCGCACGGTTTTTCGTATAACCAAACGCACCGAGTAACCGCGTTTCATCATGGGTCGCGTCCGCCAACATGGCCAGCGCCTGATCGGCATGGGTAGCGATGATCACATCATCATAAACCTGCGCCCTATCTGGTGAGACCCGCACCTCAACACCCTTAGGGGTTCGCCGGACAGAGCGCACGGGTGCATGGGTAAGAACCGTGCCGTTGAAATCAGCCATCATCCGCTTGATATATTCGCGGCTGCCGCCCTTGACCGTTCGCCAGATCGGCTGATCTGTAATCGTCAGAAGCCCGTGGCTCTCGAAAAACCGCACAAAGGCCACCAGCGGATAGGACCGCATCTCACTGGCTGTGGTTGACCATATCGCCGCCCCCATGGGCAGGATATGATTATCTATAAAGCTCTGGGAATAGCCCTGCGCATCGAGATACTCCCCCAGAGTGACATCATGGCACGGCACCTCCCGCAGATAGCTCGGCGCATGGCGGTAGAATTTGAAAATATCGCTGACCATCTGCCAGAAACGCAGGCGAACCGCATTGGTTTTCTGCCCCAGAAGGCCCGACAGGCTGTGGCCTGCATATTCAAAGGCCCCATCCCCCAGAGACGCCGCAAAGGACATATCCGATTCGACCGTCGGGACATTCAGGGTGTCAAACAAGGCGGTCAGATTGGGATAGTTACGCTCATTATAAACGATGAAGCCGGTATCGACCGCCACACGACCTTCGGGCATAGACACGTCAACCGTATGGGCATGGCCCCCAAGGCGTGCGTCTGCCTCATAAAGGGTGACCTCGTGGGCGCGCCCCAAAAGCCAGGCTGCACTCAGGCCAGATATGCCCGAGCCAATGACAGCGATAGATTTGCGCTCGGAAAAAACGCTTCCTGAAAAAGCGCTATCGTGTGTGGTGTCGGCCATGTGCATCCCCGCAGTCGAAGGTCTTATAATTCAGATACGGTGTCACATCACCTTTGGATCACGCGGATAAAAAAATTCGCGGTGCATGATCCATTTAACGACACACTGCGTACTTGTGTTCATGCAAATAGTCGTTTCCAATAGAGCTGAGATAAGCTTCCGCGATACGTCACAGGGTGTCCTGCTGACGCGGACGAAGCCGCATTGGGAAAAGAAGCGCCGCGTGACACAGCCAGAGCCTGATGTTCTGACCCAGACGCTGAGCGATTGTCTCAGACGCGTGGCCACAAGGCAGGACGTGGATGCCTTTGAAACCCTGTTTCGTCATTATGGCCCGAAAATCACCGCCTATATGCTTAAGGCCGATGGCAACCGGCAACTGGCCGAAGAGCTGATGCAGGAAACCATGATGGCTATCTGGAACAAGGCCGCGCAGTTTGACCCTTCGCGCGGTTCGGTTTCCGGATGGGTCTTCACCATTGCCCGCAATGTGCGCATCGACGCCTTTCGCAAAACCGGCCGCCCGGCCTTTGATCCGAACGATCCGGCATTTGTGCCGGATGAAATGCCTGCCGCCGACCAGTCTCTGGTGGCGCAGCAACAGGCGACACATATCCGGCAGGCGCTTGTGACCTTACCGCCGGAACAGGCCGAACTGTTGCGATTGTCTTTTTACGAGGACCTGTCGCACAGTCACATAGCTCAACGGCTGAACCTGCCTTTGGGCACAGTAAAATCGCGTATTCGCATCGCTTTCTCCCGTTTGCGCGACCTGCTCGGAGACTGCCTATGACCATCAAGCACCATATCAGCGACGAATTGCTGCTCGAATATGCCACAGGCGCGCTTGAGGAAGGCTGGAGCATGGCTGTAGCGACGCATCTGGCTCTTTGCCCGCACTGCCGTCAGCGCCTGTCCTGCATGGAAGATACTGGCGGCGCCCTGCTTGAGGCCCTGCCGAATGCAGCATCTGCATCGGATGATTCATGGGCAGCCTTTAAGGCGCGCCTTAATGCCCCGAAGCCCGACTTGAAACCTGCAGCCGTTTCACGCGCCTCTTCGCCCGTTTTTCCGCAACCTTTGCGGGACTATATTGGCACGGATATGGATCAGCTGAAATGGAAGCCGTTGGGGCTTGGGGCCTATCACTACCCGATCCGCACCGGAAATCCGGATATATATGTGCGCCTTTTGCGCATTCCGGCAGGCAAGCCGGTGCCCGAGCACAGCCATAGAGGACGGGAACTGACGCTGGTGCTCAAAGGGAGTTTCCGCGACCACAACGGTCATTTCGGGCGCGGGGATTTCGAGGAAACCGACGAAACCATAGAACACCAACCCATTGCCAGTGCCGGTGAAGACTGCATTTGCCTTGCGGTTACCGACGCCCCCTTACGCTTCAAAAGCCGCATTGTGCGCTTCATCCAACCTATTCTGGGGATATAGCCATGACAAAAGCCCATCTCATAGCCTTCGCCGTACTCGCCCTGTCGTTTCTGGCCATGGACGCCCTGTGGTTAGGCATCATTTCGACAGGCTTTTATCAGCAGGCTATCGGTCATCTGCTGGCCCCCAAGCCGGATTTCGTCGCGGCAGCGGCTTTTTATCTTATCTATCTGGCAGGTACTTTTTATTTCGCCGTCTGGCCTGCCTTCAGGGACGGAAAGATTAGAACCGCTCTGATTTCGGGGGCTTTTTTCGGTTTTGTCGCCTATGCGACCTATGATCTGACCAATGCCGCCACCCTTAAGGACTGGCCCTTATCGATGACAATCATTGACCTGATCTGGGGTACGGTTCTGACCGGCACCTGCGCAGGCATCTCAGCCTGGACCGGCTTTAAATTCCGGTCGAGATAAGATCACTGACGATAAATTTCGGGAAAATAAAGGCTTGGAGCGGGTGAAGGGAATCGAACCCTCGTCGTCAGCTTGGGAAGCTGCTGCTCTACCATTGAGCTACACCCGCGAACCCTTTGCCTAGTGCCACAACCCTGGCCCTGCCGTCAACAGAGGCCTGTGGATTTTCCCCACTCATCTCCCTCTGATACCCTGAAACGAAAAAGGCCCAGACCTTAGCCTGAGCCTTATAATCCCGTTAGCCGGTTAAGGACTATACGCAGCCTTTGGACTTATAGATTTCCATCAGATGCGTACGGCGCTTTTCCACAAGCTTTTCGGCGTCCGCGGCGCTCATATAGTTCCCGACTGCGGCTGGCCAGAAAAACAGAACGGCCGCCACATTGGCGGTATTCACGCCCTTGTTGTGGTCAGCCTCTTCCATGACGGTATCAAGCTTTTTAAACTCGGCATTCAGGCCTTCGCAGGTCAGCTTGAAATCGTCCGTTTGCTGAACCGCCACCTTAGGTGTGGACGTACAGGCCGTGGTCCCAAGCAGAAGCGACACAGCACAGGCTGCGCTTATAATTTTTTTCATCGTGGACATCCCCCAATTCATGCCTTTAGCGGCATGTCATTTAGTAACGACAACCCAATAACAAAAAGTTGAGACCACCGCAAGCGCAGCTTAAGCGGGATGAAAAATCAGACTGACCCATGCCACCTTTCATAAAATTGCACCGGTGCAACTGAAGTGCGGTAGCGAATCGACGCCGATTAGGGCAAAGAGAAAACCTTATCCACAGATGACCACTACATATAGTTTTATGTGGACATGTGACTTATCCCCAAACACTACATATTGCGCTTTTTAACGTTTTGTTTACGATATGTGGACGGCGGCACTGAAATCTCCCGTCGCTTAAATCAACATCTTGTGGCCGCGCCCACCGCGCAGAACGTGTTAATCAAGGGGAGCTTACGTCTCATGAGCTGGACAGACGAACGGGTGGAAACCCTGAAAAAACTTTGGCAGGAAGGTCATTCCGCCAGCCAGATCGCCAAGCAATTAGGCGGCGTAACGCGTAATGCCGTGATCGGTAAGGTGCATCGTCTGGGTCTTTCCGGTCGTGCTGCTCCATCGCAACCGGCGCGTCCGCTGTATAAACCGGCCCGTCCGCCTCGTGCCGCCGCACCAGCCCCTGCACCTCAGGCGGTCGCCCCACGCCGGGCCGTTATCACCGATACGCCCGTCGCCACGCGTCCGGCACAGGTGCCTGCCCTGCCCACCATCGAAGAACCTGGCACGGCCACGGTTCTGACGCTTGGCACCAAGATGTGCAAATGGCCTATCGGTGACCCGTCATCAGACGGCTTCACCTTCTGTGGCCGCCGCGCAGGCGATGGCGCCCCCTATTGCGTCGAGCATGCCCGTCAGGCCTATCAGCCGCAGCAAAAGAAGAAAAAAGACACCGGCACCGATCTGTCACGCAGTCTTCGTCGTTACCTTTAAGGCACTTCAGTTCAGGACACGTCGCTGACCGGGCACATCGAGCGAAAAGGCGGGCACAGGGATTTTCATCATCTCCCCGTCTGTGTTCTCGAACATATAGTAACCGGTCATTGACCCCGACGGCGTTTGCAGCGGGCAACCGGACTGATAGCGATAGACATCATCCGGCTCAAGCAAGGGGTTTTCCCCGACAACCCCCACGCCGTCCACGGTCTGCACGCGCCCCAAGGCATCGGTGATCGTCCAGTGGCGGGTCTTGAGTTGCACGGTGTCACGCCCCTTGTTTTCCATAGTGATGAAATAGGCCCATGCCCAGACCTGCGGTGTGGTCTCCTCATCATCGGGGACAATATATTCGACGCGCACGCTGATGGTTATGTCATTGGTTGTCTGCTTATAGATCATGCCCTGATCATAACCGGCTTCTATAGCCTTATAAACCCCGCAAAGTGCATAGTTTTTCTTTGCGACATCCGAAATTGCAGCTTAAATGCCGCTTCCGTAAATTACAGAAAGACTTTGGCCGTTCATGACGACCTCAGCCCCACCGGTAGGCATTCTGCCGCTGCAATCCATCCGTGACCTGATTTCACAAGGCGCTATCACCAGCCAGACCCCGTTTGACGCCGATCAGATTCAGCCTGCCAGCCTTGATTTGCGGCTGGGCCTTAAGGCCTGGCGGGTGCGCGCCTCCTATCTGCCGCGCGGGCGCAAGGTCATGGATCGTCTGAAATATGTGCAGATGCACGAGATGGACCTGACCAAGGGGGCCGTCCTTGAAGCCGGTTGCGTCTATATCGCTGAGTTGCAGGAACATCTGAACCTGCCCGCAGGGGTTTCGGCCCGCGCCAATCCCAAAAGCTCTACGGGTCGCGTGGACGTGTTTGTGCGCCTTCTGACCGACGAAGGGGCTTTGTTCGATGACGTGGCCGAAAGCTATACTGGCCCGATTTTCCTTGAGATCGTCCCCCAGACCTTTTCCGTACTGGTACGCACCGGCACGCGCCTTAATCAGTTACGCCTGAAAACCGGCGATGTGCCCCGCACCCATTCGGTCGATTGTGAAGTCGATCTCACCGGCCCGATGGTCGGTTACCGCGCCCGCCGCCATGCCGGTGTCATCGACCTCGACCACGTAGGGGGCCACGATCCGCGCGACTTCTGGGAACCTTTGACTGCCAAAGACGGGCAACTGCTGCTCGATCCGGGCGAATTCTATATTCTGGCCTCAAAGACCGAGGTCGTCATCCCTGTGGATGAAGCCGCCGAGATGCTGCCGATTGACCCCGGCGTCGGTGAGTTCCGCGTGCACTATGCCGGTTTCTTTGACCCCGGTTTCGGCACAGCTGAAGCGGGTGGCGTCGGCTCGAAAGGCGTCCTTGAGGTGCGTTGCCATGAGGCCCCCTTCCTGCTTGAGGACGGCCAGACGGTCGCACGTCTCGTCTATGAACCCCTGACCGAAAAGCCTGAGAAACTCTATGGCCAGTCCGGGTCACACTATCAGAAGCAGGGCCTGAAACTGTCGAAACATTTTAAAAACTGGTCATAAACCGGATCGTTTTTTTGCACTCATCAGGCCTGAATGATCCTGTAATCCAAGGAGGGTCATATGGCTTTCAGTATCGGTGAAAACGTACAGTTTAAGGACGGCGGCCCATTCATGACCGTCAGCAATATCGACGGCGACGGTTATGTCTATTGTGAATGGTTTGACGACCATAATGACCGGCACACGGATAAATTCAGGGAAGACCTCCTGATCCATGCGGAAATAACCGACGCCCATCCGACGGCCGCGCCATCATTATAGGGTCAGGCGACATCATTTACCGGCGCAGGCGTGTCCTGATCAAAATGCAGCACATGTGCGGCCTTAGCATCGAGCGTAAATCGTGGCTTCAGCGGATTCTTGCCGCCGGTATAACCACCCGCCATTTTCACCAGTCGTGCAAAGACGACCTTGAACGGTTCAAGCCATTTCGGTGAGCGCTCAATCGACGGATCGAGCCTAAACCAGCGCCGCAGCAGGCCATTGGCGTAGAGGACATTGGCCCTCCAGATGGCGCGTGGCGTCATGAACTCAATCGATAGCGACACATTGACCATATCGTGATTGACGATGCGGTGCGGCGCGTTCTGCTTCCAGGTCAACATTTCACCGGGCTGAAAATCGACCACCATCGCCGCCTTGTCCCATTCCGGATTAAACGGCAACTGCTCATCGTTTTCGCGCAGGGCAATGGCCTCAAGATCGCGATCGGTGACAAACTCGGAGGTCGGCGGATAGACATAGACCCGCTTGATGCCGCGTATCTGATACAGCGTCACCAGCGGTATATCGAGGTGATAGAAGACATGCGCGTTGGGCGAAGAAATCAACAGCCCCAGATCCTGCTTCAGCGTCGTCACGCCTGACTTTGCCTTGATCTCGGCAAACATGGCGTCACACAGCGCACCGATGTCCGCATCAGACTGATTGACCTTACGCAGATTGAGCCACAGACGACCGGCACGCACACCTTCCATGAGTGAGCGACCATCATGATCGCCGCGTCGCCCCATATACCATTGGGTCCAGTTGGTCGGATCATAGCCCATCGTGAAAACTTCGAGTTTGTCACGCGGATAACGGTCGATCAGCGCAATCAGGGCCTCATCGCTGAACAGGTCACTTTTGTCCAACTGATGCTGAAACAGCAGGTTTTCGCGCGAAAAACCGGCTTTTTTATCCGCATCCCACTGCAAAATATCGTTTAAAGTTTCTGGCATTATCAACGCCCCGCCGGATTTTTCTTGAGCAGCGCCGTGCCGTAGAAATGCATCTTGAACGGCGGGAACCACAGAAGCTTTCCAGCCCCACGCGCCGCCTTGTCGAGCACATTAGGGGCGACCTTCGCCCGTACCAGCCACAGCAGACCACCGGCGATACCAAACACCGTCATCTGCACCAGACCATTAAGCATCCAGTAGGCACAGCTTACGGGCTTTGGCGGTATAGCCGCCATGGCTGTGGTCGAAGGCCCCTGCCCGTAGGCAAAGGCACGCTTAAGGGTATAGCCGAGATTGGAACGGCTTTCGGGCACGTCTTCGTGGACCACCGCATCGGGCGCCCAGGCAATGCGCGCCCCCGACTGCTGCAAACCGTAAAACAGCTTGTCATCTTCACCCCCGCAATTATTGCGCTCAAGCGAGAAGACATCACCCTTACGCGGCAGGGAATCGCGCCGGATCAAGCTATTGCCGCAGCCGAAATACACATCGAGCAATCCCGGCGTCTCAGGGCCTGTGCGCGAAAAGAAGGATTCAAAATAGTCCCGATAGGCGACATTCTCGTCCTTAAGACGGGCAATAACGGGGCCAAACACCACGTCCGCCTTAAACTGACATTGAGTACTGAGCATGCGCGACAGCCAGTAAGGCGGCGCTTCCTCATCGTCGTCAAGAAAGACAATAAACGGATCATGGTCGACTTTCAGGGCCGCATTCCGCGCATTGGCGACACCGGGGTTAGGCTCATGCAGATAGACCACCGTCATCTTGTCAGGTGGCGTGAGGGCCTCGACATATGCACGCGCCGAGCCTTCGGGGCTATTGTCACACACGACAATACGCAAAGGCACACGCTCGACGCCCTTTTGCATGAAAACGGACTCAAGCGCCGTCCTCAATCCGTCAGGGCGGCGAAAGGTCGGAATAATCAGAGTTACGGGACTGGCGGTCAAACGATCCTGCGAAGGGCTAAAACGGGTGGCAGACATGCCTTTGAGGGTAGCTTTCGATACAGGCGGAGCCGTGAGGCTCTCGTTAAAACGACTGAGAAGAGTGAGCATGGGCCATCCGGCTGAATATCCGTAATGGCATCAGGCTAACCCTGAGATGTAAATATAGCGTATGGCATCAGGATTAACAGACATTAAGCATTATCCAGCCCCTTAATTCCGCAGCCCTCCAGAACGCACTATATCTTCTTTTTGAATGACAGGACGTCTGACATGATTAATGCTATTGAAAAGGAAAATACGATCCTTCCTGCCGCTGGCCTTTAAGATCGCCACACTATTCGAATAAACAGAAAATATCTTCAGCCTTAAACTGTTCCGGAGAGAACATGCGCCTGCCTGAATTTGCCCGCCGTCCTATACTGGCGGCTCTTATCGCCGCGTTCACAAGTCTTGCAGCCATTCCGGCTTTTGCCGAAGCCCCCACTGAGGTCAGTGCGGACAAAAGACCAAACATGTGGGTCGTCAAAGACGCCGATTCCACCGTCTATCTGTTTGGTTCGGTGCACCTCCTGAAGGCTGAGTCTCAATGGCTGACGCCTGAGCTTGAGGCCGTATTTGACAGCGCCGACACACTTTATCTTGAGATCGCCGACATTGACGATCAGGCGCAGGCAGCGGCCCTTGTCATGAAATATGGCACAGACCCGACATGGGGCCTCTATGAGCCCTATACCCCCGAACAGGTCACGCAGATACGCGACAGCCTGACCCGCCACGGCATAAATCCGGATCAGGTTAAACCGCTTAAGCCCTGGCTGGTGGCCCTGATGCTGTCGATAAAACAACTTGAAGCTTCAGGTTTTGATCCGAATATCGGCGTCGACAAGACCTTCATGGCCCGCGCCAAGGCCAAAGGCCTGCCGGTCAAAGGCCTTGAAAGCATGGAAGATCAGTTCCTGTCCTTCGCCAATGCCCCGCCTGAGGCGCAGTCAGAATATCTGTGGATGACCGTCTCCGAAGAAGCCTACAGTCAGGACATTATTTCGGAACTGGTTGATGCCTGGCTGATTGGCGATGACGCCATCCTTGAGGGGCTGCTGGTGCAGGAAATGAAGGAAAAAACACCGGCCATATACGAATCCCTGATGGTCAAGCGTAACCGCAACTGGATCGGCGCAATCAAGACCATCCTCGAAGGCTCAGGCACACAGTTCATCGTCGTCGGTGCAGGCCACCTGACAGGGCCGGACAGCGTACAAAACATGCTCAAGGCCGACGGCATTGAGGTCGCCGGTTACGACTACAGCCAGTCACCGAAGCCATAATGGAATCTTGACTTTCGGGCGATTTATCCCCAAAAGAACCGCCTTCTGCAATCTATCCCTCCGGCCTGAACAGGGCGGGAGGGATAATTCTTTTAAGGGAACCCTAAACCATGACCACCTCTCAACCCAGCGATCAGGCGCAAAGCCATCTGTTCGGGGTTTATAACCGCGCACCCTTAGAGGTCGAACGCGGTGAAGGGGTGCGACTTCACGCCCGCGACGGGCGCGTATTTGTCGATCTGGTGCAGGGCATTGCCACCAACGGTCTGGGGCATTGCCACCCGAAACTGATCAAGGCGGTCAAGGCGCAGGCCGAGAAGGTCTGGCATGTGTCGAACATTTACCGGATTCCCGAACAGGAAGAACTGGCCAACCGCCTGTGTGCGGATTCGTTTGCCGACAAGGTGTTTTTCACCAATTCCGGCACCGAAGCCATTGAATGCGCCCTGAAACTGGCGCGCAAGTTCCACGCTGACAAGGGCCAGCCCGAACGTATCGACGTCATCACCTTCGAAGGCGCGTTCCACGGACGCTCCTATGCCGCCGTCAATGCCGGTGGTAATGACGCCTATCTCACCGGCTTTGGGCCAAAGCTACCGGGCTATGTGCACCTGTCGCTTGATGACCCTGAGGCCATTAAGGCCGCCGCCGCCGCCCCGACCGCAGCCGCCATTCTGGTGGAACCGGTACAGGGCGAAGGCGGCGCACGGGCGCTCAGCGAAACCGAGCTTCAGTTCCTGCGCAATCTGTGTGACCAGAACGGCCTGTTGCTGATGTTTGATGAAATCCAGTGCGGCGTCGGCCGGACGGGCAAGCTGTGGGCCTATCAATGGACCGGCGTGCAACCTGACGTCCTGACCACCGCCAAGGCATTGGGCGGCGGCTTCCCTATCGGGGCCTGTCTGGCCACTGAAGCGGCATCAGCAGGCATGATTCCCGGCACGCACGGCTCGACTTTTGGCGGCAATCCGCTGGCGATGGCTGTGGGTCTGGCGGCCTATGGCGAATTGTCAAAGTCCGAAGCGCTTGATCACGTCAACGAAGTCTCAGGCTTCCTGCGTCAGCAACTTCAGGGCCTGAAGGCCGCCTTCCCCGATATCATTGAAGATATTCGCGGTAAGGGCCTTCTGGTTGGCATCAAGGTCATACCGAACAATCGTGAAGTCATGACACTGGCCCGCGACAACGGCCTGCTGATTGCCGGCGGTTCGGACAATTGTGTGCGCCTTCTGCCGCCGCTGAACCTCAGCATCGACGAGGCGCGCGAAGCGCTCGGCCTGCTGGAAAAAACCTTCATTGCCGCCCGTGAGGCTGCCAAAAAGGAACCTGCCTGATGACCAGACATTTCCTCGATATTGCTGATCTCAGCGCCGAAGATTTGCGGGCCATTCTTGATGATGCCCATGCCCGTAAGGCCGCCCGCAAGGGCTGGCCCAAGGGGCGTGTCGATGCCGATGCACCGGCCACAGACCGTGTGCTGGCGATGATTTTTGAGAAAAATTCAACCCGCACCCGCTTTTCGTTCGATGCGGCCATTCGTCAACTGGGCGGTGACGCCCTGATTTCAACGGCCACGGACATGCAGCTTGGGCGTGGTGAAACCATCGAAGACACCGCCCATGTATTGTCGCGCATGGTCGATGCCATCATGATCCGTGCCAAACGCCATGCCGATGTCGAACGTCTGGCGGCGATCTCGACCATTCCGGTGATCAACGGCCTGACCGATAAATCCCACCCGTGTCAGATCATTGCCGACCTTCAGACCATCGAAGAACATCGCGGCAATGTTAAGGGCAAGACTCTGGCGTGGATCGGTGACGGCAATAATGTCTGCACCAGCTTTATTCATGCGGCGGCGCGCTTCGGCTTCCGTCTGAATATTGCCGCTCCCGAAGCCTATCTGCCCTGTGCGGCTGATCTCGACTTCATTACTCAGTCCGGTGCCGATGTGCATATTACCGCCGACCCGACCGAGGCCGTCAGGGATGCCGACGTCGTCATGACCGACACATGGGTCTCGATGGGGGATGAGGATGCTGAAGAACGCCTGAAAGCGCTTTGCCCCTATCAGGTCAATGCCGACCTGATGGCACTGGCCAAACCCGATGCCATATTCCTGCATTGCCTGCCGGCGCACCGTGGCGAAGAAGTGTCGGCTGAAGTGATTGATGGCCCGCAGTCGGTGATCTTCGACGAGGCGGAAAACCGCATTCACGCCCAGAAAGCCGTTCTGGCCTGGTGCTTTAAGGGCTAATAGCAAGTCGCTAATAACCTTGGGGCGGATCGGTCTTAAGACCCAGCAGCGATAGCAGATGCACCAGCAGAACTATCGCTGCAGTCACCGCAAGCAGCATGATAAACCGCCAGGGCACCATACGCGGACCTGTCTGTTTAAGGCTGGTCGGGCGCGCGCCCATATAACCGGAAAAAGCCGCCGTTACCGCAAGGGCCGACAACCATATGAGCGTGGTGTTTAAGGTCAGTTCCATGCCGCGCATATGGTTCAGCATTTGAAAACGCACAAGAGGCGCTGGTATTTTTTTATGCCCGTCGCCCGTACAATTCGCGGATACACTTTTCAGGCGATTCGCAAGCCTTCATCTTCCACAGAAGAGTGAGTTACCCCCAGATATTGAGGTTAACAAAAGGTTTACACCCCACATAATGAGTATTAGCCTCTCAATTAACCAATTGAGGGGATTCGCATGACCTCCGCCACGCCCTGGAGCGTAAAAGGAATAGATTCCAAGGCCCGTGAAGTGGCCAAGGATTTGGCGCGCCGTTCCGGCATGACGCTGGGGGAATGGCTGAATCACATGATTCTCGAAGGCCATGATGTCGCTGCGGTCATTCGCGACGAAAGCCGCCGCTCACGTCCCTATGACTCCCGCCCGGAGACACGTATGGAGACACGTTACGAATCCGGTCGCCATAAGCCCGCACGCAACCGCCGTCCTTTAGATGAGCCTGATTACGACGATGGCGCTGATTACGAACCCGACCTGAGTCGCGTGGCACGCGCCCTCGAAGGTCTGGGGGCACGCATTGAAACCTCTGAAACCCGTTCGGCAAACGCGGTACGCGGCGTATCACAGGCTGTCGAGGCCCTGCTCAACCGTCTGGAACGCTCCGAAGAGGCGCTGGCCAATACCGACAGCCGTATCGAGGCCCGCCTTCAGGAAACCGTCAGCGGTGCATCCGAGCGCCTGCAAAGAGAAACGGCACAGACCCGCAGCAGTGTCCTTGATCGCCTTGACGGCCTTTCGGGCAATATGCGCGAAGACCGCGAGCGTATCGCCCGTCTTGAGGACCAGTTGGCGAACAATACTGTCGCCGAAACGGTTCAGTCCCTTGAGGCCACGCTCGGCAAGCTGGCCAACCAGCTCTATGAAAATGACACCCGTACCCGCGACACGCTCAAGGGGATGCGTGAGGACATGCTGGGCCTGTCGCACCGTCTGGCCCAAAGCGAACAGCGCGATCCCGAACGTACCGCTCAGGCGGCTATAGACAAGGTCATTACCCGCCTGTCGCAGCGTCTGGAAACCGCAGAAGCCCAGACCTCAACGGCCATTCGCGGCTTGGAACAGGCCTTTGCCAGTCTTGACGCCCGCCTGTTGCGCGCCGAAGAAAGCGGCGATGTCACCGACCCCGAAAGCGTACAGTCCTTAAGCCGCCTCGCCTCTGACCTGTCGCGTCAGATTGATGACTCGCGCTTTGAAATCAGACGTGCGCTGGAACAGGACACCCAGACCCAGATCGATCAGGCCGTCTCACAGATTTCAACGCGTCTGAATGCGGTCGAAAAACGCTCTGCCCGCGCCATTGAATCCATGGGTCAGGACGTTCTGAAAATTGCTGGCAACCTTAACCAGAGGATGACAGAGGTGGAACGTTCGACCAGCGGCGCTATTGCCCATCTGTCGCACAAGCTGGATGACCGTCTGGGACAGGCGGAAAATAGCCATGCGCAGGCGCTTGAGCGTCTCGGCGGGGAAATTGCCCGTATTTCCGAACGTCTGAACCTCAAAATCATCGAAAACGAAAAACGCACCTCTCAGGTGCTTCAGGGTGTGGGCGAGGAGCTGGATTCGCGCCATCAGCGCACCCACGCCGATATTGCCGATCGCATTCGCCAGAGCGAGGAACGCACGCAAAAGCTTCTTGAAGAAGCCCGCAGCAAGATCGACAGCCGTCTGGGACAGGCCCGCACGCAAAACCTGTTGCAGGAACTGCGTCCGACGCCTGAACTGCCAACCCCCTTTGGCCCGACAGACCTTGAGAAGAAACCGTTTGCCGAGTTTGAGCACGGGTTCGATGAAACCGAAGCCGAGACTACGGTAAGCGCCGACAGCAATACCCCTGAGATCACTGAGACCGACCTCACGGCGCGCCTGCTTGAGGACGTAACCGCTCAGGCCGATGATAGCGACCTGACCGCCCCCGTCACCAAGTCCGCTTTTGATCCGTTTGAAGACGATTTTGACACGGAACTGTCTGCCCTGGCGCCGCAAGCGCCAAAGATGACGCCCGCCCCTGTCGAAAGCGACGACCCGTTCGCCGAGATCGACGCCTCACGCCGCGCCTCACCTGATCTGTTGTTCGAAGACGATGATCAGCCGATGTTCAATCGCAAGCCTGACGCCCTGGCCTCCGGCAAGGATGAAACCGCACCCACAGAATTTTCCACCGAACCAGACAGTGTTTCCCTGTCCACGCGCGATGCGCTGGCGGCGGCACGGGCGGCGGTGCGCGCCTCGATTGACGGCGGCGATGAGACGAAAAAAACTCTGGGTTTAAAGCTCGGTCAGTCACGCACCAAGGCCGCAGCCACAAAGCCTGCAAAGGCTGGTGGCAGCACGCTGATGCGCGCCATCAAGGCCTCGTCCGTCGCTATGGTTCTGACCACCGCTGCGGTGGGTTCCTATGTGCTGATGCAGGACAGACCTGACCCCAAAGCCCCGTCACAGGATGACATCCGCCTCGCCAGCGCCCTGACGGGTGATCCGGCCAGCACACCCTCAGCAGAGGACGATGCCCGCCTTAAGGCCATGTATGAGGCCGCCACCCTGACGCTTCAGTCGAATGACCCCAAGGCTGCCGAGACCATGAAAAGCGTAGCCCTTCTGGGTTATGCACCGGCACAATATCACATGAGCCTGATCTATAGCGGTGAAGGCAATCTGGTGAAAACCGACAAGGCCGAAGCCCGCAACTGGGCCGAACGCGCCGCTGCCGGTGGCCACGCGCCCGCCATGTATAACCTCGGGATCATGCTGTATAATGGTGACGGCGGATCGCAGGATCGCGTCGGCGCGGCCCAGTGGTTCCGCAAGGCCGCCGAATATGGTGTACGCGACTCCTATTACAATATGGGTGCGCTGTATCAGCAGGGCGATGGCGTCCCGATGAACCTGACCGAAGCCTATAAGTGGTTCAGCATCGCCGCCAAGGCCGGTGATACCGAGGCCTCACGCACCCTCAGCCTGATCAAGCCGCAACTGACGGCGCAACAGATCGCCACCGCCGAAACCCAGGCCGCCGCCTTCAAACCGGTAACGGCGCAGCCTTAAAAAGCGGCCTGAAACGGGGTGGCCGTAAAATGACCTTAAGGTTTTTGGACTATGGTTCCAAAAACCGGATGATCACCTCAGGACTGTAGTTTAGTGGAACTGTACCTGCCCATCGCCGAAATGTCGGTGAATGTCTGGCTCATGGCCGGATTAGGGGTGGGTGTGGGCTTTCTCTCCGGCCTGTTCGGCGTTGGCGGCGGCTTTCTCATGGCCCCCGTCCTCGTGACACTCGGCATCCCGCCCTCTATTGCCGTCGCCTCTCAGGCCGGTCACGTGCTGGCGACCTCCACCTCCTCTGTCTCAAGTTACCGGCGTCAGGACAGCGTCGATTTCCGCATGGGTCTGATGATGGCCGCTGGCGGGGTGGTCGGTGCGGGCATGGGCGTCGAGATTTTCCGTATCCTGCGCCTTATGGGCCAGATCGATCTGATGATCTCGGTCATCTATCTGGTATTTTTATGCGGTATCGGCGGATTGATGGCCCGTGAAAGCCTGACATCCCTTCTGCGTCGCAAAAAAGGCCTGCCCCCCGTCAGGCCAAAACTCAAACGTCCGCCCTGGCTCTATGCCCTGCCGTTCAAGATGCGTTTTCCACGCTCGGGGCTATATATCAGCGTCATTCCGCCCCTGTTCATCGGGTTTATTGTCGGCATCCTTGCGGCACTCATGGGGGTTGGCGGCGGGTTCCTGATTGTACCGGCCATGATCTACATATTGCGTATGAAGGCCTCGGTCGTCGTCGGCACCAGCCTGTTTCAGGTCATCATCACCGCAACCGTCACCATGATCCTTCAGGCTGTGCGTAACCATACGGTGGATGCGGTTCTGGCTTTTCTGCTGCTGATTGGCGGGGTGATTGGCGGACAACTCGGCATTCGTTTCGGCACCCGCTTCCGCGCCGATGAACTCCGTCTGGTACTGGCCCTGATCATACTTACGGCGGGCCTGCAAATGGGCCTGACTCTTTTTATCCCGCCCGAAGACCCCTTCGTCCTTATCCGGCCCGGAGGATAGGCGATGATTGATTTCGACCCTATCGTCACCAACCAGCTGGCCACCGACCTCACCCAGAGCCGCGTTGAGGTGTCCTCCTCGTTTCAGGGGGCTAAGGTCATACTGTATGGTGCAACCCTGCAACCGGACGGGCCGCCGCCGGATGTTATCGTCGTGGTGCGCGGGCCGGAAACCGACTTAAGGCTGATGCGTAAGGTGCGTAAGGCCGGTCTGTGGCTCAATTCACGCCCGATGATCTTTGAGGGTGCCCCCGGCTTTTACATGGCCGCCAGTTCCCGCCCCCTGTCAGAGATTTCCCGCAACGAGATGCGCTATCATCTGGGGCTGGGGCTTGATTATATGCCCATGGACATTGCAGCCGAAACGGCGCACCAGACCGATTATGCCGACTGGCGGCGTGCCGTTGTGCGGCTTCAGCAGAAAAACGGCCTCTATAGCGACAATGCCTCGGGCGTGCGCTTTATTGACCGCCACCTGTTCCGCGCCGAGGTGGAGTTGCCCTCCGATGCGCCCATAGGCACCTATACGGCTGAGGTCTGGCTGTTTCGCAACGGCCTGCCCGTCAATTACAGCGTTAAGCCCCTGACGGTGGAAAAGGTGGGATTTGAGCGCTTCGTCTATGACTTCGCCCACCGTCACGCGTGGATCTATGGCCTTATTTGCGTGCTGATGAGCATGGGTATGGGCCTGATCGCGTCGCGTCTGTTCCGCAGACGCTGATCCGTACCTGTTTTGTACTTGGACAGTGTGGCGGAAACCTATAATATACACATGTGATCGAATCCCCTCCCGCCAAAGTTCCTGACGCTGATCAGGCCACCGCCTTGCGCAGCCTTTTGCCGCCGCAGGGCTTTGCCCTGACGCCGGTAAGCGCCGTCATGAGCGATGGCAGGATGGCGTCACCGATTGGCATCCCTCAGGCCCGCGAGCTTTGGGGCCGCGAAGGGCTTCTGGTGGCCAATGCCCCGCTGATCCGCCAGCGCCTGTTCAGCGGTCGTCAGCACCGCGAAGCCAGACATTTTGACCTGCTCGAACTGTTTGCCTTCGTAAGACCTGCCCGTTTCTGCGCGCCGTCTGTGGCCGGACTGGCGCTCGCCGTGGGCTATAGCGAACCCGAAGATACCGAAGCACAGGCCCGCATTCTGGCGCAGGTCGCACTGGCGCTCGGGCGCGAACTGACCGAAGCGCCGCTGGCTTTCCGCCTGATGGCGCGGGCATCGCTGCAACTGATGGCTGAAAACGGCTGGGTCTGGGCACCGTTTCTTGAGGCCTGTCTGGCGCAAAATCCAGTACCCGAAGGTTATGTCTCCCCGCCCGCACTTCAGGTCTGGTCATTGCTTGATGAATGGGAAGATCAGGCCCCCGCCGGTGATGCCCGTCAGGTCAGCCTCACACCTGAGGAAGTCACCACCGGCCTATGGGAAAATCTCGGTCGCGCCGGACTGTCCGAACGCCGCAAAGAGCAACTGAGCTTTGCCCAGAAAACGCGGGATATATTCGGGCCGAAATGGGCCACGGATCAGCCGAACATGCTGTTGCTTGAGGCCGGTACCGGCACGGGCAAGACGCTGGGTTATCTGTCGCCCGCACACCAGTGGGCGCAGAAATCGCAAGGCCGTGTCTGGGTGTCCACCTACACCAAGGCCCTGCAAAAACAGATTTTCAACGATACCCGCGCCCTGTTTGCCACCGAAGCCGAACGCGATAACCACATCGCCATCCGCAAGGGGCGCGAAAACTATCTGTGCCTGCTCAACTATCAGGAACGGCTTGGCCCGCTCACCCAAGGGCCGGGCGAAACCATTATCGCTGCACTTCTGGCGCGCTGGGTCATCTATAGCCGCGACGGCGATATTGTCGGCGGCGATTTCCCGACATGGCTGCCGTCGCTTTTACCGCCTCAATCGGCTGCGGCCATGTTCGGGGCGCTTAATCCGTCCTCACTGGTCGACCGGCGTGGCGAATGTATCTACAGCGCCTGTCAGCACTACCGGACCTGCTTTGTCGAAAAATCGATCCGTAAGGCGAAATCGGCGCGCATCATCATCGCCAACCACGCCCTTGTGATGGCCCAGGCCGCCTATGACCTGAGTTCCGGTGGCACCGGCGAAAAGGGTAGCGAAGGCGAACCCGAAGCCCCCGGCCTGTCGCGTCTGGTCTTCGACGAAGGCCACCATGTGTTCGAAGCCGCAGACGGGGCCTTTTCCAGCGAACTTTCTGGCCTTGAGGCCTATGAGCTGCGCCGCTGGATACGCGGCAACGAAGGGCGCGGACGGCGCACACGCGGCCTTGAACAACGTCTGGGCGACCTGCTGGCGACGCGTGAAACCGCGCAAAACCACCTCAAGGATCTGATGCGCGCCGCCGCCGTCCTGCCGCACGAAGGCTGGTCACAACGCCTGACGACGCGCACCCGTTCCGGTGAGATGATGGAACCGGTCGGCCCCATCGAAGCCCTTTTGGCCGCTGTCCTGAAACAGATCGATGTGCGCCAGCAGGAGGCCGCCCCCAAAAGCCGCTACCGCCCTGATGATCATAATGCCGAATGTGAAGCCCATCCCTGCCTGCCCGAAGTGGCCGAAGCCGCCGCCACCGCCGCCAAGGCCGTGCAAGGCATCGAGGCCCCGCTTCTGGCGCTGGTGCGTTCTATCGAAGACGTTCTGACCAGCGAAGAAGACATAGACCTCGGCGAACGGGCGCGTCTGGATGGGGCTTTGCGTGGCCTCGAACGCCGCGCGCGCATCACCCTGCCCGCATGGCGCAGCCTGTTGCAACAACTGGCCTTCGGGGAAGACACCGATCCCGCCACGCCCTCACCCTTTGTCGACTGGTTCGCCACCATCGCCCATAATGGCAAGCTGGTGGACGCGGCTCTGCACCGCCATTTCGTAGACCCCAGCCTGCCACTGGCCAACTATGTGCTGAAACCGGCGCATGGCGTACTGATGGCCTCGGCCACCCTGTCGGATGCCTCTCAACAGCCGGATATTTTCGCATTGGCCCGACAACGTACCGGTGCCGCGCATCTGGCGCTTGAGGCGGGCACCTTACGTATCGCCTCGCCATTTGACTATGAGCAACAGGCGCGCCTGTTTGTCGTCACCGATGTGCCGCGCGATGATCCCCGTGCCGTAGCCTCAGCTATGAAGGCACTTTTCCTTGCCTCCAAAGGCGGTGGACTTGGGTTGTTCACGGCCATCAGACGCCTGAAAACTGTCTATGAGCATCTCTATAAGCCCTTGGGTGAAAACGGCATTTCGCTATATGCCCAGCATATTGATCCGCTTGATGTCTCCGATCTCATCAGCGTGTTCCGCTCGGAACATCATTCCTGCCTGTTGGGCACCGATGCCGTGCGCGACGGCATTGACGTACCAGGTCAGGCCCTGCGCCTGATTGCCTTTGACCGTGTCCCCTGGCCGAGACCCGATGCCCTGCATAAGGCGCGCCGAGTCCATTTTGGCCAGAAGCTTTATGATGACGCACTGGTGCGGTCACGTCTGGCGCAGGCCTTTGGCCGCCTGATCCGCAAAAAAGATGACCGCGGCGTGTTTGTCATGCTTGATTCTGCCGCCCCTACCCGCCTGTTCGACAGCCTGCCCGAGGGCGTGGTACTGCAACGGGTCACTCTGGCCGAGGCCATAGCCGGTATTGAGGCGTTTCTGTTGCCTTCGGTGACACAACAGGGATAAAACAAAACCATACCGCTCAATACGGGATTGCAACATGCCTGACACTGTCACAACAGATGCTGCCACGCCGGAAACCGAATCCAAAAAGAAGCCGTCGCGCTGGGGCCTGTTCGGGCCGCTCCTTCTTGCGCTGGTTCTGTTCGGCTTGTGGAGCGGCTACTGGCTCTACACCGCCCGCCAGATTGAAACGCGCATGACCGAATACAGCGACGGTCTGGTGCGGGCAGGTTATCATATCGGCCATGACGGCCTTAAGGTGCGCGGTTATCCATTCCGCATGTTCGTAAGCCTTGATCAGGCGCAGGTCATCTCCCCTTCAGGCAAGGGCTTTGCCGCCCCGCGCCTTGAGGCCGAAGCCTCGGCCTTTGTGCTGGATCGCTGGGTGATTGTCGCCACCGAAGGCCTGACGCTTTATCGCGGTCGCCTGAAGGACGGCACGGAACTGGGGACGGTCAACGTCACCGGCGACGCCCTGCGCGCCAGTGTCTCAGGCCTCAATGATCCGGTACATGATGTGCGCTTTGAAGGACTAAATCCGCTCTTTACCGTCTCGAAGCCCGAACATCCGTTTTTCATCTCTCAGGCTCAGCGCTTTGAAGCCTATATGCGCCCGACCGAAAACACCGCCGACAGCGCCGATTTCCTGTGGCGCGTCACCGGTGCTCGCGGGGAACCCGCAAGCCTTTCCGGTCGCATCGGACAATCCAAACCCTTTAACCTGCATCTGGAAGGCGTGATCGACCGCTTCAGCGCATTAAAAGGCGCCGATTTCACCAAAAGCCTGAATAACTGGCGCGATAAGGGCGGCACCCTGAAACGCGTGCGGACGTCGCTGATCATAGACCAGCTTGATCTGTTTGCCGAAAGTGAAAGCCTTGGCATCGATGCCAATCGCGCCCTCAAGGGGCCGCTGGCGCTTGAGATCAAGGGACAGGGCGATGCCGTCGGTTTCCTCATTGGTGCGGGCCTGATTGCCCCCGAATATGAGCCTCTGGCACGCCCCTTTATCGGTTCACAACTGGTCATCAGTGATACACCGGTAAAACTTGGGTTTGATTTTCGTGACGGCGGCACTTATGTGGGCACACTCAAAGTATCCGATGCGCCCGTAGTACACTGAGAAGAGATTACCGCTTATGACCGCGCCCGTTGAAACCGCTGAAACACTGGATAGCCTGCGCCAGCAGATTGATGCGCTGGACCATCAGCTTCTGCAACTGGCCGATCAGCGTTCATTGCTGGCCCACGCCATTGCCGCCGCCAAGGTGCGCGAAGCCGTGTCAACGGATGTGTCCCTGCTGCGCCCTGACCGCGAAGCCCTTTTGCTGCGTAAACTGCTCAATGCGCCGCGCAAGGCTGTGTCCGATGCGGCGGTCGTTGCCCTCTGGCGTGAACTGATTTCCGAGAGTCTGCGCATTCAGGGTGAAGATCGGGGCGGTCTTCACCTTAATTTTTGCGCGAAGGACACCACGGCCAATCTGATGGAATGGGCGCGTGAACGGTTCGGCATTGCCCCGTCGCAAGGCGTCCTGCCCGAAGCCACAGATGTCATTGCCGCCGCCCGTCACCCGTCACACATAGGTGTCCTGAGCCTTGACCCAAAGGTCGGCCCCTGGTGGGCACGTCTGCTGGCCGAGCCTAAGGTGCGCATCATCTGCGCCCTGCCGGAAATGGATCAGAACCGCCCGCGCGCCGTGGCCATTGCCCCGATTGCGCCTGAGCCCACCGGTAATGACATCAGTTTCTTCGTCACTGACAGCGGCAAATCCGAAACCGCGATCATTGACATCTTAAGCCATCAGGGTCTGGCCGCGGACTGGCTGATGACCACCGGCGGCATGAAGCTGTTTGCCCTGATCGGGTTTGTACAGGAACACGACAGCCGGCTTAAGGACTTCACCGGCCTGTCGGGCATTATCGGCACCTCGCCCAAAATCGTCTGATACTAAGGCACTTTGTCTCAGTGTACATTTGCCCCCCTGAGATATAGACATGCGAAATCAATTCTACGGAAACATCTATGACCACCCAATTGCCGACCCCGAAATCCGGTATACTTGACATTGCGGCCTATGTCGGCGGCAAGTCAAAAATCGAAGGCGTGGCCGAACCGGTCAAGCTGTCGTCCAACGAAAACGCTTTTGGTTGCTCGGCCAAGGCTTTGGCCGCCTATGATGAGGCCCGCGCCAAGCTGTTCCGCTATCCCGACGGCCATGCCAACCCCTTGCGTGACGCGGTCGCCGCCTACCATGACCTTGAGGCCAATCGTCTGGTGTTCGGCAACGGCTCGGACGAAGTCTTTGCGCTTCTCAACCAGACCTATCTTGAGGCAGGCGACAATATCGTCACCGGCGAACACGGCTTCCTCGCCTATCGCATCAGCGCACTGGCCTGCCAGGCCGATGTCAAGCTGGCACCCGAACCTGATCAGCGCGTTGAAATCGACCGCCTGCTGGCCGAGGTCGATGACAAGACCAAGATCGTCTATGTCTCCAATCCGGCCAACCCGACCGGCACATGGAACACCCCCGAAGAATTGGTTGACCTGCGTGAACGCCTGCCGTCACATATCCTGCTGGTGGTCGATGAGGCCTATGCTGAATTTGTCGATGAACCGACCTGGGAAACCGCCTTCCCTCTGGCGCGCCACAGTGAAAACATTGTCGTCACTCGTACCTTCTCGAAAATTCACGGTCTGGCGGGTTTGCGCATCGGTTTTGGCTATGCGCCCCTAAGCGTCATTGAGGCCATTGAGCGCATCCGCCTGCCGTTCAACGCCAATCTGCCGGCGCAATATGCCGCCATCGCCGCCCTGTCTGATCAGGCCCACATCGACACCTCCAAGGCGCAGGTCGTCAACTGGCGTCCGCGCTTCTATCAGGCCATTCGCGCGCTGGGTTACCGCATCGAAGTCTCCGCCGGCAACTTTGTCCTCATTCAGTTCAAGGACGAAGCGCAGGCCGTTCGCGCTAACGAGCACCTGATGACGAAGGGCTTTATCGTGCGTCATGTAGCCAATTACGGTCTGCCGCACTGCTTGCGCGTAACCGTGGGTAAGGATGTTGAAAACGAAGGCTTCATCGCTGCACTTGGTACGTTCGCTGGCTAATCGCTCAGGCTCTGGTATAGTCACCGGATAAACACAGGATCACATATGGCTGATCAATCCGCCCCCGTCACAAAAGAACGCATCGTTTTTGGTCAGGGCTTCCTGAAGGATGCGTGGTTCTTTGCCGCCCTGTCCGGCGATCTGAAGGCCGGTAAGCTGCAACGCTATGTGATTGTCGATGAGCCGGTGCTGCTGGGACGTGACACAAACGGCAAGGTTTATGCCATGCGCGACATCTGTCCGCACCGCGCCGCACCGCTGTCGGCGGGTCAGATGATCCCTGACGCCAAAACCGGTGAGCCGGTGGTGCAATGCCCCTATCACGGCTGGACATTCAATACGTCGGGCACCTGCACCTCTGTGCCGTCCCTGACCTGTGATCAGCATATGGATGTCGAACGCATCAGGGTGCGTAACTATGCCGTGCGCGAACAGCAGGGCATTGTCTGGATCTATATCACCGCTGACACCCGCCGCCCCGCCGAGCCCGATCACGAGCCGCCGGTGCTGCCCGGTGTCGTTGGCGGCAAGCCGATCATCGTCGAATCCATGGATTTCGAGAGCCATATCGACCACGCCGTTGTCGGTCTTATGGACCCCGCCCACGGCCCCTATGTGCATCAGCAATGGTGGTGGCGTTCCTCAAAGAAACAGCTTGAAAAGGCCAAGGCTTTTGAGCCGCGCGAACACGGTTTCAGCATGGTGCGCCATGCGCCGTCGAAAAACTCACGTGCCTATAAGATATTAGGCGGCGCACCGGCGACCGAGATTACCTTCCGTCTGCCCGGTGTGCGTTATGAACATATCGAGATCGGTGAACGCCAGATCTTAGGCCTGACCTGCCTGACGCCGATTGATGCCAATACCACGCGCATCACCCAGATATTCTGGTCGGATCATGGTATTTTCCGCTTCATTGCCCCGCTTTTCCGTCTGGGGGCCAGGGCTTTCCTGAAACAGGACGGCGATATGGTCAATCTGCAAAACGAAGGGCTGAAATATGACCCGTCATTGCTGTGGATCGACGATGCCGACACACAGGCCAAGTGGTATCAGCAGCTGAAAAAAGAATGGCTGGCCCACCGCGCCGAACAGCGCCCGTTCGTCAATCCGGTCAAACCCGCCGTCCTGAAATGGACAAGCTGACACCGCCGTCACAACAGATCAGATAAAATCACACAGATAGGCCACAAGCGGCGCATCCGCAGGCGGCATGGGATAGTCGCGCATATCCTTTGGCCGCACCCATTTCAGCGCCGAATGTTCACGCGGCTGTACGATACCTTCCCAACGCCGGATCAGATAAAGCGGCATTAGCAGATGAAAATCCTCATAGGTATGTGAGGCAAACACAAATGGTGCCAAACAGGCGGTCTTGGTGGTGATGCCAAGCTCTTCCTCAAGCTCACGGATCAGAGCCGCTTCCGGCGTTTCTCCGGCCTCGACCTTGCCGCCCGGAAACTCCCACATCCCCGCCAGTTGCTTACCCTCAGGCCGCTGGGCGATCAGCACCCGCCCGTCATTATCAATCAAAGCGGCGGCCACAACGAGTACGGTTTTCATGAGCGTTTCAGTCCCCAAAGAAATCAGAAATCGTCAGCCCTTGAGGCAAGCAGCAGAAGGCTAGCGACGGCTGTATGCCTATACAAGTGACGCCGACGCCCTGATTGCCCAAGGATGGCGATTTCCTACGAGCGGTAGTCGCCGTTGATGGAAATATACCCATGCGTCAGGTCGCAGGTATAGACATGGGCTATGCCGCGGCCAACACCAACATCAACGGTGATCTCAAGCTCATCATGCTTCATATAGGCGCTCATGGCGGCCTCATCGTAGCCGAGTGACACGGCCCCATGTTCGGCAGCAACCAGATCACCAAACTTGATCAACAGACGGTCACGATTGACCTCTTCCTCGGTCTTGCCAACGGCCATGACGATACGACCCCAGTTGGCGTCTTCACCTGCCAGAGCGGTTTTCACCAGCGGGCTTTCGGCAATCGACTTAGCGATCTTGCGCGCTGACGCCGGAGACGCCGCCCCCGTCACATTGACCTTAACGAACTTGGTGGCCCCTTCGCCATCGCGGATAAGCTGGGTCGCCAGAGAATGCATGACCCGCTCAAGCTTGATGCGGAAATCCGCCAGACGCTTGTCACCCGCCCGCGATATCCGCGGTGCGCCTGCGGCCCCTGTGGCAAACAGGATAGCTGTGTCATTGGTCGAGGTATCGCCATCGACGGTGACGCTGTTGAAGGTCGTGCGCGTATAAAGCCCGATCATGCTTTGCAGCACGGCAGGCGTCAGGGTCGCATCAGTCACCATAAAGGCCAGCATGGTTGCCATGTCCGGCGCAATCATGCCTGAGCCCTTGGCGATACCGGCGATTCTCACCTCAACCCCGTCAATCAGGGCCGTTTCATAAGCGCCCTTGGGGAAGGTATCGGTGGTCATGATGGCCTGAGCCGCCCTGTGCCAGGCATCGGCTTCAAAGCCCGCCTCAATTTCCGGTAGCTTGGCGGCGATCTTGGCATCATCCAGAACCACCCCAATCACACCGGTTGAGGCCAGCAAAATATCGCGCTGGCGGCAATCCAGCCGGCGCGACAAGGCTGCGGCAGATCGCCGCGCTGCGTCTGCGCCTAATTTGCCTGTGAAGGCATTGGCGCAACCCGCATTGACCATCAGGGCGCGGATGTCGCCGCCTTCATTGGCCTCAAGCTGCTTGCGGCACCAGTCAACCGGCGCGGATCCAATCGAGTGGCGCGTAAATACGCCCGCCGCCGTCGTGCCCTCGGCAAATTTCATGACCATCAGATCAGGGCGTGCGTGCTTATAAAAACCGGCCTGTGCAATGGCAATCTCAACGCCCCCGACCGGTGGCATAGCGGGTAAGGGAACGGCCAGAGGCGACACAGCCAGACCCGGCTTTCCCGTTACCGGCTGCGGCGCAGGCTCAGCCTTGGGCGTGTCAGATGCCCCCAAACCGGCCAGACCGGCACCGGTCTGCACGGCTTTTTTCAGGGCACTGGTCAGCGGATCAAGCGCGCGTTCAAGACCACTCGCACCGGCCGTGTGATCGGTAGGTTTGCCAGAGGTGGTTTTGCTCATGCGCGACGCTCCGTAGAGGCTGTAAGAACCAGAGTGAACGGGGGTCACTAAACACAAATAAGGGCCATGGAAAGGCCTTGTTACCGGTCGCGCCCTTTTTTATGGAGATACCGCTGCCGCCGCCGAAGAAGACGGCGAAGCAGATGCCCCGTTCTCTGAGCTTTCGGATGCCGAAGCGCTTGCCCCCACTGGCGGCGCATTGGCCGGTTCTTCTTCCATACCGCTGCCCAGACGTTTTCCGTCGATCAGCATTTCCCAGCGCGTCCCGTCACGCAAGGATACCAGCAAACCCCGCACCTGATCGAGTTTCAGCGCTGATAAAATGGCCGGACGTGCCTCCTCAAGCGTCAGGGGCACTTCGGGACGCCGGTCCTCAAGCTTGAAGACTGCCCAGCCACCGTCGATTTCGACCGGGCCAACCGCCTGTCCCACCTTAGCGGACAACAAAGGCTTGCGGTACGAATCAGGAATAACATCGGTGGCGAAATAGCCCATATCGCCGCCGTTAAACCGCGTAGCCTGATCGATGGAGCGCTCCATGGCCAAGGCTTCAAACACGCTGCCGCCCTCAATCTGCTTAAGGATGCTCTCCGCCTCAGGACGGGTTTTTACGAGAATCAGCCGCGCCCGCACTTCTTCGGAATTTTTCGCCAGCGCCAGTTGTTCGTTATAAAGCTGGGTGACCTTCTTTTCATCCACGGCCGCATCAAGGCTGCCCTCAAGCAGCATACGGCCCAGAATAGCTTCTTCGGCGTCCTTTATGCGTCTTTGGGCCTGATCACTGCGGTCAAGTCCGCGCTTACGCGCCTCCCTCGCCAGAAGCTTGCGGTCTATAACCTCCTCAAGGGTGCGGCGAAACAGAGGCGACGCCATATCCAGAGGCTCCCCCTCACCGATCAGGCCCTGCGCCACCGCTTCGTTGCGTACATCAGACGCCCAGACGATTTCATCATGGATTCGCGCCACCGCCGTGTCACCAAACTCCGGTGGGCGCTCGGCGACCTCAGGCTTATCGCAGGCCGCCAATACCAGACACATGGCCGTCATGACCATGAACGCTTTAAGCCCAACCGTTCCCCTGAATGCCCGCATAGGTTCCAAATACCGCCCTTACCGTCCCCGACCAACACATATGTCAGCTATGGTTATATCCCCAGCCATACCTCTGGCAATGATTTACAGGCGGTTCAATTGACATACACCCCCTGCACGCTTAAGTCAGTCACCGCGCTTGAAAAGCGCAAACGTCTTCCTATTTGCCTATACAGACTTAAAGCCCGGATATTGATATATCGCTAAAGCATCATTTTTAAGACCTGAGGCGCAACGGGCAGCCTGAGGTTTCAGGCTACGACACGGTTAAGGTTTCACATGCTGGCATTCGCCAAATCCCTGTTCGGTTCCTCCAACGATCGCAAAGTCAAATCGATGCACGGCCGCGTCACGCGCATCAATGCTCTTGAGCCGAAATACAAGGCCATGAGCAACGAGGAACTGGCGCACCAGACGGTTCTGTTCAAAGAGCGGCTCGCCAAGGGCGCCAAACTTGATTCGCTTCTCGAAGAAGCCTTTGCCGTCACCCGTGAAGCCGCCTGGCGTTCGATTGGCCAGAGACACTATGACGTTCAGCTTACCGGCGGCATGATCCTGCACGAAGGCGGTATCGCTGAAATGCGTACCGGTGAAGGTAAGACGCTGGTGGCTACCGCGCCGGTTTACCTCAATGCCCTTGAGGGCAAGGGCGTCCACCTGATTACCGTCAACGACTATCTGGCTAAACGCGACGCCGAATTCATGGGTCGCGTTTATCGTTTTCTGGGCCTCAGCACCGGCGTTATCGTCAATGGCCTGTCCCAGCCACAACGCAAACAGGCCTATAATTCGGATGTCACCTACGGCACCAATAACGAATTCGGCTTCGATTATCTGCGAGACAACCTGACCTATAACCGTCAGGAAATGGTACAGCGCGGACACAACTTCGTCATCGTCGATGAAGTCGACTCGATTCTGATCGACGAAGCGCGTACCCCGCTGATTATCTCGGGCCCGACCGAAGACCGCTCTGAGCTTTACAAGATTCTCGACGGCCTGATCCGCGAAATGATCAAGGACGAAGACACTTTCGAGCTTGATGAAAAGCAGCGTCAGGCGCTTCTGTCCGAACTCGGCTCCGAACGTATCGAGGAAATGCTGGCCGCGAACGGCCTGATCCCCGAAGACACCTCCGGCCTCTATGATCCGGCCAATATCTCGCTGGTGCACCACGCCAATCAGGCCCTGCGCGCCAATACACTCTATACGCTCAACAAAGACTATATCGTCCGCGACGGCGAAGTCATCCTGATCGATGAATTTACCGGTCGTATGATGCAGGGTCGCCGCCTTAGCGAAGGGCTCCATCAGGCCATCGAAGCCAAGGAAGGCGTCAATATCCAGCCGGAAAACCAGACCCTCGCGTCTGTGACCATCCAGAACTATTTCCGCATGTACAAAAAGCTGTCGGGCATGACCGGTACAGCGGCTACCGAAGCGGCGGAATTCGGCGACATCTACAAGATGGAAGTGCTTGAGGTTCCCACCCACCGTCAGATCAAGCGTATCGATGACGATGATGAGGTCTATCGCACCGAAGCCGAGAAGTACAAGGCCATCGCTGAGCAGGTCGCCGCCTGTTACGTGCGCGGCCAGCCGATTCTCGTGGGTACAGCCTCGATTGAAAAATCCGAAGCCCTGTCGGAATACCTCAATAGCTTCAACTACAAGACCGAAGTTAAGCGCGAGCTTAAGGGCGAATACGCCAATGCAGACAAGAAAACCCTGCAAAAGCTTGGGGATGACGCCTACAACATCGACTACCGCACAGGTAAGGGCATCCCGCACAACGTGTTGAACGCCCGCCACCACGAAAACGAAGCCTATATCATCGGTGATGCCGGTGTACCGGGCGCGGTGACCATCGCCACCAACATGGCCGGTCGCGGTACCGACATTCAGCTGGGCGGCAACGTCGATCTGCGTCTGCAAAAATGGCTTGAGGAACAGGACGCCGCCGGTGTCGAAGTCACTCAGGATCAGATTCTGGCGAAAAAGGCTGAAATCGAAGCTCAGGTGGCTGACCATAAGGTAAAGGCACTCGAATCAGGCGGCCTGTTCGTTCTGGGTACCGAACGCCACGAAAGCCGCCGTATCGACAACCAGCTGCGCGGTCGTACCGGTCGTCAGGGTGACCCTGGCCGTTCCAAGTTCTTCCTGTCGTGCGAAGACGATCTGATGCGCATCTTCGCCGGTGATCGCCTCAATGCCATGATGAAGACCCTTGGGGTCGAAGAAGGCGAAGCCATCACGCATAAACTGCTGAATTCCGCCATTGCCACGGCACAAAAGCGTGTCGAACAGCGCAACTACGAAATCCGTAAAAACCTGCTGAAATACGACGACGTGGTCAATGACCAGCGTAAGGCCGTCTTCGAACAGCGTCAGGACTTCATGGATGCCGAAGACCTGTCCGAACTGATCGCCGAATTCCGCGACGACACGATCCATGACATTGTTGAACGTCACCTGCCGCCCAAGGCCTATGCCGAGCAGTGGGATGTCGCGGGCCTGAAAGAGCGCGTTCAGGAGCTTCTGGGCCTTGATCTGCCGCTTGAGCAATGGGCCGCCGAAGAAGGCATCGCTAACGAGGAAATCGAAGAACGCATTCGCAAGATTTCTGCCGACAAGATGGAAGAACGCCTGCAGATGCTTGGTGCCGACCAGATGAAGGCACTGGAAAAGAACTTCCTGCTCCAGATGATCGACGTGCAATGGCGTGAGCATCTGATGCACCTTGACCACCTGCGGGCCGTCATCGGCCTGCGCGGTTACGGTCAGCGCGACCCGCTCAACGAATACAAGACCGAAGCCTTTTCGCTGTTTGAAACCCTGCTCGTCAACCTGCGCCACAATACGACGCGCTGGCTGATGACGGTCGAAATCCGCATGCAGCCTCAGGTACAGGAACCCGATCCGCTGCAGTTCGAGGAAATCCACCTCGATCCGGCCACCGGCCAGAATCTGGCCAGCCAGCCGATTGAGAACCTCAACTCCGAGCAACGTGAGCGCCTGCCGGTCACCTCCCTGCCCGCCGGCTGGGAAGGCACATCGCGAAACGCGGCCTGCCCGTGCGGCTCCGGCAAGAAGTTCAAGCACTGTCACGGTGCGCTGGTCTAATCTACGTCTACTGACCCTGTCTCTGCTAAACCGGAGACAGGGTTTTTTATTAGCCCATTGCCAGTCCCATCCTGTTGCGCTTAATATCCGCTCAGACAGGGTTTCGCTGTCATCCGGAGGGGGGCCTCATACATATACCGGACAACTTGCGGGCAGAATCCTTCTGAGCGCCGCCCTCAGGGTCACTCAGACGCCTGAACATCCGGTGATCACCGACGCCTCCCTCTTGTCTTTCGCACCTCAGCCATGCACCCTGAGGAAATATAACTTCACCATGCCTTCGCTTTACAGGTTTTCCATGACACTCCGTTCCTTCAAATATCTTCGCGCAACCACTCTGGCTCTTGGCCTGTCGACCGCAGCCCTCACAGCCGGTGCCACGCTTCCGGCTCTGGCGCAGACAGCCCCCGCCAATGCCGCTGCCCCCGCCGCTGACCCTGCGCGTCTGGCGCTGGCTCAGAAGCTGCTTGATGTGAACGGCACCCGCGCCCAGACCGAGCAGGGCCTTAAGGACATCATGCCGCTCATCGAGATGGCCCTGACCAACCAGCCGGGTATGGAGGAGCTTACGGCCGAAGAAAAAGCCAAGCTGACCGAGTATATGGGCGAGGCGTTTCAGGCTATCGTCCCGGAAATTCTGAACCGCTATGCGGGCCATTTCGCCAATTCCCTGACTGAGGCCGAACTGAACACGCTTATTACCTTCTATGGCACCGATACCGGCAAGAAGTTCGTCGCCGCCCAGATCGAAGCCAACAAGGTTCTGGAAAAAGAAATCGAAGCCTTAGGTGCCGAAGCCGGTATTCGCGCAGCGACAAAATTCATCGAATGGAAGCTGCGCAAGGACGCATAACACTATTCTCTGAAAGCCCGCTCTCCCTCTTGGCGAATTGCAAATATAGGTTACACTCGTTTTTCAGCCGCGTGACTCTTTAAGCGTCACCGTCTGCAAAAACGATAAAATGGCTAACAAGTAACGCCCTAAATTTCTGTTTCAACGCGCACCTTAACCCAAAAAGTGCCTCACACCTTTTGGGATGCGCTCGAAAAATCGCCAGGGAGGCGTCCGATGAAGTACGTGCGTAAGGTCCTCGCGGCCACCGTGGTCGTGTCGGCAATGTTGTCCGGCGTAGCCTATGCTCAGCAAACAGCTACACAGTGCAAAAGAACATGTAGCAATACATACACGGCCTGCCAAAAAGCTAAAAAAGACGAAAACAAGTGCTTGTCTGCATGGGTGGCGTGCAAGAAAAAATGTGACGCACCCAAGAAATAAAAAAAGCCGGTCAGACATTCTGACCGGCTTTTCTTTAACGCTTACTGAAACCTCTAACGTTTTAGAGAGTGTTTCAAAAGGTTAGAGTCTGTGTCGAAAAGGTCTGGCTTCGAGAACCGAAGCGCAGCGTACTTTAAGGTACGTGAGCATCGGAAGCGCAGAAGACGGGCCTTTGCAGGCCAGAAAACGACCTTTTCAAACACTCTCTAAGCGCCGATCTGATCCAGACCATATGCCGCATGAAGCGCGCGTACCGCCAGTTCGGTATAGGCCTCATCGATCAGTACAGAAATCTTGATTTCCGATGTCGAGATAACCTGAATATTGATGCCCTTTTCCGACAGGGCCGTGAACATGGTCTGAGCAACGCCGGTGTGCGAGCGCATACCGACACCGACGATCGAGACCTTGGCGACATTGTCATCGACCTTGATGTCATCAAAGCCGATTTCGTCCTTGGCCCCGAGCATGATGTCTGCCGCTGCCTTGGCGTCTCGACGCGACACGGTGAACAGCTGGTTGGCATAATCCCCCGAACGCTTTTCGGATTGTACGATCATATCGACATTGATGTTCGCCGCCGCCAGCTTGGCGAAGACGGCTGCCGAAACGCCGATCTTGTTCGGCAGGCCTAAAAGGGTGATCTTGGCTTCATCACGGCTGAAGGCCACGCCGGAAACAATATGCTTTTCCACGATTTCGTCCTCGTCGCACACGATGGTGCCATTATCCACGTTTTCGCCCGGTTCCACAAAGCTTGAGAGCACGCGGATTGGCATCCGATGCCCCATAGCCAGCTCGACCGAACGGGTCTGAAGCACCTTGGCTCCCAAAGACGCCATTTCCAGCATTTCTTCAAAGGCAATCTTCTTCAGACGCTTGGCCTTTGATTCCACGCGCGGGTCAGTCGTATATACCCCGTCCACGTCCGTATAGATGTCGCAACGCACAGCCTTCGCCGCAATGGCCACGGCCACCGCAGACGTATCAGACCCGCCACGGCCAAGTGTCGTGATCTTGCCCTGTGGGGTTACGCCCTGAAAACCCGGAACCACAACAATATAGCCGTCATCAAAGGCCTTATCGAGATTATCCGAAGGAATATCGACGATACGCGCCTTACCGTGCGCTTCGGATGTAATAATCGGCACCTGCCAGCCGGTCATCGAGCGGGCCTTATAGCCCATATTGCGCAGCGTCATGGCCAGAAGCCCCGCTGTCACCTGCTCGCCTGAGGCTACCACCACATCATATTCATCGTCACCGGCATTAACCTGACCGGTCGGCGCACCCGCACCATCCGTCCACGCCACCAGTTCGTTGGTTTTGCCGGCCATGGCCGAAACCACGACAGCTACCTGATGACCGGCATCGGCCTCCGCAGCCACCAGACGGGCGGCACGACGGATACGTTCCAGATCGGCCATGGAGGTGCCGCCGAATTTCATTACCAGACGGGTCACTTCGTCACCACGCACATAATTATCGACTTTCTTTTAACAGCCTGCTTCAAGACGGCGGCATATCTAGTTCGCAAAGTGCAAACTGTGAAGCGCATTTGCGAAAAAAACGCCCCCATGACGGAAAAAATAGGCTATTCAGCCCGTCTACGGAGCAAAATCATGGCTAAAACCGACACTCTGACCGCCGCAGATAAGCCCGAAGGGGCCAGTATTGACGCCGCCGAAGTGGCGCAGTTTTCGGCACTGGCCGCCAAATGGTGGGATGTGAAGGGCGAATTTGCCCCCTTGCATAAATTCAACCCGACCCGCGTCAGCTTTATCCGCGATACCGTACTTGACCATTTCAAACGCGACGCAAAGGCCATCAAACCGTTTGAAGGCCTGCGCCTGATTGATATCGGCTGTGGTGGCGGCCTGCTGTCCGAACCTATGCGGCGCATGGGTTTTGAAGTCACCGGTCTTGATGCCTCCGAGAAAAATATCGGCACCGCCAAAGCCCATGCCACCGAGGTTGGCCTCGATATCAATTATCAGGCCCAGACCGTCGAACAGCAGGTCGCCCGCAAAGCCCCCCTGTTCGATGTGGTTCTGTGTATGGAGGTCATCGAACATGTGGCTGACCCCGAAAGTTTCCTGAAGGCCTGCGCCTCACTTGTCGCTCCCGGCGGGCTTCTGTTTGTCGCCACCCTCAATCGTACGCTCAAAGCCCACGCACTGGGGATTGTCGCCGCCGAATATATCCTGCAATGGGTGCCCAAAGGCACGCATGACTGGAACAAATTCCTGAAGCCCGAAGAAATCGAACAGTTCCTGAGCGGCACCGGCCTGACGCCCGATCCGGCCACCGGAGTCAGCTACAACCCCCTCACGGGCCGCTGGGCCCTTTCCGGCGACACCGACGTCAACTATATGATAGTGGCACGGCAAGGCCTGCTCTAAAGACCGTCTTACTTTTTTTGTGTAACTGAGCTTCTCATGACCGACTCCATTACCCTCGTCAAAACCTGGACCAATGCCCAGCAACGCCTCAAGGCCGCCCGTGTCGATTCTCCGGCCATTGACGCCCGCTTGCTGCTTGAGGCCGCTACCGGTGCCAGCCGTACGGACATTCTGACCGACCCCTATCGTGTGGTGACCGAAGACCAGACACGCCTGATGGATGAGTATCTGACCCAGCGCGAAAAGCGTGTGCCCGTGGCGCGCATTCTCGGCCGTAAGGGGTTCTGGAAACTGCTGCTTAATCTCACACCGGCGGTGCTTGTCCCGCGCCCTGAAACCGAATGTCTGGTGGATATGATCCTCAAGCGGACCGAGGAGAACCAGAGCTTTACCGTGGCTGATCTCGGCGTCGGTTCCGGTGCCATACTGCTGTCCATTCTGGCCGAGCGTCCGGCCGCGAAGGGGCTTGGCACCGACATCTCCGAAGACGCCCTCGCGGTTGCCCGCGATAACGCCGCCTCGTTGGGTCTGGGCGGACGGGCTGCCTTTTTGCGCACCTCATGGGCCTCGGGACTGGATGACGAAAGCTTTGATTTCGTGGCCTCCAATCCTCCCTATATTCGCTCAGACGTCATTCCGACCCTTGATCCCGAAGTCAAGGACCACGACCCCATTCTGGCGCTGGATGGCGGCGAATCAGGCCTTGACGCCTATGAAGAGCTTATTCCACAGGTATATCGCATCCTGAAACCACAGGGCGGTGCCTGGCTGGAAATCGGATACGATCAGGCCGAAGCCGTCGAAACCCTTATGAAACAAGCCGGTTTCAGCGATGTTGTGACCTTTAAGGACCTGTCTGACATGCCGCGCATCGTGGTCGGCACAAAGAAAACGCTTGGAAAGTCCTGAAAGACCCGCTAAACGGTAAGTGTCTCCTGAAATTGCCATCTGCCTCAAAGCCACGAGCAGATACTTACGGATGCGCTTTTGTCGGGCCGGTATCGGTGTCCGAACACAGATCGCCGCCCGTTCAGGATGATCAGCAAAGGCTGCGCCGGGGGATATCAAACCGCGCAGTCAGGCTGTCGTTTCTTGAAAAAATGGAACAAACCCTAAAGCAATACAGATACCGCCTTGCGCGGTTAGGGCCACAAGGCCTGACCTTAGCTTCAAAATATAACCACGGCGGACAATGCTTTAAGTCGCCGCCAGACAACGGTCACGACACATGAAAGATTTTCGGGGTATGAAACGGCAACGCAGCCGTAATCGCAAGCCCTCCGGTAACCAGAACAACCCTAACCGCGCCTATGAATCAAATGGGCCGGAAGGGTCAAAGGTTCGCGGCAATGCCCAGACCATCTATGAAAAGTACCAGCAGCTGGCGCGTGATGCCAATTCATCCGGCGACCGTGTTCTGGCGGAAAACTATCTGCAACATGCCGAACATTACTTCCGCCTGATCCGTCAGATGCAACCACAGCGTCCGGTATCCGAATTCCTCAAGCCTGATCCGTTCTCAACTGGCTATGATTTCGATGAGGATATGGAAGCCGAAGCCGCGACCGAAGCCGAACAGAATACCGACGCCGAAAATGGGGCCGGAGAGAACGGCGACGACCAGCCGCGTCAGGATAATCGTCGCGAACGCTTCGAACGCAATGAGCGTAATGACCGCAACGAACGCGGGGATCGCGGCGACCGTAATGACCGCAGCCGCGATCGTGATCGTGATCGTGACCGTAACGCCGACAGATCCCGTGACGACAGGCCCCGCGACGAAAGACCCCGTGATGAGCGTTCAAACGACGAAGGCGATGACGGCATTCCCCGTCGCGAAAGCCGCCGTGAACGCTATGAGCGCCGCCGCCAGCAGCGTCTTCAGGATCAGGAACAGGATCTGACGCAGGATACTCAGGCTGGCCAGATTGCCTCAACCGAGCCGATTTCGGCGGCGGCACAGACCGTGGCTGGCCTTGAGACCATTACGCCCGAAGCGACCCCGATCAGCCCGGCACAAACCTCAGCCCCAGAGGCTCCAGTGGCCACTGAATCTGACACGTCGCACCTTCCGGCCTTCCTGCGTAAGCCCACAAGACCCGTAGCCGAAGACAAGGCTCCGGAAGTTGAAGCTATCACTGAGGCCGAAGCGGAAGCGCCTGTTAAAAAGCCCCGCGCCCCGCGTCGTAAAAAGGCTGAAACGGTTACCACCGAAGAGGCATAGGCAAACCGCCTGTAACCGGTATGTCCGGTTACAGGCCACCGCCTGCCTCCCGTGCTACCTTTTGTTTCACTCTTGTGACTCCATAAAGTCTTCGTGACTTGTGCCTGAGTCTGTGCCCCTATAGACAGCAGCCTGATCAAGCTGATAATCGGCACAAGAGAGAGTCTTTGGGAGTATAAAACGATTATGTCCGGCCAGGGTCATGCGGCTATGACAGTTCGCGGTCAACGCGGTCTTCTGAGACAGATACGCGAAGTTATGGCCGATGGCTCAAGTGCGCAGGCGCGCCTTGATGGCGTCGTGCAGATCATCGCCAATTCGATGGTCGCCGAAGTCTGTTCGATCTATCTGCGCCGAACCTCAGAAGAACTGGAACTGTTCGCCACCGAAGGCCTGAACCGCGCCGCCGTGCACAATACACGCCTGCGCCTGTCCGAAGGTCTGGTCGGTGAAGTCGCCCGCGCGGGTCAGCCCCTGAGCCTGACCGATGCCCCGTCGCACCCGTCCTTTGCCTATCGTCCGGAAACCGGCGAAGACCCCTATAATTCCTTCCTTGGCGTGCCGCTCCTGCGCGGGGGCCGCACCATTGGCGTTCTGGTGGTACAGAACCGCGCCATGCGCCAGTACCATGAAGAAGAGGTCGAAGACCTGCAAATCATCGCCATGGTTCTGGCGGAGATGGTTGCGGGTGACCTGATTGGCGGCGATGAGCTTAAGGACATCGAACTGGCCCCCCATCGGCCGGAACGCCTCAAAGGGGCCGTCTTTGCCGACGGCCTGACACAGGGGGTGGTCATACTGCACGAAGTGCCGGTGACGCCGGATCACCTGCTGGCCGACGACCCTCAGGCCGAAGAAAAGCGCATGCTCAAGGGCATTGATGACCTGAGGGCACAGATCGATGAAATGTTCGAAGGGCAGCACGGTCTGGCTGGCCCAACCTTTGACGTTCTGGAAACCTATCGCATGTTCGCCCATGATCGCGGCTGGACACGCAATCTGCTCGAGGCCGTGCGCTCAGGCCTGACCGCCGAAGCCGCCGTGGAACGTGTGCGCAATGAGCAACGTGCCCGCCTGAATAATGCCCGCGACACCTATATGCGTGAGCGTCTGCACGACCTCGAAGACCTCGGCAACCGTCTTCTGCGCGTGCTGGCCGGTAAGAACACGACCGCGCGCGATATCCCTGAAAATGCCATTCTGGTCGCCCGTGACTTAGGCCCTGCCGACCTGCTGGAATATGACCGTAAGCGCCTCAAGGGCATATTGCTTGAGGAAGGCTCCGCCGCCAGCCACGCGGCCATTGTCGCCCGCGCCCTGCAAATTCCCTGCGTCGGGCGTCTGTCGGGCCTGCGCGACAAGGTCAACCAGAACGATCCGGTGATTGTCGATGGCGAAACCGGTGAAGCCTATCTGCGCCCGCGTGCCGATATTATCGAAGCGACCGGTGCGCGAATGGATGTCCGCGCCCTGCGTCGCGCCGAATTTGACAAGATCAAGGATGCACCGGCCATCACTCGTGACGGCCATCGCATGACCCTGATGATGAATGCGGGCCTCGAGTTCGATCTCGACATCATGCACGAGGTCGGTGCCGAAGGCATAGGCCTGTTCCGCACCGAGTTTCAGTTCATGGTCTCCGAAGACCTGCCACGTCTGAACCGTCAGACCGAGCTTTATGGGCGCGTCATGGATATGGCGGGCGATAAACCGGTCACCTTCCGCACGCTCGATTTGGGCGGCGATAAGATCCTGCCCTATATGGAGATGGATCGTGAGGAAAATCCGGCGCTTGGCTGGCGGGCGATCCGCATGGGCCTTGATCGCCCCGCGCTCCTCAGGATGCAGGTACGCGCCCTGATCATTGCCGCTCGCGGGCGTGAACTGCGCATCATGTTCCCGATGGTCGCCTCGGTCGATGAATTCCGTCAGGCGCGTGAGTTGGTGGATATCGAATGTCAGTGGGCCAAAAGACGTGGCCGCGCCCTGCCCTCCATCCTGCGCGTCGGGGTAATGATCGAATGCCCGTCACTTCTGTGGCACCTCGACGCCCTGTTGCCGATGGTCGATTTCGCCTCTGTCGGCACCAATGATCTGACGCAGTATCTGTTTGCCGCAGACCGCACCAATCCGCGCATGTCAGACCGTTATGACGTTCTGTCTCCGCCAATGCTGCGCGCCCTGTCGGTCATTCAGAAAGCTGCCGAAGACTCCGGCACGCCTGTGTCCGTCTGTGGTGAAATTGCCGGTCGCCCGCTTGAGGCTTTCGTCCTGCTGGCGCTGGGCTTTAACCGCCTGTCCATGCCGCCTGCCGGTCTGGGGCAGGTCAAGCGCATGGTCCTGAGCCTCGATGTTGAAACCGCTTCAAAGGCCATTCAACGGCTGATGACCAGCTCCTACGGCTCCTTGCGTTCCGAAGTTCTGGCTCTGGCGCGTAAACTGAATGTTGCGCTATAAAAAAGCCGGTTTTATCCCTATATAGAAGCCGTGGGGTTTCCAAGGGTAAGACTGTGGCCAAATTCATCGCGCGGTTCATCGGCCTTATAGCCATTCTGCTGGCCACACCGCTTATGGCGGAACCGGTCAAAACCGCGCATCTGACCACAGAACTTGTGGCTGAAACCACCGTGACGCCACAGGGTGAAACATGGCTCGCCATTGTCCACACCCCGCTCAAAGGCTGGCATACCTACTGGAAAAACCCCGGTGACACAGGGTTAGCGCCGGTCGTGACCTGGACCTTACCCGCCGGCGTTGAGGTCGGTGAACTTCAGTTTCCCACCCCCGAAGTGCAGCCCTATCTTGGCCTGACCAACTATGGCTATAGCGGCGAGACATGGCTTCTGGCCAAACTGACCAATCATTCCGCCCTGACCTCAGGCGTTTTGCCGCTTAAGGCCCGCGTCGATTTTCTGGTCTGTGAAAAAATCTGCGTCCCCGAAACCGTCAATCTGTCGCTGGATCTCAAGGTCGGCCCCACGTCTGAGCCGCTGAACAGCAGTGCCTTCACCAAGGCCCGCGCCGCCCTGCCCGTACCGGTGACTATCACCGCCGCCTATGACCTGACCGACGGCCTGCGACTGGGCTTTAAGGCCAATGACAACACCCCCCTGAAGAACGACTTTGCCCATGCGGGCGGCGTCTATGTCTTTCCCGTCAACAGCGGCCTGATCGACCCGTCAGCCCCGCAAATCGCCGAGCTTGGCCCCGAAGGCTTCAGCGTCACCCTTAAGTCCGCCAAAGGTTTCGAAGCCGGTCAGCCGCTTGAGACGGTCGTGCGTTTTGCCTCAGGCCGTTCCTATCTCATCAGCGCCACAGCCGGTCAGTTGCCCGCTGGCACCTATGGCCTCGGTAAGCCACCGGCAGGTGCACCGGATATTACCGTTGGTGGCATCGGGCTGGCTATGGGGCTGGCTTTTCTCGGCGGCATGATCCTCAATCTGATGCCCTGCGTCTTTCCGGTTCTGTCGATGAAGCTGATGTCGCTGGCCCGTGCCGGTCATGATGGATCGATGGCGCGCAAAGAATCCCTGTTCTATGGTCTCGGCGTGCTGGTGACGTTTATTGTGCTGGCGCTCCTGCTGATGGCGCTCGGCAGTGCGCTGGGCTGGGGCTTTCAGTTGCAATCGCCGTGGATTACCGCAGGCCTGACGCTTCTGCTGCTGGCGGTGGCGCTCAATATGTCCGGCCTGTTCGAGGTCGGCGGCAGTCTGCAATCCCTCGCAGGCAAACCTCTCAGCACCCAAAACCCCAACACCACCGCCTTCCTGACCGGTATACTGGCCGTGATGGTCGCGGCACCTTGCACCGCACCCTTTATGGCCACCGCCATCGGCGTCGCGCTGGCGCAGGGCGGGATCATCGCTCTGGCGGTGTTCTTAGCGCTGGGACTTGGTTTTGCCGTGCCTTTGGTGGGCCTGACATGGCTGATCACCGGCATCCCCGCTGCGGCCCGCTTCCTGCCTAAGCCCGGGCCATGGATGGACCGCCTGCGTCAGATACTGGCCATCCCCATGTATCTGGCCGCCCTGTGGATGGCTTGGGTCTTTGCCCAGCAGGTCTCAGGAGCGGGGCTGATCCTGCTCATCACCGCCGCCTTCCTCCTGACCGTGGCCCTTTGGTGGCCGAAAAAACTGACCCTGCCGCCTGTTACACGTAGCGTGTTGGCCGGTCTCGCTATTGCCCTGACCGCCGTGGCCGCCATGCAAAAACCACAGGCTCCAAAAACAGAAATTGGCGAACTGGCCGATCAGGCCATTGACCATGAACGCTTCAGCACCGCGCGCATTGCCGAATTGCGGGCATCGAATACACCGGTTCTGGTCAATATGACCGCCGCCTGGTGCGTCACCTGTAAGGTCAATGAGCACGTCGTCTTTGCCTCAAAAGCGTTTCAGCAAGGCCTTGAGACCACCGGCACCGTCTATATGGTCGGCGACTGGACCAACCGCGATGCGGCCATATCCCAGTATCTGAGCCAGAACGGGCGCTCCGGTGTACCGCTCTATGTCTATTACGGGCCTGACAATGCCGAACCGGTGATACTGGATCAGCTATTGTCCACAAAATCCGTGCTCAGAACTCTGGAAGGCAAGACAAAATAAAAGGACCGAACAGCTTCCTGTCCGGCCCTCGCATCACCTCAATCCTTACAGGCTGTTGAGCGACAGCTCCATACGGCTGATATGGGCCACAACCTCAGCCTTATCGGTGGCCTTGGCAGGGTCCTCAGGGGCCACCGTCGTCGGCCAGAAGGTGATCAGTTTCGCCGCATCAGGGCGCAGAGCCGTCAGTTTGGCGCTCTGGTCGATATAGTTTTTCAGCGCCAGCGCCGCGCCCAGCGAATGCAGATATTCCGTGGCATCCACACCGGCATCGGTGACCACTTCGTTATAAAGACCAGACGTCAGTTCCGACAGACCAAAGGCCACGTCACGATCGAGCGTGGCGTTTTTCGGACGCGTCGTAAAGCTCTTATCGAGTGCATTGATGGCGTTGCGGATATCAGCCGCCTTTCCGGTTTCAGCCGCCTTGCGCAGGGCCGCCACATCCAGACCGATTGCCTTCAGCGGCGCTTCTTCGGGATCAAGCACCTCAAGCAGACCCTGCTGAATCACAATGCCCGCCGCCTCTTCGCCTTCGGACGGCAGGATGTGCTGTGCCACAAGGAAGAAACCCTTCAGGTGATAGAGACGCAGCGCCTGACGATTTTCAGCCGCGATCATCGAATAGGCAGTCGCCGCACCGGCTTCACCGGTTTCACCACCGGCCACAACGGCGTCATTGGTCGCACCCGCCGACACATTCGTCCCGTCTGTGGTCGCATCGGCCTCGGTTGTGTTCTTGTCACCACAGGCGCTGACCGACAGCAACATCATACCGGCAGCGCCGACCGTCCACAGCTTGGGCTTAAATTCGATCATGGCAATTTCCTTTTAGGGGCCTTACAACGCAAGGCATGAGAATATAGGCAAGACCTATCCGAACCCGCTTGTATTTGCAAGCCATTCTCAACTATTGTAGTGCTTTTGCAGGCTTCCCATGCTCCTGATTCAATCTGTCCTTGATACCGAAGACCTGTCGCGGGTGCGTGACATCCTGTCTGGCCTCCCGTTCAGGGACGGGCGCCTGAGCGCCGGTGCCACCGCCCGTCAGGTTAAGGCCAATCAGCAGGCCGATGCCGACAACCCGAAAACCGCAGCACTGGCCGATTTCGTGCGCAAAAAACTGATGGCACAGCCCTTGTTTGCCAACTATGCCCGTCCGGCTCGCTGGTCTAAGCTTCTGTTTTCACGCTATGGCGCCGAAGACGCCTATGGCCTGCACACGGATGACGCCCTGATGCGTGACGAAGACGGGGATGCTTTGCGCACCGACCTGTCCTTCACCCTGTTTCTCGCCGATCCGGCAAGTTACGAAGGCGGGGCCTTAAGCCTCGAAGGCCCCGAAGGCACACGTGACATCCGCCTTGTCGCCGGGGATATGGTGATCTACCGCACCGGCCTTATTCATCAGGTCACGCCGGTCACCAAAGGCGAGCGTCTCGCCTGCGTCGGCTGGGTCCAGAGCCTTATCCGGCGCGAAGACCAGCGGGAAATCCTGTTTGACCTGTGGCAACTTCAGAATGCGGTCCCCCAAGGCCCTGCCCGCCTCACGGCGCAGAAAAGCATCGGTAATCTGCTGCGCATGTGGAGCGAAACCTGATCATCTTATAACCTCCTCCCCTGTGAGCCGCGCGAACGGGGGAGGTGGCGCGGCGTAAGTCCGCGCCGTAGGGGGCAACTTCACCACCGCATTCTAACTAAAAACGCCCTTTCCGGCGGGCGGAAAGGGCGTTTAAATTAGGTCAGAAAACGATCCGGCCTTAGTAGGCGTCGTCTTCATCTTCCTTGTCTACCGGCTTGTTAAATGCCGAACCAAAGACATCCTCAGCCGTCAGGTCAGACTTGCGGGCATAGGGATCGTCCTCATCGTCAACCGGCTGAACCGTCACAGCAGGCTTCAGCGATGGATCCTCATAAGGAATGCCGAGCTTTTCAGCCTGCTTGCGCTTCACGTCCGCAGCCTTGCGTACCGCGGCATCAAGTTCGATCTGCGACACCAGACCGAGAGTCACCGGATCAACCGGCTTAAGGTTCGTGGCGTTCCAGTGCGTACCGTTACGCACCTGCTCGATGGTTGATTTCGTGGTGCCCAAAAGCTTGGAAATCTGCGCGTCAGTCACTTCGGGGTGGTTTTTCACAAACCACGAAATGGCGTCCGGACGATCCTGACGGCGTGACACGGGCGTATAGCGCGGCGCTTTCTTGGCCGGCTTAAGCAGTTCCGCATGACGGCTCTTTTGCGCCTTCATACGATAGGCACTGGTTTGTTCGGCCTTATCAAGCTCTTCGCGTGTCAACTGACCGTTAGCAATGGGGTCAGCCCCCCGAATATCACGGGCCACTTCGCCATCGGCGATGCCTTTAACCTCAAGCAGGTGCATGCCGCAAAAATCGGCGATCTGCTCAAAGGTCAGCGATGTGTTTTCAACCAGCCACACAGCGGTAGCCTTAGGCATCAGAATATCAGACATGTTCAGACGTCTTTCACAAATAGCTACGCCCGGCCTTTGCGACCGGGCGTGGGATGTTGGTCAAAGCTATAAATCGATTTCCATCGAAAGGAAACACCTTCGCCAGATATTTTCCTTTGCTGTGCAGATGGCGCTGGCGAGGCTTTCGCGCCACAGCCCTTGAAAATCAGCCTTATGCGATCTTGACCCTGTCTGCCCCCTGCCCTAAGCGCAGCCCTGTGCAAATGGTGCCGTATTTATACGGCTTAAAAGGGAAGCGGATGTAATCTCCGCACTGTCCCCGCAACTGTGAACGCCGAGTTTCCTGTCACAGGCCACTGATGAGCTTCATCGGGAAGGCGACATGAAACGTCTGAGGCGCAAGTCAGGAGACCTGCCTTTGCTGTCGTCCTTCGCGTGACCGGGGCAGTCGCAAGAGTGGATAGGCTTAAAAGGCTTGTTCCCCAGAGACGATATGTCCGTTCATTGCGTGCTTTTCCGCACGCAATGAACATCCATTCGTGCCTGAAGGCTTAAATACCTATGTCCCACCCCCTGCTTCGCACCGTTTGCGCCGCCGCTCTGATCGCCGCCGCCCCTGTCGCCTTTGCCGATCAGGCAGAAAACCCGAAAGAGACGATTATCGTCACCGCCACCCGCGCCCCGACACCTATCCTGAAGACCGGCCAGAGCGTCGCCGTACTGGATGCCGCCACCATCGAAAACAAGCAGGCCCTGAACGTCGCTGAACTTCTGGCCCTCACCCCTTCGGCGACCATCGCCCAGAATGGCGGCCTTGGCACGGTGGCCACGACGCGAATTCGCGGGGCCGAAAGCGACCACACCATCTATGTGCTGGATGGCATACGTCTGGCCGATCCGACGCAGATCGGTGGTAATATCAATGCCGGCCTGCTGATTGCGGGCGACATTGAGCGCATCGAAGTCGTGCGTGGCCCCTTCGCCACCCTGTGGGGTTCCGGTGCCGTGGGCGGTGTCGTCAGCCTGTCAAGCAAACAGGTTACCCGCCCGCTCGAAGGCCGCTTTTCGCTCGAAGGGCTTGAGGATTATGGTGCCGTCCGCCTGAGCCTTGGCGGCAAGCAGGACAAACTGACCTGGCGCCTTGCCGCCGGTCGCACCAAAGAATCCGATCTGTCCGCCCTCAAAAGCGGTACGGAAATCGACACCTTCAGCCAGAACCAGTACCGTCTGGGCCTGGGTTACGCCATCAGCGACGCGCATGCTGTAACCCTCAGCGCCCTGCGCACCCGCAGCCATTCCGATTATGATAATTTCGGCGATACGGCTGATTATGGCAATGTGCTGGAAAGCGTCTATAGCCTTGGTTATCGCTTTACCGGCGCAAATATGACCCACGCCCTGTCGCTCTCTCAGGTCGATTCAGAGCGCCACGACTACAGTGGTACAGACGTAGAAAACCTGAATGGCAAGGGCAAGGTACGCACCTTCGACTATACCGGCACGGCGCATCTGAGCGATGTCACCCGTCTGGTGTTCGGCGCCAGCCACGAGCAATCCGAAGCCACCTATCAGGCCTATGGCGGGCCGGTCATGGACAAGGACGTCTCGATCGACAGCCTGTTTGTGCAGGCCTCGCATGACTTCACCGACGCCTTTAATCTGACCGCCAGCCTGCGCTACGCCGATCACGAAACCTTTGGCGATCACACCATTGGCCACGTCTCGGCCTCCTATCTGGCCACCGACAATCTGGTGCTGCGCGCAAGCTTCGGTCAGGGCTTTAATGCCCCAAGCCTCTATCAGCTCTATTCCGACACTGGTAACCCTGACCTTGCGCCCGAAAAAGCCGAAAGCGGTGAAATCGGCGTGGACTATTACATGACGGCACGCCGCGCCCGCGTCAGCCTGACGGCCTTCAAACGCGAAACGAAGAACCACTTCACCTATGTCAACTGCTACGAAGCACCGATCGCCCTGTGTGATGATCGCGGCGAATGGGGCGGCTATTACCTCAACCGCGCCCGCACCGAAGCCGAAGGTCTGGAGCTTGAGTTCGAAGGCGACCTGACGGTCAATACCCGCCTGCGGGCCAACTACAGCCATGTGATTGCCAAAGACGCCGTAACGGACATCGATTTGCCGCGTCGTCCGCGTCATCTGGGCAATATCGACATCACCCATACTGTCACACCTGATTTCAACATCGGCCTCGGCCTGCGCTATGCCGGTTCGACCCGCGATTCGGATTTCTCTACGCGCCGCCTCAAGCCCTACGGTGTGCTTGATTTGCGCGCCGCTTATCAGATCCGTGAACGCATTACCGTCTATGGCCGCGTCGAAAATCTGGGCGATGCCGATTACGAAACCGCCGGTGGTTACAGCGTCCCGGGCCGTCGTCTGTGGCTCGGCCTGCGCGCCGACCTGTTTTAAAATTGAAAACCATGCGCAAAGCTATAAAATCACCACAGGTTGATTTTGATCAATGCGCACGTAAAAATAATATAACACGGTCTTATGGACGGTCCGGACGCCCCTGACTCTTCCCGATCGTTCATGACCCCATACAGATAAATTCAGGCAGTCCTGTCCCAAGTTTATCTGTGTATCCTGAGTGAGAGCTCTGGCTCTGCTCCAAGTGAAAAACTGGTCCCGACCGCAGACGTGTCCCCCATTCCTCGTCTGCGGTCTTTTTTTGCCCGCACCCACCTATCTTATTTATTTTTTATATTAATCCGTGGATTTAAACACATCTGCGTGAGGAAAAAGGGTTGTGGCAATACCCCGATACACGTTAATCTATAACTATAGGCCGAAGTAAGGTTTGGCGTTGTCGGATTTACAAACCATTGAATAACTATAAGTTCTTACGCTTCGTTGCCAAACTGCCGTTCATCGGCCGTAAATCCGTGACCCTGTCTCTGGCCGACCCTAATGATTCCCTATCCTATAAACGCCTTCTGCACCGCCCTCAGGTGGAGCTGGACAAGGATGGTCTGAAGCAATTTTATGCGGGCAAATCGATCCTTGTTACCGGTGCCGGCGGCTCCATTGGCTCCGAAATCGCCCGTCAGGCCCTGTCGCTGGGGGCCGCGCGCATTGTCCTGATCGACCATTCGGAACTGGCGCTTTATGACGTCGAAAAAGCGCTGCGTTACGAATTTCCTGATGCCCCCCTGTTGCCGATACTCTGCTCGATCCGCCGCAAGGCCCGCCTTGAGGCTATTTTCGTTGAGCAAAAGCCGGACGTCATTTTCCATGCCGCCGCCCTGAAACACGTGCCGATGGTTGAGCTTAACCCCTCTGAGGGTGTTCTGACCAATGTCATGGGCACGCAATATGTCATCGATGCCGCCAAGGCCGCCAAAGTAAAACAGCTGGTGCTGATTTCTTCCGATAAGGCTGTGGCCCCCGCCAGCATGATGGGCGCGACCAAGCGTCTGGCTGAACATCTGATCTCGACGCAACTCGGCTCATCCAATCAGGCCTGCGTCGTGCGTTTTGGCAATGTGCTGGGCTCGACCGGCTCGGTTGTGCCTCTGTTTCGTTCACAGATTGAGCGCGGCGGCCCCATCACCCTGACCGACCCAAAGGTTGAGCGTTTCTTCATGACCATTGCCGAGGCTGTGCAACTGGTGATGACGGCGGCACGTCACAACGCCTCACACCCCGAAGAAAAATCGAACCTGTATATTCTGGAAATGGGCTCGCCGATCAAGATCTGTGATCTGGCCAAACGCATGATCCGGCTGTACGGCCTGAGGCCTAACAAAGATATCAAAATCGTCCTGACGGGCTTACGTGATGGCGAGAAGATTACCGAAGCCCTTGTCGATGACAACGAAATCCGTGCGCCGCTGCGCCCCGGCATTTTCAAAGTCGTCAATCAGAATATGAGCCTGCAACTGTCACCAACCGCCATGGCCGAGCTTTATCTTCTGGCCGAACGCGGCGAAGATGAAATCGTCAAGGCACAGGTCTTTGCCTTCGTAAAATCCCTGCGTGATCAGCCCAGTAATGAAACGCCGGCACCATTACTGGTACCGGCGTAACCGTATCGCAATCAGGCGGCGGTGGCCTTAAGACCGATAATGGCCACCAGCAACATTCCGAGGAAAAACAGTCTCGGTGCCGTCACAGGTTCGCTGAACAGGAATATCCCCAATATAGCCGCACCCATGGCACCTATACCGACCCATATGGCATAGGCTGTGCCAATCGGCAGGGTTTCCGCCGCCTTGGCCAGCAAAAACATACTGGCCGCAAGGGTCACAAGCACAAACAGTGACGGCAAGGGCTTGGTAAAGCCTTCGGTATATTTAAGGCCAACGGCCCAACAGATTTCAAGAAGACCGGCAATGCCGAGAAAGACCCAGGCTAAGGGCATGGTAACGCTCCATTGGTTAAAACAAAGCGTCGTCTTGTCTTAACCCGGTACGGCGCGTCTCGTCGGGTAGCGGGCTTATAGCAAACTGAAAACCATAAAAAAAGCCCCTGCCGTTAGACGACAGGGGCCCGATTATAATGGGTTTGATTAACCCGGAGAGACCATGTTCTCAGGACGCACGTACTGGTCGAACTCTTCGTTGGTCAGGTAACCACCGCCGACAGCTTCGTCACGCAGGGTGGTGCCGTTCTTGTGGGCGGTCTTGGCGATTTTCGCACAGGCATCATAGCCCAGACGGCCATTGAGCGCCGTGACCAGCATCAGCGAATTTTCAACGCCCTTCTGAATATTTTCGATACGCGGTTCAATACCGACCACACAGTTTTCCGTGAATGACACCGCCGCGTCAGCCAGCAAACGTACCGATTGCAGGAAATTATAGGCCATGACCGGATTAAAAACGTTCAGTTCAAAATGCCCCTGCGAACCGGCAAAGGTCAGGGCGGCATGGTTGCCGAACACCTGCACACAAACCTGTGTCAGGGCTTCACACTGGGTCGGATTGACCTTACCCGGCATGATCGATGAACCAGGCTCGTTTTCCGGCAGAGCCAGTTCCCCCAGACCGGCACGCGGGCCGGAACCGAGGAAACGGATGTCATTGGCGATCTTGAACAGCGAAGCCGCCACCGTATTGATCGCCCCGTGCGAGAAGACCATGGCATCATGCGCCGCAAGCGCCTCGAACTTGTTGGGTGCCGTGGTGAACTTAAGGCCAGTAATCGCCGCAATACGATCAGCCACACCTTCGGCAAAACCAACAGGCGCATTAAGGCCCGTACCGACCGCCGTGCCGCCCTGCGCCAGTTGCATCAGCTTGGGCAGAGTCTGCTCAATACGCTCAAGACCATTGGTCAGTTGCTGCGTGTAGCCGGAAAATTCCTGACCCAGCGTCAGGGGCGTGGCGTCCTGCGTATGGGTACGGCCGATCTTGATAATCGCTTTCCATGCTTCGGCCTTGTCATTCAGGGCATTGCGCAGGGTTTGCAGCGCCGGCAGCAGACGGTGCACAATCTCCTCGGCACAGGCGACATGCATGGCTGTCGGATAGGTGTCGTTCGACGATTGCGACATATTGACGTGATCGTTGGGGTGCACAGGCTTTTTCGTGCCCTTTTCGCCCCCCAGAATTTCAATGGCGCGGTTCGAAATAACCTCATTGGCATTCATGTTCGACTGTGTGCCCGAACCGGTCTGCCAGACGACCAGCGGAAAGTGTTCATCCAGCTTGCCTTCGATAACTTCGTTGGCCGCCTGAACAATGGCACCGGCAACTGTCGCATCGAGCTTACCCAGCGCCAGATTGGTTTCGGCCGCCGCCCGTTTCACGATGCCCAAGGCCCGTACCACCGGCAAAGGCTGCTTTTCCCAGCCGATTTTAAAATTACCGAGCGAACGCTGGGCCTGTGCGCCCCAGTATTTTGTATCATCGACCTCGATCGGGCCAAAGGTATCGGTTTCGGTACGTGTGGTTTTCGTCATCTTGGGCGGCTCCGCTTGTACGGGAGCTTCCATAACCGTCCCGTCAGGGACCGTCGTTTTCGACTTGCGTTTCGTCTTGCCGAATAACCAGCCGAACATGGAAACTCCCCCCTATGAATTTCGATCCTGTCAGTGAAACATCCACGAAAAAAGTGCAACGACTTTCCTGCCGTTTCACCCTTTAGGGACAAAAAAACGCCGGTCTGAGCCTTCTCAAACCGGCGTTCGAATAATTTAAGCCCTAAGGCCTATTTGCGGCCAAACAGCCAGCTAAAGAAGCCGCCCTTTTTGGCCTCGCCCTGTGCCTTGCGCACCTCGGCCTGAGCAGCCTCAACTGTATCTTCAGCGCGATCCTTAACCGCCTCGATGGTCGCACCGGCGCGAACCTTGGCCGCCTGAATAGCGTCTTCGGCCTTATCTCTGGCCTCATCGATAGCGTCCGCCGCCTTGTCACCGGCGTCCCTTGCCGCTTTTACGGCGTCATCCAGCTTATCCTTGGCGGCTTCAATGACCCCTTCAGCCTTGACCTTGGCCTCACTGATGGCGGGCTTTGCCGCTTCAACCGCATCATCGATCCGATCCTTTGCCGCCGCCACAGCCGTCTCAGCCTTCTTGCGCGCATCCTTGATCGCGGGCTTGGCTGCTTCAACGGCCTCGTTGATCTTTACCTTTGCCGAGGCCACTGCGGTCTCGGCCTTCTTGCGCACAGCCGCGCTTTTAGCCTTGGCCTCAGTCGCTTCCACCGCCGCAAGCTTTGCCGGCGCCGCCTTAGCGGTTGCCGTCCTGGCGCGGGTCGTGACGGCCTTGGCTGTCTTGGTGGCTTCCGCCTTGACCTTGCTGGCTGTGGCCTTTGTTTCCTTGACCGCAGCCTTTGCCACTGTCTTCACGTCCTTTTCGGCCTTAACCGCTGTCTTTTTAGCGGTCGTCGCGGCAGCTTTGACGGTGCGGGTTGCCTTGGTTGCGGTTGCCTTCACACCGGCCTCAGCCTTGGTGGCTGTCTTGGCGACCGTCTTTTTGGCCTTGGTTGCGGCCGTATCAACGGCTTTTTGTGCCGCAGCGGTTTTGCGTGCAATCGTCTTTTTTACGCCCGCATCAGCGGCAATATCAGACGCTGCCGTCGTTTTTGTCTTTTTCTCAGTAGCCATCTTCCACTTTCCCATTGGCGCGCGGCGCGCGCACGCTTAAAGACCGTATTAATCACTCGTCACATCGAATCGGAAAATACCGCAGATCAGCATGACATATAATCCACAACAAATCATAGCAAAAGGCCCGCGCCAAGTGGCAGAAACCGCTGCCGAGGCTATCGACGACGATATTTTGCTCGAAGGCGTGACCTATTCGATCCTCGAAGAGGACGAAGACCGCAATATCTGGCGTATTGATGCCTTCCCCACCACCGAAGAGGAAGACCACCAATTACAGGAAGTTCTTAAGAATTATTCAGAGCTTACGGTAAACGCCGACACACTTGCCGATGCCGACTGGCTGAGCATGGCCCTGTCCGGCCTGCCGCCGGTACGCGCCGGTAGATTCTTCGTGTACGGCATCCATGATCGCGGCAAAAAACCCCAGAGCACGGTCAATCTGCGCATCGAAGCCGGCGCCGCCTTTGGTACCGGTCACCACGGCACGACCGTTGGCTGCCTTCAGGCCTATGATGAACTGCTGAAAAAGTATCGCTTTGAGCGCGTTCTGGATGTCGGCGCAGGCACCGGCGTTCTGGCGATTGCGGCTTCAAAGACCGGCACCACATACGCTGTCGGCACCGACATCGATCCGGTGAGCGTGCGCATTTCCAACGAAAACGCCAAACTGAATACTTCGAATGCGCGTTTCGTCTGGGCCAATGGTCTGAACCACAAGGATGTACGTCAGCGCGCCCCCTATGATCTGGTGTTCGCCAATATTCTGGCGCGCCCGCTCGTCAGCCTGTCACAGTCGATCAAGACGTCCCTTAAGCCGGGCGGCATTGTCATCCTTTCGGGCCTCCTGCGTACACAGGAACGCTTCGTCAAGGCTGCCTATCTCTCCAAAGGCTTCCGCGTTATCCGCCGCATCCATCGCGATGCCTGGTGTACGCTGGTGATGAAACGAAACGGCTGATTTTCCTTATCCGTATTTTATTTACGACAAGGTATGACTGGATTTTCTGTCTCATCCCGCCGGGAAGGAAGATTTAGTCATGAGCCAGCCCCCTCTGGACGAACAGACACATCTGGACGCACTCGAACGGCTGGCGGCCCTGCACCGTGACGGCACTCTCAGTGACGAAGAGTTCGAACGCGAAAAGGCCCGCCTGCTTAATCTGCCCCCGCCGCCTGCACCACCACCAGCAAAGCGCGGCGGTTCCGGCGTGCTTTTGGTCAGCCTGCTGGTTCTGGCCACAGCGGTGGCCGGTGGGTGGTATCTGCTTAATCGGGACAGACCTGCGGAAATCGCTCCCGACGGTCTGCCTACATCCTCAGCCGATGGCATAGACGGCACCACCCTTGCCCCGCCTGTGGCTTCGGCTGACGACGAAATGAAAAAGGCTACCGAAGCTGTCTTCGGCTCACCGCCCAGCTTCGTCTCCAGTGGTGAAGAAACCGTGGTCTATGCGCCCAAACATCTGGTCAAAACCGGCTTTGCCTCAATCCTTATCAGCGAAGGCAGCGTGGAAAATGCCGGCCACGTCAGCAGCGGCAAGGTCGCCGTCCATTATCTCAACCCGCAAAATGACGGCTTCATGCTGATCCGCAGCTACGTACCTGCGGTCGAAAGCGGCAGCTTCGGTCAGGTGGCCGACACTGACATCCGTGACGATCTCGCGCCCTATCCGGTGCTGGAAACCGAAGGCGGCGGCACATGGCAGGGCTATAGCTGTCACTGGCTCACACTGACGGAACTGACGCCTAACGGGCCGGTAGCGCTGGGCACCGTGCCCATTGGCTACAGTAATGGCGGAGCCGTGGAAACCAATGCTGAAGAGATTGAAGGCGAAATCACCAATGTGGTGAAAAACACCTCCTTCGATGTCAATTACAAGGGAACGCGCACCTTCACAGACCGCTATATCCGTAAGGGCAACCAATATGTTATTCAGGGGGCCACATCCTCGATGCAAACCTGTTAAAAAGCCCCGATCCCATGCCTGCCGACACGCATTTCCAGACCTATCACGCCACAACCACACCAGCGCAGGGCGCCAACCATGTCGCCGCCTTGCGTGCGCAACTAAGGTCAACCGGTCTGGACGGCTTCATCATCCCGCATGAAGACGAGCATCAGAACGAATATCTGCCCGATGCCAACGAACGTCTGGCGTGGGTATCGGGCTTTACCGGTTCGGCAGGCGCAGCCCTGATCCTGATGGATCAGGCCATCCTGTTTGCTGACGGGCGCTACACCCTGCAATCGCGCATCCAGACCGATCCGGCCCTGTTCACCGTAGCCGACTATAGCGCCACCGCGGTGGCTGACACGCTTGCGGCCCTGCCTTCGGGCCTTGTCATCGGCTATGACGCCCGCCTGCACAGCCCCAGAGCCCTGTTCGATTTTCAGGCCGCCGCCCATATGTCCGGCATTACCCTCAAGGCCGTCACCCCCAACCCGCTCGACATGGCATGGGGTGAGGCCCGCCCTACCCAGCCTGCCGCCCCCGTCGTGCCCTATCCGCTTGAATATGCTGGTGCCGCAAGTGCCGACAAACGCGCCGAACTGGCCGCAGACCTCACCCGTCAGGGTGTGGTTGCCGCCCTGATTACCGCCCCGTCCTCAATTGCCTGGCTGTTCAATATTCGTGGCGGCGATGTCATCCGCTCGCCCCTGCCGCTGGCGCAGGGCTTACTCTATGCCGATGGCCGCGCCGACCTGTTCCTTGAACCCTCTAAGGTCACAGACGGCCTCGAAATCTGGCTCGGCAATCAGGTACGCCTCCTGAACCCTGACCAAATGACAGAAGCCTTCGCCGCCCTGTCCGGTCAGTCGGTGCTGATCGACGCCCATCTGTCCGCCGCCAGCTGGTTTGACGCGCTCGGTCAGGCGGGTGCCAATGTCATCAGCGGCGAAGACCCCTGCACCCTGCCGCGTGCTTGCAAGAACGCCACTGAGATTAAAAATACCACCGCCGCCCATATCCGTGACGGCGCGGTAATGGCCGAGTTTCTTTTCTGGCTGTCGACCGAAGCCACCGCCACCCTGCCGACTGAAATCGAGGTCGCGCAAAAACTCGAATCCTTACGCCTCGCTACCGGCAAACTCAAAGACCTGAGCTTTGACACCATTTCCGGCTTCGGTCCCAATGGGGCGGTCGTGCATTACCGCGTCACCGATGACACAAATCTGCGCCTCAGCCACGGCAATCTGATGCTGGTCGATTCCGGTGCGCAGTATCTCGATGGCACCACCGACATCACCCGTACCGTGGCCATAGGTACTCCTGCAACTGAACAGAAACACATGTTCACACTGGTGCTCAAAGGTCACATTGCTCTGGCCACGGCCCGCTTCCCACAAGGGACAACCGGCACGCATCTGGATGCACTGGCGCGGCAATATCTGTGGGCCGAAGGCTATGATTATGACCACGGTACGGGCCACGGCGTCGGCGTCTATCTCGGGGTACACGAAGGCCCTCAGCGCATCAGTAAGGCGTTGAATGCCTATGCCCTCAAACCCGGCATGATCGTCTCAAACGAACCGGGCTATTACCGCGAAAACGCCTTCGGCATCCGCATCGAGAACCTGCAATATGTCACCGAACCCGACACCGGCGGCGAACGCCCCATGCTCGGGTTCAAAAACCTGACCTGGGCCCCCATTGACCGCAATCTGATCGATGTGACCCTGCTGTCGCCCGCTGAACGCGCCTATATGGATGCCTATCATGCCGAGGTGTTACGCCTGACCGGCCCGCTGGTGCGCCCTGAGGTACGCGACTGGCTGGCTGTGGTTTGCCAGCCGTTATAGCTGATTTTACCCCTCCGCCTCGCATGCTATCTTCTCCTCCCTGCTATGCGGGGAGGTGCCTGAGCAAGGCGAAGGCGGAGGGGTATCTTAATTCTTAATCCTGCATCCGCCGCCAGATATCCGCCAACCCCTCGCGGTAGGTCGGAAACTGCGGTCGCCACCCGAGTTCCGCCTTGGCCCGCGCATTGGACACCCGCTTGTTCTCGGCGTAAAACCGCCTTGCCGCCTGACTTAAGGCCGGATCATCAAACTGAATGACTGGCGGCAGGGCAAACCCATAGGTCTGCGCCGCATATTCAACGACAAAATCCGCCGGTGCCGGTTCATCGTCACAGAGGTTATAGACCGCCCCCGCACGCGGGTTTTGCACACTCAGCCACAGGGCTTCGGCCGCATCCGTATCATAGAGCCTTGAAAACACCTGATCGGGTTTATGGATGCGCCGCGCCGTGCCGTCGCGCAATTTCTCGATGACACTGCGCCCCAGACCATAAAGCCCCGGCAAACGGAACACCGCCACATCATGACCGGCTAAGGACTGCCACTGCCGCTCGGCCACCATACGCCGGTGCGCCTCACGCGATTGCGGCGCAGGCGGCTGATCCTCAAACACCCAACCGCCCCCCCGATCACCATAAACCCCCGTCGTGGATAGATAACCGATCCATTTACGCGTGCCACATGAAGCCGACAAACAGGATGAAATCCGCTCAAACGCCGGACACCCCTCATCCGTCGGCGCAGGCGTAATCAGCACCACCGACGCCGCGCCGAACGCTCTCGCCAGCGCCACGGCATCCGCCGGATCAAAGGCGTCTATACCGGCATCTTTCAGGGCGTCCCGCTTCTCCACCTCACGCGCTGTGGCGATGATGTCATATCCCTCCTGACGCAAGCGTTCGGCAAAAGCCCCCCCGATAAGGCCATAGCCGAAAATGAGTGCCGCAGGCATCAGTTCGCCGGTTCTGTGACAATCGGATCAGCCGCCGCTGCCGAAGCCGCCGCTGCGGCCTGCGCTTCGCGTTCTGCCCGCTGCGCTATGCGACGTGCCTCGCGCTCACGCTCCATGCGCACAATATCGGGTAACACCACCTCATGGCCAAACGGCTCAGGCGAACGCAGCCCCAGCCCCTGAGGCCAGACAAGGCTTAATCCGATCATCAGGACGGCCACCACCGCCGCCAGACTGTAAAACAGCTTATCGTTCATGCCTGCCCTTATAGCCGATGTTTAAGACGGGATATAGTTGAGAATGGGCGACAGCCAGCGCTCGGCCTCATCGACAGCCCAGCCCTTACGCCGTGCATAGTCCTCGACCTGATCCTTTTCGATCTTGCCGACCCCGAAATAGTGCGCCTTCGGATGGGCAAAATAAAGGCCCGACACCGATGCCGGCGGCGTCATAGCCAGAGACTCCGTCAGTTCCATCCCCGTACGCGACCGCGCCTCAAGCAGATCAAACAGCGTCCATTTTTCCGTATGATCAGGTTGCGCCGGATAGCCGGGGGCCGGACGGATGCCCTGATATTTCTCCCCGATCAGATCTTCCAGACCAAGCGCCTCGTCCGCCGCATAGCCCCACAGTTCACGCCGCACCTTTTTATGCAGGGCCTCGGCAAAGGCCTCCGCCAGACGATCGGCCAGAGCCGTGGCCAGAATGGCATTATAATCATCGCCCTGCGCCTTGAACTTCGCGGCGATCTCAAGCTCGCCATGCCCCGCCGTCACGGCAAACCCGCCGATCCAGTCAGGCGTGCCCTTGGGCGCAATGAAATCCGACAGCGCCGTATTATATTGCCCCTCACGGGTCTTTTTCATCTGCTGACGCAGGGTGTGGAACTTGGCGATGACGTCTGTGCGGCTCTCGTCGGCATAGACTTCGATATCGTCATGTTCATCCGCATTGGCTGGCCAGAACCCGACCACGCCACTGGCGGTGTACCACTTTTCCTCAAGGATGCGTTTCAGCATCTCCTGCGCATCGGCATAGAGCGCGGTCGCCGCCTCACCAACAATTTCGTCTGTCAGAATGTCAGGGAAACGCCCCGCCAGTTCCCAGGTCGAGAAAAACGGCGTCCAGTCAATATGATCCGCCAGATCATTGAGATCATAGGGACTAAAGGTCTTCAGCCCCAGAAACGACGGCGCGACCGGCTTTTCAGCGGCAAAATCAATCGGGAAATGCTTCGAACGCGCTTCAGCCAGATCCGAACGCGGCTTGTTATCCCCGCGCCCATAGGCGGCCCGCACCTTGTCATAATCAGCCTTGGTGTCAGCGACAAACTTCGGCTTATCGGTCTCAGATAGCAATTGCGACACGACCCCTACCGCACGTGACGCATCCAGCACATAGACCACCTGATCGTTGTGATAACCCGGCTCGATCTTGACCGCCGTATGGGTTTTTGAGGTCGTCGCCCCACCAATCAGCAACGGAATCTCAAAGCCCGTGCGCTGCATTTCGCGCGCGACAAACACCATCTCATCAAGCGACGGCGTAATCAGGCCGCTAAGGCCGATCATATCGACCTTATGTTCCTTGGCCTCGGCCAGAATGCGATCCGCAGGCACCATGACCCCAAGGTCAATAACCTCATAATTATTACACTGAAGCACCACGCCAACGATGTTCTTGCCGATGTCATGCACATCGCCCTTCACCGTAGCCATCAGTATCTTACCGGCGGCCTGATAGGAACCACCCGCCGCGACATGGGCCTCTTTCTCGGCCTCCATATAGGGCATCAGATAGGCCACGGCCTGCTTCATGACCCGTGCCGATTTCACCACCTGCGGCAGGAACATCTTGCCCGCGCCGAACAGGTCGCCAACCACATTCATACCGGCCATCAGCGGGCCTTCGATGACATGCAAAGGCCGCTCGGCCTGCTGCCGCGCTTCTTCGGTATCGGCTTCGATAAATTCAGTGATACCGTTGACCAGAGCGTGCTTCAGGCGCTCCGCAACCGGCCCCTCACGCCACACCAGATTGACGACCTGCGCCTGACCCTTTTCGCCTTTGTATTTCGGCGCAATATCCACCAGATATTCGGTATTGGACACATTATGCCGCTGAGGCCGGTTGAGAATGACATCCTCGACTGCCTGACGCAGTTCGGGGTCAATATCGTCATAGACCGGCAGGTCACCGGCATTGACGATGCCCATGTCCATGCCAGCCCGAATGGCATAATACAAAAACACGCTGTGGATCGCGCGCCTGACCGGCTCATTGCCACGGAACGAGAACGATACGTTCGACACCCCGCCAGAAATCCGCGCATAGGGCAGCGTGGTCTTGATAACTCTTACGGCCTCGATGAAATCTACCGCATAGTTGTCATGTTCCTCGATCCCCGTCGCAACGGCAAAGATATTGGGATCGAAAATAATGTCTTCCGGCGGGAAACCAACCTCGTTCACCAGAATATTATAGGCCCGCGTACAGATTTCGACCTTACGCGCCGCCGTATCGGCCTGACCGACCTCATCAAAGGCCATAACCACCACCGCCGCACCGTATTTCAGGCACTCACGCGCGTGGTGACGGAAAATGTCCTCGCCTTCCTTCATGGAAATCGAGTTGACGATGGCCTTACCCTGAACGCACTTCAGGCCCGCCTCGATGACTTCCCATTTCGAGGAATCGATCATCACCGGCACACGGGCAATATCCGGCTCCGCCGCCAGCAGATTGAGGAAGGTGCGCATGGCCACAACGGCATCAAGCAGACCTTCGTCCATATTGATATCAATGACCTGAGCGCCCGCCTCGACCTGCTGACGCGCCACATCCAGCGCCGCCGCATAGTCACCGGCAACGATCAGCTTTTTGAATTTCGCCGAACCGGTAACGTTGGTGCGTTCACCGATATTGATAAAGGTAGGGGTCATTGAAGTGCTCATAGGCGCTTAATCGTCCTTTACGGCCACAATATCAAGAGCAGACACATGCGCCGAAAGCTTGCGGATCGCGGTTTCAAGCTGTCCCGCCTGATGCACCCGCACCAGAGGCGTTTCCATCCACCGTGCCTGCGCAATCCAGCTTAAGGTGTGCAACAAAAGCGCCTCAGGCTCAGACCCGCCGACCGCTACCTCCAGCGCGTCCCAGTCGGGCATATCCGGCACCTGCGCCGCCACCCGCTGAAAGGCGGCATCTGACAGATGATACTCCGTCAGCACCAGCGTCAGTTCATCATAAAACGGCTGATCGACGCGCAATTCGTCGGGCGTGACATCCTTAAGGACGTCCGCCGCCATCAAAAGCCTGCGCGCCCAGTCTTCGCGCTCAGTGCTCATCCTTTGGCCCGCTTAACCGCGATATCGATCTGCCCCTTAAGGAAATCGACAAATTCAATGCCCTGCGCCTTGAGCGACTTCGGATAGAGTGACGCCCCCGTCAGACCCGGCAAGGTATTGGTTTCCAGATAGATCGGCCCCTTGTCGGAAATAATGACATCGGTGCGTGAATAGCCACGGCACGATAGGGCGCGGTGAGCTTTCAACGCAATCTCCTGAATGGCGGCATTGATCTCAGGCGCAAACCGCGCCGGACAGATTTCCTGAGTCTGGCTTGAAAGGTACTTGCCCTTATAATCAAACGCCCCGTCAGCGGGAACAATTTCCACCGGCGGCAGGGCGATCAATGACCCGTCCGCCTGCTCAAGCACCCCACAGGTAGCCTCAGGGCCAGAGACAAACGGTTCAATCACATAGGGCTCGGTCTTTGCCGCCGCCCGAACCGCGGCAATATCCTGCGTAGCATTGACATAGATCAGCCCATAGCTTGAGCCATCCTGCGCCGGTTTAGCGATCAGCTTGCCATAGTCTTCAAACGCCGTCTCAATGTTGGCCAATTCTACCGCCGCAGGCGACGGCACACCGGCGAAGGACGCAAACAGCTTGGCCGAGACCTTATCAAAGCTAAGGTGCGAGGCCGCCGAACCGGAACCGGTAAACGCAACACCGCGCAGTTCACACCTGACCTGAAACTGGCCATTTTCCGCAGACCCGCCATGCAGCCCCAATATCAGCACCCGCCCATCTGATGCGGCCTGATCGAGCGCGGCCTCAAGCGCGATGCCTTTGCTATCAGCCTTAAACGGCACCTCAAACGGGCGGTCATGGCCCAAAAGCGCCTCACCCGTCACCGGATAGACATGATCATCCGTATCCCAGAACCAGATATCTGCCTCAGGCAGGGCACGATGCAGTGACTGCGCCGTAGCGACAGAGACAAAACGTTCACGGCTCAGACCGCCAAACAGAATGGTAACAGACATAGGCAATGGCTCGGAAAAATGAAATCAGGCGTAAGCGACCCAACCACACCAGTAAAGCCCTTTGAACACAAGCTCAATGCCGCTGAAGCCCGCTTCACGCAAAAGCTGTTCATCGCGCTCAGGCCCGACGCAGTTCAGCATCTCACGCACGCGCTTATGGGCCTTTTCCAGCGCCTGTTCATCCATGCCGCTCGCCTGAGCAAACCGCAGATAACGCTCAAAATGCAAATCTGACTTTGGATCGGCCTTATCAATCGACAGATGTGCGATCACAAACGGCGCACCGCTTTTCAGCCGCGCCCTCAGCGCCTTAAGCGTCTCAAGTTTCGCCCCGTCATCCGGCACGAAATGCAGCGTCAACAAACAGGTCGCGGCATCAAACGGGCCTTCGGGGGCATCGAAAATCAGCCCCTCAACCCAGTCCACCCGCGCATCGTCCTGCAAATATGCCTTACCCTGCGCGAGCATTTCTGCTGACGGATCAACCGCACAGACCCGCGCCTCAGGCACATGATCCAGAAGCGTGCGCGTCTCAAGGCCGCCCCCACCGCCCAGCGCCAGAATGGTTTTGGGACTGGCTTCGGCAATCAACTGCCCCGTTATCCGGTGCAAGCCGTCAAAACCCGGAATGATCTGCTTCGGGCGATTGGCATAGGTGGCCGCATGTTCAGGGTCTTTGAACAGCTCAGCCATATTCTCTGAGCCCGCCATCAGATCAACTCAAACGGTTCAAGACCCGCCAGACGCAAACCCTTGGGCCGCTCAGGGATCGGGCGTGGCGGAACACCCGCCACTTCTTCGGCTACGTGCTGAATATGATCCGGCGTTGTCCCGCAACAGCCGCCGACAATATTGACGATACCGTCCTTGGCCCATTCATGCAGTTCATGCGCCGTCTCGTGCGGCTGCTCGTCATACTGGCCCATAGCATTCGGCAGGCCCGCATTCGGATAGGCAGCCACCAGCGTATCCGCCACACGCGACAATTCCGCGATATGCGGGCGCATCAGGTCGGCCCCCAGCGCGCAGTTAAAGCCCACAGCAAACGGCTTGGCGTGCTTAACAGAGTTCCAGAAGGCTTCGGCAGTCTGCCCCGACAATGTACGTCCCGACCGGTCGGTAATGGTGCCGGAAATCCAGATCGGCAGTTCCTCAAGCCCTTCGTCCTGAAGGTCCATAATCGCCTTCAGCGCCGCCTTGCAGTTCAGCGTATCGGTAATGGTTTCAATCAGATAGAGATCAACCCCGCCCTCATTCAGCGCCTTTATCTGCTGGCGATAGGCCTCATAGACCTGATCAAAGGTCACAAGCCGCGCGCCCGGATCATTCACATCCGAAGACATAGACAACATCTTGTTCAGCGGCCCGATCGAACCAGCGGCAAAGCGCGGCTTGTGCGGCTCTTTTGCCGTAAACCGGTCTGCTGCTTCCCGCGCCAGACGGGCCCCCTCAAAATTGATATCCCAGCACGCCTGCGCATCGAGATGATAGTCATCCTGCGCAATGGTCGTCGCCGAAAAGGTATTGGTCTCGGAAATATCCGCCCCCGCCGCATAATAGGCGTCATGCAGATCGGAAATAATATCCGGCCGTGTCAGGCACAGAATATCATTATTGCCCTTCATCTGGCCTTTGTGCCCCTGAAAGCGCTCGCCAAGGAAGTCCGCTTCCTCAAGACCACGTCTCTGGATCATCACGCCCCAACTTCCGTCGAGCACCAGAATACGCTCTTTGGCCGCCGCCTTAAGCGCAGCAATGCGTTCAGCACGGGTCATCTTATCTCCTCCCCCGACACACGGGGCCAAGATTCTAAACATCCTCCCCTGTTTACGGGGGAGGTGTCAGCGCGAAGTCGCTGACGGAGGGGGCACCTTTCAGGCGCTTGCGCCAAGCTCCTTCAACCCCAGCACACGGCAGATCGAATAGACCAGTTCCGCACGGTTGAGCGTATAGAAGTGGAAGTTATGTACGCCTTCGCGCTCCAGATTCAAGACCTGCTCCATGGCCACCGCCGCCGCCAGCAGCTTGCGCGTCTCCGCCTCATCATCCAGTCCGGCAAACAACTCACTGAGCCACTCAGGGATCGCCGCCTCACAGGCCGCCGCCATACGCTTGAGGCCCTTGAAATTGGTCACCGGCATGATACCCGGCGTCAGTTCAATCCTGATGCCCGCAGCGGCGACCGCATCACGAAAGCGCAAAAAGGTTTCCGGCTCAAAGAAGAACTGGCTGATACCGCGCGTGGCACCGGCATCGACCTTTTGCCGCAACACATCCAGATCGAACGCCAGGGAAGGGCTTTGCGGGTGCTTTTCCGGATATACCCCGACCGAGACCTCAAAATCGGCAATGCGCTTAATCGCCTGCGTCAGTTCAGTCGCATTGGCATAGCCATCCGAACGCGGCACATACTGCCCGTCCATCCCCGAAGGCGGATCACCACGCAGGGCTACGATATGACGTACGCCAGCCTCCCAATAGGCACGGATAACCTCATCGACCTCCGCACGCGACGCCTCAACACAGGTCAGGTGCGCGGCAGGCTTAAGGCCGGTCTCATCCAGCATCCGCTTGACGGTACGGTGAGTACGCTCACGCGTCGATCCCCCCGCCCCATAGGTCACAGAGACAAAGGACGGATTAAGCGGCTCAAGGCGTCGGATCGATGACCACAGGGTCTGTTCCATCTCGTCCGACTTCGGCGGAAAGAACTCAAACGACACCTTAAGGTGCGAAGCCCCCTGCCCTATGGAACGGGCAATGGCGCTGATGCGGTCAAGTGAAGGCGCAGGTGACATACTATTCTCGGATCAATCTAACTTCTTAAACGACAGGCTTGCGCATCAGCCAGATGCGTACCGTCAAACCAGGTTCTTTATGCGGCGGTAAGGACAGGCTCTGTTCGGCCTTAAGCCCCGCCGCCTTGCGCCAGTGCCCCATATCCTCATCCCCGATCCCCAGGCGCCGGTGCTGATATTCGTCACGCATGACCTCAAGGCGGTGCGGCGCAAAATCAACGATCAGCACCCGCCCATCGGGCTTAAGCACCCGCGCGGCTTCCTTCAGCGCCTGCGCCGGATCGGCCAGAAAATGCAGCACCTGATGGATAATCACCAGATCAGCACTTTGCCCATTAAGCCGCGTCGCTGTAATATCCCCGTGCCGGAAATCAATCGCCCCAATACCGGCCTCAAGTGTGCGGGCGCGGGCAATATTGAGCATCTGTTGCGACAGATCTATACCTGTGGCCGATTTCGCCCGTGGCGCCAGAAGCGTCAGCATACGCCCTGAACCGGTCCCCAGATCAATCAGGTCACCCACCGGCCCGTCCCCCAGCACCTTCAGAAGCGCGGCCTCGACCTCGGCATCATCAATATAGTGCGTACGTATCTGATCCCAGACCGGCGCGATATTTTCAAAATAGCCTTGCGCCGCCTCAAGCCGTTGGGCACGCACCTGCTCAAGCTGACTGAGATCACTGGCCTCCTCATCGCCCATAGCCGCCAGCACCGCCTCAATCAGCGGCGTCAGGGCTGCTTGCTCAGTCAGGCGGTAAAACACCCAGGCCCCGTCGGGAAAGCGGTCTATAAGCCCCGCTTCGCTCATCAGTTTCAGATGGCGGGAAATGCGCGGCTGGCTCTGGCCAAGTATGCGCACCAGTTCCATGACCGACAACTCTTCGTGCGCCAGCAACCGCAACAGCCTGAGCCGCGTCGGTTCCGCGACCGCCTTGAGCGCCTCAAGCAGCGCTGCCTGTCCTAATATGTGCGACGAGCCATCCATATAACCACATAAGGATATCTTTATATGGTTTTGCAAGTCTTATTTATGCGCCATCCGGATTTTTATGCTGCGACAGGATTACACATAGCGTATTTCGCTTTCCGTAGCTACATAAGCTACATACTCACTGTTCCCGCCCGCAACAGGCCCATTATCGGGCACAGCCCAAAGGTTGCCATGACGACTGAAAAAGCGCCCCTCTCGACAGCCCTTTGGCGCGGTCTGCGTCGCCAGTGTCCGGCCTGTGGCGAAGCCAGTGCTTTTCGCGGTTATCTGAAAATAGCCGATACCTGCCCTAACTGTCATACGCCGCTTGGGCTATACCCTTGCGATGACGGTCCGGCCTATATCACCATGCTTCTGGTCGGCCACCTTGTGGTCGGGCCTTTATTTGCCCTTGAGTTCTTCTGGAAATATCCTTTGGGCGTGGTCATTTCGGTAACTCTGGGTGCACTGGTGGTTATGACACTGGCCCTGCTGCCATTCATCAAAGGCGGTTTTCTGGCCCTTCTCTGGCACCACGGCCTCAAACGCTCACGACAACCGCATTAGAGCGCTCTATAGGCTCTAAGGTAATACTTGACAGGTAAACCTGCGCGGGTGAACCTCCTTACCGGTCAGCAGCACATCTGCGCCGGCCGCCACGTCAGGCATTATGGAGGCTTCCCATGGCACACAAGTTTGAAATCAAGAAAAACAAGGCCGGCGAATTCGTCGCCTATTTCAAATACAACTCCGAAATCATTTTCTGGACGGAAGGCTATAAATCAAAGGCCTCTGCCATCAATGCCATTGAGTCCGTTAAGAAAAACGGCCCACCCGCCGAAATCGAAGACAACTCCGCCGCCTAAAATCTGACCTTTCACTCCTCCCCATTTTAGTGGGGAGGAGGACCGCCGCGTAGCGGGGCTGGTGGGTATCTTTCTTTCCCCTACAGGCTTCGCAGCCCCTCTGACCCATTCATGACACCACCAACCCCATCCGATATCCCTGCTCTGACAGAACTGGCCCGCCTCACCTTCACTGAGACCTTTGGCCACCTGTATCCGCCTGAGGATTTGCAGGCCTTTTTCGACACAACCTACAGTGAAGCGGCACTGGCCGACGAAGTCGCCGATCCCGACCATTTCTGGCGTCTCATCTACGCCAAAGACAAGACCCCGCTGGCCTTTATTCAAGCCAGCCCCGTCAGCCTGCCGCACGCCGATGCTGACCCGAACCATCACGGCGAAATCAAGCGCCTCTATGTCCGTGAGTCAGCGCAGGGCGCAGGACTGGGCCGACACCTGCTAAATGAGGCCCTTGATTATCTGTCGGAAAAATACCCCGCCGCCCCGCAATGGATCGGCGTATGGAGCGAAAACCACAGGGCACAGGCGATCTACGCTGCCCGTGGCTTTGAAAAGGTCGGCGAGTACGGCTTCCCCGTCGGCGACACCATCGATCTCGAATACATCCTGCGACGGGGTTGATTTAGGTCAAAAGGGTTGGAGAAACACTTTAGACTCTGGGCCAAAAAGACGTGTCTTCGATAAGCGCAGCGTACTTAAGAAGCACAGAAGAGGCGTCTTTGCAGGCCAGAAACGACCCTTTTAGACCCGCTCCCGCAGCCACAGCAACAACGCCCAGGCATAGGCCGGATGCTTGACGCGCTTCATCGCCTCAAAGGGCCGCATCCACACCAACTCATGATCCGCCTCGCTTTTCAGCTCCGGCTGTTCCGCAACCCATTCCATCTCATAAAAGCGGCAATGATTGTTATAGGGCGTACCGTCCTGATGAACGAAATAGTTGAGCACCTCGCCCACCGGCTCAACCACCCTGACCACAAGACCGGTTTCTTCGGCAAATTCTCGCTCGACCGCCGCTTCCGGCGTCTCACCCTCATCCAGCGCGCCCCCCGGAAAGTCATAGCTGAACCTGGTATATCCGATCTGCGCAATCGCCAGATAGCCGTCCCGCTGCAAGAATCCGTAAGCCGCCTGACGCGGCTGATAGTCCAGCCCCTCAAGACGATGTCCGAACTGCCTCAAGGGTGCTTGCATGTGCCTTAGCCTTCCGGCGCCAGCGTAACCTCAAGCCCATTAAGATCGTCACGCATCAGAACCTGACACGACAGACGCGAATGGCGCTTCACCAGAAACGCCTCATCGAGCTTTTCTTCTTCCTCGTCGGTCTTTTCAACCAGCTTGTCCCACCATTCCGGCGCGACATAGACGTGACAGGTGGCGCACTCCAGCGCCCCGCCGCACTCCGCCTTAATCGGCAGGCCATTGTCGCGAATGATCTCCATGATCCGCCAGCCCTCGATCGCCGGCAGATTATGGGTAACACCCTCACGGTCAGTGCACAGGATATGAAGTTCGTCGCTCATGGCAGGTAGACGCTTTGCGGAAATTACAGACAGTCGGGCTGCGGTTTATAACCCCCGCTCCGCTTTTGCAAAGGTTTATTGCGCCTTAAGCGCCCTGAGCCTGAGCCCATGCAGATAGGCTGCCACATCCATAAGCGCTGCATCCAGCGCATCGCGCACCTTCAAAAGCCGTCCGGCGGCCCCGTCATTATCGCCCCGCTCTGCGGCCTCCGCCGCCGCCGCCAGCGCATTGGCCCCGATGCCCGCCGCCGCGCCTTTCAGCGTATGGGCCGCATCGCGCCACCCCGCATGCGACACATCCAGAAGCGGCGACCATATATCGGCCTGCTGGCCGAACAGGGTCAGCACCTCTTCAATGATCCCGACATCATTCAGCGTATAGGCCTCAAGATGCGCGAAATCTACCGCGCCACTCAGATCCCGAAATGCCATATCCCTGCTCCCATTAGAATCGCACGCGAATGTGAACCTTACATCCGCCTCAGACAAGCCCTGACAAACACAAACAAAAGCTGATTTAATAAATAATTGCGCCTTTAAATTGTATTTTGTTAAGGAATAACTGTATATGAGTTGAAATTAGGCCTTGAACCTCCGGCAAAAATCCGTATGTTCCGCGCCTCACCGCCGAGGTTTACCAACACCTCTTCTGATGCGGCTGAAAAGTGTGGGTGTGTAGCTCAGTTGGTAGAGCAGCTGACTCTTAATCAGCGGGTCCACGGTTCGAGTCCGTGCTCACCCACCATTTTCTTTCAATACAATCAATATTTTACCCCCCCAAAGACATCCTGGCCCATTTTGTCATGCGCGGCACTGTTAGTCGCGCACCTGAGACATACTTTTACACGCTCCTGAGGAGCTAAGGCAGCAATCATATATCATCCTGAACCTCCCATGACCAAATATGGAGACCTCCGTGCACCGCCTACAAACGGGCAGACAGAGGGGAAACATTTCTAACGTTTCATATACTTTGAAATGAAAAGAGGATGAACGTCCATGTCCACGCAGAATGATCCACGCCCGAACGCACCTTCCGATACCCTTCCGGTCGCGAAAAAGCTGGGCCCTAACTGGGTATGGCCCGCCCTGTTCGTCGCGGCGCTTGTCCTTATTGCCATGTTTATTGCCATGGCCACGTCGCCTGAAAATCAATCCATGATGAACCCGGGCGACGTTAATGCCGTTGAAGAAGGCACCCCCGAAAGCCCGCCCGCCCCAACTGCATCCCCATAAACCGAATCGATTGCGACCCTTCAGGCACAAAAAAAGCCCCATAGGGGGCTGATTTTATTCAAAAAATGAAATGGCGCACTCGAAGAGATTCGAACTCCTGACCCTCAGATTCGTAGTCTGATGCTCTATCCAGCTGAGCTACGAGTGCGCATTTTTTCAATTCCCGCCGCTAAGCTTGCTCAGCAGCGAGGGCCGGACAATTAGTCTCAACAGATTACAAAGGCAAGCCGTTTAATGGCCTTTTTGCCTATTTTTTTTGATTTCCTGTTGAAAGTCCGCCCCCACAGGGTCATGACAGGTCATATTTGCCTCTCTGGTCCTGTTTTAAGCAAAGTCCCCTGCATGTTTGCCCGCAATCTGTTTATCCGCCCCCTGTTCATTCTTGCCGCCGTCACTTTATGTGCCTGTGCGACCACCACACCGGATCAGGCCCCGACCTTTGCGCCGGTGGTCATCGCAGCCAATCCTCTGGCGGCCGAAGCAGGCATGGATATCCTTGAAAAAGGCGGCACAGCCATAGATGCCGCCGTGGCGGTTCAGGCGACCCTGGGCCTCGTTGAGCCACAAAGCTCAGGCATCGGTGGCGGGGCCTTCATGGTCTACTTTGATGCGAAAACCGGAAAGGTCATTCAATATAATGGCCGCGAAACCGCTCCTAAGGCCGCCAGCAGCGACTGGTTCCTGAAAGAAGACGGCACACCCCTGCCCTTCGTTGAGGCCATGCTGTCAGGCCGCTCCACGGGCGTACCGGGCGTTATGCACATGCTGGAAAAGGCCCACTCCGCTCACGGCAACCTTCTGTGGAAAGACCTGTTCGGCACCCCCGTCAGGCTAGCTGAAAACGGCTTTATCATTTCACCGCGACTGGGCGACTACCTGACCCAGACCCGCCTGCCTCAGAACAATGCGCCTGATCTGAAAGCCTATTTCTCTGATGGTCAGGGCGGCCTGAAAAAAACCGGTGACCGTCTGACCAATCCGGCCTATGCCGAAACCCTGCGTCATCTTGCCGATAAAGGGGCGGTGATCTTTCGCGAAGGCCCGCTGGTTGAGGCCATCATCGCCCGCACCTCCGAAGGGACACCGGCGGGCGCTCTGACACCCGATGATTTCAAATCCTACTTCCCGAAGTCCGACGATGCCCTGTGTGAGCCATATCGCATCTATATTATCTGCGTGCCCTTGCCGCCGTCCTCGGCGCCGTCCCTGCTTCAGGCACTGAAAATCGCCGAACGCTTCCCGATGGGCGAATATGGCCCCACTGACCCACGCGGCTGGCAGGTGATTATCGAAGCCCAGCGCCTGATGTATGCCGACCGCGACCAATATATGGCCGATTCCGAATTTGTCTCCGTGCCGCTCAAAGGCCTGCTCGATCCGGCCTATATTGACGGGCGTGTAGCCACCATCACGCCGGGCAAGGCGGCTCCTACACCTACCTACGGCCAGCCCTCAAAAGCCGTGGCATGGGCTGCCGATAACACCCGTGAACCGGCGGGCACCTCGCATTTCGTCATCCGCGACCGTTATGGCAATGCCGTAAGCGTGACCACTTCGGTCGAAAGCTATTTCGGCTCAGGCCGCATGGTCGGCGGCTTCTTCCTAAATAACCAGTTGACCGACTTTTCCTTTGCGCCCACCGGCACCGATGGCCACACAGCCGCCAATGCCGTCGAAGGTGGCAAGCGTCCGCGCTCTTCCATGTCACCGGTAATGATCTTCGATCAGAACAAAAACCTGATCGGCATGGTGGGGTCACCGGGCGGCTCATCCATTCTGGCCTATAATTTCAAGGCCCTGATCGGCGTTCTCGACTGGGGCCTTACCATGCCCGAAGCCGTGGCCCTGCCCAATGTCGTGGCCCGCGGCGACACCGTCCGTATCGAAGCCGCGCTCATGCCCGCCGCCATCACCCAAGCCCTGAAAGACATGAGTTACGACATTCAGGAAGTTGCCGGCGAAAACTCAGGCCTGCATGGGGTGATGTTCTATCCTGACCGTATCGACGGCGGTGCGGACCCCCGCCGCGAAGGCGTCGTCCTGATCGGTAAATAATCCCTTCCCCCTCTCCCTTTCCAGGGAGAGGGTCGGGGTGACGGTGGCTTAACGCCTGCCTATCCGAACACCAGCCCGCCATCGACCATAAGGTTCTGACCGGTCACTGACCGCGCCCAGGGGCTGGCAAAGAACAGCACCGCATCCGCCGCTTCCTCAGGCGTCGTCACCCGCCGCAGGGGCGTAGAAGCGGCAATCAGGTCAAACACCGCCTCAGGCGTCCCGGCACTGGCCGCTGTCGTGCGCAAAAGTCCGCCCGACACCATATTGACCGTGATTCCGTCTGGGCCCAGATCCGCCGCCAGAGTCCGCGTCAGCGCCATCAACGCCGCCTTGGCCGCCGTATAGTCATGATAGGGCACAACCGGATTCTGCACCAGATTGGTACCGATGGTCACGATACGGCCAAAGCCCGCCGTCTTCATCGCCGGATGCACAGCCTTGGCCAGATTGAGCGCCCCGCCGACCGCCGTATGCGCCTGCGCCTCAATATGGCTATAATCCAGCGTATCGATTTTCTCGCGCGCATCACCGTTAAAGCTGTAATCGGCCAGCGCATTATGCACTGCCGTCGTCGGCGCACCGAAAGCCTCGGTCACCTCCGCGACCATATGCTTTACCGCCTCAAGGTCACGCACATCGGCCTGAAAGGCGCGCGCATTTCCCCCCAACTGCGCCGCCAAGGCTTCGGCCTCGTTACGGCTGTTGCGATAATTAATCGCTACCTTAGCCCCTTCACGGGCGAAGGCTGTGGCAATCGCTGCCCCCAGACCGCGCCCCGCGCCGGTCACAATAACCACCTGTTCATTCAGCTTCATACTTAAACTCCTGAAATGTGGGCCAGCCACTCATCCTCGGTCATCACCGCCACCCCCAGTTCAGCAGCTTTTTTCAGCTTTGAACCGGCCCCCGGCCCGGCAATGACAATATCGGTCTTTTTCGACACAGACCCCGCCACCTTGGCCCCCAGCCGTTCAGCCTGCGCCTTGGCCTCATCACGCGTCAGGCGCTCCAGCGTGCCGGTAAACACCACCGTAAGCCCTGAAACGCTTGAGGTCGCCGCCACCGCCTCGGCATCTCTGACCCTAAGCTCCGCCACCAGATTGCGATAGACCGCCTGGTTATAGGGATTGGCGAAATAGTCCGTTAGCGCCGCCACCGAAGACGGCCCGATCTGATCCATATCACTTAAGGCCCCGCGCACCTCTTCATCTTCGGCCACCAGCGCCATCAGGGCTTCGCGGAACGCCGCCTCCGAGCCATAGGCCCGCGCCAGCAACCGCGCCGTCGTTTCCCCAACCCCCCTGATCCCCAGAGCCGCAATAAACCGCTCAAGCGAAATCTCCCGCCGGTCTTCAATCGCGGCAAACAGGTTGCGCGCACTGACCTCGCCAAAGCCCTCCCAGTTGCGGATCGGCGTCAGAGACATCTTATCGCGCGCCTCAAGGGTGAATATATCCGCCGGTTCGCTGATCAGCCCCTTTTCGATAAACAGCTGGATTTGTTTTTCCCCCAGCCCTTCGATATCCAGCACCTTACGACCGGCAACATATTTCAGATATTCGATCTTCTGATGCGGACAGGCATGATCGCCCGTACAGCGCCGCGCGACGCCTTCCTCGCCCTTATGGTTGGTTTCGCGCACCACAGGGGTTTGCAGCGGACAGGGACAAAGCGTCGGAAACTCATACGCCGCCGTCCCTTCGGGCCGCGCAGACAATTCCACTCCGACAATCTGCGGGATGACGTCACCGGCCCGCTGCACCCGCACCAGATCACCGATACGCACGTCCTTGCGCGCAATCTCATCGGCATTGTGCAGGGTGACATTGGACACCACCACCCCACCGACATTGACCGGCTCAAGCCGCGCCACAGGCGTCAGCGTGCCAATACGCCCGACCTGAATATCAATACCTTTAAGGTGCGTCAGGGACTGCTCGGCAGGGAACTTGTGGGCAATGGCCCAGCGCGGCGACCGCGAGACAAACCCCAGACGCCGCTGATAATCCAAACGGTCGATCTTATAGACCACGCCGTCAATATCGTACCCGAGCCCCGACCGGTCGCGTTGCAGATCCTCATAGGCCGCAATCAGCGCCTCAACCCCTTCAGCCCTTATTGACCTCGGATTGACCACCAACCCCCAGTCACGGAATTTCCTGAGCGCCTCCGATTGCGACGCGACAAACTCAGGATCAGACACCTCCCCCCAGGTATAGGCAAAAAACCGCAAGGGCCGCGACGCCGTGATCGTGGCATCCAACTGCCGCAAAGCGCCAGACGCCGCATTACGCGGATTGGCGAACACCTTGCTGCCGGTTTCCGCCGCCGCCGCATTCATCGCCTGAAAGGCCTCAAGCGGGAAATAGACCTCGCCACGGATTTCGATACGCTCAGGATGGCCACTGCCCGACAGCCGGTGCGGAATATCGCTGATGGTGCGCACGTTCTCGGTGATATCTTCGCCGGTGCGCCCGTCACCGCGTGTCGCCGCCCGCTTCAGTTCGCCGTTAATATACAACAGCGAACAGGACACCCCGTCGATCTTCGGCTCCACGGCATAGGCCAGAACCTCATCCTCAGGCAGCCGCAAAAACCGGCGGATGCTTTTTTCAAAATCCCGCACATCTTCAGTGGCAAAAGCGTTATCCAGCGACAGCATGGGCACACCATGCGCCACCGGCGCAAACTTGGCATTGATCTCCGCCCCCACCTGTTCGGTCGGGCTGTCGACGCTCTTCAGCGCCGGATACTGCGCCTCAAGCGCCCTAAGCTCCCCCTCAAGCGCATCATAATCGGCATCGGACAACTCCGGTGCCTCGGCATTATAATAGAGATCGCGGTGCCGCTTTATTTCGGCCGACAGTTCGGCATGACGGTCACGCGCCGCAGAGGGGGTATCATCGGTGTTCATGCGCCCTGTCTATCATCGGTTTCCATATCTGCAAAACATCCACTTAACCCCCAGCTTCATACTCCCCTGGCTATGCCGGGGGAGATGTCACAGCAAAGCTGTGACAGAGGGGGGTTCTTTCTGTGGTAACTTTTATGCCCCTACCGGCTGACGCAACCGCAACGCCGCCGCCCGCGCCTCAGGCTTAATCTCTTGCCTTTCAGCCACCGATACTAATTCACAGTAAAAAATGAGACATGCAAGTGTAGTATCATTTATTTTTCGGCACGTGGAAAACTCAACCGAAAGCCATCAATCATTTTGCTAATGCGAGGCTTTTCTAGTGGAGGGAGCGTTTCTGAACAGCTTTCTGGCCTATTAGGCGTATCTTTCGTAATTCCAGTAACTTCCTGTGTAAGTAAATCAACCACAACAACAAAATCGCGACAATTACTCGTTCCAGACTGTTCTAATATAACCTGTTGATCATCCCATTTAATAATTTTTACAAATTTCGAAGTTCGGACATTAAGGGAATTTTTATAGATAGTAGCTTCAGTTAAATTGCAATAACCTTCATTATCTAGCCAGCAATCATAATGAGAGATATTTTTAGGCCAAGCAATACTCCCCTCTTCAATCTTCCAAGTCCCTTGAAAATGCAATGATTTACCCAATGATTTACCATCATAATGGTCCACGCTCTTGGATGACATCACAATAACATCTTCAGCGGTTACACTATTCTTTCCTATATTATGGAACAAATAAGCCGTGATGAAAATTACAAATACCCACCCAAGATGCGTTTTCCAGTTTTTCATATCTGCCCCTTTAATTCTTTTCTTCTCTGAAAAAACGCAACCCACTTAGGCAGTGTTATATTTTCAATAATTCTCTGCCCCACAACAGCAACAGCAACAGCAACAGCAACAGCAACAGCAACAGCAACAGCAACAGCAACAGCAACAGCAACAGCAACAGGTAATTAAAAATTACAACTCATATCTATCAGTCATTCATCATAAATAGGTGCGATGAATCACTTCTGACTACCCTGCCACCACCGGAGACTGCCGCAACCGCAAGGCTGCCGCCCGCGCCTCAGGCGTGATCTCCGCGCCCGACAGCATCCGCGCCAGTTCCTCAAGCGTCTCATCGGCACTGAGCTCAACCACTTTCGAGCGCACCGCCCCCTCAACCTCGGCCTTGGACACCTTAAGATGCTGATCCCCGCGTGCCGCCACCTGCGGCGAGTGCGTCACCACAATCACCTGACCAGCTTCAGCCAGTTTCTTCAAACGCAGGCCCACCGCATCGGCCACAGCCCCGCCAACCCCCTGATCCACCTCATCGAAGATCATCACCGGCCCCGCCACCCCTTCATCGCCGCGTGTCGCCAGCGCCGCCTTGAGCGCCAGCGCAAACCGCGCCAGTTCCCCACCTGAGGCAATGGCCGCCATCCCGCCCCAATCAGCCCCGGGGTTGGTGCGCACCTCAAAGGTAATCTGATCCCCGCCGTGGGCCGTATAACGTTCCGGCTCCAGCGCGCGAATATCGACACGGAACGCCGCCTTATCGAGCTTGAGCGGCGTCAGTTCGGCCATCACCGCCACCGACAGCGCCGCACCGGCCTCAAGGCGTTTGGCCCGAAGCGCCTCAATCGCCGCATTGAACGCCGCCTGCGCCTGCGCCACTTCGGCTGATAATTTGCGCAAAGCCCCTTCGGCATCTTCGATTTCACTTAAGGCATGGGCCATCTTCGCCCGCGTCGCCGGCAGATCCTCCACCAGCACATTCAGCTTACGTGCCATGGCCCGAAGCGCAAACAACCGCTCCTCAACCCGATCCAGCCGCCCCGGTTCGACATCCAGCGCATCCGCCGCCGCATCCATCAGCGCCAACGCCTCATCCGCCGCAATCAGCGTGCGATCCAGCGCCTCGGCCGCTTCCGACAACGCCTTCAGCACCGCATGGCCTTCATTGGCACCGGCCTGTTGCGCACGGCTTCGGGCATGATCCAGCGCCCGAAACGCCTTGGCAAGACGCTGTGACAACTGATCCCCGCCCACCGTGGTCCGCGCTTCGGTAATGTCCTCAAGCGCCCGCTCGGATGCCCCGAGCAATGACCGCTCGGTCGCCAGTTGCGCCTCCTCGTCAGGCTGCGGATCTAGCCGGTCAAGCTCTGACAAACGATGCGTCAGTTCCTCAACCTCTTCCGCCGCCCGCTCCGACCGCGCCTGCAGATCGCGGTAACGTTCGCGTACCGCTTTCAGCGCCCTGAACGTCTCGGCCACCGCCGCCTTTTCTGCCGCGCAATCGCCATAGGCATCCAGCATGGCCGCATGGGTGCGCGGATCAAGCAGCCCTACCGTCTCATGCTGGCCATGCACCTCAAGCAGGCTGTCCCCCAGCGCCTTCAGCACACTGACCGATACCGACTGATCATTGACAAAAGCCTTGGAACGCCCGTCACGGCTAACCACGCGACGCAGGAGCAACGGCTCACCGGCCTCTAAGGCCAGCCCTTTGTCCTCAAGGAAATCATAAAGCGCGTGACCCGCAGGCAGGTCAAATTCCGCCGTCACCGCCGCCTGAGATGCACCGGCCCTAATAAGCCCCGCGTCACCGCGTGCACCGGTCGCCAGTCCCAATGAATCGAGAATAATGGATTTACCGGCCCCCGTCTCGCCGGTCAGAACGCTTAAGCCCTGACGGATATCGAGATCGAGCCGGTCAACAAGGACAACATCCTGTATCGTCAGACGTGTCAGCATGGAATCCTGCGCAGGTAAAGACTAGGGGTATCACGCACCTGACCGGAATACCGGCCCAAATGCACACTTTCACCTAAGACTTAAACGGATTCAACTGGCTTAGCCAGCCCTTTTTCTCTTTTTGTTCCGCTTCTGTACCGACAGGTTCCGGCCCCTTTGCGCCACCGGCCACAGGCCGAACCTCAAGCGCCTGACCATGCTTTTGCATCAGGTCATAGGCCGACTTATACCAGCGATCACCGGGGTAATTATAGCCCAGCACCGCCGCATTGCGGTTGGCCTCATCAACAATACCCATCATCAGATTGGCTTCGACCAGACGATACAGCGCCTCAGGGGCATGGCTGGTGGTCTGATAGGTGGTAATGACGGTTTTGAAACGCCCAACCGCTGACAGAGGCTGATTACGTTGCAGGTAGAAACGGCCGATTTCCATTTCCTTACCCGCCAGTTGGTCATAGACCATGTCGAGCTTAACTGAGGCATCGCGCGAATATTCGGTACCGGGATAACGCAGCACCACTTCGCGCAGATAGGCCTGCGCCGTTTCCGTATAGGCCTGATCGCGACCAATATCGACGATCTGCTCAAAATAGTTCACCGCCCGCATATAATAGGCATAGGGCGTCATATCCGAACCGGGATAGAGCTTAATGAACCGCTCAGCCGCAGCGGTCGATTCATTATAGTTATTGCCCATATAGTTGGCGTAGATTTCCATGATGATCGAACGCCGCGCCCATTCGGAATGGGGGTGCTGACGCTGAACTTCCTGGAAATAATCGACAGCCTCTTTCCAGTTGCGCTCATCAAGGCGGCGCATACCGGTATTATAAAGCTGTTCGACAGGGCGTTCTTCATAGACCAGGCGGGTCTGTTGCCCGCCCTTGCCCGCACAGCCGCTCATGACGCCGACGCTGGCCACCGAAGCCAGAATCACCAGACCCAGCTTCAATGCCCGTTTAGTATTGGTTTTCGCAGTCATGGTCGCAACCGGCACGTCTATATCCCCACAGGGCCGGTAAGGTTACCGGCGTGACTCAAAATGTTCGGAGGATAGCTCTACAACAGGGCCGTACAAACGCCAACAGCTTTTAGACAGCTTCTTCCAGTGCCTCACCGCGCACAACAATGCGGTAAGCCTCCGGCTGAGACAGTAGAGCACGAACCACGGCATTATTAAGGCCATGACCGGCACGAATGCCTTCAAAACGGCCCTGAATCGGCATGCCCAGCACATAGAGATCGCCGATGGCATCCAGCGCCTTGTGACGCACAAATTCGTCAACGAAGCGCAGGCCACCGTCGTTCAGCACCTTGTCGCCGTCAATAACAATGGCGTTGTCCAAAGACCCGCCACGTGCCAGACCGGCCGCCCGCAGGGCTTCGACACCTTCGACAAAGCCAAAGGTACGCGCCGACGCCAGCTCGGTACGGAAGCTTTCCTCGGTGATCACCAGTTCAACTTCCTGATGGCCAATAACCGGATTGTCGAAATCAATTTCAAAGCGCATCTCAAAGCGATCCGCTGGCAAAAGCGCGGCCCGCTTGTCACCTTCGATAACTTCGATAGGCTTGAGAATTTCAATGACGCGTTGCGCAGTCGACTGGCGACGGAAGCCCGCCTGATCCAGCAACTGCACGAAAGGCTGCGCTGACCCGTCCATGATCGGCACTTCCGGGCCATCAAGTTCGATAATCGCATTATCAACCCCAAGCGCCGACAGCGCCGCCATCAGGTGCTCAATGGTTGATACAGACACGCCCGACGCATTGGTGATGACGGTCCCCAGACGGGTCTGGGTTACATAATCGGCACGCGCAGGCACTACATTATCGTTCTGGTTCAGATCCGTGCGCACGAAAACCACGCCCGTACCGGCAGCCGCCGGACGGATAGACAGACGCACGTGCTGCCCCGTATGCAAACCGATCCCGGCGCATATAGCAGGCAAAGCCAGTGTGTGTTCGTGATGTTCAGGCAGCATTTGCGTGATCCGAAAAACAAAAAATGCGGGCACTTCCGCACCCGCATTTATATTATTTGTGACGACCGCACTCAATTAAACATGAATTACGGTTTGTAACGCCAGAATTAACGCAAATTAACCCGTATAATCAATTAGCTAAGCGCCGCAAAAATGCCGGAATCTCGAGATCGTCCTCTGCTTCCGGAGCCTGTTGCTGAACCGGCTGAGGTTGTGCCTGAGCGGCCTGAGAATGGGGCTGCGACGCGTGAGATTGAGGCGGGGCCTGCACTTGCGGGGCCTGACCATAACCGGCCGAAGGTTCCTGACGCGCATTGCGGTTCGGGAACAGGCCGCGCCAGATCGAGCCACGGTTTTCTTCTTCCGGCTGATGCACAGGGGCTGCCGGACGCTGCGCCACGCGCGGCTCAGGCTGACGGGTGCCATAGCCGGCGACCGGACGTTGTGACACCTCGTTACGTGGCGCAGGGGGTTCCTGACGCTGAACCGGAGCCTCATAGCCCTCGCTGGCTTCTTCGACCGCCGGATCAACGATCTTACCTATAATGCGTGGTTCACCCGCCGCTACGGGAGCATGAGGTGCCGGTGCCCGTACAGGCTCAGCCTGCGGTGCCGCATAGGACGCAGGCGCAGAGACAGGGGCCGCCGGTGCCGGACGCTGCTCAAAGGTTACACTGCTCGGTGCCGGTACACGGGCAACCGTCTCAGGAGCGGCTTGCGCCACAGCGGGTGCCGGTTGAGGCGCAGGCTGCACCACCAATGGCTCGGCTTGCGGACGATTATAGAGCGGCACACGCCCCGAACCCGTCGGGGTCTGGTTATTCTGTTGAACCGGGGCCGGTTGCGCAGCCGCCTGACTATCCATACCGGTCGCCACGACCGATACGCGCAGCTTACCCTCAAGGCTCGGATCAAACGCCGCACCGAAGATGATGTTTGCGTCGGGATCAACCTCGGACGAAATGGCATTGGCCGCTTCATCAACCTCAAGCAGGGTCATATCCAGACCACCGGTCACATTGACCAGAACGGCCTTGGCCCCCTTAAGCGAGGTTTCATCCAGAAGCGGGTTCTGAATAGCGTTCTGCGCCGCCTGCAAGGCACGGTCATCGCCCGCGGCCTCACCGGTCCCCATCATGGCCTTGCCCATTTCGGACATGACTGAACGCACGTCGGCAAAATCAAGGTTGATCAGACCTGGCAGAACCATCAGGTCGGTGATCGAACGCACGCCGGAATGCAGCACCTGATCGGCCATACCAAAGGCTTCGGCAAAGGTCGTGCGCTCATTGGCGATACGGAACAGGTTCTGGTTCGGGATAACAATCAGGGTGTCAACATAACGCTGAAGCTCGGAAATACCAGCGTCAGCCAGACGCATACGGTGACGACCTTCGAACATAAAGGGCTTGGTGACCACACCCACCGTCAGAATGCCGCGCTCACGGGCGCATTTGGCGATGATCGGTGCCGCACCGGTGCCGGTACCTCCGCCCATACCGGCGGTGATAAAGACCATGTGCGCGCCTTCAAGGTGCTCGGAAATCTCGGCAGCGGATTCCTCAGCGGCGGTCATGCCGACTTCAGGATGAGCGCCCGCCCCCAGACCTTGCGTCAGGGTGATCCCAAGCTGTACCCGACGATCGGTCTTTGCGAACTGCAACTGCTGCGCATCGGTGTTGGCGACAACGAATTCGACGCCTTCAAGCCCGGCCTCGATCATATTATTCACGGCATTGCCACCGGCTCCGCCAACGCCGAACACAACTATACGCGGCTTTAATTCCGTGGCGCGCGGCGCCGAAAGATGAATAGCCATGCGATCAGATCAACCTTCTGCTTGCCCTTTGGGGGGCGTCAAATTCCCCGCTCCGGCGCTCCGTTTGTGCGAAACACCATGAGACATCAAATATGCTTAATGATTAGTTACCCGATAGCGTGAGTCGTGCGAATTTGAAGTGAAAATACTAATAAATTTTAACCATAATCCGCAAATACGCCACTTAATGGAATCCTTACACACGCTGAGATAGCGCAAAGGGCCAATACGAGCACAAACCCATAGTTTTATTAACAAATCCGTTAACGTACATTAACCTTTTCGCCTCAGATCATACGTCACGTAAATGGTATTATAAGACCTCATTAAGGGACTTTCCAACATCTGTGCGTCTGCGAAATATCTGTTGAAAACCATTCTCAGCCAGACACGCGCCCCGCCGCCTCTCAGGCAGTCTGAGGCGCAGACAGCAAACCCTCAACCTCGGCAATCATCCGGTCAAAGCGGCGGCGGATTTTGTGGCGCATGGCAAAGGGCAGCACGGACGAAAACGGAATAAACTCACGATTCAGCCGCAGTTTCAGATCAAAGGCCATGCAGTGATATCCCGCGTCCTTGCGTACAAAATACAGGTTATGCCACTCATCGCATGAGGCAAACACCGAGTGACGCACGCAGAAATCGGCGAAATTACGCAACTCTGCCACCAGCATGTCCGGCGTCAGTTCGCCCCGCACACCCTTTTCGATATAGTCCCTGAGCGTCAGCGCGCCTTGTGGCAAGGCCGCATCTATGCGATCGACCACAAGCCCCTGCCCCAGATCGGTATCCACCAGATCATGCACCGCCGGAAACCGGCTTTCGACCGGCACACCGCGCGCTTTCAGCTTCTTGTAGGCGAAAAGCTCCCTGAGGTTCGGATCAGTAGGCTCCTTAAGGTCCACCAGCTTTGCCCGCTTAGGCAGGGGGTGATCTTTCAGGGCAATCTTGACGCACTTATCCTGCTGTTCCGGATGCGGGTAACAGGCGCGGAACAGACCGTGAGCCATGGGCTCAACCCCTTGGAGTATAATCATGATCACAACACATTATGACGAAACCGTCATATATATGTACGCGCTCACCTGCTCCGTTTAAAGAGCATTAAAGCCACAGGCTGAAATTATCCGCCTACAGATTTTGTCTGAGCCAGTCGAGCGCCCGCCCGAGCGGGTTTCCCTGTCCGGTTTGCGGGGCGTCACGCGGGCTTAGGCGCGCCGCCATGATCTTCTTGACCGGCACGACATCGCGTGGCCCGTAAAGCGTTCTGAGGATGACACCAGAGCAGGCCGAAAACGCAGGCCCCGCCGCCGCATCCGCCAGATGCGGCACGCGACGCGGCTTACCCAGACGCACAGGGCGATCAAACACCCGCACCGCCAGTTCACGCACGCCCGCCAGTTGTGACGCCCCACCGGTCAGGACAATGCCCGCACCCGGATCAACCGGCACACCTGAGGCTTTCAGCTTTTCTTTCAGCAGTTCAAAGGTTTCTTCCACGCGCGGCGCGATAACGCCCTTAAGGATCGAACGCGCCACCACAATGGGTGCCGCCCCCGGATCATCGCCACGTGGCGGGGCCTCAACCGTTTCACGGTCTTCATGGCTTGAGGCAATAGCCGTACCATGCAGGGTCTTGATACGCTCGGCACCGGCCAGCGTTGTCGAAAGCCCGCGCGCAATATCCGCCGTCACGTGCGCCCCGCCGACATTCAGGCAGTCAATATGCACCAGCGCGCCATTATAGAATACCGACGCCGTGGTGCAGCTAGCCCCCATATCAATGCAGATGCAGCCCAGTTCCTTTTCATCATGCTCAAGCACTGACACCGCCGCCGCCAATGGGGCCGAAACAATAGCCTGCACCTCAAGGTGCGCCATGTTCACGCACTGAATGATGTTGTTGAATACGTTCTCATCAATCGTCACGACCAGCAACTCAAGGCCGAGCGTGCGCCCCGTCAGGTTACGCGGATCACGCACCCCGCTTTGCTCATCAACCGACCAGGATACCGGCAGGAGGTGAATGGTGCGTCGCCCCTGAAAGCGCACCTGCGCCAGACCGGAGGCAATGGCGCGGTTGAGATCGGTATCGGATACCGGCTTAAGCCCCAGTGACACACTGGCCGACACGCGATGCGACGCGGTCTGCGCTCCGGGCACCGTGACGCGCACGCCCTGAATCGAGACATTGGCCATGGCTTCGGCGCGCTCAACGGCCTGCGCAATCGCGGTCGAGGCCGCTTCCATATCCAGAATGGCACCGGCGCGGATACCTTTGGACTGCACATAGCCGGCACCCGCAACCCGCACCGACTGATCTGCCGCCCGGGCTCCGTCAGGCTTCATGATAAAGCAACCGATCTTGGACGCCCCAAGATCAAGCGACGCCACCAGACCCGGCGTCACCGCCACAGGTTTCACCACGTCGCGTGACATGACATCACGCGATAAATCTCTGGCCAGTTTACGATCTTCTAATCGTGACATGCGCTTTCAAGCCCATTACCTACAGTCAAAAAACAAATCCCATCCACATTTTGCGAATGAAACCACATCCTTATGCGTTACCCGCGTTTAACGGCACTACTACCAACGTATTGGGATCAAGCAGGTCAATGACCGCAAATCCCTGATCCAGAATGCGCTTTTGCACAATCAGCGCATCCAGACGATTAAGCGCCTCGTCCTCGTTAAGCGCCGGCAGCTTGATAATCGCCCCGTTCTTGAGACGCACATCCCAGCGGCGCGTATTGACGCGGATCAGCGCCTCGGTACGCGTCAGAAGTTCAGGCCGCGCCCGCAGAAGTTCCAGCACCTGCGCCGCCTGTTCATTGGCCCCCTCACCGACAATCAGCGGCAGGTCGGTAAAGGTATGGGCATTGGCTTCGGGGATAATCTGACCCTTGTCGTCAATCACCACGACGCGGTTATTATGCTGCCACACCGCCAGACGGGGACGCTCGGTCACGGTAATAATCAGACCATCCGGAAACTGACGGCGCACAACCGCCGACTTGACCCAGCCAACCGCCTCGACATCCTGACGCACCTTCTCCAGATCCATCAGAGCAATCGGCTGGCCGCGTTCAAAGGTCAGGGCTTTTTTGATATCGGCACTGGCGGCTTCGGATACCCCCACCAGACGCATTTTTTGCAAATTCACGCCAACGGCAGCAATACGCCCGTCGACAAAGCTGGCCACCGAGGCTTGCAGCATTTCCGCCCGCCCACCGGTCAGCAAAACGACACTCATCAGCGTCGCCAGCCCGCCAAAGGCCAGCCAGCCAATGAGCTCATTGGACATCGGCACCGAGCCGATACGGCTGTGCGTCGCCTGAGCCTTACGCCCACCGCCACGCGCACCACCCTTGGGGGCAGCCTTACCGGCGCCCTTGTTCGGTTGTGCCGTCTGACGACGACCGCCTCTGACGATTGCAGGCATCACGCCTCTCCCAAACAGACCCGCCCCGTCATATCGTCGCCTCTCCCTCCTCTCGGAAGCAGAGCTGTATCGTAACGATTTGCCGGATGCATAAGCGTTTAGAAAAGACAGAACGTCCTTAATAATATGATAACGGAATCGCTAACTGTCAGGAATTGATTCACCAAACCTGACTTATCAACGCACAATCATTCCCCCTCTCCCTTTTAGGGAGAGGGCCGGGGTGAGGGTCAGTTTAAGGCACACCGCAAATCCCCTACCCCACCTTGCCCCACTTCAGGCGGAAGGCATTGACGACCACAATCAGTGACGACCCCGACATGGCAATGGCGGCAATCATCGGTGTGACAAAGCCCGCCACCGCCAGAGGCACAGCCAGCACATTATAGAGCATCGAAATCGCAAAGTTCTGCGACACCAGTTGCCCCGTACGCACCGACATGCGCTGCGCCGTCAATACGGCCTTAAGCCCCTCACCACGCCAGACAAAATCCGCTGCATTCTGCGTGACATCCATGGCCGAAGACGGTGACATGGAGACATAGGCCGCAGACAAGGCCGCCGCATCATTCAGCCCATCCCCGACCATCAGCACCTTACGCCCCTCAGCCTGCAAGGCCTCAATCACCGCCACCTTATCGGCGGGCAATAACTCGGCCCGAACCTCATCAAGCGGCAGACCCGACGCCACAGCCTCAGCCGCCGCCTTCCGGTCACCCGATAACATAACAAGCCTCAAACCCCGCGCTTTAAGCCCTTTCAGGGTCTCCGCCGCATCGGCCCGCAGCTGATCGGCGAAGACAAGCCGCACAGGCGACGCCTCACCGCGCCGGAACCACATTTCCATCTGGCCGTCATTGACGCTTTCCGCCCCCAGCCATACCCCCTTGCCGAGCCTAACCTCCTGCCCGTCCACCTGCGCCTTAAGTCCACTTCCGGCAATGTCTTCAATGGCAACCTCTGCTGTCACATCCTCACCATGCAGCGCCAATGCCTGCGACAGCGGGTGACGGCTTTGCCGTGCCATAGCCACCGCCAGAATCCGATCTTCGGCGTTTAATGCCTCAGGATTAAGCCATTGCGGCTGCCCCAGCGTCAGGGTGCCGGTCTTGTCAAACACCACCGTGTCCGCCAGAGCCAGAGTCTCCAGCCCCTTGCCGGATTTCAGCAATATACCGCGCCGGAACAACTCCCCGCTCGCCAGCACCTGCACCACCGGCACCGCCAGCCCCAGCGCACACGGGCAGGTGATAATCAGCACCGCCATGGCCTTGAGCATGGCATCCTGCCAGTCAGACTGGCCGATAAATATCCACCCCAGAAACGTTACCGCCGCCAGCACATGCACCACAGGGGCATATTTGGCCGATACGCGGTCGGCAATGCGCACATACTTCGCCTGCCCCTGCTCGGCCTTTTCCATCAGGGCGACCACCTGCGACAACAAGCTGCGGTCACCCGAAGCCGTAACCTCGATCTCAAGCGGGGCGGACATGTTGATCGTCCCGCCATAGACCGCCTCACCGATGCCCACACTGCGCGGCAGGGTCTCACCGGTGATCAGGCTGGTGTCGATGTCCGATGCCCCCCGCACCACCACTCCATCCGCCGCGATCTTTTCCCCCGTCGCCGCCAGCAACACCTGACCGGCCTTAAGGTCGCGAATACGCACCGAAGTCCCGTCCTTAAGCGTCGCCGTCCCCTCCATCATGGCCAGAAGCCCCTGCGCCGCTTCACGCGCCTTGCCCCGCGCCAGACTATCGAGATAGCGCCCGATCAGCAGGAAGAACAGCAACATCACCGTGGCGTCGAAATAGACGTAATCGCCCTGCCGCTGAGTTTCATAAAAACTCAGCGCGCTGGTCAGAATGACCGCCAGGGTAATCGGCACATCCATATTGGTGCGCCCGTGCCTGAGCGCATTAAACGCACTGTAAAAAAACGGACGCCCCGAATAGATCAGCGTCGGCAGGGCAATCAGGGCCATGGCCCAATGCATCATATCCTTGGTCGCGCCCGCCACCGATCCGGCGGGCGAGAACCACAGGGCTTGTGAAAACATCATGACATTGCCGGTGGCAAAGCCCGCCACCACCAGACACCGCAGTAAAAACCGCTGCGCTTCACGCGTCTGCTCAAGCTGGCTTTCGGCATCAAAAGGTGCCGCCTTATACCCCAGCTTTTCAATCAGTGGCACAAGCGCGTTAATCCGCCCCTTGTCGGCTTCGGTCTCGCCCGCCCAACTGACATGCAGGCGCTGCGTCCCGTAATTGACACGGGCCTTGACCCCCGCCTCGGCATTGAGCCGGTCTTCGATCTTGAAGGCACAGGCCGCACAGGTCATGCCCTCGATTTGCAAATAAAGCGCCTGACGTTTCCCCCCGTCCTTAGCCACCCCTTCCTCGTCATGGGCATAACAGGCGTAATCGATACTCAATCCGCATCATCCTCATCGTGCAGGATGCGCTCGGCATTGCCTTGCATATCTTCAAACTGGTGGCTTTTCAGCGCCCACATGAACCCCCACAGCGCCAGCAGACCCAGCGCACCGGCAATCGGTATCATCAGGATCAGTATGACCATAATCTCACCTTGCCTTCATACCTCCCTGCCTTTGGCGGGGAGGGTGGCATCGCGTCAGCGATGACGGGTGGGGCCTCTTGCTGCCGGTTCGGGCAGGCCTTGGCGGGGAAAGCCGGTCTCACTCCTGCCCTCCCATCAGCATAACAGTCTGATATTCCCGCTCTCTGGCTGCTGCCGTGATATGTACCGAATAACCGGCCTTTTCCGCCAGATCAGGCGTTCCGGCATAGGTGCCCGGCCCGACCGGATGCAGGTCAAGCTGACGATCCAGCTTTTTGTCAGCCGGGTGAACAAACCACGCCTTGACGGCAGCCCCGTCAATCGCCGCACCGTCGACGTCATTGAGCACCAGCCTCAGTTCGCCCTTATCGAACGCGGCAATGCTTTTCCACCCCAGTGCGTCCTGTGCTGCCTGTTCGGATAGGGTGATATTATAGTTCAGCCCCTTCTCATAGGCCGACTGTGTTACCTCCGAAGGCATATTGCGAAACGCAATAACCGTGAAACCGATCAGCGGCAGGATGAAGACCAGATAGAAGGCCACAATAACCCACGGCACGATGCGTCCACGTTGTTTATTATAGAGTTCACGCTGTTCCGGCGTCATATCTTCCGGCTTAACGGGCAAAGTAGCTGTCACCGAAGGTTTCCTTTCCGCTCTGGCTGTCCTTGAGGACAATAGCAATATCCTGACGCTTGTCTGCATCGCTTCCGGCAGGCGGCACAACGATCATCAAACGGAATTCACCGACACTGTTGGCAGGCACATCAATCTGCTCAACCGGACGATCCCCTGCCGCCAGCACCGTAATCTGCGCCCCCTTAAGGTCTGGCGCACTTACCTGATAGTGGCGATCGTCATGCGACTTGTTCAATACCTTGATCTGGTAATTGTTACGAATGCTGCCATCTGACAGGCGCACGAACTGCGGCGCCCGGTTGTGGATGACATTGACCTCGGTATCCGCGCGGGTGAGAATGGCCCCCAGCATCAGACTGCCGACCACCGACAATATCAGCGCATAACCAATAGTGCGCGGACGAATCCAGCGGATTTTTTCTTTGATCGCCGGCTGTCTGACAACCGCCGGCTCCGTTACCGCACTGGTTACGTCGCTGGCCTTACGGTGACTGATATCAAGGCTATAGGTGCGCCCGGCCCCCTGACGGGCCTTCTGGTTGGTTTCCGTATCATAGCGGATCAGCCCGCGCGGCAGACCCACCTTGTCCATCACCTCGTTACAGGCATCGATACACAGCCCGCAGGAAATACACTCGATCTGCAAGCCGTCACGAATATCGATCCCCATGGGGCAGACAACGACACAGGCCGTACAGTCGATACAGTGCCCCCGCCCTTCCCAGCTTGTGCCCGCCTTGTGTTTACCGCGCGGCTCCCCGCGCTCGGTCTCATAGGTGACAATCAGCGTGTCCTTGTCGAACATGGCCGACTGGAAACGCGAATAGGGACAGACATAGGTACAGATATTTTCCCGCGCAAAACCGGCCATGAAATAGGTCGAAAGCGTCAACGCGATCACCCAACCCAGCACCGTCCAGGACACATCAAAATGGATGATATGATCAAACAGGGTCGGCGCATCATTAAAATAGAAGACCCATGCCCCACCGGTCAGCATACCGATGACCAGCCAGATCGAATGGGTCAGGCTTTTTTTCCAGACCTTCTCAAGCGTCCACTTGCTCTGATCAAGCTTGCGCCGCGCATTGCGGTCGCCCTGCACGAAGCGCTCAACCCAGACAAACAGATCGGTCCATACGGTCTGCGGACAGGCAAAGCCACACCACACCCGTCCCAACAAAGCGGTGGCAAAAAACAATCCTACCGCTGCAAGGATCAGCACCCCGACCAGCAGATAGACTTCCTGCGGCCAGATTTCGATACCGAAGAAATAGCCGCGCTGCCCCACCAGATCGATCAGGATTGCCTGATCCGGCACATGCGGCCCACGATCCCACCTCAGCCAGGGCGCGCCATAATAGATGCCCAGAAGCACAATCATGGCGACCCACTTCAGGCTCCGGAAATTACCCTTTACCCGTCTGGGATAGATTTTTTCAGCCTTTTCAAAAAGCTGGGTACTGGCTTGATCGTCGGTGGTATTCATCTGCCTATTTCGACATTTATTATACTGCCCCAGCCTGTAGCACGCCGTCGACGGCCGCAACATGCGACCGTTTCACCCCGTGGCGCTTTGACACACCGCTTAAACATCCTCCCCTGTGCGTTACGCGAACGGGGGAGGTGTCGCGGCGAAAATTTTTAATTTTGGCCAGCGACGGAGAGGGCAAATACCGTCAGTATCGCCCGCTCCGCCACCTTACCTACTCTCCACCCCCAAGACCATGCACATAGATCGCCAGCTGACGCAGGGTATCTTCACTGAGCCGGTTTTCCCAGGTCGGCATGACACCGGCGCGGGAATGGGTAATGGTCTGAACGACGGCCTCACGATCACCACCGTAAAGCCAGATCGCATCATTAAGCCTTGGTGCGCCCAGATTGCGATCACCGACTCCGCCTTCACCGTGACAGGTGACGCAGTTGGCGGCAAACAGGGCTTCCCCGCGAATATGCGCCGGAGTCTGCACCGCCTTGTCCCCCTTGGCCAGATCGATGACATAGGTCGCCAGATCGTCGATCTCCTCAACCTTCAGCATAGGGCCATAGGCGGGCATCTGGGTGATGTGCGCCTCAGGGTGGCCTGAACGGATACCCACCTTAAGCGTATGATGGATACCCTCCACCGTACCGCTATAGAGCCAGTCATCGTCATTCAGGTTCGGATAGCCGACCTTGCCTTCACCCCCGGCCCCGTGACAGGCGGCGCAGTTTTCCTTGAACGCGACCTCACCACCGGCGCGGGCGAATTCATAGACCTCAGGATTGGCACTGATGGTGGCAAAATCCGACTGGCGGAACTGCGTCAGCCACTCACCCTGACGGGCGTCGATCTGTGCCTTTTCCGCCTCAAGCTTACCGTACTGGGTCCATCCGGCAATACCCTTGGTGTGACCATTGATCGTCGGCCAGGCCGGATAGACGACCCAGTAACCGATGGCCCAGACGATGGTAATCATCCACACAATCAGCCACCAGCGCGGCGTCGGGTTATTCAGTTCCTTGATGCCGTCCCATTCGTGACCGGTGGTTTCCACACCGGTAGGTTCATCAATATCCTTATCCGCCGAATTTTTGGCAGAGTTCTTATCAGAGGGTTTGTTACTCATTATCGTCCGCCTCATCCTTGAACGGGATTTGTCCATGCGACTGTATTTTCGACTTGTTCTTCGGCCAGTAGGCCCAGATCGCTATACCGACGAAAACCACGGTAAAGGTCAGGGTCAGAAGCGCGCCCATTAATCCGTTGCTCATTTGGCCCCCGCCTTCTGGATGCGATAGTCAGGGTTATAGGTCGTGAAATCGACGTCGGTCCCCAGCTTCTGCAGATAGGCCACCAGCGCATCCATTTCCGTCAGACGGTTCGGATTGCCATCGAAATCACGGATAGCCACCTTGTCGCCATAGCGGGCCTGAAAACCGGCAATGTCTTCGTTCGGCAGGGTCTGAAGCTGAAGATCACGCTTCGCCTCGCTGACCATTTCATCCGTATAGGGCACCCCAAGCGCCTGCAATGCCTTCACCTTCTGGGTGATCTTGGAATCGCGCACCAGCGTATTGGCCAGAAACGCATAGGACGGCATGATCGATTCCGGCACCACAGCGCGCGGGTCTTTCAGGTGCGCCACATGCCATTCGTCGGAATATTTACCGCCAACGCGCGCCAGATCAGGGCCGGTACGCTTTGAGCCCCAGACGAACGGACGATCATACATGCTTTCCGCCGCAAGGCTGTAGTGACCATAGCGCTGCAACTCGTCACGCAACGGACGGATCTGCTGCGAGTGACAGGTGGTGCAGCCTTCGCGCTTGTAGATTTCCATGCCCGCCAGTTCCAGCGGCGTATAGGGCCGCACGCCTTCGACCTTTTCGATGGTCATCTGCATACGGAACAGAGGCAGGATCTCCACCAGCCCGCCGATCGAGACGGCAACCACCGTCAGGACCAGCAAGAGCATGGAGTTACGCTCGATTTTCTTATGTTTCTCTAACATTTACGCCACCTCGCTTTTGGCCGCATTAGCGTCAACAGACTCGGATTGCGGAGACTTGATCGTTTTCCAGACGTTGTAGACCATGACCAGCGCACCGGTGAGGTACAGGACACCGCCCAGAATGCGGATAATGTAGTAAGGCTTCATCGCCTCAACGGTTTCGACGAAGGAATAGGTCAGGAAGCCCATCTCATTATAGGCACGCCACATCAGGCCCTGCATGATACCGGCAACCCACATCGAGGTGATGTAAAGCACGATCCCGAGCGTCGCGACCCACAGGTGCACCGAGATCAGCTTCGTCGAATACATGCCCTTCTTTTTCCAGAGGTTCGGCACAAGGTAATAGAGCGCACCAAAGGTGATAAACCCGTTCCAGCCCAGCACACCGGCGTGAACGTGACCGACGGTCCATTCCGTATAGTGCGACAGCGAGTTAACGGCCTTGATCGACAAAAGCGGCCCTTCAAAGGTAGCAATACCGTAGAAGGCCAGCGCAATGATCATGAACTGAAGCACCGGATCGTCTCGCAGCTTGTGCCAGGCGCCCGACAGGCTCATCATCCCGTTGATCATCCCGCCCCATGACGGCATCCACAGCATGATCGAGAAGGTCATACCAAGGGTCTGCGCCCAGTCGGGCAGCGAGGTATAGATCAGGTGGTGCGGGCCAGCCCACATATAGATGAAGATCAGTGACCAGAAGTGGATGATCGACAGACGGTAGGAATAGATCGGGCGATTGGCCTGCTTCGGAACGAAATAGTACATCATCCCGAGGAAGCCCGCCGTCAGGAAGAAGGCGACGGCATTATGCCCGTACCACCACTGGATCATGGCCGACTGCACACCGGCCCAGGTGCTGTAGCTGTGCACGCTGGTCAGCGATACCGGCAGGGCCATGTTGTTGACGATATGCAGGATGGCAATGGTGACGATAAAGGCCAGATAGAACCAGTTAGCTACATAGATGTGCTTTTCCTGACGGTTCCACAGGGTGCCCAGATAGTTGATCAGATAGGCCACCCAGACGATGGTCAGCCACAGATCGGCATACCACTCAGGCTCGGCATATTCGAGACCTTGCGTCACGCCGAACACATACCCTAAACCCGCAATCAGGATAAACACCTGATAGCCCCAGAAGGTGAACCAGCCGAGCTTGTCCGAGAACAGGCGCGTCCGGCAGGTGCGCTGCACGACGTGATAGGATGTCCCCAGAAGCGCGTTACCCCCAAAGGCGAAAATCACCGCCGAGGTATGCAACGGACGCAAGCGCCCGAAGGTCAGGTAAGGCTCAAGATTCAGTTGCGGAAAAGCCATCTGCGCGGCAATCAGGATTCCGACAAGGAACCCGGCAATGCCCCAGAACAGGGTCGCAATGGTGAAATACTTGATGAGGGTGTCGTTATAGCGCGGCTTCGGCAAACCTGCCGCAGTCGCCTGCGTCGGCTGGCTTCCGCCGCCGGATGTCACGGCGATATCAGTCATTGGATTTCCCATTGGTTTTTAGTGTCATCAAACTCATTCCGGATACTCGTTTTTTAGTGTTCTTATCTCTCGTGCGCTGCATCTCAGGTCATCACCTCAGACTGAGCGCCAGCAACAGCGCGGCATTGACCCCAAGCGCGGTCATGCCAAAAATCGTTTTCAAAGAGGGCCAGCGGGCAAACACGCCCTGCCCGGCCAACCCCACCCCCATCAGGGCGGGCACAGTCCCCAGACCGAAGGCCACCATGGCAAAGGCACCAGTAAACGCGTTACCGGTGGTCGCGGCGGTCATCAGGGCGGCAAAGATCAGGCCGCACGGCAAAAGCCCCAGACTAAGCCCCAGCGCGTAACGACCAACCGCTCCACGCGTCTGCATAAGCCGTCCCGCCGACTTCAGCGCACACGGCAGCCTGAAGCCCATACGAAACGGCAGACGCACGCCAAAACGCGACAACAAGCCCTCCGCCAGCAGGAACAGGAAGATCATCGCCACCGCCCCCAGCATCAGGCGCGTCAGTATCTGAAAGCCCGCAAACCCTGTCAGCAGCGAAAAGGCACCACCGGCTACCGCACCCAAAACCGCATAGGTAGTGATTCGCCCCGCGTGATACGGCAAAAGCAAGCGGGCCATAAAGGATTCATCACGCAGCTGCGCACTCTGCATAAGTACAAACGGTGTGCACATAGTCAGGCAATGGGCGACACTGCCGGTCAGGCCCGCCAAAAACAATACAAAAAGTACGGGATTTTGGCTTCGGACGATCTCGCCGCACATGGTCAGCCAATCAATACTTTCATTCACCGGACATAATCCAAAAAATGCACAATGCGCCCAAGTATAGCGCAAGCAACAAGATGGCCAACTTCACCGAATGCGATATTTCCAACCGTATTTCCGGTTATAAAATTCGCGTCTGATATTCACGTCTCTAGGCCCGTGTCCGAAATGTGTCAAATGAATATAGGATGACGCTTATGCGGCAAGTTGTCACGAAGCATAAGTTGAGAACAAATCTCACAGACGCGCTTGCGTCGTCACACGCCCTATAGCTTGCTCGGATCGAAGAACATCGCCAGCTTCAGGCTTTCGCCGATGCGCTGCGCCCGCTCCATGAAGTATTTTACCGCCTCCGGCGTCGGGGCAATATCCTTGAGTGTCTGCTCGAACAGCCCCAGCCACACCCCGAAATGCCAGGGCTCGACCTCGCTTAAAGATCGGTGTGCAACGACCGGCTTGCCGGAATACACCCCTGCATTGAGCGCCACCGAGGCCCAGAAGGATTTCAGCAGCGCCAGATGCTCATCCCAGTCATCAATGCGGGCATTGAAAATCGGCCCCAGCACCCCGTGACGACGCACGCGGCTGTAAAATTCATCGACCAGTTGCGAGATGAAGGCCTCATCAATCCCCATAGCCGCCGCCTGGTCGCGGATACGCTGACGCGCCTCGCGGGCATAATCGGACATAAGCTCCTCCTCTCGGTTTCGTGTGCTGACCTATCCTTAAACCTGACTATACTCAACCGCGACATAATGCCTCCCTGACCTATATGGACGCTTCGTCGCATCGTAAAGCCAGACCAAAAGCTCCATATTCATCCACAGGACAACCGCTTTCAGGTTAACCCCGAAATGACATTAAGGAGAACTCCATGTCTGTTGCACCCTCATCTGTCGCTCCTCCGGTTGATGCTGGCGTACATCATACCCCCACCTCTTTTTCTGACCGCTTTGCCTTGGGCTTTACCAAGATGCTGCGCTTTTTTGCTGATACGTTTTTTGCCAAACGTTATGGCCACCGCGCGATTGTGCTTGAAACCGTCGCCGCCGTTCCCGGCATGGTCGGGGCCATGCTGACCCATCTGAAATGCCTGCGCCTGATGAAGGATGACGAAGGCTGGATACGCACCCTGATGGAAGAAGCGGAAAACGAGCGTATGCACCTGATGACCTTCATTGAGGTCGCCCAACCGAACTGGCTGGAACGCGCCCTGATCATTGTCGTTCAGTGGTTCTTCTTCGTTGGCTTCTTCCTGCTCTATGTCGTGTCACCGAAAACCGCCCACCGCGTCGTCGGCTATTTCGAGGAAGAAGCGGTCGTCAGCTACACCCAGTATCTGGCTGAAATCGAGTCCGGTCGCAGCCCAGACGTCGCCGCGCCCGACATTGCCAAACGCTACTGGAAACTGCCGGATAATGCGACCTTACGTGACGTGGTTCTGGTCGTCCGCGCCGACGAAGCCCACCACAGAGATGTCAATCATGGCTATTCGAGCCAACTGAGCGGCAAGCCTATGGATGTCTCCAAGGTCGCCCCCTACCCTGAGCACGAAACCGACCTGTCCGACCCGCTCACCACCCCCGCCGTCTAAACCTCCCCCCCCTTGCCGTTGAGGGGCGCGATCTTTCTTCACTCCTCCCTAGCTTGCTGGGGAGGGGGACCGCGATCCGTAAGGATCGGGGTGGTGGGGTATCTTATCTACGCCCCGAACTGCAACTTCGCCAGCCGCGCATAAAGCCCGCCCTGCCTCACCAGATTATCATGCGTGCCGACCTCAACGACGCGGCCCTCATCCATTACCACAATCCGGTCAGCCTTTAGCACAGTCGCCAGACGGTGCGCGATCACCAGCGTCGTCCGCTCGTCCATGGCCTCATCCAGCGCCGCCTGCACCAGACGCTCGTTCTCCGCATCCAGCGCCGAGGTCGCCTCATCGAGCAACAGCACCGGTGCCTGACGCACCAAGGCCCGCGCTATCGACAGGCGCTGCTTCTGCCCGCCGGACAGCGATTTCGCCCGCTCGCCCAGCGGCGTATCAAACCCTTCTGGCAAGGCCTCAATGAAGCCCAAAGCCTGCGCCCGTTTGGCCGCTTCACGTATCTCGGCCTCCGTCGCCGCTTCCCGCCCAAAGCGGATATTGTCGCGCGCCGAGCCGGAAAACAGCGCCGCATCCTGCGCCACCAGCGATATTTCTTCACGCAGGTCTTTGGGATCAAGGCTGCGGATGTCGATGCCATCCAGCGCCACACGACCCTGATCGGCATCATAATATCGCAGCAACAGCCTGAACACCGTCGACTTGCCCGCCCCAGACGGCCCGACAAGCGCCACCGTCTCACCGGCCTTCACCTCAAGGGTAAAGCCCTGCAAGACCGGCTGATCAGGCCGTGACGGATAGGCAAAATCAACATCGACAAAACTGAGATCACCGCGCACCGGCTGAGCCAACACCACCGGCTCTTCAGGTGCCCGAATGCCTGGCTCTGCCTGCAACAGCTCATCGATGCGCACCATAGCGCCCGCCGCCTTTTGCACATCGCCCCAGGTTTCACTGAGCGACCCGACCGAACCGGCCACCAGTACCGACAGCATGACAAACTGAATCAGCGTACCTTCGGTCATCTCACCCGTGATCACCGCCCGCGACCCCAGCCACAGCACAAAGGCCACCCCGCCGAACACCAGCGAAATCACCAGCGCCGTCATGATCGCCCGCGCGCCCATGCGCTTGAGCGACAGGCCAAACGCCGTCTCGATGCCGCCGGAAAATTTGCCACGCACCTGATCTTCACGCACAAAGGCCTGCACGGTCTCAAGCGCATCAAGGCTTTCGCCGGCCACCCCGACCGTATCGGCAAAGCTGTCCTGCGTTTTCCGCGTCAGCTTGCCGACCTGACGCCCAAAGGTAAACAGCGGCACCAGCACAAACGGAAAGATACACAGCACCAGAAGCGTCAGCTTCGGACTGACGATCATCAGCAGGATCAGACCGCCGATGAAATTGATCGCGTTACGCAGCGCCATCGATACCGAGGTCGACACTAGCGTATCGACGATCTGAAGATCGGTCGTCAGGCGTGACACCACTTCGCCGGTACGGATTTTCAGGAAAAAGCCGGGATCAAGGCTTAAGATATGGCCAAACACATCCTTGCGCAGATTGGCAACGACCCGTTCGCCCAGTTTGGTAATGAAAAAATATCTGAGTGCCGTCGCCAGCGCCAGCACCAGCGCCACGCCCCCCAGCACCAGAAACCAGAAATTGAGCTGATCAGCATCGCGTGACCCGAAACCTTCGTCGATCAGCAGCCGCGACGCCCCGGTCAGCGAAAAGGTCGCCCCCGTTGACACCAACACAAACAAAAGGGCGAAAAAGGCATCGACCTTCTGACGGGCAATATAGGGCCACAACCGGATCAGGGACTTAAGGTCGCGCGATTTACCACGCCCGGCTGTTTCCTGACTTAACTGACGGTTCAGTGTGGCCCCCGCCCCCGGGCGGTCGCTGCGAACTTCATTACGATTTACGGTGTCACTCATAAATGCGCTCCTTACAGGCTTATGGCTTGCACGGCAACGGGTCTTCCTGTATGAGCGCCGCTTCGGTTACTTTCGACCTCCACCTTTCTTCGCGTTCGCACAGATGCTGGCCGGACGTTTTTAAGGATCAAGCTATGAAAAAAGAAGGCCACCCAGATTATCACTGGATCACCGTCACCCTGACCGACGGTTCGTCCTACAAGACGCGTTCGACCTACGGTAAGGCCGATGCAGTCCTGAACCTCGACATCGACCCGCGCACCCATCCGGCATGGACGGGCGGCACAGGCGCCATGCTTGACCGCGCCGGTCGCGTTTCGCGCTTCAACAACAAGTTCGGTGGCTTTCTCAAGAAGTAAGCTCTGGCTCAAGAAGCAAGCGACAGCTTGATACGCATAAAAAAACCGGCCCCTGTCTCAGGTGGCCGGTTTTTTTATGCCCTTCTTACCTCCCCATCTGTGATGGGGAGGGGGACCGCGATCCGTCAGGATCGGGGTGGTGGGGTTTCTTAGGCAACCAATCAGAGATCTTCCTTCAAAATCGCCATCTCAAACAGGTAAGATCCGGCCTCATCCTCATCGACATAGACCACGCCGATAAATTCTTCACCAATATAGACTTCGGCAGAATCTTTTTGTTTACGCGGCTTAACCTCAAGCCCCTTGGTGCCAAAGGTCTTCGTCAGATAGGCCTGTACTTTTTCAATATCGGCAGGTGTCATTACATGTCCTTTTGGGTCTGGCTTTCGGGCGAGTTTAGACCGCCGCATCAAAGCACGAATCTTGATCATCGGGGATAAAATCTGTGTGTGGTCTTATCAGCCCCATCCGTCGCGTCAAACCCCGCCCCGCCATTCACCCACAGAAAGCCGCCCCCTCTTCACTCCTCCCTGCCTATGGCGGGGAGGGGGACCGCCGCGATCTATCGCGGGGGTGGTGGGGTTTCTTGCTTACTTACTACCTCTATCCCCCTCGTCCGCCCGTAACGTCAGCACCCGAACCCCCGTAGCGGTCACCGCCACCGTATGCTCGAACTGCGCCGACAACGTGCCATCCCGCGTGACCACCGTCCAGCCATCGGCCTCGGTCTTTACCCCGCGCCGCCCACGATTAAGCATCGGCTCAATGGTAAATACCATGCCTTCGCGCAAGGTAAGGCCCGTGTTCGGTTTTCCGAAATGCAGAATCTGCGGGTCTTCGTGCATTTCCCGACCGATACCGTGGCCGCAATAGTCATGCACCACCGAATAGCCGTTGCGTTTGGCGTGTCGCTCGATGGCAAAGCCAATATCCCCAAGCCGTGCCCCGGGCCTGACCGCCCTAATCCCCTGCCACATGGCCTCATAGGTCGCCTGCACCAGCCGCCTGGCCGCAGGATGCACCTCACCGATCAGATAGGTCTTGCTGGAATCGGCAATAAAGCCGTTCTTCTCAAGCGTAATGTCGAAATTGACAATATCCCCGTCGCGTAAGCTATCCGCCGCAGACGGCACCCCGTGACAAACCACCTGATTAATCGACGCATTCAGCGCAAATTCATAACCATACTGCCCCTTGCTCGCCGGTCGCGCCGAAAGATCGTCAACAATATAACGCTCGACCCGATCATTGACCGCAAGCGTGCTCATCCCCTCAAGCACCAATGTGTCAATCATACCAAACACCGACGCCAGCAGGCGACCGGCTTCAGCCATGACCTCAATCTCTTCCGGCGTCTTGATCATGTGTCCGCCGCGACCAGAGCCTCAGCCGAAACCCCCGCCGCATTCAGTTCACGCGCCATGATCTCGGCATAGCTGAGCGATGGATTGGTTTCACACAATATGCCGACCCTGATCCAATAGGCCGCCTGTGCATTGATCGATCGGCACGACACCCGCGTCGCCCGCCGCACCTGCTCATGCAGTTCGTCATCAATATTCACAATACCCATCAGGCGCTCCACACAAAACATATACAAATCATATACGCTTCATATACCCACAATTCAAGCCGCCCTTTTACTCCCTCTCCCTTTCAGGGAGAGGGTTGGGGTGAGGGTTTCTTAAACCACCAGCTCCACGATCAGGCCCTGCAAAAACGCCTCACAGGCCGCCAGTTGCGACAGCTCAATAAACTCATCGACCTTATGCGCCTGTTCAATCGACCCCGGCCCGATAATAACCGTCGATAAGCCCGCCTGCTGAAACTGCCCGGCCTCAGCCGCATAGGGCACGGCAAACACCTCATTCGTCCGCAGTATCCGCTTGGCCAGCGCCTCCGCCGCCCCGTCGTCTTCCGGCTTCAGCGCAGGCGCATCCGCCCAGACCCGCGTGTGGGCATCGACATTGCCAAACTTTGCCCGCGCCGGAGCCATCACATCGCGTTCCAGCCGCCGCTCAAATTCTGTCCGCAGTTCATGCGCATCCACCGCCGGAATCGAGCGGATATCCCACTCAAACCACGCTTGCCCCGCGAGGATATTGATAGCTGTCCCACCACCGATCAGATTGACTGATATCGTCGCCCGTGAAGGCTCAAAACGCGGATCGGCATGTACCGCCGCCCGCTCAGCCTCAAGGGTTTGCAAGATGCCTATCGCCTGCGCCGCCAGACCAATAGCGCTGACGCCCTGATGGGCCAGACTGGAATGAGCCTCGCAGCCGGTAATCTCCGTACGCGCCGCCATAATCCCCTTATGGGCATTGACGACCCGCATCAAGGTCGGCTCTCCGATAAAGGCAATGGCCGGTTTGTAAGGCTGGTTGCGCAACCACTTCAGCAGATGCGGCGCACCGATGCAGCCGACTTCCTCATCATAGGTCAGGGCAATATGCACGGGCCGCTTAAGCGGCAAACGGCTGAGACTCGGGGCCGCGGCCAAAACACAGGCGACAAAACCCTTCATATCCGCCACCCCGCGCCCATAGGCCCGACCGTCACGAATATCCATCAGAAACGGATTGCTCGACCAGTCCTGCCCGTCCACCGGCACGACATCACTATGCCCCGACAGGACGATACCCCCGTCAATCTCCGGCCCGATGGTCGCCCAAAGACTGGCCTTGGTGCCGTCGTGAGACGGAACAATCTCCGCCCCGATCCCGTGCCCCTTAAGGTAAGCGGCCACATAATCAATCAGGGCGCGGTTAGATTTGGCCGATACGGTGTCAAACCCGATCAGGTCACCCAAAAGACCTAAGGTCTGGGTCGAAGGCAGGACAGTCATGCCGTTTAAATGACGTAGTCGTAAATGACATCCGACAGGGTCTGATCCATGCTACGCGCCGGATCAGAGCAGGTTTCGCAATTGATCAGCTTGGCAGGCACACCCGCGGCTGTGCAATGCTCCGGCACAGGCTTAAGCACCACCGACCCTGCGGCCACCTTGGCGAAATCGCCGACGGTGATATTGCCCAGTATCTTGGCACCAGCCCCGATCAGCACACCCTGCCCGATCTTCGGGTGACGATCGCCGCGTTCCGAACCCGTACCGCCCAAGGTCACATTATGCAGGATCGAGCAGTCGTCTCCGACCACAGCCGTTTCACCGATCACAATACCCGTGCCGTGATCCATGAAAATCCCGTGGCCGATACGCGCAGCGGGGTGGATATCGATCTGGAACAGCTCCGACACGCGGCTCTGGAGGAAATGCGCCATCGTATAGCGCTCATCCTGCCACAAACGGTTGGCAATGCGGTAAATCTGAAGCGACAGGAAGCCCTTGAAGAACATAAAGGCCTGCAAATAGCCCTTGGCCGCCGGATCGCGATCATAGACCGCCTGAAGGTCAGCTTCCGCCGCCCGCACCAGCGCCTCGTCACGGGCGTAATATTTGCGCACCATTTCCCGCAGGGTCATACCGCGAATGCTGTCATCACCCAGCTTGCGCGCCACATGATAGGACAGGGCGCTCGGCAGATCGTCATGCGACAGTATGGTCGAATGCAGCATCGACGCCAGAGACGGCTCGGACGCCAGCGCATCCGAGGCCTCCTGACGCAGCGTAAGCCAGACCGGCTTATCCTCAGGGGTGATGACTTCAAACGGTTGGGCCATGCGCACTCCGGTTATCGTATCAGGCGACCGAGTTCCTCAGGAAGCTCACCAGTCGCCGCCATATGAAACACCCTTAATACGGTAACGACCGTTAAGGAGTCTCTTATTGCACCGCTTATAACAGCATTCAGCACGTCTTTGAAGGGAATCCGCACCGATTCGAACAGTTCCGTCTCATCCGGTGCCGTTTCACCCGCACTCAGGCCCCACGCCAGAAAGCAGGTCGCCACCTCAGTGCTTACCGAATTGGACATATCGAAATTAAGTATTTCGCGCCAGTTTTCGGCCTTAAGCCCCGTTTCTTCCGCCAGTTCCCGCTTGGCCCCCTCAAGGGCGGCCTCGTCAAACGGCACCCCGCCCTCGGGCATTTCCCAGCTGTAGGCGTTAAACGGATACCGCATCTGCCCCACAAGCGTTACCGTCCCGTCCGCATGCAGCGGCAATACACCGACCGCACGCGCCTGAAAGCGTATCAGGCCATAGGGGGATCTGTGTCCGGTCGGCGCAATGGTGTTGTGTTTTTCAACCGCGATCCACGGCGTTTTGAAAACCGTCTCAGTCGCCAGAGTCTGCCAGCGCGGGCGTCCGGCCTCTTTTTCCGGTGTGTCCCACTCAGGCAACAGGCGCTTATCTGTCATGCGAATTACTTTCAATATTATATTCGTAGGGGTGACGCACCATACCTATATAAGGTAGCCTGATCGTATTTGTGACCCGAAAGACCTTTTATGACTAACAAAATTGATCTGTCTGAGTTTGACCTGTCGCCGATTGCCTTTGGCACCCCACTGCCGGTCACACCTTCTGCTGACACCCTGCGCTTTCTGCTCAGCCGCCGCTCGGCACCGGCCCCGACGCTTGGCCTGCCCGCCCCGTCCGAAGATGAAATTGAACTGCTGATCAAAATCGGCTTTCGCGTCCCCGACCACGGCAAGATCGGGCCCTGGCGCATCGTCCGCTTCACCCCTCAGTCCAAAGCCACACTGGTTGAAAAACTGAAAGCGCTGGCCGAAAGCCGTGGCGACAAAAAAGCCGCCGGTGCGCTCTTAAAACTCTCCACACCGCCCGAAGCCCTGCTGGTGATCTATTCGCCGGTCAAACCGCATAAGATTCCGGAATGGGAGCAGATGGGCTCCGCCTTCGCCATCTGCCAGAACCTGCTGATTGCCGCCGGTGCGCTGGGTTACGGGGCCAACTGGATCACCGACTGGTATGCCTATGACGCAGATGCCAAGGCCCTGTTAGGCCTCAAAGATGGTGAAGAGGTGGCCGGGTTTATCTTCCTCGGCACCCCGACCGAAGCCCCCCTTGAACGCGACCGCCCGAGCTACACCGAACGCGTCAGCTTCTGGCAAGCCTGACCGCTCCCCCTCCCTGTCCCTGGCTATCCTTCCTTCACTCCTCCCTAGCTTGCTGGGGAGGGGGACCGCCGCGATTTATCGCGGGGGTGGTGGGGCATCTACTTGCTTACTTTCGTCCTTACCCCCCTACCCCGCCACCTGCGCCGGATCATCCCGCTCGAGCACATCCGGCAAGGCCTCTCCTTCGGGCGTAAACATCATCGCCACCGAGTTAAGACAATAGCGTAATCCCGTTGGCCTTGGCCCATCCTCGAACACATGCCCCAGATGTGAGTCACAGCGTCCGCAGCGGATTTCCGTGCGCACCATACCATGTGAGCGGTCAACAATATTGCGGATGTGATCCGCATCCACGCCCTGATAAAAACTCGGCCAGCCAGAGCCTGAATGAAACTTGGCGCGCGAAGAAAACAGCGGCAGGCCGCACAGAGCGCAGCCGTAAACACCTTCGTCCTCATATTCATCGAACTTGCCACAAAACGGCGGCTCGGTGCCATGATCGAGCAATATGCGCCGCGCCTCGTCATCCAGATGCGCCGCCAGAGCGGTCACTTCCGCCTCTGTCGGCGGCGTCAGATCAAAACCTGATTGTGAACGTGTCATAGCAACTCCTGTGTCTCATCGCTCCCCTTATATAGGCACGCAAATACTTTATCACACCGGCAGGGCCTGCAAAATCCGCTGACAGCCCAACCCGTCAACCTGTATCCGCGCCGTCTGGCCAATATCAGGGTTACGAATGACCGCCGCCACCCATTTTTCAAAATTTTCCGGCCACTGGTCGCGCGCCTCAAGCGCCGGATAGGGGCAGGCCGCCAATGCCCCCGCCTGATTATCCACCACCACCAGCACCAGCGCCGGCAAGCCCATGGCGGCAATCTCATACAGACTGCCCCCTGCCGCCGTTATCACCATATCCGCGCCATAAAGCACCTCGGCGACATTATCGGGTGCCAGATAAAGCTTGATGCGTGGCCGCGCCGCACACAGGCGACGCAAGTCATCGACATGGGCATGGGCCGGACCCGCAATCAACCGGATATCGACATCCGGCACCGCCTCTAGTAACGCCAACGCCGCCTGCGCCGTCAGATTGGCCGGATCGGAACCCCCAAACGTCACACAAACATGCGGCCGATAGGGGTCAGGATAGGCACGGCGAAACTCATGGCGTACCTGCGCAAAATCCGGCCCCAGCAACAGGCTGGCCTCAGGCGCTATCGCCGCATAGCCCATGTCTCTGGCCCCAAGCGCCGCATTGATGACAACGTGCGCCTTTAAGGGCATGGCCGCCGCATCATCCATCACCGCCACAAAGTGCGTCTCATAAAGCCGCGCATAGTAGCCCGCCTCAAACCGATAGGAGTCAAGCAACACCGCCTGACCTTCACGGGCAATGCGTGACACGAACTGGCCGTCCTCAGGACTGCCGATATCATGGGGCACATAGATATGATCGATACCGGCAAACCGTAACCGCTCCAACGCCTGCGGCGGTAAGTCACCGGTCAGAAACGTCACCTTGTCACCATCCAGCCGCGCCTGTTCGGCAATGGCATAGCAACGCATGAAGTGCCCCAGACCCACGCCATGCGACGCCTCTGTACGCACCCACAGGGCCATTATTTGAAATCCGCCCAGCTTAAGACGTGATTGGCCGCCAGATCGCGCGGCACCCGCAATCCGATGATCTTCTCCTGATCCGCCGGATGGATACCGGTGCCGGGCCGCACCGCTTTAAGATCAGCTCTGGTCACCACCTCACCGGCCTTAAGCGCCCGCGCCGTCACCAGAGACCGCACGGAGGTCTGGCGTTCACTCAACTCGCACTCAAGCACCCCCTGACGCACACCGGGCAAGGCCGCTTCCAGTGCCCGCACTTCACGCACCAAAAGCGCCATTTCCGCCGGATCAGCGCTGAACCAGTGATCCGGCCCCGGCGCGTCCTTATCATAGGTGACATGCTTTTCGATGATTTTCGCACCTAACGCCACCGCCCCAAGCGCCGAAGCTATGCCGATCGAATGATCCGAAAGCCCCACCACACAATCGGGATATAGCGATTTCAGCACCGGTATAGTCGACAGCTTCATCTCGGCATGCGGGGCCGGATACTGCGCCACACAATGCAAAAGCCCCAGACCGTTGATGCCTGCCTTGCGCGCATGACTGACACTGAGATCAATCTCAGCCAGCGTACATTTGCCCGCTGATAAAATCGTAGGCTTCCCCCAGCGGGCAATCTCATCGATCATATCGAAATAACACAGATCAGATGCCGCCACCTTAAACAGCGGCATGCCGATCCCCCCCAGATGCGCCGCCCCCTCAGGGCTGAATGGCGTGGCAAACGGGATCAACCCCAGCGTACGCGCATAATCAAACAGGTCTTCACACGCTTCACGGGGCACCACCAGCTTGTCGAACATGGTGCCAATCTGATCGGTTACCCGCCTGTCTTCGGCCCCATAGGTCACCTCACGTAGGGGGTCAGCCAGCAATTCCCCTGCCGTATAAAGCTGAAGCTTAATAGCATCGGCTCCATATTCAGCCGCCTGACCGATCATCTCTCTGGCCCTGACCATGTCGCCGTCATGGTTGGCGCCAATCTCGGCGATGATAAAACAGGGCTGGCCATCACCAATAATACGTCCCTCAACATTGAATTGAGCCATGAGGATATCCTTATACATATAGGTCTGATCGGGCTGGTGCAGGCATCCAGCCTCAAGGGTCATTATTCTTGGATTATCTTACTATTACCAACAATATTAATAATTACTTAGGCATAAATCGGCCATCCTTCGCGACGAAAACACGCTTATCGCCGGAACAAGTATGCTGGAACTTACGCACATTCAGGGGCTGAAATTCCCCGACGAATACGTCATCAGGCATTTCTTCAAATCCGGCCTTCAGCGACGCACTGGCAAAGTACTCGAAATCGGGTGCGGGAACGGTAACAATTTGATGCTTTACTCAGCCTTCGGCTGGCACATAACAGGCATCGATATAGATCCGGAAGCACTCAGCATGGCACGGCACAATCTGGGGCCTGATGCTCGTTTACACAACGCCTCTGCGGATACCAACCTGTCCGCCTGCCTCGACGGCCCCTATGATGTCATCCTACTGCCCAATGTCGTGTGCTATATTAGCGATAAAGGTTTGAAAGCACTCTGCCAGCAGGTAAGGCCTCATATGGCTTCCGAAGCCCACGTTTTTCTACGGACACGTCTCATTGACGACTATCGCTATGGGCGCGGCGAAAAAACCGGTGAGAATGGTTTCATTCTGGATACGCCGGAAACAGGTGAAAAAGGCCTCTACCATCGCTTCTATACCGAAGCCGAATTGCTCGCCATCATGCACCAGTCTTTTGGCATTACTGCTCCGGTGGCCTTGCGCGTCAACTTTGACAATCATCAGAATGGTGAGATTATCCGGCACAACAGCGATCTGGTTCTTTGGGGACAGACGTGAACAGTCTGCACATTGTGGGCGGCGGCTTAAGCGGCATAACGGCTGCCCTGTTGGCCCATAAGGCAGGCCACAGGGACACCATAATCTATGAGCGTGCCGAAGCCCTTGGTGGCGTTGCCCGCTCAACCCTATGCGGCGAATTCGAAGTGCGTACCGGCACTTTATATTTTGGTGACACCACCGACCCCCAACTCGCCTTGCTGCAATCCTACGGATCAGATTTTACAGCCTTCCCCAATCAGTTCGGCTCCATTAACCCACATGAAACAGGTAAGCCCTTTTACACCGATAGTTTTGGCGGCCCTGTCATCCCCTGCGGCCAGAACATAACACTATTTCCGAACAAACAGGCAAACCTGTACGAACGGCTCTCACAATATCCACCGAATATAGCTATGCGTATGCTGGCCCTTGCCCGTAAACACGTAGATGTTGATCCAGTAACCTTGAGCGCCGAAGCCGTAATCCCCATGGCCTTAAATCGCCTTATTCCTTTGGATGCAGATGCGGCAAATCTTGCCCGTTTGAAATCACAGGCGCCATTATATGATGACCTTTACGGCTTGCCACGAAACAGTTGGGGTTACGCCCGAAATCAGATTGCCCACCTGCCCACAGACGGCTTCCTGACCTTCTTCTCTCAACTTGAAGAAACTCTGACGCACCTGGGCATAACCTGTTCATTCCGCAAGCTGTTGCGTCCTGCGCAAGCCGAGCACCTTATAAAGAAGGGCGACAGCGTATTCTGGGGTGTAAACCCGCTCCCCCTGTTTCCCTATCTCGGAATACCCGTACCCGAAACTGTTCAGAAAACCTTCTATGTTTATAGTTTTCTGGCAGAAAGCTCGCTCACAAGCCCCTATTACCTTCAAAGTTTTCTGCCCCACGGCAGCATCTTTCGTTTATACATCTATTCCTCAGGCCCCGCAAAAATCGTTACCCTTGAATGTATGCAACCCGCAACCGAGGTTGAACTCAGGTCAGAAGTATCTGAACTGATAAATGACACCCCCATAGCAGACCTGCAAATGGGTGAAAATATCGCCTCTGTCCGGCAAGCACGCTGGCTGTATCATTCGACAGAAACGATCAGCGCGCTCAAAAGTCTGCGATCCAAACTATCCGACCGTTTCGGCACTGCCTTTTTATGCGGAAACTGGGAGGATTACGCCAAGGGAGCTAAATACACCGGTTTACAAAAAACCCTGACACAGTGGGCAGGACAGGCGGTTTAGTGTGAAGCAAATTGCCATCATGCAACCCACCTATCTGCCTTATCTGGGCTATTTCGCGCTGATGAAACAGGTGGACACATTTGTCTTTCTCGATGACGTTCAACTGGAGCGCAGGTCATGGCAAACCCGCAATCGCATTCTGTCCGGACAGGATATTATTACCCTGAGCGTCAGCTTGCAAAAACACAAGCAAACCGACCGGCTTGACAGCATTTATCTTGCTGATAGCCCGGACTGGCGCAGCGCACATCTCAACAACCTAACTCAGGCCTATCGGCGGGCGGCCTATTTCGCAGAAGGCTACGCATTCATACAGGATTTTCTGACCAGATTTTCCAACAATGCCAGACTGGTTGATCTCAATATTGCCCTGATCGCCACGGCCGCTGCAAAATTCGGCATATCACCCGTGTTCATCAGAGCATCAGATCTTCAGTGTGGCGGCAAACGCTCCGCCCATCTGTTGGAAATCTGCCTGAAATCAGACGCCGGACACTATATTTCCCCCCTTGGGTCCAAAGAATACATGCAGGAAGAACAGGCGTTTGCCAGAGCGAACCTTCCGGTTGACTATTTCACCTATCCCCCCGCCCCCTATCTTCAGACCACCGCCGGAACTTTTGAACCCTATATGAGCTTCATCGACGCTGTCATGAATATTGGATTTGCCGGGGTTGCCGCTTTACTAACTGAGGGCGCCCCCCAATGACCCGTATTGCCCTCATCCCCGCACGTGGCGGCTCAAAGCGCATCCCGCACAAGAACATCCGTCCCTTTCACGGCAGGCCCCTGATCGCCCGCTCCATCGAAGCCGCGATTACCTCAAACCTGTTTGACCGGATCATTGTCTCAACTGACGACGCAACCATTGCGGAAACCGCCCGCGCCCACGGAGCCGAAGTGCCCTTTGTGCGCCCCGACACGCTTTCGGATGATCATACCGGCACAAGCGATGTTGTCCGCCACGCCATAGGCTGGCTCGCTGACAACAATGAACGCCCCGAGGCCGTCTGCTGCATCTACGCCACGGCCCCCTTCCTGACGCCGGAACGTCTGCAACAAGGATGGGACGCCCTTCAGGGAAAACACTTCGCCTTTTCCGTTACCTCCTACGCCTTCCCCATTCAGCGCGCCCTGAAACGCACCGCAGACGGCGGCGTAGCGATGTTTCAGCCCGAACACCTCAATACCCGTTCTCAGGATCTGGAACCGGCCTATCATGATGCCGCACAATTCTACTGGGGCTGGTCAGATAAATGGCTAAAGGGCGAAAGCGTCTACGGGCCGCAATCCGCACCGGTCATCCTGCCGCGCCACGAAGTCGTGGACATAGACACCCCCGAAGACTGGGAACTGGCCGAACGCCTTTATGCGGTTTCCTCCCTCTCCCTCTCAGGGAGAGGGCTGGGGTGAGGGTTCTTCCCTGAAAGGTTCGGCTACTGGCTTGCGCCGCCGTCGCTGATCTGGCCTTCGTTCTGCTCATAGCAGATATTGGCACAGATCACCGTCGTGGCCTTAAGCCCCTTATAGACGGTCACACCGCCCTTGACGGGGGTGCCCACGGAAATATCACCGTCCCAGATGGTGCGTCCCGAACGGTCGGTCACCGTCACGGCACTGCGGCCATAGTCCTTGCCGACAATATAGATTGTGCGCGAATCGACGACGGTGACATCGGCAATGGCCGGATTTCCGACAATGACAGACCCCGCCGAAGCGCTCAGGCTCACCCGCTGGGTATGGTTCTTCTCAATGACGACGCGTTGACCGGCAACCGCAGCGCCTGCCGCCATTACCGCCGCCATGGTCACAATGGCCGCACCCGTCGCAATGAGTTTCCGCATCCGTCTATCCATAAGAGACTATTGTCCCTTCCAGACATACTGAACAAATGTTTAAAAAGCCTGAATGGCTATCACCCGCCCCTCTAAGAGGCCGTTTCAAAAGATTGGAGTCTGTGGCGAAAAGACGTATCTTCGAGAACCGAAGCGCAGCGTACTCAAGGTACGTGAGCATCGGAAGCGCAGAAGATGCGGCTTTGCAGGCCAGAAAACGACCTTTTGAAACCGCCTCTAATGGAAATGCAGATCCATCCATATCATCGCCACCTCATTCGGCCTTAAACACCTGAGACCCGAATTGGCATGATTAAACGGATCAGGCATATGATTGACCGGCTCGGCACAGAAAAAATCCTCTCCTGGCGGCACATAGATATGCAGCCAGCCACAGTCCGGTGAGGCCCTGAGACTGACCACCGGTTTACGCCCCTCGCTGATTTCCACCCGTCCACTGTAACCGGTATGGCAGTGATCAATCAGGCGGTCGTGACTGACCTTATCGCCATTGCCCCAGTCCTTTTGCCAGCGACCGGCATGCCATTCGACCGGCAAACAGTCCTCATCCGATAACCACACGCCACTAACCTGCGCCTTTAACCGCGTCTTGTCCGTGCGATTAAAATAGGGATGAAACCCAAGCCCCGCCGGCATCGGCGACAAACTGAGATTACGCACACTCAGCCACACCCTTAAGCCCTGCGCCCCCAGTTCAAACAACTGCGTCGCCTCATAATCCCACGGCCATTCATCCGCCTGATGACGATAGGTCAGCAGTGCGCGACTCGCACTGGCCTCCGTCACCGACCATTGCGACCGCCAGCCCTGCCCATGCAAGGTATGCGGATGATCCCCCAGATTAGGTTTCAGCCTGATCTCGTTGCCGCCAAAGACAAACCGTCCGTCACGGATACGATTACAAAATGGCACCAAAGGAAAACAGGCGGTTTGCAGCACATCGTCCGCCCCCGCTGGCGTCACCCGCAACATATCACGCCCCTTGTGCGTCAACCGTCCTATAGCGCCCCCCAGCTCCGGCAAAAGCTCCAGTTGCGCACGCGTATGGCTCAGGCTGATCATGGCATACTCCTGGCATTTTCTTTCATACCTCCCCATTTTAATGGGGAGGGGGACCGCCGCGAAGCGGGGGTGGTGGGGTATCTACCCGACCCTCCCAAAACCACTGATTTCAGACACAGAAGGCGGAACCGGTGTCCCGCCCCCGCCTTCTGCTGCGATCTGTTTTTCCAGATGCTTATTTTTTCCACAACTGTTCGATGGCTTCAAGGGTTTTACCCTTGGTTTCCGGCACGAACTTCCAAACGAAGATCGCCGCCAGAACCGAGAAGCCGGCATAGATGTAATAGTTCAGACCGTGGTTAAAGACGGCATTCAGCGCACTGTCGCCATCCACCACCTTGAATGACCAGGTGACGATATAGTTGGAGATCCATTGTGCCGCGACGGCAATAGCCATGGCTGTTCCCTTGATTGAGTTGGGGAACATTTCCGACAGAAGCACCCAGACAACCGGCCCCCACGACAGGGCAAAACCGGCGATATACAGAATGGCCGCATACAGAAGCAGCGTCCCTTCCTGCTTTTGCTGGAACAGAACCCCAAGCGCCAGCATGGCCACCGCCATAACAATCGCCCCAAGGATCAAAAGCGGCTTACGGCCCCAACGGTCAACCGTAAAGGTCGCCACCAGCGTGAACACCACATTGGCTGCCCCGACGATCACCGTCTGCAACAGGGCCGTATCCGTCCCCGACCCGATGTTCTTGAACATCAGCGGCGCATAATAGAGTACGGCATTGATACCGACGAACTGCTGGAAAACCGACAACAGCACGCCCACAACAATAACCGCCGCCCCAAAGGAAAACAGTTTGCCCGAATGCTGCGTCAGGCTGCCCTTGATTTCGCGCATGGTTTCCTGCGCCGCTTCCGGGCCATTCAGCTGGTTAAGCAGCTTTTCCGCCTTATCATTCTTGCCCTTAAGCACGTACCAGCGCGGCGTATCCGGCATGGTCAGGGCCGCCACGAAGAACAGAGTCGCCGGAACCGCGGCCGAGGCCAGCATCCAGCGCCAGCCGGTGGCCAGAATCCATTCATCCGTGCCCTGCTGGGCAATTTTCATATTGACGAAATAGACCAGCAACATGCCGCTGACGATGGCAATCTGCTGAAAGGTCACCAATAGCCCGCGATGCTTGGCAGGCGCGATTTCGGCAATATAAAGCGGGGATATCAGTGAGGCCATACCAATGGCCACCCCGCCAAAGAAGCGATAGATCATGAACGGCGTCAGGCCATCAACGCCCATACCACCAATCGGTGCCAGCCCCAGTTCGGGATAACCCGACAGGATCGACGAGGCAAAAAACAAAAAGGCCGCAATCAGCATACCGGCCTTACGGCCAATCGCGGTGGCCAATGGCCCGGCCAGCAATGAACCGGCGACACAGCCCCACAACGCAATGCCGATGGCCGTACCCGAAAGCGAGTTACGCGCCATTTCCGACATGTCGGTGCGCGGTGTGATGAAATTATGGTCAATCGATTCGACCGCGCCGGATATCACCGCCGTGTCGTAACCGAAGAGCAACCCGCCCAGAGCCGCACCAATCGCAAGCCCCATGACAAGGCCCGTATTCACTTTCCCCACGGTTGAGGTCATGAACTATCCTCCCTTGCTGACAAAACAGGCAAATTATGCGCCGTTTCGTCCCTGTTTTTTCCAAAAAGCAAGACCCCCCTTAAGGTCCGCCCGCGTTTCCTGTTCTGTGCCGCATCCGTTATTAAGCTTGCCGTTGGGGCGTCGGATTTCGGTTAAACTGACTCATAATGTCAGCGCTGTCATTCGTAAAGCGGGGATACGTAACGAAGGGAAAATACCCGCCTTATCCCCCAGACTTCACCTCTTTCAGAGCATCTGGCAAGTAAATTATGATAGCGCTACCAAAACACGCCTGCATCGCCCCCTGCGAAACTTAACATCCTCCCCTGCGAAGCGGGGGAGGTGTCAGCGCGTAGTCGCTGACGGAGGGGGCAAACCCTGCCTAAACAGGACTCAATGCCGAAAAATCAGGCTCGGCATCATAGGTCACATGCGTCAGGCACAGGCCCTCAGGCGGAGCCACAGCCCCACAGGCCCGACGATCAGCCGCCTCAAGCGCGGCCTTCACATCTTCTGGTTCCCAGCGACCGACACCGACCTCCGCCAGCGTACCGGTCATGGAACGCACCTGCCGGTGCAAAAACGAACGCGAGGCAAAACCCAAATGAATTTCGTCACCTACGCGTTTCACGCGCGCCACATCAAGCGTCTTCATCGGTGATTTGGCCTGACAGCCGATATGCCTGAAGGTCGTAAAATCATGATGCCCAATCAGGTATTTCGCGGCTTCAGCCATGCGGTCGGCATCCAGTGGCTTACGCACATGCCAGACCCTGCCCTGCTCAAGGGCCGGCGGTGCCCGACGCGTCAGGATACGAAACAGATAGACCCGACCTGTCGCCGAAAACCGCGCCGAAAAGCTTTCGTCCACCTGCTCGGCCTCAAGCACAGCAATCGGCTCCGGCGTCAGATAGGCATTCATCGCGTCGCGCACGACATCGGCCTTGAATTCTTTAACCAAATCAAAGCTTACTACCTGCCCTGAGGCATGCACGCCGGTATCTGTCCGCCCCGCCGCCGTCAGCCGCAAAACCTCACCACTGAAGCGGAATATGGCCCGCTCAAGCGATCCCTGCACGGTCGGCAGATCGCCCTGCGCCTGAAACCCCTTATAGGGTCTGCCATCATATTCGATAAGAAGGCGATAACGCGGCATCAGACTAACCGCTCACCGACCGGCAAGCTGGCCCCGTTAAGAAACTCAGCCGCATCCTGTGCCGCCTTACCTTCGCGCTGTACGCGTAACAACTCTATCACCCCGTTACCGGTGGCAATATATAATCCGTCCCCTTCAAGCCGCGTTCCCGCCGCCTGATCGGATATTTTATCCGCCACGCGCGATAAAAGTACCTTCAACCGCTGCTCGCCCTTAGGCGTCTGAACCATCGTCCAGGCTCCCGGAAACGGCGACAAACCGCGAATATGCCAATCCAGTTCCTGCGCTGATCGGCTCCAGTCTATCCTCGCCTCCGCCGACGTAATTTTTTTCGCGTAAGTCACCTCACCCACCTGCGGCTGATCCGTCGCTCCACCGCGTTCAATCGCCGCCAGAGCCACCGGCAACAGCGCCGCCCCCATAGTCGCCAGCTTATCGTGCAGGGTTTGCACCGTATCACTGGCGGTAATTTCCACCCGCCCCGACAGGATCACCGGCCCCTCATCAAGCCCTTCGGACATGCGCATGACCTGCACGCCGGTATGGCTGTCACCGGCCATGATCGCCCGCTGAATAGGGGCCGCCCCGCGCCAGCGTGGCAACAACGACGCATGCAGATTGAAACAGCCAAGCGGCGGATGTTCAAGCACCTCGGCCTTTAATATCTGACCATAGGCCACCACCACGCAGGCATCGATATCCAGTGCCTGAAACTCGGCAATGGCCTCAGGTGACTTCATGGATTTCGGGGTGCGCACCTCAAGCCCGAGGCTGATTGCAAACGCATGCACCGGTGATGGCGTCAGTTGCTGGCCACGCCCTTTGGGTGCCGGTGGCTGGCTATAGACACAGACAATCTCATGACCACTGGCCACCAGTTCAGCCAGGGCCTTAACGGCGAAATCGGGCGTGCCCATAAAGGCCAGACGCATGAGATATCCTTAAAACAACAACAGGCGCATCATATGATGCGCCTGTTTGGCTCAAAACCCTGTCTGATGCAATGATCAGGCAACACGTTTCAGTTTTTTGACCCGCGTTACCGCCCGATCGCGTTTCAGCTTCGACAGGTGATCAATAAACAGGACACCATTCAGATGATCCATTTCATGCTGAATGCAGGTGGCATAAAGGCCCTCGGCCTCTTCCTCAACCTGCTCACCCTGATAATTCAGATAACGAATACGCACCTTTTCAGGGCGAACCACCTCGTCATAGATTTCCGGCACCGACAGACAGCCCTCGTCATAGGACGACAGCTCTTCCGAGGCCCAGACAATCTCGGGATTAACGAAGAAGAGCGGCTTTTTCTCGCCCTCAGCATCCTCAGGTGCGCCTTCCGGCTTTTCCTGCAAATCCATGACAATGACCCGAACCGGTTCACCGATCTGGATCGCCGCCAGACCAATGCCTGGTGCGTCGTACATGGTTTCCAGCATGTCATCCATCAGGGCGCGCAGTTCATCCGTCACCCCGCCTTCAACGGGTTTGGAGACTTGCTTCAACAGCGGGTTCGGAACAGTTATGATTTCACGTATAGCCATGGCCTGAAAATAAGGTTCGCAAGGGTTCCGGTCAAGATGGCGCAACCCTTGGCCTGACGATTACTATGGATTCAAAGACTTAAATTCAACCCTTGTCACCCTCAAAAACCTTAAGCTTGCTCAATGGCCGTGGATGCGCCTCAATCGGCGCGATTTCCGGCAGGTCCTTGCCCTCATGATCGACCTTGAGGTCTTCAAACTTCCGCGCCTGCGTCAGCACCTGAGACTCAAGCGACCCGACAAAGCTGTTGTACTTATCGACCGCGCTGGCCAACCCCTTGCCCAGCCCCGCCACATGCCCGCCCATAACACTCAGGCGGTTATACAGATCACGCCCCAGCACAGCGACTTCACGCGCATTATGTATCTGCTCCTCCGCCCGCCAGCCATAGACCACGGCCTTGCACAGGGCAAACAGCGTCGTCGGCGTGACAATGATCACCTTACGGTTCATCGCCTCGCTCATCAGGTCGGGCATGCGCTCTAACGCCGCCGACAATATGCCGTCACCGGGCACAAACATGGCGACAAAATCAGGCGATTGTTCCCGAAACTGATCCCAATAGGCCTTGGCTGACAGGTCGCGCACATGTTGCTGCAAGGCCCGCGCGTGACGCTGGAACAGGTCTTCGCGCAACACCTCATCCGTCGCCTCGGACGCCTCAAGATAGGCCGTCAGATTGACCTTGGCATCAATGGCGAATACCCCGCCAGGCAGCTTGACCGTCACATCCGGCCTGCGCCGTCCAGCCTCCGTCTCAAGGTTCATCTGCTCGGTAAAATCAAACTGCGTCAGACCAGCGGCTTCAAGGACGTTACGCAAGGTCTCCTCACCCCACCGACCCTGCACCCCTGCCCCGCGCCGCAAGGCATTGGCCAGCTTCTGCGTCACATCCCTTGTCTGGCTTGAGGCCTGCAAAAGCTGGGTGATCTCCTGCCTGAGACCACTGGTGTCCTTAAGCCGGTCTTCCTCCATCTGTTTGACCTGCGTCTCCACCTTCACCAGCGTCTCAGCCACCGGTTTCAGCGTATGGGTCATGCGTTCCAGCGCCAACCGTTCCCGCGCCACGAAGGATTCCTCTGCCCGCTTCAAGAGCGCATCGGTCGACTGCGCCAGGGCCTGCTGCGACGCGGCCTGAAAATGCTCGCTCATGGCCGCCCGCGCATCCTCAAGGTTCCGTGCCCGTTCGCGCACCTGAGACAGCTCGGAAACCGCACGCAGCAGACGCTCATTCAACCCGTCATTCTGCCCGCGCAAACGCCGGTTTTCCTGAAACAGCAACACAAGCCCGCCCGCCAACAGGACAGATAGACCACCGACAATGAGAAGAATCCATTCAAAGTTCATGAAATGTTCTTAGCGTGAATTTATAAACCCCGCAAGTGGTCTGAGACCATAATTACACGCTCTCTAACGGCCCCATGCCTTCGGCCTTGGCCCGCGCTTCAAAAGCCTGCTCTGTAAACAGACGGAATTCGCGGGAACCAATGCCCGACACAGACATCCACTCCCCCAAAGCCTTTTGTGGCGTCAGGGTCAGCCGGACAAAGCCGTTATGCGCCGTACTGGCCGCCAGAACCTCAGCGTTCTGATCCGTCAGGGTTTGCGCCAGATTAAACCCTGGCACCAGCGCATCAAACCACACGGTCGGGCTGGATATCGCGGTGACGCCCAATTCCACGGCCACAGGCGTGCCCGCCGCATCATGTAACTGATTGGCCCAGGCGCTATGGCTGTCACCCGACAACACCACCGTCCGCGCCCTATGCCGCTTTAGGATGTCATAAAGCCGTTCCCGCTCCGCCGGATAACCGTCCCAGGCATCCAGATTCAGCGGCAATGCCTGCTCCTGACTGAACAATTCGACCATGGGCTCAACCACGGCGCGGGCCTTGGTGGGCAAGCGATTGAGAAGACCTGTCACCGCCGGTTCCCCATAAACCTGCCTGACATCAGGTCCAGCCACACGGGCCATTATGATCTGGTTACCCAGCACCTGCCATGTCACCTCATGGGCGACCGAGGCTTCAATACCCTGATCCAGCCACTGGCGCTGAGCTTCGCCCAAAAGCTCCCGTTCAGGCGCATTAATCAAAGCCCGCAGCGCATCGTAGTCAGGGATTTTCTGACCATCCTCACCTACCCGAAACGGAATATCGTCAGGATAATCAAGTTGTTCAGTACGCGCCACCAGACGTGTCTCAAGCATAAACAATTCGGCAAGCTTGCCAAACCGGAACCGGCGGTAAATTGCTTCGGACAAATGCCCCGCTTCCGCATCACGGATAGGCATCCACTCGCGATAGGCCTTAAGCGCCGCAGCCTTACGGGTGAAATAGTCGCCTTCGCCCTTTTCAGGATCATGGTTTTGCGCCCCTCCTACCCAGGGATTGTTGCAGATTTCGTGATCATCAAACACACATATCCACGCCGCCCGCGCATGCGCCGCCTGAAGCTCCGGCTCACGCTTATACTGCGCGTGGCGCTGGCGATAATCCTGCAAGCTTACGATCTCATGCGGCGGTTCGGGAATGCGCCCCAAAAGCTGGCCATTGGCCATGCCATAGTCGTTTAAACCCGCCCCGTATTCATAAATATAGTCCCCAAGGTGAACAACCGCATCGACCTCCTTAAGGTCGGCAATCGCCTGATAGGCATTGAAATAGCCATTGGGATGCAACGAACAGGACGCCACCGCCAGCACCAGACGATCCGTATTTTCCGGCAGGGTCTTTGCCTGCCCCACAGGTGATATCTGCCCGGCGCTCAGAAAGCGGTAGAAATAACCCTGCCCCGCCTCCAGCCCGCCGACATCGACCTTAACCGTATAATCACGGCCCTGATCGGTAATGAAACGTCCCCTCTGCACAATCCGGCCAAAGTCTTCGTCTTCGGCGACCTGCCAGATAACCTCTGTGGCCCTGTCAGCAGTCAGGCGTGTCCAGATGATCAGCCTGTCCTGCAAAGGATCACCAGACGCTACCCCATGTGCGAAATGCACCCCTTCGATGCCAGCAATACCTGCACCACCGACCGCTGGCGCCAGCCCCGCCAGCCCAAACGTCAGCAGTGCGCGGCGACGATTGATCTTCCCCTCGGACATGGCTTCGCTCCAAAAACTATACCCGAAGCCGTACCATAAGAGGGTTTGATGACAGGGATTTAACCATTAGGTGACCGTTTTATTCACAGCCACCAGCCAGATAAACGCTCAAACCAACGGGCAAATCATGATTTTTGTGTGCGGCCTTATTTTCTCATTGAGCCTGAGAGCGCTTTAGCATAGGTTCCGCCCCATTGCGCCGGAGCTGGTTTATCTGCGCGCCCTACGCACCCGTAGCTCAGCTGGATAGAGTGCTGCCCTCCGAAGGCAGAGGTCACAGGTTCGAATCCTGTCGGGTGCGCCATTTACGAACAAAACTGGGCACTCCTGCCGGAGTAGCCCCACCACCCATCACAAGCCGCTCTAGAACATCCCGCCGCCCGTGGATTCGGATTTCCGTGTCGTCGACTTCGACCTGGTCGATGACGGAGCGCAGATAGGCGCGGCGGAACGGAATAGCGCCGTTTGCGACGTTGTCGCGCATGAGCGCTGCGAAGGCGCTGATCTTCTCTTCGGTGATTCTGGTTTCCGGCTGGAGCTCGGCGAAGGCGCGGTCCTTGGCGGCCTTCGCCTGATCGCGTTCGGCCTTGAGCGCGGCCAGCCGCTCTTTCAAGGTCGGGTCGGATGAGTCGGCTATGCCGTTCTCGATAGCTTCGTAGAGACGTGACAGGCGGCTCTCGCAATCTGACATCTTGTTCTGGAGGGCCGTAAGGCGCTGCGCATGGTCTTCGCTGCGCGAGGCCTGCCGGGCCATCAGGCCGCCAAGGATGGCGCGGACCCTCTCCGGGGTGAATAGGGATGCATTGAGCTGGTCAGTGACGATCTGGTCGAGCTTGTCCATCGGGATGGACCGGCCCGGGCAGGCAGACTTGCCCTGCTGGGCGCAGGTGGCGCAGGTGTAATAGCGGTAGCGGCCTGACTTGCCAGTCCGCAGCGTCATACCGCCGCCGCAGCTGGCGCAGGTCGCTAGGCCCGTCAGGAGGATGGGACCGGTGACGACGCGCGGCGGCGTCTGTTTGGGGTTGCGGGATTTCAGACGGGCCTGCACGGCATCGAATAAGGCCGGGTCAATGATGGGATCAACCGCAACCATAATCTGGTCGGCGGCGGGCTTGTCTTCCTTTGTCTTCCAGACCTTGCGGTTAAAGCGGTACTCACCCTTGTAGGTCGGACTGGTCAGGAGGGCGTGCAGCGGGCCGATACCCCACCGCGCGCCGCGCCGGGTGCGGTAGCCCCGTTCGTTTAGGTAGCAGGCAAGGGCTTTGACGCCGAGGGGGCCGCTTGTGCCATTGCCTTCGTGGACAAGGCGGAACATGAGCCGCACCACTTCTGCTTCTACGGCATCGATGGCGAGGCGCTTTTTGGTTTTTGCTCCCCGCTGCTCCGCAGCCACAATGGCGTATCCATAAGGCGCGGCAGCGCCATTCCAGAAGCCTTGCCGGGCGTTCTCCTGCATGGCACGGAGAACGTGCTTTGCATTCTCCTTGGACTGGTACTCGTCGAACAGTGCGAAGACCTGCCTGACCATCACGCTCATCGGGTCATCGCCAAGGTCTTGGGTGATGCTGACGAGCTTGACGCCGTTTTTGCGCAGGCGGCGGACATGATATTCGAGCGCGAAATGATCGCGCGCGAAGCGGCTAAAGGAATGGACGACTACGACATCGAAGGGTGAATCCCCGCCCGCCGCCAAGTCGAGCAGCCGCTGCAGCTCGGGACGGCGGTCGTCGGTCCCGCTGAGGCCGGCATCGACGAATTCGATGACGACCTCCCAGCCGCGCGCTTTGCAGAATTCTTGTGCCTGCCGCCGCTGGTCCGGGATGGAGAGGTCGTTTTCGGCCTGGCGACCTGTCGAGACGCGCAAATAGAGGGCTGCGCGCAGGCTGTCAGCGTTCTTCGCTTCCAGATTCGTGCTGTTGAGAAGCTTCATGACGCTGCCCCCTCGCTTTCCAGCACTATCGCAGCTGTTTGGGGCCGTTTCGAGTCGTCATGCTTGCTGGGGGTTGTTCCCAGCAGGTGCAGTATCTGCGGCATCAGGAATGCTTCGATGGCATCCAATTCTTCGGCAGTGACGGGCAGATGCTCAAGCTCTTCGCAGACAACAGCAGGACGCGTGCCGTCACTGCCGCTGGCCTTCTGGCCGGCAGCAGGGCGCAGCAGCTCGCGATGGCTGGACTGGCGTCCGCGCATCTCCGCGTCCTCGGGAAAGGGTTGGGGTAGAACATCACGATGACGGCCTATGCTTGGCCGTCACCACTGTCTTCGCGTCGGTCCTTCAGGCCGCCGCCGGGGTCGAAAGCGTCAGACTCGTCGCCGCGGCGGGTGTTTTCCTGAAGGATCTCGAAAGCAGGGCTTTCAACGGCTTCCTTGAGGAAAGCGAGGAAGGACCTGCCGACGGCCTGCGCCTCCGGTGTCACGCGCCGGCCATGGCCCCAAGCGTAGAGATTGTCCTGCGCCTGCCGGAAGTAGGCAGGGTCATCCATGTCCGGGCCGTGATGGCCGGACATGAGTATGGCAAGGAGATTGACCATCTCCTGAAACGCTTCGGTCTGTTGTGCGGACGTCGCGCCGTCGACACTAAGGCGGTCGAACCCTTCGGCAATAAAGCGCTCAATCGAGTCAGGCATCATGATGGTTGTTTTCGTATTCGACATGGCCGAGACCTTTGAAGAGCGGGGCGATTAGTACTGACCTTGTAACAGGTCAGTACTATCTCGTTCCACGCGAAAACCTCGCGCCTGCCGGCTAGCCCATGCGGGGGCTGGTCGTGCGCTGCCGGATGACGCGGTTCACGGCATCAAGGCTCTTAAGAGTCGCGCGTGCCTCCCCCGAATGCGGGGGAGCCAGCGCCAGCTCGCGGTACAGTTTGCCGCGCAGGGTGTGAAGCGCGGACAGGCTCAGGGATTGAAGGTCTTGAAGGGTGTAGGTGCGGGACATCGCATTTCCTTTCTCTCGCGGCCCCGCCAATCGGGGCCTTTGAGCCCCACACACAGACAATCGGCAGAAGGACCGATTGCGGGTTGCGGAAGAGAAAGGAGTGATGGATAGCGCTGCGCCCGGAGAGAGCGAGATATGAGCCTGTCGGGCGCCATGCGCGGCGTCGCAAACTCTCGCGAAATTTGCTGGCCGCCGCGGGTGCGTGGTAGAATGTCCTTATATTGGGAGAGACTATTTAAGAGATTTGCGTGTCGATAATGATAAGCGTACGCGGCGATCTAACGATGGCCCAGGTACGGCAGGCGATATTTGAGGCCCTTGGAGAAATCGAAGACGAATACAACTTGCGCCATTCGCGCAACGTGACCCTCTTTGTGAATCCCACTGATGAATTCGGCGAAAAGGTCATCCTGCGCGACGAGCGCGGGAAGGCGCTTTCGCGCGTGACCAAGAAAGGGCCCTACCGGTCGGCGGCAGAGGACTACAACCTCTGACGAATAGCCGGAGCGAGAATGGGAAAGGTGGTGCGGCATGAAACTGCCGCCCTGTTACGTAGGTCTGGAACAAGCGCGCCAGGTGCTGGCGGAAATAGGGGTAGAGTTGACGCCGCGCCAGATGAAGCGGGCCGCCGATCGTGACGCCCATGGCCATCGCAAGCTGCCATTTTTTGTTGACCCGATAGAAGGCACGCTAAAGATCGAGAAAGGCACGCTGGTCGCGATATACCAGCAACTTCAGAATGAAGCTGTCCGAGACTTCAATGATAACGATTGACTTCTATGTTCGTATTTTGTTCTATACTTGAAACAACAATAAAAACAATGATTTTGCATGGCAGATATAAGGAAGCGCACGGGCAGTAACGGGACGAATTATCAGGTCCGGTATCCGAGCAAAAGCACAAAGACCGGCTATGCCTACGCCACCTTCGATACGTTGAAGGAGGCGCGCGCTTTCACCGAAAATCTGGGCAGCCTCAAACATATCGCTGGCGGACGGAAAGTGACCGTACCGGAAGCCGTACAAATCTGGCTCGATACCTGCGAGAAGATTGGCCGTGATGGGCGGGAGAAGGTGGAGACCACCACCCATGTTGAATATCAGCGCCGTGGCGCCGTCATGATGGCGTATGCATGGGAGAAGCACCTGCACGAACTTGAGGCCGCTGACGTCGTGCATTTCCGGAACTGGCTGCTTCAGCACAAGAGCCGGGATCTGGCGCGCCGCACCCTGTCCTCATTCCATTCGGTCATCATCGAGATGAGATTCCAGGGCCTGATTAAGGACGATCCTGCCGCTGGTATCACCATCCGGGCAGATGGCCGGTATGAAGAGGATGACAGCGAAGTCCGCATCCCGACCGACGACGAGGTCCGCGCACTCCTGAAGGCGGCGGATGCCGTGGGCGAAGGGTCAGAGCAGCTGGCGAAAGCCTGGCGCCGCTATCGCCCGATGATTTACCTTGCCGTGTTTTCAGGTATGCGCCCGTCCGAGTATCGGGGCCTGGCTTGGAGCAATGTCGCTATTGACCGCGTCCATGTCCGGCAGCGCGCTGACCGCCTCAACCAGATTGGACCGGTAAAGTCCCGCGCTGGTCGGCGCACCATTTACCTTCCTGAGGCTGTAGGGAAGATGATCTTGGATTGGCGGCAACATTGCCCGGCATCGACGTTAGGCCTCGTGTTCCCGACGGCGCAGGGCAAACCGATGGCGCTTAACAACTTTGCGCGGCGCTGCTGGGAGCCCCTGATGAAGGCGGCGAACCTGATGGAGGCAGACCCCAACGGGAAAGAAGGCTCCATGCGGCCTCGCTTCACTCCCTATGCCTTGAGGCACTATTTCGCATCGAAGTTGATCGCCAAGGGCGAAGACCTGAAGTTTATCCAGACCAGCATGGGCCATGCCGACATCCAAATTACCTTGAATGTCTACGGTCATCTGTTGAAAGATAAAGAAGCGAAACATCAGCGCACGGCCGAAGAATTTGCGGCAGAACTGATGGCAGCCGAGTAAGTTTGTGTAGCGAGAACAAAGGCAGAAAATCGATGTGGCAAATATGTGGCAAATCGGCTGGAGGCCGCAGAAACCTTAGACTCTTTCTCAGCTTCCCAAGCTGAATGTCGCGGGTTCGACCCCCGTCGCCCGCTCCACTTTAAAATCAAATACTTAGCTGCAATTTAGTTGTCGTAATCGTCAATTTCCGGCGTTTTTTGCCACAAATCATGAGTCCGCTGGAACCCGCAGAAATCCTTGATTGTCCGGCGTAGCCCGGGTGGGCTTGTGGCAAGGTTGTGGCGAATCTCCCCTCAAGGCAAAGGGCCTTTTTTCTGGATCTTTGTCGCGTTACGTTAAGTCATCGACGCTGCTCACCCCCTGTCGTTTCAGATTTCTTGCTCGCCCTGACAGGCCACGCGGCGCCCGCAACAGCCGCCCGCTCCGTTCGGCTGGGGCCTCCCGTGTTGGCTGTTCCCCTCCGGTGCGGACGCCGCTTGGCAGCCTGTCCTTTCCTCGCTTCTGAAACAGCAAGAGGAGGAGCAATCTCAATGACGAAAGAATATTATCGAAACCGCGTATTTCAGGGCGACTGCGTTGAAGTCATGCAATGCCTGCCGTCCCGTTCCGTGGACTTTGTCCTGACAGACCCGCCTTATCTGGTGAACTACCGCCCGCGCAGCGGGCACACCGTTATGAACGACAATCAGTCTGACTGGCTTACCCCCTCGGCGGCGGAAATGTACCGCCTCCTGCAGAGCGATGGCCTGTGCGTCAGCTTCTATGGCTGGCAAGCTGCTGACCTGTTCATCGACGCTTGGCGCAAGGCAGGATTCCGTATCGTCGGCCATCTCGTATTCAGCAAGGCCTACACGGCCAGCGCCCGTTTCCTATCTCACCGGCATGAATGCGCCTATGTCCTTGCCAAGGGCAGTCCGGCATTGCCGGAAGCGCCCCCGGCTGATGTGATTAAGTGGGCCTACACAGGCAACCGCCTGCATCCCACGCAAAAACCGGTGTCGGTCCTGAGCCCGCTGATTGAAGCGTTCTGTCCCGAAGGCGGGGTGGTGCTGGACCCGTTCTGCGGTTCAGGCTCGACGCTTGTGGCTGCTCAGCAGTGCGGCCGCGACTATATCGGCATCGAACTGGCCAAAGAGCACCACAAGACCAGCGTCGACAGGCTTGCCGCGTGAGGGTGCTATTCGTCGTCGACCGGAGAGAGGGTCATGGTGGAATTTTCCAGCTTCCACCGTGCGGCCAAAGCATCCTTCGGCCAGGACGCATCCGGACCTAATATGGCCTTCACCTTTGCGTCTTCGTGCGCCCTCATGTTTTCTAATATTTCAGCCTTTTCGGCGTCGGTTAACTTTCGCTTTGTCATTGAGCGAGGTTAACCGGGCCGGGAATACGGTTGCAAGGAAAGACTGTTCGGAGCCTCAGCGCGATGGCACACCGGCATCCCGCCGCAGTATCCGCAGTGCCGTCGTGATGGTTTCTTCCAGGTCGCACGTATAGGACGACCGCCCGACGACGTTTTCGACCAGCCATTCGGCAAGGTCCGCATCGATGCTGATGGTCACTTTGTGTTGGCGGTGCAGGTAGCCTTTCATGTCCGCTGGCCAAACGGCCTTGCGCCGTGCGGAGTGCTTTTTCCAGTCCTGATACTTCATGGCCAAGCCCTTTCTCTGTCATCGGATTGCATCGTTCTGTGGCCTCCGCAGCAGCTTTTACGGAGGGGCAGGCATGACCGCCGCCGTAGCGGATTTCCTCAACCATTGACGCTGAGTTCTGGCCGGGCGCGCCGTCCGGTCAAACCCCGCCCGCACCACTCCCGCCTTCAAGGGGCGGGACCGTGTTAGGGCCTGACCCGCCGGCTTATCCGCCCGTCCTTCCTTGCCCGCGTCTTGAGGAAAACCCGCAACGCAAGGAGCAAGGTCATGACGACCACCACCGAAACCCCGCGCCTGGATGTCTACAGCCGCATCACCAACCAGATCATCGAAGCCCTTGAGCAGGGCGTGAAGCCCTGGACCCAGCCCTGGAACGCCGCCCACGCGGCGGGGCACGTTTCCCGGCCGCTGCGCCATAACGGCCAGCCCTATGCCGGCATCAACGTCCTGACGCTCTGGGCGTCGGCGATGACGGCACATTACTCGGCGCCTATCTGGATGACCTTCAAGCAGGCCATCGAGCTTGGCGGCCATGTCCGCAAGGGCGAGAAGGGCTCCCCCGTCGTCTACGCCGACACGATGCGCCGCACCGAGACTGATGATGCCACGGGCGATGAGACCGAGCGGGCCATTCCGTTTCTGAAGGCCTACACGGTCTTCAATGTCGAGCAGATCGAAGGCCTGCCAGAACATTTCCACGCGCAGGCACATACCACCCGCAATCCCGACGAGCGCATTGCCGAGGCCGAGGCCTTCTTCGCCGCGACCCGCGCCGATATCCGGCATGGGGGCGACAGCGCCTATTACAGCCCGGCGCTGGATTACATCCAGATGCCGCCTTTCGAGGCTTTCCGCGACGCGCAGGCCTACTACGCAACGCTTGCCCATGAGGCGACCCACTGGACACGCCATGCGACGCGGCTGGACCGGGACTTCGGGCGCAAGAAGTTCGGCGATGACGGCTACGCCCGCGAAGAACTCGTGGCCGAGCTGGGCGCGGCGTTCCTGTGCGCAGACCTCGGCCTGAAGCTCGCAGACCGGGCCGACCACGCCGCCTATATCGGTCACTGGCTGTCCGTCCTGAAGGACGACAAGCGCGCTGTCTTCGCCGCCGCCGCGCACGCGCAGCGTGCTGCTGACTATCTCGGGCGCTTCAGCCGCCCGCTGGAGGCCGCCGCCTGAGCGGAGGCCTTTCTTCCCGGATGCAAATTTGCTGGTCATGGCCACCGTCCTTCTCGCAACGCTATTGGGGGATCGAGCCGGACGGCCCGGGCCATTCGTCCTGCGGACGGATCGGCAGCCTTTTGCGGGCATCCGTCAGGCTGTCCATGTATTTGTCGCAAAAGGTCAGCCGGTCGAGGATGGCGTTGGCCCGTCGTTGGCCCATGACTTCAGCCACATCAAAGCGCTGGCCGAGATATTCAAGAACCACGTAGTAGGACTCCCCATAGTAGCGCGCTACGCGCAGGCCGGGTTTTGTCCTGATCTGATGGTCGATTTTGTCCTTCTCGGCCTGCGCTTTGTCGTGCTGGACCAACACGAAGCGGTGCTCGTGAGAGCGATCGAAGCTGTGCCAGTCCTGCTCCGGCTCCCAGGAGGGCGCCTTCTTGATCTTGTGGAGCAGGATGGCGTTTTCGGTGAATTTCACCGTCGCTGTCACCTGCGCGACGTGCCGGATTTTCTGCTGCATAAAGGGGCGTCCGCACAGGCCGACGAGGAAAAACCCGACAGCGGGGGCGGTCACGGCCATCGCTTCGTAGCTGATCCAGCCCGCAACTCCGACAGCGGCGACAGCCAGAAGACTCGCCATATCATCGGCGGACTGCGCGTCGAACGGGCGCAGATGGCGGAGGGCCACATTGATGGTGGTGCGCCCGCCTTCCACGGTGATGTCTGTGCGGGGCTCGCCTTCAAAGACTTTTGCAAGACCGTTCATGACCGTTCTCCTTGCGGCGCGCCTTGTTTGGCGCTGGCCTGCATGAGAATGTGTCACCGGAAGACGCGGCGTTTCCTCGCGCTTTCCTCGCCAGGATGGGCAGGTCTATGGAGTATGCGGACGATATACTCGCAAGAATACAGGCGGCGCTGATAGATTATCACGCCGCAACCAATACCAATGGCCGCAAGCGGACATGGTCCGCCATCGCCCGTGAATTGCACGAAACCGCGCTGGATACGCTCGATACTGACGAAGACCTTGATGATGACGACGAGCCTCTCGGCGACCCTTACAAACCGCTCGCGGAGGCCTTGCGGCGCTTCGCGGCAGGCACGCAGACTCCCAGCCAAGAGCGGCTTGATGCGCTCTGCGCTTACCTTAAATCAAAATCCTTCCTGACCGATGCCGACCTTCGACCAGCCGAAGCGGGCAACCCGCTCGTCCATGCGTTCGCAGCGTTCTTCGGTGGGCAGGATGACGGAAGGGATTTCGCGCCGCTGCAGGGGCGCTTTGCGGCAAGCCGTAAGCTGTCCAACGGACGCACGGAGATGTCCGTCATCACTGTGCGGGATGGGGGAGCCCGTGCCCCGGTCGTCGAAGACAAGCTCTACAGCCTGCCCATAGCGCCGCAGTCGACGAAGCGCGATGCGCTGGCGCGGCTGCTGAAGCGCTCCGGCGGCAGCGAGCAGCGCTTTGACGGATGGCTTTTCCACCGGAACGGACAGGCCTGCCTTGTCGTGCAGGACAGCTTACGAGAGGAGCCGAGCATTTACACGGTTCTCGACCGCAAGGTCGCGGCGGGCGAGACACCCGCCGCTATTCTGCTCGTGAAATCACGGGATTTCGGCGCGCCTGTCCCGGGATACGAGAAGGGCCGGATGAGCTTCGTGGCGGAGGACGCCAGCACCCGGGACATTGCCTTCGGAAAGATCAAGGAGCGCATCTGGGAGTACCGGCAGGAGGGCGAGCCTGATGCCTAGCCAGCCACATGACGCCGAACGCCGCCGGTTACACGCGGCGTTCCTGGAGGCTGTCAATATCGGCGATGTCGACAAGGTGCGGCAGTTCCTCGCCAACCCCACCATCGACATCAACTATGCCGAACTCGGCACAGGCCTTACGGCCCTCCATATCGCGGCGGGTCGCAACGCTGCTGCCGTCCTGCGCCTCCTCACCGGAACCGGCCGCTGCGACCTTGGAACCAAGGACGCGCAAGGGCGGACGGCGGCGGTTGTTGCCGTAACCGTGGGGCGCAATCCCGCCGTTGGGCGTTACCTCGCCGACCTGCAGCATGGTGCAGGGATTGCCGTTACCAGGCAGCGCCGCCGCCCGGGCGAGCAGACGGACTCAGGGTGAGGCATACTTTCCGGCGAACGCTGGATGCACGGGACTGCTTTCGTCGAAATACTCCACGCGCTGCAGCATCAGCGGGTTATAGCCCGCCCACAGCACCAGCTGGCGCTTGAGCCGGTCGCTGCGTGCGAACTGGCGGCTGACCTCATCTGGCGTCAGCAGGTCATATTGCTCCAGCGATTCCGACCGCCCTGTGATGCCGGAGGCCTTCTGGTCGGTCGCCGCTTCGCCTTCGCGCGTCACCTTGACCACCGTCTTGCCGAGACGCTTTGAGACGTACTCCGTCGTCATCGAATCACTGTTGCCGAAGAACTGGAGGATACCGGCATTACCGGCGAAGGTTTCCCAGCGTTCCTTGTAGAGCGCCTTGCCCTGTCCCCAGTCTTGCAGCACCACCCATAGCTTCACGCCAAACGAGGCAATCTGCCCAGCGGCATCCTCCAGCTGCTTCATGTGCCCCAGCACCGGAAATTCATCCAGACAGGCAAGAACCGGGACGGCGGGTTTTGCCTTCTCACGCTCCATCGCATCGAGCAGCAGGTTGATGAACACGCGCAGCCATCGGCTGCAGCGTGCCATGCGGTTGGCAGGCAGGCACAGATAGACCGTCATCCCCTGGGGTGCGGTTTTGAGTTCCGAGAGGTCAAAGTCGTGCCCGCCCAGCACCCGTGCCATCGCCCGGAAGTCGAGGAACTTGGTATGGCGGCGCGTCGTCGACAGCACGCTTGCCCGCTCGTTGGCGGGCCGCTCGTAGAAATCGCGGGCCGCACCCTCGATGACATCTCCAACATCGGCGAGGTCATCACTGCGTTGCAGGCGCGCCGCGTTCTTGAGCATCGCGAGTTCGAGAGCGAAGGGGGCATCTGGCCTGTCCCTGGTTTGACGGACACGAAGAAAAGCGTGTTTATCGAACTGGAGGTAAGAAATGGAGAAGCGAAAATATAGTCGCGAGTATAAGATCGAGACTGTAAAAATGATCAGGGATAGAGGT
>NZ_SSBC01000019.1 GCF_006475605.1 Asticcacaulis tiandongensis | reverse complement strand
GGAAGGATGTTCAGCTTCGTGCTCGACCACCATTCGAACGGCGCGGACGCGCACTTCAGGGGAAAATTTGTTTGTCGTCTTGCTTGTCATAGACCCTACTTCTCACGAGTTGGGGTCTCCGGCAAACCCGGCGCGGTTCAATCCAAGAGGAAATGAAGTGGAAAAAGAAGACATAACGAAATCCAACTGGGATGTTGAATGGCAATGTCTTGATAACGGTGACCTTCAGTGTCTTATCCCAGACGAAATAGTGGCGCAACTTCAACTCCGTGAAGGGCAGAAGGCGCATGTTTGGGTTATGGATGGAACGATTTTTATCAAGCCGAAACGGCGATTGAGTCAGAAAATTAGCCGATATTTGAAGAGCGCTGCTATTTTCATTCGTAAGAGTAGCAGACTTTAAAACGCGAAAGGATAGCGTGTCACTGACTTCGGCGGAGGTATGTGGGTCGCGCATTCTAAGCAGAGCGTCACGGACTATATGTCAAACGCAAGCCCACATAACGCGCGGAATCCCGAGCCGGTATCTGGATGACTGACACGGGGTGGGTGCGTCCGTCCGATTGGCGGGTGGCTACATAAAAGGTATCGAAGATATTGCTGACGAAGACGATGAGTGCGTATTTTTCGTCGCGGTCATGCAGACCGACGGACATATCCAGAATACCGAAAGATTTTTGGCGGGCGTTGGGATGCTGAGTCATCGCAAATGTCATCCCGCTCTGCCATCTGTAGGCGGTGCTGACCACAAGCCAGTGGTTTGCATCCGGCCGGAAATGATTGTCGCTTATCAGGTTGAATTTCCAGCGGGAAGCGTTTGGAAGTTGACGGTCGGAAATGTTCTGATGGGCTGGCGTACCTGTGCAGCCTTCCTGGGACGTTTGCCCGATATAACAGGGCGCGTCCGGGTAGCTGACGATTTTGGCGTCAAGATAATGACCGGCAAAGGTGAGCCGCCAGTCAGGCATCACCCGTAAAAAGGCATCGAATTCGACCCCCTGCGTGCGCACTTTCTCCACATTAGTCAGGAAAGTTGTTGACGTATCATAGTCAATCACCTGACTTTGGAAATTGTCGTAATCGACCCGAAAAACGGAAACATTGGCATAGTCGCCTTTGGTGTTACGCACCCGCCATCCGGCTTCGACAGACCTTGCCCTTTCCGGTCGGACAGGTCCACCATCCGCGCGGGCCTGATCAAAGCCGCTTGAGAGATCAAACGCGGAGCCTTTGTAGCCTGAGGCCATCGCTACATAGAGCGTGTTGCCCTGCTCGCTTGTACGCTGCAAACTTGCACGATAACTGGTCGCTGTTTCAGAATGTTCACCTGAAAATGTGGCCTCTCTGAGCAGGTCATCAAATCGATAGCCGATAGTTTTGTGCTGGGTTCGCGCCCCGACTGACAGCGATAGTCGCGGCCTGAACGTCCAGTCGATTTGCCCGAACAGGTCCGCGTCACGATTGGTGGCCAGAGCATTCCATCTGTGTGGGATAAATGCCGGGCCGCGCGCGCTTTTGTGCCTGACCTCATGTTCGGAGAAAAACACGCCCACCATATATCGCAGGGAATCCGCTGGTGACAGCAGGCGAAATTCCTGCGTTTTGCCTGTAGCGCGGTAGTTGCCGAACTGAACATTGCCTTCGACGGAAAGGTTCGCAAAACGCGGTTCCGCATGTATCAGTTGTTCATAATCAGACGGGTGCAGTTGACCGGCACTGATCTGGCGGGCGGCATAGTTCGGCAGGACGCCCCCGTCTGAATCGACCTGATCGTGCATACGGAAATCTGTGGCGCTACTAACGGAGGTAAACCGGAATCCGCCGCCAAAAATATGCTCAAACCTAATCGACGCCCCAAAGTCCGTCAGGTCGGCGAAGGTTCGTGTATCCTGCCGTAGAGAGCTGTTTGTCTTATCAGGTTTGACACCGGCGAGGAAACTGTCCTGCGGTTCCTGAACCGGCCCACCATCGGGATTTAGGCTTACGCCTTCAGGCGCTGAATGCAATGTGTAGGCACAGCAGGTGGTGCGGTTGTGATTATACCAGACCGACCCAAGTGCCTGCGTTTGATTATTGGGTGACCACAACAGCTTTGTTCTCAGGCTCTGGCTGGCATAGCCGTTAACCCGCTTGTTCAGCGTCAGATTTTTGGCTGAACCGGCATAGTCACCCAGATTTCCGGCGATGCGGAAATAGAGATCCGGGCCTGCGGGGCCTGAGGTGTAAAATGACGCCCGATATTCCTGATCAGAAGTCAGAACACTGGTGGCCGAAGCCGTGAAATTTTTGGTCGGCCCGGTCGTCATAATATTGATGATCCCCGCCGAAGATGATTTCCCGTAAAGGGTGTTTTGCGGACCACGCAAGGTTTCGATACGGTCAACATCTGTCATATCAACGAAGGCACGGGCCTGAAACATCGCAGGCACATCATCGACCTGCACAAGCACACTCGGTTCCGCCGAGACGGAGATGGCAACCGTGCCTATGCCGCGTAATGAGTAGGCACTGTTGGCAGGGGTATCGCCCTGAATGACCGTCAGGGCCGGAATGACCTTGGATAACTCCTCAATCTGATCTGTGCCGGACACCTCTAATGACCGCGCCTTGACCTGTGATACAGCCATAGGCACTCTCTGAAGGTGTCGTGGTCGCTTGGTGGCGGTGACAATTACCTCGACAGGCTCAGGTTCCACAACGGGAGGCGCTGCGCGTGCGGGTGGTGGGGGGAGTAACTCGGTGTCATTGACCTTATAGAGAATGGCGACACCGGATGGACGAACCCGAAACCCCAGTCCGGTACCTTCAAGAAGCTTTTGTAACGCCTGCTGGCGTGTGAGAGGGCCTTTGACCGCCTTGCCTGTCTTGCCGGCGATGGCACCCCCGTCATAGATAACCTGCTGACCGGATTGGGAGGTATAGTCAAACAGGGCTTTATCAAGGGGCTGTGCAGGGATATTGAACGATTGGGCGCGGGTTTGTGCAATGGCTATGTCAGGCGATAGCATTAACGGCCATATGCCTGTGGCAATGACTAAACCTGACCACCTCAGGGCATGAATCCCCAGCCTCAATTTCATTCAGCGAATCCAGCATGCCTGCGGCTGCTATGTGCCGCTTTTCTGGTACATAGCCGAAAAAGAAACAGGGGTCACGGCCTTCTGCCTATTGGTCCGAGAGAATGTATCCGGTTTTAGTCTGACGCGCCCTGAACCCGTGGAAGGTTGCCACACCATCAACGAACGCCGCCTGATCGCCCGCTTTAAAAACGCCGCTTATCTTAATGTCCTGACGCTTGATATTTTGAAGGGTAATTTTATTCTCGGAATACCGGTTGGCCCGTTCCACCGCCAGACTTAAGGGTTCCTGATCAAAGGCCAGAATCCCTTTTTGCCACCCAAGGTCATCGCTTTTGCGTGACGGTACCACGCGCGTCGAATTGGCCGCTGTCGAATAGACATACGTTGAACCCGGCTCCAGAGCCACTTCTGTATAGCTTTCGGCACCTTCAGGGGCTGAACCGGACAAGCCTATTGCCGCTTTTTTAGCCATAATCGCCACATGGCCCTCATAGAGCACTACCCGCAGTTCCGAATTCAGCTTTTCGACCGAGAATTCTGTGCCGGTGGCGACTACGGTTCGATCCGAAGCCTCAACCGTAAACGGACGAACGGGATTGCCCGCAACTTCAAAATTCGCCCGTCCATGTGTCAGCCATACCTGACGCATATTGCGGCTGAACTGCACCTTGATCGAGGTGTCAGCGTCGAGCGTAACCTTTGATCCGTCATTGAGAGCAACCACGCGGCTCTCGGCGGGGAGAGTTGCGTAAATGACCGTTTCAGGTGCCTTGAAAAATGTAAAATAGCTTCCGGCGGTAACCGCAAGCACCAGACTGGCTGCTATAGCCGCACCCCAATAGCGGCGTGTGTTGTTACGCGCGTGACTCTTTTTTGCCTGCCTGAATCGGCTCAGTGCATCAGATCGTTGAATATCAAATTCTGCGGGCAGGGGATCGACATCGAAACTATCCCACACCCTGAGCGCTTCTTTTAACGCCTCAGCATTTTCAGGGGCTTCGGCCAGCCAGGCATTAAGGTCGCGCTGTTCCGCCGCAGTGAGTGGCCCAGCGGTTAACAATGTGCACCAGAAGGCGGCATCCTGAACAATGTCTTGTGGTTTAGAGTGGGTCATCCGCCTTGCCCCTCGTTACTGAGTTCACGCATGATGTGCTCCATGGCCTTGGCAATGTGTTTACGAACGGCGCGTTCGCTGATGTGGTAGCCTGAGGCGATGTCACTCTGTTGCAGGCCTTCGATGCGATAAAGGATGAATATATCCCGTGTCTTTTCCGGCAGGTCATCGAGGTGTTTTGAAACCGCCCTTAAGGATTCACGCCCAAGCAAGATGCGTGACGGATCGAACAGATCGACCCTATCCATGTCCTCCAGATTCTGGCGCGCCATGTCGGAATTGCGCACCTTCACCTTGCGCGCACGGTCACGCAGGATGTTGGCGGCGATCTGGAAAATATAGGCGTCGACGTTTTCGACCTCACCCGAATAGGAAGCAATCAGGCGCACAAAAACCTCCTGCGTCATGTCTTCCGCATCACTGCGGCTGACGGATCGACGCATATAGAAAGACATCATCGCCGACCGGTAGCGGTCGTTGAGGCGTTCGATATCTGTCTGAGGTTTTGCGGTCACGGTTTTCACAGCTTTGGACTTAATCCCTTCTCCAGCTATTCCAGAATATCGACACCATTGATACCGAGTTGCAGCTTATCATTCCAGTTTTCACCGGTTAGGAGGCCTTTCCTGCGGCCATCGATGTTGATCTCGACCGGTTTGCGGCTCGTATTAACGTACAGTGTGCGGCCATCGACGACGCGGGCATAGACGCCTTCGGGCGTTACCGGCCCCGCCTCTATACCAAGTTCCTGATAAAGCTGGCGGTACAGGGGTTGAAGCACTGCGGGCTGTGCATGGGTGGCAACATAGATGGCCTTGCCCTTGCCAAAGCGGTTTACCGTGACGACCGGCGGAGCGCCTTCGATGTTGGAAAACCGCGCCATAACTTCGGCTGTGGATGGCTCAAGTATCTCGTAATGGTTGATGGTGGTCTTGAAATCTATCCCGTTAATAGTGCCGGTCAGCGGTTGGGGGTTATGGTAAAATTCGCGGGTTTTTAGACCGAAAATATCACTGAGATTGCCCGGCAAGGGCGTGTTATAGAACTGGTTGTTTTCATTCACCTTGGCCGACAAGGCCGTCATGATGACCGTACCTCCATCGCTGACATATTTGCGTACGGCGTCGGTTGAGGCCTTGTCCATCAAATATTCACCGGCGATGACCAGCAGCTTGTACCGGCTCAGGTCTTCGTGAGCGATGTTGATGACGGCTACGTCGATATTGTCATTATACAGCGGGCCAAAGGCGTTGAACTTATGATCCCTGTAGGGGGTCGTATAGTACTTGTTCAGCCGGATGCCTTCGGCTTCACGGCTCGCGGCCTGTCGCGATTCCCATGAATAGGAGACGGCTATCTCGGGGTTAATCTCACGCGGGAAGCCCAGTGTCTGCATCGTCTGGAATTCTCTGGAGATGGTGCCCCATTCCTCAAGCTTCCATGAGGCCGTGTCATCGTGGTCGATGAGGCCGAAGATGATCTGTTCTTCGCCACCAAGGTGGCTGTTGAAGGTCCAGGCGAGCATACCCTGACCGCCATTCAGCAGGCCGAAATAGCCCAGCATACGTGAGCGGCCTTTTTCGCCATAGAAACCGAAATTCCCTGCCTGAAATTCGTTAAACCACACCGGCGACGACATGGCGCCTTTCATCATCATGGTCTCAAACGCGCCCGCGATCGGGTTTCCGGCATAGTACCCGAAGGCCCCATGTGTCGTGTACTGGCGATAGGTGGCCAGATAATCGAAGCCACGGCGGGCCGAGTCGCTGAACAGGTTGGATATGGCGGGCTTGGTTGGCGCATTCTTTTTGCGAAGCGCCTCAAGGTCGTTCAGTATATCAATCGAGGCATCCGACCAGAACCGGCGCATATCGAGGTAACGTTCATTGGGGCCTACGCCGGAAACGCTCGGGATCCGGATCTGATCCCAATCGGTGAGGGTGCGTGACCAGCGTTGTGTCGCCCAGGCCTTGTTCACGGCTGACAGGTCGTCGTACTTTACCTTCAGCCAACTGATGAAGCGCTGGCGGACGGGTTCGGAGAACGACATATAGCCATTGCCGATCTCGTTATTATAACCGATGGCGATGACAGCAGGGTGGTTGCCATAGCGCTGGGTTAATCGGTCGGCGAAACGGTGCAGCAGCCGACGGTAATCGGGATCGGTGATGTCGTCCATATAGCGCTCGGCCGGATAAAGCTTTGTGCCGTCTTCCCTGACGAGTGTAACCCCCGGATAGGTCTGGTGCAGCCACAGGGGCGCAGGCGATCCGCCGATATCGAGGATGACCTTGATGCCCGCCGCGTGCATCTGGGCTATTACCGAGTCAAAGGCCTCAAAGGTGAACTGACCTTCGCGCGGTTCGAAATAATCCCACGACAGGTCGCCCATACGCACGACCGTCAGCCCCGCTTGTTTCATATAGGCTATATCAAGCTTGATCTGCTCGGGCGACCGGTCAACCGGCTGGTAACAGGTGCCGACAAATAACTGGCCCTGACCCGCCCAGTCGGCGCGGCTCTGCGCCTGCTGCGTCATGACCGGTGAGGCTGCCGATAACAGAGTCGCCGTTGCAAACATCAAGGCCTTTAGTTTCATTCCTGTAATTCCTCAAATTCCTGTTTATATCCGCGATGAGGCGGCGGTCCTGTGAAGACGACCCGCCTTACGGATCGCCTTCACACCCACAGCCTATTTGTAGCGATAGACTTTCAGTTTCTGGATGCCGAACTTCTCCGGCGGCAGGCGCAGATAACGACCCTGACCGCTTTCATCACCATTGAGCCAGCGCCCGCCGACCCATTGACCATCGATAAATTCACCTTCGACAATCTGTTCGAGGCCAACCCGATAGCCTGAGTTCTGCGCCGCATCCGAGAATCTGATGATCACGCCACGGCCCGCCGCCAGAAATTCGTCCTTACCCGTCTGGATGATCAGGCCGCCATGAGCGGCGATATCCTGCGTGTCTTTGGGCGTGCGGGAATCAACCATGGAGACGGTGAGGGTATAACCGCCCAGATCGAAGGTGCGCGGGGTCTCGTCCAGCACCCCTTCGTAGCTTAAAGGAGCCTTGAAGCCGCGCATGGTGCCCTTGCCTTGGTTGGCGAGCACGATCGGCGCGATCTGGGTCAGCACGCGATAGGCGTCCGTCAGTGGGTGTGTTTCATGATCTGGCAGAGTTTCGATATGGAACGGCGCAAACCCTATCCCGTCCAGCTCACCAAGCGTATAAAACGCATTGCCGCCTGCGTCGGTTTTACCGGCTCTGTTGGCTTCAGGCACGAATACCGGATTGTCGGGACGTTTAAACTTATCGGCCCACTCTAGGTAATTCGGGTAATAGATATCCATGGCCATCAGGTCGATGTCCGGCCCGCCGGCTTTCCAGATGTCGAACAGATGCGGCAGAGGGCCTGCGCTCGGGTATTCGCCCGGCTTTTGCTCAGGGCTGTTGAGCGCCACATTGACGTACATCGGCATATCATAGGCAGCCTTACCGGACTTGGTCAGTTCATTGAGATAGACCGCATAGCCCCAGGCCTGAAAGATTTCCTGAGCCTCGATGCTGTCGCCAAAGACCTCAGACCATGTACCTGCGGTTTTGTTGCCTTTGGCGGCCCAGACGTCACGAACATAAGGATGTAGACTGGCCTTGTGCTTTTGCAGATAGGCGGTCAGGGTCTTCGGCACCTGCCCCTTATAGGCGGCTTGCGCTTGCGGGCTATAGTCACGCACGACGGGCAACATGCCCGGCTCGTTTTCGACCTGCACCATGACGACGGTGTGGTTCTTATCGAAGGTCTTCAGGTGGCCCATGAGTGCGCCAAACACCCGCTGGTTTGCCGTCAGATTATCCGGATCGTAAGGGCTTAAAATATCCAGAGGCACACCCTTGTCGTCCTGCGCCCGACTATAGGTTTTATAGTTGTGCTTGATATAGGGCGGCGCATAGCTGGACATGGAATTTTTCCACGCACCGAACCACAACAGAACCACCTTAACATTATTGGCTTCGGCCTGTTTGATCAGGCCCTCAAGCGGGGCGAAATCATATATCCCCTCTTTGGGTTCGATCTGATCCCACTCGACCGGCGCAATGATCGTATTCAGGCCTATGGCCTTAAGCGTCGGCCAGTAGCCATCCAGATATTTGAGGTCCGAGGCGGTCGAATTGCCAAGCTCACCGCCCAGAATCAACAAGGGTTTGCCATCAACGATCAGTTGTGTGGCCGTGCCCTGTTTTTTTAAGTGCGGCGCGTCTTGTGCAACGGCGCTCAAAGGCATGGCCAGAGATGCGGTAAGGCTTAAGGCGGTAAAGAGGTTTATCCAGCGTTTGCGAGTCATAGAAATTCTGCCTGTAGTGAGATGAGATTATTTTGTTGTCGGTTTTACGAGGGTGATTTGAGGAGTTGGCGGTGCCTTCATGCCATCGCCCAGATAGAAGCTTGGGTGAGGTGGCTGGTTGTAGGCGCTGTTCTGCCAGGCAAGGGCGACGCGGTACTGCGCATCGTGCAGAAGCGTCACCAGACGGTGTTTAGTGGGATAGGGCGTCGCATAGATACGCAGCGATTGATGGTCTGCGGCTGCCCAGATTACTTCTTCACGCCAATCCCCGAGAATGTCCCCGCTGAACAGCGGCGCGCCCGGCGATATCGTGTTCTCTGCCGTCAGTAAGCGTTCAGAGCGTTGTTCCTGCCAGTTCCATTTGTAGATGGTGGTTTTCTCAAGTTGTTCGCGCAGAAGGTCGCCATCCCACCAGACCGCAAACTTGTTGGTTTGCGGCTTGACCGTACCGATTGAATTGCCCCTGGCGTCACGCACATCGGGGTCATTGGCTGTCCACGACTCGGCTCCCGCATAGCGCGGATCAATGTCCATGATAATGCCGCGCCCATTGTCGCGGTTGCCGGAAATCGTCCATAGGCGTTCGCCAGTGGCGGCATCCAGCATGGCCGTAATGATGCCTCCGTTACCAGAAGGCTGCTCGTGGACGCCAAACCGCTCAAGCCCCGGACGTGACGGATCAAAATTGCTGACATGAAGCGCATCGCCATGCCGGAGTTCAGCCGACCAAAGGCCCGCGCCGTTATCGTCGATGGCCATGGACCCATAGATGATCTCATCGCGTCCGTCGCCATCGACATCGGCGACCGAAAGCGAGTGATTACCTTGTCCGCCCCATTTTGCGGGTTCGGGCTGTGCGTCTGAATCGAATGTCCAGCGCTGCGTCAGCTTGCCGTCGCGATAGTCCCATGCCGCCAGCGTCGAGCGGGCATAATAGCCGCGCGTCATGATGATGCTGGGGCGCTGCCCGTCAAGGTAGGCGGTGCCTGCGAGAAACCGGTCGGAACGATTGGCATAGCCGTCGCCCCATGTTTCGGTGAGTTGTTCTGCCGTCGGGGCATCGGTGCGGGGATCGCGAGAAGGCCAGAAAAGTTCGCTGGCCCGTGCTTCGCCGGTCAGGCCGTCAAAGATCGTGAGAAACTCAGGACCTTTTATAATACGGCCCTGCAATGGTGCGATCATACTCCCGTCGGCTTTAACCACGCCACCGGTGCGGTCAGTCGATGGGGTTTCTCCACCGGTTTCGCGCCAGTCGGCATCAGGATCCCCCAGAACCTTGCCTGTGCCGTCTATGGTGCCGTCGCTGGTACGCACGGCCATTTCGGCACGCCCGTCGCCATCGTAGTCGTAAACCTGAAACTGCGTGTAGTGGGCACCGGCACGTATGTTCCGTCCCAGATTGATCCGCCACAGCTGCTTGCCTTCAAGCGTATAGGCGTCGATATAGACCTCACCGGTATAACCGTCGAAGGCATTATCCTTTGAATTGGACGGGTCCCATTTAACGATGATCTCATAACGGCCATCGCCGTCCAGATCGGCGACACTGGCCTCGTAAGCCATATAGCTATAGGCTTCTCCGGTCGGCGTGACACCGCCTTCAGGGCGTTGGATCGGCACGCTGAGGTAACCGTCCGCCCAAGCCCTTACCGGCTCACTTGCCTCTGTGGTCTTGCCCTTGAGGCGGGTTCGGATAACGTAGGTGGACTGGGGTGTTCCGTCCTTATCTACAAGGTTCGTAGCGCCACTTAAGGTGCGGCTATTTATCTTTTTGCCGTCCCGATAGACGTCGAATGTCGTCTTGGGCGCATCTGTCGCCAGAAGACGCCAACTCACCAGATTGCCACCGTTAATGGCAGGCACTGCGACCGCGCCCCGATCCAGAGTTTCCATCCAGCGCGGAGCAGCTTGCGCGCCGAGACCAGTGAGAAGCCCGAGCGTAGCGACGCTCACAAGCAAGTCGTGACGCAGTTTAAACCCGCAGTTTATGATCATATCATCCGCCCTTCATTTCTTGTTATTCCCCGATCCAAATAGGGAATAAGTGCGTTCATGAGGGGTATGACGTCTGGGCTTCAGGAAGCGGAACTCTGATCTTTAAGATTGCACTTTATCGAGAGTGCCTCGATCGTTTCTGGAACCTATTCAAGGTACATAGTTAAACTCTTCGTGTTGGTGGCATCGAAACGGGTTTTTCCGTAGTTGGCCCTTTGCAGACTTTCGCCGTCAAAGAAAATTTTAAAAGCAGACATTTAGAGAGCTGTGCGCATTTCGAACGTTCGTACTGCTATCTGTCCGCTTAGAATCAAAGATGTTTTCTCGTTACAGGGTGCGAAGAATCCGATACGGTTCGTCAACCGTGAGATAAAATTATGACTAAACAACTTTCATTCAAAGTGTCTGCTAAGACGGCTCGTCTCATTGGCCGTGAAAATGTGTCAACAGCGGACGCGGCGGTTTCCGAACTGGTCAAGAATTCTTACGATGCAGACGCACGAGTGTGTGTGATCGCGTTTCGAAAACGCTACACCACACTTCCCCTAAGCATCTCTGAGTCTGAATATAACGAGCTACTCGCCATCGTTAATGACGCTAGCCAAATTTATCATAAGGACGGTATTAGGTACAATTTAGTCGGTGATTTTAATGAAGAGAGTGGCGGGAAAATAAATTCTGACATTTTGCGTATACGAGACCTTTGGATATTAGACAACGGTGCGGGAATGTCTTCCGATGCCATTGAAAAGAACTGGATGGTTATCGGGACAAATTTCAAGGAGCAAAATGTGCTGTCGGCCGCCGGTCGAACTCGTACCGGGGCAAAGGGTATTGGTCGATTTGCATTGGATAGGCTTGGTGAAACCTGCAAGCTAAGTTCAAAAAGTCTTACATCGGATGGAAGCGATGTAACGTTGACCTGGCGAGTGGATTGGCGCGCGTTCGAGGATGAAAACGCGGTCTTAGATCAGGTTAAGGCAACGCTGGACGAAGGCACAGCCGATTTCCAATCAGATGTTACTGAGCTGCTGAGTATAAAGGAAATCAGCTCAGTCTTGCAGCCGAGGCCAAAAAAAAGCGACGAACCCATAAAAGAGGGCGAGATAGAGAGTTTCAAGTGGGACACTGGCACCTGCATTAGAATTTCTGGCTTACGAGATGCGTGGGCGGCTGAAGCAACCAGCAGACTTCGGCGCGCGCTCTCATCCCTCGTGCCACCAGATGAGCAATCGTCCTTCAAGATCGTTGTCTACGATGATAGTTCGCCCTCAACTGATATTGAGATATTTTCTGAAGTCCTAGAGGACTACGACTATAAGTTAGAAGTTGAGTTCTCTGAAGAGGGTGTGGCGACCTATACAATCTGGCGTAATGAGCTTAATGTAAGTGAATTTCCATCCGAGCTCTTTTTAAGAGAAGAAATGAAAGTGTTTCCATTTGACAAAGCGTCATTTGGAAAGAAATCTATAACGTACACAAAGACCCTCGAGCAGATATTTGGCCCTAAAAATATAAAGGCTATTTCCACCGCTAAAATACTTGGTCCATTTTCGGCTGTATTTCGTTTCTATAAGCTTTCGCTAGGCTCAGGAGACGACCAGCGCAAGTATCCTTATCGGTCGTTCAATCCGGGCCCTCGAAAGGATTGGATGGATCGCTTCGCGGGTATAAAGATCTATAGAGACAATTTCTTCGTCCGCCCTTATGGCGAGGTTGGAAGTCGAGCTTTCGACTGGCTCGGCTTAGGGCAGAGACGTGCCGCAAACCCCGTTCAGCCCTCCCGGAAAAGCTGGCCAGTTTCACCGCAAAACATTTCTGGTACGGTAAAAATTTCGAGACAAGCAAATGCGGCCCTTGGCGATCAGTCGAACCGTGAAGCAATTGTCGAGAGCCCTGAATTTGAAGTGTTTATTGACTTGCTGCTCCGTTCAATTCGCGAGTTCGAGCGAGATCGCAGTACGATTTTATTCAATTTGCTTGAGTTGTTCAAAGAACTTGATGAAGACGAGCTGACGCGACTGAAGGGGGAAAAGATAGCAGAAAAGTTGGTCAGAGAGGCCGCCAAAGAGTCGGCTCAGAAGGGCAGTAAACTGCAATCCTTGCCGCTAGCCTTGCCGCCAACCGCACAAGAAGAAGCCCTGACGCTAAGCAAGACCGTCAAGGTGCAGCAAGCTGAAATTCGCGACCTTCGGGAAGAGCAGGTGATGCTGCGCTCGCTAGCCACTTTGGGGACTGTACTTGTATCCTTTTCACATGAGATGGGCCAACTCCAGAATGCCATGGGAACACGTGCAATCGAGATGGCGGGAATCTTGGGTGATTACATTTCAAGAGAAACGGCTGCTCTCGAACAAGATGCCTTCAACCCATACATAATGCTCGACGAGTGGGCAGAAGAAGACAGAAAGGTAAAGCAGTGGTTTAGCTTTGCGCTGAATTCCGTGAGGCCCGAACGGCGACGTCGGAAGCATATAGATATACAGGCCCACATCAACACCTTGGCTAATTATTGGAAGGGGTTTCTCCTGCCTCGTGAAATTGAACTCAAGTTGGATCTGAATGTTTCTCCTTCGCCCAATGTACTCGCATATGAGATAGATATTGATAGTATTTTTAACAATTTGATCCTTAACTCCATTGAGGCGTTTACCGACTCGGTTTTGGACACTCCCCGCCTTATAACTATTGAATCGATTGTGAATGTTAAGGGAGAATTGCAAATTGACTACACTGATAACGGTCCTGGGCTTGATCTAACTATCGGCAAGCCAAACGATATTTTTGAATTTGCTGTGACTACAAAAAAGGATTCATCCGGCAACGCGATCGGAACGGGGTTGGGCATGTGGATTCTTGAATCGATCGTTCGTAGTAATGGCGGCTCAGCAGATGTGCGAAATCCGTTAGGGCATGGATTTGGGATCGAGATTCGCCTACCTATTTCTAGAGTTGATGAAAATGAACCTTCTGTACATTGATGAGGAGCCTGCGGAAGGAAATCGGGTAATCCGAGCCGCATACCGGTCGGGCCATTTTTCCAAAAGCGAAGTGTCAACAATTCTTCCTTTAAAAAATATGGAAGAAATGATCGAGTATATAGTAGAATCAAAGTGCCAAGTTGTTATTTCGGACTATAAGTTGGGAGATAAGAAAACAGGTATCCAGTACGATGGCTTGGATTTAGTTCGGGAATTCCAAGATCGATACGAAGGGTATCCTTGCTTCTTGATGACCAACTATGTTGGAGAAGCTCTAAACCATAACATCGATGTAAATGTGATCTTCCCGAAATCCGATTTAGAGCCGGATGAGAACGGCAAGCCCAAAACAGAACTGCCGTTTTTTACGCGGGTTAAAGCTAAAATCGACGAGCACCAAACCACGATCCAAACCAAGGCAGAACGGTTGATTGGGCTGCAAAATCTATCTGCAGAGCGCGCACTCACTGCTGACGAGCTGCAAGAAGCCTTGGATCTTGATGATTTTCTTGAAGCAGCTATGAGCAAAAATGACGCTGTGCCGCGTTTATTGAAGGAAAGTGCATTAGCTCCTTTCAATTCTATACTGCAAAAAGCCGAAGAGTTGCTTGGCAGGTTAGAGGTTGAAATCAAGAATAAGAGCGGAAATTAGGTGCAAGATGCTGAGAGATAGGGTTCCTGTTCGGTCTGCTCCGGAGATCAGATCTGCCTACGCGGCATATAAGCCCACTTTGAGGATAGATTTCGATAAAGCGTGTGGGTACTGCGACACACCGGACTCATTTCTGGGGGGGAAGTCAGTCTATCACGTGGAGCACTTCGCTCCGCACTCAAAATTCCCCCTCTTAAAGATTGCCTATTCAAATCTGATATACGCTTGCCCGTTCTGTAATCGTTCAAAGTCAAACACATGGATTGGCAGCGATGCATCAATCTCCCACAACGACATCGAGGGTTTTGTCGACCCTTGTTCGGTCGAATATGAAATACATCTAGATCGGTCGGCCGATGGTCGGTTCCTTCCCCGCACTCCTGTTGGTGCGTATATGATCAAACATTTGAAGCTGAATCTCATTCGCCATCAGTTTGTGTGGCAATCGAAAAAAATTCGAGAGCTTAGGGATAATTTACGCGCGGTAAAAAGCGGGTTATCCGCTAAAGATTCCAGCTACCTTCAGCTGCTTGAGGCGATCGACGAGTTGACAATCCTATACGATAAATTCAGGGATCAGATTGTTGACGCCTGACCGAAGCACGCGGCGGACGCATGGCGTAGTTTATACACCCCAAAGCGTAGCCGATGAGATCGCACGCATCTGCAGTGCTTTGCCTGGACGCGTTGCCAGCATCCTTGAGCCAAGCTGCGGAGATGGCGTTTTTTTAAGAAGTTCACAGTGTCGCTTTACCAGCGCCGCTGTGACGGGCGTAGATATTGATGGTGTCGCGCTGAACGCGGCGCGCCAAAATCTACCCGCCGCCAATTATGTGCAATCGGATTTCTTGTCGTTCGCCCAAGAGGCGGCGGACGTGCGGTTCGACCTCGTAATCGGCAACCCTCCATATGTTCGCAAGCATAACTTTTCAGCTACCGTGAAGCTCGGCGTGGAGGCGCTGTCGGTTAGATCCGAGTACCCAATTACCCATTTAAAAAACGCTTGGGTTGCTTTTGTGGTTGCAGCCGTGGGCATGCTTTCACCTAAGGGGACCTTGGCTTTTGTCGTTCCTTACGAGCTCATCACGGTAAACTACGCTGAATTTTTAAGGGGGTGGCTTGCTGCGCGGTTCAAGCAAATCGATATATACGTGCCTGAAGAGAAAGCCTTTAAAAGCATTGATCAGGACGCAGTAGTTCTTGTCGCTACGAATGCTGTTCCCGATAAGGTTGGTGTGAATTTTCACAAGGTCTCTAGCTTAGACAATTTGAATAAAGATGCCACAAGGTGCAAAGCGGCTTCTGTGTCAACTAACATGGAGAGTATTTCATTTATATTAGATGCCAATGAAAGAGATTTTTTAGCAAAGGTGTATGCCGATTTGAATAAGGTTGGCGACTATTGCGATAGCTCGGCAGGCACTGTTACGGCTGCAAATGATTTCTTCATATTGAGAAAGGAAGATGTTTTTAGATTTGGATTAGAGGATTGGGCTCGGCCAATTCTAAAAAAGGGCGCATATGTCAAATCGCTTCCTATATTTTCAAGTGACGACTTCCAATCACTTGAAATGAGTGATCCTTGTTACTTAATAGATTTTTGCGCCTCAGACGGAAAACCTCTTGATGGTCATGCTTATGCATATATCTCAATGGGCGAAGACCTGGGTATCGATAAAAGGTACAAGTCTCTTCACAGGCGTCCGTGGTATAAAATTCCAGTAGTTCGGCAAGCTCCGGGGTTGTTTTTTAAAAGATCACACAAGCTTCCAAAGTTATGCATGAACAAAGCAGGCGTTCTTTCTACTGATACTGCATATCACGTGTACCCTAAGCTAGGTTACACGATGGAGAACATATGTTTTTCATTCTATAATTCATTGACGTTACTATTTTGTGAGATTGAAGGGCGATTTTACGGTGGAGGCGTGCTTGAGTTGACGCCAAAAGAGTTCAGGCGGTTGCCATTGGTGTACTCATCGGCCAGCGTTGCAAAGAACGAAGCCTTTTTAGCTGCGTTTAATGATCAATCGAGGATATTAGATTTAGGTGACGAGTGGCTTAGGGAAAGTAAGATATTTGACGCAGATGACTTGAGTCTTTTTCGATCTATACTCGTAAAAATGCAGACGCATAGATTACGCCACGGCGCCTAGCTCAATCACCTTCCCCCTGGGGTTGTGTGTGGTGAACTTTCAACTGCATTCTTTCAGAAGAAGATTTTGCTAGGACGGATGCCGACCATTTTTTATTTTGGAGTAGCCCTGACTGTCGTAATGTCAATTTTCCACAGCCTGGAAATGATCGAATTATCGTGTAGAGCGTTTGGAAGTGAGGCGCAGGGATTGCTCCGCTGAGGTAAATGCTGGTGATGCACGAGATGGGTATCGGTACATTGTAAGCTTCAGGCGAAGAGTCTGATGCGGGTACTGTCGCCACAAGCCTATACTCTTTCTCGAACCGAAAAACTGAGCGCTTAATGAAGGGGAAGCCCGATGGGTTGTGCCCTGATGACAGATCGTGCCATTGAACGTAAGAGACATGGCTGTGTCGGACATTTTGATTATTACGAATGGCAGATAACAGCCGGTCTTGGTCGAACTTTATGCACGCGCCGTAACCCCCGTCAGCAAATACCTGCCAATGGTGCGCTGTTTCATTCCCCTCAGCCATGCAAAAGGCGAAAACGTTGTGGCCGGGAACCGAGTCACCATACAAAGACATCATTTCTCGATCATTTTGATCCGCCCAACTATTCGGGCTTAGTAAAGTAATCCGACTGTGGAGAAGTGTATCAAGTACGGCATTTACACTTGTATAGCGCCTTAGGGCCGCAGCCATTTCATAAGTTCCATTCTGCATTCGTCGTTTCGTGACTCAAATGTACTTCCGGGAGCATACCTAAATGCCTCTGAAACGGTAGGGGGCGGCTGAATTATATACGTGTCCGTCAGCTTGCAAGAATGATGTGAATGTAGCTATTGCGCCCCTTAAAATTCAACCGAAATTCTCAATGTAAGCGCCCGATTGGGTGCCTGCTTTTGACCGAGTTAGCCAGTCATCGGAGTGTTGTGAAGCTCCGTGGCGAGTGAGTGCGATGTCCGGTCTTAGGATATGTTTTGCCATTTATCGAGTTTTGGTATGGGCGCGAGAGTGCCGAATGGCCCAAAGCCGACATGACGATTGAACCATCCAAATGCCCCCAAAGAGTCTTCAACCGAAAACGGGCGACGCCTCTGATGCAGATTGTTTTTGCACTCGGGCCTAGCGACAGGGAGCAACTCAGGGCAGAAATGAGTGAACGCAGACATTGAGCCGGCTCCGGAGAAACTTATTATGCCTAATAAGAGTATGCCTAAAAAGGCGCCCAGAAATAATGCCCTTTTTGCAGCGCAAAGGTATGTGCCGTTGCGAAAGCTGAATGATATTTTCATCGAAAGCCAGCTTGCAGTCCAAGGGCTTCAGACAATTCGGGCGGACTTCGCGGCGCGCCAAGCTAAGAAGCAGACGCGCTACAGGCTTCTGGCGCCTAGCATTAAAGCAGATCCGGTAGGACTTTCACGTAATATAAGTACGATCATAGAACTTGTTGATGCGCGCATCTCTTCCAAGGAGTACGTTCAATCGCTTGTATTTTCGATCGCTTTAATTGAAGACTAATATCGACATGCCTTACAATCATAATAAGAGCATATCCGCACAAATTGCTTACATCTGCAAAGGGAAAGCAGGCGGCCGAAGACGAAATTAAGACTATTGTTTTAAAGGATGTAATAGAAGCGAAATCAATTGGAGATTTAATTTCTGATAAGGCTGAGAAGCGCGTTCGTGATGCGCTCTACGCCACCCCGACTCAATTAAAGGGTTATATGGCCTCTATATTTGGTTTCGCCATCAAAGACGAAATTTGGGGCAAATACGTCGAGCTGAAGGCTACAAGAGATATTTATGTTCATGGTGACGGCAGGGCGAACGACATTTACGTTGGAAAAGCCGGCGCGCTAGCGCGCGCAAAAAGGGGCGATATGCTGCCAATCGACAGCGCCTATTTCAATGACTCAATCGTCTGCTTAAAGAATGTGCTCACAGAGGTGTATCGCGGCCTTAAATCTGCATACGGAGATAGCGCGGAAGTCCATACAATATTGAAAACAACACCTTAATCTACATGACTCGACACTATGGGGCCGCTCGCTCAAAAAATGTCATTAGGTCAGCAATGGGATCATTGCGACGGGTGGCCAGCTTCCGCTTTAGAGCAATCGCCGAGGCGCGGGTGATATGTCCGGTTCGGGCGCAATTGGGCAACTCCAAGGCAGATTATTTCTCTACCTTGGGATCGCGTCTTGGGGGCTAGACAGTATAGTCGATCGAACTCATGTGGGTTTCACCCATACGGTCTCCATAAACGGGGAATCTTGAAAGCGATGTTTCGATCTCCTGTACATCGGTCTGGCTCAAATTGATCTTCCACGCGCCCAAGTTCTCAAGCAAATGGGATTCACGGCGAGTTCCGGGGATTGGTACGATGTTTGGGCTTTTGGCCAGCAGCCATGCCAGGGCGATTTGCGAAGGTGTCGCGCCCCTTTTCTGGGCGTAGTCTTTCAGCCATTCGATGATCGGCATGTTGAGCGGCAGATACGCTTTCGAAAACTTCGGGAAGCCCGCACGGAAGTCCGTCTTTTTATCAAACACTGTCGTCGTATCGTACTTGCCGGTGAGGAAGCCTGCGCCGACCGGTGACCATGGTACGAAGCCAATCCCTAGGTCTTCACAGGTTTTCAAGACGCCGTTCAACTCGACATTCCGCGTCCATAAAGACAGTTCGCTTTGCACTGCCGATACGGGCAGCACGGCATGCGCACGCCGGATTGTTTTCACGCTCGCCTCGGAAAGACCGAAGTGCAGGACCTTTCCCTGAGTGATCAGATCCTTAATTGCATCGGCAACCTCTTCAATCGGTACGTTTGGATCGACGCGATGCTGATAGTAGAGGTCGATCCGATCTGTGCGTAGACGCTTAAGAGACTCATCCACGACCCTGCGGATACGTTCCGGTCGACTGTCGAGCGCGACCGTTCCATCAATCGCAAACCCGAACTTCGTAGCGATCTTCACCTGATCTCGGAAAGGCTGCAATGCTTCGCCGACCAGTTCTTCATCGATATAGGGACCGTACACCTCCGCCGTATCGAAAAAGGTCACGCCATTTTCGACAGCGGTTCGAATGGTTTTGATCGATTGCTGTTTGTCTGCCGGCGGGTTGTAGTTACCGGTCATGTTCATGCAGCCGAGACCGAGTTCTGAAACCTCAAGGGTGCCGAGTTTCCGCTTTTGCATCTGCGTCTTTCCTTTCACTGAAATGTCCCCTGAAGATGGTTTTTCGTTCGCTAAAGCTGCCGTCGCGGTGAAAAACGATGAAGCCGTTGTCGTCATCACCGCACCTGCGGCTGCGATATTCATGAGGTCACGACGGTTCGGATGGCGCGACGGCTGGATAAGGGGGGCTGTTGGTTGGTCGTTCATGGTATCGCCCTTTCTAAATTAGGATCGAAGAAGGTCAGGCTGGAGTCGAGGTGCGAACGCGAAACCAACCGGTCATGGTGCTGATAACAGTCCAAAGTTTTTCAGGAATTTTCAGCCGCTCGACATCGCTGGGGTCGAGGTCAAGCCGGATGGACTCAGGCTCCTGCCGGGCACGTTCGACCCAGTTAGGGTTCAAGACGAGGCCTTGACCGATCGCCACCAGCGACAGACCGTTGTTGATGGCGCATTCCGCTTGCGCACGCGTTCTGAGCTGCCCGGCGGCGATCAGAGGCAGCCGGCCATCGATGTGGTCCACGAGGATGCGAACCACCGTGGGGCCATCCGCTTTGCCGATAGGAGTTGCCGTCAAGGCGTCCGTAAGCGATGCGTGTACGTAGTCGATCCCGCCCTCGATCAAATGGTTGACGAGGACGAGCGAATCCGCAATCCGAAGGCCGCCGTCGTTTGGTTCGTCGACCGAGATTCTGTAGCCCAAAACAAAGGGGCGATCCGCGTATTCAGCGATGACTCGGCGAACTTCCGCGACGATGGCCAAGGGGAAGCGCATTCGGTTGACGAGCGTCCCGCCCCATGAGTCTGTCCGCCGATTGAAGTGCGGGGAGACAAAGTTCTGGATCAGGAAGCCGTGCGCGCCATGAAGTTCTACCCCGTCGAAACCGGCCTCGATGGCGCGGCGGGTCGCCTGTCCGAAGGCATGTATCACCTCTTCGATTTCAGATTCCGTCAAAGCACGGGGGATGACCGAGGCGACAAAGGGACTGCTGTCACCCTTGACAGCGCTCGCGGCTACTACTTCTGAAACCAAATCGGGGATGGCTTTGACGCCAGCATGAAATATCTGAAGGATGGCCGGTGCACCGCCGCTTTTAGCCGCCTCGGCGAGCTTTTTCAGGCTCGGCCCGAAGCGATCGTCGCAGGCGGCAAATTCGCCGGTAAAGCCGACACCGTTCGCCTGGACATGCGTGCATCCCGTAATCACCAGCCCTACGCCTTTTACACGCAAGCGGTAATAGATGTCTTCGGCATCGGATACCGTGCCGTCATCATTCGCCGACCAGGTCGTCATGGGTGCCATGGCGATCCGGTTTCGAAGCGTCAGGCCGCCGAGCGAAAGCGGCGCGAAAAGATCACGATCAGTCTTGTGCATTTGTCTCGTTTTCCGTTGCGCCGCCAATCGTCGGCGATATGGCGGTAAAATATGGGAAGACGAAACCTGCGATTAGCCGCTATAATCTGCATGAGATCATAAATAGGATTTATGAATGCGAAAAGGCGACTTCAGTGATTTTGCTGCCTTCATCGCGGTGGCCGAAGCGGGCAGCTTCACGCGCGCCGCCTCAAGGCTTGGTCTGTCGCAGGCTGCGTTGAGCTTCGCCGTACGCGGTTTGGAGGAGCGGCTGGGTGTTCGTCTCATTACCCGGACGACACGCAAATTGTCGGTCACGGATGCGGGTGAGCGATTGCTGAATAGTTTGCGACCGGCCTTCGATCAGATCGAGACGGAGATAGCTGCGATCGGCGCCCTACGCGAAAAGCCGTCCGGAACCGTCCGAATTGCGACCTTCCGCCATGCGGCAAAGCAGGTCTTGTGGCCCGTCATGACGAAGCTTATGGGGGAGTATCCCGACATTAGTTTCGAGGTTAGCGTCAGTGAGGGATTAACCGATATCGTCGGTGGGCGATTCGATGCCGGCATCCGTCTGGGGGAACAGGTTGAGAAGGATATGGTCTCTGTCCGTATCAGTGACGATGTGCGGATGGCTGTCGTTGGTTCACCGTCCTATTTTGAGGGCAGGCCCCTGCCGTCCACCCCGCGCGATCTGAGTGCGCATGATTGTGTAAGTTACCGACAGACGACGTCAGGCGGCATCTATGCCTGGGAGTTGGAAAAGGACGGAGCCGAATTTGAGGTGAAGGTCGGAGGCCATCTAATCATCAATGATAACGAAATGATGGAAGCCGCTGCTCTGGATGGGGTGGGACTGGTATACCTCTTCGAGAGCCAAGTCGCCGACTATATTAGCTCTGGGCGGCTGATCCGCGTGCTGGAGGACTGGTGCCCGCCGTTTCCGGGCTATCATCTATATTATCCGAGCCGACGACAAAATACGCCAGCCTTCGCCCTATTACTCAACGCGCTCCGTGATGGACGATCGAGCATATGAAGGCTTCTTAACGGTTTACTGCCTAATGGGATCGACTTCTGCTATTGAGGCCACCGTCTCAATCGGCAAATTGGGCTTTTCCATTTCCGCATTGGGCGCTTACTTGCATTCAAATGGCGGTAAGCGGCATAAGCGCATAACGATGTCCCTAGTCCTATAGCTCAAGAATGTGAAACGATTTGAATGGCACAGCTAACTACGATCAAGGGGTTTTATGGCGTTTTAGGTCAAGTCGAGTTCTCTGACCGGGCCGCCCGTATCCGGCTTTACCCTTTTTCGTTTGATTTCGAAGCCCTAGAACCGGTTTTGGAGGTGCGCATTGATGAGCCGAAATTCGCCGAAGAGATACTCAAGCCTCTTTTGTACGAGGAGGTCGAAGCTGAATTCGGGCCCTCGGGAATGGTTGTAGAGGGCGTCTGGAAAGGTTTGTCTATTGAACTGCATGGAGACCATTTAACGGCTTCATTTGGGCCATATAGCCTTGGCGATTACGTTGGCAGGGTCAAAAAGCTCAGCAAGGCGCTCGACGAAGAAGCACAATACTCCCGGAAGGCGCATCTCAAGTTGGGGCGGTTAAAGACTCTTCTAGCTGAACTGATGCGGAGAGCCGAAATCAAGGCGGGCGCTTCAGAAATACATAGATCCAAACAACACGCCGCCATCGAAGTGATAAGGCGCATTCAGGCCGAGCTTGAAGTTGACGACTGAAAGTCAGGCACCGTGCCCCTATTGACGGATGTCATGGCGATCGCCGCAATGTCTGATTACAGGCGGCCCCCCAATCTGGTGGCCAATACAAAGGAAGGCCGGATGGCCCTTATTTATGAGCTTAAATTTTGCGCTGAACCTTGGCGGGCACTTCACCTTCAAAAGGGTTGGGATCAACCGATCGAAAAGTTAATTACCCCGGACGGTGAGCCAGATCTTTGGGGAGAGTGGGAAAAGCGTTCTTGGCGAGTCCGAAAAACACCTGACATTACATACTTCACTCCCTACTTTATGGCCTGCAGTAGACGTGTGCACGATCAAATCGAAGGCCTTGTCGAGGGCTGTGGGCGATGGGTAAAAATAAACAGCACCGATGATTATTGGGCGTTCCAGGTAACCAGGGTTGTGCCATTCATCGATGAGGCCCATTCGGATATTGATTATCTATCGCCAGGTCGCCCACAGTATATATATGAGCGGGTATATAATGGCGTCTCTACGGGTGGATGCCATATTTTCAGACCCTACGAAACCGTTTCTCAGGGGTTCGTTACTGAGGACTTCAAGGCTTTAATTGAGGCTCATAACTTCACGGGCGTCTATTTCGAGCCTGTCCCCGACCATTGAATTCCCCGCACTCAAACGGAAGTCCGCTTTAGGAACAAAATCGCCGACAGGCTTTTAAGGTCCGCAATGGGGCGCAATAAGGCAAAGTGCGGTTGACAATCACAGGCCCAGTTTTCCTGAAGGCTCTGAGGTTTTGAGTTTAGCTCTCCGGACATAGCTGCGCATGGTGGCCAGGCTTCTATGGCGGGTGTGACCCATGATTTCTTCGTCGGAAACACCCGCGCGATAAGCCGTGGTCACGAAGCCCGCTCTGAGACCGTGAGGGCTCACGGGCTCTGCCAGTGAGCCTTTAATACCCGCTTCCGCCGCTCTTTTCGTCAGAACCTGCCGCACAGCATCCTCACTCAACCGTCTTGGCTCAACCCTGCCAGCTTTGTTAACCTTTCGGAAAGTTGGCCCATTGTTGATTTTCGCTGTATCAAGCCAAACTCTTAATGCTCTGACGGGGCAGGTAGCTTCTTGGCGTCCATATACAATCATGACTTCTGCGCCAATGCCTTCCTTATCTGTTTTCGACTTCTTCAGCAGCAATCTGACGCCATCATTTGACCAGGTCAGATCTTCCACATCGAGCGCAACCAGCTCGGATCGCCGGAAGGCTCCGGCAAAGCCCACAAGCAACAGGGCTTTATCCCGAATGCCGGTCAGCGTGTTATCCTCGCAGGCTCGGCTGAGCGCTTTCAACTCAGTTGTCGTCAGTGCCGCCGCTCTGCGACCACGGCTGCCGTGGGTGCGGGCGATACCGCGCAACGTCTCACGAATAGCCGGGTGTTTTGTATCAAGCGGATGACCCGTCAGGCCGGAAGCCCGTGCAATGGCTGCTACACGACGTCTGAGGGTTTGCATGGCGTAACCTTCACCAGCCGCCGCCAGATACGCCCCGACAACCTCAGGCGTAGCTGGAAGGGCATTAAAGCCGCTGCGCTGACACCAGGCCTCAAAATTTTTCAGATCCGAGGCATAGGCACGAACCGTTGCAGGCGCATCGGCTGCATCCTGATAGGCCTGTGATTTCGCCAGGGCCATAGCAGCTCGAGGGGTTTTCGGCTTCAATTTTGTGTCGGTCATCCCTCATATATAGCCCACATTACACGTGATAACAATCCTTCTCACGTGTAATAGCATTATTTCTGCACCAATACCGCCCGTATATAAAAAGTGGCTCTATTTGATAATCAGCCGCCCGCTATATTGCCCTTGCGCCACAGAGGGTTCGCCCTGCGGCCCGGTAAGTTCCGCCGCCTGAAACTTCGCGCCCATGCCGGGTATGGCGTTCATGAAGCCGATATCCGTTTCGGGGAAATCGACAGTTGTTGTGGGAAAATCCGTCAACCGCGCCCCAAGCTGCAGATATTTCGCACCTTCGCTGACAATCGTCAGCCCCTTACGACCCGCCTCAAGCCTCACCCAATGCGGGTTGGCGTAATAGCCTGCCGTTTGCGCTTCGGGCAGCTCGTCAAGACCTTGACCGGCAATCTCATGCACCCCCAGGACCGGCCCGCGCTGACGATTTTGCCAGACGGGCGTCGGCCCGCGCAGCAACCCCTTCACCGAAGCCACGTCGGTTAAGGGTCGATCAAAACCGACCCCGTGATAGAGCATAGGTCCCGTCAGACTATAGGCGTAATCAAGCGTCAGCGCCCCGTCTTCACGCAATACCCACCGCACCGCCTCAAGGCCACCGGCATTAGGGGCCTCAAGCCAGACCACAGGACGCCCTGTTACCGGATCGGTCGCAGTACCGCTCGTAACCCTTACCGCACCCGTTTCCGGCAATGCAAAGCGATAGGCCTCATAGGCGACCTTCACTGAGGCAATCCGCGGCGTCGCGCGAACACCGGCCAATTCGCTAATTCTCAGGCCCCTTATGGCCTGCGGCGGAAAGACATAGTCCAGCCCGTCGCCAAACACCCGCGCGCCTTTATAGACGGTCTCCCAGTTCTGGCCATCGTGGGTGATTTCAAGCCGGAACCCGTTCCAGCCATCCTGCACGGCAACCCCCAGATCGACCAGCACCTTGTTTACCAGACGCGGGGTCTCAAACAGATAAACCCCGTCGGAAGTCGCTGAGATTTCGTGCCACTCAGGCTCAGCCTTCTTCGTCGGGTCGGTTTGCGAAATTGCCAGAGGCCGCGACAACACCAGACGCGGCCCACCCGACAGGCCCACCGTCTGACCGTCACGGCTATAGGACTGCAACAGACCCGAACGGGCATCAAAGCGCGCCGTCACCTTACCCACCGAAAGGGCAATCACATCGCCCTCCTGCCTGACCGCAGGCGTACCCAGACGGCGTCCGGCCTTATCGACAGATGCGGCGTTCTCATTTGCCCAAACCCATGTCAGAAGCGTTTCCGACCCTTTACGCGCAACCACACGCAGGGCATCGGCCTGCGCCCATTTTGCCGGTAAGGGCAGCGCTAACTGACCCACCGCATGGGGCGCAATATCTGGCCCGTTAAACCGACCCTGCGCCAGAACCTGTTCCTTTTGCTGGCCATCCGCAGACGCAAATTTCACCCAGGCCCAGTCAAATTCAACCGCCGACAAGGGTGTGAAATCATAGTCGTTTTTAACCTGCAACACGCCTTTAAAAGCGCTATCCAGAACCGGTGTTTCAATCTGCACCGGTGACCAGATGTCTTTCAGCGTAAAATAGCTGGGATATTTTTCATGATGCGGCCCCATGATCCCGTCAGGCGCATAGGCGGCATAGGTATCGATCCGCCCGTCCTGATCCAGACGCTTGATGCCCTCATCCGCCAGATTCCAGACAAAGCCCCCCGCCCCGCGCGGAGAGTTCTTAATCGCCCGCCAGTAATCGTCCATGCCGGAACCGGCCCCACCATCATAAAGCCCGTGCAGGAACTCGGTCGGCAGCACCAGATGCTCACCGCTCAGGCGGCGCAGAAAATCCGGATAGCGCGGATAGTGTTTGGTATCTATACCGCCAAACAGATCCCACGGATGCAGCAAAGGCCTTTTTTGCGGGTCATACAGCGCATAGTCGCCATCCAGTTCACGATTCCAGCCGCCTTCATTACCATTGGCCCAGATAATGACGCTCGGGTGGTTACCGTCGCGCTCAATAAGCGCGCGCACCAGCTTGCGACCGATTTCCGTACCGTGCGCCTTTTGCCAGCCGGTCAGTTCGTCAATGACATAAAGCCCCAGCTCATCGGCGGCCTCAAGGAAGTCCTTTTCCGGCGAATAGTGCGCAATGCGTACCGCATTCATATTCATGTCGCGCATGGTACGCGCATCGTCAAAGGCCTGCTGACGCGTTACCGCCCGCCCCGTATCCGGACGGAAGCTGTGGCGGTTTGCCCCTTTCAGAATAATGCGCTGCCCATTGAGATAAAGCCCGTCACCTTCACGCACTTCAAACGTACGAAACCCGATGCGTTCTTCAACGCGATGCAGCGCCGTTTCCTTATCGAACAGGGTAACCTCAAGCACGTAGAGGTTGGGCGTTTCGCTTGACCACAAAAGCGGGTTGTCGATCTTTCCGCTCAGGCGCAGACGCCCAATGCCACCGGCGGGCGGTTTTACGGAAAACGGCTGACCAACCGCCTGACCGTCACGCGTTTTAACCTGCCCGACAATGTGCGTAACGGTGCGCGTGTTCAGCGTCAGGTCAGCCGTAATGACCCCACTCGCCTGCGCATCAATAGCCATATGGGTAATGGCATTCAGCGGATAGGCCTCAAGCCATACAGGGCGATAGATACCGCCAAACATCCAGTAATCGCCATGCCGTTCGGCAATATCGGTCAGTGTATCCGCCGACGCTTCGCTGACTTCGACCTCAAGGTGGTTTGCCTCACCGAATTTCACCAGCTTTGTAATGTCATAGCTGAACCGGCTAAAGCCCCCCTGATGCACCGCGCCCGCCGACACACCATTGACCTTAACCCGCGTGTCCGTCATCGAGGCATCAAACACGATACGCACCGTGCGGTCTTTCCATTCTGCCGGAACCGTAAACTGACGCTGATAAAGGCCGATGTCTGCCGTGCGCGGCCCCTTGTCATAACCATATTGATAATGCCCGAACCCCTGCTGCTGCCAGTTGGACGGCACGGCGATTTTGGCCTTTTCACCGGCGCGCATACCGCCGCTGATGACAAAATCCCATTCCACGGCATCATCCGGCCCGTTGCCCGATAACATGAGCTTTTCCGTTTGAGGCGCCGCAAACGCCATTCCGGTCAGCCCCATGACCATAAGAATCTTAATCAATATGGCAGTTATGATTTTAGGCATTACAATCCTCTGCGCAGCGCTCGACCTGTTATTTTCCGGCTTATGTGTTTTTTTGCGCCGGTATTCTCATATAAAAACGTGATATCAAAAGTATCAGGTCATGAAAACGCCATTTCAATCACCTTAGATCAAAAATATCAATAATCGAAAAATAACAAACACTACCACCCGAGACATCTTCGCCCTGAAAACTTCGGGGAAATACAGGACAAAACCCAGACATGCTGCGCACAATCACTTTGTTTTTAATGAGCGTTTCAATTATCGGCGCCGGTCAGGCCGCCGCTCAGGTGCCGGCGGGCGACCCCGTTGCTGGCAAAAAGGCGTTCGGCGCCTGCGTCAGTTGCCATTCGCTTACACCCGGTCAAACGGGCATTGGCCCGCATCTGGCGGGCGTTGTCGGTAAAAAAGCGGGCACCAATGACGCCAGATTCAAATATTCACCGGCGATGAAGGCGGCACCCGTCTGGACCGAAGCCCAACTCGACAGCTTTCTGGCTGATCCCAAAAAGTCCATTCCGGGCAATACCATGACCATGGCACCGGTGAAGGACGCCAAAAGACGCGCTGACCTTATCGCCTATTTAAAAGGCAACTAAAATCCAACTGGCATGAGGCCCGACCGTGCAGGCAACACCGGCATGCGATCCGTCTGACGCGGCAAAAGGCAAAGCGAGGCCCGCGCTTCGTTGTGCCCTGATTTTTCTTGCGGCGGGTCGCTCTCAACGTTTTGGCGACGACGATAAGCTCGAGGCCCTGCTCGGCGGCAAGCCTCTGGCGCTGGTCACCGCCGACAGGCTTGAGGGCATGGTCTGGGCGCAAAAAATAGCCGTCGTACAGTCCCCGCTGATAGCGTCTGCCCTGAGTCAGAAAGGCTTCACCCTTCTGACACCTTCACCCAACGCTGGCATGGGCGATAATTTGTCACTGGCCGTGGCGGCGGTGAAAGACGCCGACGCCGTCCTCATCGTTCTGGCGGATATGCCCTTCATAAACCGCGCCCTGATCGAGAGGCTCAAAGCCGCCATAGACACTGACCGCGAAATAACCATTGCCGTCTCGGAAACAGACGGCATAGTCTCTCCACCGGCGCTTTTCAGCCGCAAACATTTCAATACCCTGAGCGCGCTGTCGGGGGATCGCGGGGCCTTTGGCCTGATCAGCCGTCACAGTACCGAAGTTACCCGAATAGCTGCTCCGCCTCCGGGCCTGTTCGACATAGATACACGCGACGCCTTAAAGATCGCAAACACCCTTATCACCGCACCGGATCAACCCGCAGGAGCCTGACCATGATATCGCTTAAAATTAACGGCAAGCCCTATACGCTCGACCTGCCCGAAGATATGCCCGTCCTGTGGGTTTTACGCGATGAACTGGGGCTTACAGGGACAAAATTCGGCTGCGGCATTGCCCAGTGCGGGGCCTGCACCGTGCATATTGACGGCGTGCCGGTACGTTCGTGCGTCACCCCCTTAAGCGTCGCCGAAGGCACTGAGATCACAACCCTCGAAGGCGTGTCTGAAACCGCCGCCGGTCAGGCTTTGCTTAAGGTCTGGGCCGAGGATGACGTCATGCAGTGTGGTTATTGCCAGTCCGGTCAGATCATGGCCGCCACCGCGCTGCTCATGGAAAACCCCGCCCCCACAGATGCTGATATTGACATGGCCATGGATGGCAATATCTGCCGTTGCGCCACCTATACCCGCATTCGCGCTGGCATCAAACGCGCCGCTGGCCTGTCGCCCGCCGACACAAGAGAGGCCTGATCATGACCGAAGTAATGATGTCCCGTCGCCTGTTTCTGTCCTCAGCCACCCTTGCGGGCGGCGGATTGTTACTGGGCTTTGGCGCCACCGCCAAAGAGGCGCAGGCCGCCTCGGCCAATATGACACAATATGTCGCCATATCGTCCACCGGCAAGGTCACAATCAGGGCGAAAAATCCCGAAATCGGGCAAGGCATTAAGACCTCCCTGCCCATGATTGTCGCCGAAGAAATGGATATTGACTGGACTCAGGTTGAGGTGGTCACCGCACCGGTCAACGAAAAACTCTATGGCGGTCAGATTGCCGGTGGCTCGACCTCGATCCCGACCAATTACGAACCCATGCGGCGGGCGGGCGCGGCCGTACGCCTCATGCTCCTGCAAGCCGCCGCGGTTAAACTTTCGGCGCCTGTCGAAGCGCTTCAGGTCATATCCGGCGTGGTTCACCACAAGGCCAGCGGCAAGCAGGCTCATTATGGCGAACTGGCTCAGGCGGCGTCTAAACTCACCGTGCCTGACCCCGCTTCGGTGACCTTAAAAGACCCGAAGGACTTTAAGATCATCGGCACCGCTCAAGGCGGCGTCGATAGCGCGAAGGTGCTCAAAGGTGAACCGATCTTCGGTATAGATACCGCCATTCCGGGCATGAAACATGCCATCTTCCGCAAACCCCCTGTATTCGGCGCGAAATTTCTGAGCGGCAATCTGGACGCCATCCGCGCCCTGCCCGGCGTGACACAGGTCTTCGTCTTAAAAGGCACCGGTAATATTCAGGGCCTTCAGGACGGGGTCGCCATAGTCGCCGACAAGTGGTGGCAGGCCAAAACCGCCGGCGACCAGCTTGAGGTGCAGTGGGACGAAGCCATCGGTAAAGGTCACGACACTGAAACCTATCGCACTCAGGCTGACACCCTGCTCAAAGGCACGGGCGACAGCCTCCAGAGCAAAGGCACGGCCGCAGACGTACTCGCTAACGCTGCCACGGTGGTTTCGGCGCGCTACGAAGTGCCGTTCATTCCGCATCTGGCACTGGAACCGCAAAACTGCACCGCCAGAGCAAGCGCTGAACATATCGAAATCTGGGCCCCCACTCAGGCCCCCGGCTGGGGCATCAGACTGCTGGCCAAAGAACTGAACGTCCCTGAAGACAAGATCACCGTCCACATGACCCGTGTGGGTGGTGGCTTCGGACGGCGGCTTGAAAACGACTATATGATCGAGGCGGCGGCGATTTCCCAAAAGGCGGGCGTACCGATCAAACTGCTGTGGACGCGCGAAGACGATCTGGCTTATGACTTTTTCCGGCCGGGCAACCTGCATGATCTGAAGGCCGCCATCGATGATCAGGGCCGTTTAGCGGCCTATACGGCGCACGGTGTGACCTATGGCCGGGACGGCAAGCCGTCAGCGGGAGCCAATATTTCCCCGCATGCTTTCACCTCAGGCGTGGTTGAGCATTTCGAACTGAGGCAATCGGTGATCGAAACCACGATCCCCACCGGTTATCTGCGCGCCCCGTCATCAAACGCACTGGCCTTTGTCCATGAGTGTTTTCTCGACGAAATCGCTCACGCCCTGAAAAAAGATCCGCTGACCTATCGGCTCGAATTGGTGAACGCCCAGCTTGCCAGCGGCGCGCCCCAAAGCCCCGAAGGCCGCAACCCCTATGATTTCCGGCGTATAAAAGAGATACTGGAAACCCTGCGCACCCGTTCCGGCTGGGCCGATTTCAAAGCCTCTGACGGTATCGGTCTGGGGGTCGCCACCTATTTCAGCCACCGCGGCTATTTCGCCGAGGTGGCCAAGGTCAAGGTCGCACCTGACGGCACATGGCGTGTCCTAAAGGTCTGGGCCGTAGGCGATGTCGGCTCGGTGATCATCAATCCGTTCGGGGCCTATAATCAGGTCGAAGGCTCGATTATCGACGGTATCGGCCAGCTGAAACAGTGCATCACCTTTGAAAACGGACGGGCCGTGCAAACCAATCTGCACGAAGTGCCCCTGATGCGCATGTCTGATACCCCAAAGATAGACACCCACTTCATCCTCAGTGACAATCCTCCGACCGGACTCGGTGAACCGGCCCTGCCGCCCGTGCTGCCTGCGGTATGCAATGCCATCTTCGCAGCCACAGGCGTACGCATCCGAACCCTGCCGATCGAAGAAAGTCTGCTGGCCAGACCATCGTGAATTCTGTCACCGATATTCGCACGCCGCCCTATGCCGACTATGTTCTTGACGCCCTGCTTGCGTGGCGTCAGGAAGGGCAGCGCACAGCGCTTCTCACTCTGGTGCGCATCGATGGCTCATCCCCGCGCCCCTTAGGCAGTCAACTGGCCGTCGCCGAAGATGGCCGCACTCTGGGAGCCATAAGCGGCGGTTGCGTCGAAAAAACCCTGATCCAGGATGCCCTGAGCGCAATAAGGGCACAGACAAACCATCTTGAACTCTATGGCAAAGGTTCACGCTTCAAGGACATCACCCTGCCGTGCGGCTCAGCCATATATGTCTATTTCGACGTCACCCTCAGCGACGCCGACCTGACGCAACTGGTAGCGGCCCGACACAACCGGACAACGGCGACCTATCGCTGTGACGATGTGCCGGATTTTGTGCGCGCCTACCCTCCCCAATGCCGCCTGCTGATCTTCGGCAGCGGGCCCATTGTGACCGCATTGGCGCAGATCAGTCTGCTCTGTGAGATAGACATCCGCGTCCACAGCCCTGATCATGATACACGCACCGCCGCCGCCCGTTTTTCGACAGCGCTTCCCATGACCTCGCCGCAGGACTGGGACACCACTGGCATTGACGCCTGTACCGCCATAGTCTGCCTGTTTCACGATCACGACTATGAGCCGGACATCCTGCATCAGGCCCTTTCGTCTCCCGCCTTTTACATTGCCGCCTTAGGCAGCCGCCGGACGCACCAGAACCGTCTTCAGCGCCTGTCAGACAGGGGCTGGAGTGATGTCGATGTCTTGAGAATAAACGGGCCTGCCGGACTTGATATCGGCGCGCAAACACCGCCCGAAATCGCTCTGTCCATCACGGGGCAGCTGGTCGAGGCCTTCCGCAAGCGTTAATTCTCGCCCAAAAGCACCGCATTACGCCTCACACTGCCTGAGGCAATATATTCGCAAAACACGGATCTACCATGCGCACAATATCGCCAGCAGATAGACCGTTACGCATCCGAAATTCTGCGCCGACCCTAAGATATAGTGCGGCATACAAATTTTATATTCAAACCGGCCCACACCGGCAAATCTTTAACTTACAGTATGTTTACAAAGCGATTTCCATCGTTTACGCTGATATTGTTCCAAACAATTCGGGAGATTATGATGGCTGGCGCACGCCTTCTGTTCACGCCTCTACAGGTCACGCCACCGCAGAGCCCGTCTCTGACCGGTGATACGACCCGCGAACAGATTGCCGAAACGCCAAAGGCCGGTGCCATGCTTCAGGTGACCGGCGAGACATGATCCCTGGCAGCACAAAATTACATCTCACAACGGTTGATGCGCCCTTCTGGCAAGCGCTAGGCTTAACCCTGCATAGCGGAGCGCCTCATGCCGACTAGTTTCCTGCTTCTGGCGCTCATCAGCCTGCCGATCGGCGGTGCCCTGCTTGCCTCATGGCTACCCACCTATGCCCGAAACGCCGCCGCCACGCTGGCCGCTACCGTAACACTGGCCTGCCTTTTGTGTCTGGCCATGCTACAGGGCGTAAGTGCCGAAGGCGTGCGCGCGGATATCCCCTGGCTGCCCTCCATCGGCATCAATCTGGTCTTCCGCCTCGATGGCCTGTCATGGCTGTTCGCCCTGATGATTACCGGTATTGGCGCGCTGGTTGTCCTCTATGCGCGCTATTATATGTCCGCCGAAGACCCTGTGCCGCGCTTCTATTCCTTCCTGCTGGCCTTTATGGCGGCCATGCTCGGGGTTGTGATGTCGGGCAACCTCATCCAGCTCGTTATTTTCTGGGAAATCACCTCCCTTTTCTCTTTCCTGCTGATCGCCTACTGGCACCAGAGCGCCAATGCCCGCGAAGGGGCACGCATGGCCCTGACCACAACCGCCGCCGGTGGCCTGTGTCTGCTGGTCGGCATGTTACTGCTTGGAAAAATGGCCGGAAGCTTTGACCTTGATGTCGTCCTGTCCGCAGGCGAGCGTATTCGCGCCCATGACCTCTACCTGCCCGCCCTCATCCTGATCCTTATCGGCGCTTTCACCAAAAGTGCGCAGTTTCCGTTCCACTTCTGGCTACCGCACGCCATGGCCGCGCCGACACCGGTCAGCGCCTATCTGCATTCGGCGACACTGGTTAAGGCCGGTATCTTTCTGCTGATCCTTCTCTGGCCTGTACTTTCAGGCACAGATGCCTGGTATGTCCTTGTCGGTTCCGCAGGCATGGCAACCCTGCTTATCGGGGCCTTTGCCGCCATCTATCAGCACGACCTCAAGGGCTTGCTGGCCTATTCCACCCTCAGCCATCTGGGGCTGATCATGCTGCTTCTGGGCCTCAACAGCCCGCTGGCCGCCGTTGCCGCCATCTTCCACACGGTCAATCACGCGACCTTCAAGGCCTCGCTGTTCATGGCAGCCGGGATCATCGACCATGAAACCGGCACGCGCGACATGCGCAAACTGAGCGGCCTGATACGCTATATGCCCCTCACCGCCAGTCTGGCCATGGTCGCCGCCGCCGCCATGGCAGGCGTCCCCCTGCTCAACGGCTTCCTGTCCAAGGAAATGTTCCTGGCCGAAACCATTGCCCAGAGCTCCAGCCCCCAGTTCAGTTACGCCCTGCCCGCTCTGGCAACCCTGGCCAGCGCCTTCAGCGTGCTTTACTCCCTGCGCTTTATCCATAAGACCTTCTTTGGCCCGCCGCCGGTTGATTGTCCCCACACCCCCAAAGAGCCACCGCGCTGGATGATCTTCCCCATCGCCGTTCTGGTGTTGATCTGTCTGGTCATCGGCATCATTCCCGGCCTGACCATCGCCCCACTCCTCAACGCCGCCGTCGTGGCTGTACTGGGCGATAATACACCCTATTACAGCCTGCGTATCTGGCATGGCTTCAACCCGGCTCTGGCCCTCAGTGTGATAGCGCTGGTCAGCGGCATCCTGCTCTATGTCTGCTTTCGCAATCGCATCAATGCCAACCCGCGCGGTGCCCCGCCGTTCCTCCACCGGTTTCAGGCACGTCGTCTGTTCGACAGCCTGATGGCCCGTCTCGTCATGCTGGCCCGATTCATGGAGCGCCGCTTCAGCACCCGCTCCCTTCAGCCGCAACTGCGCCTTCTGGTGCTTGTGCCCCTGATCATCGGCCTGATCATAGTTGCCACATCCGGTGGTCTGTCGATTTCAACCAACGTGCAGGCCGTCGATCCCTTCTTCGCTCTTCTGTGGCTTGTCGGTGGTGTCTGCGCCGTCGGAGCCGCCTATCAGGCCAAGTATCACCGCTTTGTCGCCCTTATCCTCATGGGCGGCGCGGGCATCGTCTGCTGCCTGACCTTTGTCTGGCTGTCTGCACCGGATCTGGCCATCACCCAGTTGCTGGTTGAGATCGTGACGACCGTTCTGCTTCTGCTCGGCCTCAGATGGCTGCCGGTCAGGCGCGAAGACCTGCGCAAAGAGACCCGCCGCTCCAAGATACGTCGCGGCCTTGACCTGAGCGTGGCCGTTATTGCCGGCCTGGCGGTCGCGGCCCTGACCTTTGCCGTCATGACGCGCCCGGCGGCCAATTCGATCTCAAGCTTCTTCCTCGAACGCGCCTATTCCGAAGCGGGCGGACGCAATGTCGTCAATGTGCTGCTCGTCGATTTCCGGGCCTTTGATACGCTGGGTGAAATCACTGTGCTTGGCGTTGTGGCCCTGACCATCTTTGCCATTCTGCGCCGCTTCAGACCGGCTCAGGAAGCCATGGCAACCCCGCGTCAGCAGCGCTGGCAGAACAGTTTCGACAGTGACCACGCCACCCGCGATGTCGGTCAGACCCTGAGAGAATACCTCATGGTGCCCCGCGTCGTCATTCAGTGGCTGTTCCCGATCATCATCGTCTTCGCCCTTTACCTGTTCCTGCGCGGCCACGATATGCCGGGTGGCGGCTTTATCGCCGGACTGGCCATGTCGATTGCCTTTATCCTGCAATATATGGCTTCCGGCACGCGCTGGACCGAAGCCCATCTGCGCGTCCTGCCGGTGACATGGATCGGGCTGGGCCTGCTGATTGCCACCGGCGCCGGTGTTGGCTCATGGCTGTTTGGGTATCCGCTGCTTACCTCCTACTTCCAGTATACCGATATCCCCTTCCTCGGCACGGTGCCGCTGGCGACCGCCATGCTGTTCGACCTTGGGGTGTTTGTGCTGGTCGTCGGGGCCACGATCCTGATGCTGGTCGCACTGGCGCACCAGTCGATCCGTAAACCGCGCGTCGTTGAGACCGATACCGACACCACCGAAGAGGATGCCCTGCCCGCCCCAGAACCGGAAGCCGAAACGCTCCAGACCGAGAGGCCAGACTAATGGAAATTGTACTCTCCCTTGCCATAGGCGTTCTGGTCGCCTCAGGTGTCTGGCTCCTGTTCCGGCCCCGTACCTTTCAGGTCATTATCGGCTTTTCGCTCATAAGCTATGCCGTGACTCTGTTTATCTTTTCTGTCGGCGGCCTGCGTATCGGAGCGCCGCCAATACTTGATCCGGCCGTCAAGGACGTCAGTGCCTATACCGATCCCCTGCCTCAGGCGCTGGTGCTGACAGCCATCGTCATCAATTTTGCCATGACAGCCCTCTTTCTGGTGGTGCTGCTGGCGTCACGCGGCCTGACAGGCACCGATCACGTCGATGGTCAGGAGACTACTGAGCAATGACGGATATTTCACCCCACCTGATCGTCGCCCCTATCATCCTGCCGCTTATCGCGGCGGCGCTTGTCACCATGATCGAGCAACGCCCGCTGCGCGTTGCCATCAGCATCTTCACCATGGCGGCCTTGCTGCTGATCTCGGTGACCCTGCTGATGTCTGTGGCCTCGCCCTTGTCCGCCGACACCATCGTCTATCGGGTCGGCAACTGGGCCGCGCCCTTTGGCATTGTGCTGGTGCTCGATCACCTGTCGGCCATGATGGTCGCTCTGACCAGCATACTGGCGCTGGCGACCCTTATCTTCTCGCTAGCCCGCTGGGATCGCGCCGGCCCGCGTTTTCACGCCCTGTTCCTGCTGCTGCTCATGGGCCTGAACGGCGCCTTCCTGACCGGCGACCTGTTCAACCTGTTTGTCTTTTTCGAAGTGATGCTGGCCGCTTCCTATGGCCTGGTTCTGCACGGATCAGGCACGGCGCGCGTCAAGGCAGGCCTGCACTATATCGCCATCAACCTCGGGGCATCGATCCTGTTCCTGATCGGCGTCAGCGTGATCTACGGCATTACCGGCACACTCAACATGGCCGACCTGTCCGAGCGCATCCAGAACGTCTCTCAGGAACAGCGCGTCCTGTTCGACGCCGGCTTCGCCGTTCTGGGGATCGCCTTCCTGATCAAGGCCGGTGTCTGGCCGCTCGGCTTCTGGCTGCCGCCAACCTATTCGGCCACAAGCGCCCCCGCCGCCGCCATGTTCACCATCATGACCAAGGTCGGGGTCTATGCCACCTTGCGCCTTATGTCTCTGGTGTTCGGCATAGATGACAATACCGTCATGGGCATAGCCAGCCCGCTCCTTTTGATTGGCGGCTCGCTGACCATCCTGATGAGCATGGCCGGTATGCTGGCGGCGCGAACCTTTTCCCGTATTGCCGGTTTCTCGATCCTGACCTCCTCCGGCACCGTGCTGGCCGTGGTGGGCATCGGCGGTGAACGCGCCCTGTCCGGTGCGCTCTATTACATGATCAGCTCGACCTTTGCCGTCGCCGCCTTCTTCCTGCTCATTGAACTTATGAACCGCGCGCGCGGCACAACTTCCGAAGCCCTCGGCGCGCCGATGTTTGATGACGAGTACCGCGACCCCTATGATGATGGCCCCCCCACCGATGAGGTCGGGCGGATTACCCCCGTCACCGTTGCCCTGATCCATGGTGGGTTTGTCTTCTGTGCGCTCCTGCTGACGGGCCTGCCGCCCTTGTCTGGCTTTATCGGTAAGTTTGCCATCATGTCCGGTCTGGCCGACTATGCCCACCTCTCGGGCTGGGTGCTGATTGCGCTCCTGATCGTCTCAAGCTTTGCCGCCATTATCGCCTTCCTGCGCATCGGCGTCGAAACGATCTGGGGATCTGCCGAAACAATCGTGCCTCAGGTAAAAAGCGTTGAATTCGCCGCCATTGCCGGCCTTCTGGCCATGTGCGTGATTACCACCACCCATGGCGCGGCGGTGCTTGACTATACCGACCGGACGGTTGCCGCCCTGCAACGCCCCGGGGACTATGTCTCGAACGTCCTGTTGCCAAATCCGCCCCCTTTACCGACCCTTGAGATCCCACCTCAGGAGGTGGCCCCATGACCGCTATCACGAACCGGGTACTGAAACTTGTCCTGCCCTATCCGGGCCTGACGCTGGCGCTTATTCTGTTCTGGGTGCTGCTGCATAATTCCGTGTCCCCTCTGACCCTGACCGGTGCCGTGATCATAGGCTTGCTGGCCCCGTGGACGCTGGTGCCCCTTAAGGTGCCCCGTATACGCATCAAAAGCTTTACCGCCTGCGTAAAACTGACCGGCATAGTAATCTACGACATTATTCGTTCCAACTTTGCCGTAGCCGCCATAATCCTGAGCGGCAAACGCCGTGAGCGCAGTTCCGGTTTCGTCACTATCCCGCTCGACCTGACCCATTCCCACGCGCTGGCGGTGCTGGCCATTATCATCACCAGCACCCCCGGCACCTTGTGGGCGCAGCACGATGTCGACACGCGCCGCCTGCTTCTGCATGTCTTCGATCTGGTCGATAAGACCGAGTGGATCGATCTGGTCAAGCGACGCTACGAACCTATTCTGAAGGAGATATTCGAATGAGCGTGCTTATACTCGGCTGCGCGCTGATTGCCGCGCAGGTGATGCTCAGCGTGGCCATCGTCCTCGCTGCCTGGCGCGTTGTGCACGGCCCGCGCGCTCAGGATCGCGTGCTGGGCCTCGATACGCTCTATGTGACCGCCCTTCTGCTGATCGTAACTTTCGGTATACGTACCGGCAGCAATTTCTATTTCGAAGCGGCACTGGTCATTGCGCTTCTGGGCTTTACCGCCACGGTCGCCATGGCCAAGTTCCTGATGCGTGGTGAGGTAATCGAATGATACAGGCCCCCGAACTGCCGCTCTGGGCAGCCATAGTCGTCAGCCTGCTAATCCTCAGCGGCGCTTCGCTCACCCTGATCGGGGTGATCGGCCTGACGCGCCTTAAAACCTTTTATGAACGCGTCCATGCCCCAACGCTTGGAGCCACTCTGGGTGGTGTCCTGATCTGTGCGGGGTCCATGCTGTGCTTTGCCGTGCTGCAAACCCGTGTCATTGCGCACGAAATCCTGCTGGTAGGCTTCGTGCTGATCACAACACCGGTGACGCTCATTCTCCTCGTGCGGGCCGCGCTCTACCGCGACCGCGCCGAAGACAACCCTCATGTGCCGCCGATGGAATAAACAGCCCCTTTATAGCTTCGCCAGCCGCCCGCCATCCACAACCATGCCCGTTCCGCTGACAAAGGCCGCGTCGTCACTGAGCAGAAAGGCCACCGCTGCGGCAATATCCTCAGGGCGTCCTATATCCGCAGGCTCAAGCACCTCAGCGCCTGATTTTATATTAGGGCTTTCACGCAGAAGCGGCGTATCCACAGCACCGGGCAGGACACAGTTGGCACGTATGCCCTTGGGCTTGCCCTCAATTGAGGCCGTACGCGCCAGAGACGAAAGCGCCGCTTTCGCCGCCGCATAAGGCCCCACCAGCGGTGACGTCTGCTGCGTATGAATACTGCTGACATAGACCAGCGCCCCACCCCGCGTCATGCTGGCAAACGCCTTTTGCGTCAGGTTGGCGGCAGCATAGAAATTTATGCTCATCAGCCGATGCCAGTCGTCACCACTTAAGGCCTCAAGCGCCTTATAGATCATGATACCCGCCACATTGACCAGCCCGTCAACATAGCCAAACCGCGTCAATGCCCGATCATAGGCCGCCTTCAGCGCCGCCTCGTCAGACACATCACACGGCAGGGCCAGCGCCCCCAACCGCTCAGCCACGGCCTCAAGCGCCACGGCATTATGATCAACAAGCGCCAGTTGCGCGCCCTCAGCCGCCAATCGCTCGGATACCGCCAGACCGATACCGCTGGCGGCACCGGTGATCAGGATCGTTTTGCCACCAAACCGCATTACCACTCCCTCACATAGCCGTCCGGCCCGCGCCACACCGGATTGCGCCAGGGCGGGCAGTCACGGCTGAGACGGCGGACTTTTTCCTCATCGACATCGATCCCCAGTCCCGCACCGGTCGGGGCATCCACCATGCCGTCCTTCACATCAAAGACTTCGGGGTTGGTGATGTAACTCAGAAGGTCATGCCCGCCGGTATTGTAATGAATCCCCAGCGACATTTCCTGAATGACGAAATTCGGCGTCGAGACACCTACCTGCAAACAGGCCGCCAGCGCCACCGGCCCCAGCGGGCAGTGCGGGGCAATGGCGACATCATAGGCTTCGGCCATCGAGGCTATGCGTCGCACCTCTGAAATGCCCCCGGCGTGGCTAAGGTCAGGTTGCAGAATATCCACCGACGCCGACTGCAGGAACGGCTTCACATCCCAGCGGCTATAGAGACGTTCGCCGAGCGCAATCGGGATGGTGGTCAGCTTCGATAACTGCTCTATGCCCTCAGGGTGCTCGCTCAGCAGCGGCTCCTCAATGAACAGCGGCCGGAGCGGCTCCAGCGCGCGGGCCAGTTGCTTGGCCATAGGCTTATGGACACGCCCGTGGAAATCAAGCCCCGCATCCATGCCCTCGGCCTTGACCGCCTCAAGACGCCTTAAGGTGTCCTCAAGCGCTCTGGGCGAATCAAGCCAGCCCATATCTTCGGTGCCGTTCATCTTGACGCAGGAGAACCCCTGCGCTTTACGCACACGGGCGGCCTCGACGACATCCGAAGGCCGGTCGCCGCCAATCCACGCATAGACCGGCAAACGGTTGCGCACCTGCCCGCCCAGCAATTGCCAGACCGGTACATTCAATACCCGCCCCTTCAGGTCCCATAAGGCCTGATCAAGCCCCGACAGGGCTGACATCAGCACCGGCCCACCACGATAAAACCCGAGCCGGTAAGCGGTCTGCCAGATGTTTTCAATATGATCCGGATCAGCGCCGATAAAGCGGTCACGCAATGACGCAAACGCCCCCTCTACCGCTTCGGTGTGCCCCTCAAGCGACGCCTCGCCCCAGCCAACCTGCCCGGTTTCGGTTTCGACCCGCACAAAAAGCCAGCGCGGCGGCACGGGGAAGGTTTCAATCTTGGTAATGGGGGACAACAATGACATCGGACCGCCTGCAATGAGGAAGAAGTGAGTGTGATCTGCTAATGACCTGTGTCAGGCCAATTGTCACATAAATATATCAGGACGGCGCAGGTAACTGGCTTTTCACCAGATCAAGCGCCCCCTCCAGCAGGCTGAACATAACCCGCCGTGCGACGTCCGGCTGACCGGACACTATGGCCTGCGCCACCGCCTCATGATCGGCGGCACTGGCCCGCTTCACGCCCTTGACCTGATTGGTGTAGCGAATACTGATCGTCAGGGCCGTAGCGATCATGACCCGCGTCTGCCTGAGAAAGCGGTTGCCGCTGGCTTCAATAACCGCCAGATGAAAAGCAATATCCGCCGCCAGATCATCGTCCGCGCCACGTTCTGCCGCATACATACGCGCCACCGCCTCACTGATGGCGGCCTTGTGCGCCTCAGTCGCCTGCGCCGCCGCCAAAGCCGCCGCCGCCGGTTCGACCGCCAGCCGCATTTCCGTAAATTCCACGAGCAGATGCGGCGAAAAGCGCCGCTCCATCAGCCAGCCCAGAACGTCCGGATCAAACAGATTCCACGCATCATCCGGCGCCACTCGAATACCCTGACGCGGGCGCGAGGTAATCAACCCCTTGGCGGACAGCATCTTGACCGCTTCGCGCACGATGGTACGGGCGGCGGAAAACTGTTCCGCCAGCTCCTTTTCCGTCGGAAAGGCCCGCCCGTCATAGTGTCCGGTCACAATAGCAGCCCCCAGAACCTGAACAATGGTTCGGGTGGCATTGCCGCCAATGGCCTGAGGGGTACGCAGATAAGGGTTCATCTCTCTCTATCTTAGGGTCAGATCATATTCCGGCACCAGCCTGAGATCCTTGATCCGTGCCACCTGCCCGTCTTCGAACTGCGGCTTGACCGAAGGATCGAGATAGACGGTGGAATCTTCACGCAAAGGCATGATGGTCACGGTCAGAGGCTGATCAAGTTTATCGGCATAACGCTTAAGCCCGATCCGCCAGGTGCGGCCAATGAAATATTCATCATCCAGCATTTCCGGCCCGGAAAACAGACGCGCCACATCGCCTTCATAGGCCACGTCCATATAGACGTCCGACACCCCTTTAAGCGCATCCTGCGGCACCTTGATCTTCCAGGCCCCTGCGGCCGCAAAGCTTTCAGGCACCGGCGCGACCGGCGTATTGCGCGGCCCGTGCAGCTTAAGCGGCGGAGCCTTGCCCACCGGACGCAAGACCGACACCTCCGGCTCAAGACTGACCTCTGCCGCCCGCGCACTATAGGTCGCAAAGACACCCTGTGCCTTGCCACGCTTGAGCGCCAGACTTGAGGTCACCTGCGCCCCCAGCGCCGGATAGGCCGCGAACGCAAAATCAGGGCTGGTCTGACGCAGGCTCAGGCCGCCCTCGGGGCTGCCAAAGGCATGGGCGTCACTGAGGATCAGACGTGTCTGACTCTGATTATTCGGGCCCTCCATCTCGATCACCGCCAGACGATCCGCCTGCGCCGCCTCAAGATAAAGGAAGCGGCTGCGCTTGCCCGAGGCATCACTCAGGGTGACAATCTCCCCCGAACGTGGCGTGACAATCTTTTGCCCGTCCACCGTCTTTTGCGTACCCCCACGCACCGTGATCGCGCGGTCAAAGACAAACTCCGGCGCAATCTTCGCCGTGCCGCTGAAGACAAACAGCTCCCCTTCGCTGTCACGTATCTGCGTCACGGGCTGCGCGGTCGCCCACTTGAGATCAATCCCCGCCAGATCAAAATGCACCGGCCAGATAAAGGCATCGCCCTTTTCCACCGTCACACCCTTTGACGGCAGGGTCAGGGTCTTGCCAGCCAGCACCACATTAAACCGGGTATCGGCATGGGCCGGCGTCTCATATTCACGCACGTGGTTATTGACGAAGACAAAGCCCGACTGCCCATCGCCACGGAAGGCCCAGCGCAGGGTCTCAAGGTCAGCCGTATCTTTCGGCAACTGATCCGGCGCATAGACCGTCATCGGGGCCAGACGATCGCCAAAGGCTTGCAGGAAATAGTGCACCGGACGAATGCGGTTCAACACCGGATGGGCATGGCCATATTGCGCCAGAGGGGCCTGAAAATCATAGCCGAAATAGGGCACATCATTCGGGCTGCCGGTGGCTATGCTTTCATGACGATAGGGCGTTCCGGCCGGATTCTGCCCGCCCTGAAACATGTAATAGCCCATCAGATTTACACCCGAACCGACCTTGGTGACCAGCATGTCGGCAATATCATCCGGCGCAATCAGCGGACGGCGGCGATACATCTGCGGCACACCCCCACCATATTCAGCCCCGAAAAACGGCGTGATATCGGCGTCACGCGCCCCGTCATCCTGCGTCGAGGTACGCCCCTGCGCCCCCAGCCCCTGCTCATTCCGCACCCCGAACTGGAACACGAAACTCGATTTCGGCGGCATCATTACCCCTGAAGCCGACCACGGCTCATCGACATAGGAACCAAATACCGGAATCACTTCACCGCGCGGAAACACGGCGTTGTCCCAACCGGTCACCGTATAGAGCGGCAGGTCAAAACCATGTGCGATCATCATGTCTTTCAGCCGACCGATATGCTCACGCCCCTGAAGCGGGCCGGTGCGGTTATATTCGTTCTCGATCTGGATACCGATGATAGGGCCGCCGTCTTTCCACAAAAGCCCTTCGGCCTGTTTGAAGACCTCGCCAAAATAGCGATCGACATAGCTGAGATAGGTCGGGTCATTGCCACGCGTCGGCACCGCATGCACCACCCAGTCAGGCACACCGCCAAAGCGCACCTCGGCATGGGCCCACGGCCCCGGCCGCAAATAGACATAAAGGTCATGTTTCTGCGCCAGTTGAATAAAGCGCCTCAGGTCACGATTGCCGCTCCAGTTAAAGCTGTCCGGCTGCTCCTGATGGTGCTGCCAGATGACATAGGTGGCGATGACATTGACACCCGCCGCCTTCATCTTAAGGAGTTGTTCTTCCCAATAGGCCTCAGGGAAACGCGTATAGTGAAACTCACCCATGACCGGCAAAACCGGCTGATTGTTGAGCATCAGATAACGGTTATTGACACTCAGCACCCGCCCGTCCGGCGCGGTATTTGACCCCAAATTCAGCAGGCCTTCACGCGGCGCTTCGGGTGGTGTCGCCGCATCAACACGATAGGTTTCCGCCAGTGACGGTGACGCCATCAACAACAGAGCGGCCATGGAAACGGCATAGCGGTTAGGTTTGAACAGGCTCATTAAATCTGCCTTTCGGTTTCAGCGCAGGTTAAGCTGGGTTTCAATTTCCTCGAGCGACTTCCCCTTGGTTTCCGGCACATATTTGCGGATCAGGATAAAGCCAATGAAACAGAACGCGCCATAGCACCAGAAGGTGCCTGCGGCCCCGAGCGCCTTGTTCATCAGAGGGAAGGTAAAGGTGACGATAAAGCAGGCAATCCACAAAGCCGAGACCGATATGGACATGGCCGCCCCGCGCACCCGTGTCGGAAAGATTTCCGACAAAAGCACCCAGGTGACCGGCGCCAGCGACATGGCGTAGAGCGCAATCACCGCCAGAGTGAGCCCCAGTACCGCCACACCGGTAACCCCCATAAAGAAGGCCGCCCCCAGACACAGGTGAATAAGCGCCATACCCCCGGCGCCCCACAGCATCAGGGCACGCCTGCCAACACGGTCAACAAACAAGGTCGCCACCAGCGTAAACACCAGATTGATCGCGCCGGTAATGACAATATTGAACATCACCCCGCTCAGGTCATAGCCCGCCCCGCGATAGATTTCTTCGGCATAGTTGAAGATGACATTGGTGCCGCTCCATTGCTGCAACACCGCCAGCCCCATGCCCATCAGCAGCACCATAAACATCGCCGGTCGCAACAGATCACGCCAGGCCCCTTTGGTACTGGCTTCGCTGTGCAGCCCCTTGGCAACATCCGAAATCTGGGCGTCGGCATAGTCTGAGCCGCCGATGCGTGACAAAATGGTTCTGGCTTTTTCCGTGGCCCCGGCCTTGATGAGCCAGCGCGGGCTTTCCGGCACAAAGAACGCACAGATCAGAAACACAATCGAAGGCGCGGCCACAGCGGTAAACATCCAGCGCCAGCCATATTGCCCGACCCATGTTTCCCGCAAGGCCTCCATCGAGGTCGCGTCTGTCCCCGAACCGGTATTGGCAATCATCCAGTTGACGATCTGCGCCCCCAGAATCCCGATGACCAGCGTCAGCTGATTGAGCACCACCAGACGCCCGCGCCACTTCGGCGGGCTGATCTCGGCAATATAGGTCGGCGACACATTCGACGCGATGCCGATCGCCACGCCGCCCAAGATGCGCCAGACGATAAACATATCGAAAGACGTGGCCCAACCCGTCAGGAACGCCGTTGAGGCAAACAGAAACGCCGCGAGAATCAGCAGCTTTTTCCGGCCGATCCGGTCAGAGACAAAACCGGCGAACACAGAACCGGCCAGACACCCCAAAAGTGCGCAACTGTTGGCCCAGCCCACAAGCGCTTCGGACGTCAGGCCGAAATAGGCCTCGTAAAACGGCTTGGCCCCGCCAACCACCACCCAGTCATAACCAAACAGCAAGCCCCCAAGGGCCGCCACAAAGGAGATGATGACAATATAACCGAGATTGAATTTGTGATCTGGCGCACCCGCGCTCCCTCCGGTGCCTGCCGGAGCCGTAAGCGTAACCATACCTGCCTCTTTTTATTGTTACCCGCCATTGGGAACGGCGGCAGGTATTTATCAGGACATGTCCGCGACAGGTCAAGCCATTTATAATATATATATTATCTAATGCATCACAGATAGGTCATTTCATCAGGAAAAACGCGGCAGGCACGGTGATTTCAATCTGCTGACCGGTAATATCAGCAGGCGATCTGGGCAGAGGCTGTGCCGCCCCCGCGCATAATGCCACACAGATGCGAAAAGCGATTGCCCAGAATATCGGAACCGCTAATATCACCCGATCACAGTATTATGCGGCGCTCATGCTTGTCCCGACACCCAATGCAGCCTCTTTCGAAACCTTTGTTTTGAAAACCACAGAGGCCCGCTCATCCGAAGCCCTGTTTGACCTGCTCACCGGCAGCATGCAGAGCTTCGGCTATGACCGGCTGATTTTCTCGGTGGCGCGTGATTCGGACCTCCCCGAAGACCTGAACCGCATTGGCCTGCTCCATCATTACCCCGAAGACTGGCAAAGATATTATGTCGAAAAGGGCTTCGACAGAATTGACCCTGTCCTGAAAGCCGCCGCCACCCACGACCTGCCCTTTTACTGGTCAGATGTGGAACGCACGGCGCGCATATCGGGTCAGCAGACCAAATTCATGCGCATGGGTGAGGATGCCGGTTTAAATCACGGCGTCGGCATTCCCCTGCACGGCCCGAAATCCCAGATAGCCGGCATCGCTCTGGCCACCTCCCACAGATCCGACGAATGCTGTAAGAATCTCGACCTTCTGTTTGCCTACTGCAACCAGTTTTACATGGCCTATAAGCGTCTGAACGCCAAAGCCAATGGCCGTCTCAACGTGACCCTGACGGTGAAAGAAATCGAGATTCTGACCCGCGTCGCGACCGGTGCGACGGACGATGATATTGCCGACCAGCTCCTGATCAGCCGCAATACGGTCAACACCCATATGCGGCATATCTTCGAGAAGCTGGAAGTCAATAACCGCGTCACCGCCTCAATCAAAGGCATTATGCTGGGCCTGATCCGACCTTAATTAAGCTGCTGACGCTTTTCAACAAAGCCTTCCAGCTTGCGCTCCAGCTCACTGCGCTTTTCTTCGACATATTCATCAAGACAGGCCGCAAGCGCGACATGGATATGTCTCGCCATATGATCAAGTCCCGACTGTTCACACTGCTTCTTTAGAAATTCCAGCGCATCCAGAACGCGTGTTGCGCCTTCACCAAACGAAATTTTTTCCACCGACATAAGCCCCGGCCTCCCACATTAAACGCGCCCCTCCTGTACGGACAGGGCCTCGTGATAATGTCAGGCACGCGCATTCATACCATCATGAAGATGAGTGATGCCGGTGATTTTTTTGACCGGTTTGACCAGATTTCGGAGAATTAAACGGCGCTATCCTGCGCCGGATCGTCCGCCAGCGTGCGAATAAGGCTGAGAATCCCGCGACGCTTGCGCCCGTTACGAATGGCGGTAAAGGTCCGCGCCAGCTCAATGCCTTCGGAGGTATAGAGAAAATTGATAACATTCTCTTCCGAAGACGATACCGAAAAGTTCTCGGTCTGCTCTTCGGGAAATTCAAAGAAATCCTGAATCGAGGTTTGCAGCACCCTGGATATTTCAAACAACTTCGAGGCACTGATGCGGTTCACACCGCTTTCATATTTCTGCACCTGCTGAAAGGTAACCCCCACCGCTTCAGCCAGTTCGGTCTGAGACAGGCCCATTTCCTTGCGACGCCCGCGCACGCGTGCGCCGACGATGACATCAACCTTATGGGGCACCTTGTCACGTAACATGAACTCTACTCTCAAATGGATAATACAATAATCTGCCTACACGCCTAGCATGAACCCACAGATATTAGCAAGCTAGGCGCGTACCAATATGCGCGATTCAGGCGGCTCTTTGTCTGCCTTTTTCAAAATAGTCAATAAAGCACTCCTCATAGCGGGTCAGTGCCGACAGGCCGGTTTTACCGCGCGCCTGCGCCAGCTGGTGCGCACTTACCGGTATAGCGGCGGCCTGTATTTTTGCATGGGCGCCTATGGCCTGTGACGGGCCTAACCTCTCAAGACTTATGCCCGAACGTTCAAATACCGACCGCAGGATCAGTGTGGGCATAAGACCGATGATTTTGGATATATTATTCGTCAATCCGAACTCGAGATAGGCGAGACTTATCTGACGGCAGATGGTCTGCCGTTGCGTGGCGGGCAGATGCCGGTTGATGCAAAACCGTGTCCCCTCCCAGATATCTGACGCCCCCAAAAGCGAATGATCGACCACCAGTTCCGGCCAGTGATCGGCCAGCATACAGCCCTTGTCCGTAGGTGTCAGACGGCTGCACCCTAGCGCTTCCTTACCGTCCTCAGAATAGACCAGATAGACCGAAGCCAGGGTATCATATTCGTCGAACTCCATACCATGTAAGGTTTTTACATTGTAATTCTGGCGTTCGATAAACTCCTGATGCCTCAGCCTGAATTGCGAGAGATAAAGCTCGGCGTGGCGGGTGATATTCTGATGGGAAATGACGGTGATCATGAATGGCCTCCTGTGCAGGCCCGATCAGAGCGTGTAATGCCGCCGTCCAACATCACGCGAATGCGTGAGCGCCTATATTTTTATCAGCCCCATAATAATGGCCTTCACAACCGCCGATACGCGGTTATTGACCTCCAGCTTCTGATAGACATGCCGCAGATGCGTATCCACCGTGTGCACACTGATCCCTAGAATTTGCCCGATATCATCGTCACTGCGGCCCGCCGCCACCCATTGCAGCACTTCGGTTTCCTTTTTCGACAAGGATACCAGCGCGTCTGTTGCCACCGGCTCCGCTCCCTTAAGACGCTTGAAGCTCATGAAGAACTGGTTGCAATAGGCGCTGATGAGATCAAGATCAGACCGCACCGCATCGACCCGCTCACCTGAGGCCATGGCAATTCCGGCAATCTGCGCCTTATCGCCTGACATCGGAATGCCAATGCCGTGCCGTAATCCGGCCTCCTCGCCTAAGCGAAAAAAACGGATCTGACGTTCCGACAACTTGTGCGAGCGCTCAAGCGTCCGCCAGCGGAAGGCATGACTATAGGTGCCCGCCGCCTTAAGCACCGGATCAAGCCGCTCGAACCCTTTCTCGTTATAGTATTTCTGCCAGTCTTCGGGGTAGTTATGCATCAGGCCGATACGGTTATCCGCCTCCGGCAAGGCCTCGTCACGCGGCACCGAAAATATGATGCGCGTATAGCCAAACTGTCCCATTACGCCGGTAAACTCTTCAAACAACGCCCCTGGCGTCGTCAGCTTACTGGTCTTTTCAACAAAATCTTCAAACCGGTATCCTTCAGATTTGAACAGCATTTTTTACCTCATGGCTGAATAGTCACAAAAGGCCCAACCCGCCCCATCAGCGCGCCGCGGCCACGCCCAGCTTAAGGTTAATTTTCTCCTTTAAGGAGAGTAAAAGGATCACGTATACGCGTGATGTTTGTATTTTTTGCGGCCTTTACGATCGGGTTTATCTGACAATCCTCAGGGGAACCCGTATGGACTATCATCGCGACCAGACCATCAACGGTCTGCTAAAACCCGCCGACCTCAAACGCCTGAGCCGCCGCATCCCTGTCACCTGGCTCAAAGACGCCGCCCTTGACTGGGGCGTGATTGCCCTCACCTTCGGACTATTGGGCTGGGCCCAAAGCCTGTGGCTCATACTTCCGGCCATACTGGTGATTGGCAACCGTCAGCACGCGCTGGCCCTGCTCGGCCATGACGGCACACACTTCACCATCACCTACAATAAACGCCTGAATGATCTTCTGAATGATCTGCTGGCGTGGATGCCCCTCGGCCTGACCGGTGACGGCTACCGCAACCTGCATATACTGCATCACCGCGACCTTGGCACGATGCATGATCCGGAAATTGTCTATAAGGGCCTGCGCGCTGATCAGTGGGACCTGCCGGCAAAACTCAAGGATGTCCTCACCCTTGCCGCCCGTGACCTGATCGGCGGCGGCGTCATTGATTACAAGATCATCTTTGACTATTCACGCCCGACCCGTAACCGCACCTACGCGGCGCTGGCCCTGTGGCATCTGACGTTCAATGCCGTGCTTCTGACCTTTGGTCTGTGGTGGGTGTCGGTCATCTGGTATGTCTCGCTACTCACAAGCTTTATTATGTTCTTCCGCCTGAGAATGTGGATCGAACATCAGGGCACCGACACGACCCAGCGCCTGCATCTGAACGGGTGGCAAGGCCCCCTGCTCGCCCCGCACCTGTCATGGCACCATTGGGAGCACCATTTCTGGCCCTCCATTCCCTATGCGCGTCTGCCGCACCTCAGGGCGCTGATACCGTCTGTGCCGGTCAAAACGCTGGGCCAGCTGATCCGGCAATTTGAAACCATGCCTGAAGTAAAATCAGGCACGGCGCTAAAACAACCAAACACCCCCGCCACGCCCGACATAGCCGACGCCGCCTGACCACTTTTCACTCCTCCCCATTTCAATGGGGAGGGGGACCGCCGCGATTTATCGCGGGGGTGGTGGGGTATCTTGCTTACCTGAGACAAAACGCAACCGCGTCACGTCCCTTATTCAATGACATAATGAATAGGCTTAAAGGCATAGTTATTCGACTGCAGCGCCGAACAGGCCGTCAGCGCCACAATCAGATCCATATCCGCCTCAAACAGAATATGGTCACCAGCACGGCTTTTGGGTGGATCGACCCTAAGTTCGCCGGTCTCCCCATTGACCTGCACATTCATGAAGATATTGAACGCCACCGGAATCTGGTCAGGCGCGATACCATAGGGCTTCAGCGCCTGCGCCAGATTGCCGAAGCAGCCATGATGCGGATGTTCGTCGCCATAGATGATGCGGAACGTATCTGCCGAACAGGGCGTCAGCAGAAAATCATGCCGCCCGACCGTATCTTCGATAATCCGCAACATGATCCGGCTGCGGTTGGAATAGAGCGGATCACCCGTACTGAGAAACAGCTTTGACGCATAATCAAGCGTCCGGCCGGAGGAAATCACCTCCTGAACATCGTCGGCATTGAAGGCCAGCATGTCCGATACCTGCTCGCCCTGCGGGTCGATGACCCTGAGGCGCTGCCCCTTCTTAAGGCGAAACGCAGCGCCGGTGCGCGGTGAAATTTCCTGTACCATGTGCCCTCAGTGGTAATATGTGCGTCGCCTGACCTTAGAAGTACAGCCATAGTCAAAGAATATAAAACCCCGCGCATTTAATAATAAATCCGCAAATAAGCCATAGGGCGACATTTTCGTTTATTATACGTTTGTAAACAAGCACGTGCCTTCACCACCATTACTTAGAATCAATTGGCTAATATCTGCCCCCTGTAAAGGAGGTCACATGTCAGCCCTTCCCGACTTTGCGTCCCATAAGACACTTGATCATTATGATCCGGTTTTAGACCGAACCGAAGACTTCAAAGACAAACTGATTGCCCATATCCGACATAAGGCTTTCCCCTGCGTCGGCGCAAAATCAGCCCTCGCCCGTGATCGGATCACCTTCCTGAACGCCGGTGACCTGCGCTGTCCGCGCCATGACCCTGAAATTCACGCGGGCCTCGAAGCCTTTGTCACCACCTATCGTCAGGCACCCGGCCCCTTCCAGAGCTTTGCCGTTATATTTGATGGTCCCGATACCCTTGATGAACCCACATTTGAAAAAGCCATGTGGTCACGTCTTCAGGCCCTCGAAGATACCGATGCCGCCAAGGGTTACGCCTATGATCCGCGCGTCAGCCCCAACGCGGATCACCCCGAATTTTCCCTAAGCTTTGCCGAAGAAGCCTTTTTCATTGTCGCCCTGCATCCGAACGCCAGTCGCCCCGCACGGCGCTTTGACGTGCCTGTGCTGATTTTCAATACCCACGACCAGTTCGAGCACCTCCGGCACGAAGGCCGGTATGAGGCCCTGAGAGCCAGCATCATAGACCGTGACATTGCCTTTTCCGGCAGCGCCAATCCCATGCTGGCCCGTCACGGCGAACGCTCCGAAGCGAGCCAGTACAGTGGCCGCAGTGTCGGCAATGACTGGCAATGCCCCCTGCGACCCGCGCATTTCAACACGCACTAATCAGCGAACGGTGACCGTGGTCCCCAGCGCAAACGCTCCAAGCGTGTCATCCCATTTCTGCCCCTTGCCCGCATCATCGGCATTGGCCAGACGAATGGCAAAGCGCGCGTCACCTTTCAGGCGCTCACCGGCATCGGGTAAGGCCAGCCACACCTCATAGGCCTTGGCCCCAAGATCAGCCGGCAACCTGACCGAAAGCGTCTGCACCGTGTCCGCGCCCGGAAGCCAGCCACGCGGATCTGCGCCCGTCGTCACCAGCCGCTGCACAGCCCCGTTGGATGGATCGCGCAGAATAATTTCGACAGGACGGGGGTTATAGAGTCGCGCCCAGCCCGAATTGCGCACCGTCAAATTCAGGGTGAAGTTCTCGCCGCGCGTGGCACTGACCTGATGGCTGGTACTGACAAGCCCGAAGCGATAGCCCATGCGCCGCCGCACCTCGGCCATACAGCCATTGGTCGTCCAGTTGTTGTGAAACAGCGGTCGATAATAGCTGTCATTGAGATAGGTCAGATTATAGCCCGCCCCTTCCGCCAGAATGGCCTCACAACTCGTGCGCGGTGTCGGATTGACCGCATCCGCCGGATTACATGTTTCCCCGCCAAACGGTGCCAGATCACCCAAGCGGTCATTATAGGCCTGTTCCCGCGCCCTTATGGTCGCATCCTCGCTATAGGTGCCGACATCGGTCTGACTGGCCAGAAAACAGTCGTTATGGAACCCGATGCGGAAACTGCCGTTCAGAGCCGCCGTCATATCCGGCAGGGTCGGAGCCCAGTCCATAATATAGGGCGGATAACGGAACTGAACAAAGCGCGTGGCAGGCACGGCCTCCAGCAGGGCATTCTTGACCGCCGTGCGGTTTTCCACCGACGTCAGATTGTTCGATGAAGTATGCCATTCGCCCCAGGCCCCGATAAATCCGGCCTGAACCACCGAAATCACATCGGCATTTTCATGCAACAAAGGCTTAAGCTGCCCGAGATGGCTCCTGACCCGCGGCAAGGACGCATCCTGCGCATTATGATAATCCGTCTCGCCCCTCGGATAATTATAGGTCGCCCGCACGATCAGCTTGACGCCACCTTTGCGGGCCGTTTCAAACGCCGTTTCCAACCGGCCCAGAAATTCCGGCGAAATATCCGTGTCGCGGAAAGGCTCCAGATTAATCCGCGCATAGATCAGCCGGAACCCGCTGGCATAGGCATCGGCCACCACACTGGCGCTTAACTTATCCAGATCAGAGGTCGCCCGATAAAACCCGCGCTCAGGATTGGCGAACTCGGCATTTGTCGCACTGAAATCAGCGCGAACACTTTTGACTGGCGCAGGTGCAGACGGCGTGGTGCTGGCGGCCCCCGACCCCCCGCCACAGGCCGCCAGACTGACAAAAAACACCCCCGAAAGCGCCGATAGAGGCGCACGCCGTACCTTCACAATAGTCACCCGATATATCTCCTGCTGTTCAGGCAATATCACGCCCATCCCTGACCCGAAGCTCAGGGATAAACGCGACATCAGCCATTTTTATATTTTAGAATCTGTAGCTCAGGCCCAGCTTGAGCGACGCGCCATAACGATAATAGCCCTGCGGCAACAGCGGATTGCCGTTAATGCTGTAGGTCTGCGCCTCATCCAGAAGGTTCTGGCCCTCAAGGCTGATATCCAGCTTCTCGGTAAGGCGATAAGACGCATGCGCTGTCACCCAGGTGATCGGATCGGCCTCTTCATTAAAGCCCGCCCCCAGCACACTGGTCGCCGTCGCAAACCCGTCCGTATGGTCGCCGGTCACACTTACCGACACCGGCCCGCGCTCATAGAAGACACCGAGCGAATAGACCGACGGCGCTATGCCCTCCAGCGGACGCTCCTCGTCCTCAACATAGCTCTTCGACCAGTTGCGCGTATATTGCGCCCGCACGCCAAAGCCGTTGTCCATAAAGTGTTGCAGACCGATTTCTACGCCCTTGACCTTGGCATAATCACCATTGATCGGGCGGCTGACATTGAACATATAGCCCGGCACGCCGATGTCCTGATTAGGCTCCCAGCTGCTGGTGATCTGGTCTTCGATATGCTTGTAAAAGGCCGCAATATTAAAGATCGAATTACGCCCGAAATACCACTCAAGCGACACATCGAACTGATCCGCCGAATAGGGTTTCAGCTCGGCATTCCCGCTGTATATCTGCGTAAATTCACCCCACGAGACACTTTCCGTCGTATTGGTCGGTGCCAGCATTTCGACCGAAGGCCGCGCCATGGTTCTGGCCGCCCCAAGGCGCAGCCTCAGGTCTTCGGTGATCCGGTAATTCAGGTTTGCCGAAGGCAACAGATAGGTATAGTCGCTCTCCTGATTTACTGTCGTAGGCGCCGCATAGACCGCCGTATAGTTAAACGCGCCATTCTCGATGATCTCGATGATCTGCGCATCCCAGGCCTGCGCCGAGGTCCTGGTCTGGACCAGCCGCATACCGACATTACCCGTCCAGCGTTCGCCCGCCAGATTAGCCTGCACATAACCCGCCCAGGTTTCTTCCTCTACGCGATAGCTTTGCAGCGGATTCCACACTGGCGCAGCAGCGGCATAGTCATAAACCCCGCCCCCCGGACGCGCCGTACCATCATAGGCCGCCAGAGCGCGCTGATAACCGGCAATATCAAACGACAGGAAGTTGCGTGGGAATTCAGCACTCACCTCGTCCATGAAATTGGGCAGGCTGAAACTCTGCGAGATGACATTGCCCCCCAGATCACCGACATTGATAGCATAGTCACCGGAATAGTAATCCGCCCCGCCCGTCAGGGCATTATTGACCAGATCGCGGGATTTTTTGCGGTCAGTCCGCGTGACGCCAAACTGCACACTCTGAAGCCATTTGTCCTCGACAACCCAGTTCCCGGCAAACGAAGCGCCGGTAATTTCATCATCAATATTGTCGCCGCTAAGCGAGAAATAGTGCGTGTTGAAATCCGAATCCGAAAACGCCCCGCTCGCCAGCCCGCCCCCCAGATCACGCCCATCATCGAAATTAACCGTGACATTCGGCACCCGATCCCCCGACAGTTCAATACGCGCCGTATTGGGCTGGTTCATGCGCAAAACGACATAGCTGTCCTGCCCGCCCGAATGACGCGACGAGGTCGAGCGATAAAGATCACCGGTCAGGGTCAGGCTGTCCGACACCTGCCATTCAGCATTGACGCCAAACAGTTTCGTGTCCACTACCCGATGTGACGTCTGATTAAGCAGTTCCGGATTGAGCCGCATTTCCGGATCGGCATTATCCATGTCAAAGCCTGTGACAATGCCGTTCTCGATCACCATGTTCGACCAGCGATCAGCGGCATAAAGCGGATAAAAGGACTGCTGATAACCGACCTGCGGCGAATCCAGTTTGGTCGCCAATCCGTCAACCACCAGACGGAAATTATCGCTCGGACGCCACTCAAGCTTGGCCGAATAGGCGGTGCGCTTTTTCTTTTCCAGAATGGAGCCGACGCGGAACTGACCCGGCCCGATCAGGCCATATTCATCTTCATCCAGTTCGCCATTGCCATTCGGATCGATACTGCCGCCCCAGGCATTGCCCCACAGCCAGCTTTCGTCGTTCGGGTCGGCATTACGTGTCCAGCCCCCGTCATTACCGGCCACGTCCGTCCGGTCATCGCGCTCCTCAAGCACAACCCCGAACATCACCCCCATGGTGTCATTGGCAAAGGTGTTGCTATAGACGCCCGAAAGCTTGCGGCCGTTAAGCTCCGACATCAGGTTACGATCACCTTCGATGCGCACAATGCCGTTCTGGCCGCGTTTGTCGAACGGACTGGCCGAGCGCAGATTGATCAGCCCCCCGATGCCGCCTTCGGTCAATGACGCCTCGGCCCCCTTAACGACATCGGCCCCGCTGATGACATCGGACGGCAGCACATCATAGGCAAAATCACGCCCCGCACCATCGGTCGCCAGTATCCGGCCATTGAAGGTCGAAAGCGTATATTCAGGCCCCAGACCGCGCACACTGACCCGCTGGCCTTCGCCGCCCGCCGTGCGCGAAATCGACACGCCGGTGATGTGACTGAGTGAGTCCGCCACATTGTCATCAGGGAACATGCCCAGTTCAAGAGCGCTGATCGAATCCTGAACCGTAGAGGCATCGCGCTTGAGCTTGACCGCGCGCGCCACTGAGCCGCGCACCCCGACCACAACCACCTCGGTCACCTCGCCCGTCGTGGCATCCACCGCTTCCTGAGCTTGTGCCGGTGTCAGGGCGGCAGCCGTAAACAGCGAGGTCGCCATCACAAGGGCGTATCGCGAAATGGTATAACGCGCATGTGTCTTCATAACTGGTTGTCCCCTTCAAAGAGTGTGGTCAGGCCAGCGACCGTGTTCGGCCACTTGCGGTTATCAACGCTTAAACCCTGACGCAGAACGCGTGGTTTCTGCGCCCTGTGCTGACGGTATCCATGAAGGGGGAAAGCAGAGTGAAATGACCCGTCAGACCCAAACCTGTATCGTCAACACATTACTTATGTTGCGATTTACGTACAGTTTTGCGATCCTGTCTATGGGAATCTTTCGTTTTGTATTTTTAACGAAAGAAAAAGCGGCATTATTGACACATAAAAAACGCACAGCGCCTCACCTCACACCTGAAACAATCAGTGCGAAGCAAAACGCGTCCTTTTGAAGGATAACGAAACTTTTGTTTTCAGGTGTCGCGCCGCAAACCGGCCAGGCCCGCCCTATTTATCGCGACCATAGGCCTCCGCAAGGATCGCGCTGACCTGTTCCATGCTAACCGGCTTGGTGATGTGATGGTCAAACCCCACCTCATAAGCCGTTTCGCGGTCACGTTCCTGTCCCCAACCGGTCTGCGCCACAATCAGGGTGTCGCGCATTTCCGGCGTCTGGCGCAACCGGCGACAGACCTCATAGCCATCAAGATCAGGCATGCCGATATCAAGCATGATCACATCCGGCGGTGAGGCCAGCGCCATCTCGATCCCCTTAAGCCCGCTATTGGCGACGCGTGTATTATGCCCGATCAGCTCCAGCATCCAGCTGGTTGTCTGCGCCGATTCCCGATTGTCATCGACCACCAGCACATCCAGCGGCGTCTGAGTACGCGTCACAGACACCGCCTCGCTGACCTCAGGAGTCACACCACTCAGCGGCAAACGGATAAAGAAGCTTGATCCCTGATCCCGTCCGGCACTTTCGGCATGAATCTGCCCGCCATGCATATGCACAAGCTTCTGCGCCAGCGCCAGACCGATCCCCAGCCCGCCCTGCGACCAGTTCATATTGCGATCCACCTGAGCAAACAACTCAAACACCTTGGGCAGCATGTCCGCGTCGATCCCCAGCCCCGTATCGGTGACACAGATAACGGCCTCTTCGCCGTCACGCGTCAGGCTCAGGCGAATCTGCCCACCGTTAGGGGTATATTTGGCGGCATTGTTCAAAAGATTACCGACCACCTGCGCCAGACGCGTCAGGTCACCCTCCACCACCAGAGGCGTCTCGGGTATATCGCTGTCAAACTGATGCTGCGACGCCTGAATGAGCGGCCCGCTGACTTCAATAGCGGCCTCCAGCACCGACTGGAGGCTTATATAGTCGCGCTTCAGGTCGATCTTGCCCTGACTGACACGCGACGCATCCATGAGATCATCAATCAGACGCACCATATGCGTCATCTGGCGATCCATCATATCCCTGACCGTCTCGGCCATTTCCGGCTTGGGCGACATTTTGAGGATATGTAATCCATTGCGAATAGGCGCCAGCGGATTACGCAGCTCATGCGCCAGCGTCGCCAGAAACTCATCCTTGCGCTGATCCGCCTCTTTCAGGGCTGCGGCATAGGCACGGCTTTCCTCAAGCAGGCGCAAATTCTCCTCAAACGCACTTCTCAGGGCATCACGCTGCGCCGAGACATAGAGCTTCTGACGATGCAATTCATAAAACACGTCAATTTTCGAGCGCAGAATATCCGGCTCGATCGGCTTTTCGAGGAAATCCACCGCCCCTGCCTCATAGCCCCTGAAGCGACGCGTACGATCCGAAGACCCGGCGGTCAGAAAGATAATCGGCACCTGACGCGTACGCTCATAGCCGCGCATGGTTTCGGCCAGTTCAAAGCCGTCCATTTCCGGCATCTGCACGTCCAGAAGCGCCAGAGCCACTTCTTGCTGCAGCAATATCTCCAGCGCCTCGACCCCTGAGCGCGCCTTGAGCAGCACCAGCCCGTCACGGCGCAGCAAGGCTTCGAGCGACAGGAGGTTTTCCTCCAGATCGTCCACCAGCAGAATATGCACGGGCGTTTTCAGGCGTTCAGGCATGAGTCTCCGGCTTCCTTCAGTTCAGCAAGCAATTCAGACGGCGACAGGCTCAGTGCCGAAGGACAGGCCTTAAGCGCCGCTTCAGGCATAGCTTGCGCCATGGCGGTCTCCGGTGTCTGCACCAGCGCCCGCCCGCCCTCAAACACTATACGCCTGAGGCCCGCGGCGCCATCCTCATTTGCCCCACTTAAGATTATCCCGATCAGTCCGGCCTCATAGGCATCGGCGGCACTCTCGAACAAAAGATCAATCGAGGGCCGCGAATAAAGCACTTCCTCGTCCGCCGACAAGGACAGACAGCCCTCCTTTTCGACCAGCAGATGATAGTCAGGGGCCGCAAAATAGATATGCCCGCCCTCAATCATCTCCTTGTCCTCGGCCTCGGACACGACCATCGCACACTTGTCGTCAAACAGCGACGCGATCAGGCTGGGCTTGTCCGGCGGAATATGGACAACGACCATGATGGGCAAGGGATAATCCGCCGGAAGATGCGGCAAAATCTCCGACAGGGCCTTAAGCCCGCCTGCCGAAGCACCGATCACAACCGCTGTGGGGGCAAAGGGTCCCGTCATCCCTCCCCCCGTTTCTGATAAAGCCGGTCACCATAGGAAAACTCGGTAAACTCATCGGCATATGAGGTAAACCGCAAGGTCTCGCGCGACCCCAGCCCCAGAAAACCGTTACGCGACAAAGACTCATGAAACAGGCCGATGGCACGGGTTTGCAGGGGCCGGTTAAAATAGATCAGCACATTACGGCACGAGACAAACTGCGTTTCGGCAAACACGGCATCGGTCGCCAGACTATGATCGGAAAAGACCGTCCGCGCCCTGAGCGACTTGTCAAAGGTCGCCCAGCCATAGGCCGCCGTATAATAGTCCGACAACGAGGACTTGCCGCCTGACTGACGATGGTTTTCCGTAAAGGTCTGAATGCGGTCGATGCTGTAGACACCGGCCTGCGCCTGCTTGAGCGCCTCAGGGTTGATGTCCGTCGCATAGAACATCGTCCGTTCCTCAAGCCCCTCTTCACGGAACAATATGGCCATGGAATAAAGCTCTTCGCCGGTCGAACAGCCCGCCACCCAGACCTTCAGCGACGGATAGGTCTTCAGATGCGGTACGACCTTTTCACGAATGGCGCGGAAATAGCTGGGGTCACGAAACAGCTCCGACACCTGCACCGTCAGATAGGCCAGAAGCTCGGCCATCAGGGCCGGATCGCGCAAAATCAGCCCCTGAAGATCGGAAAAGGTGGCACATTCGTATTTCTGACACGCCTGAAGCAGCCGGCGCTTGATCGACGCCAGCGCATAGCCCCTGAAATCATAGTGATACTTCAGAAAAACCGCCTCAAGAAACAGCCGCAGCTCGATATCCTCGATCTGGGGCGGCTTCTGATTTTGAGTCAGATTCGGAAGCGTAACAGGGGGCAGCAACTGAGGCATCAGCGTGGCATCCAGACCCGAACAAGCGACACCAGCTTATCGACATCCAGCGGCTTGGCCAGATAGTCGTTGGCCCCTGCCGCCAGACAGCGCTCCTGATCGTCCTTCATGGCCTTGGCCGTTAGCATGATCACCGGCAGCTTGCGCCATTGCTGACGCTTGCGGATTTCCCGCGTCGCCGTAAGTCCGTCCATCTCCGGCATCATGACATCCATCAGCACCAGATCGACCGCCGTCTCAGGACTCCCCTGCGCCGCCTCAAGCCGCTCCAGCGCCTCGCGCCCGTTGCGCGCAATACTGATCACCGCGCCCAAAGGCTCGAAAATATTGGTCAGGGCATAGACATTACGCACATCGTCCTCGACCACCAGAATGCGCCGGCCCTCAAGCATGGCATCACGGTGACGGGCCTTATTGATCATCTTCTGCTGCTCAGGCGACAATTCAGACACCACCTTGTGCAGGAACAGAGTCACCTCATCCAGCAACCGCTCCGGCGACTTCGCCCCCTTGATGATGATCGAGCGCGAATAACGCCGCAGCTTCTGCTCGTCTTCCGAAGATATGTCGCGACCGGTATAGACAATCACCGGCGGGAAGGCATAGGCGTCTTCCTGACTGAGCGTCTCAAGCAAGGAATAACCGGACTGATCGGGCAGACTCAGATCAAGCACCATACAGTCGAACACGCCTTCGCGCAGCTTCTCAAGACATTCCGCCGCCGTGCCGACGCCCACGGTTTCGACATCCGGTGCCTGCAATAAATGCCCAAGGCTTTCGCGCTGCACATCATCGTCCTCGACAATAAGGATACGCCGCATCCGTTCACTCAGATGGTTCTCAAGCTGATTGAAGGCTTCGATCAGCTCATCGCGCTTGACCGGCTTGAGCATATAGCCAACCGCCCCGAGCGACAGCGCCTCATGGGTGTAGTCATTGGCTGACACCACATGCACCGGAATGTGGCGCGTCCGCGGATCGCGCTTGAGCCGGTCAAGCACCGACAGACCCGAATGATCCGGCAAACCGACATCAAGTATGACCGCCTGCGGCATATACTGGCGCGCCACCTCAAAGGCCCCTTCGGCCGTATGGGCAATCAGACACATGAACCCCATCTCATGCGCCAGATCGCGCAGAATATCCGAGAAGGAGGTATCATCCTCGACCACCAGTATTGACCGGCTGTCCGGCCTCAAGGCATAGCGATCATCCTCCGCCTCCGCAGGCGTCTCGGCATAGGTTTCGGTTGCGCTCGCAACGGCCTTGGGTGCCACCGCTTCTGCCACAGGCTGGAAGGCTGCCTCACGGGTTTTAACCCGCTCCGGCTCATAGGTGACCGGTACACTCAAGGTAAAGGTCGACCCCTCACCCTGCACACTCTCAAGCGTCAGCGCCCCGCCTAGCAGGCGCGTCAGTTCCCGTGAAATCGACAGCCCCAGCCCCGTCCCGCCATATTTGCGGTTGATCGTACTGTCCGCCTGACGGAAGGCGTCAAACACGGTCTTTTTCTGCGCCTCGGAAATGCCGATACCTGTGTCCGACACCGCAAAAGCCAGCCGCCCGTCCGCCGAGGTACTGACCTTAACTCGCACCTCGCCGCGCGAGGTAAACTTGAACGCATTCGACAAGAGATTCTTCAGAACCTGCTCAAGCCGCAGCCGGTCGCTGGTGATATAGTCCGGCACCCCCTCTTCACGCTCGATAGAGAACCCCAGCCCCTTTTCGTTGGCCACCGGTGAGAACAGCCGCGTCATATCGTCCACCAGACGCTTCAGCGAAATGGATTCGACCTCGATCTCCATCTGTCCGGCTTCGATCTTCGACAGATCGAGAATATCATTGATCAGCAACAAAAGATCATTGCCAGAAGACTGAATGGTCTGGGCAAACTTGATCTGCTCCTCCGTCAGATTACCTTCAGAATTATCCGCCAGAAGCTTGGCAAGGATCAGCGATGAATTGAGCGGTGTGCGCAATTCATGCGACATATTGGCCAGGAAATCGGACTTATAGCGGCTCGCCTGCTCCAGTTCCTGCGCCTTGAGATTGGTTTCCGCCTGTGACCGCGCCAGATCATCGCGCTGCAACTCCAGAAGCCGCGTCTGATCCGACAACTGATTATTGGTCTGCTCAAGCTCTGCCTGCTGTTGCTCAAGACGTTGAAACGCCTCCTTCAGGGCGCGGCTCTGTTCCTCCAGTTCCTCGTTATTAACGCGCAATTCCTCGGACTGGCTCTGCAACTCCTCGGACTGTCGCTGGGTCTCCTCCAGAAGCTCCTGTAAGGCCGCCCGATAATTGGCCGCACGGATTGCCATGGCAATCCCTTCCGCCGCCTGCTCAATCAGGCGCGGCACCACCGGATGGGTCTTGGTCAGGTAACCCAGTTCAAAAACCGCCTCGACCTTGTTCTCGGCCTTTGCCGCCGCAAGTATCAGATGGCTCGGTCGCCACTGCCCAAGGGCCGTCGCCACCGTCAGATAGTCCTCAGCCAGATATTCCTCAGGGGCCCTTTCAATAAGCCGTACCTTGCCCTCAAGGGCGGCCTGCCCAAGCAGGGTCTGCCCCGGCAAAAACCTTTCGGGCAAGGTGTTTTCAACCGGCAACCCCATATGCGCAATCTGCTTATAACCGCCGCCATCACGCACAAAAATGGCGCCCGCCTGTGCCCCGGTATAGGCCGACAGATAACTTAGTATGCTATGACCGATCTGCTCAAGGCGCTGCTCATCCTGCATAACCGCATTAAGTCCGACCAGCCCCGTCTGCACCCAGTCATCCGCCTGTCGGCGCACAGTCGACGTACGAATGATCGTCGCGATAATCAGAGTCAGAACCATCCCCAAAAGGGCCGCAACCAGCACACTGATAATGGCCACGCTTAAGGCCTGCTCCATCTCAGCCGTAAGTTGGGAGCGCTTTTGCTGCTCGGTCGATTGCATGGCCGCGATCTGGGCGCGAATACTGTCCATATCCGCCTGACCGCGATCGGTCGCCACCAGTGCCAGGGCCGCCGCCAGCCCTTCGGAGCGCCTGAGCGCAATCGTCTGATCTATTTCCTGAAGCTTCTGCGATACCCTCAGTTTCAAAGGCCCGAAGCGCACCCGGTGCGCCGGATTGTCCGCCGTCAGTTCTTCCAGTTCACGCAACTGGTTTTCCGCGCGCGTGCGCGCCTCATTGTAAGGCGAAAGATATTTCGCGTCTCCGGTCAGGAGATAGCCCCTCTGACCGGTTTCGGCATCTTTCATTGTCCCGAGAAAATCCGTCAGGTTCACCAGCACGTCATGGGTACGCATGACCTGAAGGCTGTTATTATAGACCGTACGAATATTGAGATAGGACACAAAGCCGGAAATAACGAAGAATATACCGACAAAGATCAGCGCCAGAAGCACCGATATATCCTTGCGATCAAGACGACCGGGTTTCAGAGCGGCAGTGGAACGGTTCATGGATTAACAATATCCGGCTGGAAAAAAGGAAACACAGTCAGTGAGGTCTGAGTGGCCGCGACGGCCGTCACAAAGACGCCTCAATATCCGAAAGCAGGGTTTGCAGACTTTCGATATTGGCTGGTTTCAGGATACTGTGATGGAACCCCGATGCCTCCACACGATCGCGATGCTCGGCATCTGACCGACCGCTCTGGGCTATAAAAACCGTTTCGGCAAGGGCCGGTTCTGCACGCAGATGCTGGCACAGCTCATAGCCATCCATGCCCGGCAATCCGATATCCATGATCACCACCTGCGGCCGCCAGTCTCTGGCCTGCTCAAGGGCGGATTTACCATCATATTGCAGACAATAGTCATGCCCGAAGCTTTCGACCACCCAGCCCGTCGTCTGAGCCAAAGCCTCGTTATCTTCGACAATCATAATTTTCATTGCGGCCCCGGATATCTGTTATTTTATGCTTATCTTCGCCCATCGCCTTTTGCGGGACACTATAAGCTTGGGGCATAGCGACCTGTACCGCAATAAAAAATCCATACAGGATGTTATGAGAAAGCGATAAATTCAGAATTATTCACATAATACTGTCCACGAATTGTCGGGTTGTATGACCTCTGCGGTATCCATGCACCAGATACCGATTCAGCGCAAAAAAAGAGGCAGAATGTCCTGTGACATACCGCCTCTTTTGTTTCATTACCTGCCGTTAACGGGCATCCGAAATCCGGTCAATTTCTGCCTTATGCGCCTTAAGCGTCGGCAAGGTCTTGGTGGCAAAGTCCTTCAATGCGCCGGCCGGACCATCATTGATATAGTCTTCGAACAGATCAATGGTCTTGTCGTGCGCGTCTTTCTGCGTACTGACATACTGGTTGTCAAAATCACCGGCAGACGCGGCCTTCAGATCCTCCAGCTTCTTGCGGTGATCTTCATCCAGTGTCTCAGGCGGCACATTCCCGCCTTCAGCCTGAATAGCCGCCACCAGTTCGCCATGCGCGGCGGTATGATCATCGATCATGCGCTGGGCAAAGGTTTTCAGCGTGGCATCCTTGGTGCGCTCAACCGCCAGACGGCTGGTCTCAACCTCAAACATCCCGCCAATGGTCGCCTTGCTGGCAAATTCCGCGACGCGTTCAGGTGAGGCCACGTCAGCTGTCGGGCTGCTCATCAGGGCCGTATCGGACATGGCGGTCGCCTCGGTGGCCACCATCTGATCACGATTATTGTCACAGGCCGCGACCAGTAAAAGGGCGCCTAAACTTCCGCCCGCTAACCATTTTTGTACGCTCATGCTTATGCCTCCTCAAATTTGACAGTGCCCGGATGCACACATGCCAATGAAATGAAGCCCAGACCCTAGGTACCCTCAGGTAAAAAGACACAGCGCAGTCTCTTTCATTGCGAAAAATATTGATAAGTTTTTCAAATCACCGGTTTTATGCGTTTCCTATATTGTCATCCACATATTACCTGCGCCTTCAAACCCCATTGCAACCTTATCAGGCCTTTCCGATCCTGCGATCATTACACAAAGTCGGGAGAGCCTCCAATGACGAGACAAAATGACAACCGCCCCAAAAACGTGGCGCGCACCGGTGAGAAGGCCCTGAAAAAGGACAATGTCGAAACCTTCCCCGAAGAAGGCACAGACGAGGACATGCTGAGGCCGGAATCGGCTCCGGATCGCCCCCTGTCCGAAGCCGAAACGCTTAAGGCGACGCGTAAAGCGTTAGAGCAAAAAAACGACAATTAAGCCGTGACGCGTCCTAAACGGGCGCGTCCTGATTTTCTTCATCTTCGTTGATAGAATCAACATCTGAACGGCCTTGTTCTTTGTCATCCACATCGTCAAAAGGCACGTCAGAAAAATCTTCCGCTTCAGGCAGATTTTCTGCCGCTTCATCTATGGAAATGAGATCGTCAACCGCATCTCTTTCCGGTACCGGCGTCATGGTTTCCGTATCATTTTCACGCGGTTTTTGGTCAGGCCTGCGGGTGGGATCAGGTTCATAGTTCATAACATGTCTCCAGTGCTGAAAAGGGCGACAAAGGGCGACTCTGGGTGACTCTGGGCGACAACACGCAGAGCCTTATCCACCCTAAACCTGACGCCATAAGGATGATGCGTGAACCCTGAGGCGGATAAATCAGGAAATGCATTCCCGCGCCTTCAGGCCCACGCCGCCCCCCAAAAATGCGCCCATACCCTCCTTGCCCGATACTTATCATCTGCCCCGTACCGAAAGAGGACTTTTTACAGCTAAACGGCGCAAAATGACCGTTTTTAACCGATGCCCCAAGGGAGACTCCCATGCCTGATTTTGACCCGTCCGACTCTGATCATCAGCGCCTCAGCGACCTGACAGACCAGATCATCGACACCACCAACAACACCTTGCGCAAAGCCTTGTTTGAACAGCTGAAAACGGAATTCGCCCGCCATGATCAGAGGGTCGAACACAGCCCGTTTACAGGCACCCAAAGGGCAGACCACGCCCATATCAAAGGCCTGATCGAGGCGATAGACGACACCTCCCTCAGCAGCGATATGTGGATAGAAAAAATCGGTGAACTGAGAAACGCCCTCTACATGCACCGGATGGGGCGCACTCAGGCCTGACAGCCCCCTGATGCCCTATGTTTGCGTAAGCGGTGCCTCCGGCGATGCACCGCTTGCAGGGGCCACAGGCAACAGTTCCATCTTCTGAGGCACCGTCCCGATTTCAATATTATTGGCATGAAACCGCTGCAACAGATCAAGTAGCACAGCACTGCGCGCACCATAGGCATTGCGGGGATGCGCCACATGGCCAAAACTGTTGAACATAACCCGACCATCGGCAATACGGTCAATGAATACAACCGGTTCCGGTGTTTCCAGAACCTGCGCCTCATCGGCAAATACCGATAATACAATGTCCCGAACCTCGGCCACATTGACACCGATAGGCACGGAAAACTCAATCTGAATCCGTCCCAACGGATTTAAATGCGTCTTGTTCAGAACCGACTTTGTGATCAGTTCCGAATTAGGCACAATCAATGTTGAATGATCCCCCAGAACAATCTCCGTCGAACGCACATTGATGCGCCGCACATCGCCTTCGTCATTACCGATACGCACAAGATCACCAATCTTCACCGGCCGCTCTGCCAGAAGGATCAGACCAGAGACAAAGTTCTGCGTTATGGCCTGCAAACCGAAACCGATACCGACAGACAAGGCTGACAATAACAGGGCGATACGCTCAACCCCTATCCCCAGTGACGCCATGGCCCATAGCCCGACAATCAGGAAACCGGCATAGCGCGTAATCAGGCTGATAGAGTTGCGTGCACCGGTATCAAGCTCGGTCTTCGGCAGGTAGCGCTGGTCCAGCCAGGACTGGAACATACGCACCGCTACAATGCCCGCCGTCAGCACAATCAGTGCCCGCGCCAGCGCACCGGGCGACAGGGTCATCTCCCCGATGGTGATGCCTCTGGCCAGCCGCGCCAGCTGATCGAATATAGATGATATCCCCGTGCCAAACGGAAACAGAAGGGCTGCCACCGCCAGTAATAACAGCGACAGCCGCACGACGCCGGACAAAACTACCCCCACCTGATCGATAAGGGTTGGCCGAACCCCAAACAGGGACACCATCCCCTGTCCGGTACGGCTGGTAGCGCAAAATACGGTGGTCAATATATCATCCGCCACGACCCACAAAAGATAGAGCGTCGAAACGACAATAATCGCCCAGAGCAACAACCGCATCAGGATCAGACTAAAGCCGACATAGCCCAGAAGAATAGCCAGAAAGCCCGCGACAACAATCAGCCAGGCACCGATAGACACCGCCCCTATCCCCGGTGAACGCTTGTCCGTCGTAGGCGCGCTGGCCGCCCTGATCCGCGTCAGAGACAAAAGCACAGCGGCAAACAGACTCATCAGCGCCGCCACCATAAGCACGTCCATCAGCGTCCGCAGCGGCAAACTGGCCGACATGGCCGTAAGCACAGCCTGCAACAGCGTCATGACGAAAATCAGACCCCCTAGGGCCCATGTCCACCGCCGCAGCGCCGACGCCAGTTCATCCGACACAGGCAATAAACGCCATGAAGCCTGATTGCGCATCAGAAGCGCGCCACTGAGGCTGATAATGAAGCTGCTGATTAACACGCCGGCTATCAGGGCCAGCATAATCGGCTCCCAGCGCACATGGATCATACCCGACAGGCGCATCACATGCACAATAACGCCGATGGAAATTAACGGCAGAACGGTCTCCACACAGACGCGCCACACCGCATAGAGTGACCGTCTTATGCGTGTTGGCGGCGCAACCCTTATCAACACTTTTTGCCCGGCGCTTTTAAGCCCCTTGCGCACCGGCCAGGCCAGCGCGATGGTCAGCAAAAGACAGCCAGAAAGCCAGCCCGCACCCTGCCGCCAATTGCCCTTGAAGGCCTCACCCCCAACCTCTGCCAGACGTGATATCCGCCGCATATCCCCGTTTATTTGCCCCGAAAAGGCCCTCCAGAATTGCGGCGACACCAGCGAAGTAACGCGTTCAGACGCCTGGCTGGATATCTGCTCGGCACGACTGGCGCGTAAGCGGTCAGACAGCTGCTCCGCCTCAACCACCACCAGCCGTCCCCGCTTGATGGCACTGTCCAGAAGCGCGCGATCACGCGCCAGCGCCCGTCTCTGAGCCAAAATGTCCGGTGCCTCGGCTTCACCCTCGGTCGGCGTCCCCAGTTGCGCCTCACGCTCAACCAGCAGGTCCAGTTCCTTCTGCATGGCCGCGACCGCATCCTGCGCCGAACTGCGGGCCGTATTCAGCCTTTGCCTGAGTTGCGTACGTTCCTCTTCGGACAAGTCAGGCGTATGGGCGGCCTCTACCGCTCTCAGATCATTCACCGCCGTCTGAATAAGAGCCAGATAGCGCGCCTCCGAGGCCTCCTGCGCCTGAAGCGGCGCACTGCTTAATCCGATGCAAAACAGACCCAGCACAACAATCCTGATAAGGGTTCCTGTCCATTTAAGACTGGCAAATGACACCGGCACACTCCGCTTTGACCTACAGGCTTCGCACCTGAGCAATGACGAAATAAAAAAACAAGTGGTAGGCATGCGGCGCACAAAATAAAGGGTCTTGTGACTAGTGTCACAAGACCCTTAGGAGACAGACAAAACTGACGCTTTAAGGCGCTGCCGGTGGCGGCGTGGTCTGCATTGGCTCAGTTGCCGCAGGCACCTCATTGGTAACCAGAGGTTCATTCGTGCGTGTTGAGCCAATCACGAACCACGCAATAAGAATAAGGGCGACCAGACCGACAACCGGCCATACCCAGTTACGATTTGTCGTTCTGACAGGCACCGTATTGTGGTGACGGTCATGATGCAAAGAGGGATCGTTATGTACAGTAGGCATAGCCATACTCCTTTAAGATTTGAGATTATGGGCGATGTGACTTAAGAAAGCGAACGCCTGTTCAAAGACAAATAAAGCCTTAGAGAACAGTAGAATTTAACCCTATAGGGCTTGGGATAAATTATATGCGGGTCACTTTCTCATTGTTATAAGAATTCAGACAGTTTAAAACCTAGGCATTAGCCCTTATGGCTTCGCGATTTACGTCAGAAATCGCCAGACCATTCAACTTTTCGTCTGTTTGCTTTTCTTCGGCCAAGGTTTCTTTTAGAAGCTTGACCGCTTCCTTGTACCCAAGCTGATCCGCCAGCGTAATCAGGCTGCCATAGGTCGCAATTTCATAGTGTTCTGCCTTTTGCGCCCCGACAATGAGCATGACATCACGGACGGGGCCTTTTTCGATTTCGTCGATAATATCTGCACCTTCGGCCACCAGACCTTCCATGGCCAGACATTTGATGCGCTTAAGCTTAAGGCCGTGCGCTTCAACCAACTGATCAAGGCGCTCAATCTGCCCCTGCGTTTCCTCAAGGTGCATGGTAAAGGCCTCGGACAGCTTGGCATTTGTTGCCGCGCGCGCCAGTTTAGGTAAGGCCTTCGTCAGTTGTTTTTCTGCGCTGTAAACATCCGAAAGCTCGTGAATAAAAGCTTCTTCCAGTGTCGTGATCTTGGACATGTCTTATTCCGTTTTCTAATGTGGAGGGAAGAAAAATAGTACGGACACAAAGTCTATAAGCTGCGATAACAGGATTAAATATCTTCGCGTTGCCACCTTCTCAGAAAGACATCAACACAGGTCTTTACGCCATTTTTCCAAGGCTCACGAACCGGGGCGCGGCGGATCGGACTTACCCGTATCATGGTCGCCAAGCTGTTCACCGGCTTCGGGATATTGTTCAGGTCGCTTCTTCCACTCAGGCTTGAGTTTCTGCGTTTCCTTGGCATTGTGGCCGCTCTCCTTACCCGAAGGCTCAGTCACGGAACGCTTGTCTTTGTCTGTCATGGCTTCATCCTCTGTGCTGAATGAGGGGTTCTGCCCTCAGGGTCACAATGTTTGTGCGCGCCGAACGCGTCAGGACATAGGCAATTGTATCCGCCAGCTCTTCGGCATAAAGCATTTCCTTTGCAGCTATTTTTTCCCTCTGTTCCTCAGGACTCATCTCCTGCATGTCAGCACCGACCGAACCCGGCACAATGGTCGTGACCTTGATGTTGTCTTCCATCACTTCCTTGCGCAGCGTCTCGGCAAAGGCTTCTATGCCCGCCTTGGTCGCCGAATAGACACTCGATTCCGGCGACTTGAATTCGGCACTGATCGAGCCAATAAACACCACATGACCGCCGCCCTGTTTTGACATGCGCTGCACCGCTTTCTGGGCACAGGCGAGATAGGCGGTAAAGTTTGTCTCCACGACATAACGCCATTCTTCGGGCGACATATCCTTGATGGCATCAGCGCTCAATCCGGCATTATTAATCAGAATATCAAGCCCGCCCAGTTGCTGATCGACCGCCTCAAACACCGCCTCAAGCCCTTCGGGTGTGGCGACATCCGCCGTCAGTCCCAGCACACCGCACGCCCCGCCCGAGGCATTATCAAGCGAATCTTTCAATTCCGCTTCATGCCGCCCAAAGGTCAGCACACGCGCACCATGCGTCTTTGCCAGCAAGGCGACAGTCGCGCGTCCAATGCCGGTCGTGCCGCCGGTTACCAGTATGCGTTTACCCAGTAGCGAAGTTTCCTTGAGCTTCTCAGTCATCATTTACGTCCTTTGGGGTGAGGTTCAGGCGTGCCGGGTCTGCGATCGCGAACATCATCATCGTCGTCATAAACCTCGAGCATGCCCTCATCCGGCATGGCGTCAGAGGCAATGTCTATGCCCGCACCTGGCGGCCGGTTCTGAGGCGGAGTCCGGTCTTCAGGGAACTGGTACTCATCAAGACTCACCTGGCCGTGAAGCGGATGCAATAAGGTCGATGAATCCTTATGCTCAGGCATTTTATTGGCTGGGGGTGGGGGCTGTGGTTGTCTGGCCATCGGGATAAACTCCTTTGCTTATCCACAGGCTGCGCCAGATTATCTAAGTTTTCAGCCCCCATCGCAGGGCAGCAAATAAACGCACAATCTGTTATGCCTCTGCGCTCCTCGCATGCTCATTGACACCGCACACTGCCCCCTGATGAAACCAGACGCTTCTCGCCATGTAAATTTACACCCCGTACGTTAGGCTCGGATTACCGCAAAACAGTAGCGACAGGATAAGTGTCATGACCGACACCACACCCCACAGCCATAGCACCTATGACTTTGATCACCTCATCCTGACGCCGGACGATATTGATCTGTCACGATCCCCTCTGGCCGGAAAACTGTCGGCCGAAACCTATGTGCTGGGGGCGTTCAATCCCGGCATGACGCGTCTGCCCAATGGCAACCTCATGCTTTATGTGCGGATTGCCGAAGCGCTTAAAACCCCCATTTTCGGTGGCCATGTCCACGCCATCCGCTGGGATGAAGCCCATGGGTATGGGCTCGATGCCTGGCCGCTCGATCTCGCCAATACCGCTGACCCGCGCAAATTTTTGCTGCATGGCGGCGGGTGGAAAATCATGGCCCTGACCTCCCTGTCATGGATATTGCCCGTCGAACTGACCCCCGACGGCCGCGAACGGGTCGCCCTCCATTACGATAAGGCCATAGCCCCGCAAAACAGTCTTCAGGCCTATGGCATCGAAGATGCCCGCGTCTCAAAAGTCGGCGACCGCTGGCTAATGACGACCTGCTCTGTTTCGCCCGAACGCCATTCCACGACACTCTACACATCGGAAAATGGTCTCGACTGGACCTTCGCCGATATCATTCTTGACCATCAGAATAAGGACATGGTGATCTTCGAAGGCCTGATCAACGGAGAATACTGGGCCCAGACCCGCCCGTTAGGTGACCTCTATTTTGCCTATCCGCCGGGCAGTGAGTGGCGTGCCGGCCCATCGATCAATCTGGCCACGTCAAAAGACAGCCTGTACTGGAAACCCTACCACAAGCCCGGCATACGTCCGGCCTCTGGCACCGTAGCCACCGCGCGCATCGGTGGAGGAACGCCCCCCATACTGACCGACGAGGGCTGGCTCAGTCTCTGGCATGGCGTCGAGCCTAAGGAAATCGTCGGCATTTACCGGACCTATTTCTCCATTCTTGATCGCGATGACCCCAGCCGGATTTTGCACACACAATCCCTGCCTGTACTGGAACCCAATCCCGCCCTGACCGCCCCGATTGAGCATCAGATATATCTGCGGGATGTTGTCTTCACTACAGGGCTGGTGGATGGCGGCGATCACTATATTGTCGCCTCAGGCGAAGCCGATCTGGCGTGTCGCATTACCCACATCCCTAAAACGCGCCTGAAACGCGGATAGACATAAACCGGCGTTCTGAAACCCCACTGATATCAAACTGACATCTAAAGCCAATAAGGAAGGCCGCATCACGCCTTCAGGGGCCGCTTTCAGTTTGGGGACAGAAAATGAAAAAGCATATTCTTTGCACAACCGCGCTGGTCGTCGTGGCGACCGCCTTACCTGTGTTTGCCAATGCGCAGACGGCCACGGAGGCTGATGCCGCTGATGAGGTTCAGACCATCGTCGTCACCGGCAGCTATCGTCGCAGCCTTGAGAAGGCTGTTGATATCAAGCGCAAAACCATTGGCTTTTCTGACTCCATCGTCGCCACCGATGTGGTGGATTTTCCCGAACAAAACCTTGCCGAGGCGCTTCAGCGTATTCCGGGCGTAACCATTGAACGCAGCAAGGGCTTAGGCAACCGCGTCATGGTGCGCGGCCTGCCGAGCGAATTTACCCATGTGTCGATCAATGATCTGGCCACAGCCTCCGGCAGCGGCGGGCGCGACGTTGAATTTGACATGTTTGCTTCAGAAATCATTCAGCAGGTGACGGTACAGAAATCACCCACCGCCGCCGATGAAGAAGGCGGCATCGCCGGTTCCGTAGACATCACGACCGCCCGTCCGTTCGACTATTCCGGCCGTAAGCTGGTGGCCACGGTCGAAGGTGCGCACAATTCCATTTCCGAAGAGATTGATCCGCGCTTTTCGTTTCTGGCCAGCAACACCTGGGGTGACTGGGGCGCGCTTGTCTCTTTCTCGAAAACCCAGCGCACCAACCGCACAGATTCCAATTCCGGCATCAATTTCCGCCCGTCCTTCCGCTTCCTTGAGGCTTCCGGCGTTCGCGGCACACAGGCCGCAGAGGTTCTTGAACGCGACGCCGGTGTGACGGTCACCAACCTCAGGGATCGTGAACAGACAGGCCGCATCATCTTTCAGGACAAGGTCGGCGACCGCGCCTATCTGAACGATCAGGACAAATGGGGCGCCACGCTTTCCCTGCAATATCGCCCGTCTTCGCGTTTTAATCTGGCCTTTGACGCCATGGTCGGCGGCTATGACGCCACAGAAGACGAATATGACGCCGCCGCCTATTCCGCCTCAAGCCGCAGCACCTTTGAAACCATTCATGAATATGACGATGTGACCCTCGCCGATTACGGCATGGTCATCCTGCGCGACGTTTCCTATACGGCGACCCAACATGAATTTCTGAGCAAGGAACGTATCAATAAAACCGACTATGCTCAGTTTGGCACCGAGCTGAACTGGCGCGGCGAGGACTGGAAGCTAAGGGCATTGGCCGGTTTCTCAGGCGCTGAAAAAACCGTGGATTACGCTAACCTGAAGCATGTGGCCTATGCCCCGTCACGCACCCGCTGGACAAGCCGTGGCGGAGAGACCATCAAGAGCGATAATCCCGCCTCAATCGACATGTATAATGCACCGGCAAGCTACCTGTTCGAAGCCTATGAAACCACGCTTGAAAAGGTCACGGATGACAAATTCGCCGCTCAGGCCGACTATACACGCTATTTCAGCTTCAGCGCCTTTCCGGCCCTGCAATCGGTACAGTTAGGTGCTCGCTTCACTGACAAGACCAAGGAACGTCAGTATGGCACCCTGAATATTCAGGGCCCCGGCGCAGGTAACGCGTCATGGGTTAATACGCGCACCCTGGCCGATAGCGAACTGACCTCACTCAGCGATCTGGTACCGGGCGGTGCCTACAGCGCCCGCAATCTCGACTGGCAGCAGGTATCCAATGACTATGCCCGCCGCACCTTCCGCTATGCCGGTTTCCGCACCCCCTTTGATGACGGCCAGTATTACGAAGTCTCCGAAGAGGTCTTAAGCCTCTATGCCATGGCTGATTTAGGCTTCACTCTTGCCCATATACCGGTAAACGTGAATGCCGGTGCGCGCTATATCGATACGACCGTCACCTCATCGGGTTTCCACCAGATTCAGAACGTCGACGGCACAACCGGCTATACCGACGCGCCGGTGTCGATGGAGGGCCAGTATGACAAGCTTCTGCCGAGCCTGAACTTTACGGCAGAACTGATGCCGGATCTGATCTTACGTGGCGCCGCTTCCGAAACCCTGATGCGTCCGGCCCTGACAGACCTCGCCTATAAGCGCACCGCAAGCTGGAGCTCGTTCCGCTTTACGGATGGCAACCCGAACCTGAAACCGACCCTTGCCACCCAGTGGGAACTCGGTATCGAAAAATACCTGCTCGAAGGCGGTTTGCTGGCCGCTTCCTATTTCTGGAAAGAAATCGAAGGCGTGGTGCGTAACGCCCTGACCGGTACGGTGCCTGACGCGACAAAATATAATGCCAACGGCACCATTGACGGCGTCTATGACTTTGACGTCTACCAGCCGGTCAATGCCGATGGTGCCTATGAAGTCAGCGGGATCGAGCTGGTAGCAGTGGTGCCCTTCAGCCTTCTCAGCGAACGCCTCAGGGGCTTCGGTATCAATGCCAACTATACCAAACTCGACAGCTCGCTGACCGGTGAATCCGATCTAGGCATCCCGACGCCACCGATCGGGCTGGCTGACAATACCTATAACGTCACCCTTTATTACGAAGACGCGCGCTTTGATGCCCGAGTCTCCTATAATTATAAGGACAAATATGTCGAAAACATCGGGTATGAAATGTATCCGATCTGGCGTGACGGCTATGGCCAGCTAGATGTATCGCTGTCCTATCGCTTCACACCGAAGATTCAGGTCAGCCTGAAAGGCATCAACATCACCGACGAAGCCACAACCGGCTACACCATGGATCCGGCTTTCCCGACCATGTATGAGCTGTCGGGCCGTCGCATCAGCCTGGGCCTTCGCGCCGAATTCTAAACACAGTCTGTGAGGGGGCGGCGTCACCCTCCCCTCACAAACCTGTTTAGGCACAGATGTGATGCAGAATCCGTACCAATAAATGGAACTTAGTCCCTATATAAGGGTTGCGCATTTCAATAGCCTTTAATATATTCCCTGCACCTTGACTGAATTTTCATCTGCATTTCTTTACTCTCCGTGGGAAAATGCACGATTCACCCCTTCTTGAAAAAGGAGGGGTATTTTTTTCCTTAGTAAAAGAGATTGTTACAGGTGAGCGGATTAGGACTTGCCCCGCACATATCGTCTCTATAATTTATTGGCATTAAATAAATATAAGACAGAGGAAAATGCCAACCATGTCCCGCCATAGATGCGCCACCGCTATAATCTGGGCCCTTTTGCTGACACCGATATCTTTGTCAGTTTCGGCCCAAACCGTACCCGCCAATAACCAGAGCACAACAAAGCCTTCGGCGACACGCGGCCTTTATCCCAATCTCGAAGGACAGCTCTCTACCCCTCTGCGCTATCAGGCGGACGGTGAGGATTTTGTCATTCGTAATGGTGCCGAATATTTCAATCGGGCGCTTTATGGCGGTAATACAGGCTTTCGCGTCGATGCCGGTGATAAGCCTGAATTTTCCCTCTATCTGCCCGGACGTGGCGGCAATCTGAGATTGGGCCTAAAGACCGCTAAGGGCGTGAAGTGGCTGAACCATGCCGACAACATCACCGCCCGTTATCGTCCGGGCGAAATGCTTTATACGGTTCAGGACCCTTTGATCGGGGCAGGCGGACGCATCGAACTTGAGGTTCTGGCGTTGCACGACACCGAAGGCCTCATGCTGCGCGCCACAGGGCATGGCCTGCCTGCGGGAGCGGAACTTATTGTCGCTTACGGCGGCGGTAACGGCGTGCGCGGGGCGCGTGACGGCGATATCGGCACTGAAAAAGTACCGATCAGCGAATATTTTCAGTTCAAACCCGAATTTGCAACGGACACCACCTATACTCTGACGCAGACCGGTTTCGTCGCCGACGGCAAGGCGGCAGGCCTGACCGGTCAGGCATCAAACGATGTGAAATGGCAGTTGGCCGATGCCCGTTTTTGGGACAATGCCGCAGACCTTCTGGCCTCATCAGGCGATGCTCCCATTAAGGTCGTCACAGGCACCCTGAAGCTCAGCTCCAGCCCCGTCTATATTGGCATCGAAGTCACCCGCAGGGGCGCCTTGCGCGAATTGGGCGACTATAGCGATGTTCGCGCCTCCGGTACGGCCCTAACCGAATCTGACGCCAATAATGCGGGGCCGTCAACACCCGCCCCCGCCGCCATGTCCGCACGCTTTGACGCCACTCGCAAACATTTCACCGCACTGCGCCAACGGGTACGGGTAGAAACGCCCGACGTCTATCTCAATGCCGCCGTAGGCGCGCTGAATGTCGCCGCCGATGGCGTGTGGGATGAAAACAGTCAGGGCGCAGGCATTACGCACGGGGCCATTGCCTGGCGTACACGGCTGGTCGGCTGGCGCGGGCCTTACGCGCTTGATGCGCTTGGCTGGCATGATCGGGCACGGCGCAACTTTAATCTCTGGACGGTGAAGCAGAATACGCAACCCATACCCGACACCCTGCCGCCGCCCGCCGAAGCCACCCATCTGGCGCGCAATCCGGATGCCCTGCATTCCAACGGCGACCTGACCAATGCCCACTATGATATGAATGTCGGCTTCTTTGATGCCATGTTCCGTCACATATTGTGGACCGGCGATCTCGACTATGTGCGCGAAGTCTGGCCAGTCATTGAGCGCCACATGGCGTGGGAAAAACGCCTGTTCCGCCGCGAATACGGCGCCGAAAAACTGCCCCTGTACGAAGGTTACGCAGCCATCTGGGCCAGCGACGAAATTCAGTATAACGGCGGGGGCGCAGCCTATACCTCGGCCTATAACCTCTATCATAACCGCATGGTCGCGCGTCTGGCGAAACTGATCGGCAAGGACCCGACCCCTTACGAACAGGAAGCCGACCTGATCGCCAAGGGTATGCGTGCCAACCTGTGGATGCCTGAGCGCGGGGCCTTTGGTGAATTCCGCGACCTTATGGGCAATCAGCTTCTGCACCCGAGCTATGGCCTGTGGAGCTTCTACCATACGGTCGATTCCGGCGTGCCTGATGCGTTCGAAGCCGCCCGCATGGCCGCCGATATAGACAACAGCTTCCGCAAGGTGCCGATCACCGGCGAAGGCGTACCGGACGACCGCCCCTATCATATGTTGCCGACAACGGACTGGATGCCCTATCACTGGTCAACCAATAATATGGTCATGGGTGAAAACCTGCACACGGCTCTGGCTCTGTGGCAGGCCGGACGCCCCGATACCGCCTATGACATTACACGCGGCAGCATATTGGGCAGCTTCTTCATGGGCATCGCGCCGGGTAACGTCGGCAGCCTGAACTATCTGGATGTCTATCGCCGTGAGTCCCAGCGCGACTTTGCCGACGGTATCGGCGTCATGTCGCGCACCATTGTCGAGGGCCTGTTCGGCATTCAACCCGACGCGCTCAACCGCACCCTGACGATTTCACCGGGCTTTCCGTCTGAGTGGGATCACGCTCGCCTGACCCATCCCAATCTGAGCCTGAGCTATGAAAGCAAAGGCCAGACCGACCACTGGCGCATCAGTCAAACCGGCAAGGCGTTCGATCAGCTCGTGCTGGACATTCCCGCCCGCACCGACAAGGTCAGCGCTGTGCGCGTTAATGGCCGCTCCGTTAAATGGACAGCCCTTCAGTCCGTCGGCACCCCCAAGCTGCGGATCGAAAGCCCACTGCCCGCTTCGGCCAATATCGAAGTCACGTGGGCCGGCCAAACCATCACCGAGGCCCGCAGCCAGACCAAACCGGCGACCCAACCGCAATTCAGCGAAAACCGACAAGGGGATTTTTCGTGGTTCACCCTGAATCACACGACGAACCCGCCTCAGGCCTGCCCGATGAGAACGCCCGACTGGGCACGCGCAGGCAACATCATATCGGCTGAGACCGTCGACATCAGCGCCGCCTTTAATGATAAGGTGACGACACTTTACGAGATGGGCAAGTACCGCTCACCACGCTCGCCCTTCGTATCCATGGCCCTGCCCGCGCAAGGTATTGGTGGCTGGGCCGGTAATGTGAACGATATGTTCCACGTCAAGGATGACGCTCTGCGCGCCGCCGGTGGCGAAGTCACTACTCTCAACGGTCTGAAATTCCGCACCCCTGCGGGCGATCAGCCGAACGTCATGTTCACCTCACAGTGGGACAATTACCCGAGCGCCGCTGAAGTGCCATTAACCGGTAAGGCCAGTCGCGCCTACCTGATGATGGCAGGCTCGACCAACCAAATGCAAAGCCGCCTGATTAATGGCGAAGTCATCGTCACCTATACGGACGGCACGACCTCAAAGCTTGAGCTGCGCAACCCCGATAACTGGTGGCCGGTTGAGCGTGACTTCTTCATCGACGACTATCAGTTCCGCCTGTGTGGTGAAGTTCCCGTACGCTTCGACATGCAAACCGGTAAGATATTTGTCCCGCAAACCAAGGGCTATGCCGATCGTGAAAAGCTGGAAGGGGGTTCTGCCAACCTGCTTTATCTTGATCTTGACCCCTCCAGAACTCTGAAATCGCTTTCAGTGCACTCTGTGGCCAATGATGTGGTCATCGGTCTTATGGGCGTAAGTCTTGTAAGATAGGCTCTGTATAATCCCAAAGAAAAAAGCCGCCTGATCATCGGATCAGGCGGCTTTTTTCTGTGCTGGCACCCTGCTTTAAAACAGTGGCTTGATGCCTTCGGCACGCACTTTCCAGCCCGACTTCGGGAAGCCCGGCGCGTGACCCGAACTGCCGTCCCAGCCCCCCGCCATCAAACCAACCGCAAGCAACAGGCCACCGTTAGACGGGAAGTAGGTCTCTGCCGCCCGCTGATAACCCGGCCCATCCGGCCCTGCATCCGAAGACGCGCCGGGCCCTGCACCGGTCGCTGCCGGCACAAAAGCCGCCGCATGGGCATCAAGGTGTACACGCGGCGTCATGCCGCTCAGACCGAACTGGTTGTTTTTCGCCGGGAAGAACAGCCAGTCAATCGCCTCATCCCCCGCCTCCAGACGCGCCGCCGTCATGGCAATCATCGGATAATCCCAGCCCCATGTCTGACGCAGATCCCAGTCACGCTTCATGCGATCAAGCGTATTGCGCATGACGGCCTTGTCGATATCGCGTCCCGGCAACCAGCCAAGCGCCATCAGGAAAGACGGGTGGTCACGGTTCTGACAGCCTTCGGCCGCATGGGTGCGGCATACGTCACCTGCCGCCTTATCCCAGAAATCGGTCTGGGATTCGGTCGGCAGATAAAGCCCGTCCTTCTGCGCGGGCTTCGGCCACTTGGCCAGCAAGGCATCCCAATCCGCCCGCCGACCATGGCCCTGACGCTCACGCCAGCTTTGCGCCGTCTCAATGCCCCAGCGATAATATGAAGCTTCAAACAGCGGGTTATAGGTTGCAAACGGATCGAAGTTTTCCTGGACCGGAATGACAGGTGGCCCGAGGCGTAGCTGGCCCGACGCCGCATCCTTCTGCATAAAGGACGCCAGTAAGGCGGCACTTTCGGCCACCAGTTCCCCGTAGATATTGATCAGGCGCGCCCGCTCAGACACCGTGTCAGCCGCACGGTACAACAGTTCCGACATATAGATCGGGTGCGGCTGTTGCCACATGATGAAGGGTGACACCTTGCTGGGGCTATCGACGCCGTCCGGCCCGATCATCTTCGGCCACCAGGCCCCCTTAAGGCCCTGTTCTTCGGCACGCGCCTTCGCCTTGGGCAGGAAACCAACATACCAGCCGAGACTGCGCTCCAGCAGTTGCGGCCGCCCCCACAGGGCAAAATGCGCCGCGTGCCAGGGGTGCATCTCAAGGTGCGACTTGCCATTCCAGCTATTGGAAAACAGGCCCTCTTCCTGAGGCGGGAATACGCCCGAAGCATTGATGGCCATCAGATATTGCGACAGGATGACCCTTCGTTCCAGCTCAATAGCACGCGGGTCGGTTGAGCCAGAAAAATCAACCATGCCACCGTTTAACCAGTAATCAGCCCAGTGCTTTGCAACACTGGCCCGCGCCACCGCTGCTGAAGGCAAGGCCGCACCGGCTTCAGATGAGAATTGCGTCATTACCGTTAGACGCTTCTGGCCCTTATGGCCCACATGGTAGGTGTGCGGCGCCGTATTTTCAATCGTGGCCTGACCGGCTCCAATCGCCGCATAATAAACCGTATCATCTATCTGACGCTTCAGGCGCACCTCGCCCGAACGGCGCGATACTTCGGCCGTGCTGTGCGCGTCAGGATTACTCCAGTCTGCCGGATCGGGATTAACCGATTTCGCTACGCCCGGAAAACGGACAACAACCCCCAACCGACCTTGAGCGACCAGAGCCGATACGACTTCAGCCATGATCGTATCCTGATCAGGCAGAACCCGCGTCACAACCGTTACCGCCTCACCGTCATAGACAAACCGGCTGGTCAGGGTGCCGCTCCACAGATCAAGCGTCTGGGCGGTATCTTTGATATCTTCAAACCGCACGGGCTTTCCGGCCCGATCCCTCAGATCAAGCGATACACGCCCCAACGAAAAGCGGTGCGGATTTTCCCGGATATAGGCAATGGCCGGATTGGTAGCGGCTTCATCCCAGCTCTTTATATAGCCATAGCGCCGCATCACACCATTGACCTCAATCGGCACCTGCGTATCGCGAACACCAAAACCCTGCGGATTAGGGAAGCTGTGCCAGGCCCATTGCGCTTCGGTCAAAAGCGGCGACATGGCGCTATAGGGATCGGTAAAGGTCTGAAGGCCGGTAATATCCGTCGTAAACCCGATATTGCCATTACCAAGCATAAGCGGGCTTGAGGGATCGACCGCACGCAATGACGGATTATGACGCTGCACAAGGGCTTTGCGATCAATAGAGGTTGCCGCGCGTGCTGACGGCAAACCAGCGGAAAAAGCAATGCCCGCCGCTGTGGCGCTAAACATAAGGTGACGTCGGGATATAAAGCGCGCGCGCATAAAAACCTTCCTGTGATTTTTCCTGTAGCAGAACGGTTTTATGACAGGGCTGTCATAAACAACGTCCCCATAATTGATACGATATTTTGCCATGAAAGGCACGACGTGACGTCGGCAGAGCAAAATTACGGGCATTTATTGTTGCCATATGTCTAGTTTCAAGCCGGAACCGATGCAACGCCAAAGGTCGTAAAAATGATTCCAATCCCGCATAAGTCAGCAAAAATAATCATTCTCATCTCAAAATCGCGGCAAAAATTTCACTGAGAATAACCGCATTTTCTGCATTTTACTTGTGAAAACTATTTTAAAAATTACGTCGGAAATGAGCATTTTCGTTTACAGCCCGTCACACTTAAAGTATCCATTTTGAAACAAGAATATAAATAACGGGACGGAAATGCTGGTATTATATAAGGCGGGACTTGCGTCCCTGACCGCGCTTATGATGGCGTCTTCTGCCATGTCAGCGGTCATTGGTGTCAACGAGCCTGCCCCCGAAGTCAGCTTTGAACGCTTAAACCTTCTGCCCGCCTCTGAGCGCGCGGCATGGGAAGTTTACCTGCGTCGCTCACAACAACAGGAGCAATTTGATCGCGCCACGCTGGCCGCTGAATTGCCCGCCGGTCAGGCCGCGCCACCGCCGCCCGTGGCCGGCAGCCCGAAAATGCCGCTCAATCGGGAAAGCGCATGGTATGCCACGCCTGAGGCCCGCGCCATTGCCGACACCATCGTGAGCTTTCAGACCCCAACCGGTGGCTGGAGCAAAAACCAGGATCGTACCGGCCCGGCGCGTCTGCCCGGTCAGCGCTATGCCAATAATGCCGAGACCATGGAGGTCGGCAAGGGCAGCTTTGATGAGCCGCGCGACCGCTACTGGACCTTTGTCGGCTCCATGGACAACGGCGCAACCACAACCGAAATGCGCTTCCTTGGGCGTGTTCAGGCGCATTTGCCGGGCCCTCAGGGTGACAAATATCGCCAAAGCATCGCCAAAGGTGTCGATTATCTCCTGCTGGCGCAATATCCCAATGGGGGCTGGCCGCAAAACTATCCGCTTGAGGGCGGCTTTCATGACGGCGTAACCTTCAATGACAATGTCGTCGCCGAAGCGGCCATGATCCTCAGCGACGTTGCCGAAGGCCATCCCGATTTTGCCTTCATTGCCGATGACGTACGTCAAAAAGCCCGTCAGGCCAGCGAACGTGCGGTTACGGTTATCCTGAAGTCTCAGGTGATCGTTGACGGCAAAAAGACCGTCTGGCCGCAACAGGTTGACGCCCTGACCCTGCAACCGATTTCAGCGCGTAACTATGAGATGCGCTCACTGGCCAGCGCCGAAAGCACCGATGTGCTTTTATACCTGATGCGCTTTCCTGATCCGTCACCTGAGATCAGGGCGGCGGTTCATGCCGGTGTGGCATGGCTGAAATCCAAGGCCATTTATGACGTTGCCTTCACCAAGGTCAGTGACGAGGAAGGCCGCAAGCTGATCTCTCAGCCGGGCGCAGGCCCCCTGTGGTCGCGCAATTACGACCTTAAGACCGGCCTGCCGATCTTTGGCGACTGGAGCAAGAACATCCACGACGATGTCAATGAGATCTCGAAGGGCCGTCGCAACGGCTATTCCTGGTACAACACCCATCCGCAAAAGGCCCTCGACGCCTATGAACGCTGGGTGATCCAAAACCCCGGACAGCACCCCGGGGATTAATCGGGAGCGAAGTAAGCATATTGGCCTGATTTAAAAAACAGGCCGTGAAAGTTCCGGCGGGTATGGAGACAAATGGGCCCGCCGACGGAGCAACTAAAGAACACCGCCATTACGGCGGTAAAAAAGAGGGATGAAACAACCATGAAAAAAGCCTTGGGCAACACAATGAGATTAAAGCTGGGGGCGTCACTGATTGCGCTTACGGCTGCCACCGGTGTCATGACCATCGGCGGCACCGCTTCGGCCCAGACACAGGATGCCGCCGCAAGCGACGTTCAGGAAGTCGTCGTCGTCGGCGCCCGCCGCGCCGAACAGTCGGCCATCCAGCGCAAAAAACGCGCCGCCACCCATTCAGACTCCATCGTCGCCGATGACGTCGGCCAGTTCCCCGATAAGAACGCGGGTGAGGCCATCGCCCGTATCGCAGGTGTAGCGCTGGATATCAGTGATGCCGGCGATCAGGGCGGGTTTACCATCCGTGGTCAGTCCGCTGACCTCATCCGCGTCGAAGTCGATGGCATGACCATGCTGCCAACCGACAGTCAGGGCGGGCGCTCTGCCACCGGTCTTGGGGATATGTCCTCTGACCTGATCAAGAGCGTCGATGTCATCAAAGGCCAGACCGCCGATATGACGCCGGGCGGCGTCGGAGGTACGGTTCGCATTGAACAACGTAGCGGCCTTGATTTTGCCAAACCGCTCTACAAATTCAACTTGCAGTACCAAAAGAATACGCTTGATGGCAACTGGTCGCCACGCGTTAACCTGATTGCAACGCGTAAAATTTTCGATGATCGCGTAGGTCTGTTGTTTAACATGACCTATGATGACCAGCGCACCACGACAGACTTTAACAGTGTGTCCGATAAACAGGCCGGTTATCTGCCGATTGGCGATCTTGATAATTCTCCGGAAAAAAGTTTCACAACACCTTATGACCCGATTGCGGCTGCCATCACTAACAAGGCCGACTGCGCCACTCTTTCAACAAGTGGCATTAACAGTCGCCTGAATTGTTATGCACAATGGGAAGACTTTGTGCCGTCCCTGCCACGCATCCGCCGCGAAGCGCGTCAGGATAAACGCATTTCATTTCAGGCCCGTGCCGACTGGCGCATCAATGAAAACATTACAGCCTTCATTTCTTACAACCCCAATATTCGTGAGCAGGACCTGAAAGCCTTTAACCTGTCGTTCGCGCGTCCTACGGGTGAAACCAATGCGGCAGGTCAACTCACTAAGTCCAACATCCAGAATGTCAAAGTAACTGACAATCACTACGTGACTGAATACGAAATGGTGCAGCGGGCTGGTGGCCCATTGGGCTATATAAGCTCACTTAATTTCGACACACAGACACGCCGCATCATTCGCCGCACGGAACAGCACTACACACAAACCGGTGCAGATTTCAAATACGGCCAATGGCTTGCCAAGGCCCGCATTCAGTATGGCTACGCCAGCAGTGAACGTGAAGATAACGCCTTCAAATTTCTGGCTCCGATCCCCTCAGCCATATTCAGAGTCATTCCCGAAAGTGGTCTTTGGACGTTTGAACTCCCCTCCGGGACGGACGTGTCCAGTGCTGCCGCCTATTTCCCCGTGGCCGACACCAATGCCGCCAATCTCGGTCGCAGCGTAAGATCAGACGTATTTGAATTTACGCCCTACGCCGAAGAAAACAGCGAATGGAACTATCAGCTTGACGTCACCCGTCATTTTGACAATTTCGGTCCGCTCAAAAGTATCAAATTCGGTGCGCAACGCCGTGACCGCGATAATCAGACCTGGCGTCAGGATGGTTTTGAGATTTTACCCGGCGTGACACTCGCCAATGCACAGAAACAGGATCGGCTTTACTGGTGCGACCCCTCCACTGCACCAGATTCCAATCCCTGTACATTTGGCACCAGTCCGACAGGTGAAACAGACCTTCGTCGCACCCTGTGGAACAAGCACGTTATCACTAAGTCGCAGTACGAAGAGCTTATCAACAACAGTATGATTGACCTGCCCGGCGCTTCCTATTTTAACGGAATGCCGGATCGGGGTGATCTGCTGTCTTCATGGAAAACAATCGATTTTGATCGTTTTTACGACACCCTCAGCCAGTATGCTGATCTGAGCGATCATAATATCGACTGTCTGTATAAATGCGTGGCTTCAGACGGCAAGGTATATACACGTCCCACCTATTCGACCAATGAAGTCACTGATTCTGCCTATTTCATGGCCGATTTAGAAACAAGACTGTTTGGCATGCCTGTCATGGCCAACCTTGGGGTACGCTATCAGAAAATCCAGGTTAATGCAGCACCTTCGATTATTTTCAATGACCGCACCTTTGACCCCACCAACCCCGACAGGGGTAAGGTCGTAGACTCGGCCTTTGTTTCTCGTCGCGTAACCCAGATAGAACGTACATCGGAAGACATATTGCCTAGCTTCAACCTCGCCGTATGGCCCATTGAAGACACACTGGCTGTACGTTATTCCATTGCCAAGCAGCGTGCACGCCCGAGCATGACCCAGCTTACCGGTAACAGCGCGGTAAACTGCTATTACGCTGATCCCTCCGTAAGACAGCAAATCGCAGACTGGGAAGCGGCTAACCCTGACCCCGATCCTGATAACGACAACGATATGGCTGACCGCTTCACAAACAGTTGCTCAGGTAACATCGGCAACCCGGAACTTAAAGGCTATGGCGCAACCACTCAGAATTTGTCTGTCGAATGGTACCCTAACCGCGACACGCAACTCAGCATTGCCACCTATTCTATCGACGTCAAATCAGGTACACCTGACACCGACAGTGACCCTACCTACCTCATTGAAGGCAGAGAATATTCTGTCAGAACCTACATTAATGGCCCCAGCGGCCTGAAACAAACCGGGTTAGAAATTGCGGGTCGTACAGCCTTTACCTTCCTGCCAAGCTACCTGAAATATACCGGTGCCGGTTTCAACTATTCGACAACCGAATCCAACGAACAAAATACCGACTTCGATCCATTCACTGGCAAGGCACTGCCTCCGAAAAAGCAGTCCAGCTACTACTATAACATCAACTTCTGGTATGACGATGGTCGTGTAAATGCCCGTGTCGCCTATCAGGAACGTGATTTCTACTACGACCGTTCTGATTTCTCGGCCAGCATTAACCGCGTCCCGAAAACCGCCACCCCGAATGGGGCTGCAGACGCCTACTTCAAGGTCGGCACACCGGTTTATAAGAACGGTTCGAAATCCCTTGACGCCCGTGTGTCATACAAGGTCAATCAAAACCTTCAATTGTTCGGGGAAGGTAAAAATCTTCTCGATGATACGGTGACCCGTTACGCACCTGACGATCTGCGTAACATCGGTGAAGGCATTCCCTATGTCTTTGACACCTTCTACCAAGGACGTCGTTACTACTTCGGGATCATTGCCTCCTTCTGATCCTGAACTGTTTGTGTAAACCTTAAGTCCGGCCTTACCTGCGTAAGGCCGGACATTTATCTCAATCCCCACGCCTCCCGTAACACGGCTATCTGTGTTCAGGAGCCAGCCTAAGGAAAACATCCCCTCATGCCCCTGACCATCAAGACTTTTCGACAAGCCCTGATCTCATTTGCCTCTGCGGGTGTTCTCTTAAGCGCGGCTCCGGCGATTGCCGCTGATGCCCCGCAAACCACGCCGATTGCCGGTATCGAAGCCGTCTGGCTTCAGACACCAACCCGTCCGGCCATTAATTTTTCGCCGACCAAACGCCCCTCTCAGGCCGAAGTCCTGCCGGTGCTTGAATATGTCACCGCGTCTCAGATTGCCGACATGAGCCGCCGCCCGATTCAGCTTTCGACCGGCAGCAATCTGTCGGAAATCTCGTCTAACTGGGTCGCCGCGACCTTCTACATTGGTGCCGCCCGTCTGGCGCGCGTCAGCGACAATAAAGAAACCCTGCGCTTCCTGACCGCTACCGCTGAGCATTACAACTATGCCTTCCGTGGGGCACGTGCCGAGCGCCTGCTACTCAATGCCGACGATCTGGCCATAGGTGACCTCTATCAGGAGCTTTACGCCCGGCGTGGGCAGCAAGGCGTGCTGATGCCCCTGCAACAGCGCCTTGATTTCATGATTCCGCACCTCAACCGCCCACAGGATACCGACACCCTGATATGGTGGTGGTGTGATGCGCTCTATATGGCGCCGCCGGTTCTGGCGCGTCAGTCGGCCCTGACCGGTGACCTGAAATATATCCGCGCCATGGACAAGGAATGGCGCCGCACCGCCGAACGCCTGTGGGTGCCCGAAGAGCGCCTGTTCCTGCGTGATGAGCGCTTCAAAACGGGTCACAGAGGCCCGAACGGTGAACCCATCTACTGGGCGCGGGGCAATGGCTGGGTCATGGGCGGTCTGGCCCGCGTACTGGAATCCATGCCGGCTGATTTCGAAGGCCGCGACTATTACACCACGCAGTTCACACAGATGGCGTCACGCGTTCTTGAACTGCAACAGGCAGATGGCCTGTGGCGCGCCGATCTCAATGCGCCAGAGCATTACCCCGAAGCCGAAACCTCAGGCTCGGCCTTCTTTGTCTATGCACTCGCCTGGGGCATCAATCACGGCCTGCTGGATCGCGCCACCTATGAACCGGCGGTCCTCAAAGGCTGGGCGGCACTCAACCGCCATGTTCTGCCAAACGGCCTGATCGGCGCGGCGCAAAAAACCGGCGACCAGCCGGTCAATACGCGCCCCGATGAGGTCGGCCCCTATGCCACCGGTGCCTATCTGGTGGCGGGCCTCGAAGTCATTGACCTGAATAAGCCCACACAGACCCTGCCCGAAGCCCTGCCTGCGCGTGACAGTGAGGCGACTATCTTCGCCACTACGCCACAGCCCATCGCGCCGGTTACGGTCATCAGCGAAGAAGAAAAGGCCCGCCGCGCCAAGGAAATGCAGGCCACCCGTGCGCTGGCCTATGACCCGGCCACCCTCAACCGTCCTTCGGCCGTTGAGCAACTGACACCGCCAGCGACAGCCGATCAGAAACCCCGTGCCGTAGCCCGCTTTGCGCCCGACCGTCTCGATGACCTGTTGTGGGAAAACGACCGCATCGCCCACCGCATCTATGGCCCTGCCCTAGAGGCGCGCGAAGCCCCCTCAGGTTCCGGCATCGACGTCTGGGCCAAGCGCGTGCGCTGGCCATTCATGGATCGTCAGCTCAAATTCCCCAACTATCACGTCGATCGTGGCGAAGGCCTTGATTATTACGATGTCGGTCGCGGTCGCGGCACCGGCGGCTTAGGTATCTGGTATGAAAACAAGTTGTGGACCTCACGCAACTATTCGACCTACGAAATCCTGAAAACCGGCGGCGACGAAGCCCGCTTCAAGGTCGATTACCGCCCCTGGCCGGTGGATGTGGTGCGCAAGGTCTGGGAAACCCGCACCTTCTCCCTGCCGCTCGGCACCAATTTTACGCGCATGGAATCGCACCTTCAGTCCGATACCTCTGAGCCGCTGATCGTGGCCGTTGGTATTTCCAAACGCCGTAACGCCAATGGTGCAGGCTTTGTGACCCGCGACGCCAGGGCAGGCACCTTAAGCTTCTGGGAACCGGCGCATGAGGCCTATGGCAGCCACGGCATAACCATCGCCGCAGATCCCGCTATGGTCGAAGGCTTTGCCGAGGATGCCGATAACTATCTGATCCTGTTGCGCGTCACGCCGGGCAAGCCCTTTGTCTATTATATGGGCGCAGGCTGGGACGGTGGCCTTGATTTCAAATCGCGTGCCGACTGGGACGCCTATGTCGCTCGCCAGACCTTTAACTTCACCCCTCAGTAAGGAGTAGCACCATGACAACCGGAACACGCCGTTCGGCACTCAAAGGACTTGGAGGGGGAATTTTCGGGGCCGCTTCGATTTTAGGGTTATCAGGCACCTCGCAGGCCCAGACCGTGGCGCCTGCGGCAACCCCGCTCTCAGGCGTTATTCCAAAGGACTGGATAGACCCCAAAACCGGTCACCGCATTATCCGCATTACCGAAGAAGCCGGTTCGCTCGGCATGTACTTCTATCGCAATGTCTACACGCCCGAAGGCGATGTAATGGTCATTCGCTCCTCGACCGGCATTCAGTCGGTACGCCTCAGCGACTGGAAGGTGACGCGACTGGTGGAACAGGCCGGTGCCGATCTGATGTTCACCGCCCGTAAATCACGTGAGGCCTTTTATTCGGTTACCGACGCCGGCGAAGGTGAACCGGCGGATCGTCCGAAAACTATCTATGCCGTCAATATCGATACCAAAAAAACCCGTCAGGTCGCCCGTATCCCTGCCGGTAATATCAGCGCCTTAAACGCCGATGACACGCTTCTGCTCGGCACGGTCGCCTATGGTGCCAAGGCCATACAACAACGCAGTAATGACCCGACCCAGTTCGGCAGCGACAACTATGCGGCGGTCGGGCCGGACGGCAAGCCGCTCAATTTCGCTAAGGCCAAGGGCGTGCGCATGTTGGAACGCTGGGCAGCACGTGTGCCTGCGGAACTGTTCACCATCGATATCAAAACCGGCGAGCGCAAGGTTATTTACTCGACCGAGGACTGGATCGGTCACGCCCAGTTTTCGCCTACTGATCCACATCAGATCCGCTTCTGCATGGAAGGCCCTTGGCACCGCGTCGATCGTATCAAGCTGATCCGTGCCGACGGCTCGGATCTGAAAAGCGTGCACACCCGCACCCAGAATATGGAAATCTGGGGCCACGAATTTTTCAGTCATGACGGCAAATGGCTGTGGTTCGATCTGCAAACTCCGCGCGGGCAGGTCTTCTGGGTCGCCGGTCTCGAACTGGCCACCGGCAAGCGTGTCTGGAAACGCGTCGAACAGAACGACTGGGGTGTGCATTTCAACGTCGCCCATGATGGCGCGACCTTCGCCAGTGACGGCGGCGATTTTGACATGGTGGCCCATGCGCCGGACGGTAAATGGATTTCACTCCTTCATGCCGAAACCATCGTTGATGCCGACCTTGAATCCTACGACGACAGCCTGATCACAGTTGAAAAATTCAAGGCGACCCGTCTGGTTGATCTGTCTGCCCATGATTATCGTCTTGAGCCAAACCTCAGGTTCACACCGGACGATAAGTGGATTGTCTTTTCGTCGAACATGCATGGCGTCAACCACGTCTATGCTGTCGAAGTTGCCCCTAGCCGCAAAGTCTGATCCGGTTCCCATGTTCTCACGCACCTTCTACGCGACCCATCCCGACGAGATGGCGCTGGCTGACACTCAGGCCCTGCGCGACCGTTACCTGATCCGCGACCTGTTTGTTGCGGAAACGGCTCAGCTTAACTACCTGCATCAGGAAAGGCTGGTCATCGGAGGCGCGGCACCGGTCACGTCGGCTGTGCACCTGCCGGCACATACCGAACCGGCCTCAATGGTGGGCCAGCCGTTTCTGGCCGCGCGTGAAATGGGCATCGTCAATGTCGGGGAAGGTGCGGGTGAAATCGAAGCTGACGGCGTCACCTATAATATCGATCCACTTGATGCGCTTTATCTGGGTCGCGGCACCTCAGAGGTCATCTTCCGCTCGAAAGACGCGGCCACACCGGCACGCTTTTATCTTGCCTCCACACCTGCCCATTGCGCCTATCCAAACAAGCACATCCTCCTGTCAGGCAGCAATCCGCTGCACAGAGGCGACCAGCTAACCGCCAATCAGCGCACCGTGCATCAGCTTGTTGTGCCACAGGTCTGTGCCTCGGCCCAATTGCTACTCGGCCTTACCATCCTGAAACCGGGCAATGTCTGGAACACCATGCCGCCGCATCTGCATGACCGCCGTTCCGAAGCCTATTACTATTTCCGTCTTGGCCCGTCAGATCGCGTGTTCCACTTCATGGGTCAGCCGCAAAACACCCGCCAGATCGTGGTCGCCAACGAAGAAGCGGTCATCTGCCCGCCCTGGTCGATCCACAGTGGTGTCGGCACCTCAAACTATGCCTTCATCTGGGCCATGGGCGGCGAAAATCTGGATTATGGCGACTTCAACGAACTGGATATCTGCCAGTTGTCCTGATCGGATATGCCTCAGTCGTGGGATGCTTCCCCGTCCGCCCCGATCAGGGTCGGGACTGTGTCCGCCGACGCATCATTCGCAAAGATAAATTTCACCCTGAGCTGACAACCGCTCAGGCCGCGGTCTGACGCCCTGATCTCTGACTGGCGCAGCATGTTTTCGGCGGCCTGCGCAAACTGCGGCAGCGGATGCCCCCATTGGCTACGCACCTTAAGCTCACCCCAGGGGGCGATATCATACACCAGATAGGCCAGGCCTTCGATGCGGTGACGACGCGCGCCACTCGGGTAATCTTCGGGCTTGTAAACAAAGGTCACAACCTGACGTAACGCTTCGGGCGGGCAGGTATCCGATGCCGATGAGTCCGGTATATTGGACGGCACTTCAGGCGCAGATATTATCGGCGCATCGGGTCTGGGCGCAAGGGCTCTGGCCTTATGCAGCTGCCTGAGCTCGTTCCAGCTTTCGGCATCATCGACCGGTAACATACCGGCCTGAATCACATAGCTGATCAGGCATTCTTCGGCGGCGTCACCGGGATAGTAGTTATGCTGCGCCACAGCCTGCGTCACAAGCGCCCTGTTTTCAGGCGTCGCCTGCCCGCCAACGGTTGCGGTTACGTCGACCTTGCCGTGGGCATCTATATTGAAACGCTCAATGATCCACTGCAATTGACCGTCTTTGCGTTGCAACCTGCTTTTGTCCGGATAGACGCGGGTTTTAAGACGCTGACCTGCCGCACGACAGGCATCCGTAGGCAGAGACGGGCGCTTCAGGTTCGACGCATGGGTCCGCAAATGCAAGGCTTCACGACTTAAGACCGCCGCCATTTCCGGCGCGTAATCTGAGCGTATTTTCCAGCGCATCCGGCACCCTTTAAGGGTCTCATTCCGGGGATCTAACGACCATGCCGCCGCCCAGAGCGGAAGATACTGGAAATTGGTCGCCGGATAGGCGCTCGCACCGACCTGAATATTGGTCAGGCGTCCGTTCTTCAGCACATCAAACTGTAAGGCCACCCTGTCGTGTACGGAAACCGGCCGGTTCTGTGGCACGGGCAATAAACCTGCCGGAAACACAAGCTCGGCGGGCCACGACCGCGTACCGTTTTCACAGACTACGCCCTGAGCTTCCGGTTCGAGCGTATAAACCGTCACCTTAACCGGTGAGTTCAGCGGTAGCGGATCTTTGCTGGCATAAACAGGTGCTGAAATCACCGTCAGACTTACACCAATCGCCAGCCCTTTGAATATAGGCCGCATATCCCCCCCTTTGGTAACTACCCCTGGTAACCCAACTCCTGACTGATGGCGTGCGTGACCTCACGCACATAGTCCTTCAGCGTTTCGATACGTTCATCATCCATATATTGCGCCGCACTTGAGATGGAAACCGCTGCAACAATCTTACCGGACAGGTCACGGATCGGTGCCGCCACGCAGCGGACACGGTCCTCGTTTTCGTCCATGTCCATCGCATAGCCCTTGGCGCGATAGGCCTTCATAACCTCAAGCCAGCCCTTGAGATCATAGCGATAGTTAGGAAATTCGCGGGCCTCGCGGTGATAGACTTCGCGCAGTTTGTCCTCGTTTTCATCAAACAACAAAGCCTTGCCCAGTCCCGTCGGACGCAGGAACTGACGCTCGCCAATCACGCAGCGGACTTCAATGCGGCGCGTGCCGGGGATTTTATCAATATAGTGCACCTGATGACCATCAAGCACCCCGAGATTGATCGTATCGCCCGTATCCGCCGCCAGCCGCACCAGATAATCATGCGACACCCGCGTTAAGGTAATCTGCTGCTGGGCGGCATGGCCCAGTTCAAGCAACCGCGTCCCCAGCACATAGCCCTCGCGCTGTGAAAACGACAGGAATCCGCTATCGACCAGCGTCGAAGCCAGACGGTGCACGGTTGATTTATTCAGGCCGAGTGATTTGGAAATTTTCGGCAGGCTGTTATCGCCCTTGGCCACCCGGCCAAGCACCTCAAGGCCGCGCATTAGCGTCAGAGCCGCCGCGCCACCTTTTTCTTTCTCGGCGCTGGCATCCCCCAAATCTTCCTCGTCCTGCAAAATCTTATTATCTTGTGCTTTTCGGGCCAAAGTCAGGCGTCTCCGATACCAGATCCAAGTCCCGCAATCTAAAGCGCAACGGCATATATGGGAAGTCGTTTTGCTCAATTTGTTAGACAAATATAGCCGTACATAGCCTTTTACTTAGAAACCGCTGAGGCACTTTCTTACCTGAGCATTGTTTTGTACATGAAAAACCCCGAAAGCCTCTGCTTTCGGGGTTTTTGCGTGTGACAAGGGCGCACCACTTCCCTTTTCACACAAGACAACCAAAGGCCATTGCCTCTGTTTGTCGTTAAGCGCCGTAACCCGAGGGGGATAAGGTCTCAGGCCACCACGCTTAAATTCTGCTGGCCATTGCTCGTAAGGGCCTGATCCAAAATATCACTACGCATCCAGTCGTCTATGTTCACCGCCTCGGCAATCGCATGCCGGGCCTTGAGCCAGATATTCAGCCGCCTCAGATGCTCCAGACGATAATCCTCAAGTCCCAATGACGCGCCTTGCGCCAGCAGGCTGCCGTAACCGGCTTCGGCATCCGGCACCTCGACCTTACCTTCATGGGCCACATGGTTCAGCGCTTCTTTCGGAAAACTCTGGGCCCAGCCGGAGGCTTCGGTCAAAAGACCCACAAGCCGGGCGACCACGCTTTGATTGGCCTCTAAAAACGGGTAATCGACCGTCAGTGTGCGCAACTCGATCAACCCCTCCAGCGCCGGATCCGAGCGAATATCCTCAGGCGTAAACGCATGAACGATTTTCAGGTTCGCCGCGCGCGCCAGCTCAAGCCCCTTGGCCCCGAACAGCAACCCAGCCTCCGCCTGACCACTTAACACCGCCTCAACTTCACGCCGGGCAATATCCCCAAAAGGCGTCGATGGGTGATCGGCGATAATATTATAAAACTCAATGTCTTTTGCGGCAATGCCTGCCACACCAAGAATGGTTTCCCACGCCCTCAAAGCCCGTACGCGCGCTGGAGAAAAGCTGCCAGCTTCACGCGGCAAGGCAAGGGTTCGCCCCTTCAGATCGCTCAGGCGCGTAATATGGCTGCGGCCCGATGTAACCACCAGCACCGTATGCCAGGTATGGCCAACCGCCAGCAGACGCGACCGCTCATTAAGCCCATGAGACCAAAGTGCCGTGGCGGCATCGCCTTCGCGCACAAGGTTCGGCAGACTGTGATCGATATAGCCCTGTTTCACACTGGGCTGAGACGTCTCCCGCACAGACACCAGATTGATCGGCTCACGCAGAAACGCGCGCTGCAAGGCACCGCGATGAGCCAGAAGGCCCATGGCCGTCAGGGTCGGGCAACGCGCATACCACACAAGCTGCGCAGGCATGCTTGTCGGTACTGTCGTTGAATTCGGCCGGACGGTCATGGGAGTTGACCCTTTTCTGAGGAGGATAGGGATGCACCCGAGAAGGTACGCTTAATTCCTATCATATGGATATTAATTTATCCATGCGTCACCCCGATTTTGGTCTGTGATTTTTTCTCAACTATAAAATGAGGAAATTTAAACCACAGCCCGACTGACCCAATACCTACAGACACACATGGCCAAAGGCGGATGGGCCTTCGCCTATCCGCGCAATATCGATAAATATTGGCCGACCTGAGATATCAGCGATTAGCCGCTACGCCCGCTTCCACCGCAATGGGTTGACTCATGACTCTTGGATCAACCCCGCGCTCAGTATGGGTCAGCATGACAAACAGAACCACCAGAAGCGCCGCCACAAGAGCGATGGTCGGCCATAGCCAGTTACGGCTGGTCGTATCCTCGGTCGGGACGGGGGTATGGGTAAACATTGGATCATTATGTACACTAGGCATGACGATCTCCGGAATTTAGAAGGGACAGTTCCTTACCAAACGAGAGGTGGCTCACCCTGACTGTACACGCACATCCGGCACCACCCAGATGCTGACTGAGGCAGGCACGCGTTACACGCCCCGCTTCCTTTTCCGAAAACAACTGCGTAATCAGCCTGTTAAAATTACCCGAGTCTGCATAAGTTTCATAGAAAGAGCGTAGTTGTTATTATAAAAAAGGCATAAGTTTAATGCAAAAATACACCCTGCATCACATTTGTTGCGTTGCAAAAAATATCTGGACGGCGCTTGGGGTAAATAAACGCCGCCCGTATACTTAATAGGCCGCAATATCCGCAAGCCCTGTAACCTTAAATGAAGCCGCAACCCCGGACGGGGCCTTCAAACCGTCCCGTGATACAGGCTGACCACCTCCAACCCAGATATTCACGGCCCCGGCCTCTACCTGACGCTGACCCTCTGTATCCACAAGACTCATGTCGTGCGCCGTGAGCGTGAACGTAACGACCTGACTTTCGCCGGCTTTCAACCCTATGCGTTTGAAAGCGCGCAACGTACGGATTGGCGCGTCCTTATGGTCGCGTGACACATAGACCTGCACAACCTCATCACCGTCGCGCTGACCGCTATTGGTCACGGTGACACTCATGGTGACCGCATCGCCCGCCTTAACTTCTGTCTGACTGAGTATCGGCTGGCTATAGGTGAAATCCGTATAGCTCAGGCCATGCCCAAACGGATAAAGCGCTTCCCCTCTGAAATAGCGATAGGTGCGCCCGTCCATATTATAGTCCTTGAACGGCGGCAACTGATCCACCGAACGATAAAAGGTCAGCGGCAGCCTTCCGGCGGGGCTATAATCACCGGCAATAAGGCGCGCCACAGCATGACCGCCCTCACCACCCGGATACCAGGCCTCAATAATCGCCGGAATGTGCTGATCGGCCCAGTTAACACTCATGGTACTCCCGTTCATAAGCACCAGAATGACCGGCTTGCCCGTCGCGTGCAGGGCCTCCAGCAGGTTTTGCTGCGGCGCGGGCAAATCAAGACTCGTACGGTCGCCACCGGCAAAGCCCGGCGCACTGACCCGCATCTCCTCCCCCTCAAGCCGCGATGTCAGTCCGGCCGCAAAGACCACCAGATCAGCGTTTTTCGCCGCCTCAAGCGCCTTGTCACCCCCCGCACTCGGGCGGCTCCATTGCAGCTTCTGGTCTTCGCGCACGCCTTTCTGAGCTGCCTCGACACGAATGCTGTAGGTCTTACCTGCCTCAAGCTGCACATCGCTGTCCGAGGTCGGCCAGGCGATATCCCAGACATCGGCAATCAGCTGATCATTAATCCAGATGCGATAGCCGTCATCCCCCGTAAAGCGGAAACGGTGCGCCCCGCTTTCACTGGCCTTAAGATAACCTGACCAGCGGATCGTCGTGTCGCGCTGCTGGCGATCCGGCCAGCCCCAGCGGAAATAGACGTTCTTTTCCGTGCCGACCTTAACGGGAGACCCTTCCAGCCGCAGATTATCAAACTCAGCCTGTTCTATGCCGGTTTGCGCGCAGGCCACATCAACACAAAGCGCCGCATCCGGCACGTCCTCAAGCGGCGGCGCGACCCAGCCCGTACCTTCAACATAGGTAATATCGGCATTAGGATACCGCGCCTTAAGACCATCAACTATGGTCACCGGCTTTGAAGGCGTACCATTGTAATTACCCACCAGCGCATCAACCGAGTGGGCATTCGGCCCGATAACCGCGATGCGTCTCGGATCACCCTCAAGGGGCAAAAGCCCGTCATTCTTAAGCAGCACTATGGCCGATTCCGCCGTCTTCTGCGCCAGTGCCCGATGGTCCGGCGTGTCGTAATCGGCCACAGTAATATGCCCCCACGGGCCTTCGCCTGCTGCCTCATAAAGCCCCAGACGAATACGCGCCTCAAATAGGCGCACCAAGGCTTCATCCAGATCAGCCTCAGGCAACAGACCAGCTTTCACCGCATTAACCGTCGTTACCGGTTGCGCCGTCGCATTGGCCGGAAAATCGCAGATCAGGTCGGTATCGGCCTTAAGCGCCTCAGCCACCGCCTCCTCAGGCGTTTTGACCCACTTGTGCGAGGTCGGCAGATGAAAGTCGGCAATGGCCGCACAGTCCGATACCACATGGCCGGTAAACTTCCATTCCTGCCGCAGAATGTCCTGCATATAGACCGGATTGGCGCAGGCCGGATAACCGTCAATAGCATTATAGGCGCACATCAAAGACTGCGCCTTTGCCTCGGTCACCGCTGCGTAAAAGGCAGGCATATAGGTCTCGACGACATCACGCTTTGACGGATGAATATCATCGAAATGGCGATCAGCTTCGGGGCCACTGTGGACGGCGTAATGTTTGACAGCGGCAATGGTCTTGGGCCGTTCGGGGTCATCACCCTGAAGCCCCTGAATGAAGGCCACACCCATGCGGGTCGTCAGGTGCGGGTCTTCACCCCATGTCTCCTGTCCCCGCCCCCAACGCGGATCGCGAAAGATATTGACGTTAGGCGACCACACGGTCAGCCCCTGATAGCGCTTGGTGCTGCCGTCAGGCGCACGGGCCTTCAGGTTCTTGGCGCGAAATTCGGTAGCGGTAACATCGGCAACCTGATGAATGAGCGGCACATCCCACGTCGCCGCCATCCCGATAGCTTGCGGGAAAACGGTCGCTTCACCGGCGCGTGCTACCCCGTGCAGACCTTCGTTCCACCACTCATAGGCTGGTATGCCTAAACGCGGAATCGCCGCCGCATTATTGTGAATCTGCGACGCCTTTTCCTCCAGCGTCATACGCGCCACCAGATCCGCCGCCCGCGCCCTGGCCGATAAGGACGTATCAAGATAGGCGGCGGGCGCTTCCGCCTGCACAATGGCCGGAGCCAGACCACCGAACACCAGTGTCCCAATGGCCGCCGTCAATTGCAAATGACGTTTTCTCATCTCGTTTCCTGTCCTGTTATTCGGAGTCGCAGCCGCGCTCCGGTTTGGTTTTTAAGGCGCTCAAAGGCACGCGCGTGACCTGCACATCTTCCTTGTTGGTGGCATAGCCGACATAGAGATAATCGCCCCAGATCACCGACTTGGGGTAATGATATCCGGGGCGCTTATACTTGCCCTCAGTACGTAACGGCTGAAGGTCAGCCGCTCCGCGCAGCAGATAGCTGTCAGTAAAGCACCGCCCGTCGCCCACCGTGATGGCCAGAGGCCTACGCACCCGATCGGCATTGGGCGCATTCACCAGATAAGCCCGCCCGTCCGGCAGATTGCCCGCACTTTGTTTGGAGCGCGAATCCGGCATGTTTGTCATAACCGCCTGCGTCCAATTTTCTCCGCCGTCACAGCTTTCGGATGCCAGTTGCCGATAGCTTGAGGCCTGATCGCGGAAGACCATCACCATACAGTCACCGACTTCAAACAGACTCGGCTCCAGTTCACGGCTTACCGGCTGGCCATGCGGGGCCCTGGCATCATGCGGCAAAAGCGGCAACGAACCCTTGACCCAGCCGCTCACCCCCAAAGGGTCATCCGTATAAAAAGGACTAACCACCAGCCCCGGACGCTGATGAAAGGCCGTGACAATGCGCCCGCGCTTAAGCCGGTGCGGGTCCTGTTCTATGATACCGGCCACCGGCGCACCCGTATGATCCGTTACCCGTTGCGGGGCACTCCAGTTCACCCCGTCCGTTGACAGACGATAATCGGTATAGCCGCCGTCGCCGGACTGAAACCCTGTGGGCCAGACATTGATAAAGGCCACCAATGTGTCCCCATCCGTCCACCAGCCACCGCTGGTGTGCATGGCCCCGTTGCGCCCGCGTTCGGCCAGCATAACCGGCGCGCGCCAGTTTTCACCATCCTCACTCTGGCTGAAGGCCACCCATGTGTCGGAGGAATCCTCATCCCGGTAAGAGCTTTGCCACTGGGCATAGAGCCGCCCCTTAAACGGGATCAGAACCACACCGTTGTTGAACCGGTCTTCCGCGGCTTTTGGCGCAAACACCGTGAAGGTCTGCGTACCCTCGTCGGTCTTCAGCCCCAGATCGGGCTGCGACGGGGCAAACACCCCCTCCGCCACCCGATAGGGTGCGGCATGACTTACGGCGGCGCTCAACAGGCTCAAAACACCGATAATCCCTGCCACCCCACGCCAGCGCATTATTTTACGCTGAAATCGTCGAAATCAGCGTGTCCCACCGCCGTAGCGGCAAAGGCCGGTGTGCCCGCGGGGGCCTGCGCAAACAGGCCAAGCTGCGACCCGACCCAACGCCCCGGCTTAACCGTCACTGCCGCCCCCAGAGGCACATAGGTCTTGCCATCAAGGCTATAGCTGAACTGCGCACGGGCGTAGATCGCGCGCGTCATGGACGGCCAGTATCGCGTCGGGTCAGCCGGTGGCGCAATGGTTTCACGGATCGGCGCGACAGATACCTTAAGCCACACCGGCCCCGTATGCACCGGCCCCGATGTAACCTGTTCCGTGCCGTTTTCATTGGCCGTCAGATTGGCGGCCTGAACGACCCGCAAACCCTCCGGCGTGTTTTGCAATCCGACAAAACCATAAGAATAGCCAAACAGGGTAAGCCCCGCCCGCTCACCCACAGCCTTAGGCGCAAAGTCCAACTTCGTCGTCGCCTCAAAGGTCATGCCCGGCAGCTTCTGACTGAAAATATGCCCGCTCTCCCAAAGATTAGACGACGAAGACACCGATTTCAGCCGCAGATGCCCCGTAACCGAAGCGTCGCGCCAGTCATCTGCCGGATTGGCCTGCCATTGCCAGCCCAGATGCGGGCCGCTGGCGAAATCATCATCGACCGGCGGAATAGCAATCGGCTGCGCAGAGCCTGAAGGCTTCTTATGGTGTAACACCGGCTGACCGTAATGGGTGCCTTTCTGAGGCTCCCCAATGACCGGCCACTGCCCCTTGGGCCAGCTTACCGGTTGAAGGTGCACGCGACGCCCATAGGAGTCGGTGTCCTGAAAATGCACGAACCAGTCCTCACCCGAAGGCGTATCAATCCACGCCCCCTGATGCGGGCCATTGACCGGTGTCTGGCCCTGATCGAGCACATTGCGCTCCTCATAGGGGCCTTCGATAGTCCGCGAACGGAACACGCCCTGCCAGCCACCTTTCACGCCACCGGCAGGGGCAAAAATATAATACCAGCCGTCGCGCTTATAAAGCTTCGCGCCCTCGATCACCACCCAGTCCTTGGGGCCATCAGAGGTCTGCACCTTGGGCAAATTATCGCCGTTGATGATGATCTTTTCTTCACCGACAGTTTTCGTGCCATCACCATTGAGCTTTTTCAGCGCAACAACATTGATGATACCTGAACGCGACTTGGCGTAGGAATAGACCAGCCAGCCTTGCCCGTCCTCATCCCAGAACGGTGCCGGATCAATAACACCCTTCGCGCCTTCAACCAGCACCGGCTCAGACCACGGCCCCGCAGGGTCCTTGGCGCTGACGACAAAAATGCCAAAATCCGGATCGGGATAATAGATATGGAACAGGCCATCATGATGCCGGATCGCCGGTGCCCACACCCCGCCGCCGCGCCGCGCCACACTGTGGTGGGCGTCCGGCACATTACGCGAAAGCGCATAGCCAATCAGGGTCCAGTTCACCAGATCCTTTGAATGCAGCACCGGCAGGCCGGGAATATTAGTAAAGGAAGACGCCGTCAGAAAATAGTCGTCCCCCACCCGCACCGCATCGGGATCAGAATAGTCGCCATTAAGGATCGGATTGATATAGGTGCCATCGCCCTGATCCGGCACCCAAATACCAGAGGGCATAACCGGCTCCGCCACAGCCGCCCCCGTCAGCGCCCCAATAGCCGTCAGGGCGCAACATAACCGCACAATCTGCTTCAATACTAACCGCTGCATTAGTGGTCACCGTGCGTTTTTTTCCACGCGTCATAGGCATCAATTATTTTCTGCGGGCTGGTCGAGAACCAGGCATAACCGTTACGCCGCTCAAGGCCGACATCATCTACGCTGTCAAAAACGGATTTGTCGCGCTCGCCAAAGATCGGCTTCAGGGTCTTCGGATCATAGTAACGCGCCCAGATCACCGCACCGTCTTCGGTCACCAGTCGACGCCCCTCGGTTTCGCTGACCCGTCTGAAAACCTTGTCGTGAATCTTCAGATGGTGCAACATCTTCACCCCATCATCGACCGCCTTAACTATTTCCGGCGACGGATCAGGCAGGCTCATCAGATAGCCTAAAACAGCAGCACTTTCCGACGAACTTATGGCCGGTGGCTCATAGTTACGCGCCGAAGCCGGTGTCAGGGTCAGGGCGTCATATTGCTGCGCCCACAGCCCCCCCTTATCACCCACCCGTACCTGAGACACCAGAAGGTTATTCACCCCTTTCGTCTCAGAGTCCGCCGCCTTCTGACGCGTGGCTTCACTAAGGAGGCTGAATTCCCCGACACTGCGCGACACCTCATCCATCAGCGAGATCACCTCGATCATGGCATTGTCATTCAGCGTCACACCGTCATGATAACCGCCCTGAAGCGGCCAGACCTGAGGCCAGCCGCCATTGGGAAATTGTGCGGCAAACAGATAGGTCAATCCCTTTTCGGCAGCCGCAATATAGGGCTTCGCCTCAGCGGCCGGTAACTGCGCCGCCACCTTCATCAGAAAGCGGATTTCAAGCGTCGTTGCCTCATTATCAATCGTACCGGCATAGCTCCATTCCGCATCGCTGCCGGTGTCGAAATCACCCGCTGTCGGCACCCGCACAGACCCGCGCGCCGTAAAGGCCTGTCCTTTCTGACGGGGGGCGGCGTCGCGCGGATGGTTCTTCGTCCAGCCGCCCGCCGGTGTCTGGTAGCTGACGATATGATCGGCAACCTGACGGGCCTCAGAAGACGCGTACCAGTCCGCTGGCCTGTTCAACGGCATGGTTTTTTCGCCATTTCCGGCCTGAGCCGACGCCGGAATCTCGGTCAGTCCCTTGCGCTCTGCCGCCAGAACCGCGCGGTCGGCCTGTTTCTGGGCTTCGGAACGTGCCAGATAATCCCGCCAGTCCTGCTGATCCGGCGTCAGGCGCTCCGCCGTCAGCGGTGGAAACGGCACATTCTGCCCGATCACCGCCCCTTGTCCGCTTACCGGCAACCACATAAGACCGATGGCCGCCGTTAAACACAGATGACGCTTGAGAGTATGTCCGGGCATTGTTTCTGTTCCTGTTTATTGGTTTTCTTAAGGTATAAGGTCTTTTCGCAGTTCGGGCACAACCTTCGCCAGTTCGCGTGTCACAATTGCGGCAAAGAAATCCGCACCTTCACGACCAAGATGGGTATAGTCAAAACTGAGTCTTGCCTGACCCATAGGCTCCGTCGTAGCGCGGATTTGCGCCTCTGTCACCGGTGTCATAGCTGGCACAGGTACCACACCGGTCGAGCCTGGAATAGTATTGCCGGTTTTGCCTGCTTCACGCACCTGATCTGACGGCGGTTTTTGCGCAAACCGCATGGCCGCGACCGCCCCCATGTCCTGCACGGCCTCCTGCGAACGCGCATAGAGATCAACCAGCGGCACATCCATTTCCGCCGCAACCTTGCGCGTGGCTTCGGCCCACAGACCCAGATCGTTTTCCACCACACCGTTTTTGAAACCCCGCCGCGTCAGCGGTGTCACCAGAACCGGCACCGCACCGGCGGCGCGTACCTCTTCAACATAACGCCTCAGATTTTGCGGAAATTCGGTTTCCAGATCGGTTGACCGGCCGGGCTTGCCCGGCTGATCATTATGGCCAAACTGAATCAGCACATAGGTTTCACTAAACCCGCCCGATTTCATCTCGGCCAGAGCAATATCCCATGACCCTTCGGCGCGATAATTAAAGGTCGAACGCCCCCCGCGCGCCAGATTCACGCACGCCACAAACGAGGTTAAATGCTGCGCACAAAAACTCGGCCCCCAGCCACCAATAACCGCCGTGGTCGAATCGCCTACCAGAACGATTTTCTTCGCCGTGATCTTCTTTACCTCTGCCCGCGCCGCATAGTCTTCGGCGGTCAGAGTAGTGGCCGGAGTTTGCGCAAAAACCGGCGTCGCCGCCAACAACATAAGCGATGCTAAAATGAATACCCTCATGCCTGCACCATCCAGTTGATTGCATTGATCAGGAAACGGGTTTGCAACGGCGCCACCATGTCCGGCAGACGTTGAAACACCACCTTCATCCCGTTCTTTTGCGCCGTAAAGGTCGCCGCACCATTATGCCGGTCATGGTCACGACTATAGGCCGCCACCACCTCAAGACCTGAACCGTCAATGATCAGCCCGTTCGACGGCTCACCTTCAACCTGATGCCAGACCGAGGTCGCCTGATCGGCAGGGATACCGTCAAACAGGGCATGGGCCCTGAGATAGTTCCAGTTGCCCATCCACGGTGCCCGCAGATTACCGACACGCCCCTGATAGCTGAACAGGCCGAGACCTTCGAGTTGCTTGGCCACACCCTCAGCCAGACCGTCTTCGGGCACATAGGCCAGAAGCGGCGTCCCGCCCTGCACGGCCTTAAGCACATCGGCAGGCAGTTCCCCAAGCACCAGAACCGGTTTTTCATCCTTTTTCGGCTGAGCTTCGTGACCGGTTTTTTCAGCAATGTCACGGCGTTCGATCTCATCGGCCTTAAGACCTGACGCGATCACAGCATCATATTTGACACCGGCTCTGAAGTCTTCAAACGCCACACCACTGATCCCCGTAAGCTGGGCGCGGAAGGATTTCGAAACGCCCGACAACCCGACCTTGAGGCGACGCGGGAAGTACGGTTTCACATCCACCACCCACAGTTCACGTTCAAAGACCGGATGCCCCTTAAGCTCAAGGCGCACCTTGTTGATGCCCCCCTGCGTCAGCACCGGCGTTTTTACATTTTCCGCCAGCAGATAGCTGAACACATCGTCCTTAAAGGCCGGTGCCGGATAGGTGGCGATGTCCGTGACCTTCCCATCCGGTGTCACCAGACTGAGCTTCAGTTCACCCGGAACCGCCGCATTGGTGTCATTGAGCAGATAGATATCCAGTTCCGCCACCTCACCCGCCGCATAGACCAGACGCCGCTGCTTGGCGACCGGACGCACGGGCTGAAGACTGACGCGGATCAGGTCAGGATTGGCCTTGAAATAGCGCAGGTTATCGACAATCCCAGAATGGTTTTCGATAGCCGTCGTTTCCCAGCCGGAGATTGCCGCAATATCCACCTCATTACCGATGCGGATATTTTCCATATAGTTCTGCCAGCCGTCATAGACCTTACGACCCACCGACAGAAACAGACTTTCGGTCGTCGGGAACGCCTTGCGGAACCCCCACTTATCCAGATAAGCCGAGGTGTTTTCGATGATGATCTTGTGATCCTCAAGGTCATAGGACTTTCCGCCGTTGGCCAGAATATCGGCCACCATTTTCACGTGGTTGTCGGCGACCGCACAGCCCTGCATCTCGCCGAACTCGACAATATAGGGCTTGCCGGTCTGACGGTGCACATAGTCATCGCGGTTGACGTAAAAACGGTCATACCACTGATCACCCGCCGCCTGATGCTCAACCCACCAGCCGCCCCATTCCTCGACATCCGAACGGAAGTAATGGTCATTATAGGCCAGATACATGGCCTGCGCTGCGCCGCGCTTCACAAAGCCATCATTGAGGATGACCGTGCGTGACGGATCAGTGTCGTGGATGGCCTTCAGCACGCGCTGCACATCGGGATTTTGCAGATTGGCCCCGATCTCGTTTTGCAGCGTATAGTGCGCCAGTGATGGATGCGAGCGGAAGGTTCGGGCCATGGCCACGCATTTCTCAAACATGAAGTCGCGGCTGAAACGGTCGGCCTCATTTAAGGACTCACCCTCTTTCAGATCACGGCCAATGGCATGACGTCCGCCACCGGGCTCCATCACCCGCATCAGGCCCATCTCGTCCTGCGCCGTAAAGACATCGTGTTTACCGATATTACGGTGGGCATGCAGCGCATTGAGCCCCAAGGCTTGCGCCGCCTCAACCTCGCGCCGCGCCAGAGCGGGCGTCGGCCACATGCCATTATAGGCCCAATAGCCCCAGGAAATCGCCGAATAGAGCTTGATACGCTTACCATTGAGCCTGAGCATGGCGTCCGTGCCGACCCCATCAACCACAAACCAGCGGAAGCCGAACCGCACATTGCTTTGTGACGCTTCCTTACCCGCCTTATAGGCAAAATCGATGCGATAGAGGTGACGGTTTTCCAGATCCCACAGCTTTGCTTCCGGCGCATGCAGATCAAACACCAGCGTCGCCAGAGTTCCTTCGACCTTGCTGTCCTTAAGACTAATCTGCGCGGCAAGCGGTTTGCCATGATCATCCGTTAAGCTGACGCTGGCCGCAGCCTTAAGCGCCGCCGCTGTCGCGGGCTTAGCCAGACGCACCTGCATATGGGCGGTGACTTTTCGCGGATCAGGCGTGTTGAGCACCCACGCGTCTTCGATGTGCGCCGCCAGCGGATGCACGCTCAGCGACATACCGCGATCAAGCCCACCAAACCCGTGCGAGGCAAACAGCTTCAGCTTGCCCCACATCATGGTCGTGGAATCGCGCCAGTCATAGCGCCCGCCCGGATTGGTAATGCGGATCGCCAGACGGTTTGGCCCGCCTGCATTCATCGCTGCCGTCAGGTCGCAATCAATCGGCAGTTCCGACATGATCGAATAGCCGACCAGCTTCTCATTCAGAAACACTTCGGCCCGCAGCCGTGCGCCGCGAATGTGCAAGAATACGCGCTTACCCTTGGCCGAGGCCGGAATATCGATAGTGCGATACCACCAGGACACCCCGCGATAGGCCCCGTTTTGCGGCACATCATCATCTTCGGCATAGCGATATTCATCCGCCCCATAGGGCCTCAGACCGAACCGGCCCCAGAAATATTGCTCAACCGTGGCAGGCAGCGTCACCGTCACTTCGGGCCGCAAAGCGCCCCAGCCACCGGTCGGCGGATTAATGGGCAACGATTTCAGATCCACCTGCGACGGCAGATAGATCACGTCATCCTTGAAGGCTGCCTGTTCATCAATCCACAGATTCCACCCCTCATCGGGAATATCAAGTGTTGCGGTTTTTGACTGCGCCTGTGCGCCCGCCGACAAAGCCACGCCCGCACCGGCCACGCCCAAAAAGCCACGGCGATTGAGATTAACCATTGGCGGCTCCGATCCAGCTATTGTCTTTGAAAATAACCTCGCGCCGCCACTGCGCGGCTTGCGCATCCGTCAGGGCTTTGGCCCAGAACACCCGCATATCCATATTGCCGCCAGCCCCCGTTGAGCCATATTCGGCAAAATGCGCCGTGGCATAGGTCTCGGTCTTGCCCGGCGTCCATTCGCGCCAGCCTTCGGGATGCAGCCCTTCGCCAATCTCGGTATTAAGGAAAATAACCTGCGCATAGGGCCGCCAAGCGCGCCCGAAATAGACATTGCCCGAACCGGCCTCAATGGTGATGCGGCAATGGTCAAACACATAGGCCGAGGTCTCGGTGTCTGCCGTGCGACTATGGGCCGTAATGAACGCCGTCCCACGTTTCAGAACATGCAGATGACAGCGGTCGAACAAAGCCAGCGCATTGCCGAAAATGTAATCGACATGGCCTTCGATATAGCAGTGATCATAATACTGGCGGCTCGGATTATTGCGGTCTTTCGACGCCGCATAGAGCGTATCCTGCCCCCCCAGAAGACTGACGTTACGCAACACTGCCCGATCTGCCGTCAGATACAAGGCGACCGCCTGAGACGGATCAGCATGGTAATCATAGTCATTGGAAATCGTCAGATTCTCCGCCCGAAACCCATCACCCGTGACCGTGAATGACGAAGACTTGCCTGTGCCACCGGCCATTTTGGCGCTGTCACCCCAGACAATGATTACATCCCCGGGACACTCGCCCTTGCCCACCAGATGCACATCGCGCTTGGCGAGTTGCAGCTTCTCGCGATAGGTGCCTGCGGCAATTTCAACTGTGCCACCGGTGTCAGGAAGGGCCGCAAAAGCCGCCTCCAGAGTCTTGTGATCCTGCGGCACACGCACCACCGGACGGTTGCCGGACAAGTTCTGTGCCCAAAGGGATGGACTAAGCGCCGACAGGCCCATGCCTGCCAGACCACCCAAAATCAGTCTGCGTGATATAGTGTCCATCACAATGCCTTGTACTTGAAGTTTTTAAAGCGCACCTCGCCCTTACCCGCCGCATAGAAGCCGGGCTTGAGCATATGGAAGCCGCCACGCACATTGTGGTGATAACCTGACACCTCCATGCCGCGATCAAAGCGCTTCCAGTTCACCCCGTCATTTGAGGTGAAATAACTGACAATGTGCCGGTCATTGCGCACACGCATGTGCAGGCGTTTGCCGTGCGGATTGGCCGGACGGCCGCGCTCAATGCCATACTGATGCGTAATAAAGTTTTTCGCGTTAAAGCCCAGACCGCAGTAAAGCTGCCGGTCGTACCACAGCAAAAGCCCGGCCCATGCGCCATCATCAATCTCGATTTCGCACTCGAATTCATAGGCCTGATCACCGGTCACACAGACCAGCGGCGACGAGGAACTTGGCGCCTCACCCGTGGCCTTAAGGTGCAGCACGCCGTTCTCGCGGCGAATGCGCGACGCCTCATCCGGTTTCGGTGCAAAGAAGTTCCACTGGACACCATAACGGTCTTCACGGAAATCATCCGACAAGGCATAGCCATGCGCCGGTTCATGACCATGCGCCTTACCGCCCGCAGGCTTTTTGATCGGTTGCGACAGGTCGCCGCCGCCAAATTCAAACCAGCCATCATTCGTCCAGGTCACCGGTGCCAGAAGCGTCTGCCGCCCCAGCGTCCAGAAGCCATTTTCATAGCCATGATACACGCTCCACCAATCACCGGCTGGCCCCTCAACCAGCGTCGCATGACCGCGCGACCACCACTTTTCACTTAAAGATTCCGTGCGCACCAGCGGGTTTTTCGGGTGATGTTCCCACGGCCCGTTGATCGATTTCGACCGCGCCGCAATGACCATATGTCCGGTCGGCGGCCCCGCCGTCCCCCCCACGGCGGTGATCAGATAATAATAGTCGCCATGACGGGTAATCTTCGGCCCCTCCGGTGAGAAACCTTCAACGTCCCAGTCATCAGGATATCGCCACGGATCATAGACATGCTCAACCGCACCTACGGTGCTCAGGCCGTCATCCGACAAGCGGATACGATCTCCGCCCGACAGGAACAGCCAGCGTGACCCATCCTCGCCGACCGCATGGCCCGGATCGATATGGCGCGTCAGATTGAGATCAATCGGCTCCGACCACGGCCCCATGATGTTGTCTGCCCAGATCACCCATGAGGTCGTCTTGCTGTCCGGTGCGTCTGTCTTCTTGGTCGGAATATAGAGATAGAACCGCCCCTTGTGTTTGGTCAGTTCCGGTGCCCAGACGGCACCGATATTTTTCGTCAGACTGGCCGTCAGCGGCCGCCAGTTGACCAGATCCCTTGAGTGCCAGATGACCAGCCCCGGATAGGCCTCAAAGGTCGAAAAGGTCATGTAATAGTCTTCGCCATCCTTAAGGATGGTCGGATCAGGATGATCCCCCGCCACCAGCGGATTGAGGAAATAGCCGTTCCCCAGATCAGGCTTGCGCTGCCCTTCCACGCCTTTCGCCCACTCCGGAGCTACCACGGCTTTACAATCATTCTGTGCGGCCTGTGCGGTGCTGGCACCGCCGAACATCAAGGCCCCAAGACTTAAGGATTTCAGGGCATCACGCCGGTTAGCAGCCGGTTTATTACGGGGGGGTCTCTCTGACATGGCATTTCCTCTTATTTTAATTTTTTATAGCAGGGACGACGGCGCAAATTTTCGTCGCCTTGGGGCATAGGCCGGATAACCTCCGGCCTCGGATTCATTGTGAATGATGCGGCCCGCACCGGTTTTGGCCTGCGCAACAATGCGGGCATCAATCGGATCACGCGCCCATGGCCGCGCCCCGCAATCCCGATACACAAAGGCTTCGGTGTTCGCGCCCGACCGCAGACCGATCTCCTGCGGCCACATCTGTTCGCGCGGCATCGCCTTAATGAACCCCTTAGGCACATATGGCACCGCCGCCGGATGCCCATCAGGCCGCGCCTGATAATAGCCGATCACCGGCGCGTCACGTCCGTCCTGATAGGTCGCAATATTGTCGTGCGCATGCAGCCTCAGATCACCCGCCCCGCCAAACAACAGCATCGGCAAACCGGCCTTTGTATCCGGCCCGCAACGCATCACATTGCCGCGCAGGATCATCCGGCCTTCCAGCCGGTCACGCCCCGCCCACTGATCCTCGACCAGCGTATATTGCGCACAGGCCGTGCCCGGATTGACGAAGACATTGTTGATCACCGCGCAATGCCCGCCGCCCTTCACAAGCGGATGACGTTCGTTGTTGTGCGCATAGAGATTGCCGTAGATCAGCACGCCGGTCACATTGTCGTGCACCAGCGACCCCATCGAATGCGGCCCCTTGGCGTGGCTGGCATCGTGCAGCGACTGTGCAATCAGATTATGTGAAAATGTGATCCGGTGTGAGGTGTTCCGCCGCCAGTCGTCAGGCCCGTCACCGTTAAAGCGCGGCCCCGACGCCGAAAGCGCTTCATCAATAGCCCAGGTCAGGCTGCAATGATCGACAATAATATCCCGTCCCGCCGTAATAGACAGGCCATCCGGTTCAAAGCCGCTGCCCTTCGCCATGCCTGCTGTCCCCGGCCGAATGGCCAGATGCCGTACAATGACGTCATGGGTCGATATCTGGACCCCGCCTTTTATCAGCGTGATACCCGGATCGGGTGCCGTCTCACCGGCCACTGTCAGATAAGGCTCGGTGACTTTCAGGGTCTGCTTCCCAAGGTCGATAACGCCGCCAACCTCAAAAACCACAATGCGCGGCCCTTTGGCCTCAAGTGCGTTTTTCAGCGACCCTTCACCGTCCGGCGCAAGCGTCGTCACGCGCAGGATGCGACCACCCGCCCCGCCCCGCGTAGCGGTATAGCCCGCCTGCCCCGCAGCCGATAACTGCGCAGGCATCAGACCCAGTCCCGCTAAACCGGCCAGTACGCCACGCCGGTACACACCCATTACGCCCTCACCAGTCCATATCCGTCAAAATCATAGGTCGCCGTCTGCCCGGCCTTGAGTTTGACCTCAAGCACCTGCTGACCAAACACCAGACGCACAGGTTCGCCCAAGCGGCTGGTCAGCACAACCTGTTTCGGCTTGCCCTCCTGCCATTTCAGGTCAACGGCGAAACCGCCACGGGCCTGTAACCCCCTGATCTCGCCTGACGGCCATGCCGACGGCAGGGCGGGCAGGATGATGATCTGGTTATTATAGGACTGCATCAGCATCTCGACCATACCGGACGTACCGCCGAAATTGCCATCGATCTGGAACGGCGGATGGGCGTCAAACATGTTTGGATAGGTGCGATCCGGCCCCAGAAGCAGCCTGAGGATCGAATGGGTACGATCCCCTTCGCCCAGCCGCGCCCACAGATTGATCCGCCAGGCAATCGCCCAGCCGGTCGAGTGGTCACCGCGCATCTCAAGCGATTTGCGCGCCGCTGCCGCCAGATCAGGCGTATCACGCACATTGATCTGGCTTGACGGATAAAGCCCATAGAGATGCGAGACGTGACGATGGTGCATATCCACCGCCGTCAGGTCCCAGTCGTCCTGCCACTCCTGAAGCTGACCGGCCTTACCGATTTTATTCGGCACAAGCTGCGCCCGCAAAGCGGCCATTTCCTTGCGCAGCGGCGCATCAAGCTTAAGAATTTCCGCAGCCCTGATAGTGTTATCAAACAGGTCACGGATGATCTGCATATCCATGGTCGGCCCCGCACAGATTGAGGTGCCGAACTGGTGACGGTTTTCCGGTGAGATCGACGGTGCCGTGACCATGTAGCCGCTGTTGGGGTCCTTCACCAGTGTATCGACAAAGAACAGCGACGCACCCTTAAGGATCGGATAGATGTTCTTCAGATAGGCCTTGTCACGCCCGTAATCATAGCGATCCCACAGATGCAGACACAGCCATGCGCCCCCCGTTGGCCATGTGCCATAGAAGGCGGAATCGATAGGGGCCGTCGCCCGCCACAGGTCGGTGTTGTGGTGCGTCACCCAGCCGCGCGCGCCATACATGGTTTTAGCCGTTTCCGCGCCGGTCACCGATATATCCCTGACCATTTCAATCAGAGGCTCCACCATTTCCGGCAGATTGGTTGGCTCGGCGGGCCAGTAATTCATCTCGGTATTGATATTGATCGTATATTTGCCACCCCAAGGCGCACTTGGCCGGTCGTTCCATATCCCCTGAAGATTGGCCGGTTGCGTGCCGGGCCTTGAACAGCAGATCAGCAGATACCGCCCGAACTGAAAATAAAGCATGGCCAGCGCCGGATCATCCTGCGTCTGGGATTTGGCGATCCGCTCATTGGTCGGCAGATCGGCAAATTTCGTGCGACCAAAATCGACACTGACACGATTGAACAGCACCTGATGCGCCGCGATATGATCTGTCAGCATCTGCCCATAAGGGCGTGTCACCGCCGCCGCGATCTGCGCCTTTGTAATGGCCGTCGGATCACCGCTGACATCTCTGAAATTGACATAGTTGGTTGCCGCCGCCGCGTAGATAAGCACCTCATCGGCCGCGCTCACCACAATCTCATCCGTGCCCGTACTTTGCTGACCACCTCTGGCCACCACGCGCACACGGTTTTCATAACGCAGCGCGCCTTCCTGACCGGCATGGGGGCTGTTACGACCGGACAGGACGATGTCCTGCGGCCCTTCGACCGAAACCGTAGCATTCATCGGGGTTTCAAACCCTAGCTGAAAGCTGATGCGACCCGGCTTATCCGCCGTCAGACGCGTCACCATCACCTGATCAATCGGCGACACAAAGGTCTCACGTTTATAATTCACACCGTCGCGGCGATAGGTCACCGTCGACACCGCCCGCGTCAGATCAAGCTCACGCCGATAGTCGCTGGCATTGGAGGAAGCCGAAAAAATCAGGCTGATTTCGCCCACGGTCTGATAGGAGACCTGACGGATGGGCGTACCCATCATCTTCGCCTGCACCAGCTCCTGCGCCTCAAGATATTTTCCGTCAAAAATCAGCTTACGCACTTCGGGTAAGGCCGCCCGCGCATCGGGATTAGCCGGCTGATAGGGCGCACCGGCATAGAGTGTGTCTTCGCTGATCTGCAACCGCTCCCGCGCCACGCCGCCATACACCATGACCCCCAGACGCCCGTTGCCCAGCGGCAGGGCTTCGGTCCATTCGTTGGCCGCTGCCTTGTACCACAGGCTCAGATCACCGGCCTGAGCCTGTGTGCGCGGCAAAATTTCATCGGCCTGAGCTTGCGCCAGTACATGAGGAGGGATTGCGGTGGCGCCCATCAGGGCGGCCATAAACCCAAGACCGGTCCGGCGTGTAATATCAGGCATAGATAACTCCACAAAAAAAAAGCGGGGTCATAGTTCCCTATGACACCCGCCTGAGGTGCCAGCAACTGTGTGATGAGATAGGATCACAACAACGGGGAGCTGGTCTGAGAGACGGCTGACACAGGGAAGTACGTGTCAGCCGAATTGAAAATATTTCGCGAACCCTGTCACCCCCAATTGTGAGCAACAGGGTTGCAGATCGCCTTAGTACTTATAGCGCAGGCCGACCTTGAAGTTCCGGCCACCGGCGCTGTAGGTGCTGACCACCGGATTATCATAGGCGTAACGCTCTGAGGCCTGATCGGTAAGGTTCTGGGCTTCAAAGGTGATGGCGATGCGCTTGGTTGGCTGATAGCGCATGGCCATATCGACGTTCACCGTTTCCTTGGAACCGCCCATTTCCCTGATCAGAGGTCCGTCACAGGGCGAGCCATTGGCCTGAAGCCCCGGATCACAGTTTCCGGAGGTCAGAGGATAGGTGGTGAAATAGGCGTCACGTTGTGACGTCGAGATACGGGCATTGAACTTTTCGGTTTCATAATAGACCGTGAAGTTAATCGCATTAGGCGACGCCCCAAGCCACGGCCCGTCACCATAGACCGCAGGCTTGGTTGCCGTACCCGGATCAAGAATATAGGTCAGGTTCGATTCAATATGCGTGGCGTTGAACTGAACCCCCAGATTCTTGAAATACCAGGGCAGGAACGTCAGATCCTGCTGATAGCTGAACTCCCAGCCTTCAAGTGTGCCGCCTGGTGCATCACGATACTGACGCGCCAGAACCGGATAGTCGGAGTCGACATATTCGCGCTGCGCATCACCGCTGGCGTTCAGGCCAAATTGCGCCTTGAGCGTTTCGCGGGACTCCGCATCAAGGAACTCAGACAATGGTGCTTCATACAGAACCGTCTGCGGATAGGATTCGATGTCCTTCTTGAAGACAGCGAAGCTGAGCAGCGCACCCGGTGCGAAATACCATTCGGCGCTCATATCATAGGCGGTACCACGGAATGGCGACAGCTTGGGGTTACCCAAATTGATCGTCCCGCCCGTCGTATTGCCGTTTGACGGAATGCTGACACCGGTAATGGCTGGCGACAGGTTACCGAGCATCGGACGCGACATAACCTTTGAGGCACCGAAGCGCAGATAGACATCGTCCATCACTTCCCACGCGAGGTTGAATGAAGGCAGTGTGTCGTCATACTTGTTGGAGCCGTAGATAGGCCGCCCGTCATTGGTTTCACCCACCGAACTCAGATCGGTCTTAACGTAACGCACCCCAATATTACCGAACATATTGCGGCCCATGACGTCATAGTTGAAGTTCAACTGACCATAGCCACCGTTCGTCTTTTCCGTCACGCCAAAGGTCGTCGTGCGGTTCCGTTTACGGGTGATAGTGAAATCACCGTATTCGTTGATGCAGTTACAGGTAAAGCCAAACACCGCATCAAAGGCTTCGATGCTTGGGGCAAAGAACGAGGTCGTGGTGCCACCGGGCACATCCAGACCGTCCCCGAAGTTAATCACGCGGCCCAGTGACGCGGTTGTGACACCGGCCTCAAGCTCGGTCGGATTGATGGCATCGTTCTGACGTTCGAACTGGTTGGTCGAGAAGTCAAACTGACGCCCGACCACACCGAACTTGAAGGTCAGATTGTCCGTAAGATCATAGCTGAAATCAGCCTTGGCACCCTTATATTCATTAATCGTCTCACGCGTATAGTTACGCATGGCCGAGAAGCCCTTGACGATACCCCACTTGGTGGGATCAGCCGCATCGAAACCGGCATTCATCACAGGCATAGAACCGCCGCCGCGTTCGTCAAATACGAAAACGCCCTGCTCGTCCATATTATTGAACTCAACCAGCAGACCCGTCATGAAGTTGGTCGATTCCGACAGCCCCGCCGAGAAGGTCCCCGAGAACCGGTCGCTGAAACGATGCGTCAGCTCTACCGAAGCCTGAGCGAATTCGGTCGTATAGGCCCCGCGGTCAGCCCCGGACCGCCAGTCAACATTCTGAAGTTCCAGATATTCGGCATTGCCACCATTAACCTCAGCCGCCAGCACCTTGGTCGCTGGACGCCCGATCAGCGAGTCACGGAATGCCAGATTACCCGCTCCCGCATATGTGCCATACCCGACTGACGCCGGATTCGTATAATAGGGCGAAGCCGCATTGGTATAATAGTCGTAGGTATCGAGGTTTTTCGGATTAAAGCTGTAACCAAAACCCGGTGCCAATGCGCCGCCGTAATAGGACTGACCACAATCAATAGCGGCCACGAGAGCCGTCTCGGCTCGCGCCGTACACAGGTTCGGATAAAGGCCGCGACGCTGGGCTTCGGAGAGACCATTGTCAATAGGGTTAGGATTCGGATTGGCTGCGGTTGGCAGGCTTATACCGTGGTTAAAGAGCGCATTCGTATTGTTACGGTTCAGCCCCACTGGCGACAGCTGATAATTGGTCGATTCACTCTCAAACTTCGAATAGAGGCCATCGATCGTAAAGCGCGTATTGGCCGAAAGCTGCATCTGGAAGGACGAGGTCACCCCCAAACGTTTGGTGGTCGTATCCTTTTGTTCAATGGATGGCAGGGCGGGAAAACGTACCTGTGAATCATTACATCCCGGTGAAGTCGGCGTAAGCGTGTCCGGATCTGCCGCCTCGGCAGCCGCACAATTCGGATATAACTTGGCATAGGCCTCGGGATTGGAACCCGTCATGGCCGCATATGCGGTCGGGTTAAACTCGAACGGATCATAATATTGATCGGTCGTCCCCGGAACACGAACCCGGAAATCCGTTCCCGTGGGTGCCGCAAAACCCGCACGTCCGGGAAGCTCATCTCCCGCCCAGGTCGAACCGCGATAGGTATAGTCAGACGCTCCGACACCCCGACGATACTGGTCATCCTCTGAGTTACGCTCGGCGTAGGCGACCGACATCAGAAAGCCAAGACGACCATCGGCCCAGCGCTTCGAGAACAGACCGGCCATACGCGGATTATGCGTCTTGCCGTTGACATAATAAGAGTCCTCGACCGAGAAGGCAAAGGCGTCTTCCTTATAGTCGAACGGACGTCCGGCAATCAGGTCAACCGTAGCCCCAAGCGACCCTTCATCGGTTTCCGCCGAAGCGGTCTTGCGCACGCGAATAGAATTAAACAGTTCCGACGCAAAGGCGTTAAAGTCAAAGGCCCGCGAACGGTTAGGGCTTGAACCCGCATCATTGGAACCGCCGGTCGACAGGGCTTCCATATTGTTGATACGCACGCGGGTGAAATCACCCCCCAGACCGCGCACACTGATCTGGCGACCTTCGCCATTGTCACGGTCGATAGAAATCCCCGGAATACGCTGCAAGGATTCCGCAAGGTTGGAATCCGGCATGTCGGCAATATCTTCGGCGTTGATGGCGTCCATCATCACATCGGCATTACGCTTTAAGGTAATGGCGCTCTGAAGCGATGCCCGATAGCCCGTCACCACAACCGTAGTGACATCCCCGTCTGCGGCCGCTTCCTGCGCCGTAGCGGCCAGCGGAAACGCTGCCATGGCGGCGGTGACAGAAATCCCGGCCAGCAATGCACCACGCATGGTGCGCCCGCGCCCACGTAAACTGCTCATGTCTTTTTCATCCCTGTTATTTGAAAACGGTCAGGCCGTTTCTTTTTTAATAGTGCACTCATCGGAGGAAACCGGTGTCATTACAGATAACAACAATTTCCCCCAAGAAGCAAATTTGTTACCGCTAACTTTTTCACATATCAAGTATCTTTTTAAAAAATGATAATTATTAAATGTTTTTAACCTTATTTGTTGCCCGCAAACAACATTATTAGATTTGAAAAATATTCAATTAATCATGAAAATGCCAAATCATTCTCAATAATACATGAGAACAATTTAGACATATGTAATTATTTACTTAAAAAGCAACAACGCTCGCTGGCAAACGCATACGCCTCCAGCCTTATGAACTCTGATTATCCAGACGTTCACCCGCCGCATTCCCGACACATATTTTTGGATTTTTTTGAAGCCACCTATAGAGACGCGCTTTGCGCCGCCGGCTTCAATAGCTGTAGCGCAGCCCGAGATAGAATTGCCGCCCGCTCAGACGGCCATCGACCATAAGGCGCTTATCCGTGTGCTCCCACGTAACATGGCGCGCATCGGTCAGGTTAATCCCCTCCAGACTCATCGTCAGGCGCTCCGTCAGGCGATAGGCAATGGACATATCCCAATATCGCGCCGCCTCCACCCCGTTGGCATCTGCGCCATTCGTACCCGGCACCGCCGTCAGATACTTATCACGATAATTAGCGGCGATTCTGGCCTGAAACGGCCCCCTCTCATAATAGAGGGTCGCATTATAGGCGTTACGCGACAGATTGATCAGATCGGCCCTGACAACACCCCCACCCATTGCGGGCCTGAGTTGATAATCAATCTTGCTGGTTACAAACGTGTAGTTCAGATTCAGCCCCAGCCCTGTAAACATCTCAGGCAGAAATCTGATGGGGGCCTGATAGCTTATTTCATATCCATGCAATGGCCCGCCCGGCGTATTGATGATACCCGTAATGAGAAAATCATCCGTAACCGATGCCCCGGACCCCTCAAGCAGTGACGGCGACAAACCCGTTTCACTGAAGGGCGCGACATAGGTGACATTCTGTATGTAGGTCGAAATGTCCTTGTAAAAGAACCCGACAGCGAACAGGGAATCCTTATCCGGATACCATTCATAGGACAGATCATAAGCCGTGGCCCGCACCGGTTCGACATAAGGATTGCCGGTCGTTACCTCACGACGCCCCTCGCTTACCGTTAACTGGGTGAGCGCCGTCAGACTGGATAGTGGCGGGCGGGCCATGACACGGGCGGCACCGAAGCGTATGAGCGCATCCGGCTTAACCTCCAGCGCCATATTGAATGACGGCAAAAGGTCAGTATAGCGGCGGTCGCTGCCGATAGTCCTGAAGCCCGCTGCCTCTACCTCAACCGGCACATTGGCATAAGATTGCGCTCTCTGGCGCGTTTGCACCGCCCGCACACCGACAATCGTTCTGACCGGTTTACCCCAAAGCCGCCCCCGCGAACGTAATTGCACAAACACAGAGGCACTGTCTTCGACCACCTGATGATTATGTACCCGCGCCGCCGGTGCTGACGGCGAAAGCTTTGTCCGGCCGCTATTGGAAAGCAGGTCATATTCCCGGATAAACACCTCAATATCCGGCACACGCCAGCATTGGGGCGTGCCCTCTGGCGGATTAAGCCGCTCAAGCCCGCAATAGACCCTGGTAAGGCTCTCCATCCCGACCGAAGCAACCGGCCAGTCACTCTCGCCCTGCTCCAGACGATAGCTTTCGGAGCGGTAGCCATAGGTTTTATGCTGGACGCCAAAATCCAGCCTGTGCACCTGCCCAAATTCATAATTAAACGCCACCTGCGCCACATCAAATTCATTGCGCACCCCATTGGGCCTGAGACGAATTTCAGGCCCCGTGGCCCCCGTACCGCCCGCTTGCTGAATGACCGGGCCAAAATACCATTGCGCGGGGTCAGTGACATCGAACCCGTACTTCAGTTCCGGCCGGAAGGCCCCGCCCTTGCGCGCATCAAACACATAGTTATCGACATTGAACCGGTCGATCTGGGCCGTGATTTCAACCTTGTTGTCGAATTGCGACCGTGAGCGCCCGACATAGGTTTTCAGCGTCAGCCCGTCGGTCAACTTATGGTGCAAAATGATCGTGGCTTGCGCAAAATCGGTCTTGAAATCTTCAAAGGCAAGTTCGGAACGCATGTCCACATTATCGAAGACCCCATAGACCAGTGCACCGTGCCGATCCGTTTCAACGCGACGCGGTACAATCTCCGGCTTGCCTCCCTGCGCGGCGTTGCGGCTGAAGCCTATGGCCTCAAGAAAATGATCATTCCGACGGGTCTTGAAACGTGAGGCCAGGAAATTAATATCCACCGACGTATCCGACGCAACCTGCCACTGCACCGTGCTCGTCAGACCCATGCGCTGCGTGTAACCCGTCAGGTCGGTATATCGGTAAAATCGGGGATGATAGACCTCCGAACTCCTGAGCACGGCATGGGCGCCTAGTGACGCCTCCAGATCGCTTTGCGGCACATCACACAACCCGCCCGTCTCCGAAGTGGGCATGCAAAATCCGCCATTGCTCGTCGCCTGTTCCCACCCGCCACTATTGACGCCCTGCATCTGCAAGGGCGTATGGGCATAGGCCGCCGCCAGCAAAATGCCAAACCGGTTATCACTGAGCCGCTTGCTGACCAGAACAGAAGCCCGCGTTCCGGATCGCTCATTGAGGTCATTATAACTGCCCTGCACCCCCATCACGACCCGGTCGCCCTGCTGGTCGAAGGGCTTGGGCGGACGTAAGGCCACTGTGGCCCCCAATGAGCCTTCAGGCTGGTCTGCCGCCGAGGTTTTCTTGACATCGATGCGACTGAAAAGTTCCGAAGGAAACACGTTGAAATCAAAGCCGCGCCCGCGATTGACGCCTTGCGTCAATCCATCCGTCGCCGCCTGTGTCTCCATGCCGTTGATTTCAACACGCGTATAGTCCGGCCCCAGCCCCCGCACCGATATGGAGCGCCCCTCACCCTGATCACGGGCAATGGCGACACCGGAAACGCGCTGCGCGGACTCGGCCAGATTATTATCCGGAAATTTAACGATATCCTCGGCGACGATACTGTCGATGACACCGGTATATTGCCGCTTGATGCGCAGGGATTGCCGATAACTGTTGCGAAAGCCGGTCACGATGACAACCGGCACCTCAGTATCCGGTGGCGATGCAGGCGGGGTCACAGCCAGGGGGCGAAGACCACTTTTCTTTGTCGTTGGCCGTATAATATAGGCATTGCGTGAGGTGTGTACCGCTTCCAGACCGCTGTTTAGCAATAATTGCCGCAAAGCGGCGTCCACAGTGTAACGGCCCCTAAGGGCCTTCGCCTCACGCCCGGCCACAGTCGTCGGCGCAAAAATGATATTGACCCGCGCCTGAACCCCGACAGCTGTCAGCGAGCGTTCAAGCGATTGCGTCGGCAGGTCATAATCCCTCACCGCCTGCGCACAGGCCTGCCCACCGGCACACAGGGCCGCCAGAACAGAGACACTGCTTAACAGACTAAGGTTCATTCCCCTCTATTCCCGGCTTCAGCTCTTCACGCCTTAGCGGGTCAGTTCAATAGCCCCGCCCGTCTTTCGTACCCTAAGACCATTAAGCTCGGCAACTGTCATGGCAAATTCCGCAGCCTTGTCGGTCTGGAACACGCCTGAAATGCGCAAAGCCCCGACCTCAGCGCTGTTCAGAACAATTGGTACCCCCGCATAGCGATTGAATTCGCGCACCGCTTCACTCAGGGCGGTGTCCGACAATATGATCTCGCCCTTCTGCCAGGCGGTAACGGCCTGTACCTGCGGCTGATCAACCCTAAGCCCCTGTCCGTCAGCCCGCACAGCCCGTTCCCCCGCTGCCAGAACAACCGCCGGCTGATCGGGGCTGCGCACCTCAAGCCGGCCTTCGACCAATGTCACGCTGAAGGTCTGCGCTTCATGACGCACGACAAACGACGTCCCCAGCACCCTGACGCTGTCATCACCAGCCCTTACCGTAAACGGGCGCTCAGGATCAGGGTTCACATCAAAATAGGCCTCGCCCCGCTCAAGCACCGCCTGACGCCCCTTGCCACTATAGCGCACCGTCAGACGGCTGTCGGTATTGAGCGTAACCTCGGTGCCGTCCTTAAGCGCCACCACCTGCTGTTCACCGCGTCCGGTTTCATACACAACCGGCTGGGCCTTCAGAAACGACCAGCCAATGCCAACCGACAACAGCAAACAGGCCGCCAGTGCCACCCCCTGCCATACCGGACGCTGCAAAGCCCTGACCGGCGCCCCTTTCACCGCCACGGCTTCCGGCAACAGGCTCCAGATATCTGACGCCGATGCAAACGCTTCCTCATGCGCGGGATCGGCCTGAAACCACGCCTCAAACGCCGCCAGATCCTCAGCCGTCAGATCATCCCCCTGAAGACGGGTGTGCCACAGCGCAGCTGCTTCTGCTGCCTGTTCCCTGTCTCCGGCCTCCCCCGTCACCATCCGTCCATCCACTTCATCAACTCAAGTGTCGCCCGCGCGACCTGCTTTTCCACTGCCGCCACTGACATGGCCTCGTCAGCGGCTATTTCCTTAAAACTTTTACCATCCAGTCGCCGTGACAAAAGAATACGTCTGGTTCGCTCCGGCAAGCGCCCGATACCTTCATTCAGCCGCTTCAGCCTGACCTGCGACTGATAGGCCTGATCCGGTAAGGGCGCATTATCCACCGCATCCAGATGCTCCGCCGCGTGCCTGACGAAAGGCGCATGTTTGCGACGACGCTTCTGATCAAACGAAAGATTTACCGCCGCCGTAATCAGCAAGGCCTCCCGCGATCTGACCGCCTGTCCTTGCGCATAGGTCTGCACCCGCAGATAGGCTTCCTGAACCACATCATCGGCGTCCTGCGCATCCACACCTTTTCTGAGCACGACCCGCCGGGCCTTATCCAGAATATCCTGTAAACCTGGCATCTCTTTCCTACGCCTTTTTATAAGACGCGCAGACACGACTTTCCCGACATGCCTGTGTGTCAGATTTTCATGCTCACACGCTTTGTTGCGCGTTTTTTACCTGAAAATCACCCTGTTAGCCCTAACATGCACGTCAGGGTTTTTGATTACAAACCTAAAATGACAAATCCCCCTCTTCTTGTGCTGAGGTGGGCATCGCAGGACACAGAAATGCCGCCCCCACCAGTGGTGAGGACGGCACTATATTGCCTGTAAAAAAGCTCAGGCTTTTAGTTTTGTCTGCGGCGCGGACGCTCCGGCAGAGACTTATAGGCCTCCTCAAGATCGTCCCCAATCAGCGCCAGATTGGCAATCGCCGCCATGCCCCACTGGGCAATGCCATTGGTCGAGATGCTCGGGTCTTCGACCGTCGGATGCAGCACCGCAGGCCCCTCAATGGTCACAGGCTCAGGCGAAAGATCGATCGTGCTCAACAACTCATGCCAGGCCCGCGTCGCCAGCGCCTTGTTGTTACGCTCAACCGCCGCAAAGGCCGTAAAGCGCGAGTGACCTTCGCGCAGGTTACGCGCAGAGTGGATGCTCTCAAGCCCCAGGAAGGCGGCGGTTTCAGGCACAGGCGCATTATATTGCTGGCAGTAATCCGTCCAGGCCTTGCGATATTCCGGTATATCAATCAGTTCCAGAAGCTCGGCATGCATTTCATAGACGCCGAACACCCCGTTAAGGTGCGAGAAGCGTACCTTGTCCCCCTTACCGACAAAGGTATGGGTCCTGAGGTCATAGGCCTCGCCACTGGCAAACCAGCCATATTTCAGCTTGGCAATCGAGATCATGCCCTTGGCGATGCGGTCACGCCACTGGGTATCACCCGTGCGCTCCCACTCCGTGTACCAGGCCGAGATGATCGAGCCCCACATGGTGCCGAAACTCATCTCGACGATGTCGCCCCCAACAAAGGGATTCGTTTCAATGCGCACCTTACGCGTGATATCGACACGCTTCAGCGCCTGATCGCTGTCATTCAACGCCCGCATCAGATCGCCGCAACGCTCATCCGCCGTCAGATAATAATAGTACCGGCGATAGGCGGCATTCGACACGCGCTGCTGCTTTGACGAATCCGAGAAATGCTGCACGCCGTGACGCGTACCCATGCCTCTCCACGGGCCAATATGATAGACATCGACCTCACCGGTGTGGCGTGTCATGGCCTCGGCCATACGGAAGAAATCCGCCCGTCCGGTACGCAGGAACCCGAACCACAGGGTCATATCGGTCGACAGTTCCGAATTGTCCCACGCATAACCACCAATATCATAGCGCCAGACGTGACGGTCGGTATCATAGGCATGCATGACATCGCCATAGTTCCAGAACCCGTACCAGCGATGCTGATCAATCTGTTTCAGGTAATATTCCAGATCATAGGTCAGGCGGTTTTCAATCGCGGCCTTAACCGGCGTCGAATGATCCGGCACCGTCCAGTAACCGAACACACCGGCCTCATGCAGACGCTTTGGCGACACCGTCAGACGTGGCGTCTTCGAGAGATTTTCCGCCATCTCGGCAAAATCAGCCCGCGCCGGTGTGCTGTCAAAGGCATAGATCATCAACTCTGAGGTATGGGCAATGCCATAGGCCTTGTCGTAACCCTCTTCATAGTCCTCATAGGTGATATTGAGGCCGTGAATTTCCTTTTCATGCGTATCCATACCCCAGACCGGACGATAGGTACGCATGTCCATGATCGGCGCTTCGGGCGACCACATCCATGCCGTAAGCGTCGCCGTTTCCGTTGCCGCACCGCGCACATCGAGACGCGTCGGTGACATCTGCCAGAAATTGTTCAGCCCCAGTGCCGCGCCGCCTTGCGACCCGCCGACATAGGCCAGACCCGTCGCCCGCTTGTCGCCCGCCGCATCAATCCACGCGTGACCGGGTTCGGTACGCTTGCGGATATGATAGCCGTCTGAATTAGGTTGAGACAGGGTGAAATCCCCCCACGGCGGGATCCATTGCAGACCGTCCTGCACCGGCTTGGCCATTTGCTCCAGCGCCACAAAACGCCCATTGACCTGCGCATCGGCCGCTTCACGCCCGACCTGACGACGTAAACCCGTAAGCGGACGTATCGCTTCACCCCAGACGCCACGGTTTTCGCCTGAAAAACGCACATGGCGGTTATAAAGCTCATCCGTCATCGGCACCTGTGCCGTCAGGCCCAGACCGCGGATGAAGTCCTTGTCGGCATCGGCATCATAGATGAACGAGAACACCGCCCGAAGCGACTTGCCACCCGCATAGCCATAAAGACGCAGGGTAAACGGCAGGATTTCACGGCCATTACCCGTAAACTTGCCTTCGACACGCACAACCGCCCGCACAGGGCCTGATTGCTCAACCGTAGCCGACGTCACTTCGCCGGTCAGGGTCGTTTCGCTCAAAGCCCCTTCCTCAAGCTCAGGACGATTTTGCAAACGCAGCGTCAGGGCGGCATTGGTCAGGGCCGCGCGCCCCTTGACCGTGGCTTCCCGAATAAGCGACTGACCCGACGTTGCGATATGCCAGCGATGATCGCCGGTACTGATAATCACCGAACCGCCTTCGGTTTTTACGCTGATTGGCGTCGCACCGACGGAGGGTTTACCTACCGCAAGCGGAAGCGATGGGGCATCCGCCCCCGCCCCTACCGCATGCGCCGTCCACTTCACTGACCCGTCCGGCCAATAGGCAATCGGCCAGGACTGGCTGGCGGCACCGGCAACCGTCAGGGACGCATTCTTTTTCAATGCCCCTCGCGGCCAGGGCACCCCAAGGGTCACACCCTCAAAATTCTTCGGTGGCGCGCCATCAAGCCAGATCAGATCCGTCTGCGGCATAGACGCCTTTGCGGCGGCTTTTTTTGTCGCCGCTGTGGCCTCTACAGACAGGGCGCTGCCTGCCGTAACGGCCATGGCTGTGCCCATGAAATGACGCTTGGTAAGTGTCGGCATAGTGTTTTGTCCCAGTTTTATGCTTGGTTATGATTGGTTTCACGCATTAACCTGCAAAACCGGTCGCTAATCAACAAAATTTATCAGACTTCTTTACTGGTAAATTACCAGCTGTCTGCCCACAATCCGTGGCGACGAGCAAAAATGCTGAACAGACTGAGCCAGGGCAGTTCGGCATTACCGTCACGAAGGGAGTGTCCGCCGACCTCAAAAATATGCAGTTCCGTCGGGGTTTTTTGCGCCCGCAACGCCTGCCACATGATGACGCTATTGTCCGCGGGCACGACCGGATCATTGGCCGCATGGGCCACAAAGACCGGCGGCGCATCGGCAGGCAAAAGCTCATTGATCGAGGTCGCTTTCAGCCGCTCTTCCGACCGGTCAGCCCCCAGAAGATTCTTCACCGACCCACCATGTGCTACAGGGGCGCGGGTGGTAATTACCGGATAGAACAGGCCCGCCACATCGGGGCGCGCCGACAGATTGTCCGCCGCATCCACTGGCTCATAGGTCTTTTTGGCAAAAGCCGTTGCCGCCCAGCCAGCCAGATGCCCGCCCGCCGAAAAGCCGATCACACCGACACGTTGGGTATCAATTGAAAACTCAGCCGCCCGATACCGGATCAGGCGGATCGCGCGTTGTACGTCCTGAAGCGGCGCTTCAAAACCCGCCGCCCAGCCATCGGCGGGCAGGCGGTAAACCAGTGTAAACACCGTCACGCCCTTATCGGCCAGTTCCTTATCCGTGCCGCCACCGGCGCGTGACACGGCCACACGCTGATAACCGCCGCCCGGAATCATCAGAATCGCCGAACCGTTCGGATTAGCCGGCCGGCGCACCATCAGGATCGGCTTGGTGACATGGGTCGCCGCCGTATCATTCGGATCGCCACCGGCCGGATTACGCAAAATCCATTCCTCGGTGACCGTTACATTCTCAGCCCCCGGCGCACCATTGGGCCACAAAGGGAAACTCTCCAGCGGCGGCAACAGCGGCTTCGCCCCACCCGCAGGCAGCGTTTGCGGCTGAAGGGTTTGCGTGCCCGTCGTCTGGGCACAGGCCGCGACTGGCAATAATGACGCCAGAGCGGCAAATGACAAAAGCTGACGACGATCCATGCGGCATTTCCTTATAAAACCATTGACCGCATTCTGCGCCAGATCACCCGACCCCCGCAAGCCCACCCTGCTCTTTTTTGCTCGAAACTGATCACCTTTTCTCCTCCCTGCTTTGCGGGGAGGGGGACCGCTTTGCGTCAGCAAAGGGGTGGTGGGGTATTTTTCTTCCTATCCCCCTACCGCATAGTCGGAATGACGAACGCCTGATCCTCAACCGCCCCGCCTTTCGGCCAGCGCTGGGTAACGGTCTTGGTGCGTGTATAGAAGCGCACCCCGTCCTCGCCATACTGATTGAGATCGCCAAAGCCCGACCGCTTCCAGCCGCCAAAACTATGATAGGCCACCGGCACAGGTATCGGCACATTGATACCGACCATCCCGACCTCGACCTGAGCGGCAAATTCCCGCGCCGCATCGCCGTTGCGGGTAAATATCGCCACCCCGTTACCATAGGGATGCTGCGACGGCAGGGACAGGGCCTCTTCAAAACTCTGCGTCCGCACGATCTGCAAAACCGGCCCGAAAATCTCATCCTGATAGGTTTTCATGCCCCTGGTCACACGGTCAAAAAGGGTCGGCCCCAGAAAATAGCCGCCCTCATGCCCCTGAAGCGTAAAGCCCCGCCCATCGAGCACCAGCTCGGCCCCTTCATCGACGCCCATCTGAATATAGGACTCGATACGCGCCTTATGCTGCGCCGACACAACCGGCCCGTAATGGGCCTCAGTGTCAGTCGATACCCCCACACGCAACCCCTCAACCGCCGCCACCAGTTTGCTGCGCAATATATTGGCCGTATCCTCACCCACCGGCACCACAACCGGCAGCGCCATGCAGCGCTCCCCCGCCGAGCCGAAGGCTGCCCCCATTATATCTGCCACGGCCTGATCCATATCGACATCGGGCAGGATAATGCCGTGGTTCTTGGCCCCGCCCATACACTGCATGCGCTTGCCATTGGCCGCCCCTCGCCCATAGACATATTGCGCAATATCACTCGAACCGACAAAGCTGACGGCGCGAATATCAGGGTGATCCAGAATGGCATCGACGACCACCTTATCGCCCTGCACAACATTCAGCACACCCTCAGGCAGACCGGCCTCAATCAGCAATTCCGCCAGCTTCACCGGCACTGATGGATCACGCTCCGAAGGCTTAAGGATGAACGCATTGCCGCACGCCAGAGCCGGTGCAAACATCCACATCGGGATCATGGCCGGAAAATTGAACGGCGTAACCCCCGCCACCACGCCCAAAGGCTGACGCAGGCTATAGACATCGATGCCCGGCCCCGCCCCCTGCGTATAGGCCCCTTTCAGCAGATGCGGGATACCGCAGGCAAATTCGACCACCTCAAGGCCGCGCTGAATGTCACCTTTTGAGTCAGCAATCACCTTGCCATGCTCAGACGACAGAAGGTGCGCCAGTGCGTCCATGTCGCGCTCAAGCAGTCGCTTGAATTCAAACATCACCCGCGCCCGTCGCTGCGGGTTCTGCGCCGCCCATTCTTTTTGCGCCTTTAAGGCCGATTGCACCGCCTTATCAACAAGGCCTGCATCCCCCAGTTCGACCTGCGCCTGTACCTTGCCCGTATTGGGGTCAAACACATCCCCCTTGCTTCCCGAAAGACCCGATACCGTTTTACCGTCTATGTAATGAGCAATATTACGCATCAAAGAGACCTCCGCTTGACCCGCAATGCCTAGCGCGTTTCCGCATTCACGTCCGGTAAAAAAAGCCAGCGCCCGAAAATGTGATCACAGAGAAAAGCGACATTATTCTGCGGTAAGTCCCCTGTTCAGGGGGTGACGTTTCGCATTAGGTTACTACCCTGACACAAAGGCTTCTGGCCAACTGAATTGAAGGGCACCCCATGCGCGCGATAATATCTGCTTTTGTGGCTATTATAATGATAGCTGGCCTTACCACTCACGCCGGTGCCCAGACCCTCATTGTTACGCCCGAAGTGCTTAGCGCCTCCCTGAAAAACAAGGGCATGATCACTGAAATCATTGACCGCGATGGCGAGGCCTATATTCGCTACAGCTTCCCCGACTGGCCTGCATATTACCTGTTTTTCAACGACTGCGACGCCGCGCGCGTGTGCAAGAATCTATTGTTCTACAGTCAGGAGGAAAGCCCCACGCCCGAAAGCGCTGACGAGGTCAAGGAAGACATGCAGGCGTGGACAACCAGCGAATATGTCACCAACGCCCTTAAGGGGTGGCCCAACAGAAAACTGAACGTAATGGCCGAGCTGTCAGCCGATAACCGGCTGACGATTGCCATGTCCACACATACCGGAAGGCAATCTGACTGAACAGGAATTCTTATCTCTGGTGGATTTGTGGACCAATCTGGATGACGACTTTTTCCTGGGCTATTAGGATCATGGCACGCCGCTTCACAGCCTTCCGTACTTTTGTTGGTGTCATTGCAGGCGTGGCGACGCGTTTTCAGGCCCGCGCCCTGATCGTCAATCCGGACGCCGAATTTTACCTGTATGGCTGGGGCGTAGAACTGGCTTCAGGCCAAAGCCTGCTGCTCAGTTGCTTCACACCGGACAAAGACCCCGACTGGCTCAAAGACGCCCGCGAAAGCCTGACTATCCATGTCCGCTGATCCGGCCAGCCACAGCAAGCGCGAAAGCTTCAGAGAATCCCACGAACGCCTGTGGTGCGTAATGCCTCAGGGATTGAACATTGTGGATGCCGATGCACGCTCTTTGCGCATTGACTACAGGGACATCGAAAGCCTGCGCGTCGCCTATGCCCCGACCCAACTTAAACTCTGGCGTTATGTCGCCGAAATCCGGCTGAAAAGCGGGCACAGCTTTGTCATTGATAATGGCCATTTCCACGGCATAGGCGACTTCGAGGAACGTTCCGACAGTTTCCGACAAATGCTTGCGGCCCTGTTTAGCACCTTAAAGCAGCACAATCCTGACGCCGTGCTTGTCACCGGCGAGCACCAGACCCGACACTGGGGCTATTCGATTATGCTGTGCCTGTCGCTGCTTCTGCTGGCGTGGGTGGCATGGGCCGTTAGCGGCAACAGCCTACTGATAGCGCTCATCATTTTTGGCGCCGTCTTTTTGACCTATGCCAGCGGCGCAGGCGATCTGATGCACCGCACGCGTCCGGGAAGCCCGCAAAAGGTGGCTGAGCTAACGACCCTGCCCGAAGCCCATCTGCCGCCTCTTTCTGACGACGCATAATTCAAAAAACGAAATAATAAATCGCACTTGTCATACGAATTTTCACGTGATAAAAATCATCATATGTATTATTTTTCCTGCCGGTTGAACCGCTCACCGTCAGGGACACGTAACGAAGTCCAGAAAGTGCGTTTCCATGAAAATTACCGGTTACCGCAGCCTCAGTACCGTCCACAACTGGGGCCGCCCTATCGGAGACGTTAATGGCGTCGTGTCCTCAGGCATCACAGAGGTGCCGGTGCTGATCCTTGAAACCGACGCCGGTGTTAGCGGTATCGGCCTTGGGGCGCATACCGATATTGCGCGTGTATTTCCCGCTATCGAAAACGAAGACCCACGCGCCGTCGCCAGTCTCTATGACCGTATGCTGGCCCATGTCTTTAAATCCGGCCATGCCGGTGCCACCTTTGGCGCTATCGGTGCGGTCGATATGGCGCTTTGGGATCTGAAGGCTAAGCTGAACGATGAGCCATTGTGGCGCACGCTCGGGGCACGTGACCGCTTTGTCACCGGCTATGCGTCCGGCCTGTGCTATGGCCTTGAGGACGACGCCTTTGCCGGCCTTTATGAACGCTGGGCCGAGCGCGACTTCACCTCCGCCAAGATCAAGGGTGGACGTGACCTCGACCGCGATATCCACCGCCTGAAACTGGCGCGTGACATCCTTAGCCGTAATACGCCCCGTCCCGCCCTGATGCTTGATGTCAACGAGGCATGGAACCCGAAACAGGCGATCCGCCACATCCATGAAATCGAGCAGCAGATCGACCTGACATGGATCGAAGAACCGGTACGCCGCTGGGACGCCGAAGGCCACGCCGCCATCAGCCGTGCCGTTAAGGCCGCCGTGGCCACCGGCGAAAACCTGACCGGTCTTGATCAGTTCTCCCCCCTATTTGCGCATCGCGCCGCCGACATTCTGCAAACCGGCAGCGTCTGGGGTATTACCCATTTCAACCGCGTCGCTACCGCCGCTCTGGCCCATAACCTGCCGGTATCGCCGGTCGGCTATAATGTCAATCCGCTGGCCCATGCCGCCGCCGCCCTGCCTAACATGCTGTCGCTCGAAATTCAGGATCTGAGCCTGCCCGTCGGCATCAGCGCCGATCAGGAAATTACCGATGGCGGCATTGTGCTGGGCGATGCGCCGGGCCTTGGCATCACGCTTGACGAAGCCGCGATTGCACAGAACAAGCTGTCCGGTCAGTGGCTCTCCCCCGGCGGCCCGCACGTGCGTCCGGCCCGCGCCGGTCTTCGCCTCGTACCGGAATCCTGAACCATGCATTACACCGCCATCGGTCAGACCGGCCTTGAGGTTTCCGAACTGTCTCTGGGGGCCGCGTCTCTTGGAGCCGTCTATCACGCCGTCAGCCAGAGTGAGGCCGATGACGCCGTGGCCACAGCCCTCGAAGGCGGTGTGAACTTCATTGATGTCGCCCCCTATTACGGCCTGACCCGCGCCGAGACGGTTCTGGGCATCGCTTTGCGTGACACCCCGCGCGACACCTATGTGCTGTCATCGAAGATCGGCCGCTATGGTGACAAGGACTGGGATTTTTCCCGCGACGCCACGCTTAACAGCTTCGACCAGAGTTGCGCACGCCTGAAACTTGAGCACATCGACATTCTGCAATGCCACGACATCGAACATGGCGACTATACGCAGCTTATTGACGAAGCCCTGCCCACTTTACGTGACCTCAAATCACAAGGGGCCATCAAGGCCATCGGGATTACCGGCTATGATCTGGCCCTGCTGGAAAAGGTCGCGGTGGAACAACAGGTCGATACGGTCATGGCCTATTGCACCTACACCCTTCAGGATCAGCGTTTGGCCCCCGTCGCCCGCCGCCTTAAGGACAAAGGCATTGCCGTATTCAATGCCTCGCCGCTCGGCATGGGGCTTCTGACGCGCAAAGGCCCACCTGACTGGCATCCGGGCCACGAAAGCGTCCATGCCTCAGCCCGTGAAGCCGCAGACCTCTGCGACGCCTCAAGCACCGACATTTCACAACTGGCCCTGCAATTTGCCCTGCAAACAGCGGCTGATAACGGCATCGCCTCAACGGTTATCGGGGCTTCCCGCGCCAAACATATGCGTGGCAATATCGCCGCCGTAACCCAATCTCCTGATTCGGCGTTGCTGGCGAAGGTTGAGGCTCTGCTTGCCCCTGTGCGGGATAAGGGCTGGGACGTCCTGCCGGGCAACGGCGGGAAAGCCGGAAAATGAGCGACCTGATCGACGCGCACCTGCATCTGTGGAATCCCAAAACCCTTGGCTATGACTGGCTGTCCTACGTGCCCGCTATTGCTGAAACGCATGACGCGGATGAATGGGCGGCGCTGAACATCCCAACAGAACAGGCCGTGTTCGTTCAGGCCTCCGATAACCCCGCCGACGCCCTCAAAGAAGCGCAGTGGGTCGCGGCCATCGACCATCCGACCCTGAATATTGGCGGCATAGTCGCCTATGCGCCTTTGGAAAAAGGCAGCGCCGTCGCTGAGGATATTGCGGCGCTAAAAAGCGTCACAAAGCTGCGCGGTATTCGCCGCAATGTGCAAGGCGAACCGGACGGTTTCCTGTCCGCCCCCGCCTATATTGACGGCCTCACCGAAGTGGCCCGCGCCGGCCTGAGCATCGATATGTGCTCAAAAGCGCATCAGATGCCGGAACTAATCCGCACGCTGAATATCCTGTTCGACCGCGTCCCTGAGGCCATCGTCATCCTCGATCATCTGGGCAAGCCCGACATCAAAACCCATCAGGGCGACATCACGGGCGGCGACTGGGCGAACCATTTTAAAACCCTTTCGGGCTTCCCCAATCTGGCCACCAAGATTTCCGGCCTGAGCACCGAAGCTGACTGGGGCCACTGGCAGCCTGCGCACCTGACCCCCTACATCCACCACGCTATCGACAGCTTCGGCCCCGACCGCTGCCTGTTTGGCGGCGACTGGCCGGTTGTTGACCTGTCCGGCGGTTATGACCGCTGGCTTGCGGTCTTTGACGCGGCCACCTCTGACCTGTCGCCCCATGACCGTGCCGCCATCCGCTCAGAAACCGCCCGACGACTATACAGACTCCCTGCCTCCACCCTCCCCTGATTTATCGGGGAAGGTGGCGGGCGAAGTCCCGCCGGAGGGGGCATAATTATAATAAAGGAAACGCACATGACCACAGCCACACCGGACACTTCCCAGCACGTCAGCGGCACCAGACGTCTGGTGTTGCAAAACTCGCTGATGGTCAATTTCTTCGTCCTGATGGCGCTCTATTCCGGCGTCTTAGGCGTCCTTCTCCCCGGTCAGATCGCTGAATTTGATCCGGCCAACAAGGCCAATAATCTCGCCATTCTGTTTGCCATTACCTCGGTCTTTTCAACCCTGACAACACCCATTGCCGGTGCCCTGTCTGACCGTACCCGTACACGCTGGGGTCGACGCTCACCGTGGATCGCACTGGGGTCACTGATCGGCTCTTTCGCCCTGTTTGGCGTGTCGCTGATGACGACCTTCTGGTCACTGATGATCTTCTGGGTCATGGCCACCGTCGCCTATAATTCCATGCAGCCGGCCATGACCACCATCATTGCCGACCGCTTCCCACCGGAAACCCGCGGCGTCGTCTCAGGCTTTGTCGGCGCCGGCATGACCGCAGGCCTGACCGCCGGTACGGTGGTCGCAGGCTTCCTTGCCGGTGAGCGCGTCCTCGCCTACGGCCTGTTCGCGCTGGCGATTGCCGCCTGCTGTCTGGCCTTTGTGGTGATCAACCGCGAATCTCCCGCCACACACATCCCGCGCAAAAAATTCGACTTCAAAACCTTCCTCAAAAGCTTCTGGATCGACCCCAAGGCGCACCCTGACTTCGCCTGGGCCTTTGCCGGTCGCTTCACCATCTATATGGGCTATCAGGCGATTGCCACCTATATGCTCTATATCCTTCAGGACTATATAGGGCTCGGCACCGAAGGAGCCAATACGGCGATTGCCAAACTGGCCATGGTTACCTTTGTCTGTCTGGTCCTGTCATCTGTCATTTCCGGCTTCCTGTCCGACTGGCTGCAACGTCGCAAACCCTTTGTCTTTGGTGCCAGCCTGATCATGGGCATAGCCATGCTCATGCCACTCCTCAGACCCGACATGACCGGCATGTATGCCTATGCCGCGATCATCGGTCTGGGCTACGGCGCGTTTATGTCGATTGACATGGCCCTGATGACACAGGTTTTGCCGAAAACCGAAGACGGTGACGAAGGCAAGGACCTCGGCATACTGACAACCGCCGTTAATATCCCGCAAATCCTCAGCCCCGTCATGGCTGCCATATTGCTCAATATGTTCGGACATAACTATGCGGTGCTTTTCATCGCCGCCATCATCTTTGTTTTTGGCTCGTCCTTGTGTGTTTTGCCGATCCGCTCGGTCAGATAAAACGCCAATTTTAATCCTTTACCCTCAAAGCCCTGCGAAAGCGGGGCTTTTTTAGTCTGAGTAAATCTTATTATTACATCATTTTACATCAGATATTTGATGATAAAGAAGTGTGAAACCCTCAGAATTGTGTTAAAATGACCACAAACAAGCCCCTAAGGGGCAACCAACACATAGGGTTGGCACACCAGAGGCGGAACACAAAATGACATATTATCAATCAAATAGGACAAACGCGGATCATTACCGTGTTCAATGGACAGCCAGCGCTTTTGCATAAACTTCTATACAGCAAAGCCCTTCAGGATTAACCAAACCCTTCGATATATCAGGGACTAAACCTGATCACATACGTTAATCCAGCCCCGACCCACTGAGGGGACGCAGCCCGCCCAAAATATAGTCAGACATAATATCATAATTTGACATATGTATGATGTTAACATAGCCTCTCCTCATAAGCAGCGTGGAACCCAAAGAGCCACGCATAACCACGGGATGAAATGTTTATGTCCAGAAAATCCATCATGATGGCCGCTACCGCTCTGTCTGTTGCCCTGATCACACCGCAATGGGCAGCCGCACAGGCCGTTAACACCCCCGAAGCTTCGGACGAAGTCGAAGAAGTCGTTGTGCGCGGCATCCGCCGCGGAATTAAGGCCTCCATCGACATCAAGAAATCCGCCATTGGCGTGGTTGACTCCATCGCCGCCGAAGATCTCGGCAAGCTGCCGGATCAAAACGTCGCGGAATCCCTGCAACGCATCGCCGGTGTCACCATCGAGCGTAACCGTGGCGAAGGGTCATTCATCTCGGTGCGCGGCTTTGGCCCAAAATTTAATGCCGTCACTGTAAACGGCCGCACACTGGCTACCGAGCATAAGGGCCGTGAATTTTCCTTCGACGTCCTGCCGTCCGAGATCATTTCCGGTGCCGATGTTTATAAAACACCTCAGGCAAATATTGTTGGCGCATCGATTGGCGCAACCGTTGACGTTCGCACCATGCGTCCGCTGGATCAGAATACTTTCGCTGCAGCTGCCTCAATTGGTGGCGTGCACGCTTCTTTGGCAGACAAAACCACCCCAAAAGCTTCAGGTGTCATTAGCTGGCGTAACTCTGACCGGACATTAGGTCTGGCTGTAGCCGCCTCCCATGCGGAGCAGGAAGCGCGCACTGACGAATTCACCATTGGTGCCGGTCACGTTAAGCGCTCATCCAACAGCACCTATTATAATCGCACAGTTAATGGAACCGTAGTTCCCGGCGGGCGCATCGGCCCGAACGTTGCTCCGTTCACAGGCATTTCCATGCCGTCTAACCTCTCGCCTTTCTTCTATGAACGCGAAAAGAAAATGACAGGCCTGAATGCCTCTGGCCAATGGAAGCCTGTTGATAATCTCACACTTACGCTGGACGGACTTTATTCGAAGGCAGAGATTACAGACCAGCAAACGGGCCTCGCCTACGATTTTGCGGGCGGCACGCTGGTTGAGCAGGTCGTCGAAGGCAATGAGGCCGTTTACCAACGCTATGAAGGCGGTTTCGTCGATCAGATCATTCAATTTGATCGACGCGAAGTCACCACCACAATGCTGGGCCTTAATGCCAACTGGCGCGTGTCCCCAAGCCTGACCCTGACTTTTGACGCCTCGACCTCTAAGGCCGAGCGCCGCGGTAAGGAAGACAACAACTTCACCACTATTCGACGTAAGGACGTTGACCTGTGGTGGGATCGCCGTGGCGGGCACCCGATCTATGATTACGGTTTCACTAGCCCGAACTACGCTGACGCGGCCACAAACCCACAAGGCATTACCGCACACTATTATATCTGGGGCGGTGGATCAGACGTTGATGATGAAATCAGCGAATACAAGATTGATGCACGCTGGACGCCTGACAGCAAATGGTCGATCTTCGCAGGCATGGGCTTACAGGAGCGCACTAAGACTGTCGTCGCCGCAGAAATGCCTTTTGGCCAGCAATGCGCTTACTGTGATTCAAACTTTGTCCTGTCACCTTCGCTGTTCCAGAACACCAACCGTAATTTCTTTGACAGCCATAATGGAAACGTTCTGCGTGACTGGCTGATCTATGACACGACAGCGGTTATCGCTGCTGTAAAGGCTCAGGCTGACTTAGACGGCAAAGCGTTTGCTCCGGGCGGCGCACACCCCGCGGGTTCATCTGTCGTTGATGAAAAAGTGGCTACGGGCTACATCATGGGTAATTACAGCACCTGGATCAGAGACATGGCGCTCGATCTTAACTTTGGTGTCCGTGTTGAAAGCACGACCTACACCTCGACAGGCGCTTCACGTACCATCCTGAGCGCCAAGCCAACAGGCGGCGGCCAGAATGATATCGTTGTGTCTGGTGTAGTGCCTGTTGGTTTCCGTGGTGAATATAGTGATGTCTTGCCATCGTTTAACGCCAAGCTGGCAGTAACACCGGAAATCGTACTGCGCTTCGGTGCCGCCAAGGTATTGACCCGCCCGACAATGACCGACCTGTCACCGGCACAGAGCATTCAGACCAACCCCGGAAACGAAACCCTGCGCATGGGTAACCCGGACCTTCAACCTTTCCGAGCTAACCAATACGAAATCGGCGCTGAATGGTACTTTGCTGATACCTCACTACTGTCCTTTGCTGCCTTCCACAAAGAGATTCACTCCTTTGTGACGACAGCCACCACGCCACAGCTTGTTGACGAAATCACCTTCCAGGTAACCGTCCCGGTCAACGGCAATGGCGCGACAGTTAAGGGTTACGAAATCCTCTACCGTCAGGTCTTTAGCCAACTGCCTTCACCGTGGGATGGTCTGGGTGCTCAGGCCAGCTACACATACGCTGACTCAAATGCCAACTACGTCAATGCAGTTACCGGCAATACCCACAGCCTCGAAGGGTTATCAAAGACCTCCTACAGTCTTGTAGGTTTCTATGAAAAATACGGCGTTCAGGCGCGTATGGCCTACACATGGCGCGACAACTTCCTGCAAACGGCTTTCGGACGTAACGGTGAACCGGAATACTTTGACGCTTACGGTCAACTCGATGCCAGCCTGTCCTACGACGTGACCCGTAACTTCACCGTCTTTGTCGACGGCCTGAACCTGACGGACGAAGAAGAGTTCCTCTATTCCGTCAGCGAAGACCGCACCAAAGAGTTCCGCACAACCGGCAAGCGCGTGTCGTTCGGTCTGCGCTACCGTTACTAAACTTCCGGAGCGGTTATCCGCTCCGGTTCCGATCTGTCTCCCCTCCCTTACGCACCGTCCCTGTGACGGTGCGTTTTTTTAGGTTTGAGCTTGATTCTTCTCCCTCCTGCTATGCGGGAGGGTGGCGCTTTGCGAACCGCAAAGTGACGGGAGGGTTTCTTTCCTCTCAGAGATACGAGCACAAAAAAAGCCCCGATGGCGCTAACCATCAGGGCGTTATGTCACCTTATCTCACAGCCTATTCCGCCGCGTCGAACCCGCCCCCAAGGGCGCTGTACAACGACACCAGATTGATCTCACGCAGCAGACGCGTGTTAATCAGGCCCTGCTGCGCCGTATAATAGGTACGCTGCGCATCATAGAGCGAGAGATAGGAATCGATACCGGCATCAAACCGCGCCTGAGACAGATCGACCGTTGACTGCGCCGCCCCCAGCACTGAGGTCTGCGCCGCCAGACGACGATCAATTGTCGAACGCACCGCCAGCGCATCCGAAACTTCACGGAAAGCGGTCTGGATCGAGCGCTCATATTGCGCCAGAGCAATATCCCGACCGGCTACGGCCGATTGAGCACCGGCAATACGCGCACCCGCATCAAAGATCGGAATATTGATGCTGGGCCTGAAGGTCCAGGTCGAACCGCCATCAAACAGCTGATCAAAATCCGTCGAACTGTAGCCCGCCGAACCGGTCAGGCTGATGCTCGGGAAGAAGGCCGCCCGCGCCGCACCGATATTGGCGTTACGCCCTTTGAGGTTATATTCCGCCGCCATAACGTCCGGACGGTTGAGCAGAACCTCGGAAGGCACACCGACCGGAATCGCACTGAGAATCGCATTCTCAGGGAAGGCGCGCGGGATGATATTGATCGGCAACTCTGTCCCCACCAGCAAACGCAGGGCATTCAGATCCTGCTGCACCAGCGCCTCATAGGTCGCGACATCATTACGCGCCTGTTCCGCCAGAATGGTTTGCTGGCTAAGCTCAAGCTGCGACGCCGCCCCTACATCAAACCGGCGTTGCGTCAGAGACAAGCCTTCTTCACGCGTTTGCAGGGTCTGACGCGACAGGCTCAACAGCTCCTGATCTGCCGCCAGCCCCAGCCAGGCCTGAGCCGTTGCCGCAACGATCGAAATCTGCACGGCCTTGCGGTTTTCCTCACGTGAGAAGAAATCGTTCAGTGCTGCCTGATTGAGGCTGCGCACCCGCCCGAACAGATCAAGCTCATAGGCCGTGACCCCGAAATTAGCCGAAAAGTTCTCACTTTTGGCAAAATCAATTTCACCGTCCACGCCATTAGCCGCAGGCACAGGCGCTTCCGTCTTCGTTGCCGAAATCGTCCCATCCAGATTAGGCACCAGCGCCGAACGCTGGATGCGATACTGGGCGCGGGCCTGCTCGACATTCAGCACCGCCACCCTGAGGTCGCGGTTATAGTCGAGCGCCAGCTCAATCGTCTTTTGCAGACGCGGATCGAGGAAGACCTCGCGCCAGCCAAGGCTGTCCGCCGATTGCGCCGAAATCTCGGTCGCCACCGGCCAGGCCTGAGAGGTGGGCAAAACCCCGCGCTCGTAATGCGGAGCCAGCGAACAGGCGCTTAAAACAACCGCGCTCGCCGCCCCCATGAGTGTCAGTTTAACCAGAGAGGTCATATTAGTGGGCTCCCGTGTGGTCATTGGGGTTCTTCTTTTCAAACTCGGCCAGACGTTCCAGCGCTTCACGCTCAACCGCCAGCTTTTTGATGTGCTTCTCGTCCGCCTTAAAGGCCTTCTCGATTATAAAGAAGAACAGCGGGATAAAGAAGATGGCAAGGAAGGTAGCCGAGATCATGCCGCCAACCAGACCCGTACCGATGGCGTTCTGGCTGCCTGACCCCGCACCATTGGCGAAGAACAGCGGCGAGATACCGGCGGTGAAGGCCAGAGACGTCATGATGATCGGACGCAGGCGGACACGAACGGCCTCAAGCGTGGCATCAATAAGGCTCATACCGTTTTCATGGTTCTGCTTGGCAAATTCCACGATCAGAATGGCGTTTTTCGAGCTAAGCCCAATAATGGTCAGCAAGGCCACCTGGAAGTAGATATCGTTCGACAGACCGCGTGTCATGGTCGCCAGAAGCGCACCGACCACACCCAGCGGAATGACCATGATAATGGCCAGAGGGATAGACCAGCTTTCATAAAGGGCCGCCAGCAGGATGAACACGACCAGAATAGAGATCGCATAGAGCATCGGTGCCTGAGCACCCGAAGCGCGTTCCTGCAAGGACAGACCCGTCCACTCATAGCTGATACCCGGAGGCAGGGTGGCGATGATGTTTTCCATCTCCGTCATGGCCTGACCCGACGAACTTCCCGGAGCCGCAGCCCCTTGAATGTTCACCGACGGCGAACCGTTATAACGCTCCAGACGTGGCGAACCATATTCCCAGCGTGTCGTGGCAAAGGCCGAGAATGGCACCATCTGGCCTTCGTTATTACGCACATACCAGTGGTTGATGTCCTCCGGCTTCATACGGAAAGGCGCATCAGCTTGCAGATAGACCTTCTTGACGCGGTTGCGGTCAATGAAATCGTTGACATAGGCCCCACCGAGCGCCGCAGACATCGTCGAATTGATGTCGGCAAGGCTCACGCCCATGGCACCGGCTTTTTCGTTGTCGATATCGATCTTGAGCTGCGGCGTATCTTCCTGCCCGTTCGGACGCACGCCCGCCAGAGCCGAATTCTGCGCCGCCATACCCAGCACCTGATTACGCGCGGCAATCAGAGCGTCATGACCCAGACCACCCGTATCCTTAAGCTGAAGGTCAAAGCCCGAAGACGTACCCAGTTCAGCCACAGCCGGCGGGATGATCGCAAACACCATGGCGTCACGGATCTGCGAGAAGGTGCCCATCGCCCGTCCGGCCACAGCCGGCGCCTTCATATCAGCCGCACCACGCTCTTTGAAATCCTTGAGCTTGACGAAGGCCATACCGGCATTCTGACCGGAACCAGCGAACGAAAAACCCGTGACAGTAAAGGCAGACGCAACAGCTTCGTCCTTCTGGAAGTGCGCAGATACCTGATCCATTACGCCTTGCGTACGCTCAGCGGTCGCACCGGGTGGCAATTGCACGATCGTAAAGACAATGCCCTGATCTTCGTCCGGCAGGAAGGAGGTCGGCACGCGCATGAACAGCAGCACCATAACCAGACCCAGTGCGCCATAGATCGCCATAAAGCGCACCGGACGGTTGATGATCTTACGCACCGAACCCTGATAACCGTTAGAAGCACGGTTGAAGTTGCGGTTGAACCAGCCGAAGAAACCCTTCTTCTGCTCATGGTCGCCACCGGTATGCGGCTTAAGCAGGGTCGCACACAGCGCAGGTGTCAATACAAGCGCCACAACAACCGACAGCGCCATGGCCGTTACCAGAGTGACCGAGAACTGACGATAGATCACGCCCTGTGACCCGCCGAAGAAGGCCATAGGCACGAACACGGCCGCCAGAACCAGCGCAATACCAATCAGCGCGCCGGTAATTTCGTTCATCGAACGTATGGTCGCAGCCAAAGGCGGCAAGCCCTCTTCGACGATCACGCGCTCGACGTTTTCAACCACGACGATGGCGTCATCCACCAACAGACCGATGGCGAGAATAAGCCCGAACATGGTCAGGGTATTGATCGAATAACCAAACGCCCCCAGCACCGCAAACGTCCCCAGCAGAACCACCGGAACCGCAATGGTCGGAATGATGGTCGCCCGCCAGTTTTGCAGGAACAGGTACATAATAAGGAACACCAGCACCACGGCTTCGACCAGGGTCTTCACGACCTCATGGATCGACAGCTCGATAAACGGCGAGGTATCAAACGGAATGACGTAGTTATAGCCTTCGGGGAAATTCTCCTGCAGCACATCCATGCGCGCCTTGACGGCCTTGGCCGTATCAAGCGCATTGGCCCCCGGTGCCAGACGCAGCGCCAGACCCGAAGCGGGCTTGCCGTTGAAATAGGCTTCCCCGTCATAGGTTTCCGCACCCAATTCGACACGGGCCACATCCGACAGATGCACAATCGCACCGCCCGAAACGTTTCTCAGGACGATTTTCTCAAATTGCTCAACCGTATTCAGGCGTGACTGCGCCGTGATGGTGGCATTCAGCGCTGTACCTTCCACCGCAGGCAATCCCCCGACCTGGCCGGCCGACACCTGCGTATTCTGGGCACGGATCGCCGCAATGACGTCCGTAGGCGTCATATTATAGCTCGTCAGCTTGGCCGGATCGAGCCAGATACGCATGGCGTACTGACCGCCGAACAGCATGGTTTCCCCGATACCGTCCACCCGTGCCAGTTCATCCTGAAGGCTTGAGGCGATATAGTCCGACAGGTCGGCATTGGTTACGCCTTCCTTATCGGAATAAAGCCCGACCACCATCAGGAAGTTACGCGCGGTCTTGTTGACCTGAACGCCTTGCGCCTGAACTTCCTGCGGCAGCGACGGAATCGCCGACTGAAGCTTGTTCTGCACCTGCACCTGCGCAATATCGATGTCGGTTCCGGCATCGAAAGTCAGGGTAATGCTGGCCGCACCGGTCGCATCAGACGAGGAGTTGATGTACAAAAGGCCATCAAGCCCCTTCATCTTCTGCTCGATAATCTGCGTCACCGAGTCTTCAACCGTCTTGGCCGAGGCCCCCGGATAGAAGGCGGCGACACCGACCTGAGGCAGGGCGATTTCAGGATATTGAGCAACCGGCAGGTTACGGATCGACAGGATGCCCGCAAGCATGATGACGATAGCCACCACCCACGCAAAAATGGGGCGATGAACGAAAAAGCGCGAGATCATAGTGTAAGTCCTTTGGGGGAAACGGTCTTACTTAAAAAACACATATAATACAGAATCATAAGCCGCATTCAGCGGCTTACTTTTCCGGTTGTTGACCAATGACCGATGCCTTGACAGGCGCATCAGGACGTACCTTTTGCAGACCTTCAACGATCACCTTGTCACCCGCCTGAAGTCCGCCGGTCACCAGCCACTTGTCGCCAACGGTCTGGCGAACCTGAATCGGACGGATGGCCGCCTTGTTTTCCTTGGTCACAACATAGACCATGGCATTGCCTTTCGGATCACGCGTCACGGCCGGTTGCGGCACCAGAATGCCACTGCCGATCACACCCGAAGACACACGTGCACGGGCATACATGCCGGGCAACAGATCACCCTTGGGATTGGGGAACAGGGCGCGCAGCGTAACCGTACCGGTTGCTTCATCCACCGAAACGTCCGAGAACTGGAGCTTGCCCTTGATCGGATAGACCGAGCCGTCTTCGAGGATCAGTTCCACATCGGCGCTGCCCGACTGACCGATCGTGCCTTCAGCAACGGCTTTACGCAGGGCCAGCACTTCGTTCACCGACTGGTTGATATCCAGATAGATGCTGCTGATGTTCTGAATGCGCGCCAGTTCCGTCGCCTGAGACGCGGTCACCAACGCACCGGGCGTTACCGTCGATTTGCCGATACGACCGGAAATCGGGGCCTGAACCTTGGTATAGTTCAGGTTGATGGCGGCGGCCTGAAGGTTGGCCTTGGCCGAGGCTACCGTAGCCTCTGCCTGCTTGAGTGCGGCTTGCGCATCATCATTTTCCTGCTTGCTGATGGCGTTGACCTTCACCAGTTCAGCGAAACGTTCGGCCTTGAGGCGCGATGAGGTAAGCGTCGCTTCGGCCTGCGCCAGTTGCGCCTGAGCCGCAGCATGCGCCGCCGCGAATGGAGCCGGATCAATCTGATAAAGCGACTGACCCGCGTTCACATAGGCCCCTTCGGTGAAAAGCCGCGACTTGATGATGCCGCCGACCTGCGGACGCACATCAGACACCAAAAACGCCGAGGTGCGCCCCGAAAGTTCCGTCGTCAGGTTGACCGCTTCGGTCTGAACCACAACCACGCCGACTTCAGACGGGCCCATGCCCTGTCCCTGATCAGGGGCCTTGTCACCACAGGCACTCAGAAACAGCATGGCTCCGGCACCGATCAGGCCCGCCGTCACCGAAAGACGCCGCCGCTGACGGATGGGCATAAACGAAATCGACATGAAAACTCTCCGGGAGATAGATCGGGCCAGCACAACACCGGCAAAAAAAGAAACATTCGCGTATTAATTGTCCCCCGCGACACTTTTTGCGCGAAAAACAGAAAACACCAGGTTAAAACCTTACAACTAATAGTGAGAATGAACGATCATTCTCATTTTTTGTGGATTTATGCGTCTTTATCGTATATGTCAAGCACCACAGTGGATTAAAAAACGTTCATTGTTTACCGGTGAACCCTGTATAAAAAACCACGCTAATCCTATGGAATCAATGGAACCGCTTTGCGCGACATGAACAACAACACGACGCCCGAACCTATTAGCAAAACGCAACAGAACCGTGAAATCCGTCGCCAGCAGATACTGGATGCAACGGTAAAATGTGTCCGCAAATCAGGCTTTCATGGGGCCAGCATGGCTGATATCGCCCATGAGGCGGGCCTTAGCGTCGGTGTAATCTACCGCTATTTCGCCAATAAGGAAGCGATTATTGAAGCGCTCGTCGCCAATGATCTGGCCCAGATGCGTGCGAAATTTGCCGAATGGGACATGACGCCGGACGAAGCCCTGTTGGATACCATTCTCGATACCATCGAATACGCACTCGACCACAAATTCAATGCCGACAACAGCGCTCTGGCCCTCGAAGTGCTGGCCGAAGCCGCCCGTAACCCCAATGTCGCCAATATTGTGCAAAAGGCCGATATTCAGGAACGCGAACTGAGCCGCAACCTGTGTGAGCGTCTGGCTGGCTGTCCGGGCAATTCCGGTCGTCTGACCGCGCGGGGCGAGATCATCAGCATGATCTTTGACGGCATGATGTCACGCTTCATCGCCAATCCGAACATCGACCGCGAGGCCCTGTTGCCGGTCCTGCGCGAGGTCATGACCTTCCTGTTCACCCTGCCCGACCCTCAACCATCCAAAAACTAGGGCTTAGCGTCACAATCGGTGGCGCTTACCATTTACAGTAACGCTTTTAAGCCTGATGCCCGAGGCATGTCTGACGATATCGGCCTCGGTCACACCGTCAAACCGGCAATCGCGCAGAGTCACATTGCGCACCGGCGCATGCGGCAGCCCCTGAATATCCATGACCCGGACCGCCTTTCGCGCCGTGACCCGTTCAATCGTGATATCCCTGACGACCGGCGTGAATTCACCCTTCGCCCCTTCCTCATAGTTGAAATCACAGATCAGCACCGAGCGTTCGACCTCCCCGATGGTGATATCGCGGAAATGAAAGTGCTCAAGCACCCCACCCCGTCGCGCATTGGTCTTGAAACGAAACGCGTACCATAACTCAGGACTGTCCATCCGGCAGTTTTCAGCAAACACATGATGCACCCCGCCTGAGATTTCACTGCCGATCACCACCCCGCCATGCCCGTCCTTCATTTCGCAGTTACGGATGACGATATTCTGTGACGGCACATTGATCCGTCGCCCGTCGGCATTGCGTCCGGACTTAATGGCAATGCAGTCATCCCCCGTATCAAACAGACAGTTCTCGATCAGCATGTGATCGACCGATTCCGGATTACAGCCGTCATTGTTCGGCCCGTGGCCTGTGACCGTGACCCCGCTGACAATCACATTGCGACTTAAGACCGGATGAATATTCCAGAAAGGCGCATCCTTAAGCGTTACGCCCTCGACCCTCACCGTATCGCAGCCGTAAAACTGTATAAAACACGGCCTGAGATAATCGCCGTCGCCAAATATGCGTTGTTGCGGCGGCACCCCATCCTCGGCCATCTGAAACAGGCGATTACGCGCCGGATGCTGGGTTGGCATACCCTCTTTCCAGCCAAACCGCTTGCCGCTCGACCAGGACCACCAGCGTTCATTGGCCCCCTGACCATCCAGCACCCCTTTGCCCGTCACCGAGACATGGGACACACCCTTGGCGTAGATCAGCGGCGAATAGTTGACCAGTTCCACCCCTTCCCAGCGCGTAAATACCGGCGGATAGTCCGCCGTATCGGTGGAAAACAAAAGCGTCGCGCTTTCCTCAAGGTGCAGATCAATCCGCGCCGCAAGATGTATAGCCCCCGTTAGAAACCGTCCCTTTGGCACGCGCACCTGCCCGCCGCCCGCCGCCACACAGGCGGCAATGGCCCGCGCAATGGCGTCGGTGTTCTTCGTCACGCCATCGCCGACCGCCCCGAAGTCGGTAATATCGACCCGATAATCCGGAATAACCGGCGCAGATATGGCCGCCACAATGGCCCGCGCCTTCGCCCACGGATCGGACGCCGCCCACACCGATACCGGTACGCTGCCTACAACCGCCGCCGAAGCTACGCCACCTAACCATTGCCTGCGTGAAACTGTCATGCCCTTATCCTTTCGGCGGTTGCCCACATCAAAGGCCCTACGCCCTTGGGGTCATTAGGCGTAATCGGTTCAGAAATATAATAATCATACGACCCATCGCGATAGGGACGATTGCCTAACCCCGCTACCCCGCAAATCCCGTTCAGCGCCTGAGGTGTCAGAAACTGATCGACACAGGCCTGATACGCCGCCTGCCCGTCATCCGCAAAATCACCAATGCCCAAACGTCCGGCCTTCATAAGCGCATAGGCAATCATCAAAGACGCCGATGCCTCCTCGTAATTACCTTCACGCCAACCTTGATCGACCACCTGATACCACAGACCATTGTCTGACCGGAATCGCAGCAGAGCCTCAAGCGTCTCACGCGTTACCCGCGCTATCGCCGCCCGTCCGTCCGCATCCATACCGTCAGAGGCCTCATAGATATCGACCAGTGCCGCACACCACCAGCCCATGGCCCGTCCCCAGACATGCGGCGAATGGCCTGTATCTTTGTCGGCCCAGCGTTCCTCACGGCTTTCGTCATAGCCATGCACATAGAGCCCATCGGCCCGCTTCATGCGGCGTTCAACGCTTAAAACCTGCGCCACCGTATCGGCAAACAGTTCCGGCCGCCCCGTTACCTGCCCATAGGTAACCTGAAACGGATGGGCCATATAGATGCCATCCAGCCACACCTGATGCGGATAGATCTGCTTGTGCCAGTAATTGCCGTCTTTTGTGCGCGGGTGGGTCACCAATTGCGCAAATTGCACATCCATGGCCCGACGATACCGCTCCTGTCCCGTCAGTCGCCACATCGGCGCAAGCACCTTGCCGGAATTAATACCGTCGATGTTAAAATCCGCCGGCCGGAAGATCGCCAAAGCCCCGTCGGCCAAGACCCGCGTTTCCAGATCAGACTGCACATAGCCCACAAAGGCCTGATCTCCGGTCACGCTATGTAAATCAAGCGCCCCCTTCCAGATCAGACCATCCTCATAGTTCCAGATCGCCGGATTGGCCTCACGCGTATTGAGATAGCGGACGACAAAATCCGCCATCACAGGCGATACCCGATCAAGCCCCTCACGGGTCTCAGGCGCGATCTTCACCACCCTGAGCGCAGGCGCGGTCTGCACATTGACCGCCACCCGCGGCTTTGCCGTGACGGACGATGCCGCCGCCAGAGAAAGCCCGCCCCACAAAAATAACCGGCGATCCAGTCCCATCATCACACCCTATCGCGCAGGCGCGGCACGGAACGCCGCCGCCAGCGCCTCACGCAACGGCTTCACCCTGAACTGATCATCATAGGGCGTCGGTCGCAAGGGCAAACGGTCTTCACGCGGTGTGGTCGATTGCAGCCAGCTATGCTTGTCGTCCATGCCCCAGCACAGCACGTCCTTGACGCGGGTATTGGCGAGCGTCAGATCGAAATAGGTCTTTGCCGTTTCCGCCACGACCGCATCACGCCGCGCAATATCCCCGACCACCAGCCGGTCATTGACATCAAATTCCGTCACCAGCATGTCATAACCCATACCGGACACCTCATTGAGAAACGCCGTCCAGGCCGCATAATCCGGCTTCGTATCATCGGCCCCATGCTGAAGGCCCGACTGATCCGTCCCAATATGGCCCTGTATCCCCAGCGTATCGACCGGTATCTTCTGATCACGGAACAACCGCAGCCGCTTTAGCACGGCCTCACGATGCAGGGCATCCTTGGGCCGCCAGCTCATATAGTCGTTATACACAAGTTCACACTGCGGCAGATGCTCCCGCGCCGCCTCAAAGCAGATACGGAACACATCATCGCCCAATATCCGCGTAAAGACATTGGCGCGTACCTCACCGGTCTTTTCGTCAATGGCTTCGTTGATCACATCCCATGAGGTGATGCGCCGCCCGTAATGGCCGGCCACTGTGCCGATATATTCGCGCAGCAAAGCTTCGGCGGCCACTTTCGGCTTCGGTCCGAAATCATGCGTCAACAACCACTTCGGCAGGAACTCGTCCTTGGCCCACATAAGGGTGTGCCCGCGCAACGGCAGACCATGATCATCCGCGAATGTGAGCACCTTATCACCCGGCACAAAATCATAGATCGGCTCCGGCTGATTGCGGATGGTGTACATCTTCATTTCATTGGTCGCCACCAGCACCTTGCACTCACGCAGGATGATGGCCTTAACCTCAGGCGACTCCAGATCACCGCGCTTATTGCCGATCGCCGACCCGAAACGGATACCTTTCGTTGCCGCTATCTCGCCCAAAGACGGGCCTGTCGAAAGTGTCTGCGCCCTCAGTACCGACGGTGCCGCTACCATGCCTGCAGCCGTCATGGCCATCATTGCTCTGCGTGAAATCATTATCTTACTCCCTGTTTTACATCCTCCCCTCTCCTCCCTATGCGTCAGCATGGGGAGGTGGCTGGCCAAAGGCCAGACGGAGGGGTCACTTTTTCAAAACCGTCTCCCGTCTTATTTTTTGGTCTCCACCCTAAACCAGTCGGCATCCACCTCACCGCCGCTGACCGCTGCACCATGCTTGCCTTTCACATAGGTAAACAGCCCCGGTCGTGACCCCTTCCACCATGAAAAATGCCACAGCTTTTCCGCTTCCCCCATTGGTGCAAATGCCCCGTCACCTGTGCGATAGGTCATACGCACCATCTGATCCTCAGTGATCTCAGCCCGAAGCTCAATCACGCCATTACTGATTACCGGCCCCAGTGCCTCAACCCCCGCAGAGGCATAGGCCACCCGCGTGACACCGTTTTCACGCACCGCCCCGATCCACAACGGACGCACCCCGAACAGCACCAGTCCGGCCCGCTGCCCGTCGATCATCTGCCCGACCTCAAGGCGCGTGGTGATCCGGCTTTCGGGGCCGGTCAGCATCTGCGTCAGGGTGTTACGCGCTCCCACCAGATGCTCACTGGACGAGGGTTTAAGCCGCATGAAACCGGCCCGCTCCGTCAGGCTCCATCGGCTGTTGTCGGGATTATGGTTCCACTGCCATTGCAGCCCCAGTTTCAGCGCATCAAATTCATCCGAATCCTGCAATCGCTCGGTCGCGTCGGTCACCCCCGTATCGGGATAGGCATGACGCATCACCGGCTGTCCGGCCACCGATCCGGCAATCGGCTCACCCATGACCGGCCAGTCATCGACCCACTTTACCGGCTGCAAGTGGTTGATGCGCCCAAAGGCCTGCGTCGAATTGAAATGTAAAAACCAGCCCTGCCCCGACGGCGTCTCAACATAGCCGCCCTGATGCGGTGCCTGAACTTTTGTCGCCCCGCCCTCAAGCACCACGCGCCATTCATAAGGCCCGCGAATATCGCGCGCCCGACCTACGGCCTGCGGCCCCTCACCGACACCTCCAATAGGCGCAAAAATATAGTACCAGCCATTGCGCTTATGGAATTTCGGCCCCTCAAGCACCGGCAATTTTACCGGATCATAGGCAACAACCGTGCCTTCATCGAGCAACCGCTTGCCGTCGGCACTCATGCGATGCAGCACCAGAGGCCCCGCCCCGACCTTACCGTGGATCAGCCAGGCCTGACCGTCTTCATCCCAGAACGGGCACGGGTCTTCGTAACCGGCACCGGTTTTCAGCGCCACCGGCTTCGACCACGGCCCCGCAGGGTCTTTGGCCTGAGACATGAACACGCCTTCTTCCGGCGTCGCCCAATAGACGTAGAACAGGCCGTTATGATGCCGGATGGCCGGTGCCCACACCCCGCCCATATAGCGCAGACCCGGACGCGTCGGCTTCGACCTGGTGTCATCAAGCTCATAAGGCCCCGGCATGTCATATTCTGGCGCGCCGTCAAGCTTCGGCAGGACGTGACCAATAATCTCCCAGTTGACGAGGTCTTTTGACTTCAGAACCGGAATCCCCGGCGTAAAATGAAAGCTGGAGGACACATGATAATAGGTGTCTCCCACCCGAATAACATCAGGGTCGGAATAGTCGGCATAGATCACCGGATTGGTATATTCCCGCGCTTCCGCAGCCCCCGCCTGACCAATCACCGCCGCCAGCATCAAAACCCTGAACATATCGCCTCCTTCTTTCGCATACCTCCCCAGCTTGCCGGGGAGGGGGACCGCGCCCTGAAAGGGCATGGTGGTGGGGTCTCTTACTTTCTCCCTCCTCCCTGCTTTGCGGGGAGGTGTCAGCGAAGCTGACGGAGGGGTCTCTTTTTTAAGGCAATGGCCGGATATTCTCATAACGCACCACCCAGCCGTCTTTCGGGAAACCGGGCGCATGCCCCTGTGACCCGTCCCAGCCCGCCGCCATCATCCCGACCGCCAGCAACAAAGACCCGTTCGACGGAAAATAGGTTTCCGCCGCCCGCCGGTATCCAACGCCATCCGGCCCGACCTTACGCGCGGATTCCGCCACCATGGAATCGCCTGCGCTATCGATGTGCACGCGCGGTGTCATGCCCGATACGCCCCACTGATTATTGCGCAGGTCTTTAAACAGCCAGTCGATCGCCGCTTGCGCGTCGCCGACCCGCGCCGCACTCATGGCCGCAACCGGAAAATCCCAACCCCATGTCTGACGCATATCCCAGTGCGCTTCGGTCGCCCTGAGAGTCGCTTTCATGATCGCCGGATCGGTGTGCGCCCCGCCAATCAGACCGTAGGCCATCAGGAACGACGGATGATCGCGATTATCGCAGTGTTCCGGCGCATGGCCGCTGCACTCAGCCGATGCGGCCTGCGCCCAGAACTCAGGCTTGTTCTCGACCGGAATATAAAGCCCGTCCTTCGCCACCGGCTTCGCCAGCTTGCCAATTACCTGATCCCATTGCGGATTACGCGCCAGCCCCTGACGTTCGCGCCAGCTTTGGGCCATCTCAAGTCCCATGCGGAAATATTCGATCTCGAATATCGGATTAAAGGTGGTGAACGGATCATAGTTTTCCTGCACCGGAATGATCGGCGGCCCCAGCACATAACGTCCCGTCGCCTCATCCCATACCGGCCATTCCGCCAGTAACCCTGCCGTTGCCTCAACCAGTTCACCATAGCGGCTGATCACCTCCGGCGACGGATTTGCGCGATAGACCAGTTCGGCCATATAGATCGGATGCGGCTGCTGCCACATGATGAACGGGCCGATAGGGCTTGGGCTGTTGCGGCCTTCAGGCCCGGCCATTTTCGGCCACCAGGCGCCGTTTATCCCATGCCCTGCGCCCGCTTTGCGCGCTTCCGGCAAATGCGCCACATACCACGCAAGGCTACGCTCAAGCAGTTCCGGCCGCTGCCACTGCGCGAAATGCGCCGCATGCCACATATGCATTTCCAGATGGAACTTGCCGGCCCAGCTAACCGAATAAAGCCCTTCTTCCTGCGGCGGCAATTCACCCGATCCGTTGACCTTCATAAGATACTGCGACAGCACCACCCGCCGTTCAAGCTCGTGCGCCCGCGGATCGGTCGAGCCAGTGAAATCAATTACCCCGCCCTCCATCCAGTAGGCACGCCAGTGATCAGCCACCGCCGCCACTGCCTGCGGATAATCCACCGCTGCGACATCCGCCGCTTCACGCCCGAAACCGACCTGCACAATCAGCTCATCCGATCCCGCGCCCAACACCTCAAACCGATGCGCCTCAGCCTGTCTGATCGTCCCTGTAGAGACACCAAACGACCCGTAATATACCGTATCATCCAGTGTCCGCTTCAGCACCCATTGCCGCCCATCGCCCGCAACGACCTCGGTTTTATGCGCCTCAGGATTTTCCCAGTCCTGCGGATCAGGACTTAAAGCCTTGGCCACACCGCTATAGCGCACCTCTGCCCCGATACGTCCCGCCGCTACCAAAGGCGAGACAATACGCACCAGCACCACATCCTTATCCGCCGTGACCCGCGTCTCGACCGTTACCGGCTGACCGTCAAATATGAACCGGCTCGTCAATGTGCCGCTCCACATATCAAGCACTTGTTCCGTACCCGTCAGATCGCCCAATACCGCCTTCTGGCCATCGGCTTTAATCAACACCAGCCCGACCCGCCCCAGCGCAAAGCGGTGCGGATTATCCCGCAACCAGCCCAAGGCGGGACGCGCCGTCATCTCATCAAAACTCTTGAAATAGTCATAGGCCTGCGGCTCACGGCCATGCACCGGCACCTTTTCCTGACCGTCGGCCTCAACAAATCCTTGCGGATTGGGGAAACTGTGCCAGCCCCACTGCGCCATGACCATCATCGGCGATAGATGCGAATAGGCCTCAGGGAAGGTCTGAAGACCGGTAATATCCGCCGTGAACCCCAGTTCCCCATTACCAAGCATCAATGGCGCATGCGGATCGACGGCACTCAGATGCGGATTGTGACGGCTGACCAAGGCCTGACGATCAATGGGCTGCGCCACAGCCACAGTCGCCCACAGCCCGACCAGAAAAACCATCAAAATCCGCATCACATTCTCCTACAATATCCTCCCCTGCAAGGCGGGGGAGGTGTCAGCGCGAAGTCGCTGACGGAGGGGGCATTCCAATCAGACGACGCACACGCCCGAGGTCTGCGTCTTCAGCATCAAAAACGGCCTCGGATCGGCAACATTCGGCGTCACGCGATAATTCACCAGCGTCAGATTATCGACATGCCGCGCCCACAGCCCATAGGCCGGCGCATCACCGATATCGTCGATCATATGCGCATCGGGATAGACGCCATACATCTCGCCAATCTGGTCTTCGCGCACCACAGGCTTCTGTGTGACACGGCTTTTGAGGTCGATATCATTCAGCACAATGTCACTGATGCGTTTTTCGGGGATGCCCAGGAAATAGGAACCGCGCGGGCCATTCTCCTCACCGGTGATCCGCTCAAAGACAATGCGCCGGATCGTCCCCAGATAGGCTGGCGCATCACCGGGCTTGACCCGTCCGCGCTTCTCCAGCCTGAGGAAAAACGGCGACCAGGCGCGAATGATTTTTATATCGGTCGCCAGAATATTTTCGACGATGCCGCCATCGACCGACTCCCACGAAAAACCGGAATCGGCATTGACGTTTTTCACGCGGCGCATGTCCTCGGACACCCCGCCGATCAGGCAGTTACGGATCAGGATATTTCTGAAATTACCCTGCGAATCCGTACCAAACTTGATGGCATTGCATGAGGTAAAAAACGTGTTGTTCTCAATGAGGATATGCTCGCCCGTACGCTGCGATGCGCCCTTGAAGCACATGGCGTCATCACCGGCGCTGATATAGCAGTTACGCACAATCGCGCGACGACAACCATCCAGATCCAGCCCGTCATTGTTAAAATTCGACTGGTTCTCAACTTTCATATGCTCGAACAGCAGGTCTTCGCAGTTGAGATAGTTCTGCATCCAGCACGGCGAATCCTTCATCGTAATGTCGCGCACATGCACGCGCTCACAATCAATCACACGGATAACAAACGGACGTCCCGGCGTGCCATGAATGGTTTCTTCACCGGGGAAATTGGCCTTTGAGCCGCGCCCGTTGATCTCGCCTTCGCCACAGATAGAGATATCCGTGCAGCCCTCGGCAAAGATGATCGACTGGTTCATGCCCATATTGGTGTCCTGCACCGTCAGGCGCTTCGCCACCCGCTCAGGATAGTCCTTGAGATCAAGACTCCCCAGCAACCGCGCACCCTTGGCGACCTCAAAACGGATATGGCTCTTAAGGTCAATCGTACCGGAGATATAATCGCCCTTGGTCAGCCTGACCGTACCGCCGCCTTGCGCCGCCGCCGCATCAATCGCCGCCTGAATGGCCCTGGTCGCCAGCCCCTGACCGGTATATCCGTGCTGCTCAGGCGTCACGACAAGGTCCGGCCCGCGCCAGCCCTTAAGCCGCGCCGTCAGGTCATCAGCCATACGCAAAAGATCAGCCCTCAGGGGCGCGACCCAGTCCGGCAACCCGCCACAGGTTACGCCTGAACCGCCAAGCGTTTCACTGCGCCCTGTTCCCGCAGCGGCCATCATACCTAATGCTGTCATACCTGCTCCAAAGCCTCGCCGTGAAATACCTGACATCATTATCTCCTGCACAGTTTTCGGAATGCACTTAATTTCGTAAAAAAAGTCCGGCGGCTTGGAACCGCCGGACCTGAAAGAAAAGGGACTGCGGGGAGTTACAATCCCTCGATTACGCTTACAAACGCACACTTAAGGGTCTGATATCGCCTTCCCGGAGCGTCACCACGGGGATGTTGTGGTGACGTAAAACAGTCGGGGGAAGAACCGCTGCCGGGAAGGCAATTTCATCAGAACCTCATATTCGCGCCAACAAAGAACACGCGTCCCTGCACATCATAGGTCGCCGGAATCGTGTTGTGGGAACTTTGCTGAAGCGAACCAAGGATCGGCGGATCCTTATCCAGCAGATTGCGGATACCACCCGATAAGGTCACCGAGTTGCTAAGCTCATAGCTGCTCGACAGATCGATATAGGTGCGCGGACTGATGACTGGATGGGTCATGCTTTCCAGAGCGCGTGGGGTTTCGCCGCGACGCAACGGCACCAGATGGGCATCCGCCGTCAATTGCCCGATGTAACGCGCCCGTGCCGAAAGCGTCAGCGGGCCGGTACGCCAGGTTACACGTGTAGACCCTTTCCAGCGCGGAGTCGGCTGACCACAGGTGCCGCCAAACGCCCCAAGGCATTCATTGGTCACATCCGGCATTTCCTGAATCGGCGTCAGAGTGAACTCTTCGGTGTAGGTCCACTGGCTGCTGATATCCCAGCGGCTGTCGCCCATAAGGCCCCAGTCCGTACGGAAGCCGTAACGCGCCTCAAGATCGATACCTGAGGTCTTGATACCACCAATATTCGCCATGGTCGTGGTGACATAGTTTGGCGCCGCCACTTCACCGGTCTGGCTGTCGCGGTTGATTGCCTGACAATAGACGCTGCTGGCGCTCTGTATGGTATAATAACACAGGTTCAGCACGTTCTGAAGCCCGCCGCCCCCAAGGGTCGAAATGGCGTCATCCAGTTCGATCTTGAAATAGTCAAGGCTCAGGCCAAAACCACGCAGGAACTGCGGCGTCCACACCAGACCCACGGTCACCGTATCGGATTCTTCGGGGCTGAGGTTCGGGTTACCGCCGATAACCTGCGTCATATAGATGCCCGGCTGCACCGAAACATCAAACACGCGGTCGGCGGGCACACCGGTGGCAATACACAGATCCCGCACGGCCTGCGTCTGCTGCGACGCCGGCGCGCGTGACGAACACGGATCGTTCGCCGTCGGGCCATCCGTGCCCTGACCGCCATAAAGCTCACCGACGTTCGGCGCGCGGATAGCGTGCTGCGTTTGCGCCCGCAGCGTCAGGTCAGTGTTGATCGCCCATTCCGCACCCAGCGAGTGTGTCCACACCCCGCCGACGCCGGGCAGTTCATAATCAGAATAGCGGAACGCGCCATTGAGGCTCAGACGGCGGGCAAAAGGCACATCCGCCAGTATCGGCACCCGCACTTCACCGTAGATTTCCTTCACCGTCGAAGACCCGCTGGTGGCGCGTGCGCCGTTCCAGCCGGACACATCGCCCGACGCCAGATAGGAATCCGGCGTATATTTGGCATAGGCATAGCGCCATTCAAAACCGGTCGAGAAATCTACCGGCCCCGCAGGCAGATCAAAGGCCTCACCGGTCAGGTTACCGGCAAATACCTGCTGCTCGGCATACATCGACGAATTAGAGGTAATGGAAATGGCGTTGATCGAGGCTTCCGTCAGATTCTGGCCGAACGGATTAAGTACCGGATCCGCGCCGCCAACCGACAGCATCGACCGCTGGAAGCGGCTGCGCGACAGCGAATTAAGCTGCGTGGCGGCTTCCGAGGTGCGGGCATAGGAATAATAGATGTCGTAGTTCAGGTTACGCAGGAGGTTCGGTGACACGTCCCCCAGATTTCCGCGAAACCCGAAAGCCGCCCGAAACACATTATGGTCCGAAGTGGCAAAGCGCGGCCCCATATCCGACAGGCGGCGATTGAGGTTGATGACCGCCAGACCATCACCGGCTGTTGTGGTCATGGTCGAGGTGCCCTGCGTCACTGTCGTCGTGCCGGTTTCTCTCAGATCAAGCTGATTGAAGACCTCGCGCATTTCGGCGCTGACATAGGGATTATCGACATCCACCAGAAGATTGCCACCGATATTAGTCGGGGCGATCTGCACATCGGTACGGTTGGAACTGTAATGCAGTTCCATATAGCCGGTGACCTTGTCGGTGAAGTCATAATGCGAAAAGACGTTACCCATCCACCGCGTCTGAGGCGTCACCATATAGGAGTCAGGGCTAAGATCGAAACTGTCCGAACCCGGATCATAGGGACGGATCGAGCGGCCATCTTCGCTGAAAATGGCCCCCTGACTGGTCATCCCGCCAAGACCCGCCGCAATAAGCGCCGCATCCAACGCCGGATTGGAGCCTGATGACCCAACCACGGGGAAGTTGGCAATACGCCCGTTCGGCACATTGGACGACCCGCTATAGATCAGGCCCTGACGGCCACCGGCCTCGGCACAGGTCTGACCCGATGGCACCGCCAGAGGCGTTCCTGGGCCTTTTTTGTTATAAGACGCCGCCGTAACGCAGCCATCGGTCAGCGACAGACCGGCCCAGTCACCGCGCTCACCGCGTGTATAGCCTTCGCGGCTGAGATAGTTGAGCGACACCACAATATTACCGCGACCATCGGCAAAATTCCCGCCCGCCGTCAGATCAAGACTGTGGGTTGGCGTCCCCGTTGGCTGATCCCAGCTACGCTGATAATTGGCCTCAACGCCCTCGAAATCGTCCTTCATGACAAAGTTGACGACACCGGTAATGGCGTCCGATCCGTAAACTGCCGAAGACCCGCCGGTCACCACTTCCGTGCGCTTGATCAGCGCCGCCGGAATAGTGTTGATATCGGCCGTAAAATCAGGTCCGGTAATGGCAAAGCGACGGCCATTGACCAGCACGAGGTTACGCGTAGCACCAAAGTTACGCATGTTCAGCGTCGCCGTACCGATCGGCTGACCGGCCTGAACCGTGTTGGCGGTCGGGCTGTTCAGCTGGTTACCGGCAAATTGCGGCGAGTCATTGAGCAACTGCTCAACATTCTGCGTCCCCGACAATTTGAATTCCTGCGCATCATGTACTGAAACCGGCGTAGGCGCCTTGAACCCGCGTGACGCCAGACGCGAACCGGTGACCACGACCGTTTCCACGGCCTCATCCGCCATGGGCGTAATTGCGGCAGGCGCTGTATTCTTAACCCGTAGCGAAATTACCGAACCATTGTCCGAGGCGATCTCAAGATTGGTCCCCTCAAGCAGTTGCGCCAGTGCCGCACGCGTATCGAGATTACCCCTGACCGCCTGGGTGCGGATGCCCTTAAGCTGTCCGGCCGGTGCAATGATCTGGATGCCCGCCTGTGAGGCAAATTCCGGTATGGTCTTGACCGCCTCGGCAGGGGCGACATTAAAACTTTTTACCTGCGCCCATGCGCCGCTCGCCAGCACCAGCCCCATAAGGGCCGCGCCTGCGAACAGAACTGATTTTCGTGAATTGTGCATTTCCCGTCCTCCATGAAGCCGCTTTTATGAAGGTTTTGCGAACTTCTTACCGGCTTAGACGCATGGGCTTTGAAACTTCCGCTATGGCAAATGTAAAAATTATCAAAAAATCTTTCAGGGACGTTTTTTGCATCCGCGATTTCATACTCCCCTGGCTATGCCGGGGGAGGTGGATGTGAGCAAAGCGAACAGCCGGAGGGGGAATCTTACCTCACCTGCCCAAACAGGTTAAACCGCCTGCCGGTACAGCCGCACCTGCTTCTCGCTGACCTCGGCCTGCAAGCCGAAACTGGCCGCCACCGCACGGGCAAAGCCCACCGGATCATTCGACTGGAACAGGCCGGTAATGGTCTCATTGGCGACCACAGGATCATCAATCAGGATGCGCGTCTCACTATAGCGCCGGAACTCCGCCGCTGCCGACCGCAGGGTCTCACCTTCAAAGGCAATGCGCCCTTCCCGCCAGGCCAGTTCCCGTTCAACCGGGTAGGCCTCGACACGCGCCGGCAAGGCTTCTGCGGCATCGGTTGTCTGCACAATGGCCCGACGGCTGGCCCCGACCCTGACGGCGTCCTGATTGTGACGATTGATTTTCACCAGACCTTCACGCACCAGCACCTGAACACCGGCATCACCCAGCTTGCGCACGGTAAAACTTGTGCCCACCGCCAGAACTTCCGTCCCCAGCGCCTTGACGATAAACGGGCGCGCCGCGTCATGCGCCACCTCGAACAAAACCTCGCCCCGCTCCAGATGCACCAGCCGCTGACCCTGACTATAGCGCACCCTGATGCGCGAATCCGTATTCATACTGATGACCGACCCATCCGCCATCGGTATGACCTTCACCTCGCCCAGATGGGTGAGATATTCCTTGCCGTAGGATGGTACCCCCAGACCCGCAAGGGTCAGACCGCCAAAACCGGCCGCCAGCGCCCCGCCCCACAAAAAGCGGCGGCGATCCACATCCGGTTTGCGCGCAATCTTCCTGCCACTCATCGGATCATAACGATGCGTAGGGGCTTCCGTGACCTGAGGCTTCAGAAAATCATCCGGACAGAATTGAGGCCCAAGCGCCCGCGCCCGTTCGGACGACAAAGACACAGCCCGCGCCCGTGCAAAGGCCCCGATCCGGCGCGGATCATCTGAAAGCCAGGCCTCAAGCGCCTGATCCTCTTCGGGCGACAGGTCACCGCGATCCAGCCTTGCGGCCCAATCGGCCGCAACGACATCAATCTCCTGAGCGGTTTCTCTTACTGTCACTTGGTTTAAGGCCCTTATGCGCTTTACTACCCCATGCCCTAGACGCACGAGACTCCTCATTTCCGCCATGCGAAATGAGATTCATCAATAAATAAATGCTCCGGCTCATATGTTTTTCGACGGTACTCTCCGAAAGACGCAGTTTTTGCGCCACATCTTTCTGCGATAAGCCATTGACGCGACGAAGAATAAACACCTCCCGGATTTTGCCGGGCAAACCGGCGATAGCTTCTGCCAGTTTCTGCAATTCATCGCGGTCAATGACCTGTTCTTCCGGTGAACAGTCCTGCGCCCGCGCCCCTAACTGATCCAGATCACTGACCGTCTGGAACGAGACGATCTTTGAACGGCGCACATGGGTCAACAACACAGAATAGGCCGTCTGAAACAGATAGTTGCGCACATTGCTGATGCCACTGACCTGCTCAAGCACAATCAGCCGCGCATAGGTTTCCTGCACAATATCGTCAATCTCAAGCCCCGCCATCCGCCGTCGCCCCAGCCAGTTGCGTAAGGCCGGTTCGTGCGGCAGCACATATCGGGACAACCAGAGCGCCCGTTCGTCGGATACCCGCGCCATATTTCATTCCCTGTTCAGTCACAGCGCGAATCTTGCCGTCACGGCCCGAAAGCATAACCCGTTACGGGCTAAACGCAGGCACTCAAGGATACGGTTACACATCTCGCTGTAGGCATTATTTTTTATTTTATGTGACATGGCCCCGCCCCGAATGAGGCTTTGAGTCCCGCACTTATGATACCGCTAACACTATTTTCCTTGTGTGGCAATCCCGTCTTGGTTACCCTCCCCTATACAACAGGAGAGGTGGCAGGCGAAGTCGAGCCACAGAGGTAGCAGCCGCCCCCTCCCAATAAAAAAGATCCGAGGAAACCACCATGTTGCGCCCCGTACTTACGCGTCTTCTGATTAGTCTCATGGCCTGTCTGTTACCGGCTCTGGCACCTGCCGCCACGCTTGCTGACGAAGACGGCTATGATCTGTGGCTGCGTTATATCCCCCTCGAACAACCGCTCGCCGATACCTACCGCCCTCAGGCCACCGCCCTTGTCACCTATGGCGACAGTCCGACCCTGAAAGCCGCCTCAGATGAGTTGCATCGCGGCCTGAAAGGTCTGCTCGGTCAGACACCTGCCTCCACACTGACCGATGGGGCCATTGTTATCGGCACAATTGCACAAGCCCCCATCCCTACACTGAATATCACCCTGCCCGATAATCCCGAAGCCTATGCCATCCGCAAGGTGACCCTCAACGGCAAGTCCGTCACCCTCATCACCGGCCACAGCGATCAGGGTGTGCTATATGGTGCCTTCGCCTATCTCAAAACCCTGCAAACCGGCGCACGCCTTACCGATGTGACCGATGCCCCGCGCGTAAAATTGCGCGTGCTGAACCACTGGGACAATCTCGACGGCTTCGTTGAGCGCGGTTATTCCGGCGCGTCGATCTGGGACTGGTGGCGGCTGCCTGACCTGAAGGACCCGCGCTACACCGACTATGCCCGCGCCAATGCCTCGATTGGCATTAACGGCACCGTGCTGAACAACGTCAATTCAAAAGCCGACAGCCTCACGCTTCCCTATCTCCATAAGGCCGCCGCCGTTGCCGACATCCTCCGCCCCTACGGCATAAAGGTCTATCTCTCCGCCCGTTTTTCCGCGCCCATTGAACTGGGCGGTCTGCCAACCTCCGACCCGCTCGACCCCGCCGTACAGAAGTGGTGGCAGGATAAAACCGCTGAAATCTACGCCATTATCCCCGACTTCGGCGGCTTCCTCGTCAAGGCCAATTCCGAAGGCCAGCCCGGCCCGCAGGACTTTGGCCGCACCCATGCCGACGGGGCCAATATGCTCGCCGCTGCGCTTAAATCCCACGGCGGAATCGTCATGTGGCGCGCCTTTGTCTATAGCCATGACAACCCCGCTGACCGCGCCAAACAGGCCTATGACGAATTTGTCCCTCTGGACGGCACCTTTGCCGACAATGTGCTTGTTCAGGTGAAAAACGGGGCCATCGACTTCCAGCCGCGTGAGCCCTTCCACCCCTTGTTCGGGGCCATGCCGAAGACGCCTCTGATGATGGAGTTTCAGATCACCAAGGAGTATCTCGGTTTCGCCACTCACATCGCCTATATGGGCGAATATTTCGAAGAAACCCTGCGCGCCGATACCGGCCACGGTAAGATAGGCGCTGCCACCGTCGCCCATGTGCTTGATGGCTCCCTGCATGGCTATACACTCACCGGCATTGCCGGTGTCGCCAATATCGGCACAGATCGCAACTGGTCAGGGTCAGACTTTGAACAGGCCAACTGGTACGCCTTCGGACGTCTGGCATGGAATCCGCACGACTCGGCCCGCGCCATTGCCGCCGACTGGGCGAAACTGACCTTTTCCCGTGACGACCGTTTCGTCACCCCTGTCACCGATCTGCTGATGAGCTCACGCGAAACCGTTGCCGATTACATGACACCCCTCGGCCTGCATCACCTGATGGGCACCAGCCACCATTATGGCCCCGCCCCGTGGATCAATGACCTGCCGCAGCCCGAATGGAATCCCGTCTATTACCATAAGGCCGACCGTGACGGCATCGGCTTTGACCGTACCCAAACCGGCTCGGACGCCCTGTCGCAATATGCCCCCCGCGCCGCCGCCAAATGGGCTAATCCGAAAACCACAGATGAGCGTTATCTCCTGTGGTTCCACCACCTGTCATGGGACCATAAAACCCGCTCAGGCCGTCCGCTATGGGACGAACTGGCCCTGACCTATACGCGCGGCACCTCTAAGGTCACTGACATGCGCCGGACATGGGACAGTTTGCGCCCCTTTGTTGATGCCCGCCGCCATCAGGCCGTCGCCCAGAACCTGAAAATTCAGGAAACCGAAGCCGTCTGGTGGCGCGATGCGTCCCTCGCCTATTTTCGCAGCGTCTCACACCGTCCCCTGCCTGCAGGCGCCCCCGAACCGGCCCATTCGTTAGAACATTACCAGAGCCTGCGCTTCCCTTACGCCCCCGGCGATCCGGGCCGTTAAAACCGGCCTCAATCTTGCTTCGCACGACCGCCTTATCCGCTTTTCCCGAAGCCGGACGTGGCGTATAAGCATATGTCGGGCAGGGGTGAAAAAATGTATCAGGTTGATACAGTTATAATCGGTGCAGGTGTGGTCGGTCTGGCCACAGGCCGTGAGCTCGCCCTGAGTGGTCGCGAGGTGCTTGTGCTCGAAGCCGAAAAAACCTTCGGCACGCAGACTTCGTCGCGCAACAGCGGCGTCATCCATGCCGGCCTCTATTACCCGCCCGGCTCCCTCAAGGCCCGCCTGTGCCACGAAGGCCGTGACCGCCTTTATGACTACGTCTCCAGCCGTGGCATAGCGCACCAAAAATGCGGCAAGCTGCTGGTTGCCTGCGCTGCCCCTGAACTGACGAAACTCGACGCCCTGATGGCCAATGCGGCACAAAACGGCGTCACTGACCTGATCCGCCTGTCTGCCGATGAGGCCCGCGCCCTTGAACCCGAAGTCCATTGCCTGGCCGCCTGTCTGTCGCCCTCCACCGGCATCATCGACGTGCATGAACTGATGCTGGCTCTGGCGGGGGATATCGAAAATGCCGGTGGCCTGATCGTCTGTCAGTCTCCGGTAACCGGCTGGCAGCATGACGGCGACAGCTTTCTGATCGATACCGGAGACACGCCCATAAAGGCCCGCAATGTCATTAACAGCGCCGGTCATAAGGCCCTGCCCCTGCTGCAAGCCTTAACGGCCTACCCGTCCGCGCATCTGCGTCAGGGCTATTTCGCCAAGGGCAACTACTTCAGCCTTCAGGGCCGCACGCCTTTTACCCATCTGGTCTATCCCATGCCCGGCACAGGCAGTCTTGGGGTACATGCCACGCTTGATCTCGCCGGACGCGTTCGCTTCGGGCCGGACATAGAATGGATCGATAATCCCGACGACCTGTATGTCGATCCGGCCCGCGCCGACGCCTTCGCTCAGGCCATCCGCACCTACTGGCCCGCCCTGCCTGAAGACGCCCTGATCCCTGACTATGCCGGTATCCGGCCCAAGCTGCATAGCGCTTCAGAACCCATGCCGGATTTCGCCATTGAGGGGCCTGAAACCCACGACATTCAGGGCCTGATCAATCTTCTGGGTATCGAAAGTCCGGGCCTGACCTCGGCACTGGCCATTGCCGCCCTCATCCGCAATCGCCTCGATCAGGCTTCAAACCCCGGCGCGGCCCGCAATCTGCATAACCGCGTTAATGTTTCTCTTTTCTGAACATCAGGTCTGACCATGAACATACTTATTCTGGGCAATATGGGCTACGTCGGCCCCGTTCTTGTCCGCCACCTGCGCAGCGTTCACCCTAAGGCGCGCCTGCATGGTTTTGACACTGCCTATTTCGCCCACTGCCTGACCGGCAGCCCGCTTCTGCCCGAAAGTCGGCTGGACACTCAGTTCTACGGCGATGTCCGTAGCCTTTCACCCGATTTTTTCAAGGACTACGACGCCGTAGTCGCTCTGGCCGCCGTTTCCAACGACCCGATGGGCAACCAGTTTGAAGCCGTGACGCTTGATATCAATCAGGCCTGCGTGGTCGCTGCCGCAAAGGCCGCCGCCGCAGGTGGCGTTAAAAACTTTGTCTTTGCCTCAAGCTGCAGCGTCTATGGCGTCGCCTCAGGTGGCCCGCGCAAGGAAAGCGATCCGCTCAATCCGGTCACCGCCTATGCCCGCTCGAAAATCGGTGCCGAACGCGAACTGGAAACGCTTCAGGGGGATATGGTGATCACCAGCCTGCGTTTTGCCACCGCCTGCGGCATGTCCGATCGCTTGCGGCTTGATCTGGTGCTCAACGATTTCGTCGCCTGCGCCCTGTCGCAAAGGGAAATCACCGTCCTGTCCGACGGCTCACCCTGGCGGCCCCTGATCGACGTGGCCGACATGGCCCGCGCCATCGATTGGGCCACACAGCGCAAGGCAGACAATGGCGGCCGGTATCTGGCGATTAATGCCGGTACCGACAGTGCCAACTATCAGGTGCGTGATCTGGCGCGCGCCGTGGCCGAAGCCGTCGGCGATACACGCGTCTCGATTAACACAGATGCCCCCGCCGACAGTCGCTCCTATCAGGTCGATTTCAGCCTTTACCGCACACTGGCGCCCGCCCATCAGCCACGCCTGAGCCTGCGGCAATCGATTGATAATCTGATCGACGGCCTGACACGCATGAACTTTAGCGACACCAACTTCCGTCAGTCAGACTTCATGCGCCTTAAGGTACTTCAGGGCCATATTACCGAAGGTCGCCTTAACAGCGCCCTGCAATGGCAGTAACGGCGTTCTTTTTCCTTTACAGACAAGAACGTTTTAATATTCATACGCGTTGGGACACGGCAAAACGCGAGTGGTTCCAAGGGGGACATAGTGGTTAAGGTAGCATTGCTGGCAGGCGGCTTCGGTACGCGCCTGAGCGAAGAAACAAGTATCCGGCCCAAACCGATGGTCGAGATCGGCGGGCGTCCGATTATGTGGCACATCATGAAGATCTATGCCCATTACGGCCTGAAAGATTTTGTCATTCTGGGCGGCTATCGCGTCGAATTCATCCGTGACTATTTCCTCCGCTACCGCGAAAGCGTCAGCGATTTCACTATCGACCTCGGGACCGGTCAGGTGGACTGGCTCGAAGCCAAAACCGAAGACTGGCGCATCACCGTACTGGATACCGGTCAGGAAACCCTGACCGCAGGTCGCCTGAAACGCGCGCAGAAATATCTGGAAAACGAGCGCTTCTGCCTGACCTATGGCGACGGTGTCGCCGATGTGAATATTGCGCACCTGATGGATTTTCATAAGGCCCACAAACGCTGGTGCACCCTAACCGCCGTGACCCAGCCGGGCCGTTTTGGCGCATTGCACCTGTCTGAAGACGGTCAGAAGGTTCACGGCTTTCGCGAAAAGGGGGCGATGGATGGCGGCCTGATCAATGGCGGTTTTTTTGTCTGCGAACCCGAGGTGTTCGATGTCATAGATGGCGACCATCAGATGTGGGAAGAAGACCCCATGCGGCGTATTATCGAAGCCGATCAGCTTTCAAGCTACCACCACGATGGCTACTGGCAGAGCATGGATTCCCTGCGCGACCGGATGATCCTCGAAAACATCTGGGCCTCAGGCAAGGCTCCATGGAAGGTGTGGAACGACTGACATGATCCTTGTTGATAGCGCCCTCAAAAAACGTCATGCCGACAATAATCCGATCCGCGTCGCCCTTATCGGCGCGGGCTTTCAGGGGCGCGGCATTGCCCTTAAGATTATTCAGTCAACACCGGGCATGGTGCTGGCAGGCATTGCCAACCGAAACCTTGCTCCGGCCATCGCCGCCTATACCGAGGCAGGCGTCACACCGCTTGAGGCCACCACGCAAAGCGAGATCAATACCCTGATCGCGCAAGGTCAGCCCGTCGTCACGACAAACGCTCTGGCTCTGGCACAGGCTGAGGGTGTTGACGCGGTAATCGAAGTTACCGGTTCTCTGGAATATGCCGCCCATGTGGTTCTGGCGGCCATAGAAGCGGGCAAACATGTCGTGCAGATGAATGCCGAACTGGACGGCACTATCGGCCCGATCCTTAAACACAAGGCCGCCGCCAAAGACGTCATCTACAGCTTCTCCGACGGTGACCAGCCGGGTGTACAGATGAACCTGTACCGCTTCGTCGAAGGTCTGGGCGTCACGCCAGTTCTATGCGGCAATATCAAAGGCCTGCATGACCCCTACCGTAATCCGGCAACGCAGAAAGCCTTTGCGGAAAAATGGGGCCAGAAACCGGCCATGGTCGCCTCCTTTGCCGATGGTACCAAGATTTCCTTTGAGCAGGCCATAGTCGCCAATGCCACCGGCTTCGGCGTCGCCCGTCGCGGCATGCTGGGGCCGGATTTTTCCGGCGGCGATCCAACCGCCCCCCTGACACCTCTCGAAGATACGGTTCCGGCCTTTGCCGAATCCCTCAGCGTCAACCTTCAGTCCGGCGGCAAGGGACTGGTGGATTATGTTGTCGGCGCCCGTCCCGGCCCGGGCGTCTTTGTCCTCGGCACCATCGAGGATGCGCGACAAAAGCATTACCTTAACCTCTACAAACTCGGCACTGGCCCCTATTACTGCTTCTATACACCCTATCACCTGTGCCACTTTGAGGTTCCGACTTCAGTAGCCCGTGCGGTACTGTTTCATGACGCCGTGCTGACACCACAAAACGGGCCGGTCGTAGGCGTTATTGCGGTCACCAAGACTGACCTCAAGGCAGGCCAGACCCTTGATGAACTGGGCGGCTTTGAAGTCTATGGCGTCGCGGAAAATATCGATACCATGCGCAGCGAAAACCTGATCCCGATCGGGCTGGCTATCGGCTGTACCCTGCGCCACGACGTCCCCAAAGACACGCCTCTGACCTTTGCCGATATATATCGCCCCGAAGGCCGCCTGATCGACCAGCTCTATGCCGAACAGGAACAGCTGTTTGCCCTGCAGGACATATCCGCATGATTTTCCATAAAACCACCCTTCAGGACGCCTGCCTGATTGAACCCGAAAAACGCGGCGATGAGCGCGGCTTCTTTGCCCGCACCTTCTGCACCGATGAATTTGCCGCTCAGGGCCTCATCACCACCTATGTGCAGCAGAACACATCCTTTTCCCGCCATAAAGGCACCCTGCGCGGCCTGCATTTCCAGCGCGGCGCGGCGGCTGAGGCTAAACTGATCCGCTGCCTGAGTGGCACTATTCTTGATGTGATTGTTGACCTGCGCGGGGCCTCGCCGACCTATCTCAAATCCGAAGCCTTTGAACTGAGCGCCGACAACCGCCACCATCTCTATGTACCGCCTGGGTTCGCCCACAGCTTCCAGACCCTGACCGACGATGTCGAGGTCAGCTATCTGGTGTCATCGCCCTACACGCCCGCCGCCGAAGGCGGCTTACGCTATGACGACCCCTTACTCGCCCTTAACTGGCCCCTGCCCGTCACTGTCATTTCTGACAAGGACGCGCAATGGCCCTATCTTCAATCCGACGCCGAACCGGTTTTCTGACGCCGTATACTTCAAGGAATAATCCGCTATGCGTTCAGTAACAAAAAGCAGCCGCCGGTTTCTGGTACTCGGACGCGTTGGCGACAGTTCTCTGCACAAACACTGGCTTGAGGGGCTCGCCGCCTCTGACCGTACATGGGATCTGGTGCTGAACGCCTTTGGCAAGGACAGCGAACGGGTTCAGGACGGCGACCTGCCGACGGTGTTCGATTACGGCACAAAGTGGGATTCCATTGTCCGCTATTTCAAGGCTAATCCGCACCTGTTTGATCAATATGACTACGTCATGTTTCCCGACGACGACGTGCTGATGAATGCCGCAGATATCAACCGCGTGTTTGAGATCACCTCGACCTGCGGCCTGACCATGGCTCAGCCATCCCTGACCCATGACTGCTATTTCACCTTTCCGGTTCTGCTGAGCGACCCGCAGTTTTCCTATCGCTACACCAGCTATATTGAATCCATGGCCTGCTGTATGAAGTCCTCCTATTTCAGGACACTGATACCGATGTTTGAACGCCATTATACTGGCTGGGGTACGGATCAGATATGGACGATGTTGATGGATGCTCCGGCCTATAAGGCCGCCATTATTGACGAAGTCCGTATGGTTCATACGCGCCCGCTTTATACGGGGCCGCTGTATAAGTCCTATTCACAAGGCATCGACCCGCGGCAGGAGCTGATCATTCTGACCCAGAGCTTCACCAACCTGCCTAAGGGTATGCATATCTACGGCGGCGTTCTGAAAAACGGACGACACATCAATGCCACAGAAACCCGACTGCGCTTTGTGCTTAATCTCGTAAAACTGGCATTCAGGACACACTGCCCCATCTTTATCCTGAGAGCAGCGCTGGTGATGTTTTTGCGTATCTTTACGCACGCAAAATACAAGCCCGAAACCCTTAAGGTTCGCCCCGGTTCGGCCATAGATCTTATCCGCTCAGAAGCAACCAAGACTTAAAAAATACGGCCATAAAACCGACTTTGTTAAGCTTCTTTATCGACAATAATTTAACCAAATCCGCTGCATACTCTCATTACGAAATGCTGTCAGCGGAGTCCGTGAATGTTGCCTGAGTCATCTTTAAACGAAGCGGCCCTACGCCCCGCTCTGGTGACTCACGCTGTAGCCAGTCCTGCGTCACTGTCGCCCGATCTCGAAGCGGGCCTCCACACGGGCATAGCCTTGCGTCTGAATTTATTTCGCCCGAAAAAGCATATATCTGATCAGCACAGCCCCCGTAGGTCTGATAAATATCCGTTCAAATGGACCGTTCTGGGACTGCTGATTGTCTGCTCGGCCTTCTGGATGGCCATAGGCTGGCTGATCTTTTCCTGACTTGGGCCTGACTTGGGGGCCTGATTTAGGGCCTAATGCGGGCGTGTTGTATTCTGGTTGCTGGCTATTGCCAAACCACACCCCAACATCAGGGCAACAAAGACCGTCAATGCGCTTTCCTGAAAGGCATAATCGGTCAGGCCATGCAGTATAAATACCAGATAGGCCCCGACTATGGCGGTTAGATGCGCCCCCGCCCTGTCCTGACGCCATATGGCCCGCAGCATCGGCACCAATATACTCAGATTGAGCAATATCAGACCGGCAAGACCCATAAGACCGGTTTCTTCCAGCCATTGTAAATAGACGTTATGCGCCGCGCGAATAACCGATAGGTCGCGATAATTGGCCTCGGAAATAATCGTTTCATTGACGGCGTTAAATGAGCCCAGCCCGAAACCGAAAAAGGGCTGCCTGATGGCCACCTCATAATGACTGCTGAAGATCTGTGCACGTGCGGCAAAATCGGTTTCCAGTTGATACATCCGATCCATAACGGCACTCAACGGGGTCGCAAACACGCCCACTAACAGAACGCCCACACCTATCCCCGTTATACCCGCCGCCCGCACTGAAAAGCGGCGGCGGCGTCCGCTCAGGAACAACAGAAATAACATTATTGCGGTCGCCAAAAGGGTAGCCGCAATAGCGCCGCGTGACAGACTGAGTATCAGCGCAGCCAGTGACAAAAGCCAGATGGTGACAAAAAGCAGATCAATGCGTTCAATAAGGGGCCGCCCCTTAAGTGCCCTGAACCGCCCCAGCGTGCGCCCAAGCGCTAATACAGATAAGGCCCCAAATAGTGTTCCTGCACTATTTGGCGAACTGAAAGCCCCCGTCAGCCGCCCGGCCCCCATCTTCATCACGCCATAGATACCGTTGGGATCAAGTATATGCATGACGATGCAGACAAAAGCCCAGACGCCGCCCATGATCAGCAAGGCATCCAACGCCTTTCGCGCCGCATCATAACTCATGGCAATACGGAACCCGAGACAAAACGCACAGCACACCCCCGCCAGTTTTATATACTCAAGCCACGCCGAGGACGGATCATAAAGCCCGCCATATCCGCCCGCCTTACCGGTAACGAAACTCATCAGGGGCAATACGGACAGGATGGCGGCCATTAACAGTGCGGCAACCAGTACCCACCTGACCGCTCCGCGGTTCAACAGTGCCGGTTGTTCCGGTATAGGCCATGTCCAGGCGGCGGCGGCGACCACAGCCACAAGAACAAAGAGACTAAGCGCCCCAGCGGCCGTGTCCGAACCCGGCAATACAAATCCGTAAAATACCGTAAGGGCACCAGCGACGGCCCAGCCCCCAACTACCCTGCCCGAAGGGCGGATTTTGATATCCTGCATTCTCATAGCCCCCTCAATGATTGACCCGGCACCGGATATGAAACAGGCGGCACCGCATTTGTCCATATGCTCAGGCTTATATTCTTATTGCACCGCTTCTGACACGGCACAAATATTGCTTTATCCGCTGTGTTGTGCGCACAAGCATGTTCTGACCTGATTTCGTTTTGTAATGGAACAGGCGCGGGGGCCGCACAAACAGAGTATTCAGGATTTGTGCCTTATTTTAAGATGACATATGAAAGTAGCCTTGGTTCATTACTGGCTGGTCGGCATGCGCGGCGGCGAAAAAGTGCTGGAAACACTTTGTGATCTGTATCCTGATGCCGATATTTTTACGCTGGTTGCCGATCCGGCAAAACTATCGCCCACCCTTTTGCGTCACAACATAAAGACCTCGTTTCTGCAAAAACTTGGCGGCGTAAAACACTATCAGAAGATGCTGCCCCTGATGCCGATGGCGCTCGAATCTTTCGATCTGAGCGACTACGACCTGATCATCTCCAGCGAGGCTGGCCCGGCCAAGGGGGTAATTACCCGCCCTGATGCCTTACATATCTGTTATTGTCACTCCCCGATGCGTTACATCTGGGACCTCTATCCGCAATATTACCGCAACGCAGGCTTTCTGACCCGTCTGGCTTTAAGCCTGACCAGCCCGGCCCTCAGAACATGGGATGTGACAACCGCCGCACGTGTGGATCACTTCATCGCCAATTCCGCCTATGTCGCGCAACGCATAAAGAAATATTACCGTCGGGACGCTCATGTTATCAACCCTCCCGTCGATACCTCACGCTTCACCGCCGCGACTGACACAGGCGACTATTATCTGTGCGCCGGTCAGATCACACCCTACAAGAAAATCGAAATTGCCGTTGACGCCTGCACACGCCTGAACCGGCCACTGGTGGTTATAGGCTCCGGCGCAGATGCGGCCCTTAAGCGCCGCGCCGGCCCCAGCGTCACCTTTTTAGGCGCGGTCGAGAATGAGACCATGGCGCATTATTTCCGCACCTGCCGCGCCCTCATTTTCCCGGGCGTTGAGGATTTTGGTATAGTCCCCCTCGAGGTCATGGCCAGCGGGCGTCCGGTTATTGCCTTTGCCCGTGGCGGGGCAACGGAAACAGTCGTCGAAGGTAAAACCGGCCTGTTCTTCCACGAACAAACCCCTGAGGCCCTGACCGACGCCCTCATCCGTTTTGAAACCACCGAAACGCAGTATCATCCGCAAGCGCTACAGGCCCATGCAGCGGCTTATCGCACACCGGTGTTTCGCGAAGCCCTGCACAGCTTTATCACCCGCGCTCTGGCACAGAAAGGATAGGCTCAGATGGATTTCCTCCCCATAGCCATATTCTGGCTTCTGGCGCTGATCGGTCTTTTCTCCCGTAAACCCCAGTTTCTGCTCTATCTGTTCTTTGCCTCCATGTCGTTCGGTGCGTTCGCCGTCATACCGACCAATCTCACAGGCGGCCTGACCTTTACCGCGACCCCCATGGTGGCCCTTCTGATTATTGCGCGCACGCTCGGCAACGACAAGGGTTTCGCCTATCTCTACCAGACCCTGCTCGCACCACGTGGCTTCCTGTTGTTATGCCTGTTCTGGGTTATTGCCGTAATTGTCACCCTGTTCATGCCCCGATTATTTGCCGGCGAAGTTGAAATCATTCCCATGCGACTGACCCTGTTCATGCGCACCGACATGCTTCAGCCGACAACGCAAAACATATCCCAACTGGCCTATCTGACCATCTCGATTGCCGCCGTACCCGCCTTTGCCCGCCTGATGTCCACCGAAGCCATGCGCCAGCAGACCCTGAAGGCCTTGTGCTTTGGCGGTGCCATCGTCATTGGCACAGGTCTGCTTGATTTCCTGTCACAATATATGCCCCTCAAACCGGTACTGGCCCCCTTCAGGACCGCAACCTATGCCCTTCTGACCGAGGTAGACATAGCCGGAGGCACTAAACGCGTGGTGGGCCTGATGCCGGAAGCCTCGGCCTATGGCGCGCTGTGCATTTCCTTCCTTACAGGCATATACTTCTTCCGTCGGGCGATGATCAGCGAGCGCCTTCGGCAGTTTCTGGTGCCTGCACTTCTGGGCCTGTTGCTGATCTTTACGTGGTTGTCCACCTCTTCGGCCGCCTATGTCGCACTGGTCGTTCTGGGCGGCGCTATGGGCGCAGAATGGTTATGGCGGGCCATACAGAAACGTCACAGGGGCCTTAAGCGTGACCTCGGCCTGGAAATGGCCATAGCCTTCGCGGTCATCATAGGGCTTTGCCTGATCTTTTTGTTCAGCCCCAGGCTTTTCGATCCGATAATCGCACTTTTCAATGAAATGGTACTGAAAAAAAGCAGCACCAGTTCTTTTGAAGAGCGCAGTATGTGGACGGCTATCTCATGGCAGGCTCTGCTGGATACCTATGGTCTGGGCGTTGGCATGGGTGGCACACGCGCCTCCAACAGCGTGGTTGCCGTTTTCAGCAGTACCGGATTTCTCGGTGGTCTGTGCTATTACGGCTTTGTCCTGCAAACCATCCTTCGTCGCGCCGCAAGCAATGATGACACAGGGGCTGCGCTCCTTAATGCCGTGCGCTGGAGCCTGCTGCCGGGTCTGGTGACCGGTCTGCTGATTGGCACCACGGCAGATTTTGGCGCTTTCAATGCCTGGCTTTATGGTCTGGCCGCAGCCGCAGCCTTTGCCGCCTACGGGGTACGCCCCGGCCTCAGCCCTAAAACCGGCTTCCGCCCGAAAAAATGACCCCTGAACCGTCACCATCGCGGAAAACCCTTCAGGCCGGTCTATGGACCGTGGGTGCGCGTCTGGGTGCCAAGATCATCGACTTTCTTGCGCTTCTGCTACTGGCACGTTTTCTCGGCCCGGCCGATTTCGGGTTGGTGGCCATGGCCATGACCGCTGTGTTCATTGTTGAAGCCATTCTGGAACTGCCCCTGAGCGCGGCGCTGGTGCGCATAAATGAGCCGACCCGGCGTATGTTTCACACGGCCTTTACACTGGGTATCCTGCGGGGTCTGGCCATTGCCGCCTTACTGGGCGGACTTGCCGTGCCTATGGCGCATCTTTATTCCGAGGACAAACTGATCCCGCTGGTCTGTGCATTGGCCTTCGCTCCGATTCTTCGCGGCCTGTTCAGTCCACGCATGGTGATATTTGCCAAACGCATGGATTTTCGCCGTGAAGCCATTATGGAGCTGACAGGCAAAATCATGGCCCTGAGCGCCGCCATCTGGATCGCCGTTGCCACAGAGAGTTACTGGGCGATAGTGATAGCTACGGTCGGTGGGCCGGCGGTGATGCTTATCCTGTCCTATATGATGGCCCCTATGCGCCCGGGTTTCACCTTAAAGGACTGGCCGGTTTTCGCTGACATGGTCAGCTGGAACATGCTCGCCCAGATATTCTCGGCCATAAACTGGCAAATAGACCGTATTCTGCTGCCCCGCTTTGTCGATATCAGCACCTTTGGCCGCTATGCCACCGCCAATGACCTGTCGGCCCTGCCCTATCAGGCCATTGCCGCCCCCATAGCCCGCCCGCTTCTGGTCGCCTTCAGCGATGCGCACCAGAACGGCACACTCAAAGAAACCTATCTGAAATCCAGTCAGGCCCTTGTCTGGATCATGGCGCCTGTTTTTGCCTTTATGGGCGTTATGGCCTTGCCGGTGATCCGCCTGCTATTGGGCGAAGACTGGGTCGCTGCGGCCCCTGTCCTGAGCGCACTCGCATGGATCAGCCTGATCGCCTTGCCGGTGATCCCTATGGCACCACTGGCCATGAGCCTTAACCGAACACGTCTGGTCGCCTTGCGTACATTCATTGAATTTATCATCAGGTTTCCCCTGACCATCGGCGGGGTCATGGCCTTTGGCATCGCCGGTGCGCTTGCTGCCAAGGCTGTGGCGTCCATAGCCATTCTGTTCTCAAGCTTCTCAGCCGTCCGCCTGATGACAGCTCTGTCTCTGCGCGTACAGCTGAAAACCTTGGTTCGCCCGCTGATCCTGTTGCTGCCCGGTACGACAATACTTTACCTGATGCTTCCGTTTATAAACAGTACGTCCTCCATTCCCCTTCTGGGGGTACTGATTTTCGGCGCAGGAATTGCATACCTGTGTCTGTCCGTTTTATTCTCGTGCCTTATCTGGTTGGTCCTTGGCAAACCCGCAGGTCTTGAGGAGGATATTATGATAAAAGCCTTGAATATAGTGAAACCATGGCTGTCTGCTCAAAACCGCAAATAACTGTTATCCGTATATCCGCCTGAGAAACCGCAAATCCTCATGACCTCCCCCAAGCTCAATATCGTTATTGGTATCGCCACGGCTGGCCGACGTGAGGTGCTCACGGATACAATTAGCTCCCTGAATAATCAGACCCGCATGGCCAACACACTTCTCGTCTGTCCGGCGCAGCTCGACGATATTGACGAAGATGCCCTGCGCCTCTATCGCGGCCCGTCACAAGTGCTTTACGGCCCCAGAGGTCTGCCCGCTCAACGTAATACGATTATGGCGGCAACAGATGCTGACCTCATCATTTTTTTCGATGACGATTTCCTGCCTGCGCCGGACTTTCTGGCTGAAACCGAGGCCCTGTTCGAAAAAGACCCCTCTATCGTCATTGCCACCGGCGAAGTCGCTGCGGATGGCATTTGTGGCCCGGGTCTGTCTCACAACGAGGCTCTGAATATCATACAGAATTTACCCCCGCAAACCGCAGACCATATCCTGTCCGATACCTATAATGGATACGGCTGCAACATGGTTATTCGCATGGCGCCGGTACGTCAGAATGGTCAATGTTTTGATGAAAACCTGCCCCTGTATGCCTGGCTTGAAGATGTCGATTTTTCGCGTCAACTGGCCCCGGCGGGACGCATCGTCAAAAGTTCACGCCTGCGTGGTGTGCATATGGGGACCAAACGCTCCGGTCGTACACCAGGCAGAAAACTGGGCTATTCCCAGATCGCCAATCCGCTCTATATGATGCGCAAGGGTACCTTAAGGCCAACAATCGGCTACAAGCACATGGCTAAGAATATTGCGGCCAATCTGGCTCGTTCACTCAAACCCGAACCGTGGGTTGACCGCAAAGGCCGGCTCAGTGGCAACCTGCTGGCCATTAAGGACTGGATCAGGGGCACCATCCGACCGGATAATATCCTGAAGCTGTAAGACTAACCGCCCGACGGCTCACCAAATACGATTTCATCACGCGCCACGACCTGCTCACCCTCGTAAACCAGCAGCGTCACGGTTCCACGGCTGCCTTGCGTCACCACAACGGAGCTGACGGGGCTAGTCTTTTCGCCTGCCACCACACCGCCCTGCGCGATATTATTGCTGCCGCCGGCACTCTGCGACTTCAGTTCCAGCTTCCAGCGCACCGGCCTGGTTTCAGGTGACGCCACATAGGCGCTTACAGCCACGCCCCGCTCGGCCTGCACCATCTCCAGATGGGCATTGACATTCGCATCCATCCGCGTCTCCACTTAGATTACTGATAGGGCGTGCCCTGCATGCCACTGACTATGGCCGAAACGATAGCGTCATTCGCCGACATATCCTGCCCCGGCTTTTCCTCTTCCGCAGGCTTGGGCGGCACCAGCGCCATGGCCGAAACCGCCAGATGCGCATTGGAGGAATCAATCTCGCCATTGGCCAGTCGTCGCGTAGCCGAATTCAGATCGCGTCCGGAATCCGCCAGCGATTGCTGCCTGACCATAAGGTTCTGCTCCGGCGAAAGCGGCTGAACATCCGGCGCGGAAAACTCAGCCGAACGCGTCTCGATTACCCGATCACAGGCCTCGTCACGTTCTGCGCTGTTTTGCGGATCACACCGGTCGTCCCCACGCAGAATCTCTGCGCGCACATTACGTCCCTGTTTGGTCGTAGATCCCGAAACCGGCGCATCAGCCGTCGGCTTATCTGAGGTTAACTGTGAGGTGTTCACCTGTGGCTTACCCTCGGTTAACTGACTGGAGGCGCTGCTGCGAATAACCACAGGCGCCGCTGGAACCTCACGTGATCGCGTCGTGATCTGCTCGGAACCGACCACATCCGTTCGCTGCCCCGTACCCAGTTGCTCGACGCCAACCCTTTCGGCACCGGCATTCCCAGACACCGCCCCCCCTTGTTGCGCGCTCAGCAGCATCAGCAGTAAAAGAGAGGCAGAACCGGTCATTTGAAGCCTAACTGATGAATTGAAAGCGTCTGGTTTCCAACCATTTCGACCTTGGGCTGCGCCAGATTGGACCCCGTCTGGGTCCATACGATATTATTATTATCGCCGTTTTGCGCGACCTGCATCAGGTTGTTGTCGCCGTTCTGCACCATAAGCGCCGAATTCTGATCGCCATTCTGCGCCAGCGAGGCCACATTGCCCGCACCATTCTGCACAATCGTTGCGTTGTTGCTCAAGGTACTGGCGTTCTGCTCAAGCGTCGTCTGATTACCCACGCCATTCTGCAAAACCAGCGCGAGGTTGCCCTCAACCCCGCCCGACTGGCTCAGGCTGGCATAGTTTTCAATACCGGCCTGCGCCACCACACCAATCTGACCGGCAGATTTCTGATCCACCTGTCCATAATTACGCTCACCCGCTTGTGTGACAACCGAAGCGCTTCCACCCGCGGGTGACGCCGCCACGGCGTCTCCAACCTGAGTGATATAAACCCCGTTATCGGCGGCGGCGACCTGCGTGCCCAAAGGCATCAGCAGTAAGGCCGCGGTCATGATCAACCTGTGTCGCATTATAATTCTCTTTGTTCGTATGCCCACACCCTATCCGGTTTACCACAAACCGGCCAGCGTGAACATGGTGACATACAAGTATCTGAAAATGAAAAGAGGGAACGCCAGCCGCATCGGCCAGCGCCCCCGATAGTCCGGGCCGATAGTCCAGAGGCAAGCCCCTGACATACCGGCCCTTTACACTTACTGGTTAACCAGTGCGGTGTTAGCCGAACCACCTTGAGTAATGGTAGACGTATTGCCATTACCCAGCTGGTTGTTGGTAGCACTGTTGCCTGTACCGGTCTGAGAGATCAGCGACCAGTTGCTGCTGCCTTCCTGGTTCAGCGTTGCCGACAGGCTTACACCGTTCTGGAAGATACCTGCACCGGCAACACCGGTATTGTTATTTCCGTTACCGGTTTGCGAAGCCAGAACCGTGTTACCCGTGCCAAGTTGGCTGACAAGCGAAACATTGTCTGCGCCGCCTTGCGTTACAGTAGCGCTGTGGTCACGGCCATTCTGATCAATGGTCGAGTCATTGGACGTACCACCCTGGGTCAGGCTGGCATACTGGTTACGACCCAGTTGCTCAATGTCGGACTTGCCGTTAGCGCCCGTCTGTACAACCACCGCGTCATGATCACGACCTGAGTTGTTACCTTGTGAGATGAACGACTCGTTGTCGCTGCCGTTTTGGGTGACATCAGCATACTGGTTGGTGCCACGTTGTGTGATCGACGAATAATCGCTGACACCACCTTGCGACACAATCGCTTCCTGTGCACTGCCGAGACCGCTCATGCCAAGGAAGCCCGTTCCGTTTGCACCCTGATTGATGACGGATTCGTTAGCCGAACCCCCTGCAAGCTGGGTAACAAAGGCCGTCTGAGCCGAACCCCGTTGCGTGATCTGGGACATACCCGCATCACCGTGCTGCTCTACCGTCGCATTGTGCAAACCAACACCGAACAGACCGCCACCCTGGTCAACCTTCGAGTCGTTGTCAGTACCCGACTGGGTAACCGAAGCGACATTGGTTGCCGAGGTTTGCAGAACGTCCGAAGTATGCAGCGAACCGCTTTGATCAACGGTTGCTACCACACCCGTTCCCGATTGCGTCACAGTCGAACCGTTGTTGTCACCGTTTTGCGTAACTTCAGCGTCAGCGAGATTGCCGGTTTGCGTCACAGTCGAACCATTGTCGGTGCCGGTTTGTGAAACGGCAGCTGCCGTCAGGTTACCCTGCTGCGTGACCTTGGAATAGTTGTCGTCACCATTCTGCGTAACAGAGGCCAGCGCACCGTTAGCCGGAACGAGCTGATCAACATAAGACTCGTTGTCGTCACCGGTTTGTTCAACCGAAGCGGCTACAGCGTTACCGGATTGCGTGGTGTAAGACTGGTTGTTATCACCGGTCTGTTCAACCGAGAAAGCCGCCAGATTACCGGTTTGATCAATGTTTGAACGGTTGTCGTCGCCGGTCTGATCAACATTGGCGACTACGCCATTGCCGGTTTGTCTGTGGATAGCCGAAAGGTTGTCATTACCGGTCTGGTCTATATCGGCCAGCGCACCGTTACCTGATTGCCAGACGTCTGATTTGTTGTCATTACCGTTCTGATCAACCGTCGCGCTGACCAGAGCGCCACCGGGGCCCTGGAACACGTCGGAATCGTTACCTGCACCGTTTTGCGTTACGAAAGCTTCCGAAACATTGTGCTGAGCGATGTTCGAGTGGTTCTGGTCACCGGTTTGGTTCACCGAAGCAAAGGCCGTAGCATTTTGCTCAATCAGCGAGGTGTTGGTCGGCGCATTCGGATCGCGGATTTGCTGACCGGTTTGTGAGACATAGGCCTCAGCACCGGCTGCGCCCGCATTCTGCTCGATACGCGAAGCGTTACGACCGAAAGAACCACCTTGGTTTACTTCAGCGTATTGACCATCCGCATCCTGATCCACAACTGAGGTGTTGTAGGTGCCGGTTTGCGTCACATCGGCTTCAGCCGCTGCGCTTTGAACAATGTTCGAACGGTTCAGCGCCCCATTCTGATCCACAGTAGCCGAAGCACCATCAGCATTTACGTCCTGCGTGATCAAAGATACGTTGTTAGCATAGGACGTGCCCGCAGCCGTACCCACGACGGGGTGAGTCGGCAGGTCGGTGCCGTTCCAGGTACGCGAACCCAGCGAGTTGTTGCCGGTCTGCGAAACATTGGCAGAAGCGCCGGACTGTTGCAGAACGACCGAAGTGTTGCTGTTGCTGGTTTGTGCAACAACCGCCTCAGCATTCGCGCCCGTTTGCGTTACGGTCGAAGCGTTGGCGTTACCCGCCTGAAGTACAGAAGCGTCGGCATCTGCACCGCTTTGCTGGATCCACGAGTCGTTGTCGTTACCAGTTTGCGTCAGTTCCGCTTCAGCGCGGTCACCGGACTGATTGATATCCGAGAAGTTGAAATCACCCGTCTGGACCACATCAGCCGTATTGTCACGAGCCGACTGATTGATCGTCGAGTCGTTGTCATTACCAACCTGATAAACGCCAAGCTGAGAAATAGGCTCAACATCACCATAGTTGTTGTTCGGATCACCCACGGCACCATTGTGACCGGACTGATTAACCAAAGACGTGTTGCCTTCGCCTTCCTGACGAACGCTGGCTTCGTTATGGCTGCCGGTTTGATTGATCTCAGAGTAGCTGGCGCCATCCTGATAAACCGCCGCATTGGCCGCTTGCGGCCCAGTGGTGGCCTGAGTGATGGTGGATTCAGCCGCGCCGCCCAGTTGGCGAACGCTGGCGCGCTCATCACGACCCGATTGGGTCACAGTGCTCTCAGCACCGGCCGCCGTAGCTAGCTGCTGTACGTTGGCACGACCGGTACGGCCCGTCTGTTCAACCGTAGAGCTGCTGTTAGCACCCTGCTGGTTGACAATGGCGCTGTTGTTGATCGCTGAACCATTAGCGTTGCTTTGTTCAACAAACGACGTGTTACCGTCGTTCGCCTGGGTTACATTGGCAATGTTACGGTTACCGGCTTGCTGGATTTTAGAATCCTGATCGTTACCGGTCTGAGTAACCGTAGCCTCTGCGCCCGTACCGGTCTGATTAACCAGCGATACGCTGTTCGTGCTCTGCGCCGAAGCGGCACCAGCCGCCAGAAGCGCCGCCACGGAAACCGTGGCTAAGATTGTACGTTTCATAAAGATAGCTCCCAATGTTTTAGACAAAGAAATCCTGATCTGTATTTCACAACGAAATACAGTTGACGCCAAAAGAACAGATCAATTGGCAAACTCTGACAACGAACGCTTACGCAATAGCTTGGTTCGTTTACGTCCCCCTCAACGCTTTACTCGAACTCTACTTATACTTCCGACTTCACTCTGGCCGCGCAACAAGCGCACAACCTGCAAAGACGAACCCTTAACCACCTGCCTGAGGCCGCGCGCCGGTAACGGCCGACGGCAACAGACGATTGACAGCACCCACGCGGTTACCCGCAGGCGGCGGCGTATCAATCTGAGGCTTATCTTTTTTGCTTGGTGGTTGACGCTGCGCATCCTGTATGCGCGCATTGGCAGCCGCCACCTGATCCGCTGTGAACACACCATCCCGTTCGGAACGGTAGCGCCACAGATAGGGCCATCCGGCATCCGGATCACTGAACCCCCAAAGGTTCAGATCAACCCCTTCCATCACCAGCGCATAGACGGCCTTTTCGGTCGCCTGCTGCAAGGCCAGCAGATCAGGCTCATTGGTCGTCATACCGACCTCGGCCTCAAGCAATTCTTTGTAACCAACATAACGGAAAGCCCCGCCACCCAGGGCATAGGAGGCAATCGTCTTGCTGGCCGTTACGGTCGTGAGCACTTCACCCGTACGTACCGAAACGGCACGAAGATAAACCGTCACCACATCCTGACGATATTCCGTACGTCCACTGATCCCGAGGAAACCCGCACCGGCTCCGCCGGTAATGGTGTTGGTATCGTAACCAATAATCCCGCCCTCCAGAATCACACCCGCAAACAGGAGTGACGGCAAGGCTTCGGGGTTGATATTGCGCTCACCGAGATAGCGCTCGCGCATTTCGCGGATGATCTGCCGCTCATTGAGCAGGTGACCGATCTGCTCACGCTCAACAATGGTGAACCAGCTCCGGCGTCCTGCATCCTGAAGCGCCTTCATCAGGATGGACGAACCGCCCTGACTGACCGCTCGCGACAGGGTCTGTCCGGTCTCGGAAGGACGAAACTGACCGGTCTGGTCAGTAAAGCCGTAAACCGCGACGGCCACAGGGCGCGCAGGCCCGGGCAACTCAAACAAAGCCTGTTGGCTGGGGGTGGTTTGCTGAAAGGTCGGCAGGGCATGAAGACGATTACGCTCCACGCCGCCTTGAGGCACCGTTGTGCACGCGCTGACCATAAGGGCAGCGGCCAAAGACATAGCAATCCTGCGCATCAGTATACCTCTAGAAACAGAGGCACGACGATGTTGGTGATCTCACCGGTCGCATTATTGATAATCGAGATGTTCACGTTTTCGAGATCGCGGTTAAAACTGACCGTCTGATCCCCCAAAGTAAACGTACCGCTTTCCTGAGGGTTTTCCCCGAAGATAGCGTTGGTGATCTGCGAAGAAAACGCCGACAACAGGCGCGACTGCAACTGGCGTGAGAACAGGTCGCCCTGACTGTTGCTGTTGCTGACGCTTGGGTCTTTGTAATCGTTTTGCGCACCCGCCACACCCAGAAGGTGTGCGGAATTAAACGGATTGCCACCAAATGTTGGACTGATAGGCTTGTAGGTGAGATCCTGAGCCGTGGCCGAACCCGCCATCAGCATGCCAAATGCGCCCGCCAAAATAACCTTGCGCACACCAGCACTCTTTTTGCCTAAAAAATAAGGCACCGTAATCATGAAAAATACCCCTCAACCCCGCGAATCGTAACCCGCGAATATTACAACCATGTTCGTGACAAGCAAGTTACAATTAACGATTCAATAACCATACCTTAGTCCGAACAAACCGAAGCGTCTTGCGCCTTCACCCCTAAGGGGAATTTGCGTCACCTGATGCAAACCAAGGGTTTGTTCAGATCAAGCGTCCCATTCCGAACCGTTACGGCACACTCACCACTACATCCAGCAAGCGCCGTGCCGCCCGCGCCCAGGTAAAGTCTGAAGCCTGCACCACCCCGCGCGAACGCATTTCAAGCGAAAACGGCTGATCATCCCTAAGACGTCTTATATGGGCTGCCCATTGCGCCGGCGCGTGAGGATCGGCCCATAAAGCCGCCTCGCCACACACTTCCGGCAAGGCACCGCAGGGCGCAATAATCGCCGGACAGCCGAGCCGCATGGCCTCAAGCGGCGGCAGACCAAAGCCTTCGGTCAGGGATGGGCACGCCATGGCGCAGGCCCCTTGTATAAGCCCTGCCAGTTCCGGGTCACTGACCCTTCCGGCAAAGACAACATTATCAGGCACTTCAAGGCCTTTATTTTCAAAATCCTGCCTGCCGTCTGCACCAAACAGCACCAGTGTCATATCCTGTAGTTCAGGCCGCATGAATGCCCGCAGCAGAACCTGAATGTTCTTGTGCGCCTGCGTATTGGCCAGCGCCACAACATAGCCCCCCGTCGTCAGGCCCAGACGTTGAGGAAAATCCGTATCCGGCGCCATACGCAAGACCTGATCGCAGCCATTATGGATAACGGTAATTTTGTCGGCAGACGCCACCCCGTGCGCAACCAGCTGCGTCTTTGAGTACTGCGACACGGTCAGGATACGCGCCGACCGCCGCCCTAAAATCGGCAACATGAACCTGTACCACTGGCGAAATCCCCGCCCATAGGACTGCGGCGTCAGATACACCTGTGCATCATGTATCAGGCTAATGGAATGACTGTGCCAAATCGGGCCGGAATTGCACAGATTCACCAGCAGACCCCTACGCGCCATAAACGGCAGGCTGCATTGCTCCCAAATCAGGTTCCTGAATTTTCCGCTGAACCATCCCCCCCTGTATACAGGGATACCATTCAGGGCCTGCACGCCTTCCCGCCTCGCCGCATCTGCCTCATCTGGTGCCAGAACCCTGATCTCACGCCCGCGCAGTATATCCGGCTCGTTCGCCAGAATGTCGCCTATTGCGCGCGTCAGCTCCTCCGCCACCCGGCTCACACCGGTTGCGGACATGGTCAGGAATTTCCCGTTCAAGATAACCGGACGCACACGGCCCATCCTTACAGCACTCTTCTTCAACTTGGGGGACATGACAAAACCGCCCCTGCTTCTGAAAACAGGGGCGGCGGAGAGTTAGGAATTACTCGGTATAGTATTTCTTATAAGCGTTATAATAATAGCCGGAGTCTCCGTAACCGTAACGGGCCTGCTCTTTCATATCGACCTGCGTAAGCACGACACCCGTTACCTTTGCGCCTGCGGTCTCAAGCAGCGAAAGCGCACCGGTGACCGCATTGCGCGGCGTCTTGCGCCAGCGCAGCAACATGATCGTGGCATCCGCCTTACGCGCCAGAATACGCGTATCCACAACCGGCAGCACCGGTGCCGTATCGAGAATAACCGTATCAAACCGCTCACGCAGCTCTGCCAGCAAACGGTCCATGGCATCGCTGCCAAACACCTCTTTCGGCGTATAAGTGTTGTCGGCCAGCGGCACATACTGAACGCCATGCGCATCCTTGACGATAACCTCATCAAGCGTAGCTGTTCCCGCGAGCACCTCAAGCAACCCGCTCTTGACCTCAAAGCCCAGCACATCCTTAACCGAGCGGCGACGCAGGTCACAGTCAACCACCACAACCGACTGCCCCGCCTGCACCATAACCTGCGCCAGACATACCGAGGTCGTGGTCTTGCCTTCCCCGGGCAGGGACGAGGTAACCGCAATAACTTTCACGGATTCACCCAGTCGCGAATAGAGCAGCGAAGCCCTGAGGCTGCGGAACCCTTCAGCAAAGACCGACAGAGGCCTTTGCTGAATGAATTCCAGCGGCGGGCTGGTAATCTTGGTGCCCGACTCTGCGGTCGAAGCCAGTGCCGGAATACCGGCCAGATAGGATTGGTCCAGCAAGGTTTCGACATCTGTACCGGTGACCAGCCCGCTATCGAGCGCCCGGCGCACCAGCACCGCTGCCACAGCCGCCCCTAGTCCACACATCATGGCCAGTATGAACGAAAGCTTGAGTTGCGGCGCACTTGGCCCGGTTGGCAAACTGGCCCGCGACACAATACGCGCATCGGTTTTCTCAATGCCCCCCGAAGCCGCTGTCTGCTTGAAGCGATCCAGATAGGACTCATAAAGTGTGCGTGAGGCCTCAGCTTCGCGTTGCAGCTCATTCAACCGCACCATAGCCCGGTTATTCCCCACAAGCTTGCCCCGGGCCTGGCCCACACTGCCCGCAACCGAAGCCGACCGCTGACGCTGCACCGAAGCCTGTGCTTCAAGATTGGAGATAATGCGCTGGATCTCGGATTTGATCTGCGAATCTATGTCCTGCAATTCGCGCTTGGCCTTGATAATTTCAGGATGCAAAGGCCCATAGCGACTTTCCATTTCAGCAATCCGACGCGTCACCTGTGTCCGCTGCTGGCGCAGATCCTTGATGACCTGCGAATCCAGCGCTTCACCGACATCTTCACCGGTTGACCCCGCCGCCAGCTGGCGCTTGGCCGTCGCCAGACGCGCCTCAGCCTCAGCCAGATCGACCTTAACGCTCGCATGGGTCTGATTGAGATTGGAAATTTCCTGCTCGGTCAGGGTCGCGCCCTGCGCACTCATCAGGTTGTTAACGATCATATAGTTCTGAACCGCCGCCTCTTTTTCCAGCACCTCGACACGCAACTCATCCAGTTGATCATTCAGCCAGCTGTTGGCCTCCTTGGTCGCCTCGAACTTGGCCTCAATCTGTTGCGTAAGATAAAGCCTCGCCCACTCATTGGCGATCTGCGTGGATTTTTCCGCTGACTGGCTGGTATAGCTGATCGTAATGATCCGGGTCATGCCCTGACGGCTGACCTTGAGCCCTGCCAGCACACGATCAATAATCGCCTGATCACGGTACTGCGTCTGCAGCGGCGTCAGTGCCTTTGCCTTATCCGCTTTCGCAGCCCCAAACAGGCCTTTTTTCTCGCGCACATCCGGATTGAATTCTGCATCTTCCGCGAGCTTCAGTGACGTGACCACACGTTGCGCAAGCGCACGCGAGCTGATGATCTCAACCTCGGTATCAATCGTCGCCGCATCAGCCGGCAAGCCTGACAAGACGTCCTCTACCGGTGACGTATTCATCGTCCGCGGGTCGATCATGACGTTTGAGAACGACGTATAGGTCGGCGTCTGCATGAGTATGGGAATAAATATCGCCAGCGTCACAAGCACGAACACGGCAATAAAAAAACGCGCAAACCGGCGGAAATCACTGATTACCGCTCTCAGGTCAAAGCTTGGCAAAGCGGGCACACCGGCTTCACTCGACATATTGTCAACGGACTTCATTTTGCATAACTTTTCATAGGATTACGCGGGGGGAACAACAGGTTCACCCCCACACCATATCCGGCTGATTCAGGGCCTGCTTAGTAAGCTACTGTGAGGCTCAGCTTAAGCGTATTATTCTTGTACGACGGCACCTGCTGGGCACCCGAAGACGACAGATCGTTATAGGTATAACCACCGACAATCGCCACCTTACGGTTCATACGGTACCTGACCGCCAGATCGACGCGCGCACGCTCGTCTTCACGGTCGAATTCGTTATATTCATTATCTGCACGGCTATAGGCCGCCGACAGGATGATATTCCGGCGCAACTCATGATCGACACTGACCCCCAGAACCGATGACACATAGCCCGAAGACCCGATTTCCGGCGTTTCATAAACCGCGCGTGAGCCATGGAAACCCACGGTCGTCAACTGCGTCGGGAACCATTCGACCTTACCGCGATAGGAGCTGCCCTTGGCATCGCTGTAGCTGCCGTTTTCATAGGACTGCTTGTACTGACCGACCTGAACCTCACCGCGCACCAGACGCGACAGGTCAAAGCTCGCCCCGATACCGGCATCATAGCCATCCGAGTCACGCAAGGCACCAAACCGGTCATATTCACGCTGGTTGGCTTCATAATAAAGATAAACCGATGTGTCCGGACTGACCGCATATTCACCGCGCACCAGACCGCGTGTTTCGGTACGGTCACGATGATTCTGATCGATGATGTTGCCGTCAAAATCTCTGACATTGTCATAATCGAGCTTCTGGAAGCTGGCCTTGCCTATGACACGCAGACGGTTACCCACCACATCGACCCCAAGGTCGCCGGACTGGCCGAAATACTTCACCGGCTCCACTGCCCGCGCCAGAGACGGCTCCTCGCCGCGCTGGTCATAGCCCTGATTGACCGTATAGCTGCCGAACAGATTGGTCGCGCCGACAATGTCGTACCGTCCCGAACCGTTCAGCAACCACTCGGTGTTGCTCTCATCATTATGGTCGGCATAGTAGGAAGCGCCCACACGGGCCAGCGCCCCAAGGCGGTGACGGCTCCAGTTTGACTTCAGTCCCAGTTCGGGACGCACCCGCACAATAAGGTCACTCTGCTTGTTGCTCGGGGTGTAAAATACGTTGTCGGTTGACTCCAGATCAACCTGCACACGCGGCCAGGCGGTGAACCCGCCCCACTTCACGCCGAGTGAGCGATAGGCTTCCGGCACACGCTGCTGCACCGACAGATTGCGGTCACGGCGAAACTCCGAACCGCCGGGAGCGGCCTCATCCTGCGCCATGGCCGTCCCCAGAGAAGCTCCCTGAATGACAGCACTAAGCGCCAAACCTGCCAAAAGCGTTTTCACCAACCGCGCCATCGTAAACCCCTTAAAATAAAACTGTCCGCCCTGAGCCGTACCCTATCGTACCCCAGAGGCGCATGATTGCCGATCGGACTGTCATCAGGGCCCGTTTCCTGTACGCCCTGTGTCACTCCGGATAATTTCACTCAGATCAGCAAAAAGCGTACCACTCTGAAACGTTACAAAAAGAAACGTCTCCCCCGTCGGACACCGACTTACACCTCAGGCACGTCATACCGTCACACATCTGAAAAGACGTGCAGTTCCACAGATTATGACAGACAGAGATCAGGCTTCGCGATAACCGCTGCCGGGGGTTTCGGGCTGATCCCCCTCACCCGGCCCGCGATACCCGTTTCCGGGATCATTCGGTTGCGCCCCCGTTGAGGTTGCCCCCCGCCAGTCGCCCGCGCCATCCGTCGCAAAGGTCGCGCGATCCGAAGACCGCTCTTCCTGTACCGCCAGAAGCACCGCGTTCAGTTCAATATCCGTAAGACCGTCTATGGCCGCCTGACGCAGCAACTTATCGATTTCAATCTGCTTCTGCTCCGCCAGAGCCATATCGCCCTTGCTTAGCGCCTCTTCCTTTTCGCGTACAAGAATGCTGATCTTTGTTTTGAGATCGAGTTGCTGGCCGCTCAGTCCCGTAACCACAACATCGCTAGCTTGCGTGCTGGCTACGGCATAGGTCATTCCGGCACACATAAGCATGCCTGCGGCCAACGCCACGCCTTTTTTAAAACTGATCATATCGCCACCCTCAAGCCTCGCCCATGCCCGTTAGCATGCGCACAAATAAAAGGCCTCATCAAGAACAATGCTATGCGAAATAGCGCCAAACAGGCTTAAATCCGGTCAGCGTGTCTCAAAAGAAACGTTCGCCGATACGGATTGTGTCACCTGGCGCCACCATTACCGTAGATGTGAGAGGTACGGCCACCTCTTTCTCCTGATTGGCGTGCTTTATATAGACGCGGCGGGTATCGGCCCGATAGGTATAGCCCTCGGCACGCGCCACCGCGTTAACCACCGTCAATCCGTCACTGTACGGATATTCACCGGGCTTGTTCACTTCCCCCAGAATATAGAAGGGGCGGAAGTTCATTACTTCAATATTGACCTTGGGATCGATCAGATAGCCCTGCGCATAGGCGGTAGCGATGCGGGTCTGAAGTTCACTGGCCGTCAGGCCACGCGCCTGAACATCACCAATCAGAGGCAGCGAAATAATCCCTGCACCATTGACGACAAACTCACCGCTCAGGTCTTTTTCACCAAACACGATCAGGCGCACCTTATCACCGGAGCCCAACTGATACTGGTAGACCCCGTCTTCAGATGCGGTCGTTTGAGCCATAGCCGGTGCCGCCTGAAACGGCGCCAGAGTGACCACAGCCGCAGTAATCATCGCCAGAATGGCCAGCAAGGAGACGCGAAACGTCATAGACCCCTCATATTCTTATAAAAGACAGCCGCCGTCCGTACGACGGACCACCACTGTGGATTATGGTGAAAAAGCCTCGTCAGAGTCAACCGGATCAAGGGCCTGATACGGCCCTAACCGCCCCAGACGACCTATGATCCTGCAACATCGGTGCCAATCTGCACCACACGCCGCTCCGTCTCATTAAGATACACGGCACTCAGCACACCGGTCGCATAGGCCCCGGTATCCAGACCAATACGCCACGCACCATTATGCACCTCTTCGGCAGGCGTGTGACCATGCACCACAACATGTTCGCCCGCCCGTTCAGCCTTGAGAAACGCGTTCCGGATCCACAGGAAGGTATCTTCGTTCTGCAACTCAAGCGCCTGACCGGGCCTTATACCGGCATGCACAAACAGATAGTCTCCCGCCTGATAGGTCAGTCTGGAAGATTGCAGCAGCTCAAGATGCCGCGCCGGAAACACATCCCTGAAGGCCAGCCTGACCTCTTCCCAGGCCTCGCTGTCCGTACGGTTCACGGGCGGGTGAATGCCATAGGAGACAAGGGTCGAGTGCCCGCCATGCGCCACCCACACCGGCCCCACCGAAGCATCTTCCAGAAACCCCAGCAGCGTGGCTTCGTGATTACCGCGCAGGACGATAATCTCCGGCCATATTTCCCGAAAAGCTACCGTATCCTGCAAGGCACAGATCAGCGCCAGCACATCCTGAGACTCCGGCCCGCGATCAACATAGTCCCCCAGCAGCACAAGGCGCGAAGGGGTCTTCAGTTTCATGGCATCGGCCCACAGGCGGGCGATCATTTGTTCAAACAGATCGAACCGCCCATGCACATCCCCCACCGCATAGGTCGGCATGTCGATAGACGACACAGGCACGGCCTGTTCGGCTAATTCGCCCCCCCTCAGAAAGTTCAATAGGGTTTGTACGCGGTTCAGCATCAGCAGGCGACAGTTTTCCGAAAGGTTAATGAGCGCTTATATACATAGCGGCACCCCAGATGGCTACCGCTAGCTGCCCCTATGCATATATTCTGCCAGACGCATAAGGGCACAGCCGTCTAAGGCTCTAAAACGGCTAATAATTATTAACCATTAGTCTTATCCGTTATTTGATATTTTCTACGTAAGCTCCCCTCTGTCGGCACAGAATGCGCCGGTTCAGGAGAGAAACCATTGCGCAGGTTACTTACCCTTTTCATATCCTCGGCAAGCCTGATCCTGCTGGCAGGCGCACCTGCGCCACTGCATGCGCAAACAAAAGACCGCAACAGCCTGAACACAGCCTGGCTAAACCCTGGCCCCCCGGTTCTCACACCGACCGCCTTCCTGTCCTTTTGCGCCCGTAACCCTGCGGATTGTCAGCATGGACCGGCAACCGATGACGCCCTCTTTCAGGCACGTTTACGCGACCGGCTGCTACACCGTCTAGGCATAGGCTCCGGTCGTGAGCTTTTGCCCGCCAGTATTACACCGGACAACAGAGTTGAGGCGTCGGACGATACGGGTTTGAACGGCTCACCATCGCCGATTTCCCTGACACCGTCCGATACCCGCCCGAAAACCCTGATGACGGATGAGATGTGGCAAACCGCCCGACAGGTTAATCACGACGTTAACCGGCGCCTGCGTTCGCGTAGCGATCTGAGCCAGTTCGGTCGCGACGACTACTGGTTTGTGCCAGATCTGAACGCTGACGCCTATGGCGACTGCGAAGACTATGTGCTGCTCAAACGCAGGCTTCTGATTGAAAACGGCTTTGCGCCGGACACCTTAAGCATTGCCATCGTAGAGACAAGACGACGTGAAACCCACGCCGTTCTCATTCTGACCACTGACTCGGGCGATTTTATTCTGGATAATCTGCGCAACAGTATTCGCCCATGGACAGAGGTCAAATACCGCTGGATATCGCGACAATCCGCAAGCGACCCCCTGATGTGGCAATCGCTCGACCAGAAGCCGCGCAAACACGCCGGATCAGTATGACCCTTTTTGCAACAACACAGCCGGTATGGTCGCCAGCAGAATAAACACATAAAGCCTCAGGTTACGGCGGCGCGCAAACAGCCGGTCCATGGCCACGCGACGATGATAGCAGACATCATTACGGCCCATGACCTGCCACAACCCGGTGATGCCCGGCGTGACCGAGGCATAGGCAGGGAAGCTGTGCCCGTATTTCACAACCTCTGCCGCCACAATGGGGCGCGGTCCGACAAGGCTCATATCGCCACGCAACACGTTCCACAATTGCGGCAACTCATCCAGACTGGTCTTGCGGATGAAGTGACCCAGACCTGTGATCCGCGGATCATTCTTCAGCTTGTGTTCTTTTTCCCATTCCAGACGCGCCACCTCATTAGACAAAAGATACTCAGTCAAAAGCGCATCGGCATTCACCCGCATGCTTCTGAACTTGTAGCATTTAAACAGCTTCCCCCCGCGACCGATGCGTGGCTGGGCATAAAAGGCTGGCCCGCCATCATTCAGACGCACCCACAGGCCCACCAGCACCATGGCCGGCAACAGGAACACAAGCGCCACAAGACTGACGATCACATCAATCAGGCGAATAAAGCCGCCGGAAAAAAACGGGTGCGGATCAGGTGAAGCCTGGTCATCCGTGTTATGCGGCGGGCGCACCCTCTCACGTGCATCATCAAGACGCAGCGTCTCCGCCCAGAAGGGCGTCCCCTTACGACTAAGGGTTTCCACGACTGTATTAACCATTATGCATTCCCCTCATCGCCCCGCGCCCATATCACAGCACCTTACGACGATTCAGCTTGCCAACCCACCACAACAATTGCGGCGACCCATTTCCCTCAGCATCTGCAACATCTATGCCACAAAATGCCCAGCCCGTTATCCGACGCTTTACCTAAGAGAGCCCGCCAGAACAGCACCCATGAGGCAATGCCGAACAGGATTTTACAGCGATAGGCCGACCTGTATGGTTAATGGCTACGTCAGTCATGTTCCCCCCGCAACCAGATACACCTGTCAGGTTAGTTACCTTTCATTAACCCTGTTTACCCCCTTGCCACAGGTACTGTTTTCAGAAATTATACGCACGCCGTTCTGAGGGGGCCTTGCATTATGTCCAACAGGTTTAGCGCCCAGCCCGCGACCCAGTTCACCGGTCTGAGCGCCCGCTTTGCCATTGTCGGCCTGTGCCTTATTACGGCGGGCTTTGCCCTCACCGGTGCCATTCAGTATCTGCGCCCTCTGGCCATGCCGGCGATACTGCCCTTTGCCGAAACCTTCCACAGTCAGGCTCTGGCGGCAGATTCCGAAACGGCCATCGCTCTGGCCGATCAGGCCATCGAAGCCGCCCCGGCCCGTGGCGAACTTGAGGTTCTGAAAGCCCGCCTGCTGATAGAACAGTCACGATCTCTGACTCCGGCCCTAACTCCGGCAACAATAGAAGCCCTGCGCACTTCCTACCTCAAATCCCCGCTTTCGCCCAAGGCCCACAAAACACGCCTCAGCCTGATCTATGGCTACTGGCCCCACATGCCGCTTGATCTGCGCCGTCTGGCCAATGCCGAGGCACGCACCTATGCCCAGCGTTACAGCGGCCGCATCTTCCTGAACGAGTTGCGCCCGACCCTGTCCCCGCCGGCGGCAACGGCGCTTGACCTCAGCCTGTCCCAGGCTGGCATTGGCCAAAACTGACCTGAAATCGGTCAGGCTGAGGATTTTTCTTACTTACCCCTTCCTTACGTCTTCTGCCGCCTCCCGCACTGACCCTTTGTCTTTTCCCTGTCAGCCTGAGCCTTTATTCAACTGAAGGGGACTAAGTCATGGCCACAGCCAGCGGATCAAATAAGGGACTCGTCATCGGGGGCCTGATTGCGGTGATTGTCATCGCCGTCATTGCCTTCCTGACTCTGGCACCGGACAACCGCACAACGGGCGAACGCACCGTTGACGCGCTCGAATCCCTGCCTCAGGGCGTAGACGAAGCCGCCGGTCAGTTCGAAGACAAGAGCCCTCTCGAAAAAGCCGCCGACAAGGCCGAAAACGCCACCAACTAACCCGTTCCTCCCTGCTGAAAACTTCTCCTCCCTATGTGACAGCATGGGGAGGTGGATTTTTGCCATAAGGCAAAAAGACGGAGGGGTCTCTTTTGAAACCGTCTCTTACAACACTTCACCGGAAAACCTCAGCGCCAGATAATCGACCAGCGCCCTGACCCGCGCCGTCTTGGCCCGTCCGGGCGGCATCACCGCCTGCAAGGGCGAGGTCATAGCCTGCTCAGGCAGCAGCACCTCCAGTGTCCCGTCTGCAATCGCCTTTGCGGCAATAAAGCCCGGCAGGATGGCAATCCCCAGCCCCGCCACCGCCGCACAGAGCAGCATCTCACCACTGTCACTGCGCAACCGTGAGCGCATTTTCACGCTCGTCTCCCCAAAGCGCCAGATATCGCCCTGACTGACATTGGTATAGATCAGCCCCTCCCGCCCATTGAGCGCCGCCAGATTTTCCGGCCGGCCGGTCCGCGCCAGATATTCCGGTGACGCCACCAGCACGGCATTGATCAGGCCGATACGCCGCGCCACCAGCGCGGAATCGCCCATCTCCCCGATCCGCACCACCAGATCATACCCGCCCCCCAGCACATCGACGCGCCGGTCATCAAAGCCGATATCCAGTTCGACCCGCGGATAGGTCGCGGCAAATTCCGCCAATACCTTCGACAGGTGCGTCACCCCGAAACTCAAGGGCGCACTCAGCCTTATCGGCCCCGCCACCTCATAGACAGCCTCGGCCACCGCCTCCTGCGCCGCCTCAAGCTGCGCCAGTGCCTCACGCGCCTTCTCATAATAGATCAGCCCGACATCGGTCGCCTGCGTCCCCCGCGCCGTCCGCGTCAGAAGCCGTGCCTTCAACGCCGTCTCTAGCGACGACACCCGCCGACTGACGATTGACTTCGCCACCCCCATGCGATCCGCTGCCCGCGCAAACGAACCCGTTTCGACCACCAGAAAAAACGCCTGCAAATCCTCTAAAGACACATCACAGATCATCGTTTGTCCTTTCTTCACGCCTCCCTGCCTCTTGTGGGAGAGGTGGCGGCGAAGCCGTCGGAGTGGTCTCTTTCCGCTCCCTCTCCCCTCCGGGGAGAGGGTCGGGGTGAGGGGCAAAAGTGAAAAGCCCCACCCGTTCCACTTTTCGCAACACTATAATCACGAATCCCGATCTTCTGGCAACACCTTGTGCCCGCTATATTCGCCTCAACAGAAAGGACACAGATCATGTCTACCACCCCCCGCAGCGTCACGCGCATCGTGCGCGGCCAGCCCGCCACCGATGGTGCAGGCGTAAAGCTCAATCGCGTTCTGGGCACACAGGCCCTGCCCGAAGTCGATCCGTTCCTGATGCTCGATGAATTCCGCTCGGATGATCCGACCGCCTATATTGCCGGTTTTCCTGACCATCCGCATCGGGGGTTTGAGACCATTACCTATATGCTGGCCGGTCGCATGCGCCACCGCGACTCCAAAGGCAACGAAGGCCTGCTTGGCCCCGGCGACGTACAATGGATGACCACCGCCCGCGGCCTTGTCCATTCGGAAATGCCGGAACAGGAAGACGGCCTGATGCAGGGCTTCCAGTTATGGCTCAACCTGCCCGCCTCCGAAAAGATGTTTGATCCGGCCTATAAGGATGTCCCCGCCGATACTATTCCGGTCATCCGTCATACGGATGTCTCCGTCAAGCTTCTGGCCGGTCAGTATCAGGGCCAGTCAGGCCCGATTGCCTCACCAACCACAAAGCCGTTCATCGCCGATGTAACACTCGAACAGGACGCCGATATCGCGATCCCCGTCCCTGCCGACCATGCCGGTTTCATCTATGTGCATGACGGCGCGGTCAATATCGGTCAGGTGGTCGTCGAACGCGGTCAGGCCGCCGTCCTGACGAATGGCGATCAGTTACCCCTCATTGCCGGTCTTGATGGGGCGAAGGTGCTGGTGGTTCTGGGTAAGCCGCTCGGTGAACCCATCGCCCGCCACGGCCCGTTCGTCATGAACACGCCCGAAGAAATCTATCAGGCCTTCGCCGACTTCCGCGCCGGCAAATTCTAAAACGTCATCCTCCCCTGCGTAGCGGGGGCCAGACCCTTTAAATCCTTCCCCGTTTACGGGGAAGGGGGATCCCGAAGGGGTGGAGGGGGCAAAATGCCTCCGTCCTTAAAGGGGCAAACCCCAATATGCAACCATCATAATTACAAATTACGGAACCCTCCCATGTCCAACACCCTCATCATTCACTCTACCGTCAAATCCGAAGGCTCAGTATCCCGCGTCCTGACCGAGTCCTATAAATCCGATCTGAAAAAGGCTGACCCGTCCGTCACCTTCACCGAATATGACCTCGGCCTGAACCCTTTGCCTGCCCTGTCGGCCAGCAATATCTCAGGCTTTTTCGGCACCGCCGAACCCGAAAGCGAAGGCGCGGCACTGGCGGCCAAACGCGAAGAGCTGATCACAGCGCTGGAAGCCGCCGACAAGATCATCATCGGTGCGCCGATGTATAATTTCGGCATGTCAGCCCTGCTCAAGACATGGTTCGACTATGTACTGAAATCAGGCCGCACCTTCCGCTACAGTGAGGCAGGCCCCGAAGGTCTGGTGACCGGCAAATCGGCCATCGTCATCGAAACCCGCGACGGTTTCTATTCCGAAGGCGACGGCACGGCGGTCGACTTTCAGGAAGGCCATATCCGCACGCTTCTGGGCTTTATGGGCGTGACCGATGTAACCTTCGTCCGCGCCGAAAAGATGGCTTTTGGCCCCGAAGCCAAAACCGCCGCCATCGAAGGCGCGGCCAATGACCTGAGCGCCCTCGCCGCCGCCTGACCCTTTTTCATCCTGCCCCCTTTCTCCTCCCTATCGTGAAACGATGGGGAGGTGGATTTTTTAGCGTCAGCTAAAAAAGACGGAGGGGTCATTTTCCCCCTTAACCTCTGGCGATCCCCCGTTATAATAACTCCGACAATAACAGGGAAATGCCACTATGCAGATATCTCGCCGCGCCACGCTCAAAGCCGCTGCCCTTGGCAGCACGCTCATCTCAAGCGCTACATTGGCCCAGACCCGCGCCGCGCCCTCTGCCGGAACCGTCACCCCTGTCCCCCTGAACACCGTCAGGCTGAAACCCTCGGTATTTCTCACCTCCATTGAGGCCAACCAGCGCTACCTCCTGTCACTCGATGCCGACCGCCTGCTGCACAATTTCTACGCAGGCGCAGGCCTGCCGACCAAAGGTGAGGTCTATGGCGGCTGGGAATCGCGCGGCATCGCCGGCCACAGCCTCGGGCATTACCATTCTGCCGTATCACTCATCTACGCCCAGACCGGCGATGAGCGTTTCAAAGACCGCGCCCGCTACGTCACCGAACAACTGATGAAAATTCAGGCCGCCCACGGCGACGGCTATGCCGGCGGCACCACGGTGGACCGTGACGGTAAAACCATTGACGGCAAGATCGTCTATGAAGAAGTGCGCAAGGGCGATATCCGCTCCGGCGGCTTTGACCTCAACGGCGGCTGGGTGCCGGTCTATACCTACCATAAGGTGTTTGCCGGTGCGCTCGACGCCCACAAACACACCGGTGACGCCGATGCCCTTAAGGTCGCGATCGGTCTGGCGGACTATCTTGGCACCATCATCGAAGGCCTTGATGACACCCAGCTTCAGAACTTCCTGCACGCCGAACATGGCGGCATCAACGAAGCCTATGCCGAACTCTATAGCCGCACCAAGGACACCCGCTGGCTGAAACTGGCCGAGCGGCTGTACCACAAGGGCGTCCTGACCCCGCTGGCCGAAGGCCGTGACGAACTCGACGGCAAGCACGCCAACACCCAGATCCCCAAGGTTGTCGGCCTCGCCCGCCTCTATGAACTCAATCAGCAGCCGCAAAACGCTAAAACCGCCCTGTTCTTCTGGGAAACCGTCACCAAGGACCACTCATACGTTATTGGCGGCAATTCCGACCACGAACATTTCGGTGCGCCAAAAAAGCTCGCCACCCGTCTGGATCAGCAAACCTGCGAAGCCTGCAACACCTATAATATGCTGCGCCTCACGCGCCACCTCTATGGCTGGTCAGGAGATGCGTCCTATTTCGATTATTACGAACGCGCCCACCTCAACCACATCATGAGCCAACAAGACCCGAAATCGGGCATGTTCACCTATTTTACCCCTCTGGCCTCAGGCTTTGGCCGTGTCCACTCCGACCCGTTCAACGACTTCTGGTGCTGCGTCGGTTCAGGCATGGAAAGCCATTCCAAACATGGCGAAAGCATCTGGTGGCATGATAATCGCGGCGATGGTCGCCTGATCGTCAACCTCTATTATGCGTCACAACTCAACTGGCCCGACAAGGGCATTGTCGCTGACCTCGACACCGCCTTCCCCTATGGCGATGAGACCACGATCACCCTGCGCCAATGGCCTGCCAAACAGGCGCTGGCCTTGCGCATCCCCAAATGGGCCCAAAACCCCTCCTTAAGCCGCAACAACAAAGCCGTCCCGCTTCATGTCAAGGACGGCTACGCCACCCTAACCGGCCTGAAATCAGGCGACCGCCTGACGCTCACCCTGCCCAAATCCGTTCACTTTGAGACCATGCCGGACGACGACCGCCTGACCGCCTTCCTTAATGGCCCGCTGGTGCTTGCCGCCGATCTTGGCCCGGTCAATGCCCCGTGGGAAGGCTTCGATCCGGTGATTATTTCGGATGCGCCCGACAACATTCTGCAACCGGCCCTGAACAGCCCGCACGTCTTTACCCCTGCGGAAAAAGGTGCCCCGCAACCCCTGACCCTGCGCCCGTTCTTTGAGCAGCACCATAATCGTACCGCCGTCTATTTCCGCCGCTTCGGCACGGCAGAATGGGTGGAAACCGAAGTCGAATACCGTAAAGCCGCAGCGGAAACCGCCGCTATCCGCGCCGCCACGCTCGATGTCATTCGCTTGGGCGAAATGCAGCCCGAACGCGACCACAATTTCTCAGGCACACCGTCCACCGGCACCATCACCCACATTGCCGAACGCGGACGGATGCTCAATAAGGGCTACCTGCAATTCGATCTCTCCGCCTCCGGCGAAACAAATCTGGCCCTTCAGGTGACCTATGCCGGACGTGACCGCAACAAAGACTTCCGCATACTGATCAATGGCACGCTTCTGGTGCGTGAACGCCTGACCGGTGAGCCAACCGTCACCGCCAATGTCGTCACCTACGCCCTGCCGCCTGAACTGACACGCGGCAAATCCACCCTGAGCGTGCGTTTCGAGAGTGATCAGAACAACTGGACCTCGGTCTATGAATGCCGACTGTTCCGCCAGACCATAGCCTGACGTTTAAATTCCTCTCCCGTTTACGGAGCCAAAGTGCTTAAATCTCCCCGTTTACGGGGAAGGGGGACCGCGAAGCGGTGGAAGGGGTAATCAACCGCCAAAATATATCAGACACTTCCCTTTACAGAATTTGTCCGACTATATAGCCTGCCCGCAACAAACAACAACCATTGGGGAATCGCTTGATGCGACAGCTTGTTATCGGCCTTATGACCGCAATAGTGCTTGCCACAAGCCCGTATATCGCGTCAGCCCAGACCTCAGCCACGCTTGACACATCGGCCGAAGGCCCGACCATTTCCCGCCATCTGCACGGGCAGTTTGTCGAACATCTGGGGCGCGGCGTCTATGAAGGCATCTGGGTCGGCGAAGACAGTTCTATCCCCAATGTGCGCGGCATCCGCTCTGACGTCGTTTCTGCCCTGAAACACATCAGGGTGCCGCTGATCCGCTGGCCGGGCGGCTGCTTCGCCGATGACTACCACTGGCGCGACGGCATAGGCCCACGCGATCAACGCAAAGGCACGATCAATTCAAGCTGGTCACGCCAACCCGAATCCAACCAGTTCGGCACGCATGAATTCTTCGATCTGGTCGAACAGGTCGGGGCCGAAGCCTATATCTCGCTCAACATGGGCTCGGGCAGTGTGCGCGACAGTCAGGCCTGGCTGCAATATATGACCGCACCCGCCTCAACCGGCCCGGGCAGCGAACGCGCTAAAAATGGCCGTACCGAACCGTGGAGCGTGCCGTTTGTCGGTGTCGGCAACGAAACATGGGGCTGCGGCGGCAATATGACACCGGAATACTATTCCGACCTGCTACGTCACTATTCGGCCTATCTGAAAAACGCGTCCGGCCCAACGCGCCCCTATCTGATTGCGGTTGGCCCCGATACTGACGACTACAACTGGACAAAGGTGGTCATGGAACGCGCCGCCGAATGGCGCAGTCAGTCCGAGGGCAATCTGCTGTGGACTTCGGAACGTCCGCTGTTCAATGGCATAGCCCTGCACTTCTATACCCTGCCGACCAGCAACTGGGGCACCAAGGGCGCACAACTGAACTTCCCCGAAGACCAGTGGATGTCCACCATGCAGCGCGCCCTGCTGACCGAGGAAGTGATCGTCAAAAATCTTGAGGTGATGGATAAGGCCGACCCGAAAAAGCGCGTTGATCTGATCGTTGATGAATGGGGCACATGGTACGATTCCGACCCCACTATCCCTGCCCATCTGAATACCGGCCTCTATCAGCAAAACACCCTGCGCGATGCGCTGGTGGCCGCCGTGTCGCTCAATATTTTCCAGAACCACGCCGACCGCGTAAAGGTCGCCAACATCGCCCAGATGGTCAATGTCCTGCAATCCATGATCCTGACCGATGGCCCGAAGATGGTGCTGACCCCCACCTATCATGTGTTTGATCTCTATAAGGTGCATCAGGACGCCACCCTGATTCCGCTGACATTTACCGCTTCGGCCTACAGCCACAACGGCGCCTCGGTGCCCGCGCTTCATGCCACGGCCTCGCGTGACACGTCCGGCAAAATCCATGTCTCCATTGCCAATCTTGATCCGCACAAGAGCCATACTCTAACCCTGAAACTTGAGGGTCATAAGGGCAAAACCGTCACCGGCCGCATCCTGACCGCGCCTGAGATGGACAGCCACAACAGCTTTGAAAAGCCCGATGTCGTGCGCCTGCAACCCTTCACCACGGCAAAACTCACCAACACCACCCTGACTCTGACCGCACCGGCCAAGTCCGTCATCACCCTTGAACTCCCCTGATATCCTTAATCCTTCCCCGTTTACGGGGAAGGGGGACCGCGAAGCGGTGGAAGGGGCAAACCCATAAAAAAGAGGAAACAGAAAACCATGATCAAAACCCTGACCGCTTTGGCGCTTACCGCCGCCATCGGCTTTGCGCCGACCGCCTTTGCCCAGCAAAAGGTCGAGGCCACCCTCAAGGCCGACCAGCCGACCGGTGAAATCTCCCGCTACGTGTACGGACAATTTTCCGAGCATCTGGGTGCCGGCATCTACGAAGGCGTCTGGGTCGGTGAAGACTCCGCCATCCCCAACACACGCGGTATCCGCAACGATGTCGTCAAGGCCCTGAAAGACATCAAGGTGCCGGTTATCCGCTGGCCGGGCGGCTGTTTTGCCGACGAATATCACTGGCGCGACGGTATCGGTGAGCGTTCAAAGCGCCCCTCGCGCAAAAACAACTGGTGGGGAGGTTCACCGGAAACCAATCACTTCGGCACGCATGAATTTTTTGAATTCGCCGAACAGGTCGGTGCCGATGCCTATCTGGCGGTCAATGTCGGCTCAAGCAATCCGACCGAAATGCGCGAATGGATCGAATATCTGACCTCACCGGGTGATGACACACTGGCACAGGAACGCCGCGCCAATGGCCGCGATGAACCCTTCAAGGTGCCTTTCATCGGTATCGGTAATGAAAACTGGGGCTGCGGCGGGGAAATGACTGCCGAATACTATGCCAACGAATATCGCCGCTTCTCGTCCTTCTTCCATAAGGGCAAGGACAACCCCGCCATCCGCGTCGCCGGTGGTGCCAATGCTTTCGATATCAACTGGACGGATGTGGTCGTAGGCCATGCCGGTCGTCGTATGGATGCCATCAGCGTCCACTACTACACCCTGCCAACCGGCAACTGGAGCAAAAAAGGCGCGGCCCGCGGCTTCGGCGAAGACCAGTGGTTCTCCACCTTCCATCAAACCCTGCGCATGGACGACCTCCTGAAACAACACACCGCTGCGATGGACAAGCATGACAAGGACAAACGCATCGCGCTCTATGTCGATGAATGGGGCACATGGTACGATGTCGAAGAAGGCACCAATCCGGGCCACCTCTATCAGCAAAACACCCTGCGTGACGGCATTGTCGCGGCTGCCAACTTCAACATCTTCCACGAATATACCGATCGCGTGAAGATGACCAACATCGCCCAGACGATTAACGTCCTTCAGGCGATGATCCTGACCGACGGGCCGAACATCGCCCTGACGCCAACCTATTACGCCTTCAAGATGTATGTGCCGTTCCACGATTCCACACATCTGCCGCTCGAAGTCACCGCCCCGACATGGACGGTCGGCGACAAGTCCATTCCGGCCTTCAACACAACCGCCGCCCGCGGCAAGGACGGCAAGATCTATATTGCCGTCGCCAATATGCACCCGCAAAACGGCTATGTGCTGAACGTCAATCTGGGGTCTGAAAAGGCGAAATCCGTCTCCGGCGAAGTCCTAACCCACACCCAGATGGACGCACACAACACACCGGGCAAGCCTGAAGTCATCGCCCCGAAAGCCTATACCGGCGGCAAGGTGAAGGGGAATGTCCTTGAACTGAACATCCCCGCCAAATCGGTCGTGGTCGTCAGACTGGATTAGGATAAAAAGGCTCCCTCCTCCCTATGCGTCAGCATGGGGAGGTGCCGAGCGGGTATCTTCAGAGTCAAAGCCCCCGCCCTTACCGGCGGGGGCTTTTTCATATTCCGTCGCGCAACCTCATCAAACATATGTTAATCGCCACCCCCCGCGAAAACAGGTTAGGCTCGGATTACCAAGGACATCAAAAAAACAGGTAACCCTATGCAAACCAGAGACAACCGCCAGAGATACGGCCTCGTCACCCGCGCCCTGCACTGGGGCATGGCCTTTCTCATCGTCTGGCAATTTTCCGGCATGATCAGCAAGGTGACACTGGGGCGCGACCACGCCCTGACCGAAGCGCTCTCAGCCAACCACTATCAGGTCGGCACCAGCCTGTTTGTCCTGATCCTCATCCGCCTGATCTGGGCCTTTATCAACCGCGAACACCGCCCCCGCCCGCCCGAAGGCCTGTTAGGCTACGCCGCCAGACTGGGCCACCTCGGCCTCTATGTCCTGCTGCTCGCCGTACCTTCCGCCGCCCTTATCCGCGCCTGGGGGTCTGAGCGCGCCTTTGCCCCGTTCGGTTTTGAAATCTTCGCGGCCCGCGCCCCCGATACCGGCATCAAGGCCGCAACCGACATTGGTGCCAATTTCCACGGCGAACTGGCATGGGTGCTTCTGGTGCTGATCCTCGGCCACATCGTCATGGCCCTGTTCCACCAGTTTGTCCTTAAGGACGGCCTGATCAAACGCATGGCAGGCTGACGCCTGTTACCGCATCCGCCCGTCATAGAGCCACTTGCGCACCTTGACGGCGCGGATCGTCTGGCTTGTCGGATGCAGGGGATTGATCAGCACATTGTCTTCTTCCGGCACAATCACCGAAGGTACACGCATCAGGGCCGAAGCCCCCTCGGCAACAAAGCGCCCCCCCGCTTCAATGCTCACCATACCCTTCGGCACAGCATCCCAGCCGACATGGGCCGCCGCATCAAATATAGCCGCCCCCTGCCACAGAATTTCCGGCACCTCAATGCGCACCAGATAGCGGTTGAACGGCAGATCACCTTCACGCAGATGCACCCATGTCTCAAGACAGGCCAGTGCAATATTCGATGAACAGTAGACCATCGCCTGCCCCTGCAGATTCCAGCGACCACCCGTAATCTTGGAACCCGTCCCGCTCATGTCATCGGCTGTATAGCCCGGCGTATCCGTGCCAATACGCCACAGAAAACGTGTCTCAACGCCCCCCTTAGCCACCATCAGGCATAGGCCCCGGACTGCGCCATCGCCAGCAGATTGGAAATCATGGCTTGCCCCTGCATGGTGTCCATATAGCTGCCGGGCGTCTCGCCACCTAAGGCCGGAAGCGGCGTCTCAAGCCATCTTGCCACCCAGCGCGCCGCATCAAAGCCTTCGGGATCGCCGGATTCCTCGACCATGGTCTGCACCTGCCCGATAAGCCGCGCCACCCCCATGACCCGTTCGCTATCCTCCGACGACAGGCCTTCGTCGCGCCGGGCCTTACGATTGACGGTGGCCGCCGACAGCTTAAGCTGCTTCAGCAGGACTTCCTGCGCCACGCCCATACGGCCGATCATGTCCTTAAGCTCAGCGGCCCGCACCCCTTTGCGCACCCAGCCCACACGCACATGTGCAGGCGCTGCGTACATGCCCGTAAAGTCCGTCAGGCGACCGTCATGCAGTTCAAGCGGGACAACCCCCATAGGACACCTCCGGTTCGATCATCTGATCATTAATATAACTCAAATGACCCAAACCATCAAGTCCTATGCCTGCGCCACCGGTTTCGCCTTCTTGCCCAAAAACCGCTGCACCAGCACAAAGAACAGCGGAATATAGAAGATCGCCAGAAGCGTCGCCGATAGCACGCCCCCGATCAGACCGGTACCGATGGAATGCTGCGCCCCTGACCCCGCCCCTGAGGCAATCGCCAGCGGCAACACCCCGAACGTAAAGGCAAACGAGGTCATCAGGATAGGCCGCAACCGGATACGTGAGGCCTCAAGCGTAGCCTCAATCAGGCCCATACCCCGCGCATGCAGGGTACGCGCATATTCGACAATCAGAATAGCGTTTTTCGAGCTCAACCCCACGGTCGTCAACAGCCCGACCTGAAAGAAGATATCGTTCTCAAGCCCGCGCGCATAGGTCGCGAGCAAGGCCCCCAGAATACTGAGCGGAATAACCAGAATAACCGCAAACGGGATCGTCCAGCTTTCATAAAGCGCCGCCAGCAGCAAAAACACCACAAGGATCGACAGGGCATAAAGCGCCGGTGCCTGCGACCCCGCCTCACGTTCCTGCAAGGACACGCCCGTCCATTCAATCGCCGTGCCTTCCGGCAGTTGCTGGGCGATTTCCTCAACCGCCGTCATGGCCGCACCGGTCGAAAGCCCTTCGGCGGGCATGCCTGAAATCCCCGTTGACGGCGACCCCTGATAGCGTTGCAGATTAGGCGAACCCGTCACCCAGCGTGACGAGCCAAAGGCGGCAAACGGCACCATCTCACCGGCGCTGTTGCGCACAAACCAGCGATTAAGGTCTTCCGGCCGCATGCGGTAAGGCCCATCGGCCTGCACATAAACGCGCTTGATGCGCCCGCGATCAATAAAGTCGTTCACATAGGAACCACCCCAGGCCACGCTCAGAACACTGTTGATTTCCGTGATCCCGACGCCCATGACATTGGCCGCGGTCTTATCGACATCGATCTTGAGCTGCGGCGAATAGTCTTCACCGCCTGACCGCACCGACCCCAACCGTGAGTCCGCTTCCGCCAGACGGATAAACTCATTGCGCGCATTCAAAAGCGCCTCATTGCCAATACCGCCAACGTCTTTCAGCACAAATGAAAAGCCTGACGAATCCCCCAGTGACCGCACCACCGGCGGCTGGGACGGGATGATCCGCGCCCCCTTATATTCCGGCTTGGCAAACTCTTTCCGCGCCCGCTCAATGACCGCAGGTACGCGCATATCCGCCCCCTTGCGCTCATCAAAGGGCTTCATGCGCATATTGACATTGCCCTGATTTTGCTCGCCGCCGACGCGTGAAAAGACATAACGCGCCGCCGGATCCTTCTCCATATAGGCCGCGACCTTGCTGACCACTTCCTGCGTGATATTGGCCGTCGTGCCCGTCGGCAACTGGATAAAGGTCGACATAAAGCCCTGATCCTCATCCGGCAAAAACGAGGTCGGCAGGATCTTGAACATCATGCCACAGGCGGCAATCACCGCCAGATAGATGGCCACATAACGCACAGGTTTGGCGATAATCTTGCCCACGCGGCCCATATAGCTGCGGCTGGCCTTATCAAAGAAGCGGTTGAACCAGCCGAAAAAGCCTTTCTTGTCCGCATGTTTTTGCTTGTCGATCGGCTTGAGGATCGTCGCACACAAAGGCGGCGTCAGCACCAGCGCCACCACAACCGAAAGCGCCATGGCCGACACAATGGTGATGGAAAACTGACGATAGATGATGCCCTGGGTGCCGCCAAAAAACGCCATGGGCACAAAGATCGCCGACAGCACAAGCCCGATACCGATCAGGGCACCAGTGATTTCATCCATCGATTTACGCGTGGCCTCGATGGGATCAAGCCCTTCATCATGCATCACCCGCTCGACGTTTTCGACCACGACAATGGCGTCATCCACCAGCAAACCAATCGCCAGCACCAGCCCGAACATGGTCAGAAGATTGATCGAGAACCCGAACGCCGCCAGTATCCCCAGCGTCCCCAGAAGCACGACCGGAATGGCAATGGTCGGGATGATCGTCGCGCGCCAGTTCTGCAAAAACAGATACATGACGATGAAGACCAGAAACACGGCCTCAACCAGCGTCTTGACCACTTCCTTGATCGACAGCTTGATGAAGTCGGTGGAATCATTCGGGATGGCATAGGCGATATTGGCCGGGAAGTTTTTCGACAGTTCTTCCATTCTGGCCTTGGCCAGATCGGCGGTCTTAAGCGCATTGGCCCCCGTCGCCAGATTGAGCATGATCCCCGTCGCAGGCTGCCCGTTCAGACGCGACACCGAATTATAGCTCTGCTGCCCCAGTTCGACCCGCGCCACGTCCTTAAGATAAACGGTCGCGCCCTCCACCGAACTTTTCAGCACAATTTCGCGGAATTCCTCCGGCGTCGTTAATCGTGACTGCGAGGTAATGGTGGCATTGAGCGCCACATCCGCCTCAATCGGCTGCGCCGCCAGCTGTCCGGCAGAAACCTGCGCATTCTGGGCACGGATCGCCGTCACCACATCCGAAGGCGTCAGCTTCAACGCGGCCAGCCTGTCCGGATTGAGCCAAATACGCATGGCATAGGGCGAGCCGAAAATATTGGTTTCGCCGACCCCATCCACCCGCGCCAGATGGTCCTGAATATTGGTGCCGATATAGTCCCCAAGATCGGCATTGGTCAGCGACCCGTCGGGCGAATATAGCGAAAAGATCAGAAGCGTATTGTTCGACGCCTTATTGATGCGTAACCCTTGCGCCTGCACATCCTGCGGCAGGCGGTTGATGATGCTCTGCACCTGATTCTGCACCTGCACCTGCGCCACATCGATATCGGTACCGGCTTCGAACACCAGCGTCACATTGGCGCTGCCGTTATCCGAGCTTGAGGCACTCATATATTTCAGGCGATCAAGGCCGATCATGCCCTGCTCGATGACCTGCGTCACCGAATCCTCAACCGTCTTGGCTGAGGCCCCCGGATAGGAGGCGTTGATCCGCACCTGCGGCAAGGCGATATCGGGATATTGTTCGACCGGCAACGTGCGGATACTGAGCAGCCCCGCCAGCATGATGACAATGGCAATCACCCAGGCAAAGATCGGGCGGTCAATAAAAAAACGCGACAGCATGCAGTCCTTCCAGCCGCATACAGGCGGCGGCATCATTTCGGTGGTACAAGCTTACGTCCCGACCGATTAACCGATCCGGCCACAGCCTCAGCTCATACCATATCCCCACTGCCTTTTACGTGAGGAAATGCCCGATCCGTCGCACAAAGTTGCGAAAAGATTGCATTTTTATCCCCCCTCTCACGTCCGGAAGAGTCTCTTCCCATACCTCCCCATCTCAGATGGGGAGGGGGACCGCGACCGTTACGGTCGGGGTGGTGGGGTTTCTTACTTCCCCCTCTCCCCTCAGGGGAGAGGGCTGGGGTGAGGGGCAAAGAGAAACTGCGTGAGGAGCAAGCAACGTCCCCTCAAACCGCCGCCTTCTGCTTATAGGCCATTTCCCGTGCCATATCCGCCGCCACAATCGGGGCTGGCCGCCCGAGATAATAGCCCTGCGCCTCGTCACAGCCTTCCGACTGCAACAGCCCCAGCTGGCTTTCGGTTTCGACCCCTTCCGCCAGAACCGGCACCTCAAGACTCTTACCCAGCGCCAGAATGGCGCGGATAATGGCGCGTGCCTGCGGGCTTTGTTCGGCCTCCATCAGGAACGAACGGTCGATCTTGATCTTGTCGAACGGGAAGGAATTGAGCGTATCGAGTGACGAATAGCCGGTGCCAAAATCGTCAATGGCAATACTGACCCCCAGCGCCTTGATCTGACGTAAGAGATGCAGGGCGCGCACCTTGTCGCCGATAATGGTCGTCTCAGTGATCTCAAGCTCCAGCCGCTTGGGCGACAATCCGGTCTCGATCAGAATCTCATGCACCTTGCGCACCAGATCGGGGCCATTGAGTTGCACCGGCGACAGATTGACGGCAATGCGCACATGCTCCGGCCATTTGGCCGCTTCGGCGCAGGCGGTACGCAAGACCCACTCACCAATATCGATGATCACGCCACATTCTTCGGCCACCGGAATGAAATCCGCCGGCGAGACATTGCCCCTGACCGGATGCTTCCAGCGCAGCAGCGCCTCATAGCCCATGACTTCCTGCGTGGTGACCGACTTCTGCACCTGATAATGCAGGGTAAACTGATCAAGCTTCACCGCTTCCCACAGGTCTTTGGCCAATGCGCGACGATCGCGCGCCGCCTCATCCATGCGTGCCTCATAGAAGCACACCGACTCCGTCGGATTCGACTTGGCGCGATACAGCGCCAGATCGGCATTATTCATCAGGGTTTCGCGATCCTTCGCATCATCGGGATAGATCGCCACCCCCAAAGACCCGCCGGGCGATACCTCGAACCCGTCAAGATCAATCGCCGTATACAAAGCCGCCTGAATCCGCTCAAGAAACTCCGACAGATGCCGCGAATCCGAGAAATACTTGATGCAGGCAAATTCATCGCCCCCCAGACGCGCGGCAAATTCGCCCTCCCCCAGCATGTCACCCAGACGTGCCGAGATGGTCTGCAACACGGTATCACCGGCCGCATGCCCCCGCAGGTCATTGATTTCCTTGAACCGGTCAAGGTCAATGGCCACCGCCGCCACCTTGTTGCCCGTGCGCGGCGCCCACTCCAGCGCCTCATCAAGTCGGCGGTTGAAGTGCACACGGTTCGGCAATCCGGTCAGACCGTCATGCTGCGCCATATGGTGAATGCGCTCCTCGTCACGACGACGCTCGGTGATGTCGGCAATGGTGGTCACCCAGCCGCCGTCACTCATCGGACGATGCGATATCTGGACAATGCAGTCCTGGCGTATTTCGCTGATAATCGTGCCCCCGTCATCCTGATCGATCAGGTTACGATGCACGCCATAGCGTTCCTCAAGCAGCTCGTCGCTGAAATTGGGATCGGCCCTGATCACCAGCCGCAACAGGTCTTTAAACCCCGCCCCCGGCGCCAGACAGGTCGCCTCAATGCCGAAAATCTCAGGCGCACGCGGATTACCCAGCACCAGACGCTCCTCGGCATCAAACAAAAGCAGACCCTGCGACATGTGCTTAAGCGCAACATCCAGATTATAGGCGGTTTGCGCCAGACGTGTCTGATCGGCCTTTCTCTGGGTAACGTCCTGCGTCACCTTGGCAAAGCCGAGCAATGTCCCGGCATCATCACGAATAGGCGTAATAATGACATGGGCGTAAAAACTTGAGCCATCCTTGCGTACCCGCAAGCCTTCTTCCTCGAACCGCCCCTTATCGAGCGCCAGCTTGAGCGCTCGTTGCGGTTTACCAGCACGGCGCTGGGCTTCGGGATAAAAGACATCAAAGCGACGGCCGACAATCTCTGCCGCCGAATAGCCCTTGAAGCGATGCGCACCGGCATTCCAGTTACTGACCCGACCATCGGGATCAAGCATATAGATGGCATAGTCATTGACCGCCTCAACCAGCGTGCGGAAATGCCGTTCCTTTTCTTCCATCCGGCGATTTGAGATCACCGCCCCCATACACAGGGTCATAACCCCCATGGCCACCGTCGCCAGCACCGCCGACAGCGTATCGGATGACAAAAGCGTCCCGCCGGTCGCCCGCAACGGGTCAGGCATCATAGTGACCGCGCCCATGGCGATAAAATGGTGCGCGACAATCGCCACAACCATCAACAGGGCCGCCGCGGTCGTCTGACGCCAGCCTCCGTTTTTCGAAATCAGCCCAAAGGCGCAGGCGGCCAGAACCATGCCCGCCACAACCGATACCACCACCAGATCAGGCGCCCAGACAATATAGCCAGGCGCTCTCAGGGCAAACATTCCGGTAAAATGCATGGCGGCAATGCCCGCCCCGACCAGCGCGCCACCCGCGACCCGCACGCGGCGGTCAGCATGGGTCGCCACCAGCGCAATACCCGCACCGGTAAGGGCCATGGCCAGTATCAGGGACATAAAAGTCATCGGCCCGTCATATCCGGCCAGAACACCGGGATCATAGGCCATCATGGCAATGAAGTGGGTTGCCCAGATGCCGAACCCACCGGCGGCCCCCGCCGTCAGCACCCATTTGATACGAGATTTGCGCTCCGAAGCCACCGCGCGGCGCGTCAGAATAACCGCCGTCACACTCGAGACCACGCACACCAGCGCCGCAAGCCCCACCAGCACCCAGTCGTGCTGATCCCGCAGACATGCCAAAACTCTGTACATATTCACCCTATCCTGCATTTTGCATTATGGCTTCGCCTGAGGTGTTCACTCGGGCACGCAGGACTTTTACAGGCTACTGATTTTTATAGGGTTAATAGGAAAACGACGGAAATCAACCGCCAATTGCAAACGGCGCACAAAATACAATCCTGCCGCAGCATTGCTATTGCGCGAGGCTCCTACTCAACAAACGTTTAAGCTGAATTTGCTGCAACACGCGCTCGGCGGTGACATAGGCCACCCGTCCCGCCGCCGGTTGCCGTAACGCCACCGTCAGCGCCCCGTCATAAAGCAGCAACCATTCCTGAGACAGTTCCGCCGCCATATCGGTAAATCCGGCCTCTGACAACAGCGCCTCGAACCATTGCCGGATTTCGGCCCTGGCCTCAACCACAAACCCAAAGCCCGCATGCGACCTGTCCGCCAATTCGGCCACCGCATTATTCAGCGCACAGCCGCGATAGCCCTCGGCCTGCGCCCGTTCACTAAGCACATTAAACACCTCAAGCGGCCTGAGCTTCGGCTCCACCGCCTCAACCGCCTGCCTCAAGGCGGCAAAATCCGCCTCATGCCAATGCCGCAACACCTCGGCAATCAGCAGGTCTTTGGATGGGAAATGACGGTAAAAACTGGCCTTGGCCACCCCTGACTCACGGATGATGCGGTCAACACCCGTGGCGCGTAACCCGTGCGTATAAAACAGCCCAAGGGCCGTAGCAATAATACGATCTTTAACAGCAATCTGACTCATGCACCAAAACTGAACAGACTCGTCTGTTCTGTCAATATTATGCCCTTGCCGATCGGACGCTATCATGTCAGATTTTACCGCAACAACGGGCCGCAGGGGGTGTCATGAAGTTCAAAATCGGTACGGTTTATTCCCGAAGTTACAGCTTTCTGTCGCAAAACGCCGGCATTCTGATAGGCCTCACGGTTCTGTGCCTCGCGGTCCCGTCGTTCCTGTTATCTTTTGTTCCGTTTTTGCAGAACGCTGTTATTATCCCTTTTCTCTCAAGCGAAGCCCTGACCATCGCCACCCCCTTCAGCGCCGTACCAGAAGCCCTTTTAGGCGCTTTTAATTTAGCTGTTTTAACCCTGTTTTTGAGCACCCGCATTTCCGGTGCAGATTTCAGCCTCAGCCATATCTTGAGACAGGGCTTCCTCTATATGCTGCCTGTCTTCATATTGTCAGTTATTTGGACTGTAATGACTTCTCTGGGAATAATGGTGATGATTATTCCGGGGATTATCGTCGCACTCGGCCTAAGCGTTGCCATTCAGGCCTATATCTGTGAAGCCCGCAAGGGGTTAGTCATTGCGGTAAAACGAAGCTGGAAGCTCACGGAAAATTACCGTGTCGACATTATGTTTACACTTATTCCCCCGCTTATAGGTCTGATCCTTTTATCCTCCATCGAGAGTGCTCTCGTCAGTTACCTTGATAACACTCTGATAACCGCGCTCGCACGAGCATTGACCTCGAGTCTGGGTTCAATCATTTTAGCTGTCTTTTTCTTCTTCATCTACACCACCCTGCGCCAAGTAAAAGAAGGCCACACCCCTGAGGTGACCGCAGCAGTCTTTGACTAATAATCGCAAATCATGCCAGACTTGGACTGTTTCAGGAGCGCGACTTCATGACCTTCACCATCGCCAACGTGTTCTCACGCAGCTTCACCCTTATCGGCCAGAACTTCGCCTTGCTTCTGCTCACCGGCCTTCTGACCTATGCCATTCCAGTGGGGCTAAGCGCCGCCATTTTCTATACCACCAGCGGCCTTGATGTGAACAACCCCCAAGCCTGGGGCGGTGAACAGGTCATGGCCATGATCGCGTTCGGTGTGTTGTCGATGTTGTTTTATTTTATCAACATGTCCGTAGTGACCGAACTGACCGTCACGCGTGCGGTTAACCGGCCCTTCGACATTGGCCCCGCCCTGAAACGCAGCCTGATCAATATTGTCCCGCTGTTCATTGTCATGGTTCTGTGCGGTCTGGCGATTATGCTCGGCTTTATCCTGCTGATCATACCGGGCATAATCGTATCAGTGGCCCTGTCGGTTGCCATTCCGGCCTATGTCGCCGAAAGCCGCACCGGCATTACCGACGCTCTGAAACGCAGCTGGGAACTGACCAAAAACCACCGCTGGGCGATCCTTTTGATCTTCCTTCTGATTGCCATTTTCGGTGCCATTTTCGGCGGCATCATTCAGGCCGTCAGCATGATCTTCGCCAGCCAGTCACCGGCCCTGATCATCGGCCTGAACTCGATCATCGAAGGCCTCTATACCCTGATCAGCACCGTCTTCACCGTTGTTATCTATGTGGTTTTGCGTGAATCCAAAGAAGGCAACGCCCCCGAAGCCACCGCCGCTGTCTTTGAGTAGCAGGGCATTCCCCCTCTCCCTTCAGGGGAGAGGGCAGGGGTGAGGGGTGTTTTTCTTTACCTACCGCGTCTCGTCAAACTTGTCCTTGCGCCGCCGCCCGAGCAGCATCCGATGCTCCAGATGCGTCCTCAGCGCCGCATAATAGGCCTTAAGGAACGTCTCGTCCGGCGCAATATCGCGCGGATCGGACGGCACATTATAATCGATCCGCTTCCTGATCCGCTCGGCCACCGCCGTCAGGGTCGCCGGACGCCGTTCACGCAACACCGTCTCCAGCACCTGCAATTCCTTCTCGCCATAGGCCGCCACCTGCTCAGGCGTAAACACGATCCCGACCTTGCGTTCGACCTCAAGATTGACGAGGTCATAGCTTAAGACCTCGCGCGGCACATGCACCACCCGCGTCCCGCCAAGGAAATCCCCCAGCCGCGCCTGCTGTTTGTTAAACAACGGCAACAAGGCCACCCCGACCGTCCAGATCAGCGCCGCAAATATCGCCCAGCCACTGCCTCCGCTGTTACTGATCGACGCCGCCAGCGTCAGCGGCAGATAGAACTCGACCTCCCTGAGCACATTGCGCGTCACGACCATCGACGGCGTCAGATGCCCGCCGTCATGGGCAATAACGCGGATCTTCATCACCCGTTTTCCGGGCGTCGCCGCCCTCGGCCCCATTTCAAAGAACATGAAATAGCCGCTGCGCACGAAAAACAGCATGATCAGGAACAGGATGATAAGGAACTGCACCATCGGCCCGTTCCAGTTTTCCACCTTCATCAGATAAGGCAGCGGCAGCACCAGATACAGGATCACCATCCCGATGGGGATCAGGATCATGATCAGATAATCAAGCAGAAACGCCCCGAGCCGCGTACCGAAATCCGCCGCCTTAAACGCCAGCCTGACGCCTTCGGGCGTGGTGATCACCGTCCTCAGCCCCGCCTCGCTGCCCATGGCCTGCGAGACGCTGCCCCCCATCAGATCGCGCTCTTTTTTCCCCTTAGCGGCCATCCCGCACAGCCTTCCTGCCAAAAGCCCGTCCGGCCAGCGCGAAATAAGCCACCCACACCAACAATAATCCGCCCCCTATGGCAAACCGCCAGCCGGTATCGGTAATCGTCTGACGCCCGTAACCTTCGATAATACCCGCCAGCACCAGCAGCAAAATAACCCCCAGCATCAGCGTGCCCGACACCTTGCCCGCCTGCGCCAAAGCCGCCATGCGTGTCAGATGCCCCGGAAACAACAACCGCCGCGCCAGATAGAAACCCGCGGCACCGGCCAGCAAAATCGCCAGTATTTCGGTCGTGCCATGTATGGATAACCAGGCCGCAAATTCGACCCCTACCCCGCGCTCGAAAAACAGCCACAGCATGGCGCCTAACATCATGCCATTCATGATCAGCAACAGCGCCGTCGGCACCCCGCCCATCACCCCGACCGCAAACGCCAGTAAGGCCACCTGCGTATTGTTCGACATCAGATAGACCGAAAACACCGCCAGCCAGTCATCTTTTTCCGCCCCGCCAAGCGTCGCCCTGAGCTGCTCCGGCGTAGACATCAGATCCCGCCCCTGCGCCGAATGCCCGACCAGCGCCGTATACCAGCTCTGATCAAAAGCGCACATCAGCCAGCCACCCAAGGCCCCCAGGAAGAAACAGGTAAAGGCCAGCCAGAACTCGGCCCACAGCTTGCGCACTGACCGCGCCAGATCGCCGAAAAAGCCCGCCACAAGCTCCGTCACCCGCGCCTGCGGCCCATAGACCGAGACATAGGCCCGCGCACACAGGGCCTGCAAATAACCGATCATATTGCGATCAAGCGAAATCGACTGCGCCATCGATAATGACGAAATCGCCTGACGGTAAAGCAGCGGCAGATTAAGCAGTTCCTCGGTCGTAAACTGTTTCAGCTTACCCTTCTCCGCCCGATCAACCAGCGCCGCCAGCGCCCGCCAGTCCTTTTCCCGCGCTTCCCGAAACTTCTGGCTCTTGAGCTGCAACACCGGCGGCCGGTTCTGTGCCTCACTCATACTGGCCTCCCATTTCACTCCTCCCTGCCTCCGGCGGGGAGGGGGACCGCTTTGCTTTAGCAAAGGGGTGGTGGGGTATCTTACTTAAACCCTTCTCTTTTATGGGGCCAGAGACCTTATATCCTCCCCCGTTTACGGGGGAGGTGGCGCGGCGTAAGTCCGCGACGGAGGGGGCAATCCTGCCTAAAGCCATGCTCACAACCGATCCTCCCGCTTGAGCGCCAGATATTTCAGCACAATCGACACCGCCATGGCTTCTGTCTCCGCCTCCAGCACCTCAACCCCCATCCGCCGCAAGGTCGCATAGACCGTCTCGCGCTGCTGCAACAGACGCCGCGCAAACACCGCCCGCGTCACATCTTCTGCCGCTTCAGGCACCGCCCCCGCCAGTCCCTCCAGCCCTTCATCGCGGAACGCCACAAAGACAATCAGATGCTTCTTGCTCAGCCGCTGTAAGGCCTCGACCATCAGATCAGCACTGATCTCGTCGATGAAATCGGTAAACAGCACAATCAAAGACCGCCGCGCGATCTTCGACCCGAGATCGGTCAGGGCCAGGGTATGATTGGTCTCTTCCGGCAGATCATCGATCGCCGATAACTGCGCCTTCAAAATCGCGAAGCCATTTGTGCCCGACACGGCAGGCGCATTGTGATAAGGCTTCGACGCAAAGGCGAAACTGCGCACATTATCGCCAACCTTCATGGCGCAGTAACCAAGCAGCAAACCGGCATAGATGGCGCGGTCAATCTTCTTGATGCGCTGCAAAGGTTCGCCCATCAGCCGCCCGGTATCAAAAGCCAGCACGATATGATGGTTACGTTCGGCCTGAAACTCCCGCGACAACAGCTTCAGATGCTTCGCCGAAGACCGCCAGTCGATGCGCCGCGGGTCCTGCGACGAGTCATACTCGCGCAAGGCATGATATTCCGACCCATTGTGCAACTGGTTCTGAACCCGCACCCCATAGATATGATCGCGCGAAAACAGCGCGGCGGCATCGGTCTGCACACCTTCAATATCCGGCGTCACCGTCAGCGGGCGATCCAGCACGACCTTTTTCTGCACATAACACAGCCCCAAAGGCCCCGCCCACCGCGCATGAAAACTCTCAATCACCGCCTGACCGCGCGCCATGGCCCGAACCTGCAACTGCCCGGCCAGCGTCCCCGCCTCATCGCACACAAGGCTTTCGGCCACCGCCGGACTGATCAGCAGCCGGTTGAACCCCCACCGCACCTCGGCCCGTTTCGGCAACCGCCCGCGCCCGATGGTCAGCGCATACTCAAACACATAGTCTCTGGCCACACCAATCGTCTTCGGCGTCTGAAACACCAGACTGACGCGTGACGGCGGCACGGCAAACGCCCCTTCGATCAGCCCGATCACCAGCAGCGCGATCATGGCCACCGGCGCTACCCACCACAGGGCAGGCGCAATAAACACCAGCCCCGTGCCCATCAGCACACCGGCAATCATCAGCCCGATCAGTCTGGCGGTCGGATAAATCATATCACCTTACATCCTCCCCCGTTTACGGGGGAGGTGTCGCGGCGTTAGTCCGCGACGGAGGGGGCAAACCGCCATTATCACCACACCCTGTCTCACCGCGGTATCTCGATCCGTTCCAGAATCCCCTGCAAGACGCCATCGACGTTCTGCCCTTCAATCTCCGCCGCAGGGGCCAGCAACACGCGATGGCGCATCGACGGCAGATAAAGCGCCTTGATATCGTCCGGCAGCACATAGTCGCGCCCATCCAACACCGCCCGCGCCCGCGCCGCCCGTGCTAATAACGTCCCTGCCCGTGGCGACGCCCCGACCGACAATTGCGGCGTCTCGCGCGTTGCCCGTATCAGGTTGACGATATAACCGAGATTAGCCTCGTTAAGCCGCACACCGGCCACCGCCTTAATGGCCTCCGCAAGCGTCGTGGCATCCAGCACGGGCGCGATCCCCGCACTGTCGGGGTCAATATTCTGACCGGCATTGCCGCCTAATTCGACAATACGCACCTCTTCCTCAAGGCTCGGATAGCCCAGCACATGCTTGAACAAAAACCGGTCAAGCTGCGCCTCTGGCAAAGGGTATGTGCCCTGCTGTTCAATCGGGTTCTGAGTGGCAATCACCGTGAACCGGTCACCCAACTCATAGGGCTTGCCATCAAGCGTCACCCGCCGTTCCTGCATGGCCTCAAGCAGCGCCGCCTGCGTCTTGGGCGGCGTGCGGTTGATCTCGTCCGCCAGCAACAGATCGCAGAAAATCGGCCCCTTGGTCAGGCTGAAGCTTGAGGTCTGAAAATTGAACAGGTTCGACCCTAGTATGTCACCGGGCAACATATCCGGCGTGAACTGGATACGCCCGAACCTGAGCGACAACGATCGGCAAAAGACCTGCGCCAACAAGGTCTTGGCCGTCCCCGGAGGGCCTTCCAGCAGGACATGCCCGCCCGAAAACAACGCCGTGAGCATCAGATCGACCGTATCGGTCTGACCGACAATCGCCTTGCCGATTTCGGCCCTCAGCCGCTGCGATACCTCCAGCACTTCAGAAACAAGCATAGCCTCAGGCCTCCGTTTTCGTAATTTGTGACTTCCAGTGCCTGAGCTTTTTCGCCAGCACCAGCATGTTACCGATCCCCTTTACGGTATCGGTCTCGGCAAACAGATTGCCGTAAAACTCATCCGTCCCGTGACGTTCGCTCAGGCGATCCGCCATCTCGTCCGCCGTCATCAGGGCATTGGGCACAAAGCCCGCCTGTTTCAACACCTGATCACGCACCAGCTGCGCATAGGCAGGCATCAGCTTTGTCTCCCGCCCGGCCTTGGCCACCAGCCGCGCCGCATTGTCAGCCAGGGTGCGCACACCGCGCCCGTGCGGTGTCTCACTATAGGGATTATGTGCAGGCCCGAAACGTGCCGCCGCCACCCACACCAGCCCAAGCGCCAGCACCATCAGCGCCAGCGGCACCCCGACAAACGGCGGGCGTGAAATGTGGTGCATCAGATCCGAATCCTGCGCCAGATCATTGAAGGTGATGTCGAACACCACCTTAGCCTTTGCCGGTTCCGCCCCTGTTAACTGGTCAATGACCTTCAGCATACCGGCCATGCGCTCAGGATGCGCAAACATCGAATTGTTGAGCAGATCAGGATCACTCAACAAATAAACCGGCGCCGCAAACGGCTCTTCATCGGCTAACGGATTGACCTTCGACAGCAGCACCTCGCCGTTCGGCCCGACCAGAAGCGGCGTCAGGTTCGACCCCGATATGGATTGCAGCCCCGTTATCTTGCCACTGGTGAACCCGGTACTGACAATATCCTGCCCCACCGCAGGCTTGATCGCATAGGACTGCCCCCGCTCGTGATCCGCTCGCACCAATAGCCAATCATGCGGATTAAAGCTATAGGTAACGGCTCCGTTCTTGCCTTCAGTGACATGTTGTGGCGACAAAAGACCTAACTGAAACTGCACGCCGTCTCCGGCAATAATAGCTGCCTGTCCCGCCCAACGCGGTTTGCGGGGATCAGGTGCGCTCACCGTCCATTTCGGTGCCACCACAAGCACGGCACGCCCCAAAGGCTCATACAGAATTTGGTGCGACTTTACATGATTGGGTATTGAGACATAATGCTCATCATCTAATACCTTGGCCCAGAAGTCGCGGCCTCTCGTCACATCTTTCTGCCCTGAAGCCGGTGCCTGTGCTTCTTCCCTGACCGATAAAGGCGAAACAGTCACGCCCTCCACTACCTGCTCATAAAGCACCGCATCGCCATCGAGCGTGACGATCATCAGATCATCCGTCTTCACGCGCCGTCCGGCCTCCTGCCGGTTAAGCCGCGTCCGGTAGCCTTCCGCCTCCAGCGCCTTGCGCAAGCCCTGAAAACCGTTAATCGCCACTGAGGTCACCACCCCCTTGGGCGGCGTTTCAGGTTCGATATTCGGCGACAGCAATATCAGGCCCGCAATCACAAACAGACCGGCAATCAGCCCGCCCGACAAGATCGGCAACATCCGCTCAAACGACACCTTAGGCATTTTCAACGCAGGCCGCTTCATGTCCGCGCCTCCGATCTGTTCGCACCCTTGCCGATGTCTTTTTGCGAGACAAAATCGACATAGGCCTGCCGACAGGCCTCATAGCCCTCGCGCCCGACCGGAATACCCGCAAAATAGCTTTTTTCCGCCCAGCGCGTGATCTCACGAAACGCCGGACGCGCGTCATCGGGCAACAGCGGATGCGCACAGATATCGCGGGCCGAAAAATGCTTGCGCACCAGATCAGGCCGGAAAGCATTAAGATCGGCCACCGACCGGTGCAGCAACAGATGCACCGCCGCATCATAGTCACCCTTCGCCGCCAGCGCCTCGATGTCCTCAAGCAGCGCCGCCGCCGCTTCGGCGGTTGGCCGCCAGGGTGTTTCCGGCAGCAAATGATCACGCTGAAACAGCCGCTCAAACCGTGACCGGATCAGCGCCCGCACCAGAGGCGAAGCCAGAAGCACCAGAAGCGCAAACAGCCCGATCCCGATAATCCACGGCAGCGCCGGCCCCAAAGGCTCCAGAAGCTTGCCCAGAAATTCGAAAATTCCGCGAAAAAACTCACCGATGGCGCGCGCCATACTGGCAAAAAACGGGTTAGGCTCCGCAGGCCCCGCCACCTCTGTCTGGATAGATTTATTACTATTTATAGAGGCGATCAGCGCCTCAGCCGCCTCAACATCGGCAGCTGTCAAAGGCACAGCCTCACCCTGCGCGGACACAGCTCCCGACACAGGTTCTGCCGCTACCGATGCACTCTTACCAGCCGCTATCATGGACACCCTGAACGCTCCCCCGTTTGCGACCATAGGGGGAAATCCGCAATCCGGTCAACGGCTTTCTGCACACCGCCCACACCCTTACACGCTCCCGTGAACATCTCTCGCCGCACACGGCCCCTACCCTAACATCCTCCCCTGTGAGCTTCGCGTACGGGGGAGGTGCCGAGCGCAGTCGAGGCGGAGGGGGCACACCCACCTTCCAAGCCTTCCATCCTTAGTCGAGGCGCCCCCCTTCTCCTCCCTGCCTTGGGCGGGAAGGGGGACCTCTTTGCTTTAGCAAAGGGGTGGTGGGGTATCTTTCTCTTCTCTTTCTTACTTCTCTTACTTCCCCCACCTCACCCGCCCCTCCCACTTTCCCCTTGATCTCCACCGTCCTCCATCCTATTCATATGACATCATATAAATAAAACCTTACAGGAGAGGCCCCCGATGCCAGACATATCCCGCCGAGGCGTTGTCGCCGCCGCCACCTTACCCCTTCTGGCCACCGCCGGCGCCGCGCAGGCCCAAACCACCCCGACCACCGAGCGCTGGGGCTTCCATGAAATCACCCTCAAAGGCCCCACCGAATCCGACGGCAGCAATCCGTTTATCGATGTCTCCCTCAAGGCTGATTTCACCGACGGCAAGACCGTCCTCACCGTCCCCGGTTTCTATGATGGCGACGGCACCTATAAACTGCGCTTCAGCCCCCCTGCCGAAGGTCACTGGCGCTGGCTGACCAAATCCAACGCCTCAGCCCTTAACGCCCAATCGGGCACCCTGACCGCCACCGCGCCGACCGGTAAAAACCACGGCCCGATCGAAGTCGTCGAAGGCTATCACTTCGCCTATGCCGACGGCACGCCTTACCGTCAGATCGGCACCACCTGCTATGCGTGGGCGCAGCAATCCGACGCCCTGTGCGCCCAGACCATAGAGACGCTGAAAACCTCGCCCTATAACAAACTGCGCATGTGCGTCTTCCCGAATGTCGGCCACGAACCGATCCACCCCTTCGTCCAGACCGGCACCGGCGACCGCGACTGGGACGCCACCCGCTTCAACCCCGAATATTTCCGCATCTTCGACCGCCGCGTTCAGGCGCTGTACGAGATCGGCGTCGAAGCCGATGTCATCATCTTCCAGCCCTATGACAAGAAGCGCGGCTTCTCGGACATGACCCGCACGCAGGACGAGCGTCTGGTGCGTTACCTGATCGCGCGTCTGTCGGCCTATCGTCATGTCTGGTGGTCAGCCGCCAACGAATATGACCTGATCGAAACCAAGTCGATGGACGACTGGGATCATATATTGCGCCTGATCCAGAACGAAGACCCCCACCAACGCCTGCGCTCGATCCACAACATCAAGCGCCTGTATAACAACCACAAACCGTGGATCACCCACGCCTCGGTGCAGAACGGCTCGGCCATTCTCGATGACCGCACGGCTGAAACCTACCGCAGCGTCTGGGAAAAGCCGGTCATCTTCGACGAAGTCTGCTATGAGGGCAATATCGACGCCCGCTGGGGCAACCTGACCGGCGAACAGATGGTCGGCGCCTTCTGGCAGGGCCTGATCGCCGGCACCTATGTCGGCCATTCCGAAACCTATACACCCGGCAATACCGGCCCCGACAGTTCATGGCTGGGCAAGGGCGGCAAACTTCTCGGCACCTCTACCCCGCGTCTGGCCTTCCTGAAACAGATCATGGAAGACGGCCCCGCCCCCGGCATCAACCCGATCGACAAATGGTGGGAACGCCATCTCGGCGGCGTCGAAGGCCAGTATTACCTACGCTATTTTGGCACCGATGCCCCCGCCGAATGGGAAGTGAATGTGCCCAAAAACGGCATTACCGGCGGCGAACAGTTCCGCGTTGATATTATCGACACCTGGAACATGACCATTACCCCTGTCGAAGGCGTCTTTACGCTGGCCAAGAAAGACAATTACGACTTCCACGACCCCAAACGCCCAAAGATCAAACTCCCAAAGAAAAAATATATCGCCGTCCGCCTGACCCGCACCTGACACTCAAACCTCCCCTGCGAAGCGGGGGAGCAACTATGTGGATTTTTCCCAAGGCGTTTGCCGCCAGAGTAAGGCATTAGCGGCTGCGATAATCTTTCGCATGACAGCGACAATGATTACCTTTGGCGGTTTTCCGTTTTTGGCAAGCCTTTGAGCGAAGGTTCTGAAGGGTGTATCCATGCGCTTGGCTGACAGTACTGCGATATAGACAAAGGCTCTGTGCCTTGGCCTGACGCAAACACGCCCTCATCTGTGCCCGAAGGGCCTTACTATCCGTTAGACGGTCATGTTCGGAGTGGGTTTTGGACTTGGCCAGAAGATCGCTGATCTGTTCATAAACCGTCAGAAGTTCCGCCTGTTCAGGGGCACGCCGAGAAGCCGTGCCTTAGGCTTTGGCGGCCAGAGCAATCAGATACGCATCGGCCTTGTCAGACTTGGACCGAAGCCGATGCCATCGGGCAAATGCCCGAACTTCTATCGGCTGTAACATCACAACCTCCAGACGTGCCGCCTCCAGAGCCTCGCGGACATCACGCGCATAATTACCCGATGCCTCATCGATAGCCCGTTCCTGAACCTGCCGGATAAGCTCAGCTATACCGGCCATTGTGTTGGCAAAACGCAGGTGCGTCTGACCATCGCAAAGACCTAAAGCAAGCCAATCTTTCCCAATATCCAAACCCGTTACTTTTGTGCTAGGCTCTATCTGTTTCATGATCTCAACCTTGTGTCTGCGGGCCCAAACGCCCATGCAACTTTCCGAGGCATGAAATCCTAAAGTGGCCAGGCTCCCCCACGATGAAAATCAAGGTGGCAACGGCCCATAGTTCAGAAGGGACTGGCGGCCTGAAAACGTACAGTCCCTCCTAATCTTAAACCATTTTCTACAAACAAGATGGCAGCGCGAAGTCGCTGACGGAGGGGGAATCTTTTTTCAAACTTATCACGAAAACAACCCCAGTTGATTCAGATCAATTGCCGCCACAGACATCTATATATGGTGGATCACCCATATGGATTGTCCATATATTGATTCTCAAGCCGCGAGACCCGATATGCCCGATAGTGATCCACGTCTGATATTTCCGACCTTCGACGACGCCTTAGACCTCCCCGACAGTCAGGTCAGCTGCAAGCAAACCGTCGAAGAATATATCCACCGACAGGACTGGCGCATCAATGCCAATGCCAATACCTCCTATTCCAATGCTGGCCTGATCAATAATGCAGCAGGTAAGATTATCGCTAACTACTGGCTGGATAATGTCTATGCCCCCTCTGAGGCCCTCGCGCACCGCGACGCCGATCTGCATATCCATGACCTTGATTGCCTGACCGGCTATTGTGCAGGCTGGAGCCTGCGCGCCCTGCTCGATGAAGGTTTTAACGGTGTGCCTGGTAAGGTCGCAAGCCGCCCGCCGCGCCATTTCCGCGAAGCTCTGGGCCAGATGGCCAACTTCCTTGGTATATTGCAATCCGAATGGGCGGGCGCTCAGGCCTTCAGCTCGTTTGACACCTATCTGGCGCCCTATGTGTTCAAGGATCGCTTAGGCTTTGATGACATCAAAAAAGCCATCCGAAGCTTTGTCTATAACCTGAACGTGCCTGCCCGGTGGGGCCAAAGCCCGTTCACCAATATCACCCTCGACATCACCGTCCCGCCTGACCTCAAGGACAATTTCCCAACGGCGGGCACCTTGCATCTGTTCAGAGATATTGACGATGCCGACCTTCTGGCTGAGGCGCAAAAGCGTGGCGTCACGGCCCTCGAAGACCTCAGCTACCGCCACTTCCAGCCGGAAATGCAGCAGATCGTCATCGCCTATTATGAGGTCATGACCGAAGGCGACGCCCAGGGCCAGCCCTTCACCTTCCCTATTCCGACCGTCAATATCATGGAAGATTTTGACTGGGAATCACCGGTGGCCACGGCCCTGTTCGACAATACCGCCAAGATCGGTTCCTCCTACTTCCAGAACTTCATCGGCAGCCAGTACATGCTGAACGAAGCCGGTGAGAAGGTGCCCAACCCCGAAGCCTATGCGCCGCACGCCGTACGCAGCATGTGCTGCCGTCTGCAACTCGATCTGCGCGAACTGCTCAAGCGCGGTAACGGCCTGTTCGGCTCGGCCGAGATGACCGGCTCCATCGGCGTGGTGACGCTCAACATGGCGCGTCTCGGCTACCGCTTCAGAAATGATGTCACCGGCCTGACGACCGAGATCGAACGGCTGATGGATCTGGCCAGAGACTCGCTTGAGAAAAAGCGCGTCTTCGTTCAGGACATGTATGATCGCGGTCTTTACCCCTATACGCGTCGTTACCTGCCGCATTTCCGCAATCATTTCAGCACCATTGGCGTCAATGGCATGAACGAAATGGTGCGCAATTTTACCGGTGACGCCTATGACCTGACCGATCCGCGCGGCCGCGAAATGTCACTGGCCATACTTGATATCATGCGCGCCCGCCTGAGGCTCTATCAGGAAGACACCGGCCACCTCTATAACCTTGAGGCCACGCCTGCCGAAGGCACGACCTACCGCTTCGCCAAGGAAGACAAAAAGCGCTTCCCCGACATCCTTCAGGCCGGTTTCGATCTGAATATCTATTACACCAACTCCTCTCAGGCTCCGGTCGGCCATACCGAAGACCCGTTTGAGGCCTTAAGCCTTCAGGACAATCTGCAATGCAAATATACCGGCGGCACGGTGCTGCACCTGTATATGAACGAGCGCATTTCCTCCGGCGAAGCCTGCAAGCGTCTGGTGCGCACGGTCATTGAAAACTACCGCCTGCCCTATATCACCATCACGCCGGTGTTCTCAGTCTGTGAGACCCACGGTTATCTCAATGGCGAACAGAACCAATGCCCGTCCTGCGGCAAGGATACCCTCGTCTGGACACGGGTCATGGGTTATCACCGCCCGGTCGCCAGCTTCAACCATGGCAAAAAAGGCGAACACAAGGAACGCAGACACTATAAGGAAAATGCGCCTTCCCTGCCCCTGTTCACCTGCGAAAGCGTGACCTGAGACCATGTGGCCGAAACTGCCGATCACCAGTATCACGCCGTTCACCTTTCAGGACTTCCCTGAGCGGACGGCGTGCATATTGTGGTTTTCCGGCTGCAACATGGCCTGCGGCTATTGCCACAACCCTGAACTGGTCAAGGGAACGCTGGCGCGTTTGCCTGAACCGAAGATCACGGATTTTCTGAATAGCCGCAAAGGCCTGCTCGAAGGCGTGGTCTTGTCCGGCGGTGAATGCACTCTGGCCAATGCCCTGCCCGAGCTATGCCGCTACCTGAAAGCAATGGGCTTTCAGGTCAAGATCGACACCAACGGCACCCGCCCTGAGATGATCGCACATCTGCTCAATCAGGCATTGGTCGATTTCATCGCGCTTGATTTCAAAGCCCCCGAAAGGAAATATACGGCCATCACCCATCATGCGGATTTTTCCGCCTTTGAACACAGCCTGAAACTGATCGCTTCCGCGTCTATCGAAACCGAAATCCGCACCACCGTGCATGGCGATCTGCTCGATACCGATGACCTCAACATCATGACCGCCCAGCTTGAGGCTCTTCGCTATACCGGCCCCTATGTGGTGCAGAACTTCCGCACTGTGCCGACCCTTGGCGGGCTGACGACACCACAACGCCCCTTTAACCCCGCCGACCTGACACCCCGCGCCTTTCCGACCCGCCTGCGCAATTTCAAAGGTCTGTGATCCCCTCTCTCTTTTTTGAAAGGACCTGTGAGATGGTTGCAAAAGGGTTGGAGTCTTTGCAGACCAGAAAACAACCCTTTAGGACCGTCTCTAATACTTCACCTGAAAATAGGGCATAATCTTTTGCGTGTCCGTGCCAAACCCGTCGGCATTGTAATCAGCATATTTAATCCCCGCGACGAAACGCTTGGCAAAGGGCTTTTCGATCAGCAAATTGACCTCGGTGCCGTAATCACGCCCGCCGCGCTCTGCCGCAAAGCTGTGATAAGCGCCCTGCACCTTCAGCCCCGACTTGTGGCCATAAACCACCGACACCGCCTGTTCTTTCAACCCATCCGCAGGCGTCGTCAGGAACATATCCGCCCAACCGCTAAAGGCATGGTTAGTTCCAAGTGGAAACTGAAAGGCGCTGACGCCGTTGCCTTCCATGACGCTATGGGTCGCCTTCAGCGTCACCGACCCGATACTCAGGGACGGCTCCAGACTGTAGTACCCGAGTTCAAACCGGTTGGGATTGGCCCCATACGCTTTCTGACGGGCATATTCGGCTCTCACGGCCCCCTTCACCGTACCGAAATTATGCGCCCCTTCAAAGACAATCCCCGTCGTCAGACCCGACTGTACCGGCGCATCCGGAATATCGAGCGCTTGCACAAACCCGCTCAGCTTGATCGCCGGACTGAACACATGGCTGACCCGCGCCAGATAAATTTCGCTGTCATCCCAAGTCCCCTGCCCCGAGCGCGTGCCAAACACGCGATTAACCTGAAACACATAGGCCGCCTCAAGCGTCGTCTTAGCCCCCAAGGCCGTTTTGACACTCACCCCGTCAAAGGTCTGGTCATTCTGCCGCCAGCCGACTGACCCCAGATGGCGCTGGTTATCAAAGGCGATGATCTGCCGCCCCAGCACCGCGCGGGTACCCTTATGGACATAACTCAGTTGCAGACGGTTGATCAGGGCATCATCAGGATCAGCAACTACCGGATAGGCGGTCTTCCGATTGATCGTGTCATTGAACCGCACCGGCCCCAGCGCCCGCACGACCTCACCTTCAACCAGAAAACTGAAACCGTTAACCGGTGCGGTTTCCACACCGGCCTTAAGGCGCAGCGTATGCGCCTCAGCCGTCTCCGGCCGGTTGCCTTGCGTCACCTGCTCATAGCGGTAACGCAGATCAGCAATGGGCTTAAGCACCGGATCGGCATAACTCATTGCCGGAAACAATACAGGTAACGACGCCAACGCAGTGGCACAGAGAGCGCGCATGACAGCCTCAGGGGAAAAAGAAATGATGAGATAGAGCGACCACCAGCTTAGGCTGCGGCCTTTCGGGGATACTTGATCCGTGTCAAAGTCTTCGTTGACCTGACTGCCTCACGAGCGCATTCCGAAAAGTGGGACGCACTTTTCGGAATGCGCGTCAAACAAAAATCTGAAGCTTATGCGATCCCCTTTGATCGGGTAAGCTTCAGGTCGGAGGCTGCGCCCGTAATCGCCACAGAAGCATGACATAATCCCCGCCATGACCGCTACGCCCAACGCTTTCAAAATATATATCCGACTGCTGCACGATTGTGACATCGCCATGGGGCCGGGCAAGGCTGACCTCATTGAGGCCATAGAGCGGCACGGCTCACTGTCCGCCGCCGCAAAGGTAATGGACATAAGCTATCGCCGCGTCTGGGCCATGGTTGAATCGATGAATGCCGGCTTCAAAGAACCGCTGGTGGCCACGGCGCATGGCGGCGCAAAGGGCGGCGGCGCGTCCGTCACCCCGTTCGGCCATGAGGTGTTAAGACTCTACCGCACCCTGCAAACCGAGGCGAATGACCTCACCCTGAGACATTTTGAGCACATAAAACCGCTGATGAAGGCGGACTGACACCCTCTGAACCTTACCGCTTTTCAGATCAGCTTGATCCAGATCAAATGCTCGATATGTTTCGTCGTGCATATCGCATCCTCTGCTGTTCTTGCGCGTCAGAGGGGTTAAGGACATATCCGTGATAAAGGTTGCCAAATGAAGCCTAACCGTCGGGTTCTGTTAAACCTTCTGCTGGCCTTGTGTCTCGTGTGGCCTGCCCTTGGGCAGGCCGCTGAGATCAGAGTTGCTGTCGCCGCCAACTTCACCGAAACCGCCAAAACCCTCGGCACCGCCTTTGAACGCCGTACCGGCCATCGCGTGACCCACAGCTTTGGCTCATCCGGTCAACTGGCGACGCAGATTCAACAGGGTGCGCCCTTTGATGTGTTTCTGTCCGCCGATGCCGAACGGCCCCTTTGGCTCGAACAACAGAGCCTGACGGTCAAAGGCTCACGGTTTGTCTATGCCTATGGTCGTCTGGTCTTATGGAGCGGGGATAAGTCGCGCACAGATGTCAATCTCAAGGGCCTCAGGGCCGGACGCTTCAGTCATCTGGCCATCGCCGATCCGCTGACCGCGCCCTATGGGTTGGCGGCGGAAGAGGTGCTGAAAAAACACGCCCTTTTTGGACAAATTTCGCCGAAAATCGTCAAGGGTGGCAACATCGCCCAGACCTATGGTTTTGTGAAAACCCGCGCCGCCGATATGGGTTTTGTCGCCCTCTCACAGGTAAAAGGACGTAACGAAGGGATTTACTGGCTTGTGCCCGCCGCCGACTATTCCCCCATAGACCAGCAGGCGGTATGGCTGAAACGCAGTGAAAACAATACCGCAGCGCGCGCCTATATGGGCTTCCTCAAAAGCCCCGAAGCGCGCAAGATCATTCGCGCACAAGGCTATGAGGTAGACTGATTTATGTGGGAAGCGGTACGCGTCACATTGGCACTGGCGGCGGTTACGACGCCGCTTTTGCTCGTTCTGGCAACACCTCTGGCCTGGTGGTTATCACAGGGTAGCGGTCCTGTACGCGACTGCGTCGGTGCCCTGACCGCCTTACCGATTGTGCTGCCACCGACCGTGCTAGGGTTTTATCTTCTGATTGCGATGGGGCCGCATAGCCCGCTTATGTTTATCCTCAGACCCTTCGGCATTGAGACACTGGCCTTCAGCTTTACCGGTCTGGTGATAGGGTCACTGTTCTATTCCCTGCCCTTTGCCGTACAGCCGATCCGCAACGCCTTTGAGGCCATGGGAAAACAACCGCTGGAGATGGCGAAACTTCTGGGGGCGTCGCGGCTTCAGACCTTTTTCAGAGTCATTCTGCCCCAATCGCAACGTGGATTTATCACCGCCGCCATTCTGGTCTTTGCCCATACGATCGGGGAATTTGGCGTCGTCCTGATGATCGGCGGCTCCATTCCGGGCAAGACCGAAGTCCTGTCCATCCGCATCTATCAGGCCGTCGAGCAACTGAACTGGAACGAGGCCCATATACTCTCAGTGGGGCTGATGGCCTTCGCCTTCCTGATCCTTTGGTCGCTCCTGATAATCGACCGCCGCACCCGCACCACAGAAAGCTGACCCATGTCAAAAAACAGGCCCTTTACACCGCTAAATATCGCCGTCCTGACTGTGTCTGATCGCCATACGCCGGACACCGATACCTCAGGCAATTTGCTGTCTGAACGCATCGCCGCCGCCGGACATATCCTCGCTGAGCGCGCGCTTTTACCCCACGATCAGGTGGCCCTGACGGCTCAGGTTCTACGGTGGATCGAAGACGGCAAGGTACAGGTCATCCTAACCAATGGCGGCACGGGCCTGCATGAACATAATGTCACCCCCGAAGCGCTTGAGCCTCTGTTTGCCAAACGCATTGATGGCTTTTCGGCGCTGTTTCATGCCTTAAGTTTCCAAAGCATCGGCACCTCTACCCTGTCATCACGTGCCACGGCAGGTATAACGCCCGAAAAGGTGCTGATATTCTGCCTGCCCGGTTCGGAAAATGCCTGCGCCGATGGCTGGGACAGGATCATCCGTGAGCAGTTAGACGCGCGTCACAAGCCGTGTAATCTGGTTGGTTTGCTAAGGCGCTGAACGGTACACGGGCACGGGCAAACACCGGCCCGACCCCGATCAGCACCGGCCCGTCAAAGGCCGCCGTCTGCACCATATCCGCCAATTGCGCCAAAGTCCCCTTGACCGCACGTGCCGAACGGCGACCGGCGTTTTCGACAATCAATACCGGCGTGGCCCCGCCGCGCACCGCCTGCACGCGCGCCTGAATATGGGCAGCATTGTGCGACGACATATAGAACACCAGCGACATTTCCGGATCACAGACAACCGAGTCTTTCAGATCAACTGACCCGTCCTTGGTGCGCCCTGTCAGATAGGTCACTGAACGGGCTTCCCCACGATGGGTCAGCGGCACTTCGAACTGCGCCGCCGCCGCAGAGGCCGCCGTTACACCAGCCAGAGTCTTATGCGCAATGCCGTGCGCCTCAAGATAGTCACGCTCCTCACCGACCCGCCCGAACACCGAAGGATCACCACCCTTGAGCCGCACCACATGCAGGCCCTTGCGCGCCAGACGCACCATCAGGGCATTGGTCTTATCCTGCGAGACGCTCAGGCGATCCCCGCGTTTACCAACACAGATTTTCACACAGCGTTCCGGCGCCAGCGCCAGAATATCCTCACTGACCAGCGCATCATACAAAAGTGCCTGCGCCGACTGGAGCGCCTTCAAGGCCCCAAGCGTCAAAAGATCGGCATCACCCGGTCCGGCACCGGTAAGTGTCACAAAACCCTCAGGCATCGGCCAGCTCCTTTGTTTTGGCATGCTTCAGCAAGCATTGTTTCAGTTCGCCCTTACAGGAACCGCATGAGGTGCCTGCGGTGGTCGCTTCGCTGATCTCATCGACCGTTTTTGCCCCGTCCGCTATGGCGGCGGAGATGGCCACTTCACCGACACTGCGGCAGGCGCAGATGATGCGGCCCTTGTCCTGCGTCCCTGGCAAGCGTCCGATCAACAAGGCCGCGCGGTGCGCATCGCTTAAAACCTCATCGCCGAAACGCTCCAGCAACCAGTCCCGCGGCGGCAGTTTCTTATGGATCGGCGCGACAAACATCACGCGCGTCAAACGTCCCTGAGCATCGACACGCACCCGCCGCGTCAGACCGGAGCCTGCATCATGCAGCGTCAGGCTCGCCTCAATCATTGACAGGTCAGGTGAGGTTATGCCTGCGACCTCAAAGCAATCGGCATGGGCATGGGTCGTACGCCGCCAGATCGTATCATCGTCCCACTGCGGCAGTTCGCCGTCAAAATCGCGCGGGGCCATGACAAAGCCATGCCATTGTTCGCTATAGGCGCGGACATTCGCCGGTGTGTGCTTGAATTCCGGCTGACCCGACAGGGCATCCACCGCCGGATTGACCATCTGGTTTGAACGGCCGAACGGCGCAAATTGCTTCGTCCAGTGCATCGGCACAGACAGATTGCCTTCGCGTACATCGTCCGTCACACGTGCCTTGAGAATCGCTTCACCCCATGCGGTGGTGACAACCGCCAGCCGCCCGTCCTTTATACCAAGGGCTTTCGCATCCTTCGGGTGAATATCGAGCAGCGGTTCGGTAATATGGCGGTTCAGTTCCGGTGCCAGCGCCGTCCGCGTCAGGGTGTGCCAGTGGTCGCGCACACGCGCCGAATTGAGGCTGAACGGGAACTCAGGCGTGGTCTGATTGGCCGGGCTGCGTACAATAGACGGCACCAGACGTGCGCGCCCGTCAGGCGTATTGAACTTGCCATCAGCAAACAAACGCCCCGACGGCAAACCATCGGCCTTAAACGGCCAGCGCACCGGCTGAAGCGCGTCATATTCACTCTTCGACATGCCCGCCAGACCACCAAGGTCAAGGAACCGCCGCCCGTCATTTTCAAACGCCGTCAGACCCGCATGTTCGGCAAAAACCGCATCGGGACCAGCCCAGTCAAAGGCACTTTCCCATGCCGCATTCATACGGCGGGCGACCTCTGAGACAATCGCCCAGTCAGGCCGCACCTCTCCGGGCAAGGCCGTCAGATTGCGCTGACGGGAAATGACACGCTCGCTATTGGTGACCGTGCCGTCCTTCTCGCCCCATGCCGCCGCAGGTAATTGGATATGGGCCATGTCCATGGTATCGGTGCGGGCCATGACATCGGACACCACCACCAGTTCGCAGTTCGACAGTGCCTCATGAATCCGGTTGGTATCCGGCATGGACACCATCGGATTGGTCGCCATGATCCAGATAGCCTTGATCTTACCCGTCCGCACCGCTTCGAACATATCAACGGCCTTAAGACCGGCCTTTGGCGCAATGGTTGGCGACTGCCAGAACCGCTGCACCAGCGCCTTTGAGGCGTCGTCGAAATCCATATGGGCCGCCAGCATATTGGCCAAACCGCCCACCTCACGTCCGCCCATAGCGTTAGGCTGACCGGTGATGGAAAACGGAGCCGCCCCCGGCTTGCCGATCTTGCCCGACAACAGATGCGCGTTGATCAGGCTCAGGCCCTTATGCACGCCCTGCGCCGACTGGTTGGAGCCCATGGAGAACAGGCTGACCACCTTGGGCGTATGTAAAAACGCATCATAAAAGGCCTTAAGATCGACCGTTGAAATGCCGCAATCCTCAGCCACGGCATCGATGCTCTGGTCATCGGCACTTAAGGCCGCCATCAGGCGCGAAAAGCCCTGCGTGTGGCCATCTATGAAATCATGATCAATGGCGTCGCGGGCAATCAGATGGGCACACAATCCGTTCCACAACCGCACATCCGTCTGTGGCCGGATCATCAGATGCAGGTCAGCCGCCTTTGCCGTATCGGTACGCTTCGGATCAATACAGACCCGAAACTGGTTTTGACGCGTTTCAATCCGGCGATAGAGCACCGGATGGGTCCAGGCCGCGTTATGGCCGGAAAAAACCAGCATGTCGGCCTCGGTCAGATCCTCATAGGTGCCGGGCACCAGATCAGCCCCGAAGGCCTGCTTGTGCGCCGCCACAGCCGAAGACATGCACAGCCGTGAATTGGTGTCGACATTGGCTGTGCCAATATAGCCCTTGGCCAGTTTGTTGACCGCATAATAGTCCTCGGTCAATAATTGACCGGAGAGATAAAAGGCCACGGCATCCGGCCCGTGATCGATGATCACCTGATTGAATTTCTGCGACACTGCCGACAGGACTTCATCCCACGAAGCTGTTTCAAAATGCCCGTCTTTGCGTACTCGCGGCGACAGCAAACGCCCCTCAAGTCCGAAGGTATTGCCAAGCGCCGTCCCCTTGGAACAGAGCCGCCCCTGATTGGCCGGATGGGTTTCGTCGCCCCTTACCGTCATCTGACGATCATTGACCACGGCCTTGACGCCACAGCCAACGCCGCAATAGGGACAGGTGGTATGAACAGCGCAATGAGTCATGATGCCCTAAAGCTTTCGTATGTGTCAGCGTAATCCCAGCAGGATACGATCATCCTCGATCTTCAGCGGCACCGTAGGCGTGCAGCCCTTACCGGCGTCCGCCCCGACCGCCTCACCGTTTTCCAGTGAGAACGACCAGTTGTGCAACGGACACGCAATATGACGACCATGCACAATACCTTCGGACAGAGGCCCGCCCTTGTGCGGGCATTTGTCCATGACGGCATAATATTCGTTGTCGACCGTACGAAAGACCGCAATGGCCCCCAGATCGGTATCGACGCGACGGGCTCCCTGATAGGGGATGTCCACCGCTGCCCCGACATCCACCCATTTCAACGCAACAGAAACGTTCATCAGGCTTGCTCCGTGATATGATTTTGCGTGACCCCTTCGCGCAGATCAGCCAGCGGTGAAAAGACCTTGGCCGGTTCTGATTTCGGGGCATGTTCCGCCCACGGATCAACCTGAAACACCGCTTGCGATTCCATGAAACGGGCCTTGAGATCGGTACGGGTTTCATCGTCGAACAGTTGCGTCTTGACGAACTCAAGCCCCACCCGTTCAATCCACGGCGCCGTGCGTTCGAGATACCACGCATCCTCACGATAAAGCTGGACGAAGGCCATGGAATATTCCAGCGCCTCAACCTCGGTCGTCACCTTGCACAACAGATCCGTGCCGCGCAGATGGATACCGGCATTACCGCCGACATGCAGCTCATAGCCCGAATCGACACAGATAACGCCGAAATCCTTGATGGTTGCCTCGGCGCAGTTACGCGGACAACCGGAGACGGCCATCTTGAACTTGTGCGGCATCCATGAGCCCCACGTATCCTGCTCAAGCTTGATCCCCAGACCCGTCGAATCCTGCGTGCCAAAGCGGCACCATTCCGACCCGACACAGGTTTTCACCGTGCGTAACGCCTTGGCATAGGCATGACCGGAGACCATACCCGCCGCATTAAGATCAGCCCACACCGCTGGCAGATCAGCCTTCTTGACGCCAAACAGATCAAGTCTCTGGCCGCCGGTCACCTTGACCATCGGCACTTCATACTTGTCGCATACATCGGCGATGGCCCGTAATTCCTTGGCAGAGGTCACGCCGCCCCACATGCGCGGCACCACACTATAGGTGCCGTCTTTCTGGATATTGGCGTGGTTGCGTTCATTGACGAAGCGCGAGCGCGGGTCGTCCTTGTATTCACGTGGCCAGGCACACAGAAGATAATAGTTCAGCGCCGGACGACATGACGAACACCCGTCCGGTGTCTCCCATTTCAGGGCCTGCATAACATCGGGCATGGTCTTGAGCTGTTGCTCGACGATGACCTGACGCACATGCTGGTGACCATGTTCGGTGCATTTGCACATAGGCTTCGGGCCGGTCTGTGCCTTGAAGGCATCCCCAAGTGTCACCTTCAGCAATTGTTCGACGATGCCGGTACATGACCCGCAACTGGCCGAAGCCTTCGTGCAGCCACGTACCTTATCGAGGTTGTCCGCACCTGCGCAGATTGCCTCAACCACCGTACCCTTGGTTACGCCGTTACAGCCGCACACTTCTGTGTCGTCGGGCCATGCTGCAACGGCGGCATTAGGGTCCACACCCGCCAGAGCCTCCGTTACCGACTGACCAAAGATCAGGGTGTCACGGATGTCAGAGATGGACTCAGCCTTTTTGATCAGGTCGAAATACCAGGCCCCGTCGGCGGCTTCACCAAAGAGCACCGTGCCGACCAGTTTGTTTTCCTTGACGACGATACGCTTATAGACGCCGCGTGCCGGATCACGGAAAACAATGTCTTCGCAGCCTTCACCGCCGTTGAACTGACCGGCGGAATAAAGATCAACGCCCGATACCTTAAGACGTGTTGCCAGTTCAGATCCAAGATAGGCCGCATCGACATTTTTCTCGGTCAGGACATCGGCCAGCGTGCGGCACATATCCCAGATCGGGGCCACCAGACCGTAACAGGTGCCACGATGCTGTACGCACTCGCCAACCGCAAAGATATGCGCGTCAGAGGTACGCATCTGATCGTCAACAACAATGCCGCGCTCAACCAACAGTCCCGCGGCCTTCGCCGGTTCAACATGCGGACGGATACCGACCGCCATAACCAGCAGAGATGCCGGAATGATGCGCCCATCCTTTAACTTCAGGCCTTCGACATGACTGTCGCCAACAATGGCTTCGGAATGGGCATTGAGCACCGAATTCACACCGCGCTCGAGCAGAGCTTTTTCCAGCAGCCGCCCCGCCGCCTCATCAAGCTGGCGCTCCATCAGTACATCCATCAGGTGAATGACGGTTGCCTTCATGCCGCGTTTCGCCAGACCGTAGGCGGCCTCAAGACCCAGCAAACCGCCGCCGATGACGATAGCTTCACCGCCTTTTTCGGCAGCCTTTTGCATGATATCGACATCATGCAGGTCACGGAAAGCCACCACGCCCGGCAAATCAGCCCCCGGCAAGGGCAGACGGATCGGGTCGGAACCGGTCGCCAGAATCAGATAATCATAGGCAATGGTTACCCCGTCATGCAGGGTGACATAGCGGCCATCCTTATTGATCGACTGTACCCAGCACCCGAAATGGGTCTTCACACCGTTGGTGTCGTACCACGCCTGAGAATGGGTAACGATGTCCTCAAAGGTCTTTTCACCGGCCAGAACCGGCGACAGCTGAATACGGTCATAGGTGGCGCAGTCTTCGGCGCCGATGATCGACACATCAAAACGATGGGCATCGCGCTTGAGGATTTCCTCGACAATACGGCCACCCGCCATCCCTGCGCCGATAACGACGATGCGGGGCTTTGGGGGTGTGTCGGCATTAAAGGCCATTTCTGTTGCTCCTGTGGGCAGAGCGAAGGCGCATGGTGCGCCAACCTGAGATTGGGTTAAGGCCAAAAAAAATCCCGCACCCCCGTCAGGCCATAATGAGCCTTAAGGGGTGCGGGACGTCTTTGTCCGTTAGAGCCGTCAAACCGTCATCGTTGACGGCCTGATAGCGAATGTCTTGGATCTTCCTTGATCCTGCGCCTATTGGGCCATAGCTTTGCCCCTATGTCAATAAGGGTTTTTGCAGGCGCGAACAGTTTCGGTTCAGGCTGGCTCAGCAGGCACAGATCGGAACAGGCCGCCATCAAACAGACGGTTCGGCGGCATGAGAATATCGGTCGGTTTAGCCGCCAGACTCCAGCTTTGGGGATGACCGCCCTCATCTTTTTCATCGCTCAGGGGCAGGCTCAGGCCAATCTCCCCCGCTGCCTGTCGCCATAAATCAGGGCGGTACACACTCCGCGCAATAGCATCGAAATCATGCGCCTCAGACGTCAGACCCCAGCGGACAAACTGGCCCATGAACCACTTGGCATGACTGAGCCAGGGGAAGGTCGCCGTCTGCGCATCAAGCACCAGTCCCGCACCGCCTTCGGACAGAGCTTTTTGCACCGCTTCAACCGGCGCGCCGACATAAACATCCCGTGCCAGAATATTGGCCAGCTCCGTCTGATTGCCAGCCTCGGACGCCCACTGCGCCGCCCTGAGCAACGCCTTCACCAAGCCCTGTACGGTCTCAGGATTTTCCTCGGCCCAGACCCCGCGCAAACCCAGCACCTTTTCCGGCTTGAGCGTCCAGAAATCGGGGTCGGAAAACAGTACCTGACCGTCGCCTTTCAGTTCCGCCATCTGTGGCCAGGGCGAGCCTGAACAGAAGCCGTCAATTACCCCGTCCCTAAGGGCATCTGCCATGCGTGACGGCGGCAGAACCACCCATTGCACCTGCCGGTCAGGATCAATGCCCCCCGCTGCCAGCCAGTGGCGCAATACAAAATGATGCGGCGAATAGGTAAAGGGCATGGCCAGCGTAATGGGCCCTTCTCCGACACTGCGGCGCAGTTGAATCACCTGACGCAGGGCACGCGCACTCTCAAGCAGACTTGCGGCCCCCTGATCCTCAAATACGGCCTTTAGCCGTGAAGACACGACAACCGAATTGCCGTTGGCCCCTAAGGCCATAGGCGCAATAATATGCCCAAGTGTTGGCCCCAGCCCTAGGCCGCGCGACAGCGGCAGCGTCGCCAGCATATGCGCCCCGTCAAGCAAGCCATAGGACACCTTATCACGAATATTCGACCAGTTGGCTTCACGGCTTAAGGTGACCTCAAGCCCTTCGCTGGCGTAGAAACCCAGTGCCTCCGCTACCACAATCAGGGCCGCGTCATTCAGGGCGATGAATCCGATCTTGACCTGTGCGCTCATGACCTCAGTTCTCTCCTGATTTCAGTAAGCCGGCAATCGACAATATGTCTCCCGCCACCGCCGCCATGGACCGTCCGGTATCCATCGCATGTTTGCGCATCAGCTTATAGGCCTCGTCCTCACTCACGCCGCGTGAGGTCATGAGAACTCCCTTGGCGCGGTCAATGGTTTTGCGGGCCACCAGATCGGATTTAGCCTTGTCCAGTTCAGTGCGCAGGCCCTGCATCAGCTTGAAGCGCTCAGCCGCCACCGTCAGGATCGAGGCCACACGATTGGGGGCATAGCCATCGACCACATAGGCGGCCACACCGGCCTCCAGAGCCCGCGAGGTGGTATTGGCGTCATGGCGGTCGACAAACATGGCCACCGGTCGTGGGGCCTGTTCGTTAGCGATCTGCAAGGCATCAAGCGTATCCCGATCCGGACTTTCACAGGCAATGATCACCATGTCGGGATTGATGTCCTTTAGCCGCATCAGCTCAAAGCGCGGCCAGTGATGGATCACCGCCTCCCTATGGGCGGCATCCGCACGTATGCCTTCGGCCACAAGGGCCGCGCGGGCATCATCAGGGTCGATTATCAGAACGTTCATGCGGGACGACAAATCTGGGTTGCGGACTGGCTCTAAGGGCTAGTCCGCATTCCCTCGCGTGTGAAGCGGGTTTAGACTCACATTATGCGACAGAAAAAGTTATGATTGTGACGAACAATCGTAACCAGCGCTCAAAAATATTGCACTGCACCTTGACAGAAATTCTGGTGCATCGCTTTATGTATACACGCGATTGTTAAGGCACGGCCAACGAAGGCCGCCTACCGGAACGAACCGGACTGTCGTCTGTTTCCCTTTTCCTCCCTTCTCTCAAAGGTCTGTGCGCCGTTGATCCGCGCACGCCGGAAACTTCGCAGGTTCGTCATGATTTCCAAGGAATTCCTGAAGGCCGGACACAAACCGACCCTTTTGTCCGCCTTTCTCTATTTTGATATGAGTTTTATGGTCTGGGTGCTGTTGGGCGCGCTGGCGGTACATATTTCCGCCGATATCGGCCTGACACCCGCCGAAAAAGGCCTGATGGTCGCTCTCCCGATCCTCTCAGGGGCTTTGCTGCGTATGGTCAACGGTGTGCTGGTTGACCGCATCGGCCCCAAGATCACCGGTGCCATCAGTCAGGCCATCGTCATCGCCGGTTTGCTGATTGCCTTTGTCCTTAAGATAGATAACTTCGCCGGTGTGCTGGCGCTGGGTCTTGTGCTTGGGGTTGCGGGTGCGTCCTTTGCCGTCGCCCTGCCGCTAGCCTCACGCTGGTATCCGCCAAAATATCAGGGCGTGGCGCTCGGGATTGCCGGAGCCGGTAATTCCGGCACAGTTCTGGCGTCCCTGTTTGCACCGTCACTGGCCAATATGTTTGGCTGGACAGCGGTGCTCGGGCTGGCGACCATTCCTCTCATTGCTACTTTTATATTCTACATGGTCTTTGCCAAGGACGCCCCAAACCCGCCTCCGGCCAAAAAGTTCAGCCAGTATATGGCGATCCTGAAAGAAGCCGACGCCTGGTGGTTCATGCTGTTCTACGGCGTTTCCTTCGGCGGCTTTGTCGGCCTGTCCTCGTCGCTCAATATCTATTTCAACGGCGAATATGGCCTTGATCCGGTCATGGCCGGTTTCTTCACCGCCATGTGCGTTTTTGCAGGCTCCCTGTTCCGGCCTGTCGGCGGCGGGCTGGCCGACAAGATCGGTGGCGTGCGCACCTTGTCGATCATGTATATCATCGCGGCCATTGCACTGGTGACCTTAAGCTTCGGAGCCGCAAGCGTCTATCTGGCACTGCTGGTGCTGGTGATCGGCATGGGTGCGCTCGGCATGGCCAATGGTGCCGTCTTCCAGTTGGTGCCACAGCGGTTCCGCAACGAAATTGGCGTCATGACCGGTCTGGTGGGCATGTTTGGCGGCATAGGCGGTTTCTATCTCGCCGCCAGCCTCGGCCTGTCGAAACAGGCATTGGGCAGTTATCAGCCCGGCTTGATCGGCTTTGCCTGTCTGGCGCTTGTGGCCTTTGGCGGGCTGACGCTGATCAAGCAACGCTGGCGCACCACATGGGGTGCCACCCTTGAAAACGTGCGTATCTGATTAAAAAAACAACTGCGGGATCATCTCCCGCAGTTGCTCTGTTCTAAGCGATCGTCAGATCCGCCAGTTTCACCGGCTGCCCCGCCAGACGCGCGGCATAAAGCGCGGCCCCCAGCGTCGGTGACAGTAACGGCGGCTGAAGCCCGTAAGCAGATGAAAGCGCCATCAAATGCGCCTTAAGCGGCTTTAAGATCAGGTCTTCGGCACGAAAAACGCCGCCGGAATAGGACACAGGGATAACCCCCTCACCGTCATAACCGATCTGCTGGCGAATAGTCTCAATAATCGCCGCCAGTTCGGCTCCGGCCTGATCAAATATATTCAGCGCGGCGACATCCCCGTCCTGAGCGGCACGCCGCACCAGTTGCGACAGGGCGGCAATCCGGTCACGAGGCGGTCGTTCCCGACCGAACACAACCCCGCAAATATCAAGGTCGTTCTTCAGACCGAAATGCTCACGGAAAATGTCATATAGCGGCCCTTTGGGCATACGCCCGTCAGACATGCGTGAAAAGACATTCAACCCCTGAAGCGCAATCCAATAGGCCGAGCCTTCGTCAGAAAACAACTCACCCCAGCCGCCGGAACGCGCCTTTTTGCCAGCGCGCTCACCATAGGCAATCGAGCCGGTGCCCGCGACGATATTGATCCCGTCGGCTCCACCCAGCGATCCCGCCCAGCCACAAATCATATCGTTACCGCAGGCATAACGCCTGTGGCCCAGCACCGCTTCAGGGGCGGCATCAAGAAAGGTCTGGGCGTGTGAATCCTCGCCATATGCGGGCAAGCCAAAAAAGGCATAGGCGATGTCTTCGGAGGTTGCTGATACCTGATCGAGCACCGCAGCCACGCCTGCCTTAAGCAGGTCATGCAGACCGTCAAAACCGATCTGTATATAGTAGCAAGGGCCACCCTGATGGGTTGCCACTGTCCGGCCTTCAGCATCAATCAGGACAAAGCCCGTCTTGGTACCACCGCCATCTACCCCGAGAAAATAGGAAGACTGCCCCATTATCTAGTCCAGCTCATGAATGCGCACACCCTGCACCACACGGTTTACCGTGCCGGAGGTATTGGGCTTGTCCGGAGTCAGATTGTGCCTCAGGGCTTCGAAAAAGGCAAAGATTTGCGGCGCAATAATATAGGGAATCAGCAAGGCGGCATCATCCGCCGTTTCAAGGCCGCGAATACGAATCTGATCCGCTTCGGGCAGACCGGCCCCGTCCTGCGCGGTAATGGCGATCACGCGGGCAGCGTCACCGTCACGGCGCAGCTCATCGACCAGATCGGTGTCATAGCTGCGGGTATAGGCATTGTTTGACAGGAACACCACCACCAGCGTCTTCGCATTGACAATGGTTTTCGGGCCATGACGGAACCCGAGCGGTGAATCAAACATCGTCACCAGAGCGCCATTGGTCAGTTCCAGAAGCTTCAGTCCGGCTTCACGCGCCAGACCCTGAAAAATATGGCTCCCCAGATAGACCACACGCTCATAACGGGCATCGGCAATGGCTTTCAGCGTCGGTACATAATTAGCAATTACGCCCTGTGCCGCCTCGGCAACCGCATTGACACGATCCTGCCAGGCCTCGACACCCGAAAGCGCACTCAAGGCAGCAAAGGTCATGCACGAAAAGCTTGAGGTCATGGCGAAGGAACGGTCATGCGTTTCTTCAGGCAACAGAACCGTATAGCCTTTTGAACTCGCCGCATAACGCGCCAGCGCCCCGTCTTCGTTGCAGGTGATGACCAGATGATGCAGGTCAGTGACAAACCGGTCTGCCAGTTCGAGCGCCGCCAGACTTTCGGGCGAATTACCCGATCGGCCGAACGAAACCAGCAGGGTCGGCGTATCAGCCTCAAAATAAAGCTGTGGCGCACAGACCAGATCCGTAGTCGGAATGGCTTCGACGCGACGCTCAAGCTCGGTCGCGAGCACGGGCGCCAGACAGGCCCCGATAAAGGCAGAGGTCCCCGCACCGGTCAGGATGACACGGGCATTGGCCTGCGCCAGAACCGGTTTCAAAAACGCTTCCAGGTCAGCCTTCTGCGCCATGAGCAGGCTTTGGGTCTGACGCAACATCTCAGGCTGCTGCACGATTTCACGCGCCGTCCACAAACCGCCCAGACGCTCAAGGGCCTCATCACTGAAGCCCAAAGGGGGGACTGATTCACGCATCGATAAACTCCGGACTGGTCACTGACGCTTCAGGCGTACAGGCAATATAATAGGCATCCAGCGCCGCCCCTATATGGGCCATCACCAGATTAGACGGGTCAAGGGGTAACCCCTCGCTGCGCACCGCCGCATAGGCGAACGGCAGGTACTGGCTGATCAGGGCCAGAGGCGGCGGATTGTCAGCCAGATTGTCAAACATCACTTCCTGCGCCGCCGTGATCAGGGCGTCCGGCCAGTAATAGCGAATGCGGTCGGACAGGCTGTATTGCAGGTCAAACTTAAGGGCATCGCCCGTGGAATGATAATATTTCGCCCAGTTGCGTGGCTCAGCCGTCATGCGCTCGATGGCCACCTTGCGGAACTGCGACGCCTTCGCCTCACCCAGCCATTCACGCTCAATGGCATCCAGCGCCCAGTAGGCTTCGCGTAAGGCAAACGTCACCCCCGGCCCGACCTTAAGGATGGCGAAATGATCTTCCACCAATGCCTTTAAGGCTTCGGGGGTCTGATAATCGGTCGAATGGGCCTCAAAAACCAGATTGGCCTGATCGTTTAGCGCACGGCTCAGGGCCACGGCCTTTGTGCGGTCATAATCAATGACCTTATGGTGGTCGAATTCAACACCGGGCTGCACCACGGTTCCCACCACACGCGGCCAGGCATCAGCGATACCGGCCTCTGCAAAAATACGGCGGTGGGTTTCAACCGTATTCAGCGCCGCTTCGGGGTGCGTGACCTCTAATTCGGGCAGATCCTCCGCCGCGCCGCCCGGCACCGGCACCTCGGTACCGATAACATAGACGCACGGCTCGCCGCCCACACGCTTTTGCGTCGCTTCGGCAATGGCGATCAGACGCGCCGCGCGACGGGCAATGGTCTCTTCCGGCAGAGGCACAGGGTCATCAGCGCAGGACATGGAACAGTCGGCGTGAATTTTACGGAAACCGGCGGCGACATACTGTTCAATCAGCACATCGGCTTTTTTCATTGCCTCTTCGGCGCTCATATTGGTCCACGGGTTAGGCCCCAGATGGTCACCGCCCAAAAGTACGCGCTCACGCACCAGACCCGCCTTGTCCGCCAGTGCGTAGACAAAGTTACGGAACACCTCAGGCGTCATGCCTGTGTAGCCGCCATCCTGATTGACCTGATTACAGGTCGCTTCGATCAGGGTGACCTCGGCACCCTTTTTCAGGGCGTGACGGAACGTGGCGCTGATTACCAGTGGGTGGGCCGAACAGACCGAATATATGCCGCAGGCCTCTCCCGCCTTATGGCGGGCGACCAGATCGAGCATCGCCTTCATGGCAAGTCCTTTCAGAAAGCAGTGACGTCAAACAGATGTCACAAGCCTAACCGATCGCTAAATCAAACGCAATGAAAACAATGAAAACGAAAGATATAATATTGCGTTTTGTATTACAAATAAGAAAAACGTTATTTACATGAATTATCGATGTTTAAGACACTTATTGAATAAAATACAATATTTTATCCATAAAAGGACACTTTGGCCGAGGGGCGGCCCTGAAAAACAAATCCACAAACGATAAGTCAGGTGATAAAAAGAAACCACCTACGCAAAAAGGCCGCCCCTAAAAGGGGCGGCCAAGGTTTAGAGTACCTGTCCCTCGCAAGTGCCCGCTAAGGACAGGCCTGTCCGGCCCGACACGAGAAGGTGGCGAACGGGCAGGTCATGCGTCAGGTCAATGCCAGTAGCGCTGACGCAATAAAGGCGAGCACAAGCCCAACCATCTTAAGCCATCCGGGGACAATACCCGCCACCAGCAGCGAAATAACCGCCGTCACCAATGGCCCACCGGCATTGGTCAGAGGCGACACGACAATCGCCTTGCCGTATCTGAAGGCAAACACCAGACACAATGCACCAATGGCATTGAGTATCTGGATCCCCGCCGTAAGCAGCGGCCCGTCCCAGCCCCAGTTGATCGGCTGGCTGAAATCAGTCATCAAAAGCGCTACCGGAATAAGCATCAGCCCCGTCAGCATCATATAAAAGAATATGCTTTCCGCGCTCATACGGCCATTGGCCAGCTTCATGAAATAGGCCTGCACGCCCCAGCAGGCCATGATGATCAGGGCCAGCGGAAACCAGCTGCCGCCACTCAAGGCCGAAAAACCGCTTTCCGGTGAAAAATCAAACATTGGCAGGGCAATCAGCGCCAGAATCACCCCCAACGCCCCTAACCATGTGGTTCGCTCCCTCAGGAGAAAAAACGACAGGAAAATGGTCACCAATGGCGATAGGGAAATGACCGGAAAAATCAGATAGGCCGGCCCCGTGCTGACGGTATAGAACAGGATCATCTGCCCGCCCGCACCGGTAAAGCCGATAATCAGTCCATACAGCAGCGCCATCGGATCACGATCAAGCTTCCATCCCGCCTTGGCCAGCACATAGACCGCAGGCAGGATCATGGTCAAAGCCCAGACGCAATAGACAAGCGTTTCAGGAAATCCGCGCTGGGCAGAGATACCGGCAAATGCGCCCCATACCCCCCACAGGGCCACGGTCGCAAAAGCAAACATCAGCCAGCGCTTATGTTTTACGTCTGTATTAACAGGCACATCCATGACTATCCCCTGACCGGCGTGGCTTCGAGCAGCAGGAAGCCGTCAAACGCCGCATTAAGACGATTGCCCGACGTATTTACCCGCCCCAGATCGCTATTGTTGAAATAGTCACGAACGGCATAGTTGCCTTTTTTCAGGCCGCGCAGTTCCACCTCACCGTTCCATGTCGGCGCATAGAAGGCGTAATAGAGCTTGCCGTCTTTTTCGATGGCATGGGCCTCGGGCTTATCAAAGCCGATATCATAAAGCTCACCGCGATACTGACCCTTGGGCAGCATCTTCTGGTTATAGATGTCGATCCACTTGCGCCACACGACTTCGCGCTCCGGCGTCAGAAGGAAATTGGCGTCCTTGCCACGGCCTTCGTTGGGATAGGTGAACTTGGTTGAGACAATCGCTCCGATACCCACGCTTGAGGCAAAGTCGGTACCATTGTCACTCAGTTCTACATGGTCACCGGCATAGGCCGCATCGCCGCCCATCAGGGCCTTAAGCGATTTACCCTTATGGCGAATCTGCCAGGACGACAGCGGGTCGGACGACGGCACCTGATTGGTATAGGGCAGGTTATAGAAGGCATAGGCCGTACCGCACGGACAGAACTCGATGACCGCATGTGGCTTAATGGCAATGGCCGTGTCATAGACCATCTTCCAGAAGTCCTGAATCTGCTCAACCGAATCGTTCGGATGAGCGTGATTGTGCTTCGGGTTATGGCAGGGCGCCACGGCGTTCATATGCTGACCATCCAGCTTGATGCCGTCAAAGCCCCATTCGCCGATGATCTTGGTGATCAGGGCTTTGGTAAAATCGCGCACCGGCCCATAGGCCGGACACAGATAGAAGGCGTTCCACCAGCTGACATCCTGCACCGCGCCCCATTCATTGAGCACGAGCTGATCGGTATTATAGCGCAGCAAATCCGTACCCGGATCAACCGCCAGCGGGGCAAGCCACAGTTTGGGTTTAAGGCCCGCCGCACGGATCATCTGTACAAGGGCGATCATGTCCTCGTCCTTGCGCGGGAACTTGGCGACATCAAGATACCAGTCCCCTTCCGAGGTCTGCCAGCCGTCATCGATCACCGCCCACTCAAGGCCCATCTCCTTGACCTTGGCCAGCGAGCCTTCGATCTCGGCAATGGTGAAATCACGGTCATAGCCCCAGGCGCACCAGATGGCCTCATAGCAGCCTTCGGTCGGTTTCGGTGCCGCCATACCCTTATCGGCCATGATGCGGCGATAGGTATCGAGCGTCGCGTAATAGTCGCGCTGGTGGACCGTCACGAAGGTCTCAAGCGTCGTGAAGCTTTCCCCCGCCGCCAGTTCAAAGGCACGGCTTTCCTCGATGGCCACCGAAGCGCCCGCCGAAGTGCCCAAAAGCGGCAAGGACACCAGCTTGGGCCGCGTTTCGACATGACCGACCGCCAGACCGGCATCGGGCCGCCAGGCGTCAACGATCGGCGTGCCTGAACCATAGTCAGAGGCATTCATGCCCATAAAGTTCGGCTGATCAAAGCTTGCCCCCACCGGCTGCACCCAGTCACGACGGTTTTCATGCGTCGCGCCCGACCATGACCAGAAACCCGTTCCTGCGGATTTCAGCGCATAGGCATGGGCGCGCCAGCGCTGCACAGACAAAGCCTCGGCACCGCGATTACGATAGGTCGTCTTAACCAGCGCAAACCCCGGATAGCGCTCATAAAGGGTGATCACCAGCGTCTTTTCGATACCCTCAGGTGACACACCACGCACCGTATGGGCCGTACCTTTGCCGTGGATCGTATTGACTGCCGCGCGGGAATGACCGGCGAAATTAAAGGCGTCAATGCGTCGGCCATCGCTCAGCGACAAGGTGTCAGACGGCGCGAAATCCGTCAGAACGGTCGACGCGCCCCCCAGACCGGAGATGAGGCGGCTGTGCATGGCCGTATCAAATTCAATGGTCAGCGTGCCATCGGTTACCGTCGCCAGAGCCAGTTGCGCGGCCGCAGGCAAAGCACCCGCCAAGCCCGAAGCCACAACCGTTCCGGTCATCAGCTTGAGGAAGTTACGTCTTTTCATATGGGACGAAAGCGGTTTGGGGATCATGTGGCTATAACTCCTCTGCGCCTGACGGCCCCGTTTTAACTTCTGTGTATTCTTATGGGTTGGGGCCTTGCGATCATTTTCATGTTGCACAAGTCAAAATAAAAAGGCAAACAAAAAGACACATAATCGAAACATTAAATTTCGTTTTCGTTGTTTTAACGAAACTGAGGAGGTCGCCGCGATGCTTTTAAACCGCCTGCCCCTAATGGTTGCCACTGTTCTTATGGCTGCGGGATGCACCGCTCCAGCAGCTGAAACCCACTATACAGTTGAAGATTTCGCCAAGGTGCGCAAGTTCGATGCGCATGTACACCTGAATGTGAAAGACCCCGCCTTTGTCGAACAAGCGAAGGCCGACAATTTCGAGCTTCTGACGATTAACGTCGATTATCCGGCCTTTCCGTCGATTGCCGATCAGGCCGATGCCGCGCACCATTTCCATAAGGCGGATCCGCAGCATTTTCATTATGCGGCTACCTTTACCATGCAAGGTTTTGGCACCCCTGAATGGGCCGGAAAAACCAATGCCTACATAGACTCAGAGGCCGATCAGGGCGCCTTGGGCGTCAAGGTGTGGAAGAATATCGGCATGGTCGAAAAGGATAAGGACGGCAAGCTGATCTTTATTGATGATGCTGGCTTTGATCCGGTGATCGCCCATATTGAACAACGCGGCCTTGTGTTCATTGCCCATCAGGCGGAACCGAAAAATGCCTGGTTGCCGGTCGAGGAAATGACCACCACCAATGATAAGCTCTATTTCGGTAACTTCCCCGAATACCACATGTACAAACAGCCGCACATGCCGCGCTATGAGGCACTGATTGCCGCGCGCGACCGCTTTGTGACAAAGCATCCTGAGCTTAACTTCGTCGGGGCCCATATGGGCAGTCTGGAATGGAGCGTCGATGAGGCCGCGAAATTCCTTGATGCGCACCCGAATGCCACGCTTGAGCTGGCGGCACGTATCACCCAGATTCAGTATCAGTCGGTGCGTGACCACGATAAGGTGCGAAATTTCTTCATTAAATATCAGGATCGCCTGATGTATGGCACCGACCTGACGCTTAATCCGGGCGATGACCCCGCCGCCTTCCGTGCCACAGCCCATGAATACTGGCGTAATGACTGGGCCTATCTGGCCACCGATACGGTGCGCCGCGTCGATGATATCGAAGCCGATGTCACCGGCCTGAACCTGCCCAAAAGCGTAATAGACAAGCTCTATTACACCAATGCCAAACGCGTCTTCTTCAATCAAAACAAAAACTAAATTCTGAGATCGGGGAGTTACCATGACCGTCAAATCACGCCTTGCCCGCCTGTCCGTACTGGCCACCCTCAGCCTGACCCTGCCGCTGGGGACAACGTTCATACCCGTCATGGCCCATGCCGAAGTCAGCGCCGCCGACCCGCTCAAGCCTACGGGCGCATGGAGCATACCGCAACGTAAGCAGGCGCAGACGCCACCTATGGGCTGGAACTCATGGAACGCCTTTCGCACAGAAATCGACGAAGCCAAGGTAATGGGCGCGGCGCAAGCGCTGGTCGACAGCGGACTGGCCACAAAGGGCTATGTCTATGTCAATCTCGATGACGGCTGGTGGCTGAAACGGCGTCAGTCTGACAACCGCATGCAGATTCGCACCAACCTGTTCCCGTCCGCAAAGATCGGCGGCACAGCGGGCACCAGCTTCCGCCCCTTTACTGACAAGCTGCATGGCATGGGCCTAAAGGCCGGCATCTATACCGATGTCGGGCACAATGCCTGCTCACAGGCCTATGATCTGCATTCCCCCAACCTGCCCGAAGGCACAACCGCCGAACGTGAGGTCGGGCTATACGGCCATGTCGATCAGGATATTGCGCTTTATTTTGCCGAATGGGGCTTTGATTACATCAAGGTTGATGCCTGCGGTATCAATGTCTATGCCCCGAACAGCGATCTGGTGAAAACCCACGCCTATAACGGCATTGAGCCAATGATCGATCAGAACGCCATTTCGCGCACTGACATTACCGGCGTACGCCGGCTTTATGATGAGGTTGCGGACGCGCTCGACAAACATAATCCGGATGGCGACTACATTCTGGCCCTGTGTAACTGGGGCACCGCCGATGTGCGCACATGGGGCAAGCAGACCGGTCATATGTGGCGCACCAGTGGTGACATCACGCCAACCTGGACACGTATGCTGCACAATTTCGACAGCGCCTCAACGCGTGCCCTTTACGCTCAGGCCGGTGCGTGGAACGACCCCGATATTCTGTTTATCGGCCACGGTGAGTTTGATGCCAATCACCTCGTTCAGGCCCGTGCGCACTTTACCCTTTGGGCGATGATCAATGCGCCGCTGCTCATCAGCTATGACCTGCGTAGCGCCCCGCAAAGCCTGATGGACATCTGGGGCAATGCCGACATCATTGCCCTCAATCAGGACAAGGGCGGCCATCAGGCGGTCATCGCCTATGCCACCGACGATGTGCAGATTCTGGTAAAGTCCCTGTCGTCAGGTCAGAAGGCCACAGTCCTGTTTAACCGCACCGGTGCGCCGATTACGGTCAATCTGACGGCGGAGCATCTGAAATATCTCAGCGACCAACCCGTACAGCTTAAGGATCTGTGGTCAAAAGACACCCATTCCTTTACCGGTGAAACCACCTTTACACTGGCCCCTTATGAGACCCGCATCTTCACCACTGAGGGCACCCGCAGGCTGAATGACGGCGTCTTCCTGTCGGAAATACCGGGGCAGATCAATGTTGCCGAAGACGGGATCACCGCGCCCATGCCCGATCCGGCAGTTCATCGCATGACCGGCCAGTGGAGCGGTACGCGCGGCACAGGTGAGCGTCCGGCCTATACCGGCTGGGGCGGGGCGCAGGCTGATTCCACACCCTATGACCAGAACCTTCAGGTAGCCGGACAACGCTTTGACACCGGCATAGGCATTTTGGCCGGTTCCCGCCTTGAGGTGCGCAACACCGAAGGCCACACCCGCTTCGAAGCCCATGTTGGCGTCGATGATTCGACGCTTAATACGGGCGATAAGGTACGCTTCCTTGTCTATGGTGATGGCAAATTGCTGGCTGAAAGCGCTGACATAGGGTTTGGCACCAGCGTACAGCCGCTTAGCGCCAATATTAGCGGCGTGAAGATTGTCGAACTGGTGGTCCGTGCCGATAATCGTCAGAGCGATATGCCTCTGATCACGACATGGGCTGAAGCGGCTCTGAAAAAATAAACCCACCCACGTCTCGTCCCCATCGCTAACGGCAGGGACGAGACGTTTGTTGGCTTTATGCCTTATAGAGCTTGATATTCAACTTTTCGGCAGCGTCATCGATGAAATCCGGTGCTGCCGAATCGGTGATCAGCACATCCAGTTCGCTGATGTCGATAATCCGGTTCAGGCACACCTTGCCGAACTTCGATGAGTCCGTGACCGCAATGACCTGACGCGCCGTTTCAACCATCTTGCGGTTAAGTTGCGCTTCCGGCTCATAGTGGGTGGTGATGCCGCGCTCGACATCAAACCCATCGACCCCCAAAAACAGTTTGTCGAGCAACAGCTCATCCAGCGCTGCCACAGTCTGCGCCCCGTAAAAAGCCATGCTCTTGCGGCGCAACTCGCCCCCCAGCATGATGATCTTCAGGTTGCGTTTCTGGGTCAGAGCTGACAACACATCAAAGTCGTTGGTTACGACCGTGATATCCTCATCATCAGGCAAGAAACGGGCAATCTGAAGCGCGGTCGTGCCGGAATCGAGCATGATCGATTCGCCCGACTTAACCAGCGAAGCCGCCAATTGCCCGATCCGCTCCTTTTCTTCCGTATGCTCCACGCGCTTGGTTTCAATCGCCGGTTCGGTATTGACCGTTACAACCTCGGATGAAATCGCCCCACCATAGGCGCGCGTGGCAATGCCGTGTTCCTCAAGGTAATGCAGGTCCTTGCGAATCGTCTGCATCGACACGCCAAACTGCTCCGACAGAGCGATCACCTGCACGCTGCCGCGCGACTTCAGCATGGCGCTGATCTGACGCCTGCGTTCTGAGGTATCCCGCATAATCCGAACGGATCCTTCCGCCATATCGCTCATCTTTCCTTATAAAGCGGTTTCGAGAGCCGAAAACTTATCTTTCGCTTTGATGTCCGCTTATCGCCCGACAGCCCCAAAAATTCAACCATTCATATATTCCCACCCTTTCCGCGTGTTTCATCTGACAGAATGTTACGAATAATGTGTCATATTTGTTTCTTTTTGGTTTCGATTGAGATATAAAACGAAAGATAATATAGACAGGGAAAGAAAAATGTACCTAAATCGAAACATAAAGAGGCGATAAGCCCGAATAAATTCGTGAGGAGTTTAGGTTATGATACATAAGACTATATGCCAAAGCACTATTTGCCGCCGGTTCAGTATCTCGGACACCTAGGTTCACCACCACCTTCCCGAACACAGGCGGTCACAGCGACCCCCTGCCCACGGCTTCACCTAAGGATGCTGATGTCGCGTCCGTGTGATTAAATATAAAAATAGGGGCTAGAAATGAAAACCGAGGCAAGTAACAGCGTATCCCGTACCGCCCTGATCGTGGCCGCCACCCTGATGATAGGTCAGATCGCCACCGTTCAGACAGCCGCCGCCCAGGACACAAACACAGACGACGCGGAGACTACGGAAGTCATCGTCACCGGCACCCGTCAGGCGCTGAAAAACGCACAGGCCATCAAGCGCAATTCCGATACTTTCGTTGATTCCATCACCGCTACCGATATCGGCGCCTTCCCGGATAAATCCGTCGCCGAAGCGCTTCAGCGCGTACCGGGGGTGACGGTCATCCGCTCAGCAGCACGCGATGATGTGATGCACTATTCCGCTGAACCCTCAGGCGTCGTCGTGCGCGGCCTGCTACAGGTGCGCTCGGAATTTAACGGACGCGATATGTTCTCGGCGACCTCAGGTTACGGCCTGTCATGGTCCGACGTATCGCCTGAGCTTATGTCCGGCGTTGACGTCTATAAAAATCAGACCGCCGAACTGATTGAAGGTGGTATCGCGGGGACCGTCAACCTGCGCACCCGCGTACCTTTTGATCAACGTGGCCGCACCTTAAGCGGCACCATCGAAGCCAATTATGGCGACATGTCGAAGAAGACGACACCTAATGTCTCCGGCCTGCACAGCGACCGCTGGGACACCGAAATGGGTGAGTTCGGCCTTCTGGTCAACGCCGCCTATTCGGTCGTTGAAACCAATTCCGAAGCTGTCACTCTGCCACGCATGGTGGTCTTTGCCCCCGGCACCTATACAGATCAGGAAAACTATATCCCCTCAGGGCTCGCCTATAATGACACGCTTTATGAGCGTAAGCGTACCGGTGCCGGTCTTGCCGCCCAATGGCAGAGCCCTGACCGTAACATGAAGGCAACGCTGCAATATAATCACGCCAAATACGATAACCTGTGGACCGAAGACCAGCTGATCAATTACTGGATGTGGGTTGATCCGGCCTCCACAAACCATTCGACCATATGGGATAACCCTTATCTCATCGCCCCGCCAACCGGCGGCACGCCTTACACCTTCGACGAAAACGGCCTGTTCCAACGCGGCGTCATCACCCGTTCCAAAGGCGACTGGGGCTACGGACTGGTGGACTGGGATACAGGCACCATGATCCCCGGCTCAACCGATCAGTACGGCACATATGCCAAGCATGGCTTTAACCTCCCGGTCATTGAGCCTTGCGTTACCTATGTCAACGGAGGCCTGCCCTGCCGGGGCGGCACGTTCCTGAATACGGTCAGCCGCCACAGCGAAGAAGTGCGCACGATTGATGATGTGGCCTTTAACTTTGTATGGCGCCCGACCGACCGCCTGAGCTTCAATTTCGACCTTCAGCACGTTAAGGCTTCGACCGACAAATACGACATTACTTTTGAACTCGGCACCTATACGGATGTCGATCTCAATCTGAGCGGCAAGCGCCCCACCGTAGGCTTCAGCTACCCCAGCGGTTATAATGTCATTGGCGAAAATCCGCTGGCTGATTACCGTAACTATAATCCTGAATCGGCCATGGATCACATGACCGTCTCACGCGGCGAATCGACCGCGGCCCGCTTTGACGCTGCCTACAGCTTCGACAATACTTGGCTCTCGGAATTGCGCGCCGGTGTGCGTTCGGCCAAGCGTCAACAGGATCACGGCTGGTCGGTCTATAACTGGGCCAGCGTCGCCTCGGACTGGGGCGTCAATCCGGCTGACGCCTGGTTCGTCGATTCCGGCCCGACCTATAATGACGATGGCAGCATCCGCTTCCAGGGCTATGAGCAGGGTTTCTACGAAAATCGCAAGTTTGGTGGCAAGCTGCTCGATGGCCTGATCGGTCAGGATGAATTCGTGTTCATGAAGCGCGATATTCTTGCCAACCGTGAGGAAATGGCCAAGCGCTTCAGTGTACGTGGTCAGACGGATGAAGGCGGTACAGCCTCTACGGCCTGGTATCCGATCTGTGAACGTCCCGATGAAGTCGTAAATAGCTGCTTCAGGCAGGGCGAGATGCTCAATGTCGAAGAAAAGAGCAATGCCGCCTATATCATGCTGAAGTTCGGCGGGCCGGACGCGATGATTTTTGACCGCTTCCCAGTATCGGGTAATATCGGCGTGCGTTATGTCGAGACCACCATTCAATCTGCCGGGGCCTTGAATTACGCAAATGAATTCACGGATGGCCAACTGGTTTGCAATCCCTTGCCTCAGGACGTCATAGACAATCTTGATCCCGATCAGTACGCCATCTCGCCCGGTTGCCTGGCCGCGGGTTCACTGGACGATCAGGCCTTCTCCAGTGGAGGCAGCACACCGTCTACGGTGACAACCAAGCATAAAAACACCCTGCCAAGCTTCAACGTGAAGATTGATCTGACTGATGAGTGGCTGGTGCGTTTTGCTGCTTCCCGCGCCATGTCCAAGCCGGATATCGGTTTGCTGCGTAACTTTGTAACCATGAACCGTTCGTTTGTACCACAGAGTGAAATCCGCGTCGGCAATCCGAATATCATTCTGGACGGTGCCGGTAATCCGGTTGGCTATAAATATGGTTACACCGGTAATACCGGCAATCCGCGCCTTAAGCCGGTCACCGCTGACCAGTTCGACCTGTCGGTTGAAAACTATTTCGATAGTGCAGGATCATTCACCTTCACCCTGTTCTACAAAAAGTTCCACGACTACATCCAGAATGGTGTCTTCACGGTGCCGATCACCAATAATGGTGTAACCCGTGACGTGGTCATTCGCGGCCCGGTCAATGGAGATGGCGCGGCGATCAAGGGCTGGGAAATGTCCTATCAGCGCTACTTTACCTTCCTGCCCGCACCTTGGGACGGTCTGGGTGTGCAGGCCAACTATACGATGCTGCATAATTCCGGCATCAAAAATGCCAATCTGGTGGTTGATACGGATGGCGGGGATGCGGTGGCCGCTTCGGCACTGGAAGGCAATATCACGCCTGCTCAACTGGAAAATCTGTCGGATCATTCCTACAATTTCATCCTGATGTATGAAAAGGGCAAGTTCGGCAGCCGTCTGGCCTACAACTGGCGCTCCAAATATATCAGTTCCGTCAATGACTGCTGTGTCCGCTTCCATGTTTGGAACGAGGACGAAGGCTTCCTTGATGCCTCCATGCGCTATGCCCTGACCGATAATCTTGAGATTAACCTTCAGGCCAGTAACCTTCTGGCGACGGAAATCCGTATCCGTCAGCAGGTAAAGGGGCCAACCGAAGCTAACCCTGATCAGGAGATGAAATACATGCCTGCCGGCTGGTTCCGTTACGACCGCCGCATACAGCTGGGTGTACGCCTGAAGTTCTAGTTCCTCCCCGGTCGGTGCATCATCCCTTGCGCCGACCACCCTTCTGATGGCTTCCGTTATGCTGACCTCCCTCGTCAGTCTGACTATATGGAGCCGACTCAGGCGTGCACCTCAGGTGCACGCCTTTTTTTACGAATAACAGGAATTTTGCGGATCTGATCTGCGTTCACGTCTGACACGTATGCGGGCGATTATTTCAAATACGGCCGTGCAGATGCCGGATCACAGGGCATTTCTAAGTCACCACTCTCCCTATGTAGCGCCTGATAACCCCGTCATGACAGACGCCTGAAGCCACTTCTCGCTCAAAGACCGGAGCCCTCACCGATCCTCAGCTTCCGAAGGCTCCGGCAGTTGTTTTTTGCGTTTTTCGCCCCATCGCTCCACACGTATTTCAATGGGATGGGCAAGCACCAGCAACAGCAGGGTGACCGCTGCACCGGTAAAGAAAACCGACCACAGGGCCAGACCGGCGGTAATACCCAAGGCCGCCGTCGCCCATATGGCCGCCGCTGTTGTCATGCCCGAAATCTCGGAAGTGGCCTCATGCTTCAGAAGCGCCCCGGCCCCCAGAAATCCGATACCGGCCATAACGCCCTGTATAACGCCCTGTATTGTGCGGCTGGTGGCGTCCGGCTCATTCTGCAACAAGGTCACGTGTGTCGCCGTGACAGAAATCATCGCCGCCCCCAGCGCCACAAGCCCCATGGTTCTCATCCCTGCTGGTCGCGCCCGCGCGTCTCGATCAAGGCCTATTATCATGCCAATGGCTGTCGCCGCGAGAAGGCGCAGCACTATGTCATAGCTCTCCAACATCGTATGGCCCGCCTTTGCAAACCCATAAGGTATATTTTTACGATGTTAGCGCCGCCCGAATAAAATTGTCATATCAGAAGCTGTACCACCATAGGGCTGGCTTCGAATGCCTTAGGTAAATGTTATTATTCGCTTGTATAAAATCTGCCCACCCGCCGTATAGGCCGCATCCCAGTAGCGTAAGAAGGCCTTCTCTGGTCATGTTAAAAGTCAGCTTAGCCAATATTCTCGCTTCGGATACGCCTGAGCCGTCGGCAGAACACGACCTGTCCCTTATATTGCGGGCTAACTTTAACCGGTTCCTTCTGTTTGCTATTGCATTTTTTACCGTCAACACGCTGTTTTACCGCGTCGCGGGTGATCCCGGTTACATTCCCGCCTTATCGCTTTTCACGCTTCTGACCCTGATCGGATTCTGGCTCTATAACCGGCAGAAAGCGTCGATGTTCCGCCTTGAGCTGACAGGCTATATTTGCAGCACACTTTTGGTATTCAACGGTATTCTGGATATCTTCATGGAATATCGGCCCATCAAGCTGATGTACCTGCTGCTGTTATTACCTGCCCTTGCCCTCACGGCTGTACGCCTCAAGGTATCCCTGATCGCCTCGCTGATCACCATCAGCGGCTTCCTGAGTGCCGCCTGGCATTTCGATCGTGCAAGCTTTCTCGACTGCGTCTGGGTGGCCTTTTGCGGGTCAGTTGTCGGCATAGCCTTATCGACGATAATTCGCTCGACCATGTTAAAAGCTCTGCATGCCAAAATCGCCGCAGATCTCCACCGCGATCAGGCGCTTACACTGGCGACCTATGACTCCCTGACGGGTCTGGCCAACCGGCGTGCTTTTCTTACGGAGGTCAGCACTCATCTGGCACAGCCGCAGTCTTTTTTCCTGGGACTGGTTGATCTTGATGGCTTTAAGCCGATCAACGACATTTACGGCCACGCCGCCGGTGACACGGTTCTGACGCAGGTCGCCGAAAGGCTGAGGCAAACCTGTGGCGATACCGCCTTCATTTCACGTCTTGGGGGCGATGAATTTGCCATTATCCTGTATAAGCCGCAAAACAGCGCCGATTGGCAGGTCTGTGCCGACGCTATAGTTGCCGTTCTGTCCCGTCCCTATCAGCTTGAAAACGAAATGGCGCATCTCTCTGCCTCACTCGGGTCAACTTTTCGCGCCATGGACATGGAGGTTACCGCCTCGCGCCTGCTTGAGCGCGCCGACTATGCCCTCTATGAAGCCAAGGAACGTGGTCGCGGCATAGCCGTATTGTTTGACCGCACGCATGAAGACCTGATCCGTGCCACCAAGGCCGTTGAGCAGGCCCTGCGCGCCATGGATGGACAGAAGGAGCTTACCCTCGCCTTTCAGCCGCAATACGATATTATCAAGGGCAAAACCGTCGCCTTTGAAGCGCTGGCCCGCTGGCATAGCGACCGTCTGGGCGTAGTACCACCGGACATGTTCATCCGTGCCGCCGAGCGGTCGGGGTTGATTACCGGCCTGACCCCCATCTTGCTGGAAAAGGCACTACAGGTAGCGCAGGACTGGCCCACCGATATCCGGCTGGCCTTTAACCTGTCCGCCCGTGATATTCTCTCGCCCGCCGCCGTCAGCCGCATAGTCGATGTGGTTCACGCCTCGGGGTTTCCTTCATCACGCATCGAATTTGAGATCACCGAGACCGCCATGATCACCGATTTCTCACAGGCCGAAAACGGCATTAAGCGCCTGTCGGATATGGGTTGCCGTATCGCGCTTGATGATTTTGGTTCCGGCTACACCAATTTCAGCCACATCAACCGCGTCAAGGTCGATACGGTCAAGATCGACCGCTCATTTGTTCTCGAACTCGGGCGCAATGACCGCGCCATGAAAATCATCAAATCGATGATCGAACTGGCAGACAACCTCGACATGGAACATGTCATCGAAGGCGTTGAAACCGAAACTGAACGGCTCCAGCTCGAAGCGGCAGGTGCGGTAAACCTGCAAGGGTATCTGTTCAGCCGTCCTATGCCTGAGACGGACATCGCCGCCTATCTGGCTCGGGAACAGGCCACAACCACAGCTAAGCTCTAAAAGCCGGAATAACTGCACCCTTATATTTTTCCGCAATAAAATCCCTGATCTTATGTGTCGTCAGCGCCGCCGCCAGCGCCTTAATGGGCGCATCATCAGCGCGGTCTTCTCGCACCACCAAATAGTTGACATAGGGGCTGTCTGACCGCTCGATAATCAGGGCATCTTTTTGCGGATCAAGGCCGGAATCAAGCGCATAGTTGGTGTTGATCAGGGCCATATCAACCTCTCCCAGCACACGCGGCAGTGAGGGCGACTCCAGCTCACGAATGACAAAGCCTTTCGGGTTATCGATGATGTCCTTTGGCGTGGCATTGATATTACCCGCATCCTTAAGCGTAATCAGGCCAGAACGGTGCAGCAATATAAGCGCCCGCCCCCCATTTGACGGGTCGTTGGGGATGGCAATCACCGCCCCCTCCCTGAGATCAGCCAGGGCTGTTACTTTGCGCGAATAGCCTCCAAAAGGTTCAATATGAATCCCCTGCAGCGCCTTCAGCTTCGTACCACGATCACGGTTAAAGCTCTCAAGATAAGGCAGGTGCTGGAAGAAATTGGCATCGATCAGGCCCTGATCCACCTGAAGGTTCGGCTGGACGTAATCGTTGAAGATTTTAACCTCAAGCGTGATGCCCTGCGCCGCCAGATCAGGCACAATCTGTTGTAATATCTCGGCATGAGGAATGGCCGTCGCCGCCACCGTCAGGGTCTTGTCATCGCGCTCCGACCGCGCACAGCCCACCAGCGCCGCGCCCAAACCTGTCATCAGCACCAACCGACGTGAAAGCATAGCCATCTCCTCTATTTACGTGAGAAACGCGCCACCAGCGCGTCGCCGATCATCTGTAAGACCTGCACCAGTACAATAATCAAAACTACTGTCACCAGCATAACATCCGTCTGGAAACGCTGATAACCATAGCGCACTGCCAGATCCCCAAGCCCGCCCGCCCCGACTACACCGGCCATCGCCGTATAGGAGACCAGCGCAATCGCTGTCACGGTAGCTGCCGCAATCAGCGACGGCAGGGCTTCGGGCAGCATGGCGCGCACAATGATCTGACGCCGTGTAGCCCCCAGAGCCTGGGTCGCCTCAATCACCGAACGGTCAACCTCTCGCAGGGCGCTTTCGACCAGACGGGCGAAGAACGGCGCGGCTCCCAGCACCAGCGGCGGGATCGCACCACGCACCCCCAGCGACGTGCCCACCATGGCGATGGTCATCGGAATAAGCAGGATAAACAGAATGACAAACGGGATCGAGCGCATCACATTAACGACAAAACTCAAAATCCCATAGACCGCCGCATTGGGCGACAGGCCGGAGCGTCCGGTAACCGACAGCCATACCCCGACCGGCAGGCCGATCAGTATGCTGAGGCTCAAAGACCCGGCCACCATGCCTAGGGTCTCCCATGAAGCCCGCATGATCTCAGAGGTGTCTATATTGACAAAGAAGCCTGACAGCACGCTCATGATGCCCCCCGCACCTGAACGCCCGACGCCCTGAGGCGCTCAATGGCTACGGGTCTGTCAGGCCCCTCGATTTTTACCCAGACATCGCCAAACGGGCCGCTTTTCAGCGCGGACAATTGACCGGATTGCAAACGCACCCGCGCCGCAATGTCCATCATCGCATCCCCCAGTGGATCATCGCCACTCCAAGTCAGACGCACCAGTCCGTCCTTGTCAGCTGGCGGCGGATTAAGCGCATCGGCAAGGGCTTGTGCTGCCGCACTCCGGGGCGACAGAAGCACCTGCGCCACCTCACCCGTCTCGATCACATGGCCCTTTTCCAGCACCGCCACCCGGTCACAGACCTGACGCACCACCTCCATTTCGTGCGTCACCACCACCACCGTCAGGCCCAGATCGCGATTAAGCTCAAGGATCAGATCAAGAATGCCCTGGGTCGATTGCGGATCAAGCGCGCTGGTCGCCTCATCACATAACAAAACGTCCGGCCGGTTGATCAGGGCGCGGGCGATGGCCACGCGTTGTTTCTGACCGCCGGAAAGCTGCGCCGGATATTTATCGGCATGATCGCTCAGACCCACACGCGCCAGCCATTCATCCGCCAATGTCCGCCGCGTCTGCACCGTTCCCTGTCCGGCCAGTTCAAGAGCAAAGGTCACGTTCTGACGTGCCGTTTTCGACGACAACAGGCCAAACTGCTGAAAAATCATCCCCAGACGATGCCTCAGGGCTGACAATTGCGGCCGTCCGAGTGTCGCCAGATCGATACCATCCACCGCGACCACACCCTCACTTGGGGCTTCAAGGCGATTGATCAGCCGGATCAGGGTTGATTTACCTGACCCCGACGGGCCGATAATGCCAAAGATTTCACCACGTTCTATCCCAAGGCTGACTCCGTCAAGCGCGGTCTGTGCGCCGCCTTTGACAGTGAAATGCTTGCGGACGTTTTTAAGCTCTATGAGAGGCAAGGTGATGGTCTTTTGAGACAAACAAAATTAAAACAGCGCCTGCAGGATAAAAGGGCCGCTACCGGACGTAAAGTCTTTTTCCGACCTGCCCGCTTCGCACCTGTTGCGGTCCAATAGCGGCGCGACCTTTGGACACATAATCATGAGGGCTCAGGGGGTGTAAAAGGGTGCACTTCTGTTGGAAAGGCTGCACCTCATGGGCGAGATTACCCCCCTGCCAAACCGTCATGCAGCGCAACGCTCATGGCAAGAACATGACGCGCTGAAATATCTGGGTCAGGAAGCCCCGCGTTACACCAGCTATCCCTCCGCCCATCACTTTACGGCACTGACGGCTGATCTTTATGGGCAATGGCTCGGCAATCTGACGCCTGAGAAAAGCATCGGCCTTTATGTCCATGTGCCGTTCTGTGAGCAGATGTGCTATTTCTGCGGCTGTAATACCCAGATCACGCGTCGCTATGCGCCGCTTCAGCCCTATGTCGATCACCTGATTGCCGAGGTTGAGCTTGTCGGATCAAAGCTGAAGCACCGGCCCAAAGTTCACAGCCTGCATTTCGGCGGCGGCTCTCCGGGGATTCTTGAGCCCGTCGATATGGGGCGTTTGTTTGAAGCGCTGCATCGTTACTTCGATCTGACCACTAACGCTGAAGTCTCTATCGAACTTGATCCACGCCGCGTCACCGCCGCGAAAGCCTCAGCCTATGCGGCCCTTGGGTTCAACCGCATCAGTCTGGGGGTGCAGGACACCCAGATTGAGGTGCAGCGCGCGATCAACCGCGTCCAGCCGATTGAGCTTATCCGGGCTTCGGTTGATCTGTTGCGCAGCTATGGCCTTGAGGCTCTGGGGATCGACCTGATCTACGGCCTGCCGTTGCAAACCGCCAGCAGCATTGAAAAAACCCTGAAAGAGGTCCAAAGCCTGAGGGCGTCGCGGGTCAGTGTCTTTTCCTACGCCCATGTGCCGTGGTTCAAAAAGCACCAGACCCTGATTGACGAAGCCACCCTGCCTTCGATTGATGACAAGGCCGGTTTCGCGCGGCTCATTACAGAGACCCTTATCGCTCAGGGCTATGATGCCATAGGTATTGATCATTTTGCCAAACCCGACGACGGCCTAAGCCGTGCGCTCAAAGGCGGCACCTTGCGGCGCAATTTCATGGGCTATACCGACATGCCCAATGACCGCCTGATCGCGCTGGGGGCGTCCTCGATCAGCGAACTGGATGAGGGCATCGTCCAGAACATTCCTCAGGCCACCACCTATCAGAATACGCTTGCCAAAGGCCAATTGGCATCCCGTAATGGTTGGGTCTATGGCGGCGACGATAAGCTGCGCAAGGCGGTCATCAGCGACCTGATGTGCTATTTCAAAGCCGATATCCCTGCCCTGCTCAGCCAATATGACTATGCCGAAGACTATCTTGATGATGATATTACCGCGCTTAGACCCTATGTGGAGGCCGGTATGGTCACGGTTGAAGGACGTAGGATTCAGTTTCATTCCCCCTATCCCATGCTGATCCGCACAGTGGCCTGTACGTTTGATGCCTATGCGCAGGCGGGTGCCAGAGAGCGTTACTCAAAGGTCGTCTAGGCACCAATTATGCTCAATATTGATTGATATTGATTTACAGGTTGCGACTTTCAGGGTTTGACGTTACTAAGGTTAAGTTATCTGACAACTGACCAGACATAATGGAAACTGTCCTATGAAGCCCTTTCGCACCCTGGTAGCGATGGCGCTCGGCCTGATAATGGCCACGCCCTCGCTGGCCGCAGAGACCTTACGTCCGCAACATCTGTTGACGGGCGCCATTGACCGCTCACATGATGAATTGTCGGGTCAGTGGACCTATTCCAAAGACCTTTACCGCACCGGCCTGACCGATATTAATGGCTGGGTGGCAAAGTCACGCATGCAGCGCTACCGCGATATTGATGTCGCAGCGGTAGAGGCCAAGGGCGGTGTCGATTTTTTTGAATTCGACATGGACCGCGGTCCGCGCATGACCATTCCCGGTGCGTGGAATGCGGCCGAACCGGAACTGCGCTACTATGATGGTCTGATCTGGTTCCAGCGTAAGTTCACCCCAAAGGATCTTAAGGGCGGGCGCGCTTTTCTGCGTTTTGAGGCAGTCAACTATCATGCCCATGTCTATCTCAATGGTGAGAAGATCGGTGAACATGAGGGCGGCTATACGCCTTTCAGTTTTGAAGTCACCGACAAGCTGCGCGCCGGTGAAAACCGTCTGACGGTAGGGGTCGATTCCGAACATGGCCCGCAAACCATTCCGACCGGCATTACCGACTGGGACATATATGGCGGCATCATCCGTCCGGTACGCCTGATTTACACACCGCAAACCTATATTGACGACGCGGTTATTGAGCTGACCACTGATGGTCGCCTGAAAGGGACCGCCAAACTTGATGGTCCCCAAGCCGCCGGTCAGACTGTCAACGTAACCGTATCCGGTCTGGCAGTAAAACTGTCGGCGACGACTGATGCCAATGGCTATGCGCGTTTTGACGCCAAAGCCCCGCGCAATCTGAAGAAGTGGTCGCCGGAAACTCCCACCCTTTATGACGTCAGCTTTGCAACCTCATCAGACAGGCTTGACGACCGCGTGGGTTTACGCACGATCGAAGTTGACGGTGACCGTATTCTTCTGAATGGCAAGTCGATTTTCCTGCGCGGCGTATCTCTGCACGAAGAAGAGTTCGGGCCTAATCCGGCACGCAACATGACCGAACAGGCGTCACGGGCGCTGTTGAGCGAAATCAAATACGGCATGAACGGCAATTATGTCCGCCTGTCGCATTATCCGCACTCAGATGTCACGGTGCGTATGGCCGACGAACTGGGACTTCTGGTCTGGAGCGAAATTCCGGTTTACTGGACGGTGGACTGGGAAAACCCCAATGTGCTCCTTAAGGCACGCACCATGCTGGCTGAAATGATCTATCGCGACCGCAACCGTGCCTCGGTCATCATGTGGAGCGTTGGCAATGAAACCCCCGTAACCGACAGCCGCAATGCCTTCCACAGTGCTCTGGCCGATACGGTGCGTGACATTGACCCGAGCCGTCTGATCAGCGCCGCCCTTCTGGTCGAAGGCCGCACGGAAAACGGCCAGACCACCATCTTTATCAATGACCCACTGGTCGATAAACTCGATGTCATGGCCGTCAATACCTATGCCGGCTGGTACGGCAGCAATACACTCGAAGAACTGCCCTCATTGCGCTGGGAAGTTCCCGCAGGCAAGCCCGTAGTGCTATCCGAATTCGGTGCCGATGCACTGGCTGGGCTGCGCGAAGGCGATGGCATTCGTGGCAAATATACCGAGGATTTTCAGGCGGAATATTATCGCCAGACCCTGAAAATGGTTGACAATATCCCTCAACTGCGTGGCATGTCTCCCTGGATCCTTAAGGATTTCCAGTCCCTGCGCCGTGAGCATCCGGTGATACAGAACGGCTGGAACCGTAAGGGCCTTGTGTCCGAAACCGGCGTCCGCAAACTGGCTTTTGACGTCATGGCTAATTATTATAAGGCCAAGGCGGCGGAAACGCCCAAATAGCCTCAGACGCTTTAACCGAAAAACCCCGCTGGTAAATCCAGCGGGGTTTTTTGTGCCCGTTATTCTAGTGATTTTGAAAATAGTCATTATCAATCAACAAGGCGGTTCTTTTCATCAATAAAATATAGTATTTATTGAAAATAACTTATGTATTTATAAGTATAGGATTTTTATAAGTGATATAATTTCATTATAATATAAAATTATAAATAATTTAAGTGTCATTCATCATATTACCGCATTACTAATATCGCAGTTATTTGTAATTTGACCTATTTTTGTCCATTTAAAGTCGAAATTTCTCATGAATATGGCGATATATGGTTCCAAATTGTCACACATTTTTCAATATCATCAAATATTATTGTTATGTCGAAAATTGATATTGACTGATCGTTCATGATCGTAAATGACGACTTCCAGCAAGCCGCATAAAGGTCTGATCAGCTCAGGTCGCACACAGGGAACAGCGCCCGTGCCTCGCACAGCGCACCGACAGGACAGATTGAAGCTTTCGTTTCTTTGTCACCGTCTGTTTCCACGCGATCTTTGAAGACAAGACCCAAAGCGGCTGGGCCGTCCGTTGGGGGGACGTGCGGTTTCAAGTCTTCAGGAGCGTAAAAATGAAACCTTCGACCTCGACCCTTCGGCATTATCTGCGCCGCTCAACCGCCATTGTTGCCGTAGGCGTTATGGCGGCTTCCGTGCCCGCCTTTGCGCAGGACGCTGCCCCTGCTAGTGACGACGCTGGCGATGTGACCGAAGTCACCGTTGTCGGCACCCGCGCCTCACTGCAATCTGCCATGCAGCGCAAGAAGCGTAACGCCACGATCGCCGACTCCATCGTCGCAGAAGATATCGGCCAGTTCCCTGACAAAAACGTAGGTGAAGCGCTGGGCCGCATCACCGGCGTTCAGCTGGCACGCGACATGGGCGAAGGTACTCAGGTGTCTATACGTGGCGTCGAGCCCGACCTGAACCGCGTTGAAATCAATGGCGTCAGCCTGATGTCCACCGCCGGTAACATCAACGTCTATGGCGGCGGCGGCCGGGGTCAGGACTTCCGCGAACTGCCGTCGGAACTGGTCAAGTCGATCGACGTGTTCAAGGGCTTTACCGCTGACATGACCGAAGGCGGCGTCGGCGGCACGGTCAGCGTTCAGACCCGTCGCCCGCTTGATTTCCGCAAGCCCACCTATTCGATCACCGGTTCATGGCAAAATCTCGACACGCTCGATGGCTGGACCCCACGCGCCAGCATTTTCGGTGCGACACAGCTTCTTGACGGACGTCTCGGCCTGATGGCCAACCTGACCTCTGATAAGGTCAACACCCGCGGCGACTATGTCGATAACCACTCCTGGGCGCGTCAGGCCGACTTTGACGGCTCTGCTGATAAAACGGTTGAATATTACAATGCCGGTTACAGCGCGGAAATGAACAACGCGATTGCCAGCATCGAGAACAAAGAGGACTGCTGGGCGGCCACATCACCGGATGAGCAAGACCTGGCGACCACCACCTTCGTCAACCAATGCCTGAGCCAGTGGTTCGACTATAATGGCCGCAACCAACGCTATCGCGTCTGGACACGTGAGGACGACCGCTCCTCAGCAGAACTGACGGCGCAGTACCGCATCAATGACAAGATGGATGTCTGGGCCAGCTATCAGTACAACCGCCGCAACCAGCAACTGAACGACATCAACTACGGCACCAGCTTCACCAACCTCGACCGTCTGAACCATTCCGGCGACAACTGTGCCCGCGTTGTCAATGATCAGTTGATTGTGGTCAATGGCGTACCAACCCGTCGTGATGGCACTGCCGTCAACGTTCCCGGTGTCGTCGTCGATGACAACCACAATGTGGTGTCATGGACCGCTGGTGATTGTCTGGGAACCTCCGGTCGCGGCGGCAACAGCGCCTTCAGCATTTCCTCGCGTGACTTCAACTACAAGGCCACGTCGGAATATATCTCTTACGGCTTCAACTATAATGGCGACCGCTGGAAGATCGCCTTTACCGGTGCCAATGCCGAGACCGAAACCCTGAGCCAGACTAACAATGTCAGCGTCAGCTTCGACACGCCGGGCATGGTCGTAGCCCTTGGTGACGGCAATGCGCCGACCTTCACTTTCGCCGATGGCTATAGTCCGGCCGATATCGGTGCAGCTCGTCAGTTCCAAATCCAGTATCGCCCGTCTCAATCGGCTAATAGCGAAGATCAATACAAGATCGACTTCACCCACAACACCAACTGGAACTTTATCGATAGTATCCAGTTTGGTGCTCGCTTCACCGATACTATTAGCTCCGGCTATGGCTACGGTGGTTATATTGTCGATCCGGGCAGCAATCTGTCATCGCCAAATGACAACACGGTTGTTTATGCCAACTCGATCAACTCGACCGCCATCATAGTCGATGGTCAGCTTGTTGATCAAACGGTCCCGACCTACGGTCAGCCCTACAATACCGACCACTGGAACTCGACCGAAAACTGGTCACGCGCCTTTGCCAACAGCGTGTTCAATGAGTCCCTTAAGCCTCTGCCGACCACCTTCTACTTCGGCGGCGGTCAGATCGCCAGCGACTGGCTCTATCCGACCTTCAACGGAGTTGCCCAGCATCTGGACACCTCCCGCTTCAATCTGGACAGCCTGTTTGAATCGGTCGGCAGTGACGGCAATACCTACAAGCAAATCCCCTACAACATTCAGGAAAAAACCGACGCCCAGTATATCCGCATCAACTATGCCTTCCCGGCATGGAACTACGATGTGTCGGGTAACTTCGGCCTGCGTCGCGTGACCACTGAAGTTACGGCCTCCGGTCAACATATCCGTCGTGAGACACAGTGGAATGACCCGAACGATACGGATGCAGGCAGAACGACGGCCATCGTCAGCAATACCTTCACGACTATGAAGGACGACTACACCGTCTATCTGCCAAGCTTCAACATCAACGCCTGGATCGTCCCGAGCGAACTCAATGTTCGTGCGGGCTGGGCCAAGCTGATGGCGCGTCCGAAGTTGGGCTTCCTGCAACCGAATATCGACTGCACCATCGACTTCACCAATGATGGTGCTGCCGATGAACCCGATAGCTGTAACGCCGGCAATCCGGGCCTGAAGCCTTACCGCGCCGATCAGTACGACCTGAGCATCGAATGGTATCCGAACCGCGACACCCAGCTGAGCAGCGGCTTCTTCTTCAAGGATATCACCAGCTTCTACATCAGCGATCGCGTGGCTCTGGGCCTTCAGGACGTGTTCGGTGATGGCACGCGCTACTACTATAACTCCTATATCAACGGCGAAGGCGCTCAGATTTCGGGTGTGGAACTGACGGCGAAAACTGCCTTCACCTTCCTGCCGGGTATCTGGTCGGGCTTTGGTGTGGATGCCAACTACACTTACCAGAAAGCGGACAATGTCGAACTGTTCAGCGCGCTTGACGGGTCGCCCCTGCCCTATCCGGGCCTGTCGCAGGACAGCTACAACCTGACCCTATGGTACGACAAAGGCCCGATCAACGCGCGTCTGGCCTATAACTACCGCTCTGAGTATCTGGTGAGCGCTTCGGATACGTCCGGTCAGCCGGTATTCGCCGATGCCACCGGTTATCTGGACACCAAGGTCACCTATCGTCCGTCCTTCGCCCCGAATCTGTCGCTGTTCGCCGAAGGCAAGAACCTGACGGAAGAGACCGAGGCCCTGAGCGCCGGCGACGTTCGTCTGATCAACGAAGGATACTCCGGTCGCCGCTTCTTCGTTGGTTTCACCATCAAGAACTAAATTCCGTTAATCCGGAATTCAGGGGGCGGTCAGGGGTTTCTTCTCTTGCCGCCCTTTCTTTTTCTGATTGTCGGTTCCTCTCCTCCTCCCCCTTAAGTGCGAACCGGCACAACTTAAGCCGCCTGCCGTTACTGGCAGGCGGTCTTTTTATTTCTGAAACGGGAGGCGCTGCCTTTAGTGCTTGTTGGCTTTGTGGCTGCTGATAATGGCGGCAATCATCAAAAGCGCGGCGATAATCGGCACAGCTTCATTCAGGCTGATTGTGCCGTGTCCCGAAGACAAAACTGTAATGATGAATAGCGTGATCATGAGGCTAATAAGCCCCAACGAAATCAGGGTGTCCTTCATAGCTATTTCCTCAGTTTATTTTATGTTATCTTAGACATAGCCTGACAGATATTCTAATTTAGGCAATATGATTTAATATAGGTTCGTTTCACAACCACTTTATATTGCGTTGCACCATTTTATTGGCGCTTTACTTCAGCCAACACATCAATGTCATAAGATTTTGAATGTTATAGGATTTACAATAGGCACCCTGAACGCCATAACCCTTCTCATCTGTAGTTGAATTGCCGGAAGCACCCTGATGAAAACCCGCGCCGCCGTGGCTTTTGAAGCCAAAAAACCCCTTGAAATCGTTGAAGTCGATCTCGAAGGCCCCAAGGCTTTCGAAGTTCTGGTGGAAATCAAGGCGACCGGCATCTGTCATACCGATGCCTATACGCTTGACGGACTGGACTCCGAAGGCCTGTTTCCCTCGATCCTCGGGCATGAAGGCGCAGGCGTGGTGCTTGAGGTCGGGCCCGGTGTCACGACCCTGAAACCCGGCGATCATGTGATCCCGCTCTACACCCCTGAATGCCGTCAGTGTAAGTCGTGTCTGTCGCGCAAGACCAATCTTTGTACCGCCATTCGCGGCACACAGGGCAAAGGCCTGATGCCCGATGGTACGTCACGCTTTTCCTATAAGGGCCAGACCATCCATCACTATATGGGCTGCTCGACCTTTGCCAACCACACCGTTCTGCCGGAAATCGCTCTGGCAAAAATTCGCAGTGATGCCCCGTTTGATAAGGCCTGTTACATCGGTTGCGGTGTCACCACCGGCGTCGGCGCAGTCATCAATTCGGCCAAGGTAGAGCCTGGTGCCAACGCCGTGGTCTTTGGTCTCGGCGGTATCGGGCTCAATGTCATTCAGGGCCTGAAAATGGTCGGGGCGGATAAGATCATCGGTGTTGACCTCAATGACTCGAAGGCTGAGTGGGGCCGCCGCTTCGGCATGACTCACTTCGTTAACCCGACCAAGATCGACGGCGATATTGTGCCGCACCTCGTCGAACTGACCGGCGGTGGCGCGGACTATACGTTTGATTGTACCGGCAACACCACCGTCATGCGGCAGGCGCTTGAGGCCTGCCATCGGGGCTGGGGCGAAAGCATTGTCATTGGCGTGGCCGAGGCCGGTAAGGAAATCTCCACCCGTCCGTTCCAGCTTGTGACCGGTCGCGTGTGGAAAGGCTCGGCCTTTGGTGGCGCGCGCGGACGTACTGATGTGCCGCAAATCGTTGACTGGTACATGGACGGCAAGATCGAGATCGATCCGATGATCACCCACACCTTCGGGCTTGAGGATATCAACAAGGCCTTCGATCTGATGCACGCCGGTGAGTCCATTCGTTCCGTCGTCGTATTCTGATGAAGGTTCAGGCCCGCCTATCTTAAAAGATCGGCGGGCTGGGCCTTTTCCAAAACCCCCAATGAGAAAAAACCCGATACAATGGCCGTCACCATAAGCCCTATGGCCACAGGAACGGTCACATAAGGCGGGAACGCCATAGGCACATGTATCAGGCTGGCAATCTGGCGGATCAGAAGTGTCAATGCAGCCGCCGTCAGAATGCCTGTGGCTCCGACCCACAGACTGAGCTCCATCACAACGCAGCGTAAGCGGAACATCGGCACCCCCATGGCACGAAAGGTAGAAAACTCCTTGACGCTGGCGGCTATGGCGCCTTGCAGGGTCTGCCAGGTGATGACCACGCCAATAAACATCGACACAACGACCGAAAAACCGATCATGATGGCTATGCCGCCTTCTTTGAGCAGGGCGATCTGACTGCGTTTTGATAGTTCGGCTCGTGTCCATGCCTTATATTGCCCCTGCCCCATCAGGTTCAGTTCGGCGGCTATCCGTTCGGCGTTCTCAGGCGTGCGCACCCGCGCCATAATGGCCCCGACCCGTCCTGACTCTCTGTATATTCCCAAAAGCGATGCGGTCCGGCGCGACATATAGATGGTGGTGTTAAACAGGGCCGGATAGCCGCTGATGGTCGCCCCTACCCTGACGCGCTTGCCATTGATCTTAACGTCATCATCGGCCCCTGCCCCCAGACGCGCACGGGCCGTCTCATCGATCAGTACCGTGTAGGGCACCCGCAAGGCCGCTCTGGCCGCCTCACTGAAATCGACAGGCACCGTGACGGAGCCCGGCACAGGATCGACTATGGACACGACCACCCCCTCATTACGCGCCGGTTGCGCCTCATTCGGGAAATTGGCCCATGCGGCCCACCCTGTATCGAAAGACTGCACCTCAAGAACGTCAGGGTGACCATAGATCTGAGCAATCAGACGACGCGGCTGACTGAAGCTATTGTTGTACAGGCTCTCGGATCTGGGTGACAGTATCATGATATCCGCCGGAGACCGGTCAACCGTCGCGGTATTGGATTTACCCATACCGACGAACATGCCTACCATGGACAAGACCAGCAAACCTGATACAGCCAGAGCGATAACGGCGGTGACATAACGACGCCAATCGTGAATAAGACTACTAAGCGCAAGAGACATAAACAAAGCACGGCAATGACAGGAAACAGACCGCCAGTTTACAAATCCGCACTCGCCGATAAATGCGCATGACACAAGCGGTGGGGCCTCAGGGACAAACGGTGGACAGGCCAAAAAGCTGGTTAGCCGATGCGCATGGACTGCGCCTGTGGCCTTACATTACGGTCACCGCTGTCCTGATTATAGTGTCTCTGGTGGCGTCAGTTGGGTCAGATTCGCTCGATGCCCTTATTCGACCGGATTCGGCCCGTTCATGGCATTCATCCATACATAGCCTGACCAGCGTCGCCGCTATTCTGGCACTCAGCTCCGTCCTTTTTGTAGCCTACAGACGGCTACAGCAGCGCAATCTGCGCTGGAACCGCCTTATCATGTGGCACAGCTTTCTGGCGGTCGGGTTCTGGCTTAGCCATGTGGTCCTGATGGTAGGTAGCCGCAAGCTGATCTATGGTTTGATGGGTGCCACCTATGATTTCTCCAACAGCCGACCGTTGCTGCAAATGCTTTATGAGGGTGCCAAGGATATCCCGACCTACGGTTTGCTGATCTCCCTGCTCGTGATCAGCGATTACTATCTGAGGCCAAAATTGGCTGTATCTCAGGTATCTGCGCAAGAGCGTCTCACTTTTCGCTCAGGCAGTCAGGCCTATCATTTGCTTCCGGCGGATATCATCTGGGTGGCGGCGGCCGGTAATTATGCTGAACTTTATATTTGCGACCGCGCGCTGCCCCTGCTGATCCGCACCGGTCTGGATGATCTTCACAAACGCCTGCCGTCTGATTTTGTGCGCATTCACAAATCGAGGCTGGTCAATCGTCGCTTTATTACCGACACCCGCACCGCCCCATCCGGTGATTTCGAGATCACCCTGACGACCGGAACGATATTACGTGGCAGCCGTCGTTATCGCAAAGACCTGACAGCGTCGTGACGCCTTGGGTGCTGATCCTCGTTTCTGGCCGAAGAAATTCATTTAATCAGGGTGTCTGAACCGAAAATCGCTTCACACTTTTCGGGATGCGCTCTAATCGCAATCTTATACCTTATACCGTAAGATAGCCCCAGCCCACCAAGGAGAATGTCACCATGTCCGGTTTTGAAGTCACCGCCGAACACAAGGTAGCCGGAGGCCGTTTGCAGTTTGTCAAACATGAGTCCGCTTCCACCCAGACCCCTATGGCCCTGAGCGTCTTTGTCCCCGAGGGCGAAGGCCCGTTTCCGGTCTTTCTGTGGTTGTCTGGCCTGACCTGTACGGCCAACAATTTCACGGAAAAAGCCGGTGCCTATAAACGCGCCGCCGAATTGGGGCTGATTGTGGTCGCGCCGGACACCTCGCCACGGGGCGAAACCGTCGCCAATGACGAAGCCTATGATCTGGGACAAGGCGCAGGCTTTTATGTCAATGCCACCGAAAGCCCATGGGCACCTCATTTTCAGATGGAATCCTATATCACCGAAGAATTGCTGCCGCTGATTGCCGATAATTTTCCGGCCGACACAAGCCGCGTCGGTATTTCCGGTCACTCTATGGGCGGACATGGTGCGCTGACTCTGGCCATGAACTATCCGCACCTGTTCCGTTCGGTGTCAGCTTTTGCGCCTATTGCCTCGCCCACCCATTGTCCGTGGGGCCAAAAGGCATTCAATGCCTATCTTGGGGCCGATCATTCAACATGGGAGCGCTATGACGCCGCCATTCGTCTGTCGAAAGGCAAGGGTGCACCGTTTGATAACATTCTGATCGATCAGGGACTGGCTGACAGTTTCCTTGAAACGCAACTCATGCCGGAATTGCTGGAACAGGCGGCGAATGTCTCCGGTCAAAAGATCACTCTGCGCCGTCAGGAAGGCTATGACCATAGCTATTATTTCATTTCATCCTTTATTGATGACCATTTGGATTTTCATACCCAAAGGCTAAAAAACTGATTTTATTACATTTTAAGTGTTTTATACGTAAAATTACATTTTGTAACTTCGGTTTGATCACTTTCGCTCATGATCGCGCTTGCACTTTTCGCAGCGCACCCTATATATCCCTCATCAGCGCTTCGGCGTTGTCGCCCTTCCTGGGCGTTTCCTCCCTGTTGACTTCAAGCCGCGCCGCAATGCGCGGCTTTTTTTTGTCTGCACGGCGATAAAACCGGCTTCCGTCACTGTCACATGACTGTCATAAAACTGTTGTAAACGCCCCGCGACCCCCACGGTGCAAGACGCACCCGTTTCCGGAGACAGTTGATGCTGAAATCCCTTACCGCCGCTTTCGGCGCCGCCCTTCTTCTTATCGGCGCTGCCGGTTGTTCCGGTGAAGCGCCCAAGGCGGGCGCAACGTCCACCGCAGGCATCAATGGTGCCGGTTCAAGCTTCTTCAACCCGCTGGCTTCGCAATGGGCCGAAAGCTACAAGGGCGCGGCCTCGGCCAATGTGAACTATAATTCCATGGGTTCCGGTGCAGGCATCCGCCAAATCAAGGCCAAGACCGTTGATTTCGGTGCCTCCGATAAGCCGTTGACGGTCGCCGAACTGGACGAAGCCGGTCTTTATCAGTTCCCCATCGTCATGGGCGGTGTGGTGCCGATCATCAACGTGCCCGGCGTAGAATCGGGTAAGTTCACCCTGACCGGTCAGGTTCTGGCCGACATTTTTCAGGCAAAGATCAAGAACTGGAACGATAAGGCGATTGCCGACCTCAACCCCGGCGTGACCCTGCCTAATCTGCCGATCACTATTGTTCACCGTGCAGATGGTTCGGGTACCACCTATCTGTTCACCAGCTACCTGACCAAGGTATCTGCCGACTGGGCCAAGAATATCGGCGGTTCTGACGCCATTCAGTGGCCTGCCGGTATCGGCGGTAAGGGCAACGAAGGCGTCTCGGCTTTTGTGGCACAAACCCAGGGCGCTATCGGCTATGTCGAATTCGCCTACGCCATGAAGACCAATACGCCTTACGCCAATCTGAAAAACCATGACGGCAATGTTGTTACGCCTTCGGCTGAAACCTTCGCAGCCGCAGCGTCTGGTGCTGACTGGAAAAACGCGCCCGGCAACCAGCTTCTGCTGCTTGACCAGCCCGGCGCCCAAAGCTGGCCCATCACCGGCGCTGTCTTTATTCTGATGCACAAGGAACAGGCCAATGCCGATAAAGGCAAGGCGACCCTCGCCTTCTTCGACTGGGCCTATGACAATGGTGATACGGCGGCCAATAGCCTGCACTATGTGCCCCTGCCTGCCGAGGTTAAGAACCTGATCCGTGAACAATGGGCGACCACAATTACCGCAGGCGGTCAGCCGATTTATACGGCGAAAGCGCAATAGGCTTACAAAAAAGACTTTTGCCGGAACGGCACAGCGTCTAAGAGGACGGAAAAGCGGGTCGGTGTTACCTGCCCGCTTTCTCCTCCGTATGCTGACGGTCAGATTTTTACCGGCTATCTTACGATTTATACATCGCTTAAACATAACCGTCACAGAGCGCGCCTAAGTGTGGCAGTTAACCGGTCGGTTTTACCGACCACTCCAAAAGTAAAGAGATGAACTGATCATGGCTTCAAGCGCCGCCCCGAAAAAGGATCTGGTCGACCCGATTTTTCGGGCCGTCGCGTTCTCAGCCGCTACCATGCTGCTGATTACGCTCGGGGGCCTGATTATTTCCCTGATTATTGGCGGCTGGCCCGCCCTGTCGAAGTTCGGTTTTTCGTTTTTTACCTCTACCACATGGAATCCGGTCACTGAGGTCTTCGGGGCCGCAGGGCCAATTACCGGCACCCTGATTACTGCCGTCCTTTCTCTGGCCATTGCCCTGCCGATTGCTATCTTTATTGCAGTCTTCCTGACGCAGTTCTGCCCCAAGATCATCGCCCAGCCAATTTCGACAGCCATTGAGCTTCTGGCCGGTATTCCGTCGATTGTGTATGGCATGTGGGGCCTGTTCGTTTTCGCGCCATGGTTTGCCAGGACCATCCAGCTACCGATCATCACCTCCATTCCCGCTGACTCCTTCTGGGGCAAGCTGTTTGCCGGTGTCCCCAACGGGGCCAATATCTTTACGGCCTCGATCATTCTGGCAATCATGATCCTGCCCTATATGGCGGCTGTGTTCCGCGAACTGTTCCGCTCCATACCGCCTCAGGTGCGCGAAGCCGCCTTCGGCTTGGGTTGCACCCCTTTTGAGGTCGTAAGCACGGTGCTTATTCCGTATGTCAAAAAAGGTATGGTCGGGGTGGTCATGCTCGGTTTCGGGCGCGCGCTTGGGGAAACCATGGCCGTCACCTTCATTATCGGTAACGCGCACGGCTTCCCGAACTCACTGTTTTCTTCCGGTTCGACGCTGGCCTCTACGATTGCCAACGAATTTGCCGAAGCGACCTCGGAAATGCACCTTGCCTCGCTGATTGCGCTCGGTCTCGTGTTGTTCCTGATTACGTTCACGGTTCTGGCAATCGCCAGAGCGCTTCTGTCCTCACAGCGTTACTAAGGCAGGGACCGAAATTATGGAAATCGCTTTCACCCGCGCCCAAAGACGTAAACTGGCCAGCCAGATATTTGTCGGCGTCTGTGTCGCTGCCGCAGGTATTGCCCTGATTGCGCTGGGTCTGATTATGTTCTCGCTGTTTACCAAAGGCTTCAGCGGTATCGACACCATGGTCTTTACCCATGACACCCCCGGCCCTGATTCCCACGGCGGTCTGCGTAACGCCATTGTCGGCTCGATCATGATGTGTACACTGGCCATGATGATCGCCGTGTTTATTGGCGTTCTGGCCGGTACCTGGCTAGCGGAAATCGGCGGCGACAGCAAATACGGTCACGCCGTGCGCTTTTTGAATGACGTGCTGCTGTCCGCGCCCTCAATCTTGATCGGTCTGTTTATCTATGAGATGATGGTACGCCCGATGCACGGCTTCTCCGGCTGGGCCGGTGCGGTCGCCCTTGGGGTACTGGCGACACCGGTTGTGACCCGCACGACCGAAGACATTCTTAATCTGCAACCCAATGCCCTGCGCGAAGCCGGTATGGCGCTTGGGGCCTCACAATGGGTTACGGTGCGCAAGATTATCTGGAAGGCCGCAAGTGCCGGCCTCCTGACCGGCGGGCTTCTGGGCTTTGCGCGTATTTCCGGTGAAACCGCGCCCATCCTGTTCACCTCACTGAACAACCAGTTCTTCAGCACCGACATGAGCCAGCCCATCGCTTCTCTGCCGGTTGTTATCTATCAGTTTGCCATGTCGCCGTTTGACATCTGGCAGGAACTGGCCTGGGCCGGTGCGCTTCTGATCACCGCCACCGTTCTGGCCATCAATATTCTGGGGCGCTGGGTCGCCCGCGACAAAGACCACAGGTAAGGTTTATCCATGTCCGACAGCTCCGTTGCCCCCAACACCCAGCCCGAAACGCCAGCCGATGTTCAGGCAGACGCCCGCTTTGAGAGCATTATCGTGCCGCCGCCCGCCGACTCGCTGGTTATGGAAGTGCGCGACCTCAACTTCTTTTACGGCCCGAACCAGTCTCTGTTCGACGTAAACATGCCCATTCAGAAATCCGGCATTACGGCGCTTATCGGCCCGTCAGGCTGCGGTAAATCAACGCTTCTGCGCACCATGAACCGTATCTATGACCTCTATCCCGGTCAGCGCGCGCAAGGCGAAATTCTGCTTGATGGTGAAAACATCCTAAGCCCGAAGCTTGATGTCACCGCCCTTCGCGCCCGCGTCGGCATGGTGTTCCAGAAGCCTACGCCCTTCCCTATGTCTATCTATGACAATGTGGCCTTCGGTGTACGCCTCTATCACAAAAAGACCAAGGCCGAGATGGACGAGGTCGTCGAAAAAGCCCTGCGCCGTGCGGCCCTGTGGGACGAAGTAAAAGACAAGCTGACCAAGTCCGGCCTGTCGCTTTCCGGCGGTCAGCAGCAGCGTCTGTGTGTGGCCCGTGGCATTGCCGTGGAACCCGAAGTGCTGCTGCTTGATGAACCGGCCTCGGCGCTTGACCCCATCTCGACGGCCAAGCTTGAGGACACCCTTGAGGAGCTTAAGCGCGACATCACTATCGTCATCGTGACCCACAACCTGCAACAGGCCGCGCGTCTGTCAGACTATACGGGTTTCATGTTCCTTGGAAAAATGATCGAATTTGGTCCAACCGAAGAGCTTTTTGTACGCCCCAAGGCCGGTAAGACGGCTGACTATATCGGCGGCCGTTTCGGCTAAATATTCCGATATCAAAAAGCCATAGAGCCATTTTGATATACGAAGACAAAACCTCCCGGCGGCTACCGCCGGGAGGTTTTTTATATGGCAAACTGTTTTTACCCGCATACTGACTATGCTAAGGCCTGTTACAAAAGGGGGCATTGACTCGCGGCCTTTACGCGCCTATGCCCAATATATAATACGTATTATGTTTAAGCGGGTGCAGGCCCGTCTAAGGTTCAGGAAACACATAATGAGCAGACTAGAAGGTAAAACCGCCCTGATCACCGCCGCCGGTCAGGGCATTGGCCGCGCCACCGCCGAAGCATTCCTGCGCGAAGGTGCACGGGTCATTGCCACCGACATTAATGCCGAGGCGTTGGCGACGCTTGAGGGCGCGACGACGCGCATTCTGGATGTTACCAAACCTGATTCCGCCGCGACCATTGCCGCTGAATTTCCCGAGGTAAATATCCTTTATAACTGCGCCGGATATGTGCATGCCGGTACGATCCTTGAGTGCGACGAGGACGCGTGGACGTTTTCCAATAATCTTAACGTCACAGCCATGTACCGCATGATGCGCGCTTTCCTGCCGAACATGATCGAAAACTTCGAAAGCAAAGGCTCCCGCAGCTCGATCATCAATATGTCTTCGGTCGCCAGCACCATCAAGGGCGTGCCGAACCGCTTTGCCTATTGCGCCACCAAGGCGGCCGTTATCGGCATGACTAAGTCAGTCGCCGCTGATTTCGTTACCAAGGGCGTGCGCTGTAACGCCATCTGTCCGGGCACGGTGGAGACGCCTTCGCTACTGCAACGCCTGCGCGACACCGGCGATTTCGATAAGGCCTATGCCGATTTCACCTCACGTCAGGCCATGGGCCGTTTCGGCAAACCGGATGAACTGGCGGCACTGGCGCTTTATCTGGCCTCAGATGAATCAGGATTCACCACCGGCACCATTAACGTCATCGACGGCGGCTGGGTTAATTAAGGGAAACATAGATATGAAACTGCTCCGTTTTGGCCCTAAAGGGCAGGAAAAACCCGGCATTATCGATGCTGAGGGCAAGATCCGCGACCTGTCGGACATTGTTGATGATATTGCCGGTGACGTACTGTCTGACGAAGGTCAGGCACGACTTAAGGCGCTTGATCTCTCGAACCTGCCGCTGGCTCCCGAAGGCTCTCGTTTTGGCCCTGCGGTCGCCCGCGTCGGTAAATTCATCTGCATCGGCCTGAACTATGCCGACCATGCCGAAGAATCCGGCCTGCCTATCCCTGACGAGCCCGTCGTGTTCATGAAAACTACCTCCTGCATTGTCGGGCCAAACGACGAAGTCCTGAAGCCACGCGGCTCAACCAAGATGGACTGGGAAGTCGAACTCGGCATCGTCATCGGCAAAAAAGCTTCCTATGTCACCGAAGCTGAAGCCGAAAGCTACATTGCCGGTTACTGCACCATCAATGATGTCTCTGAGCGTGCCTTCCAGATCGAACGTGGCGGCACCTGGGACAAGGGCAAGGGCTGCGACACCTTCGGCCCGATCGGCCCCTATGTCGTGACCCGCGACGAAGTGGCTGATCCGGCCAATCTGAAAATGTGGCTGAAGGTCAACGGCAAGACCTATCAGGATGGCTCAACCGCCACCATGATCTTCAAACCGGCCTTTATTGTCCACTACCTGTCGCAGTTCTTCAGCCTGCATCCGGGCGATGTTATCTCGACCGGCACACCTCCGGGCGTTGGCCTCGGCCAGAAGCCGCCGGTCTATCTCAATGTCGGTGACGTTATGGAACTGGGCATCGAAGGCCTTGGGGAACAGCGTCAGGTCGTTGGCGCGGCCTAAAGCGTTTGCGATTTTAAATCTCCCAGGGGCCTCCATATCGGGGGCCCCTTTATTTTATTGACATCCCTCTGCGTTCATTCTTATATTCTTATCAAACGTAATACATCATATATCTGTACAGAGAGCGCCCCATGCCAACACCCTTTACACGCCGTTTAACGCTGGCCCTGATGGCCGCTTCTGCCCTGATGAGCGCCCCGTCGGCGCTAATGGCGGCGCAGGGTGCGGTCTATTATGTGGCCCCGAATGGTAATGACAAGGCAGATGGCAGCGTGCAAAAGCCGTTCAAATCGCTTATTCGCGCTCAGGAAGCCGTACGGAAATCAAACAAGACCGGCGACGTCAGCGTCATTATTGCTGATGGCACCTACAGCCTTGAAAAGCCGCTGATCTTCACTCAGGCCGATGGCGGGCAAAACGGGCATTACGTCACTTGGCAAGCCGCCGAAGGGGCAAAACCCATTCTGTCCGGGGGCCTGACGGTGACCGGCTTTACGCTGGTAGACGAAAAAGAACGCATCTACGTCGCCAACACCCCCAAGGGTCTGGATACCCGTCAACTCTGGGTCAATGACACGCTGGCCGAGCGCCCGTTCATTGAAATTAAGCATTCCGATCTCGAATATTCGGCGACGGGTTTTACGATCAAGAACCCTGATCTGGCCTATATCGCTGACCTGAAATACCCCTCACGTCTAGAGGTCGAAGCTGCCGGTATCTTCACCGACCGCTATTCCCCCGCCAAGTCGATCAACGGCAACGTAGTGACCATGCAACAACCGGCGTGGGACAACAATGTCTGGGGCTATGACACCCTGACCAAGCCTTTGTTCCCCGAAGAATCGCGCCTGTTCCTTGTGAATGCGCCGGAATTTATCGGTAAGGTCAGCCACTGGCACACCAAGCCCTATCAGTGGTTTATCAGCCCCGACGAAGGCAAGCTCTACCTGCGTATCCGTCAGGACTCAAAGGTTGAAGACGTCACCGTCACCATTCCGCGCCTTGAGACCCTGATCAGCATTTCCGGAACCCTCGATAAGCCGGTCGAAAACCTGAGTTTCAAGGGCCTGCGCTTCTCGTACAATTCATGGATGGGGCCATCGACGAGCATCGGTTATGCCAACCAGCAGAGCGGTTCCTTCCTGGCCGAAGTCTCGCCTGTGCGTCCCGCAGATGCCTGGGCGACCTGCGGCTGGGGCTGCCCTGACTTTGAGCGCATGCGCCTTCTGTGGAACCAGATGCCCGCTGCCGTGCAGGTCTCAGCGGCAAAGAACATCACCTTTGAGAAAAACACCTTCTCTCAGCTGGGTTCCATTGGTTTGGGCATCGGTAATGACGACAATGCCCACCTCAGCGGTGTCGGTCTGGCGAGCGAGAATATCCGTGTACTGCGTAACCGTTTCGCTGTGATTTCCGGCAGCGCCATTATGGCCGGTGGCGTGCGCACCCCTGCGCACCACCCGGACGATGCCCGTCTGATCAATAAAAATATCCTGATTGAAAACAACTACGTCACCACCGTCTCTCAGGACTATAAGGACAATGTCGCCATCCTGACGACCTATATTGACGGCGCGACTATCCGCCATAATGACGTGTCAGATATCCCCTACGACGCCATCGCGACCGGCTGGGGCTGGGGCTATAATGACGCGGGCGGCAACCCGAACTACGATAAAAACCAGCAGGGCTATCTGCATAACCCGAAATTCACCACGCCCACGACGCTGAAAAACACCACCGTCGAGAACAACTACATCCATAATGCCAAGCAATGGTACATGGACGGCGGGGCGATCTATAACCTTTCGGCTAACCCCAACTCGGTCATCCGTGGCAACTACGTCACCGGCATCAATGACAAGATTGCGCTCTATCTTGACGAGGGCTCAAAGCATTTCCGCATCGAAAACAACGTCATCGATACCCAAGGCGTCTGGCTGAACATCAATACGGCCGGCCGGATGTATATGGAACGCATCTCAACGGACAACTACGCCACCCGTAACTGGCACAATTCGCTGAAAACCGGCGGACGCTGGCTCAAGGAAAACGGCAATATTGACGAGGGCAACCTACTCTACCCCAATAAAGACTGGCCCGAAGAGGCCCTTAAGGTCATCAAAAACGCCGGTGTTCAACCGGAATAAACATCACCCCGCCAGATCACTCTGGCGGGGTATTTTTAAGCCGAACGCTTCATTCGTATGACTTCAAACGGATACCCCTGATCATCCGTCGGACGTCGGCCCGTTTCCTGAAACTCAAGACGATTATAAAAAGCAACAGCTCCGGTATTCAGACTATAAACGTCAAGTTCAAGCTTCCCCTTCATCCTCAGCGCATGCATCATCAAAAGACGCCCTATGCCGGAACCTTGCACCTCGGGACTGACAAAAAGTCCGCCCACAAATCGGTCTATAAGGCCGACAAACCCCAACAGCTTGCCTTCTGTCTCCAAAACCCAGGTTTCGGAGTGTGGGAGGTAGAGGTCGCAAACCTGCTGATGCTGAACCTTTAGGATATCGGGTGAAAAGAAGGCATGGGAAAGCGAAGATGCCTCCAACCATATTTGGCCCAGACGTAAGGTATCGTCCGCCCTGTAACGGCGGATAGTCATATCTTGTTTCATTGATTTTCTAATAAGAAAGATGCGCACAGGCGCGTGACAAATCATGGGTCATATGACCCGTTCTATTTCCCTTCAAGGGATAACCATGTCTCGCTGCGCATAAGGCTCCTTCTTTTACGACTTTCAGCTTAACCAACCGCACGGATCAGAGCAATAAAAAAAGCCAGCCGGATGTACCGGCTGGCTTTCATTTCAGAGAGATAGTCAGTCTATCGCGGCTGGAAGTTGCCGTAGTTCCAAACCACCTTATCGGTCAGGGTGCGACCATCCTTCGTCTTGGTCGTGGCGATTACCTCATTGACGCCGTGCACCAGTTCGATGTCCCAGATCGCAGTAAAGTCATCGACCTTTTTCGTCTCAAGCACCTTGCCGTTATGGCTCAGGCTGATTTCGCCCTGATTGGAATAGACCTTCACCTTCGGCCATTTGTTGCGCTTATGGATATCGCGGCTTGAGGTGATGTGCAGCATCGGTTCTTCTGACCAGTTGGCCTGATACCAGTAATAGGCGTCTTTGCGGATTTTTCGGTCTTCGGTGATGATACCCTTATCGTTGATGCCCGGACGATCGCCTTCGTTGCGCTTGAAGGACGGGAAGTCATAGGCCACCCAGATAAAGTTCGACCACAGATAGGGCTTGTCTCTCAGGATGCGCCAATAAGCTTCGTGATAGGCAGTCTGGTACTGCTCAGGATGCCAGAAGCCGTTGAAATAAGGCTTTTGTGCGGGGTCTTCCTGATGCAGGACACTGGCACCGGCACCATATTCAGACACGCCGATAATCAGGTCAGGATGGTTCTTATGCAAATCATCCGCCCAGGTGCCGATGTCTTCGAACTTGTCCCAGTACCAGCCGAAATAACGGTTATATGACACCGTATCCGAATGCTTGGCGATCGGATCATCATCCGACAGACAGCAATGAGCATAGGCGGTAGGGCGCAGTGGATCACGCGTCTTGGCCGCCGATTGCAGGGCCGCCAGAAGCTGGTTGGCCTTATCGCCTGAGGTCCGCAGTTCGTTACCCAGACCCCAGACCACGACTGACGGATGGTTATAGTTTTGCACCACCAGTTCGGTCATCTGCTGCACAAGGTTTTCCCTGAACGCATCCGAATTGTCCATGTCATCGACCAGTGGCGATTCCGTGGAAATCAGCAGACCTAACTCATTGGCCTTCTCATAGACGCGCTGCGGGTGCTGAACGTGCGCCAGACGCACACCGGTTGAGCCCATCTCATAGAGAATCTGCATGTCCTCATCGATTTCGGCGTCCGTTACCATGGTGCCGCGTTCAGGACGCGTCGGCAACTGCATATTGGCGCCATAAACCTTATAGGGCTTGCCATTGAGCAGGAAAGTGCCGTTCTTTTCGACCGACACGGTGCGGATACCGAGCGGCACTGACAGGGAGTCTTGCGTACCGGCGGCGCGATCGTTGACCTCGGCGACGACCTTGTAGAGGTATGGCGACTTGCGCCCTTCCCACAGCTTCGGATTTTTGAGGTTATAGTTAAACTCAACCACATTACCGGCACCCGCGGCAAAGGTCTGGGTCTGGGTTTGTGTGGCCACGGTCTTGCCATCAGCATCCAGGATACGGGTGACGACCTCGACGCTCTTTTGCGCGGCATCATCGTTTTTGACATGCACGCGGGCGCGGACATGGGCCATACCCTTGCCGATGGACTGCGTGTCAACATAGACGCCCGGCCCGCCGAAATCCATCAGGTCAATATGCACATTCGGTACGGTGATCAGGTTCACTTCACGCGTCAGGCCGCCAAAGATATTGAAATCGCCATTGAGCGGCGCGACGTGAGGCAATTTCGTATTATCGACACGCACCGCAAAGGTATTGGGGCTGGCCCGCAGATAGTCGGTGACATCAAGCCGGAAGGCTGCATAGCCGCCTTCATGACGCCCGACCTTCTGACCGTTGATGAACACATCCGCCGCCAGTGGCACACCGCCAAAGTGCATGAAGAAGCGTTTACCCGAAGGGTGTCCGACATCCATCTTAAAACGATACCAGGCCGGGCCGCGATAATAGGTGCCATATGGCTCACCATGACGGTTCAGGTCACCGCCCTCACCCAGCGAGTCAAGATTATAGGTGTGCGGCAGGCGCACCTCTGTCCAGTCCCTGTCATCGATCACCAGCGCCTCGGCACCGGCAATATCGCCCTGTTTGAATTTCCAGCTGTCCTTGAATTTAAAGACATAGCGGTCATTGCTCAGGGTCTGAGTTTGGGCAACGGTCTGGGTTGCGCCCATCAGCATCAGACCGGCTGCCATCGCGCCGATTATTTTGTGCATCGTTCCTCGTCCTGCGTTAATTTAATGCAAAACGTATTACGTATGACAAGTGTGGTCAAGTTAAGAATACCCCCTTTGGCTATCAAAGGGGGTATCGTCTCAGGTTATGAGCGCACCAGCGAGTCGCGCGTGATATCGCTGATCTTTGTTGAGCCGGTCAGGGCCATGGCGACACGCATTTCTTTTTCGATCAGGCCGAGCAGATGCGTCACGGCCGCTTCACCGCCGGTGGCCAGCGCATAGATATAGGCTCGACCGAGCAATACACCCTTGGCACCCAGCGCCAGAAGGCGCACCACATCAAGACCCGTGCGCACACCGGAATCGGCCAGAATAGTAAGGTCATCGCCCACCGCGTCGGCAATATCGGGCAGGGCGCGTGCAGACGACAGAACGCCATCCAGCTGACGCCCGCCGTGGTTGGAGACAATGATCCCATCCGCGCCAAAGGTCACCGCGTCCTTCGCATCTTGAGGATCAAGGATGCCCTTGATGATCATTTCACCCTGCCAGAAATCGCGAATCCATTCGAGGTCTTTCCACGAGATAGATGGATCGAAATTGGCCCCCAGCCAGCCGATATAGTCTTCAAGACCTGTGGCCTTACCGAGATAGGTCGAGACGTTCCCCAGATCATGCGGCGTGCCCATCAGACCGACATCAACGGCCCATTCCGGTTTACCTACCGCCTGAAGCATACGCCGCCAGGGGCCGTCCTTGCCGCTCATGCCCGAATGCAGGTCGCGGTAACGCGCCCCCGGCACCGGCATGTCAACGGTAAACACCAGCTTGGTTGACCCCAGCGCCATGGCGCGTTCAAGCGCGTCCTTCATGAAACCGCGATCTTTCAGGACATAGAGCTGGAACCAGATTGGCGCACCGGTGGCTTCGGTCACTTCCTTGATCGAACAGACACTGACGGTCGAGAGAATATAAGGGATATTGGCTTTTTTCGCCGCGCGGGCCGCCTGTTGCTCACCCCGGCGGCGATACATGCCCCCAAGACCAACCGGCCCCAGACCCACCGGCATGGCAATCTTTTCGCCAAACCATTCGGTCTCAAGCGACAGATCAGCCACGTTTTTCAGCACTCTCTGGCGCAGGGCGATTTCCGACAGATCCGATACATTGCGCCCCAGCGTATATTCCGCATAGGCCCCGCCATCGAGATAATCGAACAGAAAGCGCGGCAGTTTGCGGCGAGCGGCTTCGCGGTAATCGGTCGAGGCGGAAATGATCATCACACAGTCCTTTTTCCCCTCCCCTGCGCGTCGGGGAGATGGCCAGTTTGCGGAGCACAAATGGCCCCATATTATTTCGTTCTCTTAGGCCCTTCGTTCGCGCACGTCTATACATTTGCGCTCAGAATCAAGCCTCAGCGTCAAATCGGCGCGGGTCGGCATTTCGCGCAATATATGCCGCGTCAAACGCTCATAATGCTGAATGAAGCGGTTGATCTGATCATCCGACATAATACGCGCGCCCGTACGGCCCGATGAGGCCAGCTTCGCCTTAAGATCATGCTCCTGCTGCGTGCGCCAGCCCTGCACAACCTCAAATGACGGGGCGGCCAGCAGGATCAGCCGGTCAAGCTGTGCGAATAACGGCGCGTAAACGGTTTCAAGCTGTGTGTTGACATAGGCCCGCCAGAGGCCTTTGGAGTCTTCGGTGACCTCAAGATCATTGACCGGTGTTTGCAAAGCCGCTTCGGTTTCCGCAACCGCCCCGACGGCCCAGCCCTCAAACAGAACCACATCCACCGGCCCGTCAATCAGCGGCCATTGCGCCCTAAGGAACGGCGTATCATTGGCCTTATCGAAACGCGGTAGCCTGACCGGCTTTTGGGCTTTCAGGGCCTGAAACACCTCAAGTCCCAGACCGACATCATGTGTCCCCGGCACACCGCGTGTCACCAGAAGCGGATGTACCCGATGCGCCAGCATGGCCCGCGCCTCGGGGCTGAGATAAAGATCATCCAGCGACAGCACCGCCACCTTCAGACCCCGTGCCGCAAGCCTGTTTTTCAGTGCTTCACAAAACGTGGACTTGCCTGACCCTTGCGAACCGCACACACCGACAAACAAAGGGCGCACGGCCCCTTCAAGCCAGCTCAGAACGGCCGGTTCCGCGATCTCAGGCGATCCGGTCAAGCAGGTCTTCTCCGGCAAAGAAGCGATCAAGATTATAGGCGGCCCGTAAACCCATATCGGTGCGCGTTTCAATCGTTGCCGACCCCAGATGCGGCAACAGCACCGCATTCTCAAGCCCCATCAGATCGAGGTGAATCTTCGGCTCCTGCTCATAGACATCAAGCCCCGCCGCCGCGATCACACCGTTTTTCAGTGCCGCTGCCAGATCGGCTTCGTTGACCACAGAACCCCGCGCCGTATTGATGATAATGGCCGTGGGCTTCATCGCCTTAAGCAATGCCGCATTGATCAGGTGCTTAGTGTCCGGCCCGCCCGGCGTATGCAGGGACAGGACATCAGACTCTGCTGCCAGTTGCTCCAGCGAAGGCACATAACGCGCCCCAAATTCGGCCTCGGTTTCCGCTGCGGCCTGACGACGGCTGTAATAGGCGATCTCAACCCCAAGCGCGGCTTTTGCCTTTTGCGCGGTCGATTGTGCAATACGGCCAAAACCCACCAGCCCCAAAGTCTTGCCCTTAAGCGATTGCCCCAGAAACTGTGTCGGCTTCCAGCCATCCCACTGACCTGAGCGCAGACCACGCTCGGCCTCAGAGGCGCGGCGACTGGTCATCAGCATCAGCAAAAGCGCAATCTCTGCTGTCGCTTCGGTCAGAGCGCCCGGCGTATTGGAGACAGCAATCCCCGCCGCCTTTGCCGCCTTAAGGTCGATATGCTCAAAACCGGCCCCGAAATTGGCAATCATCCGGACGCGTGCATTGGGGGTGCTGAGAATGTCTGCATCCAGCTTGTCGGTCAGGGTCGGACAGAGGGCATCATAATCCTGCATGGCGGCGATCAGAACAGATTTCGACAGACTGGCCCCGTCTTTCAGCGTCACATCATAGTGCGCCTCAAGATAGGCCAGCGCCTTTTCAGGCCATGCACGAGTCAGAAGAATTTTCGGTTTGTTCATTATTTACCGCCGTTTGAAAATCGCCTGACGCTTTTCCTTAAAGGCCGCCCGGCCTTCGTATGCGTCTTCAGTGGCGAAGCAGATGGTTTGCAGATCGCGCTCATATTCCACGGCCTTTTCATAGGGCATGGTATGGGCGGCACGCAAGTTCAGCTTGGCCGTTTCCGCCGCAATCGGTGCGCGTGAGGCAATCGTTGTTGCCAGTTCTCTGGCGCGTGCCATCAGATTTTCACTTTCAACGAGTTCGGACACCAGCCCCCATTGCAGGGCCTTAGGGGCATCAATCGGATCACCGGTCAGGATCATCATTGCCGCATTGGACGCGCCTAACGAATGGACAAGGCCCGCCGCCATACCGCCGCCACCGATCCAGCCGAGTTTGATTTCCGGTGCGGCAAACTGCGCATTGGGCGTGGCCAGACGAATATCGCACGACATGGCGGTTTCAAGGCCACCGCCAAACGCATAGCCGTTAACTGCGGCAATGGTCGGCTTCAGACACAGGCGAATGGCGTCACAATAGTCACCGCGATTACGGAATTCCCACGGCGTCTTATAGTCATCCAACGTCTTGATATCTGAACCGGCACAGAAGGATCGCTCACCGGCACCGGTGACAATCACACAGCGTATAGTGTCTGACGCATTGATCTCAGCAATCGCCGCTTCAATGGCCTTGGCCATGTCGGGCGTGACCGAATTGAGCTTTTGCGGGCGATTGAGCGTCAGGATGGCAATATGGCCATCGACCTCATAAATCAGTTCAGCGGTCATGTCTCGACTCCGGTCGGATGATAGTCCGTATAAAGATTATTCAGATCGGCAATTACGCCCTGGGCAGCTTCTCCACCTTCAAGCGCCGTCCGAAGACGGGCTGAGGCCGCTGTCTGGAAGGCAATGGCATGGTTATGGCGCGGCCTTAAATATGCAGCCTCAAGGGTATCGTAGGTGCGCTCATAAAACCGGCCCCAACGCGCATTGACCTGCGGATCGCGCCACGCCGATTTCAGTGACGGCTGGCCATCATGGGCGGGAATAAAGCCAATCTGCGCGGCCTCACTCATCAGCCAACGCAGGTGCGTCAAAAGTTCGAGCGTTATCTCGCATTTGCGCGAAATCCCAATACCGGTCCCCCCAAGCGTCGAGCCAATACCGCCCGCACCTTTGGGGGCATTGCCGAACCTCAGTTGGTCGGCATAGTTGACATAGCCATAGATCAAGGGACACAGGGCCACATCTTCATGATCGCACATATGCTGAAGAATGCCGATGGGGTTTTTATCACGTACACTTACGGGACTGCGCTCTGCCAGTTCGCGCATCAGCTCATAGGCCGCTTCGCCGGTATCACGTCCGATAAACCGATCCCGATTTACCGCCGGTTTCTCGCCCAAGGCCACACACATGGACTGAAAGCTTAAGGCCGCATGTGGCCCCGCCAACGACAGGGCGACCGGCAGACGCTTTGACAAGGCTACCACCGCACCCCATGTTTCGGGCAGATCACCGCTCAGGTCTTCACGCGCAGCCATCACTTGCGTCGCCGCATCCAATGGCAAGGCCCAGTGTTTTCCGGCATAATGATAAGACGACAGGCTCGGGCCAATACAGTCCGCTTCAAGACGGGCAATTTCATCGGCCCCGAACAGGTCTTCGAGTGGCACAAGGCAGTCATTCGCCACCGCCTCGCCGACATGCGGATGATCCAGCACCACCAGATCATAGCGCGCGCACAGATCGGCTATCGGGTGAGTCTCAAAGCCTTCCAGCGGATGCTTGTCCCATGTCAGGCTAAACCCCTCGACCGTTTTCGAAGCCGCCTCAAGCGCATTGAAGCCGCGCGGATGATCCCATGTCAGGCCCTGATAGTGCATGGTACTAATCCTGCTTCACCACACCGGCGGTAATCAGCGCTTCGATTACCGCGTCCGACTTACCGGCCTCGCGCAGAATCTCACGGCTGTGTTCGCCAACCAGAGGCGCACCGCGTTCGATCTTTGATGGGGTTTTCGAGAATTTAATCGGGAAGCCGGGGGTTTTCACACGGCCTTCAGTCGGGTGGTCATATTCCACGAAGGTGCCATTGTGCGCCACCTGCGGATCATTGACCAGTTCCTCATAGCCATAGACCGGCCCGCACCAGATATCGACTTCGCGCATAGCCGCTAGCCAGTCCGCGCTTGAGCGGGTCTTCAACGCCGTTTTGACCCGCGCATAGATTTCATCGCGGTGCTTCCAGCTATCGACCTCGTCATCCAGCCCGTCAAAGAACGGATCGGCGATGACCTTCCCCAGCTTTTGCAGATTGGCCATGGCCACGGTGACATAGCCATCGGTCGTTTCAAACACCCCGTAAGGCGCACGGATGTAGCAGTGGGCGTGCGGCTCCGCCGAACGGGTCTGGGGCTTTTTGCCCACCGTAAAGACCGACAGTTCCTGCATCTGGATGGTGGCAATGGCATCGAGCATATTGACCTCGACCTTCTGCCCCTCGCCCGTGCGTTCACGATGGAACAGAGCCGCCAGAACGCCTTCAAACGCCGTATAGGCGGCCACGGAATCGACCAGAAACTGACCGGCCGGAGATGGTGGTTGATCGGCACTGCCCGACGACATCATGGCCCCTGACATGGATTGCAGCAAAAGGTCCTGACCGGGGTAATTCTTATAAGGCCCGTCCTCACCGTAGCCGGACATGGAGACATAGATCAGGCGCGGATTGAGGGCGCTTAAGGTTTCGTAATCGACCCCCAACCGCGCCGCCACACCGGGGCGGTAGTTCTGCAAGAACACATCGGCGGTCTTGACCATATCCATCAATAGCGCCTTGCCGTCGGGCGCTTTCAGGTCAACCGCCAGCGACCGCTTGTTACGGTTGAGCGACAGGAAAGAGACATTGATTTTATTGCCCCGCGCGCCGCCAGCAGAGGCATGGCGCTGCCATTCGCCGGTCACCGGCTCGACCTTGACCACATCGGCCCCAAGGTCACCCAGGCGCTGCGCCGCAAACGGCCCCGCCATGGCAATCGAACAATCAAGGACGCGGATACCGCTCAGAATAGACATGTGGACTGACCTTAGTTCATGATCCAGCCGCCGTTTACATTCAGCGTCTGTCCGGTGATGAAACCCGCTTCTTCAGCGGCTAAAAATGAAATGGCATAGGCAATATCGCCGGCATGACCGCGCCGCTTAACCGACTGCTGAGCCAGCACGTGACGATTATAGCCTTCGGGATCAGGGTTGATCGCCTCGGCATCGGTGGGAAAAGCCCCCGGTGACAGGGCATTGACCGTAATGCCGTGCGGGCCGAATTCCCGCGCCCATGTCCGCGTCAGCCCGATCAGCGCGCCCTTGGAAGCCACATAGGGGTAAAGGTTCGGCCAGAAGCCCGACAAGGTAATGGAGGCGATGTTTATAATGCGGCCAAAGCCTTTGGCCTTCATGCCGCCAAGGGCTTCCTGAACGGCGACAATACCAGCATCGACATTAATCCGCTGAACGAACTGATGTTCTTCGATGCTGTAGTCTTCAAACGGTTTTGACGGGTAAATAGCCGCATTATTGATGACCACATCGAAACCACCCGTTTGTGCATGGGCAGCCTTCAGATCGGCCCGAAACCCCTCAAGCGCGCCCATATCGCTTTGTAAAACCATCAGCCGCTCGCCATAGGCAGAGGCTTCGGCTTGCAACTGCGCGATCTTGGCGGGGTTATTGTCCACCGCCACCACCGTAGCACCTTTTTCCAGTAACAACAGCGTCGTTTGCAATCCCAGACCACCGGCTGCACCCGTATAAAGAACCGTCTTCCCCTGCATGACTATCGCCCTCCTATGGGCAAAAAGTCACCGGAGACGGCGGGATAGGCCGCCTCCGGCTGAGTTGCGACGGCCCGTATTCTGGATACGGAATCACGGACCGAAGCCGCATCGGGGAGGACGCGGAAAATCGTATCGTATTGACGCTCATCACCATGCTCGAGCCAGATCAACTCACCGCGTTCCTTTGCGGTTTGCTTGCCCGTCACATGGTTGGTTGATGGCTCAATACCGAGCGCATAATGGCCGGAATGAAAATTCTGCCATTCATACATGGCCGGAAACTGGGACTTAAGCGTCTGCACCTCAAGGCCAAACCCGATAGCCTCATTGACCAGTGCCACAGACACGCGGCCTTCGGCATCCGGCTGCATTTCATGCTGCCAGACCTGTTCGTGGAAATTGAGCTTCGGTGCGGGCAAGTGGCGATAGCCGGTCTCTTGCTTCTGGTAATCGTCACCGGCATGTGACGCCCAGACCACGTCCTTAATCGGCGCGACATATTCCGAGCCTTCGGCCAGCACCGGATGGCCGACATTGATGTGGTAGCAATACATATGCGGCGTGCGGTAAAAGCCGTGATTGACCACACGGTCATGAAGGCGGATGTCATTGGAACCGACCGCCACCTCAATGCGGCGGATCAGATGCAGGTCTTCGCCGAAAACGGTGGATTGCTGCACCACCCCTTCAGCCCAAAGAATACACTCATCCCCGTCCCAGCGCTCGCCATAACCTGACAGCTTTGCGGGGATTGTACCAATGCGCCCATGCAGGGAGGAATCGACCCTCTTACGCGGCCCGTAATAATAATGCTCTGCCGGATCAGCATCCATAAACAGGATATGATCAAGGCCACAGGTGACCATCAGACCGGAGAAAGACCGGAACCAGCCAAGCCCGCCCTCACCTTCATATTCATGCAAAGACGGATGACGAAAACCTGACGGTGAGTGCCAGCCAACAGCGCGGCCATTATGCTCACATTCGGCAATATCCATGGCGCGATCGATCAGGACGGTAAAGCGCAGGCCCGTACCGGTACGAAACTCAAGCATACGGTTGCCGCGTTCAACACCGTCGCCCAGCGTCATCAGGCGCACACCGGCAAACTGGGACAAAGACCCCGTATGCTCAGCGACCTCACGTCGCGACAGACGGCGTCCGAACAGATTGACCATTACACTTTACTCCGGCGTTTCCAGTTTTTATAATATGTATTATGTATTCCGTTTTACAATCATTCTGATTGATGTCAATACATCATTTTAAATCAAATTACGCATCTCAAGCCGTTGGAACCGGCGTAAGCCGCCGTCGCCCAAATATAAGGTCGATTAGTTCTTGCCTTTGTGTCTCAAGCCTTTTCCGTCTTGTGGGCATACGCTTTTGATGTATTTTGATGTCTAACAGGATAAGATTTTTAACCTATGGCTGCGACACTCAGATCAATTAAAACGAATAACAGGCTCAGGAATTTCATCGTGAACGTACAACCCGATCTGCCCTCTGGACGTGTCACTCTGGTCGATGTTGCACAAGCCGCAGGGGTTTCAACGGCAACGGTGGACCGCGTCCTGAATGATCGCGCGGGCGTGCGCAGCCGCACCCGTGACCTTGTTGTAGAAGCTGCCCAACGCCTCGGCTATCTCGAACCGGTCAGCGAGGCGCGGGACTATCGCGCCCCCCAGACGCTCGATTTTGTCCTGCCTGCCGGTAACAATACCTTTATCCGTCACTTCGCCGCGCACCTGCAAAACATCAGCGCCGCGCGCCCCGGCACCATTGTGCGCCTGCACCATATCGAAGGCTTCGATCCCGCCGCCTTAAGCCGCGCCCTGCATAAGCTTGAGGGTCATTCGTCGGCTGTCGGCGTGGTCGCTCTTGATCACCCTTTGGTGCGCGAAGCTTTGCGCAGCCTGATTGCCTCAGGCACCCGGGTTGTGACCCTGATGTCGGATATCTCCAATGTGGCGCACGAAGGCTATATTGGCGTTGATAACCGCGCGGCCGGCCGCCTGAGTGGATATCTGCTCGGTCGTCTTCTGCCCAAGGGCGCGGCCAAGGTCGCGCTGTTTGCCGGTTCGCTGTCCTATCGCGGCCATGAAGAGCGCGAGATGGGCTTTCGCCACGTCCTGACGGATGACTATCCCGACCTGACCATTGTCGAGATGCGCGAAGTGCGCGACGACACCGAACGCGCCTATAACGAAGCCAGATCCATACTGCGCCAGCATCCCGACCTTTCGGGCATTTATAATATCGGGGCCGGTAATCGCGGTATTGCCCGCGCTATCGAAGAAAGCGGCCGTAAGGACGACATCATCTTTATCGGTCATGAACTGACCGAGCACACGCGGCGCTTCCTGCTGGGGGGCGTCATGGATGTGGTCATTGATCAGAACCCGCGGGTTGAGGCGCGTGAAGCTATTGATCGCCTGCTGCACCTTCTGAACGCTGATGGTAACGCCCTTCAAACGCCCATCCGCGTTCAGGCCATATTCAAGGAAAATATTCCCGAATAGAACCGCCCCAATTGACCGGAACTGCCCTTTAGGTCCCTGCTGGCAAATAATCATTAAATGAGAATAATTCTCATTGACATGGCGGTATACCCTGTGCTTTATGGTCATCAGACCGGACAGCCTGACAAATTCGTCACTCCCTGATGGGTTTTCGCCCTGTCCGTCCTGTTGAGGTGACCCTTCGTTCCCTCTTGATTCCTCGGTGCACTGAGGCCTGTCTATAGCCAGACAGGCCTCTTTTTTGCCTCCGCTACTCTCAAGGCCGATAGACGTACAAAAGCCACATTCAACGGGTAAACAGGCCTTGTCAGGACGATATCCGGCAGAGCCAAAGCATTAGATCTAGTCTAAAACCGTTCGTATACGGCCCGCTTATCGAAGATGCCCCGGCCTGAATTTCCCATATTCGCATTTGATAGTCGCCTTCAGGCGGCAAGGTGACTGTGTTTACGCAGCATCGCTGTTTTTTATATCGCGGCCGACAGGCCGCACAGGATTTATGATGAACTATACGCAAACCAACCGCCGTCCGGCCCATAGTCGGCCCCTCCATACCCCCAAGGTTCCCTGCGACAGACAGGTGACTGCCCAAGGCTTCACACGACGGGAAGTTCAGCAACTCGTTGCCGAGATGCTGGGCTAGATACCCCTTCCTATTTCTCCAGAGGAGACCCCAGTCATGGCCAAAGGTCAGAAACGCAGTACCAAGGAAATCCGCAAACCCAAGGCGGAAAAACCTAAACCGGGCGCGGTTGCCACTCCCTTATTTAGTAATGGCAGCCTGACGCCCGGTGCCACACGCAAATAATCAACGGCGTCAATACAGATCCCTGCGGTAGCGGCCTTCACTAAGGGCCGCTTCCAGCCATTGCGCCCCCAGAATTTTATTGAGCGTTTCCTCTACGGCACGCCCCATATCCAGACCACCGCACACCATCACAGAGGCATCCTGCGCGAGATAGGCCTGCACCTCATCGGCGCGCCTGAGCAGCACATCCTGCACATATTCACCCTGATGGTCTTCGGGTCGGGAAAACGCCAGATCAAGACGCGACAACCGTCCCTGCCCCTGCCAATCGCGCATCTCCTGCGCCAAAGCCCCGTCGGCTTGCGGATACCGCTCACCATAGACAAGCCAGCACGAACGGCCTTTGCGTTTCAGATCGACAAGATGCGGGCGTAATCCGGCCAGCCCCGAACCGGCCGCAATCAGCAGCACCGGCCCTTTTCCGGCAGGCGTATGGAAATTCCTGTGCGCCTTAAGCCGTAACGGCACAGTGTCACCCTCGACCGTACTGAATGTCAGAAGCCCGGATCCGATACCCCGCACCCCGTCAGACTTGATGACTTCGCGCACATAGAGGCGCAGTGTGCCTTCTTCGGGTAAGGAGGCGATCGAATAGTCACGGCGATGTCCATCCGCCGTGCGGATTTCCGCCAGATCACCCGCTTGCCAACCAAGCGATTCCGGTGCCAGATCAATCTGATAAAGGCCCGCCGCAGAGCTGTCCGGATTAAGGCGCGTGCGGGACTGCAAGGTCCACGGACTAAAGCCGTCGTCTTCGGCCACCGCTTCTCCGCCCCATTCCTTAAGATAGTTGGCCCACAGCTTAAGTGACGCCGGATCAAGATCATCAACCTCAAGGCAGGGCTTAAGGGCCGTCGCCCCGCAGGCTTTCAGCCAGTCATAGACCCTGTGACCGAAGGCGCAGAAATCCGTATATTTGCGTTCACCCAGCGCCAGCACAGCAAAGTTCTGACGCGAAAGATCAAGTTTTGTGCCGATCAACCGGCTTTCAAAGCTGCGACCATCGTCCGGCGCATCACCGACTCCGGTGGTCGAAACCACCATCAGGATGCGTTTAGCGGTCTGCAAATCATCAACGCTGATCTTATCCGCCGCCAGATAACGCACCTTTTGACCGCCCGCGTTCAGCGCCTTTTCACTGTGCCGAGCCAACTCTTCCGCCTGACCGGTCTGGGAAGCGGAAATGACCAGTACATCACAAGCTTCAGCGGCCTGTTGTTTCTCCCGCCCGCCCAGCAGGGTGAAGGCACTCATCAGCGCCCACACAGCCGTCGCCCCACCGGCAAAGGCCAGCTTCACCGGATCATCACTCATAAGTTCAATCATAGCCAGATTTCCAGAGCCGGACTCAAACGCTCCGACCCGTCACGCAAACGCATCAGACAGGGCACTTCATACTTCGCGGCAAATTCAATACCCTTGTCAGGGCCCATAACCATAAGCGCCGTCGCCAGCGCATCCGCCCGCCAGCAGACGGCATCAAACACACTGACCGATATGACGCCCGATACCGTCGGGGCCGCCGTCTCAGCATCAATCGTGTGCGACAAAACCATTCCGTCATACACGAATGACCGCACCGTTTCACCAGAGGTCGCCACGGCCAGATCGCACAAGGCAACCACGGTCTTCTCACGCGCCTGTTCTATTTCAACCCAGAACGGCAGACCGTCATCGCGCACACCAAAGCCCTTGAGCTCACCACCAATTTCAATGAGTGCGGCCTCAACCCCCGAGGTGGTTTTAAGCATCTGCGTCACCGCATCCACCGCATAGCCCTTGGCAATACCACAGAGATCAAGACAGACCCCTTCGGGTTTGATCAGGCCTTGTGCCTGCCAGTTGATCTTTCGCCAGTCCTGACGTTTTTTCAGCGCCGACACCTCTGAGGCCTGCGGCACGCCTTCGGGCACTGCCCGCGCGCCAAAGCCCCATAATTCGACCGCCTCAAGTAGGGTCGGATCATAGGCTCCATCGGTCAGATGCGCGATATTCAGGCCCTGCCGAATGACCTGAGACAACATCAGCGGCAAGGGCACATAGGCTCCGGCGGGGGCTTGATTAAACCGCGTCAGATCGGAATCAGCCCGATAGGGGCTCATCTCGGCATCGATGCGCTCAAGCAAGGCTATAATCTGCGCCTGAATTTGCGATTGCTGCGCCTCTGAGGTCACATAGGCCACTACCGACCATGAGGTGGCAAAGGCCCGACCCGAAAAGGTCACGCGCACACAGCCTGCCGCCGGCTTTGGCTCACGCCGCAGTTCGGGGATCAGGACACGGTTTTCACCGGTGTGTGCGCTCAACATGACCGATCCTGTTCCAAGGATATCAGGGCTTATAGCTGAACTTGACGTCGCCCAGTTCCACAGACCCCTTGACCGAACCGGCAGAGGCCTTCTTGGCGTCCCACTTGAATGGCACCTTTACAACCTCGGCCCCGCCATGTTCGCGTGAAGCTTCGACGCGTAGCACGTAATCACCAGCAGCCAAACCTTTGAAGGCCTTATGGTTGCTGTCAAATTTCAGGGTGTGGCGACCCGGTGCACGCGTAGCGTTCGACAGGCCATCAACCGGCATATCAAGATTGCGGCCAGACTTACGCCACCAGGCGCGCATGTCCTTCAGCCACTTATTGCCTTCCTTGTTCTTCATGGCCACATCGTACCAGACGAACAGGTCGCCCTTATGGGCACCAGACGCATCCTCAATCCAGCCCGCAACATAGGGCTTGTGATAGGAAGCCACATTAAGACGCGGCACCTCGACCTCAAGCGTCACCGTACCGGCAGACGCCGCCGTCGCCCCTAAGGCAGATACACCCAGAACACTTGTCCAGACCGTTGATTTAGCAAACATTTGCGAGCCTTTACGCATGGATGAATAACAAGAACAGTATCAGAGGGACAATCGTCCCAAGTCCGACCAGAGGCCATGTGATCCGCCGACCCCGGGCGTAGATCCACAAAAGCCCCAGCCCCGTGAGACAGAAAATCACCGAGGCAATGGCAATCACATCAATAAACAACGACCATGCCGGGCCTGAGTTACGCCCCTTATGCAGATCATTCAGCACCGCAATGACACCGCGATGGCTGCGTTCGTAGGTTGTGAAACCCGTCTCACGCTCAATGGCCATCCATTCATCAAGCCCCGGCCCCGGCATCGAAAGATAAAGTTCTTCTTCCGATACCTCAGCCACAGCCCGTTTGACATTGATGCCGGTATCGGCGCGGATCGCCTTAGCCAGCGCCGCAGGCAACACCGCCTTGTCCTCAGCCTGATCCAGTAAGGCCACGGTCTCAGCGCTCAGATCTTTTTCCCAAGTGGTTATCTTCGCCTCTGCCTCAATCGCCGAGGCATGGTTAAGCGTAAACCCTGTCACCGCAAACAGGATCATGCCCACCAGACAGAGCGCCGACGATATCCAGTGCCACTGGCGCAACTGATTGCGCCAGAAGGACGGACTGAGCTTGAAACCAATGGCCATAAACGCAATCGCTCTTAGTAGGGCAGAACTTCAAGCGTAGCGGAATAGCTCAGGCGACGCTGCGGCGTACCGGGCGCTTCATCCTCGTGATCGTCATGATCATGATGGGCTTCGGCCCCTTCTTCGGGGCGCGGCGGGTATGAGGCGTTAAACCAATAGGCACCTGCGAACGGCAGATCGACAGAAACCTCGCCATTGGCATCACTCTTATATACCTTGTCACCCAGTTCACCGCGATAACGCACACCACCGGCAATGACCTTTACCGATACACCGGCAGCAGGCTTACCTTCGACCAGCACACGGAACTTGCCCGGCTCACCGGCCACCAGATCGGTTACCGGTTGCAGCGGCTGAAGCTCGATGCCCGTACCCAGCGGCTTAAGTTCCGATGGCGCACCGGCTGTAACAAAGGTTTCCACACGGCTTAAGGAATGGGTGATGCTTACATCTTCAGCACCCGCAGGCACCTGAGAGGCAATGTTTTCGACAGTGCCCCGCACCCGCTTTTGCTCGCCGTTTTGTTTGAAGCTGGCGAAAGCACCTTCGTTGACCAGCGCTACACGATAGGTGCCCGCTTGCGCTACTTTCAGGTCAAACACCGAACGCAGCTTGCCGGTATGGGCGTTTTCTACCTCAACCTTCGAACCGTCAGGGGCCGTGATTACCAGATTAGACAGGTTAAGCGGGAAGTGATCCGGATAGAACAGGCCGTTGGAAATCGCGCCGTCCACGGTCACATAGGTCGGACGTTCGGCATTGGCGCTGAGAACGACCTGAGTGGCCGATGGCACCAGCCATTGATCATGTGCCTGTGCTACCGGAGCCATAAGAATAAGCGTTAAAGCCGCCCCTGCGGTCAGTCGGTTGATAAGCTTCATCTCAATGTCTCCTGATTACAACGGCTAAAATGCAGCCCGCCATGCCATACTCAGACAACCGTTCGTCCTTTAGGGCCAATTATTAAGCTGTGCGGTAGCACCTTTGAAAATCATTCGCAAGTGCATTAAGCGCGCAGCCGGTTCAAAAAGTGCCTGCAAATATTACAGATATGACGGGTCTTCAGGCGACGCGACACACGAAAAGTCTGAGTAATTGTGATTTAATTTGCTCACGTCTGATCAGGAAGCTAGGGTGTTGCCAATTTAAAAATTCAGCGAGGCCCCAATGCTCAAACCCCTTATCTCCGGTATCGCTCTACTGACGGCCCTGACGGCTTGCGCGACTCTGCCGGAGGCTCATAGCGAAGCACCCAAGCCCCTGTTCCGTGATCCGGTCTATGACGGTGCGGCCGACGTGGCGGTTGTCTATGACACCGGCGAAAAGCATTGGAAGATGTTTTACACCAATCGTCGCGCCAACCTGAAACCCGAGTCTGAAGGCGATGTGTCATGGGTACATGGCACAAAGATTGGCATAGCGACTTCCGAAGATGGCCTGAACTGGGCCTATGCGGGTGAAGCCAATATTCCGCCAGCTTGCACCGGCGAAACCCTGTGGGCACCGGAAATCTTCACTGAAAACGGTGTGCACCACCTGTTTATTACCGTGGTGCCGGGCGTGTTTAATAACTGGAATGCGCCGCGCAAGATTGTCCACCTTAGCAGCACCGACCTGCAAAACTGGACATGCGAGGGACCGGTCGATCTGGGATCGGAGCGGGTCATCGATGCTGGCGTCTATAAGCTTGGGGACACCTACCGGATGTGGTTCAAGGATGAACGCCAGCAGAGCCGCCTGTTCGCCGCCGACAGCAAAGACCTGAAAACCTGGACGCGCCATGAAAAACCGGTAGCGGATATTGGCTCCGAAGGCCCCAAGGTCTTTGAATTTAACGGCTATTACTGGCTGATCGCCGATGCGTGGAAGGGGCTGATTGTCCTGCGCTCGACCGATGCCGAAAACTGGGAGCTTCAACCCGACCGGATTCTTGAAGCGCCCGGCCAATACCCGACAGATAATTTCAAAGGCCAGCACCCTGATATTCTCATCAATGACGGCAAGGCTTTCATCTATTATTTTGTGCATCAGCACGCCGCCCCGGAAGTGGCCAGTGATCCCTATTGGGGGCAACGCACCGTCATCCAGCTTGGGGAGCTGGTGTATAAAGACGGCTGGCTGAGGATTGATCGTAATGCACCAGTGACAACACCGCTTAAAGCGCCGGAATAGTCAGCAGCAGCGAAACCCGTCTTTTCCACCACCGCCATAGCGCGCCTGCTGGCGGTTACGGAAAAAGGCGTCGTAGGTCATGGGCTCCGTGTCGGGGTGCGTCTTTCGAATATGGGCAACATAGGCCTCATAGTCCGGCACCCCGACCATCAGGCGCGCACTGTCACATAGACATTTGCCGACGGATGACAGCTTATCTTTCCAACTCAGCATGGCCCTACTCCGCCGCCACAATGACGGCTTCCGTTTCTTTAGCGGTCGGTTCAGGGTTACGCAGTGCCTTTAGGGCCGCCATAATCCCGTAAATCAGGATGCTGACGACCACCGCAATAAAGAGCACACACAGGCTGGCATTGATCCAGTCATTGCGGATGATCTTTTCCATATCGGCCAAAGATTTAGCCGGTGCCAGAATCTCCCCCGAAGCCAGCGCGGCTGAAAAGCGATTGGCGTGGGACACAAAGCCCACCGCCGGATCGGGCGAAAACAGCTTGAGAAGACCCGCTGTCAAGGTGCAGACAATAAGCCAGGCCGCAGGCAACCCCGTGACCCAGGCATATTTCTGACGCTTCATCTTGAACAGGACAACCGTGCCCAGAATAAGGGCCACGGCTGCCAGCATCTGATTGGATATGCCGAACAGCGGCCACAGGGTGTTTACCCCCCCAAGCGGATCGGTCACCCCCTGATAGAGGAAATACCCCCATGCCGCTACACATAGTCCGGTTGCCACCAGAGACGGCATCAGGGCCGAGGTATCGCGGAATTTCGGCACCGCCGTACCGATCAGATCCTGCAACATAAAGCGCCCCGCCCGCGTACCGGCATCAACGGCGGTCAGGATGAACAGGGCCTCAAACAGGATGGCGAAGTGATACCAGAAGGCCATCATCGCCTTGCCGCCGAAGACATGTGAGAAAATCTCGGCCATGCCGACCGCCAGAGTTGGCGCACCACCGGCACGTGAGATAATGGTCGTTTCTCCGACATCCTTCGCCGTCTGGGCAATGGTCGCGGCCTCAATGGGGAAGCCCATAGCCGTTACAGCCGCCGCCGCACTTTCGGACGTCTGGCCGACAATGGCACCGGGACTGTTCATGGTAAAATAGATGCCGGGATCGATGATCGACGCCGCCACCAGAGCCATGACCGCCACAAAGGATTCCATCAGCATGGCGCCATAGCCAATAAAACGCGCATCCAGTTCATTGGCAATCAGCTTTGGCGTTGTGCCTGAGGCAATCAGCGAATGGAAGCCCGACACCGCGCCACAGGCAATGGTGATAAACAGGAAGGGGAACAGACTGCCCGACCAAACCGGCCCCGTGCCATCGACAAACTTCGTCAGGGCAGGCATTTGCATTTGCGGAGCCATGACAACAATACCTATGGCCAGAGCGATGATCGCCCCGATCTTCAGGAAGGTTGACAGATAATCACGCGGGGCCAGCAACAGCCACACCGGCAGAACCGAGGCCACCCCGCCATAGATAATCAGCGCCCAGCACAATTGTTCGGCCGTCAGCGTAAACAAAGGGGCCAGCACCGGCGAGTAGGCGACGTTCTGCCCGAACACAATGGCCGCCATCAACAGCACAAAGCCGATAATTGACACCTCGCCAATGCGTCCGGGCCGGATAAACCGCGTATAGATACCCATCAGGAGCGCAATCGGTATGGTCATAGCCACCGTAAACGTGCCCCACGGGCTGCCGACCAGCGCCTTGACAACAATCAGCGACAGCACCGCCAGAATAATGACCATGATCATAAAGGCCCCGAACAGGGCAATAATCCCCGGCACAGTCCCCATTTCACTGCGGATCAGTTCCCCCAGTGAGCGCCCGCCGCGTCGCATGGAGATAAACAGGATCATGAAATCCTGCACGGCACCGGCCAGAACCACACCGGCCAAAATCCATAAAATACCGGGCAGATAGCCCATCTGTGCGGCCAGCACCGGCCCGACCAGCGGCCCCGCCCCGGCAATGGCCGCAAAATGGTGTCCGAACAGAACGCTTTTGGGCGTTGACACAAAATCAAGTCCGTCATTCTGCGTCACCGCCGGCGTCGCGCGGTGTGCATTCAGTTTCATGACATGTTCGGCGATATAGCGGCTGTAGTAGCGATAGGCTACCAGATGCACGGACACGGCAGCGGCGATGATCCATAAGGCATTGACGCTTTCACCGCGACTGATGGCAATGACGGACAAGGACAAGGCGGCCATCAGGGCAAAAACGGCCCAGATTGCGTGTTTCCGGACAAAAGCGCCCATTATGATCTTCCCTGAAATATATCTTTGTTATGGCCGCATAATGCACCGCTTAAGCGCCAAAGCAATCTCTGTCTCACAGGCTGGGCTGGACGAAAGCCATCATCTGGGCCTAATCTTGGGTCACAAAATCAAAATGAGGAAATGTAATGTCTGTTGATCGTCGCCAACTGTTGTCGTCCGGCCTGTTAGGGGCCGCATCTGTGCTGACGATCACGGGGGCAGCGCAAGCGCAGGCATCTGAGACACCGCCGTCACCGATGGAGACGACCGAATATATCGATCTATGGCCCAACGGGGCTTCGGGTCTGATCAATACCTCGCTTAAGGAAACCACCGAAGTCTCAGGTACACCGCCGTTTGGTCGGACATGGGGCGTAACCCGCCCGCGTATCGGGGTTTACCGTCCGACGAAACCCAATGGCGCGGCCATGCTGGTAATTCCTGGGGGTGGCTACCGCATTGCCTCGGTTGATAAGGAAGGCCGCAATATTGCACGGTTTCTGGCCACGAATGGTATTACGGCTTTTGTCCTGATCTATCGTATGCCTGCCGAAGGCTGGGAAAAAGCTTCCGATGTGCCGCTGATGGATGCCCAGCGCGCGATGCGCCTGATCCGCCGTAAGGCGGACGATTTTGGAATCGTGGCGGAAAAAGTCGGCGTCATGGGTTTCAGCGCTGGTGGCCATCTCTGCGCCTCACTCGCCACGCGTTTTGACGCAAAGGTCTATACCCCCATTGATGACGCCGATACCTTAAGCGCCCGACCGTTTCTCAGTGCGCCCATCTATCCAGTCGTGACCATGCGGCCCGATGTTACCCATAAGGGTTCCCGTGAAAACCTGATCGGGGCTGATGCCGACGAGGCAAAAACGGAACTTTATTCCACCGAACAGCAGGTAACGTCTCAAACGCCCCCGACCTTTATCGTCCATAGTGAAGATGACGCCACCGTGCCGGTGGAAAATGCGCTGCTGCTGCGCGCCGCCCTGAAACAGGCAGGTGTCGCGGTCGAGACCCATCTTTATCCCAAAGGCGGTCATGGCTACGGGCTGACAAACCCTGATCTTGACTGGGGTCCGCTGTTCCTCAATTTTGCCCGTGTGCAGGGGCTAATGCAGGGGTAAATGAATAATCAGGGTCTGTTCTGCCCGTGCAAAACGGTTTTTGTTGAGATTTTAAGCGGATAGTTACGTTCTTAACTTACCACTCGCGGTCATCAGATCATATTTGTGTCGCGAGTAAAAATGGACTCCGTTAAGCGTGCCCCTCCCCTGTTAGACGACCTTATCCGTCTGGATCAGCTCGTCGCTGTCAGGCACAGCGTACAAATATCTATACCTATCAACTTTATCCTCAGCCTGATTGTGACTGCGGTGACGGCCTACTACGCCTCACTTGAGGCGGGCATTTTATGGTTTCTGGCCGCAACCACGGCTAATCTGGTGCGGATCGGCATCTGCCGCGCGCCCTTGCCCGGCTCAACAACAGACGCCAAAGGCCTGTTCAGCGGCTTTAGCCGCCTGAGCGTTGACCGCCATTTTCAACTGGCGACGATCGCCGCGTTCATTTCCGGCTGTGTCTGGGCGCTGATGCCCGCCCTGTGTGGCGGCTATACCACCCCACAGGCGAATTTTTATCTGGTGGTCATTTGCGGTATCACCGCCGGTGCGGTGACTCACGGTAATGCCTATGCCTATATTCCCATCAGCTTTCTGATCCCGCCGCTGATGTCCATGGCGGTCAGCCTGAGCCTCTTTTCCGGCAGCTTTGACCGTTACTTCCTGACTGCCGCCACCATACTCTACACCTTTGCGCTGGCACGTTCAGCGTTGCAAAGTCAGGCCATGTTTCGTGACGGCAGTCGCGGCAAGAACAAGGCGACGACGCTTGCGGCCTCGCTGCGCACCGCCCACATCACTGCCACGGAAGTGGCCGAGGAAATGCGTCATCGCGCTATCCATGATACGCTGACCGGCCTTCTTAACCGCAGTGGCTTTATGAATGCGGTGGATCTCAAAACCAGTGCGCGTTCAAAAGCCTCGCGCAAGCCCCTGTGTTTGATGATCCTTGATCTTGATGGCTTCAAATCGGTCAATGACGTGTTTGGCCACCGTGCCGGTGACGAGGTGCTGATCGAAGTCGCCCGCCGTCTGGAACGCACCCTGTCAAAAGATTTTACAATCGCGCGCCTGGGCGGCGATGAATTTGCCATCATGTTCGAGTCTGATAAATCGCGTAATATTCCGGCTATCATAGCCGATCGCATTGTGGCGGAAATTTCGGTGCCGTTTGCCGGATTTGATGCCGGTCGCGTCGGCATCAGCATTGGTATTTTCGAGTCGCGCAAGGGTGAGGATTTCTCAGAAATGATGATCCGCGCCGATGCGGCGCTTTATGCCGCCAAAAGCGGCGGTCGTAACCGTTACTATGCCTTCGATGAGGATCTTGATAACCGCCTCAGCATGAAGCGTGATATTGAACGCGACTTGTCGCGCGCCCTTAATGACGGCGAACTTCAGCTTTGGTATCAGCCGATCATGTGCGAAGGCGGTCGCAGGCTCAGTAATTTTGAAGCCCTTCTGCGCTGGAAGCATCCGCGCTATGGCTGGGTGCCACCCGCAGATATTGTGGAAACCGCCGCCATTCTCGGCCTGTCAGAACCCCTTCTGAAATTTATCATTGCCGAAGTCTGCCAGATGATTTGCCGTATGGAGGCTATACATCCGGGCAATGTCTGGGTTGCCATGAATGTGTCTCCGCGTGAGATGTCGCGTCTGCCCGTCGATACCTATATTCTCGATACGCTGAAGGCCCTGAACATTTCCCCTCAACGCCTTGAGGTCGAAGTTACCGAAGAAACGGCAATGGATATCTGTACGGTTCAGGACAAGCTGAAAACCCTGTCTGATGCCGGCATCCGTATTGCCATCGATGATTTCGGTGTCGGTTATTCTTCGCTGTCATCCTTGCGTCAGCTTAGCGTTGACCGCATCAAGATCGACAACTCCTTTATCCGTAATTTGCCCAATTCCGAAGCCGATCAGGTAATGGTTCAGGCGATTATCAATCTCGGCCATTCTCTGGGCATTGAGGTTGTCGGCGAAGGTGTCGAAACCAAAGAGATCCAGACCCTGCTGCAAGGCCTTGGATGTGAGGCCATGCAGGGCTATCATCTCGGGCGGCCCATGCCGGAATCCGACCTCGCATCGTGGATGAAAAACCACCATAAGCCGACCCCATTGGACAGCCTGCGCGCCTGACCTCAGACCGGTAAGCTTAAGCCAGCGCACGGGCAAAAAAAAGCCGCGCATCTCGGCGCGGCTAAAGTCTACAGGGAGGAAACGCCCAGGAAGGGCAACAGCGCCTAAACGCTGTACATCCTCAATTTATGTTGCGGTGCGATGTAAATCAAGACCACTTATTGCCCTGCACAATCAAAGACTGGTTACATTTGGTAACGGTTGCGGCCTGTTCGTGAAATCAGTGATTTATTGAGCTACCGGTACAACAATCAGCGACAGTTTCTTACCCTGCGTTAACATGCCCGACTGTATCAACACGCGCTTGTTGTCAGCGCTGAAGCTTGGGTGTGCATGGTCAGGGCGCATCAGGTGCCCCGTGGTCAGCAAGCGCTGTTCACGTGTTTCCCGATCGATCAGGAAGACATTGCCGTCAAAATCATCCCCAGCGACATATTTGCCGTCATAGGTCACGCCATTGTGCCAGTAGCTGCGCCCTTTGGACGTAAACGGCACCTGCCCCAGATTATCGATGATACCGGTGCGCAGATTGATCACCAATATGCCGGTGGCCCGCTTTGACAGCTTCTCCGTATGCCCCATCAGGTTAAAGACGACATGGTCGGCATCTGCGAATTGCTCATGGGTCACCCAGTCATCGGGGCCTTCTTCATATACCGGACGATTGCCCGTGCCATCGGCATTGACAATCCACATGCGTTGCGGCGCGTCGCCGCCGGTTTCCCAGCAATACATGATCTCACCGGATTTCAACGGGTTGGCCTGAACGTGGCCCATACGGAAATCGGTACGCACCACTTCGTGCGTCGCACCGGTTTCAAGATTCATCGCCAGAATCCCGCCCGGTACCTGCGGCACAGGTTGACCTTGCGGGCGCGGCGGCGCCTTGATCTGGTCAAAGCCGAAATAGGCCGTTTTTTCATCGGCATCGAGGCTGAAGCCACCGGCCATAATAAAGCCTTGGGGCAAGGTCGCGACCGTTTTTTCATACCCTTCACGACGTATCTGGCCCGCGGCCGAGTCCGCCAGCAAGGCCGCGAGGTCAATGACCTGCACCGTCTGGGGTTTATTGCCGCCTTCGTTGCGCACATAATAAACCTGCTGGCTCAGGCGCGCGACATTGATGGAACCGGTATAGACCCCCTTGCCGTGCGTCAGCTGAATGATATCGCCGGTCAGCTCATTGACGGCAAAGATCTGCGGCGTGCCATCACCGGAACGCTCACCGGAACGGAAGATGATATGCACGCCGTCCTGCGCCCATTGCGGATGGGTCTGGTAGATGCGCGAATCGTCAAACTGGCCCGAAGTCAGAACGGTCAGGGGTTTGCCGGTAACGCGGTCGGTAATGATCTGCTTTTCGGATGGAAACCGTTTGCCGACTTCTGCCGCCGCAGGGCTGGCCAGCATCAGACACAGGGCAATCGCCGATAAGGTACGCATATTATCCTCTCTCGTTTTTTGAGACGCATTTTCCAGATTACGAATGCGTTTGTTTTGGTGCGTCAACAGGAAGGATCATCCGGTCACTTCTGACCCGTGCCCTGACGTGACTGAAAATCGATCATATTCGCCTTTTATTGCGCCAATTTAATCAAGTTCCGTCACTTATACGCGAGCCCTTCGTAAATCCGTTGATGCATTTCAAAACCATGCCCTTGTTCAGAGACGAATTACATGAATATATGTTCATGTATTAGTTTTGAGCGGCCTGCCCCATGCCTGATCATTCCCACACAGACAAAGCCTGTGCTGCCCATAAATTCGAGGGCCACAAGTCGCACGCGCACCATGATCACGACCATGAACATGATCATGCGGGCCACAGCCATGCGCCCGCCGTCAGTCAGGCCAATGAGCGGGTCGTCCTGACCGGCTTTGTCCTGACCTTCGGATTTATGATTGCCGAAGTGATCGGCGGTCTTCTGTCCGGCTCTCTGGCGCTGATTGCCGACGCGGGACATATGCTGACCGATGCCGCCGCGCTGGCACTGGCCTGGGCCGCGTTCCGTTTCGGTCGCAAGGCGTCCAATGTGCGTAAAACCTTTGGCTATATGCGTTTTGAGGTGCTGGCCGGTTTCGTCAATGCCCTGACACTTCTGGGGTTAGTGGTATGGATCACATGGGAAGCAGTGGCACGGCTTCTCGATCCGCAACCCATCCTTTCAGGCCCGATGTTCATTGTCGCCGTTCTGGGTTTAGGCGTCAACATACTGGTGTTTTACATCCTGAGCCGTGGTGATAAGGAGCACGTCAATATCAAGGGCGCGCTGCTGCATGTTATCGGCGATATGCTGGGCTCCGTCGCGGCCATTGCTGCCGCCGTGATTATCTATTTCACCGGATGGACGCCTATAGACCCGATATTGTCCGTTCTGCTGTCGGCCCTGATCCTGCGCAGTGGCTGGGCGCTGCTGAAAAATTCGCTGCATATTCTGATGGAAGGCGCACCGGTACATATCGATATCGAACAGATGCAAACCGACCTGCCGCAGCAGGTAAACGGCCTCCTGAGTGTCAGTCATGTCCATGTCTGGTCGATTACCTCCGGCAAGGTGGCGGCGACCCTAGAGGCCCGCATTGCCCCCGACCACACCCCTGCCAGCGTTTTAGCGGCTATTAAACGCACATTGTCCGAGGTCTATAAGATCGACCACACGACCGTTGAGATAAGCTGGGACGACGCCCCTGCCTGTTCCCTGAGCCCGCAGGGGCACAAGCATTGACGCCCTTGCCCGACGCCCAGATTTTACGCATTGCCGAGACCTATAAGCTTCTGGGTGATCCGACACGCCTGCGTATTCTGATGGCCTGCCTGAACCGGCCTGTGGCGGTCGGAGACATCGCCCGCCTTACCGGTGCCAGTCCCTCACTGGTCAGCCATAATCTCAGGCTTCTACGCGCCGCACGGCTGGTGCGGGGCGAACGCCGGACACGTCAGGTCTTTTATGAAACCGCCGACGCGCATATCCGTCACATGCTGGCCGATATCATTGACCATACCGCCGAAGAACAAGGCTGAAACCCTGAGCCGCGCGCCTCATTCACATCGTGATTTTACGTTCTGAGTGCTATTTATCAGACCAATGTAATCAGGCATTAACCCCTGATAATGCAGAATAGAAATAACAATGCCCGTCTGTAAGTAAGCAGACAGGATAAGCCTTGGTTATGCCTGTGAACGAGGGCATCAGCCATTCAAAGGTCAGGCAGAATGCTTAAGTCACCTCTCGTTGCGCGTATTCGTAATTTCTTTTCGGTTCCGGTTGACAACCTTGATTTGCTCAAGGCCCAGTATCAGGCCTTTTCGCATCAGATACCCCTGATGTATCTGACGCTGCTGGTGAACACATGGGCACTGGTCAGCTCTTTCATGGGATCCGCCCCGCTTTTTCTGACTGTGGTATGTCCTCTGGTGGCAACCCTGGCCGCAAGCCTGCGCATCATAAGCTGGTGGCAGGCGCGGAAAAAAGAAGTCACCGGGGCGCTGGCCGCCCATGCACTTATACGTACCACACGGTTGGCGTGGGTTATCGCTGCGGCCTTTACCCTGTGGTCACTGGCCCTTTATCCCTACGGCAACGCCTATCAGCAAGGCCATCTCGCCTTCTACATGGCCATTAGTGTTATTGGCTGTATCTTCTGCCTGATGCACCTGAAACCGGCAGCCTTTATAGTCGCGGGCATTGTCAATCTGGTGTTCGTGATTTTCTTCGGTTTGTCAGCCAACCCGATCTTCGTCGCTATATCTGTAAATGTGGCTCTGGTTACCGTCGTGCTTCTGGTGATCCTGAGCATCTATTACCGTGACTTTACCCGCCTGATCGAAGCCAAGGCCCACACAGAGGCATTAAGTAACGAAAACCTGCATCTGGCCAATCTCGACAGCCTTACCGATCTGCCGAACCGGCGAAAATTTTTTGCCGTCCTGCATGAGGCCATTGCCCAGACCACGACCAAAGGCGATGTCGCCGTCGGTATCATTGATCTGGACGGCTTCAAGACGGTCAATGACCTGCATGGACACGCCACCGGCGATAAACTTCTTACCGCCCTCGCCGCCCGCCTTCAGACCCTGCAAGGTGATGGAGTGCATATTGCCCGGCTTGGGGGCGATGAATTCGCCCTGATCCTTCAGAACTATGGCAGCGAAGACGATCTGATCCGCTTTGGCCAGCAGGTATGCGACCTGTTGCACAGGCCTGTATCCCTGCCTGAGGCCACCGTCCGTATCGGCGGTTCTCTGGGCTTTGCCACCTATCCGCACATGGCGTCAAACGCCGAGGAACTTTTTGATCGGGCCGATTACGCGCTCTATTCCGGCAAGCGCCATCAGCGCGGACAAGCCGTCCTGTTCAGCACCATACACGAAGCCGCTATCCACCGTGACGCCCGTATCGAGCAGGCCCTGAATCTGGCTGATCTCGAGAACGAACTGAGTGTGGTGTTCCAGCCGATTGTCCACATCAAGACCCGTATCCCCATAGCTTTTGAAGCGCTGGCACGTTGGGAAAGCCCCCTTCTTGGGCGTGTGCCGCCGGTTGAGTTTATTGCTGTGGCGGAACGTTCCGGTATGATTGGTCTGCTGACCCGCCAACTCCTCAAAAAAGCGCTGGCTACAGCCACCCAATGGCCGGAAGGCTTACGCCTGTCGTTTAATCTATCGGCACATGACCTTTCATCCGCCGAAGGGGTTTTACGTCTGATCGCCATTGTCAAAGCCTCGGACTTCGACCCGAAACGGCTTGATTTTGAGATAACCGAAACCGCCGTCATGCACGATGTCAACGAGGTGACAGAGGCGATTAATACGCTCAAAGCGCTGGGCTGTGGCATTTCCCTTGATGATTTCGGCACAGGCTTCGCCTCCTTGAGCCAGATGCACGCCCTGCCCCTTACGCGCATCAAGATTGACCGCAGCTTTATCGTCAATATCGACCAGAAACCGGCCAGCTATAAGATCGTTAAATCGCTGGTGACCCTTTGCACGGATATGGGGCTGGGCTGTGTGACCGAAGGCGTCGAAACCGAAGCCGAGGCCCGCGTGCTTCTGCAACTGGGGTGTCGCACCGCGCAAGGTTATTTCTATAGCAAGCCCTTGCTGGCTATAGAAATCGATACCTATCTGGCTGAGATCAAAACCCACCCTTCAAGCCTGCTGGCCTAGACTAAGGGGCGTGTGACAGGCACAGTGCCTCTCAGGGCTTTATCAGGCCCGCCCAAGACCGCTGTCATTTTGCCCCCTTAAGCCCTGTCCTGATCGGGTCTGAAACCCTGTGGCTTTTTCAACGGAGTTTGTATTGAAATATTCGTCCTATCTCTCCGGCCTTGCATTTGCGAGCCTGATCAGCGTGCCGGCACTGGCGCAAACCCCCATCAGCCCGCGCTTTAATGCCGACCCCTCGCCGCATGTGTTTAATAACCGGATATATGTCTATGCGACAGATGACGCCTCCAACTCAGGTGATTACTGGGATTCGACAAGCTGGCGGCTTTATGCTTCGGACGACCTGAAAACATGGACAGACGAAGGCGCTTTCCTATCGGTTAGTGTATTCGGCTGGGCGAAACCTGATGCCAAGGCTTGGGCGCCGGGGGCTATTGAACGGGACGGCAAATATTATTTCTATGCCCCCGTTGGTGGCGACAAGATCGGTGTGGCCGTCGCCGACAAACCCGAAGGCCCGTTCCGCGATGCCCGTGGTACACCGCTGGTCGATAAGGCGCTTGATGCCAATGCCGGTGACGAGCCGATTGACCCGCATATCTTTATCGATGCGGATGGTCAGGCCTATATGACCTTTGGCACCCGTGTGCCCAAGATCGTCAAATTGAAACCGGACATGATCACGCTTGATGGTGCTATTGAAGACCTTGTGATCAACGGTTTTCCTGAGGATGACCCTAAGAAGACCTATGGGGAAGCCCCCTTCATCCATACGCACGGCAATAAGTATTATTTTACCTTTTCAACCGGCTGGCCGGGACAGATTGTCTACGCCACCTCTGACAAGGCTGAGGGGCCATATACCTATCAGGGCGTTATTCTTGATTACCTGAATATCTCAACCAATCATCAGGCCATTCTGGAACATGATGGCCGGACCTGGCTTTTTTATCACGACAGATTACTGCTCGGTGGCGGTTCGCATCGCCGATCGATTACCTTGCAGGAAATGACTTACGGGCCTGACGGACGTATTCATCAGGTACCCCTGCCCGCAGCTTCGGTGAGGAAATAATATGGCATCTCTCCTTAATCGCCGCGATCTCATGCACGGCTTGACGGCTTCGGGGCTGATGCTGTCAGGCCTGAGCGCAGGCTCCGCGGCTCAAGCGGCCGGCAACGGGCACTTTGTCTTCAGCTATTTCAAGAACAAGGACCGTCAGGCGCAGGGACTTCATCTGGCCATAAGCGCCGACGGACGGCGCTATGAGGCCATAGGTGACGGTAAGCCTCTGTTGGTACCTGAGGTCGGTCAAGGCAAGCTGATGCGTGACCCGTGCCTGCTCAAGGACCCGCAGCGTGAGCTTTACCATCTGGTCTGGACGACCGGCTGGACAGACATTACTATCGGTTATGCCTCGTCACCTGATCTGATTAACTGGTCAGAACAGCGGGCCATACCGGTCATGCAGGCGTTTGAAGGGACACGTAACACCTGGGCGCCTGAGGTGATCTATGACGATAAGGCCGGGCATTTTATGATTTTCTGGTCGAGCACCATTACCGGTGCCTTTCCGGAAACCGCCGGGCAGTCAGAGGATAATTACAATCACCGCCTCTATTATACGACGACAAAGGATTTCCTGACCTTCAGTGATGCGCGCCTGCTCTATGATCCGGGTTTCAGCGTGATTGACGCCAGCTTTCTCAGGCGTAAGGGCAAGCTCTATATGTTCATCAAGGATGAGCGGCTTAAGCCTGAGCATAAATACCTGCAATGGGTTGAGGCGAAATCACCGACAGGGCCATTTTCACCTCTGTCTGAACCGATCACGGAATCCTGGGTCGAAGGACCAACGGCGATTAATCTCGGCAAGGAGGTTCTCGTCTTCTTTGACAAATACCGGACAAACCAGTTCGGCGCGGTAGCCACACGTGACTTCGTGACCTGGCGTGACGTGACGGCCGATATTGTAATCCCTCAGGGGGCCAGCCACGGCACGATCATTCCGGTAAGTCGAAACCGCTATAAACGCCTTAAGACCCTTGTGCCTTAGAGGGTCAGGCAAGTCAGCCAGTCAGGGGTTCCGGTATGTATGACCGGAGCCCCTTTTCTTTTTCAAACAATCATTAAACCTCTGAAACGGGTTAGAATGGTTAGAGTCTTTTAGATAAGTTAAGCGGCGGTTGAGCGTAGTTTTGTTCTGTTGAATCAGAAGATTACAAGCTTTGGCTGTTCCTGATAGATCAGGTTTTTGTTCCTGATAGATCAGTGGACAGTTCCTGATGTGACAAGGGTTTGTCCCTGATGGATCAAACATCGTTCCTGATGTGTCGAAGCTCCGGGGAATGTGCCTGAAATTTGAATCTATTTGGGTAAGCCGCAGAGGAAAAAGCTTCAAACTGATTCTATGTGAGTCAAGTTATTAACAGTGCGGGAATCATTAGCGCAGTGATGTTGTCACTTCGGGAACGCCTGCGAAAAACGCATAGGCCTTAACGCAGCTGGAAGCGGTTTTTTTCGTGATAGCGTTTGACGAAACCGATAAAGGCACTCTGATAGCGGTCAGGGGAGCGTTCAGGATCTTCGCTGATCCAGTTACGGAAATCCTGATGCAGGGCGTGAAAATCCCATCCGCGATAATGGGTGCGCAGATAGGTCAGGGTTTCTTCGGTGACATAGTTGCGTGGCTCACCGGTGTTTGATCGGGAGATCGTCATGCGCTGATCGGAGGCTGCCGGGGCGGGTATGGCCGGTGTGGCTTTGGGTTCTACCTGTGGCGCTACCGGTAATTTTGGTGTGGCGGACTTTTGTGTAGCCTGACGCTTCATCAGCAACAAAGGCTCACGTGAATTGGCGGCTTCAACCAGCTCAAGGCTATAGCCCGGCAAGTCATTGCGTTTCACAATGGCGCTGATCTCGAATTTAAAGCGACGATACTGACCTTCGGCTCCGGACTTTTCAAACAGGGTGGGCATGGCGATCGCAAAGCCGTCTTCCCCTGCCCCGCCGGCATGTTTGCGTGCGACCTTATAGAGCCATCGCTCCCGACCGCCGGTAATATCAAAATAGGCGCGATCAATTGACAGGACACCGCCGTTCATGAGCACGCCATCATAGAACCAGCTGGAAAGCGAAATGCTTAAGCCGCGCGAACGCTCGGTCTTGGCGTCAACAAGCTGGCTCCAGTTATCCAGCCAGGAAAAGGTCGCCTCGCGGCGTTGCTCGGCGCGAATGTTAGTTTTGATGGTGGTCGATTGCAGCCGGTCAAGGGCGGCCCCAAGCAGCTCATAGGAGCGACCGGAAATAGGTCGGCCGATTGAGCGCAACAGATCATAGGGCATGATCTTAAGGACGCGGGGGATATCATTGATGCGGCGTTGCTTCATATCATTGAGAACGCTGGCGCAATAGATAAGTATGTCCGCGTCCCATATGGTGGCCATACCGTAGTCTGGGTTTGAAGATACATGCACCCAGACCTTACCGTCAGGTGAGGTGTAATCAATGGGCTTCAGGCGCTTTGATTTCGATAGGCTGAAAAAGGGGCGCTCCATAACCTCGCGCTGATCGCGCAGATTAAGGTCGGCCATGTAGGGTAGGAACAGGTCAATTTGTTCTGGTTTTTCCGGTATGTCCATGTGCCTGCCCTGAGTGTGGGATCCGCAGATCATCACGCCTTATGTGTTTCCCCGGGGAAACGTTTCTCTATCGTCGTTAATTGTCAGGATTCGCCCCGGAGAGTCGAATCCACTTTGTGCAAATGTTTCCCCGGGGAAACGCGATGTATTTAGGTCAGGCCCTTCCCTTGAGACTCAAGCGCCCGAAGTGCTGACCTGAGCATGTCCAGTAGTTCCGGCTCACTGGCACCCGACCCGGCATGCAGCCTGATGGAGACACCGTTACGGTTGGCCGAAAGCACGCTCAGAGCGGTGCGGCCATAGGCGGTATCAAAGCTGATGACCTGATCATCTGTGGTCTGGGTTTCTCCGGCATTAATCAGTCGCTTGACGACCTCGGGGGCGGGGAGGGGCGTGCCGTCAGATTGTTGGCGCTTTAATTTTACGGCGGCTTCTTTCATCTGACGCAGTCTGGCCGTGCCGTCAGGTTCGCTTAATGCCTGGATTTTTTGCGCCAGCGGATAGCAGGCTTTTAGCTGAATGTCAGCGGGACTGGCAAAGGCTTCGACGGCCCATTGCGGCAGCGCCGCCACGCTAAGCATCTTCGATAGCCAGCCTTTGGACAGTCGCAGGCGTTCAGCCATGCGTGCCTGCTTGCCGTTATAATGCTCATCAAGCGCCTGCAGATAGGTGCGGGCACGTTCAAAATCCGAGACATCCTTACGGGCGCGGTTTTCAATATCTGACAGGCGGAAGGCCGCTTCGTCATCCAGTGCATGGACCTGTGCCAGAAACATCATGTCAGGATAGTTGTTAGCCCGTAACCATGAAATGGCCCAGTGACGACGTGATCCGGCAATGACTTCGTAGTCATGCGCCGGATCATCGCTAACACGACGAACAATAGCCGCCACTTTCTGACCGCCTTCGGCCAGGATGGCGTCAATCAAATCGCGGCAGTTATCTTCGTTGAGGGTTTCCTGATGCCGTGGGTTGCCGTGCCAGATTCGGACGCGGGCCGGATCGAGCAAAAGCTGTGTAACCTGTTTCACTTCGCCGGTAGCGACGCGGGCCAGAGCCGATTCGCGGGCCAGAAGGGTCATGGTTGACTTGGGATTAGGGCGCGCGGGCTCTTCGGCGGGTCTGGGGGCGGCAGGGGCTTCGGCGGGGGCCGGATCAGAGGATAGGAGCGAGGACAGATAGTCGGACTGACGTTTGGACATGTGAGTGGGCCTTTTGGTTCAGCTAGACAGCGAGCGAGTCGAGACGGGCAGCTTCGTTACGGCCCCAGCGCTGGCGGATAAGTTGCTCAACCTGTGACATGGCTTCGTCGATATTCGAGCGGCAGCGTTTATGGGTTTTGGGGGTGCCGATCGGCTTTTCGAGTTCATAAACCGTCATCATGCGCAGGGCAGCATGGCTGATCTCAGCGGATTCCAGAATGGGTACAGGCAAAAGGGCAGGGCCGAAGGTCTGTTCCATGATGCGCTGAATCATCGAATGGCTCGGGTCATTGGCGTTAAATTTCGAGCAGATCAGGCGGCAGAAATCATATTCGACCTTGATGCCGGCCTCTTGTAGCTGCTCAATGACCTGCCCCATCATAGACAGAAACTGAACCGTCGAACAGAAGTCAGGCGTGGTGGCAGCCAGCGGCACCAGAAGGGCATTGGCGGCCTGCATGACCGTCAGAGAGATGGTGCCAAGCGCGGGCGGGGGATCGAGCAGGATGATGTCATAATCCTGCGCCAGATCGTTAAGTCCTTGTTTTAATTTCCTAAAACGTGAGGCCAGCGTGCCGCCACCCGATGATCCGGCCGCTGCCAGTTCATATTCAACGTCAAACATTTGCAGGTTTGACGGGATCAGATCGACATTGGGCCAGATGGTTTTTTTGATGGCGTAACGCAGGTCGTCCTGCGTCGGCTCGATCGACAGATAGGGGTAAAGCGTCTCTTCGCGGCGAATATCAAAATGCGGATTAAAGCCGAACAGAGTCGTGGTGGTCGCCTGACTGTCGCAATCGACGACGAGGACCCGATAGCCCTGAACGGCGAGATAATGGGCCAAATGGGTGGTGACGGTGGATTTGCCGACGCCGCCTTTGAAGTTCTGAACGGTGATGATGGCGGGCGGATCTTCGGGGGAGCGGCGCGGGGAGGCGCCAAGCACCTGACGCATATTCAGCAGAGCGGGGATATCATAGCCTAAACGGCGGCCCGATTCGCTTTCCGGCGGTGGCGGCAGGCGTCCATCCTGCTCGGCCATACGGATACGATTGGTCGAACAACCGAGCAGATCGGCGACCTCGGCAATGCCTAGACGGACGTTCAGCTGCTTGATAGAACCGGGTAAAAAGGCAGTCTTTCTAAGGCGTTCGACCATCTGTTCACCGGCTTCAGCGAGACGACCGATACGGTCAGCCTCACTGGGAATGGCCCCTGTCAACGGAACACCTGACCACTGATTTGCATTCATTTTAATCACCCGACGCCAAATTGAATGAATATTGTAAGATCAACATCCTAAAATGTTCAATGGGTGAGTATGATTAATTTAGCATTAACGGCGAAAAAGGGACAAAAACGGCGATTTGTTACCCTTTTTGACACCCACTTTTTCCGCCCTTCGCCCTTTTTAAGTAATGATACAGGTCACGCCCCCTCTATGAGCGATACGAAATGTGATGTCCGCGGCCCAGGGTGCAGAGGATAAGTTGTTGCGAATGAATATCATTGGTGATAATGCCGCTATCTTATCATCAGGGTGACCCCCCTTTAGGTCTGGGCCAATGAATTTTCACACCTCCTCAGAAGATATGGTTTCAGCAAACTCAACCTGTCAGACCCTGGCCGGTCAGACTCTGTCGGTTGCGTTAGTCGACGGTAAGGGCCGGGGCCGTACAACCAGCCGAAAAACTAATGGGGCGGCGATTGCCATTGGTATATCACTGGCTTTGCATGGGGCATTGGCAGCCTATCTGATCACCACGCGTTATATTATGCCTGCGCCGGAAATGCCGGAGACGGAAGCTATCCTCGTGAGCATGGCCCCGATGGCAATGGCTGAACCCGAACCCAGACCGCAACCGCCACGTCCGCCGGTTGAGGCCAAGCCCGTAATTCAGCCACGTCCGACACCGGCACCGCTCATCCAGCAGGTCCCGCCTTTACCCTTGCCGCCCATCAAGCCCGATACAGGCCCGCCTGCGCCACCGGTACAGGGGCCAGTGGCCGTCAGCCTGACGAACCGCGCGCCTGCAGCCGCGGCGGTTGGGCCGCAAAATGATTTTGTCGGGGTCGATGTCGACATGGCCCTGACCAATAATCCGCCTCCGCCCTATCCGCCTCAGGCCAAGGCTCGCCATGAACAGGGCACGGTTGTGCTTCGACTTCAGGTGCGCGGCGACGGTTCAGTAGGGGAGGTGCAGGTGCGCACGACCAGCGGCTCTATGCGGCTGGATCAGGCGGCGACCGAGGCGGTCAGGCGCTGGAAATTCAAACCGGCGACGCAGGGGGGCAGGCCTGTGGAGTCATGGGCCATTGTGCCGATCAGCTTCGGTTTCCGCAAATCGCGTGACCATCGTCGCGGGGGGCATGGTCTGTCTCAGGATCGGGGCCGACCTCAGGATCGGGGCGGGCCACCGGAAGGTGAAGGCACCGAAAACCGCTTAGAAAATAATATCTAACATACACAAGGAGATACCATATGAATGCGATAAGGGGGTTGTTGTCATCTGCGGCAACACTGGCGCTGCTGATCAGTGCGCCTGCGGCTCTGGCCCATAGCCAGTGGCTGTTGCCGTCGACCACGCAGGTGGCGGTATCGTCGAATCCGCAGCGTCCGGCCTATGTGTCCGTAGATGCGGCTTCGTCGAACGGCCTGTTCTATGCCGATCACAATGCCATGCGTCTGACCAATCTGAAGGTTACCGGCCCTGATGGTGCGGTGATCGAACCGGAGAATGTGGCGACCGCGCGGTATCGCTCGACCTTCGATGTCAAGCTGGCGGCTCCGGGCACCTATCGTATTGCTTCGGTAAGCCAGGGCGTGTCCGCGACCTATAAGGTCGGCGAGGAAACCAAGACCTTCCGGGGAACGGAAGAGGCTCTGACCAAGGAAGTGCCTGCCGATGCCGCAGAGCTTAAGGTCAGCCGCAGCTTTGGCCGCGTGGAAACCTTTGTGGTGGCCGGTGCGCCGTCTGAGATTACGCCCGTCGGGGCCGGGCTTGAGATCTATCCGCTACAGCCGGTCACCGATCTGGTGGTTGGTGAAACCGCGCGGTTCCGTGTGTTGTTCAATGGGCAGCCTGTTCCGAACCTCAAGGTCAAGATCGTACCCGGCGGGGTGCGTTATCGCGGCGAGCTGGGGGACGAAATCCTTACGGCAGATGCCAATGGTGAGGTAGCAGTGGATTGGAAGCTGGCGGGGCCATACTGGCTCAATGCCTCCTATCCGCCACGTCCCGAAGAAGATGACGATGATGATCACGGGCCACAGGCAAAACCGGCGGCGGCCTCAGCAGCGCCGGCGGCACCGCAAAGACGTGAAATGCCACCCCTCAGGGCGTCTTATTCGGGCACATTCGAGGTGCTGCCCTTCTGATCGCCTTTCCGGATAACGGAAAGGTCAGGGCCGGACATGCGGGTTGTGGGGCCTGTCTGTCCGGCCATTTATTATGTTACCGGCCATTGTTTTAAAAAGCAAAATTCCCGTCGCGTCGCCTGTGTTGAATTTGCGACACACTCGCAATATTAATTGTGAACGACGATATATTGGGCGTCATAGCCCTTGCAATATGACAGAACTCAGATATTGCACCTGACAATTATTCGCAAAATATTGCCCGAGTAATTTTACCCATTACGGGTTTTTCACAGGTGCTGTCGGATGGACGAATATCGACAGAACCCTTTCAGAAAAGACATGCATATGATACGCAACCGCAAACATGTTTCACATCCTTATCTGACGGCCGCGCTGATGGCAGCGACCGCCGTTCCGGCGCTGGCGGGGGCTGCCGCCGCACAGGATAAGGTGCTTCAGGGCGTGACGGTCACCGCAGACGAAGACACCTATAAGGCCGATGTCGTGTCGTCGCCCAAGCAGACGCAAGCGCTGGTCAATACGCCACAGACCATTCAGGTCATTCGCAAGGAAGTGATTCAGGAACAACAGGCGACGACCCTGATGGAAGCCCTGCGCAACACGCCGGGCATTACCATGCAAATGGGTGAAAATGGTAACAGCACCTCTGGCGATGCCTTCCAGATGCGGGGGTTTGATACGTCGTCGTCACTGCTGGTGGATGGTCTGCGTGACCGCAGTGCCGCGACTCGTGACACGTTCAACATTGAGCAGATTGAAGTGGTCAAAGGGCCGGGCGGCGCTGATTCGGGCCGGGGTTCGTCTTCGGGCTATATCAACGTTTCGACCAAGCAGGCGTCGCTTGATGATGCGGCTTCGGCGTCGGTCAGCGCCTATAGTCAGGGCGGTGCACGCGGATCAGTTGATGTGAACCGTGCAATTGGTGAAACCAGCGCACTCCGTGTTAACGTGATGACGCAGGACATCGACACGGCGGGTCGTGATTACGTCAATCGCGCCGGTTATGGGGCCGCTGTGGCCTATGGGATCGGCCTTGAAACCGGCACCCGTTTTCACCTGTCGGGTCAGTATCTGAACTTTGATAATACCCCGGACGGCGGTATTTCGTCGATCGGCCGTGAAGGTTTCTATAACAGCAATGCCGACATCCGTAATGGTGCCGCTACACGCTCGGAAAACTTCTACGGCAGCCGTAACGATTTCGAAAAGCAGGAGCAGGGCTCGGTCACGGCCAAGTTCGAGCATGATTTCGCCGCCGGTATCTATTTCACCAATCTGAGCCGCTGGTCGAATACATCGCTTGAGCGTGTTCTGACGGGCGTGATGAATGTTGCGGCACCTGACCCTGCCGATCCTTCGACCTGGACCCTGTCACGTTCACGTCAGCGGGTGAACCAGAAGACGGAATCCTTTAACAATATTTCTAATTTCACTACGCGCTTTAATACGGGCGTTCTGGCGCACGATGTGACGTTCGGCTTTGAATATTCGGACGAAAAACACAATACCGGCACCTTTAGCAGCACCGGTCTGAGCACGGCTCCGGCTAACCTGTATAATCCGAATGCGGGCGACGCCATGCACACGCCCTATTTCAACGGCTGGAACGAAACCCACACCAAGGTGGCCTCTGCCTATGTATTTGACACGATTTCATTCGGTGAGAAGTGGCTGGTCAATCTGGGCGTTCGCTCAGACAGCTATCGTCTGGATTATAAGGTCTATGATGCGACAAGCGCGCTGACGTCTTCGGCTAAGGCCAGCAAGTCGATATATGCCTATAAGGCGGGTGTGGTTTATAAGCCTGTACCGAACGGGAGCCTTTATGTGTCTTACGGGACGACGCAAACCCCTCCGGGTAACAGCGCCAACCTGAGCACCAGCGCGACCAATATCAACAACCCGAATGTGGATCCGACCGAGACCGAAAACCTTGAGGTCGGGGCAAAATGGGACTTCTTTGAAGGTCGTCTGGGCCTGAGCGGGGCTTACTATAAAACCAATCACACCAACTGGGTGGTAGGTGATGTCGATGGGGACGGCGTCAACGAAAACTACGGTGATCGTGAAATCAAGGGCTTTGAATTTGGTCTGGTTGGCAAGATTACCGACAAGTGGAACATCACGGCCGGTATCCAGACCATGGAAGACGAGAACAAGGAAGGGGGCACGGTCGGTGCCACCAGCCGCTGGTCGCCGGAAGTTACAGGGTCGTTCTGGTCAACCTATCAGGTATCCGACAAGCTGAAGCTGGGTGGCGGTGCCCGCTATATGGGTGAGCAAATCCGTCAAACATCACTGACGGCGGATTTTGCCACGACCAATATGCCGGTCATCCCCGAATACTGGGTGGTGGATGCTTATGGTGCCTATAACCTGACCGACAAGGCGTCTCTTCAGCTGAATATCTATAATCTGTTTGACGAGGACTATATTGCCCGACTGAACAATGGTGGGGCGCGTCTGGAACCGGGTGCGCCACGTTCGGCGGCTTTGACGCTGAACTACCGCTTCTAAAAACGGGCAGGGGGTGCGTCATTTTACCCTTGGCGCACCTCTTGAAAGTTTTTGCGATTTGTTATCATGATCAACTGGCTCCGACCTTCCGTCGGGGCCATTTTTTCTTTTAAGGCATAGCTCATGCTGCTGCATATTCCCGACGTTCTGACACCTGCGGAACTGGCTGATATCCGCGCCGGACTGGCTGAAGCCAACTGGGTCGATGGGGCCTTGACCGCGGGTGAACAGGCGCGGGCGGTCAAGCAGAACCGGCAATTGCCATCAGATGCGCCTCAGGCACGTATATTGGGAGAGCGTGTCGAGGCGGCCCTGCGGCGGCATCCGTTGTTCATGTCGGCGGCCTTACCGCGTGTGGTGATTACACCGCGCTTTAATGCCTACGAAGGCGGCGGGCACTATGGCAACCATGTCGATACCGCCATTCACAATGACCCGTTCAAAGGGATTATGGGGCGCACGGATGTCTCGACGACTGTGTTTCTCAATGCGCCTGAGGACTATGACGGCGGCGAGTTGATTGTCGAAGATACCTATGGGGCGCACGAAGTGAAGCTTAAGGCGGGGGATGCGATCTTGTATCCGTCCACGTCTTTGCATCGGGTTGAGCCGGTGACGCGGGGGGTCAGGCTGGCGTCGTTTTTGTGGACCCAGAGTCTGGTGAAAGACGATGCCCAGAGGCGGATGCTGTTTGAGCTGGATATGACGATCATTCGGTTGCGGGCCAGAATGGGCGATGCTGAGGAGATCGTCAGTCTGACGGCCCATTATCATAATCTGCTGCGTCAGTGGGCCGAGGCATGAGTCTGTCGCCTGTGCTGACCGCCATTCCGCGTGATATCGTCTCGGTGAACGACTATGGGCCCTATGCGCGTGAGCGCCTGACGCCGATGGCGTGGGATTATCTGGTGTCGGGGGCGGGCGATGAAGGCACGCTTTCGGAGAATATGTCGGCCTTTGGGCGTATCCGGCTGAAGGGGCGGGTGCTGGGGGATGTCAGGGGCGGTCATACGCGCTTTGAGCTGTTTGGGCAGGCCTGTGCGCATCCGATCCTTCTGGCGCCTCTGGCCTATCAGAAGCTGTTTCATGCCGATGGTGAAATGGCGACGGCTCTGGCGGCGAAGGTGACGGATACGGTGATGGTGGTGTCGACGCTGTCGACCACGCCGCTGGAGGATGTGGCAGGTGTGCATGACGCCTTATGGTTTCAGCTCTATCTGCAATCGGATCGGGCGGTGTCGCGTGATCTGATCCGTCGGGCCGAAGCGGCAGGATATAAGGCGCTGGTGGTGACGGTCGATGCGGCCATGGGCGGTATCCGCAGCCGTGAGCAACGGGCGGGATTTCATCTGCCGGAACCTCTGAGGGCGGTGAATCTGCCGCAGCAGCCGACACCTTTGCCGCCGTTGGCGGCGGGACAAAGTGCAGTGTTTGACGGGTTGATGGCCGTGGCCCCGACCTGGGCGGATATTGACTGGGTGCTGTCGGAGACGCATCTGCCGGTGATTATCAAGGGGATTCTGGCCCCTGAAGATGCCGTGCGCGCCTGTCAGGCCGGTGTGGCGGGGATCATCGTGTCCAACCACGGTGGGCGGGTGATTGATACCTTACCCGCCAGCATCGAGGCCTTGCCGGGGGTTGTGGCGGCGGTTGACGGGCGGGTGCCCGTGCTGCTTGATGGCGGGGTGCGGCGCGGAACAGATGTCTTCAAGGCTCTGGCCTTAGGCGCAAAAGCGGTTCTCGTCGGGCGTCCCTATGTGCAGGCCCTGTCGGCGGCAGGGGCATTGGGTGTGGCCCACGCCCTGCGCACCCTGCGGGAGGAGTTAGAGATCGTCATGGCCCTGTCGGGGTGCCCGACGGTGGAATCCATCGGGCGCGAGCATCTGTTTTAGACGGTTTTCGTAACCTTATTGAGGTGCGGTGGGGCGTCGGGATTGAGCCCACGCGCCAGAGACAGGGCATTGGCAAAGCGGTAGAAGCTCTGGATGCGCAGGATCGGCTCAAGGATTGGTTCAGCCTTAAGGGAGGGCAGGATGCGATCCTTGAGGGCTGGTGTGTTCTGTGTATCGGCAAGCCAGACATCGGCATCGCGACCGGCAAATTCTGTGGCCGCTTCGCGCACGCCATCACCCGCCGTATCTGAGGTGGCCAATGCCAGTATGGGGAAGCCTTCGCGGACAATGGCCATCGGGCCGTGGCGCACTTCGGCGGACGAAAAGGCCTCGGCATGCAGGGCGCAGGTTTCCTTAAGCTTGAGCGCCGCTTCCTGAGCGACGCCGAAGCTGTAGCCGCGTCCGATGATGAACAGGTTGGTGGCGGCCTCAAAGGTCGGCAGGGCGGCGCTCCAGTCAGCATCAAAAGCGGTTTTCAGTTGTGCGGGCAGGGCCTTCAGGCCGTCCTTCAGGCTTTGGTTGTTGCTCCATTCAGCGACAATGGCGGCATAGGCGGCCAGAGACACAATATAGGATTTGGTGGCGGCGACCGATTTTTCAGGTCCGGCATTTAAGGGGAGCACGGTGTCGGCCAAACCGACCAGAGGGGCGGTTTCGTCATTGACCAGCGCCACGACATAGGCTCCGGCTGCCTTATAGGCTTCGACGGTCGTCAGAAGGTCGGGGCTGCGGCCTGATTGCGAGACGGCGATGACCAGAGCATTCGCCGCCTGTGGTTTGGCGGCAAAAACAGACGATACCGACAGGGCGGCGGAGGCGACGGGTACTCCGATCAGGGTTTCGATGAGATATTTGCCATAGGTCGAGGCATGATCGGATGAGCCGCGTGCACAGGTGATGACGACTTGTGGCGGGTGGGCCTTAAGGTGTGCCGCAAGGGTTTTCAGCGTGTCGGCGTTACGTTCAAGGAAACGCGCGACCGCTTCGCCGCCTTCGCGGGCCTCGGAGAACATCAGGGTCCCGGTCATATCAATCGTATCCGTAATCACAGTATTCTGTCTTTCCTAAATGGTGTGTGCTTCGGGCTTCGACAAGCGCGACAGGTCGCCGAGCACCTGCGTCAGGCGCAGGACGGCGGTATGGCTGGTGTCGCGGGCGTCGGGGGTAATGAAACCCAGACTGACATCGGCCTTGTCGATGACGGGCAGGGGTTCGGAACAGGAGGCGTGCAGCCATGTCACGCCGGTAGTTTCAACGAGCCTTTGGGCGTTATCGGCGTTAATGCCGCCGCCGGGCATGATTTCGATACGGTCGGCGGCCTGACGATTGAGCGCCGTCAGTGTCTCAAGGCCGTCGATGGCTTTTGGGGCGCGGCCAGAGGTCAGAATGGTGTTAAACCGCAGTTCGATAGCGGTTTCCAGTGCCGCCAGAGGATCAGGCGTCAGGTCAATGGCGCGGTGCAGGGCAATTTCCAGACCCTGCGCGTGATCGGCCAGCCGACGCAGCAGGTCTTCGTCAAGTTCACCGGTCAGGCGGTTGGCCCCGATGACAATACCGGCAAGGCCCGCTTCGCGCACGGCGTCAATGTCACGGCGCATGACATCATATTCGGTCGGCGTATAGACAAAGCCGCCGATACGCGGGCGGATCATGGCCCTGACCGGTGTGGCGGTTTCTGCCGCCAGACGCATCAGGCCGGGGGAGGGGGTAAGCCCGCCGACGCTTAGGGCGGCGCACAGTTCAATGCGATGCGCGCCACCGGCGATGGCGGCTTTGAAACCTGACGGGCTATCGACGGCGACTTCGAGACACAGGCTCATATCATCGCCTCCGTCTGTTTTATGTGTGACGCGTCAAGCCCGTTGGGGGCACCCGCCGCCAGTTGCAGCGCCCCGTCAACCGCGTCATTGAGCGGTTGTGACAGGCTGGCGCGCGCCCAGGGCGATAACCACGGCGTCAGGGGTGCGGCCATGCCGCCCATCAGGCAGATATCCGGTGCCCCAAGATCGCTCAGTCGCCGGATATATTTGCCCAGTGCCTGTGCGGCGTCCTGAACCAGAGTGACGGCCAGCGCGTCGCCTTTGGCGGCATGGGCCATGATGATCGGGGCCAGTGCGCCGTAATGGGCCGGTCTGGCGGTGGTGGCAAAGGCCACGACCTGTGACGGGTGTCCGCCAAGATGGTCGATAATGGCGCGGCTGAAGGCGCTTTGCGGGCCTATGCCGTCAAAACCGTGCAGCGCGATGCGCACGGCTTCGCGGCCCATGACTGCGGCGGAACCGTCGTCATTGACTTCAAACCCCCAGCCGCCAATGCAATGGGCGGTTTGTGCCACCCATGCGTAACCGGCGCTGCCGGTGCCGGTAATCAGTATGGCTCCGTCCTTACCGCCAAAGGCCCCCAGACAGGCGGCATGGCCATCCGAGGCGGCATTCACAAAGCCGAAGTCCGGGCCAGATTCTATGGCGCGGCGAGCATCGTCAGAAGTGGTAATGCCCGCCAGCCCGAGGCCGAGCGCGGTTTCAGGAAAGATATCGCGCCTCAGACCGGCCTCAGACAGGGCCTGATCTATGGCCTCAAGCATATGGCTCCAGGCGGTGGGCAGGCCGAGACGGATATTGGCGGCGCCGCCCTTGCCCTGCCCCAGAACGCGGCCTGAACGATCGCGCAGGCGGGCGCGGCAGCCGGTGCCGCCGCCGTCAATGCCGATAAACCAGTTTACGGATGTGCCGGTCACGTAGCGTTTCCATTGTTTATAAGGCCAATTATTATATTTGGTATTGCCTGAATTTTGAAAAAACACAAGTGGCGTTTTTATGGTGGGACTGAGTTTAAAGAGGTCTTCATGTGTGGGTGGGAAAAAAATACATTGTATTCAACGTAATAATGGTTGTTCAAAGTGTTAAGGCCTGAGGGGTGATTTTGCCAGGGCCTGTCGTTGCATTGGTTATTATATGGCGATAAAAAATGCGCCTTGACTCATTTAGTGGTAATATATAGGTATTGTTACGTTCGTAGCACCGCTATCCGGTATGCGACCTTTTCTGACGTGTACCTTATCCGAATTTGTTCGGATGGCTCTGTTTATGCATGGGCATTTACCGCGCTTCCCTCGTGCGGGACGCCCTAACCTATGCCAGCGGCTCTCAGTTTGGGGGCCGCTTTTTTTTGCCTTGCAGTCCGTCATCCTGTGTCTTTGTCAACACAAGCGCGCCATTAAACCGTGCCGCCTGACCACCTGCACAAATCTGTCACATTAGTTTCGGCTTAGTGTCACACAGCCTCCTTATAAGCCGCACAACCGGGTTACGTGTGGGGGTAGGCAAGACGCTCCGACGTGCCGTTTTAAAAGCAAACGTTGGAGATTGCAGGATGCTGACGAAATCAACAAAAGTGCGTATGGGACTGATGGGCTTCGCAGCAGCGGTAGCGCTGGCGGGCTGTTTCGGGGCCGACAAGGTGGCGTCTCCGGGGGAAGGCGGTTTTATCGGTGGTGGCGGCTCAAGCTCGGGTTCGTCAGGTTCTTCGGATTCGTCCGGTGCGGCGGCAGACTGCCCGACCGGTCTGAGCAATGTCGGCGTCATCGCGGGTCTGCGTAACTGTCAGTTGCCGAACCAGATCAATGGTAATCTGGTGCTTAAAAAATTGCCGGGCGTTATCTATTCGCTTTCGGGCCGCGTATCGGTCGGTGTGGACATGGGCCCGAACCCGGACAGCGTTCTGCCCGGTGGTTCCAAGGCGATCCTGACGGTTGAGCCAGGCGTTAAGATCTTTGGTTCGAGCGGCAGCGATTTCATGATCGTTCAGCGCGGTTCGCAAATCTTCGCCGAAGGTACGGCGACCGACCCGATCATCTTCACATCCAAGCAAAGCGTTGAGCGCACGACCAATGTTGACTCGATCGGCCAATGGGGTGGTCTGGTTCTGGCGGGTCGCGCACCAACCAATGTTTGTCCGGCCGGTGTAACGCCGCCGAACGTCGCCTGTTCCGAAGGTCAGGTTGAAGGCGCTAACGCCGTATACGGCGGTAATACACCGACCGATAATTCCGGCATCCTGAAATATGTTCGCGTTCAGCATTCGGGCTTTGAAGTTCAGCCTGACAAGGAACTGAACGGCATCACCTTCGCCGGTGTCGGTACGGGTACGGTTGCCGAGTACATCCAGGTTCACAATTCGTCGGATGACGGCATCGAAATGTTCGGGGGTACGGTCAATCTGAAATATATCGTCCTGACCGGCAATGACGATGACAGCTTCGATACGGATAACGGTTGGGGCGGTTATGGCGCCGGTGATGAAGGTGGCTATGTCCAGTTCATGATCCTGCGTCAGCGCGAAAACGGCGGTGACCGCATGTTCGAAATGTCGAGCGCCGGTAACAAGAGCTTGCTGTCGCACCCAAAGATTGCCAATGCCACCCTGATCAGCCGCTCGACCAAGTCGAACGAAGGTCTGGAGCTGAACTCGGATACGAAGCTCGGTCTCTTTAACTCGGTGATCGTGGTTCAGAACCCGTCGGCTGCGGCCTGTATCCGCGTCGTCGGTGCGGGAACCGCTCCGACTTTCAATGGCGTACATCTGTCCTGCGGCACCAAGCCGTTCTCGACCTCTTCGTCGGGAATTGGCGCGACGGGCATTCAGGCTCTGTTTGATGCAGGTACCAATAACACCGCTGCCGGCACCTCGACCCTGTCGGGCTTCACCAATGGGTCTAACGAGAACGGTGTGACGCCGGTGACCTTAAGCGGCACCTTCTTCCAGAACGTCGGTTACATCGGTGCGGTCAAGGACGGCAACGACAACTGGTGGAAGGGCTGGACCTGCGATCTCGACGGGACAGTCTGTTAAGCAGCTCTGGTCTGTAAGGGCGGTGTGACGGTTCCCGTAATACGGGGAAAGTCCGCCGCCTTCGGCCCTGTTTTTACCGACCAGCAAAAGGTTTACCCAATATGAGAACGAATATTTCGTCGCTTTGCAGCCTTCTGCTGGCGACCACAGCGCTGGGTGTGGCCTTGCCCGCCTATGCCAATGAAACCGTAGCGGCGGACAACGCGGCCGAACAGGTAGATGAGGTCACCGAAGTGGTCGTGCGCGGGCGCAATGTGCCCAATACCATGCGCCGCACCGCCGAAGTCACCTCGATCCTGACCAACGAAGACCTGAAGCGCACCGGTGATGATTCTGCTGCCGCCGCGCTGACGCGCGTGACGGGTCTGAGCCTTGTCGAAGGGCGCTTTATCTATGTGCGCGGTCTGGGCGAGCGTTATTCGTCCGCACTTCTGAACGGATCGCCGCTGCCGTCGCCTGAGCCTTTGCAACGGGTGGTGCCGCTGGATCTGTTCCCCGCCTCAATCCTGCAACGCGTATCGGTGCAAAAGACCCATTCGGCGGATTACTGGGGGGAATTTGGCGGTGGTGTGGTTGATCTGCGTACCATAACCACCCCGCGCGAGCCGTTTCTGAGCATCGGTATCGGCACCAGCGGGAATTCGGAAACCACCTTCAAGGACGGTTTCACCCACTACGGGTCTGATACGGATCCGATCGGTTTTGATGACGGCACACGCGGTCTGCCTTCGGAATTGCGTAATGCCCTGAAAACCGGCAAGCGTATTTCGTCGGGTAATTTCACTGATGCCGAGCTTCAGAAAATCGGTCACAGCCTGACCAATGCGCCGCTCAATCTCATTCAGCAGAGCGATGCGATTCCGGCCAATTTCAGCTTTAACCTGTCGGGTGGGCGTGGCTTTGAGGTTGCGGGTGGCGAACTGGGCCTGATCGGTCTTGTTGATTTTTCCAATGGCTGGAAGACGCGTACGGGCATTCAGCAAACCGGTGAGATCGATCAGGAAAATGCCCTGCATGTCTATGATGACTATGACTATGCCACGACCGAAAACAATGTCAGCCTGAACGGCTTGCTGGGTCTCGGGTTTGTGCGCGACGGCCACAACATCCAGTGGACGAACCTGTTTATCCGCAACACCACCAAGCGTACGCAGGTGCGCGAAGGTTACAGCGGTGGGGCCGGTGAAGAGCGTCGCCGTGATCAGACCGGATGGTATGCGCGCCAACTGGCGACGACACAACTGACCGGCACGCATCAGCTTTCGGATGTATGGAAACTCAACTGGCGGGCCTCCTATGCGCGCACCACGCGTGATGTGCCTTACGAAAAGACCATCACCTACGCTCAGGATCGCGAAGGCCTTTGGTATCATGACGCGTCGCGTGTACGTAACCGTACCGACTTCTCGAACCTGACCGATGAAGTGACCAGTGCGGGGTTCACCCTGACGCGTGACGTCGATTTCGGCAATGGCCGTACCGGCAATATCAGCGGTGGCTATGACCGTCTGGAAAACATCCGCGCCGCCGAAAGCCGTCAGTTCAGCTATCTCGGCTCACTGCCCGCTCAGGCACAATATACCCGCGTTGATTTTCTGCTGGCCGATTTCAATATCGGGCCGGATCGTCTGGTGCTGACTGAAGTGACCGGCTCTGACGGGGCCGCAGCCTATGAGGGTAGCCTGAAAGTTGATGCGGCCTTTGTGAAGGCTGATATCGAGGTCGTGCCTCTGGTGCGGCTGGCGGCGGGTCTCAGGTATGAAAAGGCGACGCAGGAGATTGCGGTGCTGTCGCTGTTTGCCAATGACCCGACACCGGATGTTATTGACCCGTTCGAGGAAAGCTATGTCCTGCCTTCGGCGACCGTGACATGGAATTTCCGCGATAACATGCAACTGCGCGGAGGTATCTCCAAGACCATTGGTCGTCCGCAGTTCCGCGAACTGGCACCGCAGCAGTATCTTGATCCGGAGCAGGATCGTCTGTTTGCCGGTAACCCGTATCTGAAGGACACCGAAATCACCAATTTCGATGTCCGCTATGAGTGGTACTATGATGCGGGCGTGCATTTCACCTCGGGTTTCTTCTACAAGAAGCTGGACAAGCCGGTTGAGGCCACCATCCTTGATACCGGTTCCGGCGAAGGCCAGCAGTCCTATATCAATGCGCCGGAAGCCACGCTCTATGGCCTTGAGTTTGACTATAAGGGTCTGTTTGACTCACCTGTGAGCGGGGCGTTCTTTGACACCAAGCGCTGGCTGGTGGCGGCGAACTACACCTGGACAGATTCTGAGGTTTCGGCCTCAGGCAGTGATGTGGTCTATACGGCGGCCAACAAGGGCCTGCCGACGCCGGCTTTGAACTATATCATCGACGGGTCGCGCCTTCAGGGGCAGTCTGATCATGTCGCCAATCTGCAATTTGGCTGGCAGGACAGCGAGGCCAATTCGACGGCGACGCTTCTACTGACCTATGTGTCCGAGCGTATTTCGGCTCGTGGCAAGCCGGGTTATCCTGACTATATGCAAAAGCCGGGGGCCATGCTTGATTTCGTCTATCGCAAGGGCTTTGACGCCTTTGGTCGTGACCTGAACTTCGGCTTTGAAGTGCGTAACCTTCTGGATACGGACTATGAGGAATATCAGGATCGCAATGGCAAGGTGAATATCAATCACTACAAGCTCGGTCAGAGCGTATCCTTCAGCCTGTCGACCGATTTCTAGGGTCTGGCGGAGGGTGTATTTGTGTAACCCGCAAGAGACCCTCCCGTCATTTGCGCCCTTGGCGCAAACGCCACCCTCCCGCTAAGCAGGAGGGAGAAGAGAGGCCGCTATAGTTTGATCCCTGCCGGAAACGGCGGGGATTTTTTATGCGGCAAGCGTTATGGTAAGAACCAAAAAAATACCAATCTATATCAAATCTGACATTTACGGCTTGATTTTTTTGTCAATTGCCCCGCAAATACCCGAAAGATGATATTACGGGAGTGACATAATGCGGCATTCTGCCCCCCAGCGCCTGATGCGCAATAGCTTTAAATCCTTGGGATTGACGGGTATGGCGACCGTTTTTCTGATGGCCTCAGGGGTGCAGGCGGCATCGCAGGCTGACCTTGATCTGCTGGGGGCGAAGACTGGTTATGTCCACACCATTCTCGATAATCGCAATACTAAATGTGCCGATGACGGCAGATGTTTCCTCGGGGAAATCAGCCTGACCCTGCCCGAAGGGTTTTCCGGTGACGGCGACTGGTCATTCTATATTTCCCATGTCGCGCCCATCGTTGAAGTGACCAGTGATCAGTTCGACTGGCAATGGATCAATGGCGACCTCAACCGGTTTACACCCAAGGCGGGGGCGAAGCTTGAGGGCGGTAAGACCTATGTTCTGAAACTTCTCAGCCGTGGCAACTATTATTCGCGCTATTATCCTATGCCGAATATCTATGTCGCGTCTGAGGGGCTTGAGGCGCGTGTGATCGAGGCCACGCGGGCGGCGATTGATCCTGAAACCGGCATCGAATATCTGCCGTTTGTTGCACCCATGACCGACGAGGCGAAACTGGCGACCTCAGATGCAGATGACCAGATTGTCTGGCTGACGCCGGAACGAGCCTATGACCAGATTATGGCGCGCTCGGCTGATGTTGCGCCGTCTGAATTTGTCATTATCCCGCAACCGGCAAAAATCACGCGCCTGAGCGGAAAGGCGCTGGAGCTTAAGGGCGGTGTCACCCTGAGCCTTAAAGGTCTTGGGCAGGCCGAGGTTCAAACCGGACTGGATTACTTAAGCCGTTCCGGCGTCGGCGGCTTTGGTTCAGGCCCCGCGCTTAATATTACGCTTGATGCTAATTCCGGTGCCGCTGAAAGTTACAGCGTCAAGGCGTCAGGCAATCGCATAGACATTACCGCCGCCGATGCCGCGGGAGCGTCGCATGCCTTGCGGTCTCTGGGGCAGCAGATCGCCCATGAAGGCGGAAGCCTGAAGCCGCTGGAAATCACGGATGTGCCGCGTCTCGGTTTCCGGGGCCTGCATATTGATGTGGCGCGTAATTTCCATTCCAAAGAATTCCTGCTGAAAACCATCGACCAGATGGCGGTTTATAAGCTCAACCGTCTGCACCTGCATCTGGGCGAAGACGAGGGCTGGCGGCTTGAGATCAAGGCCCTGCCGGAACTGACCGAGGTCGGGGCCAAGCGTTGCCACGACCCGAAGGAAGATACCTGCCTGTTGCCGCAACTGGGGGCTGGCCCCGAAGGGACCGGCGTGGTCAACGGATTCCTCTCACAGGAAGATTATATCGAACTGGTGCGCTATGCCGATGCGCGTCACATTCAGGTGCTACCGTCGTTTGACATGCCGGGCCATAGCCGCGCCGCCGTACAGTCTATGGAGGCGCGGTATCGTCGCCTGATGGCGGAAGGCAAGCCGGAAGAGGCTAATCTTTATCGCCTTGTGGAGCCTGAAGACACCACCCAATATAAGAGCATTCAGACCTATACGGATAATACGCTGAATGTCTGTATTCCGGCGACCTATCGCTTCCTTGATAAGGTGATCGATGAGGTGGTGGCCATGCATGAGACAGCAGGGCAGCCTTTGACGCGTTATCATATTGGTGCGGATGAAACGGCGGGGGCCTGGGTTGAGTCACCGGCCTGTAAGGCCTTAATGGCCGAAACCGGTCTGGAGCCGAAGCAGCTTGGGGGGCTGTTTATCGAAAAGGTATCGCAGGGGCTGGCGGCGCGTAATATCGTGGCGGCAGGCTGGAGCGACGGCATGGGCCATACGGATGCGGCCAAAATGCCGAAAAACGTTCAGTCAAATATCTGGGGCATGTTGCACACCGGCGCGATTGGTGAGGCGCATACACAGGGCAATCATGGCTGGGAAATCGTTATTTCGACGCCGGATGTCACCTATTTCGATAACCCCTATGCGCCTGATCCGGATGAGCGCGGCTATGACTGGTCCTCACGGGTTACCGACACCTATAAGGTGTTCAGCTATCAGCCGGAAAATCTGCCGGCCAATGCCTATCTGATCCATAATATCAAAGGGCAGTTCCTGCCACTTGAGGACAAGACCCCGCGTGAGGCTGACCGCCGGATAACCGGTTTTCAGGCGCAGCTATGGTCGGAAACCATCCGCACCGATGCGGCGAGCGAATATATGCTGTTCCCGCGTCTTCTGGCGCTTTCGGAACGCGCCTGGCGCACGGCTGAGTGGGAAATGCCTTATCAGCCGGGGGCGTCCTATGATCCGGCAGACAACCGGCTGGATCGCACGGCACAGCTTAAGGACTGGCAGGGCTTTAAGGTACGCGCGGCGGCGCATCACCGACTGCTTGACCGCGATGGCATTGCCTATCGTCTGGCACCGGTCGGGGCAAAGATCGAAAATGGCAAGCTTCTGGCGGTGACGGAGTTCCCCGGTCTCGGGATCGAATATCGCACGCAGGGCGGGTCATGGCAGGCCTATAAAGGCCCTGTGGCGGTAACGGGTAAGGTCGATATTCGCGCCCGCACGCCGGATGGTAAACGCGCGGGTCGCACGGTCAGCGTCGGGCAATAAAGCGCCGTAAAAATAAATAACAGGGAGATATCGATGTCGACATTCAAATGGGCAACGCTGTTGTTTGCTGCGGCGATTGTGCCGGTTTCCGCCTGTGGCGGCGGTAGTTCAGGCGGTTCGGGAGGTGGCACGGTTTCGCCGCCCCCGTCTTCATCGTCGTCTTCATCCTCTTCGTCGTCATCTTCCTCAAGCGCGTCATCATCGTCTTCGACGTCGGTGACGCATTCCGGTCAGGTGCCTGCGGGATATAATCTGGTGTGGTCGGATGAATTCAATGCTGAAGGTTTGCCGGACGAAAGCAACTGGCTTTATGATACCGAGGCTAATCGCACCGGCTGGTATAATAACGAAAAGCAGTATTATGCCGTGCGCCGTGCGGAAAATTCAAAAACTGAAGGCGGTGTGCTGAAGATCACCGCCTTTAAGGAGACGATCACGGCGGCCGATCATGGGGGGCAGGCCTATACGTCGGCGCGGCTGATTACGCGGGGCAAGCGCGAATTCACCTACGGCTTCTATGAAATTCGCGCCAAAATGCCGTGCGGCGTCGGGACATGGCCGGCGATCTGGATGCTGGGGACGACGGCGGGCTGGCCTGATGGCGGGGAAATCGACATCATGGAACATGTCGGTCAGACGCCCAACAAGGTGTTCGGCACCATCCATAACCGCTCGACTTTTGGCACATGGGGCGTGGGTGCCGAAAAAGCCCTGCCTGAGGCCTGTAGCGCCTTCCATAATTTCCAGATCGAATGGACGGACGCGAAGATCGACTTCTTTATTGATGGTGAGAAATACCATACCTACGCCAATGCCGGTACGGGCAATGCCCAGTGGCCTTTTGACAAGCCGATGTATCTTTTGCTGAATATGGCGATTGGCGGCGATATGGCCGGGCCGGTCGATGATACGATTTTCCCGCGCACTTTTGAAATCGATTATGTGCGGGTGTATCAGAAACTGTAAACTGTGCCTATGATGGAGGCTCTGAACGGAGCTTCCATGAACCCTGTCTATTCTGCCCTTGGCACGACGATCTTTACGACCATGTCCGGTCTGGCCACGCAACTGGGCGCGGTCAATCTGGGGCAGGGCTTTCCGGAGACGGACGGTTTCCCCGAAGTGCGTCGTGAAGCCGCGCGCGCCTTAATGGAAGCATCCAACCAGTATCCGCCCATGAAGGGGATGCCGGTGCTGCTTGGGGCGGTGGCGGAGTTTTACGGGCGGCGGCAGGGGTTGAACCTTGAGGCAGCGCATAATGTGCTGATCACCTCAGGGGCGACCGAGGCCATAGCGGCGGCGATTTTTGCGCTGATCTCCGAAGGCGATGAGGTCATTGTTTTCGAGCCGATGTATGATGCCTATAAGCCGCTGATTGAGCGGGCAGGCGGTGTGTGCGTCTCGGTGCGCTTAAGCCCGCCCGACTGGCGCTTTGATGAGGCCATGCTGACGGCGGCCTTCACGCCACGCACAAAGGCGGTGATGATCACCACGCCGAATAATCCGACCACGCGTATGTTGTCGCGGGAAGACTGGGATTTGCTGGCGGGTTTTGTCACGGCGCATGAAGCCTATGTGATTTCCGATGAGGTGTGGGAAGAGACGGTCTTTGATGGGCGTGAACATATCAGTGTGCTGAACGTCCTGCCGGATCAGGGAATCAAGATCGGTTCGGCGGGCAAGATTTTTGCCCTGACCGGCTGGAAGGTCGGGTTTGTCTGTGCGGCCGCACCGCTGATTACCCAGATTGCCAAGGCGCATCAGTTTCTGACCTTTACCACGCCACCTGCGTTACAGGCGGGGGTGGCCTTTGGGTTGGGGCTGGCGGACAGCCGGTTTATTGAGGCCCGAAATGCGCTTCAGGCGTCACGGGATTTTCTGAGAGACGGGCTTGAGGCGGCGGGGTTTGTCACGCTTCCGGCGGATGGCACCTATTTTCTTAATATCGATCTGAAGGGCTCAGGGATTGCGGTCAGCGCGTCGGATTTTGCGCTGAGGGCGGTGCATGAGGCCGGTGTGGCGACCATTCCGATGGATGCTTTTTGCAGTGAAGGTGGGGCATCGATGTCGGTGGTGCGGTTGTGCTTTTGTAAGTCGGATGCGACCTTGCAGCGGGGGCTTGAGGGGTTGATCAGGGCGCGGGCGCTATTTTGAAATAACGACAAAATTATGATGGTATGACATGTGACTTTGTGATGGTCGCGTCTTAGGCTATAGGGATGGACTTTGTTCGCGATTCGCGAGACGATTGTTTTTTTCTACTGAGGTTACGTGTCTTGACATCTGCGTCTGCCCAAGCCCTGAGACAACCCCGCCGTCGTCCGCGTCTGGCGGTTGCCGTGGTCGAAGATCTGGTGACCGCGATTGTTACCGAAGTCTATCCGGTAGGCTCCGCCCTGCCGCCGGAAAATGTTCTGTGTGACATGTACGAGGTCAGCCGCACCGTGGTGCGCGAAGCGACGACGGCGTTGACGGAAAAAGGACTGGTCGTCAGTCAGCAGGGACGCGGTACGATCATTCAGGATGATACGCACTGGAACCTGCTTGACCCTATGGTGCTGGGGGCCTTGTTCCAGCGCGAGGACGGCCTGAGCTATCTGGATAATCTGGTCGAAATCCGTACCGCGCTTGAGGCGTCGATGTGCGCCAAGGCGGCGCGTAATCTGACGCCTGCGGATGCGGCGGCGCTGACGGCGCAGATGAAAAAACTTAAAGGTCTGATCGAGACGCCCGCCGCCTATGTGCATGAGGATGTGGTGCTGCATGATATACTGATGGATATTTCCGGTGACCGCCTGTCGAAGGCGATCATTGGCACTATTCAGGGTAAGGCGCTGAAAAACATCACCTATTCGGGCAAGCTGAATGTCGAGCATATCAAGGCGACGCATGAGGCGCATGAACTGATTGCGGATGCTATTTTGCGCCGCGATCCCGATGGGGCCGCCAAGGCGATGCGCGACCACATTCAGGGGTCATGGTTGAAGCGCCGCCCGAACCGGATTGGGAAATGAATAAAAGCCTCCCTGCAAAAACAGGGAGGCTTTTTTTATGGGCGTGGCATAAGCCCCCGATCAATCGCCGCTGCATAGGCTTTCTGAATATAGTCCGTAATGGTGAGCGATGATGGGGACGCGTCGGCAAAGGCTTGGGTTTCCAATGCTTCGCGGGCAAGATCACGCAGTTTCAGATTAAGCTGAGGGTTGTTGCCGGTCGCCTTATTAACCTGAGCCATCCAGCGAACGGCCAGATCCACCGCTTCGTCGGAATCCGGTGCGGCATGGGTCAGGATAAGGTTCTTGGCTTCAAGGTTCAGGCTGTCCCATGTCGCATCAGGCTGATCCATACCGGCAAAGCCGTTAGCCTCAAGGGTCTTATGGTCTTCGGGGGTCAGATATTTGGCCGCAAGGCTTTCATAGGTGTTTTTCAGGCTATCGGGGTTGGTCATGACGGTGTTCCTTGTCAAATCAATGAGTTCGTCCGACGAGAGGTGACCTGTTTCACCAAGCTTTGTACGTGCCGCCTTTACCAGTTGAAGCGCACGCTCGATGCTTTCTCGCTGTTGCGTCAGCAGGGCTTCGTGCAGGGCAAGGAAATCATCCAGCCCCGCTGTGCGGCCTGACATCAGTTCGCCTATGCGCCCCAGCGACAGGCCAAAGCTTTTGAGGGCGATGACCTGTTGCAGTCGGGTGATCTGAAGCGGGCCATAAACGCGCCAGTCTGCCGCTGTGCGTTCAGGGATGACAAGGCCTCTGGCCTCATAGAGGCGTAAGGCCTTGGGGCTGATGCCAAAGCGGCGGGCGGTTTCAGTCAGGCTCAGGTAGCGGTGGGGTTTGTTGGTCATAGGGTCTGTCTCCGGACACCGCCTCTATCAGGCCTGCCCCTGGGGCAGGCGCAAGCGTGTTTGTTCAAAAATTCTGGTGTGGAATTTGCCATGTCTGCGGGCAGAGAAAAACCCCTGCCTGTGGGAACAGGCAGGGGTTTAAAATTGATACGGGCTAAGGCCCCTCATCTGGTCATAAATGACCACCCATAACTAGCAAACGATTCACTGGATCGTTTGCTAGTTAAACCCCATAGGGGAGAAGGAAAAGGTTTAGAAGGTGGTGCGGCCACCGGAGGTGTCGAAGGTCGACGCCGTGGTGAACGAGCATTCTTCGGACACCATGAAGGTGACCATCGAAGCGGACTCTTCAACGAAGCCGAGACGGCCCATCGGGATTTTCGAACGCATGTAGTCGACTTGCGACTGCGGCAGTTGCGCCAGAATGGGGGATTCAAAGGTGGCGGGTGTCAGAGCATTGACGATCACGCCCTTGCCGGCCAGTTCCTTGCCCAGCGACTTGGTGAAGCCGATGACGCCTGCTTTGGAGGCCGAATAGGCCGAGGCGTTCGGGTTGCCTTCCTTGCCGGCGACCGAAGCGATGTTGGCGATACGGCCATAGCCGTTTTCCAGCATGTAGGGCACAACTTCACGGTTGCAGTAGAACAGACCATTGAGGTTGATGTCGATCACGCGCTGCCAGCTGTCGAGCGGGAATTCCCACACCGGAACCGTGGCGCCAGTGATGCCAGCCGAGCAGACCAGAATGTCGATCTTGCCAAGGATTTCCTTGGACTGAGCCGCACCGGCCTTAACGGCTTCGGGGTTCGAGATGTCGAGGGCGACCGTGCCGGACGCGCCGGTTTCCGCCTGAGCGGCCTCAAGGGCAGCGGCATTCAGGTCCCACAGAACGACCTTGCCGCCTTCGGCGACGATGCGTTTCGCGGTTTCCTTGCCCAGACCCGAAGCGCCGCCGGTGATGATGGCGGAGCGATTTTCAAAGCGATTTGTGTAAGTCATTAGTCAATGATCTCCAGACCTTCGAGCGAGAACGGCACAACCGTCTGGCGCTGTTCACCCAGTTTCGAGACGCCAAGATGAATCTTGTCGCCTTCCTGCAAATAGATAGGCTCAGGCTTCTTGCCTTCGCCCACGCCCGGAGGGGTGCCGGTGATAACCAGATCGCCCGGTTGCAGGGTCACGAAGCGCGACACATAGGCAAGCGCTTCGGCGACCGGGAAGATTTGCGTCCTGGTGTTGCCGGTCTGCATACGCACACCGTTGACGTCCAGGAACATGTCGAGGTCTTGCGGATCGCCGATTTCATCAGCCGTCAGAACCCACGGGCCGGTCGGGCAGAAGGTGTCGCAGCCCTTACCCTTGACCCACTGCGTGCCGCGCTCTTTCTGGAAGGCGCGCTCGGAAACGTCGTTGACCAGCACGTAGCCGGCAACGTGATCCAGCGCGTCTTTTTGATCGACGTAACGCATGGTCTTGCCGATGATGACGCCGAGTTCGACTTCCCAGTCGAGCTTCGTGGCGTCGCGTGGCTTGATGACGTCGTCATTAGCACCACACAGCGAGGTGATCGCCTTGGTGAAATAGATAGGCTCAGGCGGCACGGGCAGGTTCGATTCAGCGGCATGGTCGGCATAGTTCAGGCCGATAGCGATGATCTTGCCGATATTGCTGATCGGCACGCCAAAACGCTGCTGACCTTCGACGAGTGGCAGGGTGGCGGGATTGATGTCCTTGAGGACTTTCAGCTTCGACAGACGAACTTCTTCGGTGGTGATGTCAGACACCACACCCGACAGATCGCGGATCTGGCCTTCTGAGTCGACCAGACCGGGTTTTTCCTGACCCTTCGGGCCGTAACGGACGATTTTTACCATAAGGGAATTCCTTTGTGTAACGTGCCCCTCATCCGGCCCTTGCGGGCCACCTTCTCCCCCTTTGGGGAGAAGGGAAGGGATTATAAAGGGTTAGTGTTCGTAAGGACGGTACAGCTCAACGTCAGGGTTCAGTTCAACACCGAAGCCCGGCTTATCGAGGGCAGACACCTTCATGCGGCCCTTTTCCGGCACCGGCTCACCCAGCAATTGCGGGTGGAACATCGGGGCCACGTGGTCGGCCTTAGGGGCCATCATCAGGAACTCGGCGAAGGGGGAATTGTGACGGGTGATGACGAAGTGGTAGCTGTAGACCGATGAGCCGTGCGGAACGACCAGCGCGCCATGCGCGTCAGCCAGAGCCGAGATTTTCAGCATTTCGGTGATACCACCACACCAGCCGACGTCCGGCTGAATGATGTCGGCGCAGCCCATTTCCAGCAGCATCTTGAAGCCCCAACGGGTTGATTCATGCTCACCGGTGGTGACCAGCATACCCTTGGGCACGTTGCGGCGCAGTTGCTGATAACCCCAGTAGTCGTCAGGGTTGATCGCTTCTTCGATCCACTTCAGGCCATATTCGTGGCACTTGATGGCCAGCTTGGTGGCATAGTTGACGTCAAGCGCCATCCAGCAGTCATACATCAGCCAGAAGTCGTCGCCGACCTTTGAACGCATGTCGGCAATCAGCTCGACGTTCTTCTTCAGGCCTTCTTCGCCTTCGATCGGGCCGTGATACAGAGGCATCTTGCCGCCGATAAAGCCCATTTCCTTGGCCAGATCAGGACGTGCGCCGGTGGCGTAGAACTGAAGCTCATCACGCACGGCACCGCCGAGCATCGAATAGACAGGCTCCTGACGCAGGCGACCCAGCAGGTCCCAAAGCGCAAGGTCAACGCCGGAGATGGCGTTTACGACAATGCCCTTACGGCCATAATATTGTGAACCGAAATACATCTGATCCCAGATCTTTTCGTATTCGGACGGGCAGCGGCCTTCGAGGAAGCGGGCAAAGTGCTTTTCGACCATATAGGCCGCAGGCTCACCACCGGTGGTGACCGCGAAACCTGTCGTGCCGTCTTCGGCTTCGATCTGAACGACCAGCGTGCCAAGCACGTTGATGCCGAAGCTTTGGCGGCTCTGGCGGTATTCCGGGTAACGGCCCATCGATGTTGCAATGTGGTTATCGATCCAGTGGCCTTCGCCCTGATCGTGATAGTCCGCACCTGCACCGCGCATCACATAGGCGCGAACCTGTTTGATTTTAGGAAATCTTGCCATAATCTCACATCTTGAAAAAAGCGGTTGGGCCGCTGTTGTCTCCTTAGGGCATTGTGCCGCCGGTCGGAACCGGTTGAACTTGTCCCAATATTTAGATATGCGTCTTATATAATGATGAAAACAGCGTCAATTGGGAATCCCGAAGCGCACGCAAATGTGCACCACTGAGGCACGCAGTCCACAGGGTTACAAGGTACACAAGGTGAAAGACAGGCTGGACGAGACGAAGACTGATGATGCCAAACCCTTAGCAGGGACGCAGACCCTTGTGCGCGGGCTGGATGTGATTTCAGCGGTGTCGGATGGTCATGTCACGGTACAGGCGATTTCGGAAGCGCTGGGGCTTACGCGTTCGACGGCACACCGGCTGGCGTCAACCTTGGTGGATCAGCGCTTTCTGAATTTTACGCCGCGCGTCGGCTATTCGTTAGGGCCGAAGCTGCTTGAACTGGGACATCAGGCGTCACGTCAGATGAGCCTGACGCGGACGGCGCATGACTATCTGGTCAATCTGGCCCATGCCACCAGTGATACGGTGCATCTGGGGATACGCGACGGCGATCAGGCGCTTTATCTCGATAAGGTGCCGGGCGGGCGTCGGGTCGAGATTTCTTCGCGTGTCGGGGATCGTCATCCCTTGCGGTCGACAGGATTGGGCAAGGCGCTGTTGCTTGATGAAACGCCGGAACAATGGGCGGCGGTCTATGATGCGGAATCCATGACACATCCGGGCTATATGGTCGGGCGTGCGGAATGGCTGAAGCGTATGAAAACCTATGCCGAGGGGGGCTACAGCTTCGACCTTGAAGAAAACGAAGACCGTATCCGCTGCGTCGCCGCACCGATCCGCGATATGGGCAACCGCATTATTGGCGCGCTCAGTTTGTCGAGTGCCGCGCAATATATGGATGACGACCGCATGCAGGCGCTCATTGCCGAGGTCATAGCGACGGCGCGGGCCATCTCAGCGGAGTTTGGCTGGACGGAGAAGTGGCTGGAGGGGGAGTAGGCTTCTTCAGCCACCTTTGCTTCATGGATGTTTTGCTGACCATGCCACATAGGCATCAAGCGCGCGTTGCGGGGCACGGCTGTACCAGGCGTAGCCTTTGCGCGCGCCGGTTTCGACATCGGCAATATCATCATAGATGGCTTTGGAGCGCGCACCGAAAATGGGTTGCAGGGTCTTAAGGTCAAGGTAGCGGCCCCAGATGGGGGCGGCGTCAGGTTTGGGGATAAGGCGGCGGGCACCTACGTCTTCTGCGAAGGTGAAGTCCATGCCTTCGATGGCCAGAGATTTCAGCATGGCTATGCCGGTGTGAATGGCCGCTTTCATTTCCTGTGACGGGTCAGGATGCTGCATCAGATAGACAAGCACAGACCCGCTGTCGGTCGAGCTTAGGGCGGGCATTTCATAGTTGCGCGCCGAGCAGGGCGTCAGGGTCAGGGCATCATATTGCGGTGCCCATAGGGTGGGTTTGCCGTTGATGACCACCTGCGTTTTGAGGAAAATCTCTGTGCCTTTTTGTTCGGCCTTCAGAAGGCGCGCGCGCATTTCAGGCGGTACAAAGGCAAAATCACCTTCGGTACGTCCGGCGTCGCCAACAAGGGCGGTGACCGATATCATAGCATTGTCGTTATAGGTCAGGGCGTCGTGATAGCCCCCCTCAAGCGGCCAGACCTGTGGCCAGCCGCCATTGGGGAATTGCGCATTCAGGAAATAGTTCAGGGCCTTGAGGGCGCTGGCCTTGGCGGCTTCGTCTCCGGTGGTCGCAACGACGCGGGCGAGGAAGCGGGTTTCGTGGATGGTCGCGCCATTGTCGGTGGTGCCGACATAGTGCCAGCGCGGGTCGGGGGGATTGTCGAAATCATCGATTGGCGGTTGGCGGTTTTCGTCGATGACATAAAGCTGCCCGCGTTCACGCGGCGGGGCATTGCGCGGCTGGTTTTTGCCCCAGCCACCGGCAGGGGTCTGGAAGCTGATGATATTGGCGGTGATGAGTTTGGCTTCGTCGGAGCCGTACCAGTCGTCGGGTTTATCGAGCGGCATGGTGTTGACACCGTTACCGTCCTTGGGCGGGGCAGGGTAGGCGGTCAGACCCACACGTTCCGCCCGTAAGGCGGCCTTGTCGGCGTCCATCTGCGTCTGCGAGCGCGTCAGGTAGTCGAGCCATGCCTGACGTTCTGAGGCGGGCAGCTGGTTGATGCGTTCACGGCTCAGGGGCGGGAAGGGGGTGTTGACGCCAATCTGGGCCGCAAGGGCAGAGACGGGCGCAATAAAGGGCAGCAGACCAAGGCCTGTGAGCAGGGTACGACGTAACATGGCATTTCCTCTTATATTCTTTGCTTAAGCTATCGGTAGCACCACGTTTCCAGCTTGGAAACCCGCGCGTAAAAATAGTTTTATTCATGAATAAAAAGGGGTGCTGTAGGGAATTGGCGTATGAAAATCAGGTCGCAGGTTCGTCCTGGGTCAGGGTAACGGGCGCGGCCTTGCGGGATTTAAACCGTCGCAACAGGAAGAGAACAGCACCCAGAGGGAGGCTGAAATGAACCACCGCACTTTGGAAGAACATCTGCGAAATTGCGGCTGACGGCAATCTTATGAAAAGGGGTTGTATGTGGGTCAATGCGCCGCCGCTCCACTGAAATGACACCGAGCCGATGCCAATAAGGATGAATATGGCCCATGCCCATTTCCACTTAAGGCCCGTGGTCATAAGGCAGCTATACAGTGCCCATACGGTTATGGTCATGATAATCAGATAGAGCGTTATGAATAGGATATGGGGCGGGGATAGCTGGTCAAAACCTACCCTATGGGTTTGGAGCAATGATCCGGCGTCGGGCTGGAGAAACATTCGGTTGATCGTGACACCAGCTGCCTGTTCAGTATAGGCGGCAGTAAACAGAACGGTTTTGTCGGGATAGTCGTATGCCACGACAAGTTCGGTCATGCGCCTTGAGCCATTTGTGGATTCTACAAGACGCCAGTTCATATTGATCAGTCTGGCCGGGGCAGGCACCCCTTCGGGTAACATCTCGCGCATGGTCGTAAGCTGGGTCAGTGTTTCCGGTGTGCGCAGACTGGAATCCATGCGGGCTTGCAGTTCGCTCAGGTCTCCGCTGACAAATGTGGTGTAGTCGGCCCTTACCCGCTCCATATCCGCTTCGGGCACCATGGTTTGCAAATCGAAGGCGGGGTTGGCCGGATCAGAGATCATGATCTGCGCAATAGGGTACATATAAAGCCCTATGAGCAGGAGGGCTGCCAATGTAGCTAAAACCTGCCTTATCATCAGATATCCCCCTCAACACCCTTTGTTTTCAGGAGTTTAGGCGTCTTACATGGATAAGGTCAATGGACATACAGCCATAAAAAAGGGAGGCCAGAGGCCTCCCGATCAGACATAATCTGAGTGTAAAAAATTACCGTGGGCCGCCGCCGAAACCGCCACCGCCGGGGCCGCGCATGCGACCGCCGCCCATATCGTCACTATTGGTCGGTGCCGTGCGGGCAAACGGGTTGATCGAGAAGCCGATATAGAAGGTACGGCCGCCCCAGTTGCTGTAGGAGGTCTGGTTCAGGGTTTCGGTCTGGATCACGCGCTTGCGCTCACCGGAATCGAACAGATCCTGCACGCGGAGGTTCATCGACAGCTTGTTTGAGAAGCGGTGGCTGTAGCTGAGGTCCGCCGTATAGACCGGATCATTATAGCCCTGACCGGTCAGTTGCTTGCCCTGAGCGTTGATCATCAGCTGTACGCGATCCGCCGGTGTCAGGCGGTAGTCGAGGCGTGCGCGGCCATTGACCGAGGTGGCGTCGGATTTGATATCAACACCGCCACGGCGGGTATTGAGCTCGTCATAGCTTAAGGTGCCGCGCAGATCGATATTGAGCTTATCGGTGACCTTGCCGTTCAGGGCGATTTCGATACCGCCGGACTGACCTTCGCCACCGTTTTCACGCGTGGTCAGGAGGACGGTGTTGTTGTCGATATAGTAGCTGCGTTCAACAAAGGTATCTTCGTCCTTGCGGTAGAAGCCGCGCAAGGTGAAGGTTCGGCCGTCCTTGTTGTATTCGTACCCGCCTTCAAACGAATGGGTGGTTTGCGGCTTAAGGTCAGGGTTACCGGACGAGGCGTTTTCTTCGTTATGATAGACAATAAACGGATTGAGCTGGTTGGCGCCCGGACGACGGATGCGGTTCGAATAGGAGAAGCGCAGCTTGCTGTTGTCGGTCAGATAATAGCTGAGGTGCAGGCTGGGGTGCAGCTTGGTGTAGCTGTTGGTACGGTGCAGGTTTGTCGTGACCTGATTGATGGTGATTTCGGTGTGTTCGACCCGAAGACCGCCGAGCACCGTCCATTTAGTGCCTACGGGCACCTGATAGGTGACATAGGCTTCGGTTTCATCCTGATCGAGGATGAAGCGGTTGCTGCGGATCGTATTGAGGGTGCGGTCACCATTCGCCAGATCAACGTCGTAATAGAGGTTGTCATAGGTGTTCTTGCCGACATCAAATTCACCGCCGACGGCCAGTTCGCCGTCACCGATGCGGCGTTTATAGTCAACGCTGATATTGATGGCTTCGTTTTCATCATAGCGTTGTTGCTGGGTGCGGTTATCCGGACGCGTGCCGACGCTGTAGAGCTGCGTCGTCATCGAATCGTCTGTGTTTTCTGACTTTGACAGACGAATATCGGTCTTGAAGGTTTCGCCGTCCTGATCGCCCTTGTGATTGAAATTAAAGCGGAAAGAGCCGTTCTGACGTTCACCGCTCGAGACGCGCTCACTGGTGAAGGCGTTGGACGGATCTCCGGCAGCATTGAAGTCGGTGCTGGTGTTCATCGAGCGGCTGTCGCGGTCCATTTTGTTGAACTGCGCCTGAACGCCAATGCTGTCATTGTCGTTGACATTGATGTCCCAGCCAGCCGACACACCGGAATTGGTCATCTGGTTCTTGCCGCTGCTGCTGCTTTCGCCGCGCGTAGTCGTGTCGGTATTGGGGTTATAGCGTTCGCGGATGGTGTTGCTTTCGCTTTCGCGGTTCATTTCGCGGTAGTTCAGGCCACCGGACAGGGTTGAGCGGCCGCTGTTGTAGGCGGCGGACAGGCTGGCGTTGCGGCTGTCATCAGAGCCACCACCAAAATTGATGCCGAGCGTCTTACCTGGACGGCGGTTGCGCTTCATCACAAGGTTGATGATACCCGACCCGCCTTCGGCGCCAAATTCAGCCGACGGATTGGTAATGACTTCGATGGAATCGATATCGTCAGCGGACATGGATTGCAGGGTGGCGGCGCGCATTTCGCCCTGCGTCATGACCGAAGGCTTGCCGTCGATCAGAACCTGTACGCCTTCCTTGCCACGAAGCGTAATATTGCCTTCGGGATCGACATTGACGCCGGGGGCCTTATTGAGCGCATCCGCTGCGCTTGAGATCGGGGTGTCAGGATCGTCCTTGGGGTCATAGACTTCGCGGTCGATACGGTTGCGCGGACGCTGACCGGCAACGGTGACGGTGGTGATTTCGTCAATATCATCGGCATTGGAGGGTGCCGCCGTCTGGGGCGGCTGTTCTGGCTGAGGCGCAGATTGTGCCGATGCCGCAGGCTGAGTGGCAATAGCGTTACCCTGTGTGGCCGGAGCCTGAGCCTGAGCCGCTGGAGCCGGAGTTGCCTGAGAGGGAGCGGACTGTGCCAGTGCTGCGGGGGCGAAGGCCATCAGGGCACTGACGGCTACCGAACAGGACAGGTAGCGAAGATTACGGCTTGGCGTAAGGGTCATGGCTGGCACAGGAGTCTTCTTCTTGTTTGTTTTCAACGTAAAAGGTGTATGCGAGTGTTTACGCGCAAAAGTACGTCTTCCGTCGCACCTTTCGGCAAATAGCCGCATTTGTCAGACACATGACCCCGAGTGTGTGGTTTTTGCTACGCAATATGTCGCAGCCGTCACATTCGCAGAAGGCTATGGCCGCAATTCGTTCATAACCGGTTCATCTTGCGGCAGTTCAAGGGCAGCATCGTCTGTGGAAATGGCGTCGGTGGTGCGCGTAAAACCTTCGGGCAAGGCATCAAGGCGCTCGATATGGATATCGGTCAGGCCGTGAACCACCGCACCGCTGAAATCGGAACTTAGGGCGATTTCGGCGGCGTCGCGCCCAGCCCCAATGCGGATCAGGCCGTCAAGCGGAGCCATGCGCGTGGCGTCAAACAGCCACCAGCGTCCGTCGAGATAGGCTTCAAAAACCGCGTGAAAGTCATTGGGTTTAAGGCCGAACGCATAGCAACTGACGTAACGGGCGGGGATTTCCAGCGCGCGGCAGAAGGCGATCCCCAGATGGGCAAAGTCGCGGCAGACACCGGCGCGACGGATCAGGCTTTCGGCGGCGGTAGTCTGGGAATCGGACGCCCCGAAGCGGTAATCAATATGCTCAAAGAGCCAGTTGCAGATGGCGGTGACGCGGCTATAGCCGCGATGCAGGTGGCCGAATTCCTTGCGCGCGAAACCGGCCAGACGATCGGACGGCACAAAACGCGAGGGCAGCAGATAGGGCACGCAATAGAGCGGAAGCTTACTCACCGGCGTTTCATTGATCTGTGACGGATCGGCGCGAAAGGGGTGCAGCGTAACCTCGGCCTGATAGTCGAGGCTTAAGGGGCCAACGGGTGCGTGAACCCTGAGGTAGCGGTTATGGTAATCCGGTACGATATAGTGGTCGGTGGCCAAGTCAGGGGTAAGGCGCAACTGTTCGTTCAGGTGGGTGTGACGCCTTAGGGCGGCGACCTGAATGTTAAAGATAAAGACGGCGGGTTGCCTTACGTCATAGGTAAGCCTACATCCCAGCCTGTACCTGATGCTCATCGCGCTGTTTGCCTTTCTGACTATGGACGTCCATATGACGGTAGAGGTGTGAAAAGAATCGATATGTTTCCCCGATTATTCCTGTCTGGTTCGGGGTAGGTGCGGGTCTTACGGAGGCGATATGGACTGGGACAGACTGTTGAACACGACGCGGCTGATGTCACCGGACTATGCCGAGCGGCCGGGCCGTCCCATGTACATGCAGGACATGGACCGGATTACCTTTTCCGCGCCATTTCGCCGTCTGGCCAACAAGACGCAGGTGCATCCGCTCTATGACAACGACCATATTCATCACCGGCTGATCCACAGTATCGAAGTGGCCAGTGTCGGGCGCTCTCTGGGGATCGAGGTCGGGCAATGGCTGGTCGATGAGGGGCGTATCAATATCGCCCAGAGAGACAAGATCGCCGGTATTGTTCAGGCGGCCTGTCTGGCGCACGATATCGGTAATCCGCCTTTTGGCCATTCCGGTGAGGCGGCGATCGGTAACTGGTTTGCTGAAAAGCTGGTGCAGCCTCAGGGGATATTAAAGGCCCTTGAGCCGCGCTTTCATCAGGCATTCAAGGCCTTTGAAGGCAATGCGCAGGGCTTTCGTATCGTGGCGCGTACCGAGATGTACGTCAATGAAGGCGGGATGCGTCTGAGCCTTGGGGTGTTGGGGGCCTTCACCAAATATCCGGCCACGGCCAATGTCAGCCATGCCCGACCGGATACCTATTGCGGACTGAAAAAATACGGCCTGTTTGACAATGATGCCGAAATGTTCGCGCAGGTCGCGGCGGAACTGGGGCTGCCGTCAGAAACCACGCCGCAGGGGACATGGTGGCGGCGGCACCCGTTGGTCTTCCTGATGGAGGCGGCGGATGATATTTGTTATAATATCATGGACATGGAAGACGCCTTCGTCAGCGGCGATGTCAGTTTTGCGCAGGCCAGCGAGTCATTGGCGTCTTTATTTGCCCGCCGTAATAAGCCTAGCACCCAAAAGTCACCCTCGGCGGAGATATCGGTTCTTCGGGCGCAGGCGATAACCGGCGCGATTACCGCCTGCGTTGAGGCGTTCAAGGTTCATTACGATGCGCTGATGGACGGCAGTTTCTCAAAATCGTTGATTGAGGTGTCGGATAAGGCTGACGAATTCGCCGCCATCAAGCAGATTGCCCGCGACCGTATTTTTAATGCACCGCGCAAGACGGAGCTGGAAATTTACGGCCGTAATGTCATCTGGCGTATCATGAACGGGCTGATGCCGGTGCTGGATGATCTGGAACGTAGCGGCTGGGATCGGGAGGGCTTGTCCCCCTATCATAAGCAGTTGGTCCGCGCGTTCCATCTTGATCTTGACGGGGTGGATACGCCCTACGATGCCGTTCATGCCCTGACGGATTTTGTATCGGGCATGACGGATCGCTATGCCGTCAAGGTGGCGGACACACTGGGCGCTTAAATTCAAAAAACCTCCCGAAGCCGTCTTCGGGAGGTTTTTGCTTTACCAGTTCCAGAGCGTGCCGTCGGTCAGGCGGGCGATAGGCAATTGCTTTGGCTCGTAAGGGTATTTCGCCGCCAGCTTTTCGTCGATATCGACGCCGTGGCCGGGGGTGTCGCCGATTTTCAGATAGCCGTCAGCGAAGCTGTAGTCATGCGGGAAGACCTCATCGGTTTCCGGCGTGTGACGCATATATTCCTGAATACCGAAGTTCGGCACCCATGTATCAAAATGCAGGGCTGCGCCCATGCAGGCCGGTGACAAGTCGGTCGCGCCGTGGCTGCCGGTGCGAACCTGATAGAGCGAGGCCAGATCGGCAATACGGCGCAGGTGCGTGATGCCGCCCGCATGGACAACCGTGGTGCGGATATAGTCGATCAGCTGGTTCTGAATGAGGTCTTTGCAGTCCCAGATGGTGTTGAAGATTTCACCGACCGCCAGAGGGGTGGTGGTGTGCTGACGGATCAGTTTGAAGGCTTCCTGATTTTCCGCCGGTGTGGAATCTTCCATCCAGAACAGCTTGTAAGGCTCAAGGGATTTGCCGAGTTGCGCGGCCTCAAGCGGCGTCAGGCGGTGGTGCACATCGTGCAGCAGTTCGATCTCATCGCCGTGATCCAGACGCAGTTTTTCAAACAGCTTTGGCGTGTAGTTAAGGTAGGAACGGGTGTTCCATACGGTTTCTTCGGGCAGGGTGCTGTCGGCAGGTTCATAGTACATCGAGCCGCGACCAACGCCGTATGCGCCTTTGACGCCCGGAATGCCTGACTGGGCGCGGATGGCGCGGTAGCCCATTTCCTTATAGCGGGCGACCTCTTCGGAGGTGTGCGAAATATCGGAGCCATTGGCGTGGCCATAGACCAGAACGCCATCGCGTGAGCGGCCCCCCAGAAGCTGATAGACCGGCAGGCCGGCGATCTTGCCCTTGATGTCCCACAGCGCTGTATCGACGGCGGCAATAGCCGACATGGTCACCGGCCCGCGACGCCAGTAAGCCCCGCGATAAAGGAACTGCCAGATGTCTTCGATGCGCTGGGCATCCTTGCCGATCAGGTTCGGAATGACGTGTTCTTCGAGGTAGGCAACAACCGACAGCTCACGGCCATTGAGCGTGGCGTCGCCGATCCCATAGACGCCCTGATCCGTTTCGATCTTGAGCGTGACGAAGTTACGCCCCGGGCAGGTGACGATAACCTTGGCAGATACGATTTTGGCGACAACAGACGACATGGGGAAGGCCCTGATAAGATGGCAGACAGCAAAAGTTATCAGACCAATATTCGAGGCCTGCTCCAATAGCAAGTTGAAATGCAGCGCAGACCTTGCAAAATCAGGCAGATACCTTGCGGGTGTCTGAGTCTTCGGCCTCGGTAACGCGTAACAGGTTGTCGATGACGCGTCCCAGATGGTCGTGCATGGCCTTACGCGCCGCATGCGGATCGCGGGCGGCAATGGCCGTATAGATAGCGCGGTGTTCTTCGATAACCGGCGTGACCCCTGCCGAGCGCGACCGGCGCAGAATTTCGATACACAGCGGTGAATGGTCGCGGATATCCCACAGGGAGCGCACGACAAAGACCAGCGCCTCGTTGCGCGTCAGACGGGCGATGGCCATGTGGAATTCACGGTCTTCGGCTTCGGTATCGAGCGTCACCCCGAGGTGGCTTTTGTCTTCCATCCGTTGCAGCACCTGCTCTAACTCGGCGACGTCTTCGGGGGTGGCGGTTGTGGCGGCAAGGGCGGCGGTTTCGCCTTCGATCAGCTGACGCGCCAGTGTCAGTTCAAAGGCACCGATATCAAGGTCGGAGGGTTTCAGCGCCTCTTCGGGCGAGGCGATCACATAGACGCCTGAGCCGCGACGGGCTTCGACCAGACCTAAGATTTCCATGCCGATCATGGCTTCGCGCACGGTCAGGCGACTGACCTGAAAACGCTCAACCAGCACTCGCTCAGGCGGCAGGCGTCCGCCTTTGACGAAATGTCCGGCGGCGATGTCGGCCTGAAGGGCGGCGATGATCGGCTGGTAAAGCTTCTGGTTATCGGCTTTCATGAGGTACGCGTCGTTTCAAAAGGGGTGAGATCAAGAGGCTGAGAAACCATGCCTGTTTTCGGGGGCAAAATCTATTGTCAAATAAGGAAAGCCCGAAGATCAGGGTTGTTCCGACAGGGCATAGATGCGTTCCATTTCCACCCATGTCTGATCCGGCGCAAAGGGCAGGGGTTTCTGAAAGCTGGCCATCAGTGCGTCCCAGGCCCTGACGTCGGCATTGTCCTTGTCACGCGCGGCCTTGGCCACCGGATCGAAATCCTGCCCCTGTTCCATGAGCAGAAACATGCGGTCGCCCACGCACCAGATTTCCAGTTCGCGGATATCATCGGCACGAATGGCAGCGGTAACGGCGGCAGGTACGGCACCGGCCTTATGCCAGGCCTTGTAGCGGGCGATCTTGTCGTCCTCATCGTGGAGGTCAACGGCGAAGCATTTACGTTGGGTCTGGGGCATGGGAGTCACACTGTAATCGGGGGTGCGGCGGCGGAGGCCCGCCGGACGAGGTGGTATTCTAGCTGCTGAGAGGTGGACACGTCGCGGCCCTCAAGGCGGTCTATCAGCAGACGTGTCGCCGCTTCGCCCAGATCGTTCATCGGTTGATGCACACTGGTCAGGGGCGGCCAGACGCTTGAGGCGGTAGGTGCATTGTCAAAGCCTACGATGCTGACATCATCAGGAACGGAAAGTTTGAGCTTTGCGGCGGCGGCAAGGGCACCAAAGGCAATATAGTCCGCGGCGGCGAAGATGGCCGTCGGGCGATCCGGCATGGACAGCAGGGCCTCGGCCTCATCAAATCCGTTATTGACCTCAGGGTCACCGCGCATCACCCATTCGGGGTGCAACTCAAGGCCGTGATGCGTCATGGCGCGTAAAAAACCGGCCTTGCGGCGCAGGTTCGATCCGCCGCCTTTCAGGTTTTCAATATAGGCCAGACGCCGGTGACCCAGACCAATCAGCCATGAGGTGGCGTCAAAGGCGGCCTGTTCGTCATCAATATAGACCTGAGGGCTGTTCTCGATTTCCGTGGTTGGTGAAATCCGCACATAGGGGACCTTGAGGTCATCAAACAACGCCATGATCTCAAGGTCATCGCCCACGGGCGGCGGCAGGATGACGCCGTCAAAGCGTGAGGTGATCAGCCTTTGTTTCAGATAGTCCATGCCGTGCGGTCTGAGCTCAGCCAGACCTTCGATCACCAGATGGTATCCCGCCTGACGGCAGGCGCTCAGGGCACCCATCTGAAGTTCATGCTGGTAATAGTGGGTAACGGGGCGTTCAAAAATCAGCCCGATCATATAGCTGCGTGACCCCTGAAGGGCGCGGGCGGCGGGATTGGGCTTAAAGCCGGTCTCAGTGATCAGGCGCTCGATCAGTTCGCGCTTGTCGGCCCGGACGCCCGGTTCCTTGTTGAGGACACGCGAAATCGTCTTGGGCGAAACGCCTGCTCTTTGGGCAAGGTCAATAATGGTCAGGCGTGGCAAGGTGCGTTGGAACTTTTTATTATCTGACAAAAGCTTTTATTTATCAGATAAAAAGGTACCAGCCTTCGCCCTTATCTGTCTACCCCCTAAGCAAGGGGATAGGGCACAAGTCATGACAACGTTGACATGGCTTATTTTGTTTGCTTTTCTGCGACGAAACAAGACAACAATAAATGATAAAAAACAGGGCGGCACATCATGACAGTACAGGGGCAAAAGCTCAGCTTACGCGAAAAGGTAAGCTATGGCTTCGGGGATCTCGGTTATAATTTCTACTGGACGATGATCTCGGCCTTCGGGCTTTATTTTTTCACCGATGTCTTCGGGATTACGCCGGTTGAGGCCGGTACGCTGATGCTGGTCAGTCGCCTGCTCGATGCCTTTACCGATCCCTTGATGGGGGCCATAGCCGACCGGACGCAGACAAAATATGGTCGCTTCAGACCCTATATCCTCGGCGGGATTTTTCCGCTGGCGGTGATGGGGACCCTGACCTTCTATACGCCTGATCTCGATCATGCCGCCAAGCTGGTCTATGCCTATGTTTGTTTTAACCTGCTGATGCTGGCCTATACGATCGGCAATATCCCCTATAGCGCCCTGTCGGGGGTGATGAGTGCCGATGGCCAGCAACGCGCCACGCTTAACGGGTTTCGCTTTTTCGGCGGATTTTTAGGCGGCACGATTGTTACCTATTGCACGCCGCATCTGGTGAAATTCTTTGGCGGCGGCACCGAAGGCTGGCCCCTGACCATGGCCGTCTATGGCATGGCGGCCTGTGCGATCATGGCGGTGTTGTTTCTGAATACGCGCGAACGTATCAGCCCGCCCGCCGGTCAGAAAACCAGCCCGTTCAGTGACATTGCTGATCTGACGCGCAACGGGCCGTGGATGGTGTTGTTTGTCATCTCACTGGTGATCATGGTGACCATTACGCTGCGTATGAGCACATCAGCCTATTTCATGCGCTATGTCGCCGAACGCGAAGACCTGATCGGTCCGTTCCTGACGGTCTATGGCATTGCGCTGGCGACGGGGGCCTTGCTGACGCCGGTGCTGACGCGTTTTGTCGACAAGAAGATATTGCTGATGGTTCTGATGGGACTGGTGGCCGTATTTTCAGCCACCTTCTTCTTCATTCCGGCGGATCAGATCGGGCTGATGTTTGCCGTTCAGATATTGATTGGTCTGTGTCTGGGGCCGAAGTCGCCGCTGTCGTTTTCGATGTATGCCGATACGGCTGACTATACGGAATACAAGACCGGTAGACGGGCGACGGCCATGACCTATGCGGCGGCAACCTTTTCGCAGAAACTGGGGGGCGCGCTTGCGTCCTTTGTTATCGGTGGAGCGCTGACAGCGGTAGGCTATGTCGCCAATGCCAGCCAGACAGAGGAGTCACAGCAGACCCTAAGGCTTCTGATGAGTCTGGCGCCAGCGGCGGTGGCTCTGTTGTCGGTGCTCATTCTGGCCTTCTATGGTCTTAATCGTACCAAAATGGAAGCCGTGACCACTGAGTTGCTGCGTCGTCGTGAGAGTGTCTAAGTCATGTCACTGATTACGTTCAAAGACGGTGTGTGTACGCTTCGGTCGCCGACCGCTCTGCCACGCGCTTCGGGGTTTTTATGGAACCGCAAGATGATGCTGCATGCATCGGCGCGGGGCTATGTCACGGCTATGTTCATGCAACCGGAACCGGCGCGTTATGCCCATGCGCCGGTCATTCAGGCCAAGACCTTCATCCTGCCGGAACAAGCCTATTTCGCCCACCATCCGGGGCGGTTTGTCTATGTGAAGGATCGCGATACGGGCGAGGTTTTCTCATTGCCGCATGAACCCGTGCGCCAGACGCCGGACCGGTTTGCCTTCACGCAGACGCCACATGACCTGACGTGGGAGACGGAAAAAGACGGCCTTGCGGGGCGGCTTAATTTGCGTCTGCCGGTGGATGAGGTGGTGGAGCTATGGTCGCTGGGGCTTGAAAACCGGTCGGGGCGTACGCGGCATTTAAGCCTGTTTGTCTATTTCCCGCTTGGGTTCATGAGCTGGATGAACCAGTCGGCGAAATACGAGCCGGAACTGGGGGGTATCGTCGGTACGTGCGTCACGCCCTATCAGAAGGTGGCTGACTATTTCAAAAACAAGGATTTCAAGGATAAGACGTTCCTGTTGAGCGCTGTGACACCGGACGGGTTTGAAGCGCGGCAGGAGGTCTTTGAAGGTGAGGGCGGCCTGATGAACCCCGACGGGGTGCGTGAGGGATTACGGGGCGGTGTCGCAGTCTATGAGACGCCCGCCTGTATCCTTGAGTTTGAGGTGACGCTGGCCGACGGTGAGGCCTTTGACAACCGCCTGTTGTTTGGCCCCGCCAAGGACGAGGCCGAGATCGCCGCTGTGCGCGAACGCTGGTTTGCAGATGGGGCGTTTGAACAGGCTGAGGCCGATTACAAAGCTTATCTGGCCGAAGGGGCGGGCGTCCTGAGCATTGAGACGCCGGATGCGCATCTTGATGAATTCGTCAATCACTGGCTGGCGCGACAGGTCTATTATCATGGCGACACTAACCGCCTGACGACCGACCCTCAGACGCGCAATTTTGTGCAGGACGCTATGGGCATGGTCTATGTCCAGCCGGAAAAGGCGCGGGACGCGTTTTTATATGCTTTGTCACAGCAGCACGAAGATGGGGCCATGCCAGATGGTATCAAGCTCTATGCCGAAGCCGAGTTCAGCTACATAAATCAGGTGCCGCATACGGATCATTGCGTGTGGCTGTTTATGTGGTGCGAAGCCTATCTCAGTGAGACGGGTGATTACGCGCTGCTTGATGTGGTCGTCGAAGGGCGCAAGGTGCGTGACCGGCTTGAGGCGGCGCTGATCCATCTGTGGGTGACGCGTGATGAACGGGGCTTAAGTTTCATCGATCAGGGCGACTGGAACGACCCGATGAATATGGTCGGCTACAAAGGACGCGGGGTGTCCGGCTGGCTCAGTGTGGCGGTGGCCTATGCCTGTGATCTGTGGGCGAAGATCGTTGGTGAGGGCCAGTGGGCCTTACGGGCCGATGAGATCAACAGGGCGGTCAATAGTCACCTGTGGGACGGGGACTGGTTTGCGCGTGGCATTACGGATGACGGGACGGCGTTTGGTGTAAAAACCGATGCTGAGGGGGCAATTTATCTTAATCCGCAAAGCTTTGCGCTTCTGTCCGGTGCAGCGGATCGGGCCCAGACGGATAAGATACTGGCGGCAGTCGAATCCCGTCTTGAGACGCCTTATGGCGTTGAGATGCTTGGGGCACCCTATACGGCCATGCGTGAAGATGTCGGGCGGCTGACGCAGAAATCGGCGGGGGCGGCGGAAAACGGCTCGGTCTATAACCATGCGGCGGCGTTCTATATCTATAGCCTCTATCAGACCGGACATATCGATAAGGGCTTTGATATTTTGCGTCGCATGCTGACGGGGCCAGGTGAGGCGGATTACCTTCAGCGCGGCCAGATTCCGGTGTTTGTACCCAACTATTATCGCGGGGCCTTTCGTGAGCATCCGCAGACGGCGGGCCGGTCATCGCAGCTGTTTAATACCGGTACGGCGGCGTGGGTTTACCGCATTGTCATCGAGGAGCTGTTTGGTCTTAAGGGGACGGCTGAGGGGTTGCAGATCAGGCCGAACCTGCCCGCACATTGGCCGGAAGCGCGGGTTAAGCGACAGTTCAGGGGCGTGACCTATGACATCCATATCCGGCGTGGCGACCGGCCTTCGCTTAGGGTCGATGGGGTGTCACTCGACGGCGATATACTGCCTGTGCGGGACTGTCGGGTTGAGGTGGAGGTGGTCTGATTGTCAGGCGGCGCGGTTGATGGCGTCGCCGAGAACTGAGACGATCTCATGAATCTGATGGGGTTCAATGATCAGTGGCGGCGACAGGGCAATAGTGTCGCCGGTGACACGGATCAGCAGGCCCTTATTGAAGCAATCGACAAAGACATCATAGGCGCGTTGGCCAATGGCGTCAGGGCGCGATTGTAATTCGATACCGGCCATAAGGCCAATAGCGCGGGTGTCAATAATGTGTTTGGCGGTCTTGAGGCTGTGGATGGCGTCACGCCAGTAGGATTCGATCTCAGTGGCGCGGTTCAGAAGACCTTCGGCTTCATAGACATCAAGGGTAGCAAGCCCTGCGGCGCAGGCGATCGGATGGCCGGAATAGGTATAGCCGTGGAAAAGCTCAATCGCGCTTTCAGGCCCGCTCATCAGGGCATCATGTATCGGGCGGCTGGTGAAGACTGCGCCCATGGGAATGACGCCGTTGGTCAGGCCCTTGGCGGTGGTGACCATATCGGGGGTAACGCCGAAATGATCAGCCGCGAAGGCAGAACCCAGACGCCCGAAACCGGTAATCACTTCGTCGAATATCAGCAGGATGCCGTGTTTAGTGGCGATGTCCCTCAGGCGTTGCAGATAGCCCTTGGGTGGCAGCAGAACACCGGCTGAGCCAACCACAGGTTCAACAATGACAGCGGCGATGGTTTCGGCACCGTTCAGCGCGACAATCCGTTCAAGATCATCGGCCAGATCGGCACCATGTTCGGGCAGGTCAGGACTGAAGGCGTTGCGGCTCAGGTCATGGGTGTGGCGCAGGTGATCGACGCCGCCCAGTTGCGGGAAGACGCGGCGGTTGTTGACCAGACCGCCGACCGAAATGCCGCCGAAGCCTACGCCATGATAGGCTTTTTCACGCCCGACAAAGCGGGTGCGTGTGCCCTGACCGATGGTGCGTTGATAGGCGATGGCGATCTTCAGCGCCGTATCGACGGATTCCGAACCGGAATTGGTGAAGAAAATCCGGTCGAGCTTGCCGCCTGTACCGGTGGGCGCAATGTCGGCCAGACGCTCGGCAAATTCAAAGGCAATCGGGTGACCCATCTGGAAGGTCGGGGCGAAATCAAGGGTCTGCGCCTGACGCGACAGGGCCTCTGTGATGGGTTTGCGGCCATGACCGGCATTAACGCACCACAGGCCGGACGTACCATCAAGCACGGTGCGGCCATCGTCAGCGGTGTAGTGCATACCGTGTGCCGCCACCAGCAGTCGCGGACTTTGTTTAAACTGGCGATTGGCCGTAAACGGCATCCAGAAATGATCAAGCGAAGGCGTATTGGAAAGGGGTGTCGTCACGGCAGATGTCCTATGGTTCGCTTAAGTGGAACCATAGTTCACCCTTTCCGGCAAGACGTCTTTGTGATCACATATCTGGTTACTCTAGGCCGAGAAGCGGTAGCTGCCGGAACCAACCTCAAGGGTTACATAGCCGCCCGTTTGCGCCAGAACCGCAACCTCCTTATGTGCGGTAACGGCGCGTCCGCCTTCGCGCCATTGGCCCTGAGGCAATATGACTTCGGCGGTAGTGCCTGCGGGAATAGTCAGGTCAAAGGCTTTGAGGCCACCGGCATTGCCGCGCACGGATGTTTTGATTTCACCCAGAACCGACTGATAGGTGGCGCTGACGTCACCAACATCGGGCAGATAAAGCGGCGCGGCGCGGATGCGCCGGAAGCCTGCGGCAGCGGTATCTATGCCCGCCAGACGGCGATACATGAATCCGATCACCGCGCCAAAGGCGTAGTGGTTATAGGAATTCATGGCGAGATCACCCGTGTCGGAGTCCCAGCGTTCCCACATGGTGGTCGCACCCTTAAGTGGCATATAGCCCCATGAGGGTCGCTCACGTTGCAACAGCAGGCCGGACACCACGTCATACTGACCATTATCGGCCAGCACATCGAGGATATAGGGCGTGCCTAAAAAGCCCGTCGAAAGCTTCATGCCGCGACCACGGATTTCGTCGGTCAGCACCTTTGTGGCGGCGGGTTTGAGCGCGTCAGGCACAAGTCCGAAGTAGAGCGACAGGATTTGCGAGGTCTGGCTGCCATTGCCACATTTGCCATTAGAATCAATAAATTCACGGGCATAGGCGGCGCCGATTTTCTGACGCAGATCAGCGTATTTCTCAACCTCAGTGGTGCGTCCGGTGATCTCGGCCATTTCACGCATCAGGTCAGCGGAAAAGGCCCAGAAGGCGGTGGCACACAGGATGCGCGGTGTCGTTTCGTCATCGGGCTTAATGGCATCGACGGACAGCCAGTCCCCGAGATCAAGTCCGCGTTCCTTACGCCAGATATGATCGGGATTGTGACCGATAAGGAAGTCCATCCATTTGGTCATCGCGTCCCAGTTTTCTTCGATGACCGGCGTGTCGCCATACCGCTTCCATAGCATATAGGGCAGGATCAGACCGGCTTCTGACCACCCTTGCGTCACTACATCGGGGAAGGATTGCGGTTGCGGTACAACGATCGGATAGCCCCCATCAGGACGTTGCGCCGCGCGGGCCTCGATAAGGAAGCGGCGGATAAACGGATCGACCTCCATATTGAAGGCGGCGGCATCCAGGAAGATCTGAATGTCGCCCATCCAGCCCATGCGCTCGTCACGCTGCGGGCAGTCGGTTGGCACACAGAAGAAGTTGGAGCGCTGGCTCCACAGGGCATTTTCCCAGAATTTCTGAATGAGCGGGGCCTTGTCAAATTTGACGGTGCCGGTTTCCTTACAGGCGCTGGAGATGACAATCCCTTCGATGTCGGCGGGCCTTGGCGTGCCGGGGAAACCTTCGACCTGCACATATCTGAAACCGTGATAGGTGAAGGTCGGTTCATAGACCTCGCCTGCCGGATCGCCCTTCAGGGTATAGTAGTCGGTGCACTTGGCCATACGCAGATTGGCCATGTCGACTTCACCGTCTGCGCCTAATATTTCAGCGAATTTCAGCTTGACGGTCTGGCCGGACTGGCCATTGACCTTAAGGCGCACCCAGCCGGAGAAATTTTGCCCGAAATCCAGCACATAGATGCCGGGTTTAGGCTGGCTGATGGTGGCGCGGCGGGTGCCGATTTGCTCAAGCAGGGGGCTGGTCAGGGGGAGAATGTCGCCGTCATAGGCCTGACCGACATGCACCTGCGGCCAGTGGGTGGCATTGAAGCCAACCTTGTCCCAGTCAGGGGTTTCGAGGCGCGCATCATAGACTTCGCCGTCATAGATTTCAGAGGTGATCAGCGGGGATTTCCCGATGCGCCAGTCGGGGCCGGTCTTTACCCATTCGGACGTGCCGTCGGCATAGTCGAGCCTTAGCTGGGCCAGCAACCGGCGCGGTGCAGGGCCAAAGCCATAGCGTTCCAGACGCCATCCGAAGGCGGTGGCATAGAAGCCGTCGCCAACGATAAAACCGAGCGCATTGGGGCCGTTTCTGACCTGTTCGGTGACGTCAAAAATATTGTAGAAAATATGCGAGTCCGCGACGCTGATTTCCGGTGTCAGATAGGCCTTGCCGACCTTGTGGCCATTGAGGCGGGCCTCAAAAGCGCCCAGCGCTGTGGCATAGAGGCGGGCAGTAACCACCTGTTTTTGCGGCGTGAATTCGGTGCGCAGCAACATGGCGGGTTCAGCGGGGCGCGGGTCGTTTTGCGCGTCGGAACCGGATTTTTGCGCATTGACCCAGCGGGTGGGATTAAAATCCGCAGCGTGCCAGTTGGCCGGTGGAGTCGGGTTTACCTTCCAGTTGAAGTCGCTGACGTAACGGATGATTGTACCGTCGTTCAGGTGCAGGCGGATAAGTGCCGCGAAAGCCCCGCCATCGACCGGAAAAAAGCCAGTGGTTTCGGCTTCAACGAGGACGCAGACGCTGTTTTTTCCGGCCGTGATTTTGGCCGGTACCGGCACCAGTGTGCCCCAGTTCGGCACCAGTTGATCGGGTGTCGGGAGCTGTTCACCATTGGCCCAGACGCCCCTGATCCAGTCCTTTCCGGCAACGAAAACCTCCGCTTTGGCAAGGGTTTGCGGCGCGTCGAAGTCAAGGCGGAACGCATGGGGCCGGTTATCGAGCGCCTTATCGGCCCAGATCCATTTCAGACCGGCGCGGCGGTCGCCTTCGGCCAGTGCGTCTTCGGCAATGATCCAGTCGGCCTGCCAGTCAGAAGGGGAGAGGAAACCCGTTTCAAACCATGCCGGTTGGGCGCTGGCGATGCGGCCTTTGGCGTCGGTGACCTCCACTGACCACCAGACGCGCTGACCGATGACAAGGGGCTTTCCGGCATAGAGGATATCAAAACTCTGGTCGCCTTCTATGACGCCGGAATCCCAGAGATTGGCGGCAGAGGTGTCAGGTGTGGAGGCGGCGCGGATGCGGTAGCTTACCTGTTTCAGGCCGCGGTCTGAGCCGGTCAGACGCCATGACAGGCGCGGCTGGCGCACATCGGTACCCAGCAGGTCAACCGTATGTTCAGCGCGTAAATCCGTGACGCCGAACCCTGCTTTTTGCGCACGCGCCTGAGCGGTCGTGGCCCCGATACCGGCGGCTATTCCGGTGGCGGCAAGGAAATGGCGGCGGTTAAAGCCCGTAGCGGATATCGCGTTTGTCATGGCGTTTCTCTCATTATGATTTTCATCATAATACGTCATACATATTCTGAGGCAAGAGAAAAGGCGCGGGAGGATAAGCCTGCCCGCGCCCTTTGATTTATCGGTACTGAAAGGAAGTAAGAACCCCCCTCTGTCCGGCATGGCCGGACACCTCCCCCAGCAAGCTAGGGGAGTATGGGGACAGGGGATTAGTGTCCGCCACCGCCACCGGCCAGCATATTGCCGATACCGATAATGACGGTTGCTGCCAGAAGCGAAGCGATACCGGCCCAGACGGTGAGCTGTGTCTTTGACGAGGTACCTTTCCATTCCTTGAGGAAGAAGCCCCAAAGAGTCGAGAACAGGATGATCGAGGCCATGTGCAGCGTCCAGCTGGAGAAGCCGTAGGCGCCCATCTGGCTTTCACCCATGGTGTAGAAGAAGAACTGGAAGTACCAGAGCGTACCGGCCAGTGCGGCAAGGAAGTAGTTCAGGGCCAGAGGCGCTTTTTTGCCTTCGCCGCCCTTAACTTCACCGACCCATTCGCGGGCAGATTTGTTCTTAATAATCAGATAGGCGCACCAGATCAGGTTGGTCGTCAGACCCCCGAGCAGCACGACGCAAAGCACCGGCAGGCCGACCCAGAGCGGCCCTGTGCCTGCGGCGGCGGAGGCTTCGCGGATAGGCGCACCGGCCTCAAGGCCAAAGGCGAAACACGACGACATGACGCCGGAGAAAATGGCGATGGCGACGCCTTTTTTCAGGTTGAATTCCCCGCGTCCGGCGACGTCCTGAGCACTGGAGTCGTGGCGGAATTCTTTTTCTTTCTGGTTGCCTGCCATGGCGACAATGGCGATGCCCAGAAGCACAAAGACGATACCGGCCATGACGACCTGACCGCTGGTGGTAGCGAGGATGCCGCCCAAAGTGCCGTTAAAAATAGGCCCGCCGAGGGTGCCTATAACCGTGGTCAGGCCCATGATCAGGGCCATGCCGAGGCTTAAGCCCAGATAACGCATGGTCAGGCCGAAGGTCAGGCCGCCAAAGCCCCAGAGCAGGCCCCAGAAGAAGCACCAGAACAGGGTGTTGCCGGACTGTGACGATAAAACACCAAGCAAATCATTGGTTTGGATCGAGGCAAACAGCCACGGTGCCAGCAACCACGAGAAGATGCCGCCGGTCAGCCAGAAGATTTCCCACGACCAGAAACGGATGCGTTTATAGGGCACATAGAAGCTGGCGGAAGCGAGACCGCCGAGCCAGTGAAAGAAGACGCCGATAAGGGGATTGGGGGTCATTTCCTAGATCCTGTAGATACGTAAGGCATTGGCGGCGAACAGATTATCGCGCTCAGTCTCGCTGAGGTCGGAGGTCAGTTCATCGAAAACGGCCAGTTGGTTTTTATAGTTGGCAAACAGTTTGTCGGTCGGGAAATCAGAGGCGAACATCGCCCGATCCGTTCCAAAAATCTCTATGGTTTTCAGTATGATGTCGCGCGCGCTGTTGATTGACCAGTTACGGTCACCAAAGCCGAGACCGGATATCTTGACCGAGACATGCGGCAGGGCGGCAAGCTGTCTCATGCCCTGCTCCCAGAAGCCGATCCCGCCCGGTGAGCGGTCAACGGGCATGCCGAGATGGTTGATGATGACGGGGATATCCGGATGCTTTGCGGCTAGTGCTGCGGCGTCGGTCATCTGATTGGGGTAGAGTTGCAGGTCGAAGGAGAGGTTATATTTCCCGAGCAGGGCATAACCTGTGTGAAAGGCGTCGTCTTTGAGCAGGTCACGTTGCGTGTAGGTCAGGTTGGCGTCGGGGTGCCAGTTGAGAATCTGACGGATGCCGCGCACGTTTTTGTGCGCCACATGCTGCGCCAGAAGGGCCTCGGCACCGGCTTCGTTAAGGGCGGCATAGGCGACGATGGCCGACGGAAATCCTTCGGTGTCGGCCTTTTTTTGCAGCCATTCGGTTTCCAGAAGCGCCTGATCGGCGCGGGCACCGGCATCAATATGCACCGCCCCTTCGACAGTGATTCCGGCAAGGTCAGACAGATAGTCAGCGACCCCGTAATTATGGGCAATGATCGAGACATTGCCATTGGGGCCGGTATCGGAAAACGGCGGGGATAACCAGTCGTAACGGAGGTGGGACAGGTCCCAGAAGTGAACATGGGCGTCAACGAAACGCTTTATGGCCATGGTGCGCTTTCCTGTGTGTGCCTGTAGCCCTTAAGGGGCCTGTGTCTCATTATATCGGTCATATGTTTACTATATGAGACAAGCTGTCAACGCATCTGTCCCCGTAGCGGGCGGTTTTGCCGAAAAATCGGTGTGGGTGAGTGTGAAAAAGGGGCAAAAAACGACGATTTCGGCGTCATTTTTGCGGGTGAAGCGGGGGTGCGGGCACAGGTCTTAACCCATAGACGTTTGGCGAGGCCTTTATCCGCTATTTGAAGGTTTGAGGTGGGTGAGGGGTTGCGTTTATCCGGCCAATAGGTAATACATATTATGATATAAGGAGAGTCTATGCAAGCGACGCAATCATCCCCTTTGGGCGTGAACATGTTTGGTCTGAGGGGGCAGCATGTAGTGATTACCGGTGCGACCAGCGGTCTGGGGCTGGCGACGGCGCGGTGCTGTCTTGCGGTTGGCGCGAAGGTGACGATTACGGGGACATCTCAGGCGAAGATTGACGCGGCGATTGAGGGGTTGCGCGGGAATGAGATGCCCCCCTCCGGCGCAGGCGCCGGTTTCCCCCCGGCAAAGCCAGGGGTATATGATGCGGAGGCGGTTGCGGGGATGGTTTTTGATGTGACGGACTTTGATCGCGCGGAAGGGTTTGCGGTCGAGGTTGAGCGGTTACATGGGCCGGTGTCGGTGCTGATCAATAATGCCGGACGGACAATCAAAAAGCCGATCCGCGAGATGACGGTCCCTGAGTTTCAGGCGATCAATGATATTCATGTCACGGGGGCCTATGCCCTGACGCGAGCCTTTGTCGATCAGCTGGCAAAGACGCGTGGCTCGGTGCTGTTTGTCGCGTCAATGGCGTCATTTCTGGGGGTGCCGGAAGTCATCGGTTATACGGCGGCGAAGTCGGCCCTGACGGGTATGGTGCGCGGTCTGGCCGGTGAGCTGGCTCCAGAGGGCATCAGAGTCAATGCGGTGGCTCCCGGCTGGATCGATACGCCCTTGTTTCAGAGCGCGACGGCGAAAGATCCGGCGCGGGTGGCGAAGATCAACGGGCGTATCCCGATGAAGCGGTTTGGAACGCCTGAGGATATTGGCTGGGCCATGGTTTATCTGGCGTCTCCGGCGGCAGGTTATGTCACCGGTCAGGTATTGGCGGTAGATGGGGGTGCGGTCAGCGGGTTTTGAGTGGGGGGAGCAAATAGTAAGACACCCCCCTCCGGCCAGACAAGCTGGCCACCTCCCCCGTAAACAGGGGAGGATGTGAAGCGTTTAAAAAGAAAAAGGGAAATGCCAGATGGATGTGTATCACAAGGCTGAGTTCAGTCGCCGGTTTGTTCTGTTGGGGACCGGTGCGGCCTTTGCCGCCGCCCCGTCAATTGTCAGGGCCAACGGGTCGCTGAGCGGGTTTTTCGATGTTACGAAATTCGGTGCCAAAGGTGACGGCAAGACCATCGATTCACCGGCGATCAATGCCGCGATTGCCGAGGCCGTCAAGGCTGGTGGTGGTACGGTGGTGGTGCCGAAGGGCCATTATTTAAGTTTCTCGATCCGGCTTTATGACAATATCACGCTGCTGTTGTCAGAGGGGGCGCTGATTGAGGCGGCCAATCCCGATGTGCATGGGCATCACTATGACCTGCCGGAAGGGGTGTATGACGAGCAGTTTCAGGATTACGGCGTCAGCCATTTCCGCAACAGTCTGATCTACGGGCTTGAGGCGACCAATGTGGCGGTGATCGGCAAGGGCATGATCTATGGTCGCGGGCTTGATCGTGAAGGGCCTGCGCCGCGCTGGCATGGGATCAAGGGCTTTGTCTCGGCCTCATCGCGCGGGCTTGATCCGCACGCGGCAAGGCTGGTTGATCCGCGCGAGGCCGCCTATGAGGGACGTGCCCCGCATGCGGTGGCGTTCAAGAGCTGCCGCAATATTGTCGTCAAGGATTTCACCATTCTGCAAGGCGGGCATTTTGCCCTGTTCTTTATGGGCTGTGAAGGCATTAAGGCCGAGAACCTGTTGCTTGACACCGACCGTGACGGGATTGATCTGGATTGCTGCAAAGGCGCGGAGATCCTAAATTGTCGCGTCAATACCCCCAAGGATGACGGTATCGTCATGAAGTCGAGCTTTGCCTATGAGAAGCCTGTCTTCTGTGAGGATGTGGTGGTGAAGGGCTGTCATACCTCAGGCTATCTGATGGGCAGTGTCGTGGCGGGGAATCCGCAACCGTCGCCCTATATGGGGCCGGATGATGTCGGGCCGTTCGGACGGCTGAAGCTGGGGACCGACTCGGTCGCCGGTTTCCGCAATATCGTCTATGAGGATTGTCTGTGCGAGCACGGGCGCGGCATCCAGATGGGGGCCATTGACGGCGGGGTGCTGGAGGACGTGCGCTTTGAGAACATCCGCCTGAAAGACACGGTCAATCATCCGTTCTTTGTAAGGTTGTCGGCGCGTAATCGCGCACCGAAAACGGCAGGCATTGCGTCTGTGCGGCGCGTGGTGATCAAAGACATTGAAGCGACCGGTGTGCACGGGCTTTATACGTCAGGCATTGTCGGCATTCCGGAAAAGCGCATCGAGGATGTCGAGATCAGTAATATCCGCATTGTCTCGCAAGGCGGGGGTACGGCGGCGGACGCGGCACGTGAAATCCCTGAGCGGCGTAAGTCGAGCCTTGAGCCGAGTTTCATGGGCACGCTGCCGGCGCACGGGCTTTATATTCGTCATGCCAACAATGTGCGGGTCAAGGATGTCTCGTTTGAGGTCGAGCGGCCTGATCAGCGTCCGGCGATTGCCATTGACAGTGCTGATGGCGTGACGGTTGAGGGCTTAAGGTCGCCGCAAGCCGTGGATCGGGCCGTTGTGTCTGTGCGGGCGAAGAATGTACGCGTGAGTGGAGTGGTGCAGGGGTAGGGTTATCACCCTCCCCCGAACCTATCCCCTGTACGGCCCGGGGAGTATGAAGCTGGAAAAGGCTTGTGTTTAATCAGGACGTCCGTCGGCGCGGGGCGCGATAAGGATGGGCACATAGACCCATAGGAACAGGATAAACGCCACCAGCCATAGCGCACCGGCGGCTTCGGCCAGACGCAGGAACTGATCGGGGAAAACAAGAATCAGCAGGGCGCGCAGTATGGCGGCCAGATTGAGGGCAATGAAGGCAATGGTCATAGGCAGGCCGACCACCAGTGGTCGGCCGGTATGGCCAAGCGCGACGCGGGCCATGAAGCCCAGTGTCATGACGCCTAAGCCGCCGACCGTCAAAGCGTGGGTTGCCGCCCCTGACCAGATATCCATGCCGAGATGAATGAAGCCTTTGAGGGCGAAGCCTATGATGATCCATGCATAGGCGGCATGCAGCACCCAGACGAGCGGCAGTTTGAGGGTTTTCAGGGACTGCCACTGGCTGAGGCGCCAGAGATTGCTTAAGGCCGCGAGCAGGAAGAATATCCCAAGGATTGGCCCGCCAAGGGGGGGGTAGAACAGGGAGATGACTTCGCCAGTCAGCGCCAGAACCGTGGTGATCAGGGTAATACGGTCAATGCGCGGATCGCGTTTCAGAATCAGACCCAGCGGGCGTTCGGTGAACATCGGCATGACGCGTCCGCCGATGATCACGATCATCAGCAACAGGATATTGAGACCGGCGGTGAAGCCGATTACGCGATAGCCCGTCCACATCAGAAGATTGGCACCGCCGAGCAACAGTAGAAGAACAATAAAGAAGAAATTGCGCCTATTGCCACCCTTGATCAGGGCAGGGGCAATGCCGGCAATGACCAGAAGGCTGAATCCCGCGTCCATGACAACCGCCAGCCACAGGGGCAGAAGGTCGGAGGCAAAGACGGCGATGCGTCCCATGATCCATGCGGCAACAATCAGCCCCAGCCACCAGCCTCTGGGGGTTTTCTGCCCTGTCCAGTTGGCGACAGCGGTAAACAGGAAGCCGGTGACGACCGCCATGCCATAACCGAAGGTCATTTCATGCTGATGCCAGGCGATAGGGTCAAGGCGGCTGAAAAACGGCAGGTCAAGCCCTGCCGTCAGACAGACGAAATAGCCCAGCGCCACGAGCGCAAAGAGCCCCGACAGCAGGAAGAAGGGACGAAAGCCATAGTTGAACAGGGCAAAACGGGGCATGTCAGTCTTCTCGTATTTTCAGTCTTCTCGTATAGTCTGGCCTCCGGTATCGAAGGCCAGACTATCATCACGCTTACGGGTTTTATTGTACAAGTGGCGAATCAGCGCACTCAAGCTCTATGCCGACCAGCTTTGCCCGACCGGCCAGAATCTTGATGTATTGCGAAACCGCCTGAAGCCAGTTTGTGCCGGTCAGGTAATCGGTAATGGTCTGGCGGGCGTCCTCAAAGCTGAGGGCTTCGCCGTCCCAGACAAATTGCTGGCGGTTGTTTTCATAATAGCGCCGCAGATGCTCTTCTTCGGCCACCGGAACGGTGATGACCTTTTCGAGAAGTGCATCAATACGGGCATCATCGGCTACGGGTTCAGCCGTCGGATCGTCTTCGCGTGTCCCCAGCCCTTCGCGGACATAGGCCTGCAAAAGCAGTTCACGCACCGTCAGGGCTTCGGCGGCCATTTGCAGGGCCGAGGGCTGATCGGGGGCCGGGTGGTGCTGCATTTCGCGCAGCACCTGTTCGTCGGTGATTTCCACTTCGTTGACATAGATGGGCATGGATATAACTCCTTATGACCTGCGGGCCATGCGGCTGCGCACGATCTGATAGGGGCGGAAAACGTACTGCACCGGCGCACTCAGCATGTGCACAAGGCGGGTGAAGGGGAACAGCAGGAAGATGGTCAGGCCCAGGATGATATGCAGCTGGAATGGCCATTCGACACCGACGATGAAATCAGACGCCCCCGGACGGAAGGTGAATATGCCCTGCGCCCAGTCACACAGGTTAAGCATCAGGGTCGCGTCATGGTGACCGAGCGAGAAGGGGATGGTCAGAAGCCCAAGTGTGATCTGCACCCATAGAATCAGGAGGATGGCGATATCACTGAAAGAACTGGTCTGACGGATGCGGGCGACCAGCAGGCGACGGAACACCAGCAGGGTCAGGCCGATAAAGCCGATGATACCGGCAATGCCACCCGCCGTAATGGCCACCAGCTGTTTCTGTTCGGCGGTGATGAAGGGCGCATAGACCCAGTGCGGGGTAAGCAGGCCCACCAGATGTCCGCCAAAGATAAACAGGACACCGATGTGAAACATGACATTGCCGATGCGCAGGCCCTTGTCGGCCAGCAGGAGCGAGGAGGAGGCCTTCCAGGTATAGGGTTCCCGATCATAGCGGATCAGGGTGCCGATGGCTAAGACGCTGAGGCAGATATAGGGGTAAACCCCGAAGAAGAATGTATAGTAATGATCCATCATAACGGACCTCCCTTATCCGCACGCTGCGCCGGATTGCGGGGCTTTCGCCCCCAGAAAATCAACCATCGGGTCTTCCCACAGGCTGTCTATGTCCGTGAAATCGGCATCCATTTCCTTTGAGGAAGCCTCTTCCGGTTTGCCACCGATCAGGGTGTGATTACCGGCAACTGCCCGTTGGCCCGCCAGCGTCAGAAGCGCATCGAACACCGCGCCGTAAGGGCTTTGGCGATCCTTGAGGCGGCGGGAGATCGCTTCAAGGATATGGGCGATGTCTTTCAGGCTTTCGTGGGCCTCGCCTTCCTGCGTGTGGGACAGATATTCAAGGAACATTGGCAGGTAGTCCGGCAGTTCATTGGTCGGCGGCATCAGGCCCTTGGCCTCATAAAGCTCGATCAGGTCGATCATCGCCTGCCCGCGATCACGCGATTCGCCATGCACATGCTCAAACAGATGCAGCGACAGTGACCGTACGCGGTCAAAGGTCGCGACATAGGTTTCCTGTGCGTCAAACAGGTCAGTGGTCACGGTCTGCGCCAGATGTTTGAGACCGCGCAACTGGGCCGGTTTGATCCGGCCCTCCGCTTCGATGAGATCGCACAGATCAATGGCATGTTCTGCCCAGTCTGTATCAGGGTAGCGCAGGAAAATGCCCAGCGCCTTACAGGTCTTAAGCATGGGTGCCTCCGAACAGGTTTTTACGCTTAGGTGAAGCGAACAGGTTGACCTTATTGTCACCGCCGGAGCAGCCATTGCCGAACGAGAACCCGCAATCGGAGCGCATGTCGAAGGCTTCTTCGGCATATTCCTTATGTGAGGTCGGAATAACGAAGCGGTCTTCGTAATTGGCGATGGCCAGATAGCGGTACATTTCTTCGACCTTGGCGCGGTTGAGGCCGGTGCGGGTCAGGAGGTCTTCCAGTTCCACGCCGTCCACATGGCGTCCGCGCATAAAGGCGCGCATGGCCAGCATCCGTTCCAGCGCGATACGCACCGGCCGTTCCTCACCCGCCGTCAGGAGGTTGGCGAGGTATTTCAGCGGGATGCGCAGCGATTTCACGTCAGGGATAATGCCGTTCATGCCGACATCGCCTGAGGTGGCCGCGTTCTGAATGGGTGACAGGGGCGGCACGTACCAGACCATAGGCATGGTGCGGTATTCGGGGTGCAGCGGGAAGGCGATCTTCCAGTCGATAGCCATCTTGTAGACCGGCGAAATCTTCGCGGCCTCAAGCCAGCTGTCGGGGATGCCTTCGGCCTTGGCGGCCTTGATGACTTCGGGGTCGAAGGGATCGAGGAAGATATCAAGCTGGGCCTGATAGAGGTTCTCTTCGTCCTTGGTGGCCGCGGCCTCTTCGATACGGTCGGCATCATACAGAAGCACGCCAAGATAGCGGATGCGCCCGACGCAGGTTTCCGAACAGACGGTCGGCTCACCGGCTTCGATGCGCGGATAGCAGAAGGTACACTTCTCGGATTTGCCCGATTCCCAGTTGTAGTAGATCTTCTTGTAGGGGCAGGCCGAGACACACATGCGCCAGCCGCGGCATTTATCCTGATCGATCAGTACGATGCCGTCTTCCTCGCGCTTATAGATGGCCCCTGACGGACAGGCGGCGACGCAGGCCGGATTGAGGCAGTGCTCGCACAGACGCGGCAGGTACATCATGAAGGTGTTTTCAAACTGCCCGTAAATGTCCTTCTGCACGTGGTCGAAGTTCTTGTCCTTTGAGCGTTTTTCAAACTCGCCACCAAGAATTTCTTCCCAGTTCGGGCCGCTGATCACCTTCTTCATCTTCTTGCCAGTGATGACCGATACCGGCTGGGCCGTTGGCATGGTCTTGGCCTCGGGCGACTTATGCAGGTGCTCGTAGTCGAAGGTGAAGGGTTCATAATAGTCGTCGATCGAGGGCATATTGGGGTTAGAGAAGATATTGGCGAGGGTACGCCATTTGCCGCCCTGCTTCGGTTCGATCTTGCCCGAAGGTTTGCGGGCCCAGCCGCCTTTCCAGCGAGCCTGATTTTCCCAGTCATTGGGATAGCCGACACCGGGTTTGGTTTCGACATTGTTGAACCAGGCATATTCGACGCCCTGACGCGAGGTCCAGACGTTCTTGCAGGTGACCGAACAGGTGTGACAGCCGATGCACTTGTCCAGATTAAGCACCATGCCGATTTGTGCGCGTACCTTCATGATCAGGCGCCTTTCTCTGTCAGAGTTTCAAGTGTCGGCATCTCGCCCTTGGGGTAGTTTTCCTCGTTCATCCATTCGACCTTTTTCATCTTGCGCAGGATGACGAACTCATCGCGGTTGGAACCTACGGTGCCGTAATAGTTGAAGTCATAGGCCAGCTGCGCATAGCCGCCGATCATGTGGGTGGGCTTGGGCACAATGCGGGTGACCGAATTGTGGATGCCGCCGCGTGTGCCGGTGATTTCGGAGCCCGGTACGTTGATGATCTTTTCCTGAGCGTGGTACATCATGACCATGCCTTCGGGGACGCGCTGGGAAACCACCGCACGCGCCGTGATGGCGCCATTGGTGTTGTAGGCTTCGATCCAGTCATTATCGACGACGCCGATTTTCTGCGCGTCGATTTCCGACATCCAGATGATAGGCCCGCCGCGTGACAGGGTGAGCATCAGAAGGTTGTCCGAATAGGTCGAGTGGATGCCCCACTTCTGGTGCGGCGTGATGAAGTTCAGCACCACCTGCTTGCGGCCCTTGCCGAGCTTCTCGATCACCGGTTTGGTCGTCTTAAGGTCAATCGGCGGCTTATAGACACATAAGGATTCGCCAAAGGCCCGCATCCATTTGTGATCCTGATAAAGCTGCTGACGGCCGGTCAGGGTGCGCCAGGGGATCAGTTCATGGACGTTGGTGTAACCCGCCGTATAGCTGACGTGTTCGGACTCAATACCGCTCCAGGTCGGTGAGGAAATGATCTTGCGCGGCTGGGCCTGAATGTCACGGTAACGGATATGTTCGTCCTCACGCGCAACCGCCAGATGGGTATGGTCGCGGCCCGTGGTTTTGGACAGCGCCGCCCATGCCTTTACCGCCACATGGCCATTGGTTTCCGGCGCAAGGGTCATGATGACTTCGGCAGCGTCAATGGCACTGTCGATCTTGGGCAGGCCCTGACTGATGCCGTCTTCGGTGACACGGTAGTTCATGTCCCCGAGGATTTTCAGTTCAGCTTCGGTGTTCCAGCCAATGCCCTTGCCGCCATTGCCGAGCTTTGACAGTAACGGCCCAAGCGAGGTGAATTTTTTGTAGATATTGGGATAGTCACGTTCGACCAGTGTGACCGTGGGCATGGTCTTGCCGGGGATCGGTTCGCATTCGCCCTTGTACCAGTCCTGCGGCTCAAGGCCCTGCGCCAGTTCATTGGCGGTATCGTGCTTGATGGGGTTTAAGACCACATCCTGCTCGATGCCCAGATGGCCTTCGCACAGTTCCGAGAATTTTTTGGCCAGACCCTTATAGATGTCCCAGTCCGAGCGCGATTCCCATGCCGGATCGACGGCCGCAGAGAGCGGGTGGATGAAGGGGTGCATGTCCGAGGTATTGAGGTCGGCTTTTTCGTACCATGTGGCGGTTGGCAACACGATATCGGAATAGACGCAGGTGGTGGACATGCGGAAATCGAGCGTTACCAGAAGGTCAAGTTTGCCTTCCGGCGCTTCGTCGTGCCAGACGACTTCGGAGGGCAGTTGCTCGCCTTCGGCCCCCAGTTCCTTGCCCTGAATGCCGTTCTGTGTCCCCAGAAAATGCTTGAGGAAATATTCATGGCCCTTACCGCTGGAACCAAGAATATTCGAGCGCCAGACGAACATGTTGCGGGGCCAGTTGGCGGGGTTGTCCGGATCGTGGCACGACAGTTTCAGGTCACGGTTCTTCAGGCCCTGAGCCACATAATCACCGGCGCTTTGACCCGACGCCTGCACAGCGCGCCCGATCTCAAGCGGGTTGGTTTCCATCTGCGGTGCAGACGGCAGCCAGCCCATGCGTTCGGCCCGCACATTACAGTCGATCATCGACAGATTGTTCCACTCGGCCGTGTCGGCCAGAGGCGAGAGGATTTCATCCATCTTCACGCGCTCATAGCGGTACTGGTCGGTGTGGGCATAGAAGAAAGAGGTGCCGTTTTGCTGACGCGGCGGACGGCTCCAGTCGGTGGCGAAGGCCAGCGGTGCCCAGCCGGTTTGCGGACGCAGCTTTTCCTGACCGACATAGTGGCTCCAGCCGCCGCCGGATTTACCGATACAGCCGCACATCACCAGCATATTGATGATGGCACGGTAGATCATGTCCATGTGATACCAGTGGTTCAGACCGGCTCCGACAATGACCATGGACCGGCCATGAGTCTTATGGGCGTTTTCAGCGAACTGACGGGCGACATTGATTACATGCTCGCGCTTGACGCCGGTGATCTTTTCCTGCCAGGCGGGGGTGTAGGGGACATCATCGTCGAAGCTTGTGGCGACATTGGCCCCGCCCAGACCGCGATCAACGCCATAGTTGGCGACAAACAGGTCATAGACGCTGGCGACATAGACCTTACCCTCGTTCAGTTCGAGCGGAATGACGGGGATGTTGCGTTCCAGCACCTCGGCATGGTCGGTGGCGTTGAAGGTCTCAGGGGCCTGATGACCGAAATAGGGGAAGGCAACCGATTTGACGTCACGCTGGCTATGATCGATCAGCGACAGAAGCGGCCAGATATCATCGCCGGTTTTCTCGTCACGCGGTTCAAGGTTCCACTTGCCGTCCTGACCCCAGCGTGAACCGATGGTGCCATTGGGGACGCGGACTTTTTCCTCACGCCCGCAGACCAGTACCGGCTTCCAGTCGGCATTGTTTTCCATACCGAGGCCGTCCTTGAAATCGGACGCCCGCACCATGCCTGCCGGCTGAAGGTAGCCGTTCTTTTCCTCAAGTTTTACAAGGAAGGGCATGTCGGTAAAGCTGCGGCAATAGTCGTCGAAATAGTCGCTCTTGCCCTTCAGGTGCCATTCGCTGAGGATGACGTGGCCCATAGCCAGCGCCATGGCTGCGTCGGTGCCCTGTTTCGGGTGCATCCAGATATCGGCCAGCTTGGCGACTTCGGAATAGTCAGGGGTAACGGCGACCGTCTTGGTACCCTTGTAACGCACCTCGGTGAAGAAGTGGGCGTCCGGTGTACGGGTCTGAGGAACGTTTGAGCCCCATGCGATAATAAAGCTTGAATTATACCAGTCGGCACTTTCGGGCACGTCGGTTTGTTCACCCCATGTCTGGGGGCTGGCGGGCGGCAGGTCGCAGTACCAGTCATAGAAGCTGGTGCAGACGCCGCCGATCAGCGACAGGTAACGCGCGCCGGAAGCATAGGAGACCATCGACATGGCCGGAATGGGCGAGAAGCCGATGATGCGGTCAGGGCCGTGGGCCTCGATGGTGTGGATATTGGCCGAGGCGATGATCTCATTGACCTCATCCCAGCTTGAGCGCACGAAACCGCCCAAACCGCGCACCTTCTGGTAATCCTTGCGCTTGGCGTCATCGGTGACAATCGAGGCCCATGCGGTGACCGGATCACCGTGAAGGGCCTTGGCCTTGCGCCAGCTTTTGAGCAGGCGCGAACGCACCAGCGGATATTTCAGGCGGTTGGCGCTGTAGAGATACCACGAATAGCTGGCCCCGCGGGCGCAGCCTCTGGGCTCGTGGTTCGGCATGTCCGGACGGGTGCGCGGATAATCGGTTTGCTGGGTTTCCCAGGTCACCAGACCGTTCTTGACGTAGATCTTCCAGCTGCACGATCCGGTGCAGTTGACGCCGTGGGTGGAGCGCACGACCTTGTCGTGCTGCCAGCGGCTGCGATAGCCTTTTTCCCACTCACGCGACTGATCGGTCTTCTGGCCGTGGCCGTTGGAAAAGTCTTCGCGCTCACGCCGGAAAAAGGTGAGTTTGTCGATAAAATGGCTCATTTTACTTATTCCTCAGTAATTTTAAGTGCTTGTTTATTATTGTTTTTAGCACTTGATTTCAGCGCGTTTGCCTAAGTACCAGCCATAAAGGACGGCAACACAGGTCAGGTAGTAGATGACGAAGCCATAAAGGGCGGCGTCGGCGTGGCCGGTGGCCTCGATGGACCAGCCGAAAGCTTTGGGGATATAGAAGGCACCGAAGGCGGCGACCGCGCCGGAAAAGCCCAGAACCGGTGCTTTTTCCTTCGGCGGGAAGATGACGCCGATCATGCGGAACACTGAACCGTTGGCGATGCCTGAGGCGGTGAACAGCACCATGAAGGCGATGAAAAAGCCTATGAAATTACGGGTCTCGTCCTGAATGAACCACACCACACCTAAGGCGGCAGCGATCATCAGGATCAGCGACCACAGGGTCACCGAGGCACCGCCAACCTTATCGGAGACTATGCCGCCAACGGGACGGATCAGGGCACCGAGCAGCGGACCGATAAAGGCCAGTTGCAGGGCGTTGACCTCAACGAACTGTGATTTCAACAGAAGGGGGAAGGCGGCCGAATAGCCGATGAAAGAGCCGAACGACATGATGTAAAGCCAGGTCGTCAGGTACATGTGCTTGCGTTTGAAGATCACCAGCTGTTCTGACAGAGGCGCATTGGCGCATTTCAGGTTGTTCATGCCAAACGCGGCGGCCAGCACAGCGAGAATGATCGGGACGACCAGAACGAAACCGGCATTTTGCAGCCAGACGGTCTTTTCAACGCCTTCTTTTACAAGGGTTTGAGCGTTGCCCCCCAGAGCACCGAAGGCGGCAAAGCCGATGACCAGAGGCACGACAAACTGCACGGCGCTGACCCCCAGATTGCCGAGACCGGCATTGAGGCCGAGTGCGGCCCCTTGTGCCTTTTTCGGGAAAAAGAAGCTGATATTGGACATGGAGGAGGAAAAGTTTCCCCCCCCGAAGCCACAGGACAGGGCCAGCAGAAGCATGGTGGTATAGGAAGTCTCAGGGTTCTGCACGGCCATGCCGATGCCGATGGCGGGGATAAGCAGCAAGGCGGTGCTGAAGACCGTCCAGTTGCGCCCGCCGACGATCGGCACGATGAACGAGCAGAAGATGCGCATGATGGCACCCGAAAGGCCGGGCATGGCCAGCAGGGTGAACAGCTGTGCCTGTGTGAAATTGAAACCGGCACTGTTGAGGTTCACCGCCACGACGGAAAAGATCATCCATGTGGCAAAGGCCAGAAACAGGCAGAAGATCGAAATCCACAGGTTGCGGGTGGCAATGGCCTTGCCCTTGGCGGCCCAGAAGGCGTCGTCTTCGGGGTTCCAGAGATCAAGGGCCTGTTTGTCGGTCAGGGAGCGGGACATGAGAGGTGCTCTGTGAGTGAAGAGGTCAGGAGGGGCGACGGTTGTGTGCGGCGGTGTCGAGTTCGGGGAAGAATTTGGGGCCGCGCAGTTCGGGATGGCGCTGTTTTTCCATGCGCTGTATGGCGAGGTGCATCCAGGTCAGGGCGATGGCGACCAGTATGAACATCAGCATGAAGCAACTGGTCCAGACATTGGTCAGGTCGTTGAGTATCCCGAAGCCCAGCGGCAGGAAGAAGCCGCCCAGTCCGCCAACCAGACCGACTATGCCGGACACCGAGCCGACATTATCAGGGTAATAGACGGGGATGTGCTTATAGATCGCGGCCTTGCCGAAGGACATGAACAGGCCCAGCACAAAGACGACGACGGTGAACGGCCAGAAGCCAAGACTTAAGGAGAAGCGGATGTCGCCTTCGATGCCGTGAACAACATAGTCGGTGGCCGGATAGCTGAGGATGAAGCAGCAGACGACGCAGACGATGAAGGTCATGTACATGACCTTACGGGCGCCGATCTTATCGGACAGATAGCCGCCGATAGCGCGGAACATGGAACCGGCGACCGAGAAGCTGGCGGCCAGCAGACCGGCATGGGCGATGTCCATGTCGTAGGCCCCGACGTAATAGCGCGGCAACCACAGGGCCAGCGCAACATAGCCGCCGAAGACGAAGAAGTAATAGGTGGAGAAACGCCAGACCTGAAGGTTTTTCAGGGGGGCCAGCGCTTCGCGGGTGGATTTGGCCTTGCGGCCTGCCGCCTTGCGCTCGCGCAGCTCAGGCTCGTCCTTGGTGAAGACCCAGAAGACGACCGCCATGACCAGCAGGGCAACCGCCCAGATCTGGGCCACGGCATGCCAGCCGAAGGCGATCATGACAAAGGGGGCGAAAATCTTGGTCACGGCTGAGCCGACATTGCCCATGCCGAATATGCCGAGCGCGGTACCCTGATGGGCCTTGTCGTACCACTTGGAGATATAGGAGACGCCGACCACAAAAGTGCCACCGGCGATACCGACCCCAAGGGCGGTCAGGAGCAGCAGCGCATAGGTATCGGCATAGATCAGAAGCCAGGTGCAGGCGGCAGCGGCAATCATGGAGATAAACATCACCGGACGCCCGCCATACTGATCAGCCCAGATGCCGGTCGTCAGGCGAATCAGCGAGCCGGTCAGGATCGGGGTGCCGATCAAAAGGCTGAACTGGGTGTCGCTCAGGCCCATATCCTGTTTGATCTGAACGCCGATGATGGCGAAGATCGTCCAGACGGCAAAGCTTATGGTGAAGGCAAGGGTGGTCAGGCTGAGGGCGGCAGTTTGCCCGCCTTTGGCCGCAGCCGGTTTGACAGGATCGGAAATGGCCATGTGAGGCTCCACCAGAGGGTTTGGTCACCGCCCTTATGTCATGGCGGGCAAGTCAGGGGTTTGATGGAGGTCAACCGTAAAATCTTTTGCCTGAGAACGGGTTGCAAGTGGCGTATGGCCACTTGATCCAGATCAAGTGGCGGTTTCAGGCCCGCTTCAGATGCCGACCTTCGACACCGTGGAAGAAGCCGTTGGCATAGGCGAAATCACCGGTTTCCATGCGGGAAAAGGCTTCGGCGGGGTCGATATCGCCGGTGATGACCTGACGGAAAGCGCGGGCAATCGCCACCATATCGACATCCTGTGGCGACAGGCGAAAACCGCCTATGCCCATCTGCATCAGGTCAGGGAGTTCCTGAATGAGATTGGCGCAGGTCATGGATTGGGTCTGGGTGCCATTGACCGTGAGAAAGGGCTGGCCGTCCAATGTATCGACGGCCATGCCATCGGGGTGGCGGTCGCAGACGAACTGACAGCCATCCTTATGCAGCTTAAAGGCGCGGGCGTGGTAGCAGCGGGCGGAAATGGCCAGAGGCAGGCGGCCATAGACCTGTACCTCAAGGGCCGAGGTGGCAGCCTTACCCAGAATGGCCAGAGTGTCCCGCGTCAGTTCAAACGGCAAGGTGACGCGTGTGGCCCCCATGTCCTCAAAGACCTTAAGGGTGGCTTCGTTATAGACATTGACATAGGGCCCAAGCGCGAAGGGCCGGTTGTCCCAGTCCTCAAGCAGGGTCAGGTCGTTGATTTCAATCAGATAATCGGCCTCAGACTTAAGGCTCATCAGGCTTTTGATCTCACGCGGGGTGGCGACCAGGGCCAGCGTCGACAGGATGACCTGCTTGCCTGAGGCCTCAAGGCGCTCAATGACCTCCGGCCAGTAGGCGGCATGAAAGGGTTCGCGCTTGGAGCAGACGACTTCGCCTAAAAACACGCGTTCTATGTCGCTTTCGTCGGCGATACGCAGGTAAAAGTCCCGCGCCTTTTCCGGCGACCAGTTATAAAGCAAGGGGCCTAAGGACAGGGAGGGTGTCATCGCCATTGCCTTTCGTACGCGCCGCCGGTGACGGACTGGCCTTCGCTGAGGCGGGACAGGTCGCTTGGGGGGGCAGGGGTTTGGGCGTAGAAGGCATCAACGCCCTGACGGAAGCTGCGCACCACTTCGCGGACATAGGCCTTGCCGCGCTGACGGCCCTCGATCTTGAGGGCGGTGACGCCGGAGGCGACGATTTCCGGTAAACGGTCGAGCACATTAAGGCTGACGGGGTCTTCAAAAATATAGGAGACGTGATCCTGCGCCCTGAAACGGCCCTTGCACAGGGTGGGGTAACCGGCGCGCTCATCGGCGGCGAAGCGGTTAATAGTAAAGCCGCCAAGTTGCGTGGTCAGGTCGTCGTCTTCGGGCAGATAGGCGACATGGCTGGCAGGCGAGCAGACACCATCGCGGTTGGGCGATTTGCCGGTAATATAGGAGGACAAGGAACAACGTCCCTCTGCCATCGGGCACATGCCGCCAAAGGCAAAGATCTCGGTTTCCACCTCTATGTCGTCGTTGAGGGCCTTGATTTCCTTAAGCGTCAGTACACGCGGCAGTACCACCCGTCGCACACCGAAGCGTCGGGTGTAAAAACGGATGCTCTGGGCCGTCGAGGCCGAGGCCTGTACCGAGAGATGCAGGCGGGCGTCAGGGTGTTTGTCACGCGCATAGGCCAGAAGACCTGTGTCAGCCAGAATGAGCGCGTCGGCCCCGATGCGGACGGCGTCATCCACCGCCTGTCGCCACAGGGCTTCGTGACCGGCCTGCGCAAAGGTGTTGATGGCGATGAAAATTTCGGTGCCACGCGGGCGGGCATAGGCAATGGCGGCCGCAAGCTCGTCGCGGGAAAAGTTCAGTCCCGGAAAATTACGGGCATTGGTCGCGTCGCGAAAACCCAGATAGACGGCATCGGCCCCTTCATCGACGGCGGTGGTCAGGGCGGCGGGTGTGCCTGCGGGGCAGATGATTTCAAGGCGTGCGGCATTCATGGTTTGACCCTGATCTTCTCAAGCTGGGCAAGGCGGGTTTCAAGGGTAGCGATCTGGCGGGCCTGACGGCTCAGGCGCTGATCGAGGGGGCGGGTCAGGGCCTGCCACAGGCGGTCGATGTCAGTAGATTTGCGGGTGATCAGGGCTTCGGTACGGCTGAATGCCGCGCGCGCCGGTTGGCCGAGATGCCCCAGACTGTCGAGCGCCAGGGCTTTCAGGTCGATGGTTTCACTTTCGAGGGCATTGCGCAGACTGACGAGGGCTTCGGTATCGCCGGACACCGCAAGGTCGCGGGCGAAGAACAGGGCGTCGCCGTCGCTTTCGCCCTGCATCAGTTCCAGAAGGCGCTGGCTCTGCCCCTTCAGCTGTACATCTGCGACGGTGATCTGTCCCTTTTCGGTCAGTTTCAGCGACAGGCGGTTTTGGTGGATGTGCATGACCGCATCAAAACCCAGATCTTCGAGGCAGAAATGAAAGCGCCGCCCTTCGGCCTGAGCGAGGCGTGAACGCAAGGCCGGATGGCGATGATTGATCAGTCCGCACAGGTGATCGGCCAGGGCTTGCAACAGAGGTCTGGGGAGCAGTGACAGGCCAAGGCCCATCAGCAGCAGTTTGCCGCTCTCTGGTCTGGAGGGCTCTCTGGAGGGCTCGGGTATCTGGGTCATTTGTGGGTCACGGGTTTCGTCATACTGCCGCAACGAAATAGGCGGCGGGGGGCGGCGACCCATTGATCCAGATCAAATGCGGTTAAAAACGGTGGGCCGCGGCAAATGCGCCCATGGCATCTGACCGCATGGCGGCGAACACGGAAATATGTTCATGGAAGGGCAAACGTGTCTTGGCCATGCCCGGAACAGTGGTATTACTATGCTTATAAAAGAACAAACAGACCTGCACCGTTCCATGACTGAGACTGCCTTAAACGACCTGTGTCGCTTCATCCACGACGCCCAGAAAGAGCGTGGTGCGGCGGCCCTGTTCCTGCGCAGTCAGGGCAGCGATTTCAGCGAGTTTCTGGAAAATCAGTTCTATATCACTGACCGGTCGGCGGTGGCTTTGGGGGCGCTGCCCAAAAAGCAGAGCGCCAATATCGAGCCTTTGTTAAGCGCGGTGCATTATCTGGGGGCCAGACGCAAATATATCGTTTCGCGCCTGATTGATCCGGCGGAGGCGCATGTCTTCTATACGCGTGAGATTATTGCGCCGGCCATCGATATTGTGCAGGAGTTAGCGGTCTTTGATCCGGCGAATAATCCGGCGCGTGTCTCGGCATTCATGAGCTTTATGCAGTGGAAAGAACATGTCGGGCGTCAGCGGGCCTTGGGCGGTTATCTGCTGCAAAATGCCGGCGCCCTGAGCGAGGCGCGGGGCTTATTGGATTATATCATCGCCAAGCAGCAGGCCTATGAGCGGATGTTCCTCAGCCTGTGTGACGAAGATACGCGGGTCATGGTCAAGGCGCTTTATGAGGAACATTCGGCGTTTCAGAAAGTGCGGACGCTCAATCAGGCGCTTGAGCAGAGTACGGGCGCACGTTTGCTTGAGGCCTTTGATGCCAACCAGTGGTTTGAACTTTTTACCGAAAAGATGGACCGTCTCTATGAGATTGGTCAGGTGCTGCTCAAGGATATGATGCGCGATGCGGTGACCGCGCCGCCTGAGGCAAAACCGGAGCCCGAAGCCAAACCGCAGGCGGGGCGCGCCCCCGAAGTGATATCAGGCACCGGCGATGCACATTTTGAGCGGTTAAGTCTGCTGCCGCTGTTTGCCGGTATCAGACCTGAGTTGCTTAAGGACATCATGAAGTTTTCCCGTGTTCATCACTATGACAAGGGGGCGATGATCTTCATGCAGGGCGAGCAGGCCTTGCGGTTCTATATTGTGCTCAGTGGCTGGGTGAAGCTCTATAAGGGCAATGTTGACGGGCAGGAATCGATTCTTCAGATCGTGAAGTCCGGCGATGCCATGCTGGAGACGGCCATATTCAGCAATGCGCTGTTGCCGGTCAATGCGCAGGCCATTGAAAACACCCAGCTGCTATCTATACCGGCCTCGATCATGCGCGAAAAGCTTCAGGGCGATCAGGTGCTGGCCATGAATATGATGTCCTGTATCGCTGACCGGTCTCAGGCCATGATGACCCAGTTTGAGCAGTTGACGCTGAAATCCGTCACCCAGCGTGTGGGGCGGTTCCTGCTCAATGAGATGCTCGATCACGGGGAGCGGACGCTCAATTTCAAATTGCCCTATGACAAGTCGCTGATTGCCGGATATCTCGGGATGAAGCCGGAAACCTTTTCGCGCGCTCTGCAAACCCTTAAGGAGCAGGGCATCGATATAGATCGTAATGAGATCCATCTGCCGGATGTTTTTGCGCTGTGTAACTACTGCGATATGGAGACGGCGGCGCGATGTGAGCGCCATGAGACACCGGAATGCCCTAATCCGGATGTCTGATCACCAAGATCGACGATGTTTTACAGACTATTGATCTGTATCAAGTCGTGAAACCGCTATACAACTGTACTGTATCAACGTCCGAAGCCCGTTCGTCCTAAGTGCCTCATGTATATGGTGGCGGGCCATACCTTAATCCAAGGGTATCCGGTGTTGCGGGAAACCGTTGCATCCTCCGTGTTTGAAAAGGATGTGTTTGCGTGCTGGAAGACCTGCTGGGGCGTTCGTTCCCCTATCTCAGGCTGTCCGTGACAGAGGCCTGCAACTTTCGTTGCAGCTACTGCCTGCCGGACGGTTACAAGAAAACGGGCGTAAGCGATTTTCTGTCGGCTGATGAAATCATCCGGCTGGTGAGCGGCTTTGCCGATCTGGGGGTGCGCAAGGTGCGCCTGACAGGTGGGGAGCCGACCCTGAGGCGTGACATCCCGACCATTGCGTCGGCCATCTCGGCGCTGGGGCGCATTGAGACCCTGGCCATGACCACTAATGGCTATAATCTGAAGACACAGGCGGGTATTTTCGCGGATTCAGGCATTAACGCGCTTAATGTCAGTATCGACAGTCTTCAGGCCGACAAGTTTCACCGCATCACCGGCCATGACAAGCTCAAGGACATCCTTGAGGGTATAGATCTGGCGCGTAAGGCGGGGATCAAGCCGATCAAGATCAACTGCGTGCTGATCAAGGGCGTCAATGACGATGAGTGGCCCGACTTTGTGGCGCTGGCGCGGCGTGAGGATATCAGCATCCGCTTTATCGAACTGATGCAGACCGGCGATAATGGCGACTATTTCAGGAAACACCATCTGAGTGGCGAGGTCTTGCAGGCCTATCTTACGGCAGAGGGGTTTGCGCCCCTGCCGCGCAGCGCCACTGGTGGTCCGGCACTTGAATATGGTCATCCTGATCATGGCGGGCGTATCGGTATCATTGCCCCCTATTCCAAGGATTTCTGCACAACCTGTAACCGCTTGCGCGTCACGGCAAGGGGCGATCTCAGGCTGTGTCTGTTCGGCGAGTTTGGCTATGGGCTGCGGCCATATCTGCAAAGTGCCGATCAGCGTAATGAGCTGACGCAGCGGATTACTGATCTTTTGAGCTACAAGACCCGTTCGCATAATCTGGGGCAGGGTGTAACCGGCCTGACGCCGCATCTGGCTTCTATCGGAGGATAAGCATGAGCCTGCCCTATCGCATGATTGACGTGGGCGCGAAGCCTGTCACGCACCGGGTCGCCATTGCCGAAGGCCGCTTCAGCACCTCACCGGAAGCCTTTGAGCGCATCATCAACAAAACCCTGCCCAAGGGTGATGTCCTGTCGGCCTGTCAGATTGCGGGCATTCAGGGCGCCAAGCGCGCCCACGACACCATTATCTTCTGTCATCCGCTGGGGCTGGATCATGTCGAGATCATCCCGGAGCCGGAACCCGAAACCCATAGCGTCAGGGTTACCTGCATTGCGGCGGCTCATGCGAAAACCGGTGTCGAGATGGAGGCGCTGGCCGGGGTTAATGCGGCGCTTCTGACGCTTTGGGATCTGACCAAGATGGTTGAGCCGGCCTTGTTGATTTCCGATATCAGGCTTTTGGCCAAACGCGGCGGCAAGAGCGGGGTATGGCTGCATCCCGATGGGGTGTCTGATGAGGTGCGCAATCTGATTGATCCGCCGGCCCCAAAGGTTCTGAGCGGGCGACGTGTGGCGGTGGTCACCTTAAGTGATCGTGCCCATGCCGGTGTCTATGAAGATGCCTCCGGTGAAGCCATTAAAGACATACTGAGCGAACATGGGGCGGAGGTCACCGATTATCGGCTGATCCCCGATGAACCGGCGACCTTAAGCGCCACGGTTACTGATCTGGCCCATAGTCGTAAGCCGCATCTGATTGTCTGTACCGGCGGGACGGGTGTGGCGCCGCGTGATGTGACGCCCGATACTCTGACGCCTTTGTTTGACCGGTCAATTGAGGGTATTGGCGAATTGCTGCGCAGCGACGGCGCAAAATATACGCCTCTGTCCTGGAGCAGCCGTGCGGTCGGTGGTCAGATCGGGGAGAGCCTGATCGTCACCTTGCCGGGTAGTCCGCGTGCCGTGAAGGAAGGCCTGTCGGCGCTTTTGCCTGAGCTGATTCCGCACCTGATCCGCATCATGAACGGAGAGGGCAAATGATCAGTTATAACGAAGCCATAGATCTGATTGCGGCGAATGCGGTCAGGGCCGCCGCACGCACCGTATCGTTGAGTGACGCTCTGGGTCAGATTCTGGCGGAAGATGTGGTCGCGTCGCTAAACCTGCCGCCGTTTCGTAATTCGGCCATGGACGGGTTTGCGATCAAGCGCACTGAGGTTGCCGCCGGTCAGGCCAGTGAGATTGGGGCGACCGTGGCGGCGGGTGATGTGACGCCGACCGATCAGGCACCGGTGGTGCGCATCATGACGGGCGCTTTGGTGTCATCAGCCTATGATGCCGTGATCCCCATCGAGCAGGCCGAAGTCAGCGGTCAGAGTGTGGTGTTTGCACATATTCCTGCGGCGGGGGCCAATATCCGCGAAGCCGGTGAAGATGTGGCTCAGGGCGAGGCCGTTCTGAATGCCGGAGAATCTGTAACGCCGGAAAAGCTGGCGCTTCTGGCGGCGCTGGGGGTGCGGGAGGTTTCGGTGATAACCCTGCCGGATGTTCATGTCTTCAGCACGGGGAATGAATTGTCGGATGGCGGTAATCTGTCTGAGGCCATGATCCATAATTCCAACGGGCCTTACCTGCTGGCGGCCGCCAGACGAGCGGGGCTTGTGGCGCATGACGGCGGGATTATCCGTGATGAGGCGCAAAATTTGGTGGCAGCCATTCAGGCGATTAAAACGCCGTCGATCATTATAACGACCGGTGCGGTATCCAAAGGCGAAAAGGACTTTGTGCCGGAAGCCCTGAAGGCACTGGGGGCGGAGATCGTCTTTCACCGGATTAATCTGCGGCCGGGTAAGCCGATCCTGTTTGCGCGTTTGCCGCAGGGGCATTTCTATTTTGGTTTGCCCGGTAATCCGGTGGCGGCAGCGGTGGGCTGGCGGTTTTTTGTGCAGGCCCTGGTGCGTCAGCTATCGGGCCTTGGACGTGAGCGGCCACTTGTGGCGAAGCTGAAAGCACCGGTCGTTAAGGGCAATGGACTGTACCAGTTTCTGAAGGCAGGTTTTGAACTGACGCCTGACGGTCTGAGGGCCGAGGTGCTTGATGGGCAGGAATCGTTCAAGCTGAAATCGCTGGCGCAGGGGCATGGCTATATCGCCTTACCTGAAGCGGCGAAAACCTATGAGGCCGGTGAGGCGGTCGAGGCGTTTCTTTATGACGCGACGTCCTTGTTTGAGGTGGGCGAGTAATATGCAGAAGATCGAACTTGAGATCAGCTTTTTCGGGGCCTTTCGCAAATATGAGCGCACGGGGCCATTGCGCCTGACGCTTGCGGCGGGGGCGGGCATGGCGGCGGTTAAGGCGGCGATTGCCGAAGCGCTTGATCCGGCGGCCTCTGATCTGCTGAAGGTGTCAGCGCTGGCGGATGCGCAGCAGGTACTATCGTCGGCGCATGTGTTTGACACCTCGGCGCAGCTGGTGCTGCTGCCGCCGGTTTCGGGAGGGTAAAGGATGTCCCAGTCTCCGGATACCCGATCCATACATGTTTGCGTGCGGGAAACGCATCTGTCTCTGGAAAAGGCCTCGGCCTTTGTCGATGCCGGAGAAAATGGTGCCGCGCTTTTGTTTGTCGGGCGCGTGCGTAATCACAATCTCAATAAGCCGGTGTCCGGCGTCAGCTATGATGCCTTCGCACCTCTGGCGGAAACCGTGATGGGTGAAATCTGTGTCGAGGCACAGGCGCAGTTCGGCCCTGATCTGCGGCTCTATATCGAGCATTTCAAAGGCTACCTGCCGATTGGCGGTATCAGCGTCATCATCGCCGTGGGTTCACCTCACCGTGCCCCGGCCTATGAGGCGTCGCGTTATCTGATCGAAGAACTGAAAAAGCGTGTGCCGGTGTGGAAGAAAGAACATTATCTCAGCGGCGACAGTGAATGGCTGGATGGCACGTCGCTGGTCGAAAATCCCTGATGCGCATATCCGGCGTTATATTGTGCGGCGGTAAGTCAAGCCGCATGGGGCAGGATAAGGCGGGTCTGATGTGGCAGGGCCATAGCTGGCTCGATCACACGGCCCGGACCCTGCGCGATGCCGGTGCAGAGAATATATATGTTAGTGGCGAACGCGACGGCTATCCGTCCGTGCCGGACAGGGTTGAGGGGCGGGGGCCTGCGGCCGCTATATGCAGCTGTATTCTGCACATCGAAGACGCGGTTGACGCCTTGTTATTTGTGCCTGTCGATATGCCGCTTCTGGAAGGCCATATATTAAGCGTTTTGCCGGAGGGGTTAGGTGACGCACAGGCAGTGGTTTTCGGTGACCTGCCCTTGCCGTTATGCCTAAGGTTTGATGCGGCCCTTAAGGCCTATTGCCATGCGCAGCTTGAGCGCATAGCCGCCGGAGACAAGGGGTCGGTGAAGGGGCTGATCGCGGGTCTTGTGACGCGCAGGCTTGAGGCGCTAAAGCCTGAGGCCCTGCGCAACTTCAACCGGCCGCAGGATATAGAGACCTATCTATTGCCCGGGTGATGCGACAATCCGGCTCAGGTCGGGCTTGATCCGCATCAAGTCTGAGGACGGGTGCGGCGCACATAGTGATCGCCTTATATCTACGGAGGCGACATGAACCTGAAAGACAAGTCCTTAAGCGATATCGTCTGTGAAGTGCCAAATGCAATAATCATATTACGGGCGCACAATCTGGACTTTTGTCATGAAGGTCAACTCAGCCTGTCGCTGGCGTCGCGCATGGCGGGTGCAGATATTGAGGTCATTAATAACGCACTGGAAACGCAGGCGCGGACGCAGCCGCCACTACGGGACTGGCGTAATGTCGATAGTGGTGAGCTTATCGATCATATCCTTGAGCATTTCCACGAAAAGCACCGGATGGATATTCCGCACCTGATCAGTATGGCGGAGCGGGTGGAACGTTCCCATGCCGAGCATCCGCTCTGTCCGCATGGTCTGGCTGACCTTTTGCTGGCCACAGGTGAAGACCTGCACTTTCATATGCTGAAGGAAGAAGAGGTGCTGTTCCCGCTGTTGCGTCAGAATCGGCGCGCTATGGCCGAAGGGCCTATCCGCGTCATGCAGATGGAGCATGTTCAACATGGGGAGGCTCTGCAAACCATATTGATGCAAAGTCATGATCTTCAGGCGCCACCTGAGGCCTGCGGAACCTGGCGAACCCTATATAAGGGACTTGAGGCATTGCGGGATGATCTGCTTGAACATATCCACCTTGAGAACAATATTCTGTTTCGTGAGACGCATTAAGGCAGGAAAACCGACAATATGCGCCTGATTTCGCATTGCCTGTTGATTGTTGCGTTTTTGTGAAGATAGCATTTGACTCTGTATGTGTGGGGGCGTAGTTACGCCGCTCTGGCGGAGACGGTGCCTTTGAGGTGTTGGATCTGGCGGGGTTAAGTTTCTGGTTTTGGTGTTGAAAAACATTTTTAAAATAAGGACTTGACTGAGAATTTGGAGCGG
>NZ_ML636837.1:746135-756523 GCF_006475605.1 Asticcacaulis tiandongensis | reverse complement strand
GATCAACAACGAAAGCGCCAACATCCACGGTATGGAACTGGCCTTCCAGCACTTCTTCGGATCGACGGGCTTCGGGGTTTCCGGCAGCCTGACCACGGTTCGCGGGGATGTGGCCATTGACCGCAGCGCCCCTCCGGGCGTGGATCAGTTCGCTCTGCTCGGCCTGTCGGATACCTATAACGTCACCCTGATCTATGACAAGGGACCGCTTTCCGGTCGCCTGTCCTATAACTGGCGTGACGAGTTCCTGTCAGCCACCAACCGTGACGGTAACGCCGGTAACCCGGTCTTCACCGAAGCCTTTGGTGTTGTCGATGTGTCGGTAAACTATGAAATTACGCCGTCCATCCTGCTGACCTTCGAAGGTCTGAACCTGACCAACGAACACCTGCGTACCTTTGGCCGTGACAAGAGCAATCTCTATTTCGCTCAGGAACTTGACACGCGCTATCAACTTGGGGTTCGCTTCAAGTTCTAAAGACTATCTCTGATCTATCGGGGAAGGCCGGAGCTTATCCGGTCTTCCCCATCGTTTTGTACAGGATGGCTTATGACGACCCCCGTAGTTCTGGATAATATCGCTCATCATGACCTCCGGCTGATTGAGCGTTACGGGGCCGATCTGGGTGACAATACCAACCAGATGCCGGTCTTTCCCGGCGAATTTGCTGACATTCAGCGTGAATATCCGATTCTTTTCCGCCCCACACCGAGCGGCGGCTTTCAGCCGATTGCCCTTCTGGGCCTGAACGAAAACCTCTATCTCAGCGGCGATCAGTGGCAAGCACATTACATCCCCGCCCTGCGCCAGCGCGGCCCCCTGATGATCGGCCTTGATGATCAGCAAACGCCCGCCACCTATATCGACCCGTCTCACCCCTTGATCAGCCGCACCGAAGGCGCCCCCCTGTTCCTGCCGCATGGTGGAAATGGACCCGCGCTGGAGCGCGCCACCCGCGCCCTGCGCCTGATTCAGCAGGGCACTGAGCGCCTACCCGAGATGTTTGCCGCCTTTGACGCTGCGGCCCTTCTGGCCCCTGTAAATGTCGAGTTACAACTGAACGACGGCAGTCAGTTCAAACTACCTGAGCTTTTCACCATAAGTCAGGAAGGCCTGACCCAACTCAGCGGGGCGCAACTGGCCGAACTGAACGCCGCCGGTTTTCTGGCTCTGGCCTTCCATGTCGTAAGCTCCGTCAATAACCTCCAGACGATTATCAATCTGAAAAACCGGCGTCTGGCCGGAGCGTGACATATGACAATCACCGCTCCCCCGATTAAAGTCCTTACCACAACAGACCCTGACCACATCCCCTATGATCAGCTTATGGTCGATCAGGCACCGGTCATTTTTCGCGGTCTGGCCAAAGACTGGCCACTGGTACAGGCCGGCCTTCAGTCGTCCCAGACCGCCGCCGATTATCTGAAACGCTTTTATCAGGGTCGCCCCGTGACGGCCTATACCGGCAGCCCCGACATCGGCGGGCGTTTCTTCTATAATGATGACCTGACAGCCCTGAATTTTCAGGCCGGACGCGCCCTGCTAACCGATTTTCTCGACCAGCTTCTGGCGCATCTGGACGATCCCGTTCCGCCGTCATTTTATCTCGGCTCGACGGACCTCGGCATATACCTGCCGGGCCTGCGTGAGGAAAATGACCTCGCCCTTACTCATGAGATGTTCACAGCCAACCCGCCGCTGGCCAGCATCTGGATCGGCAACCGTACCACGGCCACCGCCCATTATGATATGTCGCACAATCTGGCGGCCTGCGTCGCGGGGCGCAGACGCTTCACCCTGTTTCCGCCGGATCAGGTGGCCAACCTCTATCCCGGCCCGCTGGAGCCGACCCCCGGCGGTCAGGTCGTCAGCATGGTCGATTTTCGCAATCCCGATTTCAACCGCTTCCCCCGTTTCCGAGAGGCCCTGAACCACGCCCAGATCGCCGACCTTGAGGCCGGAGATGTGCTGTTTTACCCGGCTCTGTGGTGGCACCATGTCGAAGCGCTGGAACCGTTCAATATCCTGATTAACTACTGGTGGAACACTTCGCCGCGCTTCATGGACACGCCCATGAACACCCTGCTGCACGCCTTGCTGAGTCTGCGCGACCGGCCCGAAGCCGAGAAACAATCATGGCGCGCCCTGTTCGACTATTACATCTTCGGCCCCACTGAAACACCGCGCGCCCACCTGCCCGAAGCTGCCCAAGGCGCTTTGGGGCAACTGGATGAACTCACTGCCCGCCGCCTGCGCGCGCAGTTACTGCACCGACTCAATCGTTAGAACCATAAAAATACAGGGAAGACATCATGAGCACGCAAACCATCAGAAAGGTCGTCATCGCCGGAGGCGGCAGCGCCGGTTGGTGTGCCGCCACAGCCCTCACCCGTTTGCTCGGTCCGCTGCTTGAGGTCACGCTCGTTGAATCCAAAGACATCGGCATAATAGGTGTCGGCGAAGCCACGGTGCCGACCATCCGTAATTTCCATCATCTGCTGAATATCGATGAAAAGGAATTTATGCGGGCCACCAATGGCTCGATCAAGATGGCCATTCGCTTTGAGAACTGGGCGCGTCTGGGCGATTCCTATATCCATTCCTTCGGTATTGTTGGCAAATCCCCGTGGATGGCCAACTTCCATCATATGTGGCATCAAGCCAATGCCGAAGGTATTGGCGGTGAGCTCGGCGAATACTGCCTTGAACACGAAGCCGCCAGAGCCGGCAAATTCCAGACCGGTCCTAATGCCAAGATCAACTATGCCTACCACCTCGATACCGCCCTTTATGGCAAATATCTGCGCGACTTAAGTGAAAAGGCGGGCGTCAATCGCATCGAAGGCACCATTAAGCACGTCAAACAGGACGCCGAGACCGGCAATATCACCGCTCTCGTGCTTGAAACCGGTGAGACCGTCGAAGGCGATCTGTTTATCGACTGCACCGGCATGCGCGGGCTGCTGATCGAGCAAACCCTGAAAACCGGTTATGATGACTGGGATCACTGGCTGGCCAATGACCGCGCCATTGCCCTACAGGCTGAATCCACCGGCCCGTTCATGCCCTATACCGAAGCCATTGCCCATGCCGATGGCTGGCGCTGGCGTATTCCGTTGCAAAACCGTGTCGGCACAGGTCTCGTCTATTCCAGCAAGACCCTGTCGGACGATGACGCCATGACGCGCTTTGAAGGCTTGCTGGAGGGCGCGAAACTGACCGAGCCATCCTTCATCAAATTCCGCACCGGTCGTCGTCGCAAGGTGTGGAACAAGAATGTCATCGCCTTTGGCCTCTCAAGCGGTTTCATTGAGCCGTTAGAATCGACCAATATCCACCTGTTCCACGCAGGCATTACCCGCCTTGTGCAGAATTTTCCGTTTGCAGGCATTTCCGATGCGGCGCGTAACCACTTTAATGAGGTCACCCGTCACGAGGTCGAGCATGTGCGCGATTTCGTCATCATGCATTATAAGCTGACCGAACGTGACGACAGCGAATACTGGCGGGCACGGCGCGATATGCCGGTGCCGGATACGCTGGCCGAACGCATTGCGCTTTATCGTGAAAATGCCAAGCTATATCAGTGGAACGATGAGGTCTTTCGCATCGACTCCTGGCTTCAGGTCATGCACGGCCAGAGGCTGAAGCCCGAACGCTGGCATCACCTTGGACGCCTGATGACCATAGAACAGATGACCACAGCCTTAAACGGCCTAAGCAGCAATATCGCCAGCACCGTAAGCAAGATGCCCACACATGGGGATTTCCTGAAATCGTGGCTGCACGCTTCCTGATCCCACAGCCATATTTCCGCCCAAACATCTGTGGATAATTTTCCCAAAGATTCTACCGGTGACTCGTCAGGCTTGTCAGCGATTCGCAAATCAGCCTAGGCTGATTCGGAATTCATCATGTTTAACGAATCTTAAGGGATTTGCTGTTTAGCTGATGAAGGTTAACGGGCGTAAGCCTTGTTTCTTAACTGTCAGCTTGGCATAGCCGGGAGGGGCTTCATGCGCGTACTACTCATAGAAGACGATAGCGCGACCGCGCAAAGCATTGAATTGATGCTTAAATCCGAAGGTTTCAACGTCTATACGACCGACCTCGGCGAAGAAGGCGTGGATCTGGGTAAGATCTATGACTACGATCTGATCCTGCTTGACCTTTCACTGCCGGATATGTCCGGTCTCGAAGTCCTGCGTCAACTGCGCGTCGGCAAGGTCAATACGCCGGTCATGATCCTGTCGGGTACTTCGGAAATCGACACGAAGGTTAAGTCTCTCGGCGGTGGCGCTGATGACTATATGACCAAGCCCTTCCACAAGGACGAGATGATTGCCCGCATTCATGCGGTGGTGCGTCGCTCCAAGGGCCACGCCCAGTCGGTCATCAAGACCGGTGACATCATCGTCAATCTGGATGCCAAGACGGTCGAGGTTGCGGGTAACCGCGTTCACCTGACCGGCAAAGAATACGAAATGCTGGAACTTCTTTCCCTGCGCAAGGGCACGACCCTGACCAAGGAGATGTTCCTCAACCACCTCTATGGTGGCATGGACGAGCCGGAACTGAAGATCATTGACGTCTTCATCTGCAAGCTGCGTAAGAAGCTGGCCGTCGCCAATGAAGGCAACTCCTATATCGAAACCGTCTGGGGCCGTGGCTATGTGCTGCGCGACCCGCAAGAGGCCCTTAACGGCGGCACCATCGTCGCTGCCTAAGCCTTTCAGGTTTGACTATATAAAAAGCCCCTGCCGTCCTCTCACGGCAGGGGCTTTTTATATCCGCCTTCCCCCAGCCCTTTAGAGACGGCCTTAAAGGGTTGGAGTCTGAGCCGAAAAGGCGTGTCTTCGAGAACCGTAGCGCAGCGTACTTATGGTACGTGAGCAACGGAAGCGCAGAAGATGCGTCTTTGCAGGCCAGAAAACGGCCTTTTGAAGCCGTCTCTAATTCGCCCGACACTGGGTTGGCACCATACGCCCCACCGTCCATGTGGCTTCCGTACCCTTGCCCCGGAAATCATGGCGCGGCGTCGCATAATGCATACCCGATGCGACGCGTTGCTGCGGCAACTCAAGCCTGGTCCCGTCAGCCAGCGTAACCGTGGCGGCATTTTCATGGAAATAAACGCTGAACCGCGTCCCGTCGGCGCAATTATAGACCACATCGCTGATCGGCCCCATCGGCGGCGGAGGCGGAGGCGGAGGCAGCGTGCTGGAGTCAATAGGCGGAACCGTGGCACAGGCCGTCAGGGACAAGGCAAAACCGGCAAATATCAGGCGGCGCATGAAATAACCTTTCAATCAAAATATGGCCGGATATTACGGCTTTCCCCGTAAATCGGAAATAAAAAGCGCATATGCTTTTTACACCGTGGCTCATTCGCCTTTTGTCATAAACCGTAAAGACTTGATCGGCATGAGGAACACAGAGCAGTCACGGAACAGACATATGAGATACCTCAACCACCTGATAGGCGATACACGACGGTTTAAGGTGCTGTTCCTGTCCGAACATAATGCCTCACGCTCGGTACTGGCCGAGGCCCTGCTCAACCGCCTGGGGGCCGGACGGTTTGAAGCCTGGTCAGCTGGCGTCAACCCTGCCGAAACCCTAAGCCCCTACGCCGTCGATCTCCTGAAAAAGATGCGCTACGATGTCAAAACCCTGACCCCGAAAACGCTTGGCATGTTTACCGGCGAACAGGCCCCGCGACTCGACTTCGTTTTCCGCCTGTCGTCTACCGTCTCTGAAAATGCTCTGCCGCCCTTTATCGGCAAGCCCATGACTGTGGACTGGCCCCTGCCCGACCCCGATAATAGCGCAGGCTCACCTGCCGAGATTGCCACCGCCTATGCCAGCCTGTTTGCCAATCTGACCAATCGCATCGGCATCTTCGTCAGCCTGCCCACCGCTAGTCTCGAAAGCATGGCCGTCCGCGCCCGCCTTGACCGGATGGGCGAACAGGGTCTCGGCCTGACGGGATAGTCTTTGTTTCAAGTCACATAGGGTGTAGCCTGAGCCGGAATGCTCTCTGATTCCGGATTACCACATGGCTCTGACCCTTTATCACAACCCAAAATGTTCCACCTCGCGCAAGGCGCTGGCGCTGCTTGAGGCCAATGGCTATCAGCCCGAAATCGTCGAATATCTGAAAACCGGCTGGAGCGAAGCCACCCTGAAAGACCTGCTGAAACAGATGGGCGGCATACCCGCGCGGGACATTCTGCGTACCCGCAATACAGATGCGGTCGAACGCGGCCTGACCACCGCCGACGATTCCACGGTCATTGCCGCCATGATCGCGGAACCGGTACTGGTCGAACGCCCGATCCTCGTGACCCCCAGGGGCGCGGTCGTCGCCCGCCCCTTGAGCCGCATGAACGACATCCTCGATCGCCCGATAGAGATCGACTGACCCCATATTCTGAAGACACCCCACCCCTTTGCTAGCGCAAAGCGGTTTCCCTCCCCAAACAAGTTGGGGAGGTATAAAAAATCATACTCCCCCATCTCTGAAGGGAGAGATGTCACGCAGTGACATAGGGGGATTCTTACTTTCGGTTGTTGCGACAAGACCACCCTGCCTCAAATCGTAAGCACAAAAAAACCGCCCTGCGGCGGTTATTTGATGATTTTCGTCTACCACTCTACCGTCTTGAAACGGCTTCAGCTATCGTAGAGCTAATATAATTATACATTTCTTGAGCACTATCACCGAAAGCATAAAAGGCAGTAATACAACCTAAAAAGACTATTGAACCGATCAAACCGTATTCAATAGCAGTAGCACCCGACTGATCTTTTAAAAAATTCCACAGCATGGATTTTACCTATAAGAATTGAAGACCGCAGATATTAAATATCTGCGGTCTCTAATAATCATAAATGATTATGCAGGCGGATTAAGCTTATTCGAAATCGTTGTAAACGTTGTGGTAAGGCTACCGCTCAGGGTACCGAGAACCGTGATCAGGGCTACAGCAATAAGGGCAGCGATCAGGCCGTATTCAATGGCAGTCGCGCCGGATTCGTCTTTAAGGAAGCGGTTGAAAAACTTGGTCATGAGTTATCTCCGTAAGATGAGCTTTTATTAAGCAAGTGAACAATCTACTATGTATTCAGAACGTGAGTAGTTGGCCCACTTGCTCCCGAACACGAGATCAATTTATCCAATCGCTGTTAATTCCAAGTGAAAGAGAATGGTAAACAAAAAATATTCTTTAGTTAACATATGTTTACTGTTAATTTAAATTAACCTTAACCTGTATTAATAGTATATTTATTTGAATCAAGACACATTTTCCCCGCGAAATCCCCGTCACCATAAATAATCACTCACCGCCCCGACCCCATATTTAGGCATAAAAAAAGCGATCAGGATTAACCCTGACCGCCTTTCAAACGCATAACTTAACAAAAAAACGCGCTTAACCGCGCCGACGCCTGCCCTTTTTCCCGCCCTTGGGGCGTGAGAAACGCACGATCTTGTTGTCTTCAAGCGTTTCGGAGCGCGGCAGGCTGATATGGCGCGGCCCCAGCCCGAACAAAGATGCCATAGGTGCTTCATCGAGAAATACCGTATCACTTTCGCCATAGCCGTTAAAACCGGTGGCCATAGCGACGCCATAGGCCCCCAGCATGCCGATTTCGATATAGTCGCCTTCGACCACATCCGCAGGCAGCCAGAACGGCCCCGGCATATGGTCGATGGAATCACAGGTGGGGCCGTAGAAACGGAACGGCTTCAGCTCAGACGACACCTCACCCCCTGCATCGGCGCGGTGCAGCTTAACCGGAAACGGCCATTTAGCGTGGGTAGCGTCAAACAGATTGCCATAGGCCCCGTCATTCAGATAGAGCGCATCGCCCTTTCGCAGGTCCACCCGCGTCAGGATAGAGGTCGATTCTGCCACCAGAGACCGGCCAGGCTCGGCCCACAGTTCGGTCGCCTCATGCACCTTCATGTCTTCGAAGGCACGATCAATGACGTCCATATATTCGCTAAGGGCGGGCGGCACCATGCCCGGATAGATCGACGGAAAACCGCCACCGACATCGACAATATCCGCCAGCACACCGGCCCGCACCAGCGAGCGCGACGCCGCCGACATGGCCGCCGCATAGGCAGTAGGCCGCATACATTGTGAACCGACGTGGAAGCTGATGCCCATCTTGTCCTGCGTCGCCTGACGCGCCGCCAGCAACAGGGCGGGTGCTTCATAGACCTGAGCGCCGAACTTGTTGGTCAGGGGCAGGTTAGCGCCCTCACCCGACGTCGCCAGACGCACGATCAGGTTCAGATCCTTCGCCCCTCCGGTCGAATCGAGAATCTTCGCCAGTTCTTCCTGCGTATCGAGGCTGAAGGTGCGCACGCCAAAGTCATAATAGGCTTCGGCAATGGCGCGGCGTGATTTCACCGGATGCATGAAGGCCAGACGCGCCTCAGGGGACAGCGCCTTGACCAACTTGACTTCGTTGATCGATGCCACATCAAAGGCGCGCACACCGGCATCACGTAAGGTCTCAATGACCCACGCGGACGGATTGGCCTTAACGGCATAGAAAATTTCACCTTTGAAGTGGCTCTGAAACCATTGCGCGGCAACGGTGACGGGCGCACGTCGCACAAGGGCGACGGGGCGTTCCGGTGACTGCTCGCGGACCAGGTTCAGGGCCGTTTGGGAGTGATGTGTCACTGCCAAATCCCTGCTAAAAAAATTAAACCCAGACCGGCGTTAGCAGCGTTTCGTGTCCACCTAAATCGTCAGGAAAACCTGAACGATCCCGAAGGTGGGCGGCCCAAGAAGCATTCTTAGGACTTTGTGTCGGGGTCCGCCGGAAGCGGGCTATATCAGGCATTTTGCCTTCCATGTAAAGACCCGCAATCAGATAAAATTGCAATGCGCGCCCTTGTACCTGTCATGAAGCGGCCATCGGTTGCAAATTCGGATAAATTTCGGCAGATTCATCGTCTGGCTTTATAAAAGGGATACTCCCGTTGATCGCGGCACAGCGCTTTATCCGAAAAACGCTTCTGGTTCTGGGGCTTCTGACCTCACTAAGCCTCGCTTCAGCCTGTCAGCAGGCTGCCGCCCCACGATCGGACGAGGTGACCTTTGCCGTGGTCATACCCGACGGGGCCTCCGAAGCCGAAAGCGCCTGGCGCACCTATCTGGAAGACATGGCGAGCCTGACCGGCCTTAAGATCAAACCGAATTTCGCCGCCGACGATAACGCCTCGGTTAAGGCCATGCACAACAATCGCGTTCAGGCGGGCCTGTTTTCCAATACCGCCGCGCTCAATGCCGTCCGTGACGCCAGCGCCTATGTCATTGCCCGCGCCTCGGACCCCACGGCCCCTGACGGCTACCGGAGTGTGATTGTGACACGGGCAGATTCCGGCCTGACGCTCGCGCACCTTACGGCCTGTAGCGGTGGCCTGCGGTTAGGCATGGGCGCAGAAGCGTCTCTGGCCGGAAATCAGGCGCCCCTGACCTATCTGTTTCTTCCGGAAAAAATCGATCCTGACACGTGCTTTGCTTCGGTTGACCGCTCCGAACCACCAAACCAGATCAATAACCTGATAACGGGCAAACTTGATGCCACCGTCAGTAACAGCATCGCCCTGCAACGTTTCAATACGGCCTCCCCTAAAGAGGCCGCACGGCTAAAGGTTATCTGGAGTTCTCCGCTACTACCCGATCCGCCGCTGCTCCTGCGTAAGGATCTTGATCCAGCAACGCGGGAAAAACTGCGCAGTTTTATTCTGAGCTACGGCACAGGCGACGGCCCCGAAGCCGAGCGTCAGCGCGGTGTTCTGGCCCGCCTCGGCCTCGGTGCTTTCCAGCCTGCCGACGATACCCACCTGCTGCCGATACGCGAAATGGAAGCCGCGCAAACCCTCATTGCCGCCCGCAAAGACAATGACCCTCAGACGCTTGCTCAGGCTGAAAAAGCGTTTGAGGCAATTGCGGCACAAAGACGCGCATTGGCCAAACCGGTCGAAGCGCCCGCCGATCCGCTATAAAAAACCGGCAAATACGCTCTTACCGCTTTTGTGTTAGGCTGATCCTCCCGTGGGCGGGGTTCATTTCAACCGGAGCTGATTATGAGTTTCTTTTCAAAAATCAAAAATGCGATTTTCAGGAAAAAGCCAGTACCCGCCGAACCGGCCCCCGACATCGCCATCACACCGGCAGCCACTGCCGCCACCAGCACCGTCATCAGTCAGGAGCCGGAAACCCTCGCCAATGTCGATGTCGAGGCCATTCTGGACGACGCCTCAGGCCGGGCCGGTCAGCCACTGAACTGGCGCACCTCGATTGTCGATCTTCTGAAATTGCTCGACCTCGACTCAAGCCTTGCCGCGCGTAAGGAA
>NZ_ML636837.1:500583-746045 GCF_006475605.1 Asticcacaulis tiandongensis | reverse complement strand
CGTAAGAAACTGGCGGAAGAGCTGGGCCATTCAGGCCCTTTCACCGGCACGGCCGAACAAAACATCTGGTTACACAAGCAGGTGCTAAACAAGCTGGCTGAGAACGGCGGCAAGCTTCCACCTGAACTTCTCGATTAACCGAGAACACCTCTCAGCCAGTCCACATAGGGCTGGCTGACCCACTCAGGCCGCATGGCGATCATCTCCGGCACCTCATAGCTGTGATGCGCCTTAACCACGACCTCGATAGCTGATAATTTATCGCGCAGGGTTTTCGCTGTCAGCATGACCTCATGGGCGCGCTCAACGGCCCCTTCCCACACATAGGTCGATTCAATCGGGTGGGTCTGCACGCAGGCCGCCAGTTTCAGCGACACAAGCATCTGCGCCAGCTTTTCCGCTTCATGCGGCGTGCCACAAGCGATGGACATGATCATAATATCCGTCATAGTCCCAGCATAGGCCGCATCAGGCGGCTACGTCAAATTGCCGGAGGCCATCGGCCATGATCTCAGTTGCCCTGACCGCGCTCGTGGTGCTTATTCACCTTTATATCGTCGTGCTGGAAATGGCGCTATGGGATAAGCCTGCGGGGCGCAAGGCCTTTGGCCTGACACCGGAATTTGCCACCCAGACCAGGACACTGGCCGCCAACCAAGGCCTTTATAACGGCTTTATGGCGGCGGGCCTGATCTATGGCCTGTGGCGCGACAATGCCGAATTCATAGCTTTTTTCCTGATCTGCGTGATCGTCGCCGGTGTATTCGGTGCACTCACCGCCAGCCGGAAAATCCTGTTCATTCAGGCCCTGCCCGCGGCATTGGCCCTCGCGGCCCTGTTTGCAGGCATTTAAAAACCGCCCCTGTCGGATTACAGAGGCGGTCTCTAATCTTCAATATTGAAAGTACACTGAGCGACAGCGAAGGCCTTTCTATATTAGTAACGATAATGTTCCGGCTTGAACGGGCCAGCCACCGGCACATTAATATAGTCCGCCTGCTCCTGACTAAGGGTCGTCAGTTTCGCCCCCAGCTTCTCAAGGTGCAACAGCGCCACCTTCTCGTCCAGATGCTTCGGCAGGGTATAGACCTGACGCTCATAGGCCTTGTTGTTGGTCCATAGTTCGATCTGCGCCAGAGTCTGGTTGGTGAAGGACGCCGACATCACAAATGACGGGTGGCCGGTCGCATTACCCAGATTCACCAGACGACCTTCCGACAGCAGGATGATCTTCTTTCCGTCAGGGAATTCAACGTGATGCACCTGTGGCTTGATTTCGTCCCACTTGAAGTTCTTCAGCGCCGCAACCTGAATTTCCGAGTCGAAGTGACCAATATTACAGACAATGGCGTTGTGCTTCATCTCACGCATATGCTCAAGGCGCAGCACGTCCTTGTTGCCGGTGCAGGTGACGAAGATATCGCCTTGCGCGGCCACTTCCTCGACGGTGCGCACCTCATAGCCTTCCATTGCCGCCTGAAGCGCGCAGATCGGATCGACCTCGGTGACAATCACACGTGCGCCGCCGTTACGCAGTGACGCCGCCGACCCCTTGCCGACATCACCGTAACCGAGCACGACCGCAACCTTACCCGCCAGCATGACATCCGTGGCGCGGCGAATGGCATCGACCAACGATTCACGGCAGCCATAAAGGTTGTCGAACTTCGACTTGGTGACCGAGTCATTGACGTTGATAGCGGGGAACGGCAGATCGCCCTTTTGCGCCATGTGATACAGGCGATGCACACCGGTAGTGGTTTCTTCGGACACACCGGTTATGGCGTCACGGATCGCCGAATAGAAGCCAGGCTTTTCCTTAAGGTAGCGCTTCATAACCTTATAGAGGGCTTCTTCTTCCTCATTGGTCGGGTTGTCGAGGAGCGACGGATCTTTTTCCGCCTTTGGCCCCAAAACCGTCAGAAGCGTGGCGTCACCACCGTCATCAAGGATCAGGTTCGGATAACCGCCATCATGCCACTCAAAAATCTTGTGCGCATAGTCCCAGTATTCCTCAAGGGTTTCGCCCTTGATGGCAAACACCGGCGTACCCTTGGCAGCGATGGCCGCCGCCGCATGATCCTGCGTCGAGAAGATATTGCACGACGCCCAGCGCACCTCGGCCCCCAGAGCCTGAAGCGTTTCAATCAGCACCCCCGTCTGGATGGTCATATGCAGCGAACCGGCGATGCGCGCGCCTTTGAGTACCTGTTTCGGGCCATATTCTTCGCGCGTGGCCATCAGGCCCGGCATTTCGCCTTCGGCAATCTCAAGTTCCTTACGGCCCCAATCGGCCAGAGACAGGTCGCGGATGATGTAATCTTGGTTTGGGGCAGACATGCGATGCTCATTTAATGAATTAGGATTGCCTGCCTTATAACCGAGCCAGACCGCCAATGCAATAAAGACATAAAGATGTCTTTATATGTTTACTCTGTAAGATTATTTGACCGCATTGATCATTTTGCGCTACCCCTGTTCCCGCAAATCAGGAGCATCTCTCATGGCCGATACGTCTCATCCGGTGTTCAACGCCGTCCGCAATGACTGGACGAAGCCTGAGATCGCCGCCCTGTTCGACCTGCCGTTCATGGAACTGGTGTTTCGCGCCGCCACCGTGCATCGCCAGAACTTTGACCCCAACGAAGTCCAGTTATCGCAGCTTTTGTCGATCAAGACCGGCGGTTGCGCCGAAAACTGCGGCTACTGTTCGCAATCGTCCCACCACGACACGGGCCTAAAGGCCTCTAAGCTGATGCCGGTCGATGAGGTTCTGACCGCCGCCAAGGCCGCTAAAGACGGCGGGGCGCAGCGCTTTTGCATGGGCGCGGCCTGGCGCGATCTGAAAGACCGCGATGTGCCGGCGCTTGCCTCAATGATTTCCGAGGTCAAGGCCATGGGCCTTGAAACCTGCGCCACGCTGGGCATGATCACGCCGGATCAGGCCAAAACCCTTAAGGACGCGGGCCTTGATTATTACAACCACAACCTCGACACCTCACCGGAATACTATTCCAAGGTTGTCACCACCCGTACCTATCAGGAACGCCTTGATACGCTTGAGGCCGTGCGTGATGTCGGCATGAAAACCTGCTGCGGTGGCATTGTCGGCCTTGGGGAAGCGCGCGAAGATCGCGTGTCTTTCCTCCATCAGATCGCCACCCTGCCCGCGCATCCCGACAGCATCCCGATCAACAATCTGGTGCCCGTGGCTAATACGCCTCTGGGTATTCAGGCCAAGGTTAAGGGTGGTGTGTCGCCGATTGAATTTGTTCGCACGATCGCCGTTGCCCGCATTCTGTGTCCGAAATCGATGGTGCGCCTCAGTGCCGGTCGCAATGAAATGTCCGAAGAGCTTCAGGCCCTGTGCTTCATGTCCGGTGCCAATTCGATCTTTGTTGGCGATCAGTTGCTGACCACACCTAACCCCGAACGCGGTACAGACGCCCACCTGCTGCAAAGCCTCGGCCTCAGGGCCATGGCCAATCCGCAATAAGCCCGCCCCATGAGTTCCCTGACCGCCACCGAAGCCGTTGCTCGACTGAAAGACATCTATGACCGTGCGGTTGAAGCCTTGCAGGGCGACCTTCAGGCCTATCTTGAAACCCGCACCCTTCCGGCAAAAGAAGCCCGCAACGAAGGGCGCTATTGTTACCCCAGTCTGACGGTGGTGTGGAAAGGCTATGGCATTACGGATGACGACGCACCTCTGACGCACCGCCACCCGACGGTTAACCGCGCCTTCGCCCGTTTTTCACGTCCCGGCACCTATACATCCTCTGTTACCCGTCCCGACCTGTTCGGAGATTCGATTGCCGAACAGCTTGAGCTTCTGGTGCGCGACTATGGGGCGGAAATCAGCGTCGGCATATCCAATCAGGAAATCCCCTATCCTTACGTGCTTGATGGCGCAGGCCTTGATCTCAATCTGGTCTCGTCCTTCGATCTGGCGCGGCATTTTCCGACGACCGAACTGGCGCTGATCGGTAACGAAGTCGCCGACGGCCTGTATATCGAGGATGAAACCGGCAATCGTCCGCTGGTGCTGTTCGATGGTCTGCGTACGGATTTTTCTCTGGCCCGCCTCAGGCACTATACCGGCACACCCGCCGAACACACGCAGTCTTACATTCTGCTCACAAATTATCACCGTTACGTGGATGTGTTTGTTGTCTATGCCCTTGAGGAACTGAAACGCCCTGACAGTCCCTATACGGCCCTGTCTTGCTGCGGCGGTTTGCTGATCACCAAAGACACGCCGAACCCGCTGGAACTGATCGCCAATTCCCCCTGGCGCAAGCACCAGATGCCTGCCTACCACCTGCTGCGTCCCGACCGTCAGGGCATCAGTTTGGTCAATATCGGCGTCGGGCCATCGAACGCTAAAAACATCACCGACCATCTGGCGGTCATGCGCCCGCATGTCTGGCTGATGATCGGCCACTGTGGTGGCCTGCGCCCATCGCAGATCATAGGCGACTATGTGCTCGCCCATGCCTATCTGCGCGATGATCATGTCATGGACAATGTCCTGCCGCGTGAAATCCCGATCCCGCCGATAGCTGAGGTTCAGGTCGCCCTGCAAAAAGCGGCGGAAACCGTTACCGGACAAGACGGAGACGAACTTAAGCGCCGCCTCAGAACCGGCACAGTGGTCACGACCGACGACCGCAACTGGGAGCTTCGCTATTCGTCATCGGCCCTTCTGTTCTCCCAAAGCCGCGCCGTGGCCATCGACATGGAAAGCGCTACTCTGGCGGCACAGGGCTATCGTTTCCGCGTGCCCTACGGAACGCTTTTGTGCGTTTCGGATAAGCCGCTGCATGGCGAGTTGAAACTCCCCGGTCAGGCCAACCATTTTTATGAGCGCGCCATAGCCGAACATATCGATATCGGTTTTGAAACCATCAATCTTCTGCGTCAGGCCGGATCGCGTCTGCATTCGCGCAAACTCAGGGCCTTTGACGAGCCACCCTTCCGGTAGGGGAATAAAAAAATAGGCCCGAAGGACGGAGCTTATCTCCGCCTTATCGGGCCTGTAAGGACATATCTCATGGACCTCCATCCATAGGCTGATCAATAACCCTGTCAGGTTATTCAAAAACCTGTATTTATTTTGATCCTCAAACACTTAAAGTACGAATCAATAAGTCGTGAATATTTAGGCCCTGATGTCCGCCTCCGCTCTCACTCACCTGCATGTGCTGAAACTGCCCTTCATGGCCATGGAGAGCCTGCTTGATGCCATATTCGAGCTCGACCATGCCGCAGGCTTCCTGTCGGACGGCGGCGAGCTGGGGCGCTGGTCATGGCTATGCACCCATGCCGACGCCATCAGTGTGCTGGAATATAACGACAGTCGCAAACCCGAGGACATCCTAAGCGCGGCGCTGAAAACCGGACGTTTTCAAACCCACAGTATCAGCGGCGATCGCGGCGACCTGCCGCCCTTCACCGGCGGCATGGTCGGCTATATGAGCTTTGAATTAGGCGCACGGCTGGAAAACCTGACTCCGCGCCCTTTTCGCGTCGAAGGCCGCGGGGCCTGGCCGGAAATGATCGTACTGCGCTTTCCCTCGCTACTGGCCTTTGACCACAAAACCCGCCGCCTGCTGGCGCTGGGGCGGGGGCGTGACGAGCTTGAAGCCTATAACCGCGCCTTGCATATGCAAAAGCTTCTGCATCAGACCTTGTCGCGCAACCCTGCCTATGCGGCCCCGCAACGCCCCCTGCGCGGCAATCTGATCCTCGAAACCCCTGATGAGGTGCATGAAGATAAGGTCGCCACCCTCATTCAGCAAATCCATGCCGGTGATCTGTTTCAGGCCAATCTGGCGCGCGGCTGGCGCGGGGAACTGTCGCCCAACATGACCATTGGCCGCGTCCTCAAGGGCCTGCAACGTAACGGCCCAAGCCCTTTCGGGGCCGCCTTGCGCCTGCAAAACCGCGCCATAGTGTCCAATAGCCCCGAACGCTTTATCCGCCTGAGCGCTGATGGCCAGCTTGAGACCCGCCCCATAAAGGGCACCCGCCCGCGTGGCAAAACCCCTGCCGCCGACCGCAAGCAATCCGAAGCCCTGCTCAATAGTGAAAAGGACAGGGCCGAAAACCTGATGATCGTTGATCTGATGCGGCACGACCTGTCGAAATTTTCCAGGGTCGGTTCCGTTAAGGTGACCAAACTCAACGGCCTTGAGACCTATCCCAATGTGCATCATCTGGTTTCAACCATTACCGCCGAACTGGCCGACGGTTTTGATGCCGGTGACGTGTTGCTCAAAAGCTTCCCACCGGGCTCCGTCAGTGGCGCGCCCAAGGTGCAGGCGCTCAAAGTTATTGCCGAGCTTGAGGCCCCGCGCGGCCCCTATTGCGGCGTGCTGTTCTATGTTGATGCCTCGGGCGCGATGGACTCAAGCGTCCTCATCCGCAGCCTGATAATGGAGCAGGATGAAACCAAACGCTGGCACCTGCGCGCCTGTGCCGGAGGCGGCATCGTTTCCGACAGCGACCCCAAGTCCGAACGCATCGAGACCGAAACCAAGCTGTCCCTGATCCGCTCTGTCCTTGAGAACAGCGAGATATAACACCCCCCAAACGCAATTCAGGCCCCCTTGTCACGACAAGAGAGCCTGAAAATATGTTCAAATGGCTTTAGCTTAGTTCGCCGCCAGTTTCACACCCGACTTGGCCGAAGCTTCCGACAGGTTCGGGCTCAGACGACGCAGGCGCAGATCAACTTCACCGGCCTTGCTGATCTTCACAGACCCTTCAGCCCAGTACAGACCACCGGCCCCAAGGAAGTTATATTTGAAGTCAGCCGTATAACCGCCGCCAACGGCTTCGCAGGTGCTGAGATTGACCATTTGCTTGCCTTCGACGGCTACAGCCTTGGAAACGGCAGCCGATGCACGGGCCGCAACGGTTTTACCCACCGAGGTTTCCTGAGCTTCATCACATTGCGCAAAAGCCGAGGCCCCAAAGCAAGACAGGGCGGCGGCAAGAATAAAAGCTGTTTTATACGACACGAGACTACTCTTTCTGAACAGTTTGCACAGGCTTCTTCCTGTGATCGAGGCGCTTTCTAGGCATTTAGATTTAACGGTTCATGAATCCCGCAGCGCATTAACCATCATTACTTATTTTGTGAAGCAGAGATACAATCTGTAACCTTAAGGCAGAATAGAAAAACCCCCGAAGCATCACTTCGGGGGTTATATCCATAGCTTAGGATGGCTTGCGGAGCCACGCAAGCCCGCCAGATATAAGGCCTTAGGCCGCCGTCAGTTCCGACAGGAAGCGACGGATATTCTCGCCCATTGCCTGCGTACGGTCGGTCAGCTGACGCGCCGCGCCAAGCATTTCGGTCGAGGCCTTTTCCGTATCTGCGGCCGAGGCCGACAGTTGCGACACGGACGAAGACGCCGTCGTTGTCCCGTCAGAGGCCTCATTGACGTTACGGGCAATCTCGTTAGTGGCGTCACCTTGCTGATGCACCGAGTCCGCAATCGAAGAGGCGATCTCGTTCATGTGCTTGATGGTCGCGCCAATCCCGCGGATCGCCGACACACCGTTTTGCGCGGCAGTCTGGATATCCTTGATGCGGTCACGGATTTCATCGGTCGCCTTGGCGGTTTGCTGGGCCAGAGACTTCACTTCCGAGGCCACAACCGCAAAGCCCTTACCGGCTTCACCGGCACGCGCCGATTCAATGGTCGCATTCAGCGCCAGCAGGTTGGTCTGCTGGGCAATGGCGTTAATCAGGTCAACCACTTCACCGATCTGATCGGCGGCGCGGCTGAGTTCAGCCATTGAGTCGTTGGTACGATCCGCTTCCGACACGGCTTCAGCGGCGATTTCCACCGAACGCACGGCCTGATCCCCGATCACACCAATAGAGGCCGACAGCTCGGTCGTCGCCGAAGCCACATTCTGCACATTGTCTGCCGAATTACGGATAGAGGACACCGCCGACTGCGAACGACGCTCGTTTTCCTGCGCAATGGTCAAAAGCGTACGGCCATTGGTATCCAGATCAGAGGCCGCCGCCGACAGGGCATCGAGCATGTCCTGCGCTTCGTGACGGAAACGCTCAGCCAGTTCAGACATCTGACGCGTACGTTCTTCGCGGGTCTTGAGGGTCGCGGCTTCAATCTCGGCCAGACGGGTCTTTTCTTCGGCGTTCGACTTAAAGACATTCAGGCTGTCGACCACGGACTTCAGTTCGTCGCCACGGCTAAGCGCCGAAATATCGACATCCAGATTACCGCGCGCCAGTTCTTCCGTCGTCTTGGCAATACGATTGATGCCGACCACGGTCGTGCGCGAGAACATGTAGGCAATACCACACGACACCACAGCCACAACCACCGCAAACAGGGTCAGGAACGAGATGCCGGCCGTCTGCGCATTCTTGGCAGCGGTGGCTTCGGTCTTCGCCTGCGCCACCTGCGCGGCAATGATCTTGTCCGCCAGTTGCGACATCTTGGCGTAGCCGGCATCGAATTGCGACATCAGCGGCACAACCGACGCATAGTCGACTTCCATCACCGAACCGGCAAATTCCACCGCTTCCTTATAGGTGCGGATTTCGCGCGACAGCTCTTCCAGATCTTTTTTCTGCGTAGCGTTGGTCGTCTTGTCGGCTTCCGCCTTGGCACGGGTCTCAATAGCCCCCAGTTCCTCAACCACAGCCGTGACCTGCGCACCGGCATTGGTCGCCGTGCCCGAAGCCTGATCGGTCAGGGCGCGGAACAGATTACCATTGGCGCCGCGAATACCGGACTTGATATCCCCCAGCGCCACAGCCGCCGGAAGGCTGACATTGTTAATATTATCAATTGATTTACCCTGACGGTCCATCACCGTAAGCGCACCGAACGCCAGAGCCGCAATCAGTACGGTTGCCACAGCGGCAGGCGTCATAAACTTCAGGGTGAACGACCAGTTGGAAAGCTTCAACCCGCCCTTACCCGTTTTATTAAACTTCGGTTTTGTCATTTTGGCCCCTGACATACTTCGCCCCGACACCTGTTCGGGGTTGCCCATTCATTATTATTTGAAACCGCCTTTTTCAGTGCGGCAGATGACGAACAGCCTCAGAAGTGGCCCTCGGCGAATCAGCCGCGCCCCCTCCGGCAGTCGCCGGTTGGCGGAAAGTTGTCAGAACATAGTTGTCGAATTGCTAACAAAGCCAAATACAAGACGTTTTGGTTAAAAAAAGTCATGAAAAGCTACATAAGACCGCAAAAAACCCGTCCCCACAGAGGGACGGGCTTTAAAATCATGGCTTTGGCCTTAGGCCAGCCTAACCGTCCTGAGCGGTATCTGCCTCGGCTGGCTTGGCGCTAACGCCTGAAATAACGGCCTTAGCCTCAGCGCCCTTAACCGGTGCCGACAGCTTGACGGCCTTTTCTGCCGGGCGCTCGGCATCACGTGTCTGCGACGCCTGACGCTCAAGCACCGCCACCAGTTCCGCCGCATCATCAGCTTCCTTGGCAGGCGCTACAGACCGAGCCACCGCAGGCTGAGCCGACGGACGGATTTCATCCGCAGAGGCCACCATACGCGCGCCCTTACCCGGAAACTGATAGAAGGCATGATTGCCCACGGTCGCAATGTGATCCATGCGATGACGCCAAACGGGGCGTACCTCAAGCGTATGGAAATGTGTCGAAGACCCGACACTCTTGGCCACCGCCCCGTTCAGGGCCGCCGAAGCCACAACATGCGCCCGCTTCCAGGCACCGCTTTCGACGCGACGCCCCATAACACCGGAACAGGTAAAGCTGAACTGGCAACCGGTACGACGCTCCGCACCCTGATAAACGACATTACATATGGTCTTGGGGTAGGCCGGATGGCGGACACGGTTCAAAATGACCTGTGCCACGGCACGCATGCCCGCTTCGCCTTCGCCGCGCGCCTCATAATAGACGGCCTGAGTCAGGCAATCGAGGTCACTGTGGGATTTGTTCTTCAGGACAAACGGTGCCGCCGGACGCGCCTTACCAAAAGGCGTTTCATTCAAAAGCCCCATGCCCATACTGGCCTGAACAATCGGTGCCCCATCATGACCGAGCTTGCTCTGGCGTACCGCGGCTAGCTGCGTCTGGCGCTGGTCCTGCTCACGCAGACGCAGGGTTTCAACCGGTGACACATAAGAATCGTAACGCATCACCAGTGACAGAGCACGGCGGTCAAGATCGGCATCGCCAAAACCGGCCTGCTTGATACGCGTAAGCGCGCCACGGTTTTGCGCGCCTTTAGGATTTTTGACGTTCAGAAGGTGAGCCGCCTGAGGCGCATTGCCGTCAAGCGTAATAAGATTGGCAGCCTGATACTGCAATTGCGACTGGCGCGCCAAATGACCACCTAGCCAGGCCGATCCGGCGGCTGCGCCGATCATCAGGCCCGCACTACCGGCGGCCAAAAACAGGCGCACACGTGCACGCAATGGAAAAGGGAATCGCAAAAGATCTAGTCCTCTGTGGCGAGAGCGCTAAGGCTCCCCAAACAATGGCCTGTCCCGAAAGACATCAGACCAAAGGTCACGAACGCGGCGAAAAACACCACCAGCCCGTCCCGCGACCTCACACACGCATACTTCACAACCACGTGATAGAGCGCGCCTTTAACACGACAAAAGTGTTCAAAATGTGTTTACAGCTTGTTAATATATGAACCCCCTGAGTTGATCAAGGCCCAATTCAACGATCAGGCGACTTTCAACTCATTCCCGCCCAAGTTACGCCACGCTTTACTGGGACCAAAATCCAAGTATAAATGCGTTTGATTTACGCCATCTGTTCTTATTTGCTGACAGGGGGCCGCAATTTATTATTTGCGATTACAAAATAGCGAAGATTTCCTTATGCGCCCCTAAGAGAAACTCAGCCGAAAATACGTAAAAAAAAGCGCCCGCTCCCGTCTCAGGGGGCAAGGCGCTGGATTCAATAACAATTTATAAACTTTCCGTAATCGCGAATATTGCCTGTTCCGACCCTTCGCAATGGCGGCCTTAAAACCGGATTTAGTGATTGTGGCGGGGCATTTTTTCGGCAATGCGTGCGAATTTTAACGCCGGCTCCATTACTGCCCCCGTATTCAGCTGACCTACCGTCTGGCGATAGATCTCCTGCCACATGGTCATCGATTCGGGCACAGGCGGGATACCATCCGCCTTGCGACGGTCAATCTCCTCATCGGCCACCAACATGTTACAGGCCCCTGTATTGAGGTCGATACGGATGATATCGCCTGTGCGCAACCAGGCCAGACCACCACCGACCGCGCTTTCCGGCGCGGCATTGAGGATAGAGGGCGAATCCGCCGTACCTGACTGCCGCCCGTCACCAATCGTCGGCAAGGAAGTAATACCCTGTTTGATCAGCGCGTCAGGCGGCTGCATATTGACGACTTCCGCCGAACCGGGCCAACCCACCGGTCCTGAGCCGCGAATGACCAGAATGGTGCGTTCATCAATCCCCAAAGACGGATCATTGATACGTTCATGGTAGTCGGTGGAGCCATCAAACACGACCGCCTTGCCTTCAAACACGCCTTCACGACCCGCCTCGGAAAGATAACGCTGGCGGAACTCATCTGAGATCACGCTGGTCTTCATGATGGCGAAGTCAAACAGATTGCCCTTGAGCACAAGGAAACCGGCCCGCTCCATCAAGGGTTCGGCAATGGTACGGATCATTTCACGATCACGCGTTTCCCGCCCGACCACATTTTCCGCCAGAGTCTTGCCGGTAATCGTCCGGGCCTGACCATCGATCAGCTTTTCCTTCAGCAACTCAACATGGATGGCCGGAACCCCGCCCGCGCGATGGAAGCGCTCCCCCAGATACTTGCCCGCAGGCTGCATGTTGAGGATCAGCGGGATATCATAGGCCTGCATCCAGTCGTCATCTGTCAACTCAATGCCCGCATGACGGGCCATGGCGACAATATGCGGCTGGGCATTGGTGGAGCCGCCCAGCGCCGCGACCGCCGCAATAGCATTCTTGAATGACGCCTTTGTCAGGATTTTCGACGGCTTCAGGTCTTCATAGGCCATTTCAACAATTCGCCTGCCGGTTTCATAAGCGATCTGACCACGCTCGCGATAGGGCGCAGGAATGGCCGAACAACCGGGCAGGCTGAGGCCCATGGTCTCGGCCACCGCATTCATCGTTGAGGCCGTGCCCATAGTGTTGCAATGGCCTGCCGAAGGGGCCGAGGCGCAGGCCGCTTCAAGGAACTCATCCTCAGTAATCTTACCCGCCGCCAGCGCGCGACGTGAGCGCCAGATAACCGTTCCTGACCCCACCAGATCACCGTCATGGTGGCCATCAAGCATCGGCCCGCCCGACAGAACAATGGCCGGAATATCCACTGCCGTCGCCGCCATGATCCCCGCAGGCGTCGTCTTGTCACAGCCGGTCGTCAGCACTACCGCATCCAGCGGATAGCCATGCAGGATTTCCACCAAAGTCATGAAACTCAGGTTACGATCGACCGCTGCCGTCGGACGGCGGCAGTTCTCAAAGATGGGATGACAGGGGAACTCCATCGGAATGCCACCTGCATCGCGGATACCGTCACGCGTACGCTTAGCCAACTCCAGATGGATACGGTTACACGGGCTAAGGTCGCTGCCGGTCTGGGCGATACCGATGATCGGCTTGCCCGAACGCAGTTCCTGCGGCGTGATGCCGTAATTCATGAAGCGCTCAAGATAGAGGGCGGCCATATCGATATGGCCGGGGGCTTCAAACCATTCCTGAGACCGGAAACGGCCATTGGGTGTAGCGGGTGTGCGGGTCATCGGTGCGTACCTTTTTTGTAAGGCGTTTTTATAGGAATGAGATTTCGTTCTGCGGCTGTCCGGCGATGTCACTGTTAAACCGGAACAGACCACCGGCAAACGGCTGGGCCTTGATGTCCTCCGGCGACAACCCCTTGGCAGCGGTCGTGGCATAGACGGCCTTCAGATCAGGCCCGCCAAAAGCGATCTTGGTGACATTGGATACCGGCAAGCTGACTTTGCGCAACAACCGCCCGTCCGACGCATAGACATTGATGCCCCAGCCAAAGAACAGGCTTGCCCAGACATTGCCCTGCGCATCAACCACCGGCCCGTCAAAATAGCCTTCGCCATGCGGGCTTTGCGGGTCAGGCGCGTAACAAACCTCACCGGCTGTTTCGACCTTTTGCCCGACATCAAGCTGCGCAAACAGGCGCTTGCCCGTAATCTCGCCCGCCTCATCCAGATCAAAAGCGTAGATATGCTTTTTCAGCGTGTCGTTATGATAAAGCGTCTGGCCATCCGGACTGATGGTCGGGCCATTGGTGATGACATAGTCCTCATCCATGACCTTCAGGCCACGCCTATCAAAGCGATAAAGCTTACCCGTTGGGTTCTCTTCAGGGTCGTGCATGGAACCGAACCACAGCCGCCCCTGATGATCGACGAAACCATCATTCAAGCGGTTATCGAGATGCGCCGGCTCGACGTGACTTAAGAAGGTAAACCCGCCCGCCTCATCAAAGCGGTAAAGCCCGCCCTTGCAGCCAACAACAAATCCACCACCGCGTACCGGTGCCAGAAACCCCGGCTCTGAGGGGGCATCAAAACTGCGCGTCTCACCCGTTGCCGCATCAAAGCGATGCACTTTTTTCTGCTTGATATCGACGAACCACAGAGCATTTTCCGCCGCCCGCCAGACCGGCCCCTCACCCAATGTGGCCTTCATATCCCAGACGCAGGTGATGTCGCTCATACCAACCTCTTTAGAAAAAAGACGAGACTAAGCGAAGGGCCGCCCCGAGCTTAGGATCGCCCGTATGATCCATCGCAAATGTATTTGGCCGTCAGGCCAAAACTTTGCGATGCGCAGTCTACCGCCACCCTGCATCAATCCAATAGCCGTGCCCCGTGCACAAAGCCGCATCATCAGATGCAAGGAACAAAGCCAGCGACGCCACATGCTGTGGCTCGATACGGCCATCAAGACATTGCGAATTGACGATCTCTGCTTCCCCTTCAGGCGTATACCATTTCATCTGGCGCGGCGTTTTGACATTGCCCGGAATGATCGTCGTCACGCGGATATTGTCGCGGCCCAGTTCACGCGCCAGCGCGCGCGTCATGCCTTCGATACCCGCCTTGGCCGTTTCATAAAGCGTCAGGTCCGGCAGACCGAGATGCCATGAGATCGATCCGAAATTCACAATCGCTCCGCCGCCAAGCGCCTTCATGCCCGGTGCCACAATACGCGCGCACATCAGCATATGTTTGAGATTGACGGCGATATTCTTATCGAAAAATTCAGACGTAATTTCCGACAGACTGTGGCGGTCATCGCGTGCAGCATTGTTCAGGAGAATGCTGACCGGCCCTTCCGCCTGAATGGCGTGTAACAACGCCTCAAGCTTCGGCGTATCCGTCAGATCACAGAGGTGATAGACCGGTGCGCTCCCCAGCACGCCGGTATCGATCGTCGCGCTCACCTCATCGACCAGATCGATGAAATGCACATTTGCGCCCTGACGAACGAAGGCCTGCACCAGCCCCGCTCCGATCCCCGACCCCCCGCCGGTAATCAGAACCTTGCGCCCCTTGAGGCTGGGATAAATCGCTGATGACATGCCTTCGTCTTTCTCTAACAAAAATCAGGGCGGCATTTCTCTGAAGAAATCCGCTCTGGCAGTTTACGCTGCATCCGTGCGGGCAGGTTTTCCACCCTTAAGTAACCCACGGGCAGCCAGATTTTGCATAAGCGCCGTAATACCAAACACCCAGGCCCGTGCGTCCTTAGACGTATTGACACGGTTTTCCAGACGTCCAAGTTTCGGTGTATTTACGCGGACAATGTCCCCGACCTTGTGCGTAAAGCCCCGACCGGCGACATCACGGTCCTGTGTCGGCGCAAACAGCGTCCCGAGCATCAGCACGAAGCCATCGGGATAATGGTGCTCACTCATGGCCTGACGCACCAGCTCGAGCGGGTCACGGCTGATCTGATCCATCGATGAGCGTCCGGTCAGTTCATAGCCTTCCGGCCCGTCAATCTTGAGATCAAGCACGGCCGAGCGCACATCATCAATCGTGAAGCCGTCATCAAACAGGCGGATAAACGGCCCGAGCGCACAGGACGCATTATTGTCCTTGGCCTTACCAAGCAGCAATGCCGAACGCCCCTCAAAGCAGCGCAGATTGACATCATTACCGAGCGTCGCGCCCACGGTACGGCCATCTGCCGTCACCACCAGCACCACTTCCGGCTCAGGATTGTTCCAGGTTGAATCCGAACGCACGCCGACTTCTTCGCCCCAGCCAACGGTCGAAAGGACGGGCGACTTGGTGAACACTTCAGCGTCAGGGCCAATCGCGACCTCAAGATACTGCGACCACAGGCCCTCAGTGATCAGGGCTTCTTTCAGCTTCATCGCCGACTCAGACCCCGGCACCACGGCACGGATATCCCCACCGATACGTTCGGACAGATCGTTACGTATGGCCTGCGCCTTGTCGGCATCGCCACGGGCGCGTTCCTCGATCACCCGCTCAACCGCAGACACAGCAAAGGTTACACCGGCGGCCTTTACGACCTGAAGGTCGATGGGCGACAACAGGGTGTCCTTGCCTTCGCGTTCCCAAACAGGGGCAAAATCGAAATCTTCAAGGCGACCCAGCGAAACGCCGCCCTGCGCACCGCTTTCCGGCCACTGCGCCAGAAACTGCGCCACGGTCGCGGCAATGGCGCTGACGTCAAAGACCTCGCCCTGTCTGACCAGAACAGGCGTCGGCCCGTCCGAAGTCATAATACGTCCTACAAGTGTAGCTGAACGCCAGTCATCAGCCAGAAAATCCGTCATGATACCTATACCTTTTTCATTGAACCGAACCGCCCCCGCGCTTCATTCGGTAGAATGATTTTGTTTCTGCTTCAACCTGTGACGATGGCATGGCTTAGCGCGCCGCCTTTTTCTTTTTTGACCCGACGGGCAGCCTGCGCCTCAGCACCGGAGCCCGACCAAGCATGATAGCGCTACCATTTCCAGCAGACGGTGGCCATTGTCAAGACAAAACGCACAATTTAGCGATTTATACTATTTTCGCCCGACCTCGGCATCCGGCACAGGGGCCGACGAGGATTGCCGCTCAATAATGGCAAAGTCGCGAATCTCGTGCACCGGTTTAAGCGCCTGCCCCTGACGCTTCGATTTAATCTGCTCCAACAGCATCTTAAGCCCCAGCGCCGCCATGTCGGAAATCGGCTGACGCACGGTTGTCAGTTCCGGCCAGACACTTGAGGCCATAGAGGTGTCATCGAAACCGACAATGGTCACATCATCCGGCACCTCAAGCCCCAGCCGATGTGCCGTCGCCACCGCGCCCGCCGCCATATCATCGTTGCTGGCAAAGACCGCCGTCGGGCGATCCGGGCGTGACAAAAGACTTTCGGCAGCATCAAAGCCCGAACGATAGGTGAAATAGCCCTGTCCGACACAGGCCTGATCAACCTTGATGCCCGCCTTGGTCAGGGCCTCGACATACCCATTATACCTTAGCTCACTATAGAACGAATTGGGGTGTCCCTTGATGAATCCAATGCGCTTGTGGCCCAATGCCACCAGACGGCTCGTCATGGCAAAGGCCGCCTTGAAATCGTCAATCGACACGCTTGAGACATCCGGCAAAGGCCGTGAAGTCGCCACCCCGACAAACGGCAGCTTCATGTCTTTGAGCGCCTTGGCCACACGGGTTGAGTCGCTGAGCGGCGGCGGCAGAATGACACCGTCCACCCCCACGGTTCTCAGCTTATCAAGCACATCGGCAACCCCCTCGGGGCCTTCGCAGCTTTCAATCAGCAGCTGACAGCCGCTCTGTGAACTTTGCTGCAAAATGCCGAGCAAAAACTCACTCAGGAAGGACATGGAGGGGTTGGAATAGATCAGGGCGACACGTGTCGAATCCTGGCTGGCCAGCGACCGCGCCGCCATATTGGGCGAATAGTTGAGCACCTTTATGGCCTCAAGCACCTTTTTGCGTGTCTCTTCGCGCACATTCTTTTCGGCATTGATCACGCGCGAAACAGTCATGGGCGAAACCCCGACATGCTGGGCCACATCATGGATGGTAACGATGCTGCCACCGCGACGGCTGATTTTACGCGCCAATAGTCTGACCCCTTGGCTGCGAATCGTCATCGTAGCCGCTAAATCCCTTTTTCTGATGCAATTATGACACGTTGTTCACTCTGGCGTAAAGCCCTCGCATAGCCCCCTTCAACTACCCCTCAAAAATCACAAAATAAGCGCGCCAAATGTTTCACTTGTGAAAAATAATTCCGCTTGCAAAAACGGTGCGCCAATTCCATGATAGCGCAAACATATAATAAAATTCAGGGGAGTAAATAAGCATGTACCGCATGATTGCCGGGGTCCTCGCAGGACTGTGCCTTGTCGCCACGCCCGCCTTAACACAACCCTCAGCCTCACCCCCCCCTCAGCCTTTGCGCTATGTCTGGAAGAATGCCGATATGCGCGGCGGCGGTTTCGTGCCGGGCCTTGTGTTTCATCCGACTGAACAGGGCCTGCTCTATGCCCGCACCGATATTGGCGGGGCCTACCGCTATGATCCGGCGCAAAACCGCTGGATACCGCTGCTCGATCATCTGGGGCGTGACGATGCCGCCCTGATGGGTGTCCTAAGCATCGGACTTGACCCGAAAAACCCTGACCTTGTCTATCTGGCGGGCGGGCTTTACACCCACGAAAGCGAATATAACCGCAAGGCGGCGCTGCTTATCTCTGCGGATCGCGGCACCACATGGAAGAAGACGGAACTGCCTTTTTATCTCGGTGGCAACGAAGACGGGCGTTCAACCGGCGAACGGCTGATTGTTGACCCGAACCTCAGCACCACCCTCTATCTCGGCACCAGCAAAAACGGCCTGTGGCAAAGCCTTGATTCCGGTCTGACCTGGCAAAAGACTGCCCTGCCCGCCAAACATATCCTGTTCGTCTTGGCGGACGAAAAAAGCCCGACGCTTTATGCCGGGGTCGAAGACCGGAATGGCCAAAGCCTCTATGTTTCCACCGATGCAGGCCAAAACTGGCAACCGGTCGCAGGTGCCCCGAAAAACCTGATGCCGCATCATGCCGAACGGGATGCCACCGGCAAGCTGTTCCTGACCTTTGGTAATAATCTGGGCCCCAACGGCGTCACCGATGGCGCGGTTAAAACCTATGACCCCGCTACCGGCAAATGGGACGACATTACCCCGCTTAAACCGGCAGGTGAAACCTTTGGCTATGCCGGCCTGACGCTTGACCGGAACAACCCCGGCACCTTACTTGTCTCCACGTTAAACCGTTGGGGGTCGGGCGATGAAATCTTCCGCTCGACCGACAACGGTAAATCGTGGAAACCCTTAAGCAAGGCCTCACACTTCAATACCTCTGATGCGCCCTGGCTTGTGCCCTTTTCGGGGGGCAGGCACGACCGCCTCGGTCACTGGATCGCTGACATTGAGATCGATCCCTTTAACCCTGACCGCAGTTTCTATGTCACCGGCTATGGCCTGTGGGAAAGCCGCACCCTGATCCACTTCGACAAGGGCGACAAACTTGAATGGCTGTTCACCAATCAAGGCCTTGAGGAGACCGCTCCGCTCGAACTCATCTCGCCCCCCAAAGGCGCACACCTTCTGAGCGCGCTCGGCGACATTGGCGGGTTCCGCCATGACGATCTGTTTGACGTCAAAGGTGCCACCTATTTCGACCCCAATGGCGGCAGCAACCGCAGCATCGACTTTGCCGAAGACAAGCCTGAAATCATTGTCCGCACGTCGGACAAACGCCCCTATGGCTATATATCCACTGATGGCGGCACAAACTGGCGCGGCTTCGCATCCCACCCCGAAACCATCAACGATCCGCAAAACCACGGCACGGAGACCATGGGCATAGCCATTAATGCCGATGCCTCACGCATTATGTGGATTCCCAAAAACTCGGTGCCTTATGTGTCGTCGGACTATGGCCAGACATGGGTGAAATCCACCGGCGCACCGCTCAACAGCGAAAGCCATATCTATCCGGTATCCGACCGCGTAAATCCGCTGAAATTCTACCTTTATGATAACCGCAAAAAGACCGTCTACTATAGCGAAGACGCTGGGACCTCGTTCAGGACAGGGTCAACCTCGATCATCGAATGGGGCAGCCGCATGCGCGCCGCCCCCAACAACGAAGGCCATTTGTGGCTGGGCGGCTGGAACGGCCTGAATGTCTCCGATGACGGCGGCAAGACCTTCTCGAATGTGCCGGGCTTTGAAACCGTCTGGGCCGTGACCTTCGGAGCCGGTGACCCCAAGGAAAACTATCCGGCACTGTTTGTCTGGGGCAAGCTGAATGGCCGCGAGGGTATCTATATGTCGCCGGATATCGGCGCACGCTGGGTCAGGTTGACCAATGACAAACAACAGTTCGGCGCACTCTATAGCTTTGTCGGCGATCCGCGCATTTTCGGCCGCCTCTATTTAGGCGTTGGCGGTCGCGGTATTATGGTAGGTGATTTTGTCCGCCCTTCGACGGATAGTACACCCCCCAGCCCGCAATAGATGACAGGAAACCTGCCTATGAATGCCCCCATCAAAGCCCCGCTCAAAGCCCTGATGCTGTCGCTCACGGCATTGGCCCTGCCCCTGTCATTACAGGCGGCACCGCGTTTTGCCCAGATTTTCGGTGACAATGCCGTGCTGCAACGCGACACACCGGTGACTATCTGGGGCTTTGCTGAGGCGGGCGAACCGGTCACCTTAAGCATCGGCACACAGACCCTGACCATCACCACTGACGCTACGGGGCGCTGGGAAGCCACCCTCACCCCGCTGGCCACCGGCACGACCTATACACTTAGCCTGAAAAACGGCCCGACCCTAAAAAACATCGTCGCCGGTGACGTCTTTCTTTGTTCGGGCCAATCGAACATGGAGTTCCAGACCCGTTACACCACCAATGCCCGTAACGAAATCCGCGACTCAGCCAACGACCATATCCGCTTTGTGACCCTCAATCGTGATGCCCGCGCCGGTGGCCCCCTGCGCGATCTGGACTATAAACCGGACTGGAACATCGCCTCACCTGACACCACAGGCGAAAGTTCTGCCGTCTGTTACTTCATGTCCAAAGCCCTGCACGCCAAAACCGGCGTCCCCGTCGGCATGATCCATTCCTCATGGGGCGGCACCGCCGCGCAGGCCTGGATCAGTCAGGACGGCCTGAGACAAACCGGCGACTACGCGCCGTCCCTCGAGATATTATCGCTCTATGCTACCGACCCCAAAGGCGCCGAGGCCAGATGGCGTGACCTGACCGTCAACTGGTGGGAAAAGAACGAGCCGGACGCCGCCGTTAAACGCACATGGGCCAGTACCCGTTTTGACGACAGCGATTGGGCCCGTGTCACCCCCACACGCCAGTGGGAGCACTGGGGCATACCGGAATTTGCTTTCTTTGATGGCGTGGTCTGGTTCCGCAACCATGTCACCCTGACCAAAGCTCAGGCAGACAACGCCGTGGCCATCGAAATCGGCGCAGTTGACGATGCCGACACCACCTATGTCAATGGCACACCGATTGGCGCAACCCAAAGCTGGAACAAATCCCGCCTCTATGATCTGCCCAAAGGCCTGCTCAAAAGTGGCAACAATATCATCGCCGTGCGCGCCTTTGATGGTGCCGGAGGCGGCGGCCTGTGGGGGCCAACGGATGCCCGCGCGGTCATCCTTAAGGACGGCACCCGTGTGCCTTTGCCTGCCGAATGGCGCTATAAGGTCTCGACCCCTCTGACCGGCCTTAAGGCCACACTACCGACCATGCCGTGGTTAGATACCTCCGGCCTGTCTCCCCTTTATAACGGTATGATCGCCCCTGTGGCGCCATATACCCTCAAGGGCGTGGCCTGGTATCAGGGCGAATCGAACGTCTATTCGCCCACCGAGTATGCCACCCTCCTGCCGACCCTGTTTGCCGACTGGCGCAAAGCTTTCCGTCAGCCTGACCTGCCGTTTGCCGTCGTGCATCTGGCCAATTTCGGCCCGGTCGCCACGGAACCGGTCACCTCCGGCTGGGCTGAACTGCGCGAGGTGCAGCGCCGCACCGTCAATGCTGACAAAAACGCCGTACTGGCCGTGTCGATCGATTTCGGCGACCGCGTAGACATCCACCCGTCACAGAAAAAAGTTGTCGGCGACCGTCTGGCATTGGGCTTACGCCGCATCGCCTATGGTGAAACTGTGGCCCTGAGTCCCGAACCGACCGGCGTCAAACGCTCAGGCTCGGACCTTGTCATCTCCTTTAACGACACTCAGGGCAGCCTGAAAACCTATAGCGCCGTTGTGGCTATCGGCTTTGAAACCTGTAACGCGCAAAACGCCTGCACCTATGCCGATGCCCGCGCCGAAGGCGACACCATCATTCTCAAAAACGCCCCCGTTGACGCCGTTAAGGTGCGCTACGCCTGGGCCGATTCTCCCTATATTAATCTCTATAGCGCCGGAGATCTGCCGGTTACCCCGTTTGAGATAGACATACCTAAATAGTCTGAGGAAATGTCTATGCGCCTGCTGGTAACTGCCCCCGCCTTTTGTCTTATGTCCGCGCTCGCCTTAACGGCCTGCGCGGATAAACCCGCGACCTCCGCACCCGCCCTGAGTGCCAGGGCATTTGAGGCGACCCTGACCCTTCCCGACATGCCCCTGCATGACCCGTTCATTGTCGCGGACAAACAAAGCCAGACCTATTATCTGTTCACCTCGAATATCGCGCGCGTCAGCGGCACAGAAGGTGTGGGCGTCATGGCTTACAAAAGCCGTGACCTGAAACACTGGTCGAAGGCCGAACTTGTCTTCAAACTGCCCGAAGGCATCTGGGCCGATGGTGGCGGCTGGGCCCCCGAAGTCCATGAATGGCAGGGCAAATATTATCTCTTTGTCACAGCCCACAACGAAGCCACCCCTAATGGCAAAAGCCCGCATACGGGCCGCGACCTTTACCGCCGCAGCACTATTCTGGCCGTATCCGACACGCTGGATGGCCCGTTCACCGTCATGCGCGACGCCGAACCGGTTGTACCCAAAGATATTCTCTCGCTTGATGGCACCCTGTTCAGAGACCCTGAAGGCAAGCCATGGATGGTCTATGCCCATGAATGGATTCAAACCCGCGACGGCGTCATGGCCGCCCTGCCGCTCAATGACGACCTGACCGCCAAAGGCCCGTCTGTTCCGTTGTTCAAAGGCTCGGACTCCGAATGGACAGCCCCGCAACAGGACGTAAAGGCCTATGTCACCGACGGGCCGCAGCTCAGGCGCACACAGGACGGATCACTGATCATGATCTGGTCAAGCTGGGGTAAGGACGGTTATTTCCAGACACAGGCCCGCTCTAAAACCGGAGATCTCAAGGGGCCTTGGGAGCAATTGCCCATGCTGCTCGGCCAAGGCTCCGGCCACGGCATGTTGTTTGACACCTTTGACGGCCAGCCGATGCTGATCGTGCACCGCCCTTTCGGTAACGCCCGTGGCAAGCTCTATGAGGTCGATGACACAGGCGACCGCATCGTCATCACCCGTCAGCGCGTTGATCTTGATCTCGACCCATCCCCCGTCCCCCCTTACAAACCCTAAAAAAATCTGAGGAAACCCCATGAACCAGACCCGACGCCAGATGCTGGGCAGCGCCGCCGCCCTAAGTGGGGCCGCAATCGCCGCCCAACCGGCCGCAGCACAGTCTTCAGCCTTTAAGCCATCATGGGAATCCTTAGGGGCCAGCTATCAGACGCCTGACTGGTTCAAAGACGCCAAGCTCGGCCTGTGGTCACACTGGGGGCCGCAATGCGTGCCGGAATCCGGCGACTGGTACGGGCGGCACATGTATATTCAGGGCCACTGGCAATATGACGCCCATATTCGCAAATACGGCCACCCCGCCCATTTCGGTTTCATGGAGATCATGAACCAATGGAAGGTCACCGAATGGGACCCTGAGGCACAGGTCAAACTGTTTCAGAATGCCGGTGCGAAATATATCGTTTCCATGGCGAACCACCATGACAATCTCGATATGTACGATTCCAAATTCCACAAGTGGAATACGCTGAATGTCGGGCCAAAGATGGATATTGTCGGCCGTTGGGAAAAGGCGGTTAAGGCCGCTGGCCTGCGCTTTGGCGTCTCGAACCACGCCGCCCATGCCTGGCACTGGTGGCAGACGGCCTACGGCTATGACCCCGAAGGCCCGATGCGCGGCGTACGTTATGACGCCGCCCGCCTGACCAAGGCCGATGGCAAGGGCAAGTGGTGGGAAGGTCTTGACCCTCAGGAACTCTATACCGGCACGCATGGCGACATGGTGCCTCCTGACGGCATTACCTCGATTGCCGACATGCAAGCCCATCACAATACCCACTCCGGCCAGTGGCTGGAGACCTCGCCCAACGCGTGGTACGCCAAACAATGGCTACTGCGTCAGAACGATCTGGTCGATAAATATAAGCCCGATTTCGTCTATTATGACAATTACGGCCTGCCGCTCGAGCAGGCGGGCCTTGACGCCACCGCCCACTTTTATAACCAGAACCGGAAATGGCATGACGGCAAACTTGAGGCCGTCGCTACGGGCAAAAAACTTGAGGACTGGCAGAAGCGCGCCATTGTCGATGATGTCGAACGTGGCTTCTCCGACCGCCTGCGTCAGGACTACTGGCAGACCTGCACGTGCCTTGGCGACTGGCACTATGATCGCGGCCTCTATGAACGCGATGGCTATAAAACCGCCAAGGACGTCATTCAGCGCCTGACCGATGTGGTCTCGAAAAACGGAAACATGCTTTTGTCAGTGCCTCAGCGCGGCTCAGGCGAGGTCGACGAAAAGGCCACCAAAATCCTGCAAGACATGGCGTCATGGATGGCGGTCAATGGTGAGGCGATTTTTGCCACCCGCGTCTGGAATATTTACGGCGAAGGCCCCGCCCGTTTCACCGAAGGCATGCAGAATGAAAGCGCTCAAAAAGGCTTCGGTCCTCAGGACATCCGCTACACCACCAGGGGCGACACGCTCTATGCCCTGGGGCAGGACTGGCCGGACAACGGCTTCATGAGCCTGACCGCCTTTGCCGAAGGTGCCCCCCAACGCAAGGGCAATATCGAACGCGTGGAACTTTTGGGCCATGGCGCACCGCTCGATTTCGGCCTGTCTGTTAACGGTCTGAATGTTCGCCTGCCGGATCAAAGGCCGACCTTCACACCGGTTCTGAAAATATCGGGTAGCGGACTCACATGAGTTCATTTAAAAAACCATGATAAAACTATGGAAACGCTGCTTAACTCATGACGCCGGCCCTTAACCGTTATCACGAACACCTCTGCGTCTATTTGCAGGCCATAGATACGCGTCAGAACCGATCCGCCCAGCCCCCGTCTCCATTCGCCTGTCCGTTACCCAAGCGCGACTGGTTTCAGTGGCTGGGCATCGATCCGAACCACCCCGAAAGCCTGCACCGTCCCGATTGATTAAATCCCTGCCCAGCGATACTATTCGAGCGATACTCAGGGGCGGGGTGATGACATGATACGCAGGCTAACGGCTTTTGTTTTATTGCTGGTTCTCGCCGCCCCTCAGGCCCGTGCCGAAGCCTACGAAGACACTCTGGGCTTTCACTTCGTCGTTTCCTCACAATCGGCCAGCGCAGGCGCGCATGGCACAGTCTATGCCCGTGGCGCTTTCGATAAAGACGCCCGCCCGCGCTTTCTGGACTTTGTCAAAACGCACAATATAGCGTGGGCAACGGTCGTGTTTGATTCCCCCGGCGGCAATCTGTTCGGCGGACTGGAACTCGGTGAAGTCATCCGTGACAAGGGCTTTGATACCGCCGTCGGCAATCCCGACGATACCGACAGCGCCTCAACGGCCATCTGCGCCAGCGCCTGTTCCTATGCCTTTGCGGGCGGCGTATATCGCTTCCTGACACGTGACAATCAACTTGGCCTGCACCAGTTTTCGACCCAAACCAATCAGGGCGACCTGGGTCAGGCCCAGACCATTACCGCCCTGATCGTCGATTATCTCGACCGTATGGGCGTTCAGTCTCAGGCCTATACAACCGCCGCCTTTACCAGCCATACCGACATAACCTGGCTGCCCCCCGCTCAGGCCCTGAAAATGCGTTTTGCCAATAACGGCAGACACATCACCACGGCCGAAATCAAGCTGGTCAATATGCTGCCCTATCTGCGTCTGGAACAGGTGCAGCATGATGTCACCGTCCGCACGGTATTCCTGTGTAACCAGCACCGCGAAGTCACCGTCACGGCGGGCATTGCCACCTCGCCCGAACTCACGCTCGCACAATATGAGTGGGCCAAACGCGCCTATCTGACCTTTGACGATCAGGAAACCCTTCCGCGCGAAGACAACCCCAATCTCGTACCCTTCGAAAGCGTCCTGTGGATCGTCCGTCAGTTGAGCAAGGAACAGGTCGCCGCCCTCAGTCAGACCCAAAGCCTTGGCCTGTGGATTGAGGCCGACAGTCGCGATTACCGTTGGGGGGCGAGCATGGAACTGGAGCCAGTCAGGGACAAGATCACCTACTTTGCCGATCAATGCTACAATCAGGACTTCTGATTACAGGCAAAAAAAACGCCCGCTGCCATAACTGACAACGGGCGTCTTTTTAAAATATACCGAACCTACGAATCCAGGAACGACCGCAGCTTGCGTGAGCGCGACGGATGCTTCAGCTTACGCAGCGCCTTGGCTTCAATCTGACGGATACGTTCGCGGGTAACCGAAAACTGCTGACCGACTTCCTCAAGGGTGTGGTCAGTGTTCATACCGATACCAAAGCGCATCCGCAGAACCCGCTCCTCACGTGGTGTCAGTGACGCCAGCACGCGGGTCGTGGTTTCACGCAGGTTAGACTGAATGGCCGCATCGATAGGCAGAACGGCATTCTTGTCTTCGATAAAATCACCGAGATGCGAATCTTCTTCATCCCCGATCGGCGTCTCAAGTGAGATCGGCTCCTTGGCGATTTTCAGAACCTTGCGCACCTTCTCAAGCGGCATGGCCAGCTTTTCCGCCAACTCTTCAGGCGTCGGTTCACGTCCGATTTCATGCAACATCTGACGCGAGGTACGTACGATCTTGTTGATCGTCTCGATCATGTGCACCGGAATACGGATGGTGCGCGCCTGATCGGCAATCGAGCGGGTGATAGCCTGCCGGATCCACCAGGTCGCATAGGTCGAGAACTTGTAACCGCGGCGATATTCAAACTTATCAACGGCCTTCATCAGGCCGATATTGCCTTCCTGAATGAGATCGAGGAACTGAAGACCACGGTTCGTATATTTCTTGGCAATCGAGATAACCAGACGCAAGTTAGCTTCGACCATTTCGGTCTTGGCCTGACGGGCTTCACGCTCGCCTTTTTGTACCGTCTGAACGATACGGCGGAAATCATCCACTGCCACGCCCATATCGGCCGCCAGTTGCGAGACTTCGCCACGGATACGGGCAATCGAAGGCCCTTCGAGGTCGACAAACTTCTGCCAGCGCACCCCAAGATCGCGCACCTTGTCCGTCCATTGCGGATCGAGTTCACGCGAATAGTAGTGCTGCAGGAATTCCTGACGCGAAATACCGTAGGAATCGGCCAGACGCAGCAGACGCCCCTCAAGGCTCATCAGACGCTTATTGATCGTATAGAGCTGCTCAACAAGGGCTTCGATCCGTTGGTTATTCAGCTTCAGCGTCTTAAGGTGACGCGTAATCGCTGCGGTCACCTCATCATAGGCCGCACGGTCAGCCGGATCGACCGCATGGCCTTCCAGCTTGGCGGTCAGAAGCTTTTCCTGCGCCCGACGATAGGTGGTTTCAAATTCCGCCGCAATGGCATCAAGGGTTTCCATAACCCCTTCGCGCAGTTCGGATTCCATGGCCGATACGGACGGGCCAGCGCCATCGTCAAAATCGTCCTCGTCCTCTTCTTCGGCCTCAGGCTTTTTCTCGGCTTCGTCGTGCGGAACGTAATCATCGTCCTCATCACCCGACTTTTCCTTAACCTCGACCGATACCGCCTTGGCGGGTTCCGGCGCCTTTATAACCGGTGCCGGGGCAGGTGCCGCGATAACGGTTGTATCCTCGGCTTCTTCCTCTTCCTCACCATTAAGCTGTGCCGCCGTCGGGCCGGCATCGGGGCCGCCACCATAGGTGCCTTCAAGGTCGATAATCTCGCGCAACAGGATACGACCGGACTCCAGTTCCTCGCGCCACACCATAATGGCTTCAAAGGTCAGCGCCGATTCGCACAGGCCACGGATCATGGTGTCCCGACCGGCCTCAATGCGCTTGGCAATGGCGATTTCGCCTTCGCGTGACAAAAGCTCAACCGAGCCCATTTCACGCAGGTACATACGCACCGGATCATCCGTGCGGTCATAGGCCGAGGTCTTGGCGGTTTCGACCACCGCACCGGCTTCTTCGCGCACGACAAGCTCGCCGCCCTCGGCCACGTCTTCTTCGGAATCGACGACATTGACGCCCATTTCGGTGAGCATGGCCAGGGTGTCTTCGATCTGCTCGGACGTGAACTCCTCGGAAGGCAGCACCTTGTTCAGCTCATCCATCGTCACATAGCCACGGGTCTTGGCCTGTTTGATGAATTTTTTGACGCCTGCATCGGTAAGGTCGAGCAAGGGGCCGTCAGAGGATGTTTCGGCTTCGGGTTTTTCCGTCGCTTGGCTCATTTATGTCTCCGCCGTGCGGCAAATACCGCGTCTGGCCTAATAATAACGAAGGTTTTCAACGAGAAATCAAGCTTATTCCGTCGTTGGTTCTTCAAAAATCTGTCCGCTTTTCAAGGCTTTCCGTAAGACATCGCGTTCCAGTTTGGTACGGGCGAAAATTTCTGCATCAAAACTCTGCATTGCGCCAGTCTTGGCAGAAATAAGGGCACGCTCCAGCGCTGTCAAACGCGCAAGCGCGTTAAACGCAGTCAGCCAACGGTTATGAGCATCCGCGAGTGATATGTCCTGTGCGAGGAATGGCGAAGCCGATCTGAGGGCTGCCGTCTGAATCCCGCCTAACAATGCGTCATAGCCTTGGTTTTTCAGATGGCGGTTAAGGGTCTGCCTGTCAAGAGGATCGTGGATAAAACTTGCCCCAACCACCGCTTTTGCCAGTCCTTCCAGCGCCGGATCGCCCAAACCATAGGTCTCCAGCGCCTCAACATGATCCGAAAGCCATTCGGGATGATCCAGCAAGCCTTGCGCCACGGCCGCACTTATGGGGTCAAGCGCCACAGACAGGGCCTTGGCCGCCCGTCCACCTTCGGGGGTGACATAGCTGGGCGGTTCGGCAAATCTGCCGCCCTTACCCTTCTGAAACGGCCGGTTCTGAAAATTCTGATTCTGAAAGCCGTTACGTGGCTGAAACCCCGCCCCTTGTGCAGGGGCAAACAGCCGGTCAAACCGCTCCAGCAAATCCTGCCGATAAGCTTCGGACAGATCCTTGTCCTCAATCTGCGCCGACAAGGCCCGCAACCGCTTCTTAAACCCGGCCTTGCGTTCCGGTGTATCGAGCGGTTCCAGCTCCTGCTCACGCTTAAACAGAACCTCGACAAAAGGCTGCGTAACCGTCAGCGCTTCCCTCAGGGCCAAAGCCCCCTTTTCCCGCAACAGGTCATCAGGGTCCTGCCCACCGGCAATCAGGCAGACCTTGAACGACTTCCCCGGCTTGAGTTTGGGCAAGGCACGATCCAGCGCCCGATTGGCAGCTCTTTGTCCCGCCCCGTCGCCGTCAAAACACAGGGTCGGCTCAGGATGCCTGCGCCATAATACATCGATCTGCTCTTCGGTCAGGGCCGTCCCCAGCGGGGCCACCGCCGCAATCTGCGCCCGCTGACAGGCCAGCACATCCATATAGCCCTCAACCACCACAAGATCGCCGCCACGGTTCTCCCCCATGATCTTCAACGCCTTGGGCAGGCCGTACAAAAGCGCTCCCTTGTGGAACAGCGGCGTTTCCGGCCCGTTAAGATACTTGGCCTTCTCATCAGGATTGAGCGCCCGCCCGCCGAACGACACGACCTTTGACCGCGCATCCTCAATCGGAAACATCAGCCGGTCACGGAAACGGTCATAGGGTGCCGAACCCTCAATCTGGATCAGCAGGCCGCATTCCACCAGTTCGGAGACCTTGGCCCCTTTTTGCACCAAGGCGTCCTTAAGGCCCGTGCGCTCCTTCGGTGCATAGCCGAGACCAAAATGCGCAATATCCGCATCCGTCAGGCCACGCTTTTGCAGATATTCCCGTGCCGCCATCGCCCCCGGCGACTTGTCATAAAGCCGCGCCGCAAACCATTTGGCCGCCAGTTCCATCCAGTCGGTCAGGGACTGGCGCTTCATTTCCGCCTGTGCGGCCTGCGGCGTTTGCACCGGCAGGGCCATGCCCGCCTCAAGCGCCAGCTTTTCGACCGCCTCCATAAAACTCAGGCGTTCGGTTTCCTGAAGGAAGGAAATAATGTCCCCGTGCTTGCCACTTGAGAAGTCGTGATAAAAACCCTTATCGTCATTGACATAGAAGGACGGCGTTTTTTCCTTGGAAAAAGGCGACAGCCCCGCCCATTCGCGACCCTGACGGCGCAGCTTCACTGTGCGGCCGATCACCTCGGAAGGCCGCAGACGGGATTTCAGTTCTTCTAAAAAATGATCATCGAAGCGCACGCCTTACATATACCCCTTTGTCCCACAAAGTTAAGGCATAAAACACCTGTTACCTCCTCCCCTGTTTACGGGGGAGGTGGCCAGCTTGTCTGGCCAGAGGGGACAAAAGGTGACTCTCAACTCTGATCTGCCTCGGGAGGGAGAGTGGGGCATCCTGCTTTTTTATCTCCTCCATCTTTCCCCTTGCGCTTTTCTTCTTTTTCGCGCCTCTGTCCCCCACAGACCCCCGAAGTGATACGTGCTAATAATACTGTGTATTTCGTGAACGGAATCACGTTGACCGCGCGGGGCATTATCCCTATGAGTCCCGCCGTTTATCTGCAATCTGCCCCATATGCGCCCCCAAGGAGAGTGAACCCCCATGTCCGTTGAACTGTTAAAAGGTGTAACCGGCGTTCTGGTTCTGGCCGATGGTACGGTCTATCAGGGTTTCGGCGCAGGCGCTGTCGGCGACACGCTCGGCGAAGTCTGCTTCAACACCGCCATGACCGGTTATCAGGAAATCCTGACCGACCCGTCCTATATGGATCAGATTGTGACCTTCACCTTCCCGCATGTCGGCAATGTCGGCGTCAATGCCGAAGACGTCGAACAACTGGGCAGCGATCCGAAAAACGCCGCCAAGGGTGCAATCTTCCGCGACGCCCCGACCCCGCCTGCCAACTGGCGTTCGGAACTGTCCTTCAATGAGTGGCTGGTGTCACGCGGCATTGTCGCCTTGTCGGGCATAGACACCCGCGCTCTGACACGTCGCATCCGTGAAAAAGGCATGCCGCATGGCGTTATTGCCCACGACCCCGAAGGTAAGTTCGACATTCCGGCCTTACAGAAAAAAGCCGCTGACTGGGCAGGCTTGGTCGGCCTTGATCTGGCCAAGGACGCCACAGTTGCTGAATCCGCTGCCTACACCACCAAGCAATGGACGTGGGCCGAAGGCTTCAAATCCAATGACGGCGGCGACTTCAACGTGGTCGTCATCGATTACGGTGTAAAGCAAAACATCCTGCGCGCCCTCAATGATGTCGGTGCCAGAATAAAGATCGTGCCCGCCAAAACCTCCGCCGAAGACATTCTGGCTTTGAAACCCGATGGCGTGCTTCTGTCGAACGGCCCCGGCGATCCGGCGGCGACCGGTGAATATGCCGTGCCTGAAATCAAGAAGATCGTGGCTTCCGGCGTGCCGGTATTTGGCATCTGCCTCGGTCACCAGCTTCTGGCGCTGGCCTTAGGTGCCAAAACCCTCAAGATGGAACAGGGCCACCACGGCGCCAACCACCCCGTAAAGGACATCACCACCTCAAAGGTCGAGATCGTGTCGATGAACCACGGCTTTGCCGTTGACCGCGACTCGCTGCCTGAGGGCGTAGTCGAAACGCACGTGTCCCTGTTTGACGGCACCAACTGCGGCATCGCACTGGCCAATGCACCGGTATTTTCGGTGCAGCACCACCCCGAAGCCTCCCCCGGCCCGATCGACTCCCTTTACCTGTTTGAACGCTTCGCCGACAACATCCGTAAAGCACGGGTTCCCGCCTAATTAGAGGTTGCTTTAGCGTCCCCAAGGCTCTAAAGCACCCCCTTAGCCTGAAAACAAAAATAGCCGCACCGGACAGTAAGTTTTACTGCCCGCTCTTTGTGCAAGCTTGTGTACGCACCGATTAAGACGAAAGACCGACCATGCCCAAACGTACAGACATTAAGTCCATCCTCATTATCGGTGCAGGGCCTATTGTTATCGGTCAGGCCTGTGAGTTCGACTATTCCGGCGTTCAGGCCTGTAAGGCTTTGCGCGAAGAAGGCTACCGCATCATTCTGGTCAATTCGAACCCGGCGACGATCATGACCGATCCGGACGTGGCCGATGCGACCTATATCGAACCGATCACCCCTGAGTTCGTTGAAAAGATCATTGCCAAGGAACGCCCCGACGCGCTCCTGCCGACCATGGGTGGCCAGACGGCGCTGAATACGGCGCTGGCGCTCGATGAGGCGGGCATCCTCAAAAAATACAATGTCGAAATGATCGGCGCCAAGGCCGAGGTCATCGACAAGGCCGAGGACCGCCAGAAGTTCCGCGAAGCCATGGACAAGCTGGGCCTCGAATCGGCCAAATCCGCCGTCGCCCACACCTGGGACGAAGCGGTCGAAGCTCTGAAATTCATTGGTGGCCTGCCGGCGGTTATCCGCCCGTCCTTTACGCTGGCCGGTACCGGCGGCGGCATTGCCTACAATCAGGAAGAGTTCAAGGAAATCGTCGAGCGCGGCCTTGATCTGTCGCCGACCACCGAAGTCCTGATCGAAGAATCCATCGTCGGCTGGAAAGAATACGAAATGGAAGTCGTCCGCGACAAGGCGGACAACTGCATTATCGTCTGTTCGATTGAAAACGTCGATCCGATGGGCGTGCATACCGGCGATTCGATCACCGTCGCCCCTGCCCTGACCCTGACCGACAAGGAATATCAGATCATGCGTTCGGCCTCGCTGGCGGTGCTGCGTGAAATCGGCGTTGAAACCGGCGGCTCGAACGTACAGTTCGCGCTTAACCCTGCCGATGGCCGCATGATCGTCATCGAGATGAACCCGCGCGTATCGCGCTCTTCCGCTCTGGCCTCCAAGGCTACCGGCTTCCCCATCGCTAAGATCGCCGCCAAGCTGGCCGTCGGCTTTACGCTTGATGAATTGCAAAACGACATTACCAAGGTGACACCGGCCTCCTTTGAGCCGTCAATCGACTATGTGGTCACCAAGATCCCGCGTTTTGCCTTTGAGAAATACCCCGGCTCTGAGCCACTGCTCGGCACCTCCATGAAGTCGGTCGGTGAGGTCATGGCCATTGGCCGTACCTTTGCTGAATCGGTACAAAAGGCCCTGCGCGGTCTGGAAACCGGCCTGTCAGGCTTTGATGAGGTCGCCATCCCCGGTGCCGATGCTCAGGACAAGCAAGCCGTCAAGGAAGCCGTCATCCGCGAACTCGGTCGCCCGACGCCTGACCGCCTGCGCGTCATTGCTCAGGCCTTTCGTCACGGCCTATCGGTCGAAGACATTCAGGCCGCCTGCCTGTATGAGCCGTGGTTCCTGCGCCAGATTGAAACCATCGTCGCTGAAGAAGCCAAAATCGGCGCGCTCGGCCTGCCTAAGGACGCCGCCGACATGCGCCGCCTCAAAGGTCTCGGCTTCTCGGATGTGCGTCTGGCCAAGCTGACGGGCCAGAGCGAGAAAGACGTTCGCGCCCACCGTCGCGGCCTGAACGTGCGTCCGGTCTTCAAGCGCATCGATACCTGCGCCGCCGAATTTGCGTCCTCGACGGCCTATATGTATTCGACCTACGAAACCGGTGCGCTCGGCCAAACACCTGAGTGCGAAGCTCAGCCGTCCGACCGCAAGAAGGCGATCATCCTGGGGGGCGGCCCCAACCGTATTGGTCAGGGCATCGAGTTCGACTACTGCTGCTGTCATGCCGCCTTTGCCTATAAGCAACTCGGCATCGAAGCCATCATGGTCAACTGTAACCCCGAGACGGTTTCGACTGACTATGACACCTCTGACCGCCTGTACTTCGAGCCCCTGACCGCCGAAGACGTGCTGGAACTGATCGCCGTTGAACAATCCTCCGGCGAACTGGCCGGTGTTGTTGTTCAGTTTGGTGGCCAGACGCCTCTGAAACTGGCGCAGGCGCTTGAGGACGAAGGCATCCCCATCCTCGGCACCTCACCAGACGCTATCGATCTGGCCGAAGACCGCGAACGCTTCCAGCAACTGCTGCAACAGATCAACCTGAAACAGCCGGTCAACGCCATTGCCCGCACCCCCGAAGAAGCCTTCGCCGCGGCCCATAAGGTTGGCTATCCGATCGTTATCCGCCCGTCCTATGTGCTGGGTGGCCGTGCGATGGAAATCATTCGCGACGACGAGCAACTGACCCGCTATGTGCGTGAAGCGGTTCAGGTATCGGGCGACTCCCCCGTCCTGATCGATCAGTATCTCAGCGCGGCCATCGAAGTCGATGCCGATGCGCTGGCCGACGGTTCCGGTGACGTGTTTGTTGCGGGCATCATGGAACATATCGAAGAAGCCGGTGTGCACTCGGGCGACTCCGCCTGTTCTCTGCCGCCCTTCTCGCTTAAGCCTGAAACCGTCAAGGAGCTTGAGCGTCAGACCGTTGAACTGGCCCGCGCCCTGAACGTCAAAGGTCTGATGAACGTTCAGTTCGCTATCCTGAACCCCTACACCAACCCGGAAATCTTCGTCCTCGAAGTCAACCCGCGCGCCTCGCGTACCGTGCCGTTTGTCGCCAAGACGCTCGGTCAGCCTCTGGCTGGTATCGCTGCCAAGGTCATGGCCAATGAGCCTCTGGCCGGTTTTGGTCTGACACCACGCGACTACAACCACGTGGCCGTGAAGGAAGCCGTCTTCCCGTTCGCCCGCTTCGCCAATGTCGATACGGTGCTTGGCCCTGAGATGCGTTCGACCGGTGAGGTGATGGGTCTTGACTGGGTGCGTGAAGGCGAAACCATTCTCGACGCCTTTGCCCGTGCCTTCGCCAAGGCGCAGTTAGGCTCAAGCGTCAAGCTGCCGACCAAAGGCAAGGTGTTTGTCTCGGTCAAGGATCAGGACAAGCCGGTCATCCTCGAAGCCGCCAAGACCCTGACCGGTCTCGGCTTTGAGATCGTCGCCACCGGTGGCACGGCGGACTATCTGGCGGAAAACGGCCTTAAGGTAGAACGCATCAAAAAGGTACTTGAGGGCCGTCCGAACATTCTGGATGCCATCAAAAACGGCGACATCGCTCTGGTGTTCAACACCACCGAAGGTAAGCAGGCCCTGCTTGATTCCTTCTCGATCCGCCGCACGACCCTGATGATGAAGATTCCCTACTACACCACAGCCAATGGCGCGCTCGCCGCCGCCCGCGCCATTGCCGCTACGGCCAACGGTGAACTGGATGTCCGTTCCATTCAGGAATACGCCTAAGCGCATCCCGAAAAGTGGAAACCGGTTTTCGGGTAAGATGCGCGACAGGATAAAAGCAGGGCCTCAGGCCCTGCACCCATCAGCCCTGAGGTGTGAAACATCGTCCATCCCCTTACATCCTCCCCTGTTTACGGGGGAGGTGTCAGCGCGAAGTCGCTGACGGAGGGGGCATTTAGATAAAAAGCGGAGACACATTCCCTGTGTCTCCGCTTTTTTTATCCTCCCTCTCCTTTCCGGGTAGAGGGCCGGGACGAGGGGTAACCCCCTGATTACTTAGCCACCTCAATACCAAAGGCATTGGCCGCCGCACGGAACACATCCGTATTATCGACATAATACCAGCTTGTTTCCGGCACATCATAGCGCGCCAGACCATCATGCTTCTTCGCCACTTTCAGGAAGTAATCCGACCCCGCGCCCTTGGCGAACAGTGGCACCAGTTCCCGCGTATGGTTATCCGTATGCCAGCGCACCAGCGGCAAACTACCCCGTCCCTGACTGATGATAGGCGAATGGGCCTTGTCGCCCGAATCCGGCCCCAGCAGCAGGCCGTTGCCATGATCGGTGGTAACAATGATCAGGGTCTCATCCCACGAACTGTTGGCCTCGACCCATTTCACCGCCGCTTCGACCGCCAGATTGAAGTCAACCTGCTCCTCCACCAGACGCGGCAGATTATTGGCATGCGCCGCCCAGTCCACGGCCCCGCCTTCGACCATCAGGAAGAAGCCGTCCTCGTCCTTAGACAATACATTGAGCGCCCCGCGTGTCATGGTCGCCAGATCAGGCTGGTTCTCAAGCTTGTCACCCGCTGTCAGGCCCGAACGCGAATATTGCAGCGTGGCATTGTTCTGCACCGTCCCAAGGATTTTCGACTTGCCCTTAAAATCAAGCTTCCCGTCAGCCAGAGCCTCAAAATCAGCCTTGGTTTCAATCAGCTTGTAAGGCGTTTTTCCGGCCTTGAGGTCACCCCAGACGTCCTTACCGCCGACATAACGAAACGCCGCCTCAGCTGGTTCGGCTACCGGCTTGCCATCGCTGTCAAAGTACGGATGCCCCGCCCCCATGACCACCGTCGCCAGACCGGAGGTAACAATCTCCCGCCCGATTTCGGCATAGTTATTCCGGTTGATATTGTGCGCCAGAAAACCGGCAGGGGTCGCATGGCTTATCTGAACCGAAGAAATAACGCCCAAAGCCCGACCGCTTTCGACCGTATATTCCCCGATGTGCTTCAGCTTCTGGTCATTGTTCGACCAGTTAATGGCGCTGTTATAGGTCTTATGGCCTGACGCCAAAGCGGTCGCTGCGGCTGCCGAGTCGGTGACATTAGTGCGCGCATAGTCATAGCCGGTGAAAAAGCCTTTAAAATCACCAACCGTGCCGCCTTTGTAGACGCTGTCACTTTTCGCATCATCCCAGATACGCTCAGGATCAAAGGTCACAGCGCCTTCATTACTAAGGGTCGGCGTACCCGATGTATTCAGCGGATGGGTTGAAGCATAGAGCTTTACATCAAACTTGTCGTAGGCTTCCTTTCCACGTCCGCCAAACCTGTAAAAGCTGGCCGCGTCCCAGGTGTTCGGGCTGGCCCCGTCGGAAATCATGACAATGACGTTCTTCGCCCGCTTAGGCGTTTCCTGTGCCATGGCACCGGTGACCGTCAGGGCCCCCAGCGCTAAACCAACCACCATAGGAGTGAAAATACGCATTCGCTATCCTTTCACGGCAATAACGCCAAACATACCCGCCGAGTAATCCCGCCGCGCAACAGTTTGATGACAAAGCCTGAAATGCGCAAACAAAAAGCCCCGAAGTCACCTTCGGGGCTTTGAGATTATCGTCAGACCAAACGGCTTAGTTGACGTTGGCCGGAGCCGGTGCCTGATTGTTACGCTCGATCGTCAGGGCAATCAGCTTGTCCCACGACAGAAGCGAGGTCAGGTGCGCATAGATATGCATCAAAGCGCCATTGTCACGCAGTTCCACCAGCTTTTCACCCGAAAGGGCGTTGAGCTTGGCTTCATCAACCGCGAAATATTCGGCGATCTTTTGCGGCTCACCTTGCGTCCCATCGGGGTTGTTCGGGCGGTACAGGGTTTCGCGCGGGGCCAGCAGATCAAGTTCTTTCAGCAGATTGACGAAAGACTCGGTGCGGCGGCGCTCGTTTTCAAAGTCCGTGCAGAACTGCATGGCGTTATCGACAAAAGCTGTCGGCTTGCCACCTTCAAAGAAAGGCACGTCAGGGTTAGTGGCGGTGATCACCGAAGCTTGCGTATCGACACACAGGATCATGCGCTGATCCTGATCGTCGTTAGCAAAAACGAAGGGATAACGACGCGCAAACGCCGGCAGATAGGCGTCCGGACGGAACACACCTTCAGGCGACACAAACATGTTCTGACCGCTGGCCAGCCCCATGGCCGCTACGGGCATACGGGTGTCACCGATGAACACGATCGGATAGCTCAAAGAAGCGGCCGGGAATTCCGCAACCGTCAAAGGCACTACATTGGTTTCCGCCACAAAGGCATGCGGCGTCGTCGAAGCACTGATGCCAAGCGCACCGTGCGCTTCGAGGCTCAGAGGCTCGGGGTTTTTATAAAACAGTACATTCCCTGTCAGCAGGTTCTGATCCTGAGGCGCTTGGTCAACCATAATCGCTCTTTATCGTTAATGTGTGAAACTAAGGAACATCGCTTCTAGCGCAAGCTTAGGCCCTTACGCAAGATATTGTCTGATATTCCGCCGCCATACACCCTGCCGTGACTTAGACAGGGGGCAGAGGAGCATCCGGCCCCCTGTAATCAGAATCGGTACACCAGTCCCGTACGCAGGCTGCGCCCGGCCCCGACCACGCGATGCTTCTGCACAGACACATGCTCGCGAATCTCGACATCGCCGATATTGCGCACCTCGCCAAACAGCGACACGGACGGCGCGATATGATAGGCCGCAAACAGGTTGACCAGCGTATAGCCCTCGGTCGCGGTCTCAAATTCCGCCAGATTCTTGTCGGCATCGCGCACGTGGCGCACCTCAACCTGACTGCGCCACTTAACCCCTTCATACTCCAGCCGCCCTGTTAGTGCAGACGGCGATATCCGCGCCACATTGCCCAGGTCGCTCTTGCCGCGCACATAGTCATAGGTGGCTTCAAACCGTAAGGACTGCGCACCACGGCTCCACAGGTCACGCCCGACCTCCAGCTCAAAGCCGTGGAAATCGGCATCGGTCTGAACAAACTGATAGACCGGCAGATGGTCTTCTTCCGCACCGGTCGGGCGCAGATCGATATAGTCCTCAAAGCGGCTGGCGAAAATATGCGCATCGATGGTGAAGGCCGTGTGCTCATCCGCCGTCCAGTGACCGGTTAGCTCAAGGCTGGTGCCGACCTCGCTGTTCAGCGTCACGTCGCCCACCTCATAGGCACCTGTGCCGACATGGGGCCCGTTGGCCAGCAGTTCCACATCCGAAGGCGCGCGCTCAGACCGCGTCAGGCTCAGGCCAAAAAACGCATGGTCATTGGGACGCCAGAAACTGCCCGCCGACACCGACAGATTATCGAAATCGCGTGAAAAGCCTGTCGCGCTGACCGTCTTGCGATCGACCCGCACCCCGCCCTCAAGCCCCCAGACCTCACGATCCCAGCGGAACTGCCCATAGATACCGGCATCCTTCGTCGTGCTTGACGGCACAAAGGCCTCATCGCCCTGCGCCTCGAAATCGCGTTCAGACAGACTTAAGCCCACCGCCCCGCTCAAAGCCCCCATCTGGCGGCGGATCAGATTGGCCCGCACCTCATAGCCTTCCGAGAAGAACTGTGTACCGACCTCATGACCTTCATATTCCGTGTGCTGATAATCGGTATAGCCCGCATCAACCTCAATGCGGTTGAAACCGGCAAAGGCGACATCCAGTCCGGAACGCACATCATAGCGGGTCTGCTTCAGCCCAATGGTCACACCCTCGTCGCCGTGTTCCTCATGGTCGTGGTCGTGGTCGTGATCATGTGCGTCCTCCTCATGGGCATGCACATGGCCCGGCACGCCATAGCGGCTATCAGTTTTTTTAACCGCCAGCCCGACAAAGCCGGATGCACCGACAAAGGAAATCCCGGCCCCGTAGTTTTTCAGATCAACGCCCGAATTGCCCTGACGGCGGGCGCTGTCCGGTTCTTCGCCCTCCAGATCAGTCAGATAGCGCGACTCCGGCCCGACCGGGGTTTCATAGTCATCACTTTTTCGGCGCAGCACATCAAAGGTCACCACCACCGGCCCGTCACCGATCTTCGCATTGATCCCTAACTGCTTGCCGTTATTGCCGCTCGATACCTGTGCCGTGGCGCGGCCTTCAACGCCGTTTTTGACGGGCGTCGTGGCAATCCGGTCGTCGATAATATTGACGACGCCGCCAATGGCATTGCCGCCATAGATCAGCGCCGACGGCCCCCTGAGCACCTCAATACGCTGCGCCTCAAGCGGATCGGTACCGACCGCGTGATCCGGCGACATGGCCGAGGCATCGACCGACCCCATGCCATTATTCAGCACCAGCACGCGAAACCCATCCAGACCACGAATAACCGGACGGCTGGCACCGGGCGCAAAATTCGATGACCGCACCCCCGGCAAACCAGCCAGCAGATCCCCCAGCCCCTGCGCCGGTTTTTCGCTCAAATGATTGCGCGTCAGTACATCGACATTGCTGGTCAGGGCATGTTTGGAAACGCCATAGGCCGTGCCGGTGACGATAATCTCGGTGACCTCATCCTCAGCCACTGTCTGCGCCAAAGCCCCTCCCGCCATAACCAGAACCGGCACACTGGCCCCAAGCGCCAGAAACGAGCAGAACAGACAAGACGACAGACGAGACATGGGAAACTCCGGAGTCACAGACGCACAATCTACTCCCGTTATGTAATAACATAATTCAAGTCAAGCCTGAAAACCCTTTACGATTGCACTTCGCGTTGTCCGACACTACATTACGACCATGACTCACGCCGCCTGCGATCACGATCATCATCACGACCATGCCCTTGACAGCAACGGCATTGAGGCGCGCCTTGCCGAAGCACAGGCCCTGTGCCTCGCCGCCGGTGAGCGCATGACCGCGCCACGCCTGCGCACCCTTGAGCTGGTGTTGGCGCACAATGGCCCCATCAAGGCCTATGACCTGATCGACCGCTTTCACCCCGAAGGCGCGGCCAAGCCGCCGACCGTCTACCGGTCTTTGAGCTTTCTTGAGCAGATGGGCCTGATCCACCGCATCGAAAGCCTCAACGCCTTTGTCGCCTGCCACGACCACACCGAATCCCATTCAGCGGCTTTTTTGCTCTGCGAATGTTGCGGCAAGAGCGAGGAAGTGGCCTTAAACCTGAGCGGCATCACGCAAAAAGCCCTCGAAAGCGACTTCAAGGTCGAACGCGTCACCATCGAAGCCAAGGGCCGCTGCAAGGCCTGCCGCTAAAGCCAATGGAAAACATTACTGAAACCATTGGGGCGCATCGCGTGCTGTTTTTCGCCGGTCAGGGCGAATTACTGGGCGCAGACGTTAATACGTTTCTGGGTGAGGCGTGGGGGCAGGAGGCCGACTGGGTCGCCATTCCTGTTTCACGTCTGCGCCATCAAAAATAACTCAGGCCATCCGCTCAAAATAAAGCCCGATCAGCCGCTGATAGGCATCTGCCAGATCATACAAATCCTTCACCGGTGTCGCTTCATTGACCTGGTGCATGGTCTGCCCCACCAGCCCAAACTCCACCACCGGACACAGGGCGCGAATGAACCGCGCATCCGACGTGCCACCGGTCGTTGACGGATCGGCCTCAACCCCCAACTGCTCGCGGATCGCATCCTGAATAAGGTCAACAAAGGCCCCGCCTTCGGTCAGGAACGCCTCACCGGAAATCGCCGCTTTCACCTCAACCTTCGCCCCTGAGCCTTCAGCCGCCTTCGCCGCCACCCCTTCAATCCACGCCTGTAAGGCCGCGCCCGAATGGGCCGGATTAAAGCGAATATTGATCCGCCCCGAAGCCGCCTGCGGGATCAGATTGGTCGTCGGATTAGCGACATCAAAGGTGGTGATCTCAAGGTTTGACGGTAAAAACCGCTCATAGCCATCATCCAGCACGCGAGCTTTCAACTCGGCCATGATATCCACCAGCACCGGCACGGGATTAAGCGCCCGCTGCGGATAGGCGACATGGCCCTGCTTGCCGGTCACCGTAATCGTCGCATTGATCGAGCCGCGACGGCCGACCTTGATCATATCGCCCAAAACGGCACTTGAGGTTGGTTCACCCACAATACAGTGATCGATCACCTCACCGGTTTCCTGCAACCACTCAACGACCTTTTTAGTGCCATCAAGCGCCTCGCCTTCCTCATCGCCGGTAATCAGGAACGATAGCGACCCCGCCACCTCACCGATGCGCGACACAGCGGCAATCCACGCGGCAATCCCGCCCTTCATATCGACTGCCCCGCGCCCGGTCAGCACACCGTTTTCGACCGCCGCCGCAAACGGATCGGAGCGCCAGCCCTCTAACGCGCCTTCGGGCACGACATCCGTATGACCGGCAAAACAGAGATTGGGCGAGACCTCACCGCGCCGCGCATAGAGGTTTTCGATCTCACCGAACCTCAGGCGCTGACAGCGGAACCCGAGCGCCTCAAGCGTACGCTGCACCTTGTCCATGGCACCGGCATCGGCAGGCGTCACCGACGCATGATTAATCAGGCTCTGCGTCAGCGAAACCGGATCAAGCTCTGTTACAGAAGGTTTTTGTGTATTCGTCATGCGCTGTGGTGTAAGACGAGGGCGACCTGAATGCAAAGGCTTTTGTATTGAGCCACTCCCTCCGTGTGTGTGTTTTTGCGGATTTAACATCGTGACCGATCCTGCTCCCGAACCTGAGCCAAAAGGGCCCTTTTCCATCCCCGCCTACCGGAATTTCTGGATCGGCAGGCTGGCGGCCGTGCTTGGTTTCTCCTCCCAGAGCGCTGTCATCGCCTGGCAGATCTATGAGATCGCGCGCCGCGATTCCTCCATTGCCGAAGCCGCTCTCTATGTCGGCATCATGGGACTGGCGCAGTTCATCTCGATGTTCTGCCTGACCCTGCCCGCAGGCATTCTGGCTGATCGCCATGACCGCAAAAAAATCATGGGCTACACCATTGTCGCTCAGGCCCTGATTGCCGCAGGCTATCTCGGTCTGTCGCTGATGGATCATCCGCCGATCTGGGGCCTGATCGCCCTGGCCTCGGTTTTGGGGGCCACGCGCTCGCTGATTGCGCCCGCCACCTCGGCCATTGCCCCGATGATTGTGCCGCGCCGCCTTCTGCCCAATGCCATTGCCTCAAACTCCATGGCCATGCAGATCGGCTCCATAGCCGGCCCGGCCATAGGGGGCGGTCTTGTGGCCATTTCCACCGTCTTTGCCTATGGCGTCAGCGCCGTTCTTTTTGTCATCGCTGGCGTGATGATCATCACCATGAAGGCCAACACAAAACCCGAACCCCAGACCGGCTCAAAAATCGCCATGGTCAGGGAAGGTCTGGTCTATGTCTGGACCAATAAGATCGTTCTCGGCGCGCTATCGCTTGACCTCGCTGCCGTCCTGCTCGGCAGCGTCACGGCCCTGATGCCGGTCTTTGCCAAAGACATCCTCCACGCAGGCCCGATAGGTTATGGCGCCTTACGCGCCGCACCGGCCATAGGGGCGGTGCTGGTGGCCTTTTATCTGTCGCGATACCCCCTGCGCCACAATGCCGGTAAATGGATGTATGGTGGCGTCGCCGTATTCGGCCTGATGACCATCCTGTTTGGCCTCTCGACCAATATCTTTCTGTCCGTGGCGGCGCTGGCCGTGCTCGGGGCCTCTGACATGATCAGCGTCTATGTGCGCGGCACGCTGGTGCAGATTGTCACCCCTGATGCCATGCGCGGCCGCGTAGGCTCCGTGTCCTATCTGTTTATCGGTGCCTCTAATGAACTCGGTGATTTTGAAACCGGCCTGATTGCCCGCCTGTTAGGCCCCGTAGCCGCCGCTCTGTTTGGCGGGGCTGGTGCCCTGCTCGCCACCGGCGCGTGGGTCAAACTCTTCCCGACCCTCTATAAGGCCGACCGACTGGAATAGGCCGTTATCCTCATCTCTGATGGGTCAGAGTGGCGGGCCCATCTTTAAACAAAAAAAGCCGGATAAAACCAACGGGCCGCCCCGAGGTTTTATCCGACCGCTTTGATACATATTGAAAGTACACTGAGGCCACCGGCCGAAGGACTTTCAATATGAGGTTATTGGCTGCCACGTGTGGAGGACAAAGCCGGCTTCAAGGCCACATTACGTTGCGTACGCTCGGACTTGGCCACAAGCTTATTGGCGTTTTCACCGCTTTCGTACTGATAGGGTGAGGCCTTCATGGCCAGCGTCTGAGACAACTGGTTGTCCTGGGTGCGCTTGGTGTCGGCCATGGCAATCATGGAGTCGATCTCATGCTTGCGCGCCTTGAAGGTCACCAGATCATTGCCCGCCAGAATCGTGCCCTGCGGCACCTTGGCGTCACGCGGATTGATCGGACGGTTCTTGTGCCACACTTCGAAATGCAGGTGCGGGCCGGTCGAATTGCCCGTTGAGCCGACATAACCAATCAGTTCACCCTGCTTGACACGCTGCCCGGGTTTTACAGCAATACGCGACAGGTGGGCATAGCCGGTCTGCCATTCCTTGGTATGGGTTACACGCACCCAGCGGCCATAGCCGCCCCACCACTTGGCATCGGCCACAACACCGTCACCGGCGGCATAGACCGGCGTCCCCGTAGGCGCACCAAAATCAACACCGGTATGCATCTTGCGGAAGCCCTGAATCGGGTGGGTCCGCATGCCATAGCCTGAGGTCTGGCGCGGAGCCGCTACCGGCGTCGCCAGCAGGAAGCCCTTGATATTCTTGCCGGTCTCGTCAAAAAACTGATGCTCCTTGTCGCCCTTACGCTGGAAGGCATAGAAACGGGTGACATTACCCTTGGCGGCGATTTCGGCATAGAGCAGATTACCGGTTTCCACTACGCGACCGCTTTCGGTCACCTTGCGGTCGAACACCAGTTTAAACGTATCACCGGCCTTGATGTCACGTTCGAAATCGAGCTTGTGAGCGAACAGTTTCACGACCTCGCCCGTCAGGCCCGGAGGCGCTCCAAGGGCGGCGGCTGAGGTAAACAATGACCCGTCAATCGTGCCAATGGCCACGCGGCGCTCATCGCGCACGGACTCCTCAAGCGCCCTGAGTCGCATGGCGCCGTCATGACTTGTGGTCAGGGTAAGCTGCTTGGCCGGGCCGGTTCTGAGCGTCAGCCCCAAAAGCTGTGCCGTCTCGCGTGAACCTTCCTGAGGCTTGGCGATTGCGGCCTGAAAGCTCATGCCCTTGTTGATATTGACGACGTCAAACGCCTGAGACAACAGATTGACAGCGGCCTGAGCCTCTGAATTGGAAACGCCTGTACGGGCCACGGCCTGCGCCAGACTTTCACCGGCGCGCACGATCACCGGCACATTGACCGGCTGCGCGAAACCGGGACGCGACGCCGCTTCGGTAAGGGCACGGGTCTCAAGCGCCAGAATGGCTGCCGGATCCATTTCGGTCGCTGTTGCGGGCATGGGCTGAACTACCCGCCATAACAGCGTCCCGACAGTCAGGGTCGCCGCCGCCAGAAAAATCATTGGCGTAAGGCGAACAGGCTGTCGGCGTGGGTCAAGTTGAGTCATCAGTCCCCGTCATACAGATGCACACCTGAAGGAAAGGATCGTGAACTACGAACGCTTCACCGCCCGAAATGTCCGATCACCCCGCAAGTAAGTGCATACGGTGATTCATTTCGGCATATTATAAAAATATGCACAAAAAGCCAGTCTGTGAGTTATTAACAGTCTTCAATACGCCAAAACAAGGCGAAAATTAGACGCATCCCTTAAGCCACTCACACGCTCAGGAGACGAAAAAGTCCCGTATCTCTATATCTGTAAGGTTAATAAGGCGCTTAGAAGCGCATATTTTTTTGCAAGGAATTTATTTTCCTGTGATGTCCGTTTATCGAAACCGGCGCACCGCAGACGAATGCACCCATTTTTCCGTACCCTGAATGAAGGCGGCGACGGGGTCTGGCCGCCACTTTTTTCACGCTTTGTAAACCGGATCATCTTTTTTAAGACATATAGTTTAACCATGGTACCCCTGCGTACCAACCCACGGAAAGCACAGGCGTGCCCTCTACGAGATTACCCCCTTTGGATTTGTCCGGTGATCAGGCCGAAGACAGGCCCACAGACAGGGATAATGACCTGCTGTTTCCTGTGCGCCTGCCGCCGATGGTCGCCTTTACCCGCGCCGTAAGCCCGAACGGCAAAGGCCCGAAAGGCGCACGCAAAAAACCCACACCTGACCCGACGCCGGGCAACGGCGGTAACGGCAATGCCGATGAGGGTCACGGCGGCGGCAGCCTTCCCCCGCCGCGCCGTCCGAAACCTAAATCCCGCGCCCGCGGCTGGTTGATGCTCACCCTTCTGGGTACGGCCGCCCTGGGGGTTCTGGCCGTCGCCGCGCGCAAGGATATTGCCCGCGAACTGGCCGAAGGCTGGCTTGGCCGTCAGGGCATACCTGCCGAAATCCACATCGAACGCCTCAGCCTGAAACGCGTCACCGGCCATGCGGTTATCGGCCTGCCCGAAGAGCCTGATCTGGTACTAAAGGACTTTTCAGTTGATTACGAGCTCAGCCTGTTCAAGGCGGGCCTGCCTCTGGCGCGCATCAAACAGATTACCCTTAATCGCCCCGAACTGAGCTTCACCTATGACGACAAGGGCCTGCACCTCGGCACCCTCCAGCCGTTCCTTGAGCGCACCAGCCCTGACGACTCCCAGAGCGCCCCGCCCGATATCATCCTGATCAGGGATGCGAGGATCACAGCCCACACCGCCTATGGCCGTTTTGCCGGCACAGGCGATGCGCACCTAAGCAATGGACGCCTGAAAACCGCCGACATCACCCTTAAGCCCGCCGATCTGAATGGCGCACGGGCTCAGGGCCAGCTCACCTCCGGTAAGGTACACCTGCGCACCGTGCCCGACGCCCAGACCGGCGAAGCCCTGCAAATTCAGGCGGAACTGAGCGCCGACACCCTGTCTCTGATCTCAGAGACAACCGATCCCACCGTTCTGAACAGCATTCGTGCCGACCTCGATGCGCGTCTGCCCTATCGCGATAAGGCCGACGCCTTGTTTGACGGCCCGCTTAAGGCCACGCTTGGCGTCCGGGCGGGCGGGATTACATCCCCAGCCCTTAAGGCCAAACAGCTTGAAGCGCACTTAAGCGCCGACGGCACATTGGCCGACAACATCAGCGCCTTTGCAGGCCAGAGCCATGTGGCCTTGCGCGCCCAAAGCCTCGATTCCGACGATATCTCTACCCGCGACCTGTATCTCAGCAGCGAAAACCTATCCCTTGAGGCCCGCCTGTCGGATAATGCGCCAACCCTTCAGATCACCGGTCCTGTCAAAGGCTCCGCCGGTGACTTCACACAGGGCAGCCTGCGCCTTCAGAACACAGACATCGTTTTTGATGATTTTACCCTCGGCCATGCCGATGAGCGCACCGATATAGACTTTGCCGGTCGCGCCCGCTCAGGCCGGTTTGTCCAGAACGACCTCAGCCTCAACCGGCTTGATGCGACCGTCAAAGGTGAGGCCCATATCGCGCCGGAAACCGGTTTCACAGCCCGCATAGACACCGACCTCCGCAGCCCTGACGCCCGTTACACAGGCCTTGCCGACGCCGCCCGCAAACGCGCCAGCGATCTGGCCGCCAGCCGCGAAGCCGCAAACCTCAGCTACCAAAGGGCGCTGGCCACCGCCACACCGGACGCCCCCCCCGTTCCCCTACCGCCCGACAGCCCCGACGTGATGGTTTCACTGTCGCGCGCCGTTGAACGCTTCAGCCTTGAAGCCAGGGGCGCACAACTGATCATAGATGACACGGGCTTCGACCTGCGCCTGAAACAGCCAGCCCGCCTGATACCGGCCACCGGCGGACGCATCTTGGTCACCCCCCTGCCCAACCGGCCCATTGTTTCAAGCCAGCGCACCGGCGCCCTGAACCTCAGCCTGACCGGCGGTGACCTGCCCGAAACCACGGCGCGGGTCTCCGACATTACGCTTTTGGCCAATGGCGCCGTCCGTGGCCGTTTCAACGCCCAAAGCCGCATCAGCTTCGCCCCGCTCTATGGCGCAGACCTTAAGATGAACGGCCTGTTCCACTATAGCGCCTCAGGCACGCTGATCGACCTCGGTGACTGTATCGACCTTCGGGCCGACCGCGCCGATATCGGCGGCAGACTCACTGATGTTACCGGCCGGATCTGCCGCGCCGGTGCGCCGCTTGTCAGCCTGACTCCTGATGGCCAGTGGCGCGCACAGGGTACCTTTACCGGCCTTAAGGGCGACGCCCCAGACTATCAGGCCCGCCTGTCCGAAGGCAATGGCCGGTTTACGGCCCGCAGCCTGCCAGACGGTCTGGCCTTTACCGTCGGCCTTGAAACCTTGCGCGCCGAAGACGCCCTTGAGGCCCCGCGCTTCCACCCCGTCGGCATTAAGGGCAATGTGGAACAGGACGCCCGCACCCTGAACGGACGCCTCTATGTCTCCCCCTATAGCTCCGCCGTTCTGACCCGTGCCCCCGATCCGATCGCTACGATCGACATTACCTCTGACGTCAGAACCGGCGTTGGTCGCGCCGATATTACCGCAGACAATCTCACCTTCACCCCTGACGGCCTGCAACCGCTTGACCTGACCCCTGCCGTGGCGGGCGTCGCCACCCGTGACGTCTCCGGCAGCATTGATTTCAAAGGTCATTTCGGCTGGCACAAGGACGGTGGCGACTCAGGCGGCATCCTGACGCTGAAAGGCATAGATTTCAACGGCCCGCTGGGGCAGGCCAACGGCCTTAGGGGGGAAATGACCTTCACCTCTCTGGCCCCACTCGCCTCCGATCCCGGACAGTCCCTGCGCCTCGACCGCTTTATGTCGGTCATCCCCCTGAGCGATATTGACGCAAACCTTCAGTTCTTCGGCGACTATGTCACCCTTGAACGCGCCGATGTTACCACACCGGGCGGCCACGTCCTGCTTGACCCGATGGATGTTCCTTTTGATTCCACCAAAGGCTTTACCGGTGCCCTGCGCTTTGAGCGCCTGAACTTCGGTCAGGTTATCTCGGCCACCGATTTTGGCCGCGACATGAAATTCGAAGGCACAGTATCGGGCCGTGTGCCCTTTGCCCTGTCCGGTGACGGCACCTTCCAGTTTGACAAGGGCGAGCTTAAAGGCGACGGACCGGGCCGCATATCCATCAGCCGCACCGCCCTGCAAGGCTCCGCCGACGGCAGCGCCACCGCTACCCCCGAAAGCGGCAACCTGCCCGTTCAGGCCGTCGAAGGCACCGCCATTGAGAACATGGCCTATCAGGCGCTTGAAAATCTGGCTTATGAAAACCTTGAGGCCAGCATTGCCTCGCTCGATAACGGCCGTCTGGGCTTCAATTTCCGCATTAAGGGCAATTATGACCCGCCCGAGAAAAAAGAAGCCCGTATTGGCATCATTGACTACCTCAGAGGCACATGGGCCACCAAGCCGATTGACCTGCCGTCCGGCACCGGCGTCGATCTGCATCTGGGCATGACCCTCAACCTAGATCAGTTGCTACAGGATCTGGCCGACTTCGACCGCCTCAAAAGTGGACAAACACTGGATTCTGACACCGACGCTTCACAAAATTGACATCGCATTCAGGTCAGGTTCAGATTATACCGCCTATATATAGTCAACTGACTGACCGATTTTCCGCTACGGAGCTGTATATTATGACCCGACTGATTTTTACCGCAGGACAGCGCCCGCTGATAATCGGAGCCGCTCTACTGACAGCAACACTGGCTTCGGCCTGTACCCCGACCATTCGTTTGCAGGTCGATCCGATCACCATCTACGCCCAGCTTGATCACAATGTCCGCATCAGCCTTGATGAAGACGTCAAGGCGCTGGTTAAACAAAACCCCGACCTGTTCTGATCCGGACAAGAGAGCGAGATTAAAGACATGAAAAAGATTACCCTGTCCCTGATGAGCGCGGTTCTGGCCGCTTCTGTGGTTGTTACCGGCACCGTGGCCCTGACCACACCGGCTCTGGCACAATCCGCCGCCCGTCAAAAGGTCGATGCCGCCAAGGCCGCTGGTATCGTTGGCGAACAATCCGATGGTTACCTTGGCTTCGTTAAGCCGGGCGATGCCGCCACCAAGGCTGCAGTTGATGAAATCAATACCGGTCGCGCGGGCGTCTACGCACAGGCCGCCAGCCAGAACGGTGTGTCCCCTGCCGCTGCCGGTGCTTCGGCGTTCAACAACGTCATCCTGCCCAAGCTCAAGGCCGGTGAGTTCTACAAAGACACTTCCGGCAGCTGGAAGCAAAAATAGCAGGGCCTCAGGCCCTGCACCCTTTAGCCCCGAGGCAAATAACGGTTGTTATTTTGTTTTACCTCCCTCTTCCCCATGGGGGAGAGGGCTGGGGTGAGGGGTGACATCAACAGACCCGCCCCCTTTGCCGGTTTCTTACCTCCTGCGCCCCGCATATATTCCCGACAAAAAATTTTACGCCGCCATTACAATTATAGTTAATTGATTCTTAACCGCTTTCTTGACGCCCATCATATTTTCTGTGGGAAAATTGTCACTTTTACCAAAATAAACACTTTGTAAATTCCCCTGTAGTATGTATCAAATCCTGTAACTGATTTGTCGCGGGCTTTTAGGCTTCAGGTTTTTCATTCCGCGACCACCCCTGCTAAGAGAGAAGCGTCCAAACGCTTCAAATCAACCCGGAGCGTGCGCGTGCTGAAAAAACTGGCGGCTTTTGCCCTTACTGTGTGTCTTGCCTTTGGTACCCAAAGCGCCATGGCGCAAACCACTAAGTCCCCTTACTGGCAGTGCGTGACCTTCGCACGCTCGATCACCAACATGGACATCTATGGCGATGCCTGGACATGGTGGGAAAAGGCTTCAGGCAAGTATCAACGTGGTGACGCCCCGCAATCCGGCGCCGTTCTGGTTTTCCAAAAGCATGGTAAAATGAGCCGCGGTCACGTGGCCGTCGTCTCTCAGGTCATTACCGATCGCCTTATTCAGATCACCCACGCCAACTGGTCGCCCATTAATGGCCGCCGCGGTCAGGTTGAAGAAAACGTCACCGTGGTGGACGTGTCTCCGAACAATGACTGGTCAGCCGTTAAGGTATGGTACGGCCCGCTTAACGACCTCGGTTCGACCGTCTATCCGATCTACGGCTTTATCTATAACAGCGAAAACGCAACGCCTCAGCTTCCTTCCCAGCCTCAGCCCTATATGCCGCAACCGCTGATCGCTCAGGTCCTCGAGAAGCAGGACAATTCGGCCCTCCCCCCCGCCGCCATGCAGACCAGCACCCGCGCCAGCGCCCCGTCACTGGCTGATGCCCTGACCGCTGACGCACCGGCCAAAAAGCCCGCGAAAAAAGCCGCCAAAAAGAAATAATCCGGCTCAACAGCCATAAAAAAAGCGCTCCATCAGGCGCTTTTTTTATGGTCATTAATCCTCCCCTGCGAAGCGGGGAGGTGTCAGCGCGAAGTCGCTGACGGAGGGGGCAATTCAAGCCCTACCCAAACACCGCCCGCAAAATCTCGGACGTACGCTTAGCCGGATCGGTGCGAATGGCACTTTCCTCACGCCCGACGTAATAGAATAGCCCGTCCAGCGCCTTACCCACCGCATATTCCCCCAGATAAACCTTGGGTTCTTTCTTGACATAGCTACTCAGGCCATTGCGTGAAATGGCATTCCCCAGCGCCCTGACCGCGCCTGTATCTTCAAGGGCGTCTTCGATGGTTGGCGTAAACAGGGTCGTCAGGCGTGGCGTTGTCGCTTTTTGCAGGTACTGCGTCCCTGAGGTCGAGCCGCCCCTGACAATACCCACCGCATCATTGAGCGTCATGGATTTGATAGCATCGACAAACAGGCCCCGTGCGACCGGTGCCGAAGCTTCCGCCGCCCGATTGACCTTAAGGTGGACCTCATCCAAAGCCCCGGACATACCCACCTGCGCCAGACCCGTTTGCACCTTGGCCAAGGTTTTCGGCAAGGGGATGCGGATCAGGCTGTCGCCCCAGTAACCGTCAGCGCGCCCAACCCTCGTCACGGCAGCCACGGCCCCAAGGCTCAGGGCTTCCCGCAAGCCTTGCGCAGCACTGGCCTGAGTCAAACCACCGGTTACAGCGCTGCCTTCGGGCTGCGGTGCCACCTGCGAACGGGCAATCCCTTTCAGGATATCTTTCAGGCTCTGGGCCTGCGCCCCTGACGCAATCCCCGCCGATATCAGGGACATCAACAAAACCCGTCTATCCATCTCCGTACGTCCTTTTAAACCCCCTCTCCCCTATCAGGGAGAGGGTTGGGGTGAGGCTATTTACTCTACCTAGGTCGCCAAAGATGAACGCGCCATGAACTACTTACCCAACAACGACAAATCCCTTACCGCGCCGGTATCCGCTGACGTCACCATGGCGGCATAGGCCTGCAAGGCCTTGGACACATAACGCTCACGGTTTTTCGGCGTATAGGCATCCTTGCCACGGGCCAGTTGCGCTGCGCGACGCTCGGCCAGCACCGCATCCGACACCACAAGCTTGATCGACCGCGCCGGAATATCGATCTCGATCCGGTCACCGTCTTCAACCAGCGCAATCAGACCACCCTGCGCCGCTTCAGGCGACGCGTGACCGATCGACAGGCCCGATGTCCCGCCCGAAAAACGCCCGTCCGTCAGCAGGGCGCACTTTTTACCCAGACCCTTGGATTTCAGATAGGAGGTCGGGTAGAGCATTTCCTGCATGCCCGGCCCGCCGCGCGGCCCCTCATAGCGGATGATCACAACATCCCCCGGTCCAACCTGATTATTCAGAATGCCTTGGGTCGCATCTTCCTGAGCCTCGAACACCTTGGCCGTCCCGTTGAAGCGCCAGATTTCTTCTTCAACGCCCGCGGTCTTCACGATGCAGCCATCCTCGGCAATATTGCCGTACAGAACCGCAATGCCGCCATCCTTGGTGAAGGCGTGCTCGACCGAACGGATAATGCCCGTCTGGCGGTTGGTGTCCAGTTCATCCCAGCGACGGCTCTGTGAAAAGGCCTGCGTTGTCCGCACGCCCCCCGGTGCCGCCTTAAAGAAATTGGCTACCCGCTCATCATTGGATTGTTTGATGTCCCAATGGGCAATCGCCGAAGCCAATGTCGGCGAATGCACGGTCGGCACCTCGCCATGCAGCATGCCACCGCGATGCAGTTCCCCCAGAATGCCGACAATGCCGCCAGCGCGGTGAACATCCTCGATGTGCACGTCCGAAGTCGCCGGTGCGACCTTACACAGACACGGCGTAGTGCGTGACAGTCGATCAATGTCGGCCATCTTGAAGTCAACACCGGCCTCCTGCGCCGCCGCTAACAGGTGCAGCACCGTGTTGGACGACCCGCCCATGGCGATATCCAGACGCATGGCGTTTTCAAAGGCCTCAAACGTCGCAATCGAACGCGGCAGAACACTTTCGTCGTCCGTCTCATAATAACGACGCGTAATCTCAACAATCGTACGCCCGGCTTCTTCAAACAGAGCCTGACGATCTGAGTGTGTCGCCAGAGTCGTACCGTTACCCGGCAACGAAAGCCCCAGCGCTTCGGTCAGGCAGTTCATCGAATTGGCGGTAAACATCCCCGAACAGGAGCCACAGGTCGGGCAGGCGTTTTCTTCAACGGCCTGAACCTGCTCGTCAGAGATGCTGTCGTCAGCGGCCTGAACCATGGCATCGACCAGATCGAGCGCATGGGTGCGCGCCACGCCGTCTTTGTCTGGCCACACGACCTTACCGGCTTCCATCGGCCCACCGGACACGAAGATCGCCGGAATGTTCAGACGCATCGCCGCCATCAGCATACCCGGCGTGATCTTGTCACAGTTCGAGATACAGACCATGGCGTCGGCACAGTGCGCATTGACCATATATTCAACGCTGTCGGCAATCAGATCACGCGATGGCAGCGAATAGAGCATCCCGCCGTGGCCCATGGCGATACCGTCATCAACAGCAATCGTATTGAATTCCTTGGCGACGCCACCGGCCTTTTCGATCTCTCGCGCCACCAGTTGCCCCAGATCTTTCAGGTGCACGTGACCGGGCACAAACTGGGTGAACGAATTGACCACCGCAATAATGGGCTTTGAGAAATCGGCCTCGGTCATACCCGTGGCCCGCCAGAGCGCACGGGCACCGGCCATATTGCGTCCAAATGTCGTGGTGCGGGAACGGTAAGCGGGCATGATACAAAACCTTCGGTGAGACAGGGTGTCATTATATATAGCGTTATGTGTGCGATATAAAACCATTACACATAAATGCAACAGGCCCGCGCCTGTCGGCGCCACCGTACACTTTTTTGCGCCCGCGAAAGCTTTCCGGATTCACGCCAACCAAAGCAATCATTTAATCCACAGAGGTCAATTTCAGGTATATTTTTTCGGTATTATGCTTTTTATTGTGATTATTTTTCTAACAATTTTGCCATTACCCGCCAAACCGGAAATAATTTTCCAATTTTGTCTTTGCAATTTGTTGAGTCTTGGGTCTATATAGCCTGACTACGGAGCCACAACGGCCCCGCCAACGGAGACGTGCATTTTGCGCAAAGCGATTGCCATTGCTGCAACTAAAGACACTCAGAACATCCGCGTTCTGGGCCAGAGCTTTGTTATGGCTGCCGTTCTCCTAAGCCTTCTCAACCTGCTTGTGGTAGGCGTATCTGTGGTACGCCCCATGATACCGGAGTGGTGAAGACGGCTTAACCGCCTGATTTCTTGAGGAAAACCATCCTCCCGCTCCTTCGCCCAGAGCGGGATTTTTCGCATATGCCCGTTATTTAGCCTGATCAACCGAGCCCTGTCATGACCGCCCAAATGAAAATCGACATCGCCGAAATCACTGATGCCCCTGCCGATGCAGAAAACCCTCAGGGGTTTGTCATTTTGCACGGTTCACTGGCACGCGAGGGCTGCGTGATGACCGGTGCCGGTTTTGGCCGCGATCCCTTTGAAGCGAAGGCCCGCGTCTTCGCCACCGAAGCCGGTGCCATTGCCGCCATTACGGATGGCCGCGTCGCATCGGGTGAAGCCATCATCATCGCGGCGGCTGACGAGGCCGAAATGTCGGCCATTTTCGCGGCCCTGTCTTCGGCAGAACTGAAAGACATCGCCCTGATTTCAAACGGCAAATTCGCCCCGTCAACCAATGGCATCACCATAAGCCATGTCGGCAAATCCATCCGTTATGTTCAGAACGCCGACACCATTACCATTGACATAAAGGGTCGCCGCCTGAACATAGACGCCGACCTGACGATCCGTAGCGGGGAAGCCCCTGCTGCGACTGTAAACGGCGGAAAAGTAAAAAACGGCTTCGCCCCTCTTGCAAAATACGCTGCAATGTTGGATTCGGCCTCACAGGCGGCTGATACAGCGGCATAATAATTACCACTTCCCAATGCACCGGCCCTCAGGCCAATCCAAAACGGAGCTATCTGACGTGAAAATCTATACTAATGACGACGTTTCCCCCGACAGCCTGAAGGGCGAACGTATCGCCATTATCGGTTACGGTTCTCAAGGCCGCGCCCATGCGCAGAATCTGCGTGATTCCGGCGCTGATGTAATCGTCGGCGTGCGCGCTGGCGGTGCAGGCCATCAAAAGGCCACCCATGACGGTCTGGCGACCGCTGAAATCGCCGAAGCCGTTAAGGACGCGACGATCATCGCGCTTCTGACGCCTGACATGGCTCACGCCGAAATCTATGCCAACGAAATCGCCCCTAACGCGCCTCAGGGCGCAGCGATCCTGTTCGCCCACGGCTTCTCGGTTCTGTACGGTCGCGTCAATGCCCGTCCTGACCTTGACGTCATCCTCGTAGCCCCTAAGGGCCCGGGCGACCTCGTTCGTCGCGAATATCAGCGCGGCCGCGGCGTTCCGACCCTGTTCGCGGTTGACCGCGACGTAACCGGCAACGCAGCCCGCAAAGCTCTGGGTTATGCCCGTGGCATCGGCGGCACCATCGGTGGCGTGATCGAAACCAGCTTCAAGGAAGAAACCGAAACCGATCTGTTCGGCGAACAGGCCGTTCTGTGCGGTGGTACGACCGAACTGATCCTGACCGGCTTTGAAACCCTGGTTGACGCGGGCTACCGTCCGGAAATCGCTTACTTCGAAGTTCTGCACGAACTGAAGCTTATCGTTGACCTGCTGTACGAAGGCGGTTTCGCCAAGATGCACGAGTTCGTGTCTGAAACCTGCAAGTACGGCGATCTGGTTTCCGGCCCGCGCATCATCAACGAAGAAACCCGTGCGCGCATGGAAGAAGTACTCAACGACATTCAGTCCGGCGACTTTGCCCGCGACTGGATCCTTGAGAACATGGCCGGTCGTCCACGCTACAACGCCCTGATGCGTCAGGACCTTGAGCATCCGATCGAAGTGGTCGGCAAGGACCTGCGTTCGCGCATGAGCTGGCTGAACCAAAAGGGTAACGGCTAAAAGCCCTGCCTCACGAAAACGTTTTGCCGCTTCGCGTCAAATACATTTTCGTGGTTCCATTAAGGACTGGACATGGCTCGAAGCGGTTCTTCGCCCTGTCCAGACTTTTTGGCAAAACGGGTTCCGGTTCGCCGGAACCCGCCCCAATAAGAAAGCGGAAAATATCTGAAGGGCCGCCACCAAAGCGTTTCCGGGATATTTTTCACAACACCGAAAGATGCAAGAAAGTATTGGCGCGCAGCGACAAACTTTCGCGCAAGGGATTTCATCATGAGCACCAATAAGCCCACCGGCGCACAGTTAGTCATCTCCACGCTGAAAGCGTTGGGGGTCGATGTGCTATTCGGTTATCCCGGCGGTGCCATCATGCCTATCTATGACGCGCTGGCAGGGTCCGGCCTGCGTCACATTCTGGTTCGTCACGAACAGGGCGCTTCCTTTGCCGCTGACGCCTATGCCCGCGCCACAGGCCGCGTTGGCGTCTGTATGGCCACGTCCGGCCCCGGTGCGACCAACCTCGTTACCGGCATAGCCAACGCCTATATGGATTCTGTCCCGATGGTCTGTATCACGGGTCAGGTCGGCACCAGCCTTCTGGGCACGGACGGCTTTCAGGAAGTTGACCTGATCGGCATGACTTTGCCGATCGTCAAGCACTCCTGGCTGGTTCGCGATCCGGCGCAAATTCCATCGGTCATTGCCCGCGCCTTTGCCATCGCCAAGGAAGGCCGCCCCGGCCCGGTCATTGTCGATATCCCCAAGGACGTAGCCGCAAGCTTCGTAGAGGTGTCCGACATGGGCGAACTGCCCGCCTATGTCCCGCCTGCACCGGACATGAAGGCGATTGCCGCCGCCGCAAGCATGATCGAAAACGCGAAAAAGCCCCTGTTCTATATCGGTGGCGGCGTACACATGGCCGAAGCCGATCAGGAACTGCGTGATCTGGTTGCCCGCACCGGCATTCCCGTTGTCTCGACCCTCAAAGGTATCGGGACGATCTCGACCTACGAAGACCTGTATCTGGGCATGCTGGGGATGCATGGCACGCGTGCGGCTAATATCGCCGTCAACGAAGCCGATCTGCTGATCGCCATTGGTGCGCGTTTCGATGACCGCGCCACGGGCAAGCTGTCGGCCTTTGCTCCCAATGCGAAGATCGTCCACTTCGATATCGATCCGGCTGAGATCAACAAGACACGCCGTGCGGATGTCGCGGTTATCGGTGACCTGAAAATTGCCCTGCCTGCGCTCAACCCTAAGATCGGCGACCTGTCTGAGTGGGTTAAGTTCAACAAGGACAACAAGTGGCAACACCGCTTTAAATATGACGCACCCGGCAAGGGTATCTACGCCCCGGCCCTGCTGAAATCCCTGTCTGAAAAGGCTGGCGAGAAATTCATCGTTGCCTGCGACGTCGGCCAGCATCAGATGTGGGTCGCCCAGCACTGCGAATTTACCCAGAACCGCGCCCACCTGACCTCAGGCGGTTCGGGGGCTATGGGCTATGGCCTGCCTGCCGGTATGGGTGCCAAGCTGGCCCTGCCGGATCATCATGTCGTCACCGTCTCCGGCGATGGCTCATTCATGATGAACATTCAGGAAATGGCTACCCTGCGTCGTTATGGTATCCCTCTGAAGATCGTCCTGCTCGACAACAGCTCGCTGGGGCTGGTGCGTCAGTGGCAGGAACTGTTCTACGAAGAAAACTATTCCGAAATCGACCTGTCGGATAACCCCGATTTCGTCGAAGTCGCCAAGGCTTTTGGTATCAGCGCTTTCCGTATTACGCTGCGCCACGAAGTCGAAGGGGCTATTGACCGCTTGCTGGCGGCTGACGGCCCGACATTGTTGCATGTTTTGATTGATCCGCGCGAGAACGTCTGGCCGCTGGTGCCACCGGGGGCGTCTAACACGGAAATGATGGAGGAGCGCTGGGATGAGTCAATTGATTCGTATTGAGATCGACCGGCTGGAAGGCACGCTTCTGCGCGTTCTCGGCCTGATTGAGCGTCGCGGGTTTCACATTGACGGTCTGGAACTGACCGGCATTGACGAAGACACGCGTCTGGCGACGATCACGGTTCGGCCACGCGATGAAAAACGTAGCATTGACACGCTGGGTCTGCAAATCGACCGGCTCTACGGCATCAAGCGCCTGAAAGGCCCTAAGACTGCCGCCGCCGAAGATCAACAAAAGATAAGCGCCTGAAAGTAAACATCATGAGCACCGAGCGTACCAAAGACCCTAACCGCGTACTGATCTTCGACACCTCCTTGCGTGACGGCGAACAGGCCCCCGGCTTCAGCTTAGGCGTTGAGCACAAGCTGATGATGGCCCACGCCCTGAAGGATCTGGGCGTTGACATCATCGAAGCCGGTTTTGCCGCCTCCTCCCCCGGTGACGAAGAGGCCATTCAGACCATCGCCCGCGAGGTCCATGGCCCGACCTTCGCGTCGCTGTGCCGTGCGCTGGAATCAGACATCGACGCCGCCACACGCGCCCTGGCACCGGCGAAAAACCGTCGCTGCCACGTGTTTCTGGCTACCTCGCCGATCCACCGCGAGTTCAAACTGAAAAAGAGCCGTTCTCAGGTCGTCGAAATCACCGCAAAGGCCATTGCCCACGCGAAAAAGTCGTTCGATGACATCGAATTTTCCGCCGAAGACGCGATCCGTACTGAGCCTGATTTTCTGGCCGAGGTCTGCATTGCGGCGGCTGAGGCCGGTGCGACGACGCTCAACCTGCCCGATACGGTCGGCTACACCACGCCCAAGGAAATCTTCAAGATTTTCGCGGACGTCAAGGCGGCCCTGAAGGATCACCCGGACATCATCCTGTCGGCACATAACCATAACGACCTCGGTCTGGCCGTTGCCAATACGCTGGCCGCGCTTGAGGCCGGTGCCCGTCAGATCGAACTGACCATCAACGGCATCGGTGAGCGTGCAGGTAATGCCGCCCTCGAAGAAGTCGTCATGGCCCTGCGCACCCGTCCGGACGTTTACGGCCTGCACACCGGCATCGACACCACCAAGCTGGCCCACACCAGCCGCCTGTTGTCGCGCGCCACCGGCACGGTCGTCGTCCGTAACAAGGCCGTGGTCGGCAAAAACGCCTTTGCCCACGAATCCGGCATCCACCAGCATGGCATGCTGTCTAATGCCCGTACCTATGAGATCATGAACCCCGAAGATGTCGGGATCGAAAAATCCAATCTGGTTCTCGGCAAGCACTCCGGTCGTCACGCCATCGCCAAACAGGCGGCAGCGCTGGGCTATGAGCTGGACGAACTGGCTCTGGGTGAACTGTTTACCGCGTTCAAACGTCGCGCCGATGAAATCGGTGAGATCGATGAATTTGAACTCATGTCCCTGCTGACGCGCTCCAATGCCGATAAGGACGATGCGCGTCTGTTCAAGATCACGTCCGAAACGACCCGCGACAGCGTGTCGATCACGCTTGATCTGTTCCGTGACAATGGCGATCCGCTGCAAGTTACCGCTTCGGGGCTGAATGCCTTTGAGGCCGGTTTCCGTGCGCTGGTGGACGCCTATCAGATCGAAGCCCGCGTCAATGACTGTGAAATCATTCAGTCGGGCTTCACTTTCGACGGCGGCGCGTTCGCCGAAATCAGCTTGCAAATCAAGGGTGAGGTGTATCGGGGCCGTGGTCGCGGCCCCGACCCAGTGTGGGCCGGATTACGCGCCATATGTGATGGCTTTGAAAAATATGTCTTTCTGCACGACAGAAAGATGAAGGCTCAAAATTCTGACTCTGGAAAAATCCATGAAACCGCTCGCTGAAAAAATCTGGTTCAACGGTGAACTAAAACAATGGGAAGACGCGAAGATTCACGTCTTAACCCACGCGCTGCATTACGGCACAGGTGTCTTCGAAGGCATCCGCGCCTATGACACCCCTAAGGGGTCGGCTGTCTTCCGTCTAACGGAACACAACCAGCGCCTGCTCGATTCGGCCCGCATCTATCATCTACCGATGGCCTATACGGTCGAGCAGATCAATGCGGCCTGTAAGGAAACCCTGAAGGCCAATGGCCTGAAATCTGCCTATCTGCGCCCCATCGCCTTTTTGGGCGAATGTGGTCTGGGTGTCACGCCTAAGGCTGACAATATCCGCGTTGATGTCGCCATTGCCGCCTTCCCGTGGGGCGCCTATCTCGGCGAAGACGGCCTGACCAAGGGCGTCGATGTCTGCGTTTCCTCATGGCAGCGCGTTGCCCCGAACACCATCCCCGCCGCCGCCAAGGCTTCGGGCAACTATCTGTCGTCCTACCTCATCGGCCGTGAAGCCCGCACGCGCGGCTATGCCGAAGGCTTAGGTCTTGGCACCGATGGCCGTCTGTCCGAAGGTGCTGGCGAAAACCTGTTTGTCATCCTGAATGGCAAGCTGCACACCCCGCCGGTCGCCTCTTCCATTCTGGGCGGCATTACCCGCGACACGGTTTTGACTCTGGCACGTGCCGAAGGTATCGAGATCGTCGAGCAGGCCCTGCCGCGCGAAATGCTGTATCTGGCCAACGAAGTCTTCATGACCGGTACGGCAGCGGAAATCACGCCGATCCGCTCGATCGATGATATCCCGACCCGCGCAGGTGGCCCCGGTGAGATCACCAAGCTCTTGCAAGCGCGTTTTTCAGGCCTATTTAACGGTCAGACCGAAGATAAATGGGGCTGGCTCGACTACGTCTGAGCCACGTCGTTTTCTCTTTAACGGGAAGCCGCCCCAAGGGTTACACCCTGCGGCGGCTTTTCACTTTTTCTGTTCAGGGGTATAATCTCCCCTGCCCACAACGGAATATATACCATGTCATCGACTGCCAAATCCCTGTTTGAAAAGGTGTGGGAACGCCACATCGTCGAGGATGAATCCGCCGACAAGCCTGCGGTTCTGTATATCGACCTGCATCTGGTACACGAAGTCACCAGCCCGCAGGCCTTTTCCGAACTCGACGCGCGTGGCCTTAAGGTACGCCGTCCGGACCGCACCTTTGCGACGCTCGATCACTCGATACCGACGCTTGCGCCGGATGCCAATGGTGAGCGCCCCTATTTCACGCCTCAGGCCAAAATTCAGGTCGAAACCCTTGAGCAGAACACCAAAAACCACGGTGTAAAGCTGTTTGGCTGGGACTCTGACAATCGCGGCGTGGTGCATGTTATCGGGCCGGATATGGGTCTGACACAGCCAGGCTTCACGGTCGTCTGCGGTGACTCGCATACCTCAACCCACGGCGCTTTTGGCTGTATCGCCTTCGGTATCGGCACCTCCGAGGTCGGCCACGTGCTGGCGACGCAATGCCTGACCCAGCGCAAGCCGAAAACCATGCGCATCACCGTCAACGGCACCCTGCAAAAGGGCGTCACGGGTAAGGACGTGGCTTTGGCCATCATTCAGCGTCTGGGCTTTGGTGGCGGTACCGGCTATGCGCTGGAATATGCCGGTTCGGTCATCGAATCTCTGGATATGGAAGGCCGCATGACGGTCTGTAACCTGTCTATTGAAGCGGGTGCCCGTTGCGGCATGATCGCCCCTGACCAGACCACGGTCGAGTGGCTGCGCGGACGTGCCTATGCCCCCAAGGGCGAAGCCTTCGAGGCCGCCGCCGCTGACTGGCTGACGCTGAAATCCGACGAAGGCGCGGTCTTCGATAAGGAAATCACCATCGACGGTTCAGCCATCGAGCCCATGGCAACATGGGGCACCACACCGGATCAGGGCGGCGCTATCCGCGCCGGTGTGCCCTTGCCATCCAATGAAAACGACGTGAAGGCCCTGAAATATATGGGCCTGACCGGCGGCGATTCGCGTGATGTCGCTAAGGTCGATGTCGTGTTCATCGGCTCATGCACCAATGGACGTCTGGCTGACCTCAGGGCCGCCGCTGAAGTTATGCGTGGCCGCCACGTTGCCGAAGGCGTGCGTATGCTGGTGGTTCCGGGTTCGGAAAAAGTGCGCCTTGAAGCCGTTGCCGAAGGCCTTGATAAGGTCTTTGAAGAGGCCGGTGCCGAATGGCGTCTGCCCGGTTGTTCGATGTGTATCGCCATGAACGGCGATTTCGTCGCACCGGGTCAGTTGGCGGTTTCGACCTCCAATCGCAATTTCGAGGGCCGTCAGGGGCCGGGTTCGCGCACGGTTCTGGCCTCACCGGCCACCGCTGCGGCTTCGGCCATCGCCGGTCACGTGGCCGATCCGCGCCAATATATCGCCTAATCGCTTAAAAGTCCTTCGCTTCGCTCAGTGTACTTTTAAGCGTAATCCATATCGGCAAATCAGGGCTTGAAGCGGTTCTACGCCCTGATTTGACTTTTTATCCTATGACCGGCTTTGCCGGTATGTTTCAGAGGCTACAGCATGTCGTCCAATCAGGAACCGATCAACACCTTCTCGTCGCGCCTTGTTGTGCTGCCCGAAGCCAATATCGACACCGACCAGATCATTCCCGCCCGCTTTCTGACCACCACCACCAAGGCCGGTCTCGGCAAGGTGGCGTTCAATGACTGGCGTTACAATAATGACGGCTCGCTCAAGGCCGACTGCATCCTCAATATCATCGATCCTGAGGAGCATCGCATTCTGGTCGGCGGCAACAATTTCGGTTGCGGTTCGTCACGCGAACACGCCCCGTGGGCCCTGACCGACTATGGCTTCAAGGCGGTGATCTCAACAGAAATCGCCGACATCTTCCGCTCGAACAGTCTCAAAAACGGCCTGCTGCCGATCGTCGTGCCGCAGGACATTCACGACAAGCTGACGAAGAACCCGCAGCAGCGCGTGACCATCGACCTTGAGGCCTGCGAACTGCGTTTCGAAGACGGCACCGTGTTCGTGTTCCAGATCGACGCCTTCTCGCGTCAGTGCCTGCTTGAAGGCGTTGACGCTATGGGCTGGATTTTGAATCGCGTGTCCTCTATTGAGGCTTACGAACAAAGAACCGGCAAGGCCGCCGCCTGATTTCTGATGCCTGCAGCGGCATCATGACAAACGCGCCTTGCTCCGGTCAGGCGCGTTTTTTATTGGAAAGTATCTGAACATGGCAGAATTCAAGATTGTCGTTCTCCCCGGCGATGGCATTGGCCCTGAAGTGGCCGCCGCTGGCGTGGAAGCCCTGAAAACCATTGGTGAGGTCTATGGCCACAGCTTTGCGTTTGAAGAAAAGCTGATCGGCGGCATCGCCATTGATGAACGCGACGATCCCTATCCTGCCGATACCGACGCCGCCTGTCAGGCCGCTGACGCCGTAATCCTTGGTGCCGTTGGTGGCCCGAAGTGGGACCTGAAGCCCAAGCGCCCCGAACAGGGCCTGCTGGCCGTGCGTAAATCCCTTGGCCTGTTCGCCAATCTGCGTCCGATGGATGTCGCCGCCTCTCAGGCTTTCCGTTCGCCCCTGAAAGAAGACATCGTTTCGGGTGCCGACATGCTGATCGTGCGCGAACTGACCGGCGGTCTTTATTTCGGCAAGCAATCCCGCACCGAAACCTCGGCCACGGACGAATGTGTCTATACGGTCGAAGAAATTGAGCGCGTCGCCCGCATCGCCTTTGAGGCCGCCCGCAAGCGCCGTAACAAGGTCACCTCGGTCGATAAGGCCAATGTCATCGAGACCTCGCGTCTGTGGCGTGAAACGGTCAACAAACTGCATGCCGCCGAATATTCGGATGTCGAGCTTGAGCATGCGCTGGTCGATTCGATGGCCATGCACCTCGTGACCCGTCCGAAATCCTTTGACGTTATCGTCACGGAAAACATGTTTGGCGACATCCTGTCCGATCTGGCCTCGGTTCTGCCGGGTTCTATCGGCCTGCTGGGGTCGGCCTCGCTTGGGGCCACCGGCAAGGGTCTCTATGAGCCGATCCACGGCTCAGCGCCCGACATCGCCGGTAAGGATCTGGCCAACCCCATCGGTACGCTGAAGTCCGTCTCTATGCTGCTGCGCTTCTCGCTCAACCTCAATGCCGAAGCCGATGCCCTTGATGCCGCTATCGAAGCGGTCATTCAAAAAGGCATCCTGACCCGCGACCTCGGTGGCACCGCCGCCGGTTCCGAAGTCACCAAAGCCATCGTCGCCGAAATCCGCGCCGCTTAAAACCTTCTCCCCTTAGGGGAGAAGGTGGCCTTCAAAGGCCGGATGAGGGGCAACTGCGCCCACTCTGCCCTTACCCCCTCACCCTAACCCTCTCCCTAATGGGGAGAGGGAATGTTGCAAGGAACCCTCCCATGTCCTCTACCCTGCTCAATGGTCTGTCCGAAATTTCCAGTGACTATGAGGCTGTGTTTTGCGACATCTGGGGGGTCATCCACAACGGCAAGCAACATTTCCCCGCCGCCTATGAGGCCCTGCGCCGCTTCAAAGCCGAACGCGGGCCGGTGGTTCTGATCTCCAACTCACCCCGCCCCCGTGAAGGGCTTGAAAAACAGCTGAATGATCTCGGCGTATTTGATGACGCCTATAGTGCCATTGTCTCCTCAGGCGATGCGACCCGCCAGTTCCTGAGAGACTATGCCCCCACCGGTTCGGCCTGGGTCGTCGGCCCTGACCGCGACAAGGCCCTTTATGATGGGCTGGATATCGATCTGTCCGGCACGCCTGAAACCGCCGCTTTCATTAGCTGCACCGGCCTTTATGACGACGAAACCGATCAGCTGTCCGACTATCAGGCAGCCTTCAAAATCGCCGCCGCGCGTAAGCTGCCGTTCGTCTGTGCCAACCCCGACCGCATCGTCCAGCGCGGCGACCAGATCATCCTCTGCGCCGGTTCTCTGGCCGATCTCTATATGAGCCTTGGCGGCGAAGCGATCATGGCCGGTAAGCCCTATGCCCCGATCTATGATCTTTGCTATCAGGCGCTGGAAAAGACGACCGGTAAGCCTGCCGATAAATCCCGCATTCTGGCCATAGGCGACGGCCTGCCGACCGATGTTTTAGGGGCCAATGGCCAAGGTCTTGATCTGGTGTTTGTCGCCGCCGGTATCCATGCCACCGAAGCCACCAACGACCTCGGTGAACTCGATGCCCGCCTGCTGGCAAAGGTACTGGAAACGCAAAAAGCGCAGGCCCGCTATGTGACCCGCGCTCTAAGCTGGTAAACCATCACCAAACTTATTTATTTTTATTAGTCAAACAGGGCGTCAATATCGTCCTGTGAGTTGGTCTTCTTGAGATCTTCAGGCGACATATCGAACAAGGCGTCGATATCATCCTGCGAATTATCAACGCTTTCCGCCTTGCTGGGGACTGGGGCGGGGACTGGAGCCGGTACAGGCGGGGTGACACGCGGCGGTGCCACGGGTGCGACCGGCGCTTTTGCGACTACGGGGGCCACAGGGGCCGCCTTAGGGGCCTCGACCTTGGGGGCCTGAACCTTTACCTCAGGTGCCGGTGCGGCGGGTGCTGCCGGTGTGGGGGCCGCAACCGGGGCATCAAACATGGCGTCAATCGCATCCTGAGCGGTCTCAGGGCCACCGATAGCCGGGCCGTTGAGCAAGAGGTCACGCGCACGCTGTTCGCGCTCGCTTAAGGTCTCTACCGCCTTGTCCTCAACCCCAAGGGCAGAGGCCAGCTTGGTCACCCGTTCTTCAATCTGCTGAAGCACATGAATGACCTTGGAAACGCGCTGACCGGTAATGTCCTGAAACGAACAGGCTTCAAAGATCATCATCACCTGATCGTCCACCGCCGCCTTATAGGCTTTGGGGTCGGACGCATCCATACCCATGATGGCCTCGGCGGCATTCATGATGGTGTGGGTAGCGGCCTCCGTGTCACGCGTGATCGCCTCAAGCTCCGCCCCCGCTGTCGGGATGCGCTCCTGTGACAGATCCTGCGGACGCAGTTCGCGGATTTCCTCTTTTGCCTTCGAGATATAACCGGCAATGACGCGAAATTCCTCGGCGCGACGTTTGTCGAGCTGCTTGAAAAAACCGCGCATCAGGGCCACAAGGGCTTCTGACTGCTGCATGAGGTTAATCAGCTTCGGCTCCAGTTCCGCGACCAGACCGGCGTCAACGCCGTCCATATCCATCGGCTCTGTCTGTGTGTGAGCAACCTGGCCCATTGGAAACCTGCTTATCAGTAAACTTAAAACTCGCCGAGAACGGCCGTGATCTTTTGCTTCAGCGTCGCACCGTTGAACGGTTTGACGATATAGTTGTTCACACCCGCCTTCTTGGCGGCAATCACGTTTTCGGTCTTGGATTCGGCCGTAACCATGATGAAGGGTGTTCTTTTGAGCGAATCGTCCGAACGGACTTTCAGAAGCAACTCATAACCCGTCATGGGTTCCATGTTCCAGTCGGAAATGACCAGACCGTAATTGCTCTTTTTCATCTTATCCAGCGCTTCTGCGCCATCAGATGCTTCTTCGATGTTCTCGAAACCCAGTTGCTTCAGCAGATTGCCAATAATCCGCAGCATGGTTTTGTAATCATCAACCACCAGGATCGGCATGGACATATCGACGGCCATGAGTGTAACGCCCCACCTATAATAAATACGAGCCGCCTTATGCGGGCTCTTCTTGGAAGAGAGCCCCATAATGACCAGAACCCGATAAGATAGGGTTAAAACCCGTTTTGAAAAATATTGATAATATTCAACAATATAACAGTTATTAACCATGAAAATCAGGGCTTTTGTGAACCGTGATGCCAAAGAAAATACCAGATTGGCACAAATTCCACCCGCGATTTTGCCCCTCACCTAGGCCGTCAGACGGCTTGGCAAACCCATCGACTGTGCGTAAGGCTTTGGGCCACAGAGAATTCAGGACGCCTTATCAATGAGCGATGCCCAAACGGTCTGCCTCGAAGACCTTACCATTGGCCAAACCTATGAACGCCATTTCACCGCCACTGATGCCGTGATCCGCGCCTTTGCCGATGTCTCCGAAGATCATAATCCTATCCATGTCGACGAAGACTTTGCCGCCACCACCCCTTTCAAGGGTCGCATCGCACACGGCGCCCTGCTGGGCGCATGGATTTCCGCCACCATCGCCGGTGGCTTGCCGGGGCGCGGCTCTATCTATGTCTCGCAGAACCTGAACTTCAAACGGGCGGTAAAGCTTGATGATGAGGTCACCATCACCCTGACGGTTACCGACATCGATCTCAAGACCAGTCGTGTCATTCTTTCGACCGTTGCCAAGGTGCGTAACAAGTTGTTTGCCGATGGCCAGTCCGAAGTCATCGCGCCGCGCCGTCCAGCCTGAGAGTCCGTCCGTGTCTTCGCTCAAAGCTTTCCTTCTGACGCTCGAACCGGGCGGTGACCTGCGCTCCAGCGCCCTGAATGAGGCCGCCATCTCGCAAGCCTTGCCCAAAGGCGTATCCGCCGCCATAGGCAGCTTTGATGGCGTGCATCAGGGCCATCAGCGCGTCATTGAAAACGCCGTGGCCACAGGGCGCAGGCACAATGCCGCGTCCGCCGTCATCGCCTTCGATCCGCATCCTCAGGCCTATTTCCTGCAAAAGGCTGGTAAAGCGGTCGAACCGTTTCGCCTGATGTCACTTCCCCAGCAGCTTAAGGCCTTTGAGGCGCTTGGGGTCGGCACGGTGTTTGTCCTGCGCTTTGATCCGGTACTGGCAAGCCTTAGCCCCGAAGACTTTGTGCGCATCCTGCTGCATGAGCATCTTAAGATTATTCATGTCGCCTGTGGCTTTGACTTCCGTTTCGGCAATAAGGGCGCGGGAGATGCCCCCTTGCTGGCGCAACTGGGGACACAGTTTGGCTTTACGACCTCTGAAACCGCCTGTCAGACGGATGAAACCGGCCACAAGCTGTCGTCATCCGCCGTGCGCGAGGCCTTGCTTGACGGCAATGTACAACTGGCCGGTCACATACTCGGACGGCCTCAGGCCTATCGTGGCCTCGTGACGCGTGGCGACCAGATTGGCCGCACCATAGGCTTCCCCACGGCCAATATCGATATGAGCGATTATCTGCGCCCGAAAAAGGGCGTCTATGTCACCCGCACGACGCTTGATGCCGGAGATGGGGACGTGCAGGTCTACGGCAGCGTGACCAATTTTGGCAACCGCCCGACGGTCAACGGCCTTTCCGAACGCTTTGAAACCCACATCTTCGACCTTGATCATGAAATCTATGATCGCGTCATCGAGGTCGAACTTCTGCACTATCTCAGACCCGAACAGAAATTCGACAGTTTCGACGCCCTCAAGGCTCAGATCGCCAGAGACGCCGAAACCGCCAAAGCCTACTTCAAAGATTAGGGCTTACTTTAAAGACGGCCCCCTCATACCTCCCTGACTTGTCGGGGAGGGTGGCATCGCGTAAGCGATGACGGGTGGGGTATCTTACTGACTTAACAGCACGCCCCAAATTCAGACAAGACACCCCACCATCCCCGCTGCGCGGCGGTCCCCCTCCCCATCAAAGATGGGGAGGTATGACGGCATACACTTAAACCTACTTCGCGGGCTGAATATCAATCCCGTCCAGAATCAAATCCGCCTGCGGACTGATGATTGACACGGTCTGCGTCCCCGCTGGCAAGTCCAGCGTCACGCTTTCGCTCAGGCGATTATTCAACACCCCTTGTGCCCAATAGGCGTTCTGATCGGCACGATCAAAGGTCAGTGTCTTAGTCTGGCCGTTGACCACAAGATTGAGCGTCCAGGCCGTCGCCCCATCGGTCGGATAAATCGGTATAATATGCGCCGTCACGGTCCATTTACCCGCCTCCGGCACGTCTGCCGTCACACGGTTTTGCGCACCGGCCTTCAACGCCCGCACGCTGCCTTCCCCACGGCCCAATCCCTGCACAAAGGCCCAATCCTTGTTGGCCGTCGCCTCAAGCCGGATCACCGGATCATGTATCTTGACCATCGGCAGTTCACCGTCTTTTGCCATCCCTTCCGCAGGCAGCATCGGGGCCGCAAGACGATAGGAGAGCCACAGATTATCCGCCGGTTCCTCATTGATGAACCCGCGCCATTTGCCACCGGCAATATCCTCGCCATAGGCCCGCGTCAGGTCTTTGAGCGCCGCATCGGCCGCCCGCGCCTTATAGGCATGGATCATCCCGCGCTCAGGGTTATTTTCATAGCTCCCCGCAAAGGATTCCAGTGCAAAGAACCGCTCATTGGCCAGCGCGGAGGCCTTGACCGGATATTCAACCAGCTGGAAGAACCCGTCGCGCTGCGCCTCTGGCACCGCCGCCTTGACGCCCTCAAGGTCGTTCGTCATGGCCTTAAAGGCCCCGAGACGCGGCAACACCTCATAGATCGGCAGACCCGAACGCCCACGCCTTGCGGTCGGCAGGTGATATTGCAAATGCTCCGGCTTACGCACGTAATTCAGGCGGTAATACTGATCCAGCACCCCGCCAATGGCTTCGGACTGAGTTGCCCCAAAAGTCTTTGCCGCAAACTGATTGAGATATTCACGCTGCGACAGCTTGCGCACCCCGTCCACATCCCACGCCAGATCAAACACGTAGGACAGATTGACCTCGGCAGGCTTGATATCCCCGGCATTGATCATCCAGAAACGGTCAATGCCGTTATCATAGGCCCGCGTCAGTTCCGCACCAATCAGGGCTGGCGGCGTGGTCGACAGCCACAGATAGGCCATCGGTGCCCCCAGATAGGACAGGTGATAATAGACGCCCGACCCGCCGCTGCGTTTGCGTTCATCGGCATTGGGGAACTGGCGGATATAGCCGAAATTGTCGTTCGGCCAGACAAGGGTGACATCCTCAGGCACCTTCAGGCCCGCCCGATAGATTTCCAGCACCTCCTTATAGGGCACGAACATCTGCGGCAGACCTTCGGGGTCACCCACCTCCTCGCGCAGCATCTGACGCTGATCGGTAATAATCCGGTCAAGCAGGTCACGGCGCTCCTCAACCGTATCGACGCCGACAATGCCGGAATCGTGGATGCCGCGCATCCCCAGACTATAGTGGCTTTCATAGGCGTGGTTGGTCTTCAGGCGTTCGCGCCAATAGGATTTCACCCCTTCGGCATTGATCACATAGTTGAACTGTGATCCGGCCTCTTTCCACTCGCCCACATTGTTGCGCAACATCGGCTCGGCATGGCTTGAGCCCATGACGATGGCATAACGATCCGCCAGCTTCGCATTCTCCGGATCAGCATTGAACGGTGTGGATACCTTATGCATGGCGGGCCACAGCGTGTTGGCCTTCAGGCGCAGCAAAAGCTCGAACACCTTCTCATAGGTTTTCGGCCCGATATTGCCCGTTTCCGGATCAAAGGTGTTGGCCGCCCACGGGAACAGGCCCCAGTCTTCGTCATTGATAAACAAGCCGCGATATTTCACCGACGGCCCTTCCGAGAGATACTTGACCTGCCCCGTATAGAGCGCCGCCTTCTTCTGAGGCGCAACATCCGCCCACCAGTACCAGGGTGATACGCCAATCGCTTCCGACAAGGCATAGACGCCATAGGCCGTTCCGCGCCGGTCAGAACCGACAATCACCAGCGCCGCGTCAACGCCCTGAATGGGCTTTTGCACGCTGATGACCGCATAACATTCCCAGCAGTCATTGAGCGCCGACACATTGATCTTGCGCCGCTTGATCAGCTCCTCGATCAGCGGATTAACGCCCTGTGTACCGATCCATATCTGCTGCGTGGCGCTGCCCGAACCAGACACCGACGGCTTCTGACCCGTCACGCGTGCAATGTCCTCACTCAGGTCTTCAGCAGCAATGCCGACCACCGGCGCATCCGTGGCCGACACCACAATATCAGCCGGGGACGCCCCCACAATGGCCATACCGCCGCGTTTCGGCGCTTCACTGATCCATGAGGCGTCCGCCCAAACCACCGAAGGCAACACCAATCCGCATAGCATCGTCAGCCAGACCCGCATGGTCACATCCCTTTTTGATCATTATAGGTTAGAAACAATCAGTATCGTTCATAGCCCGCCGGATCAACCCCGTTATCAGATAACTTCATACCTCCCTGACTTGTCGGGGAGGGTGGCATCGCGTGAGCGATGACGGGTGGGGCATCTGGCTTGCCTTGATCTCTGCCGCTTATCAAACCCGAAAAACCCTAGGCAACCCTGCCCGCCTCTGATAAACGCATGAGTTATGTCTATGATACGGGCGACTTTCCGAATTTCCAGCCCGGTATAGGCCCCTCATATCAAAGGGCCTGTGCCGGGACATATGCTCGCGCCCCCTTCTGTGCCCCCATTTCCAGAGATCATATCAGACACTATGTCTTCCGAATCCCAAACGCCCCGCGACTACCGCGAAACGGTCTTTTTGCCCGAAACCGAATTCCCCATGCGCGCAGGCCTGCCCAAGGCCGAGCCGGAATGGCTCAAAAAGTGGGAAGCCGCCGACCTGTATCACGCGGTGCGTAAGGCCCGTCAGGCGGCCGGTGCGGAAACCTATGTGCTGCACGATGGCCCCCCCTATGCCAATGGCAATATCCATATCGGCCATGCACTCAATAAGATCCTCAAGGACTTCATCGTCCGCTCGCAGTTCCTGCTGGGTAAGGACGTGGACTATATCCCCGGTTGGGATTGCCACGGCCTGCCGATTGAATGGAAGATCGAAGAAGAATTCCGCGCCAAGGGCCGCAAAAAGGACGAGGTGCCTGCCAAAGAATTCCGTAAGGCCTGCCGTGAATATGCCGCGAAATGGATCGACATTCAGCGCGAGGAGTTCAAGCGTCTTGGCGTGCTTGGTGAATGGGATAAGCGCTACGCCACCATGGATTTCTCGTCCGAAGCGGCCGTGACCAAGGAATTCCACAAATTCCTGATGTCAGGTCAGCTTTATCGCGGCTCAAAGCCGGTCATGTGGTCGCCGGTCGAACGCACGGCTCTGGCCGATGCCGAGGTCGAATATGCCAACCACACCTCGCCCACCGTCTGGGTAAAGTTCCCCGTCAGAGGGCAAACCTCATCCGTTGTCATCTGGACAACGACCCCGTGGACAATACCGGCCAACCGCGCCGTCAGCTTCAACCCGAAGATCGCCTACGCCGTTTATGAAATCACCGAAATGGCTACCGAAGAAGCCCTTGGCTTCGCGCCATGGGCCAAGGCCGGTGATCGCCTGATCGTGGCCGAAAAACTGGCCGATGACGTGCTCAAAGCCGCCAATGCTACGGCCTTTGTCAAGGTCGAAAGCCTTATGCCTGAAACGCTTCAGGGCTATGTCCTGTCGCACCCGCTTGCGCAATTCGACGAAGGCTACGGTTTCGACGTCCCCATGCTGGCCGGTGATCACGTCACTGACGATGCCGGTACGGGCTTTGTGCACACCGCTCCCGGCCACGGCGCGGACGACTATCTGATCTGGCTCAAATCCGGCTTCAGCCTCGACGCCATCCCTGACACGGTTGACCCCGACGGGGCCTATTACCCGCATGTGCCGTTGTTCGCGGGCCTGAAGGTCATCGAGACCGAAGGCAAAAAAGCCGGTAAATTCGGCCCCGCCAACACTGAGGTGATGAACAAACTGATCGAGGCCGGAAACCTGCTGGCGCGCGGGCGTGTCGAACACTCCTATCCGCACTCATGGCGCTCAAAGGCACCGGTCATCTTCCGCAACACGCCCCAGTGGTTCATCCGCATGGATGGCGAAGGCCAACTCCGTCAAAAAGCTATCGCCGCCATCAAGGAAACGACCTTCTACCCCGATCAGGGCCGCAACCGTATCGGTGCCATGGTTGAAACGCGCCCCGACTGGCTTATCAGCCGTCAGCGCAACTGGGGCACGCCGCTGGCCATGTATGTCAACAAAGCAACCGGCGAACCGCTGAAAGACGAAGCCGTCAACGACCGCATCATCAAACTGATCGAAACCGAAGGGGCCGACGCATGGTTCCTGCGTCCCGACGAAGACTTCCTCGGTAACACCTATAATCCGGCGGATTTCGAGAAGATCACCGACATCCTTGATGTGTGGTTTGATTCCGGCTCCACCCACGCCTTTACCTTCAACAAACCCGACAGCGCCTACCCAGTCGCCGACCTCTATCTCGAAGGCTCCGATCAGCATCGCGGCTGGTTTCAGTCGTCGCTTCTGGAATCCTGCGGCACACGCGGCGTTGCCCCGTTCAGGGCCGTCCTGACGCACGGCTTCGTGCTGGATGAGAACGGCGAGAAGATGTCGAAATCCAAGGGCAATGTCGTTGCCCCTCAGGACGTAGCCAAGGAATACGGCATCGAAATCCTGCGCCTGTGGGTCGCCCTGTCCGACTATTCCGACGACCTGCGTATCGGCAAACAGATCATCCAGACGACCGTCGATGCCTACCGCAAACTGCGCAATTCGATCCGCTATCTCTTGGGCGCGCTCAAAGGCTATGACGCTTCCGAAGCCGTGGAATATACAGACCTGCCGTCACTGGAACGCTATATCCTGCACGGTGTACATCAACTCGATGCCGATGTGCGCGACGCCTATCTGCGTTATGATTTCGCAGGCGTCATCCGTCCGGTGGCCGATTTCGCCTCGCAAACCCTGTCGGCGTTGTATTTCGATATCCGCAAAGACAGCCTCTATTGCGATCAGCCGTCCGATCTGAAACGCCGCGCCTGTCGCACCGTGCTCAACATCCTGTTTGAGCGCCTGACCGGCTGGCTTGGCCCGATCCTCACCTTCACCACCGAAGAAGCCCATGCCTCGCGTTACAATGAGGGCGCAAATATCTTCCGTGTGCTGGAACCTGTGCCCGCCGAATGGCACAACCCCGCCGAAGCCGACCGCTGGGCACGCATCGAAAAAGTGCTGTCGGTCGTCACCGCCGCCCTTGAGATCGAACGCCGTGAAAAGCGCATTGGCGGTGCCTTGGAAGCCGCCCCTGTGGTCTATGTCGAAGACGCCCACCTGATCGCGGCTTTTGAAGGCAATGATGCCGCCGAAATCTTCCGCACGTCTCAGGCGACACTTAAAAACGAAGCCGCTCCGGAAGGCGCGTTCCGCCTTGAAGACACGGCGGGCATTGGCGTGACCGTACCACGTGCCGAAGGCAATAAGTGCCAGCGTTCCTGGCGCATCCTGCCCGAAGTCGGCTCTGACCCGCGCTATCCTGACCTGTCATTGCGTGATGCCGAAGCCGTGGCCGAGTGGGACGCCGCCCATGGCTAATAATATAAAACGCGACGCCAGAATTTTTACATCCTCCCCCGTTTACGGGGGAGGTGGCAGCGCAACGTCGCTGACGGAGGGGGGGAGCCACATCCATGTCGCTTAACACCCATTTCGCCGCCCCCATCACCACGGCTCTCGGCCGCAAAGGCCTTCTGGTCGCCCTCGTCGCCCTGATCCTTGATCAGGTATCGAAATGGTGGATTTTATACGAACTGAATCTCGCCCTGTTGCAACAGGTCAAGATTTCGCCGTTGTTCTCTTTCACTATGGTGTGGAACAAGGGCGTCAGCTTCGGTCTATTATCGTCCGATGGCTGGGGCCGATGGGTTCTGGTGGTGTTTTCCCTTGGTGTAGCGGTCTTTCTTATCGATTGGTTGCGCAAGGGTACAAAGCCGGTTCTGACCTATGGTCTGGCGCTGGTGGCCGGCGGGGCTATCGGCAATGCCATTGACCGGATCTACTACGGCGCGGTCGTCGATTTTCTGGATTTTTCGGGGCTATATTTCCCGTGGGTCTTTAATATCGCCGATGCCGCCATCAATATCGGGGTCGCCTGCCTGTTTCTGGACGTGTTCCTGCTGAGCCGTTCGGAAACCAAAGACGACACCAAACACAGTTAAGTGCCCCTTGGCAGGGGCAACAAAAGCAAGTAACAGTTTTCGTCCCCTTTTCAGATAAGGGCAACGACAGGAATGCGGAGCAGAATATGAAATCGGTTAGCTTGGTGGCGGGGGTAGCGCTGATGGCTGTTGTGAGCCTGACGGGGTGCAACTCCACGCGCAACGCGCTCGGCATGAACAAGGTGGTCCCTGACGAATTCCGCATCGTCACCAAGGCCCCCCTGACGGTGCCGCCTAACTTCGCCCTGCGCCCACCGGCACCGGGTGAACCCCGTCCGCAGGAACTGCAACCCGACAGCGCGGCTCGTGAAGCCCTGTTTGGTGAACGTCAGGCCGCTACGCGTTCGGACGGCGAAAGACTTCTGGCCGGTAAGGCCGGTGCCGATAAGGCTGACCCGCTGGCCCGCTATGTGGTGGATGATGAATTCGGCGATCTGGCCTATAAGGACGAAAGTTTCGCCAATAAGGTCTTGTTCTGGCGCAAGAACGACCAGCCGAACCCTGACGCAGCCGCCAATACCGCATTGGGTAATGAAACCGCTGCGGTTAATGCTGACGCCGAAGCCGCCCGCATCCGTGGCCTGATCGGCGACAATTCGGTGGTCATCCAGCAGAAGAAGGAAAAAACCTTCAAACTGCCAGGCCTATAGACCTCGCCTTAAAGGCCTTCGCTACGCTCAGTGTACTTTAAGGCGTTACGGGATTTAAATATTAGCTGAAAGGGTCGTCGTAAGACGGCCCTTTTTGTTGGTGGTTACGCGGGACTCACCCGAAAGTTCAAGCTCTTTGGATTTCCATATACTAAGCGCATGGCATGAGAAGAATTCACATCACACCCTCTGAAAACGAATATCTCAGCAACGTGGATTTTCCCTTTACCGAGTACTTCAGGCCGGATGCTTCCTCAGCGTATTTCGTCACCCTATCTGACGAAATGGTTGAGAACTGTAATGACGCTTTTACCAAACAGTTGGCGGCTTCCGGTTTTGATGCAAACTATAATCTGAATGACGAAGGCCGTCTGCTCGAAGGCCTTATCGACAAGTTTGCTACCCACCTCCTTTAGAAATACACCTTTTGTCCATGTCCATTATTGCTCGTCTCCCTCAGGATACTATCAACCGCATCGCCGCCGGTGAGGTCGTTGAGCGCCCCGCCTCGGCCATCAAGGAACTGGTGGAAAACGCCATTGATGCGGGCGCAACGCAAATTGATATCACCGCCGAAAACGGCGGCCTGTCGCGCATCCTCATTGAGGACAACGGTCGCGGCATGGATGAGGTTGACCTGCCGCTGGCCGTCGAACGCCACGCCACTTCGAAACTGAAACCTCAGGCCGACGGCACATGGGATCTTCTGCACATTCAAACCCTCGGCTTTCGTGGCGAGGCATTGCCGTCAATGGGATCAGTGGCGCGCCTTGAGATCACTTCACGCGCCGTCGGTCAGGAAACTGCCTTAGCCATAACAGTCGATGCCGGACGCATAAGCCCTCTGCGTCCCGCCGCCTTCTCACGCCCGCACGGCACACGCGTTGAATTAAAAGACCTGTTCTACGCCACACCGGCACGTCTGAAATTCATGAAGACGGATCGTTCGGAAAACATGGCCATTTCCGAAGAAGTCAAACGTCAGGCCATGGCCCACGAAGACGTCGGCTTTTCCCTCACCCTTGATGGCAAGCGCAGCCTCAGGCTTTACCCCGAATCCAAAGGCTTTGAAGGACGGCTTAAACGTCTGGCGGCGCTTTTGGGTGATGATTTCGGTCATAATGCCCTGCTGATCGACCAGAACCGCGAAAGCGTCACCCTGAGCGGCTATGCGGGCCTGCCGACCTTTTCGCGCGGCAATGCCCAGCACCAGTATCTGTTCGTCAATGGACGTCCGGTGCGCGACAAGTTGTTGCAAGGGGCCTTACGCGGTGCCTATGCCGATTTTCTGGCGCGTGACCGGCATCCGATGGCCGTGCTCTATGTCGATATCGACCCGCAAGACCTTGATGTAAACGTCCATCCGGCCAAGACCGAAGTACGCTTCCGTGACCCCTCACTGGTGCGTGGCCTGATTGTCGGCGCTTTGAAACATGCGCTGGCCGCCGCCGGACACCGCGCCGCGACAACCGTCGCCGATCAGGCCCTGAGCGCCTTTAACCCGCTCACCAGCGGCTACCGCGCGCCGGTTCAGCCGCCGTTGACACTGAATGGCGGATATACGCCCTCGGCCTATAGTTCGGTTGGTTTTGCCCCTCAGGTCTATGCCACACCTGAACAGCCCCACCCCAATTATCAACCTGATTATAACCGTGACATACCCGCCTTCGCGCCCTCTGCCCGCGTCGAAGCCGAACCGTTCGGCCTGTCCGACACGGCCACATCAGGCTTTGCCCCCGCCCCTGAAGCCACGCACTTCCCCTTGGGGGCGGCACGGGCGCAATTACATGAAACCTATATTCTGGCCCAGACGCAGGACGGTCTGGTGATCGTCGATCAGCACGCCGCCCATGAACGCCTAGTCTATGAACAGATGAAGCAGATGATGGCCACCGGCAATGTGGCACGTCAGACCCTGTTGATCCCCGAAGCGGTTGATCTCGATGCCTCGGATACGGCGCGCCTGATCGGTCTTAAGGATGAATTTGAAGCCTATGGCCTGATGATCGAAGCCTTTGGCCCAACAACCGTTCTGGTGCGCGAAGTCCCCGCCCTGATTGGCGATGGCGACGTTGCCGGTCTCATCCGCGATCTTGCCGATGAGATCGCTGAACACGGTCAGGCCCTGGCCTTAAAGGAACGCATGGCCGAGATTTGCGGCAATATGGCGTGTCGTAACTCGGTACGCGCCGGTCGTCGCCTCAATGCCAATGAAATGAATGCCTTGCTGCGTCAGATGGAAGCCACCCCCCATTCCGGTCAGTGCAACCACGGACGCCCGACCTATGTCGAACTTAAGCTGAAAGATATCGAAAAGCTGTTCGGCCGACGCTAAGCCATCTGCACCGCAAGATGGCGGCAAAGCTGACGAAGGGATATCCCGCCCTCTGCCAGCCTTGCAAAAACCTGAAACATTCGAAAAAGACGCGGACTCCCCCTTAGCCCCCAATTGCCCTTCCGCGTCTTTTCCGAACTCCCCCGCCAATGGCGTAACTGTTTGGCACTTAACTCGCCCAACAGGCGAAATTCATACCTATCAGCCATACCATCTGACCGCAGCGGCGCTTTCGCAACTTCGGTCAGAACCCATTTATCAACGCTAACGCAACGTCTGGTCCCTTAAGGCCAGAGCCGATCAGAGTGCCTGTAAACCTGCGATATTGAGTACGATCAGGCTGACACCGACCAATACCCCCCACGCCTGTACACTAAGTCCCGCCAGAAGCAGAAGCTTCAGCCCCTCGGGACGCCCCTTATCGGACTTAACCCTTACGGATTCTGTCGTCATATCTCATCACCCCACCATAACAGTCCCACAAGTTTCCCCTCCCCGCCAAGGGTAAGGATCAGTCAGGCGCTTTATTTACGCCTTGTTAAGGACATAGTGAGGGCATAATAAAAATTCCGTCAAGACGGATTTTCTATTTAAGCGTTAATTTTGCCACATTCGTTTAATAATTTCAAAATTAATTATTAAAATCAGCAGATTATTGATTATGAATTTTTTGCTTAAGAAATAAAATTCGCGCCGCGCCATAGGCCCGACTGTCGATTACCTGCCACAGATGCGTGATATTAATGTACTCATCGGCGGCCACCTCAACAACAATCAGCGCGTCTTCGCTTAACCATTGCCCATTCGCCAGACAGTCCAGCCCCTGCTCGGTCAGCCCCTTATGGTAGGGCGCATCCATAAAGACCAGACCAAAAGCCTCGGCCTGCGACCCCGGCCTTACCCCCAGACGGGTCGCATCACGCCGGTGAATTCGCGTATTGCCGAACAGACCAAAGGCTTCAACATTCTCGCGGATCGCCCCGCGTGCCTCATCATCCGTATCGACAAACAGACAAAAGGACGCCCCCCGCGACAGGGCCTCAAGCCCCAGCGCACCGGAACCGGCGAAGACATCCATGACCCGCACGCCACTAAGATCAGGGGCAAATTCGGCATGTTCAAGAATATTGAACACCGCCTCACGCGCCCGATCAGAGGTCGGACGCGTTGAACGGCCATCGGGCGCGACCAGTGCGCGCCCTTTGAATTTACCGCCGACGATACGCATGATGATTACTCACCCCGTGGCTTACGCGGGCCCCGATCCGGCGCACCGCCACGCTTAAAGTCGCGCTTGGGCCCACCGAAAGACGGCTTGCCGCCGAAACGCGGTTTGTCACCAAAGCTGCGCTCACCGCGAGGGCCGTCTGAACGCGGTTTAAATTCACCGCGTGGTTTGAATTCACCCCGACCAGCACCTTCGGGACGCGGGCTACGGTCACCACCACGATCAAAGCGTGGCTTGTCACCGAAACTGCGTTCACCGCGTGGGCCGTCCGAGCGGGGTTTGAAATCGCCACGTGGCTTGAAATCACCACGGGGTTTGAACTCACCACGATCTTCACCTTCACGGCGTGGACCACGGTCACCACCGCGATCAAAGCGTGGCTTGTCACCGAAACTGCGTTCACCACGGGGGCCGTCCGAGCGGGGTTTAAAGTCGCCACGTGGCTTGAAATCACCACGGGGTTTAAACTCGCCACGATCTTCACCTTCACGGCGTGGACCACGGTCACCACCGCGATCAAAGCGCGGCTTGTCACCAAAGCTGCGTTCACCACGTGGGCCGTCCGAACGGGGGCCATCCGAACGTGGTTTAAAGTCGCCGCGTGGCTTGAAATCGCCACGGGGTTTGAACTCGCTACGATCTTCCGCGTCACGGCGCGGGCCACGATCAAAGCGCGGCTTGTCACCAAAGCTGCGTTCACCACGGGGACCTTCTGAACGCGGTTTGAAATCGCCTCTTGGCTTGAAATCACCGCGCGGCTTGAACTCGCCACGGCTCTCGCCCTCAGCGCGGGGCTTAAACTCACCACGGGGGCGTTCCGGACGCGGCGTCCATTCGCGTTGTTTCGGCTCAGGGCGACGATCACGCGCCTCTCCATCCCCTTCAAAGCGCGGACGCTCATCAAAGTCACGCGGCGTATAGTTACGTTCTTCAGCAAAGCTACGTTCGCCACGCGGCTTGTCGCCATATGCCTTAGCCCCAAACGGCTTCTTGGCGGCAAAGCGGTCGCCACCCCCGCGACGGCCTTCCGCAGCTCCCGCCCCTTCCGGACGGCGCGACTTGAGCGGCCCACGCGTCTGGGTAGCGGTTTCCGGCGGCAGGTTACGCGGATCGATCTTGTCGGCCAGCAGTTCGCGCACGACGCGCGGCCCGACCTCTTCGACGTCGCCGCCATCAAGATCACCCAACTGGAACGGCCCATAGGCCAGACGGATCAGGCGGTTGACCTTAAGCCCCAGCGAATCCAGCACTTTACGCACTTCGCGGTTCTTACCTTCGGTCAGGGATACCGTGATCCACAGATTGGCGCGGCCATCGGCCTTTTCCTGTGCCTTATCAAGCTTCGCCTCGATCGGGCCATAGGTGACGCCTTCGATAGTCACGCCATTTTTCAGCGTATCGAGCTTTTCCTGCGTCGTACGACCAAGCGCACGGGCGCGATAGATGCGCGTCCAGCCGGTCGCTGGCAATTCCAGCGCCCGCGCCAGTTCGCCATCATTGGTCAGAAGCAGCAGGCCTTCGGAATTGAGATCGAGCCGCCCAACCGAGATCACGCGCGGCAGATCCGCAGGCAATGAGGCAAATACCGTGTCGCGGCCCTTCGGGTCGGCATGGGTGGTCATCAGGCCTACCGGCTTGTGATAGCGCCAGACGCGGGTGGGTTCCGCCTTACGGATAGGCTTGCCCTCAACCGTAATGACGTCCTCCGTCGATACCGTCACTGCCGGTGTCTCAAGGATACGACCATTCACGGCGATTTTGCCAAGCCCGATCAGGCGCTCGACTTCTCGGCGTGACGCCAGACCGGCCCGCGCCAGCACCTTGGCGATGCGCTCCTGCGGCAATGGTGGCTTTTTAGGGCCTTTTTTCTTGTCAAAGCCCTTCTTGTCCGTAAACGGTTTGGGCGCCCGGGGCGGCCTGTCCTCAGACGACGCCGTCTGTTCAGTCTGGCTCGGGTTCCAGTTTTGTGTGGCTTCGCCCTCGGCGGGGACGTTATCTTCGTTACGCTCTCCAGCGTTACTTTCAGTGGTCACGGACATGACTTTCTATGTATGTGGCGGCGAGGTGAAACGCCATTTCTACTTGACGCGCAAGGCAAAGGGTCTGTTTAAAAGCGCATGAACACTGACATGGACTTAGATGACGACTCTTTAATGCGCATGGCGCTTGAGGCCGCCCGTGAGGCAGCCCTGGCCAATGAAGTGCCGATAGGCGCTCTAATCTTCGATCCGTCAAGTAAAACTGTTGTTTCAGTTGCTAACAATGCGCCCATATCGCGTCATGACCCGACCGGCCACGCCGAGATACTTGCCTTGCGTATGGCAGCGGAACACTTAAGCAATTACCGCCTGACAGACCTATGGCTCTATGTCACATTGGAACCCTGCGCTATGTGCGCCGGCGCTATTTCCCATGCCCGCATAGGCCGGGTCATCTATGGCGCGTCTGATCCAAAGGGGGGAGCCATAGATCATGGACCAAGATTTTTTGATCAGCCAACCTGTCACTGGCGGCCAAAGGTCACCTCAGGCATTCTTGCGGACGATTGCGGGCAATTGCTGAAAACCTTTTTCAAAGCCCGCCGTCAGAAGACCTGATCACCAGAGATTTTCATGAGCCTTCCCGTTCACATCGACACCATCACCACCCATCTGCAAACCTCTCAGAAAGCTCTGGAACGTCAGGTCGACCGCCTTAGCCAGAACGCCGACGACATTATCACCAACCTGATTGTCGTCGGCCTCATCCTTGCCCTGACCTTTTTTGTCGCCCGCTGGCTGTCCGGCATTGTGCGCCGTTTTGCCCGTCGCCTGAGCCACACCGGCGCTGACCGTACCCTGCCTGAGTTCTTCGCGCAGCTGGTGAACTGGCTGATCTGGATTATAGGGGCTGTTGCGGTCCTGCAAAGGTTTGGCGTTTCGACAACCTCAATTGTCGCGGTACTGGGGGCCATGTCTCTGGCCATTGGTCTGGCGCTTCAGGGCACCTTGTCTAATGTTGCCACCGGCATTTTACTGCTGGCGCAAAAGCCCTATCGCATAGGGGATATTGTCACCATCGGTGACACCACCGGCATCATCCATCGGCTTGGTCTGTTCTCAACTGAAATCACCAATGGTGACAACCATCGGATCTATGTGCCCAATGCCAAGATATTCTCTGACCGCATCGTCAATATCAGCCACAATGGCACCCGCCGCATCGAACTGCTGCTCGATGTCGATTATGACACAGACATTGACGCCGCCATGGAACTGGTGCGGGTTCTCGCCCGCTCCCATCCGTTAGTCCTGCCCAACCCCGAAGTCTGGGTAGGCCTTGAGGCGTTCAAAGATTCTTCGGTAGTCATAAAACTGCTGGCTCATACAAGAGTTGACACCTACGGTCAGGCGCGCGCCGATCTGTTGCTGGATATCAAAAAGGCCTTTGATGCCCACAACATTTCCATCCCCTACCCGCATCAGGTCACGATGGAAAAACATCCGGTTTTGCCACAAACCACGGTGTCGGAAACGGCTTAGAATACCTCAGCCTCTTTTTGGCTGTGGTTGATCTGGTCACGATAAAAACCGCTTTTTTCATTATTCCCCCCAATAGTATTTAAATCAGACCAGCCCCGTCTGTCCGATCTTGTAAAAACGCTCAGCCCGCTGGGCCACAAGCTGTTCCGGCGACAGGTAACTTAAGGCCTGAAGCTCGGCTTCGATGGCATCCCCTACGGCTTTAATGGCCGCGTCCTTATCCGAATGCGCCCCGCCCGCAGGCTCAGGGATAATGCGGTCGACAATACCGACCTTAAGAAGGTCAGGCGCGGTGATCTTCATCTGATCCGCCGCTTCCTTGGCGCGCGAACCGTCGCGCCACAGGATCGATGCCGCGCCTTCGGGCGAAATCACCGAATAGATCGAATGTTCAAGGATCAGCACACGATTAGCAGCCGCCAGCGCAATAGCCCCGCCCGATCCGCCTTCGCCGGTCACCACCGCTACGGACGGTGATTTCAGCGTCAGACCGCGCTCAGTCGAACGCGCAATGGCCTCGGCCTGACCGCGTTCCTCGGCCCCGATACCGGGATAGGCCCCCGCCGTATCGACAATCGTCACCACCGGCAGGCCATATTGCTCGGCCATATCCATCAGGCGCACCGCCTTGCGATAGCCTTCAGGCCGCGCCATACCAAAATTGTGCCGCAGACGCGTATTGGTATCATAGCCCTTTTCATGGCCCATGATCACTACCGACTGACCGCGAAAACGCCCCAGACCGCCGACAATCGCCTGATCGTCACCGAATTTGCGATCACCGCGCAGTTCAACAAAATCCTCAATCAGCCCCTCAAGGTAATCGACCAGATGCGGACGCTCAGGGTGACGCGCCACCAGCGTCTTCTGCCAGGGCTCAAGACCATTATAGGTCTCGCGGATCAGCACCTGAGTACGCTCACGCAAGCCCCTGATTTCGGCATCCAGATTGGTGCCGCCCGACTGAGACAGGGCAGACAGTTCCTCGATCTTGGCTTCAAGATCAGCAATCGGACGTTCAAATTCGAGATAATGACGCATGGGTGAGGTCTTACAATATCCGTGTCGATTAGGATCAACGGACAGGCTTTAAAGTAAACCGCCCGCCGCGCAAAGACATTTTTACGACGGCACTTTACGCCGTGACAAGGGATGATGCGCCTCAACCACAGCCCTCAGGCGCTCACCGGCCACGTGGGTATAGACCTGAGTGGTGGAAATATCGGCATGACCCAAAAGCGTCTGCACCACCCGTAAATCCGCCCCACCCTCAAGCAGATGAGTGGCAAAAGCATGGCGCAGCACGTGCGGCGACACCCGTGCCGGATCGATACCGGCCTCAATCGCCGCCTCATCGAGCAACTGCCCGACGCGGCGACGCGTCAGATAGCCATCCGCCCCGCGTGAGGCAAACAGATAAGGGTTGGCCTTGTCCCTGGCCCCCAGAAACAGGGGCCGGATATCGAGATAGTCTTTAATCGCCGCGCGCGCCGACGGATTAAGCGGCACCAGCCGCTCCACCCCGCCCTTACCTCTGATAATCAGAAAGGCCGGGTCTTTCTGCACACTATCGAGCCTGAGCGAGACAATCTCCGATATGCGCATCCCCGACGCATAGGCGATCTCAATCAGGCACTGCAAACGTATCGCCTGATGTGCATCCTTGGCTTCCGCCGCCACAATCAGGGCATCGACCTCCTGCCGCGACAATATCTTCGGCAGGGTTTTGGCCATTTTTGCTGCCGGTATCTTACGGCTGGGATCGACCTCTAGCCCCCCCTCAAGCACACAGAACCGATAAAACTGCCGCACCGCCGACCGCTTGCGCTGCAAAGTGCTTGAGGCCATGCCGCGTTCACTCAGATTCTCGAAAAAAGCCGCTATATCGGCCTCATTCAGCCCCATAAGCGGCCGACCGGCAAACACCTGCAAATCCTGCAAATCTTGCCCGTAGGCCTCAAGGGTGCGTTTCGAGGCGTTACGCTCGACACTCAGCATCTGCAAAAAAGAGTTCAACGGGTCACGGGTCTTCATGCATTCAGTCTGGCTAAAACCCCTAAACATCGTGTAAAGCACATGACATGATCCAGATTTTTGCATGTGTGGCCTGAAGATCGCGCCATGTCTGAAACCCTGAACGAACACCTGCCTGATGTTTCAGGCCTTACCCTCGACCGGCCGATTGCTCTGGTCGGGCTTATGGGCGTGGGTAAAACGACCATCGGCAAACGGCTGTCAGAGCTGCTGCACGTGCCTTTCCGCGATGCCGATGAAGAAATCGAGCGCTCTGCCGGTCAAAGCATAACCGATATCTTTGCCCATTACGGCGAAGCCGGTTTCCGCGACGGCGAGCAGAAGGTCATTGCCCGCCTGCTCGACGAAGGCCCGCATATTCTCGCCACTGGCGGCGGGGCCTTTGTCCAGCCCGGCACGCGTGAGATCATTAAGCAAAAAGCCATCACCATCTGGCTGAAAACGGACCTCAGGGTTCTGGCGCGACGCGTAGCTAACCGCTCACACCGCCCGCTCCTGCACAATCGCAACCCGATGGACGTGCTGCGTGAGCATGAGAAAAACCGCTATCCCTTCTATGCGCTGGCCGACCTGACGGTAGATACCGGTGATGTCAGCCATGCCAAAAGCGTCGAACGCGTTATTGAGGCCCTGAAAGCCCATCTAGGAACAAAATGACTGCTATTCCCGTATCCGGCGGCGATTTCCGCCCCTATCAGGTCGATGTCGATACCGGCCTGACGACAGACATCGTTAGCCGTATTTCGCCCTTCCTTAAAAGCGGGCGTACCCTGATCGTCACCGATACGACCATCGCCCCGCTGCATGGCGAACGTCTGGCGGCAGCTTTTGAACAGGCGGGCATCAGCGCGCCTTTGTTGCGTGTCCCTGCCGGAGAAGCCTCCAAATCATGGGAAGGGCTTGAACTGGTCACCGACGCCTTTGTTGATGCGGGCCTTGACCGCAAGGACGTGATCATCGCCCTCGGTGGCGGCGTTATCGGCGACCTGACAGGCTTTGCCGCCGCCATCTATATGCGCGGCATCGACTTCATCCAGATCCCGACCACGCTTCTGGCGCAGGTCGATTCCAGCGTCGGCGGCAAAACCGCCATCGACCACCCCAAGGGCAAGAACCTTATCGGCGCCTTCCATCAGCCGCGTCTGGTGCTCTGCGATCTTGATCTGCTGAAAACCCTGCCAGCGCGTGAAATCCGCTGCGGCTACGCTGAAGTTATCAAATACGGCCTCTTGGGCGACAAGACCTTCTTCGACTGGCTTGAAGCCAATGATCAGGCGGTTCTGGCGCTCGAACCCGAAGCCATCCGCCATGCGGTCGCTCGCTCGGTGGAAATGAAAGCCGAGATCGTCGCCGCCGATGAACGCGAAGGCGGCCAGCGCGCCCTTCTCAATCTCGGCCATACCTTCGGTCATGCCCTTGAGGCCGAACTGGGCTTTGGCGATGCGCTTTTGCATGGCGAAGCCGTAGCCATCGGCATGGCTATGGCCTTCCGCTATTCCGCCCGCGAAGGCCTGTGTCCTCAGGCCGATGCCGACCGCGCTATTGCCGCTATCGCCCATTCCGGCCTGCCCACCCATATGAACCAGATCCGAAACGCAGCCTTCGGGGCCGACGTGCTGGTCAAACATATGGGCCACGACAAAAAGGCCGAAGGCGGCAAGCTGGTGTTTGTGCTGGTGCGCAGCATCGGTGATGCGTTTGTCGCCAAAGACGTCTCCCCCGCCTCGATCCGCGACTTCCTGATCTCCGAAGGCGCACACTAAACGTCTCCATCATACTCCCCCATCTTTGATGGGGGAGATGCCAAGCGCAGCGAGGCAGAGGGGGTATCTTACTGATGTGTCCGCCCCCTACCTAACCCTTATAGAAAATAAAGGCCGCGCCCGTAGCGATGAAGCAGAAGCCGACAATGTGCGTCCAGCGGATAGCCTCCCCCAGATACAGCGCGGAAAAGCCCACGAAGATCGTCAGGGTAATAACCTCCTGAATGGTCTTGAGCTGGGCGGCGCTGAAGGTGCCATAACCGATACGATTGGCAGGCACCATCAGGCAATATTCAAAAAACGCCACGCCCCAGCTGATCAGTATAACGACCCAGAGCTTTTGTGACTTGTCCTTCAGATGCCCATACCAGGCATAGGTCATGAACAGGTTTGAACCGATCAGCAAAAGGACGGTGGTCAGGCCGGGATGCAAGGCGGGCATGAGTGCCTATAAGAAAAAGAGATCAGGCTTTCAGGCTGTCGAGAAATTCCCGCACGCGGGCCTCAAGCGCCTCGGCCAGCAGACGGCCAGTAGGATTATTTTCCTCACGAATACCGCCCCGCACTGCCGCCCGAATGGCGTCAATATGGGCATCAATCAGCAGGCGCGGCGCTTTCATGCGCACTTCGGGATCATCAAACATCTTGCAGGCCGAACCGGCCAGCCGCGTGACAATCGGATAGCCATAGGTCGTCCCCAACCCTTTAAGGTCATGGCAACGGAAATACAGCGCCTCGGCGGTTTCGGTCGTATAGCCCTCGTTGCGGATACGCGTCTGGGCGGCTTCAAGCTTTTCCACCTCGTCGCTCAGCCAGTCGCCGAAATTCTCCGAAAGCGACGACAGGGCGGCTTCGGCTTTTTCCACCAGATTCGGATCAATCGCCGCAAGCTTGCCGCCCACCTTGGCGCGCAAGGTATTAGGCACTTGAATAATCTCGGCTTTTTCCGACATGAGGCTCGATCTTTCACGCAAAAAAGAAGTGTAACACCCACACCATAGACGCCAGCGGCTTAAGAACCCCTAAATAAGGACAAAATTTCCTTAACCGTTTTACGAGGCGAATTGCTCGGCCATGACCCGTTCGTCATAGCCATGACCGGCATCGAACAGCAAGGTGGCGTGAACGTCCGGCGCTTCCTCGATTTCCACTTCGCAGATATGACGCACTTCGAAACTGTCAGCCGAGGCACTGACCGGTCGCAAGGTGGCTTCACGCACCTCAAAACGCACCTTGGCGGTATGCGGCAATATGGCCCCGCGCCAGCGTCTTGGGCGAAAGGCACTGATCGGCGTCAAAGCCAATGCCCGCGCCGTCAGGGGCACAATCGGGCCATGCGCCGACAGATTATAGGCCGTCGATCCGGCAGGCGTCGCCAGCAGGATACCGTCACAAATCAGCTCCTCCAGCCGCACCTTGTCATCGATGATAATGCGCAGCTTTGAACTCTGATGCGTCTGACGCAACAAAGACACCTCATTGAAGGCCAGCCCCTCGTGCACGTCACCTGAGGTGGTCACCGCCCGCATCCTGAGCGGATTAATTCGCGTGCGTTCGGCGTTTTCGATGCGTTCAATCAGCCCGTCTTCCGAAAACTCATTGAGCAGAAAACCCACCGAGCCGCGGTTCATGCCAAAAATCGGCACGCCCTGACGGAAATAGTTATGCACGGTTTCCAAAAGCCAGCCATCGCCGCCCAGAGCAATCACGACATCAGGCGTTTCGGACTGACCGTACCGCGCCTTAAGCCGTTCGCAGGCACTGATGGCGTCAGGGCGTTCACTGGCGGTAAAAGCAAGTTTCAAAGCGGCAACCCTAAGTACGTCTGGAACATGTTGCCGTCTTAGCCCATTACGCCGTGTAAATCTGCAAAAATCATGAGACCTTAAGCGCCTTAAGGCGTTTCAGCGCCTCATCCTCAGATATCTGCAATAAGGGCGTGAGCAATCGCCTTTGTGCAGGCGTCGCTTTGGGCTGTCCGTCATTCAGCCCCTGTAACCGCTCAAACAATGACGAAAAGGCCGCCGGATCAACCCCCAGCGCCCTTAACAATAGGGCAACCGCCGCCGCAGAGCGCAGCGCCTTGTCAATCACGGCAACCGGCTGATTAAGCTGACGGGCCATGGCCGTACGGCACCCCTCAAGGTCGCCATGCTGTAAACGATTAAGCCAGCTCCCCTTGGCAGCGGCAAACCGGGGCGCCGCCGGTATCACCTGCCCGCCGGACGGCGCAATGCGCTTCAAAAGCTGAGTCTTAAGCACAGGGCCGACAAACCCCAGCAACCGCTCAGCCTGAACGGCGCTTAAGGCCGGATGACGCACCAGTGCCCCCCGCAAACTGAGATGGTTGCGCGCCCGCTCGACAAGGACGTCCATATGCTCATTCAACCACAAAATATGCGGATTGTTAAGCAGGGCCAGCCACAGGGCAGGCTGATCACGCCTTATCAAGGCCGTTAGCAGATCAGGCCCTAAATCCGTCCGGGCGCCAATACTTAAGGCATGGCCTTCCTCACCGGCCTGCACAATTTTCCACAGCCAGCCCTGATCAAGCACCGGCGAATGACGCAGCAACGGCGCACAAAGACTGGCAGGCAGAGCACACAAGGCGGCAATCAGTTCCGCATGAGGCCAGTCGGCATGGGTCAGGGACGCGATATGGCTCACCTGCTCGGCAGGCGGCGCTTTCAGGATCAACTCCGCCACCTGACGCGACATATGAGTCAGATCGACCGGCTTTCCGCTGGCCGATTTATAGGAAGCAATCTGCAAAAGCCGCAGCAACGCCCTGACGGGTGTCTCCTGACGCGCACCCGCAACTACAGGCCTGACAGGCACGGCGGCAGAACTGACTTTCATGGGCGCGGCAGAGGTCAAGGGCAGTTCCCGTATGCGATACCCGAAGACTATCGGCTGATTCGCAGGATTCTTATAGTTTACAGAGTGTTGAGACTTATGGTGAACAGTTTCTTAACACGCCCCTGATCCGGCCTCAGATACCCAAAAAGAGAACAGGTCATATGATTTTTTGCCTGTTTCGCGTGCATATTAATCTTGTCTCAACGCTGCGAACTTAGCTTTAGGCTCTTATTGGTGTCATATAATTCAGGACGGAAGATGTCCTCAGTCTCAGAAGAAACAGGTGTTGAGCGGCTGCAATTGCAGCAGGCTGACGGGGTAGTGATTGTCGAACGTCTGCGTGATACCCATGCCGATGAGATGGGCCGCGCCTTCCTGCTGAAACTCGACACACTGATCGTCAGGCTGGGCCATCGCTGGGACGCCAAACGCGATCTGGTGTTTGAATATCTGAAAACCGGGTTTGAGCAGCGCTTTCAGGAACCTGACTGGTGCATCCCCGCAAACGACGAAGCCTGGCTGGCCGTTATGCCGACCACAGGGTCCCGCAAAGGTGCCGTGTCCATAGAGCGCCTGTGGCAGGAACTGATCGGCTTCTTTGTCGGCAATCTGGGACAATTGCCTGTGCCTTTGTATGCGGTGCGGGCGGACGACATAGACGGTCTGGCCTTAAGCCCGATCAATCTGAAAACATGGTTCGACCGTGAAGAAGAGGAAGAGGTCTCCCCTGAGGCCTCTTCCGATAATGGAGTAACCCCGCGTATGACCTCAATCCAGCGTCCGCTCATTGTCGCCAACAGCCTGAGTTTTGCCGGACGAAACCTCAAGGTGGCCAGTGCAAACGAGACCTTGTTTGAACTGAAGAAAATGATGCTTATCGGTCACCGGCTTGAACCGATGGTGATGGAAGAGGCCGATCATACGCTTCTGGATCGCAAGGCGCTGACCAGCCTGGACTGGGGCCTGCGCGAACAGGTCGATATGATGAATATCGAACAGGGCCTGCGCATATTGCGTACGCGCACCGCCGAACAGCGCAAGATGATGATGGTTGTACCCGCGGCCTTTTCGACCTTTGCCTCACAACGCGCCCGCCAGAAAATCACGCAGGATGTCGCCAGGGCCGCCAGTGAACTGGGGTTGAAAGTGCTGTTTGAAATCCGTGAACTCGATGGCGTACCGCCCCATCGCGTGCTTGAGATCGTCTCGCTGATCAAACCCTTCTGCATGACCGTTGTCGGTCACGTCAGTGCCGATCGCAAGGCGATTACCGCACTCAATAAATGCGGCCTGTCGGGAGTATGTATCGAATATGATGGCGTGCGCCGCGAAGATGACGCCCTCAACGACTACCTGAGCAGTCTGGGGGCGGTGGCGCGCGCCTCGGTCGGTGCCTTTATGGTGCAGGGCTTTGAAAGCTATCGCCAGATGGCCGTGGCGCGTCTGGCCGGTGCGACCCATGCCTCATTGCGTCCCGGTGCCATGATTACCCCCCGCAGCGAACCCGAACAGGCGACGGTTTAATCACTTTCATCCTCCCCTGTTTACGGGGGCATTACCGGGGCCGTTCTGGCCAATTCTTAGCTTCGAAACGTATCGCAGGCATTGGGATCACCGCTGTCATAGCCCTGACGGAACCAGTGGACGCGCTGCGCCGACGTACCGTGCGTAAAGGAATCGGGCACCACCTGACCGCTTGAGCGCTTTTGCAGGGTATCATCCCCCACCGCTTCGGCCGCACCAATGGCTTCCTCAAGGTCTCCGGCCTCAAGCCAGTTCATCTGCGCGTCCGATCGCCTGGCCCAGATACCGGCATAACAATCGGCCTGCAACTCCAGCTTGACGGACATGGCATTGGCCACGCGCTCGGATGAGTTCTGACGCGCCTTCTGCACTTCGGCGCTGGCACCGGTCAGGGTCTGAACGTGGTGGCCGACCTCATGGCCAATCACATAGGCCAGCGCAAAATCGCCCTTGGCCCCCAGTTGCTGCTCAAGCGTATGGGCAAAGCTGAGATCAAGATAAACGCGCTCATCTGCCGGACAATAGAACGGCCCCATCGCCGCCTGCCCGCTGCCACAGGCCGTCTGGGTGCCACCGGTATAGAGCACCAGTGTCGAAGGGCGATAGCCGCGTATGATACCCGTCCAGACATCGTTAGCCGAGGTATGGATGACATCAGCAAAGGCGGCGGCTTCGTCATCGGGATTACTGACGCCAACCTGTTGCTGTTCGCCCTGCGTGCCGCCGGTCTGACTAAGCAAAACCTGCGGATCGATGCCAAAAACAAAGTAACCGACCAGCGCAATCAGCACCATGCCGATGCCCCCGCCACCGATTGCCGTTCCGGCCCCCATGCCGCGCCGGTCTTCGACCCCGCCGCGCCGTCCGCCCTGCCATTTGACCATCTGAACACTCCCTCATTGCGGCGGATAGTTTAGCGGTGTTTTCAAACGGCACAAGATGGATCAGGGCCGCTTCAGAAACGCCATGATCATCTCCCAGTGCGTCTCCTGCCAGCGCTGATGATTATAAACGCCGGTCTCTCCGGTGAGCACCTGCACCAGCATGACCATGACCGCGGGGCCACCGAGTATATCTTCGATGCCCTCAAGCTGCGTTTCGGAAACCGGCGAAAACTCACCCTGCGCCACACCATGCGCGATCAGACTGCGGATAGCATCAACCTTGCCCCCCAGAAAATTACGCCGGTAAAAAACGGCAATCTCAGGGGCACGCGCGCTTTCGGCGACCATCAGGCGAAAAATGCTCAGGGCCTGAGGGTCATAGGCAATGGTGCGATAAAACAGGTCATGATGTTCCCTCAGTTGCGCCTCGGCGGATCGGGCCGGATCAAGCCTGAATTCGGTTTCCGCCTGCCTATAGGGTTCGATCAGTCGCTCCGCCACCGCCAGAAACAGATCAATCTTGGTCGGATAATAGACATAGACCAGCGCCTTGGAAATTTTGGCCCGTTTGGCGATGTCTTCTACGCGGGTGGCGTCATAGCCCTTAGTACAGAATTCATCGAGGGCGGCATCGAGAATCTGGAACGGACGCAAGGCCTTGGTGCGCTGCCTTATGCCGAAATGCTCGCCGATGCGATCTAACGGACACCGGCAAGGGTCGGCGCTATTGACGTCTTTCGGATCGGGGGTACGCTTCGTGGACAATTTTTAATATTCATTTCGTTGACTGTTCGGTCAATGAATTTATAACCATCGGCCATCGATTACAAGTTTCAGGAATATCCCCTGCATGCGCGCGCCTGTCCTGACCCGTTTTTTCCGTCATTTTCTGTTTGCCGCAGCCCTGACGACAGGGCTTGCGGCCTGCCACGGCGCCCCTGAAAAAAAGGATGAGAACGGGCAAAAGCCACTCATCGACTATGTGGTGGCCGAAACACGCACCGCGCCTCTGGTCATCAGTGGCTCGGGCACGGTCAGCGCCTGGCAGGAAGCGCCCATCGGGGCCGAGGTTGGCGGCCTGACCGCCACGGCGGTTCTGGCGGACGAAGGGCAATATGTCACCAAAGGCCAGCCGCTTCTGAAAATGAGCGATACCGTCCTTCAGGCGCAACTGCGTCAGGCCGAAGCTGGCCTCCAGAGTGCGCGCGCACAGGCGGTTGAGGCCGAACGCGCCTATCAGCGGGCAAAGGAGCTGTTTGACAAAGGCTACTATGCCCGCGCCGCCCTCGATCAGCGCGAAGCTTCTATGAAAACCGCTCAGGCGCAGGTCGCCACCGCCGACGCCGCCCGCTCCGAAGTGGCCACGCGCCTGTCTCAGGCCACGGTCCGCGCCCCCATATCCGGCCTGATTACTTCACGCACCGCCGTGGCCGGTCAGATCGTCACGCCGGGCGAGGAACTGTTCCGCATTGTCCGTGACAACCGCATCGAAATGAACCTTGAGGTGGTCGAAACCGGTCTGGCACGTCTCAGTGCCGGTCAGACGGCCGAGGTCGTCGGTGAAAACGGCGAAACCGTCACCGGCACTATCCGCGTCGTCACACCGGTCGTCGATCCGCAGACGCGTCTTGGCTATGCCCGCATTTCCATTCCCGCCGACAAGGGCCTTAAGCCCGGTATGTTCGCCCGCGCTTCGATCACCGTCGGCAATCATGAAGCCGTGGTCATTCCGCAAAAAGCCATTGTCTATCAGCAGAACCAGCCGGTCGTTTTCGTCGTCGGCTCCGCCAACAAGGTCACGGCACGCAAACTCGTCACCGGCGGGCTGATGGGGGATCATATCATCATCACCGATGGCCTTAAGGTCGGCGAAAAGGTCGTGACCGCAGGCGCAGGCTTCCTGTCCGATGGCGATACGGTGCGTGTCCCTGACAAAAAAGTCCAAAGCGGCGGAGAGAAGTAATGTCAGAATCTCCCGCGCCGAAACGACCCGCGCCACGCCCTGAGCGCGCCACCATATCCTCATGGTCGATCCGCAACCCCATCCCGACGGTGCTGTTTTTCATCGTCATGACCATTGCCGGATGGGTCGCCTATAATGGCATGCGCATCAACAACTTCCCCGACATCGACCTGCCGGTGGTTACGGTCACCTACGTACAATCAGGTGCGGCTCCGACCGAGTTGGAAACACAGGTCACACGCCGCGTCGAAGATGCGGTCTCCGGCATTGGCTCGGTCAAGCATATCAACTCCTATATCAGCGACAGTTCTTCGACGACGGTCATCGAGTTCCAGCTTGGGGTCGATCTGGAAAAAGCCACCAATGATGTGCGTAATGCCGTGGCCCAGATACGCTCAGACCTGCCCGCCGATATTCAGGAGCCGGTGATCCGCCGCGAAGAAGCCTCCGGTGAGGCCCTGCTCAACTATATTATCCGCGCCGACGGCATGAATCCTGAGGAACTGTCGTGGTTTGTCACTAATGATATTTCCAAGAAAATCCTCGCCAATAGCGGTGTCGCCAAGGTCACCCGCATCGGGGGTGCAGATCGGGAAATTCGCATTCAGCTTGACCCTTCGCTTCTGGCGGCACAGGGCATAACCGCAGGCGAAATCTCCTACCAGTTGCGCTCAACCAACATCAACCTGCCCGGCGGACGGCTTGAGATCGGCGGCTCGGAACAGTCGATCCGCACACTGGGCAATGCCGACTCCGTTGAGGCTCTGCGCAATACCCGCATTGTTTTGCAAAACGGCCGCTCGTTGCGCCTCGGCGAACTGGGACAGGTGCTTGATACCTGGGCCGAACCCCGTGAACGGGCACGTTTCAACGGGGCCGAAGTGGTGGGCTTTGCCGTCTACCGCACCATAGGCTCCTCCGAAGTCGATGTCGCCGCCGGTGTGCGCAAGACCATCGAGGAGATGCGCGAAGCCCATCCGAATATCGTCATCGAGGAAATCACTTCTTCCGTCGACGCGGTCAACGAAAGCTTCTTTGCCGCCATTGAAACACTGGCCATAGGCGCGGCGCTGGCGGTATTTGTCGTCTGGCTGTTCCTGCGCGATCTGCGGGCAACCTTTATCTCGGCCATGGCCATGCCTTTGTCGCTGCTGCCGACCTTCTTCATCATGTATCTGATGAACGACTCCTTCAACGTCGTCAGTCTTCTGGCCCTGTCGCTGACCATAGGCATACTGGTCGATGATGCGATTGTGGAAATCGAGAACATTGTCCGCCACATCCGCGAAGGCAAAAAGCCCTTTGATGCGGCCATCGAAGCCGCCGACGAGATCGGTCTGGCGGTCGTCGCCACCACCGCCACCATCATTGCCGTGTTTGCCCCCGTGGGCTTCATGCCGGGCATTGTCGGTCAGTTCTTCAAAAGTTTTGCTCTGGCGGCCTGCGTGTCGGTCTTCTTCTCTCTGGTGGTGGCGCGGACCCTGACGCCACTGATGGGGGCCTATCTGATGCGCTCCCAGCAGGGCAAGGAACATGACGAACCCTTCTGGATGGCGCGCTATCTCAAATTCCTCAACTGGGTGCTGACGGTCGATCTGAAATGGCGCGGCGTGTTTCTGGCGCTGGGGATCGGGGTTGGGGGCGTGCTGATCCTTGATGGCCTGTTTGAAGGCATTGTCGGCGGCAAGGCCGAAGCCATTCCGGTGGGTATCGCAGGCCTCATCATACTGGCGGCGGGCCTGATCCTGTCCAAACTGTTCGGGCGTCATCCGGTGCGCGCCAAACAAGGCCTGAGCCTGCTGATTTTCGTGCTGGCGGCATGGGTTGTCATGACCCTGACCGCGCCACTGGCACCTGAAGCCACCACCCAATACAACACGGCCTTCTTTATCTCTTCAGCCATTGTTGTGCTGATTGCCGGCGCACTGATTTTCGCCCTCGTGCACCAGATCCGCAAGCATGGTCAGGACATCATGCACATGCGCTGGGGCATATTGGGTCTGGGGATCGGCTTCTTCATCCTGTCGATGTTTGTCGCTCAGAAACTGCCGGGTGAGTTCATTCCGGCGGGCGATTATAACCGCTCTTTCCTGACCATCGAATTGCCGCCCGGATCGCGCCTTGATGAAACCGACGCCGTGGTCAAGGAGTTGATGGCCGAGCTGGAAAAACGACCCGAAGTTAAATCAACCTTCGCCAGTATCGGCCTGACCAAGGCGACCATCACCACCAATATGGTGCCGCGCCATGAACGCGCTTTAAGCAAACAGGCCTTTGAGGCCGAGCTCAATCCGCTCGTCAGCCGTTTCCCCGGCGTGCGCACCTCCTTCGCCTTCGAAGGTGAAATGGGCGGCGCAGGCATCATGTTCACACTGGTGTCTGATAACCCCAAAGAGCTTGAGGAAGCCTCACGCGAACTGGAACGGCAGATGCGTGGCCTGCCACAGCTAAGTAACGTGTCCTCGGTCTCCAACCTGACGCGCCCCGAAGTGTTCGTCACCCCAAAACCTGATCAGGCGGCCCTGATGGGCGTTTCCGCCGAAGCCATCTCACAGGCGGCACGGGTGGCAACGGTTGGCGATTTCGATCAGATACTGGCAAAGTATACGCTGGGCGACCGTCAGGTGCCGATCCGCGTCCTGATGGATACCGAAGCCCGCACCACACTTGAAACCCTCGCAGACCTCAAGGTGCCCACCAAATATGGCACAGCCGTGCCCCTGTCCGCCGTAGCCGACATTAGTTTTGGTTCCGGCCCGATCCAGTTGATGCGCATTGACCGCTCGCGCAGCGCCACCATTAAGGCCGACCTGATGGCCGGTGTGCCTTCGGGAGATGCACAGGCCGCCGTGCGCAACCTGCCGATCATGAAAAACCTGCCCGCGGGCACACAGGAACTGGTCACCGGCGAACAGGAAGCCCAGGCCGAAATGGGCGCAGGCTTTATCATGGCCATCTCGACCGGCATTTTGCTGATGTATGTCGTGCTGGTGCTTCTGTTCAAAAGCTTCACTATCCCCATCACCATCATGACCGCCCTGCCGCTGTCGTTCGGCGGCGCCTTCTTCCTGCTGCTCGTCAGTGGCAACGCCCTGTCCATGCCCGCCCTGATCGGCCTGATCATGCTGACAGGGATCGCCGCGAAAAACTCCATTCTGCTGGTCGAATATGCCATCGAAGCCCGCGCAGGCGGGCTTAACCGGCACGATGCCCTGATCGATGCGGCCCATAAACGGGCGCGTCCGATCCTGATGACCACTGTGGCCATGGGCGCGGGCATGTTCCCTATCGCCATTGGCTGGGGGGCAGATGTCGCCTTCCGCTCGCCTATGGCCATTGCGGTGATCGGCGGCCTGATTACCTCAACGCTCCTCAGCCTGATCTTTGTGCCGACGGCCTATACGCTGGTCGATGACATGGCACAGTTCATCGGGCGACATACCCGCAAATATTTCACCGCCGAAAAAGAACCCGAAGCGGGCGATTTCAAACCCTAAGACGCAAAAAAGCACCGGCCTTAACACCGGTGCTTTTTTACTATTCATCACGCACTCACGCTGGATATGACGCATGAAGCGCCTGCAACCCGCTCCAAAAAACGGGTACAGGGTCCGCGACCCTGTTAGCGGGCAAACTTCTGGAACTTGATACGCTTCGGAATGAGACTATCGACCCCCAGACGGCGCTTCTTGTCCTCTTCATACATCTCGAAGTTACCTTCGAACCATTCGACGTGTGAGTCACCCTCAAACGCCAGAATGTGCGTCGCCAGACGGTCAAGGAACCAGCGGTCGTGGCTGATGACCACGGCGCAACCGGCGAATTCCTCCAGCGCCTCTTCAAGGGCCTGCAAGGTTTCGATATCCAGATCGTTGGTCGGTTCATCGAGCAGAATGACGTTACCGCCAGAGGCCAGCGTCTTGGCCAGGTGCACGCGGTTGCGTTCCCCACCGGACAGAAGCCCGACCTTTTTCTGCTGATCGCCGCCCTTGAAGTTGAACCCGCCGACATAGGCGCGCGAGTTGATTTCCTTCTTGCCGACCACCATGATGTCTGTGCCGCCGGAAATGGCCTGCCACACGGTATGATCGGGATTCAGATCGTCACGCGACTGATCGACATAGGCAAGCTTTACGGTTTCACCGAGCTTGATGGTACCGGCATCGGGTTTTTCAACGCCGGTAATCAGCTTGAACAGGGTCGACTTACCCGCACCGTTCGGCCCGATAATCCCGACAATGCCATTGGGCGGCAGACGGAAGCTCAGGTCTTTGAACAGAACCTTTTCGCCAAATTCCTTCTCAAGGCCTTCGACCTCAAGCACGAGATTGCCAAGGCGTGGCCCCGGCGGAATCTGGATCGTGGCAAAGGACTGCGCCTGACGCGAATTTTCCTGTTCGCGCACCATGTCATCATAGGCCGCCAGACGGGCCTTGGATTTCGACTGACGGGCCTTGGCACCCGAACGCACCCACTCCAGTTCCTTGGTGAGCGCCCGTTGACGCGCCTCGGATTCGGACTGTTCCTGCACCACGCGCTTTTGCTTTTGCTCAAGCCAGCCGGAATAGTTGCCCTCGTAAGGCACACCCTTGCCGCGATCGAGCTCAAGCGTCCACTTGGTCACCTGATCAAGGAAGTAACGATCGTGGGTCACAAGGATCACACAGCCGGGGAAGTTTTCCAGATGGTGCTGCAACCAGGCCACCGATTCCGCATCAAGGTGGTTGGTCGGTTCGTCAAGCAGCAGCATATCAGGCTTCGACAGCAGAAGCCGCGCCAGAGCCACGCGGCGCTTTTCACCGCCCGACAGCTTGGTGACAGCGGAATCGTTTGGCGGACAGCGCAGAGCGTCCATGGCCATTTCGATGCGGCTGTCGATGTCCCACAGGTCACCGGCATCGATGATTTCCTGAAGGCTGTTCATTTCTTCCATCAACTCGTCGGAATATTCTTCGCCCATCTGCATGGCGACTTCGTTGAAGCGATCAACGATCTTCTTTTCCTCGCACCAGTCGATGACGTTTTCCCAGACGGTCTTGGAATCGTCGAGATGCGGCTCCTGTTGCAGGTAGCCCATCTTGGTGCCTTCGGCGGCACGCGCCTCACCGGAGAACTCCTTGTCGATACCGGCCATGATCTTGAGCAGGGTCGATTTACCCGACCCGTTGACCCCGACCACACCAATCTTGGCGTCGGAATAGAAAGAGAGCCAGATGTTTTCAAAGACCTTCTTACCACCGGGGTAATGCTTGGTCAGGCCCTGCATCTGAAAGATATATTGTTGCGCCATGAGTTTCTGCCGCACCCTTTACATACTGATAAGGAAAGTTTGAGGCGGGTTTAGCCTTTTGGGCCACAAACCTCAAGGCTTAAACACGACACCGCTTTCAACCCCGATCTTCGGACAGAGATCGGCAACAATACAGACCTCGCATTTCGGGCGGCGCGCCAGACAGACATAACGTCCGTGCAAAATCAGCCAGTGATGCGCCCGCGTCAGCCATTTATCGGGAATAATGGCCATCAATTGCGCCTCGGTCTTGTCAGGCGTCAGGGCATCGGAAATGCCTAAGCGATGCGAGACACGAAACACATGGGTATCGACCGCAATCGACGGCTCAATGCCCAGTTCATTCAGTACGACACTGGCCGTCTTGCGCCCGACACCGGGTAAGGCCTGTAGCGCCTCACGATTGAGCGGCACCTGCCCGCCATACTGATCAATCAGTATCTGCGACAGCTTAATGACATTCTTCGCCTTGTTACGAAAAAGCCCGATGGACGAAATCATCTCCATCAGCCGCTCCTCCCCCAGCGCCACCATATCAAACGGATTATAGGCGATTTCAAACAGAGGCTTCGTCGCCTTGTTGACCGCCACATCCGTCGTCTGTGCCGAAATCGCCACCGCCACCACAAGGGTAAACGGATTGACGAAATTCAGCTCGGTTTTCGGATCGGGGCTGGCCGCCTCGAAACGCGTAAACAGACGGTCGATCAATTCAGAGGCAGGTTTTGACATAGTCTTCCTTAACATCCTCCTCTGCGAAGCGGGGGAGGTGTCAGCGCGTAGTCGCTGACGGAGGGGGCAAAAGCTATTACACCAAAGCCCCGCCAGCTTGCCAACTGACTTTTAAATGCTCTACTGCCCACACCCGCTTCACGGATATTAAATAGACCTGATGACCTCCGTTCTGTTTGTCTGCCTTGGTAATATCTGCCGCTCGCCCCTCGCCGAAGGCCTGTTCCGCCACCATGTCGAACGCCTTAAGCTCACCGACCGTTTCCTGATCGATTCCGCAGGCACCGGCGGCTGGCACGAAGGCGAAGGCCCCGACCATCGCTCCGTCGCCGTCGCCGCGCGTTACGGCGTCGATATCTCCGCCCAGAAGGCCCGTAAGCTGCGCATGGAAGATTTCGAACGCTTCGACCTTATCCTTGGTCTTGACCGGCAAAATGTCATCGATATCAATCGCCTGCACATGATTACCCATCCCTCACGCGTCGCCCTTTACCTCGAAGAAGCGCAGGATTTAAAACGCGATGTGCCTGATCCCTATTACGGTGACACCCGTGATTTCGAGGCCGTTTACAAACTTTGCGATCAGGCCTCACAGAAGTTGATCGAACGCCTTGTGCGGTAATAAAAATTCACTTGACCTGTGGGCGGAACAGGGTTTTGTCAGGGTGATAACAACATGACCGACCCGCATCGGCCAGACCTTGTACAAACAGGGCGCAGTGCCTGACAATGCCAGCGGCGTCACCCCTATTATGAGTGAAGCCTTGAAAATTTTACGTCGCCGTCGCACCAAGCTTGTCGCCACGCTTGGCCCCGCCAGTTCCAACGCCGAAATGCTGGCGCAGCTGTTTCAGGCCGGAGCCGATGTCTTCCGCCTCAACTTCTCCCACGGCAGCCACGAAGATCACGGGCGTAACATCGACCTGATCCGCGCCCTTGAAGAAAAAACAAAACGCCCCATTGGCATCCTTGCCGACGTTCAGGGGCCAAAACTGCGCGTGGGCCGCTTTATGGGCGGCGCGGTTGTCCTCAATCAGGGTCAGGAATTCCGCCTCGACCTCAACCCGACACCGGGCGACGTGCGTCGCGTCAGCCTGCCTCACCCTGAAATTATCGCCGCCGCGCAGATCGGTTCGCACCTGCTGCTCGATGATGGCAAGCTGAAACTGCGCGTCACCCATGTGCGCGAAGACCATCTGGAAACCGTGGTCATCAACGGCGGCCGCCTGTCTGACCGTAAGGGCGTCAATGTCCCCGACGTAGTGCTGCCCATTCCGGCCCTGACCACAAAGGACCGCGCCGACCTCGATTTCGCGCTTGAACGTGGCGTTGAATATATCGGCCTGAGCTTCGTGCAGCGCCCCGAAGATGTGCTTGAAGCCAAGGAAATCATCAAGGGCCGCGCCTGGGTATTGTCGAAACTCGAAAAACCTCAGGCACTCGATAATCTCGACGAAATCCTCGCCCTGTCCGATGCCGTAATGGTGGCGCGCGGTGACCTTGGGGTTGAACTGCCGCCCGAAGAAGTGCCTCTGGCGCAAAAGCGCATCATCAAGGCTGCCCGCAATCTGGGCAAGCCGGTCATCGTCGCGACCCAGATGCTGGAATCGATGATCTCGGCCCCGACGCCTACCCGCGCCGAAGCCTCTGACGTAGCCACTGCCGTGTTCGATGGCGCAGACGCCGTCATGCTGTCCGCCGAAACCGCTGCCGGTCAGTACCCGATTGAGGCCGTGACCATCATGGACCGCATCGTCGCCCGCGTCGAAAAGGACGAGGACTGGCGTAAGCAGACCGACGAACGCCGCCCCGCGCCTGAGCCCAATATGTCAGGCGCCATTGCCGCCGCCTCACGTCAGGTAGCCCAGACCATCAATGCCTCGGCCATTGTCGCCCTGACCAATTCCGCGGCCACAGCGCTGCGCGTGGCCCGCGAACGCCCAAGCTCCCCTATCCTCGCCCTGTCGCCAAACATCGAAAGCACACGCCGTCTGGCGGTAACGTGGGGCGTTCATGCCTCAACCGCGCCGGTCACACACTCGATGTCTGAAACCGTACAGGTAGCCACCAAGATCGCGCGCACCGAAGGTATTTCCGAAGCCGGTCAGGAAATCGTCATTGTCGCCGGCATGCCGTTCGGCAAATCAGGTTCGACCAATGCCCTGCGCGTCGCCAAGGTGACCCGCACCCAGATCGAGGAACCGGAATTCCTTGATGATACCCCTGCAAGCTAAAAAACCATAGTTCACTCCTCCCTGCCTTTGGCGGGGAGGGGGACCGCGATCCGTCAGGATCGGGGTGGTGGGGTATCTTACAATCGCCCCAAAGCCACATATCCAACTTATTTTTTGTGCGTAAAAATGACGGCATGTTCGATACCGCCGTCATCGCCGCCCGCTATCGTAAACGCATTGGGGAAATCGCCGCCATCCTGATCCGGTATGGTGCAGACGATCTTGCCCGCAGGCTTGGCCTCTCTGCCCTCCTCAAAGGTGCCGCCTCTGAACGTGACAATACCACAAACGACCTGACCGCCCCCGAACGCCTGCGCCTGACCATTGAGGCACTGGGGCCGGTGTTTATCAAACTCGGCCAGATCCTTTCGACCCGCGCTGACCTCCTGTCACCCGAATGGACTGAGGAACTGGAAAAGCTCCAGAGCCATGTCACCCCGGCCCCGTGGGAAGAACTGAAAACGCAGGTTGAGGCCGATCTCGGGGCCGCCCCCGCCGATGTCTTTGCCACCTTTGATCCCATCCCACTGGCCGCAGGCTCCATCGCTCAGGTCTATTGCGCCCGCCTGAAAACTGGCGAAGACGTTATCGTCAAGGTCCGCCGCCCCAATCTGCGCCCGCAGGTCGAAGCCGACCTCAAACTGCTGTCCCACCTCGCGGGCCTGATCGAAAACGAAAACCCTGACGTTGCGCGCTTTCGCCCCAAAGATATTCTTCGCCACCTCAGCGAAGCCATGCATGAGGAGCTTGACCTCACCGCCGAAGGCCGCAATTGCGAAGCCATTGCCGAAAACCTGAAAGATCAGCCTGACATAGAAATCCCGCCGATCTACTGGGACTATAGCGGCGAAACCCTGCTGGTTCAGGGCTTTGTCAATGGCATCACCCCCACCGATGCCAAAGCCATTTCCGATGCGGGCCTGAGCGGCCCGACACTGGCCCAACGCGGGGCCGAAGCCTTTTTGCACATGGCCCTGATAGACGGCCTGTTCCACGCCGATCCGCACCCCGGCAACCTCAGGGCCTTACCCGATAACCGCGTTGGCTTCATTGACTTCGGCATGGTCGGTCGGCTCGGGGCCAACCGCCGCGAACAGATTCTGACCCTGTTGTCGGCCATGATCAGCGGCAATGCCGATGGACTCAACACCGTGCTGCTGGACTGGTCGAATGACCAAACCGACCTGCGCGCCCTTGAAGCCGCCGCCGAAGCCTATGTCGTCAAACTCAAGACCGGCCCACTGCAACTGGCGCAGGCCGTCACCGATTTCATGACACTGGCCCGCACGCACGAACTGGTTATGCCGTCCGATCTCGCTTTGTTATTCAAAGGCCTGATTACCGCTGACGGCGTTATGCACCGTCTTGACCCCAACTTCGACATCATCAAGGCCTCCGCACCGCTGGTCACCCAGACCCTGCGTCAGCGCTTCGGCCTGAAAGCCCTTAACGGGCAGGCGCAAAACGCCGCGTTTGATCTCTATGGTCTGGCGCGCGAAACCCCGTCGGCCCTGCGCCTGCTGATCCACCGCCTGCGTCAGGGCAAAATCCACGCCGCCGTCGAACTTCAGGGCATTGAACACATAGGCCGACATATTGAACGCGCCGCCACCCGTCTGGGCGTAGCGATTATCGCTGCCGCCTTTGCCCTGGGTCTGGCCCCCAGTCTGCTGAACACAGGCCCCGAACTGTTTGGCTTTCGCGTCACAGGCTTACTGGCGGTCATGGTCATTATTGGTGGCCTTATCTGGCTCCTGCGACCGCGCAAAGACGATTAGAACGGCGTCCCGTCCTTACGCGTAAACACCCAGACCCCGCTCTCATTCACGGCCTTAAGGTCATCCTGCGGATAGGTCACGACATCTCCCGCTGTACGGTCCCCAACCTCCAGATAGATCGCTATCTCATCTGACCGGTTCTCCAGATGATGACTATCCCCGCCCGCCGGAAATCCGGCGCAGTCACCGGCGCATATCAGCGTCTCCACCGTATCGGTGACCAGAACCAGTTGCCCTTGCAGAACATAAATGAATTCATCCTGACGGCTATGGGCGTGCGCCAGGGCCGACACCGCGCCCGGCCTCAGTTCCGTATAGTTGACCCCGAAGTTGCCAAGTCCGAACAAATCCCCCAAAGGCCGCTTGGCCCGCCCCGCCATCCGCACGGCAAATTCAGGCGGATAGATTGACGCCCTCTGCCGTAACGGTGCCTCGGCAGCCTTGATCACGCGTAACCCCGACATAGCGCCCCCTTTTTTCTCTCGATTGACTCTAACAATAAAAATACAATATAATTATTGTATCTGCAATATTAGATACAATTATCGGATAATCCCATGTCTGGCGCCAACACCCTGAGCCATTTCGTTTTCGGCACACATAAAACCCACAGCTTTCGCCTGACGGCCATGGCGGTGGGCGCGATTTGCGCCGTGCTGGCCAGCCTCAACCTTAAGACAGCGGGCTATGAACCGGCGCTCTGGCAATGGGGCCTGCTGTGGGTTCTCGCCTTTGATCTGGGCGGCGGTATGATTGCCGTCACCCGCCACGAACGCCTGCGCCATGCCGCCGATCATGAGCCTGCCCCGCTCAGGCCCGTGGGCTTTGCCTGTCTGCATATCCACCCGCTGATCGCAGCCGCCTGCCTGCCGGGCCTCATCTGGCCACAGGCCATATTGTTATGGGTCACTGCCGTTGCGGCCACACTTCTGGTCGCCGCCTCAGCGGATCAGCTTAAGCGCGGCCTGAGCCTCGGCCTGTGCGCCCTGTGTCTGATACTCATGGCCTATATGCCTCAGTCAGGCTGGCAGTGGCTGGCACCGGTCTATCTGCTCAAACTGATCGTCGCCCCCGCCGTAAATTCAAAACCATAAGCCGCACCCTCTTCTCCCTCCTGCTTGCGGGAGGGTGGCATTTGAGCCGAAGGCTTAAATGACGGGAGGGTTTCATACTGGCCTCACCAGCGCCATCTAAATAGACACCTCATCCGGCGTGCGCATCAGTTCGGCCACGATCTTCAATGCCTGCTGCACATCCTGACGCTGCGTCGGAGCCATGATACACAGCCGCACCCCCCAGGCCTTATCGCCCTTGACAAAGGTACTGTCCGGCGGGGTTACCCGCACACCGTTCTCGGCCGACCGGCGTGCCAGACGCTCGGCCTCAAGCGCGGGCATGGGTAACCAGATATGTGGCGCCCCTTCGGGCATCGCTACCTCCCTAAGCCCCAGTATTTCCGCAGATAATTGCACGCGCGCCCTGGCCTCCTGCCTCAGGCGCGTACGCGCTGTGTCCGCAGCGCCGTTACGGACAAGGGCACATCCGGTTTCAATCGCCACCGGTGCCGCCCCCCAGACCTCGGCACGAATACGCTGGGTCAGGACCGCCCGTCGATCCGGCGGCGGGACCAGCACGCCTGACCGTACCAGAGGCGTCAGACATTTCGACAGGCTGGTGAGATAATAGACCCGCTCAGGCGCCAGTGCCTTATAGGTAGCACTCTGCTTAAACGCATAAACACCATAGATATCGTCTTCGACAATCATCACATCGTGGCGTTCGCAGACCCTGAGAATATCGCGGCGGCGCGCTTCGGACATTTCAAATCCGAACGGGTTCTGGCAGACCGGCACCGTATAGATCGCCCGCGCCCCCGTCGCCCTGATCGCCCGCTCAAGATCATCCGGCCGCATCCCGTCGGCGTCATGATCCACCGTATCAAACCTGACCCCAAGATTAGCTGCCGCCACAATGGCCCCGCTAAAGGTTGCCGCCTCCGTCAGGATAACCGGCGACCGGTCTTTAATGTCGGCAAAGGCCAGATGCACCGCCTGCTGCCCGCCCACCGTCAGCAAAATATCGTCCGCCGACACCTTGAGACGATCCGCACTCAACCAGTCGGCCATGACCTGACGTTGCGCGTCAGTACCGCGAAAATCAGCATAACCCGCCAAAGGAATCCGCAAGGCGTGACTGAGGGCATCGTGCATGGCATCGGCAAACACCGCCTCATCAATCACCGGCGGCGGCATATTGATTGTCAGATCAATCGGCAAACCGCTGGCACCACTGGCCTGAAGGGCATTCACAAAGGTGCCCCGCCCGACCTCACCGCGCACCAGCCCGCGCCGCGTCAGAAGATCAATCGCCCGCGTCACCGAACCGATAGAGACCCCGGCATGACGCGACAGCTCCCGATGGGTCGGCAGACGATCTCCGGCCTTATAGCGCCCGTCATGGATCGCCGCCGCCAAAGCCTCGGCCAGACGCTCATGCACCAGCGCCCCCCCCTCAGGCAGGATCAGTTTCGGCAATAAGGATGACAGCTTACTCATGGATAAATACAATGCAGAAAAATTGTATCGGCGTCTATAGACCAATCGCCTTAACGCCGCTTAAGCAACACATCTCGTGCCGCATTCAGACGCGCCGCTCTCTGCGCGTCACCGCCCTGATCCGGATGTGCCGATTTCATCCGCTTTTTCCAGGCGGCGATAATGGTTTTACGATCAGCACCGACCTCGAGGCCCAGTGTGCGAAAGGCCTCCCGCTCCGCCAGCGTATAGACCTGAGGCTCTGTCGCCTCATCTCCCATCCGCCAGTTATAACGCGTGCCACCGGCCACCGATGCCGACAGCGACCCCAGTATCGACCCCAGTATCCACTGCCCGCGCATAAAGGCCACTACCGCCGCAATCCCTAAACCGACGGCAAACACAGCGGCAATCGTGCGCCCCTGCCGGAACCACGGGCCTTTTTTCAGCTTACCGGACTTCGCCCGACGCCCCAGCCATATAAAGAAAACAAGCGCCGCCGCAGCGCCGATCAGAAGGTACACTAATCTACCGCCTCATAATCGTCCTCATCGGCCTCAAACGGTTCAGCCTCACCGAGTTCGGTAATCTGGGCGCTGACGACGTCATCGTTTTCCAGCTCAAGCTCCATCATCACCGCCCTAAGCTCCTGCCGTGCCGATACCTGCGCCAGTGAGGTCGGCACAGGGCGAATATCCGCCGACAGATCAAGCACCGTCAAACCAAACGGAAACAGTTCGCGGTAAATCACCCGATCACGCAGACCGGCGGCGACACGAAATCCGATACGCTTGCCTAAGGCCCTGACCCGTTCATCGACGCGTTTACGGTTGCGTGCCTCATTGGTCGCCAGACGGTTACGCAGCACGATCCAGTCAATCGTCTTGCCGTCCCATTGCGCGCGCTGCTTGCGCGAATTCCACACGGTTTCAGCATAAATAGACGGCCGCTTGACCTCTAACGTCACCGGATCGACCTGCCCCAGCAGATCAAAGTCAATGAAGCTGTCATTCATCGGCGTGATGATGACATGCCCCACCGCATGGGCGCGGCGTGACAGGACATGATCGCCGCCCGGCGTATCAATGATCACATAGTCTGCCGTATCGATGGCCTCGCTTAAGGCCCGATCAAAAATGCCCTTGGCCTCAGCCTCCGGCACCTTCAGCAGCTCCGCCGGATTTTTGTGCAAAAACGGCTCCGTCGCATGCGGCAGGATTTTCTCATTGGCCGCCGCCCACTTCTTGCGGTTTTCAAAGAAGTGCGACAACGACCGCTGCCTGAGATCAAGATCAATGATCGCGACCCTCTTTCCCTGATGCAGCAAGGCCGTAGCCACATGCATGGCGACGGTCGATTTACCCGCGCCGCCCTTTTCATTGCCAAATACCAGAATACGCGCGTTTGACATAAGCCCTACTCCACCCCCGACTCACCTTCGCCGGTCAGCGCATAATGTCGGGCGACTTAAGGCCCGCGTCAATCTTTCGTTAACCTTTGGCGCAAGGATTCATGTGCATCATAGCGTAAACCCTTGTAAAATAGGTTCTGGAAATGGCGTGCCGGAGCGACTATATTGCCGCCCATGACCACAGATTCCGATTATCTCACCCGTTCCGACTCGATTCGTATCCATAGCCCTGAGGATTTCGCAGGCATGCGCCGCGCCGGTAAACTGGCCTCAGAATGCCTTGATATGCTGATCCCCTATGTCGTTCCGGGCGTCAAAACCGCATACCTCGATGATCTGGCGCGTCAGTTTGTCCTTGATAATGGCGCCCTTCCGGCCTGCCTCTATTATCGCGGCTATCAGCATACGGTATGCATCTCGACCAACCACGTCGTCTGCCATGGCATCCCTTCCGATAAGACCCTGAAGGAAGGCGACATCACCAATATCGACGTCACCGTCATCGTCGATGGCTGGCACGGCGACACCTCCCGCATGTACGAAGTCGGGCAGGTTAACCCCAAATCACGGCGTCTCGTGGATGTGACCTACGAATCCATGCGTCTCGGTCTGGCTGAAATCAAGCCCGGTAACACCTTTGGCGACATCGCCCACGCCATTCAGACCTATGCCGAGGCCCAGCGCTGTTCAGTGGTGCGTGATTTCTGCGGTCACGGTCTGGGGCGCGTCTTCCACGACACCCCCAATGTCCTGCATTTCGGCCGTAAGGGCACAGGCCCCGTCCTCAAGGAAGGCATGTTCTTCACGGTTGAACCTATGATCAATCTCGGCCGTCCGGACGTGAAGGTCCTAAGCGACGGCTGGACCGCGGTAACGCGTGACAAATCCCTGACCGCCCAATGCGAGCACAGCATCGGCGTCACCAAAGACGGCATTGAAATCTTTACGGATTCGGCCCTGTTCCGCCCGCAACCGGTACTGTAATTCATGGCTGAGGGGTGCTTTGAGTCTGAGCCTTTAGCCCCGGATCATGGCGGCCACCGTCAGCGCCTGCGTGATCGCGCCCGTAAATCCGGCGTCTCGACCCTGCCCGACTATGAAATCCTTGAGCTGTTCCTCTTCCGCTCGATCCCCCAGCGCGATGTCAAACCGCTGGCCAAGGCCCTGATTGCCCGTTTCGGCAATCTCCCCGCTGTCCTGTCGGCCCCGCTTGAAGACATGCTTCAGGTGTCAGCACTCGACAACAGGGGCCGCAGCCTCAACATGACCCGCGACATCGCCCTTGATCTACACCTGATGTTCGAGGCGACCCGCAGGCTTCTGGCCGAGCCTTTGAAACGTACCACCGTCATCGCCTCATGGCAGGCGCTTTTATCCTACCTCAAGGTGACGCTGGCCCACGAACCGCGTGAACAGTTCCGCTGCCTGTTCCTTGATAAAAAGCATCAGCTTATCGCCGATGAGGTCATGGGCCACGGCACAGTCGATCATGCCCCCGCCTATCCGCGTGAGATCATGCGCCGCGCCCTTGAACTCTCTGCCAGCTCTGTGATCCTTGTGCACAATCACCCCTCAGGTGACCCCATGCCGTCGCAGGGCGATATCGACATGACCCGCGCCATTGTCGCCGCTGGAAAACCGCTGAAAATCAGCGTCCACGATCACCTGATCGTTGCCCGCGAAGGCATAGCCAGCCTGAAAAACCTCGGCGCAATCTAATCATCCTCCCCTGTTTACGGGGGAGGTGGCGAGCTTGTCTCGCCGGAGGGGGCAAATCCTGCGCCAGACCTCGCCAAATTGTGATCACAATCCGGCTTGCCGCATTTCAGGACTGGCGTACTCTCTCTTATCCGGAACAGAGGGAGCCGTGTCCATGCCCACCAATGCTGACCTGATTGCCCGTCGTAACGCGGCCGTACCGCGTGGCATAGGACATGCCACCACCCTCTATGCCGCCCGTGCTGAAAACGCCGAACTGTGGGATGTCGAAGGCAAACGCTATATCGACTGCGCCGGCGGCATTGCCGTGCTCAATACCGGCCACCGCCACCCTAAGGTGCAGGCCGCCATCCTTGAACAACTGAACGCCTTTACCCATACGGCGTTTCAGGTCGCGCCCTATGAAACCTATATCAAATTGGCCGAAAAACTGAACGCACTGGCCCCGATTGATGGCCCCGCCAAGACGGCCCTGTTCACCACCGGTGCCGAGGCCGTCGAAAACGCCATCAAAATCGCCCGCGCCTATACGGAACGCGACGGCATTATCGCCTTCAGCGGCGGCTTTCATGGCCGCACCGCCCTGACCTCGGCCCTGACCGGTAAGGTGCAGCCCTATAAAAAAGACCTCGGCCCGCCGCAGGCCGGCGTCTATCACCTGCCCTTCCCGCACGACAGCTTTGACGTCACTGTCGCCGATACCCTCAAAAGCCTCGATTTCCTGTTCCGTGCCGACATCGACCCAACCGCCGTGGCCGCCTTTATCATCGAGCCGGTTCAGGGCGAAGGCGGCTTCCTCATCACCCCGCCTGAACTGTTGCGCGCCTTGCGCGACATTGCCGACCGGCACGGTATCCTATTGATTGTCGATGAGGTTCAGACCGGCTTTGGCCGCACCGGCAAGATGTTCGCCATTGAATATGCGCCTATCAAACCTGACCTCATCACCATCGCCAAATCGCTCGGCGGCGGCTATCCGATTTCCGGTGTCATAGGCCGTTCCGAGGTCATGGACGCCCCCCTTACCGGCGGCTTGGGCGGCACCTACGGTGGCAATCCGGTCGCCTGCGCGGCGGCTCTCGCGGTGCTTGAGGTCATCGATACTGAAAACCTGCTCGACGCCGCCAACCGTCAGGGCAAAACCATCCTGTCGCGCCTTGATGTCCTCGCTCAGAAAAACACCAGCCTGCCCATCCGTCACATTCGCGGACTAGGGGCAATGATTGCTTTTGATATTGTCGATGCGGACGGCAAACCCGACGCCGCCACCACCAAAGCCGTCACCACAAAGGCTCAGGATCTCGGCCTGATCCTTTTGTCATGCGGAGTATTCGGCAATACGATCCGTCTGCTGGCCCCTCTGACCGCCTCTGACGCCATACTCTCCGAAGGCCTGGATATACTGGAGCAGGCATTGAAAATTTGATGCCCGCTAACCATAAAATGCAACCATAGATTAAGCGCGCTCCCTTACTCTGGCAAACAGCTAAGGGGAAACAGGTTGCGCAGACCGGCATCACATAATCGCGAAAAGCGTCAAGCCAACAGACGTCAGGCCAATGGTCTTGACTATGTACTGGCAGCGGTGATTTTTGGCTTCATATTCATCTATGTGGTAACCGGCAAAGTCCCCCTGCAAAATCTGCTTCAGGCGCAACCCACAGCCGCTCAGGCACAAGACCTTACTCCGGTTACCTTTTATCAGGATAGACCGGCACACGTCGCCAGACAGGCAGAGCCGCCAGCCACCGATAATTTTCTCGAAGAACCAGCACCTATTGTGACGCGTCATCACGCCGCTATTGTCCCCCGAAATTGTGCCGAAGCCCGCGCCCGTGGTATCGCCCCCATCTACAGTCACGAACCGGAATATGGCGCACACATGGACAGCGATAATGATGGCATTGCCTGCGAGCCCTATCGCGGCCGCTAAAGCTTGCCTTCCTTAACCCCTAACGCATCCGCCAGCCTTACCTTGGCTGATCCGGGCCTCAGGGGCTTTTGCTGGCTTTCATGAGGTGTCCAGCCTGACAGGGTAATGATTTCAAACGTCGCCGTAATCCCGCCGTCCTCAGCCGGAAACCGCTCGGCATACAGTGTAAAGGCCCGCTCGAGAATGGCGCGATTCAATCCCTTGCGTGGCCGGTCATACAGGATATTGGTCTCGCCCATGGCCCGCAAATCCTGCAATAGTTTCAACGGGTGCGCATAGCTGACACTGACCTTGTCACTATCGACGACCGGCATATTGAAACCGGCACGTCTGAGCAAATCCACACAGTCAAAACTTTCGGCAAAGGGGGCAATCCGCGCCCCCGCCCCACCGCGCACCTCAAGCTCGGCCTCCATCAGCACGCCACGCAACTCCTTCAGCGTCTCACCACCAAAGATCGAAGCTATGAACAAACCATCCGGCTTCAGCGCCCTCCCGATCTGCACCAGCGCCCCCGGCAGATCATTGACCGTGTGCAGCGCTAATGACGACACCACCAGATCAAGGGCGTTATCGGCAAAAGGCAGGGCCTCCTCATCCATCACCACCTGCGCCGATCCGGCAATCATATCCGCCTCGATCAGATAGCCGATCTTCGGGGCCACCGGCGACGACGCCAGTTCGCGCCTAAAACTGCCGTCACGGCTGCCGATATCCAGTGCCACCGGAAACAGGCGGTTAATCGCTGACAGGGTGTCCAGACAATCCTCAATGGCCCGGACCTTCAGAAAATTGGCCTGACCAAAATCTGCCGCTGTGCGTTTCAGGCGACCTCTCAGCAGTTGACGATCAAACAGGCGTGGTGTTGTCATAAGCTATCTTTGCAAGGGGCTTTACGGGGGATCGACTTTGCGTGATCATTTAAAGCGCATTCCGAAAAGTGTGAAGCGGTTTGTCAGCGAACAGGCGCTTCTGCCACGCCTGCGCAGCGCTTGTGACCAGATGATCGAAGTCCTCTACCCGCGTCAGGCGCTCGATACCGACCCCGATGTCATCAACTTCGCCGCGCCGCCCCGAACAGTTCAGGCCACGGGCTTAAGCGCCGGGGCATGGTCATCCATCCGCTTCCTCAGTGACGAAGGCTGCGCCATGTGCGCCCGTCCCTTCGAAGGTGGCCTCTATATGGGGCCGGATGCCCTGTGCACCTTTTGCAGCCAGACCCCTTTTCCGTTCAAACACACCCGCGCCGCCTGCCTCTATGATGAGGCGTCACGCGGCCTGATACTGGCCTTTAAACATGCCGACCGCCTTGACCTCAGGCCGGTTCTGCTTGGCTGGCTGTCAAGGGCCGGAAATGATCTGCTGTCTCAGGCCGATATCGTGGTGCCCGTGCCCCTGCATCCGTCCCGCCTGTTTGAACGGCGCTTCAATCAGGCCGCCGAACTGGCCCGTCCTCTGGCCCGCCAGCACAAACGCGACTATTCAGCCGATGCCCTGCGCCGTATTCGCCCGACCCACAAACAACTTAGTCAGGCACGCACCGCCAAAGGCCGCATGGCCGATCGCATGGCCAATGTCAAAGACGCCTTTGCCCTGTCTGAGGCCGGTGAGCGCCGCCTCAAAGGCCGGCATGTTCTGCTGATCGATGATGTCTTTACCTCCGGCGCGACTTTGTCTGCCTGTGCCGAGGCCCTCCTTAAAGGCGGTGTGCGGCGGGTGGACTGTCTGGTGCTCGCCCGCGCCGCCACGCAGACCGCGCCTCTATAAACACTGGCTTTAAAATGTCGTCTGCCTTGCCTATATAGGGTTATATGACACAATAGTGTTTTTAACTCAGTGAGTAACATGGCCGTCATTGAAATCTATACCAAACCCTGGTGCCCCTATTGTGAGCGCGCAAAGGATTTGTTTGAAAAGAAAAACGCTGGCTTTAAGGAAATCATAGCCTCCAGCGACCCTGACCTGCGCCGTGAGATGAACGAACGTGCCAATGGTCGTAACACCTTCCCGCAAATCTTCATCGACGGCCTGCATGTCGGCGGTTGTGATGATCTGCTGGCGCTTGAGGCCCGTGGCGGTCTCGATCCGCTTCTGGAAGGCGCCGCATGACCTTTAAGGTTGCCCTCCTTCAGGCCACGTCACCGGCTACCGCCACGGCGGCACTGGCCCAGCTGACGCCGCTTTATGAAACCGCCGTGGCTCAGGGCGCGCAACTCATCCTGACGCCGGAATGTTCCAACCTCATGGAACAGCGACCGGCGCAAAAAGCCGCCGCCGTCACGACCGTCGAAGATGACGTCTGCGTACAGGGGATAAGGGCGCTGGCCAAACGCTATGTCGTGCCAACCCTGCTCGGTTCGGCCATTGTCAAAAGCGACCTTGAGGGCGAAGAACGGGCGGTAAACCGTGCGCTTTATTTTGACGAAAAAGGCGATATTTCGGCTTTTTATGACAAGATTCACCTGTTTGACGCCACCACCCCAAACGGGGATGTTTACCGTGAAAGCAGCGGTATCCGTGGCGGCGAACGCGCCGTCACCGCCTCAACCCCTTTTGGTGATCTTGGCCTAAGCATTTGTTATGATGTGCGTTTTGCCTATCTTTATCGCGCACTGGCGCAAATGGGTGCGTCCATGATCGCCGTGCCCGCCGCCTTTACCGTGCCGACCGGCCAGGCGCACTGGGAAGTGCTGCTCAGGGCGCGCGCCATTGAAACCGGTGCCTTTATCCTCGCTCCGGCGCAGGGTGGTCAGCACGAAGATGGCCGCCGCACCTTTGGCCGGTCAATGGTCATTAATCCCTGGGGTGAGGTCATTGCCAGACTCAACCACGACCATCCGGCCGTGTTGATGGCCGAGATTGACCTGACCGAAGTCAGCCGCGCACGGGCCGCCATTGCCCAGCTTAAACACGACAGGACCTTTACCTCTACATGATCCGGTATGCGTTAAAATGTGAGTTTGATCATGATTTCGAAGCGTGGTTTTCGAATTCGGACGCCTATGACGACCAGAGGACAAGGCATCTGATTGAATGCCCGCATTGCGGCACCGTCAATGTGGGTAAGGCAATTATGGCCCCTATGGTGCGCACCTCTGAAACCGTTGAAAACCGCCAGATGAGCGCCCAGAAGGCCCTGATGGAGGCCGCGCACAAGATCCGCAAACATGTTGAGACCAACTTCGACTATGTCGGGGACAGCTTCGCTCAGGAAGCCCGTGACATGCACGAAGGCACCACGCCCGAACGCCCCATCTATGGCGAAGCCAGCGGCAAGGACATCAAGGCGCTGGTCGATGATGGCATCCCCGTCGCCCCATTGCCTGCGGCCCCCCTGCCTGCGGCATCGTCTCCGGACGCCAAACCCAACAAACGCCTCAACTGATAAAACGCCCCTGCCCCCCCCTGTTCAGGGGGTGCATCATCGCTTTGGCTTGCCCATTATGGCTTGTCACAAAAGGGGAGCCGCATGTTATCGATCCGCAATCTATGTCTGGGCCTGTCAGGCCTTATGGTCTTTGCAAGCGCCTCGCCCCTTCTGGCTCAGGATCAAATTGACGAAAACGCTCCGGCGGCCTCCAGCCTTTCGGGTGCCGCAGCGACCGGCGAAGCCCTCTGGCCCGTACCGCAACAGGCCCATTGGGGTCAGGTACTGACTCGTGATGGTAAAAACATCTGGAAAGATGCCGTTTACACCGACCGCAAAGGCCGCTGGCAGCTGGTCTATCCGGTTACCATGACCGATTTTTTTGGCGACTCACTCTCACGCGATCGCCTGTACCGCTATCCGGGCCAGCCCCAGATTACCTGTAGCGCTATGGTCAACCGCGGCGTTTTCAATGATCTGGGCGACACCGCCCCTACCACCGCCCCAAAGGCACTGATCGAGCGTAAGGACGCGCTGATTGAACGCGTCCGCAATCCAGCCTATCCGGTCATTAAACCCCAGATCATCTCCTTGCCCAATCCACCGGGTGTCACGGGCACACCGGTTCAGGCCATTCAGTTCGATCAGCGCGGCAAGCTTTTGGAACTTATCGGTGTCGATCGCGAAATCGTCATGCGCACAATACTGGTCAGTGATGGCGATGATCTTTTGCAGGTTTTCTGTTCGGCACAGCCCGGACAAAAAGGATGGGTTGAAAAACAAACGCCGGTGGCCCTGCGCCTGACCGGCCTTGCGCGCGAAGCGGATTAAGGCCGTGCGCCGCCTGATGATCACCTGTCTGGGTCTGGGCCTTCTGGGCTTTGCTCCGGCGAGCGCCCAAAATACCGCCCCCGCCGACAGTATGGAAACACTGGCCATACGGACACTGAATATTTGTCTGGCCACCGAGGCGGGCGGCAACCTTAACGCCCTTGCCACGGCACAGGGCTATGAACGGGATAATAATGCCTATGTGCGCCGCTTTGGAGACCGCTGGGCATTTTTCTTTGCCTATCCGGTCACGGCAGATAACGGCTCACAAAAAGGCTTTGCCTGCCGCCTGACCATTATGTCACCCCGACCGAATCCCGGCGATCCGGTTGTATATCGTCAGGCCGGACGTGTCATGGCCGACGGAGATCGGGTAATGGAACGTCTGTCCAACGGCCCGCTGAAATTCGGCAATCCGTTCAGCGTCTACTATATTGAACAAAATCATCCGGCCCGTACCGGACATAAGCGCAGCATGCTTCAGCGCGTCTCAGGCCAAACCGGCGAAATCATCTATCTTGAAGAAAGCCATTTCACCTTTGAGATGCTTTATGCCAAAGGCCCTCGCCTTGAGGTCGCTCAACCCGATATGATTGATGCCGTCACCGACCCGACGGTGAACGCCTGGCTACAGGAAGAAATAACCTGGCTGGCGCGTAATACATTCTGTGCGGCCAAACGAGGCGGATGCCCGCCGGCTGTTCCGCAAAAGCGCGCGCGAGCGCGCTCCTCCGGCACCAATGGCGGCGTCTATCTGAACGGCAGCGGCAATGGTGCGCAGCCCCTCTCGTCGCTTGAGCAGGACTATTATGTCGGTAAGGGCTACGTTATTATGCCGCATAACGCACCCTCAGGCTTTTGAGTTTTCCTCAATCAACGCGTTTGACGCCGCCTCAAGCCGTTCTTTCATCTGCGTCATGAACTCACCGCGCTTAAGCCCTGCGGGCAAAGGCGGCAAAAATTCGAACACCACCGTGCCGGGTTTGCGATCAATGCCGTGCGCCGGCCACAGCTGACCGGAATTGGTCGCCAGCAGGTGACACGGTACCTCAAGGTCACGATAAAGGGCGGCAACGCCCGGCTTATAGGCCGCATCTTCCCCGACTTTCGAACGTGTCCCTTCGGGAAAAATCAGTATCTGACGCCCATCGGCCAGCCGATCTCGGGCATCCGTCACCATAGCTTTCAGCGCCTTGGCGGCATCCTTGCGCTGAATGGGGATCATGCGCGTGCGCCAGATATACCAGCCGAAAAACGGCAAAAAGGTCAGCTCTTTTTTCAGCACATAACAGGTATAATCCAATACCGTAAAAGGCGCGATCGTATCCAGCATACTTAAGTGCTTACCGGCAACCAGCGCTCCGCCTTTCGGGATGTGCTCAAGGCCCCTGAATTCGACCTTAAGGCCGCAAATGACCTTAGCCCCCCACAGCACAAGGCTGGCCCAGATACGGATGACCGTCATGCCCGCCTTTCGCGACACCAGCATAAACGGCGTCCCCAACAGGCCAACCACCGCCACCAGACCATAGAGCCAGATGACAAAAACCACAGATCTGAAACGAATCACAATACGCCCTTTACTCGTCCGGAGGCGGCCTGACCTGACTCGGTCTCAGTATCAGTCTCAGGCACGGCACCAGCCTCTGAATTATCCTTGCTGAAATGACGGGTAATCCCGTTCAGCATGTCGCGACCAAGGATCGCCAGATATTTTGAATATTCGATAATCAATGTGCGTGAGGCGGTTGTCGATTTCCACCAGGCCCGCGCATCCAGACTGGGGCTGGCGACCGGATAGGCATGGAACCGCCCCTCAGGGAGCGCGGCCTTGATCTCCAGCAGACTGCGCGGCATGTGATAATCCGAAGTGACGACAATCAGCTCCTCAAACCCTTTGGCCCGCGCCCAGGCAGCAATTTCCTGCGCATTGCCAATAGTATTTTCCGCCTCAAACCCGAGATCAACACAGCATTCATATAGCTGTCGTGAGCCTTCGGTCACCGGCAGAAGCTCAGGCCGTCGCACTTCGCGATTGACCCCCGAAATCAGCAGTCGCGTACCCTTGCGCCGCTCCAGAAGCCGCATACCTTCCTTGATGCGCATGTCAGAGGCACCAGTCAGGACAACAATCGCCTGCGCCGGTTCTGCGGGCTCTGTGGCCGGTGTCGAGTCAATGACCCGCTCGGCAAAGGCCAGCAGCCCCGCCGCCCACAACAGGACAACCAGCAGCAAAGCGATCACAACACGCATGTCAGACGCCTTCTCCCAACAAACCCGCCCCCAAGATTTTGAGCGTCACCGTCCGCGCCGTAAAGGCGGCAATCACCACCGCCAGCACCGGACACGGTATCAATATTAGCAGGTCGTACCATGAAAAGGGAAGGGCCAGCAAAAAGCTTTGTGACAGGGCTGTGGTTTTCAGGATGATCATGATCACCGCCGCCGCTCCTGAGCCAATCAGGCCCGCCACACCGGCCATCTGGGCAAAGCGAAACTGAAACCGGCGGGCGATGAACCAGTCGGACGCCCCGCACAGGCTTAAGACTTCAATGATATTCGCCCGCGCCGTCAAACCAGCTCGCGTCGCAAAACCAACGATAGCCGCTGCCGCCGTGGCAATCAGAAGAAAAATACTTATAGAAATTAGTCGGATAATCAGAGCGGCCTGTTCAATATCTTTAAGCCAGATACTGTGATCATCAATCGACGCATCCATATCCCGTGCACTCAGTGCCGCCATCAGAGCCGCCGGTTTAGCCGGTTTGTCCGGATCAAGCCGGACGGTCACCAGATTGGGGATCGGCAGATCGGTCAGTATGGCGTCCCCTAACCAGGGCCGGATCAGCTCCTTGGCCTTTTCCGGTTCAACCGCCGCCACCTCCTCGACACCCTTAACGCCTGCCAGAATTTCCGCCGCACGGGCGGCCGCCATTGAACCGCTTTCAAGGCCGGTCGGGCGCACCTGCACCGTTACCTCTGCCCTGATCTCTCTGGCCCAGCCACTGGCAGCACGGTCTGAGGCCACGGCCACAAGCGCTGCCAGAGAGGCCAGAAAACACAGAACCGCAATCACATAATGCAGCGAAATTTCCCGCGCATCCTGCTTTGGCAACAAGTCGTTGCGCATATTAAAGGCCCGGATCATGGATGACCTCCCTCAGGCTGATGCCCACGCAGGCGTTCCTCAAGATCAGCCGTCAGGTCGCGCCGATGTATGCGCCCGTCCTTCAACTCAAGCACAGGCATACCCGAAGCCCGTATCAGGCCCTCATCATGGGTGGCAATCAGCACCGTCGCCCCCAGACGATTAAGCTCGATAAACAGGCGCATGATGCGCAAACCCATGGCGTAATCGATATTGCCCGTCGGCTCGTCGGCCAGAATAAGGGTCGGGCGATTGACCACCGCCCGCGCAATAGCCAGCCTTTGTTTCTCACCCCCCGAAAGCGTTTCCGGCATGGCCTGAAGACGGGATTTCAAGCCCACCCACGTCAGAAGTTCAGACACATCTGATTCAAACCGCTTCGGGTCTTCGCCCCGCACGAATAACGGCAAGGCGGCATTATCAAACACCGTCAGATGATCAAGCAGGCGGAAATCCTGAAACACAATGCCGATCCGGCGACGAAGCTGCGCCACCTGCGCACGGTCGGCATAGTTGATGCGTTCACCAAACAAGGAAATCTCGCCCACCGACGGGCGCTGCGCCAGAAAGATCATGCGCAGAAGCGATGTCTTGCCTGCCCCTGACGGGCCGGTCAGAAAATGAAACGAACCGGCAGGCAGATCAAAATTCAGATCGCGTAAAATAAAGTTCTCCGGATCATGGCCGGTCGCATGGAGATGCGGGCTATGCGCGTCATAGCCCAGCCCTACGCCACGAAAGGTCACGACCTGACGGTCATCAGGTGTAAAAATATCGTCTTCAGGGGATTGTGGCGGCAAGGCGCTTGATCACTTGTTAAGAGTTTCAGGACAAAAAGGATTAACCACTGTTTGGTTAATATGGGTTTTATGAAGCGATTCGCCAAATCATGATCCTGACCTGTCCGAGTTGTACCCTGAGCTACGCCATTGATGATGCCCGTCTGGGGCCGCAAGGGCGTACTGTGCGTTGCGCGTCATGCAAAACCACCTGGCATGCCGAGGCGGTACAGGAACCTATGGACCTGCCGATGCCCGAACCGGTCGAAGCGCCGGTTGAGGCGCTTGAGGAGGTCAAGGCCAAGCGTCTGCCCGGCATGTACCGTCAGATGCTGGAAGGCCAGAAACGCCATAAGGCCCTGATGCGTCAGGCCATGATCTGGGGCGCTCTGGCGGCAACCTTTGTTGCCATGATCGGTACGGCCTATTTTTTGCGCATCGACATAGTGCGCGCCTTCCCGCGTCTGGCGGGCGCCTACGCCAGCGCTGGCGTACCGGTAAATCCAACCGGCCTTGAATTTGTCTCATATAAAGCCGAACCGACCTTGCGCGGTGGCCGCTTCGTCGTCAGCGTCAATGCCGTGGTCAAAAACCTGCGCGATGAAGACACCCCCGTGCCGCCCGTTCGCGCCAGAGTGCTGAATGCCGATGGCAAGATCATCAGCGAAAGCCTGATCCCGCCACACGGCCTTAAGGTCGAGGCCGGTGCCGAGCGTACCCTGACCTTCGATGTCGCCGACGCCGGAAACATGGCCTCAAGCCTTGATCTCAGTTTTGACCTTCAGGCGCTAAAACAACTGGCGCAGTATCGCCCGTCACAACTTTCGGCCCAGCCTGCGCCGGTCGTCAGACAGACGCCCGTCACAGAAACACACGCCGCCCCTCTAGTTGAAGAAGCCCCCGCCCACGAACCGGCGCATCAGCCAGAACCCGTGGCCAGCCATTCTAATCTGGCCCTGCGTCCGGCCCTGACGAGCGCCGATCTGCATAATTAATCATCATGCCTGATATTCTGCTCAGTGAGACCGAGATTGCCGCCCGCATAGAAGTCCTTGCGGCACAGATGGCACCACGCCTGTCGGGCGATGCGATCGCCGTATGCCTTCTGACCGGCGGCATCTGGTTTTCCGCCGACCTGACCCGCGCACTGGCCCGTCTGGGGCTGGGGCTGGCGTTTGATTCCCTGTGGCTGTCCTCCTATGGCGACGGACATGAAAGCGGCGAAATGATCCTGCGTGCTGATCTGCAACGCCCGGTCTCCGGTCGTCAGGTACTGATCATGGATGATGTGCTTGATACCGGCGCATCCCTGAAATTTGCCCGCGACCACCTGCTGCGCGCCGGTGCCACTGAGGTTCTGACGGCGGTTATGGCCGCCAAACCCGTCGCACGTGCCATTGAGGCCGATTTTGTCGCCTGGGAAGCGCCTAAACGCTATCTGGTCGGCTATGGCCTTGATGACGGCGGTAAATGGCGCGGCCTGCCCTATATCGGGGCGCTGGACTAATGGCAGCAAAAAGGGGCCGCAAACGGCCCCTTTCATAACGCAATCTTGGCAAAACCTACTTCGGGGCCAGAATCATAATCATCTGGCGGCCTTCCATGCGCGGCTCATATTCAACGCGCGTGGTTTCCTCGAAATCGGCCTTCACCTGATTGAGCAGTTTCATGCCCAGTTCAGGGTGCGCCATTTCACGGCCACGGAAACGCAAGGTAACCTTAACCTTGTCGCCTTCGTCAAAGAAGCGATGCATAGCCTTGGCCTTGACCTCGTAATCATGCTTGTCGATATTCGGACGCAGCTTGATTTCCTTGATTTCGACGACCTTCTGCTTCTTACGCGCCTCGGCCTTTTTCTTCTGCTCCTGGAAACGGTACTTGCCGTAATCAAGGATTTTGCAGACAGGCGGGTCAGCGGTGGGAGAGACCTCTACCAGATCAAGACCGGCTTCCTCAGCGGCCTCAAGGGCCGCAGAAGTCGGCATGATGCCTTGTTTTTCGCCATTGTGATCGATCAGAAGAACGCGGGGAACCTTGATGTCCTGATTGATACGGGGGCCGTCTTTGGTCGGCGGAGTTTGGATAGGGCGACGAATAGGTCAGTCTCCATAGCAGTTATAGGAAAGGGCTAATTTTAAAGCCACGTTCACATAGCGCGAAACGCAGCCAAAGCATAGGCCCCAATTATGCCCAATGGCGTTAATTCCCGCAATCCCCCCGAATTACCGTAAAATCAGAATACCGTAAATCAGAATACCGGAATTATGCCGCCGGTGTCATCAGTGTGCGATAGACCTCAAGGGTGCGGGCGCACATGACCTCAAGGCTGAAACGCGCTTCGGTGCGCTGACGGCCCAGCGCACCCATTTCGGCTCTTAGGGTTTCGGGCGTCGCCAGCGCGCGCTCAAGCGCCCCGGCCCATGCCGCAACCTCCGCAGGCGTCACCAGCCAGCCGGTCACACCGTCCTCCACCGTCTCTGTCGTGGCCCCGTGCGCCGCCGCCAAAACGGGCCTCCCCATGGCCTGAGGCTCAACCGCCGTGCGGCCAAAGGCTTCCGGCTCAAGCGAAGGGGCCAGCGCAAAATCACTCAAACCATAGGCGGCAGGCATGTCCGCACAATGCCCCGTCAGATAGACCCGATCTGAAAACCCGTTTTGGGCAATCAAATTTTCCAGTTCGGCGCGATAATCACGCCGCCCCTGATCGTCACCGGCCAGTACCAGCCGCCACGGCAGGTCTTTCAGCCGCGCAAAGGCCTCAAGGATCAGCACCTGCCCCTTCCAGCGCGTCAGCCGTCCGGCCAGCACAAACAGCGGACGTTCATCCGCCGGATCTAGGCCCCACGCCGCCGCCAGCGCCGTCTTGCGCTCATCGGACACCTGCGCTGGATCAAAGCGTTTCAGGTCAACCCCACGCGGTATCGACACCACACGCGCCGCCTCAACCGGATAGGTCTCAAGGATATGTGTCCGCGTATAGTCAGAATTGGCAATCGTGATATCTGCCCGCGTCATCAGACCATTATACCAGTGCTTGAGCTTGCCCTTAGCCTTATAGATACCGTGATAGGTGGTCACCGACCTTATGGCCGACGCCCGTGCCGCGCCAATCGCCGCCAAGGCTGGCGCGCGCGACCGCACATGGACAATATCGACCTTTTCCTGACGGATCAGGGCCTGAAGCGCATAGTAGTTCTTGAACTGCACATAGGGGTTTTTGGAATGTACCGGCATCCGGTGAAACACTGCACCCGTCTCTGCCAAGGCCGCCTCCAGACGCCCGCCCTGTGAGGCAACAATAGCCCGCCCGCCCGCCTCGGTAATGGCCTTGGCCATATCGAGCACAGTCTGCTCCACGCCGCCCGTATCAAGGTTCGGCACGACCTGTAAAACCGTATAGGGAAAGGCAGATGACATGAAGGACTTGTCCGGCAGAAGACACAGGGCTATTCAGGGCTTATGACCATGCCCGCCCCCGCAAATCAAGACCAAACGCAATTCCTGAACGACCGCGTTGCCTATCGCCGCATTGAGGGCCATGGCCCGACCGTCCTGTGGCTCGGTGGTTTTAAATCGGACATGACCGGCTCAAAGGCGCAGGTTCTGGCCGACACCGCGCGCTCTGAGGGCTGGAGCTATCTGCGTTTTGACTATTCGGCACACGGCGAAAGCAAGGGCCGCTGGGAAGATGCCCGCATCGGCACATGGCGTCAGGACGTGCTTGAGGTCGTGGATCGGTTGACCGACGGCCCGTTGATCCTTGTCGGCTCAAGCATGGGCGGCTGGATGGCCAGCTTGCTGATCAAAGACCGGCCCGAGCGGGTAAAGGCGGCCGTCTTCATTGCCCCTGCGCCCGATTTCGCCACCGAACTGATGCTGCCGAACCTGTCGCCCGAAGACCGCCACGCGCTTAATACCGCAGGGGCCTTTAACCTCACCGGCTATGAAGACGATGTGCTGATGTCACAGGCCTTTTTCGATGAGGCTGCCGATCATCGCGTGTTGACCACCCCTATCCGGTTTGACGGGCCGGTACGCATTCTGCACGGCATGAAGGACGATGTGGTGCCGTGGACGCATGGCGTGCGCCTGATGGAAAACCTCACCTCGGATGACGTGCGGATGACGCTGATAAAAGACGGCGATCACCGCCTGTCGCGACCTCAGGATCTCAACCTGCTGGTCACCACCGTCAGGGGCGTGCTTTAACGCTTCACGTCAAACCCGTCTTCGCTGAGAAACGCCTCAAGCTCGGCGGGCGTCGCCAGCGCGAAATCCCCCGGCATGGCGTGCTTCAGACAGCCACCCGCAATCCCCAGATCGAGCGCTTCCTGATCGGTTTTACCCGACAGAATACCGTGCAGCACCCCGGCGGCAAAGGCGTCACCACCACCGATCCGGTCAATGATACGCGCGATATCATAGGTCTTTGTCTCAAGCGACGCCTCACGCGTGAACATCAGCCCCGCCAGACGGTTGTGATCGACATTGACCTGCTCACGGCGCGTTGAGATCAGACGCTTGAGATCAGGGAAGGCGGCAAAGGCATGATCGGCTGCGGCGCGGTTACGCTCATGGCTTCCGGCCTCACCGGTAAAGACAACACCAAACACCAGTTCAATGTCACGATAGCCACCAAAGATCAGATCGGACTGCGCCATCAGTTGCTTAATCAGCGTCGGCGCATCCCCGCCCCAGGCTTCCCACAGCTTCGGACGATAATTACAGTCAAACGACACCTTAACGCCCAGTGTCCGCGCCATCTTCATAGCCTTAAGCGCGCCTTCAAACGCATTCTGCCCCAGCGCCGCCGTGATGCCTGACACATGCAGCCAGCCTGAGCCCTCCAGCAACTGCGCCCAGTCAAAAGCGGCAAAATCCGCCTCAGCAAAGGCCGAACCGGCACGATCATAAAGAATATCCGACGGACGATGAATGCCGCCGGTCGTCAGGAAGTACAGGCCCATGCGGCCTTCCGGTAAAACCTTCACGCGACTTGTGTCCACGCCCCAATAGCGCAGGTTGCCCAAAGCCGCCTGCCCCAGATCATTGTCAGGCACCACGCTGATCATGCGCACATCGTGGCCCAGTCGCGTCAGACCGACGCCGACATTGGCCTCCGCCCCGCCGACATAGGGCGTCAATTCAGGCAGGCTATAGAGCGGATCACGTCCCGCCGTCGTCAGACGGATCAGGAGTTCGCCAAAGCAGGTAAAGGCGTCAGACATATCAGCGGCATTCCGTATTTATGAGATGATCTGGATTTAGAACCTTTGGTCCGTCCGGTCGAGACATATTCCATAAAAAAAGCGCCGGATTGCTCCGGCGCCAGAGGTATAGTTTGGAAAAAGAAAAGGAAAACGCTTACTAGAGGCCCGCCTCCGAAAAGACGGGCCATCTCTGAGGCCCTAGTATTTGTAACGCAGACCAAAGATGAACTGACGACCTGACTGGCTGTATTCCAGCAAGGCGTTCTGTTCCGTGTTACCTGTCGCCGTTTGTGCGTAGGACACATAACGATCGTCGGCTTCATCGGTCAGGTTGATGCCCTCAAACGTAAGGGTTACGCGGTTTGAAATCTTGTAGCTTGCCGCCGCATCAAAGTTGAGGGTCTCATTCTTGCCGTAGAAGTCAGCCCCTGAACCCGGCAGCAGACTGACCAGATACTTGTCACGATAGGCCGCCGATACACGCCCTGAGAACTTGGAATCTTCATAGTACAGTGTAGCGTTCCAGGATTTCGGCGACAGGCCGAGAAGGTTCTCTGTCCGCGTAGTCGCGATCGTCGGGGAGGTATAGTATTCAATCTTGGACTCGACCTGAGTATAGTTGAAGATACCACCTGTATTACGCAAAATGCCCGGCAAGAACGTAAATGGTTGCTGAATATTGACTTCAAAGCCTTTCAGAGTACCACCCGGTGTCGAGATGGGGTTCTGGATATCATAAAGATCGCTAGGGCTCTGGCCTGTACCCGCCAGTTCGCTTGGATCAAGACCTATGCTGCTGAACGGTGCGGAATAACGACGAACCTGAATGTAGGAATCGATGTCCTTCTGGAAGAAGCCGATAGAATACAGAGCTTCTGAGCTCGCATAATATTCGAAGTTCAGATCGTAGTTGGTTGACCGGATCGGATCAAGCGCAGGGTTGCCGCCGGTATAGACACGTGTATTGGTATTAAGCGTCCCACCCGGCGTCAGGTTGCCCAGCAAAGGACGGGCCATGGTTTTTGCCGCCGCAAAACGAACAAAGAAGTTGTCCAGCGGTTCAATGGCTACGTTCAAAGACGGTAAGGTATCGTCATATTCACGTTGCGCCGTGATAAAATTGGTCGCCGATGTCCATCCACGCGTAGTCTGTTCGGTTTTGACCTGACGCACACCGATGTCACCCCGAACCGGAATGCTGCCCAGCACGGTGCGGAAGTCAAGCTGCACATAATAACCCGTATCTTTTTCCTTGGCATCGCGATTCAGACCACGAGCGCCGCCCACGGACGCCCCACCTGTAGCATAAGCACCCTGGCCGCCCTCGTAATTGATGGCGTCCTGTATAGCATCCAGATCAGGCACAAACCATGTGTTGCCAAAACCCGAAACAGTATGGGTGTAGCGTGCGATATCTGCATTGAGAATGGCAACATCGGCCGCTGGAATAGCTTCGGAACTACGGCGCTGTTGCGACGTATCATAATCAAATTTCTTCTGCGATGCCCCGAACTTGAGGGTCAGGCTGTCATTCAGATCATACGTGAAATCAAGTGCAAGGTTATCAAAGCGGTTATTCGTTTTATTTGGGCGAATACGGATAATCGATGCATCACCCAGAGCCGCTGACCCTGAAAAGGTCCAATAGGCCAGATTATCAACCCCTACACCATTATTCGTGGCGTAATTAAACACTGGCTTTTCACGGTTTGTGAAATCATAGCTGTAGCCATCAATATCATAGGCATCGAGCGTAATAGTGGTTTGGCGTGGATTATTCTGTACCGATTTAGATGAACCGACGCGCAATGAGGCCGATAACTTGTCTGTGAAACGGTGATCAATCGTCAGGCTCAACTGGCCAAAGGTCGAAGACTGATCATCGAAGCGGGTCTCGGAGCGTACATCCACATCATTGAAGCTGGCCTTAGTGATTACACCCGTATCAGAAATGGTGTAATCATAAATATCGGTGATCGGATTACCTGCACCACCACGGCTAAACGACAGCGCCTGAAGATAATGCTCCGTACGGTCAGCACGGAACTTTGAATAAAGCCCTTCAAGGGTAACAAGCGTCGCCTCAGAAGGACGGAACTGAATTGCCGAAGTTACACCCAGACGTGACTGGTCATAGCTCATACGGCCATAACGTGGAATACGCGGGTGCAGGGCCTGAGAAATGCGAAGCGCTTCGCCGGTAAGGGTGCCACTGGTCGGTATGGCTGTAAATGTTGCGCCGCCATCCGTCGAATAGTTCTGGAAGCGCAGGCCATTAGACTGGTTATAGGCATTTTCCCAGCGCACCGTCGAAGGGCCTTCTTCGAAGATATTACGCTCGGAATAGGCTACCGACAGCAAAGCCCCGATCTTGCCATCCGCCCAGCGGTTCGAGATGAGGAAGGTGGTGCGGGGTGAAGTATCCTTGGAGCGGTCATTATAGGCGGCCTGAACACCGGCAGCCATGACGAAGCCCTTATAGTCAAAAGGACGCGATGTCTGAAGATCAACCGTTGCCCCCAGCGATCCCTCGTCGACAATCGCCGACTGCGACTTACGTACAGTCAACGAGCGGAACAATTCTGAGGCGAAAACGTTAAAGTCGAAGCCGCGATCCAGGTTGGCACCGGTTGTATCCTTACCACCGGTCGTCGCCAAAGCTTCCAGACCGTTGATACGCACACGTGTAAACTGCGGTCCCAGACCACGCACGGTGATCGAGCGACCTTCACCGCCATCGCGGTCAATAGCGATACCGGGAATACGCTGCAAGGATTCAGCCAGATTGTTGTCCGGAAAATCCGCAATATCTTCGGCAGTAATAACGTCAACAATAGCGTTTTCACGTTTTTTGGCTGCAATTGATGACTGCAATGAGCCACGGAAACCGGTTACCACGACGGTTTCGATATCTTCTTCGACCGGTTGCGCCTGCGCAAAGGCCTGACCGGCGGCGCAGACGGACATCATGGCCGCCAGTGAGGCACCATAACGAATAAAGGCAGACACACGTCTGGTGTGAATTGGTTTAGTCATAGATAACTCCCCGTATATGCCTGCCCGCTTCGCCTTATTGTGGCAAATGTCGTACAGACATTGTGATGCCCGTTGATGGGCTTTCCTAATGATCCATTATTGACACCGGTGTCACCGCTGAGCATAGGTAACCGGTGTCAATTGAGGCTAGCTAGCCATAATTCCGGCGTGATGACAAGGCTGAAATATCAACAAGATGCCAAAAGTGACATATCTGCCATATTTCAGCTTATGTATCAGGCCAGTTCCGCAGCCGATGCGGTTAACGGCACCGCCTTAAGTCTGATTTCGACCGGCGCATGATCCGGCCCTTCAAAAGTAACAACAGAGGCCTGACCCGCAACTATGTCATGAATACCGGTCGTGGCCCCCGATGAAATCAATTGCCCCTTGCGCAGTGGCCTGCCGCGACGCGCCAGATGCCCGGCCAGCCAGCCAATCGCCGCCAGCGGCCCGCCCGGCATGGCGTGTAATCCACCTGTACCGACGCTTTGGCCGTCAATGACCGTTTCCGCCCGCATGTCCGACACTTTGGCCGGATCGAAAGGCAGTTCCGGCCCCAATATCAGCCCGAAATTATTGCCGAAATCCGAAACCACCACGGTCGGCCCCAGCTTATTGATTGTCGCCAGAGGCGAGCCAGCCATTTCAATACCGGCAAACAGCGCATCAATCAGCTGATGCGCCTCGGATTCGCTATAGTCCGTTTTTGCCGGATCGGCGTCATGGCCGACACGAAAGATATATTCGGCCTCGACAGCAGCAAACCCACCATCAAATACCGGCACCTCAACCTCACCTGCTGATGGCTTGAACATCGTGTCAAAAATCGGCCCAGCCAGTCGCTCCGTCTGATGCACCGGCTGATAATCCGGTGCCAGACGCCCGATCTTCCAGCCAATGACAGGACGGTTCCACAGGCCTATCGCCTCTTCCTGAATGGCATAGGAAGTCGATAAATGTGCGGGCACGTCGCCCGGATAGCCATCAAGGGCGCGGGCTTCGCGGCGGGCCGTTACGAACGACGAGGCAATCTTATCAATATTCACGCTTTTAAACCTTCAGTAAGTGCCCACATCAACGCCCCGACCCCCTTCGGGTCATTGGGTGTGATTTTTTCAGACAGATAATATTCGTATGAACCGTCACGATAGGGCGTATTGCCGAGCCCCGCCACCCCACAGATACCGTTCAGCGCCGAAGGGGTCACAAAACGTGCCGTAACCGCCTTCAGCGACTCAAGACCCGCCCGCCCCAGTTCCGGCCCGACCACCTTAAAGCGCGCGGCCTTAAGCAAGCCATAGGCGATCATGGCCGAAGCCGAGGCTTCTTCGTAATTGCCTTCGCGCGCGCCCTGATCGACGACCTGATACCACAGGCCATTTTCAGAGCGGTACGTCATCAGCGCCCCTAAGGTATCGCGGGTAATGCGGGCGATTTCGCCACGCAAATTCAGATCCAGCCCCTCCGAAGCCTCATAGACCTCGACCAATGCGCCTATCCACCAGCCCATCGCCCGTCCCCAGACATTGGGTGACAAACCGGTATCCGGATCAGACCAGCGCTCGGCCCGGCTTTCGTCCCAACCGTGGAAGTAAAGCCCGTTTTCTGTCTTTTTCAGCAGGCACTCGACGTTCAGAAACTGTTGCACGCTATCGGCAAACAAGGCCTCATCGCCTGTAATCTTTGCATAGGCGACCTGATAAGGCTGCGCCATAAACAGGCCATCCAGCCAGACCTGATTCGGATAGATCTGCTTGTGCCAGTAATTGCCTGACTGCGTGCGGGGATGTTCTTTAAGCTGGGCAAACTGGACATCCATTGCCTTGCGGAAACGCTCTTCGCCCGTAAACGCGTATAGCGGAAACAGAATCTTGCCGCCGTTTACATGGTCGATATTATATTCCTTGGGCAGGAAGGTCGGCATTGACCCATCAGGCAGAACCCGCGTCTCCATTTCCGCCAGCACATAGTCCAGCAAGGCCTGATCACGGGTCACGCCATAGAGATCAAGCGCCCCCTTCCAGATCAGTCCGTCCTCATAGTTCCACCAGGGACGATAAGGCGACCATGTGCGCAGATAGTTTTGCAGAAACACCGGCACCTGCGCCCCAAATGCCGACAGGGCCGACGCCGTTTCGGCGCTCAGGGTCAGATCGCGCTGCACCGCTGCGTTGGCCACATCCTCAGGAATTGTATGGGTTAAATCCAGTTTTGCCGTCATGTCACATCTTCCAGTATAATTTTTTCACCGTCCTGCCCCTCGATATCGAGGCCATTCAGGCGGATGTTTTTTGCCGCAGAAATATAAACGCCGACATGGCGCACGGGCGGAATAGTGGCGGCCATGTCGGGTTCCCCGGCTTCGGCCTCAGGGTCATAGCGGACGTAAAACCCGTCTACCTCAACCCCATCTATCGGCTGTTCCGGCAGTCCCAGCAGATAGATGGCGGCGTGGCGCACCCCTTCGCAACGCACATTCTTCAAAGACACCCCGCCCAGAGACGGCGTCCCCTCATCCAAAGGCCGCGCCTTGCGGTCGGCGACATAGTCGGTCTTGCCGTCCGGATCGCACCAGTAGAAACTGTTGATAACAAAGGCCGTCCCCACGCCCTTCATCAGGATGTTTTCAAAGCGGATATTACGCCCCACCGCCTCACTCCCGCGTCCACGACGTGTCTTAAGGCGCAGGCCGCGATCCGTGCCGGTAAACAGGCAGTTCTTCACGCTTACATCATAAACGCCGCAAGCCATCTCTGAACCGATCACCACTGCCCCGTGACCATCCTGCATCCAGCAGTTTGAGATCGTCACACGCCGCGTCGGACGCAGGCGTTTTTTGGCCATGCTGATCTTACCGGACTTAAGCGCGATACAGTCATCGCCGACCGTAAAATGTACACCGGCAATGGTGACATCGGTGCAGCTTTCGGGATTGAGCCCGTCCGTGTTCGGACTATCGGCCGGGGCTTTGATTTTCATATTGGCAAAGGTCAGCCAGCGCGAATTGACCGGATGCACCGTCCATGACGGACTGTTCTGCACAGTGATACCTTCGACGGTGATGTGCTCGCAATCGACCGCAAAAAACAGGCGCGGACGCCAGGCGGTCAGTTCCCCCTGTTCAAACGGCGTTTTCGGACGGCTCCACCAGTTGTCAAAACCGGCCTGCGCGTCAATCACACCCTCACCATAAATACTGACATTATGGGCCGACAGGATATTGATCAGTCCGGCATGGCAATCAAAAGCCTCGCCTTCCCATGTCCCCAGATAAGCCCCGTCTGCGCCACTGGCATCGGACAATATGGCGGGCAATATAGGCCAGCGGCTGATATCGCGCTGCCCCAGCAAACGGGCATCCTTTGTAATCTCAAGTGCCATACAGCTTTTGAGGAACAACGGCCCCGTCAGATACTGACCCGCTTCAAGACGCACCAGCCCGTTGATCGGACAGGCCGAAATCGCCGCTTGAAGCGCATGGGTATCATCCGTAACACCATCACCCTTAGCCCCGAAGCGCTTCGGATCGACAATCGCCTTAAGGGTTTCGGTGCGCACCACCACCTCAAGTCCGTCGACCCGTACGCGATAGACCGTATCCGGGCTTAGCTCCCTTAGGGTAAAGACATTCAGTGCCGTCTCCAGAACCGGCTGATCATTGACCCAGACCTGCCGCGGGCCGCCTGCCTGATACACACTGCCGTCACACACCTCAAAGGTCAGGGCCGTAGGCAAATCCGCAATAAGGCGCAACTCAGGCTTAGTCTGGTCAGACATGATTAGCGTACAACCCGATGCAATATGGCATTGATGTCGGTATAGAGACGCTCACCGGCCTCCTTTTGTGACACGCGACCATAACCCAGCCCCTCAAGGATATCCTGAAAGCCATCCCGCACGCGCGGATGCTCAAAATAGGGACTTTCCAGTACGGTCTTGGGCAGGTCGGCAATCTGGGCTTCGCTCTCAAGCTTGAGGCCATCCAGCAGTCCGTCATCCTTCAGCGTCTTTTGCGCAATAGCCGACACCGGCACCCCGCGCATCAGCCCCATGGCCCGTACACCCACCGGATCATTGAGCAGGAAGTTGATCAGCCGCGCCGCCGCTTCCGGTTGCTTGCAGTTGCGGTTAATCACAAACAGCATGGCCGGTCGATACAGAAGCCCCGCATCGGTCGCGCCGTCACGCATGGGATAGGGCGCCAGCTTTACCGTCTGACCGGGACTGAGCGTGTCGGTATATTTATCAATGGCGCTATTCCACTGATAGGTACCGGCATATTCGCCATTGATCCACGGACGCATTTCCTGTTGCGGCACATTGCCGTAAGAGGCCCGCACTCGTGCCGCAGGCCAGGTATGACCCTGTGTCAGATCGGTATAGAGCTGCGCCACCTCGCGCATATCCTCAGGCGAGCAGTTCAGGCTCTTGGTGGCCGTATCAACGAGCGGCTTGCCGGTCTTCTGCACCACATAGGACCGCGCCAGAGCGGCAAAATCCTGAAAGGTGCCATCGATCGGATAATAGGCATCCCCAAGCGCCTTGTGCATCTGCGGGCCTGTAGCCTTCAGTTCATCCCAGGTCGCAGGCAAGGCCACGCCCGCCTTATCAAAGGTCGTGGCATTGAAATAGAACAGACGGGCGGCATTGGTTACCGCCAGTGCGTTCAGATGCCCATTGGTCGTCCCCATCTGAAGGGTGCGCGCATCGAACTGGCTCAGGTCGATAATGTCACGTAATCCGTTCAGATCAAAGAACCCCTTGCCGTCACGAGAGAACAGGGTCTGCCAGTACCAGTTGATCTGCATGACATCGGGTGCCGTATCCCCCGCCAGCTGCGTCGTCAGGCGTTCAAGGTGACCGGAAAAGCCGGTATATTCGCCCTTGACACGCACACCGGGATTGGCTTCCTCAAACAGGCGCAGAGCCTCAAGCGTGGCGCGGTGGTTCGATGACCCGCCCCACCAGCTGATGCGCAATTCACTGTCCGAAGCGCCCTGTTTCGGGCTGCACCCCGCAAGGGCTGTCGCAGCCCCCGCCGCCACAGTTCCGGCCAGAAGATGACGGCGATTAAGCATATGTCCCATAGCCTTACCCCTTCACCGCGCCGGAGGTGATGCCATCGACAAAATATTTTTGCGCGGCAAAGAACAGGATCAGCGAAGGCGCAATGGCAATCGTAGACATGGCCAGAATCTCGTTCCATGAGGTCGCTTCGGTGACATCAATCGACATCTTGAGCGCCAGCGCCACCGGATATTTCTCAACGCTTGAGAGATAGATCAGCGGCTGAAGGAAGTCGTTCATGCTCCACATAAACTGGAACAGGGCCACGGCAATAATCGCCGGCAGGATCACCGGTGCCACAATAAGCGTCAGCACCTGAAACGAGTTACAGCCATCCATCACCGCCGCCTCTTCCATCTCAAGCGGTAGCGAGCGCATGAACTGGATGATCATGAAGACAAAGAAGCCCTCAACCGCAAAAGCCTGCGGAATATAGAGCGGCAGATAGGTATCAAGCCAGCCGAACTCACGGAACATCAGATACTGCGGGATGAGCAGCACCGACTTCGGCAGAAGTACCGTAGCCATAAGCAGCGCAAACAGATATTTGCGGCCCGGAATGGCAAAGCGGGCAAAGCCATAGGCGACGATCACCGAAGAAATCACCGTCACAATGACCTTAGGGATCACGATCTTGAAGGTGTTAATCAGATAGGTGGCGAAGGTATATTCCGTCGAAGTTTTCCAGCCATTGATCACCCCGTCAAGCGTCGGCTCCTTAGGGATAAAGCCAATGCTCGAAAAGATTTCATGGTTGTTCTTGAACGATCCGCCGATCATCCAGAACAGCGGATAGAGCATCAGGAAACCGATAATTATCAGAATACCATAACGCAGCAGCGCATTAAGCACCGGCAGATGTTTGCGCCACCCCGCATCGGGGGCATGAGATGTCGTTGAGGCCATGATTAATGCCCTCCCTTATTGTCGTCCCGTTCCTGCGCATAGAACACCCAGTGTTTCTGCGACCAGAAGGCGACGGCGGTAAATATGGCGATAATGACGAACAATACCCAGGACAGGGCCGAGGAATAGCCCAGATTGAAGTATTTGAACGCCTCCTCATAGATCATCAGCGGCAGGAGATAGGACGACTTGAGCGGCCCACCGGCGGTAATGATGTATGGCCCGTTAAACTCCTGAAATGCCTGAACAATCTGCATGATGAAGTTAAAGAACAACACCGGCGTCAGAAGCGGCAGGGTGATCATCCAGAACTGCTTAAAGCGTGAGGCGCCGTCAATATCGGCGGCTTCATAAAGGTCTTCAGGAATGGCCTTAAGACCGGCCAGAAACACCACCATGGCCGAGCCGAACTGCCACAAACGCAGCAGCACAATCGAGAACATGGCCGTATCCGGCTCACCCAGCCAGTTGATACCGCCGAACCCCAGCACGCCAAACGCCTGATTGATCAGGCCGTCACCGGCGAAAACAAAGCGCCAGACCACCGCAATGGCTACCGACCCCCCCAGAATGGATGGCAGATAAAAGGCGGTACGGAAAAAACCGATCCCCCTGAGCTTGAAGTTCAAAATCACGGCGATCAGCAAGGCAAAGGCCAGTTTCAGCGGCACCGTGACGAACACATAGAAAAACGTCACCCCCAGCGATTTCTGGAAGGTCGCATCACCAGCCATCTCGCCATAGTTGGCCAAACCCGTAAAGTTCGCCGCCCCCAGCTGATCCTGCAAGCGGGCATCCGTCAGACTGAGCACAAAGGAGGCGATAAACGGAAAGGCAGTGAACAGCAGGAAACCGATAATAAAGGGCGTGACATACATCGACCCTATCAGCTTGTTGTTATACATGCCCCGCCCCCACATCCGGCGCTGCGCCCAAAGGCTGCCCTAACGCCAGTCCCTGCGCATCAAACAGGTGCGCCCGATCAAGATCGACCCTGAGACCAACTTCCTGATGGTTGTGCAGGTCAGCCTCACCCGACAGCTTGATAATCACCGGATCATTGCCAAAATCCTTCAGCGCCACATAGGCGAAGGTCTCGCCGCCTAAACGCTCAATCAGAACCACATGCCCCTTGAGGTGTGAAGCCTCACCGTCAGCAGCCACATGCAGGTTTTCCGGCCTCAGCCCAAGACTGACCGTGTCGCCATTCGTCGCAACCACGCCTGTGCGCGGGATCTCAAGCAGCCCCTGAGGCGTCTCAAGCGTCACCGTGGTCGCCGCAGCCCCCGCCACCTTGACCGACAGGATGTTCATATTGGGCGAACCGATAAAGCGCGCCACAAACAGATTGGCCGGACGACGATAAAGCTCCATGGGCGAACCCACCTGCTCAATATGACCGGCGTTCAAAACGACGATCTTATCGGCCAGAGTCATGGCCTCAACCTGATCGTGAGTCACATAAACCGAGGTCGCCCCCAGCTTGGCATGAAGCCGCGCAATCTCGACCCGCATCTGACCACGCAGCGAGGCATCAAGGTTCGACAGCGGCTCATCAAACAGGAAGACATCCGGCTGACGCACAATGGCGCGGCCAATGGCCACCCGCTGGCGCTGGCCACCCGAAAGCGCCTTGGGACGACGCTTCAACAGCGGCGTCAGTTGCAGAATTTCCGCGACCTCGGCCACCTTGGCATCAACCTCAGCACGGGGAAGGCCCTGAATTTTCAGGGCAAAGGCGATATTATCCGCCACCGTCATATGCGGATAAAGCGCATAGGACTGAAAGACCATAGCCACGCCGCGCTTGGACGGATGAGCATAGGTGACGTCCTTGTTCGAGATATGAATTTCGCCCGAAGTCGGTGTATCAAGGCCCGCGATCAAACGCAGAAGCGTCGATTTCCCGCAGCCCGAAGGCCCGACAAAGACAACCAGTTCGCCCTTTTTGACTTCCAAGGACACACCTTTGATGACCTCATGGCCATTAAAGGACTTTTTGACGTCGGTGAGTTTGACACTATTGGTCACCACGTTTCCCCATTATGCTTTTTTGTTTTTTGTATTGTATCGATCTGTATAGGAAACCGGTGTCATTTTCAACCAGCTTCACAGGCAAACCTTCTTTTTCAACCACGAACATCATCACATTTTCCGTAATTTTCGTGATTGATCATAAAAAAAGTGCGAGAGTTTTCCCTCGCACTTCCTTGTTCAGGTTGGGTACCCGCAAAGCTTAAAGCTTATAGGCCGCCTTGGGCAGATTATAGGTCAGATCCTTGATGGTTTCGGCCGCATCATCAATATCCAGACGATGCTCAACCACCAGTCGCGCCAGGAAATTGGCGTCGATACGACGCGCCACATCGTGACGGGCCGGTATCGACAGGAAGGCGCGGGTATCATCATTGAACCCCACCGTATTGTAAAAACCAGCGGTTTCCGTGACCTGCTCGCGGAAGCGCGTCATGCCCTCGGGGGAATCGTGGAACCACCATGAGGGGCCAAGCTTCAGGATCGGATAATGACCCGCCAATGGCGCCAGTTCACGCGCATAAGAGGTCTCATCGAGCGTAAACAGAATAACCGTCAGGTCTTTTTCATTACCAAAGGCATCAAGCAACGGCTTCAGTTCATTGACATAACCCGTGGCCATCGGGATATCGCAGCCCTTGTCACGGCCATAGGTCTCAAAGATTTTCTGGTTGTGATTACGGTATGAGCCGGGGTGAATCTGAACCGTGAACCCGTCATCAAGGCTCATGCGGGCCATTTCCGTCAGCATCTGGGCGCGGAACAACTCGGCATCTGCTGCCGTAAAGTCCCCCTTGATGATGCGGTTGAACAGAGCCTCGGAATCCGCCGACGACAGATTGGCCGTGCGGGCGGTCGGGTGACCATGGTCAGATGAGGTGCAGCCCAATGATTTAAAGAAGGCGCGGCGCACACGGTGCCCCTGAAGATAGCCCTTCCACGTATAGACATCCTCGCCCGACAATTCGGCAAAGACCTGCATCTTTTCACGGAAATCTTCGTGTTCAGCGTCGATCACCGGATCAGGGCGGTAGGCAGTGACCACACGACCCTGCCAACCGGAGTCACGGATTTTGACGTGATGCTCAAGCGTATCGGTCGGCGATTCCGTCGTCGCCAGAAGATCGATGTTGAAGCGCTCAAACAGGGCGCGCGGCTTATAGGCGTCGGACGCCAGAAGCTCACCGATGCGATCAAAATAATGATCGGCTGTTTCGGCCGACAACTGCACATCAAAGCCCATGATCTCGCCGAAAACATGGCTGGTCCACATGGCGGTCGGCGTGCCGCGGAACAGGTGCTGATTGGAGGCAAACAGCTTCCACGCCTTGCGGTGATCCGCCTTTGACGGCCCCGCCTTCGACGCGACTCCAATATCCTCAAGGTCATGACCCTGTGAATAGAGCATGCGGTAAATATAATGGTCGGGGCTGAGGAACAGTTCCGTGGCGCTGCCAAAATTCTCATTGTCGGCAAACCACTGCGGGTCGGTGTGACCGTGGGGCGACAGGATGGGATAGGCCTTGACCAGATCATAAAGCTCACGCGCCACGGCGCGCTGCGCCGGATCAGCCGCAAACAGACGGTCAGGGTTCAGTTTCAGTGGCTTGGACATAATCTATAACCGTTATTTAAAAATTCTGGCACAGGCCAAACCATCGAGGGTTTTTATTTTCAACCTGCCGCTACATTCCCCGCCCATTAGGTAACCGGTGTCATGAATTTTGGCAACAGGTTTTTATGAAACTCTTTCAATCTGGCAGACTCAGGGCAATCCAGCGAACTCAGGGTTTAAATATAGTTTCCGCAGGGCCGGTGGAATCGCGTACCGTCAGGCTGGCGCTCACAATGGTCGATGCCCGTCGTTCCGCCTCAGGATCAATGAGCGTTTCCGCCGCCGCACGCCCCATATCCCGAATGGGCAGACGCACCGTTGTCAAAGGCGGCTGCACCCGTCCGGCGGCTGGCGTATCGTCAAAACCGATCACGCTCAGATCATCGGGAATATGCAGGCCCAACTGAAACGCCGCGCGATAGACGCCGATAGCCATTTCATCATTGCTGGCAAAGATCGCCGTGGGCCGGTCAGGCCGATCAAGCAGCTTAAGCCCCGCCTCAAGGCCCGATTCAAACGAATAAGCCCCTTCAACCTCAAGTGCCGGATCAATAGACAGGCCCTGTTTGCTCAGACCTTCATTAAACCCCTGACGCCGTTCGCGGGCCGACGCATAGCCCGCAGGCCCGGTGACAAAACCGATCCGCTTATGTCCCAGGGCGAGCAAATGCTCCGCCGCCAGCATACAGCCATGCCGGTCACGTGATACCACCTGCGGCGACAGGATCGGCGGATCATTCTCCGCCCCGTGCATGGCCGTGACGCGCACATAGGGCACATCCAGATCCTCAAGCACCGCCAGAAGCGCACGATTTTCAGCAATCGGCGGCAGCAGGATCACCCCGGCCAGACGCTGCAACTCAACAAATTCCCTGATTTCCTCAAGAAAGTCGTCACTTTCCTTGTCACACGGGTGCACCACAAGCTCAAAGCCCGTGCCGCGCATGCGATCAAGTGCACCGGACTGGATATTGACGATATATTGCGCGTTCGGATTGTCATAGATCAGACCAAAAAGGAACGACCGCCTGAAGGCCAGACCACGTGCCTGAGGATCAGGTCTAAACCCTATGCGGGCAATGATGTCGTTGACCTGTTCGCGCGTTTCATTACGCACACTCGGTGAGTTGTTAATGACCCGCGAAACGGTCTTTTTCGACACCCGCGCCAGACGCGCCACGTCATTGATGGTCGCCTTTTTGCGGCGCCGGATGAATTCCTCAACGGCATCTGCCGCCGTATCCACCACTGCCTGTGACGTTTTTGTGCCCTGTGTGTTTTTTACAGACGCCATATTCCCGGCTTATAATTATAGATTGTGGATAAAGAAACGCGTCACCATATACAAACAAACCGAAAGGTAAATCCATAGCCCGTGACCTGTGACGCGGTTGCGCCCACTGGAAACACCCGCTCACAAGGGTTCGGATTTATCAGACAGCGGACTTGCTTATACACCTCTTTTTGCGTTATGACACCGGTTTCCATAACAAAACATAATCTAACTGGAAACTTTTTCAGGAGCCCACCGAAGCCAATGCCACAGGACCCCACAATCTGCGCCACACCTGGCCCACGCGATATAACGCCGTCCGGGGTAAAACCCTATATGCGCGTTCATGCCAAAGACCATGTGGCGGTTGCCCTCGAAGCCTTAAGCGCTGGTACGGTCATTGATATAGGCAACCTGTTGGTGCCCCTGAAAACCGATATCCCCAAGGGCCACAAGATCGCTCTTTATGATCTGCCTGCCGGTCAGACGATCTTAAAGCTTGGTTTTGTTATCGGACGTCTGACGACACCGGTGGCAGCGGGTGAGCATATTCACAGCCATAATATGGAAACCACCTTAAGCGGCGTTGAAGATTACAGTTATTTGCCGCAACCTGCCGAAGGGCCGGGTTCGCACCCTGACACGACGCACAGCTTCATGGGGTATCGCCGTCCCGATGGCCGCGTCGGCATCCGCAACGAAATCTGGATCATTTGCACGGTGGGCTGCGTCGCCCGCACCTCTGAGCGTCTGGCCAAGGTGGCCAATGAACGCTTCAAAGGCCGCGTCGATGGCGTCCATGCCCTGACCCACCCGCTTGGCTGCTCACAGCTTGGCGACGACCTCAGCCACACGCGTAAACTTCTCGCCTCGCTCGCAGCCCATCCCAATGCCGGTGGCGTACTGATTGTGGGGCTGGGTTGCGAAAACAACCAGCTTACCCAACTGATTGCTGAGATCAGTGGCCGCGAACCGGATCGTCTCAAATATTTCGCCGCCCAGATGGTTGAGGATGAACACGAGGCCGGTCTTGAGGCACTGGAATCGCTTGTGGCCATTGCTGAAAACGACCGGCGTGAGCCTTGCGCCCTGTCTGATCTGGCGATTGGCGTCAAATGCGGTGGCTCGGACGGCTTCTCCGGCCTGACCGCCAATCCGCTTGTGGGCCGGGTCGCTGACCACGTAGCCTTTGCCGGCGGCAAGGTCATCATGACCGAAATACCCGAAGTCTTCGGTGCCGAACGGCTGCTTATGGCCCGCGCCAAAGACGCACAGATTTTTGAAGGCATTGTCGATATCGTCAACGACTTCAAACAATATTTCCTCGACCACAATCAGCCGGTGTTTGAGAACCCGTCACCGGGCAATAAGGCGGGCGGCATTACCACCTTAGAGGAAAAATCCTTAGGCGCTGTGCAAAAGGCAGGCACCAGCCAGCTGACCGAAGTGTTGCGCTACGGCGAACGCGCCACGCAATCTGGCCTGTCCCTGCTTGAGGCCCCCGGCAATGACGCGGTGTCTTCCACGGCCCTCACCGCCGCCGGTGCCGTGATTGTCCTGTTCACCACCGGTCGCGGCACACCGCTGGGCTTTCCGGCCCCGACCCTGAAAATTGCCTCCAACACCGCTCTGGCGGAAAAGAAGCCACACTGGATCGATTTCAATGCCGGTCAGGCGCTTGAGGGTCAGACACTTGATGAAACCGCCGACGGTCTGCTTGATCTGATCCTTAAGACCGCTTCTGGCCAGCTATCTAACAACGAAAAAAACGAAGAGCGCGAAATCGCGATCTGGAAAAACGGAGTAACCCTTTGAGCCGCCTGTCTTTTGCTACCCTTAATGCCCTGAATATCGATGTCATCCGTCCGGCCTATGATCCCGCAGCCCTTAAGGTCGGTATTGTGCATTTCGGGCCGGGTGCGTTTCACCGCGCCCATCAGGCGGCGTTTCTCGATGCGCTGGTGGCCAATGACCCGCGCTGGGGCATCTGCGGCGTATCGCTGCATTCCAAAGGCGTGCGCGACGCGCTTGAACCTCAGGACGGGCTATATACGCTGGCCATCCTTGATGCCGAGATCAAGTATCAGATCTTAGGCTCTATCCGCGAAGTTCTGGTTGGCCCCGAAGACATCGAAGCGGTGTTTGCCCGCCTGACCCGCCCCGAAGTGCAGATCGTCACCTCGACCGTGACCGAAAAAGGCTATTGCCTCAATCCGCAATGGGAACTCGATCTCAACCACCCCGACATTGTGCACGATCTGGCTAACCCCGCCACGCCAAAATCCTTTATTGGCTATGTCGCCGAAGGCCTGAAGCGCCGTTACGCCGCAGGCCTTGCGCCCTTCGTCCTGATCCCGTGCGATAACCTGCCGAAAAACGGTGAACGGGTCAAAGCCGCCGTTGTCGCCTTTGTCGCCCAATCCGACGCCGCCTTAGCCTCCAAAATCGAGGCCGATCTGTCCTCGCCCTGCACCATGGTCGATTCCATCACCCCGGCGACCGACGACGCCCTGCGCGCTCGCGTCAAGGAGGCCATTGGCCTTGAGGATGCCTGGCCGATCCAGCGCGAAGCCTTCACTCAATGGGTGATCGAGGAACACACCCACGACAACGGCCCTGACTGGCAAAGCGTTGGCGTTATCCTGACCGATAATGTACCTGCCTATGAACGCGCCAAGCTGCGTCTGCTTAACGGCCCGCACTCGACCATCGCCTATGCCGGTCTGCACAAGGGCTATGAAAGCGTGTCCGAAGCCATTGGCGATCCGGAACTTGAGAGCCTTGCGCGCGATCTCATGATCAAAGATGTGGTGCCCTTGCTTGAGGCCCCCAAAGGCCTTGATCTGGTGGCCTATAGCGAGGCTATTCTGGCGCGTTTCCGCAATCCGGCCATCCGCCACCTCCTGTCGCAAATTGCGTGGGACGGCTCGCAGAAACTGCCGATCCGCCTTCTGTCATCGCTGTCCGAAGCGCTGGAAAAAGGTCAGGACGTCAGCCGCTTCGGCGTGCCTCTGGCGGCATGGTTCCGCTTTATCCGCCAAAAGGCCGTTTCCGGTGACACCCTCACCGATCCGCTGGCGAATGATCTGATCGCGCTCGGCAAAACCCTTAAGGACGATGTGAGCGATGTCACCGCCTTCCTGAACCTCCGCAGCGTCTTCCCTCAGGCTCTGGCGGAAAACCCCGCCGTTATTTCGGCGCTCGAAACGGCCTATAAAAATCTTCTGTCGCGTGAAGCCGTCGGTTAATCCGGCGTCTTACGTCTAATAAACTATAAAAACTGTACAGGGAGCGTATCGATGACACTTAATAAGGGACTGAGAGTCCTCACTGCACTGGCTTGTCTGGGCTTACCCTTTGGGGCGACGGCCCAGACTACCAACCCCGATAAGGCACCCAGCGATGCCTCAGGCCTTAACCGTGCGACTTTCGGCCATAAGGGCTGGGCTGACACAAAAGGCGGGGCCGGTGGTCGTATCCTTAAGGTCACCAACCTCAATGCCTCAGGCCACGGCTCCTTCCGTGAAGCCGTCGAAGCCGAAGGCCCGCGCATCATCGTCTTCGAGGTCGGTGGTGTCATCGATCTTGAGAAATCCTCGATCTCCATCAAAAACCCTTATCTGACTATTGCGGGTCAGACCGCACCCGATCCGGGCATCACTTTCATTCGGGGCGAGTTCAATCTTTCGACCCATGACGTGATCATTCAGCATATCGCCGTGCGCCCAGGTCAGGCCGGTGAAACCGAACGCGGCAGCTGGTCGCCGGATGGCATCTCGGCGCGTGGCGTGCATAATATCATCATCGACCATTCAAGCTTCTCATGGGCGGTAGATGAAAACCTCTCGGCCTCCGGCCAACGCTTTCAAGGTGAGACTGGTGATGAATGGCGTCGGGGCGCGGCCTATAAGGTTACCTTCAGCCACAACCTGATCTATGAGGGTCTGAAGGAATCAACCCACCCCAAGGGCGAACATTCCAAGGGCATGCTGATCCACGACAATACCGATCAGATCTTTGTCTATGGCAATGTCTTTGCCTCAAACTATGAGCGCAACGCCCTGTTCAAAGGCGGCTCACGCGCGGCCATGGTCAATAACCTGATCTATAATCCGGGCCTCAGGGCCGTGCATTATAATCTGGTGGCCCATGAATGGGGCGGTCGTGAGTTCCAGACCGGCTGGCTGACGCTTGTTGGCAATGTCTACCGTCAGGGGCCGGATACCGTACCCCATACGCCCCTGTTCACGCTTGGGGGCGTCGGTGACATCGAACTGCATCTCAAGAACAATATTGCCGTTGATACGCAAGGGTCGCCCGTAGCGCATACCGGTCGTTACACGACCTCGCAGGCGCGTATCCTTTATACTCAGACGCCCTTTCTGCCCGAAGGCGTCACACCGCTGGCGGCAGAGCGCCTTGAGCATGTCATCCCACTTACTGCAGGCATGCGCCCGTGGAAACGCGATCCGCTGGATTTCAAGCTATTGTCCGATGTCGTCGAGAGCCGTGGCCTGATCGTCGATCATGAGGGTCAATCCACCGGATATCCGAATTACAAGCCAACCCAGCGCTCTTTTAACCCTGATGACTGGAATCTTGAGGATATGTCGCCTAAAGCCGGTTGGGACAGCCTGTTCGTCAATAGCTATAAGGCCAGATAAGGAAGACCAATGCCCGCGACACCCCTGCCCGTTCTACCCGCCACCCCTGCTGAACCTGATCGCGTCATCGTCCTGACCGAAGGGGCGGAAAACGTCGCCGGGGATAGCTGGCCCGACCGGCGTTTCTACACGATCAACCGGCTTGAGTTGCATGAATATAAAACCAGATCCAAGGCCCGCGCCCGTGCCCTGGTCTATGCGGGCGGCGGCTATCTCAATCTGGTACACGACAAGGAAGGCATCGAAGTCGCCCTGTGGCTCAATGCGCTGGGTTTTGATGCCTATGTGCTGGTGCATCGTCTGCCCGGCACAGATAATGGCGCAGGCGGCGTCTTCCCCAAGGACATCGCCCTGACCGATGGCCTTAAGGCGCTCGATTTCCTGAGTTGCCAGTCATCCCTGCCGCTCCTTCATATCGGTCTGTCATCCGGTGGTCATCTGGCGGGCGTCATGGCCTGTCAGCCGCATGACCTTAAGGCCTCAGGCGTGATCATTGCCTATGCCCCGATCAATGCCAACCATAAGGATTATAAGGCGCCTGCCGGTAAGCCCGACTTCCCCCCCGCAGAAAAGCAGGCCTTCTATAATGACTGGCCAATCGGCATTGCCGCTGACCCGCATGGCATTCCGCCGATTCCGGTGTTTCTGGCATATGCCTTGCATGATCAGGCTGTGCCACTGGATCACGCTCTGAACCTGCTCAAAACGATGCAGTCTACAGGCGGTGATGTCGAGGCACACATCTTCCCGCAGGCCCCGCATGGCTTTGCCCTGCGCGAACTGGAGGGGACACATGATATCTGGCCGTATCTGGCTGAGCGCTGGATCGGGCGCGTGCTGAGCAGCAACGCCTGAGGGGGCGTCAGGGCGGGAAGGCGTTTCGGGGGACACGCCTTCCCGTTTTCTTTTCATTCATGCCTGGCTTTGCCGGGGGGTAATGGGGTCTCTTACTTTGCAGACCCGAAAATTACACAGTCACCCTGTATTACGTCCCCTGCTGAATAAACGGCACCTTCTCAAACAGCTTGCGTTCTTCGCCGCGCGGGTCAGGGGCCAGCGCTGGCGGCAAATCCATCAGCATCGTCTCACGCTTTTCCATCCTGTAAGGCACCCATTGCGGCAGAGCCTGTGTCTGCGGCGAACCGGTGCGGGCAAAGGCAACGAACGCATCCGAAAACAGATCGGCCATCTGACGCGCCTCGGCGGAATTTGTCGTCACCGATGACGCCTCATGGGTCGTGCGGAAAATCAGCGGGATTTCTATTCCGTGCGGTGCGCCCCACTTGCCGCCATCCTTCGGGCTTTGCCAGTCGGTCTGGAAGACATAGGCCGGTGCCCCTGCCTTGGCGCGTTCTTCGGCCTCGATAATCGCCCCGCGCCATGACCGCCCTGCGGCAGTTGCGGCAAAAAACACCTGCGACGGCGTCATGTCCGGATAAAGCCTGCGATAGGTATCGATCACCAGCCAGGGATCAATATCCACCCGGTATTGCGGCGGCAGCTTTGTCGGCAAATCGTCCCACGTCAGACTGTGATTAGCCGCATTGCCCCCCAGAAAGGCCCGCGTCTCATCACGCGTATTACCAATCATCATTGGTATGTGCAGCGATTGCGGCGCGGCATCGGGATAGAAGGGGTGCCGCATCAGATGGGTTTCATCGACCACCGGCCCGAAATACATGGACCCTGAGCCGATCACCGGATCAGGGGCCTTGAGCGCTTCCATCAGGGCTTCCATCGGCAGGACCTGCACCTTCGCCAAACTGTCCGCATCCGCCTTAAGGCCCAAAGCCGCCAGATAGGCCGTGGCCCTGAGCGTCGCATTACCCGGCCCCGACGCCGTCACCTGCTGACCGCTCATGGTGGCTGCCTTATGGAACAGACCCGCTGCCGAGGGTGTGGCCATCAGGGTAGCGATCTTCGCCCCCCCGCCCGATTGCCCGAACAGCATGATATTGGCCGGATCGCCACCAAAGGCCGCAATATTGTCCCTGATCCATTCCAGCGCCAGAAGGATATCCATCTGACCGGTATTGCCCGAATAGCGCAACGGCCACGCCTGACCGGTCAGCAAGCGCTCGATCCGGCTGAGATACAGATAGCCAAAGGCATTAAGCCGGTGGTTGATCGTCACCACCACGACATCGCCTCTCAGGGCCAGATTTGTCCCGTCATACAAAGGATCGCTGCCTGAGCCATTATTATAGGCCCCGCCATGCAGATAGATCATCACCGGCCGCTTGACCCGGGCCTGCGCTTCCGGCGTCCAGACATTGAGGAACAGGCAGTCTTCGCTCTTGCCATAGGCGTCGGGCGTGCTTTGCTGCGGACAGGCGGGGCCATAGCGATCCGCCTTTGCGACATCGCGCCAAACCTCAGGCCTGCGCGGCGGTTGAAAACGGGCCGGCCCCGTATCCTGCCCGTACCTTAGCCCCAAAAAGACGCTGACACCGGATTTTACCTGCCCCTCTACGGGGCCGAGCGTCGTGATGACCTTCGGGCGTTTACCTGCCGCACCGGCGTGTGATGTCGAGATCGAAACACCAAGGGCACTAAGGCCGGCGAGGGTCTGGCGACGGTTCATGAGGGCATTTCCTGATCTTTATGTTTATGCCCCTGAGTGTGCGATTTGCCACTATGAAAGTAAAGTTACAGTTTTGCACATAAGGGGTTTGTCAGATCGTCTTTTTTCAGATTTAAATTTCACAGGAAACCGTATCAAAAGAGACCATATGGCCGTCGCCGCTGCCCCCACCCGCCTTAAAGCTGATATTGGTTTCGCCTCTCATATCGGGCGGCGCGATGACAATCAGGATTTTGCCGCCGCCTGTCTGGCAGATGCACATTCCCATCATGGTCTGGTAGCCGCCGTCGCCGATGGGGTCGGGGGCCGCAAGGGCGGGCGTGTCGCCGCCGAACTCAGTGTGCGGGCCTTTATTGACGATTACCTGAGCCAGACCGAAGCCCTGTCGCCGCAAAAAACCGCCGGTCGGGCGCTGGAAAGCATCAATTACTGGATACATCGTCAGGGTCAGAAGGACGAAAAGGTCAAGGGCATGAGCTGCGCCTTTACCGGCATCGTCATCAAGGGCAACCGCCTGCACAGCTTCCATGTCGGCGACACGCGCCTGTACCGCTGGCGCGATGGTTACCTCGGGCAACTGACGCGCGACCACAAACCCGACGGCATAGACGAGGCAAGCTTCATCACCCGTGCTATCGGCTTCGAAGAAGTGGTGCGCATCGATTACCGCATCCACGATGTCTTTGCCCATGACCGGCTTATTCTGTGTTCTGACGGTCTGCACGGCATACTGACCGAAGCCCAGTTCAGCACCATTCTCAATGACCGCGCTCCACCGCAGGTGACCGCGCAAAAGCTTGTGGATATGGCTATTGAACATGGCGCGGATGACAATACGACCGCCCTTGTGGTCGATGTGTTTGAACTGCCGCCCGCAACGGTTCAGGATCTTGACGCCGCCATGGCGCGTCTGCCGATGCGTGAGCCGCCATCCACCAAAGAGGTCATAGACGATTTCCGCCTTGAGGCCATGCTGGCCGACGGGGTCTATAGTCGCGTATTCCGCGCCACCGACCTTAAGGCCAACGACCATTCAGGCCCGCAGGCGACTGTCCTGCTGAAATTCCCCAAGCCGCAAAACCTCGGGGCAGAGACTCAGGCGCGTGCCGCCTTCATGCGGGAAACATGGGTCGCCAGCCGTGTGCAGCATATCTGGATCGGTTCGGTGCTTCTGCTGCCGCCGAAACGCCAGTCGTGCCTCTATGTCGCGCAACCCTTCTATGTCGGTGAGACGCTCGAAAAGCGTTTATCACGCGCGCCGCAACTGACCATTGACGAAGGCATTGATATTGCCACCAAACTGGCCAAGGCACTGGGGTCGCTGCATCGCGTCGGTGTTATTCACCGCGACATCAAGCCGGAAAACATCATCCTGTTGAAAGACGGGGGCCTGAAGCTGATCGATCTGGGCTTTGCCCGTTTACCTGCGCTCGATGAACGCTCAGGCATTCTGCCGCCGGGGACCAATAATTACATGGCGCCCGAAATGTTTGATGGCAACTGGGGCGATGAGCGCTCCGACATCTTTGCGTTGGGGGTCACGATTTACCGCCTGTTTTCCGGCGGGGCCTACCCCTATGGTGAGGCCGAACCCTTCACCAAACCCGACCTGAAACGCCCGGAATCCCTGTCCAAATTCCGCAAGGACGCACCGGGTTGGCTCGAAAGTCTGATCGTTCAGGCCCTGGCCCCTGACGCCACCGAGCGGTTTGAGGACGGGTTTGAAATGGCCTTCAAGCTTGAAACCGGTGCCTATGGGACAAAACCGGCCTCGCTACGGCGCACCTTCCTTGAGCGTTATCCCGAACGGCCCTGGCAAATGCTTAGCGCGGTGCTGGGGGGGCTGGTTGTGATTCTGCTGGCCATGCAGTTTGACCTGATCCCCGACACGACGCTTGAAGACATTAAAACGGTACTGCGCAACCACGGCTTCCCTGAGCTTTAAAACGCTTTCCGAAAAGTGTGGCGCTTATAATCCCCTATGCGAATGAACCGCTTGTCAAGTCGCACCGACTGTGCGTAGTTTTTCATCTGCACGGCACGGGGACAGATTTTCATCAAGAAAACAACCTGCCGTGAGAGACACAGGTAGGAGTTTTCAGTACATGGCCACACCCAACGCCACAGATGCGCCCAAGGGCAAATCCAACAATACGTTCCTTGTCGTCGGCGCCTCCTCATTAGGCACCGTATTTGAGTGGTTCGATTTTTATATTTTCGGCACACTGGCGGCCATTATGGGGGTGCATTTCTTCGAAGCCGAAGGAATCAATTCCACCACCGCCTATATTTTTGCCCTCATGGCCTTTGCTGCCGGTTTCATTGCCCGCCCGTTCGGCGCGCTGGTGTTCGGTCATCTGGGTGATATTGTCGGCCGTAAATATACGTTTCTGGTGACCATGGTCGTCATGGGTGTGGCGACTTTTGCCGTAGGTCTCCTGCCCACCTATGCCCAGATTGGCATCGCCGCGCCTGTTATTCTCGTTATCCTGCGCCTGCTTCAGGGACTGGCCATGGGCGGTGAATATGGTGGCGCGGCCACCTATGTCGCTGAACATGCCAAGCCCGGTAAACGCGGCTTCCTCACCTCATGGATTCAAACGACCGCCACGCTCGGCCTGTTCCTCGCCCTTCTGGTCATCGGCGTCACCCGCGTTGCCGTCGGCGAAGAAGCCTTCCGTGAGTGGGGCTGGCGTATTCCGTTCCTGTGTTCCATCGTCCTGCTTGGGGTTTCCGTATGGATCCGCATGCGCCTTGAGGAAAGCCCGGTCTTTAAGGCCATGAAAGAAGAAGGCACGACCTCCAAGGCCCCCCTTAAGGACGCTTTCGGTAAATGGAGTAACCTGAAAATCGTCCTGATTGCCCTGTTTGGTCTGGTCGCCGGTCAGGGGGTTATCTGGTACACCGGTCAGTTCTATGCCCTGTTCTTCCTTGAAAAAACCCTTAAGCTGAATGGCCTCTATGCCTATGGTCTGATCGCGGCGGCTCTCGCCATTGCCACACCTCTGTTTGTATTTTTCGGGGCCTTGTCCGATAAGATCGGCCGCAAGCCGATCATCCTTGGGGGTCTGCTTCTGGCGATCTTCACCTATTTCCCGCTGTTCAAGGGCCTGACCTATGCCGTCAACCCTGATCTGGCCGTGGCTCAGGCCACCGCACCGGTCACCGTCTTCGCAGACCCCAAGGCCTGCGCCGCGCAGTTCGATCCGGTGGGTAAGACAAAATTCCTGCAATCCTGTGACATCGCCAAATCCTATCTGGCCAAGGCGGGCATCTCCTACACCAACGAAGCTGCCCCTGCCGGAACCGTGGCGGTGGTGAAGATCGGTGACCGTTCGGTTTCCTCCTTCGAAGGCGAAGGTCTGGCGTCCAGCGCCCTGATAACCCAACAGGCAGGCTTTACCACTGCACTGGGCGCGGCCCTGAGCGATGCCGGCTATCCCCCCGAAGCCGACCCCAATAAGATCAACTATCCGCTGACGCTTGGCATTCTTGTCTTGCTGGTGGTCTATGTGACGATGGTTTACGGACCGATTGCGGCGGCACTGGTGGAAATGTTCCCGACGCGTATCCGTTACACCTCCATGTCCCTGCCCTATCACATCGGGAATGGTTGGTTTGGCGGACTGCTGCCGTCCATCTCGTTTGCCGTGGTTGCGGCCACCGGCAATATATATAACGGGCTATGGTATCCGGTCATTATTGCCTCCATTACCCTTGTCATCGGTATTTTCCTCGTCAAGGAAGGCAAGAATAACGATCTGACACAGTAATCAGCTAAACAGACCAAATCAGAGTGGGGCCGGTTCACACATCCGTGATGTGAACCGGCCTCTTTTTTCGCGTAACCGTGTTTGCCAACACGCATTTCAAACCTAATGAGGCTGTTCATGACTGTTGAAAACGACCGGATCGACACCGGCAATCTTGTTTCCCGCGTCAAAGGTATCTTGCTGCAACCCAGCCTTGAGTGGGATCGCATCAGGCTTGAGCCTTCCTCAAAGGCCAGTATTACCACCGGCTATGTCCTGATCCTTGCGGCCATTCCGGCCATTGCCGGATTTATCGGCATGTCGCTCATCGGCGTAAGCCTTCTGGGCATTACGACCAAAACACCTCTTATTGCCGCCTTGATTCAGGCCATCCTCACCTATGTCCTGTCGGTCGCAGGTGTCTTTATTCTGGGCTTTATCATTAATGCCCTGTCCCCCAGTTTTGACGGCAAGAAAGATGATCTGGCTGCCTTCAAGGTCGCGGCCTATTCCTCAACCGCCGCCTGGCTTGCCGGTATCTTCGCCATCATTCCCATGCTGGCGGTGCTTGGTATTCTGGGCCTCTACAGCCTCTATCTGCTCTATAAAGGCCTGCCCAAACTGATGGAAAGCCCGCCGGAAAAGAGCATGGGCTTTACAGCGGTTGTGGTCATCATCGCCATTGTCGTCCATCTGGTTATCTGGGCTATTGTCGGTGCAGTCAGCGCTGTGGGCCTCATGGGGGCCGGCATGGCCGGTGGTTTGGCCAATCAGGCAGGCAACAGCATCACGCTCAATACCTCTGAAGGCAAGGTCACCCTTAACAACCTTGAGGAAGCCCAAAAGAAGATGGAAGCCGCGGCCAAGGCCGTCGAGGACGGCACCTATCAGGCCATAGCCGCCGACCAGCTTGAGGCCCTTCTGCCCGCCAATTTTAATGGCGTGGCCGCCAGCAATGCCCGCACCTCATCGGGGGGTGCCGGTGGCTATATGACCTCGCTTGCCGAAGCCGAATATACCCTGAATGACGGCCACGTGACCCTAAAGCTCACTGACATCGGCGCCATGGGGGCCGTCGCCGGTATGGTTCAGATGGAATCTTCTGAAAAGGATGAAAACGGCTACCGCAAGGTTTCCGCCCAAAACGGCCGCATGATCACCGAATCCTATGACAATCCGTCCCAGAGCGGCAGCTACGCCGTGCTGATCGGCAGCCGCGTCCTCATCGAGGCCGATGGCTCCGGCGTCCCAATGGACACCCTGAAAAAGGCCGTCAATTCAGTCGATGCCAGTAAGGTCGAAGCTCTGACCAAATAGGCAGGCAGGGCCTCAGGCCCTGCACCCGCTTGCCCCGAGGCAGATGGCCCTTTCCCTTACATCCTCCCCTGCGGAGCGGGGGAGGTGCCGAGCGAAGTCGAGGCGGAGGGGGCATTCCCCCTCTCCCTTTTGGGGAGAGGGTCGGGGTGAGGGGCCCGTCTTACTTCACCGCTCTGATCGCCGCCGTTGTTGACGGATCATGCGCCTTGATATCGGCACCGGTAATATCCTCAAGCACTGCATTGGCCAAAGTCTTGCCCAGCTCAACGCCCCACTGGTCAAACGAGTTCAGGCCCATGACAATGCCCTCGGCAAAGGTCTTGTGCTCATAAAGCGCCAGCAGCGCCCCCAGAGTTTCCGGCGTCAGCGCCTCAAGCAGCACCAGCGTCGAAGGCTTATTGCCGGGGCATACCTTTTGCGGGGCAATGATCGCAGTCTTCTCGGCATCGAACCCAAGTGCCTTGCATTCGGCTTCGGATGTCTCAAGACTTTTGCCCACCGCAAAGGCTTCACCCTGCGCAATGACATTCGACAGCAGTTTTTGCTGCATATCAACAGACGCCTCGGCATTGGTCTTCACCGCAATAAACTCAAGCGGCACGATGTCTTCGGACTGGTGCAACATCTGGAAGAAGGCGTGCTGGGCATTGGTGCCCTCATCACCGAACACCACCGGACAGGTCTTGGTCGGCAAGAGCTTGCCATAGCCATCCGTGCGCTTGCCGTTCGATTCCATCTCAAGCTGCTGTAAAAACGCTGCCAGACGGCGCAGACGGTGCGCATAGGGGATCACGGCGCGCGAAGGCCGATCCAGCCCGATACGATTATAAAGCTGTGCCGCCGCCAGCAGAAGCGGCGCATTCTTTTCCGCCGGTGCCGTCAGGAAATGCTGATCCATCTTATAGGCCCCGTTGAGCAAGCGCTCATAGACCTCATAACCCGCCGCGATAATCACGCTTAAGGACACCGCCGACCACAGCGAATAACGCCCCCCGACCCAGTCCTTGAAACCAAATACGCGATCGGACGGAATGCCATAGGCCGACGTCTTGGCCGGTGCCGCCGACACCGCCGCCAGATGCTTTGAGGCTGCCGCCTCACCCAGACCCGTCACCAGCCACTCACGAGCGGCCAGAAAATTTGCCAGTGTTTCCTGAGTTGTAAAGGTCTTGGAGACCGCAATCACCAGCGTCTCCGCCGGATCGATATCCGCCGTGGCAATCGCCAGCTCAGACCCATCGACATTGGCGACAAAACGGATGTCAACCAAAGGCTTCAGCGGCGAAAGCGCCTGCCACACCAGACGTGGCCCAAGATCAGACCCACCGATACCAATATGGACAATGGTTTTAAACCGTTTGCCCGTCGCACCCACAATCGTCCCCAAACGGATACCGTCAGCATAGGCCTTCATGGCCTCACGCGCCGCCTTCACATCTTCGGTAATCTCATCACCCCGCAGGCGCTTGTTTTCCGCATCACTGTCACGTAAGGCCACATGAAGCACGGCGCGGTTTTCCGAGACATTGATCGCCTGCCCCGTCCACATCTTCTCACGTGCGGCCTCAAGGCCCGCCGCTTCAAACAGCTTCAGCGCGTCGGCAAAACCGGCTTGCGACCATGATTGCTTAGAAACATCGACATAAAGCCCCGCGACCTTAAGGGTCTGGGACTTAAGGCGCGCCGGATCAGCCGCAAACTGATCGACAATGCGCAGATCACGTTCAGCATCAGCGCGGGATTTGAGAGTGGCAATAGCCGCAGCGAGGGTCATTTCGGTCTCCGAAGATCAAGCCCGCGCCGTAAGATCACGCGCGGGTTCCAGGTCAGTTGTCGTAATAAGGCGCCCGCGCTTAAGGTGCGCGTTGTCTGCACATATTGGCGATCCCGCATCACCGCGCCCATACCTTCAAAGGCATCCCTCAGGGCACGCACAACAACGGAACCACGTCCTTTCCATACATCCTTTAGCGCCATAGACAAGCTAAAGACGATATGTGGCACGATTGTTAAGGCTATCACTGCCGAAGGCGTATTTTTCACATAAAGCCAGATACGATTGCGATAGCCATGATAAAGCGCCACATCCGACCGCGCCCCAAGCGTCGCCGAACCAATATGCTCAACCACCGCCTCAGGGATGAGCAGCGTGCGCTCTCCCGTCAATCGTGCGCGATAGCCCAGATCGGCATCCTCGCAATAAAGGAAAAACCGCTCATCAAAGCCGTTCAGGGCCTCGAACAACCGGCGTTCAATAACAAAGGCCGCCCCACAGGGTGAAAACACTTCACTCACCATAAGATCACGCGGGCGCGGCTGGCCATAGCCCATACGGAAGGGAAAGCCGAACACCGTCATCCCGTCACCGGCCCCATCGAGCCGTGAGGGATCCGCAGGATCAATCTGCAATGACGTAAAGATGTGCGTGTCAGGAAACGCAGAGATCGCGGCCCGCATGGCATCAAGCCAATGCCCATGCACCAAAACATCTGGATTTATGAAACACAGCCACTGCCCGCGTGCGGTTTTTGCCGCCGCATTATTACCGCCCGCATAGCCAAGATTTGCGCCATTATCGACAAACCTCAGATCAGGAAAGTCCCTGACCGCCGCCTGAGGTGCGCCGTCACTTGAGCCATTATCGGCCAGAATGACCTCATAATCAGACCCCTCCAGCGCAAACAGGCTCTCAAGACACCCCCGCAGATAATGTCCGCTCTGATAGGACAGGACAATAAACGAAAAGGTCGGCACGGCCCCTTCCATTGTCCCTTAAAAATCCAGTTCCGTATAATGGGCTGAAGCCGCCACACCGGGTAATATATCCGCCAGCAATGGCCGGAACGCCGGACGTGACTTGACGACCATGTACCAGGTCTTGAGGTGCTTATAACGCTCCCAGTTCATCTCATCAAAATAGTCGATGACACTAAGGTGCGAGGCCAGCGCAAAATCGGCATAGGAGATATGTCGCCCCGACAGCCAGTTACGCGCTTCAAGCAGACTTTCGAAATAGCTTAAGTGATCTCTGAGGGCCTCACGTCCGGCCCTGAGATTGGCCAGATTGGGCGCCCCCAGCCCCATCAGGCGCTTTTCCATCTTTTCGTGCAGCAACAGCGCATTGACCTCATAGTCGAACTTGCGCTCAAACCAGCCTGTCAGACGCCGCGCCTCGGCCCGCTCCTGTGGATCAAGCGGCCACAGGCGGATATTCTGCTCGGCCTCCTCCAGATGCTCGACAATCGCGCGTGTCTCACAAATATTCAGGCTCACCCCATTGGCATAGGTCTCTGACAGAACCGGCAACAGTCCCGACGGATTGAGCCGGATCAGGGCGTCAGACGGCTCCCAGTATTTGATGTGCGACTCCTCAAACGCCATGCGCTTTTCGCCAAGCGCCAGCCTGACCATTCGGGAATGGGGATCAAAGGCAAAATGATGCAGCAAACGCTGGGGGGGGAGGCTCATAAAACTCAGGACCTAGTTCGGATTGTGCCGGAAGACGCCGCCGTGAGGCTCAGAAGCCCCTTCCGGATCGGGATGTATCAGTATATCGGCATTCGGGTAAGCCGCCAACAACCGGTTCTCAGCGCTTAGGATGATTTGATGCGCACTGACAAGGCTATGATCCGCCCCCAGAACAATATGCATCTGAATAAGTATATAGGGGCCGGATATGCGCGTGCGCAGACGATGCACATCGAAGATATCCGGATCCGCCAGAACCAGCATACGGATACGATCGACGTCCGCCTCTTCCATGGCATGATCCATCAGGTGATCGGACGCTTCCCGCAGCACCCCGATTGCCCCCCAGACCAGCCACAGTCCAATCACAATACCGGCCAGAGCATCGACCACCGGATATCCCGATACCGCCGCCGCAATGCCCAGCAAGGCGACGCCATTGCTCAGAAGATCGACCATGTAATGCGCCCGATCGGCCTTGATGGCCACCGAACCCGACGCCTTTGCCGCCATACCCTGCACCGTCACCAATGCCCCCGTCAACAGGATGGAGATAATCATCACCCCGATCGCCAGACTACCGGCGGTTAGCGGCGGCGGATCAGACAGACGCACCACCCCCTCGCGCAAAATCAGGGCCGCCGAGAAAAACACCAGCCCCGCCTGAAACAGGGCGCTGAAGGCTTCCGCTTTGCCATGGCCGAACGGATGATTGGTATCCGGTGGCCTGCGGGCGAAGCGGATGGCTAAAAAAGTAATAAGGGAGGCCACCAGATCGAGGCCGGAATCGGTCAGAGACGCCAGAAGCGCCATCGACCCCGACGCCATCACCGCCACGGTTTTCAGGCAAATAAGCACAAACGCCGTCAAGAGAGACAGACCCGATACCCGCAGAACCATCTCATCAGGTGTCAGATTTTTAAACGAAAATCGCTCAATCAGGGACATGTGGCTGCCAGACTTCCGTATGGTAAACTATTTGTGAAGGTTTTACGCCATTAACTCCCTATAAAACCTTAAGGGCATAAATAATCCATGATGGATTTCTTATCCGGAATATGATCTCGTCCACACTTCGCTGCTGAATAATCAATCTTGATCCCTGTGGTTACCGAAACCTTAAGAAGGTGGAACGGTTACAGGGGCAATTTTTATCAGAGTTGTCTATGTCACGTGTATGGATTAGCCGCGCCGAGGCGCTTGAACGCCTCGATGTCAAACCACAGACCCTCTATGCCTATGTCAGTCGTCAAAGGGTTGCCGCACGTGCTGACCCTGAACACCCCCGCAAAAGCCTCTATGCGCTTGATGACATAGAGCGCCTGTCACAGCGCACGCCGGGTCGTGGCAATCCGGCCCTGTCGGCTCCACCGCGCGTCCTCTCCGGCGGGCCCGTCGGCAGAGGCGAAGCGGTGCTCGACACCGAAATTTCCGTTACCTTCAACGGTCGCCCGCATTATCGCCGTCACGACGCCCTTTCTTTGAGCGAACGCGAGAATTTTGAAACCGTCGCTACCTTGTTGTGGCGTGACGAAAACCCGACGCCCTTTGCCGCCATCAAGCCGCGTCCGGACGTAAACTTCCCCGGCAGTCCGCGCACACGCCTGTGGGGCGTCCTCAGTCGCCGCCTCGAAGAGGACGCCATTCAGGATCGCCACGCACCGCGCAACCTGCCGTCTGAAGCCGCCAGCATCCTCAATGAGATGGTCGATGGCGTCACCAATGGCGGCCCGCGCCTGTTCCTGCATCAGAGACTGGCCCGCGCCTGGAAGGTCTATAACCTTCAGGACGTTGACCTCCTGCGCCGTGCCCTGATCCTGTCTGCCGATAATGGACTGGATGAGGCGACACTGGCGGCCCGCGTTGCCGCTGCTGCGCACGGCCCGTTAGCGGCCTCGGTCATCGCCGCCTGCGCCACGGTTACCGGCGCAGGGCTTGGAGGGCGCATTATGCGCGCCGAAAGCTATGTCACTCAGGCGCGCCGTCAGGGCAATGCCCATCTGGCCGCCGAAACTGTATTAAAACAAGGTCAGGAGCTTCCCGGCTTCGAAGCGAACCAGTCAGAATCCGACGCCTTGCGCGCCGAAAGCCTGATGGCCGCCGCCGCCCATATGGGCGATGACCTGAAAGCCATATGGCAGGCCGGTGAGGATATCACCGGTCGCCCCGTAGGCTTTACGCTGGCTCTGGCGCTGGTCGGCCGTCACCTTGACCTCCCCCGCGAAGCCCCCTTCACCCTCTATGCCATAGGTCGCACGGCGGGCTGGCTGGCCCATGCCATTGAACAGATGGAAGCCAGATCAAGCCCCCATGTCCGCCTCAGATATATTGGCGAACCCCCGCTTGTCTCACCCGACCCCGTAGGGTAAGTCTGCCGCGACAGCTTAAGCGGGCTAAACCGGCCCAACTAAACCGGCAAGGGGATTAAATGGACTATCTTATCGCAGCCTTTCTCGGCTTCATCGAAGGGCTGACCGAATTTATTCCGGTATCCTCGACCGCCCACCTGTTACTTCTGGCGCATTTTCTCGGTTTTGAGTCTACGGGCCGCGCTTTTGAGGTTCTGATACAACTTGGGGCCGTTCTCGCCCTCCTCAGCCTTTACTTTCATCGTCTATGGAAGGTGCTGGTCACCCTGCCCACCTCACCGGAATCACGCGGTTTCGTCATATCGGTTCTGGTCGCCTTCCTGCCCGCCGTCGTTATTGGCGTCATGGCGCATGATTTCATCAAAACCGTTCTGTTCGAAAGCCCGCGCCTGATCTGCGTCAGCCTGATTGTCGGCGGTATATTGTTATGGCTGGTCGATCGCTACGCCCCGACACCCGAACATGAAGACCCCATGAAACTGACGTGGAAAACCGCCCTGATCATCGGCCTGTTCCAGTGTCTGGCCATGATCCCCGGCATGTCGCGCTCCGGCTCAACCCTGATCGGTGCCATGCTGATGAAGGTCGGCAAAAAAGCCGCCGCCGAGTTCTCGTTCTTCCTCGCCATGCCAACCATGGCCGGTGCCTTTGCCTATGATGTCTACAAGACGCATGACCAGATGGACTTCAATGATGCCGGACTGATTGTGGTGGGCTTCCTCGCCGCCTTTGTCACAGCACTTCTGGTCGTGCGCGCCGTCCTTGATTACGTCAGCAAGAATGGCTATGGCGTTTTCGCCCTGTGGCGTATCGGCGTTGGCATTATCGGCCTGACCCTGCTCAGCATCGGCCTGTAAATAGGCCCCGGAAAGCGGACACAAAAAAAGCGGGCATCTTGCCCGCTTTTTCATTTATTATGCCTGATTATCCGACAACCTCAGCGAACTGACCGTTCTTGCGGAAACGCCACAGATATGACGGGGCAATCGACGCCACAGCCGTGCCGGCAATCCCCAAATCCCTCAGCCCCTTGGCCTGCTCTGAGGCGACATTGTCGCTCTTCAGCAGCTTCACCTGATCCGAAGTGAGCAATGGCGCCGGAATAGCCGGAATCATACCGTGCAGACCGGCATGAATATCGCCGATAAAGCCAATAAATCCGGCAGCAGCAAACGGCATCCACACCAGTGGCCGCTGCGTATGGGTTTCTTCACCGACATAGCGCACCAGCTCATTGAAGCTGAACACACCCGGCCCGCCAAGTTCAAAGGTCTCTCCGGCATGCTCGGCATTGCCCAGAACCTCGGCAATAGCGCGCGCCACATCACCAACATATACCGGCTGAAACCTGGTCTCTCCGCCACCAATCGACGGCAGAAGCGGAAACAGTTTCGCCTGATTGGCCAGACCGGTCAGAAACCCGTCCTGCGGCCCGAAAATGACGCTTGGGCGTACGATAACCGCGTCAGGCACAAAGCGGCGCACCGCTTCTTCCCCAAGCCCCTTGGTTGCCTGATATTTTGAAGCCGCCTTCGGATTTGCGCCAATAGCCGATACCTGAACAAAGGCCGAAATGCCGCGCTCTGCCGCGAGACGGGCAATGGTCGCACTGGCCTGATGATGCAGGGCTTCGAACTTGAGCGACAGGGTTTCATAGAGAATCCCCACCAGATTGACGACAGCCGATGCGCCCTCAAGCGCTCTGGCCACATCCTCTTCGGAACGCACATCGCAGCGCACCACCTGAATCTGCCCGACATCGCCTAATGGCTTAAGGTCATAGGCTTCGGCGGCCTTACGCACGGCCACCCGCACGCGCCAGCCCTTTTGCGCCAGCGCCCGCACAACCGGCTTACCTACAAAACCGGAACCCCCGAAAACCGTGACCAGACCCGTCATGGCAAGACCTTTATACTAAAACCATTTGCACCGCTCAGGCGCTATATGGATCGTCAATTACCCCATGCCCCTGAGGGGCGCAATCCCTCGGCCGACCCCGTCCGGACTTTTTATCGGCACAGGACTGTGGAAATCTCGAAACTATTGAAAAAGGCCATTGACCTCATGAGCCTTTATCGCTATTTCACCCGCCTCCGGTCGCAAGCGATCGGCCCGCAGCCTAACTATTGCCCAGGTGGCGGAATTGGTAGACGCGCTGGCTTCAGGTGCCAGTGACTTAACGGTCGTGGAGGTTCGAGTCCTCTCCTGGGCACCATAGGCTAGCCAGTTGCAAAGCAACCACGCTCCAACCCCTGAATTTCCCCATAACAATCTTTCCGATAGCTTGCCTTCGCTGCACACCTCTGCATAGTGGTTGAGTAAAGTCGTTTGTAGTCCGTCATACCACTGGCTACGAGATTAACGGGCCGGGGAACTATGAGCTGTCACAGTCTTTTTGCATGAAGTTATTTCCAGACGGGCAGAGCCACTGAACATTCCTACAGACCGGCCCTTCAAAAGCTTATAAACAGCTTTGACAGTGCCGTTTGCGCCATCAACGAACCCAAACGCGAAGCGGTTGGGGCGCCTGACTTTATCCTGCAACGCGGCCAAATCGGCATCGGCCATATTGAAGCCAAAGACCTGCCTATCGGCCTGCGCGCGCTGAAAGATGCCAATAAGGCACAGCAGCAGCGCTACCTCAAGGCGCTCCCCAACCTTGTCTATACCAATTGTCTGGACTGGGATTTTTACCGCAATGGCGTGTTGATTGCCTCGGTTTCCATTGGCGATTTCCTGATAGGCATACAGCCGAAGCCCGATCAGTTTGAAGTTCTGGAGAATCTGTTGCGTGACTTTATTGCGCAACGCCCCCAGACGATCACCTCGCCTAAGGTTCTGGCTGAAAAAATGGCCGGCAAGGCGGCATTGATTAAGGACATCCTCAACAATACACTCAAAGAGGACCGTGACGCCCGCACAGAATTATCCAGTCAGTTTCAGGCCTTCCGTGAGCATCTGATTCACGACATCACGCCCGAAGACTTTGCCGACATCTACGCCGAAACCATTGCTTACGGCATGTTCGCCGCTCGCCTGCACGATACGACTCTCGATACCTTTACGCGTCATGAGGCGCTGGATTTGCTGCCGAAATCTAATCCGTTCCTGCGCAGCCTGTTTGGCTATATTGCCGGTCCCGATCTGGACGAACGCATTCGGTGGATTATCGATGATCTGGCCAATGTGTTTCAGGCTGCCAATGTGCAGAAGATCATGACCGGCTTCGGTGAGCTTACCGGTCGCAGCGACCCCTTTATCCATTTCTATGAGACCTTTCTGGCCGCCTACAATCCGGCGAAGCGAAAAGCGCGCGGCGTCTGGTACACCCCCGAAGCCGTGGTCAATTTCATCGTGCGCGCCGTAGATGAGGTGCTGATCACCGAATTCGGTCTGCCCGATGGTCTGGCAGACACGTCAAAAGTCACTATCGACTGGGACACCGGTCAGACCGACAACAAAGGCAGGCCGCTTAAAACCAAAAAAGAGGTTCACCGCGTTCAGATACTTGATCCGGCCACCGGCACAGGCACCTTTCTGGCCGAGGCGATCAAGCAGATCGCGCCCAAAATCAAGGGCGTCGCCGAAGGCATGTGGTCATCCTATATCGAACGCGACCTGATCCCGCGCCTGCATGGCTTTGAGCTTCTGATGGCCTCCTATGCCATGTGCCACATGAAGCTGGATATGATCCTGACCGAGATGGGCTATAGGCCGACGGGCACGCCACCGCGCCTGAGCGTTTACCTGACCAACTCACTCGAAGAAGGCGATCCCGCCAACCAGACCCTGCCCTTCGCGCAATGGCTGTCCAACGAGGTCAAACAGGCCAATGCCATCAAACGCGACATGCCGATCATGTGCGTCATCGGCAACCCGCCCTATTCTGGTCATTCATCGAATAAAGGTGAGTGGATTGAAAACCTTATGTCTGATTATAAGGTTAGCCCGGAATTAAAACGGCCAGCACAAGCTAAATGGTTATCAGACGACTATGTGAAGTTTATTCGCTTTGCCGAGCATATGATTGGAAAGAATGGTGAAGGCGTTCTGGGCTTCATTACTAATCATGGCTACCTAGACAATCCGACTTTCGTTGATATGCGGAATCATTTGCGACAAACCTTTGACCGCATTTATATACTCGATCTTCATGGTAATGCGAAGAAGAAGGAGGTCAGCCCAGATGGCACTCCTGATAAAAATGTATTCGATATTATGCAGGGAGTGGCTATAATTGTTGCGGTGAAACGTCGCAATGATAATCCATCAAAAAAAGCTGCCAAAATATTGCACGGTGATTTATGGGGTGACCGCGCAATAAAGTATCAGGCGCTATGGAAGGGCACAGTTACAGAACTTGCTTCAGAGGATGTCAGTCCTGAAGTCGCGCCTTGGCGCTTCAAGTCAGTAAATAAAATTCTGGATGCGACTTATCAGGATGGAATTTCAATTGTAGGCCTATTTTCAGGAAATGGCAGCCCAAGCCCAGGATTTGCAACCCAACATGATGAATTTGCAATATCATCTTCGAAAGTCGAAGCATTAAGCAAAGTTGAAAAATTTTTATCGTCTACATCTGAAGAAAATGCGAGACAAATGTTCAGTCTTTGCGCTCAAAAGCAGTGGAATTATTTTAGGGCGATTCAAGAAATAAAAGTTAAAGACATAGAATCGTTAGCAAACGTAGTATCATATAGACCACTAGATAATAGATGGAGCATTTTCAATAAAAATATATTAGTTCATATTCGCCATAGAGTCTCTAAGCATTTTATTAACAAAGAAAATATTTCCTTAATAATTACCAAAAATTCCGGCGCCATAGGATCACCGAATTTTGATGCCGTATTTAGTTCGAGGCACGCATCAGACCTTAACCTTTTTAGGCGCGGCGGTGCCTATATTTTTCCCCTATACCTTTACCCCGAAGATGGGGAACTCGACCAAGCGCGCCGCGTCAATTTCGATCCCAAGCTTTACAAAAAACTGCAAAAGCTGGCCACGGACGATGTGCGAGGCACGCCTGATGAAGTGGCGGTGTTTGACTACATCTATGGCGTGCTGCATTGTCCGGCCTATCGCAGCACCTATGCCGAGTTCCTTAAAATCGACTTCCCGCGCATTCCCTGGCCGACCTCACCGGCGGAATTCTGGGATGTCTCGGACAAGGGCGGGCAACTTCGTCGCCTGCACCTTATGGAACCCGCCGCCATCGGCCCGGCCCCCTATCCCTTTAAGGGCGAAGGTGACAGCAGGGTGGAAACGGTCCGCTTCGAAGGCAATCAGGTGTTTATCAATGCCACCCAGTATTTCGATAATGTGCCGGATATTTCATGGGGCTTTTATATCGGCGGTTATCAACCAGCCCAGAAATGGCTTAAGGATCGCAAGGGCCGCGAACTCAGCTTTGAAGACGTTAAACACTATCAGAACATCATCAAAATTCTGTCGGAAACAGACCGCATCATGCAAACGATCAGCCTGTCCCTGCCCACGCCTGAACAAGCCACAAGCTGAATCTACCCCCGATCCTCATCTTCTGCAATAACGGCTTAAGCGCCATAAGGCGGCTAAGGCAATAATGCCGGCCTGATATTTCAGGCCGGCATTATTCTTGGATTCAGCTGGGATGGCCAGACGATACTCTAGAAGCGGGCACCGACGACGATTTTCAACGCCTGAGACTCGCCCTGATCGGCGAAGGTGCCGGTATAACCGACCCCCAGATTGGCCGATGGTGACAATGTCCAGTTAAGGCTGATGTCGATAAGGGCTGAATCCTTTGCCAATGGGGCACCCTGAACCGCAAAGTTCTGACCATTGGCAAACGCCAGATCGGATGCCACTGACTGCTTGCCAAGGGCATGTTGCCATCCGGCTTTCAGATTGACGGTCACCGGCGACACCTCACCGAAGCTGTATTGGGTTTTGACCCCAAGTGTGGACCACGTGCGCTCACGGGTTTGTTCACGGGCCGTCAAGGCCAGATCACCGCCGTTTTCGCTGAAGCCGTCATTATTGAGCCACAGGGCATTGAGGCCGATAAAAGGTTCGACCGTCGTGCCACCGAGGTTAAGGTCGTAACCGGCCTCACCGAACAACTGGGTCGCCTTGCCACCATAGGACGCCGTCAATTGCTGGGACAGGTCGCCGATCCGCACATGACGGCGGGTTTTGAAGTCAAGATCACTATAGCTGATACCACCGCGCAGATTAACCGCACCGGCACGCGCACCGGCATAGGCAGCAATATGGGCAGTTTTCACATCGGCGTAGCTGCTGCGATTATGCACATTCAGGCTGGAGTCCGTAAAGCCCGCCGCTACACCGAAACGTACACCTTCGCGTTGCGTATCAATCCCAAGACGTACGCCGCCAGCATTATGTCCGCTTACACGGGCGGTATTAGACGTGGCCTCAAGTTCGCCGCGCTCACCGATCGCCTCGATCCACATCAGCGCGCCATCTTCAACCGATACGTCCAGACGATCCGTGAGGGCGCGACGCAGGCTTTCGCTGTGGTTTGCCGCCGCGCTCAGAGAGGACGGATGCACTTCACCCGACAGGTTGTCAAACGCCGTGCGGGCCCCGTCTTCCGACAGACCGACCATGTTGATATAGAGATCGCTGATGCCTGAGAAAGCGCTGGTTACAGCACCGGCAGTGGCTATCTGGTTCGGCGTGCGGGCGATATCGCCCAGTTCCACATCATTGCGGGACAAAGAGAGCACAACCCGATCAGCTGAATAGATGAGGCGCGGCGTCAGATAGGCGAAGTTGCTCGAAACATCCGTAAAGGTGCCCTGTACACCCGCAACAGCCGTAAGAATGGTATAGTCTGTTTGCGGACGGTAATTGCCTTCTTCGGCCAATACCTCCACCATACCCCCCTGAAGTCTGGCCTGACCCGTGGCGTCGATGCGGTCGGACTGACCGGCGGCATCAACCTCCACCGAATAGACAGAACCGGCCTCAAACAGTACGCTGCCATTAACCCGCAAGGTACCAATGGAATTGCCCGGTGCCAGGGTGCCGCCGCTGCGGACCGTCACCTGTCCGGCTGTACCTGTACCACCAAGTGCGCCACCGGAATTGACATTGACCTGCCCAGGCAGGGTGCCGTTCAGGGCAAGGCGTCCTTCATTGACGTTCACTTCACCTGTAAAGGTGCTGTTGCCAGTCAGATTGAGATTACCTTCACCGGCCTTGGTAAAGGTGCCGCCGCCGCTCAGGCTGCCGCCGAAGGTGCTGTTCTCGTTCTGCTGGACCACCAGATTTCCGGTGCTGCCGAGCGCCAGTGTGCCGCTATTGCCGCTCAGACCAGAAACCTCCTGCGTCCGGTTACTGAGATCGAAAGTCCCGTTGTCAATTTTGAGGTCGGTTTCTGTATCCAGTTGCGACGTAAGCCTGACCAGCCCGCCTTCAACCTGTGTGGTGCCGGTGTAGCTATAGTTGCCGGACAGCAGCAGAGTTCCGTTCCCCCGCTTGACCAGCCCGCCATTGCCCGAAAGTGCGCCGGTATAGTCATAATCGCCGGTCTGATCAAAGATCAGAACACCATTGTTGACGGCATTGGCCAAAAGTTCGCCGTCCGTTGTCCCGTTACCCACACGCAATGCCCCATTGGCGTTGATATGTACGGTTCCGGCAAGCGATCCCGTCAGAAGCAGGGTGCCCGCATCAAGATGGGTCGTGCCGGTAAAGCCGCTGCCGTTACCTGCATAGGTCAGGAGTCCGGTCGTCGCCTTGGTGATCACGCCTGTGCCGGACAGCTTGCCTGCATAGGTGTTGTCACCGCTCTGTTCGAAGCTCAGGGTACCGTTATTGACGATATTCCCGCCAAACTGGCTGCCGAGGCGCAAGGTCGCGCCATTGCTTACCGAGGCATTCCCGCCCAGAGCATTGGTCAGAAGCAAGGTGCCGCCGGTCACGCTGGTTGTACCGCTAAAGCCGCTGTTGTCACCGCTCAGGGTCAGCGTGCCGCCACGCTGCTTTATAAGTTCGCCTGACCCCGACAGGACACCGCCATAAGCGTAATCTGTGGTGCGGGACACAATGACAGTCCCATCGTTCAGAATGTTGCCATTGAAGACAGCATTATTGTTTATACCGAAGGTCGCGCCGCTTTGAACGGTCGCAGCGCCCCCCAGGACATTGCCCACGGTCAGTGCGCCCGCTTCTACGGTAATATTGCCATTGAAGCCATTATTATCACCCGTCAGGGCGACATTACCCGCTGTGCGTTTAATAATTGCGCCGCCGCCTGATATCTGACCGGAATGGCTCGTTGAAAGGGTATCGCCACGGCTAAGGATCAGCATGCCGTTATTGACGATATTGCCATCATAAGCGCCGTTAGCCAGTTCAAGCGTGCCCTTGGATGAGATAAGGGCATTGCCACTTAATCCGCTGTCCAGACGCAGTATGCCGCCATCAACATAGGTTGTGCCGCTGAAGTTCGTGCTGCCTGACAGAGTCAGAATGCCGGATTGACCTTTGCGGAATGAGCCCGCACCACTGATGCCGCCGGTCAAGCTATAATCACCTGAACGCAACAGGGACAATTCGCCACCGCTGTTTATGGCGATATGGCCACCCAGCGCATTCATCAGTTGCAGTGTGCCCGCGCCTACGGTCGTGAGACCCGTAAAGCCGCTGTTATCAGCCGACAGGATCAGCTTGTTATCACCTTCCTTATACAGGTTCCCGGCACCCGTTAGCGCCCCCAGATGCACATAGTCGCCTGAGTGATTGAAAATAAAGCTGCTGCCGTTGGAAACAAACACTGACCCGCCCAATGTTCCGGTCAGTTCAATCGAACCGGTCTGCACCATTGTGGTGCCTGTAAAGGCGCTGCTGTTGCCGGCAAGAATGGTTTTGCCATTTCCCGCCTGTCCTATGGTGCCGTTGCCTGACAGGCTTCCGGCATAGGTGGTTTGGCCAGGCTGCCAGAAATAAAGCAGGCCATTATTGGTCACGTCTGTCGCCAGAAGTTCACCACCTACCGTGCCGTTCCCGACAGCCAGTCCGGCATCTGCGTTAATCACCACAGCGCCACCCAATGCACCCGTCAAGTAGGTGCCACCGCCTGTAAAATAGGTGGTGCCTGTAAAGGCACCTGAGTTGCCCGAAAGGATAAGGGTGCGGCCGAGGGTGGTATGGATGGTATTGGTACCATTGCCGGAAATATTTCCCGCAAAACTATGTTGGTAATTGCCGTGGCTGTTATTCAGAAGAAATGCGCCATTGTTGAGCACATTGCCATTGAAACCAATGCTATGCGAGTTGTTCCCGGCCTGGAACATCGCGCCGCTATTGATCGCCACCGATCCACCCAATGCCCCCGTCAGCAAAACCGCACCTTCTGCCACAGTGGTTGTGCCGGTAAAGGCGGAACTATTGCCGGTAAGGGTAAGAATGCCGCTCTGTTGCTTTGTAATCTCACCAGAGCCACTCAGGCTGCCGGTATAGTTATAGTGGCTGGTACGGTTGAAAACCGTGGCCCCGTTATTGATGATGCTGCCATTATAGAAGCTGCCATCGCTTAACTTAAGCGTACCGCCGTTGCCGGTTGTAACCGCCCCGCCAAAAAGATGCGCCAGCTCAAGCGTGCCACCGGTTACAGAGGCCGTGCCTGTGTACAGGCTGTTGTTACCCGTCAGTCTCGTGGTGCCGGTGCCGATATGGCTCAGACTCCCCGTACCGCTGAGCATGCCGCTATAGCTGCTGTCGCCTGATGGATTAAAAATCACAGCCCCGTTATTGACGATATTACCGGTCAGCGTGCCGCTTTTCGTGCCATTGCCTACATACAGCGCGCCCGCATTGTTGACGGTTGTAGCCCCGCCCAGCGTACCGGTTACGCGGATAATTCCGCCGTCTATGGTGGTAGTGCCTGTAAACAGGGTGCTGTCCCCGCTTAAGGTCGTATCACCGGCCAGAACGCTGATCGTGCCGGCGCCGACAAGCGGGGTTGTCAGTTCATAATTGGCCGTATTATGGTTGAGCACTAGCTCGCCCGTACCGGCACCAAACTGGATCTTTGGAGCCGTGATAGTGCCCGCACCGGTAGCTGCATCACCGGCGGCTGCGCCGATATTCAGGGTGCCATTTCCCGTTGCTCCGTACCCCAGAAGAACGCCGCCAACCCCGTCTGCACGTAAGGTGGCGCCATTGGATACCGTCGCCTTACCGGTACCAGACATCCCGATCATGGCGTAGTCGGTGAGATGGAAAAGCGAGTTTGTGCCATCAAGCTTTAAGGTGCCCGACCGTCCCGAAGTATAACCAAGTATGGTGCGGATACCTGTAGCTTCTGCGCCATCAAGCACCTCTAGTTCGCCGGTGCCGTTAATACCAATACCAATATAATCCCCTGAACCGGTGGCCAGAGACGTCAGGGTCGAACCAGCACCCGTGACTGTAAGCTTACCGGTTGAACCATTGCTGTTGCCAATACTCACACGGTGAGAGGTTTGCACACCGGCACCATCGGAAATGGTCAGCGACCCTTGTCCGGATTGCCCAACGGTGAGATTGCTGCCGACTATGTTCCAAAAGCTGTCATCGCCTGTGAACGTTGCCGTACCATTTGATCCACTGTTGGTGCCGATGCTGCCGCTACGGCTTTCGACCCGTCCGCCGCCGGATACGTTCAGGTCGCCCTTGCCATCCGCGCCAACACTCATGCCCTGTGTCGTCACAAGTTTACTGCCCGCACCCGAAACCGACACGGTTCCTGTATTGGTTGCGTCAGCATTAAGAGCCATACTGGCAATGGTCAGGCCGTTGGCGCTGCTCACCACCGCGCCGCCGCTCACATTGAGCGTGCCTTTCCCGTAATAACCCACCGTCACCGAATCTGTATTCCAGACGGTGCCGATTCCGGTGGCCGTGGCGATGCCGGTTTCCTGATGGATACCTGCTACGGCACCATTATTGGTCCGGTTGCCGATAGTAACCGTTCCGCTCTCTGCCTGTGCGCCATTCTGGAAGGTAAGATTAGCGCCGTCTACAGACCCGAGCCAAATCGTACCTGTCGCTGCCGTTCCGCCATCGACGACCGGATTGCTCGCCCCTCCGGAAGGCGCGATGACAACGGTGTTGTTTGCAGGCACATGGCCATTGCTCCAGTTGCTCCCGTCCTGCCAGTCTGAGCTTGTGCCGCCCTGCCAGGTAACCGTTTGAGCCAGTACAGGCGACTGCGCCGCAAGTGTGAGCAGGGCACTGCCCAGATAAAGCGCGGCTTTTCGGCCAGTACGACGTGAGAAGGTAGGATGGGTCATAGGAAGCCTCAGACTAACGCAATTTGAACGGGCGACACGGAGGCTTGAGACCACTCCACGCCGATGTGATATGCCGAAAAGGGCATGAAATGGGACTGTATTTATTCACAGGGTGCAGAGGCACTTACATGTGAGGTGCTGTCGCCCAATGTGGCATTTTCATGCTTTAAGCTTCGTTAAAATTTTCTTGAAAATGTCTTCTTTGTGATCGCAGATAGAAATTATCCGGTATGCATGATTGAAAACTCAGGCCACAAGCTTCGGCAACTGGGATATGAGCGTCACCGCAGCTTCGAACGCCGACACTCCCTGTGTCCTGTTAGCACATCCAGAGGGCGCGCCGCTAAACAGATCATGACTCATGACCGGCCTCCTCGCGCAAGATAGCGCATCGTCGAACCAAGACTCACGGCCCCCGTTTTTCGTGCGATCAGCCTGCCTTTACATCTGAATAAAACACAACGGAAATTTACCCCCCGATGCCAATCTTCTGCAACAGCGGCTTAAGCGCCATAAGGCCCGTGCCGTCTTTACTCAATTCGGCACGGACATCAGGGTCCTTTAATTGCCGCATGACCTCGGCACGGGCCTGATCACTCAGGGGGCCAGCAGGGGCTGCCTGCCCCGTGGCGAAGCCCAGGAGCGCCGCCACTCTTTGCATCGGTTGCGGCGTGCGCGCAATCTGTTTAATGACCTGCGCCTCCTGCGCCATTACCGCGCCCATCTGCCCGAGACGCTCGTGTGCTTCCTGACTGTCTTTCTCGTTCAGTCCGGCACCGGATATCCGCTGTTGCAGCCCCGCAAGTTGCCTGAGCTTCTGCCCGACGGGACGGTGGCTTTCGCGCATGACCCGTTCAAATTTCACCCCCGTCAGGGCCGTGAGCATCCAGCGGGCGGCTTCGCGTTTATTCGAGATGCCGACGACATTCTCACACAGCCACACCAGCCGCTCAAGTTCCTCGGCCCCATCATCCGCCCCCTGGAGCAAGGCATCAATAAAGGTCGAAGACACCAGCATACGCGACCGTTCCACAAACGCACTCGTCAGGTCTTCGCGCTGCGCTTCATCGCCACCGGTCATGGTCAGCACCACAGCCATGGCCCGCAAAAGCTCGATTTCCGACACGGCATCCGATGGCCTTAGTCGGCGCGGCCCGCGCAATTCACTGATTATGTGCCGGATCGACTGGCGCTTCACGTCGCTAAAATGTCCGACCTCAAGCCACACGGCATACGCCTGCAACGCACCGCTCACCGGCGGTAGAACCCGGGCAATTTGCGGATCATATGCCGCCGCCTTGCTGATTTCACTGCCCGCCAGCAACCGCGTCAGCGCCGCCAGAGCCATGCCAGGCTCTGCGCCCGTGCCGCTTATATCAGCCACCGCTCCTTTTTGCGCCAGTATCTCACAGACCGGAATTTCCACGACACGCACGGCCCAATCACAGGATGACCCCGCCTTGATCAGTGGCCCGGCAAGGGCCAGCAACGCCTCTAACCTTGCCGCCGCCCCCTTTGCGGTCTCAAGCCAAACGGTAACCGCCCCACCCAGCAGATAGTCACGATCAGACTGCCCCGAAATTTTTTGTACCACTGCCACCACGGTTTCGGGCGTAATCTCGGGAAAGCGCCGCTTGCGACCGTCCTCGATCACCCGCCCGACCGCGCGCTCAATCAGGCCCGTCCAGCGGCGAATGATCTCGTGCACCGGCTGGCCGGTTTCCTGCGCCTCAGGGATCGACAGTTTCTGTATAGCGTGTTGCAACTCATGCCCCGACGCCTCAAGCTTTTCGGCCAGCACTGGGCTATGCAGCAACTCAAACGGCGTCACCCGCCAGCGCCTGAGCCAGTCCTCCATCAAACGCCCGATAGTTTCGCGCGCCGGCAAGGTATAGAGGGTCTGCGGCGTCGTACAGACCGGCTCGGTCACAGGCCGCCGCGCGGGCTTACCCGCCGGGGCTATGGTGCCCTTTTGCATGACCTGATAGCTGTGAAATTCGCCCGTACCGGCATTGAAGACTTCACGACTGACACGCACTGCGGCCGCATGCAGGCTATTGATCAGCGTATCCGCCGTATGCAGCGCCGTTTCCTTGTCTTCGGTCGCCAGTTGCAACACCCAGCTGGCCTGAGGGGTTTTCCTTGAGAAGACCTCGAAATGGATCTGTGCCGACATCTGCGGGTATGCTTTTCTGATAGGATCGTCTTTATGTCGCTGATTTTTACCGGAATCCTGTTAAATTAGCGTTGAAGCGCTTTCGGGCCTGATTTCAGCCTCTTTACCGCCGCGTTTTCGTCATGCAGATAGTATGTTAAGCTAAACAGTCATTTACAGGAGATTTCATGGCGCGCATTACCTTGGTCGATGACGACGAGAACATAGTCACCAGCGTATCCCTGGCGCTTGAAAGCGGTGGCCATACCATCGAAGCCTATTATGACGGCGCGTCCGGTCTGGCGGCGCTTGAGAAAAATCCGCCCGATCTGGCCATACTTGACGTTAAGATGCCACGCATGGACGGCATGGAAGTTCTGCGCCGCCTGCGCATGAATTCCAACCTGCCGGTCATCATCCTGACCTCCAAGGACGATGAGATCGACGAGGTTCTGGGCTTCAATCTCGGGGCCGACGACTATATGCATAAGCCTTTTTCGCAACGCCTGCTGCTGGAACGCGTCAAGGCTGTTTTGCGTCGCGCCGGTATTGTCGATCAGGGTGAAGCCCCCGAAGTCACCGAAGCCCTTAATGCCAAGTCGCTCAAGCGCGGCAAGCTGGTGCTGGACGCCGCCCGTCACGAATGCACCTGGGACGGCAAGCCGGTACGTCTGACGGTCACCGAGTTTCTGCTGCTGCATGCCTTGGCCCAGCGTCCGGGCTTTGTCAAAAGCCGCGACAACCTGATGGATGCAGCCTATGACGATCAGGTATATGTCGATGACCGCACCATCGACAGCCACGTCAAGCGCATGCGCAAGAAATTCCGTGTCGTTGACCCCGAATTTGACTCCATCGAAACGCTCTATGGCGTGGGCTATCGTTACCGCGAAGTCTGATGTCCCAAACTCAGCCGCCCCAAAGTGAGAGGCCCCGCGCTGAAAAACGCGGGCCACGCCTCGCGCTACCCTTACGCAATTCGCGTCTGGGGCGGCTGATCCTGTTTCTTAATGCCGTGGGTCTTCTGGTTCTGACCATCGGCTCACTGGTGCTCAACGAATTTCGTCAGGGCCTGATCGACACCCAGAAAGAAGCCCTGACCTCTCAGGCCGAACTGATGGGTGAGGTCATCGCCTATGCCGCCACTGATGGCGTTCCGGTGCCACAGCTTGATGTCGGCAGCGCCATCTTTGTCCTGTCGCGTTTTATTCCGCGCGAACAACGCGCACGGTTGTTTGACGCCGAAGGTCATCTGGTCAGCGATTCCTACACGGTGTCCGAAGGCGTCGATGTGCGCGACCTGCCGCCGATACCGGAAGACGGCGACAACAGGCTCGCCCATGACAAGCATTTTGAGCGCGCCCGTGAGGCCCTCAGCCTTGAGGTCGAGCAGGCCCTAACCGGACGCGAAGTCGCCACCGTCCGATATAATGAGCGTGGCGAACGGGTGGTGTCGGTCTCGGTGCCCCTGAAGCGCGTCAAGGCCGTGCTGGGTGTTCTGACCATCGAGGCCGGTGATGTCGACAAGATCGTCGCCGCACAACGCTGGGCCATGCTGCCCTTCATTCTCGTGGCCGTAGGCACGAGCATCTTCTCATCGCTGGTGCTGCACTGGCTGGTCAGCCGCCCGATCCACCGCCTGTCTGCCGCCGCCGACCATGTGCGTATGCAGAAATCCCGCGCCATCTCCCTGCCGGATCTTGAGGCGCGCAAGGACGAGATCGGCACACTGGCCCGCTCACTTGAATCCATGACCGACACCCTGTCACGTCGGATGGACGAAATCGACCGTTTCGCCGCCGATGTCAGCCATGAGATCAAAAACCCCCTGACCTCTATCCGCAGCGCCCTTGAAACCCTTGATCTGGTCAAGGACGACAAATCCAAGCTGCGGCTGCTTAATGTGGTCAAACAGGACGTGCATCGTCTCGACCGCCTGATCACCGACATTTCCAATGCCTCGCGTCTCGATGCTGAACTGTCACGTGATGCTCCGAAACCGGTGGACGTCCCTGCCCTGCTTGAGGACATTATCTCGCTCTATCAGCACATGCCGGCCGAATCCGGCGCACCGGTCATCTTTAATCGCACCGCCCTTAAGGACGGCGTGCGTGTCAATGGCCGCGAAGGCCCGCTCGGGCAGGTGTTCCGCAACCTGATTGACAATGCCCGCTCCTTCAGCCCCGAAGACGGCTCTGTGCGCATAAACCTGTCCCACAGCGATATGGCCCAAAAGCCTGCCCTGCTGATTTCCGTTGAAGATGACGGTCCGGGCATTCCGCCGGACAATCTCGAAACCGTCTTCCAGCGCTTCTATACCTCACGTCCCAAGGGCACGTCTTTCGGACGCAATTCAGGTCTCGGCCTGTCTATTTCCCGTCAGATCGTCGAAGCCCACAATGGCCGCATCTGGGCAGAAAACCGTCTGGATGATACCGGAGAGATTACCGGCGCGCGCTTTGTCATCTGCCTGCCCTTGCTGGGCGGCCCAACGCGCAAATGACCTCCCCGCAAATGAGTCTGACGCCAAAGACAATCATCGTTCATGCCACCACCATCGCCACCTTTATGCGCGGACAGTGGCAAGGCGTACTGATCATGGGCCCTTCCGGCATTGGCAAGAGTGATCTGGCACTCAGGGCACTTGATGACGGATTTCAGTTGGTCAGTGATGATTATTCCCACCTGTGGCTTTCGGGTCATCACCTTTATGCGCGCGCACCGGACACCATTGCCGGACGGATCGAAGTGCGCGGCATAGGTATTTTACCCCGCCCCTTCCGCCCTTTGAGCCGCATAAGCCTTTGTGTCCACTGTCAAAACACGGCACCTGAGCGCCTGCCGGAACCTATGGAGACAGTCTTCCTTGGAAAGTCCATACCCGCCTTGCGGTTGAATCCGCTTGAAACTTCCACCGTTTCAAAGTTGCGTGTGGCCCTTGGGCAGTAAACACAGCCCGACACTTGCGGACTTGGCAGGCACATGTTTTCGCCTTAAACCTTGAAATCTCTTTTTGCAGTGCAGTGCGTTTGCGCTATAATTGCCGTTTATGTGCCTGAAGTCGCCGTCTCTTAAGGGCGGATGTTTGAGGATAGTGGACTATATATGATTGGTCTTGTGATTGTTACCCACGGTAGACTGGCTGAGGAATTTGTTTCCGCCATGGAGCATGTCGTGGGCCCACAGGATGCAGTCGCGGCCATCTGCATTGGCCCGGATGACGATGTCGCCAAACGCCGTCAGGACATCCTCGACGCCACCTTTGCCAATGACAGCGGTGATGGCGTGATCCTGCTGACCGACATGTTCGGCGGCACCCCGTCCAATCTGGCCATTTCCGTCATGGAACAGACCCGCGCCGAAGTCATCGCCGGTATCAACCTGCCGATGCTCATTAAACTGGCCTCGCTGCGTAAGATTGAGCCTATGGCGGCTTGCGTCGCCCATGCGCAGGAAGCGGGCCGCAAATATATCACCGTCGCCTCCTACGTCCTGTCCGGCGCCAGTTAACCCAAAAAAATATACCTGAAATACAAAAAGACCCCGCCACTGAGGGCGAGGTCTCTTTCTGTTCACCGCGAAACGACGGTAAGATTTCCCGCAGGAAATAGACTTACTATCCGGCTTTCCGATGGCCCCGCGCGGGGTCTTTTACGTGGCTCATCTGTCGATTTCCACAACCCCATAATACGCCCGTTACAGCCTGTGGACAAGTTTCCCATTTTCACAAAACAGTGAGCGGTATCCGCTTCCCTCTCCTCTCCGGGGAGAGGGTCAGGGTGAGGGGGCCTGACGGGTGGTCAAAGACTCTAAAGCTAGCGCAACAGATCAAGCAACGACGTCGATTTCAGATTGGCAACAATCTGCGCAGACGCCTGAATGGCCAGATCGGCCTGCTCCAGCTTGACATAGGCCTCGGCCATATTAACCGCCGTCTTGTCAGAAATCAGACCATTGAGCGTCAGGCTCTGGTTATCAAGCGCGGTGATCGTCGTATCGACCTTCGCCTGATAGGAGCCATTCAAAGCCGTCTTCTGCACCATACCTTCATAGGCCTTGGTAAAGCTGGTCGTCAGGGTCTGGATATAGTCACGTGTCGCGCTATCCATCTGACCGGACAGGCCACCACGGGCATCGGCAAAGGCCTTAAGTTCACGAAACAGTTCCACCCCTTCACTGCCCAGTTCACTGGCCAGCATACCGGTCTGCAATGAGGTGGATGGATCAATCTTCGACACCTTTTTGACCGTGCCATTAACAAACGTCTCACTGACCGCAGGCGTCTCAAGCGACGACAGCGAGCCAAAGGCCAGTGGCGCGTCCCGATCCTGCCCGCCACCAAACAGATACTGGCCCTGATACTGAGTGTTCAGCCCACCGGCAAAGGCCGCATAGTGGCTCTCAAGCGTCGACATCAGATTATCGAGATTATCCGTCGCCAGCGCATCCATCAGGCTGTCGCGCGCACTCAGAAGTGCCTCACCGCTCTGCTCGAGCGCCAGATTCTGCACATCAAGCCGCGCCCCGACGCTCTTGGCCAGATCCTTATAGGTGTCGATAGACTTAGCGGACGACTGATAACTGGCGATGACCTCACTCTGACGGCCATAGCCACCGATATCCGTGGCGATCTTTTCCGTGCCAATCTGCTTGTTGACGTCCGCATGGCGAGACTGTGCCTGCAAAAGATTAAACAGGGCGCTGTCCCACATCTGTCCGGTTGATACCCGCATGGCCTATCTCCTATACCAGACCCAGCAACACATCGTACATATCCTTCGCCGCCTGTATCAGCCGCGAAGACGCCCCATAAGCCTGTTGGAAGGTCGTCAGTTTGATGACCTCCTCATCAAGGTTTACCCCCTGATAAGCTGACAAACGGTTACGCGCCTCATTGGCCACCGTTTGCGCACCGGTCATGCGGTTTTCGGCATTGGCCGCCACCGTACCGACCTGACCGGCCAGATTGGAGGCGTACTGGCTTAAGGTCGACAGGCCGCCGCCATGATAACCGGCTTTCGAGAAGTTGACGTTTTTCGAACCTATGGCCGCCATCAGACCGGCGCCTGAGCCATCCGACCCGACCAGAACCGGCCCCGTGGTCACCGACAACTTAACCTGCGCCAGCGCCAGATGGTTGGAATTATCCAGAATATGCGGATCAATCTGCAAATGCTGGGCACGCGCCGAAGCGTTCCCGCCTAGACCGAAAAATTCGCTCAAAGAAGCCCCGTTACCCAGCCGCGAGGTATTATCCTCGGCCACCCCCAGTTGATAGGCCGGTGACCCAAAGCCCTTGAAGCTTAAGACACCATCCGTATTCAACGAGAAGGTGCCATACCGCCCCAGACCACTGGTCGAATTGTTCAGGCTATTGACCAGATCGGTCATGCTACCGCCAGCGGGTATGGCAATATCCACCAGCGCGACACCATTGCCTTGCGCGTTCTTCACGCTGAAGCGCACCGTATCGCCTGCCGTAAAACCGTGGTCAGAGCCAGGCGTCAAACCCGTCGCATAGTTTACAGGCACATCCGCACGGATCAGGTCATTCAGGCCGAAATAATGGGAAAAACCTTTACCCGTCTTGGTCGACGGGCTGGCCGGATCTTCAGCCACCGCCACCCCATTGCCGCCACTGGCACTGAACGACAGCTTGCCGTCAGCAAACCCGATCGTGCCTGCGCCGCCCAGCGCCGCATTGATATCGGCGACAAAACTCGCCGGCGTGAAAGGCCCCGCCGCCACACCGTCAACTTCCAACTGGCCGCTGGTGAAATTGATTTCCACCTGCCGCACCAGATTACCGCTCTGATCGATGATCGCCAGATTGGTGGTGCCCGAAAAGCCCGCCAGAGCCTCCTCAAGCGTCAGATTCATCGCCTTACCCGTAAGGCTTTCCGGCGGCGGCACGGCACTTGAGGCATTGTGCGCGGCATTCAGTTCTTCGGCAAAGGCCGACATATATTCCGATAACTGATCCGATACAGCCACCGAGTCCCTGTCGCGCAGCTCCAGAAGCCCTTTAAGCTGTCCCGAACCAACGTGCTCGCTGAAATCCCGCGCCTCACCGTTTGGCCCCGTAGCAACAATGGCCTTGAAAACCGTATCGCTGGCCACAGGTCGGGTCGGATTATAGCTCAGGGTCACGGCCCCGGGTCCCGCCAGCACCGCCCCCGAAGGGGTACGTACCGTGACACTGCCGTCCGAATTATTGACGACATTGATATCAATCAGCTTCGACAGCTCATCAATGAAGTTGGCCTGTGAATTCTGCGCCCCTGTCCCGTCCGTACCACCGGCAAAGGCGCGGGCAATCGGCGCATTCAGGTCGCCAATGTTCTTGGCCAGAGAATTGATCTTATCGACAACCGAGGCAATCTCCCCCTCAGCGGTATCGCGCACCGACTGAATGTGCTCAGAGATACGCGCCCCTTCACTGACAAAGCTTTGCAGACCGCTTAAAATTTCCTGCCGCATGGCGGGTGATGAGGCATTTTCCGTCGCCCGCGTCAGTGACCCCAGAACCGTACTGCCGAGATTAAACAGGCTGGCATCATCCGTCAGATCACCGAACTGCGACTGTATCTGGTCAAACAGTTGATAAAAGGCCTGCGCCTGCGAACTGGCGGCGGTGGCCTTGAGCGCGGCACTTTGCAGATATTTGTTGGTCGCCAGCGTCACCTGACCACTGTTGACGCCCGCGCCCTGTCCGGAAAAGACCTGCGCCTGCTGACTGCCGACTTTGCGGATATAGCCCGGTGTATTGACGTTGGAGATATTGTCCGAGACGATGCGCAACTGGTTTTGCGCGTTCATCAGGCCGGACGTGCCTATATTAAAGATCGACTGGATCGACATATTCTATACCGGCTCCTGCCTGAGCGCATGAGATTCAGGCAAGACCTGCCTGCAACAGGGCAGATTTTGCCCGGTTGTTTTTTTAGCCGATAAAATTTTTCTGTTATATTTCAAAATCTTACCTGTAACGGCCTGCGCACAAAGTGAATATCAGTCCACAGGGTTTCAAGACTGATGCCACGCGCGCCCCTCAGGCCGAAAAATCGCCCACGGCCCTCTGCGGCAGCCTGCGGCCTACCCGGCAAATTTGATCCGGCGAAAGCGCTTTTTACCTAGGCACTTTGCGCCTTATCTAAAATTATATCATTAAATTTCAATGCCTTAACAAATGGCACAGGCCTTGCGTAGGCCGATGGTGATTGGACGCAAAAGGCGTTCACCGAATACAGAAGCCGGAACAATCCGGTCGGGCTGTGTCTTATTCTGCGAAGTTGACCCTTATGACGTCCGTCTTCCTGCCTCTGCCGGAACTTAAAGGCCCCACCGCCCCATTGACGGTGAGCGGTACAGCTGCGTCGGGTGAAACGTCGGGCGCATTCGCCAGACTTCTGGATACGGTATTGGCGGACACCGATACGCAGGCACAAACCCAACCGGATTTACCTGCCTTTACCTACATAGCGGCCACGCTCACCCTCGCACCGGATACGCACACCGCTCCGGAGCCTGGCGCAGAAGGTGAAACCCAAACCCTGATCTGGCCACCGGTACAGCCCGCTGCGGCCCTGTCCTCAGATGCCGCAATATCGGTATCGACACCATCAGTATCGACACCATCAGTATCGACTCCGGCTTCGGCAATCGACGCTCCGGCGGAGATGCCCCTGCCTGCGGGTCAGCCCACCATAAACCGCCCTGAAACGCTCGCCCAGCCGGTAACTCAGCTTGCGCAGGCGATCCAGACGCCGGTTACCGAGACGCCTCAGGCCGCTATGGCCAAGCCTGACCTCGCAACGCCCCGCGCATCCGTAGCGGCACCGGCAGACACCGCCCTTCAGGCAGCGCCCTTGTCCGTAACACCGTCGACACACAAGCCTGACCAAACCCCCTCTGTTCAGACCCCGACGGTCCAGAGCATGGCCCAACCCAGCACAGCCTCTGACGCCCCGGAACTAACCGTCAACGCGCCGTCGCTGCCCTTTGCCGACACGCTCACGCCACAAACCCCGCAGACCCCCGTGAATATGTCTGCGACCCCACCGGTTCAGTCTCAATCCCTTGCGTCCGCTGCGCCCGTCGTTCAGACACCTCAGACTAACGCGCCTCAGCCTAACGCGTCTGACAATGCCCCCGTTCAGGGCAGAGCCATCCCGGATACACAGGCACAGTCTGACATCGCATGGGCAACACCCTCTGATGCCCCTGAGCTTCAGGCCCCGTCACCGGACGCACCGCGCCTACAGTCTGCAACCGTGCAGGCTGATACCTTGCCGGTCAGAGACAGACCGTCAGTAACCGCACCCGCACCCAACATGGCTTCGCTGGACACTGACCTGACGGACGCCGCCCCTGATCGCGCACCGGTCACGCCCGCACCCGCTTCTGCAACCGCGCCTGAAACTGTGCCCGCCGCCGTGCAGGCTGCCCTGACGCCTGTGACCCGCCCCCGGACGCCTTTAACCTCAGCACCCTTGGCCCTCCCTATAGATACGGCTGACGATACAACGGACGGCGAAACCCCTGTCCCTGCGGCCACACGCGCAGAGGCACAGGCCCCCGCAGACACCAAACCGCCGCACAGTCCGTTGGGTTCTGCCCGTCCTGAGCCCACCCCTCAGACCACGGTCGCCCTTAAGGCTGAACCTGCCCCTGATGCGGCCTCGGCCATAGCCAAACCCGATACCGCTGCGCCTGAAACCACACCGGCGCAAAGCCCGACCCAGCTTCCGGCCACCCCGCCCACCGCTGAACTGTCAGCCCCCAGAGCGCCGCTACAGCCTGCGCTTATGACCGCCGCTCCACCACTGGCACCAGCCCCGCAAGGGTCACACCTGTCGTCCCATGCCGTGGAAAACATTGCCGCCTTAAGCGCCCAGATCACGCGCAAACTGGCCGGTAAGACCACGCAGTTCGACATGCAGCTTAAGCCCGCCGATCAGGGCCGCGTCGATGTGCGCCTTGAAATCAATGCCGATGGTAAGCTGTCGGCCCACCTGAGCTTCGACAGTCCGATCAGCGAAAGCGAATTCCGCGGCCGTCAGGACGAACTGCGCCGCCAGCTCGAGCAGGCCGGTTTCCAGCTTGAGGACGGGTCTTTAAGCTTCTCCTCGCGTGAGCGCCATTCACGTGACGGGCAGCACCCTGCCTTGCCTGTTAACGACACGGATAATGATATCCCCGCCCCTCTTCCCGTTCACAATCGCCCCTATGCCGGTGCGCCTGTCGACGGTCTTTATTCATCCGGACAGCAACTGTCCCTCAGTATGCTGGTCTAAGGAGCACCCCTATGGTTACCGCTGTTGGTAATAATGCCGCCGCCCCCTCCATGACTGGTGGCATGACCGGTCTGGCCTCGACCTATGAGACATTCTTAGGCCTCCTGACGGCACAGATCCGTAATCAGGACCCCCTAAGCCCAATGGATTCGACCGAATGGACGAACCAGCTGGTGCAATATACCTCGGTCGAGCAGCAACTTAAGCAGAACGAGCATCTGGCCACACTTGTGGCGCAAGGTGCCAGCAACTTGAACGCCGTCGTCGGCTTTATTGGCAAGAATGTTACCGCCGATATTGATGCGCAAACCTTCAAGGATCAGCCCCTTGAATGGAAATACGCGCTTGGCACCGCCGCCGAGACCGTTGACCTCAAGGTCACCAACAAGGACGGCACCGTCATCTGGAGCGGTTCCGCCGACGGCAAGGATGTGGGTGAAAACACCTTCGTCTGGGACGGCAAGGACGCGTCCGGCAAGACGGTGCGCGCCGGTGACTATACCTTACAGGTTACAGCCAAAACGGCAGGCGGCGCGGACATCAAATCTGCGGTCTATATGCGCGGCACGGTCGATGCCGCCGAATTCATTAACGGGCAATCCGTCCTGCGGGTCGGCATGTCCCTCATCCCCCTTAGCTATATCACCGGCGTCGAACAGGCGAAGGCGAGCTAACCTCAACATAATAAGAAATATCTCTGCGAAGGAGTTAATCTCATGAGTCTGAATGCTTCCATGCAAGCCGGTGTATCGGGTCTGGCCGCCAATGCCACCGCCCTGTCGGCGATTTCGAACAATATCGCCAACGTCAATACCACCGCCTATAAGCGCGTGCGCACTGACTTTTCGGCCATCGTCACTTCGGCGACCCAGCAACGCAGCTACAATGCCGGTGGCGTCAATGCCGCGACACGTCACGTCATCTCGAATATCTCCGGTCTGTCGCGCACCAACAGCGATCTTGATCTGGGCATTGACGGTCAGGGCTTCTTTGTCACCACACAGTCGCCAACGGCAACGGCCAATGACCTGCACCTGTTTACGCGTGACGGCTCGTTCACGACTGACGAAAACGGTTTCCTGAAAAACGCCGCCGGTCTTTACCTTCAGGGTTGGCCGGTAAACGAACTGGGCGCAGTCAACACCTCGTCGTCCGACTTCAATCAGCTGGCGCCCATTAAGATCAGCGACATCGGCGGCACCGCCGAAGCCTCAAGTGCGGCACGCCTGAGCGCCAACCTCAATGCCGCTCAGGCGGTTTCCACCGGTGGTGCAGCCTATGCCGCCGCTGTGACGGCTACGCCGCCGACCGCGCCGCTACCCATGTCGAAATACAATATCAACACACCCAATACACTGGCGACCACCAAACCCGACGTGGAAATCACCATCCCCGTCGCCGACAGCCTTGGCGGTGAGCGCAACCTGACCATGTCACTGGTCAAGATCGGTGCCAACCAGTGGGCCTATGAAATCTGGTCGCCGGACATCGTAAACGGTTCAGGCACACCCGCCGGTGCCGCCTGGGGTTCGGACACTACCAGCGGTAACGGTCAGGTCGCCAGCGGCATTCTGATGTTCGACGAAAACACCGCCAAGCTCGACCCGGCCAACAGCACCATGATTGTCGGCGGCACGACCTATACCGGCGCGACCTTTGGCAATGCCGAACTGGTTATCGGTGCCTGGGATGCCGGTGCCGGCGTGCGCTGGGGTTCTGACACAGGCGTCGCCGGTCAGGACATCCATATTGACTTCAACTCGCTGGGCACAGGCTTCACGCAGTATAATGCGTCCTCCGTCACCCATAAGGTCACCTCGAACGGTACGGCGTTTGGCATTCTCGATGAGATCACCATTTCCGAAACCGGCATGGTTACCGCCATCTTTACCAATGGCTCGACCCGCGACATCGCTCAGGTGGCTCTGGCGACCTTTGTCAATGCCGACGGTCTGGTGCCGGTCTCAGGTAACGCCTATCGCGTCTCCACCACCTCCGGCCCCTATGTCCTCAAGGTTCCGGGCGATAGCGGTTCGGGCCTCCTGAGCGTCGCCACCCTTGAAGCCTCAGCCGTTGACCTGTCTCAGGAATTTACCGGCCTGATCACCACCCAGCGCGCCTATTCGGCCTCATCAAAGATCATCACAACCGCTGATGAGATGTTGCAGGAGCTACTCAACATCAAGCGATAAGTATTAACAGGGATTAATAATGAATAACAGGCGTTACTTAAAGTAAATGACTTATTAACGTCTGCAAATACCGTCATTAGGACTTAATTTACTAAGGCGGTTAAGCGGATGTTAGATTCCTCATGCTAACTTGCTAATCAATGGTGATGGTAAGAAAGGCGTGAAAAAGTCATGCTGCAAGAAAAACGCCGCGATAGCAAAGGCGATACATACGTGATTGGACCAACCGGGGCAAAGCTGACCCTCTCCGACCTCCCGCCTCCGGGCACGGAGCGCTGGGTCATCCGCCGCAAGGCAGAAGTAGTGGCCGCTGTACGTGGCGGACTGCTGAGCTTTGAGGAAGCATGCGAACGTTACCGCATTACTTCCGAAGAGTTTATTGGCTGGCAAAAGGCTATTGATAGCCATGGCATGGCCGGTCTGCGCACGACCCGTATCCAGCAGTACCGCTAATACGGTTCAAAGGCGTAAACGAATCAGATGGCCCCGCCGCTTCCTGCGTGAAGAACGGGGCCATTTCTGTTTCTGCGAACCCTCAGGCAAACCTCAGGACTTACAGGTTCCTTGTTCCAGGCCCTAAGTCCCCGTCTTGTCTCCAAATAATCCGAAAAATTAACGCCCGTTAACACCTCGTTTACGCTTCACTGGGAAATTACTGCCTAGTGGATCGCGTCAGCCTGGTGGATGTGTGTCCCGTGCATGTGGATTATGGGGCTAAGCGGACGTGGATTCGTTTATCAAACAATTCGGTATAGGCCGTCTGGCGGCTATTGCGGGCGTCGCAATAGGCGTGGTCGCCGTGCTGGCCGCCGTCATGCTGAATATGGGCGGCAAGCCGCAATCCCTGCTCTATTCCAATCTCGATCTTAAAGAAGCCGCTGAAATCACCGCCGCCCTTGATCAGGCGGGCATCAAGTATCAGGCCAAGGGTGACGGCTCGACCGTAATGGTTGACCGCGATAATGTCGCCTCCACCCGCCTTATGCTGGCCTCAAAGGGCCTGCCGACCGCCGGATCGGTGGGTTATGAGGTGTTTGATAATGCCCCCGCCCTCGGTCAGACCGAATTTGTCCAGAACATTAATAACAAACGCGCCCTCGAAGGCGAACTGGCCCGCACCATCGCCTCCCTTAAGGGCATAAGTTCTGCGCGCGTGCATCTGGTCATGCCGCGCCGTGAACTGTTTCAGGAAGAAGCCGCCCAGCCTACCGGCTCAGTGGTCGTCGGCCTCTCCGGTCAGGACCTGAGCGGCGAACAGGTACGCTCGATCCGTAATCTGGTGGCCGGTGCCGTGCCGGGCCTGAAAGCCAGCAATGTGACCTTGGTGGACGACAAGAACCGTCTTCTGGCCGCCGGTGGCGAGGACGACCCGCTTCTTGGGGCGGCTGGTGCCGAAAAGCGCACCGAAATCGAAGAAAACCTGCGTCGTCGCGTTAAAGAAATCGTCGAAGGCGTGGTCGGTACAGGGGCCGCGCGCGTCACCGTGACCGCCGAACTCGATATGAACTCCATCACCCGTGAGCAGACCCAGTTCGATCCTGACGGTCAGGTTGTCCGTTCAACCCGCACCACCTCGGCCACCGATACCTCAACCGAGCCGTCACCCGATGGTCTGGTCACCGCCGAGGCCAATATCCCCGGCGACGTCAATGCCCAGCCCGGTGCCGGTGTGAACGGCTCCTCAAGCGATCAGACCGACGAACTGACCAACTATGAGATTTCCAATACTCGCACCACCGAAGTCATCATGCCCGGCGGCGTCAAAAAACTGGCTGTGGCCGTGGTCGTCGATGGCGTCCTGACCCCTGCCGCCGACGCCAATGCCGCTCCCACCTATGCCCCGCGCTCAGCCGAGGACATGCAGCGTCTTGATCAGCTGGTTAAGGCTGCCGTCGGCTTCAGTGCCGATCGCGGCGACACGGTCGAGGTACTGAACGTACGCTTCAGCCATGATGCCGCCGTGGCCGCAGGCGGTACCTCCGCCAGTGCGGGCATGTTTGACTTTACCAAGGACGACATCATGCGTGCCGTCGAGATGCTGGTGCTGGCGCTCGTCGCCCTGCTGATCATCTTCTTTGTCGCCCGTCCGATGCTGAAATATATCAATCCGGCCAATGGCGGTGGTCTGCGAACCCCTGCGCTGGGCGGGCCAGCTATCGCCGGTGGCGCAGCCCTTGCCGGCCCTACAGGCGACAATGCCGCCATTGCCTATAATGGCGATGCCAACCTGCCGAGTGAGATGGATTCACGCATCGATATTGCCCGCATCGAAGGTCAGGTTAAGGCATCCTCCGTCAAACGGGTATCCGAATTTGTAGACCGCCACCCCGAAGAATCGATCTCGATTCTCCGGTCATGGCTGCATGAAACCCAAGGATAGATCATGGCGCGTGCGAATGTCATTGATGATCCAAAGAAGCTGAGCGGGGCTGAAAAAGCCGCTGTGGTGATGCTGGCGCTCGGCGAAGAGCACACAGACCTGTGGGCACAGCTTGACGAAGAAGAAATCAAGGAAGTGTCTCAGGCCATGTCCGGTCTGGGCACGGTGACCTCAAACGTAGTTGAGGAACTGCTGGTTGAATTTGTGTCGGGCATGTCATCGTCCGGCACCATCATGGGCAGCTTTGAGCAGACCCAACGCCTTCTGTCATCCTTTCTTCCCGCCGATAAGGTTGACGCCCTTATGGAAGAAATTCGCGGCCCGGCCGGTCGCACCATGTGGGACAAGCTCGGCAATGTGAACGAGGCCGTCCTCGCCAACTATCTGAAAAACGAGTACCCGCAAACCGTCGCCGTGGTGCTGTCCAAGATCAAGGCCGACCATGCCGCCCGCGTTCTGTCGTCCCTGCCCGAAGACTTTGCCCTCGAGTGCGTGCAACGCATGTTGCGCATGGAACCGGTACAGCGCGAAATCCTCGACAAGATCGAACAGACCCTGCGCGTTGAATTCATGTCGAATCTGGCACGTACCTCAAAGCGTGACTCCCACGAACTGATGGCTGAAATTTTCAACAATTTCGACCGCCAGACCGAAAGCCGCTTCGTCACCGCGCTCGAAGAAAGAAACCGCGAGTCCGCCGAACGCATCCGTGCCCTGATGTTCGTCTTCGAGGATCTGGGCAAGCTTGATCCCGGCGGCGTCCAGACCCTGCTGCGCGCCGTGGAAAAGGATCAGCTGGCCCTAGCCCTCAAAGGCGCATCGGATGGCCTCAGGGATATGTTCTTCTCGAATATGTCCGAGCGCGCCGCCAAGATCATGCGCGATGACATGGACTCCATGGGGCCGGTGCGCCTCAAGGACGTTGATAACGCCCAGATGACCATGGTTCAGGTAGCCAAGGATCTGGCCGCCAAGGGTGAAATCATGCTGGCCGGTCAGGGAGGTGATGATGAACTTATCTATTAAGCTCGGCTTCACCGACAGGGCGCAAGCGTGTGATTTTGTCGCCGTTCACTCCTCCCTGCCTCTGGCGGGGAGGGGGACCGCGCCGGTTCACCGGCGGGGTGGTGGGGTATCTTGCGATGCCTGCCAAGACCCATTGTCGGCTACACTTCAGGGAGACACCCTATGAGTGATGCCCCCAAATACAAGAAATTCGACTTCGGTACGGTCTATGACGAAGGCGGCCGCGTCACCTCTGCCCCGCCGCCACGCCCGAAAAAATACTTCACCCCCGAAGAAGTTGAGCAAATTCGCCAGCAGGCCTACACACAGGGCGAACTCTCAGCGCTGGCCGCTTCGCAGGCCTTACAGGCCGAGGCCGTTCAGGCGCTCGCCGATGCCGCCGGACAAGGCCTTGAGACCCTGCACAGCGTTCTGGCGCAGCATAAGGAAGAATGCGTTGAGCTGGCGCTGGTCTGTGCCCACAAGATTGCCTCACACGCGCTTGATCTGTTTCCTGACGCGGCCATCAAGGCGGCGCTTGCGGCACTGGGCGACGAAGTCTCCGGCAGTCCGCGCCTGATCGTTTCCGCCCAAAGCCCTGACGCCGCCCTGCAAAAGGCCGTGCGCGAAGCCGCCGCCCTGACCGGCTTTACCGGTGCCATTCAGTTCCGCGACCAGCCCCACGCCGCCAAAGGGGCCTTTGAAATCCAGTGGCCCGACGGACGGGCCGCCTACGACCCCTCGAAAGTCTATGAGGCCCTGCGCAGCGCCCTGAAAGAGGTTCTGCTGGCTGAGGCCTATCACAAGCAAAAGGCGATGGGGCAACCCCTCGCAAAAGGAGCCTGACCATGGCGAATGATCAATTTCAACTCGAAGAGTTCGGTGACGATCAGACCCTGCCGGTCGTTGCCGACGACGAAGGTGACAAAACCGCCGCCGATCTTGAGCCGGTGTTTGATGTGCCGGTCAATATTTCTGCGGTTCTCGGTCGCGCCTATATGTCGGTCTCGCAATTGCTGAAACTTGGTCAGGGCAGCGTGCTTGAACTGGATCGCAAGGTCGGTGAAGCCATTGATATCTATGTCAATAACCGGCTGGTGGCCCGTGGCGAAGTCGTGGTGGTCGATGAGCGCCTTGGGGTAACCATGACCGAAATCATCAAATCCGAAGATAATGTGTAAGGAAAGGAGGCCGTAAGATGAGACTTCTGGTTGTAGGACGTTTAAGCGGTCAGCTTTCCGCCGCTGTGAAAATAGCGATGGATACCGGCGCCAAGGTCGCCCATGTCGAAACTGTCGAACAGGCGACCGAGGCCCTGCGCAAAGGTCAGGGCGCGGATCTGTTGCTGGTCGATTATGAGCTCGACATTGCCGGTCTGATCGCCGCCAATGAGCGCGAACGTATCCACGTTCAGATCGTCGCCTGTGGCGTCAATCCCGATCCGCGCAAGGCGGCTCAGGCCATCAGCGCCGGGGCCAAGGAATTTATTCCTTTGCCGCCCGATGCCGAACTGATTGCCGCCGTGCTGGCCGCTGTATCTGATGATCAGCGCCCGCTGGTCACCAAGGATCCGGCCATGCAGGCGGTGCTGAAACTGGCCGATCAGGTCGCGGGTTCTGACGCTTCGGTGCTGATCACCGGCGAAAGCGGTGTCGGTAAGGAAGTCATTGCCCGATACCTGCACGAAAAATCAAAGCGCGCACAAAAGCCGTTTATCTCGGTCAACTGCGCCGCCATCCCTGACAATCTGCTGGAATCCGAGCTGTTCGGCCACGAAAAAGGGGCCTTTACCGGTGCCGCCGCACGACGCATCGGCAAGTTCGAGGAAGCTGACGGCGGCACATTGCTGCTCGATGAAATCTCGGAAATGGATGTGCGCCTGCAGGCCAAGCTGCTGCGCGCCCTTCAGGAACGCGTCATTGACCGCGTCGGCGGCGCAAAGCCTGTGCCAGTCAATATCCGCGTACTGGCCACCTCGAACCGCAATCTCGCCGGTGCCGTCAAGGAAGGTTCTTTCCGCGAAGATTTGCTGTATCGCCTGAACGTCATCAATCTGGCCCTGCCGCCCCTGCGGGAACGTCCGGCAGACATTCTCGCCCTGTCGGATTATTTCGCCAAAAAATATTCCGAAGCCAATGCCATCCCGCTCAAACCCATCTCGCTTGAGGCCAAACGCCGCCTTCAGGCCCATTCATGGCCGGGCAATGTGCGGGAACTGGAAAACGCCATGCACCGCGCCGTGCTGCTGTCTATGGGCGATGAGATTGACGCCGAGGCTATCCGTCTGCCGGACGGCCAGCCGCTCAATGCCACCGCCCCCATCGGCATGGACTATATCAACCGCGCCTCACAAGCCGCCGAAAGCGCCGCCCGCACCTTTGTTGGCTCAACGGTCGCTCAGGTCGAACAGACCCTGATCCTTGATACCCTAAGCCACTGCCTCGGCAACCGCACCCATGCGGCCAATATTCTCGGCATCTCGATCCGCACCTTGCGCAACAAGCTGAAGGAATATTCCGACGCCGGCATCGACGTGCCTGCCCCACAGTCCGGCACCCATGTCGCCTGAGATCAAACATAACATCCTCCCCTGCGAAGCGGGGGAGGTGTCGCAGCGAAGTCTGCGACGGAGGGGGCATAGCGGCGGTGGTTTTGCCTCCTGCGTCATGTCCGCTTGCGCTCCATACTCTACGCTAACGAAACTTATACTTTGCCCCCGCTTCGCAGGGGAGGATGCCCGGTAATGGCTGAAGCCACGGCGACATCAGGCGTAGCGCCCTTCAAGGCCGGTGAAATCTGGGGCTGGCTGAAGCGTACCGAGGTTTTACTCGCGGTCGGGATCATCCTGACCGTGGTGATGCTCATCGTACCCCTGCCGTCGATGCTGCTCGATATCCTTCTGGCGATATCGATCACCTCGTCTGTGCTTATCCTGATGACGGCGGTGCTGATCAAGAAACCGCTTGAGTTCTCGGCCTTCCCGACGGTTCTGTTGATTGCGACCCTGTTCCGGCTGGCGCTTAATCTCGCCTCGACGCGCCTTGTGCTAACACATGGCCACGAAGGCACTGACGCCGCCGGTCAGGTCATTCAGGCCTTCGGCCAGCTGATCATGCAGGGTAATTTTATTATCGGCGTGATCATCTTTGCCATTCTGGTGCTGGTGAACTTTGTCGTCATCACCAAGGGCTCCGGCCGTATCGCCGAAGTCTCGGCGCGCTTCAGCCTCGATTCCATGCCCGGCAAGCAGATGGCGATCGACGCCGACCTCAGTTCCGGCCTGATCGATCAGGAAGAAGCCAAACGCCGTCGCAAGGAGGTCGAACAGGAATCGAGCTTCTTCGGGGCCATGGACGGTGCCTCGAAATTCGTGCGCGGTGACGCCATTGCCGGTCTGATCATCACCGCCATCAATATTGTTGGCGGCATTCTGATCGGTATCCTCACCCACGGCCTGCCTGCCGGTGAAGCGGCCAGTGTCTATGTAGGCCTGACGGTTGGTGACGGTCTGGTAACGCAGATACCGGCCCTGATCATCTCTATCGCTGCCGGTTTCCTTGTCTCCAAGGCCGGTGTTGATGGGGCCGCCGATAAGGCGCTGGCGGCCCAGCTGTCGACCAATCCGGTGGTGCTCGGCATGGTGTCTGCCGCCTCGGGCGTTCTCGGGCTGGTGCCCGGCATGCCCCTGATACCGTTCGCCGCCATTTCTCTCGCGGCCGGTTTTATGGCCTGGAAGCAGGGGCGAAAACCGCCGCCGGTTGTCGAAGAAATCGTGCCGGTACAGACCGAGACCGAAGCCGAAGAAGAATCCATCGCCGCCAGTCTCGCCATAGACGAGGTCAAGATCGAACTGGGCCTCGGCCTTCTGACCCTGATCAACGACCTTGAGGCCCACCGCCTGACCGACCAGATCAAGGCCCTGCGCCGCACACTGGCGCAGGAATATGGCTTCGTCATGCCGTCGGTGCGCCTGATGGACAATATGCGCCTCAACTCTCAGGGCTACACTATACGCATCAAGGAGATGGAGGCCGGTGCCGGTGAGGTGCGTATCGGGCATCTGATGGCCATGGACCCCGCCGGTCGTCAGGTGGAACTGCCCGGTGAGCATATGAAAGAACCGGCCTTCGGCCTGCCAGCCACATGGATCGACAATGCCCTGCGCGAAGAAGCCACCTTCCTCGGTTACACCATTGTCGATCCGGCGACCGTCATCACCACCCACCTGACGGAAATCCTCAAGGACAATATGCCGGAGCTTCTGTCCTATGCCGATGTCTCAAAACTTCTGCGCGATGCCCCGACCGATCAGAAAAAACTGATCGAAGACCTGATCCCTTCTGTGGTGACGGTCGCCACCCTGCAACGCGTGCTACAGGCGCTTCTGAAAGAACGCGTCTCGATTCGCGACCTTCCGGCCATTCTCGAAGGTCTGGGCGAAGTCGCTCCGCACACCAAAAGCATTTCCCATATGGTCGAGCATGTGCGGGCGCGTCTGGCGCGGCAACTGTGCTGGCAGAACCGCGCCGAAGACGGCGCGCTGCCCATCGTAACCCTGTCAAATGACTGGGAAAATGCCTTTGCCGGATCGCTGGTTGGGGCGGGCGAAGAACGCCAGCTCAGTATGGCCCCGTCGCAGCTACAGGACTTCATTCGCGCCGTCCGCGATACGTTTGAGCGCGTATCTATGAACGGCGATGTGGCGGTGCTGCTGACCAGTCCGGGCGTGCGGCCCTATGTGCGCTCCATCGTAGAGCGTTTCAGAGGCAGCACCGTGGTCATGAGCCAGAACGAAATCCACCCCAAGGTTCGCCTGAGAACCGTAGGGCAGGTATAGGGCCTTATGTCTTTCGGGAAATTAGGTTATGAGTCGGCATAAATCATATCAGGCGGCAGAAGTTTAAGGGCAAGACCGTATGAACCGCGTAATCAACAAAGCCTTTGGCAAGAGCAAACCCAGAGACCTGTTTCTTGATCTTCTGACCTTTGACCGGCTGATGACGCGCCCGGTGATCCATATCATCTACTGGGCCGGTCTGGCGCTGATCACACTGGCCATGTTCGGCGTCGTCGGTGGTGCGGCAGGGATCGCCATTCGCGAAGAAACCCCGTGGGGCTTTTTCCTCGCCCTGCCGTTTCTGGTCGGTGGATCGCTGTTTATCCTGGCGGCGCTTTTGCTGTGGCGCTCGTTCTGTGAATTCTATGTCGCCATTTTCCGCATTGCCGAGGATCTGCGCTTTTTGCGCGTGACCACTGAACAGGCCGCTCAGGCTAAGGGTGTGCCCACAGATACGCATCCAGCCAGCGAATGGTCTGAACCGGCAACCACGCCTGTTGCCGATACACCCGCCACAGAAACCGCGACACAATCCGCTTCCGAAGACGTGCTTGAAAGCCCCTTCTATTCAACCCCACCACGCGGTTAAATTCATCCTTCATACCTCCCTGCCTTTGGCGGGGAGGGTGGCATTTGGCTTGAGCCAAATGACGGGTGGGGTATCTTGCATATCTTCCTGAAGAGCAGGCTCAGCCCCGGTCTTTTACCGCCTGCACAAGGGTCTGGCCCATCGGCTTAAGCCCCCCCAGATCGTCAAACAGCACAGGTTCATCCGACAAGGGCCTGGTCTTGCGGTTCATCCAGTTATCCTTGTCGCGTGCCGCCCAGATAGTGACACCGAACTGCTGCGCCTTGGGCAAGGCCAGAAAGCTGTCGATGATCTCTTCCATCAGCGCGCTTTGCTTCTTGCGATAACCGGCAAAATCCACCAGTCCCTTGGTGGCATCCCTCAGGCTGATATCAACTTCTGAAACATGGATTTTCAGCCCCGTCGCCGCTAGTTCCTGAATGGCCGTGCGGATAGCGCCCTTGGGCAGATCGGCTGAAATATGTGTCTGGGTGCCCAGCACATGCACAGGTACATTCTCTTTCTGCAAACGCTCAACCAACCTGAGGAAGGTCTTGCGCTTGGCGGGCGTATATTCAAGATTATAGTCGTTGAGAATAAGCTCACAGGCCGGATCGGCCCGATGCGCCGCGCGATAGGCGATATCGATATAGTGATCCCCCAGAACCTCCCGCCACAGGCAATCGCGTAAGGCCGAACCATCATTGAGGATCGGTTCATTGACCACATCCCAGGCGGGTAGGCCTTTGAAATGGGTCACAACATCGGTCACGTAGGCTTCATAAGCTTTCTGAAACGCCGCGCGATTACCTTTCAGCTTCTGAAAATAAGGGCCATCCTGCACATACCAGATCAGATTATGCCCAATCACCTGTTGCCGGTTTTGACGCGCAAAGCTCACCAGCCGATCCGGCGCATCGAATTTCAGCGACCCGTCGTCCTGAAGAATATATTCCATCTTCATTTCCCATTCCGGCGTCAGGCGGTCGAAATGGGTGGCAACAAGTGACTTCCACTGCGGGTCGTTAAGCTGCGCCGTCATGGCGCAAACCCCCAGCGGGAACGGTGTAATATCCTTAAGTGGTTTAACGGCAGCCGGATCGCCCTGCGCGGCCCCATCACAGGCCGTCATCAACGCAGCCCCTAAAGACGTGACCAGAGCCTTGCGGCGCGTAATCATCCAGCGCGTTTCATTCTTAGGGCCGCCTCATCCAGCGCCGCATTCTCACGCTTCAGTTCCGCCGCCATACGCTTCAGACGCGTGACCTCGGCGACATGCTCAAACTTCTTGAGGCCCTCAAAGGCGGTGCCCAGTTCGTCACGGATACCGGCTTCTTCGTGGGCAATCAGCTCAAGCTCGGACACAGCCTGTTCGCGGCGCATGACCCAGCCCTTGCGATAGGCCGGTATCTGGGCGGCCATAAACGGGTCTTCGTTGTTACGGGCGATTTCAAGGGCGAATTCGGCATCGAGCGTAGAAATACGCATCTCGACCTGCGTGCGCCGCGCCGCCACCTCTGCCAGACGTTTCTGCAAGGTCTCGACCTCATAGGTCGAAATACGCACCAGAGATTTAACCCATTTAGCCATCAGACGTCAGCCCCGTTATAATCCTCACCCGACCCGTTCAGAATGTGCGCCAAAATCGTAAACGACTCGTCAAGACTTGTGGCTTCTTCGGGGCTTTGGGTTAAAAACTGCTCAATATGCGGATTAAGCGCAATCGCCTGATCCACCAAGGGATCAGCACCGGTGCGATAGGCCCCGATGCGGATCAGTTCTTCCATATTGCTATAAGCTGACATCACCGCCCGTGCCGTGCGCACCACCTCGCGCTCCGGCGGCGTCTGACAGGCAGGCATGGTACGGCTGATGGATTTCAGTACATCAATGGCGGGAAAACGTCCGCGTTCCGCAATATTGCGGCTCATGACAATATGGCCATCGAGAATACCGCGCACGGCATCGGCAATCGGCTCATTATGATCATCACCATCGACCAGAACGGTAAACAGGCCGGTAATCGGCCCCGTCTGGGTGCCGTCTTCGCGCACAGGCCCCGGCCCTGCCCGTTCCAGCAATTTCGGCAGTTCGGCAAAGCAGGTCGGCGTATAGCCCTTGGTCGTCGGCGGTTCGCCCGTCGCCAGACCAATCTCGCGTTGGGCCATGGCAAAACGCGTCACCGAGTCCATCAGACACAGGACTTCCAGCCCCTGATCCCTGAGATATTCCGAAAGGGCCAGCGTCATATAGGCCGCCTGACGACGTTTCAGCGCTGGTTCGTCCGAGGTCGCCACCACGACAATGGCCCGCGAAATACCGGCCTCACCCAGGGTTTCCTCAACAAATTCACGCACCTCACGGCCGCGCTCACCGATCAGGCCAACGACCACCGCATCACAGGCCGCTTCACGCGCCAGCATGGACAACAGAACTGACTTACCCACACCGGAACCGGCAAACACCCCCAACCGCTGCCCGCGACAGCAGGTGGTAAAGACGTTCATCGCCCGAACCCCCAGATCGAGCCGCTCACCCACCCGCGCCCGCGAATGGGCTGGCGGCGGCGCGGCCTTCAGCATATAGCCGACCCCGCCTTTAGGCAGAGGCCCGCCCCCGTCGATCGGGTCACCAAAGGCGTCAATGATCCGCCCCATCCACCCCGTTGTCGGATAGACCTTGGCCCCTTCGTTCGAGATACGGATTTCCGCTCCCGGTGCCACGCCTTCGACGGGGCCAAACGGCATCATCAGGGCACGATCTTCGCGAAAACCCACCACCTCGACCGGCAGCGGGGCATCATGACGCCGCATGATCAGACAGCGCGATCCGACCTCCATGAAAGACATGCCGCCCTTGGCCTCAATCAGCAAACCATTGACCACCGCCACGCGTCCATAGACCTGTAGCGGGTCAATATTTCGCGCGGTGTTGAGAAGGTCTTGCATGGGGCCTGTCGTTCATAAAATATCGATCAGACCCTAGGCAATTATGGTTAACAAGCTGTTAGGGTTTAGGTTTTGATAGATATTGTTGGAAGGCCACTTACGAAACTATCGCAGAAAGCGGTGCTATTATCACCGGATCGGCCCTGTCTGCATTAGTTGGGCTATAGTTACTAGCGGAGGCATCCGAGTTGAATACGAAACATCTTAATGCTTATATGCCTTATGGCCGCAATAACGAGAACAAATATGTTTGACCCCATGCTATCTGCATGTCCGTCATTTGAACCTGAATGGCGGGCGTTTGTAGACATGTGGAGCGATGAGCCTGATTTACCTCTATATTTGGCTCTCAGTGATCTGGCTCAACATCTATTGGATAGACTAATCAAGGAAGACGTAGCAGATTTCAGTGCGGTTTTCTCTGTTATAGAGCAATGGCATACCAGCGGTGACGCCTACGTTCAGGAAGCCGCAACAATTGGCCTGCTAGAGGCGCTTCAACAAGGGTTGCAACACTTTGAGGCATCCCGAAGACTTGGAGATGCCCCAACCCCATCTTTCGAAACTTGGTTGCTACCGGTTTCTTTGGAATGGTGGGGGAAATTGCTCCGCTTTTGGTGTGGCGATACATTGGCACTTCGCGACAATGCCTGAAGGTATTATGATTTGCATTCTTCCCGCTATTCTTTCAACCCTACCGGCTGCAAGTAATCGGTTAGGTTTCCGGCTTCATCCAGCCCCCCAACTGCCCAGGCCACACCTCTGGCCACCAGATCGAGATAACGTGCATCGCGCATACTGTCTTCGTTATGCGCCAGAGTGGTGCTGAAAACGCGGGTACGCTTGGGGCCATAATAATGCAGCCAGGCAACGGCAAAGGTTTTATTACGCCAGTTTTCATCCGACATATCCGGCTGTGTCCCGACCATAAGCGGGATCACACCGAAATCGGTCAGGGTGTTATAAAGCTCCTCATCCGGCGTCGTCCACATCTCAAGCCCCTTGAGTACCGGCGCATTTGATACTTTCGACAGCACTATCGGCGCCTGAGGCCCGTGACCCGTCGATTGCATACCCGTAAACGCATACCATTTGGCATTGGGCGCGTCCTCGGCCACGGGTTTGCGCCAGTCCCCCCAGCGATAGGAGTGCATGGCGCAATGCAGGTTGACGGCGGGTATACCTTTGATGTGCGGCGCCAGAACCGTGTCTATAATCGCCTGATCGGTAATGCCTGCCGCACATTCATTATGGATCACCACATCATAGCCTTTGGCATAATCGGGATTGCCAAAAATCGGCAGGGCAGGCTTTTCCTTATCATCCTCAGGCGTGACGTCATAAAAGACGTGATCGATGGTCACATTAAGCCGCGCCTTAAGGCCCGCCTCAAGAATGTCGCGCTGCGCCGCATAGTCATGCCAGCCGCCACCGGAAACAATCAGCACACGCACCGGTGCCGTGTCGGCCAGCACCGGCGTAGTCAGGCCTATGGCTGCGGTCGCAAAGATAGCCAGAACGGTTTTCAGCATCGATCGTTTCCCTGTTGTTATTTTGCCTACGCCTATTCCTCGCATATTCACAGAAAGTCGCAAGGACGGTTTACCTGTCTGTCCGACGTGGCTATGGCTTGACCTATAAGATAAAAAAGGGACGATCCGCATTATGACCTATTCAGTAAAAGCGTACGGGGCTTCCGGTGAAGGCGCGCACCCCGACACCGATGCCATTAATGCCGCCATCATCGCCGCCCATCAGGCCGGAGGCGGTCAGGTCATCTTTCCTGCCGGACGCTACCTAAGCTTTTCCATCCGCCTGTTGTCCGGCGTCACCCTGCACCTTGAGGACGGCGCAGGACTGATAGCTGCCGACCCGGAAATACATGACGGGGCCTACGACATGTTCGAGGATAACCCGCACGATCTCTATCAGGACTTTGGCCACTCGCACTGGCGCAACAGCCTGATCTGGGCCGAAGACGCCGAACATATCGCCATTACCGGCGCGGGCGTGATTGACGGCTCGGCCATGACCCGCGAAGGCCCCGGCTCGCGCTGGAGCGCTCAGGCCGGTGAATTTCCCCTATCCATGCGCGGCCTGTCGGCGGAAGTCATGGCCGAACTTGTGCCGGAACTGGAGGCCATGCGCGGCCTCGGCAACAAGGCGATTGCCCTGAAACAATGCCGCCATGTAACCTTAAGCGATTTCACTATCAGAAACGGCGGACATTTCGCCCTTCTGGCCACCGGCGTCGAAGATATGTCCATCGAAAACCTGACGGTTGATACCAACCGCGACGGTCTGGATATCGACGGCTGCCGTCGCGTGACGATAACAGGCTGCCGCGTCAACACCCCCAATGACGACGCCATAGTTCTGAAATCGAGCTTCGCGCTGGGGCACCTCAATCCGTGCGAAGACATCACCATTACCGACTGCACCGTATCCGGTTACGACCTCGGCACCATGCTCGATGACACCAAAGGCCGCACGCAGGCACTGTCGCCCGATCAGGATCGCGTCACCGGACGCATCAAGATCGGCACCGAATCAAACGGTGATTTCCGGCGCATCCGCATCAGTAACTGCCACTTTGAACGCTCGCGCGGACTGGCGCTGGAAACCGTCGATGGCGGCACCATTGAAGACATAGAGGTCGAAAACCTCACCCTGACCGAAATCACCACCGCGCCGATATTCTTACGCATCGGCGCACGCCTCAGGGGGCCGGAAGGGACTAAGGTCGGTAACATCCGCAGGGTGCGCATCCGCAATCTGACAGCCACAGACATATTGCCGGATTACTGCGCGCTTTTGATGGGACAGCCCGAAAGCCCGATTGAAGATGTGACGCTGGACAATATCGACCTGACCTATCGCGGCGGCATCACCTCAGATCAGATCGCGCCCTTTACCGACGATTTGCCCCGCGCCTATCCGGAGCCGTCCATGTTCGGCATAACGCCCGCATGGGGCCTGTGGGCACGTCATGTCAAAAACCTGAGCCTGAACGACATAAGACTTAGGACCGACCAACCTGACGCCCGCGAAAAGATCATTATTGCCGGATAAAAAACACGCCTTCCTGACGGTAAACTAACCAGGGATGACGGATGAAACCGTCAGGAAGGCGCACCGGCCATGGGAAGGCGTACCGGCAAAGTTTCCTCCGCGTCCTTAGGGTAACGCGCAAGGGAGGCTGGATCATAAAAGTACAAGATTCGGCAAGCGGCGCAGCACGAAGTCGCGCGTCCGAAATAAGGTTTCTTCCCGTAGTCTCTATTTATTGTTAGCGCTAACATAGGGGCGCACAACCGATTCTGTCAAGCGCTATCTGGGTCGCACACGCTGCGTCTCAACGCCTAATCATAAAGCTCGACATCAAGCGGGGCGAACATCATGGCCACGGTCGCTTCCGGCACACAGCCTATGGATACCGGCGACCAGCGCGGGGACATATCCTTTTCCTCAAGCACCGCTCGCACGCCTTCGACAAAGTCATTGCTCAGGCACATCCGGCAGGCAATGCGATATTCCATGCGCATGACCTCCTCAAACCGCTGCATCTGTCGCCCCACGCGCAATTGCCGGTGCGTCACGGCCAGAGACAGAGGCGAACGGGTCGCCAGCACTTCGCCCTGATGCTGCGCCCAGTCGCTGTCCTCAAGCTTGAGCGCCAGCGCAATATCAGTCAGCGTCGGCTTGCCAAAAATACGATTGATCGCCTCGATATGTTCCGCATAGGACGGCGCACTAACGGGCCGGTCATAACGGGCCAGAATGTCTTCTATGGTTTCGGATGACGACTCACTTAAGGCCGCCTTCAGCGCCGGCAGATCCTTTGATGCCACATAATGGGTGGCAATGCCTGCCGCCTTGACATCGGCCCCCTTCAGGCGCTCCCCCGTCAGGGCCAGCCACATACCCAGTTCCCCTTTAAGGCGCGGCAGAAACCAGCCGCCCCCAATATCGGGAAACAAACCGATCCCTGTCTCAGGCATGGCAAACAGCGTATTTTCCGTGGCAATGCGATAGGCCCCGTGCACCGATATACCGACCCCGCCGCCCATGACGACCCCGTCCATAAAGGCGATCAGCGGCTTGCTGTAATATTTAAGCCGCGTATTCAGGCTGTACTCCGTGCGGAAGAAACGCCTCGCCGCCGCCGCATCCCCCAGACCACTGCGGGCCAGACGCGCACTTTCGGCCACGGCCCGAATATCCCCACCGGCACAGAAGCCGCGCGTCTCAGGCGCATGATCGATCATCACCAAGGCCACCCCATCATCCGCCTCCCAGCGCGACAGGGCATCCGAGAAGACCTGACACATGTTGGTCGTCAGGGCATGCAGCGCTTCGGGCCGGTTCAACCGGATTAGCCCTGCCCTGCCCGTCACCGCCGCCATAAGCGGTTTGTCCGCCGCCATAAGACCTGTCATCAGGCATCCTCCTTATGCTTTTTATTGCGCACAATAAAGTGCAGCATTTTTAGAAGTTAGCCATATAATTGGTTATTTTTAAATGAATAATTTTCAGCCGGTCGCACGGTCTCGCTTGCGTCGCACATAAAGGGTTTTATGCACTCTGGCGACCACCTCACCGGCATCATTAAGGACGTCAATCTCAAATTCAGGCTCAATCTTGTGGCTTTCGTCCGCCACCTTACGGATGCGCTCTATCTCTGCCTGAGGAATATGAAAATGCGCCGTCACCCGCCCGCGTCCGGGGCGCACAAACTCAATCCGCGCCGCCTTGTCCCAGACAATATAGTCCACCCCCAGATTCGTCATCAGTATGGCCATAAAGAACGGATCGCACATCATATAGAGTGATCCACCGAACTGCGTGCCAACCACATTGCGGTTCCACCAGCGCAACTTCATCTCGACATCTATACGCGTAAAATCAGGCGAAACCTTCGTCACCCTTATCCCCGCCCCGATCATCGGCGGGTAAAAATTAATCAGCCGGAACCTTGATGCGCGGTCTTTGGACAATAGTGCCATTACGCCCTCTTATTTACCGGCGCCATTAACCGGAAGTTCGTACCTTCGGTCTATGGTAGCAGTATAAGCCCTTATGTGTTAATGCTTTTTTCACATTCCTTAAGGGCAGCATAACGAATTTAGTGATGGTAGCCCAAGGCGGATTCTGAATGGCTCAGGACGATTTTCAAGGTTTCGATCCCCGTATGACGCCCTATAAGGACGGCAAGGCGGATCAGGCATTGCAGGGCCTTTTCCGGGCCAAAACCTTCGTTGTCGGCGATACACTCGGCTGTGCGCGCGCCGCGACGGCGATCCGTACCGGCCCGAACGATTCCGCCGAACAGGTTAATCAGCTTCTGTTTGGCGAACGCTTCCGCGTCATCGAAAAATCACGTGACTATGTCTGGGGTCAGGCCCTTCGCGACGGCTATGTCGGCTATGTGCGCGAAAGCGATCTGACGCAGGACTGGCGCGTACCGACGCATTTTGTGTCGACCTTACGCACCTATGTCTTCAGCCAGCCCAATCTGAAATCCGCCATTGTCACGGCCTTAAGCCTCAATGCCCTCGTCAGCGTCGATGAGACGGACGGCAAGTTTGCCCGCATCAATGATATGGGCTGGATCTATCTCGGCCACATCAGCGACTTCAGCCATTTCTCCGGCGACTATGTCACGGTGGCCGAAAGCTATCTCAACGCCCCCTACCAATGGGGCGGACGCGAAAGCGATGGCCTTGACTGCTCAGGTCTGGTGCAACAGGCCCTCTATGCCACCGGTCGCGCCTGCCCGCGTGATTCGGACATGCAGACCGCCCTTGGCCATGCCTTAGAGATCGGCCCCGACCTCAAAGGTCTTTATCGCGGCGATCTGGTATTCTGGAAGGGCCACGTCGCCATCATGGCTGACGAAGATCACATCGTGCACGCCAACGGCCACCACATGAAGACGGTGATCGAACCCCTGCGTGACGCGGTTGACCGCATTGCCGCCGCCGGTGTCGGCCAGCCTACCGCCTTCCGCCGTCTGTAAAAATACTTAGAGGCCCCTGACTGGCAATGCGCTGGCAATTCATTCGCCATTCATATTGAGCTATGACTAAATAGGGTCATAAACATAGCTCAGGGGCTTATTGTGACCTTTACCCATACACGGCGCGCCCACCTTACCGGCCTTATCGCAAGCCTTGGCGTCGGGGCCACCGGCGCTTCAGCATCCGCCACCTCACCGTTTGAGGGCACATGGACGGGCCTTCTGGAATCAGGCCGCACCCGCCTGACCGTGCGGCTGGTCGTTGCCGATGACCGGATCGATGTGATCAGCGTTGATCAGGGCGGTGCCGTTATCACGCCTGACGAGGTCACCCTCACAGCGGACCGTATCCGTCTTGTATCCAAGCGCATCAATGCCAGTTTCGACGGACACCTGACGCCGGATGGCTTTATCGATGGCACCTTCACGCAAGGACAGGTCTTCCATATGCGTCTGGCGCGCGGCATGGCCATCGTGCCGTCTTCGGCCTGGCGTCGCCTTACCCCGGAATCCCTTAATGCACACCGCATCGAAGCAAAAACACCTGCCATCGGCGCGGCGTGGGCAAGCCGCAACGGTTCAGACCTGATCGTGCGTGGTGCACGCTCCAGCGACGATGAAATCGCGGCGCAGCCTGAGGATCAATGGCACTGGGGTTCGATTACCAAGTCCATGACCGCCACCCTGTGCGCCCGTCTGGTTGAGGCAGGCGTCATCAAGTGGGACACCACGATTGGTCAGGTGCTCGATACACCCGACTTCAGCGTCCCTGAGGCCTATCGTGACGCCACGCTCCTGCATCTCCTGAGCCACCGCTCAGGTCTACAGCCCAATGTCAACGGCGTCGAATTCAGCCACGAACTTGACGACGCACGCAAAGAACGCCTGAGATTCGCCCGAACGGCACTGGCCTTTCCCCCCGCTGACGCTATCGGCAAACAGATGGTCTACAGCAATAACGGCTATGCGGTTGCCGGTGCCATGCTGGAAAAGCTGACCGGCACGTCATGGGAAACCCTGATCCAGACCGAAGTGTTCAAACCGCTGGGCATCAGACATGCCGGACAGGGCGCACCGGGCCGTAAAGGCCAGATCGACCAGCCACTGGGCCACACGGTTAAGGACGGCATACGCGTTCCCGATCCGGCAGGTGTGCCCGGCAGCGACAATGTCGTCGCCATTGGCCCGGCCGGACGCGTGCATATGCCATTAGCCGACATGATCACCTATCTGACGGCGCACCGCGACCAGCCCGCCAAATTCCTGAAGGCGCAAAACTGGGCCATGTTGCATATACCCCATTTCGGCGGCAACTATGCCTTAGGCTGGATGAAACGCGAAGACGGTGCCCTGTTCCATAACGGCTCAAACACCATGTGGTACGCAGAAGTTCTCATTGACCCGAATACCGGCGTCGTCTGCGCAGCTTGCGCCAATGACGCCGCACGTGACACCATGGGGGCCGTATCGGAGGTACTCATGTCCGCCTATGGCTCAGCCACCGCCTAAGCGGTGAGCGCAAACTCTTAAAACAGCTTGCGGCCTTCGACCTGCGGCAGGCAATAGCCCTGCTCGTAGTCCCCCGTATCGGTTTCCCCGTCGCGGTTTTGCGCCAGATAGGCCCCGTTACGCCGATCAAGCGTCACCTTGAGGCTCTTGCCCTTTTTTGTGCGCTGATTGAACAGCTCATAGAAATTGGCACTGATACGGATATTACAGCTGACCGTCTCGCACAGGGTCTCCTTGATCAGGCTTTCATGCCGTGGATCGGCAAACATTACCTTGAAGCGTGCACTGTCACCAAAGACCTCGGACGGTTTGACCTCAATAAAGAACGCGCCGTTTGTCACCACCCGATTGGCCGATATCACTTGCGTCTCACACTTAAGGTTCAGCACATCGCCTGAAACAAATGCCGGTGGCGCAGGGGGTGGCGGCAAAGGCTCAGATTCAAATGACCGCATTGGCGCGGGCAGCGGCCTCAATGCGTCCGGCGCTGTGATGGCTTCAGGCAGGTTATGCACCTTTGCCGGTGTCGGCAAGCTTGGCACCACCTTGTGTTCCATAGCCCCCGTCACCCCCGCCGGTGCCGACACAGCCCCCGGCAGAGTCTGATAAGGGATCGGCGCGTCCGGCAACTTCGGGGCCGGTTCCGCCTTTTTAACCGGCGCGACCCGCGCTCTGGGGCGCGGCTTGGCCGCAGCTACGGGTTTGGCGACGATTTCATCATATTCGGAACCGTCCTCGTCCTCGGCCATGGCCACAGGTGCGGAAACGGCCAGAAGCAGAACCATCAATCCACACCGCGCCCATTGCTTCATCTTCAGGACTCCTCACCGAAACGATCACCCACCAGCGTCACCAGCGCCTGAACCGCAGCCTCGGCCTGTTTGCCCTCGGCCTCAAGCTCAATTGACGTGCCTTTTGAAGCCGCCAGCATCAAAAGGCCCATGATCGACTGCGCATCGACGCGGCTGTCGTCCTTGATGACGGTCACCTGCGCATCATAAAGCGCGGCAGTTTTTACAAACTTGGCCGAGGCGCGGGCGTGCAGTCCCTTGTCGTTAATGATGTCGATTCGTGCCGTTATTGTCATGATACCCTGTAATATAGTCTTTTATATTAGCACCCTGTTAACGCTGTTGGCCGCTTCGCACAACGCCTACAGTTCGTCGATCAGACGATAAACGGCGCGGATCGCCTGCACCTCGGCCCCGACCGGCTTGCCCGACTGACTGCGCGGGTTCCAGGCATAGAGGTCGAAATGCACCCAGGCACCGGTTTTCGGCGCAAAGCGTTGCAGGAACAGCGCCGCCGTCACTGAGCCTGCCTGCGCCCAACCCGCTGCATCATTACGGATATCGGCAATGTCAGACTCCAGTGCCGCCGCATAGCCCGCCCACAGCGGCATACGCCACAAAGGATCGTGCACCTCTTCCGCCGCCTGCGTAAGACGCCGCGCCACGCTCTCGTCATCGGTATAGAAGGGCACCACCTCAGGCCCCAGCGCTATGCGCGCCGCACCGGTCAGGGTGGCAAAATCTATGGTAAGATCAGGCGTAAGCTCCGCCGCCCGCGTCAGGGCATCGGCCAGTATCAGCCGCCCCTCGGCATCGGTATTACCCACCTCGATCGAAACCCCGGCGCGTGAGCCAATCACATCACCCGGACGGAAGGCATCACCGGAAATAGCGTTTTCCACCGCACTGATCAGGACATGCAGCCTGACCCTGAGATTGGACGCCATGATCCATTGCGCCAGCCCGAGCACATGGGCCGCCCCGCCCATATCTTTTTTCATCAACCCCATACCGGCTCCGAGCTTGATATTCAGCCCGCCCGTATCAAAGGCCACCCCCTTACCCACCAGCACCACCACCGGCTTGGGTGCGGACGATATGTCTTCGACCGGCGGCTCCCAGTCGATCTCAATAAAGCGCGGGGCCCGATGCGCCTCTGCGGCCCGCCCCACAGCATGCACCGCCGGAAAATTCTCGGTCAGCAGTTCATCCCCGGTAATGACGGTAATCCGCGCCTGATGCGCGTCCGCCAGCTGACGCGCCGCTGCCTCGATCTCGGCAGGGCCCATGTCATTGGCAGGCGTATTGACCAGATCCCGCACCCACCTGTCCGCAGCGACCTCGATTTCAACCTCGGTACGCGCCTCATCCGTAAGGTCATGATCCGTCAGCCGCACGGCATCGGCAGTCACGGGCGACGCCTTATAACGATCAAAGCTATACCGCCCCTGCGCAAAGGCGACATGGATCGCGGCCCTCGCAAGCGACGCCTCCGCCTCAAGCGCCCACACGCCGTCCGGCAATTGCTTGGTCAGCGCCCGAAACAGCGCCGGACTATAGTCCTTTCGCGTCCCCAACCCGTACCAGGCCCTGAGCTGACCTGTGTCCCCGTCCGGCAGTACCACCAGCGACCGCGCCTTGGCCTTGAAACCCTGCGCCTTTAAAAACGCGGCTTCGACCGGCCCAAGCGCCGCAAAAGCTTGCTCCAGCCCTTCCTCAAAGACAGCGAAAACCTTGTGATCTGACGATGAGGCGTTTTGTGACAACATGAATGCGAACCTTCAACCGGTAATGCGAGCCTTAACCTTATGTTTAAGAGTATCAACCAAAACTTAAATTAACCATATGGCACGGGGTCAGAACGCCTCCGGTTTCTGTTTTTTCAGGGTTCCCCTATGCCTCGCCTGACGCTCCGCCCCTTGTGTTGTTTTGCCCTGCTCGCTCTTGCGCCGCTTCAGGTGCTGGCCCAAACGACAGCCCCCGCGCCTGCCGAAGCCCCGCGCATTGCTACGCCTGAAGAACGCGCCGCCGCCCTGCGCATGGAGCCATTGGCCCGCGCCGCTTTCTTTAACCGTGAATTTGACCGTAACCCCACTGATGCCGAGGCGGGGCTGGCCCTGTCCGACGCCCTGCGCGCACTCGGCCGCTATAACGAAGCTGCCGACGCCGCCCACAGGGTGCTTTTGTTCGCGCCGGATAATTACGACGCCCTCCTGAGCGCCGCCAAAGGCCATATCGGTGGCAATAACGGCTTCTATGGCATCGATTCCCTGCAACGGGCCACGGAACTGCGGCCCAAGGACTGGCGCGCCTGGTCGCTTTTGGGCGTCGCCCTTGATCAGGTGAAACGCAGTGACGAAGCGTGGGGCATGTGGGCCAAGGCCCTGACCCTGTCGCCCGACAACCCTGCTGTCCTGACCAATCAGGCCATGTTCCTGTCAACGCGCGGCGATCTGGCTCAGGCTGAGCAACTCCTGAGACGCGCCCTGACACAACCCGCCGCCACTATTCAGGTAAGGCAAAATCTGGCACTGGTGCTAGGCCTGCAAGGCAAGCTGCCCGAAGCCGAACGCCTGCTGCGTCAGGACCTGCCACCGGATATCGCCGACGCCAACCTTGTGTGGCTACAAACCGCCCTCAAGCCCGCGACCCCGCAAAACCGAACATGGGATAGCCTCGGCGGGGGATAGCTTAAACAGCGGATAGTTTCAGACTCTTATGGGCCTCAGCCGCACTATGTGCTATGTTCCGGTTAACGACTTTTTAAGACAACTCACAGGTTAAATTGTCGCACATTTAGCTAGTTCTTGCCGCGCAGACACAATATGTGGTGATATGAGCTAAAGTAACCTTGCCGTACGATTCGGGAATTTTCACCATGAGCCTTATCATCCCCTCTGCCCCCAGAGCCGGTCTTCTGACGCCCTCCGCGGCCTATAAGCCTTTCCGCTATCCGTGGGCTTTTGACTTCTGGCAAAAGCAGCAACAGGTTCACTGGCTCCCCGAAGAAGTGCCGCTGGGTGAGGACTGTAAGGACTGGGCCTCAAAGCTCAACGACAGCGAACGCAATCTTCTGACGCAGATTTTCCGCTTCTTCACCCAATCCGACATTGAGGTGCAGGACAACTACATGGAAAAATACGGTCGCGTCTTCAAACCGACCGAAATCAAGATGATGCTGGCCGCTTTCGGCAATATGGAAACCGTCCATATCGCCGCCTATGCGCTCCTGCTTGAAACCATTGGTATGCCCGAATCGGAATTTGGCGCGTTCATGGAATATGAAGCCATGCGCGACAAGCACGACTTCATGCAGAAATTCGGCGTCGATACCGATGCCGATATCTGCCGTACGCTTGCTATGTTCGGCGGCTTCACCGAAGGCCTGCAATTGTTTGCGTCTTTCGCCATGCTGATGAACTTCCCCCGCTTCAACAAGATGAAGGGCATGGGCCAGATCGTCTCATGGTCAGTGCGTGACGAAAGCCTGCACTGCGAAGGCATCATCAAGCTCTACCACGCCTTCAACAAGGAAACCGGTGCGGTCACCAAGGCGGTGGCCGACGATATCGTTGATTGCTGCAAGACCGTGGTCAGCCTTGAAGACAAGTTCATCGACCTGTCCTTTGAAATGGGGCCGGTCGAAGGTATGACGCCGGACGATATCAAGCAATATATCCGCTACATCGCCGACTGGCGTCTGCGCCAGCTGGAACTGCCCGAAGTGTTCGGCGTCAAGGAAAACCCGCTGCCCTGGCTTCAGGTGCTTCTGTCGGGTGTGGAACACGCCAACTTCTTCGAAGCCCGCGCCACGGAATATTCAAAGGCCGCCACCAAGGGTCAGTGGACCGGTCAGGAAGGCGTCTGGGATGCGTTTGACACGCTTCTAAAAAAGCGTACCGAAGCCACCAAGGGCATTAACGCCTAGACTGAACATAAGGGCCAAAACTAACATACTTCCCCATCTCTGATGGGGCCAAGGACTAACATACTTCCCCATCTCTGATGGGGAAGGTGGATTTGAGGTCTGAAAGACCTCAAAGACGGATGGGGATTCTTACTTTTTAAGCCGCCCACCTAACCCACGACGCACAGACAATAAGAAACCTCCGCCGGATAACCGACGGAGGTTTCTTATTTTAACTGACAAACCGCTTAGTTAGCCGGAGCCGGATCACCTGCAGGGGTCGTCGCCGGATTGGACGGCGGCGTCGATACCGGTGCAACGTCCGCAGCGCCTTCGGCAGGGGCATCAGCCGCAGGGGCCGCACCCGGCTGACGCGAAGCGTCCGGTGCCGGAATAGCGTAACCCGCAGAACCCTGCGCGTGCAGATAAGCGATCAGGTTGATCTTCTCATCCTTGTTCTTGATACCGGCAAAGGCCATCTTGGTGCCCTTGATGTGCTTGGATGGCGACGACAGGAAGCCATAAAGCTCATCATAGGTCCAGTTCGGTGCCTCGGCCTTATGAGCGACCATGGCGTCCGAATAGGCAAAGCCTGCATGTGCGGCCAAAGGACGACCCACAATGCCCCAAAGACCGGGGCCGGTCATGTCCGCACCACCCGACGCCACATTGTGGCACGAGACGCACTTGGCAAAGGCCTTTTGACCGGCAGCCTGATCAGCGGCCGGCAGAACCGTACCCCAATCGGGCAGAAGCTCAACCTCAGCCGTCGCGCCACCGCCAGCGGCCTCTTCGGGCACATCGACGAAATAGCCGGGCTTTTCAGGCGCGTCGGTGTGATAGAGCGCGTCAACGCCTACACGCACGCCTACGATCACCAGCGCCGCCGCAAGGCCAGCGCCGAAAATTTTGTTTAACTGAAGGTCTCCGCTCATGCCGCTCAGACGTCCTGACTCAATTTCGGTGGTGCGGCGAAACTTAAAGCGGATGGCGGCCCTGTCAACAGATAGGGTGACGTCACCACGCGGTTTTCGCCGCGAATTAAAGCTTTTATATGCGGCTCTCTGACACGTGCCCGCCAAAGACGCAAGGTCGTTTTCCGACCGAGACCCAAAATCCGGCTTAAAATCAGCCCCGCCGTGTCAAATCGTCACACCTGATCACCTGTGCAAAACCGCCCCGCACTTGAAAAAGCGGCAAAACTGGCGCATGCACGAAGCCGTTATATCAGTGACCGGAAACCCTCATGACGACGCCCGCCAGCCCAAACCCGAAAAAAATTGCCTATCAGGGTGAGGCCGGTGCCTTCAGTCATCAATCCTGCCGCCGCTGGTTCCCCGATTATGAGCCAACCCCCTTCCCGTCGTTCGAAGCCGCCTTTGACGCCATCGCCTCTGGGGAATGTGCGCTTGGTATGATTCCCGTAGAAAATGCGCTGGCCGGTCGGGTGGCCGATGTCCACCACCTCCTGCCGCATTCGGGCCTGAAGATCATTGGCGAACGTTTCCTGCCCATCGAAATGACCCTGATGGGCAATCCGGACAGCGAACTGGGCAACATCAAGGTGGCCTTTTCGCACACCATGGCTCTGATGCAGTGCCGCAAAACCCTGTCGGCCCTTGGTATCCGCTCTGAACAGTTTCACGACACCGCCGGTGCCGCGCGCGCCTTAAGCCAAAACCCTGACCCTGAACGCGCCGCCATTGCGCCGGAAATCGCCGCCGAGCTTTATGGCCTGAAAATCCTGCGCCGCAATCTTGAGGACGCGCATAACAACACCACGCGTTTTTTGGTGCTGACGACACAGGGCCATGACAATGAACCGGCCACCGACCACATGATGACCAGCTTCGTCTTTGCCGTGCGTAATATTCCCGCCGCCCTCTATAAGGCGCTGGGCGGTTTCGCCACCAACGGCATCAATATGGTGCGACTGGAATCCTACATCCGCGACGGCATTTTTGCCTCAAGCTTCTTCTATGCCGAAGTCACCGGCCAACCGTCCGATCCGGCCCTGAGACTGGCCTTTGAAGAACTGGCCTTCTTCGCCGACGAGGTCGAGATTCTGGGCGTCTATGCCGCTGATCCTTTCCGGCTGAACCAGATCGGCGCATGATCCATCTGCGCCTATCGACGCCTGCCGATATACACACTCTGGCCGACATCTGGCGACGCTCGGTCAAGGCGACACATCACTTTCTAGATGACACCGCCTTCACCGAAATCGAACAGCAGATGACCGAAGCCTATCTGCCTCAGGCCGAATTCTGGCTCGCCGAACGCGATGGCCGGATCTTAGGTTTCATGGGCCTGAGCGGTTCTCATATCGACAGCCTGTTCCTTGATCCAGAGGTGCGAGGACAAGGCACAGGCCGGAAACTGGTCGAACACGCCCTTGTCCTGGGCAGTGGCCTGAGCACCGATGTCAATGAACAGAACCCGGAGGCCACTGGCTTTTATCAACACATGGGGTTCCGCATCACAGGCCGTTCGGAAATGGACGATCAGGGTCGCCCGTTTCCCATCCTGCACCTGACGCGATAAACCCTATTCCGCGTTCTGCTGCGCTTCCGAGAACAGATCATCGACTGCGTTCGGTGCTTCAACCTGGGGCGCAGGCTCTACCGTCACCGGCACCGGCTCCCCCGCACCGGCACTGGCATCAACCCCCAGAAGCTCCGTCACCGGATCAACCATGGGCATCTCGCCCGCCGCCCCCGCCGGAATCGGACTGACCTTGATACGCGTCAGGGCCTTGGTCATAAATTCGCGCCAGATCGCCGCCGGAGTCCCGCCACCGGTCACTCGGCTCATCTGGCTATTGTTATCGCGCCCGACCCACACCGCCGTCGTAAAGCCACCCGTATAGCCGACAAACCAGGCATCACGGTAATCAGAGGTCGTGCCGGTCTTGCCCGCAATATCATAGTTGGTCAGACGCACGCCGGAACCGGTGCCTGAACGCACCACATCGCGCATCATATCGTTCATATAGGTCAAGGACGGGTTATTAATGACCTGAACCCGCTTGCCGTCTTCGCGCATCCGGTACTGATAAAGAATCTTGCCCTTGGTGGTGCGGATACGGATGATGCCGTGGGCATTGGCCTTATAGCCGCCGTTGGAGAACGGCACATAGGCCTGCGCCATTTCAATCGGCGTCACATCCGCCGTCCCCAGCGCCATGGCCGGATCAGTATTGATCTTGGACTCAATCCCCAGCCGTCTGGCCACGGCGGCGACATTGTTACGCCCGACATCATTGGCAAGCTTCGCCGCCACCGTGTTGATCGACTGGCTTAAGGCCGTCTGGATGGTGATATCGCCCATATATTTCTTCGTGTAGTTCTCCGGCGCCCAACTCCCTATCGAATAGGGCTCATCCACCACCGGCGTCTGGGGCGTATAGCCCGCCTCCATCGCCGCCAGATACACAAAGGGCTTAAAGGCAGAACCGGCCTGACGACGCGCTTCGGTGGCGCGGTTAAACTGGCTTTCGGTATAGGACACCCCACCGATCAAGGCGCGTATACGTCCCTCGCCATCCACTGCCACAAGGGCCGCCTGCTCAACCTTTTTACCGGCATCCCGCGCCATCATCGCTTTGACGGCGCGTTCGGCATCGGTCTGGATCGGCAGATCAAGCGTCGTTTCGACAATCAGATCGTCCTCAAGCGTCGACAGGTCAATGACGCGGCGAATTTCGACATCCAGCCAGTCGACGAAATACTGCGCGTGTTCGGTCGCCAGCGTGCGCGTCACCTTCACGCCCTGCTTGAAGACCTCATCGCGCTGCTCGACCGTAATAACCTTGGCGCGCACCATCTCGTTGAGCACCACAGTCGTGCGGTTGACGGCGCGTTCCTGATCCGACAGAGGCGAATAACGCGAAGGCCCCTTCATCATCCCCGCCAGCATAGCCGCTTCGCCAATGCTCAGATCCTTGGCCTGTTTGTTGAAATAGCGTTGCGAAGCCGCCTCGATGCCATAGGCCCCGGCTCCGAAATAGACGCGGTTCATATAGAGCGCGAGGATTTCCTTCTTGGAATATTTGATCTCAAGCCAGACGGCGAGAATAAGCTCCTGCACCTTGCGCTTCATGTTCTGATCGGCTGACAAAAACAGATTCCGCGCCAGCTGCTGGGTGATGGTCGAGCCACCGGCCAGATTACCGCCCTTTTTCGTCAGGTTACGCACCAGAGCGCGGGAAATACCAATCGGGTCAAAACCAAAATGATGATAAAAACGGCGATCTTCGATGGCAATAAAGGCCGCCGGCACATAGTCGGGCAGTTCATCAATGGTCACCGGCGGCGCAAACTGAGAACCGCGCACCGCAATCAGGGCCCCCGAACGGTCAAGATAGGTGATCGACGGATTACGATCGACCTTATCGAGCGACGAGGTATCCGGCAGACCAATGGCAAAGATCGCCAGAAAGCCGATACAGAAGATCACGGCCCATATGGCCAGCACCGATCCCCAATAGATCAGCGACTTGAAAAGCGGGCGCTTTGCCTTGGTGCCGTTTGCCATCAGATGTCCTTATGTCCCCTTAATCCACCCATCGGTCAGCTTAAGGGGCACGTGTGTCAATTTCAGGTTAAGCATATATCACCCCCAAAGATTTTGTGCAGTCCTGTCTGCACCGATTTTCATCCTCGACCCCTGAACGGATACATAGCCAGTTAATTTCGGCAAAATTTTGCCTGTCGCTGTAGCCTTATCACGAAATTGAACATCGTTCAATATATAAATGAACTACGTTCAATTCCATCTTCGTACCTCCCCATCTCGATGGGGGGGGGTGGCATCGCCTTGGCGATGACGGGTGGGGTATCTTTCTTTGCTTTGCCTGCCCCCCGAAGCAGCCTATTAGGTCAGGCCCTGTTACGTAATCTCTGGACCGCCAATGTTTCTTGACCGCACTACCGAACGTCCCGCGCCTGCCGAAACCGGCGTGGATGCGGCACGTGACGTCCTGAAAACGGTCTTTGGCTACAGTGATTTTCGCGGACGACAGGCCGAGGTCATCAGCGCCATCCTGAACGGCGAAGACGTGCTGGCGGTCATGCCGACCGGCGGCGGCAAAAGTCTGTGCTATCAGATACCGGCCCTGATGCAGCGCGGCTTTGGCCTTGTTATCTCGCCGCTGATTGCCCTGATGAGCGATCAGGTGCAGGCCCTTCAGGACAAAGGCGTGCGCGCCGCCAGACTCGATTCCTCCCTGTCGATGGACGCGCGTTATGACCTGTGGGATCAGGCGCGCGACGGGCAGTTTGACCTTCTCTATCTGTCGCCCGAAGCCCTGCTGCAACCCTTCGTTCTCGATAAACTATCGCGCCTGCCGGTCAATCTGGTGGCTATCGACGAAGCCCACTGTGTCTCGCAATGGGGCCATGATTTCAGGCCCGAATATCGCGCGCTTGGTCAACTCAAGGGCCTGTTTCCTGATGTGCCGACCCTGGCCCTGACGGCGACCGCTGACCCGCACACCCGCGCCGACATCAAACGCGCTCTGCATATCGATAACGCCCGTGAGGCCATAGACAGCTTCGACCGCCCGAACCTGTCCTTACGTCTGATGCGCCGTCAGGGCAGCGCCGCCAAAACCATCGTTGAGATGCTGCGTCGTCAGAAACAGGCGTCCGGCATCATCTATTGCGGATCACGCGACGGTTCCGAGAAACTGGCCCGCCTCCTGAGTGCCGAAGGTTTCAAGGCCGATGCCTATCACGCAGGCCTGCCTGCCCATACCCGCGAACAGCGCCTCAAAGACTTCATGGCCGACAAGACCCGCGTCATGGTCGCCACGATTGCCTTTGGTATGGGCATCAACAAACCCGATGTGCGCTTTGTCATCCACGCCGATCCGCCGTCCTCTATCGAAGCCTACTGGCAGGAGGTAGGCCGCGCCGGTCGTGACGGCAAACCGGCTTCAGGTGTCTGTCTTTATTCCTCGACCGATCTTGGTTGGGCCTTGCGTCGTCTGACCATGCGGGAAAACGAAACCGGCGCAGACCTCGGCATCCAGAAACAAAAGGCCCGCGACTTCTTTCAGTTCATGCTCGGGGCCACCTGCCGCCGTCAGGGCGTGCGCCGCTATTTCGGCGATACCACCGGTCAGGCCTGCGGCAGTTGTGACAACTGTCTGGCCCGTGGCGAACCTTCTGACGCCACCGAAGCCGCCCAGATGCTGATGTCGGCTCTTTATCGTTTCAATGGCCCGCGCGGACGTAAAAAGCTGATTGAGCATGTTCTGGGCAAAAATCCTGAGGACTATGGTGCGCGCCTTAAGACCTTTGGCATCGCCGCCGGTCAGTACAAGGCCGATTTCCTGACCCAGACTCTTGATTACTGCGAAGCGCTCGGTCTGGTGGCCGAAGAAATGTTCGACGGCAATAAACCAATCATCGCTCTGAACGACGCCGACGCTCTGCGCGCCCTGTTCCGCAACGACACCCGCCTCTACCTCCGCCCCTAAGCAGGGCCTCAGGCCCTGCACCCGTTTGCCCCGAGGTGGGTGACATCTTCCATCCTCCCCTGTTTACGGGGGAGGTGTCGCGGCGCCAGTCCGCGACGGAGGGGGGAATTGCAATCCCCCCCTTATTCTTCACTGCATGTAGAAAAAATATATAAGGTAGCTCCGGCTGGAGTCGCCAGATAAGGAAAAAGCAATGATCAATAGACTGCTCTTATGCTTGGCTTTTCTCATATCGCTAAGCGCTTGTTCCAAATCATACAAACTTAGCGTGTTATCTTCAGAAGTTGTTTCCGAAAGGCCTGTTTCAACCATAGGGCCTGAAGAAGAAAATGAAGCCGACAAGAAATGGAAAAAATACGACGTCTTGATTAAAGGTGATATCGTAAATTATCTAAGGAGCAGCACATCGACATTTAGAGCTGAGATAACAAACTGTGCAGAAAATAATATTTCTACCGACGAATTTTATGTGAATTCTTTGTCTATGGATTCCATTAGAAACGGTGGAAGTATTTCTAACGAGAATATATCTGGTGGAACAAAAGCGAGTGTTTATGTGTCGAGTGAAATTTTGCTAAATAATCGTTCGCTTTGCATGTATGGCCGTGGCGGTAGTATGCTTGGTGCTACCGTTAGAACAAATGAAGTTCGACTTAAATAATGGTGTAATTAACGGGTTGTGTCGCAAGATGTAAAGGCCGTCTCAGTGACGGCGCAGCCCCAGAGCCCTGCTCCGCAACGACACCCGTATCTATCTCCGCCCATAACAGCCTCCGACCCGCTTGACTCACTAAGCTGTACACCTGATGCTGCCTGAAACGGGGGGACGGGGCATGAAGGCTCACAAATTATTTGTTTTAGCAGGAAGCTTTGCAGCCTTATCAAGCTGCGGTGAAGGCAGGGACCTCACGGCGGCACACACGCGTACTTTTCTGAATACGAACAAAGCCCCCCTCCTGCACCTTGTTGAAAGTCTGGAAGAATGCAGGCCCGCCCATTCACGGGACAGAGAGCAGGCGGTTACAACCCTGAACGCCGCAGCGAATGATGCTACTGTTTGTCAGGCCAATACGAATATATCCATATCCGATATCAGGACGCAGATGCGGGCGTTAGAGATCCCCATAGTGAACTTCAGCCTGAACCTTGAGAACAGAAGCGACCGCGTTGAGTTCGTCCTGTATACTCAAGGCCTTGGCGTTTCCGGAAGAAGCATATCCTTACTTTACGTGCCCGATAGTGGTCCGCACATGGAACGCCAATCGCCCGAGCATCAGGTTAAGGCGCTCGAATCCCTCCCCAGCCAATGGTATTGGGAAAGCCGGAACTTTTAGAGCCCTAATCTAAATACTGGATATTCATCGACTTCTGTGTGTCCTCAAGCGCCATACGGATCAGCGATTCCATGCACCACCGCGCCGCACTTGAATCCTGACGCGCAATGGCGTCGAACACCCGCCGGTGATCCGGCACCGGATCACGCGTCAAAGCCTGATGACGCTGTTTAAACCGGGTCGACCAGGCCACCGCCGCACCAATCGAATGCGACAGGCTGGCCAGCGCCTCATTATTCGTCGCATTCATCAAAGCATCATGGAAATCCAGATCCGCCTTGCGCCCCGCTTCGGTCGCCAGCGTATAGGTATCCATATCATCGAGCGCCTTGCCCATGATCTTCAGATGCGCATCTGTCCGCCGCAACGCCGCCAGTTCCGCCGCCGCAGGTTCGGTGATCAGACGCAGCTCAAACAAACCCTTGACGAAATCATCCGAAGGCTCGGTCTCAAACATCCAGCCCAGAACTTCGGGATCAAGCAGGTTCCAGCGTTTACGGTCGGTAACGCGTGTACCGGCCTTGGGTCGGCTTTCGACCATACCCTTGGCCGCCAGAATACGGATAGCCTCGCGATAAGCAGAGCGCGAAATATCCAGATTGGCCGACGAATCAATTTCGTTCGGTAAGACCTGACCGGGCTGATACACCCCTTTAAGGATATCCACCCCCAATCGATGCGCCAGCGCGCCATGCAGTCGGCCCTGAAAATTTAACCCAAAGCTTTGAGCCCCCGCCGGAGACATGGATTTAGACTGCCGTCTCAGGGGTGTGCGTGGCGTGGAAGTCGTCATGAGCTTTATTATTATTCCCGAATGGCCCTGTTTAAATCAGGGCAATAGTCATAGCATAAACAGGATTTGACAAATTGGAAATGGCAGCCTATTTCCCTTTTAATTGTCTGAGTTATAATCCTGAGGAAACCCCATGACCTTACGTCTGATCCAGTATGTCGGCAAAGATGGTGCGCGCGGTGTTGCGGCCGGCGAAGATGATGGCTCTGCCCGTCGCATTGAGGGCGTGACCTCGACCTATGAACTGGCGCGTGCCGCCATTGCCGCCAAACGCTCACTGGCTGATCAGGTCGCGCAGCAGGGTCTGGGCGAAGCGGTTGACGTGGCACTGGCCCTATCCGAAGGCCGTGTTCTGGCCCCGATCGATCATCCCGATCCCGCCCACCTGCACGTCACCGGCACCGGCCTGACCCACCTTGGTTCCGCCGAAGGCCGTGACAAGATGCATAAGGCCGCCACCGCAGGCGAAGAAAACCTCACCGATTCGATGCGCATGTTCCTGATGGGCGTCAAGGGCGGCAAGCCCGCCGAAGGTGAAGTCGGCGCGCAACCGGAATGGTTCTATAAGGGCAACGGCAACACACTGGTCGGGCCACGCGATCCCCTCACCTCACCCTCCTTTGCTGAAGACGGTGGCGAAGAGCCTGAAATGGCCGGCATCTATATCATCGGTGACGACCACAAGGCCTATCGCATCGGTTTTGCGCTGGCCAACGAGTTCTCTGACCACGTCACCGAGAAACAAAACTATCTGTGGCTGGCCCACTCAAAGCTGCGCGTCGCCTCGATTGGCGCGGAAATCCTGACCGGTGAACTGCCGTCACACGTCGAAGGTTATGCCCGCATCCGTCGCGGCAATGAAATCATCTGGGAAAAGCCGTTCATCTCCGGCGAAGACAATATGTCTCACACCATCGCCAATCTTGAGCATCACCACTTCAAATACGACCTGTTCCGCCAACCTGGCGAAGTTCATGTCCATTGCTTCGGCACCGCCACAGCGTCGTTTGCTGACGGCATTCAGACCAAGGATGGTGACGTGTTTGAAATCGGTGCCAAACCCTTTGTACACGGTCTGGAAAACCCGCTGAAAACCGACGCCGAAAAAGACTCGAAGGTCATCCAGCTCTAAGTCATGGTTAGAGCCTGACCTTTTCGAAACCCCTCTCCGGCAACGGCAGAGGGGTTTTTCGTATTTGACGACATGAGGCGTTTTACAGTAAGGCTTTGGGCAATATCCCCGTTAATGTGGCTGATAAAAATATGAGCACCGTACCCCCGCCCGAAGTCATCTATGTCGATACCCATAAGGTTGCCTGTAACGGCGGCGGTGGGGCGCTTGGCCATCCGCTGGTTTATCTTGAACTCGGCGGCGATGGCGAAGCCGAATGCGGCTATTGCGACCGCAAATTCGTCCATAAGGATCACGCACAAGACTATGCCGATCCCTCCCCGCGTCACGAAGCGCACTAGGGTCGCCGCATGAGTTCGCGTTATCTGCACACTATGGTGCGTGTCCATGACCTTGAGGCGTCGCTGAAATTCTACCGCGATGGTCTGGGCCTGATTGAAACCCACCGCATGGACTCCGAAAAGGGCCGCTTCACGCTGGTCTATCTTAGCGCCCCGCACGATGAGGCCGACGCCCGCGCCAATCGTGCGCCAGAGCTTGAACTGACCTATAACTGGCCGGACGCCGACGGAAACGCCGAAACCTATAGCGGCGGACGCAATTTCGGCCATCTGGCCTATCAGGTCGATGACATCTATGCCCTCTGCCAGCACCTGTCTGACATGGGTGTGGTCATCAACCGCCCGCCACGCGACGGCCACATGGCCTTTGTCCGCTCACCGGACAATATCAGCATCGAGTTCCTGCAAAAAGGCGACGCCCTGCCGCCACAGGAACCGTGGGCCAGCGCCCCCAATATCGGCGAATGGTAACCGCAGGGCCTCAGGCCCTGCACCCCTTAGCCCCGAGGCAGACGTCACCGACCTTACCCATACTCTCCTCCCTGCTTAGCGGGGAGGTGGCGCGGCCTGAAAGGCCGTGACGGAGGGGTCACTTATAGCCACCCCACCTTGGCATCCCTCCCATATCGCTCTATGAAGAAACCCTCAGTTTCCCAAGTGAGCCAATATGTCTGCAAAACGCCTCGTCCTCATTGACGGTTCCGGCTATATTTTCCGCGCCTATCATGGCCTGCCGCCCCTGACGCGCAAATCCGACGGCCTGCCGGTGGGTGCTGTGGCGGGCTTCTGCAACATGCTCTATAAGCTCATCAAAGAAAACCGTGGCGACGACGCGCCCTCGCATCTGGCGGTCATTTTTGATGCCGGTTCAAAGACCTTCCGCAACGAAATCTATGCCGGCTATAAGGCCAACCGCCCCCCTGCTCCCGAAGACCTGATCCCGCAGTTCCCCCTGATCCGTAAGGCAACCAAGGCTTTCGGCGCGCCTTGCGTCGAACTGGCCGGTTTTGAGGCCGACGACCTGATCGCCACCTATGCGCGGCTTGCGGCCGAACAGGGCTTTGAGGTGACAATCATCTCCTCCGACAAAGACCTGATGCAGCTGATCACCGATCAGGTATCGATGCTTGAGCCGGTTAAATCCATCCCCATGCGCCGCGAACAGGTTATTGAAAAATTCGGCGTGCCCCCCGAACTGGTGGTCGATGCGCAATCCCTGATCGGCGACGCGGTCGATAATGTTCCGGGTGCACCGGGCATCGGCGTAAAAACCGCCGCGCAATTGCTGCTGGAATACGGCGATCTGGATACGCTTCTGGAACGTGCCGGTGAGATCAAACAGCCCAAACGTCGTGAAACCCTGATCGATTTCCGTGACCAGATTCTGATGTCACGCCAGCTGGTGACACTCGATGCCCACGTCACCCCGCCCTATCCGATCGAAGATTTCGTCCTTCGCGACCCCGATACCGAAGAACTGACGGCCTTCCTCGCCGAAATGGAATTTGCCACCCTCGCCCGCCGTGTCGGCGGCACCTTAAGCGCTATGGAAGGCGCGGTGACGCATAACCGCTCGATGGCCGCTCCCGTTAGCAAGCCCCTGTTCGGCACCAATGGCGCGGCTTCGGCCCCCAAGGCCGTCACCTCCGAAGCCCTGCTCGCGCCCGTCAACTATGACGGCTATCTCTGCCTTCAGGACATCGATGCCCTGACGGCCTTTGTGGCGCAATGTCAGGCCGCAGGCGTGGTCGCTGTCGATACCGAAACTGATTCCTTGAGTTCCACCCATTCCAACCTTGTCGGCGTGTCCCTAAGCTATGATGTCAACACCGCCGCCTATATTCCCCTTGGCCACAGGGCCGATGATGGCGGTCTGGCCCTGTCCGGCGAAGACCTGAAACAGATTCCGCTGGGCGAAGCTCTGGCCGCCCTCAAACCGCTTTTGGAGGACGAAGGCGTCCTCAAGGTCGGCCAGAACCTGAAATATGACCTCAGCGTGCTGTCGCGTTACGGCATCCGTGTCGCCCCCTATGATGACACCATGCTCATTTCCTATGTCCTTGAGGCCGGTCAGCACGGCCACGGCATGGATGAACTGTCCGAACTGCATCTCGGCCACACCCCGATCCCCTTCAAGCAGGTCGCCGGTTCCGGCAAGGCGCAAAAATCCTTTAAGGACGTGGCCTTAAAAGAAGCGACCGCCTATGCCGCCGAAGATGCCGATGTCACCTTGCGCCTGTGGCACGTCCTCAAAGCCCGCCTGCAAAAGGCCGGCAAGCTGACCGTCTATGAGACCCTTGAACGCGCCATGCCGCAGGTGCTGTCGGACATGGAACTTGAAGGCGTGCGCGTTGACCCTCAGGTGCTGCGCCAGCTCTCACAGGATTTCGGCGGGCGCATGGGTGAGCTCGAAGCCAAAGCACAGGAGATCGTTGGCCGACCGTTCAACCTGAACTCGCCCAAACAACTGGGCGAAATCTTCTTTGATGAACTAAAACTTGCGGGCGGCAAGCGCACCGCCTCAGGTACATGGGCGACCGACGTCAAGGTGCTTGAGGAACTGGCCGAGCGCGGTGAGCCACTGGCCAATCTGCTGCTCGATTACCGGCAACTGGCCAAGCTTAAAGGCACCTATACGGACGCACTGGTTGAACACGCCAATAATCCGGCCCAGCGCATCCACACCAGCTATCATCTGGCGGCGACGACCACGGGGCGTCTGTCGTCCAATGAACCCAACCTGCAAAATATCCCGATCCGCACCGCCGAAGGCCGCAAGATCAGAACCGCCTTTATCGCCAAAGACGGCCATAAGCTGATCTCCGCCGACTACAGCCAGATCGAACTGCGCCTGCTAGCCCATATCGGAAATATCGAGCCACTGAAAAAAGCCTTCCGTGACGGCATCGACATTCACGCCATGACGGCCTCTGAAATGTTCGGCGTGCCGGTCGAAGGTATGCCCTCGGACGTGCGCCGCCGCGCCAAGGCGATTAACTTCGGCATTATCTATGGCATCTCGGCCTTTGGTCTCGGCAATCAGCTGGGCATCGATAATGCCGAGGCCGCACGCTACATCAAAACCTATTTCGAACGCTTCCCCGGCATCAAGGCCTATATGGACACCACCAAGGCACAGGTGAAGGAAACAGGCTACGTTGAAACCATCTTCGGTCGGCGCATCCATATTCCGGATATCCATGCCAAGGCCGCCGGACAACGCGCCTTTGCCGAACGCGCCGCCATCAATGCCCCCATTCAGGGCACCGCCGCAGACATCATCCGCCGCGCCATGATCCGTATGCCCGACGCTTTGAAACAGGCCGGTCTTGAGACGACCATGCTGCTTCAGGTGCACGACGAACTGATCTTCGAGGCCCCCGAAACCGAAATCGCCCGCGCCATTCCGATCATTACGGACGTCATGAAACACGCTGCCCTGCCCGCTCAGGACATTTCCGTACCGCTTGAGGTCGAAGCCAAGGCCGCCAGCAACTGGGATGAGGCCCACTAGCTTCATTCAAAAGTCCTTCGGCTGCGCCTCAGTGTACTTTTGAATGGAGAAACGCAGGGTTTAAGCTTGCGAGCAAAAGCATTGTGTGGCCTCAATAGGCCCTCTGCTGACCCAAGGAGTTAAACCCATGACCTTGCGCCATCTGTTTACCGCTGCCTTTGCGGCAGGGATTTTAGCCGGAGGTCTGCCGCTTTCGGCACTGGCCCAGAGCTGGCACAAGCTTGAGGCCACGGGCAAGCCGACCGCCCGTCACGAAAGCGCTGCCGCCCATGTTGACGGGCGCACCTTTGTCATTGGCGGACGCGGTGACCGACCACTGGATATCTTGGATCACGCGACCAACACATGGTCAGTGGGAGCCGCCCCACCGTCCGAAATGAACCACATGCAGGCGATCGTGCATGAGGATAAGATCTATATTATCGGGGCCTTGCACGGCCCTTATCCCGAAGAAGAGATCATCTCCCACGTCTGGATCTATGACCCCAAAACAGATGTCTGGTCTCAATCCCACGAAATCCCAGCCGACCGCCGTCGCGGCGGGGCCGGTTTGGTGGTGTCTGATGGTCTGATCTATTTTGTCGGCGGCAATAAACGCGGCCATAATTCAGGCTTCGTGCCTTATCTCGATGCCTATGATCCCGCCACCGGTCAGTGGACGACCCTGCCCGATGCCCCGCGCCCGCGCGACCACGTCTATGCCGCCGTACTTGACGGAAAAATCTACGCTGCCGGTGGCCGCCTGAGTGCCGCCGACACCGGCGACAGCCTGAGCCTGACCATCCCCGAAGTTGATGTCTATGATATCGCCACCCAAAGCTGGTCAACGACCACCGCGCCCATTCCGACCCCGCGCGCCGGTGCCTCGGCAATCACCGCAAACAACACAATCATCATCCTTGGCGGCGAAAGCGCCGTTCAAGTGCCCGCCCACTCAGAGGTTGAAGCCTTTGACCCGCAAACCGGCACATGGCAAACCCTGCCGCCCATGCCGGTCGGTCGCCACGGCTTTCAGGCACTGGTGATTGACGGCAACATCCATGTCATCGCCGGAAGCGGTGATCGCGGCGGCGGGCCAGAACTTTCCGATCATTGGGTACTCAAATAGATGACCGCCAGACACCTCGACCACATCAATATCCAGACCCACGACATGGCAGGCACCATCGCCTTCTATGCCGAGTTTCTGGGCCTTGAGGCGCGCACCGCCCCGCAGCGTGACCCCAGTGAGCGTCAATGGCTCTATGTCGGCGAGCGGGCGGTGATCCACCTCAACCTGTTCGGCACAGACAATACAATCCCGCGCGACGTGATTCCGGGCGATCCGACCGGGGCCATCCATCATGTGGCCTTTGAATGCGACGGCTATGACGACACCATAGCCAAGATCGAGGCGCGGGGCCTTCACTATGCCTGTAACGATATTCCCGCCATCGGCCTCAGACAACTGTTCGTCAATGACCCGAACAATGTCCTGCTGGAACTGAATTTCCGCAGCCCCAGACCGTAATTGCCCCAGACCGTAATTGCGCCCTTACAATATTACAGGCAGGCTCCCCTCATCTTAAGCGCCGTCTTTCAGGACAAATGAGATGAGAAAAGCCCTCGTGCCTCTGGTATTGCTCGGCGGAACCGCCCTGCTTCTGAGTGCGTGCATGCACATGCCTGTCGGCAATCCGACCGTACCGCAACCGTCAAAACCCGTTGACCTCAAAGCCTATGCGGGCCTGTGGTACGAAATCGGGCGTTATGAAAACCGCTTTGAAAAAGGCTGCGAAGCCGTTACCGCCCAATACAGCCTGCGCGATGACGGACTGGTTCAGGTCGTGAACAGCTGCCGTCAGGGCGCGACTGACGGGCCGGTGAAGGTCTCACAGGGCAAGGCCAAAATCGTCGAAAACAGCCAGAACGCCAAGCTCAAGGTCTCGTTCTTCGGGCCGTTTTTCGTCGGGGACTATTGGGTGCTGGACCGCGCCGACGACTATTCCTGGTCGATCGTCGGTGAACCGCGCGGTAAATATCTCTGGATACTGACCCGCGACCCTAACCCGTCCGAAAGCACGCGACAGGGTCTGATGACCCGCGTCAAGGCGCTGGGCTATGACACGGCCCTGATCCGCCCGACGCAGCACTAAAAGCTTTATTCGTCAGGAATAATAATATCCGGATTTTCCGGCAGCACGACCTCAAACAGGCCGTGATCGAGCGCCTTTTGCGGGCGATAGGCCATAAGCGGCGCATGGGCCAGCGCCCGCACCTCCTCTGGCGTCAGGGCAACATCCAGCGCTTTTTTGCGCACCGCACGGGCCTGAAGATGTGGCTCAATAGACGGCGGGGCCGCCTTGCGTGCGCGGGGAATAATCTTCCAGTAACTTAAGACCAGCTTCCAGCGCACATCGGGCGGCGAAAGCGGTTCGCCCCAGCGCTTGCCATCTTTCATAATGGGCTTCAGAGGCTTCGGCGCTTTGCGGGTGCGCTCAAAGGTACAGGCCAGACGCCCGACACCTGCATCAAGCAATGCCTTATAGACGCCCTGCGCCTCCGCCTCACTGGCAAAGCCCGGCTCGACCGTCTCATTGACGAAGGCCACCGTCTTGCCGCTGAGGTCGCTGGCCTCCCGTTCACGCACAGCCCGGGGCAGGTCCGGCTTTTGCAGGACTTCAAGCGCATTATGGGCAACAGGGTGAGAGATGGCGGACATGGAAGTCTTGCATAATAGCTTCGGTGTTAAGCTCTGGTTTACAACACCGCCGCTCAGCACGCAAAACACACTATTACACAGACCACTTGACGGCGCCCTTTATTTCGTTAATTTGCAAATTAACAAAATAATGGAAACACCTCATGTCTGAAATCTATAAGGCCTTAAGCGACCCGACGCGACGGCAGATACTTGAGCTATTAAGAGACGGCGAACTAACCGCCGGAGATCTGTCGACCCATGTGCCTGTCTCCAAACCCACCCTGTCAGGCCACCTGAACGTCCTCAAAAACGCAGGCCTTGTCGATGTCACCCGCGACGGCACCCGCATGATCTACCGCCTCAACGTCTCCGTACTCGAAGACGCCCTGATGTCACTGATGCGCACCTTCCGTATCGGCCAGCCCGATCAGGCCCCCACGCCAACCGCCGCCATCCTGAAAGGCAGCAAGCTATGAAATGGCCCGTCGCTAAAATCTTAAGCCTGTTTGGCATTGCCTTTAGCGTGGGCCTGAGCCTCTATGCCCGCACGCAGCTTCCCGACACCCCCATAGCCACACACTTCAATGCCGAAGGTGTGCCTGATGGGTTTATGTCGCGTGATGCCGCGCTCAGCTTCGGCCCCGCCATGCTGATATTCATGACCGCCCTGTTCTGGGTGTTACCGGCCCTTTCCCCCGCCAATGCCCGCCTTGAACGCTCCGAAAAGGCCTATAGCGCCATCTGGATCAGCCTGATTGTGATCTTAAGCTTTGCGCATTTCTATATCATAGGCCATGCCTTTGGCCGCGCACCCGATGCCGAATGGGTACGCCTGTCCCCCGGCCTGATGTTTATCGTCATCGGCAATTTCCTGCCCAAGATACGCTACAACTACTTCATGGGCATACGCACGGCCTGGACGCTGGCCGATGAGCGCGTATGGGACAAAACCCATCGCCTTTCCGGTCTTCTGTTCATAGTTGCCGGTCTGATCATTACCGGCGCAGGCCTGTGGGCACCCGCCCCCTATTTCACCGGCCTGATGTTAAGCGCCATCCTTGCGGCTGCCCTGAGCAGCGTCATTGTCTCCTATTTCTATGCCCGACAGCTCAAGACACAGTGATTATAGGGTTAAAACCTATGGCGACAGGGGAACTTATGGTTAATATGGCATTTTAACTGATTCGTTTTGAGCGGTATAATGACTGTCACCACAATAGCCTTTGCGGCGGCGGCAGGGGCTATGGCTCTGGCGCTCTCCACCACGGTTCTGTCGTGGCGCGTGCGCTCGAAGCTGATCGGTGAGCGTGACACCCTTAAGTCCGAGCTTTCAGGCGGCCAGACAGTTCTCGGTGAGCTTGATGCCGCCACCTCGGCCTTTGATGAGGCCTTTGTCGCCGTCGAAGACAATCTGGTGCGGCTAGTCTGGGGCGACGAAACCCTGCAAACCTGCGCTCAGGCGCTGGGCCTAAAAAGCGATACCGTTACCGCCCCTCAGGTCATTGAGGCCATAGGTAATACCTCCCCCGAAGCCGCCGCCGCCCTGACGGCCCTGATCACTCAGGGCAAGTCCTGTCATTTCGAAGTCTTTGCCGAGGCCGGAAGCGCCATTAATGCGCTCAGGCCGTCCGGCATTACCCTGCTCGTCGAAGGCCGCGTCTCAGGGGCCACCGCCTGGATCAGGCTGGCCATTGCCGGTGCCCGAAAATCCCTGTCGTCGGGCCCGTTCGCCCAGATGGCCAATCTCCTGCCCTATCCGTGCTGGGTCGCCACGCGCGGTCCCACCGAAGGCAGCAACCAGATGATCTGGGCCAATGCGGCATGGCTCAAGGCTGTCGATGCCCAAAGCCTTGAACAGGCGCAGGACGATCATCTCGGGCTTGACCGTTCCGCTGACATTCTGGTCTCCGAAGCGCTTGCCCAGAACATGCGCCGCGAAGGCTTCCGCTGGCTGACCATAGACGGCCAGAGACGCGCCTTTCAGGTCATTGTCGAGCCCCTGACCGAGGGCCATGTCGCCGCCTATGCCATTGACGTCACCGAAGGCGAGGAAAGCCGCGAGGCCTTAAGACGCCACGCCAAGGCCCATGATGAAACCCTTGATCGCCTCGAAGACGCGGTGGCTATTTTCGGGCCGGAAAAGCGCCTGACCTTCCATAACCGCGCCTTTGAAACCCTGTGGGGCCTTGACACCCCCTGGCTGGCCGAACGCCCGACTCATGGCGAAATCCTTGAACGCCTCAGGCAGAAACGCAAGCTGCCTGAAACCAGCGACTTCAGCAAATGGAAGGCGCAGGAGCTTGACTTTTACGGCCTGACCGATACCGCCCCCGATGAGATATGGTCGCTGCCCAATGGCCGCGCCTTACGCGTTGTACGCCAGCCGCACCCGCTCGGCGGCCTTCTTCTGCTCTATTCCGACAAGACCGGTGAGCTGGCGCTGAAATCGCAGTTCAACTCGCTCATTCAGGTGCAACGCGCCACGCTCGATCAACTGACCGATGCCGTCAGCGTGTTTGGCTCGGATGGTCGCCTGCGCCTGCGCAACAAGGCGTTTGACGATTTCTGGCACCTGAACAGCGACGAGATTACGCCGGATGCCGAATTCAGCCACCTGTCAGGCATGTGCCTGCCGCTGGTACATGATCGCGGCTTCTGGTCAGAGCTTAAGGCGCGTATCACCGACACCGACCCGGTTGCCCGCGCCCCGCAAACCGGTGAGGTCAAAACCTCGGATGACCGGCTGGCGCAATGGCGCACCCAGCCCTTGCCGGACGGGGCGACGCTGGTAGCCTTTGCCGATATCACCAGTCGCCGCGCCCTCGAACAGGCCATCGAGGCCCGCGACACCGCGCTGACCGATTCCGTGCGCCTCAAACGTGAATTTGTCGGCAATGTCTCCTATGAACTGCGCACGCCCCTGACGACCATTGTCGGCTATGCCGAGATGCTGCAACGTCAGGCAGATGCGCTGGACGACCGCAATCGCGACTATCTTGACTCCATCCAGTCCGCCGCCACAGCACTGGCCCGTTCGATCGATGACGTGCTGGATATGGCCCAGATCGATGCCGGTGAGATGGACGTCAGCCTTACCGAGGTCAATCTGGCGCAACTGGTGGCCCGGTCACGCACTCACCGCGAAGCTGCCCTGACCGCCAAGGCCATTCGCTTCACCTACGAAGGCCTCGACACCCGCGCCCGCGTCAAGGTCGATGCCCGCCGCCTGACACAGGTCATTGAGCACCTGCTCGACTACGCCCTGATCAACACCCAAACCGAGGGCCAAATCTTTATCCGCAGCCGCAAGGACGCCGACACCCTGGCCCTTGAGATCGGCTATACCGGTCGCGGCATTCCCTATCATACACAGGCGCATATTTTCGACCGCTATGTCGGACGCGAACGCGGCGGGCCGGGCCTTGGGCTGGCGCTCGTCAAGGCGCTGGTCGAACTGCATGACGGCTGGATTACGCTTGAGTCCGATCCGCAGACAGGTGCCACCTTTACCCTGCACCTGCCGCACCAGACCGGCACCGGCATGGATGCCGATATGCCGGTACTGACACCTGAACCGGTGGCGGTTATCGCAAAGCCCCGGCCTCAATCCGTGCCTGAGGCCAAACCGCAGGAACCGGCCCCGAAACCCACTCCGGAACCGGCTCCCGTGCCTGCGCAAAGCAAACCGGAGCAAAACCCCCAATCAAACCCTTTGGGCCTCAACGCCGAAACCCTCGCCGAAGCCCGCCGCATACTGGGTATGCTCTAATGGATAAGACTTCCTTCATACTCCCCTAACTTGTTGGGGGAGGTAGCATTGAGCGAAGCGAAATGACGGAGGGGGATTCTTTCACAAATACCCCTCACTCATGCTCTAAGGCTCTGCCCGATCCTTTCCGAACCAGTTTATATTCCGTGTCAGGATCATCACCGCTGCGATCACAAGGAAGGCTGACACCGCCCCGACCATCAGGGCATAGTCTTCCATACGCATCAGCAGATAGATCAGGCCATAGAGCGCACTGAATACCCCCAAAGCCGCCACAAACCTCAGTTTGCTGGCAAAAATCAGTCCCGCATATCCGGCAATCAGCAAAATGGTCGCCGTCGCCGCGATGGCAAAAGCCGCATCAAATCCGATATGTTCAGCAAAGGACAGCAGCAACAGATAAAAGGTAATCTGCGCCAGACCGACCAGAATATATTGCGCCGGATGCAGTTCCTTCTTTGAGGTGCTCTCAAACAGGAAATAGGTCAGAAACACCAGCCCGACAAACAGCATGGCGTATTTCAACGAGCGCCCGACACTCTGATATGGGTTTGTTGGCTCCACAAAGGTCACCGACAACTCCGACGCATTGAGGCTACTAAGCTGGCCCGCATCGATCACCGCCGGAAGCCCGCGTGCAATGAACGGCACCGACCAGGTGGCGCTGAACCCCTTATTAGTCGCCCGATCTGTCTCACGCGTTTCGGGCAGGAAGCCACCGCCAAAGGACGGATGCTTCCAGTCACCGGTAATGGTGGCCTTTGACGACTTACCATAGGCGAGTATCCCGAGCTTCTGCGCACCGGTGAAGTTCATGCGCACATCGACCTTGACCGGCAGATTGGCATCCTCAATCGCCATGGGCGCGGCAAACAGATCAAACGCCGTACCATTGACATCGTTCTTTCCCGAAGGTGCCACCGTCAGGGTCTTGTCACCGACCTTCGCCAGAATATCGCGTCTCGCGCCGCGCGAATCCGACGCACCGGTAATCAGGCTCGCCTTGTCCCACATGATCAGCGCACCGGGTTTGGGCGCCGCCACGTTCTTCAGGTCAAATTGCGCCTCGAAATGCAGATCGGACGTATAGACCGGTACACGGAATATAGAGCGTGAGCGAACCTCGCTGTGGGTCACCGCCCGCGCTTCACCGGTTTCGGGAAAGACAATCAGATGCCCGCGCTCCCCCACCAACCGCGTTGCGACACCGTTCTCATCGGTGCGCGTCACCGGTAAGATGACATAGGGCACCTGAATGACCGGCCCCATAAAGACTTGCGGCCCCCCCATCAGGCCCCCGACTTCGGTGGCCACCTGCTCGGCGCGATGGGTGCGCTCCGTCAGCAAGCCAAAGACCAGCAGCGCCGGTATGACCATCAGCACCGCCAGAGCGCAAACGATCAGCAGCTTATTTCCTTTTGACCGACCCGTAAGCCGCATCGGTTTAGACACAGACTGGTTCATACCCGTCCCCTCAATGAAAATTGAACAATGTTCATTTCACGAAGAATTGTGTCTAATCTAGGGCGGAGACTTGCCGCTCAGATGAAGGTTTTACGACGCCTTGCGCGTCACATGATACACTGCCCGCATGACGTCCGAAGCGCTGATGATGCCGCACAGCTTCTGCTCGTCATCAACAATCAACATGTGGTGACGGCCGCGATCGGCAAACATCGGCACCAGACTGGCCACCTCAGCCTGCACATGGGCGGTGTTGAAATCATCCGACATGATATGCGCCGCCATATGGGCCGCGCTCTTGGTCGGTTTGCGGATCAGGTTGCGAAAACCGCCCGCCAGCCCTGCCGGCTCACTCATCGACAGATTGAGGAAATTATCGGCGGTAATGACCCCCAGAATCTGCTTCTCGGAATCGATCACCGGTAATATCCAAAGGTCCTGCCGGTTCATCAGGGCGTGCACCTTCTCAAGGGGCGTGCGCGGACTGACGCTGATCGGCTCGGGCGTCATGATATCGGCGGCCCGCACATGATCCATCAGCCGCTGATAGGCATGGCGCTCACTCAAAACCAGCAGCTTTTCGACATCGTCCGTGCTGATATCCAGCACCGTATTAAACTGCTTGAGCGCCGCCTCGATATCCACTTCGCTGACACGGTGCAGGGTGTTGCTATCGGCCACCGAAACCGGCGTCACATGCGGATAGCTGCGCCCCGCCAGCGTATTGAACACAATCCCCGCCAGCACCAGCAGCAACGAATTGGTAAAGGCGGGAAACAGGGCATAGCTAAGGCTATGCACATCACTCATCACCACCAGAAGCGCCATAGCGCCCCCCGGCGGATGCAAGCTGCGGCTGGCGAACATGACGGCAATCGCCAATCCGACAGCCACCGCCGCCGCCAGCGCCTGTTCGGGAATGAGCCAGACGCAGATGACACCGACTATGGCCGAAAGCGTATTGCCCCCGACAACTGACCAGGGTTGCGCCAGAGGGGAGGCCGGCACCGCAAACACCAGCACCGCCGAAGCCCCGAGCGGGGCCACCAGCCAAAGCGACAGGCCGTAAAAACGGGCAATGAATATGCTGAGAAGTGCCGTCAGGCCGATACCGATCATCGCACCGCCAGCGCTTTTGACACGCTCGGCAAATGACACCGGCAGGGGCTTGGGTTTTAATGCCTCAAGCCATGCGTTCAATGTGACGGACATGGTCTGTGACTACCCCACCCCAATCTATAGCACTGTTATATAGGGCGCTTCTTATATATGTTAGTGCTGATTTTCCGGCAAACGCACAATCAGCCCATCCAGATCGTCGCTCACCCGTATCTGGCACGACAGACGCGAGGTCGGCTCCACGTCCTGCGCGAAATCGAGCATCGACTCTTCCATTACCGAAGGTCCGCCGGTTTTTTCAAACCACTCAGGATCGACATAGACGTGACAGGTCGCGCAAGCGCAGGCCCCGCCGCAATCGGCGTCAATGCCGGGGATGTTGTGCTTGATAGCGCCTTCCATGACCGAATTACCCGAACGGACATCGATCTCATGTTTGGTGCCATTATGTTCAATATAGATGATTGTGGGCATGACGGGCCTATACCAACCTTATCCGAAAAAAGCAAAATCCCCGCAGATCACCTAAGGGCCACTACGGGGATTTCATAATCATCGATGCACAGGGGCTTATTTACCCGGCATCATCTTCTTGATTTCCGCAATCGCCTTGGCCGGATTAAGGCCCTTCGGACAAACCTGCGCACAGTTCATGATCGTATGGCAACGATAGAGCTTGAACGGGTCTTCGAGGGCCTCAAGACGCGCCTTGGTCTGATCATCACGTGAATCGGCTATCCAGCGATAGGCCTGAAGCAGGGCCGCAGGGCCAAGATATTTGTCCTGATTCCACCAGTAGCTTGGGCAAGACGTCGAGCAGCAGGCGCACAGGATGCACTCATAAAGCCCATCAAGCTTGTCACGGTTCTGCGGGCTTTGCAGACGCTCTTTCTGTGGATCGGGCGTCGTCGATTGCAGGTAAGGCTCCACCGACGCATATTGCGCATAGAAACCGCTGAGGTCAGGCACAAGGTCCTTAACCACCGGCATGTGCGGCAGGGGTGCAATGGTGATCTCGCCGGAAAACTCGTCCCAGCCCTTGGTACAGGCCAGTGTGTTACGTCCACCGATATTCATGGCGCATGAGCCACAGATACCTTCGCGGCACGAACGACGGAACGACAGCGTCGAGTCGATCGAATTCTTGATATGGATCAGGGCATCGAGCAGCATCGGGCCGTGGGCCTTGGAATCCACCTCATACTTGTCCCAGCGCGGATTTTCACCGCTTTCCGGATCAAAGCGATAGATCTTGTAGACGCGGACGTTCTTCGTGCCGGAAGCGGCCTTGAAACGCTTGCCGTTCCTGATCTGCGAATGCTTAGGGAGTGTCAGTTCAACCATGTTCCATGCTCCCCTTAATAGACCCGCGCCTTAGGCGCGATATAGGCAATGTCGTTGGTCAGCGTGTAGGTATGCACCGGACGATAATCGATGCTGACCTTACCCGTATTGAGATCGATCCATGACAGGGTGTGCTTCATCCACTCCTCGTCATTCCGGTTCGGGAAGTCCTCACGGGCATGGGCACCGCGCGATTCCTGACGGTTGAGCGCCGAATTAACCGACACCACTGCCTGACCGAGCAGGTTGTCATACTCAAGCGCCTCGATCAGATCGGTATTCCAGACCAGACCGCGATCCTTGATACCGATATCCGCAGACGCCGCAAAGATTTCCGCCAGACGCTCAACGCCCGAACGCAGTGTCTCTTCGGTACGGAACACGGCGGCATCTTCCTGCATGGCGCGCTGCATCTTCATACGTAATTCCGCCGTAGGGGTAGACCCCGATGCCGTGCGGAATTTCTCAAGACGCGCCAGATGCGCATCGACCGCCGACTTGCCGATATCCTTGTGCGGGACGTTCGGCTTGACGATTTCCTTGGCCCTGAGACCACAGGCACGGCCAAACACCACAAGGTCGATCAGCGAATTGGACCCCAGACGGTTCGCGCCGTGAACCGACACACAGGCCGCTTCACCGACGGCCATCAGGCCGGGCACCACGGTGTCGGCATTGTCACCGACCTTGGTCAGGACTTCGCCGTGATAGTTAGTCGGAATACCACCCATGTTGTAATGGACAGTCGGGATAACCGGAATCGGCTCCTTGGTCACATCAACACCGGCAAAGATTTTCGCCGATTCCGAAATCCCTGGCAGACGCTTGTGCAGCAAATCAGGCGGCAGGTGATCCAGATGCAGGAAGATGTGGTCCTTGTTCGGGCCGACACCGCGCCCTTCACGGATTTCCATGGTCATCGAACGCGACACCACGTCACGCGACGCCAGATCCTTGGCCGACGGCGCATAACGCTCCATGAAGCGCTCACCCTCGGAGTTGGTCAGGTAACCGCCTTCACCACGCGCCCCCTCAGTAATCAGACAGCCCGAGCCATAGATGCCGGTCGGGTGGAACTGAATGAACTCAAGGTCCTGAAGCGGCAGACCGGCCCGCAGCACCATGGCGTTACCGTCACCCGTACAAGTGTGCGCCGAAGTCGCCGAGAAGTAGGCGCGGCCATAACCGCCGGTCGCCAGAATAACCAGATGCGCCCGGAACACGTGGATCGTACCGTCATCGAGCTTCAGGCAGGTCACCCCACGACACACGCCGTCATCCATGATCAGATCAAGGGCGAAATATTCAATGAAGAACTCAACATCTTCGCGCAGGGACTGGCCATAAAGCGTATGCAGCATGGCGTGACCGGTACGGTCAGCCGCGGCGCAGGTACGCTGCACAGGGCCTTCGCCGAAGTTCTTGGTCATACCGCCGAACGGACGCTGATAGATCTTGCCGTCTTCGGTACGCGAGAAGGGCACACCCCAGTGTTCCAGCTCGTAAACCGCCTCAGGGGCGTTACGCACAAGATATTCAATGGCGTCCTGATCCCCCAGCCAGTCCGACCCCTTGACGGTGTCGTACATGTGCCATTCCCACTTGTCTTCACCCATATTCCCAAGCGAAGCGGCCACACCACCTTGCGCGGCAACCGTGTGCGAGCGTGTCGGGAAAACCTTGGTGACACAGGCGGTCTTCAGACCCGCCTGACCGGCCCCAAGCGCGGCGCGCAGACCCGAACCACCGGCACCCACCACCACGACATCATATTCGTGTTCGATAACTGTATAGGCTTTGGTCATGTCAGGTTACGCCTTGAAAACGAAGTAAAGCCCGCCCAGCACGGCAACCACCACCGCCAGACAGAACAACAGATTGACGAGATTGAGCAGGCCGCGTGTGCCGGGCTTGCCGATATAGTCGTCAATGATCACTTTCAGGCCCATGAACATGTGCCAGCCGCTGATGAGGAACAACAGCGCAATCAGTCCGGCATTGAGGGGAACCCGTACAAAAGCCAGCGACGCCTCATAGCCCTGATTAGCCAGCCCGATACCGCTGAACACCGCCCACAATACCAGCGGAATAAGCGCCACAGACGTACCGCGCTCGGCCAGCCATTCGCCAGCCCCGTGCTTTACAGACTTTTTCCAGTCTTTCGCAGACCGCTCGGTCAGATAAGAGTCGCTCATAGCACCACCTTGCCCGTCGCAAACAGATAAAACCACACGGCGATGGTCGCCAGCACAGCGGTCAGAAGTCCCGACCAGGCCATCAGGTTCGATGTCTTAAGGTCAAAGCCCAGCCCCATGTCCCAGATCAGGTGACGCAGGCCGCCGGTCAGGTGCAGGAACCCCGCCAGTGTCACCCCCACCCAGACCAGAAGTCCGAACGGCGAAGCGGCAAAGGTCAGATAGACCGTATAGGCTTCGGGGCAAATGCCCGACGCCGTGGCCCCGAGCGCCACCAGCCATCCGGCCCCGAGCAAAAGCCCGGCAATCGTCGCCACACCGGTGATGCGGTGCAGGATCGAGGTGAACATGGTGATGTGATAACGCCAGATTTGCAAATGCGGCGACAGGGGCCGATGCAGGGCTCTGGGCGGTGCGGACGCGGTAGGCGGCTTTGACATAAGTACTCTGGCCTTGTGTTCATCGCCCTTTTTTTCAGAGCAAAGGGCATACTCGGTGCATAGAGATTTTGTGTGATGAAAGCGTTAGCCTTCATCTGTTTTGTGCTGTCTTTTAGTCCTTAAGACAAACCTGTCAACAAGCGGGCGCGGTTTTTTGCCGCGGATAGCCTCATATGGCCCAAGCTTTGCCAAAATTAGCAGGCAATTAGGACATTTGGCGTCACAAGTATCATTCCCCACGGTCGCCACAGGATTTCAGGATTTTCAGAATTATGCGCACATCAGTCCGGTTGCCCGCTGCCGCCCTCGTGGCCCCGACCCTTATGCTTCTGGCCTCAACCCCGCTTCTGGCGCAAACCCTGCCGTCAAATCCTGTTCCCTATCAGTCGATACGCGGCAACGCCCCGACGGTTCCCAACACCACCACGCCATCGGTGCCCGAAGGGGCTGTGACCGTCGATGTCTACAGCCGTGACTACGAAGGTGAAAAATCAGCCAGCGAACATCAGTATGATAACCGCGTCCTGTCCGGCCACGTCAGCCGCAATGCCCGCGCCGGTGCACTCGAAGGTGGGTGGGTGGTCACCAATGCCACCGGTCAGGGGCTGGTGGCCCTGCAACTGCGCGGCGGCGCAAGCCCTGAGGGGGCCTGGCGCTCGCTGGAAAACACGGCCGCCTATAACCGCTCGGGCCTTGTGGAGCGCATTGTGACCGGCACCGATACCCTGCGCATTGATTACAAAGGGGCTGGCAAGACCTATCAGCTTGATCTGCAAAAAGAAACGGATCGGCGCTGGAAAGGTATACTGACCGATTCCTCCGGTGGCCGCACCGCCGTCACCATGACCGCCCAATAGGCAGGAGCCGCCCTGAAATCCCCTCTCCCCACGGGGGAGAGGGTTAGGGTGAGGGGCAAAACCTTGCCATGAGGGTGAGCATAACGCGCAAGGGAAACAAAAAACCTATCACATTATCGCCATGTTGCGGCGCAAGGTCTTGCGCGGTTTCATCAACAGGATTATGGGCACCCGTTAATCTTTAAACAGCCTCGCCGCGCGGGGATGTAAACTCACGAAAAAAGGGATAGCTCATGGCACGTGCAAAAATTGCATTGATCGGTGCAGGTATGATCGGCGGGACTCTGGCCCACATCGCCGCCCGCGAAGAACTGGGTGACGTCGTACTGTTCGACATCACCGAAGGTGTACCTCAGGGCAAGGCGCTGGATATCGCCGAAGCCTCAGCCGTTTTCGGTTCGGACGTTGCCCTTAAGGGTGCCAACGACTATGCCGACATCGCCGGTGCCGACGTCTGCATCGTGACCGCCGGCGTGCCGCGCAAGCCGGGCATGAGCCGCGATGACCTTCTGGGCATCAACCTCAAGGTCATGAAAGCCGTCGGCGAAGGCATCAAGGCCCACGCCCCTAACGCCTTTGTTATCTGCATCACCAACCCGCTCGACGCCATGGTCTGGGCGCTGCAAAAGTTCTCCGGTCTTCCAACCAACAAGGTTGTCGGCATGGCAGGCGTCCTTGACTCCGCACGCTTCGCCTACTTCCTCGCTGAAAAGACCGGCATTTCGGTTGAAGACATCCATGCGTGGACGCTCGGCGGCCACGGCGATGACATGGTGCCGATGGTACGTCACTCGACCGTTGGCGGCCTGCCTCTGCCGGAACTGGTGGCTCAGGGCTTCCTTTCTCAGGAAGAGCTTGACGCCATCGTTAAGCGCACCCGTGGCGGTGGCGGCGAAATCGTTGCCCTGCTGAAGACCGGTTCGGCCTTCTACGCCCCTGCCGAATCCGGCATCGCCATGGCCAAGTCCTACCTGAAGGACAAGAAGCGCGTTCTGCCGGTTGCTGCCTTCCTCAGCGGTGAATATGGCCTGAGCGACCTCTATGTCGGCGTACCGGCGGTAATCGGTAAAGACGGCGTGGAAAAGGTCATCGAATTCTCGACCAACGACGCCGAAAAAGAAATGTTCGCCAAGTCGGTCGCCAGCGTTCAGGGCCTGATCGAAGCCTGTAAGGGCATCGAACCGTCACTGGCCTAAACGAATACATCCTCCCCTGATTTATCGGGGGAGGTGTCGCGGCGTAAGTCCGCGACGGCGGGGGCATACGCCTCAGATCATAAAGAACGAAGCCGCTCCATCACGGGGCGGCTTTTTCTATGCCTTGACGCCAAAGCCTAAATGAAGGCACCCTCTGCCTTGTCATAAGAGGGAGGGTGTGATGATCAAGCGTCTGCTGCTGTCCTGTGCCTGTATCGCCTTAATCACCGGTTGCGCCACCACCGCCACCGTCACCCCACCCCCTGAAAGACCTGTCTCTGAGACCGCCCCCACCGCGGCTGACGCCAAAGCCTACGTTGAGGCCGCCGAAGCCAAGCTCGGCGACCTAAGCGAATATGCCGCCCGCGTCGCGTGGGTGCGCAACACCTATATTACCCATGACACCATGTGGCTGGAATCAAAGGCCACCGCCGCCTTCACCGAAGAAAGTGTCCGACTGGCCACCGGCGCGGCACGCTTTAATGACGTAAATACCGATCCCGAAACCCGCCGCAAGCTGAACCTGCTGAAATTATCCCTCGTCGTGCCTGCCGCCGACCGTGCCGGTGCCGCCGCCGAAATCGCCGACATCTCCACCCGCCTTGATTCCACCTATGCCACCGGCAGGTTCACCCATAAGGGCAAGACCTACACCCTTGATGAGGCCTCGCAGATTCTCGCCACCTCACGTGATCCGGCCCTGTTGCGTGCCATGTTCGAAGGCTGGCGCACCGTGTCTGTGCCCATGAAGGCCGACTATGCCCGCCTTGTTGGCCTGACCAACGAAGGCGCACAGGGGCTCGGCTTTGCCGACACAGGGGCCTTGTGGCGTTCCGGTTATGACATGTCGCCCGACGCCTTTGCCTCGGAAACCGACCGCCTGTGGGCACAGGTCAATCCGTTCTATAAAAACCTGCACTGCTATGTGCGCCGTCAACTGAACGCCCATTACGGCGATGCGGTGCAACCCAAGCATGGCCCGATCCGTGCGGATCTGCTCGGCAATATGTGGGCGCAGGACTGGGCCAATATCTATGACATAGTCGCCCCGAAATCCCTGCCCAAATCCGCCTACAGCCTCGACCGCCTGCTGACCCAAAAGAAATACACGCCGGAAAAGATGATGCGCACCGGTGAGGCCTTCTATACATCCCTAGGCCTCGCCCCTCTGCCCGAAAGCTTCTGGCAAAGGTCGATGATCACCCGCCCGCGTGACCGCGAAGTCGTCTGCCATGCCTCGGCGTGGGACCTCGATAACCGCGACGATGTGCGCGTCAAAATGTGCACACAGGTCAATGCCGAAGACTTCTACACCATCCACCACGAACTGGGACATAACTACTATCAGCGCGCCTATAAGGATCAGCCGTTCCTGTTCAAGAACGGCGCCAATGACGGCTTCCACGAAGCTATTGGCGACTTTATCGGCTTAAGCTCCGTCACCCCCGTCTATCTCAATCAGATCGGCCTGCTCGATAAGGTGCCTGACGCCTCCGAAGACATCCCCTATCTGCTGAAAATGGCGCTCGGAAAGATCGCCTTCCTGCCCTTCAGCGTCGTCGTCGATCGCTGGCGCTGGGAGGTCTATTCCGGCCAGATCACACCGAACCGCTACAATGAGCGCTGGTGGCAGCTGGTGAATGACTATCAGGGCCTGACCCCGCCGGGCGTGCGCCCGCGTGACGCCTTCGACCCCGGTGCCAAATATCACGTCCCCGCCAATGTGCCCTATACCCGCTATTTCCTGGCCCACATCTATCAGTTTCAGTTCCATAAGGCCGCCTGCGACCAGATGGGCTGGCAAGGGCCGCTGCACCGCTGCTCCATCTATGGCCGCCGCGATGTCGGGCAGAAATTCAACGCCATGATGGAGATGGGCGCGTCACAGCCCTGGCCGGACGCCCTTGAGGCCTTTACCGGCACCCGCGAAACTGATGCCGCGGCCATAGCCGCCTATTTCGCCCCGCTCAATGACTGGCTGACGCAGGAAAACAAGGGTCAGAACTGCGGCTGGTAAGTCTTATCTGAATTGACCTCTAAGGCCATTTGGCTTAGGCCCTGTGTTCTGGAACTTAAGTTGATCAAGGATAAAGTGCGTGGCTATTCATTATCACGAAGGTGACCTCCCTGACGGTCTCGATCTGGGAGCCAGCGTGGCCATCGATTCCGAAACCATGGGCCTGCGCTTTCGTCGTGATGATCTCTGCGTGGTTCAGTTGTCCGCCGGTGACGGCGACGCCCATGTCGTGCGCCTGAACCGTCCGGCCTATGACTGCCCGAACCTGAAACGCCTGCTGGCCGACCCTGAGGTCTTAAAACTGTTTCACTTTGGCCGCTTCGATATCGGCATGTTTGAGCTGCACTTAGGCGTCACCACCGCGCCGGTCTATTGCACCAAGATCGCCTCGAAACTGGCGCGTACCTATACCGACCGCCACGGCCTCAAGGATCTGGTGCGCGAACTTTTAAGCGTCGATATCTCCAAGGCACAACAAAGCTCCGACTGGGGTGCTGCCACCCTGTCGCCGGAACAACTGGCCTATGCTGCCTCCGATGTGCTGCATCTGCACGCCCTGAAAACAAAGCTCGATACTATGCTGGAACGCGAAGGCCGCAATGCCCTGGCGCAGGCCTGTTTCGATTTTCTGCCGCAGCGCGTCAAACTCGATTTGGCAGGCTGGGAAGATTGCGATATCTTTGCCCATTCATGGAATTAAGCGGGAAGTTTACCGGCACCTTCAATGGCCCAGCTTTTAGACGATATCCATCCGGTCGCCACACCTGAATCCATCGACGCCGACATCCATCGCCGTCAGGTTCAGGCACGGGCGTGGAAAAAGCGGGCGCGGCGCATTCATCGTCTGCGCGTTCTGCTGCCCGGACTGATTATCGGCATCGTTTTGTTGCTTGTGGTCTGGGTCATCGTCCAGAGCGTGCTGAATTCTCTCAATGTCTACGGGGCCAATACCACCGACATCCGCATGTTGAATCCGCTCTATACCGATCGCGGTGACGACGGCAGCCGCTACACCCTGCGCGGCGTCGAGGCGATACGGCGCGGCAATACGCCGGTGATTACCCTCACCGCGCCACGCGTCGATATCCGCTCGGAAAACGCCAGCACCTCGCAACTTGAGGCCGCGACCGGCATCTACAATAATGATAACCGCACCATCACCTTCAAAAAAGACGTGGTGGTTAACTCCTCTCAGGAATTTGTCCTGAAAACGCAGGATGCGCGGATTGATCTTAAAAATTCCACAGTTGTCGGCAACAGCTATGTCGAAGGCGAATGGGCCAATGGCGACATCAAGGCCCAGAGCTTCCGCATAGAAGACAATGGCAATCGGGTACATTTTAATGGTAAGGGTGAACAAAAGGTCACCGGAACCCTCAGGAACGGAAACTGACATCGGTGCGCAACACAAGGTCTGGCAGAATGAATAAGAAGGCACTCCTTACCGCTCTTTTGATGGCGGTGACCGGTCTCACCGCACCTTTTGCCGTGGCGCAACTGGCCGGCACCAGCAGTAATGGCGGCCCGATCATGTACAGTGCCGATAATATGCAGGCCGACAACACCGACCATAGTGTCGTCCTGACCGGCCGCGTTCAGTTGCTTCAGGACACCGCCAGCCTTCAGGCCGACAATGTCAGGATTACCTACACGCAATCCGCCTCAGGCAACTGGGATCAGCTGTCGCGCATCGAAGCCACCGGCAGGATCTATTACGTCGTCGATGATCAGGTGATGCGCGGTGATAAGGCCGTCTATACCCAGTCCAATGACACCATGGTCGTCACCGGCGATGTGATCCTCAAGCAGGGTCAGAACGTCCTGACCGGCCAACGCCTGACCTATGTCGTCGGCATAAAGAAAAGTACCATCGATGGTGCCCCTTCGGGTCAGGGCGGACGCGTCAGAGGCGTCTTCTACCCTGATGGCACCACCGCCCCCACGCCTGCCCGTCCCTAAGACTGAAGCCACAGGACTTATCCGACCGTGAACGCCCCCGTGACCGCCTCCCGTCCCGAGCCTCAAGCCCCCGCCGATAATGCGTCGGACGGTCTGCTCGTCACCGGCATTGGCAAGGCCTACAAAGAACGGGTTGTCGTCAAGGAAGTCAGCCTGTCCCTGCACCGTGGTGAGGTCGTAGGCCTTCTCGGCCCCAATGGTGCCGGTAAGACCACCTGTTTCTATATGATCACCGGTCTGGTCGAAGCCGATTACGGCAAGATCACCTTTGACGGTTACGACATCACCCATCAGCCGATGTATCAGCGCGCGCGCATGGGACTGGGCTACCTGCCGCAGGAAGCCTCGATCTTTCGCGGCATGACCGTCGAACAAAACCTTCTGGCCGTGCTCGAACTGCACACCAAAGATAAGGCGCAGGTGGCCGCCGAAGTCACCCGCCTGCTCGAAGAACTGCGCATCACCCATATCCGCACCTCACCGGCCACCGCCCTGTCAGGCGGTGAGCGCCGTCGTGTGGAAATTGCCCGTGCGCTGGCCGGCAAGCCCTCCTTTATCCTGCTCGATGAGCCTTTCGCCGGTATCGATCCTCTGGCCATTGCCGATATCCGCGATGTCGTCTCCTACCTCAAGCAGCAGGGCATCGGCATTCTGATCACCGATCACAATGTCCGCGAAACCCTCGATATCATCGACCGCGCCTATATCATCCATTCCGGCACGGTGCTGTTTGAAGGCTCTGCCGATGACGTGCGTAACGACCCCGAAGTTCGCCGCGTTTATCTCGGCAACACCTTCGACGAATAGACCTTCCCAAGCCACACGAACCGCCTTAACGCAATATAAGGGGTTAAGGTTTAGGCTTCGCGTATGTCACTGGGGCAAAGATTAGAACTTAGACAAGGGCAGGGGCTGGTTATTACGCCCCAGTTGCAGCAGGCTATCAAGCTTCTGCAATTGTCTAACCTTGAGCTTGAGGCCGTGGTCGAAGCCGAACTGGAACGCAACCCCTTATTACAACGCGAAGACGGCGACCCCTTAACAGATAACGATTCAGGCGACACGGACAGTCGCGAGTCTGACACCCCTTCCGATCACCGCGAACTGGAACTGTCCGATCAGGATTCTTTACGCGCCAATACCGATCTCGACGCCTCTAATACCGATCTTTACGGCGATGACGCCCCCACCTTGCGTGAAGCCGAAAACCACAGCGCCGATGCGGGCGACGGCCCGATGATCGACTGGAGCCGCGCCGGTAAGGGCGGCAGCTTCGACGGCGACGACGAAGGCCTTGAAAGCCGCCACAACCGCGAAAAATCCTTAAGCGAACACCTGACCGACCAGGCCCTGATCGCCGGTTTTACCCCCCCTGAAATGGCCATTGCCCAGATCCTGATTGATGAGGTCGATGATGGCGGTTACTTACGCGCCGACCTCACCGAGATCAGCGAACGCATGGGCTGTAGCACAGACCTGATTGAAACGGTGCTCACCACCTGTCAGGGCTTTGAACCGACCGGCGTCTTTGCCCGTTCGGTGCCCGAATGCCTTAAGCTACAACTGATTGAGCGCAACCGCTTCGATCCGGCTATGGAAGCCCTGATTGATAATCTGGAACTTCTGGCCCGCCGTGATCTCAATGGCCTGAAAAAGCTCTGCGGCGTCGATGACGAAGACCTGAGCGACATGATCAGTGAATTGAAGGCTCTGACCCCGCGTCCGGGGGCCGCCTTCGGCGCAGAACCATCGCAAACCGTCGTGCCCGATGTCTTTGTCCGTCAGGACGCTACCGGTGGCTGGCGGGTGGACCTGAATACCGACACCCTGCCCCGCGTACTGGTCGATCAGAAATACCATGCCCGCGTCTCAGGTTCGGCCCGCTCGGATAACGAAAAAACCTATCTCAGCGAATGTTTGAATCAAGCCAACTGGCTGATCAAGAGCCTCGATCAGCGCGCCCGCACCATCCTTAAGGTGTCAGCGGAAATCGTGCGTCAGCAGGACGGCTTTTTTGTGCACGGCGTCGAAAGCCTGCGCCCATTGAACCTGAAAACCGTGGCCGATGCCATTGGCATGCATGAATCAACCGTCTCGCGGGTGACCACCAATAAATATGTCTCGACGCCGCGCGGCGTGTTTGAGCTGAAATTCTTCTTCACCTCATCCATATCTTCCTCGGACGGCACTGCCGCCCATTCTGCCGAGTCCGTGCGTCACAAGATTAAGACCTTAATCGACGGCGAAAAGATGTCGGGCGAAATCCTGTCGGATGACCGGATCGTGGAAATCCTCAAGGAAGCCGGTGTGGATATAGCCCGCCGTACTGTGGCAAAATACCGCGAAGCCCTGCGCATTCCCTCATCGGTCGAGCGTAAGAGACTGATAAAATAAGCTTATCAAAGGCTTATTTGCACCTTGTTTATTAATCTACACATTTAAGTGACTTAACACTTCTCCGGAAAGGTCTAGTCTGAAGGGACGCGCCACCCTCCGGCGCGCAGACTCTGGACGTCAGCGTCCGGTTCGAAACCTGACAGACGTCCCAAGAACGGAGCATGTGAATTATGCAGATACAAGTCAGTGGCAAACAAGTCGAAGTCGGTAGTGCCCTTAAGGAGCGTATCGAGGAGGAACTTACCCAACGCATTGACAAATATTTCGAGCGCGGCGGTGCCAATGCCGACGTTACCCTCTCCAAGGAAGGCCATCTGTTCCGTATAGACTGCTGGGTCAGGCTGGCCTCGGGTCAAACGCTCGTAGCGCATAATTTCGGCGGTGACGCTCATTCAGCCCTTGATGCCATGCTGACCCGCATGGAAACCCGTATCCGCCGGTATAAACGCCGTCTCAAGAGCCATTACCCCACCAATGCCCCGCAAAAGCAGGAAATGGTGCCGCTCACCGTCATTCAGGGCGCAGACTATGAGGACGAACCCGAAGAGATTGATGATGGCCTCGATCACGACAGCCCGCCGCAACCGCTGATCATTGCCGAAACCGAGGCCCCGATCCGCACCTTGAGCGTCTCACAGGCCGTGGACGAGCTTGATCTGTCCAACTATCCGGTGATCATGTTCCGCAATGCGGCCCATGGGGGTTTGTCGGTCATTTATCGTCGCCCCGATGGTAATATTGGCTGGATCGACCCTGAGCGCACCCGCGCGCGTCCCGCCGCGTAAATGCCACACCCTGCAAGCATACTAAAAGTCTGAGCGCGTCCCCCCTGAGGGCGACGCGCTCTAACTGGACGGTTGACTTACGGTCACCGCCCCGCTAAGGGCGGGCGCAACAGGGCGCACCTCTCTGTCTGCATTGCTTTTTTGATACGGCTGCAAAAGCCTGCCGTAAGTCTGAGTGGATAGCCTTTATGTTTCTAAGTCAGTTGCTTGAGCGTAATGCGGTCATTGGCCCGATTGGTGCCAATTCCAAACGTCACGCCCTTCAGATCGTCGCCGATCTGGCCGAGCGCGTGCTGGAAATAGAGTCTGACACCATTCTTCAGGGGCTGGTTGACCGTGAAAAGCTCGGCTCTACCGGCGTCGGTCTTGGGGTTGCTGTGCCCCACGCCGCCCTCAAAGGGCTTGACCGGATGCGCGGCGTCTTCGTGCGCCTTGAAACGCCGGTTGAATATGACGCCATAGACGACATGCCGGTCGACCTGCTGTTCGCCCTTTTTGCCCCCGAAGATGCCGGCACCGAGCACCTGCGCGCACTGGCCAAGGTGTCGCGCCTGCTGCGTCAAAAGGATTTGCGCGAATCCCTGCGTAAGGTCGAAACAGCTGACGCCCTGTTCGCTCTCTTAAGCGAAACCGCACACTCCGACGCCGCCTGATAAAGAACAAAAAACGGGAGATGGTCAGACCGTCTCCCGTTTTCTTTGCTTCTTTCGTACGAAGCCGCATCTTACGCGGCGCGTATGGTTCCCAGGAAATTTTGCATTTCCGCCTTCAGATGTTCCGACTGCTGCGCCAGACCCGAAGCGGCCTCAAGCACATAGGTAGCCCCCTGACCGGTTTCTTCAGCCGCCTGCGCCACGCCGGTAATATTGGCCGTAACTTCACCCGTGCCCGCAGAGGCTTCCGTCACCGCCACCACGATCTCGCTGGTGGCTGCCCCTTGCTGGCTGACAGCCGTTGAAATAGCCGCCGCTACCTGATCGATATCGCGGATAGCACCGGTAATCCCGCTGATGGCAGCGACCGTCTTTTCGGTCGTTGACTGAATAGCCTTGATCTGGTCACCGATCTCAGCCGTCGCTTTTGATGTCTGACCGGCCAGTTGCTTGACCTCGGCGGCCACAACCGCAAAGCCCTTACCGGCCTCACCGGCCCGTGCCGATTCAATGGTTGCATTGAGCGCCAGCAGGTTAGTCTGGCTGGCAATATCAGAGATGATCGAAATAATGCCCTCGATCTTTTCCGCCGCCTCACTCAGTTCGCTCACAACCGTCATGGCTGAACCGGCCTCGTTGACCGCTGCCTGAGACATTTCGCTTGAACGCTCAACCTGACGGCTGATCTCGTTCACCGAAGCCCCCAGCTCCTCCGCAGCGCTGGCCACAGATCCGACATTGGCCGAGGCCTGCTCTGCCGCTGCCGATACCGTCAGTGACTGCGCCGAGGTTTCCTGCGCCGAAGCGCTCAGCTGCTGGGCGGTGGCCTGCATATTGGTCGCCGCCGTGGACACGCTGTCCACGATCCCGCCGACAGCCGCCTCGAAGTCATTGGCCATCGACAACATCATAGCCTTGCGTTCGGCTTCAGACTGTTCTTTCTGACGCGCCGCATCAGCCCGCAGAACCTCAGCCTCCTTGGCCCGGTCACGCAAGACACGGATGGCGCGTTGCAGCACTGACACTTCATCCTTGCCCTTGCCTTCCGGAATAACCGTATCCAGCGCCCCTTCGGACAGCTTCGTCACAATGTGGCTGACATTCTGCAATGGACGCGAAATTGTCTTGATAGCTATCCACAGCGCCAGAACCACCAGAAGCACAATGCCCGAAAGCGCCAGCCCGAGGAACAAAACGCTGCGCGTTGAGCTATAGTCCTCAACCGAAGCCTGAGTCGTCTCAAGTTCGTTACGAATGATGTCGACCATGGTATCAATTTCACCCTGGAAGGCCTGACGGTTGTTGCGGTTGTCGTCGTTGTTCCCCTTAAGGCTGGCCTCAAGCGGCGACACATCACGGCCAAGATCAGCAACTTCACGACGGAAGGTGTTAAACTCCAGCGCACGTGCCTCTACCTTGGCCAGTTCCGGCAACTCACCCGGACGAACTTCCTTTTTCCAGTCCGCCAGCAGCGTCAGCATCTCATCAAGGCTTGCGTCCATGCGGTCGGCAAAAGCGGTCGCTGCCGTCGTATCCTGAGCCATATAGACGCCACGGGAATCCATCACTACGGCCGTGACAATCCGGTTCAGGCGTTCACCCTTATAGGCGTTTTCATAAGCGTGGCCATAGTCATCGACAATCTTGTTATAGTCACCGATAGTCACAAGACCCAGACCGGTGATCGCTGCGGCCATCAGCGCAAACGCTGCCACCAGAGCCAGAATTCGTGTTTTGATAGTCATGAAAGAGCTCCTGCTCAGAAACGCTTCTGAAGGGTGAGGAATACCGTGTCGTCGAATTTACCGCCGCGTTCACGCTCACTTGTGGTCGTGAAGCTCAGGGCCGCATTAAAGCTTGGGGTGACGGCATACTGTGCACTAGCCAGATAGCTGGCATAGTCGGTGCTGTTTTCGATATGGCGGAAACCATTTGCCGCCTGAAGCGTCAGTTTCGGCGTCGCCTTAAAGCTCAGTCCGATCTCGGCAAAGCTCGCCGCCTTGGCGCGATTGCCGTAATGATCGGGCGTATAGGCCATGTTCAGGCGACCCGAAAAACGCTCCGACAACTTGCGCCCCAGCGTGACCTCATATTCCACCAGATCATCGTCCGTACCTTTGGCCAGACCCAGATAGTTCTTGAAATTGACGCGGCCGTTGATGTCGGTTCCGGCAAGGCTCGTGCGATAGCCGACAAACACCTGATACTGGCCATCCAGACCCGTCGCCCGGTCGCGCATGGTCTTATACAGCGTACCGGCATAGACTCCGCTGGTATGCGCCACTTGCGCACCCGCCGTAAACTGCGCCACACCCTCGGTCTGGCTCACGCCACGAAAAACCCCGTCACTAAGCGCCGATATCTGTCCGGTCAGGCGGAAATTATTCCCCTCCTGCGCCTGAGTCGCCAGCGGTATAGCCAGCAGACATCCGGCACCCGCCAGAGCCAGACGCTTACAAAACCCACTCATACTACGATAATCAAAAGTCATTTTACTGTAGCCAAATCCTGCATAAATCCGAAAGAGAACACGCTCTTCACTTGCATCGGCCTGTCGTCAAAACTGACTTCATGTCCCCGCCGCGAAAATTGGAAAGCCGCGCCACACAAGCATGCGGTGTATACCCGTTTGGTAATTAAATCCTTAATATGCTTAACGTGATCACACTGCTTCACGCGCATATCATATTGAACGATAAAGCATATTTGGTTTATTTTATGGTTACACGGTAAGGTTAAACCATTGATTTTCATCATACATAAGATAATAAGCAGACGCTTCTGACCATACGGCTGAAAATTAAAAATCATTTCATACTTGGAAAAACGGTCTCTCCACTATTCGCCGAACGGCGTTCCGGGATGCAATCTTTGCTTTGTCGCGCATCTTGTCCGAAAAGTGCTTCACACTTTTGGCTTCGCCGAACTTCGTTTCGGGATGCATAATTTATGCTTTGTCGCGCATCTTGTCCGAAAAGTGCTTCACACTTTTCGGGATGCGCTTTAGGCTCAAATTTTTAAATCTTCAGAACAGCGTAATGACAACCCCAGACGCCGATACCGACCGCCTTATCCGCCTGAACTGGAGCGGTACCGTGCTGAACGTCTATACCGTAGCCCTTCTGCTGCTCGCCCCCTTCTGGGCGGCGTCAGCTATCTGGCGCGGCGAAGGCGTTGCAGCCTGGCTGGTGTGGTTACTTCTGGCGGGCCTGATTGCCCTGTCGCTCATCCATAAGCCCCTGTTCAGCTATGACCCTGAGCGCAAACTGTTTATAGCGCCCAATGGTGCCGAAATGCCGCTGGATCAGCTTGCCAGCATCGAAATTGATACACGCGACATCTGGTTCATCCCGAAGCATCACGCCCAGCCGGGCTGGCATCTGTCCCAGCGCTGCTGGGTACTGCTCCCCCGCCGCGAACTCACGGCGCTGGCCGAAACCCATAACTGGCCGCTGAAGGACATTTCCAAACCCCTGACCCGCTTCGGCTTCTGGATCGCCCCCTAACATCCTCCCCTGTAGCGCAGCGTACGGGGGAGGTGCCGAGCGCAGTCGAGGCGGAGGGGGCAAACCACAGCGGTTGGCTTCACCGAACTTCGTTTCGGGATGTACGTTCTTTATTGCGCTACCGCTTCGCTGCTTAAGCGCCGTTTTATCGCGCATCTGTTCCGAAAACCGGTTCCTACTTTTCAGTACGCCCTTAGCTTCGTGAAATAATCCGGTGTACCCGCCCGCCCGGACGCGCCGTCGGCACACGGTTCAAACGCACCATATTCTCCGGCTCGCCCCACAGATCATAGGCATCGGCCCGCGTGACCCGCGCCTTCTGAAACTCACCGGCCTTCAGACCATTAAAGCCCTTGAGGTATATATGTCCGTCGATTTCCGGCGCATCGCCCTTGGTGCGGGCCACACCCACACCATCGCTGCGCACCTCATCGACCAGCACATCAACCACCTGACCGACCTTCTGCTCCAGCTTCTTTGCCGAAATACGCGACGCCACGGCCATGAACCGCGCCAGACGGTCCTGCTTGACCTCTTCGGACACATGCTCAGGT
>NZ_ML636837.1:141467-500486 GCF_006475605.1 Asticcacaulis tiandongensis | reverse complement strand
CACCTCATCGACCAGCACATCAACCACCTGACCGACCTTCTGCTCCAGCTTCTTTGCCGAAATACGCGACGCCACGGCCATGAACCGCGCCAGACGGTCCTGCTTGACCTCTTCGGACACATGCTCAGGTAACTGCGCCGCCGCCGCGCCCTCAACGTTCTCGTAGGCAAAGGCCCCGACCCGATCAAGCTGCGCAATCTCCAGCCAGTCCAGCAGATAGTTGAAATCGGTTTCCGTCTCCCCCGGAAAGCCCACAACAAAGGTCGATCTCAGGGTGATATCCGGCGCCATTTCGCGCCAGCTCATGATGCGCTCAAGTGTGCGCTCCTGATTACCGGGACGGCGCATGGCCTTAAGCACCTTAGGGCTTGCATGCTGGAAGGGAATATCGAGATAGGGCAGGATCTTGCCCTCGGCCATCAGCGGAATGACACTGTTCACATGGGGATAGGGATAGACATAATGCATCCGCACCCAGATGCCCAACTCGCCTAAGCCGCGCGCCAGATCTTCAAAACTGGCCTTATAGTAATTGTTACGCCACTGGCCCTCGGCATATTTGATATCCAACCCATAGGCCGAGGTGTCCTGCGACACCACCAGAAGTTCCTTTACGCCGTTTTTGGCCAGAACCTCAGCTTCGCGCAGCACCTCATCAATCGGACGCGACGCCAGATCACCCCGCAGGGAAGGAATGATACAGAACGAGCAGCGGTGATTGCAGCCTTCGGAAATCTTCAGATAAGAATAGTGCTTCGGCGTCAGACGCACACCCGGATCATTGGGGTCAGGCACCAGATCGCGAAATGGGTCGGGCTTTGCCGGCGTGATGCGGCGCACGGCCTCCATCACTTCCTCATACTGATGCGCACCGGTAATCGCCGCTACCTGCGGAAACCGCTCACGGATCAGGTCAGCCTCGCCCCCCAGACAGCCGGTCACTACGACCTTGCCGTTTTCCGCCAGCGCCTCACCAATAGCGTTCAGGCTTTCTTCACGTGCGGAATCGAGAAACCCGCAGGTATTGACCACCACGACATCAGCCCCATCATAACTGGCCGATGTGTTATAGCCCTCGCCCTTAAGCCGCGTCAGAATACGCTCGGAATCGACCAGCGCCTTCGGACAGCCCAGCGACACGAAACCCACCTTGGGCGCGCCACGGTCTGACGGAGTGGAAACATCGATTTTCAGAGAATTACTCATGTAAGGGGCGCAAACACTGTGGGGGGAAGGTTGCGCCTCCTTACACAAAAACCGACCCCGCACAAAATGAATAATATAAGTGATGCTTTGTGGTTATTTGATAAATTACGCTTATATTAAGTAGGCGACACCGGAGACCCGCCATGCTGCCGACCTTGCGTCAGTTACAATATCTGAAATTACTCAACGAACACAAAAGCTTCGTTGCCGCTGCCGAGGCCGCCTTTGTCTCCCAGCCCGCCCTGTCCTCAGGCATTGCCGAACTGGAAAAGGGTCTGGGCGTGCGCCTGATCGACCGCGCCCGGGGTCAGGTCATCCTGACGGCCATCGGTGAGGAAACCCTGAAACGCGCCGAAGACATCCTCGCCCGTGCCGAAGACCTCGTCGAAGCCGCACAAGGGGCCACCCGCCCCTTAAGCGGCCGTTTCCGTCTGGGGGTCATCCCGACTATTGCCCCCTTCCTGCTGCCCGACGCCCTGCTGCGCCTCAGGGAAAGCTTCCCGCAACTGCGCCTGTTCCTGCGCGAAGACCAGACCGCCCGCCTGATCTCAAGCCTCAAAAGCGGCGCACTTGATGCCGCCGTCATCGCCCTGCCCTATGACCTGACGGGGCTTGATCATGCCTTTGTCTGCAAAGACGAGATCGTCGCCGCCACCCCTGCCGACCACCCGCTGGCCAGACAGTCCGAAATCACCCCCGAAGCCCTCAAGGCCGAGGAACTGATCCTGCTCGAAGACGGCCACTGCTTGCGCGACCATGCCCTGGCCGCCTGTCAGTGGAATGCCCCGGGCACCATTGAAAACAGCCACGCCAGCGGGGGCTTTGCCGCCACTTCGCTCAATACGCTGGTTCAGATGATCGGCTCAGGTCTTGGGGTGTCGCTTCTGCCGGCTATGGCGGCGCAATCCAGCCTCGTCCACGACAGCCGCGTCAGCATCCGCCCGCTGAAATCCCCCGATGCCTTCCGCGATATTGTGGTCATCTGGCGCACCGGTTCGTCCCGCGCTCCCGAAGCCCATCTGCTAGCCGAAACCCTCCGCCCCGCAGGGCCTCAGGCCCTGCACCCGATTGCCCCGAGGTAGGTGGTGTCTGCCTTCTCCCTCTCCCCTCTGCGGAGAGGGTCGGGGTGAGGGGCACGTTCCGCACAAAAAAACGCCCGCCAGTCTCTCAACCGGCGGGCGTTTCTTATCTCAAAAGGCTGAACCTTAGTTCACCAGACCCTTGATATAGGCCTTGATGTCTTCGTCCTGCGCATTGGCAAAGAAGTATTCCTGGAACTTCTCACCGGCAACAGCGGCCTTCAGCAGGTCCTGATCAACGGTCTTCAGAACCGTCAGGAAGTCCTTGCAGCTGGCGGCCTTAAGTTCACGCAGGATGCCACGGTTCTTGGCCATGATTTCTGCACGTTCCTTAGGATAGCCCAGACCGCGCTCGCCTTCGAACAGCTTGCGGAAGATGTCCTGCAGGTTCAGCTCAGCCGCCCAGCCAAAGCCCTTGGCGTAAGGCAGGGAAACCGCGTTACCGTCATTGATCTGACCGAACAGGAAGGCGTCGGTTGGGTCAACGATCAGGCCGCAGAAAACGCCCGGAACCGAGTTCGAAGCCAGCATGGCGCCCATGCCGGTGCCACAGCCGGTGACGACGAAATCAACCGCCTTCGAGTTCAGCAGGATACCGGCCAGCAGGCCGTTCATGACGTAGGTCAGCGACGCCTTGTCTTCCGCACCGTACATACCATAGTTGTAAACGGAGTGGCCCAGAGGCTCGGCAACGGTTTTCAGAGCATCAAAGATGATACCGTTCTTCGCGGCCTGACTGTTTTCGTTGATGAGCGCAATTTTCATAATCACTCTTTCTATATCTGGCATTGAGGGGTTTCAGATCGCAAGCCGATGCCACGATCCGACTGTCTGAGTGTTTCTCAGTTGCGGACAGCCATAGGCCATATAAGCCCTGAAAGGCAACCCATTAAGCCCCACCAACAAACTATTCCGTGAAAACTGCCCGCCCTATTTACTGAGCCCTTCATCAGGTAAGGGCGGCGGCGGAGATGGCTTCCAAATTGTTGCAACCGTATATTCTGGTGAAGGCACAAACCTGCTGATATGAATATCCTTCGGAAGCGAAGGCTCATAATCAGGCTTACCCCTGTCCAGCCTTAACACCTTAATCAAGGGGCGAAGGGCCGGTTTAATCTTATCTCTATCCTCAATGTGAACCGTACCGCAGACATTTTCTACGAACCAGCCTGACAACCTGAAATGCACGATACAGCTAGGCGTGTGCGTACCGCCTACGCCTTCCCAATAGCCTTTTCGGATAGTTGAGGTATCAATCCGCCAGATGGCATGGATCGCCTCAAGACGGCTGATCCTATAGGTCACGGGATAGCTCAAATCCGCGTTCTGGTAAACAACGGTGCCATCACCGAAAAGATCATATTGAAAAGCCGGACACCGGCTATAGCAGGGCGTCTGCATGAGTGTGACGTGCGCCTTGCTATAGGCCATTATCCTGACAGGAATCCAAACCGCCGCCGCTACGACCGCCACAAACAGCAGGGTTAAAATAACCGCCCGAAATTCCGCCTTAGACATGCCCCCCCTGCTCACGAAACCCTGCCCTATTCCACCGTCACTGACTTAGCCAGATTGCGCGGCTGATCGACGTCCGTGCCCTTATGCACTGCCGTATGATAGGCCAGAAGCTGCATCGGCACCGCATAGACCAGCGGCGCAATAAACGGATCACAGGCTGGCCCCTTGATGACCTTAAGCCCACCATTAAGGTTCGGCACCTTCTCCGTGGCATCGGTGATCATAATCACCGGCCCACCGCGCGCCGCGACTTCCTGCACATTGGAGGCGGTCTTTTCAAACAGCTCATCATCCGGTGCAATCACCACAACCGGCGTATTTTCATCAATCAGCGCGATCGGCCCGTGCTTCAGTTCCCCCGCCGCATAGCCCTCGGCATGGATATAGCTGATTTCCTTAAGCTTTAACGCACCCTCAAGCGCCAGCGGGAACATGGCCCCGCGCCCGAGATAGATCACATCGCGCGCCTTCGACAAGCCATAGGCCGTGCGGGCAATATCGGCATCCATAGCCACCGCATGTGAAATAAGACCGGGACTTTCCAGTAAAAGCTGCACCAGACGCGCCTGTTCAGACGCGTCAATACGTCCACGCTGTACACCCGCCGCCACCACAAGCGCCAGAAGCGCCGACAATTGCGCCGTAAACGCCTTGGTCGAAGCGACACCGATTTCCGGCCCCGCATGTGTCGGCCACAGAATGTCGGCTTCACGGGCCATGGTCGAGGTATGGACGTTCACAAGTGCCGCCGTCTGATGACCCTGCGCCTTGCACCAGCGCAGCGCCGCCAGCGTATCTGCCGTTTCCCCTGACTGCGATACCGCCAGAGCCAGCGTACCCTCCATGATCGCCGGTTCGCGGTAACGGAACTCAGATGCCACCTCAACATCGACCGGCAATCCCGCCAGCTTCTCAAAGGCGTACTTGGCGATATAGCCCGCATAATAGGCCGTGCCACAGGCGATAATCTGCAACCGGCTGACCCTGGCGAAATCAACACTTTCCAAAACCGTCGATTTAAGCCCGCCGTGCACCGGGTCAAGATAGGCCGACAGGGTGCGCTGCGTACTTTCGGGCTGCTCGTGTACTTCCTTTTCCATGAAGTGCCGGAACGCGCCCTTTTCCACCAGCGCCGCCGAAGCGGGCACCGTGGTCACCGGACGGTTCGCCCGCCCGCCACTGGCGTCATAGATCTCCGCCCCTTCAGGCGACAAGACCACCCAGTCACCCTCCTCAAGATAGGTAATTTTCTGGGTAAACGGCCCGACCGCCAGCGCATCGGAGCCTAAGAACATCTCGCCATTGCCCCAGCCGACCACCAAAGGCGAACCCCGACGCGCCCCCAAAAGCGTATTGGCCTCCCCCTCAACGATAATCGCCAGCGCATAGGCCCCATGCAGACGATCCAGCACGGCCTTGAAAGCTTCCCTTAAACCCAGCCCGGTCTTTAGCGTCACATCCAGAAGATGCGCAATGACCTCGGTATCGGTATCCGAACTGAACACATGCCCCTTGGCTTCCAGTTCGGCTTTAATCTCGGCATAGTTCTCAATAATGCCATTGTGCACCAGCGTCACCGCCCCGTGACTGTGCGGGTGGGCATTGGCCACGGTCGGTGCGCCATGTGTCGCCCAGCGCACGTGTCCGATGCCGACCTGCCCGAAAACCGGTGCCGCCTCAATCTCGCCCTCAAGATTTCTGATCTTACCGGCGGCACGGCGACGCGCCACCCCTTCCGGCGTGACCACGGCAATACCGGCACTGTCATAGCCTCGATATTCCAGCCGTCTCAGGCTTTCAATCAGACGCGGTGCCGCTTCGGAGGTGCCGATAATACCAATAATGCCACACATGGACAAAAAATCCTGACTGAAAATACAAGAGCTGCTTCGTTCCGCCTTTAGCAAACAAAGGCTAACTACCTATAATCACGAATGTTAAACAATCTTTGCCCATAAGACATTTTGCCAAAACCCTGATGGAACATTCAGGACATATAACCGCGATACCCCGACTTAGGGCTTGTGAAACCTGAACCTGACTATATACCCCATTCTATCCAATCCGAGGTGCCTCCATGCTGATATTTGCCGATACCGCCGACACCAAGCTTCTGGCCGAGCTCAATGAGACGGGCCTGATTGACGGCGTCACCACCAATCCGACCCTGATTGCCAAATCAGGTCGCGTTATCGCCGAAGTCATCAAGGAAATCGCCGAAATGATTGACGGCCCGATTTCTGCCGAAGTCACCGCCACCGACTATAAGCAGATGATCGCCGAAGGTGAGAAACTGGCTGCTATCGCTTCGAACATTGTCATCAAGGTGCCGCTCACCGTTGATGGCCTGAAAGCCACCAAGGCGTTTTCCGAACAGGGCCTGATGACCAATGTCACCCTGTGCTTCTCAGTGCCTCAGGCGCTTTTGGCCGCCAAAGCGGGCGCAACCTTTGTGTCGCCTTTCGTCGGTCGCCTTGAGGATCAGGGTGCAGACGGCATTCAGCTGCTGCACGACATCCGCACCGTCTATGACCAGTATGATTTCGACACCGAAATTCTGGCCGCTTCGCTGCGCAACAGCGCCCATGTCGCTCAGGCCGCCATTGCCGGTGCCGATTGCGCCACCCTGCCCCCCGCCGTCTTCAACGAGTTGTTCAAGCATCCGCTGACCGACAAGGGGCTGGAAATCTTTATGGCTGACTGGGCAAAAACCGGTCAGTCGATTCTGTAAACCTTAGGTCTTAATGCGTTTTTTCATAACCGGCACGGCAGGCTTCATCGGCTTTCATCTGGCAAAACGTCTGCTGGATGACGGCCATGAAGTGCATGGCTTTGACGGCATGACACCCTATTATGATGTCATGCTCAAACTGTCGCGCCTTGAGATCCTCAATGGCTACAGCGGCTATGAGCACACCGAAGCCATGCTTGAGGACACTGAGGCCCTGACCGGCTCCGCTACGGCGTTCCGGCCGGATGTCATCATCCACCTCGCGGCTCAGGCCGGTGTGCGCTACAGCCTTGAAAACCCGCGCGCCTATATCGATTCCAATATTGTCGGCACCTTCAACCTCCTTGAGGTGGCGCGCGAGCTTAAACCCCAACACCTGCTGCTGGCCTCAAGCTCCTCCGTCTATGGCGCCAACGAAAAGGCCCCGTTCGAGGAAAACGACCGCACACACGAACCCCTGACCCTCTATGCCGCCTCGAAAAAGGCGCTGGAGGTCATGGCCCACACCTATGCCCACCTGTGGAAGATACCGACGACGGCGTTTCGTTTCTTCACCGTCTATGGCCCCTATGGCCGACCAGACATGGCCCTGTTCAAGTTCGTCGAGGCGGGTGAAAAGGGCGCAGCCATTGATGTCTATGGCGAAGGCCGTCAGGAACGCGACTTCACCTATATTGATGACCTGATCGAAGCCGTGGTGCGTCTGGTGCCTGTCGCCCCCTCCGAAGACAATCGCGTCGAAGACGATACCCTGTCGCCACAGGGGCCGTTCCGCATAGTCAATATCGGCGGCGGTCAGCCCATTGGCCTGCTGCCGTTCATAGACTGCATCGAGCAGGCCATAAACAAGCCATTAAAGCGCAATCTCCTGCCGATGCAAAAAGGCGATGTCCCGCGCACCTATGCCAGCCCGGTCTTGCTGCAACGCCTGACCGGCTTCCTGCCCCGCACACCGGTCGCACAGGGCGTCAAAGCCTTTATCAACTGGTACAAAAGCTTTTACCGCGCCTAACGGAGAGTGGCTTCCCCACTCCTCCCTGACTTTGAGGTTTTCTTCCCTACTCCTCCCTGCCTATGGCGGGGAGGGGGACCGCGCCGGTTTGCCGGCGGGGTGGTGGGGTATCTTCCTTTCCTATATCTCCCCCTGCAAGCAGAGAGAGGTCAGCGCGAAGTCCCGCCGGAGAGGGCATTACATCGCCAACCCCCTAACGACATTTTTATCCACAGCCCTCCGGCCTGTCGTCTTAACTTATGCCGTATTTGCTAGGCTCCCCCCTCAATCCGGAATCCCGAACTGAGGAGAGTGACTATGCGTATCTATGACGTCATGTGTACCGACTTTAAGATTGTCAGCCCCACAACCTCGCTGCGGGTCGCCGCCCGCCTGATGCGGGACTATGACTGCGGCTACCTGCCTGTCGGCGATAATGACCGTCTGGTCGGGGCGGTTACTGATCGCGACATAGTGGTACGCGGCCTAGGCGAAGGCTTGGGTCCTGAGGCCCACGTCGATGAAGTAATGACCGACCGCATCGTCTATTGCTTTGAAAACGATGATGTCGTTGAGGCCGCCCAGCACATGAAGGATCAGCAGATTCGCCGTCTGGCCGTGCTCAATGCCGAAAAACGCATTGTCGGTGTTGTGTCGCTGGGTGACATTGCCCGCGAATGTGAAGATGCGGAACTGACCGGCGATATCGAAAACGCGGTCGCCGAAGACACGCTGATGGCCGCCGAATAGGTTACAAAAAGAGGCGGCCAGCATACTGACCGCCTCTTGCCTGCCTAAGGCTGCGTCCTCAAAATACGCGCACTTAACGTGCTGAAGCGAAAGCGGCGTTGCGGGGCTGTGCCCGGTTCAGCACCTTGTAAAACAATATGAATTTTTGAATCTTCCGCCTCGGCCACAAGACCATAACGGATTGGCGTATAACTATCCGGTTTGTCACCCGCATCTATGAAGCGTGAGTCGCGTTTCTGAATGACGTTTAATGCCGATTTGAAGGTCGACTCGACTGGTGCCCCATAGGTGACCACCTCACAGTCCCCGTCAGCTGCTTCAGAAATAATGACCTGGCCCGCGGCGGATTTTACATCCCAGATCGGCCCGTCCGGATTAGTCGCGCTTACCAGAAAACGTCCAGCCTCATCGCCTTTTCTAATGAGCTTACTATAGGCAGGCGGAAGCGCGCTGACCTTAACCCCGAGCAGACTGGCCTCAAGGCAAACGCCAACCCCCTCTACAAAGCCATTAGCGACCTGTTGCGGTGTCGCCGCTGCGGCTCCCGTAGCCATAAGAACCATAAGACCGGCTATGCTGATCATCTGTTTCATTTGTCCCCCCTATTTCGATATTCACTTGGTTCTGCAAAATGCCCATAGAAAAAGCCTTCCGGCAATAACCGAAAGGCTTTTTCATTCGTCATTTTCGGACCTTAGTGAACCGTACCGACGTCTTCACCATATTCGCTGGCGTGTTCCGCCAGAATGGTGATGCCCTCGGCGTTCACATCGGCAAAGCCGCCACGTACCTGATACTGGATGGTTTTCGCGCCATCGATAATCGTTACCGTGCCTTCGGCCAGGGTCGTCATGAACGGCGCATGGTTTACCAGTACACCAAACTCACCTTCGGAGCCTGGCGCAATAACCTGATCGACATAGCCGGAATAGAGTTCCTTTTCCGGTGTGACCAGCGAAACGTGAAGTTTGTCAGCCATGTACGGCTTCCCTGCTCCTGCGATTTGTCGAGACAAATCTAAAACAAATAAACCACACAAAAAGTACCCCGAGGCCAGAGCCCCGGGACTTTTGTGTGAAAGGTCTTAGGCTTCTGCCGCCAGCTTTTCAGCCTTGGCAATAGCTTCTTCAATCGGGCCAACCATGTAGAAGGCGGCTTCCGGCAGGTGGTCATAGTCACCGTTGACGATGCCCTTGAAGCCCTTGATGGTGTCTTCAAGCTTCATCAGCACGCCAGGCGTACCGGTGAAGATTTCAGCCACGTGGAACGGCTGCGACAGGAAGCGCTGGATCTTACGGGCGCGGGCCACGACCAGCTTGTCTTCTTCCGACAGTTCGTCCATGCCCAGAATGGCGATGATATCGCGCAGGGCCTTGTACTGCTGAAGGATTTGCTGAACCTGGTTAGCGACCTGATAGTGCTCTTCACCCACAACGCGCGGGTCAAGAATACGTGAGGTGGAATCCAGCGGGTCAACGGCCGGATAGATGCCCTGTTCGGCGATCGAACGCGACAGAACGGTCGTCGCATCAAGGTGGGCGAACGAAGCGGCAGGTGCCGGGTCGGTCAAGTCATCGGCAGGCACGTAAACGGCCTGAACCGAGGTAATAGACCCCTTGTTCGTCGAGGTGATGCGCTCTTGCAGCTTACCCATTTCGGTAGCCAGCGTAGGCTGATAGCCCACGGCGGAAGGAATACGGCCCAGAAGCGCGGACACTTCGGAACCGGCCTGCGTAAAGCGGAAGATGTTGTCGACGAAGAACAGAACGTCTTTGCCTTCCTGATCGCGGAAGTATTCGGCCTGTGCCAGACCCGTCAGGGCCACACGTGCACGGGCGCCCGGAGGCTCGTTCATCTGGCCATAAACCAGCGTACAACGCGAAGCACCGCCACCGCCGTGCTCGTTCACCTTGGACTCGATCATTTCGTGGTACAGGTCGTTCCCTTCGCGGGTACGCTCACCCACACCGGCGAACACCGAATAACCACCATAGGCCTTGGCGATGTTGTTGATCAGTTCCTGAATGGTAACCGTCTTGCCCACACCGGCGCCGCCGAACAGGCCGATCTTACCACCCTTGGCGTAAGGGCAGATCAGGTCGATAACCTTGATGCCCGTTACGAGGATCTCAGCCGAGGTGGCCTGATCTTCGAAGGCAGGGGCTTCAGCGTGGATCGGGTTGAAGAACTGGGTTTCAATCGGGCCAGCTTCGTCGATCGGCTCGCCGATGACGTTGATGATGCGGCCGAGAGTGGCGGGACCGACGGGCACGGTGATCGGTGCACCGAGGTCGGTGACTTCCTGACCACGAACCAGACCTTCGGTTCCGTCCATAGCGATGGTACGCACGGCACCTTCACCAAGGTGCTGGGCAACCTCAAGCACCAGACGCGCGCCCGAAGCGGCATTGGTGGTTTCCAGAGCGTTCAGGATTGAAGGCAGGCTACCGTCGAATTCAACGTCGACAACGGCGCCGATGACCTGAGTGATGCGGCCCTTATTGGCCGTAATCTTTTGATGAGCGGACATGGTTTATCCTTTAGAGGGCTTCGGCACCGGCGATGATCTCGATCAGTTCGGTCGTGATCTGGGCCTGACGTTTACGGTTATATTTGAGGGTAAGGGCGTTGATCATCTCGCCTGCGTTGCGCGTGGCATTATCCATCGCGCTCATCTGAGCGGCATAGAAGCCGGCATTGTTTTCCAGAAGGCTCGACAGGATCTGCACCGTCAGATTGCGCGGCAGAAGCGTCTCAAGAATGTCTTCTTCCGACGGCTCATAGGTATAGACCGCACCACCGGAGGCATCTGCAACGGTTTCATCCACCTGCGCCGGAATAAGCGGCTTGGCGGTAGGCACCTGAGAAATCACCGACTTGAACTGGCTGAAGAACAAGGTCACGACATCGGCACGACCGTCTTCATATTCCTTCAGGATCGCATCTGCAATCGGCTGGGCGTAATCAAGGTTCAGAACCTTGGCCAGTTCGAAAGACTGTACGATCTTGTCAGCATACTGACGCTTGAGCTGATCATAGCCCTTACGCCCGATAGTAATGATGCGAACATTCTTACCTTCGGCCAGAAGCGCACTGATGTGCTCACGGGCCGCACGGGCGATCTGGGTGTTGAAGCCGCCGCACAGACCGCGATCAGCGGTTGACACAACGATCAGATGGTTGTGCGTAGAGCCTGTGCCAGCCAGCAGTTTTGGCGCGTCGTCACCACCAACCCCTTTAGCAAGGTTGGCAATGACAGAGGCCATACGGGCGGCATAGGGGCGCGCATTTTCAGCCGCATCCTGAGCTCGCTTGAGCTTGGCTGCCGCCACCATCTGCATGGCTTTGGTGATCTTCTGCGTGGCTTTCACGCTTCCGATCTGATTGCGCATGTCCTTAAGACTGGCCATTTTCTAATGCACCCGTCCTTATGCGAAGTTTTCAGCGAAACCGGCAACAACCGTCTTCAGTTGTTCTTCCAGTTCCTTCGACAGAGCCTTCTGGTCACGGATCGTGGCCAGCAGCGCCGCGTGCTTGCCGCGCAGAACGCTCAGCAGTTCGCGTTCAAAACGACCAACATCGCCAACCGCTACGTTATCGAGGTAACCACGGGTACCGGCATAGATAACGGCAACCTGCTCTTCAACCTTCAAAGGCGAATATTGCGGCTGCTTCAGAAGCTCGGTCAGACGCGCACCACGTGCCAGCAGGCGCTGGGTCGCGGCATCAAGGTCGGAACCGAACTTGGCGAAGGCGGCCATTTCCCGGTACTGCGCAAGGTCACCCTTGATCGCACCGGCAACCTGCTTCATCGCCTTGATCTGGGCGGCAGAACCCACGCGGGAAACCGACAGACCAACGTTAACCGCCGGACGGATACCCTGATAGAACAGGTCGGTTTCGAGGAAGATCTGACCGTCGGTGATCGAGATCACGTTGGTCGGAATATAGGCCGACACGTCGTTAGCCTGCGTTTCGATAACCGGCAGAGCCGTCAGCGAACCTGCGCCATTTTCTTCATTGAGCTTGGCGGCACGTTCCAGCAGACGTGAATGGAGGTAGAATACGTCACCCGGATAGGCTTCACGACCGGGAGGACGACGCAGCAGAAGCGACATCTGACGATAGGCCACAGCTTGCTTCGAAAGGTCATCATAGATGATCAGGGCATGCTTGCCGTTGTCACGGAACCACTCGCCCATGGCGCAACCGGCAAACGGTGCCAGATATTGCAGAGGCGCAGGCTCGGACGCGGTAGCCGAAACCACGATGGTGTATTCCAGAGCGCCGTTTTCTTCCAGAGCCTTAACGATCTGGGCAACGGTCGAACGCTTCTGACCGATAGCGACGTAGATGCAGTAAAGCTTCTGCGACTCGTCGTTGCCAGCATTAGCGGCCTTCTGGTTCAGGATGGCGTCGATGGCGACAGCGGTCTTACCGGTCTGACGGTCACCGATGATCAGCTCGCGCTGGCCACGCCCCACAGGGATCAGGGTGTCGATGGCCTTGATGCCGGTTTGCACAGGCTCATGAACCGACTTACGCGGGATGATACCCGGTGCCTTTACGTCAACGCGGCGACGCTCGTCAGAGACGATCGGGCCCTTGCCATCGATCGGCTCACCGAGCGGGTTAACCACGCGACCGAGCAGGCCACGGCCAACCGGCACGTCCACGATTTCGCCAAGACGCTTAACTTCGTCGCCTTCGGAGATTTCACGGTCTTCGCCGAAGATAACGATACCGACATTGTCTTTTTCGAGGTTCAGGGCCATGCCCTTAACGCCGGCCTTCGGGAACAGCACCATTTCACCAGCCTGAACCTTGTCCAGACCGTGTACACGGGCAATACCGTCACCAACGCTGAGCACCGAGCCTACGTCGGAAACATCGGCTTCTTCACCGAAACCAGCAATTTGAGCTTTCAGAATGGCCGAGATTTCGGCAGCGCGAATATCCATGAGTGTTACGCTCTCTTAAGGGCGAATTTGAGGGAATCGAGTTGAGTCTTCAGGGACGCGTCAAAAAGACGTGACCCTACGCGAACCTTAAGTCCGCCAAGTATTGCCGGATCAACAATAGCGTTGATCACGGGATCGCGGCCAAGTGACTTGGCCAATTCAGATTTCAGGGCGGCCAGTTGCGCGTCATCAAGCGCGACCGCAGAGGTGACCTCAGCCGCCACAACACCTTTTTTGGTGTCATAAAGACGGAAGAAGGCGGTCAACAGACCAAACAGCTGATCCAGACGGCCGTTCTGCGCCGCAAGACCCAGGGCCTTCTGCGTCAGCGCATTGAACTTCGCCTTCTTGGTAACCGCCGTAAGACCGCTCAGCTTGTCATCAGAGCTAAATGCCTGAGACGTCAGAAGACGACGCAGATCAGCGCTTTCGACCAGCAAGGCCTTAAGTGAAGTCAGGTCCTTATGAACCGCCTCCAGCTTACCATCGGCTTCCGCCAGTTCGAACACGGCCTTTGCGTAACGTGCACCGACCTCGGTTTCTCTAAAAATATCGCTCACGAATGAATCCAGCACAATTGGAAGTGGGACAGACACAGGCTGCCGGGCGCAAGGTTACGCCGCTTCGCTTCAGATCGCGGGCCTCTTAGCATGTGGTTTTGCGCATCGCAACCAACCAAGACAGAAGTTTTTCATTTATGTGTCTGCGTTCCTGATTGTCTTTTGATTCATTCGTGGCATTTTTATCCTCCCGGGCGCATCCCCCTGATGCTTATATTATTGAAAGACCCCCTCAATGGACCAATTACTGGCCCTCTTTTCTGATCCCGCCGTTTGGGCGGCACTCATAACACTTATTGTCATGGAGGTCGTCCTTGGTATCGACAACCTCATCTTCATTTCCATCCTGACCAATAAGCTGCCGGAACATCAGCGTGCCCGTGCCCGCTTCATCGGCCTGAGCGGCGCACTTCTGATGCGTGTGGCGCTCCTGTTCACCCTTGTGTGGATCGTGGCCCTGAAAGACCCCGTAATTTCCGTCCTCGGCAAGGGCTTCTCATGGCGCGACATCATCCTGATCGTCGGCGGTCTGTTCCTTGTTTATAAAGCCACCTCCGAAATCAGCCACGCCACCAACCATGCCCCTGACGTGCATGACGATAAGGTGACCCCGGCCCGCCCCATCAGTCCGGCCATGGGCTTCGGCCTCGCCATCGGTCAGATTCTGCTGCTCGATCTGGTGTTTTCCGTCGATTCGATCCTGACCGCGGTCGGCATGACCGAACACCTGCCGGTCATGATTATCGCCGTCATGGTCGCTGTGATGACCATGATGCTCGCCGCGGGCCCCATCGCCAACTTCATCAACAAGCACCCCTCCATTATCATGCTGGCCCTCGCCTTCCTTATGATGATCGGTATGGTGCTGATTGCCGAAGGCTTTGGTGCCCACATTGATAAGGGCTACATCTACGCGGCCATGGCCTTCTCGGCCTTCGTCGAGTTCCTTCAGATGTTCCGCCGCAAAAAATCCGGCGACGCCCACTAACCGCCTCTCCCCTCTCCCCTCAGGGGAGAGGGAGGGTGAGGGGCCTTACTTCCTATCTTCTCCTCCCTATCGCTTGCGATGGGGAGGTGGCGCGGCCCGCGCTTCGGGCCGTGACGGAGGGGTCATTCTGACCGCAGGTTTCAGCGACAAGATTTATCAACAAAGGCTTAAGCCTGCTCGCCTATAGTCACGCCATGAAACTGACCGCCTATGCGCCCGCCGCCTCTCTGAACGCTTCGCCTAACGCTTCACCGGCGGCTTCTGCCTTGCGCGAAAAGCACGCCCAGATCGCGCGTCAAAAGTTTGAGGCGCAAAAACAGGCCCTGACGACCCTTAAGCAACATACCGAATCCCGTAAGGATGAGGCGAAAGCACTGGCTAAAAAGCGCGTCGATCAGCTTAAAGAACGGCTCAAAATGCTTGAGCAGATGCCGAGCCTTGATCCGGCCAAAAAAGCCCGCCTGATTGCGCAACTGACCAAAGAACTGAAATCCGCCGTCAAGGCCTATGGCGCGGCCGGCGGCACGTCTTCAGAGGCTGGCATGGGTGCCGGAACTCCCCCCTCTACTGCCCCATCTTCTGGTCAGGCCTTATCTGAAACCGCAGAAACACCGCCGCCCACCGAAGACAGCCCGTCTGACAGCGGCGAAAGCGAACCCCGCGATCCGGCGCGCACCACAGCCTATGACAGCGCCGCCTCGCGACAGACCGATGAACGCAAATCACTCGAAGCCGAAGAAGATGCAGCCTTCGCCCGTGATGTCCGCGAAATGATGCGCAAGATCAAGGCCCAACTCGATAAGGCTAAGGCCGAATCCAACCGCGACAACGCCTCAGAAGACATAAAAGACGCCGAATCTGCCCTGCGCGCGCTGGATGAGGAACTTGGGGCCATAGAATCTTCTGCCGCCGCCACCGGTTTAACCTCTGGCCTGATGCTGTCCCTGTCCATTTAACCCTTCCCCCCCCTCGGTGGAAAGCGCCGCCTCTCTTCTCCCTCTCCCTTTGGGGAGAGGGTCGGGGTGAGGGGACTTACAGCGCCCCCCTACATAAAACTGTAGGGATCAATATCGACAATCAACCTCACCGCATTGGGCTTCTTTATCGCCCCGACCCAGGCACTGACAAAACCCTGTAAATCACGGTTGCGATCCGCCCGCACCAGAAAGCGCTTGCGCCACTGCCCGCGAACCAGAGCAATCGGCGCATCCGCTGGCCCGAAGACCTCGATACCCTCCGTATTGGGCACCAAAAGCGCCAGTTCCCGACTGAACCGGTCAAGTCCGGCCCGATCCTTTCCCGACAGGATAATCGCCGCCAGACGCCCGAACGGCGGAAAGCGCGCCATATCGCGCCCCATCTGCTCATAGGCGACAAAGGCATCGCGATCCTGCGCCTTCAGCGCCTGCATGACCGGATGCTCCGGCGTATAGGTCTGTAACAAGGCTCGTCCGGCCTTGGTTGCGCGTCCAGCCCGTCCGGTCGCCTGCGCCAACAGCTGGAAACTGCGCTCGGCAGCCCGCAGATCACCCCCCTTAAGCCCAAGATCGGCATCAACAATCCCCACCAGCGTCAGATTGGGGAAGTTATGCCCCTTGGCCGCCGCCTGAGTGGCAATCAGAATATCGGTCTGGTTATCCTCAACCCGCTTGATCAGCGCCGCCGAGCTTTCGGCATCCGGCGTCGTATCCGATGAGAAAATTTCCGCCCGTGCCTCTGGGAAGCGTTCCTGCACCTCCTCCAGAATACGTTCAACGCCAGGCCCCACCGCCGTTAAACTATCGAGCGCCCCGCAATGCGGGCAGCGCTCCGGCTTCTTCATCGAAAACCCCGTCAGATGGCAGACCAGCCGGTTGGTCGCCCGATGTTCTACCAGCCAGCTATCGGTATTCGGCGCAGTCATACGCTCACCACAGACACGGCACAGCACCAGCGGCGCATAGCCCCGCCGATTGAGAAACAACAGCACCTGCTCCTTACGCACCAAGGTTTCCTGAATTTCTCGCACCAACCGATCCGACAGCCAGAACCCCTTTTCCGGCGGCTGGCTTTTAAGGTCGATCAGATCAATATCCGGCAACTGCGCTGTGCCATGCCGGTTCTCAAGTCTGACCCAGCCATACCGGCCTTTCTGGGCATTGGTCAGGGTTTCCATCGATGGCGTAGCCGAGGCCAGCACCACCAGAAACCCGTCCTTGTGCGCCCGCATCACCGCCAGATCACGCGCCTGATAACGCACGCCGTCCTCCTGCTTGTATGAGGCGTCATGCTCCTCATCGATAATGATCAGCCTGAGTTTGGCGAACGGCAGGAACAGGGCCGAACGCGCCCCGACCACCAACCGGACACGACCGGTCGCCACGCCTTCCCAGACCCTGCGCCTTTGTCCCTGCGACAGGGCCGAATGCCACTGCACCGGCTCTGCGCCGAAGCGCGCCGTCAACCGGCTCATCACCGCCGTCGTCAAGGCAATTTCCGGCAGGAGGATAAGTATTTGCGTATCCCCGTCAGCCTCCAGCGCCCGCGCGACACTCTCCAGATAGACCTCGGTCTTGCCCGAACCGGTGACGCCATCCAGCAAAACCGTTGAGTAGACCTGTCTGTCCCATTCGGCCTTAAGCAACTGATCAGCGGCATATTGATTGTCATTCAGCACGGGTGGCTTGAAAGCCGGATCAGGGGTGGGAAAGCTATCCCCTGTGCGTACTTGTTTCTGCAAAAATCCGTTCTTTTCGAGCGTTTTTACAACGGAATCCGACACGCCTCCCATCCGCGCAAGTTCAGCCGCACTCTGGGGGATAAGCGCCGCCTCCAAAACGCCTAACTGCCTGGGCTTAAGCTTATCCGCGACCTTGTCCGTGCGCGCATATACATATTGTGTCGCCGCCTTCGGTGCCTTCAAGCCACTCAGGCATCCGGTCAGGAAAACCCCCGGTGGCGTAAGGGTCCATGCCGCTGCCTTAAGCCAGAACTCAAGACTTTTGGCGGGTACAGGCGGATCATCGATGCGCTCCAGCACCGCCTTCAGCTTGAAGGCCGACGCCTCTTCCGGGGCCTCACACACCTCAGCCACCACCCCACGGATGCGGGCATTACCCAAGGGCACCCGCACATGATCCCCTACCCCCAACGTCAGGCCATCGGGGATTAGATAATCCAGCAACCGATCCATAGGGGTCATCACGGCGACTCTTGCCCGAACAAGTCGCTTTTCAACCGAATTTTCGGAAATTTGAACGGAATCGGGCATGATTTAGTCATTAACCTTGAATCAGGCTGCACAGCGATGAATTTTATGCCATCTATAGCCCCTTGGACAGGTTAAAGCCTTATTAAGCACAAGAATGGCCTCGGATTACCGCGATATACAAACAAAAGAGCAGATGCTGGCCCTGATGGATTATCAGACGCTGCGCGATCTGTTGCCCGAATTTTCGCAGGAAATTCAACAAGATCGCGACTTACTCGATAGCTTAAGCCTGCAAACGAAAACCCGCAACCTGATCGATTTCGGCCCGGCCGCCCTCGCCAGACTCGAAGCCAAGGCTATCCGCGATTTCGACATCCGTCGCCAGCTCGAACTGACGGCCCGCGCCAATTTCGACGCTCAGGCTCAGGCGCATGCCCTGACACTTACCCTCATGGAATCGCGCAACCATTCTGATCTGGCGCGTCGTCTGGCCAAGGAAACGCAGGAGCGTTTCGGTCTGGTTACGGCGACGATTGCGCTCGAAGATACCGCGCCGATTCCGCTCGGATGGATGACGCTCGATTACGGCGGCGTCGACTATATCATTGGTGAAACTGAACTTTCTGTACTTGGCCCTGACGGTGTGTGCCGCGCCCTGTTCGGCGAAGACGTCCGCCGCATCAAAAGCGCCGCCGTCATCCGCACCGCCATGTGGCGCGATGGCCGACCCGGTGCCGTTGCCTTCGGCTCGGCCGACTACGAAGGATTTACCCCCGATATGGGGGCCGAGCTGGTGGCCTATGTCACCCGTGTCGTCGAACGCATCGCCGAACGCTGGCCCATACTGTCTTAAGGGAAATTAACCCTTTTACGGTTATGGTTTGGCATGACCATCGACGATGCCCGCCTGAAATGGCTTAACTATCTGAAATCACAAAAGAGATGCTCTCCGAAGACGCTCGAAGCCTACGGTCATGCCTTTGGTTTCTATATCGGCTGGCTGCGCGGACAACTGGGTCAGGACATAGACCTTGATGACTTAACACACCTGACGGCAAACGATATACGCGGCTGGATGGCCTATATGCGGGCTAAGGAACCCCCTTTATCCCCGCGCTCACTGGCGCAGCACCTGTCGGCGGTGAAGTCGTTTCATACCTATCTCGATGTGCATATGGGGATGACAAGTCCGCAGGTGGCCCTGACCCGCGGGCCGCGCCTCAAAAGCACCCTGCCGCGCCCGCTGAATGAAGATCAGGCTATGGGTCTGATGCACGAAGCCCTTATGGACTCAGACATTGCGGAATGGGAAGCCGCAAGAGACAGAGCAGTCTACCTTCTGCTCTATGGTTGCGGCCTACGCATCTCCGAAGCCCTGTCCCTGACCTTTAAGGACACCCCGTTAGGGGATAGTCTGAGGATAATCGGCAAGGGCAACAAAACCCGTATCGTGCCGGTTCTGCCTGAGGTGCGCGAAGCTATCGAAGCTTATAAACGCCTCCAGCCCTTTTCTGTTGACCCCGAAAGCGCCCTGTTCCGCGCCAAACGCGGCGGCCCCTTAAGCCCCCGTCATGTACAGTCCAGCGTCCAGCACCTGCGTTCCCGTCTCGGTCTTAGCGACCGCGCCACGCCGCATGCCCTGCGCCATTCCTTTGCCACGCACCTGTTGGGCTCAGGGGCGGATTTGCGCTCCATTCAGGAACTTCTAGGCCACGCCTCCTTATCGACCACGCAAAAGTACACACAGGTCGACGCCGAACGCCTCCTGAGCGCCTATACAGCGGCCCATCCTAAGGGTTAGTCACGCTTTGGCATAAGTTTGTTTAATGCATCAAAGCTATCCTGCCCGCCGCAAGCCTTTATCTCTCTTTTTTTGGGATCACCATGAGTCAAACCACCTAGGCAAACCAAGGCTTTACGTCTTTCTTTGTGACCTTCTCTATTACCATTATAATTATGGCTTTCATGTCTCGAGGGCAAATTCAGCCCTCTGTAAAACTGGGGTTGTGTTTGTCCATTTACCCCCCTTACATTCCCAGCACCAGCACTCAAACCACCTTTACTCATAACGGTCATGGTTTCAGTATGCCGGATTAAAGCGAATCCATTGCTCACCTGTTCTTCGCCATCACGCCCCACAGCTAAAGCAATTCCATAAACAAACAAATCATCCAGATTTAAGGTTGAAGCTCGCTCCTGTAATATCTCAAGAGGCACATCCAGCGTCGGATGAATATAATCCCACAGCTCCACTTGGGACTTTGCCTCGGCGACAACAAAACCTGCGCCCATATTAAGCAGTAAAGTTATTACAAAACCAAACCTAAACACGACCATCCGCAGATTACACCCATATAAGCAAAAGGCTTCTGCGATTTAATTCGCAGAAGCGCTTATTACACATCTTCATTAGGAACACACTGAAACCCTCAGGCCGAGAGACTTCAATGTGAGGGACTTAAGCCTGCATCGTCCAGCCTTCGACGCCCATAGCGGCCTGACGGACCGCTTCGGAGCGGGTCGGGTGCGGATGACAGATACGCGCCAGATCTTCGGAAGCCCCACCAAAGGCGATGAGTACCGAAGCTTCGGAAATCATCTCACCCGCCTGTGGCCCCAGAATATGGACACCATAGACGCGGTCGGTCTTGGCATCAGCCAGGAACTTTACGAAGCCTTCGGTCTCATGGTTGATCTTGGCACGTGAGTTAGCAATGAACGGGAACTTGCCGACCTTATATTGAATGCCCGCTGCCTTAAGCTGGTCTTCAGTCTTACCGACCCAGGCCACTTCGGGAGCCGTATAGACCACGCTTGGCACCAGATCGTAATCGACGTGACCGGCCTTACCGGCAATCAGCTCAACTGCGGCGACGGCATCTTCCTCGGCCTTGTGTGCCAACATCGGCCCGTGGATCACGTCACCAATGGCCCAGACGCCCGGTGCGGCAGTTTTGAAGTGATTGGTCGGGATGAAGCCGCGCTGATCAGTGGTGATTCCGACGCTTTCAAGCCCAAGGCCCGCCGTGAACGGACGACGGCCAATGGCCACCAGAACCACATCGGCCTCAAGCGTTTCAGCATTGCCACCGGCCGCGGCCTCAAGCGACAGGCTCACGCCCTTGGCACTGGTTTTGGCAGCCGTTACCTTGGTGCCCAGTTTGAATTCAAAGCCCTGTTTAGAAAGGATTTTGTGGAAGGCGGTCGCCACTTCGGTATCCATGCCTGGCGTAATGCGATCAAGGAATTCCACCACCGTGACCTTGGCTCCGAGACGACGCCAGACTGACCCCAGCTCCAGACCGATAATACCGGCGCCAACCACCACCAGATGCTTAGGCACAGCGGGAAGTGACAGGGCACCGGTTGAATCAACAATCTGCTTCTGATCGACGATCACACCGGGCAGTGGCGTAGGTTCGGAACCGGTCGCGATGATGATGTTTTTGCTCGTCAGGGTCTGAACCGCGCCATCCTTGGCCGTCACAGACACCTTACCGGCACCTTCGATCTTGCCATAGCCGGTAAAGGCCGTGACCTTGTTCTTCTTCATCAGGAAGGCAATGCCCTTGGTCAGGCCATCAACGCTGTCCTGTTTGGCCTTGTGCAACTGAACAATATTCAGTTTCGGCGCAGGGACATCAATACCGATCGATTTGAATTCGTGACCCGCCAGTTCAAACAGCTCAGAGGCATGCAACAATGCCTTTGACGGCATGCAGCCAACATTGAGGCAGGTACCGCCCAGCACATCCCGCGTTTCGACAATAGCGGTTTTCAGCCCCAGCTGTCCGGCGCGAATGGCCGCATTGTAGCCGCCGGGGCCGCCGCCGATGATGACAACGTCGAAGCTTTGATCCTGAGACATGGTATGGCCTTTTTCACGGGGAAAATCTTATGTATCCAAAGCCGTAAAATTCTAACCGCGCAGGGTCAAGTCTGTTTGTGGAAATTTTGGATCACACCCCGTTTCAGGCAGCGAAACGTCGCTTTTTCAGAGGTCGGTTGCGGGCCATAAGTATGATAAACCCAAGTATCAACGCCACCAGAGTAAGGGTGTAACGCGGGTCCCAACCGGACAGGGTTTCAAGGATGCGGTCAAATATGCCTGATCCGGCCTCCCCCTTGGTCAGGAAGGTCAGCACCACATCGGCGACAAAGGCCGCGCCATAGGCAAAACCGGCCCGCAAATTACCCCCCGCCAGCAAGAATGCCGCCAGTAAATAGAAAAACACTACCCCGCCCCACAGCCAGACCACCGGTTTGTTACCCGTTTCAATGGCTTCAACGGCGGTTTCGCCCTGAATGGAAGCGGAAGGGACAGGGGTTTCGATATGGCTGAAATCAGAGGGAAATGGATTAATGCCGCCTATTGGCCCGCTTTCATCAGCCTGACGTGACATGGCGGGCGGTTCATAGCCGCCGGAAGGCAAGGCATTTTTAATAACCGGAAAGGCAATCCAGCCGGCATAGGCCAGAACAATGATCGCTATGAACCAACGCACATACTTCATCAGACGGCCCCCCGCTGCTATGGTTAACCCCTGTTTACAATATTAAGCCGCCCTTGCCCATAGCTATTGCGCAGGCTCTGTCTTTGCCCAGAGTTTATCCGACGCCCCCAGTTGAAATCCGTAATAGAAAACACGGCGCATTGAGTCCGCCTCAAAGGCCAGCATACCGCCTTCCGTAAATTCATCGGGTAAGGAGACGACACCGATGTCCATGCCGTTACGCTGAGCAAACCCTTCGACGGCAATCAGATTGCTGCGGGCCTGCGCCTTGGTCAGAGTCTCAAGTGACCGCGACATGATATTGATGGCATTATAGGGCGTGACCGAAGGTTGCGGACTTATCTTGCCGTTGATCAGCACATAGATATGGCCGCCCGAAAACAGATCACGTGGAACCTCCCAGTTGAGCAGAGATTCCGGCAGGACAAAGAACGGCAGGGTCACCCCGCCATCGACGTGCATTTCGGAAAAAGGCTCTATGCCCTGTGGCGTCTGACGGTCAACATCTATCATCACAGGCGCAAAAGCCCCCGGTACTGAGGCCGAGGCCACCAGAACCTTACGGATCAGATCACGACCCCTGATAATCTGCTCAGGGGATTTACTGTCCACCGCCGACTTGGCAATCGCACCGATGTCCCAGACTATACCTGACTGTGTATCGAGATTGGTTGTCGCCACCAGAAGGCTGCGACCTTTGGCCTGTTCACGGGCAATGTCGCGCACCATTTGCGTATCGACATAGGTATCGACCAGTCCCTGAAGATTATTGGTACTGAGCACACCCGGCGTGAAGATCGACAAAAGCCCGCGTGATTTACGCAGGTTATCCGCGACACCGCTGGTATAGGCTTCTTTCAGTTTTTCATCGTAATCAGGCCCCAGAAAAGCAAACGGCGCAATCAGGGCGCCGGTCGATACGCCGGTAACGACACGGAACTCAGGCCGGTCGCCGCGCTTTGTCCACCCGAGCAGGACACCCGCCCCGAATGCCCCGTCTGCCCCGCCGCCTGACAGGGCCAGTATATGCAAGGGCTCACGATTTTGCCTGAATTCCCTGCGCAGATCAGCCTCAAGCTCAGTCTTAAGCCCCACATCACCGGATCGCATACGGATATCATCAAAGCCATTGAGGCTGAGATCAGTAAATGACGGATAGTTCACGTCCGGTCGCTCAAGTGTGGTGCAGGCCGACAGCCCTATCACAAGGCCTGCCAGAATCGTCGCAAATTTCAGACCGGCTGGCCTCATGCGCATTACTTTCCAAAAATTAAGGCCGCTACGGTAACGCAGCGGCCTTAAGATTTCTAGACGTCCAGAATGAAGCGTTGCGGGTCTTCAAGACCCTCCTTGATCTTCACGAGGAAGGTCACGGCTTCCTTGCCATCAACGATACGGTGATCATAGCTGAGGGCCAGATACATCATTGGGCGGATAACGATCTGCTTATCGACGACAACGGCACGTTCCTTGATGGCGTGCATACCCAAAATACCGACCTGCGGCATGTTAAGGATCGGCGTCGACATCAGCGAACCGTAAATGCCCCCATTGGTGATGGTGAAGGTACCGCCCTGAAGTTGATCCAGAGAGAGGGTACCATCACGGGCCTGCTTACCAAGGGCGGCAATGCCCTTTTCGATACCGGCCAGCGACAGGGTGTCGACATCGCGCAGCACCGGCACGACAAGACCCTTTTCCGTACCTACGGCAACGCCGAGGTCGTAATGGTTCTTGTAAATGATGTCCGTGCCTTCGATTTCGGCATTAACCGCCGGAATATCCTTAAGGGCCGCAACCACCGCCTTGGCGAAGAAGGACATGAAACCAAGCTTCACACCGTGACGCTTTTCAAAGACGTCCTTATAGGTGTTACGCAGCGCCATAACGGTCGACATATCAACTTCGTTGAAGGTCGTCAGCTGAGCCGCGGTGTTTTGCGATTCCTTCAGGCGACGGGCGATGGTCTGACGCAGGCGCGTCATCTTCACACGCTCTTCGCGCGGGCCGACTTCGCGGGCCGGGGCCGCTGCCACAGGGGCAGAAGCTGCCGGGGCAGGATTAGCCAGAGCCGCCAGTGCGTCCCCCTTAGTTACACGACCGTCCTTACCGGAACCGGCAATGCCAGAGGTGTTGAGGCCGGTTTCAGAAACGATGCGCTGAACGGCCGGTGACAGATGATTTGACGCCGGTTGGGCTGCCGCAGGCGCTGCCTGAGGCGCAGCAGGGGCAGCCGCTGGTGCGGGCGCAGACGCGGATACCGAACCATCCGTAGAGATTTTGGCGATGACCTGACCGGGAGTGACGGTCGCGCCGTCTGCGGCCACGATCTCGGCCAGCGTACCGTCCGCAGGTGCCGCCACTTCAACCGCCACCTTATCGGTTTCGATCTCAACGAGGACTTCGTCCTTTTTAACTGCATCGCCGACTTTTTTACGCCATGAGGATATCGCGCCCTCGGCAACGGATTCACCCATAACCGGCGTCTTAACCTCAAGCAGGGCCGCGGAACCCGCTTTCGGCGCTTCGGCTTTAGGTGCGGCCGCAGGTGCAGAGGCCGCAGCGGCACCGGCCGCACCTACGCGACCAAGGATCGCGCCGGGGGTAACGGTGTCGCCTTCACCGGCAAGGATTTCTGTCAGGGTGCCATCCGCAGGCGCGGCGACTTCGAGTGAAACCTTATCGGTTTCAAGTTCGACAAGCACTTCGTCTTTTTTAACGGCATCGCCGGGTTTTTTGGCCCAGCGGCCAACAGTAGCTTCGGCGACAGATTCGCCCAGTACGGGGGTAAGGATATCGGCCATGTGTTTCAGGCTCCGGAAATATAATGTGTATCAGTAAGGGCGAATGAATCAGGCGAAGGCGTCGGTCAGGAAGGCTTCGAGTTCCTTCAGGTGGCGGCTCATGACACCTGCGGCGGTCGAGGCAGAGGCCGGACGACCGACATAGCGGGCGCGCTTGGCCTTAACCTTCAGCTTGTCGAGCGTCAGTTCGAGCCACGGATCAACAAAGGTCCATGCGCCCATATTCTTCGGCTCTTCCTGTACCCAGACCAGTTCGGCGTTTTTAAAGCGGCCCAGTTCCGTCAGCAGCGACTTCATCGGCCAGGGATAGAACTGTTCCAGACGCATGATATAGACGTCCTTGACCTGCTTCTTTTCACGGTCTTCGAGCAGGTCGTAATAGACCTTACCCGAACACAGAAGGACGCGGCGGATCTTGTCGTCGGCCACCAGCTTAACGCCAGCGACGTCTGGACGCAGTTCGGCGTCATCCTGAAGCACGCGGTGGAAGCTTGAACCTTCCGAAATCTCGGAAAGGGTTGAAACCGCCTTCTTGTGACGCAGCAAAGACTTGGGCGTCATCAGGATCAGCGGCTTACGGAACGGCCGGTGAATCTGGCGACGCAGGATGTGGAAATAGTTGGCGGGCGTCGAGCAGTTAGCGACCTGCATATTGTCTTCGGCGCACAGTTGCAGGAAGCGTTCAAGGCGTGCGGACGAGTGTTCCGGCCCCTGACCTTCGTAACCGTGCGGCAAAAGCATCACCAGACCCGACATACGCAGCCACTTGCGCTCACCCGACGAGATGAACTGGTCGATTACGACCTGTGCGCCGTTGACGAAGTCACCGAACTGACCTTCCCACAGCACCAGCGTGTTGGGATCAGCCAGAGAATAACCGTATTCATAACCAAGCACCGCTTCTTCGGACAGGGCTGAGTCGATGACCTCGTAATGGGCCTGACCCTCGCGGATATGGTTCAGCGGCAGGTAACGCTCTTCGGTCGTCTGATCGACAAAAGCCGAGTGACGTTGCGAGAAGGTACCGCGCACCGAGTCCTGACCGGACAGGCGGATATTGAAGCCTTCATCAAGCAGCGAACCAAACGCCAGATGTTCGGCCAGCGCCCAGTCGATATTCTGACCGGATTCAACCGCCTGACGACGGGCATCGACCACACGCTTAAGCGTTTTGTGGATATTCACTTCATTCGGAATATGGGTGATGCGTTCACCGATTTCCTTGATACGGGCCAGCGGCACCGAGGTAGACCCGCGACGCTCGTCTTCTTCGGGCAGGCCGAGACCTGACCACTTGCCGTCCAGCCAGTCCGCCTTGGTCGCCTTATAGGTCTTACCGGCTTCAAATTCGGCATCGAGGAAATCATCAAATTCCTTGATGAAGCCGTCAACTTCTTCCTGTGTGAGCACGCCTTCCTGAATCAGGCGCTGACCATAGAGTTCACGGGTCGACGGATGATCCTTGATCTTGGCGTACATCAAAGGCTGGGTGAAGGTCGGGTCATCACCTTCGTTATGGCCGAAGCGGCGATAACAGAACATATCGACGACCACGTCCTTAGCAAACTGCTGGCGGAACTCGGTGGCGATCTTGGCGGCGAAAACAACCGCTTCGGGATCATCCCCATTGACGTGGAAAATCGGCGCGGCAACCATCAAAGCCACATCCGACGGATAGGGCGATGAGCGCGAATTGTGCGGCGATGTCGTGAAACCGATCTGGTTATTGATCACGAAGTGGATCGTCCCGCCGGTGTGATAGCCCCTCAGGCCCATCAGCGCCAGACACTCCATGCCCACGCCCTGACCGGCAAAGGCCGCATCGCCGTGGATCAGAAGCGCCGTCGCACCGGTGCGGTTTACGACCGGATTATTGCGATCCTTGATCTGGAAGGCCTGCTTGGCGCGCGTCTTACCCAGAACCACCGGATTGACGATTTCAAGGTGCGACGGGTTAGCCGTCAGCGACAGATGGACATTATTGCCATCGAACTCACGATCCGAAGACGCACCCATATGGTATTTCACGTCGCCGGTAGAGTCGGTATCGAGCGGCACCGAAGACCCGCCCTGAAACTCATGGAATACGGCGCGATAAGGCTTGCCCATAACGCCACACAGCACATTCAAACGACCACGGTGAGCCATGCCAAGAATGATGTCCTGCACGCCCAGATGACCACCCCGCTTGATGATCTGCTCAAGGGCGGGCACCATGGCCTCACCACCGTCCAGACCAAAGCGCTTGGTGCCAGGGAAGCGGCGGTGAATGAAGCGCTCAAAGCACTCGGTTTCCACCAGCTTACGCAGGATGGCGATCTTGCCTTCCTTGGTGAAGGTGATTTCCTTATCGCGGCCTTCGATGCGCTCCTGAACCCAGGCCTTCTCCGCCGGATCGGCAATATGCATATATTGCACGCCGATATTGGCGCAGTAGGTGCGCTTGACGATGGCGATGATTTCACGAAGGGTCGCGGTTTCCAGCCCCAGAACGCCGTCGATAAAGATCGGACGATCCATGTCGGCGTCAGTAAAGCCCCAGTGCGACGGCTCAAGCTCGGCATTGTGCTTCGGCGCTTCGATACCCAACGGATCAAGATTGGAATGCAGATGTCCGCGAATACGATAGGCGCGGATCAGCATCAGGGCGCGAACGGAATCGCGCGCGGCATTTTTCAGGTCATCGGGGTTGGTCACAGCCCCCTTGGCGACGGCCTTGTCAGCAATGGTTTTCTCAACCTTTGCGCCAACGGCGGGCCAGAACCCGTCCATAGCCGAGGTCAGTTCGTCGCGCGTCTCAACGACCGGACGTGCCCAGCCGCCCACGGCAGCGTTTTCCGACACATTGGCCGGTGCATCTGACAATTGATCGAAGAAAGCCCGCCATGCGGGAGAGACAGAGGCGGGGTCATTGGCCCATTTTGCCTGTATCTGCTCAATGAATACGGCGTTACCGCCATAGAGAAACGAGGTTTCCGCAAAAACCTGATTCAGCCGACCCTGATCGTCCGCCATTCTATACCTGCTGCGAAGCGGCCAATTACGACACCGCTTCCCTTTCGTATGTGTGTTAAGCGGCCAATTACGACACCGCCATGATAAGGCCTATACCCTGTTTAAAAGGTATTGAGAACCTCTTAAGGGGAAAATTCTCGTATGGGAAATATTCGCGGCAATATTATGGTTTTACACTTACCCACAGACCATTTCGCACAAAATAAAAGGCGCACAACCGAAGCCGTGCGCCTTGATATGGATTGATGTCTTAGCGACGTTTAGCCCTTCAGCACTTCCAGAAGTGTCGAACCGAGAGCGGCCGGAGACGGTGCCACACGGATGCCTGCGGCTTCCATCGCGGCAATCTTGTCTTCCGCGCCACCCTTACCACCGGAGATGATAGCACCGGCATGGCCCATGCGACGACCCGGAGGCGCCGTGCGACCGGCGATGAAACCGGCCATTGGCTTTTTACGGCCACGCTTGGCTTCGTCGCGCAGGAACTGAGCGGCTTCTTCTTCGGCGGACCCGCCAATTTCACCGATCATGATGATCGACTGGGTTTCATCGTCAGCCAGGAACATTTCCAGGACGTCGATAAATTCCGTACCCTTGACCGGATCGCCACCGATGCCGACAGCGGTCGTTTGGCCGAGGCCTGCATTGGTTGTCTGGAATACGGCTTCATAGGTCAGGGTGCCGGAACGTGAAACCACGCCGACCGAACCCTTTGAGAAGATGTTGCCCGGCATGATGCCGATCTTGCATTCGTTCGGCGTCAGAACGCCGGGGCAATTCGGGCCAATCAGGCGCGACTTGGAACCCGAAAGGGCGCGCTTGACCTTGACCATGTCGAGAACCGGAATGCCTTCGGTGATGCAGACGATCAGTTCGATCTCGGCCTCAATAGCCTCAAGGATGGCGTCAGCGGCGAAGGGCGGCGGCACATAGATGGCCGAAGCGCTTGCGCCTGTGCGGTCTTTGGCTTCGGCAACCGAGTCAAATACCGGCAGACCGATATGGGTCGAGCCGCCCTTGCCGGGCGTTACACCGCCAACAACCTGCGTGCCATAGGCAATCGCCTGCTCAGAGTGGAAGGTGCCTTGCGCGCCGGTGAAGCCCTGCGTGATGACCTTGGTGTTTTTATTGATAAGTACTGACATATCTAAACCTTAGCCCTTCACGGCTTTGACGATTTTAGCGGCCGCATCGGCCAGGTCGTCGGCGGCAATAACGTTCAGGCCGCTGTCATTGATGATTTTCTTGCCGAGTTCGACATTGGTGCCTTCCAGACGCACGACCAGCGGCACTTTCAGGCCCACTTCCTTCACGGCAGCGATAACGCCTTCCGCGATGATGTCACACTTCATGATACCGCCGAAGATATTGACCAGAATACCCTTCACCTTAGGATCAGAGGTAATGATCTTGAAGGCCGCCGTCACCTTTTCTGTCGTAGCACCGCCGCCGACATCAAGGAAGTTGGCCGGCTCGGAACCATAGAGCTTGATGATATCCAGTGTCGCCATGGCAAGACCGGCCCCATTGACCATACAGCCGATTTCACCATCAAGGGCGATATAGCTGAGGTCAAACTTCGAAGCTTCGATTTCTTTCTGGTCTTCTTCGGTTTCGTCGCGCAGGGCAACGATATCGGGATGACGGAACAGGGAGTTGGAATCGAAAGACACCTTGGCATCCAGCACGATCAGCTTTTCATCACCGGTAACAACCAGCGGGTTGATTTCCAGCATGTCCATGTCTTTGGCAAGGAAAGCCGTATAAAGCTGAGTCAGGAGCTTCGCACCCTGCTTGGCGAGGTCACCTTTCAGGTTCAGGGCACGCGCCAGCGCGCGGCCATGATGCGGGAATATGCCGGTGGCCGGATCAATCGTGAAGGTGATGATCTTTTCCGGCGTGTTGTGGGCCACCTCTTCGATATCCATGCCGCCTTCGGTCGAGGCCACTACGCTGACGCGCGAAGAAACACGATCCACCAGCAAGGACAGATAAAGCTCCTTGGCGATGTCCGCACCTTCTTCGATATACAGTCGGTTAACCTGCTTGCCGGCAGCGCCCGTCTGGTGCGTCACCAGCACGCGGCCAAGCATTTCATCGGCGTTCGCCTTGACGTCGTCTGCGGTCTTTACAACGCGCACACCGCCCTTGGCGTCAGGGCCGAGGCCTTCGAAACGACCCTTGCCACGCCCACCGGCATGAATTTGCGACTTGACGACAAAAACAGGTGATCCCTGCAATTGCTTGGCAGCCTCTTTGGCTTCGTTGGGGGAATAGGCAGGAAAACCGCGCGGAACGGCAACGCCGAACTCTTTAAGGACGGCCTTAGCTTGATGCTCGTGAATGTTCATGGAACCGGTCTTGGTAAAAAATTGAATCCCGAAACCGCAGACTAGCCACGGCGAGACGACAAAGCTGAACGATGGACGCTATCTTCGTATCAGATGTACGACTATCGATCAAAACGACTAATGGGCGAACCTCGTTGCTCGTCCGGTTTTGGACAGCTTTATAAGGTTCCCATTTCTGTTGTGCAACCGCAAGATCACATTAATTTTATCGAAAAGACCAATTACAGGTAGCGCTATCGCTGCTCTTTCAGGTCACGCCTGAGGGTAAGCGTTGTCAGGAGAAAACATCCGGCGCCCAAAACATAAAAACCCAACCCCCAGCTTACGGCTATTTTAAGCGCCTCTTCGGCATAATTATATGATAAATAATCAGAAAATGCCCCCAATACCCATGAACCAAACCCCAGACCGATAATATTGGTGATAAAGAGAAATATGGCTGAGGCCAGAACGCGGTGCGCAGGCAAGACAATATGGTGCAGACAGGCAAGCGTTGGCCCCATCCACACCAGCCCCAGAGCCTGCGCCAGCACCAGAAGCCAGAAGCCGCCAAAACTGTTGAAGGCAAAACCATCAATCAGAAGCACCAGCGCATAAAGGGGGATGCACAGCAAATAAGCCCCCGCCGGTAACCAGACATAGTAATGCGGATTGGATGCGCTTAGACGGTCAGCAAAATAACCACCCGCAATAATACCAATAACACCGCCAATCAGCACCACCAACCCAAAACCGACCGATGCGGACACCAGTCCGGCCTCAAAAGAACGCATAAAGACTGACGGCAACCAAAACATCAGCCCGTAGCCGATGACCGACGACAGGGACGCCCCCAGCGAGATCAGCCACAGGCTGCGATTGCTAAGTACGGCATACAGGGCTTCGGTCGTGGCATCAGACGAGGCCGTCTCTTTTTTGGGACCACCCGCCTCCCTGACCAGCCAGAAAAATAAAGGCGCAAAGATAATGCCCATCAGGCCGATGGCGATAAACGCCACGCGCCAGTTAAAATGCGCCGCCACAAGCCCGCCAAAGACAATACCAATAGCCGACCCCACAGGCACCCCCAGCGAAAACACCCCCAGAGCCCGCGCACGATGTTGCGGCGGATAAAGATCGCTGATCAGGCTATGGGCCGGGGCCACACCACCAGCCTCACCGACACCTACGCCGAAACGCCCAAGCGCCAGCATGGCATAGTTACCAGCCAGTCCGCAAAAGGCCGTCATGGCGCTCCAGGCAATAAGAGACAGACCGATCAGTCTTTTTCGACCAATCCTATGGGCATAAAGGGCAACAGGGATACCCACCAATGTATAAAAGAAGGCGAAGGCAAAACCACCCAGCCAGCCAAGCTGGGCATCCGACAGGCCCAGTTCGGCCTTAATGGGTTGCGCCAGAATACTGAGTATCTGGCGATCGACAAAGTTGAAAATATAAACGATCAGTAACAGGATCAGGCTTATGTGAGCCGTCTTTTCGATCCTGATATGTGCCATATTCACGCCCCGTTTTAGGAAACGAAACCTAGCATATCGTTTACAATTGCATAGCGTTTTTTAACTTAAAAACACCTGCCACATCAAACGACCGGGGATAAAAGTGAACAGGCCCGCAATCACCACCCCCCCCAAAGTACAGACCATAGGCACTCAGCCGATGCCTTTTGATCTGCTTACGCCGCGCAAGCCAGATCAGCATAGGCGCCGCAATCGTTGTCCAGCCGGACAGGGCATGAATCAGACTGAAATGTCCATCATTAATCTCACGGATAAAGAAACTACTGAGGGCCGTTGTCAGCATGAGTCCCACCCAGACCCAGCCAAACAATCGGTGTGGCAAGATACCCTTAGGCCCTACAAGCAATATCAGGCCCAGAACAAAAGCCAGTACAGCCGCCCCGAGATGTATCTGTATGGCCACTTCCTGACGACTGATCAGGCCCATATCCGGTGGGTTCAGATAAAACCACGCCATCAAACCACTCATGGCCAGCATTAATACAGATACGCGTAGGGATACCGGTATCCTGTCCGGCAGTGCTACATCAGACGATTTCATTTCCACACCCGCTTTGACCTCAGTTAAAAACACGGCCATAAGCACAGAGTTAAGCCTGAGGATCCGGATGAATGCGTGAGAAGCCTGCCCTGATACGTGAAACACAACCCGCGACCACTCACGCTTCGTGGATGGACCCGGAAAAATATGGATGGGTCAGGATCTATGCCCTGGCGATTATATTAGCGATCATATTGGCCATCACCTCTGCCGCTGGCACAGGCAACCAGAGCTTCGGTGTCCGTCTGGTTTACTGGATTGGCCTTATGGCAGGCGGCACAGCCATAGCGCAGGGGGTGGACGGGTTGATGGGTAAGGCCGGTCATCTGTTTCGCAAACAAAGTCACCGCATCATTATCCATGCCTTTTTGATTATCGTGCCGATCACCCTGTTTGTCTGGGCGGTGAACAGTCTGATGTACCGTGTTTTTCTTGGGCCGGAAGCTGTTTTTACCTTGCTGGGCTATACGGTACCCATTTGTCTGGCCATGGCGGGCCTTAGAGCCCTGATGAATCCCATCCCCCGACAAAGCCACCGCTTTGCCCCTGATGCTTCACTTCCCGTTGCGTTGCGTGAGCGTCTGCCGTTTAAATTTCAACAATCAGAAATCTATGCCGTGTCAGCCGAAGACCATTATTTACGCGTCTATAGCGCCGCGGGGCAGACTCAAATTCTCATGCGTCTCTATGATGCCATTCGTGAACTTGAAGGTATAGAAGGCACCCAGACGCATCGTTCCTGGTGGGTCGCCCTTGGTGCCATAAGAGAGGTAGAAAAGAAAGACGGAAGGATCTGTCTTATTCTTACGGATGGTACGCGCGCCCCTGTCAGTCGCAGCTTCCATAAGAGTCTTCGGGCGGAAGGCTGGTTTTAAGGTTTAAGCGGTGGGCCGGTAAATTCCGTTTCAATCAGGATCAGTACCTCATCGCCAACGCCCACCTTTGAACCCGGTTCCGGTATGCCGTAGGTCATGCCAAAATCGGAGCGCTTGATATTGCCCATTGCCGAAAAACCGATGCGGGCATTAGGATCATAGACGGCCATCCCCGCATAGCCGCCATTGAACTTCACATCAAACACAGCAGGCTTTGTCACACCGCGTAAGGTCAGATTCCCCTGCACTCTGGCAGTATCGGCACCGGTACGTTCAATTGAGGTAGAGACAAAGGTCATCTCAGGGTGCCTTGCCGCATCAAACCATAGTTCTCCCAGCATATCATTCAGGAAGCCCTGCGGCGGTGTCGGTATATCGAGAGAGCGCACATCAACAGTGGCGGTCAGGGATGATTTTTCAGGATTTACAGTATCAAGCGTAAGGTTTGCGGCCACCTTGTCAAAGCCACCGGTGTATTCGGAAAAGCCGGTATGATTAACCCGAAAGGTCACACTGGTGTGACTGGCATCAATCCGATATTCACCCGCAGGCGCTTCGGTCGCCACCGCCGCTGGAAGCGGAGCCGGTGACGCCGATTTAACCTCTTCGGGTGGCGGTGCATCCGGTCTGGGGGCACAGGCCATAAGCCCGAAAAACCCCAGAAGCAAAGGCGCCGGAAATAAAGGGGTATGCTTCATCTCGTTCCTCCTGTTGTGTATTTCGGTGCCTGTTGCCTATTTCAAGGTTTGAGCCAAAGCCTCAAGCTGATCGGCGCAGATACCCCACCCCTCGTGAAAGCCCATTGCTTCGTGCTGCTGTTTCTTTTCAACCGACCAATGACGCGCACGTGCCGTATAAAGCGTCTCGCCATTTCCAAGGTCTTCAAAAGTGACAATCGCGGTCATAAACGGATCTTCTGAAGGCTCCCATGCCCGCACATAGGCATCTGTCGTCACCAGTTTTTCGTTTTCAATGACCTCAAGATAAACGCCCTGTTGCGGCATCACCTCTCCATCAGGCCCACGCATGACAAAGCTCTGAGCGCCACCGGTGTGAACATCAAGTTCGACATCCGTCACCCGCCAGGGCGCAGGGCAGAACCACTTTTCCAAGAGTGCGGGCTCCGTCCAGCAACGCCACAACAGATGGCGCGGTGCTTTAAGTGTACGTGTCAGCACCAGTTCACGTTCAGAGACATCGGACATGATTGACCTTTCTCAGCCGCAATTCGGCGTTACGGTATTGATCATCCAAGGCGTGCCGAAGCGGTCAGTCAGCATACCAAACTTCGGCGACCAGAAGGTTTCCGCAATGGGCATGGTGATGAAACGCGCACCCTCAGAAAGACGATCCCAAATAGTCTGAGCCTCTTCAGGTGTTTCCACCTGAATGGAAGCCGCAAACCCTTGAGGGGTCTGATAATAGGCCCCCGGCGCATCGGCCCCCAATAAGGTGGCATTGCCCACCTTAATACAGGCGTGCATCACCAGATTTTCCCACTCAGGCGAAAGGCCTGCATCCGCAGGTGCATCCTTGTGTTTGAGCATGAAAACAATTTCACCGCCCAGCGCCTCTGCGTAGAAGGTAAAGGCTTCCTCACAGGTTCCGTCAAAATTCAAATGGGTTTCAATATGCATTCTATCCTCCATTGTTAATTGCTGATCGCCGTTTCAAGCCGCCCAAGCGCACCCTGCCAGCCGATGACATAGCCGCCATTAACGGCCTCCTGTGTACGGGCGGGTGTCATTAGTTTTGTGTGCAGCGTCAGACGTGTATGCAGGCTGCCGTCTTTTTGCGGTTCGTCTTTAAAGCTTACGGTGACAATGGCCTGAGGCGGCAGACCTGCACCACAGGGGTTATCGATATGGGCGTTGCCTTCGTAGACAATACGTTCACCCGCGACGATGTCCGTATATATGCCTTCACAGGGATAGAGCGTCCCGTCAGGCGCGGCCATACTGACGAAAAAGCGCCCGCCGACCTGAAAATCGATCTCAACCTGATGGTTGATGAACCCTTCCGGTCCCCACCATTGGGTCACATGCTCAGGTTCAGACCACAGCCGAAACAAAAGGTCGCGCGGGGCCTTAAAGGTGCGGGTCATGACAATGTCGATTTCGGTCGGGAAACTGACCTCAAAATCTGAAAACAGGGCAGCCGTCATAGTTTGTCCTTTTCTGACTCTGCCTTATTTCGTGCCTGCAACCGCTCAACATAGGCCTCAAGCCGGTCAAGCCGCGCCTCCCAAATCCTGCGATAATCCCTAAGCCACATATCCACCTCCTGCATGGGCTCTGTCTCAAGCCGACAGGGCCGCCATTGCGCCTCACGTCCACGACTGATCAGGCCCGCCTTTTCCAGTACTTTCAGATGCTTGGACACCGCCGGCAAGCTGATGTCGAAAGGTTCCGCCAGCTCATTGACACTGGTTTCACCCAGAGACAAACGCGCCAGTATGGCCCGCCGTGTCGGATCAGCCAGCGCATGAAAAGTCAGGGACAGGGTATCAGAGGACATCAACGCGGCTCACCATTTAACTTATTGGTTAAGTAAACCCATACCCCCGTTCTGTCAAACCATATTCGCTTTACCGCTTGCCCTTGTTTCACGGCTTGGCTAACGCTCAACCGACTTCAGCGGAACCGTGACATGCCCAGACTGACAGGCCCTTCGACTCAGGCCGCTCTTGAACGCTTGCAGACCCTGCACCCGAAAGGGATTGACCTGACGCTGGGCCGGACAGAGCGTGTCTGTGCCGCGCTTGGTGATCCGCAAAAGCGTCTGCCGCCGGTGGTGCATGTGGCGGGCACCAATGGCAAGGGCTCAACCATCGCTTTGTTACGCGCCATGGCTGAGGCCGCCGGATTACGCGTCCATGTCTACAGTTCACCGCATCTGGTGCATTTTTCTGAGCGTATCCGTCTGGCCGGAACGCTGATTGACGATGCCCGTTTGGGGGATGTGATTGACCGCGTCGAAAGCGCCAATGCCGGTCAACCCCTGACCTTTTTTGAGGCTACCACTGCCGCCGCCTTTCTGGCCTTTTCAGAAACGCCAGCGGATTTGCTGCTGCTGGAGACGGGTCTTGGCGGGATTCTCGATTCGACCAATGTCATTGAACAGCCCGAACTGACCATAATTACCCCGATTGACTATGACCATAAGGCGCTATTGGGGGGCGATCTGACGACTATCGCCAAACAGAAGGCCGGTATTATCAAACAAGGCGTGCCGGTCATCAGTGCGCGTCAGCCCGAAGAAGCCGAAGCGGTGATTGTGCGTCAGGCACTGAAACGTCAGGCTCCGCTACACAGCGCCGGTCAGGACTTTTACGCCTATGCTGAGAACGGACGACTGGTGTTTCAGGACGAGGACGCGCTTTTCGATCTGCCGCTGCCGAGTCTTCAGGGCGCCCATCAGATTGATAATGCCGCTCTGGCCATCAAGGCAGCGCGGCGGTTGAACCTGCCGACTGAGGCAATAGACACCGGATTGCGAACTGCCTTCTGGCCTGCGCGTATGCAGCGTCTCAAGGCCGGGCCGTTGTATGACGCCCTGCCCGCCCACAGTGAACTGTGGCTCGATGGCGGTCATAACCCCCATGCGGCGCGAGCCTTGCGGGCGCACCTTGATGGGCTTCAGGCGCGTGATCCGAAACCGTTGCACCTGATATGCGGCCTCCTCAATACCAAGGATGCCGCCGAGTTTTTCTCGGCCTTTGCGGGTCTGTCTCCCGCCATCAGCTGTGTGGGCTTTGCATCAGATGCCGTTATCCCACCTGAAACCCTTGCTGGCGTCGCCCAACATAAGGGTTTCAGCGCGTCCGTAGCCCTCAGTCCGCTTGCGGCGATCAAGGGTCTTGATGATATACCCCAGCGCGTCCTGATTTGTGGCTCTCTCTATCTGGCGGGCGAGGTTTTGAGCCTCAGCCCTGAAACATGGCCTCAATAAAGAGACGGGCCCAAATAAGCGGCCTTTGCCCTAAAGCGAGATTGTGCTAAGGCCCGCCCCCATGTCTGAAAGCCAACAACCTTACACTGTTTCCGTACTGACCATGTGTCCCGAAGCCTTCCCCGGGCCGCTCGGGGTGTCGATCATTGGCACGGCATGGAAAGAATCTCAGATTTGGGCATTGGAAACTGTGGACATTCGCCCTTTTTCGAGCGATAAGCGCGGCTTTCTTGACGACACCCCTGCGGGTGGCGGCCCCGGACAGGTGTTAAAAGCCGACGTGATCGCCCGAGCCTTGGACAGTTTAGCGTCCGATGATCGCCCAAAGGTCTATATGAGTGCCAGAGGCAAACCCCTGACTCAGGCGCGCGTCAAAGAATGGGCAAAGGCTTCGGGACTGATTGTCCTGTGTGGTCGCTTTGAAGGGGTCGATCAACGCGTGCTGGATGCGCGCGGGTTCGAAGAGATCAGTGTCGGCGACGCCGTCCTTGCGGGCGGAGAGTCAGCGGCAATGGTCAGTATTGAGGCGGTGGTGCGGTTATTACCGGGTGTGCTCGGTGCGGCCCAAAGTCTTGAAAGTGAAAGTTTTGAGGATGGTCTCCTCGAACATCCGCAGTACACGCGACCGCGGAATTTCGAAGGCCTCGACATCCCCGAAGTGCTGTTATCCGGCGACCATAAAAAAATGGCCGTCTGGCGTCAGCAGATGAGAGAGGCAACAACGAAAGAGCGGCGTCCGGATCTCTGGGCCACCCATCTTTCCAAATTACAGGCAAACGGCGCTTCTAAACCTAAGAAGTAAGCCTCAAGAATGAAGGACTAAACCATGGCTAATCTGCTGCAACAGCTCGAAGCTGAAGAAGTTGCGAAACTGCGCGAAGGCAAGAACTTTCCTGCGTTTCAACCCGGTGACACCATCCGCGTCAACGTACGCATCAAGGAAGGCGAGCGCGAGCGCGTTCAGGCCTATGAAGGCGTTGTCATCGCCCGTGCCGGTCACGGCATCAATGAGAATTTCACCGTCCGCAAGATTTCCTTCGGTGAAGGCGTAGAGCGCGTATTCCCGCTCCTGTCGCCGAACATCGAATCTATCGAAGTCAAGCGTCGCGGTGTCGTACGTCGCGCCAAGCTGTACTATCTGCGTGATCGTCGTGGTAAGTCGGCCCGTATCGTCGAGCGTTCGCAAAACTCGACACGTGGCTCGAAGGGCGACGAACTGCGCGCTCAACTGGCCGCTTCGGAAGGCTCCAACGAGGGCTAAGCCTTCTGCGGGAAACCATTTAAAAAACCCCGTCCGGTTCATTCCGGGCGGGGTTTTTTCATGCCTGTTATGAATATTCGACAGACTTATGATTTTGTAACGTTACAGAATGTGCGCTAACCTTTCAGAAATGAAACACAGGATGACCTTCATGAACCGCCGCAAACTTTTGCTGGCCTGCGCGGCCCTGACCGCTGTCACGGCCCTTCCCGCCTGCGCCCAAGGCACGAACCAGAACACGGATCAGGACACATCGAGCCAAAATACAACAGGCAAAGCCTATGCCACTCAGGTTTTTGCCAAGGATCTGGAGCAACCCTGGGGTATGGCCTTCCTGCCTGACGGGCGTTTACTCGTCACCGAAAAAGCGGGGCGTCTGCGCCTGATCAGTGCCGACGGAAAGGCCATTCAGAACATCGGCGGTGTGCCAGAGGTAGCGGATGCCGGTCAGGGCGGTTTGCTCGGTGTGGCTATTGATCCTGACTTCGCCACCAACGGTCTGGTCTATTTCAGCTATTCCGAGCCAGACAGCAGTGGCAAGGCTGGCACAGCGGTTGCCCGTGCGCGATTAGATGGTCACAATCTGGCTGACCTTAAGGTCATCTGGCAGCAGACCCCGAAGGTCGATAGCCCGAACCATTGGGGATCGCGTCTCGCTTTTGCCAAGGACGGTAATCTGTTTGTCACTACAGGCGACCGCGCCCGATTCCGTGATCTGGCACAGGACCTGAGCACCACGATCGGCAAGGTCATCCGTATCCGGCCCGACGGCTCCGTTCCGTCCGATAATCCGTTTGTCAATCAGGCCGGTGCCAAACCTGAAATATGGTCCTATGGTCACCGCAATGTTCAGGGCGCGGCGGTACATCCGCAAACCGGTCAGCTCTGGACGAATGAACACGGCCCGCAGGGGGGTGATGAGATCAATATCGCAGAGGCCGGTAAAAACTATGGCTGGCCCCTCATCACCTATGGTGAAGAATATGGCGGCGGCAAGATCGGCACCACGGAAAAGGCAGGCCTTGAGCAGCCCCTGCATTACTGGGTGCCGTCCATCGCCCCTTCAGACATGCTGTTCTACACGGGCAAACACACGGTCTGGCAGGACAAGCTGTTTATCGGCTCGATGAAATTCCAGTATCTGAATATGATCACCGTGACGGACGGCAAGGTCACAAGCGAAGAAAAGCTACTTGAGGAATTCAATGAACGGGTAAGGGTTGTGGTTCAGGGGCCTGATGGCGCGATCTATGTCGCCTTCGACAGCGTCGATGGCCAGATCATCCGTATCGAACCCAAATAGAAAGCAAAAAGCCTCCGGTCTCCGGAGGCTTTTTCATTTATGGGACCGTTGCGGTAACATCCTGCGCATCCGGGCCGTAGTTGGCGGTTACACTGGCCGAAATATCCTGAGACAGGGTTTCCGCCGCTACAGGCTCACTCACTATCTCAGGCAAAGGGTCAGGGGCCGCTCCGGATTGGGCTGCGCTTGATGTCGCACCGTCACCCGTAATAGACGGTGGTATGACCAACTTGTCCGGTGCGCCAAAGTCCGCCCGTACGTGATGATACATGCGCTCATCCGAACAGACACAGACCTTGATGCGTTCTTCGGCATCGCGCCAGATCACCAGAGGATAGCCCGAAGGCACCTGATTGGCTTTCAGCAAAGGCTCGAGGCGGAAAACAAAATCACGACTTGCCGCCACCACCGCCGAGCGCGCCAGATCGCCGTCCGCCGGACGCATATCCGCCGGTTGCCACAAATCTTCGGGGGTGGCGCGCCAGCGACGGTAAAGTTCATAGGAACGCTCCAGCCAGATTTCAGCTATGGTCGCGCGTTCGGATGCCGTAGAATGGGTCTGGCCCTGCACATCGGCAGGCGCAAAAGGAATAATCCTGATGTCAGCACCGATGGCGGTGAATTTGGGAAGCTCACGGTCTTCCCAGGTCTTACAGGCCTCACAGTTGCGATAGGTCACCACCCACAGAACCGGCCCCTCTGTACCCGCAGACGCATAGCCCGAGGCATCAAGCAGGGTCTGGATTTCTTTCTGGTGTTTGGTGATGACAATGGGGCTATAGCGGGTAACAAAATTCCAATAGGCCCAGTATCCGCCACCGACCACCATGGCCACCAGCAATATTATGCCGATACCCCACAAAAGATGCTTTTTCGTCATGCCCTGATCCCCGCCAAATCCCGAAATGCGTTTCAATCCGCACTATAGGCGTGAAACGGGCAAAATGTTAAGACCCTAAGCGGCGCGGATTAACCCTATCAGGGCACCTGCCAATCCAATCAGCGCAATAGCCCACAAACCGGCATAGGGCCGCATCGACTTGATCTGACGTTTATCCTCGGACGGGTTCATGCCTGTGACATATCATTTCTTAAGCAAATGTCAGAAGCATTTCTGCCTGTTTCCACCGCAGATATATATTTGCTTGATCCACGTCGCAATGTGGGCAAGATCAGGTCATGACGCCTGTGCCCACCCGCCCGATTCACATTGTTGACGAACTGATTCATGAGCGTGCGCCAAGGCTTGCGGCTTCCGGCTTCTGGCCGGTCATCAGGCCCGCGCTCTATGGGCTTTTGGGCTATCAAAAAGCCGTGGCCATGGCCGATCATATTGCCGATCATTCCGGTGAAGCGGCCCTTGCCTATATTTCCCGTCTTTTATCACTGGAAACCATTGCCCATGGGCTGACGCGCCTGCCCAAAACCGGACGATGCGTCGTGGTCTGTAATCATCCGACCGGTATAGCCGACGGGGTAGCCGTCTATGACGCCATAAGGCGTATCCGACAGGATGCTATATTCTTCGCCAATGCCGATGCCCTCCGGGTGTGTCCGCGCCTTGGCGAAAGTGTCATTCCGGTCGAGTGGGTCGAGGCCAAACGGACCCGTGAAAAAACCCGCGCCACCTTACTGGCGGCACGTGATGCCTTTGAAGCCGAGCGCTGTGTGGTTTTGTTTCCGGCCGGACGCCTGGCGCGGCTCAATCGCGAAGGTGTGTTAACCGACCCCCCGTGGGCGACAACGGCAGTGTCGCTGGCACAGAAATATAAGGCACCGGTCGTGCCTGTTCATATAACCGGCCCCTATGCCTTCTGGTTCCACAGCTTCAACAAGATATCCAAAGAATTGCGCGACGTGACCCTGTTTCATGAATTGCTCAACAAGGCAGGCAAACGCTATGAGTTAAAGGTCGGGCCGGTAATTCCCGCCGAAGACCTGACGTCTGAAACCGGCGGCCCAGATACGGGTGACCTGTGCGATCAGCTAAAGGCCTATGTCGAGCGTCAGTTGCCCAAAAACGCCGACAAACCCTTTAAGGCGGTCCTATGAAATTTCTGAAAAACGAAGCCGAGACCATCGCATTCGGTGCCGAACTGGGGACACAGCTTAAGGCCGGTGACGTGGTCTATTTGCTCGGTGATCTGGGGGCAGGCAAATCGACCCTTGCGCGTGGCCTTATCCGCTCACTGGCCACACCTGATCAGGATGTACCCTCCCCCACCTTTACGCTGGTGCAGACCTATGAAGGGCGCGACTTCGACATCGCCCATTTTGATCTTTACCGGCTGGAAGACCCCGAAGACATTTATGAGACCGGCCTGTTTGAAATGGCCGAAGACCATCTGTGTCTGATTGAATGGCCTCAGCGTCTGGGGCATCTTGGCTTTGACGCGCCATGGGTCGTTCGTCTAAAAAACCATACCAATGACGAAGGCGTCGCGGGCCGCCTTATTGATCTTATGTCTCCGCAGGATACGCCACTCACATGACCCAGACGCGCGAAGCGCTTAAACAGGATTTTCTTCATCAGGCCGGTCTGTCCGACGCTGAACGCCACCCCTTGCCCGGTGATGCCTCGACCCGCCGCTATGAGCGCCTTATCCGCGCCGATGGCACAAGCCTGATGCTGATGGATCAGGCCCCTGCCCTCGAAAGCGCCCCCTGCCTGCCTGAGGCAAGTGACGCCGAACGCGCGGTCAGTGGATACAATGCCTCGGCACGTCTGGCGGCCGGTCGGATCGAGGCCTTTGTCGCGACGGCAAATTATCTGTCCGACCACGGATTATCGGCACCCAAAACCTATGATCTCGATACGGCAAACGGGTTTCTGATTCACGAAGATCTGGGGGACGGACTGTTTGCCCGCCTGATTGCCGAGGGTGAGAACGAAACTCCGCTCTATCTGGCCGCTATTGGTGTACAGGCACGGCTGCATGAACTGACGCCGCCCGCTGTGCTTATGGGCGGGTGGCCACTCCTGAGCTATGATGATCTGGCGCTTAAAACCGGTGCCGATCTGTTTATCGAATGGTGGCCGCAATTTGATGCCTCTGCCCCCTTGAGCGATCAGGCCAAAGCGGACTGGGAGGGACTATGGGCACCTTTGCGTCAACGGGCCGAAACTGAGGCCAGTGTCTTCATCCATCGCGATTTCCATGCTGAAAACCTTTTGTGGCTCGGTGAACGCAGCGGCGTGGCACGCGTAGGACTGATTGATTTTCAGGACGCCCTTAAGGCGCACCCGAGTTGGGATTTACATTCCCTGTTGCAGGATGCCCGTCGTGACGTTTCACCTGAGCTTGAGGCCCTGTGTCTGGATTACTATTTCAGCCTCAGGCCCGAGGTGGATCGTGAAGCCTTCATGGCAAATTATGCCGCGCTGGCGGCGCTTAATGAGGCACGTATTCTCGGCGTTTTCGCCCGTCTGATCAAACGCGATGGTAAACCGCGTTACGAGGCCTTCATGCCGCGTATGTGGCAACACCTGTCGCGGAATCTCAAGGCCCCCGGTATGGAAGGCCTGCACCAATGGTTTGTGGCTAACGGTTTCGGAGACAGGCTGAAATGATTAATACGGCCCTGATACTGGCAGCGGGACTGGGGACACGTATGCGTCCCCTAACGGATAATCGACCAAAGGCTCTGGTTGAGGTCGGTGGCAAAGCCTTGATCGATCATATGATCGATCGCCTGAAAGCCGCCGGTGTCAGGCGTTTTGTCGTTAATGTCCATTATTTTGCCGATCGGCTTGAGGCCCATCTCAGGTGCCGTACCGATATTGAGATTATTATCTCTGATGAGCGTGACAAGCTGCTCGAAACTGGTGGGGGCCTTAAAAAGGCGCGACCGTTACTGGGCGAAGACGCCCTGTTTGTCGCCAATATCGACAGTGTGTGGATTGAGGATCGGGCCGATACCGCCCTGTCTGATCTTAAGGCACGCTGGCAACCGGAAAAAATGGATGCCCTGTTATTACTGGCGCATATGAACCGTTCCAGTGGCTTTGACGGGGCCGGTGATTTCCATCTGACCGCGGACGGACAACTACAGTTTCGTGGTCAGGCCGCCACCGCGCCTTATGCCTATATGGGTGTGCATATTACCCGCCCATCCATCATCGATACCGTGCATGACGAGGTGTTTTCACTGACGCCTATATGGCGACGGAGCGCTGAACAGAACCGTCTGTATGGAGCCGTTATGGAAGGTGACTGGATGCATGTCGGTGATCCTCAGGCCCGTGATATTGCCGAGGCCCGCCTGAACTCATGAGCCTGTTTTCCAGCCCTGACCCGCATTGGTTTTCCATCCCTTCAGGTCGTCCGTTCTTGACGGATCTGGCGCAGGGTGTATTTGCCGAACTGAAAACAGGACTGGCCGAGGCGCAGATACTAACCCCCACACGGCGCGGCGCACGGGCCATGGCGCAGGCCTTTTCCGGGTTGTCGGGCGAGAGCGCATTACTCCTGCCGCAAATTCGCGCTATCGGTGATCTTGAGGAGGGCGAGCCGCCGTTCGACCTTGAGCATCTGGCGCTTGATCTGCCCCCCGCCGTCAGCCCCATGCTTCGACGTTTTGAGCTGGCGCGCCTGATCATGGCTCATTACCGCTCTGGCCCACCCTTGACGGGTCGCACGGCTCTGGAACTGGCGGATTCCTTAAGCGCCTTTTTCGATTCTCTGGCGCTTGAAGATATCGAAGCTTCAGATAAGCTTGAGCAACTGGTCGATGAGGATGCGCATGGGCTTTTGTCGGGTTTGGCCGAGCATTGGCAAAAATCAGCTCAGTTTCTGGCAATAGCCGTTGATCTTTGGCCAAAACGCTTGAATGAATTAGGGCTGATGGACCCCTCCCGTCGGCGCGTTACGCTAATCCGACGGCTGGAGCAACAATGGCGCGATCATCCACCGGCAACGCCCCTTATGCTTGCGGGATCCACAGGCACGGCCCCCGCCATGGCCGATTTGATGGGGGTTGTGGCCGGTCTTAAGCGCGGGGCGGTTATTCTGCCCGGCCTTGACCTCAGTCTGGCTGATGAGGTCTGGCAACAGGTCGAAGACTCTCACCCTCAGGGGGCTATGAAGGCCCTTTTGCAACGTCACCATATAGTGCGCGATCAGGTCAGGGTGTGGCCTGCGTCACTTGAGGCCGACCGCGCCCGTCATGCCCGCCGCCGCCTTATCAACGAAGCCCTGCGCCCTGCCGCCGCCACCAAGGACTGGCGCGAACAGATCAACACGCTGCGCGAACAATCTGCCGATCCGGCCATTGATCCCATTGCCGAGGGTCTTGAGGGGCTGAACCATCTTCAGGCGCGTAATGATGAAGAGGCGGCGTCTGTCATCGCGCTTCTGATGCGCGAAACGCTGGAAACCGAGGGCAAGACTGTTGCCCTAATCACACCGGATATTACCCTGTCACGACGCGTCTCGGCCAAATTATCGCGCTGGGGGCTTATGGCCGATTCATCGGCGGGGCAGACATTATCGCACAGCCTTACGGGCCGCTTCCTGCTCGATCTGCTCGACCTCAGGCTTGAGCCATCCGATCCGGTACGCCTTTTGAGCCTGCTGAAAAATCCGCTAAGTCGCTTTAGTGATCATGCCGGTCTCAAGGCGCTGGAGCAAAAAGGCTTGCGCGGCGCACGGCCCAACAGCCTTGATGAAATCAGCCAGAGGCTTGAGACGGCTCACGCTAAAAAGCCCATAGAAGATGCGCTGACGCTCTGGCGCACCTATCTGGCGAACCTGACTGAACACACAGATCATACAGACCTGTCTTTTCATTTAAAGGCTTTTGTCCGTTGGGCCGAATCTCTGGCAGCTGACGGGGGTCACGCCCTATGGCGTGGTGCAGACGGTGCGTCCGCCTCGGGTCTGCTGACCGATCTGATCACTGAGGGTGAAGGTTTTCCGGTAGAGGATGATCTGATCTTTGCCGATATTCTGCGCCACCTCATTCGGCAAACCAAGGTCCGCACAGGTGGCAACACCCATCCACGTCTTTATGTTCTGGGGGCCATCGAAGCGCGTCTGGTCAATGCCGACCGCATGATTCTGGCGGGCCTTGAGGAAGGTATATGGCCGCAACCAGCGCCGGTTGATCCCTTCCTGTCACGTCCGATGCGTAAGGCGCTGGGCTTGCCGTCCCCTGAACGGCGTACGGGCCTGTCAGCGCATGATTTCGTGCAGGCAGCCTCCGGCCCCGATGTCTGGCTGATTACCCGTCAGCGCCGTGAAGGCGCACCGCAGGTGGCCTCACGCTGGCTGTGGCGGCTGCAAACCCTTGCGGAAGGGGCGGAGGTGCCTGTGCCCACCGATCCGCGCTGGCTTGACTATGCCCGTCAGATGGATGCGACCCTTGCTGATGCGCCACCGGAACTTAAGCCCGCAACACGCCCTGAGCCTAAACCACCATCAGACAAGCGCCCGCGTGAGCTTTGGGTGACCGACATAGAGCTTCTGGAGCGTGATCCCTATGCCATCTATGCCAAGCGCATACTGGGCTTAAGGCCACTGGATCGCCTGAATGAGCCCTTTGAAGCCCGCCGACGGGGTACCGCGATACATGCCGCCGCTGAGCAGTTTGCCCTTGAGGGGGCCCCTTTGGGCCAGGCCGGTGAAACCCTGTTTACCGAAATTCTTGAGAATAAGCTGCAGGCTGAGAACCTGAGCGAGGCGCAACTGGCTTTGCAACGGCCCCTGTTCCCTGATCTGGCCTGCGCCTATGTGGCCTTTGAGACCGAGCGTCAGGCGGACAAACCGCGTATCCTGACTGAAGCCGAAGGCGAAATGGCCATCACAACCCCGCAGGGCGTGTTTACCCTTAAGGCACGCGCGGATCGTATCGAGCTTAAGGAAAACGGGATTGATGTTATCGACTTTAAGACCGGTCAACCCCCAAGCCATAAGGCCGTCTTAAGCGGGTTCAATCCGCAACTGACCCTGACCGCTGCCATCATCAAATATGGCACCTTCAAAGGCATAGATGCACATGCCTTAAGCAAAGGATTGGGTGAGCTATGTTATGTCCGTTTGTCAGCCGATGAAGTGAATACCAAACCCATCAAGCCCGCAAAAGACAATCCGCAAACCACCGATGATATGGCCGATGATGCCCTCAGACGCCTAAAAACCCGCATTCTTCAATACGAAAACCCTGCCAAAGGTTACCGGTCATGGCGGGCCCCGCAATATCGTCATGAACGCGGCGGAGACTATGATCATCTGGCGCGGCTCTATGAATGGCACGTGCTGGGCGATGAGGCCGACAGCACTGCTGCGGAGGATAAGGCATGAGCACCGCCCAGAACATCGCTGCCGATCCCCGCGCCCACGTATTCGTCACCGCCAATGCCGGTTCGGGCAAGACCTCTACCCTCGTCAGCCGTGTGGCGCGCCTTCTGCTGCAAGGGGCTAAGCCCGAACATATTTTGTGCGTCACCTATACCAAGGCTGCCGCCGCCGAAATGCAGGGTCGCCTGTATGAGCGACTGGGGCACTGGGCCGTGGCGAAAGATGATGATCTGGCGGCAGAACTGGCAAAAATCGACGAGGACGCGCGTGATCTGCCTAAGGCGCGTGCGTTATTCGCCCGCGCGCTTGAGACGCCCGGTGGCCTGAAAATCCAGACCATACATGCCTTTTGTGAAAAGCTTCTGCGACGGTTTCCGCTTGAGGCCGGCCTGTCTCCGGCTTTCAGTGTGCTGGATGATCTCGTGTCCAGAGACCTTTCGCGTAAGGCCATTGATCAGTTGCTTACCTGTGACGGCGATATGAGCCACCGTGATCGCCTGATCCGCAAGCTGAAGGCGACAAATTTTGAACGTCTGCTGGGGCAATTCATCTATCAGCATGATCGGATTGCCGCCCAATTCGATGCGTTGAAAATAAAGGCGGCCGATCAGGACGCCAAATCCTGGGGCCATTATCTGTTTAATGTCCTGGGCCTTGACGCTCCCGTGACCAAGGAAACGGTCATTACACGCTTTGCCGATAATCTGAACTGGGAACAGGTGCGTGACGTAGCCCGCTCCATGGCCGGGGCCGGAGACGCGACAAATGACAAGGTATCAGCAAGCTTACTCAGCTATTACGAAGCCTGCCAAAGCGGTAAGGATTTTGATTTTGAGGGACTTTTCTATCTATTGCACACCAAGGAAGGCAGCCTGAAACAGAGGGGTCTGTTCACCAAAAAGACTCTTCCCGCCGATGTCGCCTGGCTTGAAGGCTTGAGTGTGCAGCTTTGTGAGGTCAAGGCGCAGGCCCGAGCCGCCGAAACGGCTTATAATACCTTTGACACCCTCAGGCTGTTTGAAGATTTCAGTGACATTTATCAACGCCTTAAGGCCGCCACCGGCCAGCTTGATTTTCAGGATCTGATCGGTAAGGCACGTGCGCTTTTGTCGGATCGTCTGATGTCGGCATGGGTCTTGTTCAAGATGGATGGCGGCCTTGAGCATGTTCTGGTCGATGAGGCGCAGGACACCTCTGATGACCAGTGGCAGATCGTCAGTGCCTTGAGCGAAGAGTTTTTTGCCGGTGCCGGTGCTGTTCAGGCGGACATACGCACCGTGTTTGCTGTAGGTGATGAGAAACAATCCATCTATGGCTTTCAGGGGGCGCAACCCGAACGGTTTTTAGGGGCCAGACAACACTATCAAACCCGCGCCCAACAGGCAGCCCTCAGGTTCGTTGCACCTGATCTTGTGGAAAGCTGGCGCTCGCTGCCGGAAATTCTGGGCTTTGTCGATGCCGCTTTTGATGCGCCGGAACTGGCTGAGGCCCTGAGGTTCACGACGGATAAGATCACCCATGTCGCCAGACGTTCCGAGCGTCAGGCCTGTGTGGAATTGTGGCCCCCCGTCTATCCGCTGCCGGTGGCCGAAACCGAAGACAGCGAAGACGACGATGTCGATCCGGTCGATGCCTCAGCGGTGGCACCGGCTAAACGACTGGCGCGACAACTGGCGTTTCATATCAAGTCAGAGCTTGATGCGGGCCGCAGCATCATCGACAAGACGACCCGTACGGCCCGACCGATGCATGCCGGTGACATTCTGATACTGGTGCGTAAGCGCGATGCGCTGTTTGAACATATTATCCGCGAACTTAAAACCATTGGCGTGCCGGTATCCGGTGCCGACCGTCTCAAGCTTGAGACCCATATTGCCTTCGAAGATATACGCGGCCTGTTGCGTGTCTGTCTTAATCCAAACGACAGCCTGTCATTGGCGGCGATACTGCGCAGTCCCCTATGTGATCTAAGCGAGACAGACCTGTATGACCTTATGCCGGATACGGGTGGACTTTGGTCCGCTCTGGTGTCGCGTCATGCGGAAAATCCGCGCCTTAAGGCCGCTTTCGGACTGATAAGCTGGGCTATTACAGAGGCCAGCCACCGCACCGCCTTTGATCTGCTGGGGCGTCTTCTTAATCGTAAGGATTCCGATGACCGCACGATGCGTCAGCGTTTTGTCACCCGTCTGGGGCCTGAATGCGAAGACGTGCTTGATGAAACCCTCAATCTGGCCCTGAAGGCGGAGGGTGTTGGCGATATCGGCATGATCCATTTCCTCAACCTGTGTGAGTTCAATGCGTCCGAGATTAAGCGCGAGCAGGAAGAAGGCGGCGACCGCCTGAGGGTTATGACGGTACATGGTTCCAAAGGGCTTGAAGCACCATGGGTTATTTTGCCGGTTGGCCCCGGCCACAAGAGCACACAGAAAAGCGATCTTCTGGTGCTATCCGACGATAGTGATCTGTTCCTGTCCCTAAGCACAAAAGACGATCCGCAGGCGGTGACGGACATAAAATCGGCGCTTAGCCTTAAGGACGACAAGGAGCATTTGCGCCTGTTCTATGTCGCCGTGACGCGGGCGCGCGATCGTCTGACCATCTGTGGCTTTCAGGGTAAACGCGCCTATAATGGCAACTATCCTGACTGGTACGATCTGGCCGCCAATGGCTTTGCCCGCTTAGGTGAGGCCGTCAGCGCTTGCGATATACCGGGCGTGATTGATTTCGGTCTGCCCAAAGATGTCGTGGATGATAACCGCGACATTCGACGGGCACAGGTGCTCATTTATGGTGAACCCGCCCCGCAATTACCGCCACAGGCAGGTAATGTCACAGACCGGCCTTGCTTGCCCGCCTTTGTCACCCAGCCTCCTGCCGAAGACTCAGAGACGACACGCTGGCGCGCCCTGTCGCAATTGTCGGATGAGGATCGTACCTCGAACGATCGCGCGCCTTCGCCCTTGACAGGTGACAAGGGGCTGGGTCGCTATGGCCGCGGCCTGCTGATCCATAAGCTGTTTGAAATCCTGCCGGATATTTCGCCTGAAAAGCGCGCGGATGTAGCCCGCACATGGCTTGGAAAGCAGCCTAAACTGACGTCCGACCACCGCAGCGAAATCTTCGACAGCGTCTTTACCGTCCTTGCCGATGACCGTTTTCATACCGCCTTTTCTCCTGCCTCACGCCCCGAAGTAGCAATTGCCGGTAAGCTGGCGTCGGGGCTTTATTTGTCTGGCCGCATCGACCGTTTGGTCGTTGAGGCTGACCGCGTTCTGGTGATCGATTATAAATCCAATCGCCCTGCGCCCGACAGCGCCGAGAACGCGGCTCTGGACTATCAACGCCAGATGGCGGGGTATGTTGCTCTGCTACAGCAAATTTACCCAGACCACCGGATTGACGCCGCCTTTCTGTGGACTGACGGTCCGAAACTGACGCCCCTGAGTGAAGAGCTGATCCAGCTTCGGATCAGCGAAATCAGACAGACGACCCGTTAGACCATTGATTTACGCCTGCCGACTCCCTAACTTGAGACCAGACGCCTTTCGGCCTTATTAGTACAGGATACCCCTATGTCTACCTTGAAAGTCACGGACGAAACCTTCGAAGCTGATGTCCTGCAATCGGATAAGCCGGTTCTGGTCGATTTCTGGGCAGAGTGGTGCGGCCCCTGTAAGCAGATCGCGCCCATCCTTGATGAACTGGCCACCAGCTATGGCGACAAGCTGACCATTTCCAAGTTGAATATCGACGACTCCCCCATGACCCCTTCACGTTTTGGTGTGCGCGGCATTCCGACGATGATCCTGTTCCAGAACGGCGAAATCAAGTCGATGAAGGTCGGTGCCATGCCGAAATCCAAGCTTGTGGAATGGCTGACCGAAGCCGGTGTAACCTGAGATTCGCGATAATCTAGCGCCTTAAACGCTCTCCGTCATTATGACGGGGAGCGTTTATCGTTTCAGGCGCAGGCTTATGCCCAATGTGCGTGGTTGTCCCATAAAAGCATTGAAGCTGCCTGACTGAAACGGTGCGCCAAAAGCCACCTGATAATAGTCCTGATCCGTCAGATTCTTGCCCCACAGATCGACCGCCACACTCTCATCAAATCTGGCAAGGGTGAGGCGACCGTTCATCAGGGTAAAGGCGTCCTGCAACTTGATCGGTGCCAAATCAGAACCGGTATTATAGGCACTGTTATAACGGGCATCGAGGGAGGCCTTGAATTCAAGGCCGAACAGTTGGCGGCTATAGTCGATCTGGGTGGTGACCGACCACTTAGGGGCAAAAGAAGCCCTGCCCCCCGCAACCAGAGGCAAGCCCTGTACCGGATCAGAACCAAAACGACTATCTGTCCATGTCACGCCACTGATGAAGCGCCAACCATTGCGCAGACTAAGCCTGCCTTCGGCTTCGATACCTTTAGACCGTAGTTCCGGCACAGAGGTCACAAGGAAGGTCGTACCCAGAAAGGTATTCAGCTGGAAGTTTTCGAACCTTTGTTCGAACAGGGCAGCATCCAGCGCAAGCCTGCCCCGCATCCAGCGGCCCTTGAAACCCAGTTCATAGGCAGTCACCGTTTCGGGCGCGAAAGACGTATCATAAACCGCGTCAAAACCGCTGTTTTGTTCACGATCCAGATTGAACCCGCCACCCTTCCAGCCACGGCTGATCGATACATAGGTCGTCAGGGCCGATTTCGGCCGCCACACCAGTTTCAGCGTGCCGGTCGTGGCGCAGTCTGACATTTTTTGCGTCGTGGTCAGATTATTGAAGGCCGGATTAGACCAGGGCAGACACACGATGCCCAATGACGGTGACCCTAAGGATTGGGCTGCTTCACAGGCCATGCCGTCATCCGAATTGGTAAAACTGGCGCGCAAGGATTTCGCCTGATGGTTAAGGCGCAGTCCGCCGACGACAGATACATCTGATCCGATTTCCCATTCGGCATTGGCAAACAAGGCGGCGTTGCGCTCAGATTGGCGGTAAAAATCATTGGCCCCCAAACCCGGCAAGTAGGACTCACCCACGGGAAGGCCGGTCAGTTCGGAGATACGCTCACTATTGGTGCCACGGGACAGAAGCAGACCCATATAGGGCTCATAATCCTTGCCATAGAGATACTGGTCATGACGCTCAAGGTCTTCGGAAGACAGATAAAGTCCGATAAGCCAGTCGAGAGATGACCATCGGCCATTCAGGCGCACTTCCTGACTTAAGGTATCAAACCGGTTGCCGAATGCCCCGTCCGGTTCACGATAATAGATGTCAGCGCTGGTGAAATCGGCATCGTAGCCGGATGTATGACGATAGGTACGCGCCGCCGTGATCGACACAAGCGTCACATCATCATTGAGCCTTACGGTCTGTTCCAGCGACAAACCGGCATCGGTAATATCCTGCGCGGTCGAGCGGTTAAGCCAGGCAATACGTTGTGACGGGTCTGGATCCTTTACCACCCCATCTGACGGCGTCAGGCTGCTGACGTAGTCTGCGGCCCCGCCAACGGCTATGGCCGTACCGGCGCAGCAGTTCTCATCGCGTTGCGTGTAATCAGCAATCAGTCTGATTTTGATGCGATCTTCGGACATATAGAGCATTTGTCCGCGTACGGAGTAATAGTTCTGGTCCCCGTCTTCGCGCTCAATGCGCGGCCCCTGATCGATATTGACCTTATACTGACCATCGCGTTGCCGGTGTACAAGTGAAAGAGACCCGGCCCACTTCGGGCTTAGGGGGCCAGACACATAGCCCGCCACGCCCTTGGTGCCATGTTCCCCCAGATCAAGCTCAAGCGATTGAATAGACTTAAAACGAGGTGCCTCTGTGACCGCCTGAATGATGCCACCGGACGCCCCCTTACCGAACAGGCTGGTTTGCGGACCCTTGAGGATTTCGATGCGCTCTACCACCCCCAGATCGCTCATGGCCGTAGCCGTTCGCGCGCGCACCACACCGTCAATGACCACACCAACAGACGATTCCAGACCCGGATTATCACCCACCGTACCTACGCCGCGTAAGCGAGCGGTAGTCTGGGCTTCGTTGGCGGTTGAGGTAATCAACAGGGACGGCGTCAGTATCTGCACGTCCTTAAGGTCATAGGCACCGGCCCCACGTATCTGATCGCCCGAGATAACCGCTACCGAAAGCGGTGTACGCGCCAGAGGCTCAGGCTTTTTCTGAGCGGTCACCACAACTTCGGTAACCTCGTCCTGCGCGGCAGCGGTCAGCGGTACCCACCCGGCCAAAGCACCACACAGCGCCGTTCTCATCCACTTGTGATGCATAGAGAGTTCAGTCCACGTTATTTGAACGTTTCATCTAAATCGTTCACTTATTTAAGGCAAGTCATTTACGCGAAATAGCGCGTTTAGGGTTGTCGGCGGCGTTGTTTGGAAATGATCTGATCGAGCATTTGCAGAAACTTCGAACGATCCGAAGCCGCAAAAGGCGGTGGGCCACCGGTAATGTCACCTGTTGAGCGGATATGTTCCATCAGGGCGCGCTGCGACAGGGCCGCTCCGATCGAATCCGGTGTAAAGGCCCTGCCGTTTGGGGCCAATGCATGCGCAGCCTTCGCCAGCACACGACCGGCCAGCGGAATATCATTGGTGACCACCACATCACCTTGTACAACCTGATCGGCGATCCAGTCATCAGCGATATCCGGCCCGGCATCGACAACCATGCGTGCGATGAGATCAGATTTTGGAATCTGGATAAAGCTGTTGGAGACAACCAACGTCTTTAGACCGTAGCGGGCCGCGACCTTGTAGGTTTCGTCCTTAACCGGGCAGGCATCGGCATCTATGTAGACGGTGATTGGCACTAGCGAACCTTTAACCCCAGTTCGGACAGAAGCTCTGCGGCCTGCGCCCGTGAAATGGTCGCGCCCTTGAAACGGCGGGCATCATCCAGCCTCACCCCGCCAATATCTGTGCCACGCATATCCGCGCCACCAAAGCGGGCGTCGTTGAGGTCGGCATCACGCAGAGAACAGTCTTCAAACACCACATCGCGAAAATCACAGCGCATCAGATCGGCATTGGAGAAATCCACCGATTTCAGGATCTGTTTGTTAAAGGCAAAACCGCGCAGTCGTGCGTGATTAAGTCGACAATCCTCAAACCGTATATCCATGGCGCGGCTGTCGTTGAAATCAGCGCCGGTCAGTTTACAGCGCTTGAATACGGCCTGCGCCAGATGACTGCCGCGAAATTTTGAATTGTTGAAATCACAGGCAGTAAACTGTGCTTCAATCAGATGCGCTGAAGTGAAATTGGCATGCGCCCCCTTGCAGGAAATGAATTGCGCCTTTTCCAGCCTTGCTGACACCAGCTTGGTGTTCTTCATCAGGCACTGCTCGAAAATCCATCCGTCCATAATCAGATCGGACAGGTCTGCCTCTTCAAGTTCGCAGCCTTCAAGCTTTACAGGCTCGCCCCGATTGGCAAGTAACACTATTGCCGGACGGTCAAGGGTTTGATCAATAATCGTAATCATGCCCTCAGATTATCGCGGATTGGTTTCGGGGTCGAGGAGACAATGTCCCCTCGCCTTTAATCCATAAAAAAAAGCGACCCCGTAAAGGATCGCTTTCTCAGATCACAAGACGAAGGGGTCTAAGACCCCTTCACCCCGATAATTAGTCGCGGCGCGGACGGCGCGGACGGCGCTCTCGCTTTTCGCCGCCTTCGTCATTGCCTTCAGGTGCAGGCGCCTCTTCACCGGCTTCGATGCGGGCGGCACGTTCAGCCGCCAGCTTTTCGGTGAGATCTTCGCCGGTTTCCTGATCAACGACCTTCATCGACAGCTTGGTCTTGCCACGATCGTCAAAGCCCAGGAACTTCACCTTCACTTCGTCGCCTTCGTTCAGAACGTCAGAGGTCTTGGCGACCTTTTCGTTCTTGATCTGCGAGATGTGAACCAGACCATCCTTGGCACCAAAGAAGTTCACGAACGCGCCGAAATCGACGACCTTCACGACCTTGCCCTTATAGATGGCACCGACTTCAGGTTCCGAAGCAATCGACTTAATCCAGTCGCGGGCGGCATCGATATTGGCTTGCAGCGAAGCGGCGATCTTAATCGTACCGTCTTCACCGATGTCGATCTTGGCACCGGTCTTTTCAACGATTTCGCGAATGACCTTACCGCCGGAACCGATCACTTCACGGATCTTGTCGACCGCGATCTTGATGGTTTCGATCTTGGGGGCAAACTCACCCAGTTCTTCACGTGAACCGGAGATAGCCTTGTTCATTTCATCAAGAATGTGCAGACGGCCTTCATTGGCCTGATGCAGCGCCTTGCGCATGATTTCTTCGGTAATACCCGGAACCTTGATGTCCATCTGAAGCGAGGTGATACCCACTTCGGTACCGGCCACCTTGAAGTCCATGTCGCCAAGGTGATCTTCGTCACCGAGGATGTCGGACAGAACCGCATAGCCGTCCTTTTCGAGAATCAGGCCCATGGCAATACCGGAAACCGGGCGCTTGAGCGGCACACCGGCATCCATCAGAGCCAGAGACGTACCGCAGACCGTGGCCATCGAGGATGAACCATTGGACTCGGTGATCTCCGACACCACGCGGATGGTGTAAGGGAAATCTTCCGTGGCCGGAAGAATCGGACGAACGGCGCGCCATGCCAGCTTACCGTGACCGATTTCGCGGCGACCCGGTGAGCCCATACGGCCCGCTTCACCTACAGAGTATGGAGGGAAGTTGTAGTGCAGAAGGAACTTTTCTTTATAGGTGCCTTCGAGCGCGTCGATGAACTGCTCATCGTCGCCGGTGCCGAGAGTGGCGACAACCAGTGCCTGAGTCTCACCGCGCGTGAACAGGGCAGACCCGTGGGTGCGCGGCAGGATACCGACTTCACCGAGGATCGAACGTACCTTATCGACCGGACGACCATCAACGCGACGGCCATGATCGATGATGTCACGACGCAGGACGTCGGCTTCACATTCCTTGAAGGCCGAACCAAAAATGGTTGCGTCAACGCCTTCAGGGTTTTCTTCGGTCTTCAGCAGGGCCAGACCGGCCTTAACCTTGGCGGCACCAACGGCGTTACGGCGCTCTTCCTTGGCCTTGTGGCTGTAGGCCGTGCGGATATCGTCGCCGACAATCGCCTTGATTTTCAGGACAACGTCAGAGAAATCTTCGGCTTCGAAGGCGAAAGGCTCTTTGGCGGCGTGTTCCGCCAGTTCGATGATCGCATCGATAACCGGTTGCATACCCTGATGGGCGAACACCAATGCACCGAGCATTTTTTCTTCCGTAAGCTCTTTGGCTTCGGATTCAACCATCATCAGCGCGTCCTGCGTACCGGCGACCACCAGGTCAAGATCGGACTCTTTGGTCTGATCAAGGGTTGGGTTCAGAACATATTCGCCTTCGATGACGGCCACGCGGGCGGCACCGATCGGGCCCATGAACGGCACACCTGACAGGGTCAGGGCAGCAGAGGCGGCAACCAGACCGAGGATGTCCGGATCGTTCTCAAGGTCATGCTGAAGCACGGTAACAACGACCTGCACTTCATTCTTGAAGCCCTTGACGAACAGCGGACGGATCGGACGGTCGATCAGGCGGGAAACCAGTGTTTCCTTTTCCGAAGGACGGCCTTCGCGCTTGAAATAGCCGCCCGGAATCTTACCCGCGGCAAAGGTCTTTTCCTGATAGTTGACCGTCAGGGGGAAGAAATCCTGACCGGGCTTAGGCGAACGGGCATAGACCACCGTCGCCAGCACAATCGTGTCACCATAGGTCGCCAGAACCGCTGCGTCTGCCTGACGCGCGATGCGACCGGTTTCGAGGGTCAGTTTACGGCCAGCCCAGTCAATGGTTTTTCTTTTAATATCAAACATTTTTGTCTTTCTTTCACCCGCTGGCCCATTCCAGAAGGCGTATAATGGGGCGAGCACCTTGTGCCTTGCCCCGCGTTATCACCGGCAAACGGTTTGCCGGATCAGTTTGCCTGAAACCTCCCTCAGGCAGGGATCAGATAAGTTTCAGGGCCTGAGAAGGTCTCAGGCCCTGAAGGATAGCTCAAAACTTAGCGACGCAGACCCAGGGTCTCGATGATCGCCTGATAGCGCGCAGCTTCGGTGTTTTTGAGGTAGTCAAGCAGGCGGCGACGTTGCGACACCAGCTTCAGAAGGCCACGACGTGAGTGGTTGTCCTTCTTGTGGTCTTTGAAGTGTTCAGTGAGGTTAGCAATACGCTCAGAGAGGATTGCGATCTGCACTTCGGCCCCGCCGGTGTCCCCTTCGGAACGGGCGTGGGTCTTGATCAATTCGGCCTTACGTTCGGCAGTAATCGACATCGGGGTCTCCTTTTCTTCGCAGCCAGATCTTGCGGATCGGGCCTGCGGGAGGGTTAAAGGTTAAGAATGCGCGTGGGGTAAAAACGATCCAGACGCAATTCACCCAGAGCCACAACCTTACCGTCCGTTTGCGCCCAGAGCGTGCGTTCAAACTCTTTGAAGCCCGCCTCACGACGATCCTTAAGGGTTTGGTTCGCCTGCTCAACACGCGAAAAAGACAGGGGAATGTCACGGCCCTGTTTGAGCTGCGAAGCCTCATCAAGGGTCACAGGCAAGGCCGGGATGTCGTCCAGCGCTGTCTCGACCCCAAGTAAAGCCTCGTAAGCGGCGTCTCTATGCACCAAATCCTCCAGATTTTCCACCCCTGTGCATAAATTTAAATCAAAGGCGCCAACAGCTTCACGCCTAAGCACACTGACCACCCCCAGCACCCCCAGTTCCAGCGCCAGATCTCGGGCAATCGAGCGCACATAGGTGCCCTTGCCGCAATGGAGCACAAACTCGGCCTCATCAACGCTGACGATACGCTCTAGCCTGAGGTCATGTACCGTCACCGGACGGGTTTCCAGTTCAACCAGAACCCCTTCGCGCGCCAGATCATAGGCGCGTCTGCCGTCGACCTTGATGGCCGAAAAAGCAGGCGGGGCCTGTTCAATATCACCGATAAATTGCGGCAGAACGGCACGGATTTCATCTTCGGTCGGACGCAGATCGTTTTGTTCGACCGCTTCGCCCTCAAGATCATAGGTATCCGTGCGTAAGCCCCATCTTACGTTAAAGCGATAGACCTTATCGGCTTCCATCAGATAAGGAACCGTCTTGGTGGCTTCGCCCAAGGCAATCGGCAAAATGCCTGAGGCCAGCGGATCAAGCGTTCCGGCATGTCCGGCCTTCTGGGCGTTGAACAACCGCCTGACCAGCGACACCGCCTGAGTTGAACCTAAACCGTGTGGTTTATCGAGACACACCCAGCCGTTAACCAGCTCGCCTTTTTTCTTACGCGCCATGCTCAGGCGTCATCCTCATCCGGAGCCATCAGGTCGCGTGCCACATCCGGACGGGCCAGCAGGGCATCAATGCGCGAGGCTTCGTTGAAGCTTTCGTCATGCAGAAAACGGAGCGCCGGTGTGAACTTCATATCGATATTACGGCCCAGTATGCCGCGCAGATATTTGGCGTGACGGTTCAGGGCCTCAATTGCCGGCTTAACAGTGGCAGCCTTGTTTTCAGAAGCAATAAGACCCGCACCCAGGGGTTCGATAAACACGGTGGCGTGGCGCAGATCGGGTGAGCAACGCACCTCGGTAACCGTCACTGACACACCATTAAGGTCGTCGTCGTGAATCTCTTCTTCACGGAGGATTTCCACCAATGCATGGCGCACCAGTTCACCGGCCCGTAACTGGCGTTGCGTAGGGCCGAGCGCTTCAGGCTTCTGGCCACGGCCTGATTTATGATCGTTTCTTTTCATGGGCTCCATATAGGCGTTTTTGCCGTTTTTTCTATCATTAAATAGACCGCCCTGATATGGGGGGCCGTTTTTCACTGCCCGTCACGGTTTTGTATGCCGACTGCCTCGCGCCTTCTGATGATTGATGCCCTGCGCGGTTTCGCCCTGATGGGGCTGTTTCTGCTGCATGTCATTGACTATTACGAACTGTTCTGGTTCGTAAAGGATCGCAATGCGCTGCATGACTTTCTGCACCTTCTGGTGTCGGGCAAGGCCTATTCCATCTTTGCCCTGATGTTTGGCCTGAGCTTTTTCATCATTATGGACGGTCAGGCCAAAAAAGGCGTCGATTTCAGTAAACGGTTTCTCTGGCGCATGGCCTTGCTGTGTGGTCTGGGCCTTGTACACGGCTTACTGTTTATCGGTGATATTCTGCAGATTCTGGCCCTGATCGGCATCGGGCTTCTGCTGCTCAACCGCTTGCCAACGAACATACTGACGGTTCTGGGCTGTGTTTTGCTGCTGCAACCTGATCTGATGTTTATGTTGTGGCGCGCCATGAGCGATCCGGCGGCAAATACAGCTCCCTTACACATAAGATTTCAGTCCTTAAGCGTCTACGCCGCCGGCTCTTTGGGCGATATATTTGCCCATAACGCTACCAGCGGATGGCAACGCAAATGGATATACATGCTGGAATCGGGGCGTGTGACCCAGATAACCGGCCTGTTTATCATCGGTCTGGTGCTGGGACGCATCGGCTTCTTCCACCGCCCCGAAGCCTTCAGCCTGCAAAGACGCGCGGCTATGCTGGCCTGCGCCGTGGCGCTCGGGCTTTTGTACCTCAATGAACTCAGCCTCAGGCATCTGATCCACTCGACACCGGATCATCGTTTTGTCACCCACTATCGTGAGGCGATACTGACCCTTTACCGGGTCGATCTGGTAATGGCGCTCTATGTGCTTGGGTTCATCGAGCTTTATCAGTGGGTAAGGGCCCAAACGATTCTGAATTGTCTGGCTCCGCTCGGGCGCATGACCCTGACCCTCTATGTCGGACAGTCGCTGATATTCGTGCCGCTTTATTACGGATTTGGTCTCGGTCTTTATCAGCACATGACCACCACAGCCGCTCTGGGTCTGGCGATTATTGGCTTTACAGCCCAACTCCTGTTCGCACATCTGTGGTTCAAACGCTACCACTACGGCCCGCTGGAATGGTTATGGCGGTGCGGTACCTATTTGCGCTTTGATGTGCCCCTCAGAAAGCATGGCCAAACCCCCTAAGCCGTGTTAGCCCTTAGCAAAACATAACAGGGGGTTTAGATGACGGCGCATACGGGTTTCACGCCTCGCATGGAGGGATTAGATGCCCTTCGGGGTCTGGCGCTGTTCGGTTTGTTTATCGTCCATATGCCGGAACTGTTTGAGCTCTATTGGGCCAATCCGACCAAAGACCCGTTTCAGCTTATGATACACGATACCGTGTGGCTGATTTTCGCCGGTAAGGCCTTTGCGCTTCTGGCCCTGTGTTTTGGTGTCAGCTTTTTCATCATCATGGATCGGTCGGCACAAAAAGGCGTTGATTTTACTGGCCGCTTCATCTGGCGCCTTGTCGTGCTGGCGGCTTTAGGTTTGTTACACTGTCTGTGGTATCGCGGTGATGTGCTTGAAGTGCTGGCGGTCATGGGTTTGTTTCTCATTCCCTTTTACCGTGTGAAATCAAATCTGTGGTTATGGATATTCGCGCTCTTCTTCCTGTTGCAACCGCTGATGATCATTCAGATTGTTGCCGGCCTCAACGGAGCGGAATGGGCTAATCAACCGCTCAAATTCTGGTCTGAAGCCATCCCTGAGGTTTATCTGAGCGGTAATTTCACCGATACCATCAGTGCCAATATTACGGACGGGCATGGTTTCAAGTGGCTGTTCATGTACGAGTCCGGTCGACTGAGCCAGATACTCGGTCTTTCACTGATCGGTATGATCCTGGGGCGCATTGGCTTTTTTGCCCGCCCGGAAACCTTTGGGAAAATCAGACTCTATGGTCTGCTGGCCGCCGCAATTACCGCTGTCGGAATTTACGTCGTGCGGGAACCTCTGATCGCGCTTATACCTACGTCAGATGCCATATTCATGCCGCGTATCCTGTTTAGGGCCATCATAAGCAGCCTGTTCGATATATCCGTAATGGCTGTGCTGATGCTTGGATTTACAACACTTTATTACGGCGGAGCAGGTAAGCTACTAAATATTCTGGCACCCGTCGGACGCATGACCTTAAGCCTTTATATCCTTCAGTCGCTTATCTTTGTGCCGGTGTTTTACGGCTATGGATTGGGGCTTCATGCCACCATGACGCAATCCGAGGCGGTATTAATCGGATTGGGCGCCTTCGGGTTACAGGTGCTTTTTGCCCATGTCTGGTTCAGATATTTTTACTATGGGCCTTTGGAATGGGTCTGGCGGGCCGCGACCTACCTGACGATTAACGTACCATTTCGCAAATCACATCAACCGTGAGCTATCGCATTAATACTTAATTATAACCTTGTAATAAAATCTATGGTTGTGTTTATGTCTTTGCGGGGGTACGTGAGATGGGTATATTCGGAACCAGACAGAGCGCTTCAGCCGACGATGAGGGTATTATTTCCGCCCTCAATGCGTCACAGGCTGTAATCGCCTTTTCGCCTGACGGGCAGATACTTACAGCCAATCCAAACTTTCTTCAGACCGTAGGCTACACACTTAAGGATATTGTCGGCCAGCATCATCGCATTTTTTGCGATGCCACATATACCCAAAGCGTTGACTATCAGCGGTTCTGGGAGCGTTTAACGAATGGCGAATTTGCCGAAGGGATATTCAAACGCTTTGGACAAGACCGGAAACCGATATGGCTTCAGGCCACCTATAATCCGATACGTGACAAACAGGGCAAGGTGATAAGAGTCGTTAAATTTGCCAGTGATATTACTAAAACCCGCCTTAAGGATCTCGACTATGAAGGTAAGATCAACGCGATAAGCAAGGCTCAGGCGGTTATTGAATTCACACCGGATGGGCATATCCTTACGGCCAATGACAATTTCCTGAATGCGCTGGGTTATTGTTTACAGGAAATAGCAGGTCAGCATCACCGTCTGTTTTGCGACCCTGATTATATTCAAAATGAGGCTTACAGGCGCTTCTGGAGTGACCTCGCTAAGGGTGAGTACCAGGCCGGTGAATATCGCCGCTTCGGTAAGGGCGGACGTGAACTCTATATTCAGGCAACCTATAACCCGATCCTTGATGACAACGGTGCTGTGGTGAAGGTCGTCAAGTTTGCCGTCGATATTACCGCCGCCGTGCATCGACGTCAGCGCAGCGAAGAGGCTAACCGGTCTCTGGGCCGGCTCATCGAGCAGATATCCGGTGCACATTCGATGGCCAGTCAGGCCAGCCATGCCTCTGATGAAACCGGTGCCATTATTCAATCCGTGGCTTCGGCATCGGAAGAACTCAGTCAAAGTGTCCGTGAGATTTCCAACAGCATGTTCAATGCCAAATCAGGCGTTGAAGGTGTGTTTAAATATGCCGAAACGGCCAACAGCTCAGCGGGGCTTCTGAACAGTTCTGCCACCTCGATGAACAATGTCGTGGCGCTCATTCAGGGCATTGCCGCTCAGATTAACCTTCTGGCGCTTAATGCGACCATAGAATCCGCCCGCGCCGGTGAAGCGGGCAAAGGCTTCGCCGTCGTCGCCTCCGAGGTTAAGTCCCTTGCCAATCAGGCCGCAGATTCAACGCGCAAGATCGCCGATGAAATCGCCAGCATGCAGGAAATAACCTCCGAAGTCGTCAACGCGCTGAACCTTATTTCCGGCGGCATGAATACGGTTCTGGAAAATGTCGCCTCGGTGGCCGGTGCCCTTGAGCAACAAAACGCCGCGACCGGCAGTATCAGTGCGGATATGCAGACTGCCGTTGGTGCCGTGACCCAGATTAATGAGTCCATTGGCACCATCAGCCATACATTTTCCGAAGTGGTTACGGCGTCAGCGGAGGTCAAAAAACAGATGGATGATCTGGCGGCTTAGGAGAAGACCACCGTCTTGCCGCCGTTGATAATCACGCGACGTTCGACATGCCAGGTGACCGCACGGGCAAGGACGCGGGCCTCTATGTCCTGACCAATGGCCACAAGCTGTTCAGGGGTATGGCCGTGGTTCACGCGCTGTACGTCCTGTTCGATAATCGGGCCTTCATCGAGGTCTTCGGTAACATAGTGCGCCGTCGCCCCGATGATCTTCACCCCGCGCTGATGCGCCTGATGATAGGGCTTGGCCCCCTTGAAAGACGGCAGGAACGAGTGGTGGATGTTGATACAACGGCCCGCCACACGGGCGCTGAAGTCGTCCGACAGAATTTGCATATAGCGCGCCAGCACCAGAAGGTCAGCTTTCTGATCCTCAAGGATTTTAAGAAACGCCGCTTCCTGTTCGGCCTTTGTGTCTTTAGTAATCGGCAGGTGGATATAGGGCAGGCCATTCCATTCCACAAAAGAGCGCATGTCTTCGTGGTTGGATACGACCGCCGCAATATCGGCTGGCAGAAGTCCGGCACGCCAGCGATGCAGCAATTCATACAGGCAATGGCCAAATTTCGAGACAGCGATGACAATGCGGGGTTTAACCGACAAATTATGGATTTCCCAATCCATGGCAAATCGATGCGCAATCGGCTTAAAGCCTTCGCGCAGGATTTCCATCGGCGGCATACGCGGGCCAGCCTGCTTAAAGACCACCCGCACATAGAACATATTACCGCCCTGTGCGTCATTGAACTGATTGGACTCAACAATCGAAATGTCGTTGTCATTCAGATAACCGGACACTGCCGCTACGATACCGCGTGTGTCAGGACACTTGATAATCAGCACATAATGAGACGGATCAAAAAAGGTCGTATCAGGCATAAACGCATTCCAAAAATTTCGTCCAGCTATAACAGGCAAATCTTGCGAAAAGTCAAAAATTTCAGAAAGAAACAGGCCTATTTAGATTGGTGAAGCTTCACCCACATTGCCAGATTTCCCAACAGGAATCCTAGGAATGCTGGCAAGAGCCAGAACAGATTATAGGCGAGGACAATGATCAACCCCATCCATATCCAGGTGGTTTTTGAAAAGTCAACTTGAAAGACCATCCATGGAAGCAAAGCCCTCACAAACACTAAGAACAGAATCGTTGGCAAAAGCGTGAAAGCTATTATGGCTGCGTATCTACGCCAACCCTCCAGAAAATAAGCCATTACGGCTATAACTGGTATAGCTATAAGCGAATATATAAACGGATCACTACGATCGAGATATAGCGCTAATATGTCCATGTCCCCCACGCATGACATTACCCACCCCTCTAAAAGCATTTAGCCCGGCTTTCGCCGGGCTAAACTCTCTTACAGAGTGCGTTTGATTTCTTCGACTGTGAAGCATTCGATGAAATCGCCCTTTTTGATGTCCTGGAAGCCGTTGAATGCCATACCGCATTCCTGACCGACCACGACTTCGTTGACTTCATCCTTAAAGCGCTTGAGCGTCGAAAGAACGCCCATTTCCTGAATGACCACATCATCGCGTAGGATACGGATGCGGGCACCCTTCTGCACGCGACCTTCGGTGACCCGACAACCGGCAACCCTGCCGACCTTGGTGATGTCGAACACCTCAAGAATTTCGGCATTACCGAGGAAGGTTTCACGCTGGATCGGCGACAGCATACCCGAAAGCACGCCCTTGATGTCATCGATCAGGTCATAGATGATCGAGTAATAGCGGATTTCCACGCCTTCACGTTCGGCCAGATCACGCGCCTGCTTGCTGGCGCGGACGTTAAAGCCGATGATCGGTGCACCTGAACCCTTGGCCAGTTGCACGTCCGATTCCGTAATGGCACCGGCACCTGAGTGGATGATGCGCGCACGGACTTCGTCGTTACCGACCTTTTCCAGCGATCCGACAATAGCTTCGGCAGACCCCTGAACGTCAGATTTGACGATCAGTTGCAGTTCCTGAACCTTCTTGTCCTGAAGCTTGGACATCATGTCCGACAGCGAGACACCTACCGGCGCAATCATCTTTTCACGACGTACGCGGGTACGATATTCCGTGATCTCACGCGCACGGGCATCAGATTCCACAACGGCAAAGGTATCACCGGGATCAGGCGCATTATCTAGACCCAGAATCTCAACCGGCTGCGATGGGCCAGCCTCGTTAAGCTGCGCATTACGCTCATCAATAAGGGCGCGCACACGGCCCCATGAAGAACCGGCAACAACGATATCGCCGCGCTTCAGGGTACCACGGCTGACCAGAACGGTGGCCACAGGGCCACGTCCCTTATCCAGCTTGGCTTCAATAACCGTACCTTCAGCGGTACGATCAGGGTTGGCCTTAAGGTCAAGGACTTCGGCCTGAAGCAGGATAGCTTCGATCAGGCTGTCAAGACCCGTACGGGCCTTGGCCGACACTTCGATAATCTGGGTGTCACCGCCAAGCGCTTCAACAACCACTTCATATTGCAGAAGTTCATTAATGATACGCTGCGGATTAGCCTCAGGCTTATCCATCTTGTTGACGGCTACGATCATAGGCGTCTTTGCGGCACGCGCATGGTTGATGGCTTCAATCGTCTGCGGCATCACGCCGTCATCCGCTGCCACCACCAGTACCACGATATCCGTGACATTAGCCCCGCGAGCCCGCATAGCTGAGAAGGCGGCGTGACCCGGAGTATCAAGAAAGGTAACGCGTTCACCCGACGGCACATGTACCTGATAGGCACCAATGTGCTGGGTGATACCACCGGCTTCACCGGCGGCCTTATCCGTTGAGCGCAAGGCATCCAGAAGTGATGTCTTGCCATGGTCAACGTGACCCATAACCGCCACAACCGGCGGACGCGAAACCGTATCATCATCATGGTCGTCAGCGGCAATAAAGCCTTCTTCGACGTCGGCTTCAGACACACGCTTAACAACGTGACCAAACTCAGTGGCCACAAGCTCCGCCGTATCCGTATCGATCACATCCGTGATTTTCAGCATCATGCCCTGCTTCATCAGAAGCTTGATGATGTCCACGGCACGTACGGCCATACGGTTCGACAATTCCTGAACCGTAATAACGTCAGGAATAACAACTTCGCGCGAGACGCGGGCCTGTTCGGTCTGAGAACCCTTACGCTTTTCGCGCTCACGTTCACGGGCACGACGCACCGAGGCCAGCGAACGCATGCGTTCGGCGGCATCCTCATCGTTACCGACAACCGCCTGAAGCGTCAGGCGACCCTCACGGCGCTTAGGTTCACCACGAGTCTGCGAGACAGCCTTAACCGGTGCACCGGCGCGGCCCTTCTTATTGCCCCGACCATCATCGTCATCCAGCGTACGGCTTCTGACATCGGTCGTTTTAGGCGCAGGCGAAGCTGTGCCACGCGAGGAGCGGATACGGTCAACTTCAGGAGTGGCTGGCGCATTGGCCGATACCCCTGACCCGACACGTGGCGGGCGCGGCGAGTTGGCGCTATAGCGTACGGTTTCACCGGCTGGACGCGGCGGACGATCGCCCTGTGGACGGTCACGGTTGAACGGCGGGCGGTCACCCTGTGGACGGTTGCCGTCGCGGTTAAACGGCGGACGATCGCCACGCGGCGCACCGGAACGCTCACCTTGCGGACGATCGCCGCGCGGATGGTCGCTTCTGGGGCGGTCGCCTTGCGGGCGATCACCCTGTGAGCGGTTATCACGGTTAAAACCTTCACGATGCCCTTCACGCGGCGCACGTTGCGCCGGACGCGACAAGGCCTGCTCAATGGCAGACACAGGCGCGGCAGCCTGACGTGGCGCTTCAGCCGCAACCGGCTTTGCTTCAACCGGTTTAGATTCAGGTGCCTTGGTTTCAGAAACCGGAGCCTTGGCTTCAGGTTTTTCACTGGCAACCGGCGCCGGTGGCGGCGCAGCGCGCGCGGCCTCTTCTGCGGCCTTTACCCGACGGGCTTCGGCTTCGCGACGCGCCTGTTCCTGTTTGGCCTGCTCAGCACGGGCCTGTTCCAGAACACGGCGGCGGGCTTCAAGCTCTTCCTGACGCAGGCCACCGGTGTTACCACCACCCTGCTGACCCTGAGGGCGCTGTGATGAGGCTGGGGCCTGAGGTTTCGGACGCGCCAGATTGGTATCTGCGCCGGGACGTGGTGCACCCGGAGGCGTACCTATGCGGCGCTTGGTTTCGACCACCACCGTCTTCGAACGGCCATGGCTGAAGCTTTGCTTCACCGTACCGGTGGACACATTTCCGCCGACACGGGGCTTAAGCGTGAGCGGGGCCCGTGTGTTTTCGCCCTTTTGGGTGTCCGTCTTATCGTCTTTCGCGTCGCTCATTCAGCTTGCTTACTTATTCCCTATGAAACTTTTACGTTTCGCTTCTACCAATTTCGTACCATCTGGCCGTCGGGCATGGAAGCTGCCCTGATAGTCCTTTTAAGGCCTTAATGAAAGGGCTTTTCCTGCCATTGCGGCGGGAACAAGGGCTCAAAGCCACTGATACGACGTAATTCGCGTCCGACACGCAGTGACCGCCGACCTTCGATCAGGGTTGCGTGTATGACATTTTCCAGCCCTAAAGCCAAACTCAATTCGTCATTATTGAAAATTCCGCAGATATTTACATCCGGCCGATGCGGAAATACGACGGATAGCAGCTTATTGCGGCCATCAGATGACCCGTCAACCGCCTCAATCAGCCATGCCGCCTTAGGGGGTACAGATGATTTAAGCATTGCCGCGACTTTTTCAAACCCCGTCGTCAGTTGCCCTTCGCGTCGGGCGAGGCCAAGCTGCTCAAGGATGCGGCGACGCAACAGACTATGTACCTGATCGATAAGACCTTCCGGCACCTTTGCCTGTTTTTTGGCAGCGCGCGAAAACAGATTCTTTTTTATCGCCAGCTCAAGGCTTTCGAGGTCAGATTTGACCCAAAGCCCCCGCCCCGGCAGTTTTTCCGCCAGATCAGGCACGACAAAACCGTCCGGTCCGATGACAAACCGGATGAGTCCGTCACGGTCAAAGGCCGTATGCGAGGCAATATCGCGCCGCGTCGTAAGCTGAGGCAGGTCAGTGCCCGCCTCAGTTACCTCTTCATTCAGATCGACAAGGGTCTCATTGTTCGGATTCGGCGTCATTGGTTTCGCCCTCCTCCGCAAAAGTGTCCTCGTTAGTGTCGTCTTCGGCTACGTCTTCTTCGATCGGTGCTTCAGGGGCTTCGATCCAGCCCGCCGAAATACGAGCGTTCAGGATAAGCGCCTCAGCATCAGCAACCGACAGGGAGAAGGATTCCAGAGCGCCCGGCACCTTTACCTTGTCCGAACCGCGCTGCTCAAAGCCACCGCGGATTTCATCGGTCGCCAGATCAGCCAGATCCTCAACGGTCTTCACACCCGCTTCACCAAGGGCAATAGCCATAGGCAGGGTGATGCCAATGATATCGAGCAGGGCATCTTCAACGCCCAGTTCAACGCGCTTGGCATTCTGTTCTGCAGCTTCACGCTCAAGGAAGTCACGGGCGCGGGCCTGAAGTTCAGACGCCGTATCCTCATCGAAGCCTTCGATGGTCGCGATTTCGTTTTCGTCAACCCAGGCCAGATCCTCAACGCTTGAGAAGCCTTCGGTAACCAGAAGCTGGGCGATAACCTCATCAACATCCAGTGCTTCCTGGAACAGGGCGGTACGCTCAGCGAATTCCTTCTGACGACGCTCAGAGTCCTGCGCCTCAGTGATGATATCCACCTGCCAGCCTGTTAGCTGTGACGCCAGACGCACGTTCTGACCGCGACGGCCAATGGCCAGCGACAGTTGTTCGTCAGGCACAACCACTTCGACGCGGTCTTCTTCTTCGTCGAGCACAACCTTCGAGACTTCGGCAGGGGCCAGCGCGTTAACGATGAAGGTGGCTTCATCCGGCGACCACTGGATGATGTCGATTTTTTCGTTTTGCAGTTCAGCGACCACGGCCTGAACGCGCGAACCGCGCATACCGACACAGGCACCGACCGGATCAATCGAGCTGTCGTTCGACAGAACCGCCATCTTGGCGCGCGAGCCGGGGTCACGGGCCACCGACTTGATCTCGATCACGCCATCATAAACTTCAGGGACTTCCTGCGCGAACAGTTTGGCCATAAAGCCGCCGTGCGCACGGCTGAGCATGATCTGCGGGCCCTTGGTTTCACGACGCACGTCATAGATATAGGCGCGGATACGGTCATTGACCTGAAACGCTTCACGCGGAATCGACTGGTCACGGCGCATAATGCCTTCGCCACGACCAAGATCGACAATCACATTGCCATATTCAACGCGGCGCACCGTACCGTTGACGATTTCACCAACACGGTCCTTGAATTCATCATACTGACGCTCACGCTCAGCTTCGCGCACCTTATGGGTTACGACCTGACGGGCCATCTGGGTCTGGACACGGCCCAGTTCGAACGGTGGCAGGGTTTCTTCGTAGGTCTTGCCAACAAAAGCGTCCGCGTCATCCTTAAGCGCTTCGGTCAGGGTACGCTGAGCGTTTTCAAACTCAAGCTCTTCATCAGCCACAACCGTCACCACGCGGGTGATGGTCATTTCACCACTGCGTGGATCAATGTGGACGCGAATGTCATGATCGGCGCCGTAACGGGTACGGGCGGCCTTCTGAATGGCCTCTTCAATGGCCTCAATGACCACACCCTTATCGATGGACTTTTCACGTGCCACCGCATCGGCAATCTGTAGAAGTTCCTGACGGTTAGCACTGATACCGGTAAAGCTCATGAGCCCTGCTCCTTAATTATCTTTGTCTTCAGTGTCTTCGTCGTCCAGATCGAAGTCACCGTCTTCAAAATCATCATCCCCGAGGTCTTCGTCGTCGAAGTCCTCGTCTTCAAGATCATCTTCGTCTTCACCGCGAAGGGCGCGCTGTTCCGCGCCGCGCTTCATCAGTTCGTCATTGAGCACCAGCTTGGCATCAATGATCCATTCAAACGGAATAAGCGCGGTTTCTTCCTCGCCCTCAAGGTCAATCGCCACATGATCGTCTTCGATGCCCGCGACAATACCGCGAAAACGCTTGCGACCCTCGGCCAGACGATCCAGTTCGATGCGTGCCTCAAGGCCCTGATAGGTTTCGAAATCCGTCAGGCGCGTCAGAGGCCGGTCAATACCGGGCGACGACACTTCGAGGATATATTCGCCATCAATCGGATCGGCTTCTTCGAGATAGGCCGACAGGGCACGAGACAAACGCGCGCACTGGGTGACGTTTATTTCACCGTCAGCCTTACGTTCAGCCATAATCTGAAGGCGCTTCGATCCACCGGGCTTGTTAGCACCCATCAGGCGCACACGCACAATATCCAGTCCGAGGGTTTCGGCGATGGGATCAAATATTTCCAGCAGTTTACGGTCTTCAGCCGTCTTGGCGCGCAAATCAATTTCCTTAAAGCTTATTATCCGCAGGTTCAGGCAACAAAAAAGCGGCAGGCCTTCTTACGGGCCGCCGCCGTCAGCCGTAAGGCCTGTCGGACGATGTTGACAGGCCTTATAGGCGCAAATCCTGTACTTGCCAAGGGGTTTATGTAACCGGTCGCGCCTTGCGATAAAAATCGAGGAAAACCGGAGCGCAATCGCCCAGTTTTTTTTCCTCATAACGCGTCGTCAGGTGATCGGCTGGCGGTGTGTTCCACTCCGTCTGTGACTGCGCGGGCCAGTCAAAGTCCGGATGGGTAGTCGCCTTTTCCAGCGTCCAGTCGGCATAGTCGGCCCAATCGGTCGCAAAACGCAGTCTCGCTCCATCCTTCATGACACGGGCAAAGGCATCGAGCGTTTCGGTTTGAATGAAGCGACGCTTATGGTGACGCGCCTTGGGCCAGGGATCGGCGAACAGGATAAACACCTTATCGACCGAGGCATCTTTCAACCGATCGATTACCGGACGCGCATCATCGGCGAGAACGCGAACGTTTTTGAGATTACGCTCATCGACGTGGCGCAGAAGCGAGCCAACGCCGTTAAGAAACGGCTCAAAGCCCAGTATCAGCGCCTGAGGATTGCGTTCGGCCTGGCCGGCCAGATGCTCCCCGCCGCCAAAGCCGATCTCAAGCCACAGCTCGGACGCCCCACTCAGATCGCCACCATTGATCGCCTCAGTGCGCTCAGCATTGATTTCAATCTCCGGCAGCAGGCTGTCGAACAGGCTGGCCTGACGCGGCTTCAGGGTGCGTGACTTGATACGCCCGAACGAGCGCATTGGCCCCCATGTAGGGCCTGAAGTCGGGGCGGAAGGGATTTCGTCTGACATGGAAGCGCTTTAGAACGCGCCCTTGAGGGCGTCAACCAGATCAGTGCGTTCCCACGAAAAACCACCATCGGCATCCGGTGTCCGACCAAAATGACCATAGGCGGCGGTGCGCTCATAGATTGGTTTGTTTAGTCCGAGGTGCAAACGAATGCCCCGCGGCGTCAGGCCACCGATCAGTTCGGGCAGAATAGCTTCAAGCTTAGCCTCATCGACCTGACCCGTACCGTGGGTGTCTACATAGAAGGACAGCGGTTGAGATACACCAATGGCATAGGCGACCTGAAGGGTGCATTTTTTTGCCAGACCTGCCGCAACAACATTTTTCGCCAGATAACGCAGGGCATAGGCCGCCGAGCGATCAACCTTGGTCGGGTCTTTGCCCGAAAAAGCGCCACCACCATGCGGTGCAGCCCCGCCATAGGTATCAACGATGATTTTACGACCGGTCAGACCGGCATCACCATCCGGCCCGCCAATGACAAAATTACCCGTCGGATTAACCAGCCACTCGGTATCTTCGGTCACCATACCTTCGGGCAAAACTTCAAGCGCATAAGGTTTAACAATGGCTTCGACGTCTTTGGGTGACAGGCCGTCCTTGTGCTGATGGGAAATCAACACCTTAAGGATGCGGCTGGGGACACCGTTTTCATATTGAACCGTGACCTGCGATTTGGCGTCCGGCTCAAGACGGCTTTCGCCGCCGTGACGGGCTTCGGCCAGACGGCGCAGAATATTGTGTGACCATTGCAGCGGTGCAGAGGTCAGTTCAGCCGTTTCATCCGTGGCGTAGCCGAACATAATACCCTGATCGCCCGCGCCTTCGTCCTTGTTGTCGCTGGCGTCGACGCCTTGGGCAATATCGGCAGACTGGGCGTGCAGGTGACAGGCATAGTCGGCCAGCTTCCAGTGAAAGCCTTTTTGCGCATAGCCAATATCCTTGACGGCGGCACGCACCTTGTCCTCAAGGCCATCGACAATGTCACTGATCTGATCATCACCGGCGCGTACTTCACCGGCCAGAACAATGCGGTTGGTGGTCACAAGGGTTTCACAGGCGACTCGGGCTTCGGAATCGGCGGCCAGAAACGCGTCAACCACCACATCGGATATCCGGTCAGCCACCTTATCCGGATGACCCTCTGAAACACTTTCGGATGTAAAGATGTAGGATGGACGCACTGACATGACGGCTCCGTTAGCTAAATTACTTTAGCCATAGCCATATAAACATATCTTTATATGATCAAGCCGTTTCTTTGCACCGCATAAAACCCTGCCTTTTCAGGCAGGGTTTTATAATGCTTACAAAGTCAGGGAAGCCTTAAGCCTCTTCATCCTCAGCCAGCGAGCGTACCAGCTCAAGCAGCCGACGGCGATGCTTGGAATTTTTGATGCGTGGAAAAGCTTCAGCCAGTTCGATGCCTTCGGTTGTCATCAGAAATCCATGTACGAACTGTTCTGATTCTGACTCCGAGAAGCCTTCGACGGTATCGGATGCGCCGTAACCTTCGAAGAAATAAGCCACAGGAGCTTTGAGAGCCTTGGCAATTTCATACAGTTTCGACGCGCTGATGCGGTTTGAACCGCGCTCATATTTCTGCACCTGCTGAAAGGTCAGATCGATGGTCTCAGCCAGACCTTCCTGAGACAGGCCTAAAAATTTCCGGCGCATGCGCACACGGGCACCCACATGCAGGTCAACCGGGTTCGGACTGCGATCTGTTTTTGCGGTATCGTTCAACTTCGCCTCTATAATTCCACAGACCGGCAATCTCCGGTCTAAATCTCTAAGCTATGATTTCCGATGGTCACCGGCAGGAGTTTCACCCCATCCCTTTGCCCAAGGTCTTAATTTTCTTATACGCCTGATACGTCATTATCCGGTGCATGCGGTTTAGCCTTACGCACGAAAAGGGTAATTACCGTTGGAATCAAGCAAAAAAGCATAACAACAAGAAGATACAAATGTCTGTTGGCCGAATAGAAGGTCGGTTTTATCGATTCAGGCAGCCAGACATCTCTGTAACCACTTTCGCCTATATCCAGTTTTGAGCCTTTGACTATACGCCCTAATGGATCAAGCACCACGGATATTCCCGTGGGGGTTGACCTTACCATGGGTAAACCTTCTTCAATGGCGCGAAACCCTGACAAATTAAAGTGTTGCCTTGGGCCTGTCGTTGGCCCGAACCAGGCATCATTGGAGATATTAACGATCCATTTGGGTCTTTGGATCATATCCGAAGACGAAAAAAGTCCAGTCGACAGGCCGGGAAACAGTCCTTCATAACAAATAAGCGGCAGGAATCTGTCAATCCCCTCTACCTCTACTGAGGCTGTACGCGGGCCAGCCGTATAGCTGTCACCGATATGCACCAGTTGTTTGAACCCAAAAGATTCCAATAGGCTTTCCATGGGTAAAAACTCACCAAATGGCACGAGCTTGAATTTGGAATAGGAGGCCGACACATGAGTATCAGGCCCTTTTTGCTGTAAAACCAACAGGGCATTTCGCCAGACCGTGCCTTTTTCCGGCACATAATCCGAATGATAGGCCCCCATAATCAGCGCCTGATCCGGTTTCAGCAAGGTGCTGAAGCCTTCCGCAGTCCATGATTGTGCTGAGAAAAGCGCATCGGCAGAGGCCGGTAATGCCCCCTCTGGCCAGATCACGATGTCAGGGTGTGATTTAACCACACTTTTTGCTACCGATTGTAACCTATCGGTATCGACTGGCGCTTTTGACATTGACACATAGTCATTAAACACGCCCCGCAAGGCCCCGACCGTCCATTTGGCGCGCTGCTCGACATTGGGCTGAACAATCCGTATCAGCGTATCTGTCTGCCCTGTCTCAATTCTGTGCAGGCGTTGCGCACCGAAAGCAAAAACCAGTACCAGCAGCAAAACAGATACAGCGACCGGCCACACGCCGCGCCCTTTAAGGCGGCTGATGGCCGGACTTGAAAAAGCCAGTACGGTAATCAGGCCCAGACCATATATGCCTGTTATCGAGACAATCTGCGACATGGCAGAACCTGCTTCCCATGTTGCCCCTGCCGGATTCCATGGAAAACCGGTCAGGATGGTGCCGCGCAGGGTTTCAAAAGCGCAAAACAGCCCGACAAACCACAGCCAACGCGACCAGCCCTCCGGACAGAAACGCCGGTACAAAACAAATGCCGCCCCCCAAAACAGGGCAATGCCGGACGGCAGAAGGGTGACGGCAATGGGTGCCATCCAACCATGCGACCGTGCATCGACCAGAAACGCTTCAGCGACCCAGAAACAGCTTATCAGAAAATAGGCAAAGCCTGACCACCAGCCAATGGCAAAAGCGCGCCGCAGAGGCTTAGGCCCCTGTTCTCTATCCAGCAACCACAAGAGCCAGGCATAACCCACCAAGCCCGGTAAAAATCCGAACGGCGGCTGGGCCAGTGCAATCAGGGCTCCCGCCAGAGCCGCACAGCGTTTCGGGCCGGAAAAGCGCTCGAACAACGCCTTGGCCCTTAAGAATCCGCCCTGAAGCGGCTGGCCCATATCGGAAGTGGCCGCTTTATTCATCCGGTGTTAGGGCGTCCGCATCCCTGTCCGCGTGTTGGGGGGATAAACGCACACGCTTCACAATACGGGCGTCGGCTTCGATAATTTCGATATCAACTTTTCCCGCCGCATAAGGAATGGTTTCACCAACCTGTGGCACTCTTCCGGCCAAAGTCGCTACAAGGCCTCCGATGGTATCGACTTCATCTTCGCCTTCAGAAAGGAACAACTTAAGGCCCAGACGGTGTTCGATGGTCTCAAGCTCGACACGACCGCCAATTTCGAACCTGCCCTCACCCAGATCGGTCAGTTCATCAGGGTCTTCATTGTCGTATTCATCGACAATATCACCGACCACCGCCTCCAGCAGATCTTCGAGGGTGACCAGACCCTCGGTGCCGCCAAATTCATCAATCACCACCGCCATGTGCGAGCGCTGGTTCTGCATTTTGAGCAGTAAACCTGAGGCCGCCATGGATGCCGGGACATAGATCAGATCGCGGCGCAGACGACCGACCACCTGTTCATCCCATGCCGGTGTAATCCCCTTATCGGGATGTAGAAGCTTCAGCGTGTCCTTGATGTGCAGTACGCCGACCGGATCATCGAGGGTTTCCTGATAGATCGGCAGGCGCGAATGGCCGCTTTCGACACACAGCCGGATGACATCCGCCAGAGTGGCCGACACTTCCACCGCCACCATGTCGGCGCGCGGGGTCATAACATCGGCAACTTTCAGATTCTGAAAGGCGCGGGCATGGGTAATCAGCTCATTGGAGGCGTCTTCCGCCACAGTTTCTGACTCATCCTCCGCCTGCCCGAACAGGCCGAACAGATTGAACAGGGTACGTTGACCCTTGCGTTCAACGGGTTCATTCAAGTCGCTACTGTCAGGCTCCGGCATATCTAGTCAGTTGTCCCGTATGCATAGGGGTCGGCTATACCCAACCCCTTTAGAATGTCACGCTCGAGGCTTTCCATATCTTCGGCCTCGGCGTCTATAATGTGGTCATAACCCAAAAGATGCAAAGCCCCATGCACACTTAAATGCATGAGATGATCTTTCAGGGTTTTGCCTTGTTCTGATGCCTCACGCAGGCAGGTTTCAAACCCCAGCGCCATATCCCCCAGATGCGGGTGCATCATCTCAGGTGCCGGAAAAGACAGCACATTTGTGGGTGCGTTCTTCTGACGGAATTCTTTGTTGAGGCTTTTCAGTTCGGCATCATCCGCCAGCAACACCACAATATCGAGCTGCTCGGTTACCTGCATATGCGCGAAAGTGGTTTCTATCGCCTTCTGAACGCATAAAGCGGCATCTGGCAGTTCATCCAGCCACGCCTCATGCTCAACTTCAATATCAACGAGCGGGGTTACATCGGTTGTCATGATTTTTCGCTGTCATAGGCCCGCACGATACGGGCCACCAGTTCGTGCCGCACCACGTCATCTGCCGTCAGATGGGAAATGCCCACGCCCTTGACACCCTTAAGCAGATGAGTGGCTTGGATAAGGCCGGAATCCGACTGACGCGGCAGATCAACCTGAGACGGATCGCCGGTGACAACCATCTTTGAGCCTTCACCCAGACGGGTCAGCACCATCTTCATCTGCTGACGGGTGGTGTTCTGTGCCTCATCGACAATGACATAGGCGTTGGACAGGGTACGTCCACGCATATAGGCCAGAGGCGCAACCTCAATCTCATTACGGTCGCGGCGGCGACGCAGGGCTTCGGCCCCAAGAATATCATCGAGCGCCTGCCAGATCGGCATCAGATAAGGATCGACCTTTTCGTTGAGATCACCGGGCAGGAAACCGAGCTTCTCACCGGCCTCAACGGCAGGACGGGTAATCACCAGACGATCGACCATGCCCTTGAGTAATAGAGAGGCCCCATAGGCTACCGCCAGAAAGGTCTTGCCCGATCCGGCTGGCCCGAGACCAAAGGTCAGGTCATGGCGCAGAAGCTGCTGATAATAGCTGGCCTGTCCGGCGGTTTTCGGCGCTACGGCCCCCTTGCGGCCCATGACCACCACATGCGATCCGCCATGATGATCGGCCCATTTCGGCGATTCACCGGTCGGGTTGCTGATCAGGGTGCGCACATCGGCTTCGGAAATCTCCACCCCTTCGTCGTGCAGCTCGTTCAGCGCCTCAAGCACTGTCCGCGCCCTTTGGCGATCACGGGTTTTGCCATTGATGGAAAACCCGCCCCCCGGCGTTTCAATCAGCACATGATAGGCCCCTTCGATCAGGGCCAGATAACGCTGCGCGGGGCCAGACAAGGCAAAAACCGCGTCATCTTCGAGTTCTAGAAAATCTTCCGAAGCGGGGCTCACGCGGGCACGCTTTCCAACTCGCCAATAAGCGAGTTATTACCTAAGCCGATGATTTTCACCGGCACAATCTGCCCGATCAGATGATCGGCATCTTCAGCGAAGACGGATTGCAGCCACGGTGACCGCCCAATGGCCTGACGGTTATGACGTCCACGCTTTTCAAACAATACATCAATCGTTTGACCCACTAGATCAGCCTTAAAGGCCTGTTGCTGTTCATTAATTAATGCCTGAAGCGCCTTAAGACGGGCATCGGCCACGGCCTCATCAACCTGACCGGGCATGCCTGATGCCGGTGTGCCGGGACGCTTGGAGTATTTGAACGAAAAAGCCGAGGCATATCTGACCTGACGGATCAGATCCATCGTGTCGTCGAAATCCTTATCGGTCTCACCGGGGAAGCCGACGATGAAATCTCCCGACAGGGCCAGACGTGGGTTAGCCGCCTTGATGCGTTCAATAAGCTCGATATAGGCCTGACGACCATGTTTACGGTTCATGGCCCGCAAAATCTTGTCGGAACCGGACTGCACCGGAAGATGCAGATAGGGCATGATCTTCGGGTTATCCGCATGGGCGCGGATAAGCTCGTCGGTCATGTCGTTAGGATGGCTTGTGGTATATCGAATGCGATCAAGGCCGTGGATTTCACTCAAAGCTTCCATCAGAAGCGGCAAGCTGGATTCATTACCCGCGCCATCATCGCCATTATAGGCATTAACATTCTGCCCCAGAAGCGTGACTTCGCGTACACCCTTTTCGGCCAGAGAACGGGCTTCGGCGACAATCGACGCCACCGGACGCGACCATTCCGCCCCACGCGTATAGGGCACCACACAGAAGGTACAGAACTTGTCGCAACCTTCCTGAACCGTCAGAAACGCCGTCGGGCCGGTCACATGACGTTCGGCACTCAGGCTGTCGAACTTGTCTTCAGGGGCAAAATCAGCCGACAGGCGCTCACCTCTGGCGCGGGTCGTGCGGGCAATCAGTTCCGGCAACTGATGATAGGCCTGAGGCCCGACCACCAGATCAACCGCAGGGGCACGGTTCATGATCTCCGCCCCTTCGGCCTGAGCGACGCAACCGGCAACGGCAATGGTCATGCGCCCTTCGCCACGCGCGGTTTTTTCTTCACGCAGTTCCTTGAGGCGGCCGATTTCCGAATAGACCTTTTCCGCAGCTTTTTCACGAATGTGACAGGTGTTGAGCAGCACAAGATCGGCGCCGTCAGCTTCGCCCGACACCTCATAGCCCAGCGGGCGCAGAATATCGACCATACGCTCACTGTCATAGACGTTCATCTGACAGCCATAGGTTTTGATGTGCAGCTTCTTCAGCGGCTCGGACTTAACGGTTTCGCTCATAAGGGCCTTATGAGGTTTCATGTGGTTTTTTTCAAGAGGAAGGCCAGAAATTGCCCGTAAAGAGATACTAAGGATTGTGTTTATAAGCCGGTCAGGCTTATTTGTAGGATAATTAAAGTCAAAAAGGCTGTTATTCACAGCTGAGGGAAATGCCACATGCCACATCTGTCACGCCGTCAACTCGTCATGACGAGCCTTATCAGCCCGTTTCTGATAAGCGGTTGCGCCACCCTGCCGCGCCTGACAAAACAGATGCAAATTCAGGTTGATGCGCCATTTGCCATGCCGCCGATCTTAATTCCTGATTTCAGTGACGCACCGCACTTTGTGATCACTGATTTCGGCGCTTTACAGGAAGATCAGGCAAAGACCACAGTGGCGATTGCCTCGGCTATTGATGCGGCACACGCCGCCGGAGCCGGTGTGGTTGTTGTACCTGAAGGCACATGGCTTACCGGTAAGATTCATTTCAAAAGTAACGTCTGTTTGCATGTCTCTAAAGGAGCAACCCTGCTGTTCTCGGAACAGCCTGCGGACTATCTGCCCGCCGTTCACACAACATGGGAGGGCATAGAATGTATGAACTATTCGCCGCTCATCTACGCCTATCAGTGTGAGAATATCGCCATTACCGGGGAGGGGCGGCTTAAGGCCAGACTTGATGTGTGGAAGGTATGGTACGCCCGACCGAAGCCGCACATGGATGCCCTCGTGGCGCTTTATAATCTGGCCTATACAAATGTACCGGTCGCAGATCGGGATATGACAAGGGGTGAAGCCAATCTGCGCCCTCAGTTCGTTCAGTTTAATCGCTGCCGTAATGTGCTTGTCGAAGATATTTCCATCGAAGACAGTCCGTTCTGGGTCATGCATCCCTACCTGTCACAGGATGTCGTCATACGCCGGATTAAGGTTCGCGCTCACGGTCACAATAATGACGGCGTTGATCCTGAGATGAGCCAGAATGTCCTGATTGAGGACTGTGTTTTCGATCAGGGTGATGACGCCATCTCCGTAAAATCCGGCCGTGATATGGACGCCTGGCGGTTAAATACGCCGTCGAAAAATATCGTCATGCGTAACTGCCGCATTCTCAATGGCCACCAGCTAATGGCCATCGGCAGCGAACTGTCTGGCGGCATTGAAAACGTCTTTGTCGATAATTGCCATTTTGTTGGAAGCGGTGACGGAGCAGACGGCCATGCGGTGCCGATCAGCAATCTTTTGTTTGTCAAAACCAATGAACGGCGCGGCGGCTATGTGAAGAATATTCACGTCTCAAATATCAGTGCAACGAAGATCGCCGGTGGTGTCCTGAGTGTAGAGACCGATGTGCTTTATCAATGGCGCAACCTGATGCCGACCTATGTGCGTAAGCTTACAGCGATTGAAGGTCTGCATCTCAGCCATATCCGCGTTAATGAAGCCGCCTTTGTCTGTCAGATTAAGGCTGAGGCCGAGGCGCCCGTCCGTAATGTAAGCCTGAAAGATATTCAGGTACAAAAAACCCTCCATACGCCGGTCGTGACCGAAAACGTGGAGGGCTTTATTCACACAGACTAACGGAGTCGTTGTCTATTTGTCGTCGTCAAGCGGCACGCCATAAAGCTCAAGCTTGTGGCCGACCAGCTTGAAGCCCAGCTTGGTCGCCAGCGCCTCTTTGAGGGTTTCAATTTCCTGATCAAAAAATTCAATGACCTGACCGGTCTTTATGTTGATCAGGTGATCGTGGTGGTCATCACCGGCCTGTTCGTAGCGCGAACGACCATCACCGAAATCATGGCGCTCCACCACACCGGCCTCTTCAAATAGACGCACGGTGCGATAAACCGTGGCCAGCGAGATATTCGGATCGACAGCGGCGGCGCGACGATACAGTTCTTCTACATCCGGATGGTCAGTGGCCTGAGACAGAACGCGCGCCACAACGCGGCGCTGGTCGGTCATGCGCATGCCTTTTTCGATGCACTGCTGTTCAATCCGATCCATAGTCTGTCTCCTGAATTAGCCTACCCGCGTTCGGTAACGGGGACACATTGTCTCTGTCCTCCTCTTAAGGTCAAGCCCTTTTAAGTTCAAGGCGCAGAGCGTATCCATCCACGGGCGGGCCGGAAAGGCGACTGTAATAGGCCTTGCGCAGACCCGTACGATGAAAACCCAGAGTTTCATAAAGATTTAAGGCCGCCGGATTATCGACCGCGACCTCAAGGAACAGACTATCGCAATTTTCCGCCTTAAGCCGATCTATGACAAACCGCATCAGGTCACGCGCCAATCCCTGACGGCGACAGTTTGTATCCGTTGCCAGTGTCAGGATTTCACCTTCTCCGGCAATAAGGCTCAGGACAACAAAGCTTTTGAGCTGCGTATCATCATAGATGCCATAGGTCAGATAATGCGGGCGCGTCAGCATGCCGTGAAAATCGGACGCGCTCCAGCCAAAATCAAACGATGCCGCATGAATCTCAGAAAGCTGCGGCGTCACCTCGGACAGTTGGCGGATTGAACGCATCAAAAGTCGAACCGTATGACGGCCTTATCCGATACCTTGGCGTCCGCCTCACGCATATAAAGTGGTGTCAGGTCTGTGAAATCGGAGGGACGTTCAAAGCACAGGCTGGCCATTGCCGACATGTCCGGTAAGGCCGTTCCTACGGATTCAGCCTGAGGAAAAACCGTGGCCAGCAAGGCCGCGCCTGATCCGGTAATGATCTCAGGGTCATAAACATGGCCCAAGCGGCTCAAACCCTCAAGTCCGACGGCTTGGGGCGGTGAGGCAACATTATCCGCCCCCACATATTGCACATAGACCTGCCCCCTGCCCGCCTCATAGGCCGCCAGACGCCGGCGGTTTTTAAGACACACCGCACCCGCCAGAGCTTCGAGTGTAGAAAAGCCATGCAGAGGTACGGACAAACCCGAAGCCAGCCCCTTGGCAAAGGATAACCCAACCCGAAGCCCCGTAAAAGAGCCCGGCCCGAGGGTGACGCCAATGCGTTCAATTTGCGCAGGCTGGATGCCACACTGTTCAATAGCCTCAGCTACCAGCGGGCCAATGCGTTCCTGATGCCCGCGCGTCATGGGATCAGAGACAGAAAAATGCGTTGTGATTGCCTGATCACCACGTGAAAACAGTCCCACCGAACAGGCATGCATGGCCGTGTCCAGTACCAGAACGTAAGTGTCCCTTATGTGGGCCGTCATAAGCCTTACAGAACCTGCTCGATAGCCTGAACCTCAGGAACATAATGGCGCATCAGGGATTCAACACCCTGACGCAAGGTCGCCGAAGAAGACGGGCATCCCGAACAGGCGCCGCGCATGTGCAGGAACAAGGTGCCCGTATCCATATCAAAATGCTCGAATTCGATATCCCCGCCATCCTGCGCAACGGCCGGACGGACGCGGGTGTCGAGCAGATCCTTGATTTCGGCGACAATCTGGGCGACCTCGCCCTCATATTCGCGCTCTACCGGTGCATCACCGGCATTAACGAGCAGCGGTTTGCCGGACACATAGAAATCCATGATCGCCGCCAGAATCGGTGCTTTTATCTGCGCCCAGATGAGCCCCGCCTCAGGATCGCGCTTAACCGTCAGGAAGTCTGAACCGAAATAAACACCCGACACACCATCCAGTTGAAACAGGGCGTGGGCCAGAGGTGACTTTTCGGCTTCGGTCTCATCACGAAATTCCAGAGACCCCTGCCCCAATACCACACGGCCGGGCAGAAACTTGAGAACATCTGGGTTGGGCGTAGCTTCAGTCTGGATAAACATGGCATCTTGTCTTTCGATTACGGCTCACACATGGGCTTAAACACCCATAAAAACAAGCCCGATCACTAAACAAGGTCCATGATTTCCGCATCACTGAGGTCGCCGGGCACCACCGTCACCGGCACCGTACGCTTACCCCGGAGGCTTACCATGCCCTCTCGCACCAGAAGCGCGGCCAGCGGCCCTATGTCCCGATTATGATGGGTCGCCGCCAGGACAATAATTTTGATGTCAGGATCTTCATCAATGACTTCGCGAATGGATTCCTTTAGTCCGCCCGTTTTAATAATGATTTCTGCAGGACGGCCCGACCTTACCGCGGCGACATTAGCCAGTTCCGCCATCAGGGTTTCGGCCTCAGCCCGTTCTTCGCGCTCGATTTCATCGCGCACACCAACCCACTGGCTGAAATCGGAAGGTTCAAGCACCCGCAACAGAGCCACAACACCGCCTGTGTTTTTAGCGCGGCCCGAAGCAAACTTCAGCGCCGCATTAAACTGGGCACTATCATCGGCAACGATTAGAAACTTACGTACTGACAAGGCGTGCCTCCTGAGCCGATTTATAACCGGCAGACATGTTCACTCAAAAGTACTCATTCAACAAACGAAAACCGCCCGCCTTGTTCAGGCGGGCGGTTCTGTTCCAGACGTTCGTCATGGGGGGAAGAACGTCTGTCTGTGACTTTGGCTCTCTGATGTCTGGGGGGAACATGAGAGAGCCTTTCAAGGCCGCTGAGAGAGACAGCGCCTCTGACGTACAGAATATCACAAGAGCTGAATTTCTCTACTGTTCGCGTATCACAGTTGTGTGAGTCCTTCGTGTGCGAAAAGGCCGTTACAAAGGCTAAAAAATACCGCTATCTAAGGCTTCACACCTCCCATAAGCCGTTTTATGAGTGGCTTATCGAACGGGTCATGATTTTCAGCGAGGCGCACAAGCATGAGTAATGGTATTCTGGTCGGTTTTTCCGATGCACCGCAGTCTCTTTTGCTCAATCGCGCCAACCGTCACGGGATTGTCGCCGGTGCCACAGGCACAGGGAAAACCATCACCCTGCAAATTCTGGCGCAGGCTTTTTCTGATGCTGGTGTGCCGGTGTTTGCCGCAGACATCAAAGGCGATCTGTCGGGCATTGCCGCCGAAGGAACGCCTAATGAAAAGCTGATCGCCCGTGCGGAATCTATGGGTATAGACCTCAAAGGCTCTGCTGCCCCAACCGTGTTCTGGGATATTTTCGGCCAGAAGGGCCACCCGATCCGCACGACCATCTCAGAGATGGGGCCACTTTTGCTGGCGCGCCTGTTTCAGCTCAATGAGGTGCAGGAAGGCGTCCTGAACATCGTATTTCACGTGGCCGACAAGGAAGGTCTGTTACTGCTTGATCTGAAAGACCTCAGATCAATGCTGACCTATGTGGCCGATAATGCCAAAACCATCAGCCAGACCTATGGTCAGGTGTCTGCGGCATCGATCGGGGCCATACAGCGTCAGATTCTGACCCTTGAGGCCCAGGGCGGCGACAGCTTCTTTGGTGAACCGGCACTCAATCTCATTGACCTGATGCGCACCGATATTGCCGGTAAGGGCTATGTCAATATTCTCGCTGCCGATAAGCTGATTGGTAGCCCGCGTCTGTATTCGACCTTCCTTTTGTGGCTTCTATCGGAACTGTTTGAGCAGCTGCCCGAAGTCGGTGATCCGGAAAAGCCACGTCTGGTCTTCTTCTTTGACGAAGCGCATCTGCTTTTCAACGAAGCACCCAAGGCCTTACTGGAAAAGATCGAACAGGTTGTCCGTCTGATCCGCTCCAAGGGCGTGGGGATTTATTTTGTTACCCAGAATCCTGCCGATGTGCCGGATTCGGTATTGGCCCAGTTGGGCAACCGCGTCCAGCATGCCCTGCGCGCCTATACGCCTACTGAACAAAAGGGCCTGAAAGCCGCTGCCAATTCCTTCCGGCCCAATCCGGCCTTTGAAACGGCCACAGCTATTCAGGGGCTTGGGGTCGGTGAAGCGCTCGTGTCGCTTCTGGATGAAAAAGCTGCGCCCTCCATGACAGCTCAGGCGAAAATCCGTCCCCCGGCATCACGCATGGGGCCACTCACTGACACAGAACGTGCTGCTGTTATCCAGAAATCACCGGTTTCGGGCATGTATGATCAGGTGCGTGATCGGGAATCCGCCTTTGAAATCCTCAGCGCCCGCGCCAAAGCCGCGACTGAAGCTGAGGCAGAGGTTAAAATCACCAAAACCGTAAAGGTCGAAAAGGAAGTGGTGCGCAAACCCACAGCTACAGAAAAAGCGGTCACGTCAGTGGCCGTGTCGGTGGTGCGCACGGTTGGGGTGACACTCGGGCGGGAACTGGTACGTGGCCTGTTGGGTTCCATGAAGAAAAAGCGCTAAACGGACAAAGCCATGATCGAACCAGTTCTTGGGCTTATTGTCTGGTCATTGGTGGTGCTGGTCTGGCTTTATGCCCGGCGCATTCCAGCGATCATAAAACTGCGCCTTAATCCGCAATTGCTGGCGGATAAGCGTAATTTCCGCAAGCTGCCCGCCTCGGCGCAGAATGTCGCAGAAAACTACAATCACCTGATGGAACAGCCGACGCTGTTTTACGCTCTGTGTCTGGCCATACACCTCAGCGGTTATGCTGACCGGCTGTTTCTGGTGCTCGGCTGGATCTATGTCGGACTGCGGGTGGCGCATACGCTCATACAGGCGTTTGGCAACAAGATTGTCCTGCGCTCTTTCATCTTTGCCTCAAGCTCAGGCATACTGATCTATATGACCGCGCGCACAGTCAGGCTGGTATTTGATTTTTAATTTTAGCGGGCCGGTACAATGCGCCACTTGCGTAAGCTGTGTTTCACCCGACCGGCCTCAAGACCCGCCCGATCACCAATACCCATATAGAGATCGGCCCTGACTTTACCCTTAATCGCGCCACCTGTATCCAGCGCCGAAACCATGCGCTGATAGGTCGGGAAGGCGTTCTTCAGTGCACCAGCATCGGCATCAATCCAGTACAGGTCGCCATAGGCATGATGTGCCGGGTCAACCGCTATGGCTGAACCCGCCGGTAAGGGTACAGCCGCCGCCCCCAAAGGCTCCATACGCGTCGTATCAATCGTGAAAAACGCATAACGCGGATTCTGGTTCATCATTTCCTGAGCGACCGCGCCACGATTGGCTGCCAGCCACTTACGGATATTTTCGCCGGAAGACTGATCTGCCGCCAATATGCCCCGGTCCGTCATCACACGCGCAATGCCGACAAAGGGCAGTCCGTTGTTGGCCGCATAGGCCGCCAGAACACGCTTGCCATCCGGCAGGGTCAGAAATCCCGACCCCTGAATCTGCATAAAGAAATAATCTTCCGGCCGCATATAAAGCGTCGCACCCGTAGCTGGCTGCGCTTCGATCTCAGCGCGCCCATAATAGGGCACGTAACGCCCATTTTCACGCCGCGCAGCCACCAGAACGCCAGAGGTTTGCGGCGGGCTCATTCTCGCGCCATCGACCATTTCAAGATCAGCAGGCCGAGGCCTTACGGGTTGCGAAAATTCGTCGTTCGGCACACTGACTGCCGGATATTCAGGGACAAAATAGGCCGTCAACAGACCTTCGCCCTCAATCCGTTCAATTCTGAACCGTGCGAGAAGCCAGTTTTTAATTTCCTCTGGTGATTCAAAATGGCTTGTCGCCAGTTCGGCACATATCGCTGCATACTGACGGCCACTGCGATAGGCGCAGGTGCCACGCACAGCCTCAAGCGCAATAAAGGCATCACTTGTCTCCCAACCGGGCAAGGTTGATAGCCTTTGGTGCGCAGGGATATAGGGCAGGGGATCAGTTGGCGTTGTCGGTGGCGTCACCGGTACAGTGACCGGAGGTGTAACCGGCGGAGTTACAGGAGGTTTCGGCGTCTGGACGCAGGCCGTTAGCCATAGGGCCGTGCCCGTTAAGGCTACGGTTTTAAGCCAGAAACCTGCTGACCTCACGCTTTGGCCGCCTCTACCTTAATGAGCATCCACGGATGGTTTGGTGTTTTCAGGGTTTTCTGGAACGTCCAGTATTCCGCTGTGCGGCGATGAACGCTGCTGACCGCGTCGGGTTTGCCGACCTCATCAGAAGGTGTACGGGTTTCATAGACCAGTTCCGACAGGAAGCGCACACGTACCTGCGCCAGATCATCCTTGAAATCGATGGTGTCGATGTCAGCCTTGGGCGTATCAACAAATTTCACGACCTGCTTTTTGGCGTCGTCACTGCGGGCGGCGGCGGCGTCAGAGAAAACCTTATAGACGGTATCCGACAGACGTTCCTTAACACTGTTCACTTCACCGCGGTTAAAGGCCAGAACGATCTGTTCGTAAACTTCGCGTGCCTTTTCAAGAAAATTGATTTCATTGAAATTGGCGTCACGGGTTTTCAATACTTCCAGATTGGGGATGCGCACGGTTTCAGGTGCCCGTTCAATACGCACAGCGCCTTCATTTTCCTCTGGCTTTTTCGCACCGGCCTTATCTTCGGCCTTCAGCCCAACGCGCTTGCCCAGCACATTATAAAGCTGAAACAGTACCACAACAGTAATAACCGCAAGGATGACCAGATCCCATGACATCGTATAAAAAGCCCTCGGACGGGTGATAAGACAATTGGTTTCCTATCCTATATAGGCGAAGTTTACAGAAGTGGAACCGTTCGTTTGATTGCCATTACATTTTATGCGTGATAGGGGCCTTTTTGAACAGGCGGAATTAAAGGCGTGCGCCACCGCCCTGAATATAATGGAGCACATAGGCTTATGACCGATAACGCAACACCCGGCGACGGGCAAACGGTTCTGGAAACCTCAGGTACAACGACTCTGCCGCCTAATATGCAGGTGGTTGCCCAGTTTATCCGCGACTTTTCCTTTGAAAATCCACGCGCGCCGGAGTCGCTGCGTATGGAGGTTCGTCCGGAAATCGATATGGGCGTTGAAATGAACGCCAAAGGTCGTCCGGATGGTCTGTTCGAAGTTGACCTGAAGCTCACCGTTAAGGCCAGCAATCCAGATGGCGCCGTATTTGCCATTGAACTGGTCTATGGTGGCCTGTTCCAGCTGGCGAATGTGCCCCAACAGATGATTGAACCCACCCTGCTGGTGGAATGCCCGCGCTATCTGTTCCCGTTTGCCCGTCGCATTATTGCTGACGTGACGTCAGATGGCGGCTTCTTCCCGCCGTTCTTTGTTGAGCCGATTGATTTCGGGACGCTGTATCTTCAGCAAAAAGACAATCTGGCCGCCCAGCAAACTCAGGGTCAGGCTTAAGGGTCTCAAAAGGGCGGGTTCATTACCTGCCCTTTTTTATTGCGTCTGATAACCCCAAAGGTTTTTATCTTTCAGAAACTTGAGGCAAAAGGCCTGATGCGCTTCAGCTTCTTCGGGATGAATAAATGAGGGCAGGGGATTGGGCCGCACCCCATAGTCGACGGCTTCGAGCGGTTGTCCACTCGCACCGACGCTTCCGGCCATCGCCAGATCAAGCCCGCGCTCCTTACCGCCATGCAGCTCAAGATAGACGCCGGCCAATAGACGGGCATCGAGCAAGGCCCCGTGTTTGTCACGCTCAGCCAGCGAAATATTAAACCGCTTACACAGGGCATCAAGCGAATTGGCCATACCCGGAAAGCGGTGACGGGCCATTTCCAGCGTATCAATCCATTGTTCGGTGACAAGCGGCCCACGATTTTGCCGCTCAAGTTCCATATTCACGAAGCCACGGTCAAAGGCCGCGTTGTGCGCGATGATTTTAGAGTCCCCGATGAACTCAAGCATCTGATCGACTATTTCGGCAAATTTCGGCTTATCGGCGACCATTTGATCGGTAATGCCATGCACACGGATCGCGTCCGGTTCAATCAGGCGTTCCGGATTGACATAGCGGTGGAAGGTCCGGCCCGTCGGAAGCAGGTCTTCGATCTCAAGGCAGCCGATTTCGATCAGGCGGTGCCCTTTTTTGGGGTCAATGCCGGTGGTTTCCGTATCAAGGACGATTTCTCTGGCCATAGTTGTTTGTGAATCTCTTTTTGCCGCTTGTCCAGCTATTCACCAATTAGCCGGTTGATAAGCGCCCTGACCTCGGCGCGTGTTGCCTCAATATCCTGACCCGTATTGATGACAAAATCTGCACGCTGACGTTTTTCAGTATCCGGCGTCTGGCGACTGAGGATTTGCGCGAATTTCTCAGATGTCATGCCCGGACGTGCCAAAACACGTTGAGCTTGCACCTCAGGGGGAGCGCTCACGACCACGACCTTGTCAAACTGCGCCTCTGCGCCCGTTTCGAACAGAAGCGGTATGTCCGAGACAATAAGCCTGGTACCCGCTTCACGGTTCGTCTTCACAAACCGGTCTCGTTCTGCGGCCACATAGGGATGGACAATCGCGTCAAGAAGCGAAAAACCTTTGGTATCTGCCTGCAAACGCGAAGACAATTTGGCCCTGTCGACAACCTCATTGGTCAAAACATCGCCAAAGGCTTCGGTCAGGGCTAATTTCAGCGGTTTAGACTGCGTATAGAGCTGGTGAACCACCTGATCAGCATCAGATACCGGAATACTTTCATCCCTGAACATCTGGGCGACGGTCGATTTGCCCATACCTATGGAACCGGTCAGGCCTATATGGATCATGCTTCACCGAGGAAATTGAGCGCCAGTCGCCTGACGTCCTGAGCCTCATCGGGGGCAACACCATAAAAGGCTTCAAATGACGGACGCGCCTGTTCGATCAGCATACCCAGACCATCGACAATACCCAGACCGGCATTTTCAGCGGCCTGTAACCACGCCGTTTTCAGGGGGCGATAGGTCATGTCCATGACGCACGCCGACTGATCAAGGCCTGTAAGGGGGGGTAAGGGGCCGCCGGATGCGGCATTGATAACCGCAACCGATCCCGCAAAGGCTTTTTCTACATCCGTAAGACCGTAGGCCGTAACCTTATCTTTGAAGGCAAAGACCAGTTCTTCGGCACGGGCAACGGTGCGGTTGACGATGCGCACGTCATTGCAGCCGAGACGCAGAAGCGAGGCCACCACTGCCCGTGATGCTCCACCGGCTCCGAGCAGTGTTACCGCCCCTGACGTAAGGTCACATGCCGGTGCCTGCAGGGCAAATGCCCTGATCAGACCATGGCCATCGGTTGAATCGGCATGGATATGGCCCTCATCATCGAAGGTCAGGAGATTGGCCGAGCCTGAATTATGGGCGATATCGCTGTAACTGTCGGCCAATTTTAGCGCGATTTCCTTAAACGGCGCGGTTACATTCAGACCACGCACGCCATTAGTGCGGCAAGACAGGATCAGTCGCTCAAAACCGTGCTCATCCTTAGGGCCAAACGGGACATAGACCGCATTCAAACCCAGATGTCTGATCCAGGCCGTATGCAGAAACGGCGACAGGGAATGATGAATCGGCTGGCCAACAACACCGGCAACCATAGCGGCACCCGTGGGAAAATTAAGCGGGTTACTCATGCCGGTATTACCTCATAATGACGGAGTTGAGCCAGAAGTGGCAGAAGTGGCAGGCCCAGAACGGTAAAGTAGTCGCCCTTGATGCTGTCAAACAGATGCACGCCGTGCGCCTCGAGCATATAGCAGCCAACACTGGCCAGAATCTCATCACCAGCTTGTGAGATATAGTGGTCGATGAATGTCTCACTTAAACGCCGCACGGACATATCTGCCGTATCGACATGCGACCACAATATCTCACCTTTTTGCGCCATAGCGACGGCTGAATGCAAATGGTGTGTCTTACCCGAAAAACGGCGCAGCAGATCAGCAGCATCCGCAAGGGTTTTTTGTTTGCTGATCAGATCACGTTCCAGTTCCAGAACCGAATCCGCACCAATTACCAGTCCGTCTGACTGTAAGGAAATGTGCCGTGCCTTTTCCTCAGCCAGCTTCATGGCCACGGCCTTGGGCGAAAAGCCACGACCGAGACAGTCATCCTTGATGGCGTCTTCGTCTATGTCGGCGGGTTTTTTTACAAAGCTCAGACCACATCCGGTCAGCAGGGACGCGCGGATTTTGGAACCGGAGGCCAGTATCAGGGGTGATGTCATATAGGCGTACTCTTGTCATACAGGGCGTATCAGATACCGCCAAGGCGGCCTGTGCGCTTTTCGTTCAGCAAACTTATGATCGCTGCCGAAGTTTCTTCGATGGAACGGCGGGTCACGTCAATAACCGGCCAGCCTTTACGTTCAAACAAACGACGCGCGGCGATGATTTCTTCGCGGACAGCCTCTGAATCCGTATAGGTCGTTGGCCGATCGTCATTATAGGTCAGAAGACGGGCCTTACGTATCTGAATCAGGCGATCAGGTGAGGCGATCAGCCCGACCACCAGCGGTTCAGTCAGTTCATCCAGCGTATCGGGCAGGGACTGACCCGGCACCAATGGAATATTGGCGGCCTTATAGCCGCGATGGGCCAGATAGATACAGGTCGGGGTTTTCGATGTCCGGCTAACGCCGATCAGAATGATTTCCGCCTGCCGTAACTTATCGGCTGCCGCGCCATCATCGTGGGCAATGGCATAGTTCAGCGCTTCGATACGCTCAAAATATTCATTGTCCAGATTGTGTTGAGCGCCGATACGCTTGGACATGGCGGCCCCCAGATAGCGGGAAAAGGCCACAACCAATGGATCAAGCACGCCAATGGTTGGAATATCCAGCTCACGACAGCGGGTTTCGAGCGTTGTCCGCAAATCCATATCAACCATGGTATGCAGCACAATGCCCGGAAAACTCTCTATTTCCTGCAAGGCGCGTTCGAGCTGCTTTTCCGACCGGATCAGCACATAGATATGCTCTATCGGGAAAATATCCTCAAACCGCGCGGCGGCGGCCTTGGCCAGCGCGTTCAGGGTCTCGCCCGTGGAATCTGAAACCAGATGTACGTGGAAATAGGTACCGATGCGGGGAGGGGATGCGGCCATTTAAATAAATCTGTGTACAGCTATTGGGGATAAGGGCGGGATAGTTGCGTACAATATGCGCACAATCATCAGGCAATTCGCGGTAGTGTGCAAGGCCTGAGGATGAGCGTTAATAAGCCCTCGGATTACCCCATCGTTTTCCCCATGGTCGTAAAATCGGGATAATCCGGTCTGACATTCTGTGGGTATGTTAAGAAAACATTAACCATAAAAATTTACGCAAATTTAACTTTAAATTTTTGTTAAGGATTCCTAACGATTAGTTAATTATCCAAACATTTCACAGCCTTTGGAAAATTAAGATTCTGTTAAGATATGGCTGTGAAAAACCAGATATAAGTCTTACGGCTGCGACGATTTTCCGCACTCTTAAGCCCTCTACTACCTCTTCAATCTATTTATATTTCTATTATTAGATTGAGGTCATTCAGCCTTAAGCCTATGAGTTGACCTATGTCGGAACCTATGCCACCTCTGTTATCCGTTCTTTCAGGTCAAACACTGAAAACGCCCCCTGTCTGGTTTATGCGTCAAGCGGGACGCCATCTTCCGGAATATCGCGAACTCAGGGCGACAACACCTGATTTTCTTAGCTTTTGTCTCAACCCTGAAAAAGCCGCTGAAGCGACCCTGCAACCCGTAAGACGCTATGGCATGGACGGGGCTATTCTGTTTTCAGACATTCTCGTCATCCCTATGGCCCTTGGTCAGGATGTACGGTTTGAAGCGGGTGAGGGCCCCATATTGGGTGACTTACCGCCTATGGCGCTTATGGCCGATAAGGCAGGCTCGGCGGGGGCGTATCTGGCTAAAGTCGGTGAAACCCTGAAGATACTGCGTTCGGAATTGCCTAAGGAAACGACACTGATCGGTTTCTGTGGCGGGCCCTGGACTGTCATGACCTATATGCTGAATGGCCGCAAAGCTCATGACCGGTCGCTGATCCGCAGTTTTGTTTATGAGCAACCCGAACTTGTGTCGCAGCTTTTAGATGTCGTTATCGAGGCCTCAGCACAATATCTTCTGATGCAGGCGCAGTCAGGGGCACAGGTTTTGAAGATCTTCGAAAGCTGGGCTGAGGGTTTTCCTGATCCCTTGTTCGCCCAACTGGTTATTGAACCGCATAAGCGTTTGATTGCCCGTGTGCGCGAACTGGGTGTGAATTTGCCAGTCATCGGTTTTCCGCGTGGGGCTGAGGCGTGTTCGCTTCAGTATGCACAAGCTGTCGATATTCAGGCTCAGGCGCTCGGGACGGCAACACCGCTTGAGCTTGGCCAGGCATTGCAGAAAATCAGACCCATTCAGGGGGCGCTTGATCCGGTCGTCTTACGTTCGGGTGGTAAGGCGCTTGATGCCGCTATTGATCGTCTGCTTGAGGCGTGGGGGCAGGGGCCTTATATATTCAATCTCGGTCATGGCATCTTTCCGGATACGCCGATTGCTCACGTCGAACAGACCCTTAAACGCATAAGAGGTTAAGGTGAAAAAAGTTGCGGTCGTTCTGTTTAATCTGGGCGGGCCTCTGACTCAGGCTGATGTCAGGCCATTTCTGTATAATCTGTTCAGCGATCCTTTCATTATTGGCTTGCCGGCCGGCTTTCGACAGGCGGTGGCCTGGCTGATTTCAACACGACGCGAAAAGTCAGCTCAGGCTAACTATGCCCTGATGGGTGGCGGATCGCCGATTGTCGCGCTGACGCAGGATCAGGCTAATGCGCTTGAGGTTGAACTGAACGCAACGGGTCAGGCCGAATTCAAGACCTTTATCGGTATGCGTTACTGGCATCCGTTTATCTCGGAAGCGATTAGTGATCTTGAGGCGTGGGGGGCGGATGAAATTATCGCTCTGCCGCTTTATCCGCAGTTCTCAACGACGACGACTGAAACGGCCTTTGTCGACTTTAAAAAGCACTACAAAGGCAAGGCCCCTGTCAGATATATTAAAGACTATCCGGTAAGCCCTAAGTTCATTGCGGCCCATATTAATCTTATCCGTAAAGGTCTTGAGGGACTTGATGTCTCACAACACCGATTGTTGTTTTCGGCGCATGGCTTACCCGAAAAGATCATTCTGGCCGGTGATCCCTATCAGCAGCAGGTTGAGCAGACCGTGGCGGCGATTATAGCTGATCTTGGGATGCCTATCGATCACCTGATCTGTTATCAAAGCCGTGTCGGGCCGCTGAAATGGATAGGGCCTTCTACAGACGAAACCATAATAGAGACCGTTACGGCGGGCAAAATTCCGGTCGTGGTGCCGATTGCCTTTGTTTCCGAACATATTGAAACCCTTGTAGAACTTGATATCGAGTATCGCGAACTGGCCGAAGAGGCGGGGGCCAGAGCCTATCACCGCATTCCGGCTCTGGGGACAGACAAAGGGTTTATCACTGCGCTGGCGGATGAAGTTCTGAGCCAAATCGGTAAGGGGGTATAGAGATGAACCTGTATGATCTGTTTCGGGGTCTGCACATTCTGGCGATCATTGCGTGGATGGCCGGTTTGCTCTATCTGCCGCGGCTTTTTATCTACCACATAAAACACAGTGACCAACCGGTCGTTACGGACGTCTTTAAGGTGATGGAGCGCAACCTTTTGCGCCTGATTATGAATCCGGCCATGATAGCCGCATGGGTCTTTGGTGTGGCGCTCATCTGGGTCAATGTCACTCAGCGTACCGGATGGGGCATTTTTCATCAGCCGTGGTTTATTGTGAAGCTTATTGGGGTGGTGGCCATTACCGGCTGGCATCATGTGCTGGCGGCGCGATTCAAGAAATTGCAACGTGGCGAATTCATTGGCACTGAAAAATTCTGGCGTATCGCTAATGAAATCCCGTTTGTTCTGGCGATTATTATGGTCATGGCCGTGACGCTCGAATTTTTTAACCGCTGAATTTTGTTTGCTAACCCGCGTTTTCAGTTGTATCTGGAGAAAGAATGCCGCGTTCCGGATTTTTAATATCTGGGTTTAAGTCGCGGTCACATGGCCCCGTGGTTCTCACGGTCTAAAGGCCCCATCCGATATAATTTAAACGATTCCTTCTTAAGGAATTGAAAATAGATAGGTTTTTCGTCGCAACGAATCCGTTTTTGCGTCTGATGGACCCTGTTTGAGAGAGTAAGCCATGTCTGACGAGACACAAGACGAAGCCGAATTCGAGTTGCCGGTTGAAGAAACCACAGACGAGGATTCTGAAAACGCTAATGCCGAGAAAATGTCACTTCAGGAACTGAAGGACAAATCGCCTGCGGACCTGCTGGCCTTTGCCGAACAAATCGGGGTAGAAAACGCGGCCTCCCTGCGGATGCAGGATCTGATGTTTGCGACCCTGAAGGTTCTGGCCGAAGAAGGGGTAGAGATCACCGGTTCCGGCGTTATAGAAGTGCTTCAGGATGGGTTTGGCTTCCTGCGCTCGCCCGAAGCCAATTATCTGCCGGGTTCGGATGATATCTATGTCAGCCCGCAGCAAATCCGACGTCATGCCCTGCGTACTGGCGATACGGTCGAAGGTCCGATCCGTTCGCCGCGTGAGGGTGAGCGCTATTTTGCCCTGTCTAAAATCCAGACGATTAATTTCGAAGACCCTGAGGCGATCCGCCATAAGGTGCATTTCGATAACCTGACGCCGCTCTATCCGGATGAGCGTCTGCATATGGAAATTGACGATCCGACCCTTAAGGATCGTTCGGGCCGGATCATCGATATTGTTGCGCCTCTGGGTAAGGGCCAGCGTTGTCTGATCGTGGCGCCGCCACGTGTGGGTAAGACGGTGATGTTGCAAAATATCGCCAAGTCCATCGCCGCTAACCATCCTGAATGTTACCTGATGGTGCTGCTGATCGACGAACGCCCCGAAGAAGTGACGGACATGCAACGTACCGTGCGCGGTGAAGTTATCTCCTCGACCTTTGACGAACCGGCGACGCGTCACGTTCAGGTGGCGGAAATGGTCATCGAGAAGGCTAAGCGTCTGGTTGAGCACAAACGCGATGTGGTCATCCTGCTCGACTCGATCACGCGTCTTGGACGTGCCTATAATACGGTTGTGCCATCATCGGGTAAGGTACTGACTGGTGGTGTTGACGCCAATGCCTTGCAACGCCCTAAACGTTTCTTTGGTGCGGCGCGTAACATAGAAGAAGGTGGCTCTCTGACGATCATTGCCACGGCCCTGATAGATACCGGCTCCAAGATGGACGAAGTTATCTTCGAAGAATTCAAGGGTACAGGTAACTCCGAAATCGTGCTGGACCGTAAGGTTGCAGACAAGCGCGTCTTCCCAGCCATGGATATCCTTAAATCCGGTACGCGTAAGGAAGACCTGCTGGTTGACCGTTCCGACCTGCAAAAGACCTATGTCTTGCGCCGTATCCTAAATCCGATGGGAGCACAGGATGCGATTGAGTTCCTGATCGATAAGCTTCGGCAGACTAAAAACAATGGCGAATTCTTCCAAAGCATGAATACATAAGAAGGGGGGTCGGTTTAACCGGCCCCGTTTTTTTACAGGATCAGGTCATGAAGGTTACGATTGATATTGAATGCACGCCGTTGGAAGCCCGCACCTTTTTGGGCTTACCAAATGTCGAGACCCTGAATGACTTTATGGTTGATCAAATGAAGCAACGGGTTGAACAAAATATTAACCAGATGCAGCCTGAAGAAATTCTCAAGACCTGGTCGAGCTTTGGTGTTCAGGCGCAGGATCAGTTTATGAAACTGATGCAATCGGCGGCAACCGCTGGTATGGGTGGCTTTAAAGCGCCTTAAATTCAGGAACAGTGTTTCACGTGAAACAGACTATATTTGCTTTGGCATCAGCGCAGGGCCGTGCTGGTGTGGCGGTTATTCGGGTATCGGGTTCGCAATCTGCCGAGGTTGTAAGACTTTTGTTGGGTCGTTTGCCGAAGCCACGGTTTGCCAGCTTTGGTCAGCTTAAGGCGGGCTCAAAACTGATCGACGAAGCCCTGACACTTTTTTTTAAAGGTCCGCAAAGCTTCACGGGTGAAGACTGTGCTGAGTTTCACGTGCATGGTTCTTTGGCCGTATTGGATAAGCTTTACGCCGTGTTACGTGATCTTGGACTAAGGCACGCGGAGGCGGGGGAGTTTTCACGTAGGGCGTTTGAAAACGGAAAGCTTGACCTGACTCAGGCTGAAGCCATTTCCGATCTTGTTGAAGCTGAGTCTGAAGCGCAGCGTCAGCAGGCTTTGACCCAACTGGGCGGTGGTTTCAAAGCGCGGTATACTGACTGGCGCGCGCGCCTGATTGTTATACTGGCGCATATAGAAGCGTTGGTGGACTTTCCAGATGAAGATATCCCTCAAAGCCTAAGCGATCGAATTACCGCCGATATCGCTCAGCTAAAAAGTGAAATTGCGGATGGCCTTCAGGACTCCCAGAGGGGCCGTCAAATTCGCGAAGGCTATCGTATTGCCATTATGGGTAAGCCTAACGCTGGGAAATCGAGCCTGTTCAATGCCCTGCTGCAAACTGATGCCGCCATTGTCACGCCTATTGCCGGTACAACGCGTGATGTGATTGAATCACCTATCAGGCTCGGTGCCTATACGGCCTTGATTTACGACACGGCGGGATTGCGCGAGACTTCCGATCTTGTGGAATCCGAAGGTATACGCCGCGCGCGCTTAAGGGGAGAAACGGCGGATCTGCGTCTTTGGGTAATCGATAGTTCCGAGCCATTCGAAGCGGACCTTTATGACGTTATCAAAGGGGATTATCTGATTGCCAATAAGGCCGATAAGGATGGTGAAGACTCTGCTCTGGATATATTTGCCAAAGCCAAAGGTCTTGAGCATTATCACACCGATCTAATGCAAGGCACAGGCCTTGAAACACTTGTCTCCGCATTGCAGACTCATCTTGAGCGATCCTTGTCGCTCAACACTTTTCCGGCAGCGACGCGTGAGCGCCATGTTGAACGCTTGCGTGAAGTCGACGCGGCACTTACGCGCGCCCTTCAGATAGGGTTCGATACACCGGAACTAATGGCAGAAGATTTACGCCAGGCCGTTTCCGGTTTTGATGCTTTGTTCGGACGGACAGATGTTGAGCAGGTACTGGATCATATTTTCTCGAGCTTCTGTATTGGTAAATAGAGTGTTTCACGTGAAACACCGGCGCGGTAAAAAACGGGGAGATTAACCTTTCGGGATTCGACCGTAAGGTCTGGGTCTGCTATAGGGGCGCAATCATTCCGTAAAAGGTGTCTTACTCTATGTCCTCATTATTTTGGGATGTCATTGTTGTCGGCGGAGGTCACGCCGGTGCCGAAGCGGCGACTGCTTCGGCTCGTATGGGGGCAAAGACTCTTTTACTGACGCATCGCTTTGAGACTCTGGGCGAGATGTCCTGTAATCCGGCCATTGGTGGGTTAGGGAAGGGGCATCTGGTACGCGAGATAGATGCCCTTGATGGCGTAATGGGCCGGATGGCTGACATCGGCGGTATTCAGTTCAAAATGCTCAATCGTTCCAAAGGTCCAGCTGTGCGCGGCCCAAGAGCGCAGATTGACCGTAAGCGTTATCGTGAAGCCATGCAGGCTGAATTGTCTCAGACTGAAAATCTGAGCATTATCGAAGCGGCTGTCGAAGACCTGATCCTAGAGGGCAATCAGGTGATTGGTGTCATCGATGCCAAGGGTACAGAATATCGCTCAAAAGCAACCGTCCTGACGACCGGTACTTTTCTGAGGGGTATTATCCATATCGGCGAAAAACGTATCGCCGCTGGCCGAATGGGCGATGAGCCGGCTAACGGCTTAGGGCAAAAGCTTTATGACCTGAAGCTCGATATGGGACGTCTGAAAACTGGCACGCCTGCACGTCTCGATGGCAAAACGATCAAATGGGACATTCTCGAATCCCAGGAAGGCGATCAACCGCCTGTACCATTTTCAACTCTGACCACCCGTATTGATCGGCCGCAGATTAAATGCGGCATCACCTATACGAACGCTGAAACCCACCGTATTATTAATGACCGCCTGACGGAGTCAGCTGTCTATGGTGGTTACTTGTCGGGCCGCGGTCCACGTTATTGCCCGTCCATTGAAGATAAGGTTGTACGCTTTTCCGATAAGGACAGTCATCAGGTCTTTCTGGAACCTGAGGGCTATGACGATGATACGGTTTATCCGAACGGCATTTCGACCTCGGTTTCCGAAGCGACTCAAGAGGCCTTCCTCCGCACTATTCGGGGTTTGGAAGAGGTGGTCATCAAGCGTTTTGGTTACGCTATTGAATATGACTATGTTGATCCGCGTGAGCTTTATCCAACACTGGAGCTGAAAAAGCTTCCGGGCTTGTTTCTTGCCGGTCAGATTAATGGCACCACCGGATATGAAGAGGCGGGGGCGCAGGGTCTGATGGCTGGTCTCAATGCCGCTGCACACGCGGGTGGCTATAGTCCGGTCATACTTGGGCGTGATGAGGCCTATATCGGGGTAATGATTGATGATCTGGTGACCAAGGGAGTGACCGAACCCTATCGTATGTTCACCAGTCGGGCCGAATTCCGTTTGATGCTACGGGCGGATAATGCCGATCAGCGTTTGTCAGATATTGGTTTGAAATTGGGTATCCTGAGCGAAACACGCAAGATGCACTGGCTTGCCAAGAAAGAGGCGCTGGCTCAGGCCCGTCAGCTGGCTCAAGAACTGAAAATTACACCGAATGAAGCCGTTGCTTATGGCATCCACGTTAATGCTGACGGGCAAAAGCGTAATATGATGCAGCTGCTATCCTATGATAGTTGCTATCGCCAAAAGCTTGAAGCCATATGGCCGCAAATCCGTGATTGGTCAGAGTCTATCTTTGAACAGGTACATACGGACGCCATATATGCAGGCTATCTCGTGCGGCAAAAAACTGAGATTGAAGCGTTCCGTAAAGATGAAAACCTGAGCTTACCTGAGGACATCGACTATGCCTCCATTGGGGGACTGTCGAATGAGATACGTGAAAAACTGATACGTGTGCGCCCAGTCACCCTGGGTCAGGCCAATCGTATCGAAGGTATGACGGCGGGTGCGCTGACAACCCTGTTGCACTATGTCCGTAATCGGAAATCAGCTGTAGCATGAATAATTTTGATGAAACCGTCCCCATGACGGCGCAGGAAATGGCTGCACAGCTAGTGTTTCACGTGAAACAGGAAGCGCTTCAGGAGCTTCATCAGTTTCACATGTTGTTGTCTGAACGCAATGAGGTGATGAATCTGGTAGGTCCAGCCACTTTACCCAACTATTGGTCACGTCATGTCCTTGATAGTGCGCAGTTGTTGAACCATGCGCCTAAGGCAAGGCGCTGGGCTGATCTTGGGGCGGGGGCTGGTTTCCCCGGTGTGGTATTGGCTATGCTTTTGAAGCATATGTCAGATGCACAAGAGACGGCAGGTCACGTTTATCTGGTGGACTCTTTGCAGAAACGCTGTCGCTTTTTGAGCGAGATTGTGCAAAAGTTTCAGTTGCCGGCAACGGTCATCAATGAGCGGGCGGAAAAGGTTTCACTAAACGTAGATATCGTTACCGCGCGAGCAATGGCGCCTTTGCCGAAGCTGCTGGGCTATGCTGAAACCTTTTTTGCCAGAGGCGCTGAGGGCTGGTTTCTCAAGGGTGAGAACATAGAGGCCGAACTCACAGAGGCACGCAAACAGTGGCGATTTGAGGCGGACAGTTTTACATCCCTGAGCGATAAACGGGGACATGTGGTACATATTCGGAGCGTGCGTCGTGTCAAATAATTCTTCTCAGCTCACGAAACCTTTGCCGCGGGTGCTTGCGGTTGCCAACCAGAAGGGTGGAGTGGGTAAAACCACAACGGCCATTAATCTTGGCACAGCTCTGGCGGCGGTCGGCGAGACGGTTCTGCTGATCGATATGGACCCACAGGGCAATGCCTCAACGGGACTGGGTGTGCCGAAATCGGCCCGTACCACGACCATTTATGATGTGATCGTCGATCAGAAATCTATCGATGACTCTGCCATAAAAACCTCTGTGCCGGGTTTGTCTATTCTGCCGTCCGATCCCGATCTGTCGGGGGTTGAAATTGAGCTTAGTCAGGCTGACCGCAGGTCATACCGACTGCGTGACGCCATCGAAAACCAGAGCCGCGAAGGCAGCGTAAACTATAGTTATATCCTCATTGACTGCCCGCCCTCACTGAATCTCTTGACCGTCAATGCCATGAGCGCCGCAGACGCAGTGCTGGTGCCCTTGCAATGTGAGTTTTTTGCACTTGAAGGCCTTAGTCAGCTTATGCGCACCATTGATCTGGTGCGTGGCAGCCTGAACCCTCAGCTTGAACTTCAGGGCATTGTTCTGACCATGTTCGACCGTCGTAATGCTCTGTCGGGACACGTGGCCAATGATGTGCGCAGCCACTTTGGCGACAAGGTATATGAGACAGTCATACCGCGTAATGTTCGGGTGTCCGAAGCCCCTTCCTTTGGTAAGCCTGCTCTGATCTATGATCTGAAATGTACCGGATCGCAGGCCTATCTGAAGCTGGCACGTGAACTGGTTTCACGTGAAAAGCAGCGCCGCGAAATGCACGCTGCCTGAACATCTTTCCCTGAATAAAAACGGATATAGCTATGTCGGAAAAACAAAGAGGTTTGGGCCGTGGTTTGTCGGCTCTTTTAGGGGACAATCAGGCCAATATTCCGGATATGCCTGAAGCTGCTGAATTTCGCGCCCAAAGCCTTGAAAAGCCGATTGAGTTATTAAAGCCTAATCCTGATCAGCCGCGCCGCCTGTTTTCAGAAGCTGAAATAGATGATCTCGCCGCGTCTATTCGTGAGAAGGGTGTTCTTCAGCCGATACTGGTACGACCGGTTGGACAGGGTTTTCAGATCATTGCCGGTGAACGTCGCTGGCGGGCCTCACAGAAGGCGGGTCTTAAAACCGTTCCGGTGCTGGTGCGTGAACTGGATGATCTTGAGGTGCTGGAAATCGGTATCATCGAGAATGTTCAGCGCGAAGACCTTAATCCTATCGAAGAGGCGCGTGCCTATCGCGCGCTGATGGAGCGTTTCGGCCGTACACAGGATGCCGTCGCGCAAGTGGTTTCAAAATCCCGTAGCCATGTCGCCAATACGCTGCGCCTGCTGGCCTTGTCTGAAACCATTCAGGATCATGTGCTACATGGGCGTTTGACCAGTGGGCATGCGCGGGCCATTGCCACAGCCGATAATGCCGAAGAATTGGCCGAATTGATCATACAGAAGGGTCTGTCTGTACGGCAGGCCGAGGCGCTGTCGCGTGATAGTCAGAGTGGATCTGCGACAAAATCGGCTCGCGCCAAGTCACAGCCTAATGCTGATACGCAGGCGCTGGAACAGGACTTACAGGAAATTTTGGGTCTGAATGTTAAGCTGGATGATCGCGGCGGTAAGGGCGAACTGCGCCTGAGCTACGCTAATCTCGAACAGCTTGATGATCTGTGTCGCCGTCTGATGCAGGCTTAAAGACCCAGTCTTTTCGCGCGTCCGGCAATGCTCATATAGAGTCGTTCAGCGATAAGAAGATCAGGCATTCCGGTCGTCTTGCACAGCTTATCGGTATCAATAAGTTCTTTGGACAGGCCGTCGATCAGATGGTCTGACCAGTTGCGCGCCTGTCGCAGAAACTCGGCTTCCTGTTTCCAGAATACACCGGCAGCTTTTGCGGCCTGTTTGGCGTCTATGCCCTTTTGAATCTGTGCCTGTATAAGTCTGAGCTTGATAAGATGTGCGTTCAGGGCGCGTAACGCGTCAATCCCGCTTTCACCTTCGGCAAAAGCGCGGCGTAAACCGGCCTGAGCCGGAGCCATTTTGGCACCAAAGGCCTCAAGAGCCGCCTGATAGAGCGAGGCTTCGGGCTCAACGCCCAGAAAATCCTGTAACTCTTTGGCATCCAGCGTCTTTTTAGACCCTGGCCCGATAAACAGGCACAGGCGCTCGATTTCCTGACGCGCTACGCCACGCTCACGCGGTAAGCGGTTGGCAAACATATCCATTGCGTCAGGGGTGAGGGCGACTTCATTTTTCGCCAGAGTTTCCCGTGCCATGCGAATAACGTCGCCAGTTTCATCTTCGTAGCAGGCAATCGACGTCATGGCCTTATCGGCGTCAGCCAGCCGCCTGATGGCAGAATCTGTCCCGAGACCACCGGCCTCAATTAAAAAAAAAGTATCTGAATGGGTGCTGCCCCCAAGATGGCTTTTAAGTGCTGCAGCGACCGCCTTATCCAGTGAGGCCTTTTCGGAGAAGAACTTCAGGCGCACCAGTCGACGCCCGCCCATTAAAGACTGTGCCTGGAGTTCATCCTCAAGGCGCACCGGATCGGCATCAATATCAGAATCGGTCAACAGCGAGACGTTAAACGGGTCTTTCGGGTCAGCGACTATCCGTCGTGCCAGAATATCGCCGCGCTCAATGACCTGACCGCGATCCTTACCGTAAATCAGGCATGCGCAGATATCCGCAGGCGGTTGCTTAAGAAAGGCTTCAATTTCAGGCCGCTTGACCAGCTTCATGACGGGATAAGGACTATTGCTGACCGTGGAAATAAAGCGCCAGTTCGGAATGAATGCGATCAGCGACACTTATGGCCGCGCGTTCCTGACCGTCCTTCTGGGCCACGACTCCGACATAAGGCGATTGATTGGATGTGTCGTAAGTCGTTGTATCCACGAAGTTTCCACGGGTAATGACCCGACGTGTTTTAATATCTGTCAACGTATAGGTAACGGCGTTTGAAATTTCGGCACGAACGGCTGTATCATCGACCTGAAGGCCGACATCATAGCGTCTTTCGCGCAGGGTAACGGTCAGGCGGTAGAGTTTGGGTTCGGATTCATTGATATTGAGCGTGGTGACAAGCCGGTTACGCACAAAGTAACCGGTGCGCGTCTCAGGGGTCACCAGATCTATATGCGCCAGTTTCAGCCCAAGATCTTTTTGTGCATAGATAGGGGTGAACCCGCACGCCGTCAGTCCGGTAAGGGCCGTAAGACCAGCCATGAAACCCAGCAGATGACGGCGTTGAAGGCGGCGCATGATTTATCCTACGACAAAGTTGAGGATACGGTTCGGAACGACGATGACCTTACGAACGGTAACGCCCTCAAGATGTCGCTTAACGGTTTCATCTTCAAGTGCCATTTGACGGATTTCATCTTCGCTGGCGCCTATTCGTACCGAAAGTTCACCACGTTTCTTGCCATTGACCTGCACAGGCAGGACGTAAACATCGTCCTGAGCCAGAGCCGGATCAAATGCTGGCCAGTCCGCTTCGGCGATCAGGCTCTCATATCCCAGGCGCGCCCAGCCTTCTTCGGCCAGATGCGGGGTAATGGGGGCGATCAGGCCCGCCAGAATGGTCAGGGCCTCACGACGGGCGTCAGTACCGGTTTTGGCGATGTCAGAGGCGCGCAGTGTGTTGACGAATTCATAAAGCTTGGCGATGGCCGAGTTAAAACGGAAGGCTTCAAAGCCTTCGGTAACGGCCTTGATGGCCTTATGAGCGGCTTTGCGTAGCTCGAGTGCCGCAGCCTCGTCTGTGGCGGCCACATCGCCCTCAGGCAGGCGGTCAAATTCCGCCCAGACATTCGACGTAAAGCGCCATGAGCCTTCAACACCGCCGGTCGTCCATTGCACATCGCGTTCAGGCGGTGAGTTGGACAATACAAACAGGCGCGCCGCGTCAACGCCATAGGTCTGGAAGATGTCTTCAGGGGCGACGACGTTTTTCTTCGATTTCGACATTTTTTCAATGTCGCCAATCTTCAGGTCTTCGCCGGTCGACAAACGTACGGCCTTACGCTTATCACCTTCGGTAGTGATATCGACATCTGACGGATCAACCCATTCCCCACCGGGTGCCTTATAGGTTTCATGTGTCAGCATGCCTTGCGTAAACAGACCAGCAAAGGGTTCTTTGACACTCAAATAGCCGCAGGTGTGCAGGGCGCGGGTAATGAAGCGCGAATAGAGCAGGTGCAGGATGGCGTGTTCAATCCCACCAATATACTGATCAACCGGCAGCCAGTAATCAGCGGCGGCCTTATCGATCGGCTGATTGGAATGTGGCGAGGTGAAGCGCGCAAAATACCAAGAGGAGTCGACGAAGGTATCCAGCGTATCGGTTTCCCGACGTGCGGCCTTGTTACAGGTTGGACAGTTAACATGCTTCCAGGTCGGATGACGATCCAGCGGATTGCCCGGCACGTCGAAGGTCACATCCTCAGGCAGGCTTACCGGCAACTGATCGTCAGGTACGGGTACGACCCCGCAATCGTCACAATGGATGACAGGGATCGGACACCCCCAATAGCGCTGACGCGAAACCCCCCAGTCTCGCAGACGATAGATCGTCGCGCCCTGACCGGCATCTGCGGCTTCGATACGGGCAATGGCCTCTGCCTTGGCGGCTTCGATGTCTAAACCGTTGAGGAAGTCAGAATTGAATAGCGTCCCAAGACCGGTATAGGCTTCGTTTTCAACCTTAAAGCTATCGTCGGCATTAGGCGGCAGAACCACTTCAACGACCGGCAGATCATATTTACGGGCGAAATCGAGATCGCGCTGATCGTGGGCTGGACAGCCGAAGATCGCGCCGGTGCCATAGTCCATCAGAATGAAATTGGCGATCCAGACATCAAGAGTCTCACCGGCCTTGAACGGATGGGCGACCTTGAGACCGGTATTGAAACCCAGCTTTTCACCGGTATCGATTTCTTCCTGAGTGGTGCCGCCTTTTTTAACTTCGGCCAGAAATGCCTCAAGCTCAGGGGTTTGCGGCAGGGATTTAACCAGCGGATGGTCGGCGGCAATACCGACAAAGCCTGCACCAAACAGGGTATCCGGACGAGTGGTATAGACCTCAAGGCCGTCTGAAAACCCTTCAGGGGCTTGATCTGCAAAGGCAAATTTAAACTTCAGCCCTTTGGACCGCCCGATCCAGTTCGACTGCATCAGACGCACCTTGTCCGGCCAGCGGTCAAGCGTTTCAAGCCCTTCGGTCAGATCATCCGCATACTGAGTGATCTTCAGGAACCACTGGGTCAGCTTTTTCTTTTCGACCAGAGCGCCTGAGCGCCAGCCGCGACCGTCAATGACCTGCTCGTTGGCCAGAACCGTATTATCGACCGGATCCCAGTTGACGGTGCTTTCTTTGCGGTACACCAGATCATGCTTAAGGAGGTCGAGAAACCACTTTTGTTGCTGGCCGTAATAGGTGGTGTCACAGGTGGCAAATTCACGCGACCAGTCAATCGAAAGTCCCAGTTGCTGCAATTGGGCGCGCATATTGGCGATATTGTCATAGGTCCAGCCCTTGGGATGGATGCCACGCTCCATGGCGGCGTTTTCTGCCGGCATACCGAAGGCATCCCACCCCATAGGGTGCAGAACATTGAAACCGCGCGCGCGTTTAAAACGCGCTACCAGATCGCCCATGGCATAGTTGCGCACATGGCCCATATGGATGCGACCCGATGGATAGGGAAACATCTCCAGAACGTAGTATTTTGGCCTGTCACCGGCTTCAGAAGGCGAGCGTGTGCGGAAGACGTTGGCGTCATCCCATCTTTTGCGCTGGCGAGGTTCGGTTTCTTTTGGATTGTAACGTGACATTCAGGAACAGGCCGGGATACGGGTTAAAACTGAAAAAGAGCGCCAGAGCCGACGGGCCCTGAGCGCTCCTTTTAAAACAAAGGGTAAAATCCGTAAAAGTACGGACTTAGTTACGGACATCCGAAAGACGCAACTGACGGGCGCGGGTCAGGATGGCGTTTTCAATATCGATCTGAGTTTGAGCGGTGACGGCGGTGTCCACCCACTGCCCGCCATTATTGACTTGCTTATAGAGCGACACATTCAGTGCATCAGCGCGCAGGCGCGTATCGAGAATATAGATGGTGGCCTTGAAGCGCTCATCAGGCTTTTCAGGGTTGGCATACCATTCAGTAATGATCGTGCCGCCCCAGGGATCAGCCGAAGCCAAAGGCATGAAGGAAATCGTATCCAGCGAAGCGCGCCACAGATAGGCGTTTACGCCAATACCGGCATCGGCATTCGTATTCGTGCTTTTGCTGCCGCCAAAACCAAACAAACCGGAGCGCGGTGCATCGGTTAGCGTTGTGTCGCTCTTCTGGCCGAAGCCGAGGCATCCCCCAAGGCTCAGGGCCAGGGCCGCAACGCCCATAGTCAGCACAGCCTTAACCGTCTTCGTCATAGAGTGATCGCTCCGCAAAAAATCTTTATATCTGCGCCATATATGGCCGTTCATACGTACCGGAATGCTCTATAGCACGCCCAAGCGGGGGTCTGACAAGAGATTCATTTAGCCTTGCTCGCATCAAATTGAGACACTTATGGGGCAAAAGGGTCGTCTCTGTGATATTGAGCGTGACCATTTGAACACAATAAATGCGCGAAATTGACGGATGAGGCAAAATTCGTTCAATTAATTTGACGTAATCCCGTAATCCGTCTTAATCGGAAATTGACATATCAAAGCCAGATTAACGGCATAAGATATGCGGGCTGCGGAGGAAACGGGTTGTCGACGGTACATAAAACCGTAACATTACCTATATAATGCGCATGCCCTGACTATTAAGCGCTTCTGTTGTGAAGCGGTCATAAAGACGAAGCAAGTTGTTGGTGTGATGAAAAAGATTGTGTCATTAATAGCGCCGGTTGCGGCTCTGGCGATTGCCGGAAGCGCTCTGCCTGCCTATGCGCAATCAAATAAAACCACACGAGCAACCGAAGCCTCATCACCGGCAGCAGCCCTTAGCCTGACGACGGGCGCAGGTACGCAAAAAGATTCCGGTAATGCCAGCCCAACCAACAAGATTTACCAATGGTCTCTGAAAGGCCGCTGGGGTCTTAAGCTGGATGTCACCGAAGAAGAGTCCCGCCCAAGTGGCTGGAATGATGTCGATGCTGGTGCCTTCTATAAGATTTCACCGTCTGTCCGCGTCGGCGGTACGGTCGGTTTCGGTGAAAAGACTAAGGGCCTTCAGCCCAAGGATCCGGTTGGCGAAGAAAAGCAGCCGCGCGTGCGTCTGGAAACCACCTTTAAATTCTAAGGTTTAAACGCGTCGATTGCCCCAAAGCCGGACAGACCGCTTTGACTCAATAAATGCGCGTTATCGGCTGTAATCCCCCCTAGACCCATTACCGGCACAGGACTTAAGGCACAGACCTCTTCTATGCCTTTCAGACCCAATGCCGGTTTGCCGACCGCTGACAGACTGTGGCTTGGAAAGACAGGTGAAACGAAAATCGCATCAAGGGCGGTGATCTCGGTCTGTTTTAAGGCCTCAGCCTTATGGCAGGCACCGGTCAGACATAAGGCCGGATAAAGCGTGCGCAGGTTTACCGCATCTTTAAGATGACTTTCCGACAGATGCATGCCTGCTGCCCCAACTTCAAGCGCCAGTTCCGCATCATTGCCGATCAAGAGATAAAGGTTCTTTTCCTTTGCCAGCCCATGCAGGACACGGGCGTGTGCCGGCGCATGCCGGTCACCGAAATGGCGATAGACGATGGCCGATCCTTCGGGCAGATGCGCGGCGATGTCTTCGGGATGAGGGGTGCGGACGGGATCTGTAAAGAAATACAGGCACGGCAAATCAGCGCGGGGGCTGGACATATGGGCGTGGCGGGCTATGTCTTTGGCGCGGTTCATTAAAAAAGCGAAACGGGTTTTATATGTCATCTCAGCAACCTGCGACAGACTCCGCTGCCAATTATGCGCGCATTGTTCGTGATATGCAAAAAGCTTTGCGTCAGAGCGGACGCGGCGCGGAGGCGGCACGTCTGACGGCGGTTTCTAAAAACCAGCCCTGGGAGGTGATTGAACCGGTGCTCAAAGCCGGTCAGCGCCAGTTTGGTGAAAATCGCGTTCAGGAAGCCATGCAGCGCTGGGGTGAGGTGCGGGGTGATTATGCTGATCTTGATCTGCGTTTGATCGGCCCGCTGCAAAGTAACAAGGCCGCCGAAGCTGTAGGCTTTTTTGACTGTATCGAAAGCGTCGATCGGGAAAAGATTGCCCGTGCCATTGCTGATGAAGCCCAGAAACAGGGGCGCTGCCCACGGCTCTTTATTCAGGTGAATATTGGCGAAGAGGTGCAAAAGACCGGTATCCTGCCTCAGGACGCTGATGGGTTTATCAAAACCGTGCAGACCGATTTTGCGCTTAAAATTGAAGGCCTTATGTGCATTCCGCCGGTTGAGGGGCCACGCGGGCCTTATTTTGCCCTGTTACGTAAGATTGCCGAACGCAATGGCCTTAGGGCCTTAAGCATGGGCATGAGCGATGATTTCAAGACCGCCATCACCTTCGGGGCAACAGAAATCCGGGTGGGTACCGCGATTTTCGGTTACAGATAAAACCGTTACCGCGTAATGCGATTGACCTGTCGGCTGATGATCTCAAGACTCCAGTCGTCGGGTAAGACCTTAAGTGCGGCCGCGGATGCCTTGTTAGGTGCGCCTGGCACACAGATGGCGCGATTGGCTTCGCAGGCCTGATAGCCTTCACGTGCCACCTCGTCAGCCCCCATCCACATCCAGTCCGGCACATTGGCGCTGATTTTCGCGCGCGAACCATTGACGTCGTGGAATTCGGAATAGGTGAAACCGGGGCACAGAGCGGTGACGTGCACACCATGATCTCGGGTTTCAAGATGTAGGGACTGCGAAAAAGTCGTCAGATAGGCCTTGGCGGGCGCATAGAGGGTGGTTGACGGCGAAGCGGGCAAATAGGATGCCAATGACGAGACATTAAGAATCCGACCGAATTTCTGACCAATCATGTCCGGCAGGACGCGATGCGCCAACTGTGTAGGGGCCAGCATCAGAACCTGCATAAAGGCCTGATGGGTCTCAAAGGCATTACCGACAAAGCCGTCATGCAGGCCGTAACCGGCATTATTGATCAGTCCGTCTACGGTGCGACCGAGACCAGCAACAAAGGCCAGTATCTTATCGACTGACGCCGGATCAGCCAGATCAGCGACAACCGTATGGGCCTCTACGCCAAAGCGCAGGCGAATTTCCTCACTGAGCTTTTCCAGCCGCTCCTGACGGCGAGCGGTCAGAACTACGTCCCAGCCGTTTGATGCATAGATGCGTGCCAGTGCCAGACCTATACCGCTTGAGGCACCGGTGATGAGGGCAAGTCGTCGCATGTGATGAGCCGTTTCTGGTTATCTGTCAGTATTTTGGATCAGCCAACACGATAAGCGTTTCAATGGCAAGCGCTTTATATCTGGCTTATCAGATCAGCCACGGTGATTTTAGACAGGGCCTCGACCGCGGCGGTGTCGGCGCTTTTCATGGCCAGACTAACGGCCTTGGGGATGGCCTGACCGACGGGACAGCCCTTGGCCCCTGCCGGTGTGCTGCCAAGATGCGCGCAACCGTCAACCGCGCGCAGGACCTGATCAAGCGTAATGGTTTCAGCGGGTCGCAAAAGCCATGTACCACCTGAGACGCCTGAGCAGGTAGCGACAAAACCGGCCTTGGCCAGTTGTGTCGTCATGCGCCGGATAACCACGGGATTGGTCGGTATAGAGGATGCCAGAACCGAGCTTGAGACCGCCTGCTCACGCGCATAGGCGCCCCTGTGCGCCAGATAGGCGAGGGTATGTGCCGCTACGGGAAATTTCTGACTGTCTGACATATCGGTTTATTGTTAAGGTATTTTGATGAGCATTCCTAGGGGCAGGTCACATCCGTCACAGCTTTGAGGTTGAAACCCCCTATAAATGGGCGTATGGAGCGCCGCGTTCAAGCGAAGACCCCGTTGATATCCTGTGTGTCTGGTCTTCAGGAGAGTTTATATGACTGGCGTTACCCCTGATACGCCCCCTAATGCGCCTGAAGTTTCGTCGGCAGCGGACCTCATAGATGGCGCCAGCGCTCCGACCCCTCCCCATCAGCCCCCTCACGGTACCCATAAATCCGGTGGTGCCGGATTCTGGGTGCTGGCGTTTGGGTCTATGGGGGTGGTGTTTGGTGACATTGGCACCAGTCCGCTCTATGCCTTCAAGGAAGCCCTGCATATTGCGGCCACAGACGGCGTGACGCGTGCCGAAATCCTTGGCGTCGTGTCTCTGGCGCTGTGGGCGCTGATACTGGTTGTGACGGTGAAATATGTCTTTTTCATCATGCGCGCCGACAATAATGGTGAAGGCGGCGTCCTGTCATTGATGGCTCTGGCGCAACGGGCACTGGGCAAACGGACACGCATTATTTTTATTCTGGGGGTCATAGGGGCGGCTCTGTTCTATGGCGATGCGGTTATTACACCGGCCATGTCCGTTATGGCGGCTGTTGAGGGCCTGAGAACCATTCCGGCGCTTGAACATGCTATTAATGGTCAGGTCGTGCTGCTGATTGCCGGTGCCTTGCTGATTTCTCTGTTTATGATCCAAAGCCGTGGCACCGCCAAGGTGGGCTTCTTTTTCGCACCGGTCTGCATTCTGTGGTTTGCGATAATGGGGGCTTTAGGGGTCTATAAGCTGATTGATCAGCCGCAAATCCTTCTGGCGTTTAATCCCTATTATGCCGTGAAGTTTCTGGCCGAACATAGTCTGGCTGGTTTTCTGGTCATGGGGGCGGTGTTTCTGACCGTCACCGGGGCCGAAGCTCTGACCATGGATATGGGTCATTTCGGACGCTGGCCGATTCAGGCGGCCTGGACGTTCTTTGTCCTGCCTTGTCTGGTGCTGAACTATCTGGGGCAGGGGGCCTTTGCCTTTGACGTCCTGATCCAGTCTGAACTCAGTGGCATTGCCTTTGAGGAACGAAACTGGTTCTTTGAAATGGCACCACTGTCCTTGCGCTTACCTCTGGTTCTGTTTGCCGGTCTGGCGACTGTGGTTGCGTCACAGGCAGTGATTACCGGTGCCTTTTCCCTGACGCAGCAGGCCATTCAGCTGGGTCTGTTACCACGCCTTACGGTGTTGCGGACTTCCGAAACACAGTCGGGTCAAATTTATGTGCCGCAGCTCAATACCATGCTGCTGGTCGGTGTTCTGGTGGTCATGGTCGGGTTCCAGACATCCTCAGCTCTGGCCCATGCCTATGGGCTGGCGGTCTGTGGCACCATGGCGGTGACTACCCTGATGGCGGTTATTGTCATGCGCCAGATGTGGAAATGGAACTGGGCAAAGGTACTGGCCTTTATGATTCCGTTCCTGCTGCTGGATATGGCCTTCCTGACGGCCAATTCGTTGCGCTTTTTCTCTGGTGGCTGGTTACCGATCCTGATTGGCGCAGGCCTGTTCACCATTATGGCGACATGGGTGCGTGGCTCGCAAATCCTGTTTGACAAGGCGCGTAAAGAGAGTGTCCTGCTTACCGATCTGGTGGAAATGCTCAAAAGCCGTCCCCCCCACAGGGTTGCGGGTACGGCCATTTTCCTGACCTCGGATTCTGAGGCGGCACCGGTGGCTCTGATGCACAACCTTAAACACAATAAGGTGCTGCATGAGAAAAACATTATCCTGTCGGTCAAGACGCTCAATGTGCCGCGCGTACATGAATCCGAGCGCGTAATGATTGAGCGTCTGGATGAGGATTTCAAAAAGGTCAGCATCAATTACGGCTTTATGGAAAGCCCGAACCTGCCAAAGGCATTAGGCCTATGCCGCAAGCAGGGACTGAAATTCGACATCATGGCCACCAGCTTCTTCCTCGGGCGGCGTTCTGTGGTACCGGCGGCCAATTCCGGTATGCCTCTGTGGCAGGACAAGCTGTTTATTTTCCTGATGCGTAATGCCGCCAATCCGACGGACTTCTTCCATATTCCGCCGGGCCGCGTGGTTGAGATGGGGACGCAGGTATCGGTATAGGCGGTCATAGTTTTACCGAATTATGCCTTAGGATACGGAGCATGCGGAGGGATTTGGCATGAGCAGATGGCGCGGTCGCCTGATAGGGCTTGGGGTGCTTGTGGTTATGGTCGGTGGTGTCGTCTGTTATGATGTTTACCGCGCCCAGACCGTGGCCAGAGACGTTATCCGTCACGCTGAAGCGGGCCGAACGTCGGAGCTGTCTGCCCTCATCAAATCCAGCGCCATAACCGATCGTCTGTATCGTGACAGTGAGGGGCTGATCGAAGCGCCGGTGCTTACGGTTCAGGAAAGCGCCCCGAAAAAGGGCGTGTTTAAAAACCTGTGGGACAAGAGCAAAAACCTTGTCGGTATGGGCGATGAGGTGGCGCCGGTTGTCGAAGCCTCTGCACCGCTTGATCTGCATTTGTGTGCCCAGACATTAGGGGAGCCCAAGGGTTTTTCGACCCTGATCCGTTCCCTGAAGCCTGAACCGGTGACCTCCGGTTTCAAGCCTGATCCGCGCATCCATTATGGCGCGCTCAACACCCGTCAGTACCTGATCCGGCAGAATGGTAAAGACTCCCACTATCTGATGATTTCGCGTACCAACCTGCTCGATTGGCAAGTCACTGGTGTGCGCCTGAGCGAAAATGTCCGTAAGCAGATCACGCGCACCTGTCTGGGTGTGATTTAGGCTTTTCCAAGAGGGGCGTGGCGGTTTAGATAGCCTATGACTGAAACCCTGTTTGCGCCTTCACCCCGTTCTGTCGAATCCGGCCTGTACATTGTCGCCACGCCGATTGGCAATCTGAGGGATATTACCTTGCGGGCGCTCGATGTGCTCAGGGCCGCAGATATTATCCTGTGTGAGGATACGCGGGTGACGGGCAAGCTTTTGTCGGCCTATGACCTTAAAAAACCCCTCCTCAGGTACGATGATCATGCGGGGCCGCGTGTTATACCAGAGGTGGTTGAACGCCTGAAAGGCGGGGCGGTGGTGGCGCAGGTATCGGATGCCGGAACGCCGCTGATTTCTGATCCCGGATTTCGTCTGGTCAATGCAGCGCTTGAGGCTGGCGCAAAGGTACACCCGCTTCCCGGCGCGTCGGCCGTGATGGCGGCGCTGTGTCTGGCCGGTCTACCTACGGACCGCTTCATGTTTGCCGGTTTTGTCCCGAATAAATCGGCGGCACGTCAGACCTTCTTCAGCGACTTTCAGCATCTGGCGGCGACGGTGGTGATGTTTGAAACCGGCCCACGCCTGAATGACAGCCTGAAGGACATGTTCACCGTTCTCGGTGACCGTGAAGCGGCAGTGTGTCGGGAACTGACCAAGCTTTATGAAACCTGTGTGCGCGGGCGTCTAAGTGAACTGGTGACCAATCCGGCACTTATGGAACCAAAGGGGGAAATTGTTGTCCTGATCGGCCCGGCCGAAGCTTCTGTACCATCTGAAAACGATCTGGAAGAGGCTCTGAAAGCCGCCCTTACCGATATGCCGCCGTCCGAGGCAGCGGCCAAAATCGCCGCGCGTTTCAACCTCCCGCGTAAAGATGTCTATAAACGCGCTTTGGAACTGAAGGCATGAAGAGCCGTTCTGCGACAGGTCTTAAGGCCCACAGGCGCGGACATTTCAGCGAATATATCGCACTTCTTCACCTGATGCTCAAAGGTTACCGGATTCTGGGGTTTCGCCTGAAAACACCGGAAGCCGAGATTGATATTCTGGCCCAGAAGGGCAAGCGCCTTGCGGTGATTGAGGTCAAACAGCGCCGAAGTGTTCTCGAAGCGCTTCATGCCACCGGACCGGTACAACAGGCACGTTTACGGCAGGCGGCGCTAAAGCTGATTGAGCGACGCGGGAATTTGCGCAAATTCGACCTTGAGATCGATCTCTATGTGCTGCCGAAACGCGGCTGGCCCAGGCATATTCGCAATATCTTTCATGAGGGTGTGTAAACTTACCCCTTGTGTCGGCAGGCTTCGGGGCTACATATAAAATCTCTCCGGTTGGAATAAGAAAGTTGCCTCATGTCGCTACGCGTTGCCGTTCAGATGGACCCAATCGAAAAGATCAATATCGCCGGAGATACAACCTTTTTACTCATGTTGGCGGCGCAGGCACGCGGACACCAGTTGTGGGCCTATGATCCTCAGCATCTGTCGCTTGAAGACGGTAAGGTTTTTGCGCGGGCACGTCAGGTAAGTTTGCGCAATATTCAGGGCGACCATGTCACCGCCGGTGAATTTGAAACGCTCAATCTCGGTGAAGATATCGATGTCGTGCTGATGCGTCAGGACCCGCCGTTTGATATCGCCTATATTACCGCCACCTATATCCTTGAGACCATTCACCCGAAAACCCTTGTGGTCAATGATCCAGCCGCTGTGCGCGACAGTCCGGAAAAGCTTTTTGCCACGCGTTTTGAGGGCGTACAGCCGCCGACCCTGATCAGTGCCGATCCGGTCGCTTTGCGTGATTTTCATGCGCGCCATGGTGACGTAATCCTTAAGCCGCTGCATGGGGCAGCGGGATCAGGTATTATCAAATTGACGGCGGGCGACCGTAATCTCGATGCCCTGATTGAGCTTCATGCCTCCATCAGCCGCGAACCTCTGGTGCTGCAAAAATATATTCCCGCCGTATCTCAAGGCGATAAACGCATCATTCTGGTGGACGGTGAGGTGGTCGGTGTGATCAACCGTGTACCGGAAAAAGATGCGGTACGTTCTAACCTGCGGGTAGGGGGTACGGCTGTGCCGACGACCCTGACCGAGCGTGATCTGGAAATCTGCGCCAAGGTCGGGCCGGTATTGCGCGAAAAAGGATTGATGTTCGTCGGGTTGGATGTGATCGGCGACTATCTCACCGAGATTAATGTGACCTCGCCAACCGGTGCCGTTCAGCTTAAGACCTTTGAAAATATCGACGCGGGTGAACATCTCTGGCAAGCGATAGAACAGAAATTATCCACAAATAAGGCATAGAATTAAAAGGAAAAAATCCTGATAATTTGACAATTGCGGCGATGTTATCAGAGTGTGATCACATAAGATCGCCATCCGTTCTAATTTTGTTCTTGATTTGTCTTTTTTCTCTCGCTAGCTTGTGGATAATAACACGGGTGGATTATCTAAGCGGGGGGAAGCCATTATGCCGGCGCGCATCACGACCATTGCCTTTGAGGGGGCGGAAGCGCATCGCGTAGAAGCCGAGGTGCAGCTTACCTCCGGTAATATTGCCTTTGTTGTTGTGGGTCTGGGCGATAAGGCCGTGGCCGAAAGCCGTGAGCGGGTGCGCGGGGCCTTTGCCGGTATGGGCCTGAGCCTTCCCGGCAAACGCATTGTAGTCAATCTGTCACCCGCTGATCTGCCCAAGGAAGGGTCGCATTACGACCTGCCTATTGCCTTAGCACTTATGGTGGAGATGGGGCTGATTCCTCAGGATGCCCTGAGCGGCTATGTCTGTGTCGGTGAACTGAAGCTCGATGGCCAGATTGCACCGGTTTGCGGCGCCTTACCTGCTGCCATTGCGGCGTCTGGTTTTGGCATGGGCCTGATTTGTCCCGAGGCTAATGGCTCAGAGGCGGCATGGGCAGGTGATATATCCATTCTGGCCCCCAAATCTCTGATTGCCCTGATCAATCACTTCAAAGGCCATGCGCCATTGAATCCGCCGTTGGCGGGCGAAGTTATTACGCCGGCGCACACACCCGACCTTAAGGAAGTCAAAGGGCAGGAGATGGCCAAACGGGCGCTCGAAATTGCCGCCGCCGGTGGGCATAACCTGTTGTTTGTCGGCCCTCCCGGATCAGGAAAATCGATGATGGCCCAGAGGTTGCCTGGAATATTACCCCCCCTAACCGCTGCGGAGCTGCTTGAAACCTCTCAGGTATGGTCAATGGCAGGCCTGCTGCAAAAAGGCGAATTGACGCGTGAGCGACCGTTTCGTGCCCCGCATCATTCCGCCAGTATGGCCGCCCTGACCGGTGGGGGTTTACGCGCCCGACCGGGTGAGGTGTCTTTAGCGCACAACGGAGTACTCTTCCTGGATGAGCTTCCGGAATATGCCCCCCAAGCCTTGGATGCGCTACGCCAACCCCTTGAAACACATGAAGTTATTGTCGCCCGCGCCAATCATCATGTCCGCTATCCGGCACGGGTGCAGCTTGTTGCGGCGATGAACCCCTGCCGTTGCGGTATGGGCGGCGTAGGCAAGGGGGCCTGCGGTAAAGCCCCAAAATGCCAGCGCGATTATCAGGGCCGTGTGTCCGGCCCAATGATGGACCGCATTGATCTGCAAATCGATGTGCCGCCGGTAACTGTGGCTGATATGGCCTTACCGTCTCCTGCCGAAGGTTCAGCCGAGGTTGCGGCACGGGTCGCGGCGGCGCGAAGCCTTCAGGCGGAACGTGCGAACGCTCTGGGGTTAGGGGTTTCACAGGCGATTAATGCGACGGCGTCGGGTTCAGCACTGGAACGCATCGCGCCTCTGGATGAGGCCGCCAAAACGCTTCTGATGCAGGCGGCTCAACAATCGGGTCTTAGTGCGCGGGGCTGGACACGCTGTGTACGTCTGGCGCGTACTATTGCTGACCTTGAAAGCGCTCTGAGCGGAGAGGCGACGCCGATTTTACGACGCCATATAGCCGAGGCCCTGATTTATCGTCGCGCCACGACTAAAGAGGGCATGGATAATAACAAAATACCGCATAGCCTGTCGGCTTCGTGAGCGGCTTATTAATGTTTTTCGTTTAAAACAAGGCCTCTCAGATACAGACAGAGATCAGAATGTCCTCTTCGGTAACGCCCATAAATGCTGAGACTGCAAACGCCCAGATGACGCTGGATAATCTGCGGGCGCGTGAAGATTTCTTTAAACTGATGAGCCATGAAATCCGCACGCCGCTCAATGGTGTGCTGGGTATGTTGTCGCTGCTAACACGCACACATCTGACGGATGAACAAAAAGCCTATCTGGGGACGGCGCAGGAATCCGGCGAACACCTGATGACGCTGGTGAATGATCTTCTGGATTATGCGCGCATTGAGGCGGGTCATATTAATCTTGAGACACATACGGTCAGATTGGAGCCGCTTCTGCAAAGTGTGGCGGAGTTGCTCTCGCCCCGCGCCTATCAGAACGGCATTGAAATTGTCTGGCGGCTGGATCCGAAGCTTGATTCCATTCAGGCGGATGAGGGCCGGTTACGCCAGATTCTGTTCAATCTAGCCGGAAATGCCATCAAATTTACCCGCAGTGGTGGGGTTATCATTGATGTCGCCCTGACAGCCGAAGGTCTGATCCGCTTTGGGGTGCGCGATACAGGCGAGGGTATTCCTGCCGAGGCCCGTGAGCGTATTTTTGAAGCCTTTGGTCAGGTTCATTCCTCTCATGCCACGCAATATGGTGGGGCGGGGCTTGGGCTTGTGGTGGTGAAAAAGCTGGTGGAAGCCATGCAGGCGACCCTGCACCTAAGCAGCGAACCGGGGGTGGGTTCACATTTTACCGTCGAATTTCGAGCACCCTATAGTTTGCGACCTCGAAATACCTTAGAGGCTCTGCCTGAAGCTGTGACCCTGTTGACCGATAATCCGGTTCTTATCGCAGGTGTAAATACCCATCTGGAGCGCGATCACGCGCCCATCAGCCTTGTGCAGAGTCTCACCAATTGGGGCAAGGATTCCCCTACGGTTTTACTGGCTGACCGCAGAAGTCTGACTGAGCCTGTGCCTGCACCTAACCGGCGAAGCCTGATCTTGCTGGCCCCTGAACAGCGTGATGAGATTACGCAATGGCGCGAAATGGGCTGGGCCGGATATCTCATTAAACCGCTGCGAAGGGTCTCAGTTCAGGAGCGGGTCACGGCTCTGTCGAAGGCCAGGCTGAAACCGGACAGTGAAGATGAGCGGGTGACCGAAACGACACTCAAGGATGTTCGTGCGCTTCTGGTTGAGGACAATCCGGTCAATGCCATGCTGGCGCAGATATTGTTACAACGTGAAGGCTGTCAGGTCGAACGCGCCTCATCGGGTGAGGAAGCGATAGATATCCTTAAGGTGCAGAGTTTTGACCTTGTGTTTATGGACTTAGGCCTGCCGGGTCTTGATGGGATTGGCACAACGCGTAAATTAAGGGCTTCGGGACTTAAAACGCCGGTTATCGCCTTAACGGCCAATGCCTATGAAGAAGACCGTCGGGCCTGTCTGGCGGCAGGCATGAATGATTTTCTGACCAAACCCATCGAAGTGGTAAGCTTACGGCAGCACATTGCCCGCTGGTGCGGTAACCGTGCCAAGCCCCATTGTCAAAGTGCGTGAATAACCGATAGATAGGCTGTCCGGTTGACAGCTATCAGGGTTTTACATGTCAGATTCCGCCCCAGACTCTACCTCAGGGGATACGCCTAAGGTTTCACGCCGCGACCGGCTGAAACCGTTTTTCCAGCGTCCGGCGCTGGTGATGATCCTCTTGGGATTCTCCTCAGGTCTTCCTCTGTCCCTGATTTTTGATACGCTTTCGGTCTGGCTCAGGTCAGAGAACCTGTCCCTGACGGCGATCAGCTATTTCTCGCTGGTCACTTTTGTCTATAGCCTGAAATTTGTCTGGGCGCCGGTGCTGGATCGTGTGGGTTTACCCGGCCTGACACGCATGATCGGGCACCGGCGGGGCTGGATTCTCCTGAGCCAGATAGTGATCATTCTGGGCTTATGGGGCATATCGAGCCTTAATCCGCAGCAGCATCTGGCGTGGATGGCGCTGGTGGCGGTGATTATCGGTCTGGCGGGGGCGACGCAGGATATTGTTATTGACGCCTGGCGCATTGAAACCGCCGGAGATTCCGAAGCCCGCCAAGGGGTTATGGCGACCATGCATGCCTGGGGCGCGCGCGTTGCGCCCTTTGTCTCGGGCATTGTGCCGCTGATGCTTGCCGACACCTTGGGGTGGGGATTTGCCTATGCTCTGATGGCGGCGCTTATGGGGTTAGGGGTCATTGGTGTGTTATTGGCGCCTAAGGAAGCCGAGCACAGGGTTCGCCCTATCGAATATGGCGATGCACCGAAAAATCCACCACTGGAAGCCCTCGAATGGGCTGGTCGTCTGGCGATCATGCTTCTGGCCATCTGCCTTTTAGGGGCGGGGTTGACGGCAAATATCGACCTTTTTAAGGGATTTTTTGGTACAGAAGAGACGTTTTTGGCGGCCAAAAGTGTCTGGACAAGTCGCGAAACCGGCATCTTTTTGCAGTTTCCGGCTGTGGCGGTCGGGCTGGGATTGATGGCTCTGGCCTGTATCCCCCTACCCGGAAAACTGACTCGTCCCGGTGCCTATCTGCGCCAGACCTTTGTGGTGCCTATCCTCGCCTTTTTCCAGCGTTACGACAATCTGGCCTGGCTGATACTGGCGACGATCTGTGTGTATCGCGTGGCTGATTTCCTTCTGAATGTGAACGGGGCTTTTTACGTCGATCTGGGTTTTGAACTGCCGGTTATTGCCGAGGTGCGCAAAATCTTTGGTGTCGTCATGACCATGGCCGGTGTCGGGCTTGGGGGGTATCTCATGGCCCGTTTCGGCATGAAGGTATCCTTAATTGTCGGTGCGGTGGTCGGGGCCTTGTCAAATATGGGATATGCCTGGCTGGCGACGCAGGGCAATGATGCTCTGGCCTTTGCCATTGCGCTCGGGATCGATAATGCGTCAGGCGGTCTCGCCGGTACAGTGCTTATTGCCTATATGTCGTCGCTGATTTCCAAAGGATATGCGGCGCAACAATACGCCCTGTTTACTTCACTCTATGCCTTGCCGGGCAAGCTGTTGTCGTCACAGTCAGGCAAGATTATCGAAGTTACGGCACAGGGCGCGGATTCCGGCGGTATAGCTTCGGGCCTGAAGGGGCTATTTGCGGGTTTACCCGCCATATCCTTTGCCGACGGAGCGCAAAGTCTGGGGGTCAGTCGCGAAGCCCTTGGGGCGGGCTATGTGTTGTTCTTTACCTATACCAGCCTGATTGGTGTCATAGCCGTGGCGCTCTGTCTGTGGCTGATTGCCCGACAGAAAGCGGTTGACCTTAAGATTAAGGCTGAGATCTGAAACAAAAGGCGCCTGATTATCTTCAGGCGCCTTTTTAATCAGTATCCGTTGGCGCGGATGTCATAGGCCGCGAAGGTGGCCATGGTCAGAATCTTTGAGACATTATCCGACAACTGACAAATCTGCACCGGCTTGGACAGACCGAGCAGCAGCGGCCCAACCACGGTGGCACCGCCCAGAGCTTCGATCAGCTTGGTACCAATTGAGGCCGAATGGATGGCTGGCATGATCAGCACATTGGCCGGTGCGGTCAGGCGCTGGAACGGATAGTTGGCCCATTGATCAGGATTAAGCGCCACATCGGGGGGCATTTCGCCTTCAAATTCGAAGTCTACGCCGCGTTGCTCCAGAACCTTGACGGCTTCGGCGACGCGTTCGCCACGTTCACCCGCCGGATTGCCAAAGGTCGAGTAACTCATGAAGGCGACGCGCGGGGTGTGGCCCATACGGCGCACAGCCATGGCGGCTTCGATGGCGATTTCCGCCAGATCGACCGGCGACGGCAGGACCGCGACGGTGGTATCGGCGATAAAGACCGTCTTACCACGTGCCAGTACGATGGACATACCCATGACACGCCCGCCGGGGGCCGGATCGACAACGCGCAGAACCTCGTCAAAGGCCTGATCGAAGGAACGGGTGACGCCGGTGACCATGCCATCCGCATGGCCGGAAAGCACCATGGCGGCGGCAAACGAGTTGCGATCCTGATTGATCAGGCGGTCGACGTCGCGCTTGAGGAAACCCTTGCGTTGCAGGCGGTTATACAGAAGCTGGCTATAGGCCGAATTACGGTGGCTGAGACGGGCATTGACGATCTCGATGCCTTCCTCGGCCGGATCGAGACCTGCGGCGCGCATATTGGCTTCAACCAGATTTTCACGTCCGCACAGAATGGGGATACCCAGCTCCTGCTGCTTGAAGGCATGGGCGGCGCGAATGACCGAGATGTCTTCACCTTCGGCAAAGACGATGCGTTTGTGCGGACGTGAGCGCACGGCAGCGGTGATATTTTGCAAAAATCCAGCGGAAGGGTCGAGGCGCTTTTCAAGCGTCTTACGATAGGCTTCCATGTCCTCGATCGGGCGGCGGGCGACACCGGAATCCATCGCCGCCTGAGCGACAAACGGCGGGATATACCAGATCAGACGCGGATCAAACGGGGTTGGAATAATATAGTCGGGGCCAAACTTAAGGCGGCGGCCCTGATAGGCGGCGGCGACCTCATCAGGCACGTCTTCGCGTGCCAGTTCGGCCAGAGCGCGGGCGGCGGCGATCTTCATTTCGTCATTGACGCGGCGGGCACGGACATCGAGTGCGCCCCGGAAGATATAGGGGAAGCCCAGCACATTGTTGGCCTGATTGGGATAGTCGGAACGACCCGTGGCGACGATGGCATCGCTGCGCACCTTTGCTACGTCTTCGGGTGTGATTTCCGGATCGGGATTGGCCATGGCAAAGATGATCGGATTGGGGGCCATGCTGGCGACCATCTCTGGGGTGATAACGCCCTTGGCTGACAGACCAAGCACGACGTCGGCACCATCCATGGCTTCGGCCAGAGTGCGTTTATCCGTATCGGTGGCATGGACGGCTTTCCACTGATCCATGTCTTCGGCGCGACCGCGATAGACGACGCCATGAATATCTACGACCGTCGTATTTTCCGGTTTGACGCCCATGCTTTTGACAAGGCTTAGGGTCGATAGGCCTGCTGCACCGGCACCACACAGGACGAACTTGACGTCCTCGATCTTTTTGCCCGTGATTTTCAGGGCATTGATCAGACCGGCGGCGGCGATAATAGCGGTGCCATGCTGATCATCGTGGAACACGGGAATATCAGCCATGTCCTGAAGAGCGGATTCAATAATAAAGCACTCAGGAGATTTGATGTCTTCAAGATTCACGCCGCCGAAAGCACCGGTGATGTTTTTAACCACCGTAATAAATTCGTCGGGGTCCTGTGTTGCTACCTCGATATCAAAGCTGTCGATATCGGCAAAACGTTTGAACAGGACCGCCTTGCCTTCCATGACCGGTTTGGAAGCCAGCGCTCCCAGATTACCGAGCCCGAGAATGGCGGTGCCGTTGGAAATGACCGCGACCGTATTGCCCTTGGAGGTGTAGTCATAGGCCGTGTCAGGGTCAGCGGCTATGGCCCGAACCGGTGCGGCCACGCCCGGGGAATAGGCCAGCGCCAGATCGCGCTGCGTCGCCATATTCTTTGTCGGCAGGAGACCGATTTTTCCGGGCGTCGGATATTGGTGAAAATTAAGCGCTTCCTCGTCGCTGACGGTTGTTCTGTCAATCGGCATCAGGGGTCCCGTAGTATTTTATTTTGTCAGACAATATGGGATTTTGATCCCAGTTTGTGCCCTATGGCAATAGGGTTTCAAGGTAAACAGATAAAAAGCTTCCAGCCATGGCTTTCTTTGGAATAGTCTTCACATCGGGTTACACCCATAACACACCAATGTTAGCGCTACCATTAAATTAGTCGCCGGATCGCCGATTAAGTGATTAATTTGAGGTAGGCAGAGTTTGCAACAATCATTAACCTGTTGCCTATGAATGCGCCCGTTTCTCCTCTCACCGAATCAAAATCCTCCGTTGAACTGAACCTTGAAGGGGCGACGCCGGTTATGGCGCAGTACCTGCAAATCAAGGCAGCCCAGCCCGATGCCATACTGTTTTTCCGTATGGGGGATTTCTATGAGGTTTTCTTTGACGATGCCGTAAAGGCGGCTGAGGCCCTGTCTCTGGCCCTGACCAAGCGCGGCAAGCATCAGGGCGAAGATATCCCTATGGCCGGTGTGCCCGCCCATGCGGCGGACGCCTATATTGCCAAGCTGATACGGGCGGGATTCCGGGTCGCGGTATGTGATCAGCTTGAGGACCCGTCCGAAGCCAAGAAACGTGGGTCAAAATCGGTGGTTAAGCGCGGCGTGGTGCGCATCATGACGCCCGGTACACTCACGGAAGATACGCTGCTTGAGGATCGTGGCGCTAATCGGCTGGTGGCCCTGTCGTTGCGCGCAGGTGTCATGGCGCTGGCCTCGCTTGAGCTTTCGACCGGTGAATTTGAATGTCTTGAGGTCACCCCTGATACTTTGGGCGCGCAGCTATCGGCGCTTAGGCCTTCGGAGAGTCTGGTGGCCGACAGATTATTGGGGGATGAGCAGGTTTACGGCCTGCTTAAAGCCTATGGTGGGGTTATTCAGCCGCAATCGGCGTCACTGGTCGATCCGGCGGCGGGAGAGGGGCGACTTAAGCGGTTATATGGCGTTGAGACGTTAGACGGGTTTGGCCAGTTCAGTCCGGCTGAGGTTTCCGCCATGGGATTGGTGGCGGCCTATATTGATCTCACTCAGGCCGGTAAGACGCCGGTACTTAAGGCGCCGCGTAAAACGGCGGCCATGGCCTTTCTGGCCATTGATCCGTCGACGCGCTCAAGTCTTGAGATTGACCGTAACCAGCGCGGCGGCCGTGAAGGTACGCTGATGGCGGCGCTGGATCGCACCATTACGGCAGGAGGATCGCGGCTTTTGTTGTCGCGTTTGTCGCGGCCCCTCAATGATCCGGCTTCGATTAATCAGCGCCTTGATGCCGTGGCATGGTTCATTGAGCGGCGATCACTGCGTCAGGAGCTGCGTCAGACCCTCAAGGGCATGAGCGATATGGCGCGCGCCCTGTCGCGTCTGGGGCTGGGGCGTGGCGGGCCACGTGACCTTAAGGTGATAAAGGATGCGCTGGCGGTGGCCGAGGCGGTGGTGCATCTGCTGCATGCCGAAGGCCATGCTGACCCCCTAAATCCGCGTTTTCCCGAAGATATTGCCGCCGATATTGCGGCCTTAACGCCGGTTCCGGCGGTGGCAGATTTGCTCTATCGTCTTGAGCGGGCTTTGGTTGATGAGCCGCCGCTTCTGCCGCGTGATGGTGGTTTTATCCGGCCTGACTATAATTCAAATCTTAATGAAGCCATCAATCTGAGGAACGATTCCCGGCAGGTGATTTTGCGCCTTGAGGCACGGCTGCAAAGCGAAACCGATATCCCGCTCAAGATCAAATATAATGCCGTTCTGGGCTATTTCATTGAATTTACAGCCAAACAGGCTGAGGCGATTCCGGCCCTGCCTAATGCCCATCAGTTCATCCATCGCCAGACTCTGGCCAATCAGGTGCGTTACGCGACGACTGAACTGATTGATCTGGATGCACGAATTCAGCGGGCGGCATCGGACGCCCTGACGCTGGAACTGGCGATATTCGAGGATCTGCGCGAAGAGGTGCGGCAACTGGCCCATCCGTTGCAGGCGGCCTTTGACGCCTTTTGTGCGCTGGATGTGGCCGCCGCGAATGCCGAATGGGCCGAAGATTTTGAAGCCGCGCGTCCGGTCATCGACCATAGTTTGCTGTTTGAAGCCTGTGGCGCGCGCCACCCTGTGGTGGTCAATGCCCTGCGGGCCGAGGGGAAACCGTTTACGCCCAATGACTGTGTGCTGGATGCCTCAGGTAAGGGCGGGCCGCGTCTGACATTGGTGACCGGGCCGAACATGGCCGGTAAATCGACCTTCCTGCGTCAGAACGCCTTATTGGTCATCATGGCGCAGGCAGGCCTTTATGTACCGGCACAATCCCTGAAGCTGGGGGTAGTGGACCGCCTGTTCAGCCGTGTGGGCGCAGGGGATGACCTGGCGCAGGGGCGCTCAACCTTCATGATGGAGATGGTCGAAACCGCCGCTATCCTGTCTCAGGCGACCGAGCGCTCGTTTGTTATTCTGGATGAAATCGGGCGTGGCACGGCGACCTTTGACGGTTTGGCGATTGCCTGGGCCTGTGCGGAAAATCTGCATGAACGCATCAGGGCGCGCAGCCTGTTCGCCACCCACTATCACGAACTGGCGCAGCTTGAGACGCTTTTGGCCCATACCCATAATATTTCCATGACTGCACGCGAATGGAATGGTGATCTGATCTTCCTGCACGAAGCGCGTCGCGGGGCGGCGGATCGCTCCTATGGGGTGCAGGTGGCGCGTCTGGCGGGTATGCCTGCGGTCGTGGTGGCGCGGGCGAAGGACATATTGGAACGCCTTGAGACAGACCGGTCTTCCCAGTTAAAGCTTGATGACCTGCCGCTGTTTGCGACGGTTGAGGCACAGGTGGCAGCTGTTCCTGTTAAAACGGATAGCGTCGTTGAAAAGGAACTGAAAGGCCTTGATCCTGACAATCTCAGTCCGAAAGAGGCATTAGAGCTGATATACCGCCTGCGGGGTTTAGTAGAGTAATGGTTGAAGTCCCCTCTCCATCGATGACATCTAATCCGAAACCGGCTTATCCTGTCGATGGCAAGGCCCTGCGTGAGCGATTGACGGCGGCCTATGAGGACTCAAGCGGTGATGTGTCCGATCTGCGCCGTAAGGCGGTCAGTATTCTTAAGGCTGAGTGGGATCAGGGCAAGGCGCATATATTAGCGCGCATAGACGATCAGAAGGGCGGCCTGAGCAGTGCGATTGCTCTGTCGGCGCTGGCCGATGAGATTGTCGGGGCCTTGTGGGACTTTACCCTGACCCATGTTTACCGGGCGCGTAATCCGACCGAAGGGGAGCGTTTGTCGCTTCTGGCGGTCGGAGGGTATGGGCGGGGGGAACTGGCCCCCTATTCTGATCTTGATCTGTTGTTTGTGCGGGCCTGGAAGGAAACCTCGCACTCCGAAAGTGTGATCGAATTCATTCTCTATAGCCTGTGGGATCTGGGCCTTAAGGTTGGACATGCGTCGCGCACGGTTGAAGAGACCGTCAAGATTGCCCGCACCGATCATACGGTCATGACCGCCCTTCTGGAATATCGCTATCTGGCAGGGGATAAGGAACTGGCGCAAAACCTGACCAGTCGACTGAATTCTGAGGTCATTCGTCAGGGAACCTATGAATTTGTTACTGCCAAGCTTGATGAGCGCGATGGTCGTCATGCGCGCTCAGGCACGTCGCGATATGTGGTTGAGCCGAACATCAAGGAGGGCAAGGGGGGGCTTCGCGACCTCCAGTCGCTGTTCTGGATGGCCAAATATATGGCGCGTGCCATGCCTGCGCCTCTGTTGCGCGAACCGCGTCCGCGTCCGGCGGTGTCGGATGAATGGGGTACACTTGAGGGCGTGCTGACCGACCGTGAGCGCCAGACCTTTACGCAGGCCTTTGATTTTCTGTGGAAGGTGCGGTTTTTGCTGCACATGACCGCCGGTCGGGGCGAGGAGCGTCTAAGTTTTGATCTGCAACCGGAAATCGCCCAGCGCATGGGCTATGTCAGTCGCAACGGTGAACCGGCGGTCGAACGCTTCATGCACCGCTATTTCATTGTGGCGAAGGAAGTGGGCGCACTGACGCGCATTTTCTGTGCCACACTTGAGAGCCAGAAGGCCAAGCCCCTGACGCGTCTGACGCAGATGGTTCAGTCCAGCATGCTGGTTTTCAACAAGCCTGAGCATCCGGGCTTTGTGATGAATGCCGGGCGGTTGAGCGTGCAAAATGCCGAGGTGTTTACCAAGGCACCCATTGCTATGCTCAAGCTGTTTCGTATGGCTGACCGGCTTGAGCTTGATCTGCATCCCGACGCCTTTACGGCCATTACGCGTAACCTCAAGCTGATTACGCCAGACCTGCGGCGTGATCCTGAGGCGGCGGAGGTATTTCTCGATATTCTGGTGCGTGGCAAGAACCCCTATCGCACCTTGTCTCTGATGACCGAGACGGGTCTGCTGGGGCGCTATATTCCTGAATATGGCCATATCGTCGCCCAGACCCAGTTCAATATGTACCACACCTATACGGTCGATGAGCATACGCTCAGGGCCATAGGCATTATTCGTGACATCGAGACGGGGCGTTATAAGGAAGATCATCCGCTTGCCTCATCGCTGATGCCGCAACTGGCGGACAAGGAAACGCTCTATCTGGCCATGTTGCTGCATGACACCGGTAAGGGCGCGCCCGAAGGTCAGGAAATCGGCGGCGAGATTGCGGCGCGGCGGGCCTGTGCGCGGTTGGGGCTTAAGGACTGGCAGATTGATCAGGTGGCCTGGCTGGTGCGTCACCATCTGGTGCTGTCTGATTATGCGCAAAAACGCGATGTCTCTGACCCTGATACGATTGCCGCCTTTGCGCGCATTGTCGAAACCCCCGAACGTCTCCGGCTTCTGCTGGTTCTGACTGTCGCCGATATCCGCGCGGTCGGGCCGGGCATCTGGAACGGCTGGAAGGGGCAGTTGATGCGTGAGCTTCTGGCGGCGACCGAAGCGGCGTTCCGTGGCGGGCGTGGCTCAGGCTCCGACGCCCTGACACAGGTGCGCGAACACAAGCGCAATCGGGCGCGTGACATGCGGGCCGCTTTGGGGGAAAACAGTCCAGATATGAAGGCATGGCTTGAGACCATGGAAGATTCCTATCTCTTTGCCTTCAGTCCTGAGGAAATCAAACAACATGCTCAGCAGGCCTGGAGCACCTTCCAGTCCGATCCTTCGGCACGCGGGCGCATTGATACGCAACGTAATGCCGCCGCCTTTTGTATCTGTGTGGCTGACCGCGCCGGTTTGTTTGCCGATCTGGCGCGGTGTTTCACCAATATCGGAGCGAACGTGGTAGGGGCACAGGTCTTTACCTCGACTGACGGTCAGGCGCTTGACGTCTTTTATGTACAAAATACCGAAGGCAAGCCCTTAGGCTATGATGATCCGGCCACCTTGCGTCAGGTGGAAAATCTGCTGGAAAAGGCGGCTTTGGGCGATGTCGCCGCGCCGGTGGTGCATAAATCGACCTTAAGCACCAAGGCAGCTGTTTTCAGCATCGCGCCGACGGTGGTGTTTGATAATGAGTCAAGCAAACAGGCGACGATCATCGAGGTGTCCGGCCGTGACCGTCCAGGGCTTCTGGCCGATCTGGCGCAGGTGCTGAACCGGCACAAGGTCGATATATCCTCGGCGCACATTGACTGTTATGGCGAACGCGCGGTCGATGCCTTTTATGTGGTTGATCATTTCTCGAAGGCGCAACTGACGCGGGCGCAGATGGACAAGTTGCATAAGGCGCTGATCGAGGTGCTGGATCAGCCGGTGATCCCGGGTAAAAAGGGGCGGGCGCAGGCGCGGGCCTCACTGGCGCGATAGTCCGTGATGCTTGCCAATACGGCCAGCGGGGACTAAAGGCCAACAGGATTGTTCTCAGCGGAGTTTCGGCGTGTCGAAATCCAGCGGCCTTGTCCGTTCATCGATGATCTTCAGCGGCGTAACCCTGATCAGCCGTTGTCTGGGGTTCGTGCAGAATCTGGTGGTCACCGCTGCGCTTGGGGCGTCAGGCAATATCATGGCCGATGCCTATGCGACCGCGCAGGCGTTCCCCAATCTGTTTCGCCGTATCTTTGCTGAGGGCGCCTTTACCGCCGCCTTTGTGCCCGCCTATTCGAGTGTGCTGGAGCGCGACGGTCCCGAAGCTGCGGATAAGCTGGCACGTAGCGCCATGGCGACGCTGGCGCTTGCGACCATCATACTGACGGTGGTGATGCAGATTTTCATGCCGCAAATTATGGATGTGTTTTCGTCAGGCTATCGCGAAGACCCCGAAAAAATGCAACTGGCGGTGCGCCTGACGCAGATCACCATGCCTTACCTGCCGTGCATGAGCATTGTGGCGCTTTTGTCAGGCGTGCTGAATGCGCGTGATCGTTATGTGTTGTCGGCTTTGGCCCCGACAGTGCTCAATCTGTTCGTGCTGTTTTTTGTCTGGCCGCAGAAGGACCCCGCGGCGGCGGCCTATGCGGCATCATTTGCTGTGCTTCTGGCCGGTCTGGCGCAGGTGGCTTTGCTGGTCTGGGGGGTACGCAAGACAGGGGCAAAGATTGGTTTTGTTATGCCGACCCTGTCGCCGGAAATTCGTAATCTTTTGCTTCTCGCCATTCCCGGCGCATTGGCGGCGGCGGCGACCCAGATCAATATTTTCGTTTCTCAATGGCTGTCTTCGGCCATTGACGGGGCGCGCATGTGGCTGACGGTCGCTGACCGGCTTTATCAGTTGCCATTGGGCCTTGTGGGGGTAGCGATTGGGGTAGCGCTTCTGCCGACCCTGTCGCGCACGGTTCAGGCCGGTGATCATGAGGCCTCGCAAAAGGTGATGGACGAGGCCATTGTTTTGTCTATGGCCCTCACTCTGCCTGCGGCGGCGGCGATTATTGCCATGCCGGTATTCCTGATTGATGGCCTGTTCACACGCGGCGAATTTCTGCCATATGACGCGCAAATGACCGGCAGTGCCTTGTTGCATTACGGATGGGGCGTACCGGCCTTTGTGCTGTCGCGCGTCCTTACACCGGCCTTTTTTGCCCGCAAGGATACGTTCGGGCCGATGAAATTTGCCATGGTGTCGGTGGTGGTCAATCTCGGGTTCGGCCTGACCCTGTTTCCGATTATCGGAGTGGCGGGGCTGGCGATTGGCACGTCTGCGGCAGCGTGGGTCAATGTATTGCTGATGGTCTTTACGCTGGCGCGGCGCAAGGTGTGGACGTTGGGGCGTAATTCATGGGCGGGCCTGTCCAAGGTGATGTTTTGTGGTTTGCTGATGACCGGATTTTGTGGTCTGGCGTCATTTTATCGGCCGGTGGTGGAGGGACTTTTGTTCTCCAGCAAGGAATTCGCCGTGGTTATGGTTTGTTTTGCCGGTCTGTTGCTTTATATCGGCTTTCTGTTTCTTACGCGGGCGGTCAGGCCCGCCGATATCAAACGCGCCCTGAAGCGCGGTTAAGGCACGAACAATGACGACTATGCGTATTCTGTCCGGTATTCAGGCTTCGGGTTCACTGCATTTGGGGAACTATCTCGGTGCTTTGAAAAAGTTCACCGACATGCAGGCCCTTGATGCTGAGCGTTTCTATATGATCGCCGATCTGCATGCCATTACGGTCTGGCAGGATCCGGCCAATCTGTTGTCCCAGACACGTGAGATTGCCGCCTGCTATCTGGCGGCGGGGGTCACGCCTGAACAGTCGGTGATCTTTGCCCAGTCTTCGGTGCCGGAGCATACGGAACTTGGGTGGTTGTTTAACTGCGTCGCGCGTCTGGGCTGGCTTGATCGCATGACCCAGTTCAAGGACAAGGCCGGTAAGGACAAGGAACGCGCCTCGATTGGTCTCTATACCTATCCGGTGTTACAGGCGGCGGATATCCTGCTTTATAAGGCCACCCACGTGCCGGTTGGTGAGGATCAGCGCCAGCACCTTGAGCTGACGCGTGACGTCGCCAAGAAGTTCAATCACGACTATAAGACCGATTACTTCCCCCTGCCGGAAACCCTTTATCAGGGGCCGGGGGCGCGGATCATGTCCCTGCGTGACGGGCTGGCCAAGATGTCGAAGTCTGACCCGTCGGACAATTCACGCATCAACCTGACCGATACGGCGGACACCATTGCCTCAAAGATCAAGAAGGCGAAGTCCGATGCTGAGGTGCTGCCCGAAGCGCCTGAGGGTCTGGATGACCGCCCTGAAGCTAAGAACCTTGTCGGCATCTATGCGGCGCTGGCCGGTGTGTCGGTTCAGGACGTTTTGAATGATTTTGGCGGCAAGGGCTTTGGCGCGTTCAAACCGGCTTTGGCGGATGTCGTGGTGGACAAGATGTCCCCTGTGTCCGAGCGCCTGCGCGGTTTATTGAATGAGCCAACGGAAATTGACCGTGTACTGAAGATCGGTGCCGAAAAAGCCCGTGCGGCGGCGGCGCCTGTGGTGCAGGATGTGAAAAAGATTATCGGCCTTTGGGGCTGATTTGAGGAGGTTTTAACATGCGTGGATTAATTCTGTTGGCGGCGGCGGGTCTGGCGCTTACGGCCTGTGAAGCGAAAAAGCCGGTAGGACACGAATCTGAACATGCGGATGCCGCTGACAGCATTACCTTGCAAAATCTGAGCTTCTCGCATCTGGCTATTCGGGCTGCGCTTGGGGAAAACCCGAATACCGCTGCCTATGTGGTTATCGAAAATCCGACCGCCGGGGATGACCGTCTGTTGTCGGCTCAGGCAGGCTGGGCAGACAAGACAGAACTCCACACCATGGAAACCGTGGACGGAGTCATGAAGATGGCGGCGGCGCCCGAAGGCTTTGTCATCAAGGCCGGTGAAACCTTAGAGCTTAAGCCCGGCGGCAATCACATCATGCTTATGGGGTTGAAAGAGCGCCCTCAGGAAGGTGAGATGCGCGAGATCATTCTGACCTTTGAAAAGGCCGGACAGGTGCCCCTGACCTTACCGGTGACAACGACACCGCAGGCGGCGGGCGGTCAGGGCCATGGTCACGACCACTAAACCGGAAACAGATCGCCGATAAGCTCGGTCAGAGCTTCGTGACTGGCCTTAACGGCGTCGGCGTCATAGCTCATGGGGGTCAAGGGGTTGGCCTTGCCGAAGGTTTCTTCGTCAAAGGCATGGCTCGCCTTAAGCCCTATGGTGTGCAGGCTCAGGCCGTCTTCGCTTAAACGGTCGAAGACGGCTTTTGCATTTTTATAAGACGTCAAGTGGTCGCGAGTCGCCAGAACGGCGGTAGTTTGCGGCCTATGCAGCCACGGTTTAGACAGGCTGCGGGCGGGGAAATTGATATAGGGATAGACGAGAAACAATCCCTTGATCCGCGCAATGAGGGCTGCATCAGGATCTTTGAGTCTGGCTTCACCGGAACGGGTCAGGGCCTGTGTCATCAGGTCCATGATCGACCAGCCGCCATGGCTCCAGCCCGCCAGAATGATCTGATCAGCGATGACGTCAGGCCGGTTGGATATGCCCCAAAGGCATGCCAGTACGTCCCCTGAGCGCTCATAGCCCTGAAGCACCGCCCCTGTGCAGACCAGAGACACCGCAGCGGCGCGGCCTATGCCACGCGGCTTAAGCGAGTCGATCACAAAAGCCCGCACACCGCTTTTTACGGCGGTTTCAGCATAGAGATGAATATGCGGCCTGATACCACCGCAGCCATGAAACAATAATATGGCCGGACGGGGCAGATCATCTTCCGGCCCATAGACGGTCATGTGTGGCTTAAGTGTATCGAAACGTTCGGCCATGGAATCGGCCATAAAAAATCCCCCACCGGTTACAGTGGGGGATTAAATAGCGTGTAATTATGTTCGCATAAAGATCAGACTTTAGTGGCGGAAGACGCGTACGCCGGTAAAGGCCATGGTCAGACCGGCCTCATCGGCGGCGGCGATGACATCTGCGTCCTTAATGGAACCGCCGGGCTGAATGACGGCAGAGGCGCCGGCAGCGGCAGCTTCAAGCAGACCATCAGGGAAGGGGAAGAAGGCTTCGGAGGCACAGGCCGATCCGTTGGCCAGCGATTGTGTGAGGCCGAGCTTTTCAGCCGCTTCCTGAGCGCGCAGGGCGGCAATACGGGCGGAATCGCGACGGTTCATCTGACCGGCGCCGATACCAGCCGTGCGGCCCTCTTTGGCATAGACAATAGCGTTTGATTTCACGTGCTTGGCAACCGTGAAGGCAAAAAGCATGTCTTCGATTTCGGTCGGGGTCGGCTGACGCTTAGTGACGATTTTCAGATCAGCCGCCGTAATGCGGGCGGTGTCTCGCGATTGTACAAGCAAGCCACCGGCCACCGAACGGAACACCTGACCACCGGCCATAGGATCGGGCAGGGTGCCGGTCGTCAGAAGACGCAGATTTTTCTTGGCACGGAAGATTTCGATGGCGTCTTCGTCTACTTCGGGTGCGACGACGACTTCGGTGAAGATTTCGACAATTTTTTCGGCGGTGGCGCGGTCAAGACGACGATTGAGGGCGACAATACCCCCAAAAGCCGACACGTCATCGCATTCCAGCGCGCGCTGATAGGCGCTCAGCAGGTCACCACCGACGGCGACGCCGCAGGGGTTGGCGTGCTTGACGATGACGCAGGCGGGCTGATCGAATTCAGCCACCAGCTCAATGGCCGCATCGGTATCGGCGACATTATTATAGCTCAGTTCCTTGCCCTGAAGTTGGGTGGCTGTAGCGACGCCCGGACGCTCTTCGGTTGTCTTGAAGAAAGCGGCGGACTGATGCGGGTTTTCGCCATAGCGCATGGTTTGAATGCGGCTTCCGGCAATGGTTTTGCGCTCAGGATAGGCGTCGCCAAGCTGAGCGGCAAACCATGTGGACACAGCGCTGTCATAGGCGGCGGTGCGGGCAAAGGCACGGGCGGCAAGGGATTTTCTCAGAGACAGACTGGTCTGGCCGTTCTCACTTACGGCGGCGATGACCTCGTCCATACTGGCCTTATCGACGCAAACAGCGACATAGGGATGGTTCTTGGCCGATGAGCGGATCATGGCTGGCCCGCCAATGTCGATATTTTCAATGGCGGCTTCGAAAGCGCCGCCACCGGCAACGGTCTTTTCAAACGGATAGAGGTCGATCCAGACAATGTCGATCGGGGCGATGTCGTGATCGGTCAGGGCTTTGGCGTGCTCCGGGGCGTCGCGATAGGCCAGAAGGCCGCCGTGAACCTTGGGGTGCAAGGTCTTAACGCGGCCATCCATCATTTCAGGGAATTGCGTCAGGTCGGAGACGTCCTTAACGGCAATGCCTGCCTTTTCAATGGCGGCGCGTGTACCGCCGGTAGATATGATTTCAACGCCTGCGGCTACGAGCGCCTGGGCGACCTCGATCAGGCCGGTCTTGTCCGACAGGGAGATAAGGGCGCGTTGCGGTTTGACAAATTCAGGGGCGGGCGGGAAATCAGGTGCGGCGGGCATGGCGATCCATCTGTCAGGTGGGGAGGAGAATGGGCGCGGTTTACACGACCGTCATGAATATGACAACCGCCAGCCCTTTTTAGCTTTCGGCAGGCGACAGTTTCCAGCGCACACGGGTCGGGCCGTCAGGACGGCACATGCCCCTGAGGGCCAGAATCGTGGTCTTGCGGGGCGCACCCTTGTCGAACACGGCCCCTTCTTCGATCACCGCCTCACGGGCGTCATGACGTAACCACCAGCCACGGCCACTCAGGCCCCGCAACAGTATGCTTTTCTTGTCACGCGCCAGAGAGGCCTGAACGTCCGGATGAAGAATGAAGCGAACCGTATAGTTGGGCAGTTGCGCCTGTTCACGCTTGGGGTCGATGCTGAGCAGGCGCTCTTCGCCGCGCAGTTCGTCCCTGGCGATATCGACATAAAGGCGGCGCTCATGCTTCAGACCAAATTGTGAGCGCCAGCCGTCATGTTCCATCTCAAGCAGGCTGCCGGCGTCTTCGGCCTCAACACGGCGGCTGCGAATACGGTAATGGGGGCCATGCAGGGCGAAATGCAGCAGTTCACCAAAACGACCCGTTACGGGGGTAAGGATCACGGCATCATTTAGCTGAAGGCCATTGGCGGCGTTCAGCATACGAAATTCGTGACGGTCAGATTGCTGGGGCGACCAGCCGGGGGCGACAAACAGCTTATCGCGCCCGCCGGAAACCTCAAAGCCCATTGGGTGATCGCAGGCCCCATAGCCGAGTGCGCCAGATCTGGCCTCGCCCGTATCGACATAGACACTCAAGGAGCGCCCGTTCAGGCGGTGATAGCGACCATGTTCCAGAGAGTGCGGCAGGGCAGCAGGGGCTACGGGACGGTTGTTTTCGCGTAACAGGGCCGGTGCAATCTGGTCTTCATGCAGGGCTTCCGCGCCCTGAAACGCACATAGCGAGCCATCGGGATGGGACAGGGTGCGCACGAAGCGGCTCAGGCGCTCAATGGCGGTTTCAACCTCTTCGGGAAGAGTCTCGCCACGCTGATTAAGGCCATCCTCAACCAGCAGCAGATCGTAAAGGAGGTTCAGGCCATCCAGCGGATTGCGTGTCGCGGGGGTGCCGTCAGGCAATAGTGTGCGTTTCAGCGCCTTGAGCAGAAGCTTAAGACCCTTATGGCGGAAACCGTCACCGATGCGGCCACTTAAGGCGCAGCCGGTAAGCGTCAGGGCCACGGCTTTTTGCGCGAACCACGCCGGATGATCTGACAGGCGGCTGAGGTGTCGGGCCTGAGCGGCCATGGACTGCGCCAGAATCTGCACTTCGTCTTCGGTGGCGAAAATAGCCATGCGACGGGCAAACAGGCTGAGATTGATCAGGCGGCGGGCCAGAACCTCCTGTGCCCAGACAAAGGGCGTCCATTTGCGGAAGGTTCTTTCCCATAAAAGAAACAGGCGCAGGGCTTCCTTCGCGCCGTCATCGCCTTGCGTCATCAGGGGCGATAGCCAGGCAAAGCGATGCAGTTCAATGGCAAAGGCGCGGGTAGGTGACGGGCGGTTCCACGGATCACCCGACCCCTGAGTGCTCATGCGCGCCCCGGCCAGCGTAAAGCGGCCGGACATTATGGCACGCCCCAGCAAGGCATTGGTGGGTCTTATTTCATGGGGAGCGGCAATGAAGCCCTCGATGGACGGGCCTTTGAGCGTCATGCGATAGCCCGGCATACCGAACCATTCCGCTGCTGATTGCTTACGCACCCATGCCAGTATGATCTTCGCCCAGGGCGCATGGGCAATATGATAGCCGCTTGTCGGGTTCTGTTCGTAGGCCTGCTGCTGCATCAGGTGCCTCTCTTAGAGCGCGTCACACAAAATTTAGAGCGTAGTTCCGATTCATTATGAACGGAACCCGCTCTAAAGGCCCTTGAGCGTCTTGATATTGGAGGCGTAGGCCGAGGGGCCACCCTTAAAGACAGCGGTGCCAGCGACCATTGCCGTGGCCCCTGCGGCGACACAGGCGGCGGCATTGTTGAGGTTTACGCCACCATCGACCTGAAGGATGGCCGGATGGTTCAGGGCATCAAGTTTTTTGCGCACCGTTTCGATCTTGCGCAGCTGGCTGTCGATGAAGCTCTGACCACCAAAGCCCGGATTGACGCTCATGATCAGGATGAGATCCAGATCGTCCATGACCCACTCAAGACCTTCGAGTGGTGTGGCCGGATTAAGCACGACACCGGCCTTGGCCCCGAGATGGCGGATTTGCTTCAGGGTGCGGTGCAGGTGCGGGCCGGATTCGGGATGCACGCTCATATAGTCGGCACCGGCGGCACGGAAGGCTTCAAGATAAGGATCAACCGGCGTCACCATCAGGTGCACGTCAAAAGGCTTGGTCGTATGCGGGCGCAGGGATTTCACCACATCCGGCCCTATAGTCAGGTTCGGTACGAAATGACCATCCATGACATCGATATGAATCCAGTCAGCACCGGCCGCATCGATGGCGCGGACTTCTTCGCCGAGCTTTGAGAAGTCGGACGCCAGAATGGAAGGGCAAATCAGAGGTGTGGTCATTATTCTTCTCTAAAACCAGTTAAAAAGCCGGATTTTGGCGAAGGGCCGCCCCGAGCCAGAATCCGTCAAAACAGCATCCATGAAAAAGTACACTGAGCGCAAGGCGCGAGGGACTTTTTCATGATTTACGCATGTGCGCGATAAAGAAACCGTCCTGACCACCTTTACGATGATGCGGCAGTAATCTCAACCAGCCTTCGCTCGAAACCGAGGCTTCGGGGATACCCCCGCGCTCAAGGGTCGCGCCATCCGGTTTGACCAGACTGAAATCCTTATTGCGACGCAGGAAGGCGAGGATCTGGGTTTCACCCTCCTCGCGTTCCAGGGAACAGGTGCAGTAGATAAAATCACCACCCGATTTGACCTTAGGTGCCAGCGTATCCAGAAGCCGGTGTTGTACATCGGCCAGTTTGGCGATGTCTGCCGGTTTCGTGCCCCACAGGACATCGGGCTGGCGGCGATAGGTGCCGGTGGCCGAGCAGGGCGCATCGACCAGCACCACATCGAAGGTGCGCGGGTCATCAAAGGTTGCTGCGTCGGCATTATGGACTTCGGCAGTGACATTGAGGCGTTTCAGATTGTCCTCAAGTCGCTTCAGGCGACCCTTTGAGCGGTCAATGGCCACGACTTCGGCGCCCTTATGGATCAGTTGCAAGGTCTTGCCACCGGGGGCGGCACAGACATCGAGTGCGGTCTTGCCCGCCAGATCACCCAGAAGATTAACCGGCGTAGCCGCGGCAATATCCTGAACCCACCAGCGACCGGCTTCGTAATCGGCCCAGTGACGCAGATCCCCACGCAGGGCAGAGCGCAGATTGACTTCGCCTATGGCCTCACCTTCAAGGTCGCTCAGAAGCGCATCCCGATCAGCCGCAGTTTTAAAAACCAGATCGGTGGCGGGCTCTTCGGTCAGGGTCAGGGCCAGATCGGAGGCATTATCCTCACCATAGGTTTGCAGCCACCTCTGCCACAGCCAGTCAGGCATCAGTTTCTTGGGGTTGACCTCGCGCAAACCGCCTTCACGGATCAGGCCGCGCAATATGGCGTTGATCAGGCCCTTGAACGGGCGGGTTTTGTTGTCACGTTCCGCCAGCTTGACGGTGGTGGAAACGGCTGCAAAATCCGGCACCTGCATGAAGAAGATTTGCGCCATGCCGATACGCAACAGGCTGCGCACCGCTTCGGGCGGCATCTTCTGTGTCTTTTTGGAGATGATGTGATCCAGTTGCCCGATACGTCGCAGTACCAGAAGCGACAGGGCGCGGGCAAAGCCACGCTCGGATTCAGACAGTTTGTTGAATTCGTTACCGGCGGAAACTTCGTCAAAGCCACCACGTTTGGCCAGAGCCGCTTCGATCAGATTAATGGCGGCGATACGTGCCGATATGCCGATATCATTTTCAAGCGCGACCGAGGGGTCGGCTGACTTTGGGCGTGATGTTTTCTGAACGGGGGCTTTGGGAGCGGGGCGCTTACCCTGAGGACGCGCAGGCGGACGTGGGGACATTATATTCCAGTCTAAGATGCTCAGAATGCAAGAACCCCCTCCCAATAGATCAGGAGGGGGAAGATGGGGCTTACATAGGCGTTGTTGGCACGCTCGTAAATGTATTTTGCGGTGACTTGCGGCCCATATTGATCGCCAGATCCATCAGGGCGCGGACACGGTTATCGGTCGCGGGATGGGTCGAGAACAGATTATCCATACGCGCACCCGACAGGGGGTTGATGATAAACAGGTGCGCCGAGGCCGGATTATGCTCGGCTTCGTGGTTGACGATACCCTTGGCGTAGTTTTCGATCTTCCTCAGGGCGCGGGCAAGGCTTTCGGGATCGCCGCAGATTTCACCGCCCAGACGGTCGGCGTCATATTCGCGCGTACGCGAAATGGCCATCTGCACCAGCATGGCGGCCATAGGCGCGAGCACAGCCATCAGGATCGTGCCGATAATGTTGCTGTTGCCTTCTTCGTCACGACCGCCGCCAAAGAACAGGGCGAAATTGGCCAGAGACGAAATGGCACCGGCAAGAGTCGCCGTCACGGTCATGATCAGGGTGTCGCGGTTTTTCACGTGCGCCAGTTCATGCGCCATGACGCCTCTGATTTCTTCACGCGACAACATACGCAACAGGCCAGTGGTCGCAGCGACCGCCGCATTTTCAGGATTGCGGCCCGTGGCAAAGGCATTGGGCTGATCATTATGGATGATGTAGATGGCGGGCTGCGGCAGGTTCGCGCGGCGGCTAAGTTCGACCGTATCATCATAATAGGTGCGAATAATGCCGGTCGCCGTATGGGGGTCTATGGCTTCGGCCTTATAGGCCTTAAGGACCATCTTATCGGAATTCCAGTAGGCAAAGGCGTTCATCGCCAGTGCCAGACCCAAGGCGATCAGCATTCCCGTAGGGCCTCCGACAGCCAGACCGATTACCCCGAACAGGGCGGTCATACCAGCCAGCAACATAAAGGTCTTAAACGGGTTCATTAAGGTGTAGCTCCTGAGAAAGGTTTGTAATTATCGTTTCAACGGCCTAAATATAATAATCCGTTGTGCCCAATTTAAGGCTTCACCGCATGTCCGAGACTGAATTAACCGAGACGCCAGCGCCGAAGAAACTGTCACCCGCTGCGGCGCGTGCACTGGCCGAAGCGGCTGAACGACGCGTTCAGGCCGAGGCTGAGGTCCAAAAAGCCATTGAAGAGGGCGGGCCGCAGGGGCCTGAGCCCACACGCTACGGCGACTGGGAGCGCAAAGGGATTGCGGTCGATTTTTAAAGAGTGGGGACTTAAAGGCCCTGTAGTTCTGCCTTAATCGCTTTGACTGCCACAACCGGATCAGGGGCGCGGGTTACAGGGCGGCCGATCACCAGATGCGAGGCACCGTCTTCGATGGCCTGACGCGGGGTTGATATGCGCTTCTGGTCGTTGGCGTCTGACCATTCCGGGCGCACACCGGGGGTGACGATCAGGAAATCCTTAGGTACGCGGGCGCGGATCAGGGCGGCTTCCTGAGGGCTGGCGACCACGCCATCGATGCCGGCAGCGACCGCCTGATCGACGCGACGTAACACCAGTTCGGCCAGAGGTGTGCCGTAACCCATTTCGGTCAGATCATTCTGTGTCAGTGAGGTCATGACGGTGACGCCAAGGATCTTTGTGTTGCCCTTACGGCCCCTCAACGCGGCGCGCATAACCTGAGGCTCGGCATGAACGGTCAGGAAATCACAGCCGGTACCGGAAATGGCTTCGGCAGCGCCTTCGACCTGAGCGCCGATGTCGTGCAGCTTCCAGTCCTGAAACACCTGCTTGCCTCGGGCGCTTAAGTCGCGCGCCAGTTCCAGACCGCCCTGCCCCAGAAGCGTCAGGCCGATCTTATAGAAGCTTACGTGATCGCCGAGTTTTTCCACCAGTTCACGGGCGGATTTCAGGTCAGGCTCATCAAGCGCGATAATCAGACGGGGATCGGACATTTTAACACTCCGCAGGTTCTTAACAGACGCCAACAGGTCATTTCGTTAACAATTGGCGGATGTCATGGGCCGGATTGGCGCAAAGGTCAATATCCGTTTGCTGCAACGCAATATGTCAGTCGATGGTATCCGCCGTGATTTCGATGCGAGTGTCTTCGTCGGCTTCATGGAGTAATGCCAGCAAATGATCGGGACTCAAGGCCACACAGCCTTCGGTGCCGGTATAGTTTTCGCGCGCCAGATGCAGAAAAATGGCTGACCCCAGACCGGCAACCGGCGGGTCATCATTATGACCCATAACGCCGATCAGATCGTAGATATGATCCTCACGCCACAGCTTTTCGTGGCTGGCCTCAAATGGCAATGTAACGTGCCGGTTATAATCGGGATGGGTCGGGTCATCGCACCACCCGTCATCGGGCGACAGGGGCCGGACGGGTATAACAGTATCGGGTGCCTTGAGGCGATCAGGCCTGTAGAAAATATATTTCAGCCGCCAAACGCCGACAGGCGAGCATAGATCGCCTTCTCTTTTGTCATCTGCGGCAATAACGCCCCCTTTACCGAGGGCGCAAGGCACCTTATCTGAGTTTAATATCAGAAACTTATTGGCGTAGGCGGTAAAAATTTTGACCATTCGCCTGATATGCCCTATCTATTAAGAATAACTCATATCTTTACAGGATTACGGTGCAACAAAAAACCCTGCTTATAGTCGACGACGACGACGAACTGCGCGAAGCCCTGGCAGAGCAGCTTGAGCTGCATGAAGAGTTTAAGGTTATTCAGGCGCAAAACGGAACCGAAGGCATACGTCTGGGCAAAAGCGTGAGCGCCGACCTGATTTTGCTGGACGTTGACCTGCCGGATATGGATGGGCGTGAAGCCTGTCGCGTGTTGCGCAAGTCGGGCCTGACGACACCAGTGATCATGCTGACCGGTCAGTCGTCGGATTCAGACCAGATTCTGGGGCTGGATGCGGGCGCCAATGACTATGTCACCAAGCCGTTCCGCTTTGCCGTTCTGCTGGCGCGTATCCGGGCGCAGGTCAGAAGCCACGAAACATCCGAAGATGCAACTTTCCGCATCGGGCCATATGAATTCAAGCCCGCGCTGAAACTTCTGATCGATCAGATGCAGAAGAAGATTCGCCTGACGGAAAAAGAAACCAATATCCTCAAATATCTTTATCGTGCGGGCGGCAAGCCGGTATCGCGAGAAGAACTGCTGACCGAGGTGTGGGGCTATAATGCGGGGGTTACGACCCATACGCTTGAGACTCACGTTTATCGTCTGCGGCAAAAGATCGAGCCTGATCCGGCCAATGCGCGGTTACTGCTGACCGATGCTGGTGGTTACAGGTTGCAGTTTTGATAAAATAAAAACCGGAGCTTTTGCTCCGGTTTTTTTGTGTTGGGATTTTTCTGATGGATTCTGATCTTATTATTGTCTGGGTCGTCGTCGGGCTAGTGGTGACTATGAAAATTGGCCTGTTTCTGGTTATCCGGCACCTGTCACGCAAGCCCCCGAAGGCCCCTAAAGATTAAGTGTAACCTGTATCGGTGCGTGATCCGAAGGTCGTTCCCATTCGCGCACCGTATCATGGATAATGGCCGAAGCCGGAGCGGTCAGACGGTTGCGCAGGCCCGGATTGAGCAAAATATGATCGAGTCTCAGGCCACGATTGGATTTTCTGAAATCAGCCGAACGGTATGACCACCACGAGAAAATCTTTTCGGGATTAGGATAGGCGTCACGGAAGGGATCATAAAGTTCCCCTGCGGTGACGAAATTATCAAAGGCCTCAAGCTCGGGCGGCGTATGGCTGACGACGCGTAACATCTGGCGGTGGCTCCAGACATCAAACTCACCGGGGGCGATATTCAGATCACCGGCAATCAGCAGTGGCTGATCCTTCGGGCGTTCATTCAGGGTGCGCGTAACGCGCTCATAGAACTCAAGCTTATGGTCGAATTTGTCATTCAAAGCGCGGTCGGGAACGTCGCCGCCAGCCGGAATATAGAAGTTCCAGATTTCCACGCCTTTGACCGAAACGGCCTGACAGCGGGCTTCGGAACGACGGCAGTGGGTTGGCGTTTCCAGCGTGTCAAACGGATGCTTCGACACCAGTGCCACGCCATGCCAGCCCTTTTGACCGGTCACCAGAATGTGCGGATAGCCCATATCGATGAAGGCCTGATGCGGGAATTCCGGTGACTGGCACTTAATTTCCTGAAGGCACACGACATCGGCGTCGGCCTGTTGAAGAAAGCGGGCAACCTGTTCAATTCTGAGGCGAACCGAGTTGACATTCCAGGAGACGACCGAAAGACGCATAACTTACCTTACAGGTTGAAAATCACAAAAAAGACCCGATCGGTTTTCGCCGATCGGGCCAGATTTTGGCACATAACACGAAGAGATAAAGGGAAAAACGCAACACCAGAGATCAACCGCCGTAAATCTCATTGTGTGAATTATGACACTCTGAGGAAAAAAATCAATGCACAAAAATGTGTTCTCTGGCGATTCCTGAATTATTTTACCCCTTTTGGTTTATTAAGAATAAACAGATCAGCCTTCGGGTTTACATTCGTTTTAAAACTCAACAGCTTAACGCGCGTGGCCTTGTTCTGGGCATCGGTTACCGTCCATTCACCCAGCGTCAGAGCGCCGCCTTTTGTTTTTTCAATAAAATTCAGCGTGATCGAGCCTTCGACCTCTTTGCGGCGGTCGCGGGCCTTAAGACGGAAGCCATCGCTGGTCGAGGTGACTTCGGTGATGATCACGCCCTGATCGAAGCGGATGTTCTTCGACAGGAACAGAGACAGGGGCGTCAACTCAAGCGGGTACTGGTCAAACGACTTCAGTCGCGGGTCCCACATGTTCACGCGCTTACCGTCTGCGACGACGATCATCGAATAGGGTGCGTCATATTCAAAGCGGATCTTACCCGGACGCGACAACCACCAGTCGCCTTGTGTGACGCGACCTTTGAAATCGGTCTGCTGAAAACGGCCCGATCCGGTGGTCAGGGATTGCAGATAGGACTGGGCGCGCGTGATGCGTGCCTGATCTTCGGCCTTGAATTTGGGCTGACTGATGAAGGGCTGGGTCGGACTGCGGCGCGCCAGTGCAGGCGCGGCCACAGCGGAGGCGGCCAGAGACAGAAGAAGTGTGCGTTTGGTCAGGTCGGTCATGGAGGTTCCCTTGGAGGACACTGTTATATGGGGCAGACCTTAACCTGCCAAGATGACCGATATTAGGCGCTAAACTAAATGTAAAATGAATAACTTACTCAGGTCTCTGAGCTACGCACTCGATTTCCATCGTGGCCCCAAGTGCCATGGCTGTGACTTCGAAAGCGCTGATGACGGGCAGGGGGTGCTTTGTCAGGCGTTCGGCAAGTAATTGATTGAAGCGTGCGGATTGTGAAATATCGGTTAGCATGACCTTAAGCGCGGTGAGGGAGTCAAGCCCCAGATTAAACCGCGCCAGTGAGCCTTCGACATTGGTCATCATTTGAGCAAATTCAGCGTCAAAGCCCTGTGCCAGATGACCGTCATCATCATCGCCTACATGGCCCGACAGATAGATGGTGTCGCCGATCTGGACGGCCTCGGAAAAGGCGGCCTCAAACGGATAGGCGTAGAATTCAGGCTCGGTCACCGGCATTATATCCCCGGCGGTGGGCCGACCAGAATATCGCGCTTGCCGACATGATTGGCGGGGCCTACCACACCCTCCATTTCCATCTTCTCCATCAGGGATGCGGCGCGGTTATAGCCGATCTGTAGCTTGCGCTGGATGTAGCTGGTTGAGGCCTTGCGATCAAAGGTGACGAAATAGACGGCCTTGTCATACAGGTCATCGCCTGAGCCGCCGCCTTCGCCCATGCCGCCTTCTGAGCTGCCTTCGTCATCTCCACCGGCAGTGATATCTTCGAGGTAGTTTGGCGTGCCCTGTTCGCGCAGATATTGCGCGACGGCTTCCACCTCGCCGTCGGAGACAAACGGGCCGTGCAGGCGGGTGATGCGGCCACCACCGGCCATGAACAGCATGTCGCCCTGACCGAGAAGCTGCTCGGCCCCCTGTTCCCCAAGGATGGTGCGGCTGTCGATTTTTGAGGTGACCTGAAAGGAAATACGGGTCGGGAAGTTGGCCTTGATCGTACCGGTAATAACGTCAACAGACGGACGTTGCGTGGCCATGATCAGGTGAATACCGGCGGCACGGGCCATCTGCGCCAGACGCTGAACTGCGCCTTCGATGTCCTTACCGGCAACCATCATCAGGTCGGCGACCTCGTCGATAATCACGACGATAAATGGCATGGGTTCAGGCACCATTTCCTCGATTTCGAAGATCGGTTGTCCGCCTTCGTCAAAGCCGGTCTGTACCTTGCGCACAAAGTTCTTGCCTTCAGCGGCGGTGGCCTTGGCGCGTTCATTGTAGCTGGCGACATTACGCACGCCGATTTTCGACATGCGGCGGTAACGGTCTTCCATCTCCTTGACCGTCCATTTAAGGGCGACCACGGCCTTTTTCGGGTCGGTCACCACCGGCGCGATCAGGTGCGGAATGCCGTCATAGACGCTGAGTTCCAGCATCTTGGGGTCAATCATAATGAACTTGCACTGTTCCGGATCGAGGCGGTACAGGATCGACAGGATCATGGCATTGACCCCGACCGACTTACCCGAACCGGTCGTACCGGCGATCAGAAGGTGGGGCATCTTGGCGAGATCGGTAATATAGGGTTCACCGCCGATGGTCTCGCCCAGCGCCATAGGCAGGCTGTGGCCGACCTTTTCAAATTCGGATGAGGCCAGCAAATCCCGCAGATAAACCGTTTCACGCGTGGCATTGGGCAGTTCGATACCAATGGCGTTGCGGCCCTGAACGATGGACACCCGACAGGCACGGGCCGACATGTTGCGCGCTATGTCCTCGGCCAGACCGACGACGCGTGAGCCCTTAACACCGGCGGCGGGGGCCAGTTCATAGAGCGTTACCACGGGGCCGGGACGGATCTGATCAATCACGCCCTTGACGCCAAATTCGGCCAATACGCTTTCGAGCATGCGGGCGTTCTGCTTGAGGGCGGCTTCGTCGAAACCGGCGGCCCGTGCCTTGGGCTTTGATAAAATGCTCAGTTCCGGCAGGCGGAAATTGCCGGGTTTAAGGAACTCAAAGGCCGCCTGACGTTCATCCTGCTCACGCGTGGAGGGCTTGGGCTGACGCGGCGCCTCCATGCGGATTTTCGGTTCTGGTGCGGCATGGGTGGGCGGATCGATGTCAAATGGTGGCAGATCGTCGTCTTCGTAAGCCTCAAGGGGGGCCTGCTGACGCGGATTGACGACGGGGGCCGGTTCGGGGTCACCCATGCCTGAGAAATCTTCTTCATCAAGGAAGGGAGCCGGTGCCGATTTGGGGGTTTTCGGACGCTTGATTTTTGGCTCACCTGAGCGATGCAGGGCCTCACCGATACCGGTTGCGCCGATCACCCCTTTGAGGCCACCAAAGATAAATCCTGCGCCGCGTATATAGGATTCCGCATTAAGACGCAGGGCGGCATTGAAGCACAACAGGGCCAGAATGGCGAAAATGACGCTGGCGATAACGGCTGACGCGGGCAGGCTCATGAAGTCAAACAGGCTCTTTAGCAGGCCATGCACGCCCGTACCCCAGAAACCGCCAATGCTGACCTTATCCGGGCCGGTAACCAGCGGAGCCAAAGCCGCCGCCAGCATCAGGGTAAACAGGGCGGCAAAAAAGCTGTGCAGACGAAGCGTCCTGCGACCGGCATCGGGGTCGGTCTGAAACAGGCGCACAAGCCCGAACCAGATCATCAAAAGCGCCATCGGCCAGGCCGCAAGGCCCAGGGACTGAATGCCTATGTCGGCAATCGTCGCGCCGAACCCGCCCAGAATATTGGTTACCGGTGCTGAAGACGAGGTGTTCAGGCTGGCGTCAAAAGGGTTATAGGTGCCAAAGGCCAGCACACAGGCCAGACCTGCCACGCAAACCAGAGCGCCGCGCAGACGCGCAAACAGCACCGATTCCCAGATGGTACGGAAATTGGTTTCCAGATGGTTCCAAACGATGGCGGTGACGGTGCTCATCGGCAGCCTGATCCTTAAGTGATACGCGCAAATGACTTTGGTCCGTTTGTGACACGGATAAGGTTAATACCTTGTTTACCTGAGTTGATATGCCGCCTTTAAGGTGCGTAATTCTCGGTTTACGCGTTTGGCCGCAGGGCGTAAAAGGGAGCTATGGATAAGCGGTTTGATGTGATTATCGTGGGTGCCGGCATGGCTGGCATGACGGCGGCTCTGGCTCTGGCGCAGGGCGGTCTGAAGGTTGGGCTGGTTGAGAAGCAACCACTGGCCGAGCAGATCGATCAGGGCTTTGACGGGCGGGCTTCGGCGATTGCCTATAGCTGCTTCCGGCAGTGGCAGGCCTTAGGGGTCGGTGCGGCGCTTGAGCCCCTGTCGTGCCGGATGGATAAGATCGTGGTCACGGATGCGCATCTGCCGGGTGCTGCGACCAAACCGGCGTCTCCGTTTTTCCTGTATTTTGATGCGGCCGAGATTTCAGACCGTTCCGATGATGAGCCTTTGGGCTATATGATCGAAAACCGCCATATCCGTCGTGTGCTGCATGAGGCGGTGCTTAAGGCGGATATTGAACTGATGACACCGGCCACCGTGTCGGTGATCGAGGAAACGACCGGACAGATAAGCCTGACGCTGGATACGGGCGCGACTTTAAATGCGCCTTTGGTTGTGGCGGCAGAGGGGCGGCGTTCGGCCTTACGTGAGTGGGCGAAAATCCGCACGATCGGCTGGGATTATAAACAAAGCGCGGTGGTGGCCACCGTGAAAATGCAGTATCCGCATAACCATACGGCCTATGAGCATTTCCTCAGTTCCGGCCCGTTTGCCATTTTACCACTGACGGAAAACCGCGCCTGTATTGTCTGGTCGGAAAGCCACGATAAGGCGAAGGCCCTGATGCAGGTTCGCCCCGAACTGTTTCATGCTCATCTGATGCAGCGTTTTGGTGATTTTCTGGGTGAGGTTGAGGTTCTGGGGCCGCGCTTTGTCTATCCGTTGTCGATGGGACTGGCCGAGCATATGTATCGCGGGCGTCTGGCGCTTTTGGGCGATGCGGCGCACGGCATTCACCCCATTGCCGGTCAGGGGCTTAATCTTGGCCTCAAAGATGCGGCGGCTTTTGCCGAGGTCATCATCGACGCCGCGCGTTTAGGTGAGGACATCGGTTCGGAACTGGTGCTGGAACGTTATGCCCAGTGGCGGCGGTTTGAGAATGTCAGCACATCGATCATCATGGACGGCTTTGTGCATCTGTTTTCCAACAATAATCCGCTGAGCCGTCATGCGCGTGATCTGGGCATGGGCGTGGTCAATGCCATTCCGCCGCTGCGACGCTATTTCATGGAAGACGCCGGTGGTGCAACGGGGGATTTGCCGAAGCTATTGCGGGGTGAAGCTATATAATCCCCTCTCCCTGTGGGAGAGGGTTAGGGTGAGGGGGCGTTTCTTAACGAGGGTGTACCTGCTCCTCATCCGGCCTGTCGGCCACCTTCTCCCCTAAGGGGAGAAGGAAAGTGTATGCCACCTATCCCTTTTGCGGTTCAAAGCGGCGGGCCTGATCAACCAGCATGATCGGTACGCCTGAGCGGATCGGGAAGGCGAGGCCTGCGGTTGGGCTGAGCAATTCCTGTGTGGTACGATCATAGGTCAGGGGACGTCGCGTCACCGGACAGACCAGCGCCTCAAGCAAACGGGGATCGATTTCAGCCACGGCGGTGTTGTGATCGGTCATGGGGTCGTTCCTTAGCTAAACAGAAGGCCGGACAGGCGACGACGGCCGGATTTGGCCAATTCGGAAGTCAGGCCGACCGCTGAAAAGATTTTCAGCAGGAACTGACGTGCCTTTTGTTCCTGCCATTCAGGGTCGTCCTTGACGATGGTCAGAAGCGCATCGACGGCTTGGGCCATCTCACCCTGACCGGCCAGTGCGCGGGCCAGTTCGTAGCGAGCTTCGTGGTCGTTGGCGTCGACCTCAAGGCGCTGGCGGAAAGACTCGGGGTCGGTCGGTGCCTCTTCGGCCAGTTCGATAGCTGCCCGAAGCCCCAGAATGTCGGCGTCGGTGGTGTCTTTGGGGGCCGTATCGAGGAATTGCTTCGCTTGTTCAGCCTGACCCACCTTCAGATACAGCCGCGCTACACCGGCAATGGCTTTAAGATTTTCCGCTTCTTTCTCAAGCACATAGCTATAGGCCTCGAGAGCGCTGGTGACGTCGCCCTGCGTAGCGGACTGTGCCGCCAGTTCAAGCGCCTCGTCTATGGTCGGCTCACCGTCAGCACCGCCGCCGAGCTTTTCGACAAAGGCGCGCAGCTCGCTTTCCGGCTTGGCGCCCATAAAGCCGTCGACTGGCTGACCGTTGACAAAGGCATAGACGGTCGGGATGGATTGCACGCGCAGCTGACCGGCAAAGACAGGGTTTTTGTCGACGTCGATCTTGACCATGCGCACGGCACCCTTGGCTTCAGTGACGACCTTTTCCAACGCCGGACCCAGCTGACGGCAAGGGCCGCACCAGGTTGCCCAGAAATCGACAATAACCGGCTGGGTTTTCGAGGCTTCAATGACATCGGTCATGAAATCCTGATCAGAACCTTCGATAATATAGGGGCTGTCGCTTGGCATAGGATGTCCGTGAATAAATTCCGAGTGTTATAAAAATGGGTAAGGGCTGAGGATTAGTCAACCGCGCAGAAGTCGATCACCTGATATTTGCGGTTTAAACGCTCAAGAAAGGCGCGGAAAACAGGCTGTGACAGGGCGGTGGTGGCGGTGTTGATCAGCGGGTGAAAATTGACGATTTCGGCGTCATATAGCCGCTTATCGAGGATGAAATTCACCCTGTGCTCAGGGTCGTTGATCAGGGCCAGAGCCGTTACCGAACCGGGACGGACACCGAGATTGTCATAGAGCCGGTCTTCGGAACCGAAGGATAACCGGCCAGAGCCAATCCGTTTTGGCAGGGCCTTGAGATTGATCACGGTCGATTGCTCAGCGCTGATCAGCCACAGCTTGCCCTTGTCGTCCTTAAGGAACAGGTTCTTGGTATGGGCACCGGGAAGATCCGCCTTGATGTCATCGCCTTCACCGACTTTGAAGACCGCAGGATGTTCCAGGGTTGCGGTTTGCAATTCCCAGTCACTTAGGGCTTGAAGCAGGGTGGTTTGGGTATAAAACGACATAGGTTTGTTAAAGCAAGATGGCTGGGGAGAGTACAGCCATATTGCTTTAAATTTTTGTTTTATCGCGCATTTTATTCCGAAAACCGCAAAAAGCTTTTGGGCACTTTTCGGAATGCGCTCTTTCAGGAGTTGCGTCGTCAATGGAATTGGAATGTTTCGTCGTGCAGGACGGCGCGCGTGAGATTATCCCCGGTCGTCAGGATCGCGACTGGATGGATGCGTTTTCAAGCCGCTTCCCCTATCGCTGTCTGCCCCTGACCATGGCCAATTCGACGGGGTGGGAATTACTTATTCCTGAAGACCTGACGATTGAATGGAATGGCGGCAAGCTGGCGACCGATACAACGATCACGGCAGATACACCGGGCAGCCATGTCGATCACTTTGCCCAGAGCCATTTCAGCCACGGCATAGTGACGTTTCACACCGGTTATCTGTTTCGTACGCCACCCGGATGGTCATTGTGGGCCGGTGGTGCGCCCAACCATATCAAGGACGGTATTGCGCCTCTGACGGGGTTGGTGGAAACCGACTGGCTGCCATTTCCCTTTACGATGAACTGGAAAATGACCCGCCCCGGCGTGGTCAGCTTCAAGAAAGGTGAGCCGTTCTGTTTCATCAATCTGGTGCAGGACAGGCAGCTGGATAATGTGCAGCCTGTGATCAAACCGATTGAGGCCGATGCTGATCTGAAGGCGCAGTTTGAGTTGTGGTCAGAAAGCCGTGCGGCCTTCAACCAGAGCCTGATCAATCGTGACCCCGGTGCTATGAAACAGGCCTGGCAGAAGTTTTATCACAAGGGCGAACTGCCGGATAAGTCGGAAGCGCCGCCGGAACATATCAACCGTCGTCGCCTGAAGCCGCCGATCATCGAAGCCTAAAAAAAGACGCCGGATATCGGCGTCTTTTTTATTTTATCAAACCTATCATCCCTTAGCGGGGTTGTGGTCTGACGATCTGGGGCGCCAGGTTTTGCGCCACCTCGCGGGCCTCATAGCTATGGATATTGTCGGCAGGCTTCGGGCCCCGACCCATCAGAACTTCGGCGGTTGCCTCATAGCGATGGAAGGTGGTTGAGCTTTCCTGATAGGCACCCCATGAACCCCAGCCGCCACGATAGTAGCGCCAGTAGAAGCCACCATAATAGGATGGGCCGAACGGATCACGATAGCTGCGGGACACGGTTGTGGTTTCCTGCGTATTCGGACTGAGGAGGGTGAACCAGTCATAGCCGTTTTCGAGCGTCAGTTCGGCGGCGCGGAAAAGCATATAGTTTTCAACGGTTTCACGAGGCGTTGAGGTGTTGCCGCTGAATTTCAGGCGATAGCGGTTCGATTCAATACGTGTGTCGCTATAGCCGCGCGACATGTTCTGCGTCAGGTCGATAGGTTGGTAAGGGGTAGGGGTTGCACAGGCCGACAGCAGCAAAAGGGCCGCCGCACCAGCCGCTATACCCGTTGATTTGAATATATGCTGCATCGTTCACTCCTGTAAGTGAGTCACAAGTCATGCATTTTTCATGACATTTTTGGAGTCACTATCAAGCGTTAAGCGTAAATCGTCAATGTGGCATTATTGGGTCTGATATTGGTAGCGCATCTGTCCCCGCCGGTAACGGCGAGGCCTGTGTTTTATTGGGTTTTTTGGTGTGGGTGAGGGCGGAAAAAACGCGGAAAAGGCCGTTTTCAAGCCGTAACTGGTCGATTCGGGCGGTATCCGGGGACAGGTGCAGAATATTGAAGCCATTGGGTTGACGCCGGACGCGGGTCGACATGGCGGTCGAGGCACTGACGAACAGTGTGGTGTGATCCGGCGTGTTGCGGCTTTCGATATAGGCGTGATGCTGATGACCGGCGAGCACCAGATCGATGCGGGACTCATCGATGGCTTTCAGCAGCTTCTGGCCATTGAAAACGGTGATGTCGAGCGGGAATTCTTTGGGGCTTTGGAGGGGGTGGTGTACCACCAGTATGCGCCAGGGGGCATGAGAAGCTTTGAAGAAGTTGCGCATGGCGCGACGTTGCAGGGCGCTGATGGAGCCATTGGCCCAGTTCCAGTGCGGCAGGATCATGCGGGCGCTGTTCAGGCCGACGATATCAGACAGACCTGTCTGTAATACGGGATTGAGGTCTTCGGCGATATGGCGCTTATAGCGTTCAAACGGATGCCAGAAGCGCCTGAAATCGATGCCCGGCAGGTCATGGTTACCGGGGATAACGAACACGGGGGCTTTGAGCCGGTCAAAAAAGGCACGGGCCTGAATGAATTCGGTTTCGGTGGCCGATTGCGTAATGTCTCCGCTGGCGATGATCAGGTCGGCACCGCTGTCGTTCAGTTGCGTCAGCAGGAGGTCGGCGATTTCGTTATCACAGGCCCCGAAATGCAGATCAGAAATGTGGGCGATAATCATGCGCTGTCCTGACGGCTGGCGGGGATTAGAACCGGCAGATATCTGGGTTTCAGTGTGAAGGTCAGGTCGCCCTTAAGGGTAATGACTTCGCCATCTAATGAGACCAGCCGTTTACGGCGGTGGCCTTTGAGTTTGAAGCGTTTCGCGGTGATTTCATGGATGCCCGGGTCTTTGAGCCAGTTACCGATCATCAGTTTTGACAAAAACCGCAGATGCTCGGCCTGTGTGGTGGTGGTAGCGACATAGGCGGCCAGTTCGCCGCCTTCGAGGGTGTCGCGCCGGAAATTATTGGCGTCAAGCAGGCCGGATTCGGCAAAGCGATTGACCGAGACGACGACGGCAGGGGTATTGAAGCGATAGGCCGTATTGTCGCCTTCCAGAATGACGCGCTGGCGCTTATTGAAGCGTTCAAGCACATAGAGGAACATGCGCGGCACCATCCACAGGTCGTTTTCCTTGCGGTTTTCTTCGCGATAGACGGCGGCATTGGGCATGACGCCTATACTGGCGCAGCAGAGGAATATCTCGCCGTTGACATAGCCTGCATCCATACTGATCTGCGTGAATCCGGCGGCATAACCGTTGAGCGCGGTTTGCAGATCGTCGGCCCCCAGATCCTTGGCCAGCAGGTTCATGGTGCCAAAGGGCAGGACGCCGAAGGGTTTTCGCGTATGTTCCGACAGATATTTGGCGCTTTCGCGCAAGGTGCCGTCACCGCCGCCAATCAGAAGCGGGTTCTTGAGTCTGGCCAGTCGTGCCAGATTGCGCCCCATCTCCTCGGGTTCGCTGAAGCACAGTTCGGCAACCTTAAGGCCGCTTTCGGCAATGGCCGCCTCAATGGCTTCGTGGCCCATATTCAGGACGGTGCCGGACTTACCATTGATGAGGATAGAGAAACCGTCTGGCATGATACTCAAAGACAAAAAAAGGGTCTGCGGCCATTAAGGACGCAGACCCTGTAAAAAAGCGATAAGTGTTTGAAGAAGGGAAGATACCCCTCCGGCCCTTCGGGCCACCTCCCCGCAAGCAGGGAGGAGGAAGATCAGACAGGGTACCCCTCCACCCCGCCTCAGCCTTAGGCAGGGAGGAGTGAAGGGGTTAGCCGCGCTGATCGCGCTTGGCAGCGACGCGCAGACGGAGCGCGTTCAGCTTGATGAAGCCGGCGGCGTCGCGGTGGTCATAGGCGACCTTGCCTTCTTCGAAGGTGACCAGTTCCTGATCATAGAGCGAATAGGGGCTTTCGCGACCGGTGACGGTGACATTGCCCTTATAGAGTTTAACGGTGACGCGACCGGTGACCTTGGCCTGACTATAATCAATAGCCGCTTGCAGCATTTCGCGTTCCGGCGAGAACCAGAAGCCGTTGTAAACGAGCGAGGCATATTTCGGCATCAGCTCGTCTTTGAGGTGCATGGCCCCACGGTCAAGCGTGATCGATTCAATGCCACGGTGCGCTGCCAGCAGGATGGTGCCGCCCGGTGTTTCATAGACGCCGCGTGATTTCATACCGACGAAGCGGTTTTCAACCAGATCCAGACGACCGACGCCATTGTCATGGCCCAGCTGGTTCAGTTTGGTCAGAAGCGCGGCCGGCGACAGGGCCTCGTCATTGATGGCCACCGGATCGCCCTTTTCAAAGTCGATGGTGATGACGGTCGGGGTGTCGGGTGCCGCTTCGGGGGAGATAGTGCGCTGATAGACAAATTCCGGCGCTTCGACGGCGGGGTCTTCGAGAACCTTACCTTCGGAAGAGGAGTGCAGCAGGTTGGCGTCCACCGAGAAAGGCGCTTCGCCGAGCTTATCCTTGGCGATAGGTATCTGGTGCTGTTCGGCAAAGGCCAGAAGGGCTTCGCGTGAGGCAAAGTCCCATTCACGCCACGGTGCGATGACGCGGATGTCAGGTTCCAGACCATAGTAACCCAGTTCAAAACGCACCTGATCGTTGCCCTTACCCGTAGCGCCGTGACAAACCGCATCGGCCCCCAGCTTGCGGGCGATTTCGATCTGCTTCTTGGCGATCAGCGGACGCGCAATCGAGGTGCCGAGCAGGTACTGGCCTTCATAGACCGTATTGGCGCGGAACATCGGGAAGACATAGTCACGGACAAATTCTTCGCGCAGGTCTTCGATGAAGATGTTTTCGTCCTTGATGCCGAGCAACTGGGCTTTTTTGCGCGCCGGTTCCAGCTCTTCGCCCTGACCTAGGTCGGCGGTGAAGGTAATGACTTCGGCACCATATTCGGTTTGCAGCCATTTCAGGATGATCGAGGTATCGAGGCCGCCGGAATAGGCGAGGACGACTTTCTTGACGGGCTTTTCAGCAGGACTGGACATGGGGCAAATACCGCTTGGCAGGAGAAGGAGGAATTAAAGGCGCGTTTAAGGCTATGGACGCGGTTATGCAAGATTTATTCATAGGGCTGGGGCGTGGGGCCGAAAGATTAAAGGCAGAAAGATACCCCTCCGTCACGGCCCAAAAGAATTGGGCCGCGCCACCTCCCCATCGCAGGCGATAGGGAGGAGAAGTGATCAGCTGAGAAGTTCGAGGAGCAGGCGGTCGAGCACCAGACGGCCTTTGGGGGTGGCAAAGAGGTGTGTGTCGGATTGATCGAGAAAACCATCGGCCATCAGATCGGGTTTGGCGTTTAAGGCAAGGCCTGAAAGGCGCTCATGCCGTACGCCTTCGGTCAAACGCAGGCCGAGCATCAGGGCCTCTTCGGCGCTTTCCTCAGGCGACAGGCGTTCGATGTCAATGCCCGTGCCGTGGTCATTGACGCGGCTTATGTAGGTTTTGAGGTCGGGTTCGGCGACGGTGGCGTGACGGGCATTTGAATAGGTCAGACGCCCATGTGCGGGATCTTTGTTTTTGTGCCCACTGTCGTCTGAAAAGGTTAGACGCCCGTGGGCGCCGGGGCCAATACCGATATAATCCACCCCTTCCCAGACATTGAGATTATGCTGTGAGCGGGCGGTCAGGCCCTTGGCGTGGTTGGAAACTTCGTAGGCGTCAAACCCGAGGCGGGTCAGCACCGATTGCGTCGTGTGATAAAAGGCTTCGCCCAGTTCAGGGTCAACGGGTTTTAGGGTGCCGCGACGGGCCGCGCGGCCAAAGGCAGTATTGGGTTCAATACCCAGCTGGTAGGGGGAAATGTGTTCAACGCCCAGATGGGCGGTGCGGGTTAGTTCCGCTTCCCATTGGCTGAGGGTCTGATCGGGCAGGGCATAGATTAGATCAAGGGACACACGGCTAAATACAGACAGGGCTGTCTCAAGGCCGGTAAGGGCTTCACGGGCGGAGTGGTTGCGCCCCAGAAATTTCAGGGCCTGATCGTCAAGTGACTGAATGCCAATCGACAGACGGTTAATGCCTGCGCTACGGAAAGCCTGATAGCGGGCGATTTCGGCATCGGTCGGGTTGGCTTCAAGGGTGATTTCAATATCGCCCTGTGGTGGGAAAAGGGTTTGGGCGTCTTCGATCAGCGCCGCGACCCAATCGGGCGGCATCAGGGAAGGGGTGCCGCCGCCAAAGAAAACCGAAGCCAGATGACGGGGGCCTAAGCCTTGTGCCTGAGTGTGCAGATCGCGGCGGATGGATTCGAACAGACGGGTCTGTATCTCTGTCTGGTTGCGGTCACGCGTGACGTTGAAGTCGCAATAGGGGCAGATGCGCGCGCAATAGGGCCAGTGGATATAGAGGGCGACGGGTTTCAAGGGCTGCGCGTTCCGGGAGTGTTTTTAGAGACCCCACCACCCCTTTGCTTACGCAAAGCGGTCCCCCTCCCCGCCGGAGGCAGGGAGGAGTGAAGATGAGATCGTTAAAACAAGTGGGTTTTGAGTTGTGCGAAGGCCAGATGGCGATGGCTGATGGCGTCCTTGGCGTCGGGTGTCATCTCGGCGAAGGTGATGTCATAACCGTCGGGCTGGAAGATCGGATCGTAGCCAAAGCCTTTGTCGCCACGCGGTTTGACAATCTGACCATAGATACGACCCTCGAACACTACGGCATGACCTTCGGGCCAGGCGACGGCCAGAGCGCAGGTGAAATAGGCGCGGGGGGTAAAGGCGTCGGGGTTTTCGGCCTTGGCTTGATCCAGCTTGAGGTGGATGATCTCCATGGCGCGGTCAAAGTCTTTGTAGGGGCCAGCCCAGCGCGCACTGAAGATGCCCGGATCGCCGTTCAGGGCATCGATGCTCAAGCCGGAATCATCGGCCAGAGACACGGTGCCGGAGGCTTTCGCGGCATGGCGGGCCTTGAGGATGGCATTGCCGACAAAGGAGACTTCGGTTTCGTCAGGCTCTGGCAGGTTGAGCGAACCGGCGCTGATGACTTCGAAGCGGCCGCCAAGCAGGGCCTCGATTTCGCGGGCCTTACCGGCATTATGGGTGGCGGCGACGAGTTTTTCACCGTTGATCAGTTGCAGGGACATGAATGAGGCTCCGTCAGATATGTGCCGCTTGTACGCAAACTGTGCGGTAAATAGAACTGTAAATCCTGTGAATGCTGATTTATGTCTTTGGGGCATAAGACAGGCGGGTAGGGATATATGCGGTTTTTAGGCCCCGGATCGATATCAAGCATCCTGAAAATAGCGCTGGATGCGGTCTATTATGCCGTGTTCGCGCTTTTGGCGGCCTTATGTGTGGCGATACTGACCCTGTTGTCGGTGCCCGCCTTGGCCGAGCAGGTCACGGCGCGGGTGCAGGTCGATATGGACGCCAGCGATCAGGTTTTATTGTTGCTGATTTTCGGGCTGGCGCTCAATGGTTATCTGGTGATCGTTTTGTGGATGCGGCAGGTGTTCCGCACCTTGGCGGAAGGCGATGTGTTTCATCCGGCCAATGTCTGGCGGTTAAGGCTGATTGGTATCGCTTTAGGCGTGCTGGAGATATATTCCTATCTGTCGCGCACGCTGGTGGAGGCGTTACTTAATATGCCAGTTGAGCCGGTCTATGGCATGCGGGCGGTAACGGCCTGGGTGTCGGTGCTGGTGGTGTTTGTGCTGGCGGAGGTGTTCAAGGAAGGGGCGCGGTTACGGGCGGAGGCCAATCTGACCATATGAGCATCCGTATTTGCCTTGATGAGATACTGGTGGCCAGACGGCTGTCTATTGTCGAACTTGCGGATCGCACGGGTATCAGCGTGCGGCATCTCAATATATTGCGTGACAATAAGGCCGTGGCCGTCAGGCTTCGCACATTAGACGTGTTGTGCGAAGCGCTGGGCTGTGAGCCGGGGGAGATTATCGTCAGGGATAAGGAAGATACCCCACCACCCCCGCGATAAATCGCGGCGGTCCCCCTCCCCAGCAAAGCTAGGGAGGAGTAGAATTTTATTTGCTAATGGCGGTGTTTTGCAGGGCAAACAGTTCCTGCGTGCCTTTTTCGGCCAGATCGAACAGGGTATTATATTCATCGCGGGAGAAACCGCGCTTTTCGCCGGTGGCCTGAATCTCGACGATCTGTTGCGTGCCGGTCAGGACGAAGTTGGCATCGGTCTCGGCGGTGGAATCTTCGTCATAATCGAGGTCAAGCACAGGGGTGTCATTATAGATGCCGCAGGAGATGGCGGCGACCTGATCAAGGATCGGGTTAGTCGTTATCAGCTTTTGCTCCAGCAGTTTTTGAACCGCGAGAGAATAGGCGACCCATGCGCCGGTGATGGACGCGGTGCGGGTGCCGCCGTCGGCCTGAATGACATCGCAGTCGATGGTGATCTGACGCTCGCCCAAGGCTTTGAGGTCGGTGACGGCCCTGAGGCTGCGGCCAATCAGGCGCTGGATTTCCTGTGTGCGGCCCGATTGCTTGCCTGCGGCGGCTTCGCGGCGCGAACGGGTATGGGTTGAGCGCGGCAGCATGCCATATTCAGCGGTGACCCAGCCCTGACCCTTGCCCTTAAGGAACGGGGGGACACCCTGTTCGACCGAAGCCGTGACCAGAACCTTTGTGTGGCCGAACGAGACAAGGCAGGAGCCTTCGGCATAGCGGGTAATGCCGGTTTCAAGTGTGACTTTACGCAGTTCATCGGCCTGACGGTTCGAGGGGCGAAAGGTTTTCAGGGCGTTCAGAGCGTCGAATTGTGACATGGTACAGGGCCTTTTTTGGTTTCGGCCTCTGGGTAACAAATATGACTGGCTGATCAAAGCGATTTATGTGTTGGGCACTGTGGAATGCCCCCTCCGGCGCGGACTTCGCCGCGCCACCTCCCCCGTAAACAGGGGAGGATGTAGGATGCCGCGTGGCGTCTCATTATAGTTTATTAGCTTGGCGGAGTTTGCTAGGCTGGGACTATGACCGATAATTTCACCCGTTCGCAGCTTTTGACCGGCACGGCGTCCCTGACCGAGCTTGATACAAGGGCGCGGGATGTGTTCCGGCAGGTGGTGGAAACCTATCTGGAGACCGGTGAGCCGGTGGGGTCGCGCACTCTGTCGCGGGGCGGGATTGCCCTGTCTCCGGCGTCTATTCGTAATACCATGCAGGATCTGGCGCATCTGGGGTTGTTGTCGGCACCGCATGTGTCCGCCGGACGGATGCCGACCCATCAGGGGTTGCGGCTGTTTGTTGATGGCCTGCTTGAGATCGGGGATATTGGTGAAGCGGCGAAGCGTGACATTGAGGCGCGGCTGACGGGTCGGGGGCAGAGCTTTGACGGTGCGCTGAAAGAGGCGTCGAACCTGTTGTCGGGTCTGGCGGGCGGGGCCGGTGTGGTGATGACGCCGTCGTTTGAAGCGGGGGTCAAGCATGTCGAGTTCGTCAAGCTGGCCAATGATCAGGCTTTGGCGATCCTTGTGTTTGATGACGGGCGGGTGGAAAACCGCCTGATGCCGCTTCAGGCGGGGGTGACGCCTTCCGTGCTGATGGAGGCGTCAAACTATCTCAATGCGCGTTTGCGCGGACGCACGCTTTCTGAAGCCGGTCGGGAGTTGCGGGCCGAGCTTGAGCAGGAGCGCAGACAGCTTGATCAGACGGCGGCCCAGCTTATTGAGGCGGGGCTGGCGGTGTGGTCGGGCGATCATGACCAGAGGGCGCTGATTGTGCGCGGTCAGGCCAATCTGCTGGAAGCGTCGGCGCTCGATGACCTTGAGCGGGTGCGGGCGCTGTTTGATGATCTGGAGCAGAAAGAAGAACTGATTACCCTGCTGGATGGGGTGAAAACCGCGCAAGGGGTGCGGATTTTCATCGGTTCGGAATCAAAGCTGTTTTCTTTGTCGGGTTCGGCTGTTATTGCAGCCCCCTATATGACCGGGGTCGTGGGTGCGCAAAAGGTTGTGGGCGCCATTGGCGTCATCGGCCCGGCCCGGTTGAATTATGCGCGGATCATCCCACTTGTGGACTACACCGCACGGATTCTGGGGCGTCTCCTTGATCGGGAGCGTTCCTGAACCGCAGACGTTTTAAGAGATTAAGGACGACATGAGCGAAGACATCAACGAAAACGAAGATCATCTCGAAGCTGATGCCGATGAGATTCTGAATGCAGCGCTTGAGCAGCTTCAGGCGGAAAATGCCGCGCTTAAGGAACAGGCCCTGCGCTATGCTGCCGAGGCTGAGAACACCAAGCGTCGTGCCGAACGCGAAATGAATGATGCGCGTGCCTTTGCCATTCAGCGTTTCAGCCGTGACCTTCTGGGGGTTGCGGATGTTCTGACGCGTGCCCTTCAGTCGGCACCGGCAGAGATCGCCGATCCGGCGTTCAAGAACTTTGTCACCGGCATCGAGATGACGGAAAAAGAGCTTCTGGGCGCGTTTGAAAAGAACGGCGTCAAGAAGATTGCGCCGCTTAAGGGTGACAAGTTCGACCCGAATTTCCATCAGGCGGTGATGGAGCAGCCTTCGACCGAGGTTGAGGGCGGTGGTGTCATTATGGTTATGCAGGTCGGCTATGAACTGTTCGGGCGCGTTATCCGTCCGGCCATGGTTGCCGTAGCGGCCAAGGGGTCAGGCCCCGCACCGACCGGTGGTTATACGTCAAATGGTGAGGCCACGGGCGGCACCATTGATACGCAGGCCTGAGGGTTGGTGGATCACGATTGAAAATAGCCCCGCAGGTTTATACTTGCGGGGCTTTTTAATGCACCTAATCCAGTGAACAGGTCGAATAGGCAATGATGCCGCTGGCGGCCCGCCACTTGCCCACCAGTTTGTAGGGGTGCGGGCCGGTGTCCGGTTCAATCCAGAATATGGCTTCGCGCTCGTACCGCCAAGGCATGTCTTCGGGCAGGGGCGTGGCATAGGTTTCAACCGCGTGATCTACGATGAAACCCGGATCACCCTTTTCAATGAAGGCATAGCCCGAAATTTCAAGGCGACGCCAGAGATGCTTTGCGTTGCCGGTCAGCGTTGTGCGTGCTGAGCCTTCGAAGCGGCCGTTGTCGTCCTTAAAAGTGATATTGAGGGTGGTAATGGTATAGAGCGTATCGTTTTCCATATAGTCGCTCTCGCTTTCATCGTCACAAATCCATGTGACGCTTTCGGCGTAGCGCAGCATTTCACCGGGCGTAAGCTCGGCCTGTGCTGTGTGTGACGCAAATAAGGTGATCGCCGCCACGAGGCTGGCGATAAATCCCTGATAATTCCCCCGCATGATAGCCGTTCCTGAGAGCAAGATTGCCCTAAGAGCGGCTTATCATACGCCACGAAATGGGAAAGGGTTATTTGTTGACTTAGAGGTACTTACCAAACCATGCCAGAAGGTCGTTCCAGCCTTCGCGCGCCGCTTCGGGTTTGTAGCTCGGGCGGTAATCAGCGTGGAAAGCGTGCTTTGAGTCGGCGAACACCTTGATGTGGCTCGGGGTTTTGCCGGAGGCCTTCAGGGCGGCATTGGCGCGGTCAACGGTTTCCTGAGGGATGCCCGCATCGTCTGAGGCATATAGGCCAAGTACGGGTTTGGTCAGGTCTGGGATGACATCGGCGGGCCACAGGCGGTCTTCGGCCCCGAGGAAGTCTTCGGGGTTCGGCCGCTCAAGGCGGCCATACCACGCGACACCGGCCTTAATGTCCGGTATCTGGGCGGCGGCCATCCATGTCACGGCTCCGCCCCAGCAGAAACCGGTGATGCCCATACGTGTGGTGTCGGCAAACGGTTTGCCAGCGTCCTGACCGACGTTCTGGCCGACATCGGGATTGGATTTCAGCCAGCTGATCAGTTGGTTAAGGTCGCCCATGACCTGAGTGTGCGGGGCCTGTTCGACCAGTTTGCGCACTTCGGAAAAGTCCGTGATGGCGGCAGCAATGCCTTTGCGGGCGAAGGGGTCGAAGGCAAGGGCCACATAACCGGCATGGGCCAGACGGCGGCAGGTATCACGTATATAGTCGTGCAGGCCCCAGACTTCGGGGACCACAATAATGACCGGACGGTTGTGCGCGGTTTCCGGCAGGGCAATATAGGCGGGAATCTCATAGCCAGCGTCACCTGAGGCAATGGTCAGGTCTTTGGCGATCAGGCCGGAGGATGAGGTGGTAATGGCGGCGGCGTTCAGTTGACCGGCGCTCAGGGCATATCCGGCAAAAAACAGACCGGCCAGCCCCCGGCGGCTTAGGTGGAAATCTTCGGGTTCGAAGCCTTCGGGACGTGTGAGTGTTACCTGTCTGGTCATGCGTATAAGCTCCCCTCTGTGTTTTCATGGATATAAAAGCAGGAACAGTGGGCGTGGCAATAGGTTTAATGACCATAAAAAATCTACAGGCTTTTGCGAAAACCCCTTGCGGGCCGGTCAAACACCCCCATATCCGCTACAGATTTCAAGGATGGTCAGAAGATCGAACTTGAAAAAATCGTCACTTTTATCTTATCGGGGATGGACAAAGGCGGTGCTTAATCGTCAAAAGGCTGCCAAACACCATTCGCCTAAACGGAGCAAGACTGAAACCCATGGCTAAAATCATCGGTATTGACTTAGGGACAACCAATTCCTGCGTGGCCGTCATGGACGGCAAGAACCCAAAGGTGATCGAAAACGCCGAGGGCGTGCGTACCACCCCTTCGGTTGTGGCCATCGTTGACAATTCGGAGCGCCTTGTAGGCCAGCCCGCAAAACGTCAGGCCGTCACCAACCCGACCAACACCTTCTTTGCCATCAAGCGTCTGATCGGTCGTAGCTACGATGATCCGCTGGTGACCAAGGACAAGGGCATGGTCCCTTATGAGATCGTCAAGGGCCCGAATGGCGACGCCTGGGTGCGCGCCCATGGTCAGGACTATTCGCCGCAACAGATTTCGGCCTTTACGCTGCAAAAGCTTAAGGAAGATGCCGAGGCCTATCTCGGTGAAACCGTAACCCAGGCCGTTATTACGGTTCCGGCCTATTTTAACGACGCCCAGCGTCAGGCGACCAAGGATGCCGGTAAGATTGCCGGTCTTGAGGTTTTGCGTATCATTAACGAGCCGACCGCTGCCGCTCTGGCCTATGGCCTTGAGAAGAACGACGGCAAGAAGATCGTTGTTTACGATCTGGGCGGCGGTACCTTCGACGTGTCGATCCTTGAGATCGGTGACGGCGTGTTTGAAGTGAAAGCCACCAATGGTGACACGTTCCTGGGCGGTGAAGACTTCGACCTGCGCGTCGTGGATTATCTGGCGGACGAATTCAAGAAGGAAAACGGTGTTGACCTTCGTACCGACAAGCTGGCTCTGCAACGCCTGAAGGAAGAAGCCGAAAAGGCGAAGAAAGAGCTTTCGACCACGGCGCAGTATGACCTGAACCTGCCGTTCATTTCGATGAATGCCTCTGGCCCGCTGCACCTGAACCTCAAGCTGACCCGTGCGAAGCTGGAATCGCTTGTGGAAGACCTGATCCAGAAGACCATTGCCCCTTGTCAGCAGGCCCTGAAAGACTCCGGTCTTAAGGCGTCTGACATCGACGAAGTGGTGCTGGTCGGTGGTATGACCCGTATGCCTAAGGTTGCCGAAGCGGTTAAGGCCTTCTTTGGTCGCGAGCCGCACAAGGGTGTGAACCCTGACGAAGTGGTGGCGCTGGGGGCTGCGGTGCAGGCCGGTGTGCTTCAGGGCGACGTGAAAGACGTGCTGCTTCTCGACGTGACGCCTCTGACGCTTGGGATTGAGACTCTTGGGGGCGTGTTTACGCCGCTGATCGAGCGTAACACCACCATTCCGACCAAGAAGTCGCAGACCTTCTCGACGGCTGATGACAATCAGTCAGCCGTGACGATCCGCGTCTTCCAAGGCGAGCGTCCTATGGCGGCAGACAACAAGATGCTCGGTCAGTTCGATCTGGTCGGTATCCCGCCCGCACCGCGTGGCGTGCCGCAGATTGAAGTGACCTTCGATATCGACGCCAACGGCATCGTGCAGGTTCACGCCAAGGACAAGGCGACCAACAAGGAACACTCGATCCGTATTCAGGCCAATGGCGGTCTGTCGGATGCGGATATCGAGGAAATGATCAAGACGGCCGAAGCCAACAAGGCGGAAGACGAGAAGCGTAAAGAGCTGATCGAAGTTCGCAATCAGGCCGATGCCCTGATCCATTCGACCGAAAAGGCCGTCAAGGACTTTGGCGATAAGGTGGGTGCCGAGGATAAGGCAGCGATTGAAGCGGCCCTGACCGAGCTTAAGTCGGCCAAGGACGGTGAAGATGCCGAAGCCATCAAGACGGCGCATCAGGCGCTTCTGACCGCTTCGATGAAGCTTGGGGAAGCCATGTACGCGCAACAGGCCGGTGAGGCTGGTGACGAGGCTCAGGCCGCCGATGACGGCGTGGTTGATGCCGAGTTCGAAGAAGTCGATGGCGACGAGAAGAAAAACGCCTAATCAGCGTTTGTGACACTGAGGGGGAGTCTTGGATTCAGGACTCCCCTTTTTTATGAGAGTTTGGGGCCAAGGGCGGACTTATGGCGCGTGACTATTACGAAATTCTGGGCGTTGGGCGTGAAGCGGATGACGCTGCGCTGAAATCGGCTTTCCGTAAAAAGGCGATGGAGCATCACCCTGACCGTAATCAGGGCGATTCTCAGGCCGAGGCGCGTTTCAAGGAAGTCAACGAAGCCTATTCGGTGTTATCCGATGCGCAAAAGCGGGCGGCCTATGACCGTTTTGGCCACGAAGGCGTCAATGGCAACGGTGGCGGCGGATTTGGCGGCGGCGGGGCCGGGTTCTCGAATGTTGAGGATATTTTCGCCGAGATGTTCGGCGATGTCTTTGGCGGCGGTGGTGGACGTCGTCAGAATGGCCCGCAACGCGGCGCAGATGTGCGTTTTGATTATGAAATCACCCTCGAGCAGGCCTATCAGGGGGCGGATGTCGAGCTGAATGTGCCGACGACTCTGACCTGTGAGGTGTGTAACGGTTCCGGTGCCAAGGCGGGCTCTAAGCCACAGACCTGTTCGACCTGTGGCGGTCACGGGCGGGTGCGGGCGTCTAACGGGTTCTTTCAGGTTGAGCGCGGCTGTCCGACCTGTGGCGGTGCCGGTCAGGTGATCATGGACCCCTGCGGCAATTGTCATGGCCACGGTCAGGTGCGTGCCAATCGCAAGCTGAATGTACGTATTCCGGCCGGTGTCGATGACGGAGCGCGTATCCGTCTGTCCGGCGAAGGTCAGGCCGGTGCCAAGGGCGGGCCGAAGGGTGATTTGTATATTTTCCTTAGTGTCGGTGAACACGACATCTTTGAGCGCGATGGCGATGATCTGCATTGTACCATTCCGGTGCCTATGGCGACCGCCGTGCTTGGGGGTGAGGTCGAGGTGCCGTGCCTGATGGGGGGCAAGGACTGTGACGGTATGTGCCGCCTCGATGTCTCGATCCCCGAGGGCGCGCAGACCGGCCACAAGGTCAAGATCAAGGGCAAGGGTATGCCGTCGCTCAACGGGCGCGGCAAGGGTGATCTGCTGGTCGAGCTGTTTGTTGAGACGCCCAAGCATCTGAGCGCAGAACAAAAAGACCTGATGCGTCAGTTTGCGGCCCTGTCGGAAGAGCAGTCCTATTCGCAGTCGCAGGGCTTTATGCATAAGGCCAAGCGCTTCTGGGACGATATTACGGGTACGGCCTAGCAGCAGGGGCATTGCCCCTGCACCCGTTAGAGCCGAGCCAGAGGGTTGTTTCCATTTAAAGCCTCATCTGCTGAGCGGGCGAAGCTGACTAGGTTCGCCCCTACCAACTCCTTACAACGGGTGGGAAGTTTGTTACCCTCTCCTCTCCCTGTATGGGGGATTGCAGATTTATTGGAGACATTGGCCTGCGTGAAGTCAGATTTGACGCAAATCAGTGATGGGCCAACGGAGATAATTCTTCCAAGCATCAATTACATTTTGGAGAACAGATGACATCGCTCTGGTGCCGGATTTAGCCTCAACAAGCACTTGGGGCTTGCCGCCATATTTTCCTTCTCCAAAGAAGCGAACTTTTCCCCAACCTGAACCAATAACAAGTACAGCGTCACGGTCAGAAACCATTCTGTTGGAATTGCGCAGACGTGAGTGCTTCAATGCATCGACCACATCGCACAAGAGTGTGAGATCTGAGACATGTGCGTCACCACGTAAAAACCGGCAATGAGTCTCCACTCTGGGGCGTAGGGCTTTTTCACCGCCTGATACATCGATACCGTGTGGGGCACGATGAACAACAATCTCAGCGAAATGGTGTAAGTCGGTTGCAACATTGCTTGCAAGCCGTAACGCTTTGAACTTTGCAGCCTCAAGCGCTGCATTGTCACCTGATAAAGACGCTGCGGTAAGAGCGCGTTCCGCTTCTAGATAGTCGGTAAAGCCGGGGCCTATGATTTTGTAATACTGCTCTTCAACAGAAAGCTGCATAAACCCGTGCTCCTTCCAGTACCTTGTAATATTGAAATTAAGGTTAGTCTTTGAACAAACGGGTGCAGGGGCAATGCCCCTGCCTTAGGCGTCAACTTCGGCGTCGAGCGCGTTTTCCTGAATGAATTCGCGGCGGGGTTCGACCACGTCACCCATCAGTTTGGTGAACATCTCATCGGCATCGTCAGAGTGGTTGACCTTGACCTGAAGAAGGGTGCGGGCATTGGAATCGAGCGTGGTTTCCCACAACTGATCGGCATTCATCTCACCCAGACCCTTATAGCGCTGGATAGACAGACCTTTCCGTCCGGCATCGAGAACCGCGGCGACAAGGTCAAGCGGGCCACGGATATGCGAGGTTTTTTCCTTGCGGCGGTAGTTGCTGACCTTGTCAAAGGTGCGGCCCAGATTTTCGGTACGTTCGGCCAAACGGCGGGCATCCTGAGAGTGGATCAGGCTGTCTTCGAGGACGATTTTTTCCGAGACGCCGCGACGCACGCGGGTAAGGACGTAGCCGCCCTGAAGGCCAGGCTCCACCGTCCAGTCACCGTCGCCGTCTTCGTTCAGGCGGTTAAGACGTGAGGCGACGGCCTTGAGGTCCGGGGTTTCGCTGAACAGGCCACCGAGGGCTGCCTGTTCCAGCGCAAAGGCAGGGGCGCGTGACGACAGGCGATCGACATAGGCCTTGAAGCTTTTGGCCGTGCGGACATGAGCCTCAAGGTCCTTACCCGTAATATGTTCACCGGTCAGAAGTTCGAGAGCGGCTTCGGAAACGCCTTCCTCGATCAGGAAGTCATCAAGTTCGGTATCGTCCTTAAGGTAGCGTGAGGATTTGCCCTTGGCGACCTTATAGAGCGGCGGCTGGGCGATATAGAGATAGCCCCTGTCGATCAGTTCCGGCATCTGACGGTAGAAAAAGGTCAGAAGCAGGGTGCGGATGTGTGCGCCATCGACGTCAGCATCGGTCATGATGATGATCTTGTGGTAGCGCAGCTTTTCGATGTTGAAATCATCGCGCCCGATACCGGCCCCAAGGGCAGTGATCAGGGTGCCGATCTGATCGGACGACAGCATCTTGTCGAAGCGGGCGCGTTCGACGTTCAGCACCTTACCGCGCAGGGGCAGGATGGCCTGATTTTCACGGTTACGGCCCTGTTTGGCGGAGCCGCCCGCGGAGTCACCTTCGACGATGAAGACTTCGGACTTGGCCGGATCGCGTTCCTGACAGTCGGCGAGCTTGCCGGGGAGGCTTGAGATGTCGAGTACGGATTTGCGACGGGTCAGTTCGCGAGCCTTACGCGCGGCTTCGCGGGCCGAGGCGGCTTCGACGATCTTGCTGACGATCTGCTTGGCCTCGACGGGGTTTTCTTCAAACCACTGGCTCAGCTTTTCATAGACCAGACCTTCGACGGCGGGGCGCACTTCGGACGAGACAAGCTTGTCCTTGGTCTGGCTGGAGAATTGCGGATCAGGCAGTTTGACCGACAGAACGCAGGTCAGGCCTTCGCGGGCGTCTTCGCCGGAGACGGAGACCTTTTCGCGTTTGGCCAGACCGGAGGACTCCATATATTGCGAAATGACACGCGTCAGGGCGCCGCGGAAGGCCGCAAGGTGTGTGCCGCCATCGCGCTGAGGGATGTTGTTGGTAAAGCACAGGGTCGTTTCGTGGTAGGAATCGTTCCATTGCATGGCCAGATCGACCTCGACCTTGTCACGCTGGCCGCGCACATCGACGGGGGCCTTGATGATCGGCTGCTTGGATTTGTCGAGGTGTTTGACGAACTCGACGATGCCGCCTTCGTAATGCAGGATGATGTCGTAAGGCTCGGCTTCGCGCAGGTCGGCAAAGCGGATATGGACGCCGGAATTGAGGAAGGCCAGTTCGCGCAGGCGGTGTTCAAGGGTTTTGCGATCAAAGTCGATGAAGGCAAAGGTGCCGTCGCCATCTTCTTTTTTCAGGGACGGGTAGAAGCGAACCTCGGTGCCGGTGTAGGGCTTGCCGTTTTCGCGCAGGGGGGCATCGCCGATGGTTTCAAGCGGCTTGGCGGTTTCGCCGCGCTCAAAACGGACTTCGTGTTTTTTGCCCTGACGATAGATGGTCAGTTCGAGATAGTCGGACAGGGCGTTCACCACCGAGACACCCACGCCGTGCAGGCCGCCGGAGACCTTATAGGAGTTCTGGTCGAACTTACCGCCGGCATGGAGCTGGGTCATGATAACTTCGGCAGCGGAAACGCCTTCTTCGGCGTGCATATCAACCGGAATGCCGCGACCGTCATCGGTGACGGTGCAGGAGCCGTCGGCATTGAGGATGACCTCAACGCGGGTGGCGTGACCGGCGAGGGCTTCGTCGATGGCGTTATCGACGACTTCGTAGACCATGTGGTGCAGGCCGGAGCCGTCATTGGTGTCGCCGATATACATGCCGGGGCGTTTGCGTACCGCATCGAGGCCCTTAAGCACCTTGATGGAATCCGCGCCATATTCGTTTTCCGGTATATCGTTTTCAGCCATGATCAGTTCCTGAATTCTACCCATTTGCCGCTTTCGACGCGCACGCCAGAGGCGCGCCCTTTAAGTCCGTCGAACAGCGTTTCATCCGTACCTGTAAACAGGGTTTGCAGGCCCAGATTATCGGTTTCGTCAAATAAAGCCACACGCCGAATCGGGTCGAGGTGGGCGGCGACTTCGTCAAGTAACAGTACAGGATTCGGCACCATTTTAACACGCGAAAGTCGCGCCCCTTGCGCCAAAATCATATTTAAAACGAGGGCTTTCTGTTCGCCTGTAGAGCAATCCGATGCCTGACGGTTTTTTTCGCGGTGAAAGACGCGCAAATCCATGCGGTGCGGGCCAAACAGGGAGCGTCCGGCGGCGGCGTCGCGGGTGCGGGCGTGACGGAAGCCTTCGGTCAGCCGGTCGGGCGCATCGTCACCGGTCAGGCTGAGGTCGGCCTTGGGGAAGGCCCCCTGATGGGTGTCGATTTCGCTTTGTAAGGCGTGAAGCGCCGTGTGACGGGCGGTGATCATGCGCGTGCCCGCTTCGGTCAGTCTCAGTTCGAGGGCGTCGAGCCAGGCGTCGTCAGCGGGGCCGTGAGTCAGCAGTTTGAGGCGTTCACGCAGGGCTTTTTCGTAGGCTGAGACCGTGGTGGCATGGGCCGGATCGGCGGCGAAGACCAGACGGTCAAAGAAGCGCAAGCGCTCGGCGCGGGCCTCAAGGAAGATGCGATCCTGTGCCGGGGTCAGCCAGACAAGGCGCAGGTGATCAAGGGTGCGACCGGCAGGTACGGTTTGCTGATCAAGGCGCACCACGCGTTTGTCGGGGTTACGCGGGTCGGAACCGGTGCCGAGACGGGTTTCGTCGTCTTCGCTTTTGAGGCTGAGGGAGACGCCCCACGGGCGGCCACGGGCTTCGTCAGGCAGGCGGCGACCGAGGTCAGCAACGGCGGCCCCGCGCAGGCCTCTGCCGGGGTTAAGCATGCTGATGGCTTCGAGGAAATTGGTCTTGCCGGCGCCATTGGCCCCGAACAGGTACAGGCTGCGGCCCATCAGATCGACATCAAGCCGCTCATAGCCACGAAAATCAGTCAGGGAAAGGGAATGCAGGCGGGTCTTCACGGCAGGAGGTTTAACCTATCAGGCGGGAAAAGCCAAACCGTAGTGCGGGTGACTTGCCCTCTCCGTCAGCGACTTCGCGCTGACACCTCCCCCGTACGCGATGCTAGAGGGGAGGATGTTAAAAAGAAAGCAAGAATCCCCATCCGTCTTTGCTGCCTTAAAAAGGCAGCAAATCCACCTTCCCCAACAAGTTGGGGAAGTATGAAGAACCTATACGCGTAAGGGCATCAGAACGTACTGGACGCCCTGATCGGCGGTGTCGAGCACGAGGGTCGGGGAGGCGGCGTCATTGAAACGCAGTTCAACCTGTTCACCGGCGATCTGACCCATGACATCAAGGATGTAACGGGCATTGAAGCCGATTTCGATGGCTTCGTTGTCGTAGTCGATTTCAGCTTCTTCGACAGCCTGACCGGCTTCGATATTACGCACACTCAAGGTCAGGCGACCGGGTTCGATAGCCAGTTTCACCGAGCGGCTTTTTTCGGCCGAGATGGTCGAGACGCGATCGACCGCACGCGACAGGGTCGCGGTCTCGATACGCATGGTCTTGTCGTTGTTTTTCGGGATCACGCGGCCATAGTCGGGGAAGGAGCCGTCAATGATCTTTGAGGTCAGGGAGGCGTGGCCCAGCTGGAAGCGGATCTTGGCCGGAGACACGGTCAGCTCAACATGGCCTGCGCCGTCATCCAGCAGGCGACGGGCCTGATCGATGGTCTTGCGCGGGATGATGACTCCGGCGCCGCCGACCGAGCCGTCAGGGGCGGGGATTTCAGCCAGAGCCAGACGGTGACCATCGGTGGCGACGGCGCGCAGATAGGCCGAGCCGTCTTCGGTGATGGTGTGGAGATACAGACCGTTGAGATAGTAACGGGTTTCCTCAGTGGAGACGGCAAAGCGTGTCTTGTCGATAAGGCGCTTGAGGTCTTCCTTAAGGAGGGAATAGGTGACGCCTTCGTGGTCGGCGGACATGACCGGGAAATCACCGGCGGGCAAGACCGGCAGGGCAAAGCGCGAGCGGCCCGCCTGAACGGTCAGGCGCGGATCTTCGCCGGTTTCATAACGCAGTTCAACGTCGGCCCCTTCGGGCAGCTTGCGCACGATTTCATAGAGAGTGTGGGCCGAGGCCGTGATCTGGCCCGGCACGCTGACTATGGCATCGGCGACATCGACCATTTCCATGTCCAGATCGGTGGCCGACAGGGACACCTGCGACCCTTCAGCCGACAAGAGGACGTTGGACAGGATGGGGATGGTATTGCGCCGTTCCACCACGCTCTGCACATGGCCCAGAGCTTTGAGTAAGGCACCCCGTTCGATGATCAGCTGCATTTTGCTCGCGTTCCGTTTATCGTACTTGTGTTTTCAGAACAAAAGGCCGGAGCGAGCGCCCCGGCATTTTGCACGACCTTAACGTAATATACGCCTTCGTCAACCACTACTCAGCCGTTGCGCAGCTTGCGTGTCAGGGCTTCGACGTCGCGGGCGATGAGTTCGTCAGATTGCAGGAGTTCCTCAATCTTTTTGACCGCATGCAGCACGGTTGTATGGTCACGACCGCCGAAACGACGACCAATGTCCGGATAGGAACGGGTGGTGTTCTGCTTGCACAGCCACATGGCGACCTGACGCGGGCGGGCGACCGAACGGGTGCGGCGCTCGGACAGGAGGTCAGCCTGTTTCAGATTGTAGTGTTCCGAGACCAGCTTCTGAATTTCGTCGACCGTAATGCGGCGTTCAACCGCCACTTTCAGGTTCGGTTGCAGCAGGGCCATAGCTTCGTCCAAAGTCAAACTCCCCAGACGCGGACCGGCGGAAGCGGCCAGTGTATTCACAGCCCCCTCCAGTTCACGGATGGAGCCCGGAACGCGTTCTGATAAAAAATGTAAAATGTCGGTGTCCGGCATACGGGTCAGACCCAGCCGGCGCGATAGGTGATCAAGCTTGCGCTCGATGATGCCCATCCGTAAGGACTGATCGGCGGCCTCAAGGGCACAGACCAGACCGGATGAGAGATGCGAGCGCAGACGCGCTTCGATTTCGCTCAGGTGCGAAGGCGGGCGATCCGCCGTAAAGACAACGCGGCGGTTGTCTTCGATTAACGCCGTCAGGGTGTGAAACAGTTCTTCCTGAGACGAAACCTTGCCGCCAATGAAGTGAACATCGTCAATCAGCAGGAGATCGGCGCCGCGCATCTGCGCCTTGAAGGCCGACAGCGACTTGTCCTGAAGGGATTTCACAAAGGTGGCGGTGAATTTTTCAGCGGTCAGATAAACAATCTTCGCATCCGGCTTAAGGCGTTGCGCTTCCCAGGCAATGGCGTTCAGCAGGTGCGTCTTGCCGTAGCCATAAGGGCCATGGAAAAAGACCGGATTAAAGTGTCCGTCGGCCCATGAGGCAACCTGACGGGACATGGTATAGGCAAATTCGTTGCCGCGACCGGGCACGAAAGTATCAAAGGTCAGGCGTTCCTGAAGACCGGCAATACGGGCGGCGGCGTCGCTGAAACTGACGACTGCGCCAGAGATTGGGCCAGAGGTTGGGCCAGAGGCAGGTGCTGTGCCCGGAATATCGCTGATCGGCGGGAGCGGTTCGGCGGCAGGGGTTTGAGGTGCGGTCTCAGTGAATTCCGCGCGGGATTTGATGTCGAGAATACGACCTTCGGGATCGTTCTGCGTCCACAGTTCGTTGGCGCGTTTCAAGGCGTTGCGGGCGAACCAGTCACGGGCATAGATCGTAGGGGTAACGAGCACAGGATCACCCAGAGCGCTCTGGCGGATCGTGGAGGGGGCAACATAGGAATTATATGGCCCTTCGCCGAGTTCATGGCGCAGGGTCGTGGCGACTTTTGTCCATACCGCTTCAGGCAGGACCGGCGACCAGTTGTTCAGGCTTGGCATAATCTTATCGCCCCGATCATTTTCCCATCCCTAAAAACACAAACAAACCACACGAAACCGGACACAGCTTTTCTCTGTGGCTGAGCGCCTTAAACGGGCACGCAACCATAGCCGACAGGTGCCGACTTTTGTTCCCGAAGCCGCCAAAGCGGCACCAGAATCTCGGTTTCAAAATCGTAATTCCTCGTGACGTCCAAGCAGCCCCGAACGTCTCCAATTCATCCGTAATGGGATGGAAAAGGCGAGACACCGGCACATTAGCCTGCTGGACGGCGGGGTCAACGAGGATATTTGCTCACAGGTGCGGATATTTTAGTTGACTCTGATAACCCGTTCGCCAGAAACAAGAATTTAATGGAAAATTAATGGGCGTTTAACCGTCGGATTTCCCTGCTATTATTGGCGTTGCGGCGCACAAAACAACGGGGCCGATGCTTTCGCATCAGCTTAAAATCAGACTGGATTATCAGAGGTCAAGACAAATCAAGGCCCTGAAATTCAGGGCCTTGACGTAAAATATCGCCGTGTAAAAACGAGCCTTAAGCGGCCAGTTTCTTGAGCGCAGCCGCCAGACGCGACACCTTGCGGGCGACCGTGTTTTTGTGGATCACGCCCTTGGTCACCGCACGCGACAGCTCGGATTGAGCGTCGATGAAAGCGGTTTTGGCGACGGTGGCATCACCGGCAGCCAGAGCTTCTTCAAACTTACGTACGTAGGTACGAACGCGCGAACGACGTGCCTTGTTTACTTCGGTACGGCGGGCGATTTTGCGGATCGCTTTTTTGGCGCCGGGATTATTAGCCATTCATCACCTTTGGGGACGAAAATTAACGAAACTGCGCAGAGACGGGCCCTGCACAAGGGAATTTCAAAGAGCGCGGGATATAACCGAAGGTGTGCACAAGGTCAACGCTACAATTCAAAGATTCGGGCAAAGAGTCGGATTCAGGTCGGGTCTTTGTATTTTTGGCTCTGGTCTTTTTCATGATTGGCAGACCGGACAGAAGAAGGTGGAGCGTCCGGAATGCACCTTACGGGTGATTATACCCGTACATCCGGACGTCTGGCAGGGCTGGTGTTCGCGGCCATAGACGGTGAAATTGTGCTGGAAGTAGCCGAGCTCACCTGAGGCGCCGGAAAAATCGCTGATCGAGGAGCCGCCCGCTTTGACGGCGGCTTCGAGCACATCTTTGATGGCCTGCGTCAGGCGTGTGGCCTCATCACGGGTCAGGGAGGTGCCTGAGCGGTCAGGGTGCAGCCCGGACAGGTACAGGGCTTCGCAGACATATATATTGCCAAGACCCGATATCAGGCGCTGATCCATCAGAAGCGCCTTCAGGTTCTGGCGTCTCGGGCTGAAGGCCGCATAGAGATGGTCAGGCGTCAGGGCGTCGGACAAGGGCTCGGTGCCCAGTTCCCGCCACCAGTTCTGAGCGTAAAGTTCATCGGGGCGCAGCAGGAGCATGAAACCGAAGCGGCGCGGGTCGTAGAAATCTATATGTACCGTGCCGTTGTCGGTATGGCTCAGGAGGCGGACGTGGCGATGGCGGTCTTGTGGGGTCTGGGCGTGGTAATAGCTGGCATCAAGGGAGATGGCATTAGCGCCGGTAATCTGAAAGCGGCCGGTCATGCCCAGATGCGTCACCCAGATGTCCTGCGTGTCGAGATGGAACAGAAGATATTTGGCGCGGCGTTCCAGACGCAGCACGGTGGCATCATTCAGCCGCTCGGCAAAGCGGTCAGGAAACGGATAGCGGAGATTGGGGCGGTTGAGATGCACATCGGACAGGCGTGCGCCTTCGAGCACCGGCTGAAGGCCGCGCCGGACGGTTTCCACCTCAGGCAATTCGGGCATGGAGAACTCTGGATATTAAAAACGGCTCAGGCGGCGCGGATATAGCCGTTGGCGGCCAGAGGACGCGGTTCGCCGGAGAAATCCTTGTACCACAGGTCAGGATCAAGGGCGACTTCATCCTTAAGGGCAAAGCTTTCCCATGCCAGATCGGGTTTAGGCCGGTCAGAAGCCGCAATCACCGCCCTGAGTTCAGCGGCAGAGGTCACGCCGACAATCACTGAGGACACGCCTTTGAGATTAAGGGCGAAGCTTAGGGCTGCATGCAGGGGGTCTGTGCCGGTTTCGGCCAGATGGCGGCGAATGCGGGACAGTTGCGGGCCAACCGGCTGAAGGTTGGCAGGCAGGTCCTGACGCGGAACGAACATCAGGCCCTGAAGGAAGACCGAACGGATCTGAACTTCGGTGCCGAGCGCGGCAAGGGCTTCGATATCGCCGTTTTGCACCAGACGCTGATCGAGCAGCGAGCAGGGCAATTGCATCAGGTCGGGCTTAAAGCGTTTGGCCAGAAGCACCGGACGATCCTTAAGGGTGGCATTGATGCCGATGCTTTTGAACAGGCCTTCGGATTTGAGTTTTTCCAGACGCGCCCACAGGGCGTCGCCCTGAGGCCCCATCAGGTCTTCGGCATTATCAATCAGGGCGACCTGCGCGCGGGCCAGTCCCATATGATCGACCGAGCGTTTCAGGCGCGATTCCAGCCAGTCGAGGCCTTTTTCAATGCGCAGGGTGCGGATTTGCGGCTTGAAAGGTGACGGGAACGGCCAGCAGCGCCCCAGTATGCGTTCGACATCGCCGCCATAGGGGGCGACATCAATGGTTTTAAGACCACAATCGGCTGCCAGCTTAAGGATCTGACGCACTTCGTCCTCAGCCACGCGACCGCGCGGATTGGAGATGCCGTAATCACAGCCGAACTGTGCTGATCCTAAGCCAAGAGTGGCTGTCATGTGTAAATCTTAACCAAAACCTAATGAATCCAACAGGGTAAGGGCCTGTATGAATCGCCATTTGGCGGCAAAGAGTTAAACAAGTTCTGAACAGAACGGCGTAATTACCTAAAAGCTGTGATCTGCGAACAGAAAAGTATCTGGCGCTTATATTCCGAACAGGCGCTCACGCTCGGCAAGGCTACGCACCGACACATTAAGGTCGGTCACGAGGCCGTTGGCGATGGAATAGACCCAGCCATGTACGGCCAGAGGCTGACCCTGACGCCAGGCATTGAGGATAATCGGGTTGGTGGCGACATTACGCACCTGATCGATCACGTTCAGTTCACACAGGCGATCAACGCGCTCATTCTGGTTATCGCAGGTATCAAGTTCATGACGATGAGCGTGGGCGACATCGCGGATCGGGGACAGCCAGTGGTCAATCAGGGTGTCGCCGGTTGATTCAATCGCCGCACGTACACCGCCGCAGCCATAGTGGCCAACAACGAGCACATGTTTGATCTTCAACACATTGACGGCATATTGCAGCACCGACAGGTAATTGGCGTCCTGTGGCGGGGCGAGATTGGCGACGTTGCGGTGAACAAACAACTCGCCCGGATCGAGATTAACGATTTCGTTGGCCGGAACGCGTGAGTCTGAGCAGCCGATCCAGAGATATTCAGGATTTTGCTGACGCACCAGACGCGAGAAAAAATCTGGATCAACGCGGACTTTTTCACGGGACCACTTGCGATTGTTTTCAATCAGTTCGTCAACCATGGTCATCTCCGTGCTTTCAATGTCCGTTGGAAATAAAAGCTTGGAGACGGTCGATCAAGTGTTAATTTTGGATTCGCACTCAGCCGCTTTACCACGGCAGAAAGGAAGCGATGCTCGTAATCACGGTGTTGATCGTCGCATCCGCCCATTCACCGGCAGCGGAAAAAGAGCCTGTGTAGAAGAACAGGATCAGGGTGGCCGCACCGGTCAGGCCAAGGACGACCTGAAAAAAGCTAATGAGTAATGGGTCTATGCGACGTTTGCGCCGCCCATAGCCTGCGCCTGCGGTGGTCAGTTCGATCATATCCGTCTCCCCTCTGTAACAGATGCGAAAAGGTTAACGCAAAAACGCGGTTACGCCAAATGAAAAGGGCCGTTCAATGAGGCGGGGTGGTTCCGATGATCTGAACGCGGACATGGCTGCGGGCAATGTGGCCGTCTGTGTCTATGACGCTGAGGTCATAAAAGCCGTCGCTTTCCGGTACCCAGATCAGGTCAGAATCAACCGGCAAACCGTTAATGTACCACGACAAAGGGCCCTTGCCGCGGGCCGACAGTTTCAGGCCGCGTTTTTGCCCGTTGGCATCGGTTTCGACATAGAGGCGGGCACCGTTTGGCGGGAACAGGATCGAGGGGCCGCGAGCGCCGGTCTCAAGGGTTTTCAGGGCTTCGGGGGCGCGGGCGGGCCCAAGGGCCTGAGGGGCCTGAGACGGGGTGTTGATCTGGTCGAAGACGTCAAACAGCAGAGGCGCGGAGGCTTCGCGGCCGGTCTGACCGGCACGGGCACCGCCATCGGGACGGCCTGTCCAGACGAGCACGGCATAGCCACCGGCAAGGCCCGCGGCCAAAGCATCGCGGTAGCCATAGGAGGTGCCGGTCTTATAGGCAGGACGATTGCCGGATTTCATCAGATGTGCGGGCAGGCGACCATCGGGCGGCGGGGTTTCACGCAGGATGGAGACGACACGGGCGGCGGCGTCTTTTTGTAAAAACCGTGTGCCGCGCCGGTTGAGATTGCCGGTTTCCTCGGCTTGCGTCCACGCCAGCGGCTTGGCGATGCCGTCATCAAGGGCGGCATAGAGCATGGCGAGATCGGCCAGTTTTATACCGGCGCCTCCAAGCGCCAGCGCCAGACCGGCATCGCGCAAACCGGCCTTTGGGCGTTTCAGCGGTACACCGACCGAGGCCAGACGCCCTTCGAAACCGCCGACACCGATGCGGTTGAGCACGGTGACGGCAGGGATGTTCAACGAATGGGTCAGGGCCTCTCTGGCGGAGACTTCGCCATGAAAGGCGCGGTCAAAGTTTTCCGGTTGATAGTCGCCAAATCGGGTCGGGGCATCGATCAGGCGGGTATCCGGCGCGATAATGCCGTCCTCAAAGCCCATGCCGTAGATAAAGGGTTTGAGGGCCGAACCGGGGGAACGGGTGGCCTGCGTCATGTCGATCCAGCCACCGGCGCGGTCAAGGCCCGATGACCCGACACTGGCGCGGACGGCGCGGGTTCTCAGGTCGATGACCATGATGGCCACTGAGCTATCGGGGCCTTGCTCGGTGGCGGTGCGCCGCGCCAGCGCTTCGAGGCGGGTCTGAAGGGGGGCGTCGATGGTGGTGACGACGGTGGGTTGAAGCGTGTTTGTGCGGGCGGCCTCAGAGGCCAGACGACCGGCGGCATGCCAGGCATGGGCATTGAAGATGAGGCGGCCTGAGGCGACCGGTTCTTCGCGGGCCTCAATGAGTTGAACCTGCGAGATGATATTGCGGTCAGCCAGACGTTGCAGCACCAGATTGCGGGCGTTTACCGCATTTTGCGGGTTACGGTCGGGTCGGCGGGCTTCGGGGGCCTGAGGCAGGGCGATCAGCAGGGCTTGCTGACCGAGGGTGAGGTTCTGCGGTTCCTGTCCGAAATAGGAAAGCGATGCCGCCCGCACACCCTCAAGATTGCCGCCATAGGGCGCAAGGGTCAGATAGACGGACAGGATTTCGCGCTTGGAATAGCGCATCTCAAGCTGAAAGGCGCGAAAGACTTCGGTGACCTTGGCGAGATAGGTGCGGGGTTTGGGCTCCAGCAGTCGGGCGGTTTGCATGGTGATGGTCGAGCCACCGGAGACAATATCGCCTGAGCGCAGGTTAGAGCCAAACGCACGAACAATGGCGATCGGATCGACCCCCAGATGCCAGTAAAAGCGCTCGTCTTCGGTTTTCAGCAGATGTTTGAGGAACTGCGGGTCGGTGCGGTCAAGATCGGCACGGATACGCCATGTGCCGCCTTCGACGGGCAAGGCTCTGAGCCATGCGCCGTTGCGGTCAAGGGCGACGGCAGAAGCCTCGCGGGCACGGGACATGTCCGGCGGCAGGATAAAATCGGCCAGACAGACCGCCACCTGAAGTGCCACAAGGGCGATCAGGGGCTTGATCAGTCTGGCCGGTAAACGCTCACGCCATGACATCAGCGCCTATTGCCGTAAGGCGATGGTGACGCGGCTGCCGGAGGTGCGGGCAAACAGGTCGGTGCGGTACATGTCCTTGGCCTCGGCACCGGGCAGGTAATAGTCCCCTGCCGTTACTGCGCGGGCGACATAGGCGACGCGGAAGCTGTCGCTTGAGGTCGCATCGAAGGCGGCGACATAGCGGTCGTCGCGGGCTTCCTGAGCATCGGTGCGGGTCAGGCTTCCGGCGAAGCTGAACGGGCCTGAGCGGGTGTCTTCGGGCGTCAGGGTCAGTTCAATTTCGAAACCGGCGGGCAAGGCATCATCAATGACGATGGGCCTGCGACCGGCGTAACCGGAACGTCCGCTGATGACGACCATGACTTTTTGTCCCTGTACGATCTGAGACGGATCAAGGCGTTGACCGGACAGGGCGTAGTAGGTTTTATCGAGCGTCAGGCCATTGGCGACAGCGTTGGGTGTTGTCACAGGTACGCCGGTCACGGTGACCGTGCGCCAGACGGGGCCGGAACCTTCGTTTTTCAGTTTTGCTTCGCTGAGTTTGCCGACATTGAAGCGTTGCAGGCTCGATTTACCGTCAATGGCGATAACGCCTTCGCCCTTGATGTTCAGGGGGCCGGAAGCCTTAAGGAGGGCCGCTGAGGCACGGAGGATTTGCGCCTGTTCCTGTGTATTCAGGGCATCAGGCGATTTGATCTCACGCTCAAGGCGGGCAATCAACGGCTTGACGGCTTCGGCTTCGCCCACTTCGTAGCCAAGGGCGATAATGGCAGCAATGTCACGCAGGGGTGACTGATACCAGTCATTATTGGCCTTATAGCCAACCGCAGATACGGCCTGACGGAAGGCCGAGCGGGCGCGGGCCTTATCGCCCATCAGGGCCAGACCGGCCCCGACCTGAGCACGGGCCAGAGGTGATTTTTCCGATTTGAACTGTACGTCATGATACCAGCGCAGACGCGCCAGATCGCCGGAACCGCCCTTAGCCAGCACATAAAGCGCATAGGCCGAGCCGCGTGAGCGCAGGTCTTCGGTCGCGGCCTTGGCGGCAGGGGCTGTCCACCACGGGCCTTCGTTGACGCGGTTAATATAGGAGACGCTGGAATAACCGTCCGGACGGGCCACGTCACGCAGGCCGTTCAGGGCTTTTTCGAGGGCATCGGCAGGGACATAGACGCCCTGTTTTTTGGCCTCAAGCAGGAAGTCCACCGCATAGGCCCCAAGCCAGCCTTCGGCCTGACCGTCACCGGCACGCCACAGGCCGAAAGCGCCGTCGGCGGCCTGACGATCCAGTACCTTATTGACCGCAAGCTTCAGGATATTGTTGGCCTGTGTCTGATTGCCGCCGAGAGACGGGCTGACATAGATGCGTGGGTAGGCCGCCGAGATAATCTGTTCGGTGCAGCCATAGGGGTAGCGGTTGAGCGCGGCGGCCAGAGGGGCCGGATCAATGCCGCGGAAAGGGGAATAGGACACCTGAAGGGTGGCGGAACCCGGTTGCAGGCCATTGAGCAGCGAAGCCGGCGGCGTCCATGTCTGGTTGACCGCCTGTTGTTCAGTGATGACGCGGGTTTCGGCACCCCAGCCCATGCGGGTCTGGATATTATAGTCTTCGGTGAAGCTGTAGCCCTGACCGGACAGGCCGAGGTTCAGGGTCGAGACACCGACGGTGCGCGGGGCTTCGATTTCAACCAGTTCCGTGACGCGCTGGCCCTGATCGATATTGAAGGCTTTTTTGAAGGCCAGAACGATGCCCTTCATGCCATTGAGGACAAATTCATAGACGCCGTTTTTGCCTTCGACATTGTTAAGCTCAACCGTGGCCAGCGCCTTATCGCCCGGTGACAGGAAACGAGGCAAGGCCAGTTCGGCAACCACCGGCTGACGCACGGTCAGACGGTCTTCGGAGGACCCGACGGCTTCGTCTGTCCAGGCCACGGCCATGACCTTAAGTTCGCCATTGAACTTGCCGACCGGCAATTTGACGTGGGCCTTGCCATCAAGGCCGGTATTGACTACGCCCGACCACAGGGCGACGGTTTTGATCGGGGTGGTCGTCAGGCCTTCGCCGCCGATCTGGTCACCGCCATAGTTAAGCGTGGCGGGGGCACCGAGATTGGGGTCAAGCAGGCGGCTATAATCGTCACGGTAATCGACGCCGAGGGCACGCTTGCCGAAATAGAAGCCTGCGGGGTCGGGAGATTTGAATTTCGTCAGGTTCAGGATGCCCTGATCGACGACCGAGACTGAAACGCGGGCACGTTCACCGAACTTGGTGCCTTCGATTTTCAGAGGGACTTCGATAAAGGCCTGACCATTGGTGTAGTCGGGTTTGAGCACCTTATCCTTGAGGTCGAGTTTGACGTTCAGCTTACGCGATTTGGCTTCAAGCGGCACATAGATCAGGCCCATGGCGCGGCGCGGTTTGGAGGATTCCACCGGATCACGCGGCTGGATGACGCTGACCATGATATAGGCCCCGCCGCCCCAGTTGGCGTCGGTTTTCAGGCGTACCGTGGTGCCCTTGTCGCTGACGCTGACGGTTTTAAGATCAATCAGACGGTCGGTAGCGACCGCGATCTGCGCCTCGCCCTTATAGGGGGATTTCAGGGTGATATCGATGGTGTCGCCCTGAGCGTAGGCTTTCTTACCGGCGGTAATGCGGACAAAGTCAGGCGCTTCGGTGGCGTCGGTCGATGAGCCCCAACCCGACGCAAAGCGGATAATGGTGCGGGCACCGGTCTGTTCATGGGTGACCTCAAGGCGGTAGTCGCCCCAATCCAGATTACGATCAAAGCGTAAGCCGGTATTGGCGTTGAGGTCATAATCCTTATCGGAGATGACGACATCCTTGGAGGTGCGTCGCCACTGCCAGCGACCGTCCTGCTGGTACCAATCATAGTTCCAGTTTTCAGCAATCAGGCGCACCTTGACGCCATTGATGCTGATCTTGGTGCCGTCGGCATTGACGCCGATAATCGAGATCAGGCTCTTGGGCGCACGGTAGTCGGTGGTGTCCTCACTGTCGATCTTCACACCGAAATAGACGGGTTTGGTGCGGATGCGCAGGGTTTGGGATTCACGCACCGGACGTCCGCCCGGTTCAAAGACTGCTGCGGTCAGAAGCACTGACAGGGGCTGATCGGTGTCACCGGCCTCAGAGGCACGCAGCGGGAAGGTCGCCTTGCCTTCGCCATCGGTGACGGTTTCCGGCAGGTCTATATATTTCTCGGCAAAAGGTGTCTGCTCGTTGCCGAAGCGATAGTCCTTATGCTGCGGGAAGGGGTTGAAGTCGCGGCGGATGCGCGCTTCGCCTGAGACATTGAGGCCAGAACCGACGGCCCCATAGAGGAAACGGGCCGTCACGCCGACGGCGCGGGTTTCATCGCTGGTCAGGGCCTGTTTGGCATTGGCCTCGACATCGACGCCCAGACGTTGCGGGGCGAAGTCTTCGACGGCAAAGGACAGATTGCCGGAATCGCCGTCAATGCCCTCGATCTCGAGACGGGCGCGCCACTGACCACGCGGGGCGGTGGAGGGCAGGCTGATATTGGCCAGTGCAAAGCCCTGAGGCGTTTTGTCGAAGGGGAAGCGGAAGGCTTCGACGCCTGAGGGGCGCGTAATGACCAGAGCGCCTTTGCGATCCTTGATGGCCTTACCGGCATTGTCGCGCACCAGCGCCACCAGACGCACAGTTTCACCGGGGCGGTAGATGCCGCGATCGGTATAGAGGAAGCCATCGACCATGCCATTGGCGACACGGCCTTCGGTCAGGTCAGAGCGGCCTTCGACGCCGCGACCGGAGAAATCGACCGGTGAGCTGTTGATGTCGGTGGCGGTGAAATCATCGGCGGGGCCATAGGCCATGATCATGCGCGGCGTCAGGGCGTCTTCGCCCTTAAGGAGCGCCTTGGGGAAGGTTGCGCGGCCATCGCTGCCGGTGCGGGCTTCGCCCAGTTCCTCGCCGTTTTGCGCCACAAGGGCAACGCGGACATTATTGACCGGCTTGGCCGATTTCAGCGAGCGGACGACGACATCAACGCCCTGAGAGCCGCTATAGGTGGTCAGGGCGAGATCGGTGAACAGTACCCAGCGGCGGGCCTGTGCCGGTTGATCGTTTGGTTTCTTGTCCCGGCCACCGGAGGCGTCGCGTACCTTGATGACATAGGCACCGGCTTTCAGGTCCTTAAGGACGGCCCCTAACGGGAAGACGGTCGTGACGCGTTCACCGGCATTGCCGCGCACAGGCACGGTGCCTGACCAGACCTTACGGCCTTCGCCATCGGGGCTGTCTTCGGCCCACGGGCCGTCATAATTATAGTCGCCTTCGGCCACGGGATCGGGGGCAGACAGGGTCTTGCGCACCAGATTGCGGTCGGCGACGCGCCAGACCTCAAAAGCCAGTGACGAGACATTGAGGGTTTCGACGGCGACGCCATCGGCATCTTCGCGCGGCAGGATGACGCCATTGCCGGCAAAACCGACATAGGGCGGCTTTTCGCCAAAGGCAAAATCGATGTCGGTATTGGCTTTCAGGGTGTCCTTGCCATCAGAGGGCAGGCCCTTGAGGACGGTGATGCGGCGGTCGGTAAAGCCGAAGCCGCTGACGCAGAGTTCGGAACCCTTAACGGAGACGGCGGGTTTGGAGGGCAGTTCAGGCGAGACCAGCACATAGTCGCCATAGGCTTTCGAGGCATCAAGCGGCTTTGAAAATTCGATACAGGCGGCGGGTGTTGCGCCCGATAAGTCGAGACGGTGCTTCCAGACGGCGAAACCGGCGGGTTTGCGGTCAACGGCGCGGGGGGCATCCTTGTCGCGGGGCTTGCCGAACAGGCCGCTGACGGATTCACTGACCGATACGGAGTCCTTACTGGGCCGGAAACCGCCTTCGGTGGCCTTGGCGGTCAGAAAGCCTATGCTGAAGCCTGAGATCAACACCGCCGCTGCGCTGGCGATGACGGTACGGTTGCGCCAGTCGATCATATGGCCGCCTCTGTTTTTAATGACAAAATAAGTGGATTAAAATTGCTGGAGACTGAAACGCGGAAAGGGAAAAAGATCAAGTTAAATTATCTTTTTACCATACAAGCTGTGTGGGTATCGTTACGTTAAGACTTTTGTAAAGGAAGCACCCTAACCCTTTCATCATATGAATCGTTACATTCCCGATCGTAACTCAAGTGACAGGTTAAGCGTTTGAGCCAGTTTTCCAGAGTATTGGCCCTTGTTGTCGATGATAACCACTATATGCGGGTTATCGTAAGTACCATGCTGCGCTCTATGGGGATCGTGCATATCCGCGAGGCGTCGGACGGGGCTGAGGCGCTTGAGATCGTGCGCGACTGGCGGCCCGATGTCATTATCCTCGATCTGGTGATGGAAACCATTGACGGCATTGAGTTCACACGGCTTTTGCGCACGGGCGTCGATAGTCCGCACCCCTATGTGCCGATTATCATGATGACCGGCCACACCGACCGTTCGCACGTCATTGCCGCGCGGGACGCGGGGGTGAATGAATTTGTCGCCAAGCCTTTGACGGCGCGGGCGCTGATCGACCGGATGAAAAGCGTGATCGAGAACGAGCGGGCCTGGGTTAAATCAGCTGGTTATACCGGCCCTGACCGCCGTCGTCGTCGGACCGCCGATTACAAGGGCCCGTTCCGGCGCTCGTCCGATAAGGCGATTATGGATTAGGCTATTTTATCGCACCTGTTTCACATGAAATAGGTATCGCCAAAGATAGGCGGATGTTCTAAAACCTGCCGCATGAGCGATATGTCTTCTAATGATCCGGTGAAAACCTCTCCGTTTGGTTTTCGTGATGTTGAGGCCACCGAAAAGGTCAGCCTTGTGCACAACGTCTTCAGGTCGGTGGCGTCGAAATACGACCTGATGAACGATGTCATGTCCGGTGGCGTGCATCACATCTGGAAGGATGCGGCCTGTGCCAAGCTTAATCCGCAGCCGGGTGAGGTGATCATCGACTGTGCCGGTGGTACGGGGGACATTGCGCGGCGTCTGGCGAAGCTGGCGCGTAAGGCCAAGGCACGGCGTTTCGGCACGTCAGGCGGTCAGGACGTTCAGATCAATATTATCGACTATAATCAGGCGATGATCGAGGCGGGTATTGCCAAGGGCACCGAACCTGAGATCACCTGGTCGGTGGGGGATGCCATGAATCTGGCGATCCCTGACAACAGCATCGATGCCTATATTATTTCGTTCGGTATCCGTAATGTCTCGGATGTGCAGGGCGCGCTCAATGAAGCGAAGCGGGTGCTGAAACCGGGCGGGCGTTTTTTCTGCCTTGAGTTCTCGCATCCGACGACGGGTCTGGTTGAGAATTTTTACGAATTCTATTCGTTCAAGGTCATTCCGTTCATGGGGCAGCTTATTGCCAATGACCGTGACTCCTATCAGTATCTGGTGGAGAGCATTAAGCGCTTCCCTGATCAACAGACGTTCAAGGGCATGATCGAGACCGCCGGTTTCAAACGGGCGGGCTATACCAACTTCACCGGCGGCGTCTGTGCGCTGCATTACGGGTGGGCGTAAAACGGTGTTTGGTTCGTTCGGGCGTCTGATCAAGGCCGGTTTCCTGCTTCTGCGCGAAGACGTGCTGATCCCGCGCGAACTGTCACATCATCTAAGTCCACCCGCGCGGTTTTTTGGCGGCAGTTTACGTTTTTGGTTTGCCCGTCGCGGCATTCAGGATCGCGTGGGCTTACGCTATGCGCGGGCGTTTGAAAGTCTGGGGCCAGCCTTCATCAAGCTGGGGCAGGTCTTATCGACGCGGGGCGATATTTTCGGCCCTGAGTTTATCCGCGATCTGGCGCACCTTAAGGACCAGTTGCCGCCGTTTGAAGACGCGGTGGCGCGTCGCCTGATTGAGGAGGCCCTTGAGCAGCCGGTTGAGACCATCTTTGCCGAATTTGGTGAGGTGATCGGGGCGGCGTCTATCGCTCAGGCGCATCGCGCGGTGCTTAAGGACGGGCGCAAGGTGGCGGTGAAAATTCTCCGTCCACGCATCGAGCAGATTATTGCCGATGACATTGCCATGATGCGGCTGGCGGCGCGGCTGATTGCCTTTTTCTCACCGGCGTCGCGGCGTCTGGAGCCGGAAGCCTTTGTCGATACGGTGGCGCAGTCTTTGTTGCTTGAGCTTGATCTCAGGCTTGAGGCATCCGCCGCCGATGAGCTTGGGGCGATTATCAATGCCGAACCCTATATGTCCGCGCCCAAGGTGGTGTGGCATTATGTGGCGCGTCGGGTGATTGTCGTCGAATGGGCCAATGGTGTGCCTTTAAGCCGCCCTGAGGCGTTGAGTCTGCCGGGGATTGATCCGAAGGGGATGGCCGATAATCTGATCCGATCGTTTTTGTCTCAGGCGCTGAATCATGGCGTGTTTCATGCCGATCTGCACGAAGGCAATCTGTTTGCGCAGGCCCCTGATCATCTGACGGCGATTGATTTCGGCATCATCGGGCGGCTGAAACCGGCGGAACGGCTTTATCTGGCGGAGATGCTGTGGGGGTTCCTGCGGCGCAACTATCGCCGTGTGGCCGAAGTGCATTTCGAGGCCGGATATGTGCCGCGACATCACAATGTCGAGGCCTTTGCACAGGCGCTCAGGGCCGTGGGGGAGCCGGTGCTGGGCAAGGCGGCGACCGAAGTGTCGATGGGGCGCTTGCTGACGCAGTTGTTCGAGATTACGGCGCAGTTTGACATGCACCTCAGGCCCGAACTGGTGCTGCTGCAAAAGACAATGGTCAGTGTCGAAGGTGTCGCACGCAGGCTCTATCCCGAACACGATATCTGGGAAGCGGCACGGCCGGTGGTAAGGGAGTTTATCTCCAAGGAATTGTCGCCGGTGGCTGAGGCACGGCGGTTGATCGATAAGCTGGTGCAACGCCTTAAGGACGATGATCCGGCGGAACGCGCCATGCGGGATCAGGCCTTGTTATTGCTGGTCAAATCCGAACTGAAGCAGAGCCGCAACCTGTCGGTGCTGGCGGTGGCGACGGCAGCGCTGGCGCTTGGGGTTATGGTCTGGGTGGCGCTGACTTAGTCTTCACGGATGGTGCGGCGACCGGCTTCGATCTGTTTCTGTTTCTGCCAGTAGTCGGCCCCGTTATCGGGGCGGAACATGGTGCGCGGGGCACCGGCTTTGGTCATGACGGCAAAGATGTTTTGCGGGCGGTTATAAAAAAGCGTGTCGCCGTTATTACGCTGAAGGCGTTCGGTGCCTTTGGGCGGGGAATGGACAAAGCCATGCACCAGAGACAGCCAGTGTTCATAGGATTGCGCTCCGAAGGCATGGCCATGCTTTTCGTAATGATAGGTGGCGTTCTCATAGGCCGTATATTGTCGGTTGGATGACCACAGCGGCCACTCGCCGTAACGGGTGCGGGTGATCTTAATATCATCATTAGCGGGCGCGGTGGTCGCTTCGGGGGTAATTTCCACCGGCGGCGGGGCGCTGTCGGGTGTAGCCGGTGCTGCGGCGTGACGGGCGGGGGCGGTCTGTTCAGTAGGGGAGATGCCTTCGCCGTCAGGTAAGACCGCACTGGGGCCAGCGTCACAGGCCACCAATAAACAGAGGCCGAGGAAGGCCAAAAAGCGTTGTGCGATTGTCATTCCTGCCCCATATACAAACCAGACTGATCCCCATTCTGATCAAAAGATTATTAGGGCGTAATCCATGACCGTTGCAAGTCCTCCGCGTATATTGCTCATCGTCGGTGGGGGTATAGCTGCCTATAAGGCGCTGGAGCTTATCCGCCTGATCCGCAAGGCGGGGCTAAATGTGCGCGTGGTGCTGACCAAGGCCGCGCAGGAATTTGTTACGCCTCTGAGTGCTGGATCATTGAGCGGTGACAAGGTCTATACCGATCTGTTCGATCTGACGGACGAAGCCGAGATGGGCCATATCACCCTGTCGCGGCAGGCGGAACTGGTGGTGGTGGCGCCTGCGACAGCGGCTTTGATGGCCAAGCTGGCGACGGGGCTGAGTGATGATCTGGCGTCCACGCTGTTGCTGGCGACAGACAAGCCGGTGCTGATGGCTCCGGCGATGAATGTGCGCATGTGGCATCATGCGGCGACGCAGCGCAATCTTGAGACCTTACGTGCGGATGGTGTGGCGTTTGTCGGCCCTGATGAGGGCGATATGGCCTGCGGGGAGTTTGGACTCGGGCGGATGGCGGAACCTGAGGCGATTTTTGCCGCCATTCAGGAGGCTTTGAAGCCGAAAGCACAACCGCTTAAGGGGCGGCATGTGCTGATCACGGCAGGGCCGACTTTTGAGCCGCTTGATCCGGTGCGTGGGGTGACCAATCGTTCAAGTGGCAAGCAGGGTTATGCCATTGCCGAAGCGGCGGTCAGGGCGGGGGCGCAGGTGACGCTGGTATCGGGGCCGGTAAATATTCCGACGCCTGCGGGTGTTGAGCGGGTCGATGTTGAAACCGCGCAGGAGATGTATGACGCGGTGCATTCGGCCCTGCCTGCGGATGTGTTTATTGCCGTGGCGGCGGTCGGCGACTGGCGGGCCAAGGAAATTGCCCGCGACAAGCAGAAAAAGGGCGAGGATGGTGAGTTAACCATTACGCTGGTTAAAAACCCTGACATTCTGGCGTCTGTGGGCAAACATGAAAGCCTGAGGCCGCAACTGGTGGTCGGATTTGCGGCGGAAACACGCAATGTCGAGGTCTATGGCCGCACCAAGCTGCGCACCAAGGGGGCCGATGTCATCATGGCCAATGATGTGTCGAAAGACGTGTTTGAACGTGACACGACCAATATGATCCTGATTGACGAGTCAGGTCCGACCAATGCCAAGCTTCTGACCAAGCGTGAAGCCGCTGAAGATTTGATCCGTTATATAGGAACCCGAATTAAATGACCGATACTGCCCGCCTTGTGCGTTTGCCCCATGCCGCTGATCTGCCTGTGCCTGCCTATGAGACGGCAGGGTCGGCGGGGCTTGATCTGAGGGCCGCTATTGCCGAGGGCGAGGTGCTGACACTTAAGCCTTTCGGGCGGGCGCTGGTGCCGACGGGGCTGAAAATGGCTGTGCCGCAGGGGTTTGAAATTCAGGTGCGCCCGCGTTCGGGACTGGCGCTGAAGCATGGCATTACCTGCCTCAATACACCGGGAACGGTCGATTCGGATTATCGCGGGGAAGTCTGCGTGATCCTGATCAATCTGGGGGATGCGGATTTTGTTATCCGGCGCGGGGATCGCATTGCCCAGATGGTCGTGGCCCGTCATGCCCGTATCGAATGGGACGTAGTCGAAAGTCTTGATGACACGGCACGCGGCGCGGGCGGGTTTGGTTCAACCGGACGCGGGTGATTTCGTCTGCAGGCGTGGCCCGAACGACACGAAACCGCTCTTTACGAGGCGACAAAAGGCACGCACACTCCTGATCGGGGATCAGGTGTGAGAGGGGGTATGCATGTCGGATATAGTCGATTTTTTAGCGGTAATCGTGGATCAGGTTCGCGCCTCTCTGGTGGGCCTGAGTCTGTTGCCTGTGCTGGTTATCAGTCTGTTGATCGGTATTATTCAGTCAAAGAAAACGGCCTATGCGCTTAAGGCGCTTCTGGCGACGGGTTTGAGTCTGGGCGTCGCAGCACTGTGGCCACTTAAAGATGGTTTGACGCCGGTGTGGCCCGATGTGATGGCCATTGAAACCCATATTCGGTTGCTTGTGACGTTCGTACTAGCCTTTCTGATCATCCGCTTTTTGTGCGTGATCAAGAACACCATCTCGCTGACGCCGAAAAAGGTTTAGTGTCACAGAAGTAAGATGCCCCCTCTGTCGCTTTGCGACATCTCCCCCAACAAGTTGGGGAGTATGATCAGAAGCCGAGGACATCCTGCATATTGTACAGGCCGACTGGTTGTTTGACACCATATAGGGCGGCCTCGACCGCGCCACGAGCAAACAGAGTACGGTCGCGGGCCGAGTGCGACAGGGTGATGACCTCGTCTTCGGAAGCAAACAGGACACTGTGTTCGCCGACGATGCCACCACCACGGATCACGGAGAAGCCAATCGTGCCGGTTTCACGCTGTCCGGTCAGGCCATCGCGGGCTGCCACCTTAACGTCGGGCAGGTTGACCTCTCGGCCTGCGGCGGCGGCTTCACCGAGCATCAGGGCGGTGCCGGAAGGCGCATCGACCTTGCGCTTGTGGTGGGCTTCAAGCACTTCGATGTCCCAGTCGTTAGCCGACAGCTTTTCGGCGGCCTGTTTCACCAGACCCATCAGGATGTTGACCCCCAGCGAGTAGTTGCCGGAGCGGATGATCACGACCTCAGAGGTCAGGGCATTGAGCGCTGCGTCGTCCTGAGGCATGAAGCCGGTTGAACCGATAACATGGGTCAGGGGCTTGCTGCGCTTTTTGCCTTCGGCGGCGGCGGCCTTGGCGATGCTTAGGGAGGCGGCGGGGGTCGAGAAGTCGATGATGGCATCGGCCTGAGACAGGTCAAGGGCGTCGTCCTTGTCGATCTCAGTCACGATTTCAAGGCCGCGCTCCTTAAGGACACGGATGACGGCCTGACCCATACGGCCCTTGGCGCCGGTGACGGCAAAACGAACAGATGACATTTTCAGGATACTCTTATTTCGGGGCGCGCTTGGCGAGGATGCGTTGCAGGGTGCGGCGGTGCATGTTCAGACGTCGCGCCGTTTCCGACACATTGTGGTTACATAGCGCATAGACGCGCTGAATGTGTTCCCAGCGCACGCGGTCGGCGGACATGGGATTTTCGGGGGCTTCGGGGGCGTGGTCTTCGAGGGCCAGAAGGGCTTTGACGACATCATCGGCATCGGCGGGTTTGGACAGGTAATCGACCGCGCCGGATTTCACGGCAGCGACGGCGGTAGCGATATTACCATAGCCGGTCAGCATGATGGCGCGGGCATCCGGGCGTTTCTGGTGCAGGGCTTCGACGGCCTTGAGGCCATTGCCGTCTTCGAGGCGCATATCCATGACGCCAAAAGCGGGGGGATTGGTTTCGATGATTTTCAGCGCCTCAGAGACGCTTTCGGCAGGAGTAACGGTAAAGCCGCGCACTTCGAGGGCGCGGGCCAGACGCTGGCGGAAGGGGGCGTCATCATCGAGCAGGATCAGCGTGCGGTCGCCGATTTCCGCCAGACGCGCCTCAATCGCTGATTTGCTGTCTGTGCTGTCATCATCCATCAGGCTGTTTCCTTATGCAGTGGGTGTGGGGACATGATCCCACACAATATCGATCTCATCGCGCTGCCACAAGAGACGCACATAGGCCCCTCCCGCGTCCCGGTTGCCATACCGTACCGTGGCGCCGGTATGTTCGCAAAGGGTCTTGGCGATGAAAAAGCCCAGTCCCATGCCGCCGCCAGTACCTACGCGGCCATCGACCTGACGGGTCGAGACATAGGGGCCGCCAAGTCGCGACAGAATTTCCGGTGAAAAGCCCGGCCCGTCATCCTCGACCGACAGGCTGACTGAGGCCTCATAAATTTCAACGCGTATCCAGACTTCGCTGGCGGCGAAATCAATAGCGTTTTCGACAAAGGCCCTCAGGGCATGCAGCCATTCGGGGCGGCGCTTAATGCTGATCAGGGTGCCGGCGTCCTCATCTTCGGGCAGGTTTTCGGCCGTGACGGTGATGTGGATTGCCTTATCGTAGCCGCGATAGGGACGGGCGACTTCTTCGAGAAAGGCCCTGAGCGGCATCTGGTCATAGACCTGATCGCGGGTTTCGGGTTTCTGGGACAGGTTTTTCAGGATGTCGCGGCAGCGCTGGCTCTGGGAGACGAGCAGTTCAGCGTCTTCGTGCAGGGGGTCAGAGGGCTTTAATGACCGCAGCATTTCGCGCGCCACAACCTGAATGGTGCCGAGCGGGGTGCCGAGTTCATGGGCGGCGGCAGCGGCGAGACCGCCCAGGGCCGACAGGCGGTGTTCTTTTTCAAGCACGGCGCGCGTGGCGTTGAGCGCCTGTTCCATGCGGCGGGCTTCGAGGGCGGCCTGCCAGGCATAGCCTGCGGTAAAGACGATGCCGATCAGGATGGCGGCGAGGAAGCCCAGACGATAGACGTGCGGCAGGCTGAAGGTATCACCTTCGGCCCACGGCAGGGGCAGGGACCAGAAGACCAGAGCGCAGGTGGCCAGCACCGAGACGATGACAACGCCTGCTCCGTAACGCGTCGGCAGGTTGGCGGCGGCAACGGTCGCCGGTGCCACGAGCATCAGGCAGAAGGGATTGTTCAGTCCGCCGGTGGCCCCCAGAAGGGCAGCCAGTTGCAGGGCGTCGAAGCTGAGTTGCAGGGCGGCTTCCCAGTCTCTTAGCTGGCGGCGCGTCTGGCCGCTGAACAGCAGGATGAGATTCAGCCACACGCTGGCGGAGATGATGCCGAGACAAAGCCAGAGGTTAAAGTGGTAGCCGAAGCCATAGGCGACGGTCAGAACCAGAAGGCTTTGGCCCAGTATGGCCAGCCAGCGCAGGTTGATCAGGGTGCGGAGGTTCAGATTGTCGCCGCTGGTCAGGGAGGCTTCGGTCGCAGGGGCGGCGTCACCTGAAATCAGTCTCTGGCGGGGGGCGGCAAGTTTTTGTTTAAACCATTGGCGCAAGGGGTGGGTTCGCCTATAGAGACTGTTTCATAAGGTTTAGATTTCAGGCGCTTTGCAGCGCTCAGGGAACACATAGATGAACAAGTGGCGGCTGACAATTATCCTTGTGGTTTTAGCGGGGCTGGTGGGGCTGGCGGTCTGGGGCTGGGGCAATACCTTGCGCGGCACGTCGCCGGTGGTGACCTCAAGCGTGGTTGATCCTTCGGTGCGTATCGGCGGGGCGTTCAGCCTGACAGACCAGAACGGTAAGGCGCAGACGGAAAAGCTGCTTGAGGGCAAGTGGACGGCGGTGTTTTTCGGGTTCACCTATTGCCCGGATATCTGCCCCCTGACGCTTCAGACGCTGGAGCAGGCGCGCACGCGTCTGGGCAATAAGGGCAAGGATCTGCAATTTGTATTTATCACGGTTGATCCTGAGCGGGATAATCCGGCAGCGATGAAGTCCTATCTCAATAGCAGCGGTTTTCCCGAAGGTGTGATCGGTCTGACTGGCACGGATGCGCAGATTGCCCAGGTCGCCAAGGCCTATCGCGCCACCTATGAAAAGGTTGGCGAGGGGCGCGACTATACGATGAACCATACTTCGGTGATCTATCTGATGAACCCTGAGGGGGAATTTGCCGATCCGCTGGCCTATGGGCTGACGCCGCAGCAGATGGCCGATGTGATCTCCAAAGCGATGGCGGCAGACAAATAAAAAAAGCGCATCCATCGGGGAGGATGGATGCGCACACATCAGAGGGGGAGATATCAGGAATGATGTCGATCAGGCGGACGCTTTCACATCCGTAAAGGCAGAAATATCAGGTTCGGGCTGGGGGGGCTGTTCAGGGAAGAACCTGAGCGGTCCAGCCTGACCGACAAATCCTTTATGCACGTACATGTAGGCGGAGAGGTGGCGGGAATAAGGTCATTTAATGGTGACGCGATTTTCCCGTGCGGTTGTGCTTTTCACGACAATTTGCACAATGATTTGTCTTGTTTCCTGCGTTCGGATTGGGCCTAATCGGGGCGTCTTGGTTCAGGGAACGGCATATGAGTGGTCAGGATCAGGGAACAGGTTCTACAGCGCTTAAAGGGCCGGTGTTTTTTGACCGGCGCGAGCTTGAGCTGATCCTCAGGCTCTATGGGCGCAAGGTGGCGGCAGGCGACTGGCGCGACTATGGCATAGACAGTTTTAGCGATGCCGTGTCCTTCAATATTTTCCGACGCAGTTCCGAAGCGCCGCTTTATCGCATTGAAAAGCGTCCGGCCTTAAGCCGCAAGCAGGGGGCCTTTGCCCTGTTTAATCAGGCAGGGCTGATCCTCAAGCGCGGGCATGAACTGGGGCAGGTGATCAGTGTTCTGGATAAGACGCGGTTTGAAATCATATAAAAAAGCCCCGCAGGATGAACCTGCGGGGCTTTTTCTTTTTGAAATCTGAGACGACTTAGTCGCGACTGCCGAACAGGCGCAACAGGCTCAGGAACAGGTTGATGAAGTTGATGTACAGGCCCAGCGCGCCGATATAGGTCAGGGCGGCCATCTGACGGTCAGACAGGTTCGGGGTCTCGTAGTAGGTGATCTTCAGAGACTGGGTCTGATAGGCGATCAGAGCCGAGAACAGCAGGACGCCAATAACTGCCGTGATCAGGCTGACCATCGAGCTTTGGAAGAAGATGTTGGCGATGCCCGCAGCGATCAGGCCGAGAACACCCATATACAGGAAGGTGCGCCAGCCGGTCATGTTGACCTTGGTGGTGTAGCCGATCAGGCTCAGGCCACCGAAGGCAATGGCGGTGATCATGAAGACGCGGGCAATGGACTCACCGGTATAAAGAAACGCGATCGAGGCCAGCGAAATGCCCATGATGACCACGAACAGCCAGTAGAAGAAGCCGGAAATCGCGGCGTCCAGCTTTTGCATGAACATGCCGGAAATAAAGCTCAGGGCCATAGGGGCAAAGGCGACAATCCAGCCGAGCGGCGTATAGCCGGTAAGTACCTGACGGCCTTCGGCGGTGATGCCAAAGGTATAGAGCAGGTTCAGAACGAAGGGCGAATTAAGAACGGCATAGGAGACAATGGCGGTCAGGACGAGGCCCAGTGCCATCTTCTGGTATATGCCCAGCATAAATTTACGCAGGCCCGGGTCCTTCGCCATCGTCTCCGATGAAGGCAGGACGTCCGTATTGGTCTGGTTGAAATTCAGCATCAGGGTTCCCTGTATTAAAGTGAAGCTGGATTTAATATGACCTCAGATGCCCTTTCAGGCAAGGGGCGTAGATTAAAAAGCAGGCTTTATACTTGCGCTTAGCGGTATTATGACGGGTGGGTAAGACAATAGAGGCATTTATGGTCAGCAATATACAGACACCCTTGCGTTCGGTGTTATTCGTTCCGGCGGCTAATCTCAGGGCACTTGAGAAGCTGGCTCAGCTTAAGGTCGATGCGGTTATAGTCGATCTGGAAGACTCTGTGGGGGTGGCCGAACGGGAAACGGCGGTCGCCAATATACAGACGATTGCGGCGCAGGGCGTGTTGGCCTTAAGGCCGACGCTGTTGCGCATAGGCGGCGGGCCGGAAGGTGTTGAGGTCGGTAGGCAGCTTCTGCCGCTGGGTTTCGCCGGCGTGGTTGTGCCGAAGGTTGAGGCGGCCACTGATCTTACGGGTGTGGCGAAAGCCTGTCGGATGCCCTTATGGGCGATGATCGAAACGCCGAGAGGGGTTGTGAACCTTAAGGAGATATGCGCGACGGAGGCGGGACTGATGGGGCTGATTGCCGGGCCGAATGATCTGAGGCACGGGTTACGAAGCGTTGCCTCGGCGGATCGTGGTGATATTGCGCAGGCATTGGCGTTGATTGTGCTGCACGGGCGGGCCGGTGATCTCAGGGTTATTGACGGGGTCTATAATAATTTCCGCGATGAGGCGGGATTGCGGGCAGAGTGCGCGCAGGGTCGGGCACTTGGGTTTGACGGCAAGACCCTGATTCATCCGGCGCAGATCGACATCGCTCATCAGGCCTTTGGGGCCAGCGAGGCTGAGCTAAGCTGGGCGCGGGCGGTGGTCGCGGCCTTTGGGCGGCCTGAAAACGCCGATAAGGGCGTGGTGGCCGTCAATGGCGAAATGGTTGAGCGCATGCACCTTGAGCGCGCGCAGCGTTATCTGAACCCTTAGACCACGTTTTCCAGATAGGTGACCGAGCGCATCTCCTCAAGGCGGGACACGGTGCGCTCAAATTCAAAGGCCCCGTCGCCGGTGGGGTAAAGATCAGCCGGTTCGGCGGCGGCGAGGGAGACGAGTTTGACACCGGCCTCATACAAAGCATCGATCAGGGTGACAAAGCGTTTGGCTTCGTTGCGGTTTTCCGGCCCCATCTGCGGGATGTTTTCAATGAAAACGGTGGTGAAGCGTTCGGCAATGGCCAGATAGTCTGCCGCCCCGTTGGCCTTGGCGCAGAGATGCTTGAAGTTGGTGCGCAACAGCGGGCCTGCGGCGCGTTTGAAGGCCAGTTCGCGTTTATTAACACAGATATAGGTGCCGGTTTCGGTCATGCCCTCGGTCAGGCGCGTCCACAGGGCGTCAAAGGCCGTGACTTGTGCGGCATCGGTTGAGGGGGTGAAATAGACCTTGGCCCCTTTGAGGCGATCGAGACGGAAATCACGCGGGCCGCGGATTTCGTGCACCGTCATCTGATCGCGGATCAACTGAATGAAGGGGACGAAGCGGTCACGGTTCAGGCCGTCCTTGTACAGATCTTCGGGGGCGCGGTTTGAGGTGGCGATCAGAATGACCTTATGGGCGAACAGGGCTTCGAATAGACGGCCCAGAATCATGGCATCGGCAATGTCGGTGACCTGAAGCTCATCGAAGCACAGAAGGCGCGATTCTTTGGCGATGAGGCGGGCAATCGGCGGGATAGGGTCATCGCCCTTATGGGTGCCGAATACTTTTTTACGGGTGGCTGCGTCGCCTTCGCGCCATTGCTTCACCAGACGGTGCACCGTGGCCATGAAGGCATGGAAGTGGATGCGCCGTTTCGAGGGGAGCGGAATGTGGTCGTAGAACAGGTCCATCAGCATGGACTTACCGCGCCCCGGTTGTCCCCAGAGATAGAGGCCATAGACCTTTGTGCCGCCAAACCACGAGGTGGTGCGGGCAATGTCTTTCTCAAGCTGTGACAGGACGTCTACGGTTTCGGCCTGAGCCGGATCGCTGGTCAGGGCCCCTTTTTTGATCAGATTGAGATAATGGCTTTTGAGGGAATGCGACATGGAGAACTATGAAAAATGGAAACGATGGGAACCTAGCACAGACCGGTTAAAACAAGATACCCCACCCGTCATGTCGCTTCGCGCCATGCCACCCTCCCCATTAAAATGGGGAGGTATGAAAGCTTAAAGCCTTAGCGAAATCTGCTTGGCGACCTGAATGCCGTGGGCGGTAGCGGTGGCGACGCACGGATGCCAGTAATCGGTGACTTCGCCGCAGGCATAAAGGTTTGCGATGCTGGTTTCACCGAAGCGGTTCACGCGGATATAGCCGTTGTCGAGATCAGGGATAAGGCCTTCGGGGATGATGGCTTCAAAACCATACATGACGGCGAACAGGTCAAAGTATTCGTCGTTAATTGTCATGGTGTGCTGATCGGCGTGATAGGGGCCGATGCGGATCGGGACGTCAGGGATAAGTTGCCTTAAGGTCGTCTGGCCGCGTGGTGGGGAGCGGGAGAAAATAACGACCTCGGCGGCGTTACGGTCACGCAGGAAACGGGCCTGATCATAGGCGTTGTCGCCACCGCCGAGCACAGCGATTTTCCGACCCTCAACGGGGGTGTTTTCAATATCCACGCCCGGGCCGATGAGGACGGTGTCACTGGCGATAAACGGGCCTGAGCGGGGCAGGGTGCCGGTGGCGATGACGACAAAGCGGGGGGTGAGGGTTCCGGTGTCGGTGTGCAGTGCAAAGCCATCTGGTGTCGGTGTGATGTGATGAACGCGCTGGTTGAGGCTGTAGGGCACCTGGTCGCTGTCGAGGTGGGTCTGGAAGGCCTGAGCGACGGCCTGACCGGTGCGGCCCTGAACGCCGGGCAGCCACAGGTTTTCATAAGGGCTGCGGGCCTGAAGGCCGCCGAGCCGGTTGGCGCCTTCGATCAGGTGTGCGGTGACGCCGAGCTTATGCAGCCAGAGGGCGCAGGCGCAACCGGCGGGGCCGCCGCCAATAATGCCGACATCGAGGTGCGTGGAAGGTTTCATCGGGGCATTAGAGCGTGTCAGGAAAAGTATGCAACGGTTTTTGGGTAACGTACGTAAGTAAACCAGATACCCCACCACCCCTTTGCTTACGCAAAGCGGTCCCCCTTGTTTGTAGAATATGTGAGAAGATGGGTTGGGATCAGAGATCTGACCATCGCTGATCCCGTCCATTGGAAGGGTCGTTACCCCCTTAGCCTTTGAGGGCTGTCGGGGAGCTTGACCACCATTGGGTTCCTGCCTCGGATGGTTGCATGGGCGTTAAGGCCCGAAGACACAAGGTTGAGATCATGGAACAGGTACAGTCTATCACAGGCGTGGCCGGTGTCGATATCGGCAAGTTATGGTTGGATGTTGATGTGTGCGAAGCTAGCCATCATCAGCGGTTCCACCATACGCCGGAAGGTCTGGCGCAGATGGTCGTCTGGCTGCGCGATCAGGGCGTCCATCGGGTCGGGATGGAGGCTTCGGGCCAGTACGAGCGCGATGTACGCGAAGCGCTGGAAGCGTCCGGCTTCGAAGCCATCGTGCTTCAGCCGCTGGAGGTCAGGGCGTTCGCGCGTTATCGCCGTATCCGCCTGAAGTCGGACAAGGCCGATGCGCATCTTATCGCCAAAGCGACGGCTGCTTATGAAGGCGTTGTCGCCCGGTTTGACCCGTATCTGGTTGATCTGGCGGAACTTATGACGGCCTACGAGCAAACCAGCCAGCTTCTGGCGCAGGTCAGAACCCTGTGTGAGCACCATCGGCTTGAGGTCATAAAGGCCATGGACAGCGAGCGCATTCTCTATCTGGAGGCTCAGAAAGTCCGGCTTCGTCAGCTGATCCTCGAAGCGATCCGCGCACATCCTGACCTCAAGGCGCGGTTTCAACTCCTGAAAAGCCTGCCCGGTGTGGGCGATATCACGGCCATGAGCCTGGTTATCCGCATGCCGGAACTGGGCCGCATGGCACCTGGAAAGCCCGCGGCCCTGCTTGGGGTTGCGCCATTCGACCGTGATTCCGGCCAGTTTCACGGCAAGCGCTTCATCACCGGCGGGCGCTCAAGGCCCAGAACCTTCGTTTATCTTGCTGCCCTCTCTGCCAAACGCATGAACTCAGGCTTCAAAGCCTTCGCGCAACGCTTGCTCGACGGCGGCAAGCCCAAAAAAGTCGTCATCGTCGCTATCATGCGAAAGCTTATCGAAGCCGCCAACATCGTGCTCAAACGAAAAACACCCTGGATCAAATACGCCTAATCCACATGGTTGCTCCCCGCCAAAGGCAGGGAGGAGTTAAGGGGGAGTCGTCAAAGGCAGGGAAGTATGAGGGGGAGCGGTTTTGCGTGAAGGGGCGCGGAAGTGTGCGAAATTATCTTTACAGCTTTTTTATATAGTGTAGCCTTGCAACAAGGCGATACAAATCGTGAGCTTGGGCGGTTGAGTCGGCGCGGGAGGCGCTAAACCAGTGAAGTTGTTGTGCGTAGAGGACAACGGGGCCATGCAGGGGCTTATCGGGTCTATGTTGTTATCGGGCGGGGCAGAAGTTGACTATGCGTCCAATGGACGTGAAGCGGTTGAGGCCTACGAGTTGTCGGAATATGACGCCATTCTTATGGACATGGAAATGCCGGTCATGTCCGGCCTTGAGGCGACACGGGAAATTCGCCAGATTGAATATGGTTTCCATCTGCATCACACCCCTATCCTGTTTCTGACCGGACATGCTGACGACAATCGTCTGGCGCAGTTCGAGGCGGTCGGTGGTGACGGCCATCTGTGCAAGCCCTTCACGCCCGAAGCCCTGCTTGGGGCCTTGCAGGGCGTATTATCGCTAAAATAGCCGTTTTCTTCACAGGCTTTATCTGATATGGCACGGGCCGTTGCAGCCCGTGCCCTTTTGTTTATGGCCGCTGCATTGTGGTGATGGATCAGTTCGATCCTTTGCCGAACCTTTTATCATGGAGTTTTCCGATGACTTATCGTGTCGCCGTTGTAGGCGCCACCGGCGCCGTAGGCCGTGAGATGCTGGCAACGCTTGAAGAGCTCAATTTCCCGATTAAGGAGATTTATGCTATCGCGTCGCGCAAATCGCTGGGCGTTGAAGTCTCTTACGGTGAGCGTACCCTGAAATGTGAAGACATCGAGCAGTTCGACTTTTCGAAGGTCGATATTGTTCTGATGAGCGCCGGTGGTGACGTGTCCAAGGCCTGGTCGGAAAAGATCGGCGCACTTGGTCCCATCGTGATCGACAATTCTTCGGCCTGGCGTATGGACCCTGACGTGCCTCTGATCGTGCCGGAAGTGAACCCGGAAGCGGTCTGGGAAGCGCGCAAGAAGAACATCATTGCCAATCCGAACTGCTCGACCATTCAGATGGTTGTCGCCCTTAAGCCGCTGCATGACGCGGCGCGCATCAAGCGCGTGGTGGTGTCGACCTATCAGGCGACGGCCGGTGCCGGTAAGGCCGGTATGGATGAGCTTTGGGAGCAAACCAAGGGCGTGTTCGTCAATAAGGACGTGCCGGCTTCGAAGTTCACCAAGGACATTGCCTTCAACGTCATTCCGCACATCGACGTCTTCATGGAAGATGGTCAGACCAAGGAAGAGTGGAAGATGAAGGTCGAGACGAAGAAGATTCTCGATGAATCGATCGAAGTCTTTGCCACCTGCGTGCGCGTGCCGGTGTTTGTTGGTCACTCGGAATCGCTCAATGTCGAATTCGAAACGGCGCTTGATGAAAATGTGGCGCGTGAGCTTCTGCGGGATGCACCGGGTATTACGGTGATCGATAAGCGCGAAAACGGCGGTTACGTCACGCCTAAGGAATGTGTCGGTGAATTCACCACCTTTGTGTCGCGTATTCGTAACGACCCGTCCGTACCGAACGGTCTGGCGTTCTGGTGCGTGTCGGACAACCTGCGCAAAGGCGCGGCGCTCAATGCCGTGCAAATTGCACAGCTCCTTGACGAACGTGGCGTTTTGACACCGGAAAACGCCTAGATCCCATTCACAATGTGAACGGATTAAGCCGGTGGAACCTGAAGGTTTCACCGGCTTTTTTTGTTTCTTTTCTGGTTTAGTGCCATGTCACAGCCTCTCTTATCCGCTCCGGCATCCGCGCCGGTTTCATCGCCGGTTCTGCTGGCCATATTGTGTTATGCGTTCTGGGGGTTTGCCCCCCTGACCTATCTGCCGCTTGATCATTACGGGGCCGGGCCGCTTGAGATCATGGCGCACCGTTCTGTGTGGGCGCTTTTGTGTTCGGGGCTTTTGGTGTGGATGACGCATCAGATTCCGGATGTGCTCAGGATTTTGAGCCAGCCAAAGGTGGCCCTGACCCTGTGCGGCTCGGCGCTGCTGATTGCGCTAAACTGGGGGGTGTTTGTCTGGGCGGTGACCAACAAGCATATGATCGAATCCGCGCTGGGCTATTATCTGAATCCGCTTTTGAACATGGCGGCGGGGGCGGTTTTGTTTCGCGAGCGGCTGGATAATTTTGGCAAGACGGCGATCGGTCTGGCGGTGATCGGTGTGGCCATTCAGGCATTTGCGCTCGGGCATATTCCCTATATTTCCCTGACTCTGGCCCTGACCTTTGCGGCCTATGGCATTATCCGCAAGCAGCTTGAAGTGTCGGCGCTTTCGGGACTGTTTGTCGAATGTCTGTTTCTGGCAGTGCCGTCGGTGGCTTTTCTTTTGTGGTTTGAAGGCACGGGGCAGGGGCATTTCTTCGGATCGCCCATACATATGTTCTGGTTTGTCCTGACCGGGCCGGTGACGGTATTGCCGCTGTTTCTGTTTGCCTATGTGGCGCGGCGTTTGCCCTTATCGACCATGGGATTCATTCAGTTTCTCGCGCCGACGATTGCCTTTTGTATCGGTCTGGCTCTGGGGGAACCGTTCAGTGTGCTGAGGGGCGTGTCCTTTGTCTTTATATGGGTTGGTGCTCTGGTGTTTGCCTTTGGCGCCTGGCGGCGTTTCAGGGCCTTAAGGATTTAGCGATGAGGCATAACCCGAGGGGGCGGCATATTTTGTCTTCTTAGGTTATACCCTCCCGTCACTTTGCTTCACAAAGTGCCACCCTCCCGCAAAGCAGGAGGGAGAAGCTATTTTAGCCGGTTTAACGGACTGTTGACCTCAAGCCTGTAGAGTCGTCCTGACAATGGGGACAATCAGGTGATCAGGCTTATAAGGCGCAACACACATATCAGGGGCTATGGCCGTGACCGCAAGGGCGCGACCGCCGTGGAGTTCGCCCTCATTGCCGGGCCGCTGATCCTTATGATTCTGGCCTGTCTTGAGCTGGCGCTGGTGGTGCTGGTGTCGGTATCGCTTGAGAACGCGGTTGAGACCAGTGCGCGCAAAATCCGTACCGACAATATGGCGGGCATTACCTCTGCGCAGACCTTCCGTGAGGATATCTGTGGCAGCATGGACTGGCTTAGTGGATCGTGCATGGATAATCTGCATGTCGATGTACGCACCTTTGACAGTTTTGCCTCTGCGGCGTCCCCGCCGGCGCTGATTGTTGACGGAAAGTTGCAGGACCCCATGGCCTATCAGGTCGGTAATGGCGGCGCCATTCAGCTTGTGCGCGCCTATTATACCTGGGATCTGCTGACGCCCTTTCTTAAGGGCGGGATGTCTTCACTGGAGAGCGGGCAGGTAGCGCTTTCGACGACCGCCATATTCAGAAATGAGCCTTTCGAGCGATGATAAGTCTGAGTGTCCTGTCGCGCGCCTTGCACCTGAAATCGTTTAGCGGTGAAGCCCGTGGGGCTACGGCGGTGGAATTTGCGCTGATCGCGCCGGTTCTGATCCTGCTTTATCTGGGGCTGGCGGAACTGACCATGGGTATGATGGTCAGTCGTCGTGTCAATCACCTCAGTGCGGCTATCGGTGATCTCACGGCGCAGAGCCAGAATCTGACCGAAGCCAATATCACTGACATTTTTGAAATCGGCGACAGCATCATGCAGCCGTTCGATACCGGTGATCAGTTGGATATACGCCTGACCAGTATCGAGAAAGACAAGAACGGCAAGGCAATTGTCCTGTGGAGCCGTGGCTGGAGCGCCTATGCCAAGGGTGCGGAGGTAACGGATGTGGATACCAGCGATGTTGCCATCGGACAGGGTTTGATTATTACCAACGTCAATTATCGCTATAAGTCGACCATCGGTAATCTGCTGCCCGGTGTGACCGATTTTAGCAAGAACTACCGGCACTTTCCCCGTGACGGGGCGGTGGTTACCGGGCCTTAGGCGATTAACGGACTTCCTGTGTAAAGAAAGATACCCCACCACCCCGACCGCAAGCGGTCGCGGTCCCCCTCCCCGCCAAAGGCAGGGAGGAGTGGTAAGTCAGGCAAAGCCGCGGGCCCGCATCAGGGCTGCGGGGTCGGCGTCACGGCCACGGAAGGCCCTATAAGCCTCAGCCGGATCGACCGTATTGCCCACGCTTAAGACATGATCAAACAGCTTTTGCGCCACGGCCTTATCGTAGAAGCCACCGGCCTCAGTAAAGGCTTCGGCGGCGTCTGCCGACAGGGTGTCGGCCCAGAGATAGCTGTAATAACCGGCGGAATAACCATCGCTTGAGAAGACGTGCGCGAACTGCGGTGTGCGGTGGCGCATGACGATTTCCTTCGGCATGCCAATGGCCTCAAGCGTTTCGCGCTCAAAGGCATCAGGGTCGATATCGGCACCGCCAGCCAGATGCAGCTTCATGTCGATCAGGGCGGCGGACAGATATTCGACCGTGCCAAACCCCTGATTGAAGGTAGCGGCCTTGTTGATCTTTTCCAGCAGGGCGGGCGGCAGGGGCGCATTGGATTCATGATGCAGGGCGAAGCGGCTTAGGACCTCAGAGGTCGACAGCCAGCGCTCATTAACCTGAGACGGGAACTCCACATAATCGCGCGCCACGGCGGTGCCTGCCAGCGAGGCATAGGTGACGTTGGACGACAGGCCGTGAATGGCGTGGCCAAATTCATGGAACAGGGTCGTGGCGTCATCCCATGAAATCAGGATCGGTTCACCCGGGGCGGCTTCGATAAAGTTTGAATTGTTCGACACCAGCGGCAGGGTTTCGCCGGTCACTTTCGATTGCGAGCGATAGGCGTTCATCCAGGCGCCGGAACGCTTGCCTTTGCGGGCATAGGGATCGAAGTAGAACAGACCGACAATCTTACCGTTGCGGCTCACCTCATGCACGGTGACGTCTTCGTGGAAGACCGGCACGGTATCGCTCGGTTTATGGACAAAGCCGATATCATGCTGGAATTTCGCGCCTTTGGGGGCGGGTACAGTGTCAACCTTAGTGAAGGTAAAGCCAAAGGTTTCCGTGGCGGCCCAGAACATGCCTTCGACCAGCTTGTGCAACTGAAGGTAAGGCTTGATCTCGTTTTCATCGAGATCGTAACGCGCCTTGCGTACCTTTTCGGCGTAGTAGCGGTAGTCCCACGGTTCGATGGTCAGACCCGCATTTTCCTGATCGGCGATGGCCTGCATGTCGGCGACTTCTTCCTTAACGCGGCCAACGGCGGCGGGCCAGACAGACTCCATCAGGGCCGTTGCGGCTTCAGGGGTCTTGGCCATGGCGTTTTCAAGCCGCCAGTGGGCGTGGGTCGTATAGCCACGCAGTTGGGCACGTTCGAAACGCAGTTTCAGGATTTTACGGATGATCTCGTTATTGTCATAGGCGTCACCATTGTCGCCGCGATTGACGTAGGTGCGCCAGACCTTTTCACGCAAGGCCCTGTCATGGGCAAAGGTGGTCACCGGCTCCATGGCCGAGCGAGTGTTCTGGATGGCATAAAGCCCGTCCTTACCGGCGTCGGTAGCGGCCTTGGCGGCGGAGGCGATAAAGCCTTCGGACAGGCCCTCAAGTTCCGCGCGGGTGACGTAGAGCACCTGCTCTTCGTCGTGCAGGAGATTGTTCGAGAACTGGTTGAACAGAACCGACAGTTCCTTGTTGATTTCGGCGACACGTGCCTTGGCTTCGGGCGAGAGGTCGGCACCGGAGCGGACGAAATTGTCATAGGTCAGCCACAGGAGCCTGTCCTGTTCAGGTGTCAGGTTCAGTTCAGCACGGCGTGCGTAAACGCTCTTGATGCGCTGAAACAGGGCCTCGTTCTGCATGATTTCATCGCCAAAGGCGGCGAGTTTGGGCGACAGGCGTTGCGAGACGTCCTGGAACTCAGGGGAAGACAGACCACCCATCCATACCCAATAGATCGCGCCGACGCGCTCCATAGCCGCGCCTGAGGTTTCAAGGGCGACAATGGTGTTTTCAAAGGTCGGCATTGACCGGACAACGGTGATGGCACGGATTTCGGCGCGCTGAGCCTCCATGGCGGTCTCAAAGGCTTTTTCAAAGTCTTCGAGTTTCGCCTTATCGAAGGGGGGCACCCCGCCATAGGGGCCTGTCCACGGGTCTGTCAGCACGGATATATCCTTATTTGCAGAAAGAGCGGCACCGGGTATCAGACTCGCGGACGCCATTAATCCCACCACCGTGCGACGATCCAGACCCATGAGTGCCACTCCTTAAATTGTTTCGGCCTCAGCTAACCACAGCCCCTTAATGTCCGCAAGCGGTCTCAATGGGCATGGACGGCAAATGTCCTGCTGTTCTATATAGGGATCAGCATTATGGATTTCAGGGTATCGCGGCATGGCCATTGGGGTTTTCGATTCCGGCGTTGGAGGCTTAAGCATTCACCGCACCCTGTCAGAAAGTCTGCCTGCCGCCGATATGGTCTATCTGGCGGATCAGAAATATGCCCCCTATGGCGAGCGTGACGGTGAAGAAATCGTCAGCCTGACGCGGCGCGGCTGTGAAATCCTGTTTGAGGCAGGCGCGTCATTGGTCGTATTGGCGTGTAATACGGCGTCTGCCGTGGCGCTCAGGCGGTTGCAGGCGACCTGGCTGGCGGAGTTTCGCCGCACCTATCAGCGGCCAGTTAATGTGCTGGGGATTATCGTGCCGACCATTGAGGCGGCGACCGGCCTGCCCTGGACGCATGAGCCGGAAAAGGGCGACGGGTCGCGCATCGCCAATCTGGATGTGGTGGGGATTTTCTGCACGCCGGCCACGGCGCGGTCACGGGTCTATGAGATCGAAATCGACAAGCGCCGTCAGGACATTGCCGTGTTCAGCGAACCCTGCGCGGGACTGGCGGGCATGATTGAATATGGGGCAGACGAATATATCATCCGTGAACGGATTATCGGTCATGTTGAAGCTTTGAAAAGCCGGATCGGGCGTTATCCGGATCGGGCAATTTTAGGCTGTACCCACTATGAGATTGTTGGTGACCTGTTCCGTGAGGCCTTGCCCAAGGGCACGCCGCTGATCCATCAACCGTCATCGGTGACTGAGGCTTTGGTAAGCTATCTGGCGGCGCACCCTGAATATGATATTGGCCATTCAGGCCTCAGACGGTTTCTGACGACGGGCCTGAATGTGCAACCTTCGGGGCTGGCGGAGAAGTTCTATGGCCGACCGATTGGGTTTGAGGCGGTTTAACAGAAGATAGAAAGATACCCCACCACCCCTTTGCTAAAGCAAAGCGGTCCCCCTCCCCGCCGGAGGCAGGGAGGAGTGAAGTGGCCTCTGCTACTCGGCGGCGACGGATTCTGCCGGAGCCGAGGTGCGGATCAGGTGATCAAAGGCCGAGAGGGCGGCTTTTGACCCTTCGCCCATGGCGATGATGATCTGCTTATAGGGCACGGTGGTCACATCACCGGCGGCAAAGACACCGGGGAGGCTGGTTTCACCACGGGCATTGATCTCGATTTCACCGCGTGGAGACAGGTCAATCGTACCTTTCAGCCATTCGGTGTTAGGCACCAGACCGATCTGGACGAAGATGCCTTCGAGTTCGAGCACATGCTCGGTGTTGCGCTGACGATCCTTATAACGCAGGCCCGTGACCTTCTCATCATTGCCGATGACCTCGGTGGTCTGGGCGCTGGTGAGAATGGTGACATTAGGCAGGCTGGCCAGCTTGCGTTGCAGGACGGCATCGGCCCGAAGATCGGTGTCGAACTCAAGCAGGGTGACGTGCGCGACAATGCCCGCCAGATCAATGGCCGCTTCTACGCCAGAGTTACCGCCGCCGATCACCGCGACGCGTTTGCCCTTGAACAACGGGCCGTCACAGTGCGGACAATAGGCGACGCCCTTATTGCGGTAGAAGTCTTCACCCGGCACGTTCATCTGCCGCCAGCGGGCACCGGTCGAAAGGATGACGTTACGCGCATGCACAGAGGCACCGCTTTCGAGCTGAATCTCAATCAGACCGTTGGCAGAGGTGGCAGGCACCAGCTGACGCGCCTTTTGCAGGTTCATGATATCGACTTCGTATTCACGTACATGCTGCTCAAGGGCCGAGGCCAGTTTAGGGCCTTCGGTATGAGAGACCGAGATGAAGTTCTCAATCGACATCGTATCGAGCACCTGACCGCCAAAGCGTTCAGCGACCACACCGGTACGGATGCCCTTACGCGCGGCATAGATCGCCGCCGCGGCACCAGCCGGGCCGCCACCGACCACCAGAACATCATAGGGTGCCCTGGCGTTGATCTTTTCGGCTTCGCGGATTTGCGCACCCATATCGATCTTGGCGAGAATTTCCTCAAGGCCCATGCGGCCCTGACCGAAGGGCTCACCGTTCACATAGATGCTGGGGACGGCCATGATCTTACGGGTATCGACCTCTGCCTGAAACAGGGCGCCATCAATGGCCACGTGACGAATGCGCGGATTGAGCACGCTCATCAGGTTCAGGGCCTGTACGACGTCCGGACAGTTCTGGCACGATAGGGAGAAGTAGGTCTCAAAAGTCAGGTCACGGTCGAGCGATTTGATCTGCTCGATGACATCGGCCTCAACACGGGGCGGGTGGCCGCCAACCTGAAGCAGGGCCAGAACCAGTGAGGTAAATTCATGGCCAAGCGGCAGGCCTGCGAAACGCACACCGGTGTCTTCGCCCGGACGGTTGATGGCAAAGGACGGCTTGCGGTCATCCGCACCATCGGTTTTGACCGACACCTTTGCGGACACCGAAGCGATGTCTTCGAGCAGGGCCAGTAATTCTTTGGATTTGGGGCTATCATCAACCGAGGCCACCAGTTCGATCGGCTGCACCAGCCGCTCAAGGTAACCCTGCAATTGCGATTTCAGACCAGCTTCCAACATTGTGTCGTACTCCCGAAAATATTGGCCCCGAAAATAAAAAGCGCCGCCGCCATGCACCCGCTCGGGGCCACAGCAGCGGCGCGGGTCAGGGATGCTCCGGAACCAGAGGCTCCGGATTATGTATCCTGTCGCGCATTATGGGTGAAAAGCGAAAACCGCCTTTCATAATGCGCCTTAGATCTTGCCGACGAGGTCGAGCGAAGGGGCAAGGGTCTTCTCGCCTTCTTCCCACTTGGCCGGGCAAACTTCGCCGGGGTGAGACGCGACATATTGGGCCGCCTTGATCTTGCGGAGAAGCTCAAGCGCGTTACGGCCAATGCCACCGGCAGTGATTTCAACGATCTGAATCTTGCCTTCAGGATCGACAACGAAGGTGCCACGATCAGCCAGACCGACTTCTTCGATAAGAACCTCGAAGTTGCGCGACAGTTGCGTGGTGGGGTCACCTACGAGGTGATACTTGATCTTGCCGATAGCGGGCGAAGTGTCGTGCCAGGCCTTATGGGCGAAATGGGTGTCGGTCGACACGCCGTAGATTTCGACGCCAAGCTTCTGGAATTCGGCATAGTTGTCGGCCAGATCTTCGAGTTCAGTCGGGCAAACAAAGGTGAAGTCGGCCGGATAGAAGAAGAATACCGACCACTTGCCCTGAAGGTCCGCGTCAGTCACGGTGACGAACTTGCCTTCCTTGAAGGCTTCGGCTTTGAACGGCTTAATTTGCGTATTGATAAGGGACATGGACAATCCTGCTTGGGTTGGGGCCTCAGTACCGATCAGGTACCTGCATTAATATAGCCGAGGCGTTTGAAATGTTTACGAAACGATGGTGAGACATTTGGACGCTGCCGGAGCCGCGCGGGGTCTTACGTTACGAGAGGCATATTGCCAGAGTAAAAGCGAAGATCAAGCTTATTTTATTTTTATTATATATAGATTTTATTTATATATGGGGTGGCTTGAAAATTCCAGATCCTATAAAAATTCCTAAATTGTCCCAGTAAGCTTTTTGGCGGCTTCGGCAGCGAGCTTTACATCCTGTGCACGCGATACTGGCGCAACGACAATGCCGGACGGGGTCGAGATCACCATAATATTATCAAGCCCGATAACAGCGACCGGCGGGCCTTCGGCGCGTACCAGACAGTTATTCGCGTCAATCAGTATGGTGTCGCCGGAGCTATGATTGCCTTCGGTATCCTTAGCGCCCAGACGCCATAATTCGCTGAAGCCGCCGACATCAGCCCAGCCTATGTCACAGGGGGCGACCGCTGCACGCTCGGTACGTTCCATAACGGCGTAGTCGATAGAAATGGACGGGCATCTGGCGAAATCGTCAGGGTTCAGAAGGCGCGTACGCTCAGTGACCTGTGCGTTCTCAAGGGCGCTGCGGGTGGCTTCGAGAACATCCGGCTGGTGACGGTTTAGTTCTTCAAGCATAACCTGTGGTGAAAACAGGAAAATACCGGCATTCCAGTCATAGCCGCCGTCCGCGACATATTCTGTCGCCGTGGCGAGATTGGGTTTTTCAAGAAAGCGCTTTACTGACCACACGCCGTCACAGAGGCTTTCGTTACGCTGAATATAACCGAAGCCGGTCTCAGGCGCGTTGGGGCGGATGCCAAAGGTGACAATATGATCAAGGGCCGTCGCGGCAGCGGTTTGCAGGGCCGCACGGAAGACGTCCGGTTTAGTGATTACATGATCGGCCGGCACCAGAAGCACAAGCGCATCGGGCGCTATTTCCTGACCGATAAGGGCGGCCACCGCAGCCACGGCAGCTGTGTTGCGGGCAAAGGGCTCAAGAATGATTGCCTGAGGCCGATGATCAATGGCCTCAAGTTGCGCGACAGCCAGTTGCTCATGACTCCGACCGCAAATCACAACGGACTCAAGAAACTCCGGCCCTGACAGACGCAGGGCGGTTTCCTGAATCATGGTACGCTGCGTGGCCAAGGCATGGAATTGCTTGGGTTGCGAAGGTGTTGACAAGGGCCACAGGCGTGAACCGGAGCCACCTGACATTATGATGGGTAAAATGCGCATGAGGCCCCTTTTGAACCCTATTTATAAGAATGGAGCTAACAATTCGAATTATCGTATTATTTTTGAAACAAAGCGTACTGCGCAGTTAATTTTTCATTCTATCTGAACGATCTATAGATTTTGGGTAAATATCCGTAGGAGAAAATATCTTCTGAATACTGCCGGGGTCTTGGTGGTTTAAGATCTTTGCGGCGTTGCTAATGCAATTGGTAAACGCGTCTTGTGTGAGGGAGGTGGGATAAAGAACCCTCGGCACTTTAGCGATTTGCAGTTTTGTATCGACATACTCAATGGCTGATATGGCCAACTTAGAGTGACGTGAATCCTGAAGCAGATTCCCGAGATCAAGGCGTGCAGATGACTTGTCTCCCAGCCGGTATGATAATGTGTGGACCTGACGGCCACGAGCATCTTCGGTTTTGCACGAGATGTATGCCGCAGGTGTTTGATCATAATACACAGTGGTCGGTTTTATACCCTTGAGGCTGAAGGCGCTGATTAACACTTTGTCAGTGTGAATGGACACATATGAAGACAGGCTGAAGAGGGCTGCGGCTATTGTCGCTGCACCAGCCAAAGAAATGGCCGCAGTTGGCCACCAGATCAGCCGGTGCGAAAACGATGCTCTGGTTGAAATATATATGATTAGCATTGTAATCATATATAAAGCCCATACTTGTACAGACCTGACGGGTATCCAAATTTCTGGTGATGTGCCGCCGTGCGTCCATTGCCAAAGGCTTGACATTTTTATTTCTGTGGTTATGCCCAACAGTAAAATGAAGCCTATAAGGAAATATGGCACATTCCTGTTTGAAAGCATAGACGATCTCACATTCAAGTTCCGCGTGGGCGGTAATTATGGGATTAATCCCGTTTCTTATCTGCGCCACAATTTACAAAAAACAAGTTATTTTACGCCTCTTAAATTGTAGATATATAATTCAGGCTCTTAAGTCCATTAAGGATTGCAACGCGTTTCAGACACAATCTTCGACTAGGTGTGCGCAGGCAACAAAAGATTTTCGGCCACATTCGTATTTCAGGCAAATCATAGGTTCAGATGTTCGTTAAAGCTTTAAGTGATTTCAGTCGTGGGGTGGCGCTCAGGCATGTATGGATGCATCATGCTTATCACTCCATACACTCAAAATACAAAAGGACGATGCTGGGGTCCTTATGGATTGCAGGCGGCGTGGTGGCGACATCATTGGCCCTGGCAATCATGATTGGGGGCATTCAGGGGCAGTTGATTCAGTCTGTTCTGCCTTATATCATGGCCGGGCTATTGTGTTTTAGTCTATCAAGCTACGTTCTTAATGAGGCTCCGGAAGTATATATGTCCGCGGCATCAATTATTAAAAACCATGCGCATCCCTACAGCTATTATTCATTTGAGAGCCTTTCGAGGACGTTTTTTATTTTCTTCCACAATCTCGTGGCGTTTTACCTGATGCTGGCTCTGGTTGGCAGTCTTGCTATACCTCACTGGAGTATTTTGATTGCAATTCCGGTTGTGTATGCAAATTCATTTCTCTGGGGAAGTCTTGCGGCGATGCTTGGGGCACGTTTTCGGGATATGCGCTTTCTGTTGCCGTTTGTCGGGCAAATGTTGTTCTTTCTGACCCCGGTTTTTTGGATACCCACCAACATGGGGGGGTGGCGTACGGCGCTGCTGCATTTCAACCCGTTCTATGGGTTATTGGAAATTGTACGCAGCCCGCTTCTTGGGGAGGCGCCGCCGGCAGTGGCTTGGAACCTGAGTCTGATTAGTCTTAGCCTCGGGTTGGTTTTCTGGCTGATATTTTTTGGTGCATTCCGTCGTAAAATTGCATTTTGGGTATAGATTATGACTCCCCTTATTGAATTGAAATCTGTCGATCTGGTCTATCCAGTCTACTCAGTCCGTGCCCAATCCTTGCGCAATGTAATTGCCAATCTGACGGTTGGTGGAAAATTACTTCGTGACGGAAGTGATATTATACATATCCAGGCGTTGAAGCAGATCAATTTTTCGCTTGAAGAGAATGATCGCCTCGGCGTTATCGGTCACAACGGAGCGGGCAAAACCACGCTGTTGAAAGTTGTGGCGGGAATATATGAGCCGACACGTGGAAGTATAAATATTAACGGCAATATATCGTCCATGATTGATGTCTCAATGGGATTGGATCCCAACATGACCGGTCGTGAAAATATTGTCCATATCGGTAAAATGCGTGGCCTCTCGACCAAGCACATTTTAGACAATATGGAAGAAATTATAAGCTTTTCAGATCTTGGCACCTATATTGATATGCCGGTGAAAATATTTTCATCAGGTATGCAGTCAAGACTGGTGTTTGCAGTCGTGACGACGCTTAATCCCGACATTTTGTTGCTTGATGAATGGTTGAGCGCGGGCGATGCCGCCTTTATAGATAAGGCAAAAAAACGAATAGACAGTCTGGTGGACAAGGCGCGTGGTCTGGTGTTGGCGAGTCACTCTACCTCTCTCATTGAGGCAACATGCAATAAGCTTCTCGTCCTGAACGGTGGCGAGCAGGTGTATTTCGGAGACGTAAATAAGTGGGATTTTGAATTAGCCGCGCCTAAGCCTCAGCTTGCAACCCTAATTCCCTAAACTCATAATATGATAGACGTCCTGTCCCTTCCACATATTGTTGATGAAGGTAGCATGCCTGTTTTGGGCGGCATACAGATCAGCAAGCCTTGGGGGAGTTACGTCGCGCCGAATATACCACTTGAACAGGGTTATTATAGGCTTGAGGTAACGTGTGAAGGGCCTGGTATGTGTTTGGAGATGTTTGATAAGGACAGGTATCAGACACTTGAAATAGAGGCGGACAATGAGGGCTCTACGCTTCTTCGATTAGCCGGAGGCGTATATGATCTTAGGGTTTTCGTAGGGGGGCGAACAGGATGCTATGCGTTTAAAACGGCACGGTTGAAAAGGCTGTCTTTTTTAGAACTGAGCCATGCGTACAGCCGCAAATTATCTCATATGCTCCGAGGCGGTTTGAACATCGGGCGTGTAGCGTCGCTCATTGGGCGAGTCCTAAAAAATAAAAATAGTTTTGGTATGCGGGTGGGGGATAGTCGAACGCCGAGCCCTGATGGGCAATTAAGTTCAGGCAAACTGTTGTTCGAAAAACCGGAATGTATCGAGCGTCGTTTAAATGCGTTAACTGACAGGCCCTGTTTTTTGTTGGTTCTGCCTGATGGGCAAGGGGCGCAGGACAGCGGCTTAAAAGAACAGATTTATCCCTACTTTACCCTCGACAAAGATGTACGGCACGACGGGGTTGTCTGGTTGGGCGAGGGGGACGTTCTGTTACCAGATGCCTTATTGGTTATTGCTGAGCAATTTGCCAATAATAGTCAGATCAGGCGCTATTTGGTTGATACTACTTGCGCAGGTCAGCTTAGTGCGCATATCGCTTGGGATCCGGTTCTATACCGACGACTTCTGCCGACGCCATATGTGTGGAGGGGTCATTTTTCTGCAGTATCGGATATTCTTACGTTACCGCGCAGTGATTGTGCCGTAATAAATCTTCCTCTGGCCATAAAAGATAAACCCCATCTTGATGTTGTACCGCCTGAGTCTGATGATGGAGCGGTAGCGCATACGGCGGCCCCCTGCAGCATTATTATCCCGACGCGAGATCGATCTGATCTATTGGAAGCATGTCTGGCAGGTTTATTTGAGAATACCTGGTGGCCGCATGAGGTCATTGTGGTGGATAATGGCTCTACGGAGCCGCGGACCTTTTCCCTCTTGGAGACTTACAAAGCCAAAGGGCTGAAGGTTATACGGGCAGATGTCCCGTTCAATTTTTCAGTTTTATGCAATATCGGCGCTGGCCATGCACAGCACGACTACCTGCTGTTTCTGAATAATGATATCGTTTTGCGCGATACCAACTGGCTGACCTATATTATGGATGAGGCTCAGAATGCTGACGCGGGCGCGGTCGGGATGCGCTTGCTCTATGCCGATGGTCGGTTGCAACATGGCGGCGTCATGCTTGGTGTCACGCAGATGTGTGGGCATTTGTGGCGTGGGCTCTCGGAAGTCGGGCAGCAAAATGAACCCCGATTGATGCAAAACTCGTTACGTAGCGCGGTTACCGGAGCGGCCCTTTGCGTAAACAGGCAGAAGTTTCATCAAGCGGGAATGTTTGACGAAGCGCATTTCCCCGTGACGCTGGGGGATATTGACCTGTGCCTGAAATTAAATGCACTGGGGTATAATACTGTGTTCGTCGCGCAAGCCGTTGCCTATCACCTTGAAGGAGAGAGCCGGGGAGACGACAGCCTGCCAGCGAAACTCAGGCGGCGGCAAATGGAGCTTCAGGCTTTTTACGCCAAATGGCGTCACCTAATACATAATGACCCCTGGTTACCAGCTTCTGTTTCACGGGGCACAGAAGTTTTCAGATTTAGATAGTTGACGAATTTTTAGGAAGTAACGCTGTGGAAAAACATATTCTGGTTACGGGCGGCGCTGGGTACATTGGATCTCATACCTGCGTGCAGTTACTCGAACGAGGCTATCAGGTCACTGTATTAGACAATTATTGCAATTCATCGCCTCAGGCCCTCAAGCGAGTAGAGCAAATTGCGGAAAAAAAAATCGAAGCGATTGAGGGTGACATACGCAATCAGGCTTTGTTGGAACAGGTCCTGAGGTCAAAGACTTATAGTGGGGTAATTCATTTTGCCGGCCTGAAGGCCGTGGGTGAATCCAGCGAGAAACCACTTGAATATTACGATAATAACGTCTCCGGCAGCCTGAGCCTCATCAGAGCCATGCAATCGCACGGGGTGAAGTGCATGATCTTCAGTTCGTCTGCAACAGTATACGGAGACCCGAAATATCTTCCTCTGGACGAAGCTCACGGTCTCGGTCCGGTGAACCCTTATGGCCGAACCAAGTTCATGGTCGAGGAGATGCTGCGTGATCTTGTCGCGTCAGATTCTCAGTGGAGCGTTGGTCTTCTACGTTATTTCAACCCAGTGGGTGCGCATCCAAGTGGATTAATCGGTGAAGATCCGCGTGATGTTCCGAACAATCTCATGCCTTTTATATCGCAGGTGGCGGTTGGCCGCCGTCAGCATCTTAACGTCTTTGGTGGTGATTATGATACGCCCGACGGTACAGGCGTACGCGACTATATACATGTGGATGATCTGGCCAAAGGCCATGTACTGGCGTTGGAAACGCTCATAGAGCGGGCGCGGCTACTGACGGTAAATTTAGGCACCGGTGCAGGTTGCAGTGTTCTGGAAATGCTGAAAGCATTTGAGACAGCTTGTGGTAAGCCGTTATCTCATCAGGTTCAGCCGCGTCGGCCTGGAGACATAGCAACTTCGTTCGCAGATTGTCGCCTGGCAGAGCAGGAGCTGGGTTTCCGTGCGGAACGTACTATCCGGCAAATGTGCGAAGATACCTGGCGTTGGCAGTCCAATAATCAAAACGGCTATAGCTGATCTTGGCCAGGGTACCTACCAGATTATGTGGCCTGTCACGATTTTTGGATCGTTTAGTACATGCACGCCTTTTGAAGACTGCCTGTGATTTCGATCCGGCATGGTACCTTAAGCAGTATCCCGATGTAGCCGCTTCAGGGCGTGACCCTAAGGTGCACTTTTTACTGTACGGGCGTAATGAAGGCCGCTGGGGAAAGCGCCCGTTTGTATCCGATGAGATCTACACCCTGGCGGAGAGATTACTGGGTGAGCTGTCTGTCTATGATGAGGCACTTTCTAAGGATATGCGCTTTCAGAATATCAGGACATTGCAACTGAGAAAAACGGAGGCGTCGGGTATATTGCTTGATGGCTTCAAAGCGTTTGTAGAGTCTCAACGCGGCGAAAAATTTATCAATCAAATTGTTCTTATGTCTGGAGCGCGGACTATAGGTAGCGAGGACCATGCTGGTGTGCTTCATCTTGCTACGGATATGGCTCATAGGGGCGATAAGAGTAAGCAGTTCCATGCGCTTGCGGATTTTCTTACCGTTGACACACCCATATATCGGCTTTTGTTACTGGAACTTATTTTGGGGTCTTACCCTGAGGCACGTATCCTCAACTGTGGAAGCAAAACCGGTGATGCCTTATATACTCAGTTAAGCCTTAAGGAACGTGAGCGGTGGGCGCGTCCATGACAGATATTACCGCAATTGTTAATCTTCATAACGAAGGTCAAATGGCCCGAGCCAGTCTTGTCAATCTTAAACGGGCGGCGGAGTTTGCACGTCAAAGCGGATTAACAGTAGAGATTATAGCGGCTCTGGATCGAGCGAACCCTGAAACTGTTGCGCTTGCTGAAGACATGTCGGACACGCATCTCAGATGTGTTTACTTTGACCACGGCGATTTGGGGCGATCAAGAAATAATGCCGTTGAGGTGGCTCAGGGGCAGTGGATCGCATTTCTTGATGGTGATGATCTATGGAGCGAAAACTGGCTTACCGAAGCACATGCGTGCGCCAGTGCCGATCCGCGGTTCATAGTATGGCATCCTGAGATCAATTTGTATTTTGGAGATAGTTCAGGCCTGCATATCCATGCGGACATGGAGCAGACAGAATTCGAACCGCTGGCGCTGGCACTGAGTAATATATGGACCGCCCTGTGTTTTACGAAACGCGACTGGTTGTTGCGTGTGCCTTATCCAATGACGGATTTGCAGAATCGTGTAGGCTTTGAAGACTGGGGTTGGAATATTTCGATCATCGAGCACGGTGGTTTGCACAAGGTGGTTAAAGGAACCGGACATGCTTTGCGCACGCGATGGAATTCACTGGCGCAGCAAAGCGCGACAGTGCGGGCACGGCCGGATATTTCAGGGTTGCTTCGGCTTGCGCGCAAGCAAAAGCAGGAGTCGGCTAAACGATAGGCCAGTCCCCTACCGATATGTTCTTCGCCCTTGATAGCCTATCAATCTTCCAAAATATCGTGCCACTTTTAGCACGCGTGAATTGTTCAATTGGTCTTGTGCGGCCCGCAATTGCTGCTCAAGTTCGACAACCCTCAAATCCGGTTGCCCGGATGGCTTGTGAACGGCAGCGTCTGGAGCGAACACCACGGGGACGGTGTGATCCATGTGATGTAATTGTAGTGACAGCTTAATGCTACGTGCACGCTCCTGCTGCAGAGCTTGTTCTTTTTCTGATAATTGCCTGAGCACGGTGGCCAGTTTTTGTTTTGGCGTGAGCGGCTTGTTAGGTAAGTTAGGGGGGGGGGCGTCCAATCCGATCAGTTTGCGAACATTATTTAAAAATATTGCGTGAGCATGGCGCGTCTCTACGCTTGCCCGCGCCGCCTGCCCGATGCGGGAGAGTTTGTCTGGATCAAAATCAAAAGTCTCAAGGCATCTTGCGTAAACTTCCGCATCGTCGATGTCATCTCCGGATGTCTTTAGCAACCACCCTGTGCGCTGATGCTGAATGGCTTCGGGTATGCCACCTATGGAGGGGGCTATCACCGGCATACCAGCGGCTAAGGCCTCTAGTAGAACATTTGGCATGCCATCGAAGTCGGATGTATATAAAAATGCCGTATAATCCACTAGCGGCAAGTCATTGAATTGATTGAATCCCCCTTTGTAACTTGCATTGCTAATGCCATTAAAGAGGGAGGTGTCGTAGTGCGACGAGAAATGTCCGTAGATGTCGATGTGGATATATGGGCAACGCGATCTAAGCTTTTCCAACAGCTTGATAAGCATCTCAGGGCGTTTCTGCGGATCGACCCGTGACGCCCACAGCAGCTTTTTTTTCGCACTGTTTGTCGGAGGCTGCCAGATTTTTTCAGGTAAATCACATTGCGTATACAGGCAATGCCAGCGTGACGACAGGACACCAAAGCGTAGCCGATCATGTGCAACCAGAGCTTCGTGATCGGAGATAACATCATCGATCTGGTCAATATGATCGCTAAGTATGTTGAAGGTCGCGCCATATGTGAGCTGGACGCTTTTATCCACCGCATCGGGAAATCTGTAATATATAACTCTGTTTGGTTTCAGAATTTTACAAAAACGCCGAAGAAAACGGTGCGTGTATGCAGACGATTTCACATGAACGCGCGGTGAGTCACCCGCGAACTGGATAAGGCGTATGGTAATGAGGTCGATAGCCGCCTCATCACCTTTGCAGAGAGCGTAAAGGTCAATGAAATCACTATTGTCCGGTAGGTTCTCAAGCCACATATGGCGATTAACAGGTTCCCCGCACAGAAACAAAAACCGCTTACCGACACCGATATCTTTCAAGGCGTTTATAAAATTCAGTATATATTTCTCAGCCCCACCTGCTATGAGGTATGGTAAAAGTATAACATCAGTATAATCGGTCTGACTTAAGAGCTGACAGGCCTTGTAATAGGCCAGCCCTGCTGCGGGTGAAATGCCTTTGTTTGTGTAGGTTACATTGAGATCACTGTGAAAAAGTATGGCTGGATCAATCAGATTCGCCGCCTGAGCCGTCCGATGATTTGCAGCATTGCCAAAAAAATCTTTGTGAATACTAGCTTGTGTCGGTGTGCTCCACAGTGCCTTCATAGCGGACTGAGCGGCTTCCTTATTTACCTCAGTATAGATTGATGGCTGCAAAAATTTGTTTGGAAGAGTCAGGCGGGCTGAATCCAGATTTGCTTGGGTAAGGAGGCTTCCCTGACGTTGACGATAATACAGCGTGGTTTCTGGTGCGATGACAAACTCTATGCCGTTGGCGATAAGTTCGGCATTAAGGCACCAGTCCTCATAGGCATATCCCTGACTATGATCAGCATGTTTATACGGATGTCGGCGGGCGATATCGGATGAGAAAAATATGCGTGAAATATAGGGGTGATCGCTGAACAGGGACAAGGTAGAGATGTCTTTGCTGCCATAATAACGGCACAGGTGTGTATTCGCCCCGAATGCGAGTAGAAATTCAGGAAAAACAGCAATGTCACTGGTATGTGCTTGCGCTGTCCGGTAGCATGCTGACAGCATATTGTAAGATATGAGATCGTCTGCATCACACGTGGTAATATATTGGCCTTTGGCTATGGCAATGCCTGAGTTACGTGACAGGCCAAGTGATCTGTTGTCCACCTCAATAATCTGTGTTGCCTGAAAGGCCGAAAGGTCTTCGGCCTTAATCCACGTGCGGGTATGTTCGTCACTGTTGTCGAGTACGATCACCAGTTCACAGCTCAGGCCATCATTATGAGCAAAAGTGACCGCTTCAACTAATGAGAGAAGCGTTCTTCGCAGATAAGTGATTTCACGGTGAACGTTGAGGACTATGGTGATGTCAAACATGGGGGCATCCCGATTGGGAGAATTTGAGTTGCCGAGTGGCGCCTGATCAGGAAGTGAGGGGTCTGTATGCCGTGTGCTCAAATCAGCACTGCCCCCTTCGACATTTTGGCCAGTGCGATCTGTTCTAACAACTCGAACTGTTCTTCCCAATCTATGTCCATCGCAACAATTTCGGAAAGCGGCATGAAGTAGGGACGATGGCCTAAGCGGTCACCCGTTTCACGCATAAGCTTGAAAGGTAAAACATACGCGCCATGATTAATTTCAAAAATGGGACGTATATCCTGACTGCGGGGCCATTTGATTGGGTGTGGAGTGTAATTGATAGGGCCTTTTTCGTCCCATAGGAACTTATGCAGTTTTGTTACGGTTAAAAGTGAGTCATAGCCCTCATTAAGGGATTTCTCATAGGCCGATATGATGCTCTCATATTCCCTGGCGCATATAAAGGGTGAGGTAACGTGTGTGAACACGATTGTTCCCTCCTCAGATAAATTGCCCGTATAACGAATGAAATCATCCATGGGTGTGGAACTGGTTCCTAATTCATTCGGCCTGTTTATCGCTTCAATAAGTATGTCAACGTGGGGGCTAAAACTAGCTACATAATCCAGTACAATCGGATCATTCGACGACACGACGATTTTTTCGAGTTTGGACACTCCGGCTAGCTGACGGAGTTTTAGCTCCAGTAAGCCACCTTCGAAACCGGCGAAAGGGCGCGTATTCTTATTTGGAACGCGCTCGCTGCCAGCACGACATGGAATGAAACCAATATAGCCTGTCATCTTCAAAAATCCGATTTTTAAGAAATTTCTTCTATTTTCTGTACTTGTGGTGTTCGCTGGCGTTGATCTGCTTTTCTTCTGTGCCAACTACGATTTCAGTCTCACGAATCTTGGTGACATAATCTTTGAAATCACCGGTGGTAAGGTCTATGGCGACTGCATCAAAATGTGCCCATTCCGTATTGCCAAGTTTAACGTGCTTTTCCACCATACGCGCGCCAGCGGCCACCGCCAGTGCGGAGCCGAACCAGCCAAAGTCATGGCTTGAATATCCCGGAATAATGCGTGGATTCGCTTTGGACAGGGCGTGATAATGACGCACCACGCCAACATTACAGTCATGTGCGGGCGTAGGGTAAGCAGAGTTGCATTGCAGCAGATAAAGCTGTTCGCTCTTGCTGAAGGTTTCGAGAACCCATTGCTCATATGCCTGATCGGTCATGCCGGTAGACAGGACAACCGGCTTTGTACAGGTGTCTGCGACAATGGCTAGATAATCACGGTGCTCAGATATGGTTGAAGGCAGCTTCACCATCGCCGGATTGAAGTCCATTAGATAGCGGTATGAAGGTTCGTCCAGAATCGATGCAAACCATTTAATGCCGATAGTATTGCAAAGATTTTCAAGAAAAATGAAGTCGTCTCCATCCAGTTCCAGCTGGTGACGATAGTCGGCAAATGTTTTACCGAATGGCGACTTGTACGGGGCGGCTAGTTGTTCTTTGGAATAGAAACTGGCAACGTCACGTTTTTGCACCTTTACATAGTCGGCTCCGGCGGCTTTGGCGGCACGCACCATGCGCTCCAGGCGACCCCTGTCACCAAAATGGTTGGTTGTCAGTTCAGCTATAACCGATACGCCCCATTGGCGCGCCCCTTCAGAGGCATCTACTTTCTGGATAGGCAGGAAGCGTTCGGCAAGCTCGGCGGGGCTGAGGCGGGAGAAGTTGCGATTGCCGACATGGCAAACATCTATATCGGTGTCGCGCAACATATAGAGCGCATTGAGGAAAAAGTTCTCCTGAATCTCAATGCGGAAGGCCTGCTCATCCTGAGCAATGTTTTCGTGCTGTTTCCCTACGGCGCTTGCGAAGCCTAACTCGGGTCGGAAGTCAAATCCGACCATGTACACGGTTTGTGGGCGTCCCCGGAAACTGGCAGCCAGTCTGGCAACTTTCAAAGCCGAGAGGAACAGTAGATCCTCAATGACAAAGGTGTCCGAGAGCAGGCGCTGGATCATCAGATCACTGCTTTCCTGCGTCAGGGGCTTGTGTGGCGCGTACAGTACCTCGGCATTATTGGACGGACGAAAGTCAGTCGATGTCAGGTACAATCTGGCACGAGAACCGGTTTCAGCCAGTGCATTTTTGACCCAGTCAGCGTGGAAAATGGATATGTCGGCAGGGTAGATACGTTCCGCATCATTAAGGCCGATGACCAGAGAGCCCGCATAGACTTCAGGAGGGACAAGATCGGCAGACGGCCCCTTACCCAGAATGAAGATCGTATCTGTGTTGTATGTCGACGCGATAGCGCCGATTTGGTTCAAGAAAACGTCCGTCATAATCAGATCCTTCAATTTTAACTATGCACCCCGCCTCGTAAGCCAGAGCCACGCCGGCCAGCAGGTCCCAGCTGTAGGCTCCCTTGGGGTTTATAAATCGTGCAAATGAACCACGGATTACATTAAAAAGGTTATATACGGCACAGCCCATAATACGCCCCTCTGGATTCTCCTGTAATCCCTTGGAAATTTCAGCGTTATGAGACGATGAAAATCCGACAATGCGAGAGTGCGGAACACGTGGAATATTACCGCTGGACATGCTCTCTCCCAACTCGGGCATGAGTAGAAGGCTGCCTGCGTGCTGCCCCTTATGCCAGATTGACAAAGAGGTGCCCCATTCTTTCAGGCCTGAGCAAAAGTTCTCGGTGCCGTCGATCGGGTCCAGCACAGCCACCCAGTCATTTACGCTCATGGCGTCGGGTTGCCAGGTTTCCTCACCGATAAAGGTCAGACCGGGCAGTTTTTTTGTCAGGATGCGGCTTATCTCGTCCTCAAGCCATTTATCAGCGGCAGTAACGGGACTGCCGTCAGGTTTCCAGGTCACATCATACCGCATGCGGTTAAGTTCCGGCACGGCTTTAAGTACGAAGGATTCTATTTCGGAGATCAGATTTCCGATTGTCTGAATATAAGCATCAGTCATTAAATTTTATCAATATGGAGAGAATAAAGGGTTTGTGTAGCACTGCAAAACAAGGTGCACAAGTGCCGCACATTGCGCTCGGTTTGCAAATTGTATCCTTTGGGGTGGCTTGATTTATTGCACCTTAATTGCTTTAACTGGATTTTGCTGGCTTGCTTGATCGGAAAATGGACATGAAGGGGATTATTCTTGCCGGTGGAAGTGGCACACGCCTTCATCCCATTACTATTGTTGTGTCCAAGCAGTTAATGCCGGTATACGACAAGCCTATGATTTATTATTCCTTATCGACCCTGATGTCCGCGGGCATAAGGGAGATGCTAATTATAACCACCCCTCATGACCAAGTCTTGTTCCAGGGGCTTTTAGGGGATGGTTCGGCATGGGGGATTGATCTCTCATATGCAGTTCAGCAGGAGCCAAACGGGTTGGCCCAAGCCTATATTATCGGGGCCGATTTTGTCGGGTCTAAGCCTTCATGTCTTATTTTGGGGGATAACATTTATTATGGCCCTTCCTTACCAAGCTTTCTGGAGCAGCACACGGCGTTAAATGATGGGGCCACGGTTCTTGCCTATCAGGTGTCGGACCCTGAGCGGTATGGTGTCGTTGAATTTGACGCCTCGTTCAAAGCCATGTCAATTGAGGAGAAGCCCAAGATGCCGCGCTCCAATTGGGCGGTAACAGGCTTGTATTTTTATGATCATCAAGTGGTGGATATCGCGGCAAACTTGAAACCTTCGGCCCGTGGGGAATATGAAATAACGGATGTGAACCGCACGTATCTTGAGCGGGGGCAATTGACCGTTCTGCCAATCGGGCGAGGGTATGCATGGCTGGATACAGGAACGCCTGACAGCTTGTTGGACGCGGCGGAGTTTGTTCGTGTAATGGAAAAGCGGCAAGGATTTAAAATTGCTTGTCCGGAAGAAATCGCGTGGCGTAAGGGCTACATTAACAGGTCAGAGTTCGAAATTCTTGCGCAGCAATGCAATAATAATGACTACGGCCGTTATCTTATAAAATGCTTGGAAAGCAGATAAATTAGTATTGTGGTCAAAACTCATAACTGTATTCTGCAGATTATTATATTTGAAATTAAATAGATTTGGTTCTAAAATGATAAAATCAGCACGCGGAATTTCTGATAAAAATACCTCATATTATGGAAATGTGTCTGTTGATATCTCCATTATTTTAAATGCACACAATGAGTACCGTTATTTGCACCGTACTATATTGTCATTGGGGGAGGCGGCTCAATACGCGCGTATACATGGTTTAAGTACTGAAATTGTAGTCGTACTAGATAGGGCGGATGTGGAGACGGCTTCGCTTATAGATGCCTATAATTATAAAGCGTTTGATGGGGTGCAAATTATTAAGGTATCCAACGGCTCACTTGGACTGTCACGTAATGATGGCATCAAAGTAGCGCGAGGAACTTACATAGCAACGGCAGATGCAGATGATCTGGTTTCTTTTAACTATCTGCATAAAATGTATATGACGGCTCATTCGTCATCATCAAACACTATTGTATTTCCTGAATATTATTTTGGATTTGGCACAGACTGCTACATTTGGAAATTCTATAATTCTGAGCATATAAGCCCTGCGGTATTCTTCGACAAACATCCATATGTTTCACGCGTGATGTTCCGTCGCGAGCATAGTGACCGAGTTCGTTTTGCTGACGTGTCCCTATCAAGTGGTTACGCATATGAGGATTGGCATTTTAACTGTGAATGCCTGGCTGCGGGGTTGGAAATACAGGTCGCAAAAAGTACTATCGTTTTTTACCGTCAGCGAGCGGGAAGTCTGCTCAGGCAGGCGGACACACTCAGTTCGCGACTAATACCGGCGAGCAAATATTTCGAACCGGAGACGTTTGTTAAGCTAACGTGGATGGAGATGAATAAAGAGAAGATATATAAGGCCCCTGAGCCTGTTTTCTCCTTAAATTCATTCGTCAATGATGCTTTTATGAATGAATTGGTTGCTGGTGCCAACCAGATTGATCCTGCCGTTAGCATGGGGATTCTGAAGTATCGGCATGCTGGGTCGAATTTCATGCAACCCAGCAACGCTTGTCGGGCTTATTTTGAATTATGCGAACGAATAATTGAGGGTGGCGCATTTACTGATGTTGTGCTCCTGCCCTCGATGTCTAAGGGCGGGGCAGAAAAATTTATAATATCTGTTCTGGACAGTCTGTCAGAAATCGATCCCGGAACACGTATTTTAGTGCTGGGCGGCGAACAAGTTACAAAACATGAATGGCTTGAGCGGTTGCCCGCAAATAGCCTATTTATTGATCTGCATCGTTTGGGTGTGGTGGGGCTTTCCCAAGCTGATGTAGAGTTAATTTCGTTTCGAATTGTGGGAAACCTCCAAGGGTTAAAGCGAATACACGTTAAAAACTCAATCTATGCTGACAATTTTGTGCGTAAATATGGCCATAAAATCAAAACCATACCTACTTATAATTACTATTTCTGTGAAGAGCATACCTATCATGGCGGTATAGGCTATACTAATGGCTATGGATTTGATTTAATATCGGAGCACTATTCAGACTTTTCTGGTATTATTTCTGATCATGGCGGTATTTTAGAAACTGCCAATGCTCTTCTTGGTGGCGGTGCAGCCGGTAAGATGCACGCTCTGTATGCTGAGTGCGCTGTTCCGGCACGTCGGAAAGAGCTGCAAATAAAGCCTCAAAATCGTCTTTTGTGGGCGTCACGGATTGATGAGCAAAAGCGCCCGGAGTTATTGCGCAAAATTGCGAATAAACTGCAATTGTCCATGCCCTGGCTTGTCATCGAAGCATATGGCAGCGCCGCAAGTGGGGGTGTGGACGCGACAGTATTTCAAGGCAGTGCTAATCTCAAATATATAGGTGGCTTTGAAGGTTTCGATAGTTTCGATACAAACCGTTATGATGCCTTGATCTATACAACCGCTTTTGATGGACTACCTAACGTAATACTGGAGGCCATGGCTGCAGAACTTCCTGTTATTTCAACTCTTGTGGGTGGTATAGGTGAGATATTGTCGGCACAGACCGGTTATGTGGTGGATGGAGATGCTGACGATGATGTTGTCGCGAACAATTATGTTCAAGCTCTTGCCGCATTATATCAGGACGACGCCTTGATTGCTCATAAGGTGTCAAAAGCAAATGCGCTGATACGGGAGCGTCATTCGAAGGGCGCTTTTAACAGGCGAGTGGCAGAAATTTTTGAACTTCAGCGGTTAGAGAGTGAATGTGATGCCTGACGAATTACAAGTAAAAGGGGCGGCCAAACGGGCTGCCTCCGGCAGAGGATTGCGTAATAGCGGTACACAAGAGTCGGAGAATAGCGTCGATCTGAACCTTCATGAGGCCCGCCGGAGAATGGTGTCGTATCTCGAACGTGCGGATCGGCTGAGCGCAAAGCTTGAAAGTGTTAAGGCGGAAAGAGACGCATTGGCACAAGAAATAGAAACTTGGCATAAACCGGAGCGGCAACGACTGCAGCAAGCCGTCGGAAACCATGAGAAAATGAGGTTGGAATGGTTTGAGCCGCAGATAAATAAGCTAACCGATGAAGTTTCACGTCTGCAGAGGTATGCGGATTCGGTGATGACCCAAGATGCTGAGCCAGTTCCCCGGATTGAAGAAGAGTTACATGCTACTCGTGAAGCCCTAAGTGCAGCTCAGTTACAATTGGCGAATAGTCGCACGCTGCGCCTTGCGCGCCTATTGGGTCGTGTAACGGGCTATTCCAAATTGCGCGAAGGCAAGAGCTAAGTGACATAAATCTATGCAAAAAGGACTAGATGGCCATCAGACACTCTGAGTTAATTTTTTCAGATATTGGTAGTATTGTTGTTGGGAAAATAAACAATTCCGAAGTCCAGCTTACCTACCGTCTGGATAAGGACGGGGCCGACAGTTTGTCCTTCTATGTGTTTTATATAGGAGGTCGAGTGGACGTGATGCCTCTGGATAAACGGATCGGTGAAGATATATCTCTGACATTTGAGTTTGATTCAGAGCCTGTCGTAGAGGCCATGGCTGTAGTCGCTAAAATGCAAGATAGTTTGGTGCAGTTAACACCCGATAATGTTAACAGCTCATTTCATCGTATCCTGTCGCGTGACCTGAATGAAGTTAATAGAAATCTCAGATGGGATTCGAGGATCGACTGTTACAAGACCCGTTTTTTTTCCACGCTCAACAGCATTAAATATATTCAGGACGATTTTTTTGCCATTCAGAAGGCGATTGTCTCTTCTGGTTATTCTGCAATTCAAGAATTTGATACTGAAAAAGTTGAAAATATATTGAGCTTATCTGTAAAGAAATTCGATGAAATAATCAGCCTTTCAGACTGCGATGCGTCCGCTTCACAAATATGCTTCATGATCCATGCCTCAGTTTATTGTGGACGTGGCGATATACTTGATTCGTTAGTGGAGACGACGTTGAGGGTGGCGCAGAGCGCGCATGATACGCCCCTTTCTGCATATAACAGCATGCATAATTGTGTTCTAATGGGCAACTATCTTTATTACACCAATAGAAAATCACAGGCTCTCAGCTGTTTTGAGCAAGGTGACGCGTTGATGCGTCTGTGTGTGGACACACATCCCAGGGTTAATTTTTTTGAGATCATTCATGTTGTCAATCTGGCATTCCTTGCCTATGCGGGCACCTTTATGGCCACGGGGCGGCCGATGCCTCACAACTTGCCGCCTGATAAACGTGAATATCCCAGCCTTAGGGAGGTTTGTGATGCAGCCACAAGGATATATGGAGAGCGACCCAAAGAGCACTTTGTCAGGAATCTGACAGATCTGATTAGTCTTTCGCCGGAAGCCATCTGACTTCAGGTAATTGCTCATCCTATAAGGATCGGAATAAAAAACACCGGCAGCACTCAGTGCTGCCGGTGTTTTAGCTTTAGGAAGGCTTCAGGCCCTGAGCATATTTAAGGGAAGGCTCAACCCACGGGGCAATGGCGTAAACATCTGACGCATAGGGGGCTTTTAATTCACTAAGGTATCTGGGGTTGATACCTTGAATCATTGCTGTGAGTGATTGGCGGAAGCTCCACTTATAATTATGGGCTACGCTTTTGTTGCACCATTCCAGTAGCTTGAACGTTGATGCCACCACTATGGCGCGAATTTGTGTTTCCTGGAAGTATCGAGAGTGGCTGAATAGTTCCAGTAGGTTGGCAGCAGATGAAATGGAATCAAAGCGTGTGGTGCTTGAACCGCCTGTAATCTGAGGGCGACCGTAGCGTCTGAAATATGTGAAACATGGGGCCTCTGTAATAGCAAAGCTGTCCATATTTATGACAATGCTATTGTGGAAAACAATGTCTTCAAAAAACAGACCCGCAGGAAAACGCAGACGGTATTTTTCAACGAAGCTTCGTTTCAAGAATTTATTTGCCGACTGAGGTTCAATGGCCGCAGCTAATGCAACGCCTTTGAGGAAGGTTTGCGCATCGGTAGTTGCGTCTACAGGGCCAATTACTGACAGTTGCTCGAATATGGTTTGATCGTAGAAGGGCGTAATGTGGTGACGGACCTCTGACAAAAGGCCTGGACAGAAAACGCAGTCAGCCTGTGTGCGTTCTGCGGTTTTTATCATTTCTTCAAATGCCCACACGGGCCGGGAGTCGTCTGCGTCCAGAAAGCAGATGTAGTCTCCGCGAGCAAGGCCCAGAGCGCGGTTGCGGGCCGAGGAGAGGCCGTCATTGGCCTGCCTGATGTGCACAATACGTGCATCATTGAAGCTTTGGAGCGTTGCTCGGGTGTCTTCTGATGCGCCGTCATCTACGATAAGCAATTCAAAGTCTGTAAAGCTTTGATTGAGAATCGATCGGATAGACAAGGACGCCAATGCGCCTTCGTTGTAAGCTGTAATAATGCAGGATATGCGTGGATTAGACATTGTAATTTATCCTGTTTCTTACTGTGCACTACGAAGGTTCTGGCGCACACGTAACATGTCCGTGTGCTGTATGGGGCCTGACGTAAGAACCCAGAACGGGCCGCCCGGAATATGTTGTACCGATTTCAGTTCGGCTTGGTAAAGGAAAGGGAAATCCGCGTGTTTGATTATGCCGATAAGCTCGCCTGACATCAGGCCCGGATAAGTTTTTTCCATGCGGACGCAGAAATTGGCGGCGGCTTTCAGGAAGGAATCCACCAGATCGGGCCGTAGCTTCCAGGACGACCAGTTAATGCTGTCCATGATCGACTGTGCGGTGGGGTAGAAATCCGGCCACCCTTCTTCCATGGAGCGCCGCAACAGCATGCCAAACATGAAGAACATGTAGAAATGGCGTTCATCGCCGGCTTTGATGTCCTGAGCGGCATGTTGACGATAGTGATACTTATGGGCAGGGAGCATCCATATATTACCGGCGCAATTCAATGAGGTTATATGGAAGATGTAATCGTCGTAGGCTCGTATATTTTCAGGGAAATACAGCTTCTTATTATCCAGAAAATCGCGGCGGTACACTCGACGCCAGATCGTGGGCTGGCCTTTGATGATGTCCTGAGAGTTCAGCCATATAGCTTCGAGTTGGCCAAATTGCTGTCGATTGTATTTCTCGAAGGCCTTGTCCTCATAGGACGGAGAGATGACGGGGTCTTGCTCGGTGTCGTAGATGTCAAAACCGGCCTGAACGATCTCATTACCGGTATAGAGCGCGAGGTCATAAAGGTCGGCAAAAAAGTTGTCAGAAACCAGATCGTCAGCGTCAACGAAAGCGATATGGGTCCGATCCGAAATCAGCCGTCCGTAATTTCGTGCTGAAGCACAGCCGCCGTTGGGTTTGGACGCAACGATAACTCTTGGATCATTGGCGAAGTGCTTTTGAGCCTTCACTTCGGAACCGTCAGTGGAGCCATCATTGACGACGATAATGCGAACATCGTCACGATCGTTGCAAAGCAGGCTTTCGACGCATTCTATGAGGAAGTCATTGGCATTATAGGCAGCGACCACCACATCAAGCCCCGGAGTAAGATGGGAAGGTACATTGTGAGCGGTATGGTTCAGTTGCCAGATGCCGGCATCGATATTCAGGTTTGACACTAAGTCCAGACGTAGACGGTGGCTTGGTATGGGTGTGGCTTCCCGTGTGAACAGAGACAGGCGAGGCCAGACTGATTTGTTGAGCGCTATAAATATATGCTCGTAGTTCTGGTATACGCTATCGCCTTGTATCAGCAGAGGGGAAGTCCCGTTCAGGTGTTTGGATAGTGTCACTTCAACCTGACCAAAGGGCAGAATTTTTACATTTTCCAGTTTATTCAACTGAATGAGTTCTTCGACGAAGCGTGCCTCGGCAACTTTTTTACGGAAGCTGATAATTGGAACGTCGGGACGGAGCAGTGCATGGCTCAGCAGCAGGCCAATGTCGCCTTCACAAAGGTCGATAACCGTATAGTTTTTGGAAAGTTCACTGTTAGACAGAAAGCCGAGATAGGCCGAAAATGACGGATTGCCACTGTTTACGAGGCTTAACCGCAATGGCGTCGGCAGCTTTTTGGGCACAATAAGATCCCGCCCAAAAAGCTTAACACTCTGCTCTTTGTCCGGTGTGTCGATCTTTGAGATCGAAATGAATTGAGCCACAGGCTCAAGGTCACTTACTGATATATGAGCGTCTTCGAGGGGAAAAAGCAGGCTCTGATCGCGGATAGTAATAAGAAAGCCGTCATCCTTTAACTCAACGAAAAGGGGTGTCCGGTGGCTCATTCCTGATGGCGAGAAGGGGAACACGACCTCGTCCTGCCACTGGTCGTTGACCATGCGGTTTAGGATGATTGTGCCTTCACGCGGCCGAATTGACAGGTGGAACTGGCGTTGGTATTCGGCAGTGCGAAGCTCAAATATGGCTGCGTCAGCTAAAGGAAAGTGTGGATTTAATATGTAGATCATACTGGGGCGTCTTCATCGCAATCTGGTTAGTAAAATTGGATTGATTGTAGTGAAATTTAGAATTTATATTATGTTGCGTAGAAACAAAAAAATGTTGTTGAGCAACGGATTTGATATTGAGTTGAAAGACAATTTAAAGCCTTTATCTTTTGATCTCAGCGTGTCACCACAAATTTCATCATAGTGCATTTCTGGTTTCAATGTGTTGTATTTATTTGGAGTTAGCCCAGTTTGTCCGTGTCTTTTCTCTTAGAATTTTTATCTAGTTGCCGTATTTGATTTTCGCATAAATTAAGCAACTTTTCTATATCTATATCGTATGACTCTCCGGTGTCATCTGTTTCTGCCCAATATGGTCTTGCCAGCGGAGTGCCTTCTGCAGCAGTCGTCCATTCTATGGGTACTACAACGGTTTGTTGTTCGGCCATCCATGAATAACCAGTCAAAAACTTAGGACTTCCATATGTAGTGCCCACCTTGCCTCCATACATTGGGATCATGGTTCCAGTTCCTAGTGGGCCTGAAAAGTAGTCAATTTTGTTCACGGCGTGGCACTTTTCTTTAATAGTCATGCCGTGCATGTGAGTAACGCTTATGTTCTTAGATCCGATAATTCGGTCAATTATAAGCATTTCTTTATCCTTAATGCTTGGGAAACTGTCGGGGCCATCTGTCGACCCGGTCATTCCATTTACGTATATATTTATTGAATCGTAGTATTTATTAATCAAATTAATCAAGCGGATGAAAAATTCTTCCTGACGAACAAAAACGCGCTTTTCGAGTTCCAAGCTTATGAAAAGGTTTACGCAGTTGTTCGCATTATCGGCTTTACTCTCACCGTCCGAAATCCATTTTTGAAGAGTTTTTCTAAAATCTGCTCTCCAAATGTAATCACTATTTTGCTCTGGAAAGATGCACATCACTGACGAGTAAGATGTATCAGGATCCTTTTCCAGATAATCATCAAAAGACTGACGGCCCGCTATTTTCGCAAAAGGCAACAACTCACCAACATCAAAGAGATTGCCTTCGGGCAGCAATAGTATTGATGGGGTGTAATTTTTCCAAATCCTGTTCCTGATATCACGCAGGTAAAAAATTTTAGCAGCGACATCAAGGGGGCGATCCACTAGCAATGCAATAAGGGTTGCATTTGCGTTCGGCTTTTTACTGGTTTGCGCCGATACAAACGCATTAAATGACCCTTCAGTCACCCCTCCGCCAGCGCTACAACCATCTGACCACCGGTAGGAAAGTTTAGCAACAACGTCAAAAGTTATTGCGAGTACCTTTCCATTCGCGTCAGCTGCAAACAAGTCAACTGACCAGACACCAACATCCCAGCGCCAGAAATGAGTTGGGGAGAAGCTTTCAATGTTTGGGATTTCTTCTAAGAGCAGTTCTTTAGCTTTTTGCCATTCATGCTTATCTGATCCTATGCCATGCAGACAGATCATTGAGCAGTGGTGCTTTGCTCTTAAAATTGTTTCACCGGATACAAATTCCATTTTGTTTCAGCTTTTTCAATAGTTTTTCTGGTTTGCCAACATCAATGAATCCCACACCCACTGATAACCTAATTATCTTGGGTCGACACTGAAGGTGTCAAATTTATTGCCATTATCTGCTTGCGCTAAGAAACGTCTTGCGCAATCCAATGCTTCGCGAATGGTCACATCCATATCCAGATAGCGGTAGGTGCCGAGGCGGCCTACAAAGGTGATATTCTGCTCCGCTTCGGCCTGATCGATATATTTCTCGAGCAGGGCCTTATCTTCTACCAGCCGCACAGGGTAATAGGGCACATCATCCTCGGTACAGCGACGTGAGTATTCACGATAACATACCGACCCGTCATGACTTTCCCACGGCGCAAAGTGCTTGTGCTCGGTGATGCGGGTGTAGGCGACGTCTTCATCGCCGTAATTCATTACCGCGCACCCCTGATAGTCGCCCTCATAGGTGAATTTCTCAAAATCGAGTGTACGATATTCAAGTCTGCCGAGATTGTAGCTGAAATAGGCATCCAGCGGGCCAGACCAGAAGCTGTGGTCATAGGTGGCCATTTCAGCTCTGGTGATCTCAACACCCAGTTCAACCGAAATGTTCGGGTGATCCAGAAGGGCCGCGACGATCGGCGTATATCCCTGCTCCGGAATACCCTGAAAGCGGTGCGTGAAATAGTTATCGTCATAATTGAAGCGTACGGGCAAACGCTTGAGGATCGAAGCCGGTAGTTGCTTCGGATCAAGCCCCCACTGCTTAAGGGTGTAGCCACGGAAAAAGGCCCTGTAGAGGTCAGGCCCGATAAATTTCAAGGCCTGTTCTTCGAAATTGCGCGGTTCGGTTATAGACTTGTCGGCAATATCTTCAATAAAGGCGCGTGCTTCGTCAGGACGCAGAGTCTTGTTGTAGAACTGGTTAATCGTGTGAAGATTTACAGGCAATGAGTAGACCTTATCGCCGCTGGTGGTTTTCACACGGTTCTTATAGTCCTTAAAGGTGCCGTAGCGATTGATATAGGTCCACACCTCCTCGTCGGAGGTGTGAAAAATGTGCGGCCCATATACGTGCAGCATCACGTCGGTTTCACTGTCGCGTTGGGTGTGGCAGTTACCGGCGATGTGGGTGCGCTTATCCTTTATGTGTACCTTGTGCCCGGCTTCAGCGAGTTCACGTCCGATAACCGCTCCGGAAAAACCGGCACCAATAATTAAAATTGATTTAGACACTTAGACCTCGAGAAATAATTTGAATAGCGCGGCGATCATTAAGATGATCCGGTGTAAGTGGATCACATGAGGTTATATACCGAGCATATATGAGTTTGTTATGCTTTATCCTGAACGAGTTGATCAAGGCATCTTCTCACTGAAACGGGCCATTCTGCCAATTTTATGTCGTAAGTTGTGAGAATTTTCTGACAATCGAGTACCGAATGGGCGGGCCGGAGAGCTTGAGGGCCATATTCTGCCGTTGAAATCGGAGCCACTATGCCAGCTTTTAGGCCTTTGGCGCGCATTTCTCTAAACAGGGCGTCCGCAAGACCTGCCCAACTGGTCTGTCCTGCGCCGGTAAAGTGGAAAATGCCGCGCAAGGCCGCCGTGCGGTCCTGAGTTACCCGAGACGCAATTTCCAAAAGCGCGTCGGCTATTTCTGGTGCGTAGGTAGGGCATCCGGTTTGATCGTCAATCACCCTGATCGTTTCATGGGTGGCGGTTCGTCTCATCATGGTCTTGATGAAATTATTACCGTATGGCGAAAAGACCCATGACGTACGTAGAATGACATGATTGTCGGTGGCAGCCGCAATCGCTTTCTCACCTGCCAGTTTGGTTTCACCATAGATATTTATGGGCGAGGGTAAGTCCGTTTCAGCATAGGGCGCTGCTTTTCGACCATCAAAAACATAATCGGTCGACAGGTGCAGAAGTGGGATATCAAGCTCGTCAGCAAGCTGGGCAAGGGCAGCAGGGCCGTGTGCATTAACGCGCATTGCCAGCTCAGGCTCGGATTCGGCCTGATCCACCAATGTATAGGCCGCGGCAGAAATAATCACATCCGGTTGCGCCGCGAGCACAGGCAAACGCAGGCTGTCAGATCTGGCAAGATCAATCACCGGACGCGCCAGTGTCACCAGATCGATACCCCGACGGGCTGAGGCCGCTTTCAGGGCGCTGACGACCTGTCCGCTTTGCCCTGTTACCAATATGCGCAACGATTAACTCCTTGTGGGGTTTTACCGCTCACTGTATTCAAAGCCGTTCACGCAGGGGCTGCCACCAATGGCGGTTCTCCAGATACCAGAGGACGGTCTTTTCGATGCCGGTCTCAAAAGTTTCCTGCGCCTGCCAGCCCAGTTCGGTTTCCAATCGGGTGGCATCAATAGCATAGCGTCGGTCGTGACCCGGCCGGTCGGTAACGTGGCGGATCAGGTGACTGTGGGGTTGTGCCTGCGGCCTGTGTTTGTCCAGAAGGTTGCAGACGCTGCTGACTACCTCCAGATTGGTGCGTTCATTACGCCCGCCAATATTATAGGTGCGCCCTGCCTGCCCCTTGGCGGCAATCATGTGCAGGGCACGCGCGTGGTCTTCGACATAAAGCCAGTCGCGGATCTGTTTGCCATCACCATAGACCGGCAAGGACTGGCCCTCCAGTGCATTGAGGATCGTCAACGGGATGAGCTTTTCAGGGAAGTGATAAGGGCCGTAATTGTTGGAGCAGTTGGTAACAATGACCGGTAGTCCGTAGGTTCTGTGCCACGCCCGCGCCAGATGATCTGAAGCGGCTTTTGAAGATGAATAGGGTGAGGACGGGTCGTAAGCAGTGTCTTCGGTGAATAACCCCTCACCCTCAAGTGAACCATAGACCTCATCGGTGGAAACATGGAGGAAACGAAAGGCCGATTTCTCTGCAGTGGGAAGACGGTTCCAATAATGACGCGTGGCCTCAAGCAATGTAAAGGTGCCCGTTACATTGGTGGTTATAAAGGCGTCAGGTGTATCAATCGAACGATCTACATGCGTTTCAGCAGCCAGATGGATAATGTGCTCGGGCTGGAAAGTAGTAATAACTTCGGATATTGTCTGGGCATCTGTAATATCGGCCTGAACAAACCGGTAGGCTGGAGAGGCTGACACGCTTTCCAGAGATGCCAGATTCCCTGCATAGGTAAGCTTGTCGATATTCATAACGTCTGCGCCGATATCGCTGATTAGATGCCGTACCAGAGCAGAGCCTATGAAGCCCGCACCGCCTGTAATCAGTACCCTCATGACTTTAACTCAAGCTCTGCTTCTTTAAGATGGGGCTGGGCGCGATCCTTGGTCGATAAAATCGTATCGGAAATGTCTATGGGCCAGTCGATACCAATATCAGGGTCGTCAAATCGGATGCCTCTGTCATGAGCAGGCATATAATGGCGGGTTACTTTATAGAACACTTCAGTATCAGCAATCAGAGTGCAATAGCCATGCGCGAAGCCTTCGGGCACCCATAACTGGTGCCTGTTTTCGGCGGTGAGGACTTCGCCTACCCATTGACCGAAAGTTGGGGATTCTGGGCGAATATCAACGGCCACGTCAAATATCGCGCCTTTAAGGCAACGCACAAGCTTACCTTGCGCATAGGGAGCGAGTTGATAGTGTAAGCCGCGTAAAGTACCTTTTGTGGCGGAAAAGGCCTGATTGTCCTGAACGAAAGTGACATCGGCTATATGTTTTCGAAACCAGTCATCACGGAAGGTTTCCATGAACTGGCCGCGCGTATCGCCATGAGCTATTGGGGTAATAAGGGCGAGACCAGACAGAGGATAGGTTTTGTAATGCACAACAATCCCTTAGGCATAACTTCACCTTAAGGTTATAGGTCGCAATCGGTCGCGTGCAAGCTGAAATACAATAAGGCACCCAGCCATCACTGGATGCCTTATTGTATGAAGGTTCTTATAGAACTAGATCACATAAGGTGGTTCGACCGGCAGATAGGCGTTGTCGAGCAGATAAGCGACAATCGCATCTGCCTCGTCTTCGGCGGTGCTGGTACCGGTGGTGATTTCAGCGCTTTCAGGGGCCTCATAAGGGCTGTCTATGCCTGTGAAGTTTGGGATTTCACCGGCACGGGCCTTTTTATAGAGGCCCTTCGGGTCGCGGGATTCGGCGACCTCAAGCGAAGTGGCGACGTGGATTTCGATAAATTCGCCGTCTTCAAGCAGTTCGCGCGCCATCTGACGCTCGGCTTTGAACGGTGAGATGAACGACACCAGCGTAATGAGGCCCGCTTCGACCATCAGTTTGGACACTTCGGCGACGCGGCGGATATTTTCCACGCGATCAGCATCGGTAAAGCCCAGATCCTTGTTCAGGCCGTGGCGGACATTATCGCCATCGAGCAGGATTGTGTGCTGACCCAGACTGAGAAGCTTCTTTTCGACCAGATTGGCAATGGTCGATTTACCCGCACCGGACAGGCCGGTGAACCAGAGCACGACCGGTTTCTGGCGCTTGACCTCTGCACGGGCGGATTTAGTGACCTCAAGGGCTTGCCAATGAACATTGGTGGCGCGGCGTAAGGAGTGCTCAATCAGGCCCGCTGCCAGGGTCAGGTTCGTGATGCGGTCGATCAGAATAAAGGCACCGGTTGCCTTATTGTCCGCATACGGATCAAAGGCGATGGGTGCCTGTGCCGCGATGTTAACCTCGGCCACTTCGTTGAGTTTCAGGGTCTTGGCGGCCTGTTGCTCGAAGGTGTTGACGTCGGTTTTGTATTTGATGTCGGTGATGCTGATGGCGACGGTACGCGTGCCGGTTTTCAGCAGGTACGGACGACCGGGGATGAGTTCATCTTCGCTCATCCAGATCAGTTTGGCCTGAAACTGATCGGTGAATTCTGGGCGCTCTTCGGGCTTCGACAACACATTGCCGCGCGAAATATCGATTTCGTCTTCGAGGGTCAGGGTAATCGCCTGACCGGCGACGGCCACAGGCAGGTCACCGTCATAGGTGGTAATGGTTTTGACGCGGGATGTCAGGCCGGAGTCAGCGACAATGATTTCGTCGCCCGGACGAACGGAGCCTGAGGCAATGGTGCCGGAAAACCCCCGGAAATTAAGGTCGGGGCGGTTGACCCACTGTATGGGCAGGCGGAAGGGTGCATTGGCTTCATTGCGGTGAATTTCCACCGTTTCCAGATGCTCCACCAGCGTCGGGCCGGTGTACCAGCCGAGGTTTTCGCCGCGTTCCAGAACATTGTCGCCAAAGCGGGCAGACAAGGGAATGGGTTGCAGGGTTTCAAAACCAAAATCCGCCGCCAGTACCTTATAGTCGGCAACGATACGGTCAAAAATTTCCTGCGAATAATCGACCAGATCGATTTTGTTGATCGCCAGCACGACATGTTTGATGCCCAGAAGCGAGACGATGAACGAGTGGCGGCGCGTCTGGGTCAATATGCCTTTACGGGCATCGATCAGGATCACGGCGAGATCGGAGTTGGAGGCACCGGTCGCCATGTTGCGGGTATATTGTTCGTGGCCCGGCGTGTCGGCGACGATGAATTTACGTTTGTCGGTGGCGAAGAAGCGATAGGCGACATCGATGGTGATGCCCTGTTCGCGTTCGGCCTGAAGGCCGTCAACGAGCAAGGCGAGGTCGATGTCTTCGCCGACCGTACCGAAACGGCGGGAGTCCTTCTCAAGGCCAGCCAGTTGGTCCTCGAAGATCAGCTTGGTGTCATAGAGCAGGCGGCCGATCAGGGTCGATTTGCCGTCATCGACTGAGCCGCAAGTAAGAAAGCGCAGCAGGGTCTTGTTTTCATGCGCACTGAGATAATCGCGGAAAGCGGCGGGATCGGTTTCGTTGAGCGTAATGGCGTTCATCAGAAGTATCCTTCGCGCTTTTTCTTTTCCATCGAACCGGCTTCGTCATGGTCAATCAGACGACCGGCGCGCTCGGAGGTGCGGGCCACCAGCATTTCGGCAACAATTTCTTCGAGTGTGGCCGCGTTGGATTCCACGGCGGCGGTCAGCGGGTAGCAGCCGAGTGTACGGAAGCGGACGGTTTTGATTTCAGGCTTTTCGCCAGCCTTCAGTTGGAAACGCTCGTCATCGACCATGATCAGCTGACCGTTGCGTTCAACGACGGGGCGCGGCGCAGCGAAATAGAGCGGTACGATGGGGATGTTTTCGCTGAGGATATATTGCCAGATATCGAGTTCCGTCCAGTTGGACAGAGGAAATACGCGGATAGATTCGCCCGGACGGATACGGGCATTGTACAGGTTCCACAGTTCCGGGCGCTGGGTCTTGGGTTCCCAGCCATGATTGGCGGTACGGAACGAGAAGATGCGCTCCTTGGCGCGAGATTTTTCCTCATCGCGGCGTGCACCGCCAAAGGCGGCGTCAAAGCCGTGCGCGGTGAGAGCCTGCTTCAGGGCGTCGGTCTTCATGACGGTGGTATAGACCGAGCTGCCGTGATCGAAGGGATTGATATTGTCCTTGACGCCGTCCTGATTGGTATGGGTGATCAGTTCCAGCCCCAGACGCCTGGCCGTCTCATCGCGAAACGAGATCATTTCCCTGAACTTCCATGTCGTATCGACATGCAAAAGCGGGAAAGGCGGCTTAGAGGGATAAAAGGCCTTCATAGCCAGATGCAGCATGACCGCTGAATCCTTGCCAATGGAATAGAGCATGACCGGATTTTTAAATTCGGCAGCCACTTCGCGCATGATGAAGATCGACTCTGCCTCAAGCCGGCGCAAATGCGTCAGGCGATCCGTACTAATTTCCATGCCGTACATACTCTCAGAAGGTGCGTAACCGCCCGCAGCCCAAAATCAGGCGGCAGTCAGTCTTATCTTTAGCGCGGGTTTTAGCCGCAGGGCACCTGCGCTGCAAACGTATAAGCCTGTCGCTTTGAGTCAGCTAATCTAAAGAATGCCCAGATCAGGATCACCGAAGGCGACAAAATTCGGATTGGCAAAATCGGCATCTTCGGCTTGGTTTCGCTTGCCATAGAGAAAGGGAGAGCCGTCAAGACGGGTGACCTTACCACCGGCGGCATTAAGAACGGCATGGCCTGCGGCGGTGTCCCACTCCATGGTACGGCCAAGTCGCGGATAGATATCCGCCTCACCAGTGGCCAGCAGACAGAATTTCAGGGATGAGCCTGCGGAGACAAAATCCCTGACCTTATAGGCTTTGAGCCAGGCTTGCGTTTCCGCTGCCCCGTGCGAGCGGCTGCCGATGGCCAGAAGCCCTTCCGAGGGTGCGGGACGCACGCGAATGGGGCGGGCATTGTCGATCTGGCCGTTGACGATTTCGCCGGTGCACGCACCAGTGTTTTCTGAGCCCCAGAAAATACGGCCAAGCGCGGGGGCGTAGACGACACCGGCTGTGGGTATGCCGTTTTCGATCAGGGCAATATTGACGGTGAATTCACCGTTGCGTGAGATGAATTCCTTGGTGCCATCAAGCGGATCGACAAGGAAAAAGCGCTGCCCGATGTCCGGAAGGCGTCCGGCGGCAGCTTCTTCTTCGGCGACAATGGGAATATTGGGTGTCAGGGCCACAAGGCCTTTGAGGATGATGGCTTCGGCGGCCCGATCGGCCTCGGTGACCGGTGAGTCATCGCTCTTGGTCTCAATCGCGAAGCCGCGATCATAAAGGCGCATAATTTCAGCACCGGCTTCAAGGGCGATGGGGTTCAGGTTCATTTTTTAAGGCTCATAGGCTGAAAGTCAGGCGTGCCTTAGCATCCAAAGGAGGTAAGGCAAAGACCCTAACGGGGTCTGCCTTTTTGCCATTATGCGGCGGTGCGGGTTTGTGTAACGCCAGCGACAAGGACTGCGCCCTTTGTCATGATTATATTTCCTGATTGAAAGCGCCAACCTCGGGGTGGTTAGCCAGACGTGGCTTTACCTCTTTGCGGAACAGGTCGCGCATATCGTCCGCTGAGTTGAGGGATTCAACCACGACCACCAGTTCAGGCTTGTTACTTGAGGCCCGCACCAGCACCCATGAGCCGTCCTCGAGGTGTACACGTGCGCCGTTGACGGTGATCACTTCGGTGATCTTGCGGCCCAGAATCTCACCGCCTGCGGCATGCAGGGCGACATATTCGGCAACGATCCTGTCAAGGACGCCGTATTTCAGTTCATCGGCGCAATGCGGCGACATGGTCAGCGACGTATAGGCCACCGGCAGGGCCGCCTTAAGCTCGCTCAAACGTTTGTCCGGATTACGTTCCAGCATGGCCAGAACGGCAGCAGCGGCAACAATGCCGTCGTCATAGCCAAGGCCGATCGGGTCGTTGAAGAAGAAGTGGCCCGATTTTTCAAAACCGGCCAGCGCCTTAAGCTCAGAGGTTTTACGCTTGATGTAGGAATGTCCGGTCTTCCAGTAGACTGTGTTGGCGCCATTGGCCTTAAGGACGGCGTCGGTGGCATAAAGGCCGGTCGATTTGACATCGACGACGAAGGTGGCGTCCTTGTGGATCGCCGACAGGTCGCGCGCCAGCATCAGGCCGATCTTGTCAGCGAAGATTTCCTCGCCCGTATCGTCGACCACACCGCAGCGGTCGCCGTCACCGTCAAAACCGAGCGCCAGATCAGCGCCGTATTCCTTGACGGCCTTGGCCATCTCCTGAAGCATATGGTGGTCTTCGGGGTTGGGATTGTATTTCGGGAAAGTGTTGTCGAGCTCGCAATCCATCTCGATGACTTCGGCACCCATGGCGCGCAGGGCTTGCGGGGCAAAGGCACCGGCGGTGCCGTTACCGCAGGCGCAGATGACCTTAAGCGGGCGGGTCAGTTTAGCCTTGGATGAGGCGTCGGCCAGATAGCGTTCCTGAACGCCGGTAACGCGCTTAAGCACACCGCCTGCGCGTTCAATGCCAGAACCTGACATAACGATTTCCTTCAGGCGGCCAATCTCGTCCGGCCCGAAGGTCAGCGGGGCCTGTGTACCCATTTTCACGCCCGTCCAGCCGTTTTCATTATGGCTGGCCGTGACCATGGCCACCGCAGGGGCATCCAGGTCGAACTGGGCAAAATAGGCGATGGGCGACAGGCACAGACCGATGTCCAGCACTTCAACACCGGACTGAAGCAGGCCGATGATCAGGGCGTTTTTGATATTGGTCGAATAGGAGCGGTAGTCATGGCCAACGACGATGCGCGGCTTGATGCCCTGTTCGTGGATATAGGTGCCAAGGCCTAGCCCCAGCGCCTGAATGCCCAGCAGATTGATTTCCTGCCCGAAGATCCAGCGGGCATCATATTCACGGAAGCCGGTTGTTTTAACGAAGGCTTCGGTCTCAAACGCAAAACTGTTGGGAACCAGATCGGTGCGGGGCAGTAAGGACATGCAAAGGAATCCGTGAAAATGAATTAGCTGAAAAGAGGGGACAACGCTTCACGCGCAGCGTCTTTGAGATCGTCGCGTTTCAGCGCCAGAGCGACATTAGCGCGAAGAAGGCCGATCTTGTCGCCGCAGTCATAGGTCACGCCGTCATATTCCAGCGCGTGAAAGCTCTGCGTCTGCATCAGGCGGAACATAGAATCGGTGAGCTGAATCTCGCCACCAGCCCCTCTGTCCTGCGTTTCCAGAAGGTCGAAGATTTCCGGCTGAAGAATATAGCGGCCTGAGACAATCAGATTGGACGGGGCGGTGCCTTTGGCCGGTTTTTCGACCATGCCGGTCATGCGGTTCAGGCGGCCTTCGCGGGTTTCAAGCGCGACCACACCATATTGATGGGTCTGATCTTCGGGCACGGCTTCGACGACAATGATATTGCTGCCGGTCTGCCTATGGGCGTCTATCGCCTGTTTCAGGGCGGGGGTTTCAGCATCCATCACCATGTCCGGCAGGATAACCGCAAAGGGTTCATCGCCGATCAGATCGCGTGCACACCAGACCGCATGCCCGAGGCCGAGTGGCTGCATCTGGCGGACAAAGCTCATTTCCCCTGGACGGGGCAATTCCGCGAGCATGGCCTCAAGGATATCGGTCTTGCCCTTGGCCTTTAGCTGGGCCTCAAGCTCCACCTGATGGTCGAAGTAATCCTCGATGGCCCCTTTGAAGCGGCCGGTGACAAAGATGATGTGCTCAATGCCTGCGGCGCGGGCTTCTTCGACAACATAGGACAGAATGGGGCGATCGACCACATTCAGTAATTCCTTAGGGGTGACCTTGGTGCCTGGCAGAACCCGCGTGCCGAGTCCGGCGACAGGTACAACGGCCTTACGAACCTTACGATGTAACAAACTTCAACCTCAGATATTGACGGGTTCTTATGGTTTTAACAAATAGGGGACGCCTTAAAGGCGTTTAGCTTAGTGCCTCATAGGCTAAACGGCAACGGCATCTTGCAAGAAACCTGTTGTATCTGCACCTCAGGCCCTCAACACCTCATCAATCGCGCAGATGATGTGGTAAAGCGTCGAGGCCGGGGCAGGTTCGTCGACCAGCGTGCCGTCAGGATTAATGCGGTCAAGATAAAGGCCGGGCACCTTGGTTTTCAGGAAAAGCCCCAGACCGTCAATGGCGGCTTCGAGTTTTTCGTTTAGTTGCGCCCGCTCAAGCGGTGACGTGGTGATCGACAGCAGGGCCACATAGGCTTTCATTCGCTCAGTCTGGGACCACAGACGGGCCTTTTCATCCTTGGGGGAGAAATCATCCCACAGCTCAAAGATCGTGACATTGCGTGTGTGATCGGTGCCATAGTCTTCGGCGATCTCAATCAGTCGGCGCGCGGGTGCAATAAAGCGGTTGTCACCTGAAATCCTAGCCCAGCGTATCAGCAACCAGGCCCATTCAAACTGATGGCCGGGCTCAATAATGCGCCCCATTTCGCCTTCGACCGGATCCCAGTCGCCGTCGAAATATTCACGCAAGGCCCCTGTTTGCGGGTGAAGGAATTTGTCGAGGCATAGCTCGGCGATTTCGGCGGCAATATTATACCATGTCTGATCGCCACCGGCTTCGATCCATGCCAGAGAGGCTTCGAACATGTGCATGTGCGGATTGGTTTTAAGGGGTAGCGAGCGGGGGCTGGATTCCTCGAAACCGCGCACGGGATGTTTGTAGGTGCTCAGAAGCCGATCACGGATAAGCAGTGCTTTTTGCTCAAAGGTCTTGTTCTGCGGATTGACGTGGAAGGCACTGGCATAGGCCAGAAGGGCAAAGGCATGATCATAGAAATCAAAATCGGCCTTGAGAATTTCACCATCAGGGGTCAGTACGGCAGCAACCAGACCGTCTTTTGTGGCAGCAGGGCCTGACAGCCAGTTAAGCCCGTGACGGATCATGGCGTCTGTTTCGCCTATGTAACCCATGCGTTTTGCCAGAGCATAGGCATAGACCTGACGGGCTGCAACACGGGTGCGGCGGTTATCATTGGTTGGTACACCATCCTGCCCCAGTTTTTCATGCACACCGCCACGGACATGGTCCGCGCCAGTGTTCCACCAAATCGGCAAGGCCTGATCAAACAGCCAGGATTTGAGAGCTGTTTTTTTACGTGATAATGATTCAGGCGGTGTAGTCATGGGTCAGTTCCTAAAATTCATGACGCTGTTATCAGGTTGGGCGTTTGTCTTCGGTTAACAGAAATGGAAATTCAACACTGTTTTAACGGGAAAAATACGTGAAGCTCTGGCGATAATGCAATTGCCTGCAAATATATAAAATGGCTATGAGAGAATGGGCGTGGCCTAAAGCGTGCCGACACTTAGCCTTTATGACAGGCTTTATAAGGACATATTATGAAGATTGCAGTATCAGGCATAGGGTATGTCGGCCTCTCAAACGCTATCTTGCTGGCGCAGAATAATGAGGTTGTGGCGCTGGATATAGTGCCTGAGCGGGTTGAGGCGCTGAATAACCGGATTTCGCCCATATCTGATCCTGAGATCGAAGCCTATCTGCGCGACCAGCCGCTTAAGCTTAAGGCGACGCTTGATAAGCGCGAGGCCTATGAGGGCGCGGATTATGTCATTATTTCAACGCCGACCAACTATGATCCGGACACCAATTATTTCGATACACGCTCAATTGAAGCGGTGATCACCGATGTCATTGCTATTAATCCTCAGGCCGTGATCATCATCAAATCGACCATTCCGGTAGGCTATACGCGTAAGGTGCGTGAGCGGTTCGGAATTGATAATCTGATCTTCTCACCGGAGTTTCTGCGCGAAGGTAAGGCGCTTTATGACAATCTCTATCCGTCGCGCATCATTGTCGGTGAAAATTCCGAACGGGCGCAGACCTTTGCCGATCTGCTGAAGCAGGGAGCGCTGAAAAACGATGTGCCGGTGCTTCTGACCAACTCGGATGAAGCTGAGGCCATCAAGCTGTTTGCCAATACCTATCTGGCGCTGCGAGTCGCCTATTTCAACGAACTGGACAGCTATGCGGAGTCCTATGGCCTGAATGCGCGTGAGATCATTGAAGGGGTAGGCCTCGATCCGCGTATCGGCACGCACTACAATAACCCGTCCTTTGGTTATGGCGGCTATTGCCTGCCGAAAGATACGCGGCAATTGCTCGCCAATTATCGTGAGGTGCCGCAGAACCTTATCCGCGCCATTGTCGATGCCAACACGACGCGCAAGGATTTTGTTGCAGAGAGCATTCTTAAGCGGAAGCCGAAGACCGTGGGCATCTATCGCCTGACCATGAAGACCAATTCGGATAATTTCCGTCAGTCATCTATTCAGGGCATCATGAAGCGCATCAAGGCCAAGGGTGTGGAGACGGTGATCTATGAACCGACGCTTAATGAAGACACCTTCTTCAATTCACGGGTGATCCGTGACTTTGAGGAGTTCAAGCGCCTGTCGGACGTTATTGTCGCCAACCGCCAATCCGACAGTCTGAAGGATGTGGCGGATAAGGTTTATACCCGCGACCTGTTCGGCACAGATTAAAGGTTAGGCCTCGGTCGTATCCGTTGGTGTCGCTTCGGTCACTTCTTCGGGGAAGGGAAGCGGGGCTTTTTGCTTTTTGCCCTTCTTGCCTTTTTTCTTCTTGCCGTCTTTTTTGCTCTTTTTGTCCGTAGCGGGTTGAGGGTCCGGGCCTGCGTCACGGGCGGTGGTAATGCGAAGAAGCAGCTTCAGGAAGCTTTCGCGCTTGGGCGGCGACAGGAGGCTTAAGATGCGTTCGTCGGCGGCGGTAACTTTTGGCCTTATGGCTTCAAGCGCCAGACGGCCTTCGTCGGACAGGGTGACCAGATTGGCGCGGGCATCCGTGCTTGAGCGTTCGCGCGAGAGGAGGCCTTTGGTCGTCAGGCGGGTGACCATGTCGGCAAGGGTTGAGCGGTCAATGCTGGTAATGCGCACCAGATCGGTCTGGGTCTGGCCTTCGGGGGTATCTGCCGCCAGCAACAGGGCATACTGGCGTTGGGTCAGGCCGCTGTCGCCGGTTTCCTCATTATAGATATCGAGCGCAATCTGAAGTACCCGATGCAGCAGATGGGATGGTGAGTGTTCGAGCAATTCAGAGCCTTGCAAATGCTGTTTTTGCTTATGGTTTTTCATAATCCCACCCTGCAATTCCGATAAGGCGCTTGTTGTGAGTCTCAGCAAAGCGCGGCGCAAATAAAAAGGCCAGAGTAATTTCTACCCTGACCTTCCCTTATAGGCACCATTGTTATCAATTTTGCGACATGACCGTCCGCACACTGATTTAACTGTCCTGAGGGGTTTCTGTTTCAGGCGGGATCATGTTCTTCATCAGGAAGGGGATCAGCGCAATGGTCAGCAGGATCGGGCCGCCGATCAGTGACCCCATTTTCCAGCTTACCCACACCTCGTCGGATTGGGTGCGCCAGATAAATTCATTGGCCACGCCCATCAGCAGATAGAACAGGGCATAATAAACGGTCAGGCGCGGCCAAGCGGCGTCTTTGAGTTGCAGGGAACTGCCGAGCAGAGATTTGAACGGATTTTTTCCGAAGCCCAGCGCGATCAGCAAGCCGCCGCCGATCAGCACATTGACGATGGTCATCTTGAGCTTAACGAAGACCGGGTCTTTGAAAACGACCGTCAGGATAGCGAAGGGTATGCCCAAAACGGCGGCAATAAGCGGCATCCACGCGATACGCTTTTCCAGTAACAGCCCTAAAATGACGGCAATCACCGAGGTGACCGCCAGCACACCTGAGGCCCAGATCAGGGCTTCCGAGCGCGGCGCAATGCCCAGAACCGGTACCAGAAAAAAGGTGGCCCCAAAGGCAATGATCGGGCCGTAGTCGATGGCAACCTTAAGGCGGTTCTGTTTCGGAGCCGTGGCCGGCAGGGTCTCGTTGCTCATCAGTCCTCCAGAGGTTCCAGCCCGACCATAGAGCGGGCAAATTCACGTGCCTTGAACGGTTGCAGATCGTCAATGTCCTCACCGACCCCAATCAGCTTTATGGGGGCGTCCGAGGCCTTGGCGATGGGCACCAGAATGCCGCCGCGCGCCGTGCCATCAAGCTTGGTCATCACAAGGCCCGATACGAAGGCCTGACGGCCGAAAATCTGTTCCTGACTGAGGGCGTTGCGGCCCACCGTGGCATCGAGTACCAGAAGGGTTTCGTGGGGAGCGTCGGGGTCGACTTTTTTGATGACGCGGACGATTTTTAGCAGTTCGTCCATCAGCTGCTGCTTGTTTTGCAGGCGTCCGGCGGTATCGATCAGGACGACATCGTAGTTCTCTTCCTTTGCCTTAACCACGGCGTCATAGGCGAGACCTGCGGCATCGGCTCCGGTCTTGCGACCAAAGAAATCGGCTCCGGCGCGTTCGGCCCACACTTTCAACTGCTCGACGGCGGCGGCGCGGAAGGTGTCGCCGGCAACGATCATCACCTTGGCCTTTTGCGCCGTCAGACGGGCCGCGATCTTACCCAGTGTCGTGGTCTTGCCTGAGCCGTTCACACCGACAAACAGGACGATATAGGGTTTGGGGCCGGACAGGGGATCGAAGGTGTCTTCGCGGCCTTTGAGCTCTTCGGCGATGATCTCGGCCAGCGCCGTTTTGACCGACACATCATCGGTTGAGGCGAATTTGCGCTCGGCCAGTTTCGCGGCAATCGAGGCGGCAATCTGCGGGCCGAAATCGCTTTCGACCAGCATGTCCTCCAGCTCTTCGAGGGCGGCGGCATCAATGGTCTTATTGGCGGTAAAGACGCTGACGACCGAGTCGCTGATCTGGTTTGAGGTCTTGGAAAGTCCCTGCGTCAGGCGGGAAAACCAGCCCTGTTTTTTATTATCAGTCATTTCTGTCTTCCGTCAGGCCCGTACAGCGTGAGCGCGCTTACCGTCATGGCCTGTAATCCGTAATGGCGCAAGCCCGCCTATGGGGGCTTCACCCTCAAAGAGGATTTCGGTGAAATCAGGCCCGCGGGCAAAACCGGCCTTTTCGATGATCGCTTCGACGGTGCGACCGACCTGCCGGTCAAGGTGCTGGGTCAGGGCTTCGGCGCCCTTGGCCCTCAGACGTTCAGCACGGGATTTGATCAGTGGGCGCGGATGCTGGGGCATTTTCGCGGCGGGTGTTTGCGGGCGCGGGCTGAACGGAAACACATGCAGAAAGCTGAGGCCGCACTCATCGACCAGATCGAGCGTATTCTGAAAGTGTTCTTCGGTCTCGGTTGGAAAACCGGCAATGATGTCGGCACCATAGGCAATGTCGGGGCGCAGGTCACGCACCGTGCGCGCCAGATTGATAGCGTCGGCCCTGAGGTGGCGACGCTTCATGCGCTTGAGGATCAGGTCATCGCCATGTTGCAGGCTAAGATGCAGATAGGGGGCGAGGCGTTCTTCTTCGGCGAAGGCGCGCAGGAGCACATCATCGATTTCGGCGGCATCAATGGATGACAATCTGAGGCGTTTCAGGTCGGGCACGTGCTTAAGGATACGCGTCACCAGATGACCAAGCTGTGGCGTGCCGGGCAGATCCTGTCCCCATGAGGTCAGGTCAACGCCGGTTAGAACGATCTCGTTATAGCCCTCATTCACCAGACGCGAAATCTGGCCGACGATGTCGCCGGACGCTGCCGAGCGTGAATTGCCGCGCCCGTAAGGGATGATGCAGAAGGTGCAGCGGTGGTCGCAGCCGTTCTGCACCTCAACATAGGCACGGGCGCGATCTTTCAGGCCATCAATCAGGTGGCCAGCGGTTTCACGCACGGAGAAAATATCATTGACGACAACCCGAGTGCTGTCGGGGTTCAGGGCATAGGCCCCCTTGGTCGATTTATCGCCGTTACCAATGATGAAATCGACCTCGCCCATATTGGCAAAGGTTTCAGGATCGGTCTGGGCGGCGCAGCCCGTGACGATCAGGCGGGCGTCGGGGTTTTCCTTGCGGGCCCGGCGTATAGCCTGACGTGCCTGACGCACGGCCTCGTTGGTCACGGCGCAGGTGTTGAAGATGATCGCACCATCAAGCCCATCACCCGCCGCCGTTTTACGGATCAGTTCGGATTCGTAGCTGTTGAGGCGGCAACCAAAGGTGACGACTTCAACGCCGGTTTGCAGACCGACGGGCGTTTCCGGCGGTTCGGCGGTGACCGCTTCGTCGTGAACATGTGGTGTACCGTCAGCCATTGAGCGTGCCTTCAAACTCAAGGGCTACAGGCCCCGTCATGATGACATGATCGTCCGAACGCCACAGAATATGTAGCGGGCCGCCGTCCATAATGACATGGGCATGGCGGTCGGTCAGACCGCGACGCGCAGCAGCCACAAGGGTAGCGCAGGCACCGGTGCCGCAGGCCTTGGTGATACCGGCACCGCGTTCCCAGACGCGCATACGGATGGTGTTGCGGTCGATGATTTGGGCAAATTCGACGTTCACGCCTTCGGGGAACAGGGGGTGATGCTCGATCAGGCTGCCGGTGCGTTCGACATCGACGGTGGTAATGTCATCAACGAAAAACACCACATGCGGATTGCCCATGCTGACGGCCACCGGCGTGTGATACAGCGGCGCATCAATCGGCCCGACCTGAAGTTCAAGCCGTTCGGTATTCATTTCTTCGGACAGGGGGATATGCGACCATTCAAGGCGCGGCTTGCCCATATCGACGCTGGCGATGCCGTCCGAGGCACTAGTTTCCAGCATGCGGGCGGTGGTGGCCCCGCCGAGCGTGTCGATGGTCAGTTCGCTATTGGGGGAGTCCTTATCGAGTACCCACGTGACACAGCGCAGGGCATTGCCGCAGGTCTCGACCGTTGAGCCGTCGGAATTCCACACCCGCATAAAGGCGTCATTGCCGTCTGCGGACTCGATGGAAATAAGCTGATCAAAGCCCACGCCGCCGTCGCGTTTGCCCCATGCCCGCACCTGATCAGGGGTGGGGCTGAAGCCGGTCTGGCGGGCATCAACGACAACGAAATCATTTCCGAGGCCATTCATCTTTAGAAAGGGGCGTGTCATGGCCGTCTATATAGTCGCAAACGTGGGTAAAATGTAGGCTTTTGTAAAATTTCCGGTTAAGGGGAGGGCATCGCGTTATTTTTGTTACGGAGCTTCCTCATGCCCAAAGGCTACATCATCGCGCAATCGCGTGTGACCGACCCTGAATCCTTTGCCAAATACGTCGAAGGCACCAAGCCTGCGGCGGAAAAGCACGGTATGCGCCCAGTGGCCCGCGGCGGTCGTTCGCAGGTGCTTGAAGGCCGTGGCCATGCCCGCGTGACCGTGCTTGAGTTCGATTCCTACGAGGACGCTCTGGCCTATTACAATTCGCCGGAATATCAGGCCGCCCGCGAGCATCGTCTGAATGCCGCCGAGTTTGACATGGTGGTGGTCGAGGGCGTGTAAAAAGGCCTGTTTTCTGGCCTGCAAAGTCTTTGATTATTTCAGAGGCTTTTCGCTCTTAACCGCTTCGTAAAGCGGTTCAAGCGTTTCGGGCAGGACGGGGCCGGTGATCTTATCGATCACGGTGCCGTCCTTAGCCACGATAAAGGTTTCCGGCACGCCTGAAATGCCGAGATCAAGCCCCATATCGCCGTTTTCGTCACTGAGGACGCGGGCATAGGGGTTCTGATAGCGGTTAAGATAGCCGAGGCCCGCTTCGGGGGTGTCCTTATAATTTATGCCGATAATCACCACGCCGCGTTCCTGCAAATCGACCAGATAGGGGTGTTCGGCCAGACAGGGCGTGCACCATGAGGCGAAGATATTGACCAGTATCGGCTGATCATACTGGGCGGCAATGTCACGCAGGCTCTGGCCTGAGCCGTCCTGAAGATCGGTGAGGACGCGTTCCGGCAGGGCTTTACCGACCTGAGCGCGGGGGGCAAATTCAGCGGGTTTGGTGAAATTATACCAACCCAATATGCCCAGAAGCGTCACAAGGATGATGATGGGAAGAAACAGCCAGACGCGCTTCACGGCTGACGGCTTTCGTCGAGCAGGGCTTGTAATTTGCGTTTTTGTGTCCGGTGGGCGATAACAGAGGCAATGGTCAGGCTGATGAGAGCCACGGCTGTGGCCCCGTAAGAGCCCCAGACGTAAAACACATATTTGCCCATATCGAGATCAATCATCAGTTACCCTCCTCGGCGAAACTCAGGCGGGCGCGCAGGGCGCGATAACGGCGCGCCATGAGTTCGGTATCAATGCGCAGCAGCCACAGCCAGACGAACAAAAGCTTGAAGGCCAGAGCCATGACCAGAAGCGGCCATAACATGTCCGGCGCGATGCTGGGGCCATCGGCGCGGACAACGGATGCGCCCTGATGAAGGGTATTCCACCAGTCGACCGAAAACTTGATGACCGGCAGATTGACCAGACCGATCATGGCCAGAATGGCGGTGGATTTGGCGGCGCGGGTTTCGTCCTCAATGGCGGCATGAAGCGCCATATAGCCGATATAAAACAGAAACAGCACCAGCACCGAAGTCATGCGCCCGTCCCATTCCCACCATGTGCCCCACATCGGACGCCCCCAAAGTGAACCGGTCAGAAGTGACAGGGCGGTAAAAGCCGCACCAATCGGGGCTGCGGCCTTGGCGGCAACATCGGCCAGCGAATGCCGCCAGATGAGGCCGAAAAAGCTGGCAATCCCCATGATCAGGTAAACGGCCATGGCCATCCACGCGGCGGGCACGTGCATGTACATGATGCGCACCGTATCGCCTTGCTGATAGTCTTCGGGAGAGGCAAAGCACAGGTAAAGGCCCCACATAAACATCAGTGCCGCCGCCACACCAACATAGGGGCGGATCGGCGTGAAAATGCGCGAGAAGCGCTCAGGGTTTGCCAGCCAACTGATCATAGGGGTGACATAAATCCTTATGCGGGAATCGACAAGATTTAGTTGAGCGCGCTACGAAGTGCCGCACCTTGTATTCAGTTAAGCGCGCTGCGCAAGGCCGCGCCGGTGGCAATCGGGCACAGGGCCAGGGCAAACAGGCTATAGGCCCCCAGCAGACCAAGCGCCTGAGTGATCGGTGCGCCGGTGAGATAGGCCTGCATCAGTCCGGCACCAAAGATCACCGGCGGTACATAGAAGGGTAAGACCAGAAGGGCAATCAGTACGCCGCCCTTACGGCTGCCGAGGCTCAAGGAAGCGCCGACGCCGCCAATCAGGGCAAAGCTTAAGGAGCCAAGTACGGCAGCCACAAGACTCAGGCCTGCGGCTTCAACCGGTGCGCCCAGAATGATCATGACCATTGGCGTCAGAAGGGCAAGTATCAGGCCTGTGCCGATCCACTGCGCCAGACATTTGATCAGGGCAATGGCCTCAAGCGGCAACTTGCCGCCGCGCAGAATGTCGAACAGACCATCTTCATAGTCACGCTCAAACAGGCGTTCCAGAGACAAAAGCGAGGCCAGAGCCAGAGACAACCATGTCAGACCGGGGGCGACGCGGGCTAACACTTGCGTTTCCGGGCCGAGGCTTAAGGGGATCATGGCCATCAGGGTCAGATAGAATCCGACCGCCAGAATCGGGCCGCCACCGCGTGACCATGACAGGCCGATATCGCGTTTCAGAAGGGCGAGAGACGCCTTAAGCATTTCCTATCTCCTCAAGTGAGGGGCGGGTCAGGTGCAGGGCGCGAGTGTCAAACGGCAAGGGGTCGTGGACGGCGCAGACCATAATGCCGCCACCGGACAGGTGCGCCTGCATGATGTCGACCATCAGGGCGCGGTGGGCGATGTCGAGGGGTGACAAGACTTCATCCAGAAGCCAAATGGGGCGCGGCACCATCAGAAGACGCGCCAGTGAAACCCGCTTACGCTGGCCAGCGGAGAGCATGCGGGTTTCAAGATCCAGAAGCGCACCGAGACGCAGCCGCGCTATGGCTTCGCGCAGGCTTAAATCTGTTCCACCGAGGTAATCGCAATGAAATTGAAGCTCCTGATCGACGCGACGGGCGGGGTTTAACGCTTCGGCATGGCCAAGATAATGAGAGTAATTCTCAATTATACTAACGCCGTCAAGTTGCGAGTCATTTTCAACTAGCTGAATACTACCGCGATGAGGCGGGGTGAAGCCGGCGAGACAGCGCAGAAACGTGGTTTTTCCGACACCGTTTGCCCCCGTAAGACTGATAGCGTCGCCACTGGTTGCCGTCAGGTTTACGTTAGAAACCAACAGCTTGTGACCCTTTTTCAGGGCGATATCTTGGACGTTCAGGCTCAGGGTCATGATTTAAGCTAATCCGAAGTGTAAGGCCCGCATAGACTATTAATAACAACAAGGGTAGAACAGCCGCAGTTCCTTACGTTCGGGGTATCTGCGCACCAATGTGAACCCTGTGTTGTTCATAAGGGTTGCGCGAACCGGAACGCCAACAAGGCCCGCTGGGGGTTTTGGTGAGGACCGCATAACAGAAGGAAGATGATAATGTCATCTGTCGATAGCTTTCAGTCGAAATCAGACCTCAAGGTCGGCCGCAAAACATACACCTTTTATGATCTTAAGGCCGCCGAAGCCAACGGCCTGAGCGGCATATCGCAATTGCCCGCCTCTTTGAAGGTGCTTCTGGAAAATCTTCTGCGCAACGAAGACGGCGTCTCAGTCACCAAGGCCGATATTCAGGCGTTGGCCAATTGGGTCAACAACAAAGGCGCGGTTGAGCACGAAATCGCTTTCCGTCCCGCCCGGGTGCTTATGCAGGATTTTACCGGTGTGCCGGCGGTGGTTGATCTGGCGGCTATGCGCGACGCCATGGTCAAGCTGGGGGCTGATCCGGCCAAGATCAATCCGCTTAATCCGGTTGATCTGGTTATCGATCACTCGGTGATGATTGACTATTTCGGCTCAAAAGACGCGTTCGGCAAGAACGTAGACCGTGAATATGAGCGCAACATCGAACGCTATAAGTTCCTGCGCTGGGGCTCATCGGCGTTTAACAATTTCCGCGTTGTACCTCCGGGCACCGGCATCTGCCATCAGGTGAACCTTGAATATCTGGCGCAGACCGTGTGGACCAATGTCGCCGGTGGCAAGACGGTGGCCTATCCGGATACGGTTGTCGGTACGGATTCGCACACCACCATGATTAACGGTCTGTCGGTACTCGGCTGGGGCGTCGGGGGTATCGAGGCTGAAGCCGCCATGCTCGGTCAGCCGATCCCGATGCTGATCCCTGAAGTGATCGGCTTCAAATTGACGGGCAAGCTGCCTGAAGGGGCGACCGCTACCGATCTGGTTCTGACCATCACGCAGGCCTTGCGTAAAAAAGGCGTGGTCGGCAAGTTCGTTGAATTCTTCGGTGAAGGGCTTCTGAACCTGACACTTGAGGATCAGGCGACCATTGCCAATATGGCCCCTGAATATGGCGCGACCTGCGGCTTCTTCCCCGTCTCTAAGGCGACAGTGGACTACCTTAAGGCCACCAACCGTGAAAACGCCCGTGTGGCGCTGGTGGAAGCCTATGCCAAGGCGCAGGGCCTGTGGCTTGATACGGAAAATGATCCGGTCTTTACCGATACGCTGGAGCTTGATCTGTCGACGGTCGAGTCGTCTCTGGCAGGCCCCAAGCGTCCGCAGGATCGTGTGCTTCTGACCGAAGCGTCGTCAGCTTTTGCGGGTTCTCTGGCCGGTGAGTTTGGCAAGGCCGGTGAAGGTGACAAGCGCGTAGCGGTCGCTGGAACAGACTATAGCGTCAGCCACGGTGATGTGGTGATTGCCGCCATTACCTCCTGCACCAATACATCTAACCCGTCGGTTTTGATTGCCGCCGGTCTGGTGGCGCGTAAGGCGCGTGCGCTGGGTCTTAAGTCGAAGCCATGGGTCAAGACCTCACTGGCGCCGGGTTCTCAGGTGGTTACCGATTATCTTGATGCGGCGGGTCTGACCGAAGACCTCAATGCGCTTGGGTTTAACCTGACCGGCTATGGCTGCACGACCTGTATTGGCAATTCCGGCCCGCTGCCGGAGGCTGTATCGGCGGCGATCAACGAAGGCGATCTGGTGGCGGCGTCTGTCCTGTCGGGCAACCGTAACTTCGAAGGTCGTATCAATCCGGACGTGCGTGCCAACTATCTGGCCTCGCCGCCGCTGGTGGTCGCCTATGCCATTGCCGGTTCGATGAACGTCAATCTGTCGGTGGATATTCTCGGCACCGACAAGGAAGGCAATCCGGTCTATCTGAAGGACATCTGGCCATCGAATGCCGAGATCGCCGAGATTCAGCGCACTTCGGTGACCAACGACAAGTTCAAGGCACGTTACGCCGATGTCTTTAAGGGTGACAAGCAATGGCAGGCCATCAAGGTCAGCGGCGGTCAGACCTATGACTGGGACGCAAGCTCGACCTATGTGGCCAACCCGCCCTATTTCGAGGGCATGACCATGACGCCTGAGCGCGTGACCGACATTGTTGAAGCCCGCGTCCTGGGAATTTTTGGTGACTCGATCACCACCGACCATATTTCGCCTGCCGGTGCTATCAAGACCAATTCGCCTGCGGGCAAATGGCTGTCTGAGCATGGTGTAGAGCCGTCCGAGTTTAACTCTTACGGCTCGCGTCGTGGCCACCATGAAGTGATGATGCGTGGCACCTTTGCCAATATCCGTATCCGTAACCGCATGACGCCGGAAATCGAAGGCGGGGTGACCAAGCACTTCCCGTCGGGCGACGTCATGCCGATCTATGACGCGGCCATGCGTTACAAGTCCGAGGGTCGTAATCTGGTGATCTTTGCCGGTAAGGAATATGGTACCGGTTCGTCACGCGACTGGGCGGCCAAGGGCACGACGCTTCAGGGTGTGCGGGCGGTGATTGCCGAATCCTTTGAGCGTATTCACCGCTCGAACCTTGTCGGCATGGGTGTTCTGCCGTTGCAGTTCAAGGTCGATGGCTGGCACAAGTTGGGTCTGACGGGTGAGGAAATTGTCACCATTCGCGGCCTTGAGAGCGTTCAGCCGCGTCAGGAACTGATCGTTGAGCTGTTCCGTGCTTCGGACGGCAAGGTGGCCCGCTTCCCGGTACGTTGCCGTATCGATACGCCTACGGAGCTTGAATATTTCCGTAATGGCGGTGTCATGCCCTATGTGCTGCGTAATCTGGCGCGCTAAAGGCTTAACTTGACGACGGGGCGTGAGGCTGTAGGTTTCAGGGTCAAATGACCACAGAACCCATCAGCTTCACGCCCCGTTTTAATGCCGCTGCCCGTATATCGGCGCGACGTATCGGGCGTGAGCAGCAGCCGCTTCTGATCATTGATGATGTGCTGGAAAACCCGCAGGACATGGTCGCTTTCGCGGCGTCTGCACGGTTTGCACAGCCGGAAAAATCCGCCTATCCCGGATTGAACGCGACCGCCCCCGTGCGCTATGGGCAGGCGCTGGCCGAAGCCTTGCGGCCGCTCATGCATCAGGGATTTGGTCTGCCGCTTAAAGGGACGCTCCGGTTCTTCAGCTTCATGGGGCTGACGACGCTTAAGCCCGAAGATATGCAGTCCATACAGCGTATCCCGCACTTTGATTCGCCCGACCCTTATCGTCTGGCGGTGGTGCATTATTTCTGTGAGCCAGCCTTTGGCGGCACCGGCTTTTTTCGTCATCAGGCCTCCGGTTTCGAAACGGTTACCGAAGACCGTGTTGCCTTGTTCGACCAGCATGCGGGCCGAGAAGTGCGACAGGGCGTGCCGGAAATCTATACCGGCCTGAAGACCCCCTATTATGAACCGCTGGATAAGGTGGATGCGGCGTTTAATCGGCTGGTTGTTTACCGCAACAATTGTTTTCACGCGGCCTTACTGGGGGGCGCGCCCTTAAGTGATGATCCGCGAAAGGGCCGCCTGACGGTCAACAGTTTTATATCTGCTGAGGATTAATCGCGCGGCACCATCATGCCGAGGCCGCGCAGGGCAGCGCCGATCAGTAAAATCGCAAGACCGGCCTCGGCCTGAAGCTCATATCGGTCCAGATGGCCACTGACCGGATCGGCCAGCGACATGCCGTCGTTCAGTGCCCCTACAATCACATAAAGCAGGATAAGCGGCGCGGTCATCAGGGCCCCGCCCATGATCATCAGTGTACGCGACGTGAATTTGAACCGGCTCATAGCTTTCAGTCCTTCTGTGCTTTCGTTTAATCCGGTTGGCGACGAAAGGCGTTTCTTCCCGCCGCCAACCGGCCCCCGATACCGGAGCCTCCCTCCGGTTTGATGTGACCTAAGTGCTTTATCACGGAGGCGAACCATGATATGAACGCTGTTCACAATTCTGATGTAACACACAAATGAACATTGTTCAATATTAAAAATGAACGACGTTCAAATTATTTTATGAGGCCTGACCATGACCCTATCGGCTATTGCGAAACGCAGGCAGGCGCAGCTTGAGGCCCTGATTGATGCCGCAGAGGCGCGGATCATCGCGGAGGGCGTCGCAAGCCTTAAGGCGCGCGATCTCGCCTCTGACATTGGCGTGGCTCTGGGCGGGCTTTATAATATCGTCGCGGACATGGACATGCTGCTGCTCAAGGTGGCGCAGCGTACCATGGAGCGTCTGGATGCCGCTCTGGAGGCCGGGGCGGCCAGTGTAGTGGCGGATACGCCTCGGGCGGCGATTACGCAACTGGTGGCTATCGCCCATGCCTATTATGATTTTTCACGTAACAACCTCAGGCTCTGGCGGGCGCTGTTTGAGATGCGCCTTAAAAACCCTGACCTGCCTGAATGGAACCGTCAGGCGCAGCTTGGTCTGTTCCGGCACATGAACGCCCCGCTGGCGCGTTTGCGGCCTGAGGCGGATGAGGTGGCCCGCACACTGACGGCGCGTACTCTGTTTGCTGCCGTGCATGGCGTGGTGGTAATCGGCCTTGAGGAGCGTCTGATTGCGGTGCCCGCGGCAGCCATGAAGCAGCAGATTGAATGGCTGGTGCGCGCCGCGTGTGAGGGATTTGTTTCGCCGGCCTGAATTTTGACGCAGTCGTCAAATAAAGGTTGAAATATTAAAAAAGCCCGATGCGAACAAACGTCTGCATCGGGCTTTTTCTTATAAAAGGCGTTTCCTCCCCGAAACGCCGGAACTGACTTCGCTCTCTCTGGGGAAGTTCCGTTCTCCTGAGGGCGACAAAACCGCTTTTTTATGGTGGTGTCAACGACTTTTATTGCTTTATGTCAAAATTGTGTGGTGTCACTATCAGGTGTGTCAAAAACATCTCAGGCACCGGCGTTATTTGACATCGATGTCAGGCGGTTTGCGTGATTTTTCTCAGGTGTGCAATGGCTTCGCTGCGTGGCAGGGTTACCTGTCCCGGACGGCCTTCGCGCCATTCCTTGTTGTCGCTGATCTGACTGGCCAGTTCTCGCCCCAGATCGAGATCCTTGATCGTCACCGTGCCATTCGCCAGTTCATCGCCCCCCAGCATGACGGCGGCGGGTGAGAAGCGGCGGTCGGCATATTTCATCTGAGCCTTCATGCCTGAGCGACCGAGATAAACCTCGGCCGGGATACCTGCGGCGCGGATTTCGGCAGCGAGTTTGAAATAGTCGCCCATGTCGGATTCGGAAAACGCGATGATGACCACAGGGCCGCGTACCGGTTTAATGGCGCCGGTTTCCGCCAGTGCCAGTGCCGCCGCCAGACGGGACACGCCAAACGAGAAGCCGGTGGCCGGAACCTGTTGGCCGGTAAAGCGGGCCACGAGATCGTCATAACGGCCCCCGCCACCAACCGAACCAAAGGCTACTGGACGGCCCTTTTCATCACGGGTTTCCAGCAACAGTTCAGCCTCGAACACGGGGCCGGTATAGTATTCCAGACCACGCACGATGGAGGGATCGAAAATCGCCTGAGACTCATCGACCCCCAGACCGTTCAGGGCGGTAGAGATACGCGACAGGTCTTCGAGACCGGCCTGACCTTCGGGGGAGTTATCGAGCACGGCCGCCAGATTATTCAGCACGGTTGTGCGGTCGGCCTGCGTGCCCTCAGAGGTGCGACCGGCGGCGACGAAGCTCAGGACGGCGGCAGCGGCGGCGTCATTCAGGCCTGCACCCTTGGTGAAGTCGCCCGATTCGTCCTTACGGCCTGCGCCGAGCAGAAGCTGCACGCCCTCAAGCCCCAGACGGTCGAGCTTGTCGATGGCGCGCAAGACCCCAAGCTGTTGGGCCGGTGTGCTGACGCCGAGTGACGACAGAAGGCCGTTCAGAAGCTTGCGGTTATTGATCTTAAGGACGGTCGGCAGATCATTGGCCTTAAAGCCAGCTACGGCCAGCGCAATGATTTCGGCATCGGCTTCGGGGCGGTCGGTGCCCACCGTGTCAGCATCACACTGCATGAATTCACGCAGACGACCGGGGCCGGGTTTTTCGTTGCGCCAGACGGGGCCGAATGCATAGCGGCGGAAGGGCTTGGGCAGGCCGTCCCAGTTCTGGGAAGCAAAGCGGGCCAGAGGGGCGGTGTGATCGTAGCGCAGGGCCATCCACTGTTCGTCATCGTCCTGCTGGGCGAAGACGCCGACATTCGGACGATCGGCATCAGGCAGGAACTTGCCCAGCGCGTCGGCATATTCAAAAGCCGGTGTTTGCAGGGCTTCAAAGCCAAAGTCTTCATAGACCTTAGACACATTGGCAATCAGCCGCCGCTCAATGGCGATTTCGTGCGCGCGTTTGTCGGCAAACCCACGAGGTGAACGGGCTTCAGGGCGGAATTCGCCTGCATTATCGGCGGAGGTGTCGGTGTTTTCTGTCATATGTTGCGATTAGACCAAAGTACCGAAGCTGACAAGACTTTAGGCTCTTAACCCTTTGTTGGCGGAAAACTTGCATAACCGGGGACAAGGGGCCTGAACCGGAGATGACCTGCCTTGGTACGTGTAACTATATTTGCCGCCTGTCTGATGTTTGCGCCCATTTTTACATCGGGGGCTATGGCGCAGGCGGCACCGGTTAATCCGGTGTCACAGGAACCCTTTTATGCGGAACTGATCGCCAAGGCGCAGACGCTGAAGGCGACCACCGAAGGCTTTGCGGCAACGCCTAGGCTGTCGCTTCTGACCGATCCGGCGTTTGAAGCCTATGGCCGCGAGATCGCCGAACTGACCGAGCTTAATCTCAAGGCGCATTATGACCTGAAGGCACGCGGGACGGATAATGACCTGAAATGTGTTCTGATGGGCGTAGCGCTTGATTTGCCCATTCGTTTTGAAGGCATTCGCGTGGCGACCACGGAACAGGACCTGAAAGACGCGCTTGAGGACATGGCCTTTCTGCTGGAAGACAATGTCGATGTCATCCGTACGCCCGCGACGGTCGATTCCGGTCTGGATTGCGTGATTGAGTTCGGTCAGAGCGAATAGGGTCTGTCAGGCACCCTGTGTTCAGGGTGCCTTAATCGCGTCAATCAGGGCCTTGACCTCAGGGGCGTTCCAGTCGGCTTCCCCCTCGAAGCGCGCGACCTCAAGCCCTTCGGCATTGAGTATCAGCGTGGTCGGCATACCGGCGACGCTCCATTTCGACAGACCCTGCACCTCTGAGTCAATATACAGGGGTAGGGGAGGGCTCATGGCCAGTTCTTCGCGGGCCTTCTCAATATCTGCGGCCTTATCGATGCTCAGGGGCAAAACATAGACCACGTCCGGATCATAGGCTTTTTGCAGGGCGGCAAGGGTCGGTAACTCGACGCGACAGGGCGTGCACCAGGTCGCCCAGAGGTTCAGAACCACAACGCGACCCTTGAAATCGCTGACTTTGAGCGGGTTGCCTTCACCATCCAGAAAGCTGATATCCTCAAGCGGTTTGGGTGTCGCATGGGTGATCAGACCGCTTAGGGTGCCGGTGGCATAGGCTTTGAGCGGACCCTGAGCGGTACCGTCTTCGGAAGCCGCAATTGCAGACTTGTCAGAGTTGGCTTGACGCAGTAGCCAGCCCCCCGCTACTGAGGCAGCTATAATCAGCAGAAGCACGCCGAAAATCCACGGGTTGAAGCGTGACTTTGTTTCAGGCGCTGCCGGTACTGTTTCCGGTGTCGCTTTGTCCTTGTTTTCGTCCGAAGGTTCGCCCATGACCGATCAATCCTCTGCCCAAAAGCCTGAAACTGCAGGCCAGAAAATGTGGGGTGGACGTTTTTCTGCCCAACCCGCCGAGATTATGCAAGCGATCAATGTCTCCATTGAGGTCGACAAGCGTCTGTGGCGACAGGATATCGCCGGTTCACGCGCCCACGCGGCCATGCTGGCCAAACAGGGCATTATATCTACAGAGGACGCCCAGACCATAGATGGTGGTCTGGCGGCCATTGCCGAAGAGATCGAAAACGGCACCTTCCCGTTTCGCGCCGAGTTTGAAGACATCCATATGAATGTTGAGGCGCGTCTGCGTGAGTTGATCGGGGCGACGGCGGGACGCTTGCATACGGCGCGTTCACGTAACGATCAGGTGGCGACCGATTTCCGCCTGTGGGTGCGTGATCGCGTCGATTATACGGTGGCCCAGCTTGAGAAGCTGCAACTTGCTCTGCTTGCACGCGCCGAGGACTATGCCGATGCTCTGATGCCGGGCTTTACGCATTTGCAACCGGCGCAGCCCGTGACCTTTGGTCATCATCTGCTGGCCTATGTAGAGATGTTCGGACGTGATGCGTCGCGTTTTCGCGATGCGCGGGTGCGGATGAATGAAAACCCGCTGGGTTCGGCGGCTCTGGCCGGTTCGCCTTTCCCGATTGACCGCCATGCCACAGCGGCGGCGCTTGGGTTTGACCGCCCGACCGCCAACAGCCTCGATGGGGTATCCGATCGTGATTTCGCGCTGGAATCTCTTGCGCATGCCAGCCTGACGGCGGGGCACCTGTCGCGTCTGGCCGAAGAAATCGTCATCTGGACGACGCCGCAATTTGGTTTCATTCGTTTATCGGATGCCTTTTCGACCGGTTCGTCGATCATGCCACAAAAGAAGAACCCTGACGCCGCCGAACTGGTGCGCGCCAAGACCGGTCGTATCAACGGCGCGTTTATTGCCCTGACCACCGTCATGAAAGGTCTGCCGCTGGCCTATTCCAAGGATATGCAGGAAGACAAGCCGCCGGTGTTTGAGGCCTTTGAGGCGCTTGATCTGGCTTTGGCAGCCATGACCGGCATGGTCGGTGACCTGACGGCCAATCGTGAACGGATGCAGGCGGCGGCCTCTTCGGGTTTTTCAACCGCGACGGATCTGGCTGACTGGCTGGTGCGTAATCTCAATATGCCGTTCCGTGATGCCCACCATGTCACGGGCGCAGCGGTCAAGCTGGCGGAATCCAAGGGGCTTGAACTGTCGCAACTTAGTCTCAATGATTTGCAGAATCTGGAAGCGGGCATCACCGAAGACGTATATAGTGTGCTGACGGCGGAAGCCTCCTGCGCCAGCCGCCAGTCCTATGGCGGTACAGCGCCGGATCAGGTACGTCTGCAAATCAAGCGCTGGAAGGAAACACTGGCATGAGCGTGAAGTTTACCACCGTTGTTTTGTTAGGGGCTATGGGCCTTGGTCTGACGCTTTCCGCCTGTGGCAAGCAGGGCGATCTCGAAACCGCACCGCCTCTGTGGGGCGAGCGCGCACGAGCCGAAGTCGCAGCCAAGAAAAAGGCACAGGCCGAAGGCAAGGCGACTGAACGCGCTTTGCCGCGTGGCGATCAGCGCAATGAAATGGCCGACCCTTACCAGCAGAACCTGAAGGTTTCCGATGCCCCCATTGAGGGCACGGGTAACGCCCAAAGACAATAAGTGCATTAGATGAACCATTTTGAATATAAAGACGGCGAACTGCATGCCGAAGGCGTAAGGCTGAGTGAACTGGCTAACCGTATTGGCACGCCGTTTTATGTCTATTCCTCCGCGACGCTTGAGCGCCATTTTCAGGTGTTTTCGCAGGCCTTATGGGGTCAGGAAGCGCTGAAAAGCCCCAAGGGGGAGGCGCCACTCATCGCCTATGCCGCCAAGGCCAATTCCAATCTGGCGGTGCTGCAAACCCTGGCCGAGCAGGGCGCGGGTGCCGATACGGTGTCCGAAGGCGAAATCCGCAAGGCCCTGATGGCCGGTATTCCGGCGGACAAGATTGTCTTTTCGGGCGTCGGCAAGACCGATGAGGAAATGGCCTTTGCCCTTAAGACCGGCATCTATCAGTTGAATGTTGAGTCAAAGCCCGAGCTGGAGCGCCTGAGCCATGTGGCAGGGTCGCTTGGGCTGGTGGCCCCACTGGTTATTCGTGTTAATCCGGGTGTAGGCGCGGGTGGTCATGCCAAGATCACCACGGGCGGGGCCAAGGACAAGTTTGGCGTGTCTGCCGAAGAAGCCATTGCGCTCTATGCGCAGGCCGCGTCTGATCCGAACCTCGCGCCCTTGGGCATTGCCTGTCATATCGGCAGCCAGATCAGCGATCTGGTCCCTATGCAGGAAGCCTTTTCGCGCATGAAGGGCTGGGTGCAGGAACTGCGGGCGGCGGGCCTGAGTGTTGAGCGCCTTGATCTGGGCGGCGGGCTTGGTGTGCCCTATTTCAATCAGACTGAACCGCCACCACCGGCTGATTTTGCTGAAATGGTCGCCCTGACCGTTGGCAATCTCGGGCTGCGCTATACGTTTGAGCCGGGGCGTCTGATTTCGGCCAATGCCGGTATTATGATCTCAAAGGTCATTCATATCCATGAGCGTGAAAGCTCGGGTCAGAAGTTCCTTGTCGTCGATGCGGCGATGAACGACCTGATGCGTCCGGCGCTTTATGACGCCTATCACGACATTCGTCCGGTAGTCGCGCCCGCTGACCCGCTCAAGGCGACCTATGATGTGGTCGGGCCGATCTGCGAGACGGGTGATACCTTTACGCGCGGGCGCACCTTGCCGGTGGCCAGGGCGGGTGATCTGGTGGCCTTCATGTCGGCGGGAGCCTATGGGGCGGTGATGGCGAACGAATATAATTCGCGGCCCCTGATCCCTGAAGTTCTGGTGCGCGAAGACAAATGGGCGGTGATCCGTCCACGGCCAAGCTATGAGGAGATGATGAACCGCGAGGTTCTGCCGGAATGGCTCAAGCCGCATTCAGATAAGGCTTAACAGGGCGGGCTATCACTGACGGGGGGACAATGAGGCTATCCAGACTGAAGCGGGCTTTTGCCCTGACCGGTACGATCATGGTGTGGGAGCGGGTATTGCCCGCGCTCACGCCATTTGTGCTGTGGGGGGTGAGTATCCTTGTGGCGGGGCAGTGGGGGCTGTGGTCGCATCTGGCGTTTGAAGGTCACGCGACGGTTATGGTGGCGGGGCTTTTGATGGCGCTGGTGGTCAGTGTGCGCTTTTTGCGCCGCTTCAGACGACCGAGCTTCACTGAGACCAATCAGCGACTGGCGCTGGATAACCGCCTGAGGCCTGAGCGTTTGCTGGCCATGCGCCATGAGACACAACAGCCGCGCCTCAGGACAGGCAAGGCTAAGGCAGGCCTTGCGGCAGGTGATCCTATGGCCCTGAGATATGTTCTGCTTCTGATTGCGGCCTTCGGATTATGGACGCAAGGGCCGGTGTCGGTGTCGCAAGCCCTTTCAGGCTTTATGATTATTGATAAGGCCCCGCCGGAGTTGAGATTCTGAGAGTCAGACGTAAATCTGTTTTCTGGGCCTTGCTGGCCATAGGGATTCTGCTGGGGACCTTCTGGCTCGATTACCGTTCGGGTCTGTTCGGGCCGGATAAGGGGCCGGTGGTGTCTGAATTTTCGGGCCCTGCCGATATTATTGATGGCGACAGTCTGCGCGTTGCCGGTAAGGAAGTCCGGCTTAAGGGCATTGATGCCTTTGAATATCGCCAGATGTGCGGTGTCTTTCGTTGCGGTGGTGATGCGACGCTGGCGCTTAAGACACTGACGCACGGCAAAACAGTGACCTGTGAAGATAAGGGGCGCGATCGCTATCAGCGGGTACTGGCCTATTGCCGTACAGAGGCGGGTGATCTGGGAGAGGCGCTGATTGCGGCGGGTTTGGCGGTGCGCTATTATGATAGCGCTAATCGCTACGGACGCAGCGAGCGCGAGGCCCGACACGAGGAACGCGGGGCGTGGGCGCATGACTTTATCCCCCCTTCCGAATACAGACGCCAATCATACTGACATAAATTGGCAGTACGCGTTTTTATAGAGGTTCGGTCATCCATATTTATCAAAAGGCCGGACATGCTTACGCTCTATCATTCCCCCAATTCCCGCTCGACGCGCATCATTGGCCTCATTGAGGCGATGAATATCCGCGACAAGATCGATATCCGCCTTGTCAGCATCCTGCGTCAGGACGGTTCGGGCGGGCAGGATGCTAGCAATCTGCATCCCGAAGGCAAGGTGCCCTGTCTGGTGCATAATGGAGTCGAGATATGGGAGTCGGCGGCCATTATCCTCTATCTGACGGACCTTTTCCCCGAAAGTGGCCCTGAAGGCGATCTGGGGGTGCCTGTGGGGCACGCGCAACGCGGGCGTTATGTGTCCTGGCTTACCTATTATGCCGGCATTGTTGAGCCCGTTCTGGTTCACCACTACATAGGCGCGGAACATCCCGCACTTCAGGCGACGTTCAGGGGTATGCCTGAGCTGGCGGCGCGGCTTAAGGCGGCCTTGAGCGGGACGTCATGGCTGGTTGATGACCGGTATACGGCGGCAGACCTTTTGATGGCGTCACCCTTTCAATGGTTCACAGATATAACACCGGATGATCCCGCTATAAGGAACTGGCTGGCGCGATGCAGCGACCGACCGTTCCATTCGGCGGTCGAGGCTTTTGAAGCCGAAGCCATGGCGGCGCTTTAGGGGCTGGTTTTCACCCGCTCATCAGGGCGGGTGAAGTTTTTACAGATCGAGAATGGGGACAAAACCGCCATAGATCATCCGGCGTCCGTCGAACGGCACGGTTTCCATCATGTTGGCCATGCGGGGGTCGGACATCATTTTTTCATTGGCTGAGTCGCGTACCTCTTTGGACGGATATTCAAACCAGCTGAAGACCACAACCTCATTGTCCTTGGCCTGAACGGCGCGGCGGAAATCGGTGACCTCACCTTCAGGGACATCATCGCCCCAGCATTCAACTATGCGGCTGATGCCAAATTCTTTGAACATAGGCCAGGCATCGCGGGCATGTTTGATGTAGAGCTCTTTCTTGTCGGCGGGGACGGCGGTTACAAATCCATCAACATATTTCATTGGTTTAACTCCCTTTTGGCTCTTTTGGCGTGGTGTCAGGATATTGACATTATATGTTGATATCAACATAATTATAAAATGTCAAAGCCTGTTCCATTTTCAACGACGCTTGAGGTGCGTGATTGCTGCCTGTGTCTTTATACGCAGCGGGCGGCGCGTGTGCTGTCGCGCCATTTTGACGACGTACTGCGGCCGTTTGGCTTAACCAATGGCCAGTTCTCATTGCTGATGTCGCTTAACCGGCCTGAGCCGCCGACGCTGAAACCGGTCGCGCAGCTTCTGGGTATGGATCGCACGACGCTAACGGCGGCGCTTAAGCCGCTGGAGCGCGCGGGCTGGGTGCGGGTTGAAACAGATGCGACGGATAAACGCAATCGCCGCCTCCGGTTGACCGAAGACGGCGAAAAGAAGCTGGCGGAAGCCGTGCCGGTATGGCGCAGCACGCATGTGGCGATTGAGGCGCGATTATCCATCAATGCTGACGCCTTGCGTCTGGCCTTGACGGACATCGCCAGTCTTTAAGGCCTATTCGATATATTCTGGGGCGTCGATGTGGTGGCCCACCAGCATGGCGTCGGCGACGATACGCAGCGGGGCGAAATCGGCATCAGATTTGCCGGCACGGATCAGACGCTCAAAATGGGCATAAAGACCGGAATATTCAGCTTCTTTTTCCTTTATGAGCACCTTGTCGTCGACCTCAAGCTCGGTGCCGCCCATAGACAGGGTTAGTTTTTCACCGGCTTCGGATTCAATAAAGATCGACCAGGTCTGGATGCCGGTTTGCAGGAAGTCGTAATCGGCGCGGATATCAAGACCGGTTTCATCCGTCATGGTCAGTTCGGCCTGAATAGGGGCTTGACAATTGACGGGGATGTGTAGGTCGGCGGCCTTGACGATGACCTTTTGCGGCAGGATGCGCGTCAGGATCGACAGGGAGTTGATGCCCGGATCAAACACGCCCATGCCGCCGGCTTCGAAAATCCACTTCTGGCCGGGGTGCCACTGACGGACGTTTTCTTTCCAGACGATGTGCACGCTTTTCAGCTTGCGCGCGGCGATCCATTCACGGGTCGCCTCAACCGCAGGCGCAAAACGCGAATGCCAGCTGGCCAGAACCGTAAGTCCTTTTGAGGTGGCCAGATCGCGGATGGCCTCGGCTTCACCAAGGGTGGCGGCGGGTGGCTTTTCGAGGAAAACGTGGCGACCGGTGGCAATGACCTGAGCGGCGATCTTATGACGGATCTGCGGCGGCGTGCAGATGGCAATGGCTTCGATTTCGGGATGCGCCTCGATCATGGCCTCAAAGGTCGGATAGGCTTTTACGCCTTCGGGGCGCGCATGAGGTGAGCAGCCTGCCACCAGTTCCAGCGCCGGATTACCCTTAATGGAGGGTATGTGCTGATCAACGGCAATCTTACCCAAACCAATTAAGCCGATTTTCAGCGGTGTTGCCTCAGCCATATGTCAGTTCCCTCTAAATACTTTCTTTGTGCCACTTACGGCTTCTAACGCAATCCGGGTGGAGCTGCAATTATCATATAAATAAAAGATGCAGTAGAATAACCCGGACAATTGTTCGGTGAATAGCACAGGCTTTTGGTGACGTAAAACGGATTCCTGCGTCGATCAGGGTTGTTCATTAAGGGCATAGATTCGTTGCATGCCAACCCATTTTTCACCGGCCTGTGCGAAGGGCAGGGGCTTTTGAAATTCCCACATCAGTTGCTCCCAAGCCTGAACCTCAGGGTCGTTCCGGTCGGCCAAGGCCTTGGCTTCAGGGGAAAAATCCGGCCCGACCGTCATGATCATGAACAGGCGATCACCGGTATGCCAGATTTCAAGTTCGCGAATATCGGCGTTGCGAATCGATCGGTTTATTGCCTGAGGCACGGCACCGGCCCTGTGCCAGTCCTTGTAGCGGGCAATCAGCGCCGGATCATTTTTCAGATCGAGCGCAAAACAATAGCGCATTGTCGCGTCAGATGCCTGAGTCATTGGAATTTTCCCCTGTCTGTCGACTGTTTTTATGATTTCCCGCAAAAATTGCGCGGGAAAATGAATTTCATATTTGACGAATGAATTTATAAATGATGTTTTACTAATCACAATACCGACGAATAAGCCGGACAAAAAACAGGCCTCTTACGAAGAGCGCGCAGGGAGTTACAAGAAATGACCACCGAAAACGGGCCGAAAGGCGCGGTAAGAGCGGCTATGTGGCCGCTTATATTGATCACCAGTCTGTTCTTTTTCTGGGGGGTCGCCAATAACCTTAATGACGTGCTGATTCCGCAGTTCAAAAAGGCGTTTGTTCTGACCGATTTGCAATCGTCTCTGGTGCAATCAGCCTTTTATCTCGGCTATTTCTTTCTGGCCCTGCCTGCGGCGCTGGTTATGCGGCGCTTCGGCTACAAGGCCGCCGTGGTGCTGGGGTTAGTGCTCTATGCGGCCGGCGCCTTCCTGTTTTGGCCGGCGGCAGAAACGCACCAATATAGTTTCTTCCTTGGGGCGTTGTTTGTCATTGCATCGGGTCTGGCTTTCCTTGAGACCTCGGCCAATCCGTTGATCACTGTGCTGGGATCACCTGAAAAGGCGGCTTTCCGGCTCAATCTGGCCCAGAGCTTTAATCCGCTGGGGGCCATAAGCGGTATTTTCATTGGCCAGCACTTTATCCTGTCTGGCATCGAGCATGATGAAGCCAGTCTGGGGGCGCTGGATGAAGCCGCACGTCAGGCCTTTTATGTTTCAGAGGTCAAGGCGGTGCAGGGGCCATATCTGCTGATCGGTGCCGTGGTGCTGATGTGGGCCGTGCTGGTATTGTTGTCGAAATTCCCGGCGGCAGCGACCCGCAACAGCCACGAAGATACGGGCGAAGACATTGGGGCTTTTGAGTCAATAAAACGCCTGTTCTCGCGCCCGCGTTTCATGTTTGGTGTGGTGGCGCAGTTTTTCTATGTCGGGGCGCAGGTAGGTATCTGGAGCTTTACCATTCGCTATGCGCAGGCTGAATTGGGCCTGAGTGAAAAGGCAGCGGCCAGCTTCCTTTACTATGCGCTGATTGCCTTTGCCGTGGGTCGCTTTGCCGGTACGGCGCTTATGAGCCGTCTGTCACCGCGTTTGATCTTAGGCGGCTTTGCGCTTGCCAATATTGTCCTCACCCTGACGGGCGTTATCGCCGGTGGAGAAACCGGCCTGTGGGCCTTAACCGCAGCCAGCTTCTTCATGTCGGTGATGTTCCCGACCATCTTCGCCACCTCATTGCAGGGTTTGGGCAACCTGACCAAGACCGGCTCGTCGTTCCTTGTGATGGCGATTGTCGGTGGGGCAGCCCTGCCTATGGTCATGGGCTTTATCTCTGATATCAGCCATATCCGGCAGGCCTTTCTGGTCACCACGGCCTGCTTTGCGGTGATCACACTCTATGCCTTCACGGCGTCTGTAAATCGTAAAAAGGAAGTGTAACCCATGGCTGATGCGCCAAAATCTGACACGTCACCCAAATATCGCGCACCGGCTCTTGAGAAGGGGCTGGATGTGCTGGAGCTTCTGGCCGCCAATAAACGTCCGATGACCCTGTCGCAAATATCGACACGGCTGGATCGCTCGGTGAGTGAGTTGTTCCGTATGGTTCAAGTGCTTGAGCATCGCGGCTATGTCGCGCCTTCGGCCAAGGGAGACGGGCTGGAACTGACCAACAAGCTGTTCTCTTTGGGCATGAGTCGTGGCCCAAGCCAGAACCTTCTGGCCTCGGCTCTGCCGCTGATGCAGGCCTTAAGCGAACAGGTGCGGCAGTCGGTGCATCTGGCCATTGCCTCAGATGACCACATGGTGGTCATTGCCCGCATTGAGGCCCCGGGTGACCTCGGCTTTTCAGTGCGGGTTGGCTATCAGCGCAAGCTGGTCGAATCGACATCCGGTCTTGTGCTCTATGCGTTTCAGCCGCCGAGCCTGAAGGAGCAGTGGCGCGCCATCCTCCGGCCTACCGCTACGGCGCAGGAATGGCAGTTGCTTGAGACGGTGGCTGAGCGGGCGCAGTCGCAGGGCTATGTGCAGGCCAAGAGCGATTTTGTTGACGGTGTACTGGATGTCTCCTGTCCGGTGATGAACGACACGACCGTGATTGCAGCCATGACCATTCCTTACCTCAAGACGCATGGATGCCTGACGCTGGATGAGACGATTCTCAAGCTTAAAACCACGGCTCTGGCCCTGACGCGGACATTGGGCGGATAGAGCGCAAGATCATTTTTTACCATTAATCACAATGGGTTAAAAAATGATCAGATAAATTTTGCAGGTGAAAGGGAAAAGTCATTCATGGGCCGCTTTTCCCTTCGGTGCCGCTTGAAATGCCCTTGGGGCGGCCTTATTCTGTTTCACGAATAATAAGGTTTTTAAACCTGATAAAAATTCGTGGGAAACGTCTTGTTCTTTTCATCTGATATACCTCAGCCATCCAGCGGTGCCCGCGATTGCACAGCGCAACTCGGCTTCGGGGCGGCCGCAATAGGCAATCTTTATCGTGCCATTGATGACGCAACGGCTCAGGCCGCCATCACGGCGGCGCTTGAGGCTGGAATAGGCTATTTCGATGTCGCGCCGCACTATGGCCAGGGTCTGGCTGAACGGCGTCTGGGCGCGGGGCTGAAAGGGACTGAGGTTACGATTTCCACCAAGGTGGGGCGTGTTCTCAAGCCAATCGATGCGCCGCCAAAGGACACGGTCCGGCATGGCTTTGTCGATGGCGACCCCTATGAGCCGGTCTTTGACTATAGCTATGACGGGGTCATGCGCAGCTTTGACGCCAGTCTGATGCGGCTACAGCGTGAGCATATCGATATATTGCTGGCGCACGATCTGGGGGAGGTAACGCACGGCAGCGCGCATCCACGCCATTACCGTGATTTTCTTGAGGGCGGTTATCGCGCCATGACTGAGCTTAAGGCGCAGGGGCGCATCAAGGCCATCGGTCTGGGGGTCAATGAGGTCGCGATTTGTGAGACCCTGATGTCGGATGTTGATCTTGATGTGGTGCTTCTGGCCGGACGCTATACCCTGCTTGAGCAGTCACCGCTTGAGACGTTTTTTCCTTTATGCGCTCAAAAGGGTGTGTCGGTTATCGCCGCGGCACCGTTTAATTCGGGCATACTGATTGAGGGGGCGAAAAAGGGTGCCTGTTACAACTATGCGCCTGCGCCAGAGGCTATTGTGGAACGTGTGCGGCGCATAGAAGCGATTTGTGAGGCGCACGCGGTACCATTGGCGGCGGCAGCCTTACAGTTCCCGCTGGCGCATCCGGTGGTTAAACGCCTGCTGATCGGCATGGGACAGCCGGAGCAAGTGACGGCCAATCTGGGTTATGGACAGGTGAATATCCCTGAGGCGCTCTGGTCTGACCTCAAGGGGGAGGGTCTGGTGCATCCTGACGCCCCTGTACCACAGGCCCAAACTGCAAACAGCGTACAGGTGGAGTCCGCGCATGGATAAGGAAACGAATGTGCGGGTGTCGTCTGATCTGATACTTCTGCATGATCATGATAATGTTCTGGTGTGCCGTCAGGTGATCGAACCCGGCGTCAGGCTGGTGATTGATGGCGCAGAGGTGGTGGCCGGTGAGCGCATCGAGGTCGGGCATAAGGTGGCGCGACGTGACCTGAGTGTGGGTGACAAGATTATCAAATACGGTGCGCCTATTGGTTCCATGACGGGGGCCGCCCCGAAGGGGGGACATGTGCATCTGCATAATATGAAAAGTGACTATATTCCGTCACATACACGTAAGGTTGTTGGCTGATGGAAACGCTTATTGAACATGATCGTCCGCAACTGACCGGTCGCCTCAGGGCAGATGGTCGGAAGGGCATTCGCAATGTCATCGCCGTCGCCTATCTGGTGGAATGTGCGCACCATGTGGCGCGGCAGATCGTCAATAAGGCTGACGACAGTGACGTGCACCTGATCGGTTTTCCCGGCTGCTATCCCAATGACTATGCCTTTAAGGTCATGTCGGCGGTGACCACCCATCCGAATGTCGGCGGGGTTTTGCTGATTTCTCTGGGTTGCGAAAGCTTCAACCGTGAGCGCCTGAAGCAGGTCATTGAGGCGTCTGGCCGTCCATGCGAAACGCTGGTGATCCAGAATTCGGGCGGCACGCTTTCGACCGTGGCGCAGGGGCTTGAGGCGGTCGCGCGTCTGAAAGCCATTGCCGCAGAGGTGCCGGTGGTGCCGATGGATGTCTCTGAACTGGTGATCGGGACGATTTGCGGCGGATCGGATGGCACTTCAGGCATTACAGCCAATCCGGCGGTCGGTCGGGCGTTTGACTGGCTGGGGGCGCAGGGGGCGGCCTGTATATTTGAGGAAACCGGCGAGCTTGTCGGCTGTGAAAAGATCATGGCCTCACGCGCGGTGACGCCGGAACTGGGGGCGGCGCTTGAGGCTTGTGTGCAAAAGGCCGAAGCCTATTATACGGTCATGGGCTATGGGTCTTTTGCGCCGGGAAATGCCGAAGGCGGCCTGACGACACAGGAAGAAAAGTCGATGGGAGCCTATTCCAAATCAGGTTCGGCCCCGATTTGCGGCATATTAAAACCCGGTGATCTGCCGCCAAGTGGCGGGTTATATCTGCTGGATGTCGTGCCGGACGGTGAAGTGCGCTTTGGCTTCCCGAACATCTCGGATAATGCCGAGATCGTCGAACTGATTGCCTGTGGGGCGCATCTGACCCTGTTTACCACAGGGCGCGGTTCGGTGGTCGGGTCGGCCATTTCACCTGTCATCAAGGTCTGCGCCAATCCCGATACCTATAAGAAACTGCACGAAGACATGGATGTTGACGCCGGACGTATCATGGAGGGGCGGGCGTCTCTTGATGAGGTTGGCAGTGAAATCATCGATGTCGTGCTGAATGTGGCGGCGGGGGGCTTAAGCAAGTCCGAAGCGCTTGGCCATCAGGAATTTATCCTGACCTATAAGGCGTTTGATCCTCTGGGGCCGGCCTGTTTGCCGCTCAGACGCTAATTTCAGGCGTTAATTATTGCCTGACCTTTGCCCATATAACGGCGTCTTAGGGTAACGTTAACCAAACTTAAGCAAAACTTGCCCTGTTTAAACGCAAATCACGGATTCGGCTGACAGGTCGACATGTGTCCAGATCGCGGTTGCGGCGGATACCGGCAGAATCCTTCCAGGGGAATGGGCTTAATGAAGGCGTCACGTTACGTCGTATTCGCAGTAGCTGCCGTAGCGGCGTTACTACTGGCGTTTCTGGTGCGCGGGCTGGTGGGCGGTAAAACCCCTGCTGAAACAGGCGCAAGCAAGGTGGTCGTGGAAGCACCAACGACGAAAGTGCTGGTGGCGGCGCGCGATCTCAAGGTCGGGCAGCGTATCGCTGAGGCCGATCTGGTGTGGAAAGACTGGCCAGCCGATGCGCTTAATGCCGCCTATTATACCGATGGTGTGGTCGAGGTCGCTAAATCCCCTGAAGAAACGAATCAGTTGGCCAAGGCGGGTGAGGTCGTGGCCGAAGCGGCTGATGCCGCAATTAATCCGACGCGCGGCAAGGAAAATCTGCTCAATGCCGTGGTGCGTGAGCCTATTCTGCAAAATGAGCCGATCATTGACCGCAAGGTGGTTCAGGCCGGTCAGAGCGGCATGATGGCGGTGATGCTTGAGCCGGGCAAGCGCGCTATGGCCGTGCCGATCAGCGTGGAGACAACGGCGGGTGGTTTTATCCTGCCCGGTGACCGCGTGGATATTCTGGTCAGTGCCGAAGATCGTCGTGCCGAGGGCAGCAATGTCATGGTCACGCGTCAGGTGCTGCGCAATATCAAGGTTCTGGCGATCGATCAGGCGGTGACCGCTCCGACCGAGGGGAATGCGGTTGTGGGGGCAACGGCGACGGTTGAGGTGACACCCGAAGAAGGACAGGCGCTGGCGCAGGCACGGGCGCAGGGCACGCTGGCCCTGATGCTGCGTTCCTATGCCGATGTAAACGGCCCGTCCGGTCGGGTGGGCAATACAGGCACAGCAAGCACCAATACGGTGACGGTGGTGCGTAACGGTCAGGCCTCAGAGGTGGTGGTTACACGATGAGCAGCTATCCAATGAGACATATGGCCGCGACGGCGATGATAATGGCTCTGGCGGGAACGGCAGCGATGGCGCAGCCGGTGCCCTATCAGGCGGGTAATGCGCAGCTGAATGTCGAGACGCGTTCAAGTCCTGTGCGCACGCAGGTGCTGAACCTGCCCAAGGGGCGGTCGGCGGTTATTGATCTGCCGGTCGATGCGGCAGATGTGTTTGTCTCTAATCCGGCGGTGGCCGATGCCGTGCTGCGTAATCCGCGTCGGATTTTTGTGCTGGGTGTAGCTGCCGGTCAGTCGGACGCTATCTTCTTTGATGCCTCGGGTCGTCAGATACTGAATCTCAGTGTGCGCGTCGAAGCGCCGACCGATCAGCTGGCGGATACGATCCGCCGCATCTATCCGCAGGCGCAGATCGAAGTCGAAAACGTCAACGGCTTTGTTATTCTCAATGGTCTGGTGGCTAATGCCGCTGAGGCTGAGGCCATTCAGCGTCTGGCCTCAGCCTTTGCCGAAAAGCCTGAGAATGTCATCAATTCGCTGGCCATTGCCGGTCAGGATCAGGTGATGCTCAAGGTGCGCATTGTCGAAGTTGAGCGCAATACCATCAAGCAACTGGGGCTGGCGGCGGACGTTGTCTATAATAACGGCACCCGTTCCTATTCCTTCGGCCGCGGCAATACCTTCAGTACGAACGGTGGTTATCAGGGTGGACGCGGTCTGTGTTATGGCCAGCGCGGGGCCAGACCAACCAACCTCACCTCAAGCAGCAGCGATACCAATTCCACATCCCTGACGACGACGTCACCTGACGGGTCTCTGGTGGGGACGGTTGGTCGTACGGTGCAGGATACGGCCTCTTCTGCCTGGTCAACTCTTACCGGAAACAATGCCCAGCATTGTCTTGAGGCCTTTGAGCGCGTCGGTCTGGTGCGGACACTGGCCGAGCCCAATCTGACGGCGGTGTCTGGCGAAGCCGCACGCTTCCTTGCCGGTGGTGAATTCCCCGTACCGGTCAATCAGGATACGCAAGGCCGCATCACAGTAGAGTTCAAGCCGTTCGGTGTGGGCCTTGGCTTTACCCCTGTGGTGCTGTCGGGTGGGCGTATCTCGATCAAGCTGTCGACCGAAGTGTCGGAACTGACCAATACCGGTGCCTATACGCTCAATGGCAATTTCACCATTCCGGCCCTGAGTGTGCGCCGTGCCGAAACCACGGTCGAGATGCAGTCGGGATCATCCCTGATGATCGCCGGATTGCTACAGTCAAACTATAAGCAGACCATAGATTCCCTGCCCGGCCTGACGTCCCTGCCGGTGCTGGGCACCTTGTTCCGCTCACGTGATTTCCTGTCGGAAGAAACCGAGCTGGTGGTGATTGTCACCCCTTATCTGGTCACGCCCGGCCATCCGGACGGCTTACAGACGCCGGCGGATAATCTCCAGATTGCCCATGATATGGAGTCCGTTTTCCTCGGGCGGCTCAATAAGGTCGTACGCGAAAGCAACGGTGACTTTGCGTCCGAACCCCCACCGCCGGGTGCCTATCAGGCCCCTATTGGCTATGTGATCGAATAAGGACGCACCGATGCTTGACCTCAGGAACATAGTCACAGTTGTAACGCTCGGCAGCGCCCTGCTGATGAGCGGCTGTAATACGTCGCCCGCGCAGAAAGAAGCCTTTGCGGCCACCCTGCCCGGAGGCAAGTATCAGTTGGCGGCGGAATCGCGAACCGATACGGTGCACTTCAAACGGCATGCGGGCGGTTTTTCCGATAATCAGCGCCGCGCCCTTGATCAGATTGCCGAGAAAGCAAGCTGGGCAACCGGCAGCGCCACCGATCTGGTGATCACCACCTCTAACCATCCCGATTCTATTCGGGGTGGTCATGATATGATCGATTATCTGGTGTCGCGGCGCGTCAGCCCGTCGGTTATCACTTTGGCAACGAGTGATGCCTTGCCGGTCGATGTGATTGGCGTCAGTGAGGTCGAATATCGCACCGTGCGCGAGACCTGTAACCGGACCTGGGACAACCTGACCCAGACGGCCAACAATGGGGTGCATAGCAACTTCGGGTGTGCGGTGACGGCCAATATGGCCGCGCAGATTGCTGACCCACGTGATGTAGCCGCTCCGCAGGTCGCTACCCCGTCAGATGCCGGACGAAAGGTCACGGTCATTGATAAATACCGTAAGGGTGAAATCACCTCTTCCGCAGAAAATGATGCGGCCAGAGGCACTGTTTCCGATGCCATTCAATGAATCTGAGCCCGAAAATGACTCATAATCCGTCCACAACCGCTAATCTGCCTGATCCGTTTGATGCGTTCGACGATCAGGATGACTATGCCGCGCCGCTGGAGGGGGGGCACAATGGACACCACAGCGTACTGGATGATCCCTTTGCGGATGAAATCGAGGACGGGCTGGATGTGTCGCTTCGGGATGCAGGCGGCGATCTGCGTCAGGCCCTGACGCCCGCACCCGCCGCTCAGGCATCAGCCATGTCGGGCCTTCAGGCGGCAGCCGGGTTTTCGCCTCAGGCGGGTGACGGGAGCGGAGATGCAATCAGCATTCCGCGTATCGCCATTCACTTCTTTCCGGAAAATGACGGCACGCTTCAGGTGTGTGATACGGCCGCTCTTGATCGCCGCATGAGCCGTGCGCAATCCATCGTCCGAAGGGGCGGGGTGGACGAGGCGGTGGCAGCCTATGAGCAGGAGCCGACGCCGTCCTTGATCATTGTTGAAACCAATGCCCGTGGCCCGGACATTATGGATCAACTGTCACGACTGGCGGAGGTCTGTGACGCTTCGACCAAGGTTGTGGTCATCGGCCAGCACAATGATATTTCACTCTATCGCGAACTGATGCGGGCAGGGGTGTCGGATTATCTGGTGGCACCGGTGCAGCCCTTACAGCTCATCCGGGTTATTGGCGGCCTGTTTACCGATCCGGAAGCGCCCTTCGCCGGTCGCACCATCGCCTTTATCGGGGCGCGCGGCGGGGCCGGATCATCGGCGCTGGCGCATAATTTCGCCTATAATCTGTCGGAATCCATGCAGACCAATACGGTGATTGCCGACTATGATCTGCCGTTTGGTACGGCAGGGCTCGATTTCAATCAGGACCCGCTTCAGGGCATGGCCGAGGCGCTGAATGAGCCTGACCGTCTGGATGCCACCTTGCTTGATCGTATGCTGACCAAGTGCTCGGAGCGTCTGTCGTTGTTTTCGGCACCGGCGTCACTCGATCAGGATTATCTGGCCGACGAAGAGGCCTATGAGGAAGTCACGCGCAAGGTGCGCTCGGTCGCACCCTTTATCGTGCTGGACTTGCCGCATCTCTGGACGCCCTGGCTGAAAAAAGCGCTGATTTCGGCGGACGATGTGGTGATCGTGGCGACTCCGGATCTGGCGTCATTGCGTAATGCCAAGAACCTGATCGATCTTCTGAAAACCTTCCGGCCTAACGATAATCCGCCGAAGCTGGTGCTTAATCAGGTGGATATGCCCGGACGGCCTGAAATTCCGCTCAAGGATTTTACGGCAGCGCTGGGGCTGGTGCCGGTCTGCGCCATTCCGTTTGACCCCAAGCTGTTCGGTCAGGCGTCAAACAATGCCCAGATGATTGCCGAACTGGCACCGGCGTCAAAGGCGCATGAGGCGCTCAATCAATTGACGGCGGCCATTACCGGTCGCACCCCCGAAGTAAAGAAACCGCAGAAGTCTTTCCTCAATAAGCTATTCAGGAAGTGAGCAACCGAAGGTGTTTGGTAAACGACCCTCAGATCCTGTGAACCGGCTTTTTGGGGCCACTGACCCGTCGCGGCCTGTGGCCGCACGGCCTCAGGCCTTAAGTCAGGCACGCGAAGACATCAGAGGTGCCCCGCCACCGGATGCCGGTGGTGGGGATATTGCTACACGTCCGCAAAAGGTCGCGGATACGGCGACGAAGAGCGTCTTGTCTGATCCGGGGGCCGATCTCAGACAGGAAAAGCGGGTCGGCGGCGATAAGGCGTCTGCCGCAAAAGCCAAGCTTAATGCCGGACTTCAGCAGATGCATCAGGCGCAGGCGGTGACGGAAGTCGTCCGTGAACAGTCTGACTATTATCACGCCACCAAGACCGCAATTTTTAATGCCCTGCTGAATACGATTGATCTGTCGCAACTGGCGCAGCTTGATCAGAAGGCCGCGTCCGAAGAAATCCGCGACATCGTTTCTGAACTGGTGGCGATCAAGAACGTCTCCATGTCGGTGTCCGAGCAGGACAATCTGGTGCAGGACATTATCAATGATGTTCTGGGCTATGGGCCGCTGGAGCCTTTGCTGGCGCGTGATGACATTGCCGATATCATGGTCAATGGCGCAAGCCGTGTCTTCATCGAAGTCGGCGGCAAGGTGCAACTGACCAATGTGCGTTTCCGCGACAATATGCAGTTGATGAATATCTGTCAGCGCATCGTGTCTCAGGTCGGGCGGCGTGTCGACGAGAGCTCGCCCATCTGTGACGCCCGTTTGCCGGACGGGTCACGCGTTAACGTCATTGCTGCACCGCTGGCGCTCGATGGCCCGACCCTGACCATTCGTAAGTTCAAAAAAGACAAGCTGACCATGCGTAATCTGGTGGAGTTCGGCTCCATCAGCCCCGAAGGGGCGCGGGTATTGGGTGTGATCGGTGCGTCGCGCTGTAATGTGCTGATTTCCGGCGGTACGGGTTCGGGCAAGACGACGCTCCTCAATACGCTGACGGCCTTTATCGATCCGACCGAACGCGTTATCACCTGCGAAGATGCCGCCGAGCTTCAGTTGCAGCAGCCGCATGTGGTGCGCCTTGAGACGCGTCCGCCGAACCTTGAAGGGCAAGGTACGATTACCATGCGTGATCTGGTGAAGAACTGTCTGCGGATGCGGCCTGAACGTATCATCGTCGGCGAAGTCCGTGGCCCTGAAGCGTTCGATCTGCTTCAGGCCATGAACACGGGCCATGACGGATCAATGGGTACGCTGCACGCCAACTCACCGCGCGAAGCCGTGTCGCGTCTCGAATCGATGATCACCATGGGCGGCTATGGCCTGCCGTCACGTACCATTCGTGAAATGATCGTCGGCTCGATTGATATCATCGTGCAGGCGGCGCGTCTCAGGGACGGGTCACGCCGCATCACCCATATCACCGAGGTTCTGGGCCTTGAGGGTGATGTCATGGTGACGCAGGACCTGTTTGTCTATGAAATCGAAGGCGAGGACAAGCAGGGCCGGATTATCGGACGTCACCGCTCGACCGGTATCGGTCGTCCGCGTTTCTGGGATCGTGCCAAATATTACGGTCTTGAGCGCGAACTGGCGGAAGCGCTTGATGCGTCGGAATAGGGGCCTTTCATGACCATTATCCTGATTGCCCTGCTGTCCTTTGTGGTGCTGGCTTCGCTGGGCTATGTGCTGACGGGTGGCGGCGCATCGGAAGTGGCCGTCAAGCGCGCACAGGCCATTGGCGTCGGCGTCAGCGCCAATCCCAAACGGCAAAAGCAGAGCCGCACGCCTGAAGAACGCCGCAAACAGATCATGGAGCAGCTCAAAGAGGCGGAAAAGCGTGACCGCAAGGAGCGCCTGACGCTTCGGGCGCGGATGCTTCATGCCGGACTGACGCCGGACGTCACCCGTTTCTGGATATGGAGCGTGGTGGCAGGGCTGGTCGGGCTGGTGGTTGTGTTTCTCGTCAGCCGTAACCTGTTCATTGGTCTCGGTGGGGCCTTCGCCTTTGGCTATGGCTTGCCGCGCTGGGTATTGAGTTTTCTTGCCAAGGGCCGCGTCAAGAAATTTACGCTTCTGTTTCCTGATGCCATGGATATTCTGGTGCGCGGCATTAAATCGGGCCTGCCGGTCAATGACGGCCTTAAAATTATCAGTCGCGAGCTGAGTGCGCCACTAGGGCCTGAGTTTCAGCGGCTGGTGGAAAATGTTGGTATCGGCATGTCGCTGGAGCAGGCGCTTGATAAGATGTGCGAACGGATGCCAGCACCGGAGTTACGCTTTTTCTCGATCGTCATCGCCATTCAGTCACGCACCGGCGGCAATCTGGCCGAAGCCCTGGGCAATCTGTCTACCGTTCTGCGGGCGCGGCGCATGATGCGTGAAAAGATCAAGGCCTTGTCGAGCGAAGCCCTGGCGTCTGCCGGTATTATCGGTTCCCTGCCACCGGCGGTGGGGGCTCTGATTTTTATCACGCGTCCGGACTATATTATGATCATGTTTACCGATCTGCGCGGGCAGATGCTGTTGCTGGGGGGGGCGGTGTGGATGCTGCTCGGCATACTGAGTATGCGCAAAATGATCAATTTCAAGTTCTGAGAAAGGGCCAGAGATCATGACCGCCCTTGCCGCCTTTATTATGGACCCGGCCAACCTGATCGCCATAGCGGTGGGGGTTATGGTGTTCATCGCGCTGATCACCCTGTCGCGGTCTATGACCAGCGGCAACAGCCTTGATAAGCGTTTAAAAGCCGTAGCCACACGCCGTGACGAACTGCGCCGTCAGTCGCGCCAGCATCTGGCAAAAGACAATACCATCAGTGGGTTGCGTCACACGGACGATGGCCTGCATAAGACCATTGTTGAGAAGCTCAACCTCAAGACGCTGCTCGAAGACCCCAAGGTGGTTGATAATCTGGCTATGGCCGGTTATCGCGGGCCTAAGCCGGTCTCCACCTTTTACTTCTTTCGGATGATGATGCCGTTCGTGCTTGGCGGGCTGGCGGCGCTCTATATTTTCTTCATCAATGATTTCGGCCTGAAGCTGAACCTGAAAATCCTGATTGCGGTCGGGGCGTTCGTTGCCGGCTATTATGCGCCCAACATCTATATTTCCAATCAGGCGCAAAAGCGGCGCGAATCCATTGTCGCGGCCTTTCCCGATGCGCTTGACCTGCTGCTGATCTGCGTTGAGGCGGGTATGTCTATCGAGGCCGCCATCCATAAGGTGTCGCAGGAAATTGGTTCTAGTTCGATCGAACTGGCCGAAGAACTGTCGTTGCTGGTGGCTGAACTGTCCTACCTGCCCGAACGGCGTATGGCCTATGAAGGGTTGGCGCGGCGCACCAATCATCCCGGCATCAAGGCGGTCTGTACGGCGATGATTCAAGCTGAGAAATACGGTACGCCTCTGGCCACGGCCTTGCGCGTTATGGCCAAGGAAAACCGCGAACTGCGTCTGTCTGCCGCCGAAAAGAAAGCCGCGGCCCTGCCCGCACAGCTTACCGTGCCGATGATCGTCTTCTTCCTGCCGGTGCTGTTTGTTGTGATCCTCGGGCCGGTGATCCTCAAGGTGATGGACATCCAGAAATAGGCAGGGCCTCAGGCCCTGCACCCGTTAGAGCCGAGCCAGATGGCTCTTTCCATATTATAAAAAAAGCCAGTGCATCAACACTGGCCTTTTGAAGTCTGGATTTACCGTCTGCTCCAATTAATGGGTGCAGGGTCTGCGACCCTGCTATTGGCAGGCGAGGCATTCCTCGTAGTCGGTTTTGGCGGTGTCGAAGCTTTCGGCGGTGACTTTTTCATCGGCACCGGCAAAGGCGGCGCGTTGTACCGACTTGGAACGGAGGTAATAGAGCGATTTGACGCCCTGCTCCCAAGCTGACCAGTGCAGCATGTGCAGGTCCCACTTATCGACATTGCCGGGCAGGAAGATGTTCAGCGATTGTGACTGACAGATTTCCGGTGCGCGGTCAGCGGCGAGTTCAATGACCCAGCGCTGATCGATTTCAAAGGCGGTTTTAAACAGATCCTTTTCATCGGCGCTCAGGGCGTCAATGTGCTGAACCGAACCTTCGTGTTCGACGATGGAGTCCCAGACCTCTGGTGTGTTCAGGCCTTTGGTTTGCAGCAGCTTGACCAGATAAGGGTTCTTCACGGCAAACGAACCGGACAGGGTCTTGTGGGTATAGATATTGGCCGGAATAGGTTCGATGCCCGCAGACGTGCCGCCGCAGATGATCGAGATCGAGGCGGTGGGGGCAATAGCCAGCTTATGCGAGAAACGCTCCATCACGCCACGATCGGCAGCGTCAGGACATGGCCCGCGTTCTTGCGCCAGCTTGACCGAAGCCTTGTCGGCTTCGCGGCGCAGGTGCTTGAACAGGCGCATGTTCCATGACTTGGCCATGGCCGATTCAAAGGCCACGCCCTGAGATTGCAGGAAGGAGTGGAAGCCCATCAGGCCGAGGCCGACCGAACGCTCACGCATGGCGGAATAGACGGCGGCGTCCATAGAGTCGGGGGCTGACTGGATGAAGTCCTCAAGTACATTGTCAAGGAAGCGCATGATGTCTTCGATGAAGCGTGGCTCATCGCGCCACTCAAGGAACTTTTCGGCATTGACCGAAGACAGGCAGCACACGGCGGTGCGTTCATTGCCCAGATGGTCGGGGCCGGTGTGCAGCATGATTTCGGCGCACAGGTTCGACTGGCGCACCTTGAGGCCGAGATCGCGCTGGTGCGGGGCCATGGAACGGTTCACCGTATCGGCAAAGATCAGATAGGGTTCGCCGGTCTGCATACGGATTTCGAGAATCTTCTGCCACAGGTTACGGGCGTCAACGAAGCGCACGACTTCGTCGTTCTTGGGCGAGCGCAGACCGAACTGGGCGCCTGCGCGGACGGCTTCCATAAATTCGTCAGTGATCGAGATGCCGTGGTGCAGGTTGAGTGCTTTACGGTTGAAGTCGCCTGAGGGTTTGCGGATTTCGAGGAATTCTTCGATTTCGGGGTGATGCACGTCGATATAGACAGCGGCCGAACCACGACGCAGCGACCCCTGAGAGATGGCGAGTGTCAGCGAATCCATCACGCGAATAAAGGGGATGATGCCTGAGGTCTGACCGGCGCCCTTGACCTTTTCACCTATGGAACGCACGCCACCCCAATAGGTGCCGATGCCGCCGCCATTTGAGGCCAGCGCTACGTTCTCGTTCCAGGTGCCAACAATGCCCTCAAGGGAATCAGGCACAGAGTTCAGGAAGCAGGAGATCGGCAGGCCGCGCGCCGCCCCACCATTTGACAACACGGGGGTCGCAGGCATGAACCACAGGTTCGAAATGTAGTTATAGATGCGCTGGGCGTGTTCGGCATCGTCGGCATAGGAGGTGGCGACGCGGGCGAACATGTCCTGATAGGTTTCGTTCGGCAGCAGGTAGCGGTCATCAAGCGTTGTCTTGCCGAAATCGGTCAGAAGCACATCGCGCGACGGATCGGTGACCACCGTCTGAACCAGCTTCAGCTCAGGGCGTGCCTTCGGACGCACTACCCGATTTGCCTTGAAAGCTGGTTTCTCTTCGCGCTTGGCCGCTTCATTAACTGACATGATCACTCACCCGACAAATATATAGATAGGTGCTCCAGCCCCGGAGCGAAAGGTTTTAGAGCTAAAACTTAATAGCCGTTAACAACTATATATAGTGTGTGACGGCGGCTCTTGCCCCTATATGGGCCATAAGAAGGGAGTCTCGTCAACGGGCAAGTCGCCGCAGAGGGGAAGTTTTTAGTTAATAAAATATGAATAAAATCAGAACCCCAATAGGGACAAGGATTTGTAAAACTATACACCCTCTGGGGATAAATCAGACAGCTGTTAGAGAATCGTCGACGGGGTCTCGGTCAGATAGCGGTCAACCCTGTTTTCCCGGTCAACCAGAACGACTCTGGGGATAATCGGGGCGTCGGTCAGCTCGAAGCCCATGATGATAATCTGCTCGGATTCGTTGATCAGATGTGCGGCGGCTCCGTTCATGGCAATCTTGCCTGACCCGCGTTCACCGGTGATAACATAGGTTTCAAGGCGTGCGCCGGAGGTGTTGGAGACCACCAGCACCCGCTCACCGTCCCACAGGCCAACCGCATCCATCAGGTCCTCGTCAATGGTGATTGAACCGATATATGCCAGATTGGCTTCGGTGACGTAGGCGTTGTGGATTTTCGAACGTAAAAGCTGACGCATGGGAAGGGTACTCCGTAAGGACGGGCCTGTTTAGAGCATCAGGGACGTAAAGGGAATTGTCTTGTTCAGCCGCTAAAGCCGCCTGCGTTCAGGAAGGCGGTTTCCTCCGGTGTTGTCTCACGTCCCAGCAACGGATTACGGTGCGGAAAGCGGCCAAAGCGGGCAATAATATCGCGATGGTCAATGGCGTGCGGTAGCCAGTCTTCGCCCAGTGGTTCATAAAGCTTCACCGCACGTTCCTGATTGGCAAGCGATTCGGAATGTACCAGCGGCAGATAGAAGAAGGCGCGGTGGGAAATGTCTGTTTTCAGGTCGTGACCGGCGGCAATGGCCGTGCGGGCATAGCTGAGGGCCAAAGGGTCGGTGGCGAACATGTGGCCTGTGCCGCGAAACACATTCCGCGGAAACTGATCAAGCAGAAGAATAAGGCTCAGGGCGCTGTCGGCGGCGTCGAGCCAGTGGGCATATTCACCACGGGCGGCGGCAAAATGGGCGTCGTAAAACCGGTCGCGGAATTCGGCGTCAAAAGCATCATCCTTGCTGAACCATTTGGCCGGGCCTGCCTCAAGCCAGAATGTCAGAATATCTTTGGCGAGATCTGATGCGCTCACCTATTCGCTCCACAGGTCATGAATATCGCCCTTGCGGTTCAGCATGTGCACAGCGCGTTTGATGACATTGAGCATGTTTTCGACGCGTGCCTCTTCTTCGTAGGTCAGGGCGGCACGATGCAGGCCATCAAGGGCAAAGCGGGCCAGATCACGGCTGGCCTGAAAGCGGGCGTCATTACCGGCCAGAATAAAGCCCGGCGTGGCACGGCCCATGGCGGCACGATCAAAGGCTTCCTGTGCCGGACGAATAGCCTTGGCGACATCCTCATCCTGCCGGGCGGCGCGCTCCAGCGCCAGAAAGGCGGCAAACGGCACAGAGCTAAGGAGGCGCCAATAGGCGTCAATGGCCCCATCCAGCGCATCCTGATTGGGCTTCAGCTTTCCGGCCTCAAGCTCAAAAGCCGCTTCGCGGGCAGCATGAATATGCCAGGCGGCGGCTTCGACCAGAGCTTCGCGGGTCGGGAAATGATAGAGCATGGCCCCGCGTGTCAGGCCGCAGGCTTCGGCGATGGCGGCATTACCGGCGCGATCATAGCCCAGTTCGGCAAACAGGCGCATCGCGGTTTCAAGGATCTGCACCCTCGTCCGTCGCGATTTCGGCGTATCTTTTGTCGAAGCGGCCTTTGGGCGATCGCTCATGGTTTGTCTTTCCGTGGCCCTGAAGGCAGGAGCGTCTGGGAGGGGGCACAAATCAGGTTGCATGTCAGGTTACATGGGTTTTCGGCGCTTGGCAAAGTTGCGTAAGGGAGCCGTAAATTTTAATTATAGCTGCCTTTGTGTGCGCCGCAACAAAAACAACCGACATATCTGTTTTATAATAGGGTTATGAAGCCTTTAGAGCCGGGCTTCACCGTTCTGACATACAAAAGCGCTTCACAGCGCGGTTAATGCGCACTACAGATGGCGCATAGTTTGTATGGCTATGCAGGAAAAAACATTGCGTATCTTACTGGCGACCGATGCGTGGGACCCTCAGGTCAATGGCGTGGTGACCACGCTTAAGCGTGTAATCGAGCAGTGTGAACTGCTGGGTCATGAATTCAAGATCGTGGACTACAACCGTTTCAAATCGGTTTCATGGCCTGACTATCCGGAAGTAAAGCTGGCGCTCGGCTGTTATGAGGAAGTGCGCGAAATCATTCAGGACTATGAGCCGGATGCGGTGCACATCGCCACCGAAGCCTTTGTCGGCATGGCGGCGCGTCGGGTGTGTCTGGAATGGAAAATGCCGTTCACCACCTCGTATCACACCAAATTCCCTGAATATGTGTCGGCGCGTCTGCCGATTCCTATCGGGGTCGGTTATGCCTATATGCGCTGGTTCCATAAACCTTCGGGGCGGGTGATGGTGGCAACACCGACGCTTCAGAAGGATCTTGAATCGCGCGGATTTAAAAACATCTCGCCGTGGACGCGTGGGGTGGATACTGAGATGTTCCGGCCTGATCTTGAGCCGATATTCACCGATCTGCCGCGCCCGATCATGACCTATATCGGACGCGTGGCGATTGAGAAAAATATAGAGGCCTTCCTGTCGCTTGATCTGCCGGGCACCAAGGTGGTTGTGGGCAAGGGGCCGCAGCTTGAGGAGCTTAAAGCCAAATATCCAGACGTGGTGTTTACCGGCCCGCGCTTTGGTGACGAACTGGCGCGTTCCTATGCCGATTCAGATGTCTTTGTCTTCCCGTCACTCACCGATACGTTCGGTCTGGTGATCCTTGAGGCCATGGCCTGTGGCACGCCGGTGGCGGCCTTTCCGGCGCACGGGCCGATTGACCTCATTCCCGGCACCGGAGCAGGGGTAATTGATGAGGACCTGTCAAAGGCCATTACCGAAGCCTTGACGCTTGATCGCGGCCATGTGCGCCGTCATGCGGAGAAATTCAGCTGGCGGGCCTGTGCGGAGGAATTTATCCGTAATCTGGAACCTTTCCCCTTACCGGAAAAGAAAAAGCTCTGGACGCGTCTGCGCCAGTTACCGCGTCGCCTGAAGCGTAAAAACGTAGCCTGAAAATAAGTCCACCTCTCCGTGGGGAAGCGGAGAGGTGGAATAAGGGTGACAAACAAAACAGGGTCAGACGGGAGGGCCGGCCTTTTGTCCTGTCACCATACGGTAGACCAGTCCGGCCACGAAGAGCACGACAAAGACGACCGCAATGAATTTGGCAATTTCGGCAAAGGTGCCTGCCAGACCGGTAAAGCCGAGCAGGGCTGCCAGAACCGCCAATATGAAGAAGGTGATAATCCAGTTCAGCATAGCACATGCTCCTTTGTGGGGTTTAAGTCACTGAATTATCTGTAGGTTGCCTTCTAAGGGATAAGGATGCAAAAGCACATTCGGGGGGTTCAGACAAAGAAGCCGTAAAACCCCGTCTTGCGTCAGGCCACGACTTCCATACGGTAACCGATGCCGGATTCGGAGACGATGGACTTGCTCAGGCCTTCCTTGACCTCAAGCTTTTCACGTACCTGACCGATATAGACGCGCAGATATTGCGTATCGTCGACATGGGCAGGGCCCCAGACTTCTTTCAGAATCTGCTTGTGGGTCAGCATACGCCCGCGATTGACAAGGAAATAGCGCAGCAGGTCATATTCCTTGGGCGTGAAGGGGACTTTCTGGTCGTCGATAAAGACTTCGTGGCGCACCAGATCCATACGGATCGGGCCATTAACGACGTCTGGTTCACCGACCTCTTTCACAACTGATTTGCGCAGGTTGGCGTTAATGCGCGCCAGAAGCACTTCGGCGCTGAAGGGCTTGGTGACATAGTCATCAGCGCCAAGGTTGAGCGCCGGTGCCGCGTCCATATCTTCGGCACGCGCGGTCAGGACGATGATTGGCACGTTAGACCACTGACGGATCGTAGAAATCACTTCCTTGCCGTCGATGTCCGGCAGGCCAAGATCAAGCAGGATCAGGTCAGGTTTTACCGAAGCCGACAGGCGGATGGCCTGCTTTCCGTTTTCACTTTCGACTACCTTGAAGTCAGCAACATCAAGGAAAATGTTAAGCATTTTGCGGATTTCGTCTTCGTCGTCGACGACCAGAATCGTGTTCTTCTTCTCGATCATTGGTTTCCTCAGTTGATGGCCGTTTACGCCAGACTAGGCTGTCGGCAGATAGAGGGAAAGTGGTAAAGAGGCGAAAATAAAAATTAAATATGGACACCAAGGCATTTACTAAATCGATGCGAATAACGCCCTCAATTTATATAGGAAAACACCTGTAAGCCGGACGCAAGTCGTCTCTTGAAGCCGCGCCTTAGCCTCAATCATCCGCCGCCGCAGTATCGGCCTGTCGCCCCTCACGCGGCACGGGCTGAAAGCCGTGGGCGTAGAACAGGCTGAAGTCACGGGTGCGTTTATGATCAAGTGCGGTTTTCAGCGAACGGGCAGGGTCGGAACTAGCAAAATCCGCACGGATTTCTGGCTCAAAGCGCGGGACATAGGACAGGATCAGCACGTTGCCGCCTGTGGCTTCGGTCAGGGGCGTTTCGGTTTCGGCCTGAGATTTGGGCTGGGCCTCACGTACCCAGGCCTTAAGTGGCACGTCAGGGTTGGCGGCAAACCAGTCACGGCCATAATAGGCAAGGGCATTATAGATGTTGCGGTTGTCGACGGCAATGGCGGTGGGACGCGGGCCAGTGGTGGCCTGTTCGATAACGGCAAAGGTCGTCGCTTCCCAGCCACGGGCGCGTTTGAAGACATTATCAAGGCCAAAGGTGCGGGTGAGGGTGGGGGAAATAGCTGCTAACATGAAGATAATAAGCACAGACACCTGAAAAACGGCACTTAAGCGCACCCCCCATTTCGCCCACGAACGGGTGGCGATGCCTTGGTGCAGCAGGGCGGCGATCAGAAGGCTGGCCGGTGCATAGGCGGAAGCCGCCCAGTTGGCATGGGCGCGTGACAAAAACGCCTGAATGGTGACGAAGATCAGCGGTGGCAGGCTTAGGGCGATCAGACCGAGAATGCGGTCATCAATCCGGCCCTCGGCATCTCTCGGCAGGAGCGGTTTGATCAGCAGACCTGCGGCGGCCACGAGCAGAATGATGAACGGGGCCGGGCCAAAGACGCCAAACTGATCACGGACGAAGGCCGTCAGCGAATCGAGATTGAACATGCGGCTGGCCTGCCAGTTGGCATTGTCAGCGGTGTGCGACACGGTTTGGAAGCCGTGGGCCGCGTTCCATAACAGGTTCGGGCTGATGACCAGCGCGAAGGCGGCGGCGAAAGCGGCCAGAGATAGCCACGACCATGATTTGCGGACGCGCGGCGACAGCAGGGCATGGGCTGAGGCCCCGATCAGAAAATAGAGGCAGGCATATTTGCTTAAGAAAGCCAGACCGAAAGCGGCCCCAAGCGCCAGTGCGGTTTTAAGACGCGCATCAGCGGCCCCTTCGATGAGGCGCACATATATATAAAGGCTCAAAGACAGGAAGAACAGCAGCGGCGCGTCAGTCGAGATAATGGCCGACGACAAAACCACGGCGGGCATGAAGCTATAGACCAGTGCGGCTAATGCGCCGGTGGCATCATTAAACCAGCGCCGTCCCGTGGCCCAAAGTAGCAGGGCCGTACCGAAATGCAGGAAGGGTGCGGAAAGGCGGACAAAGGCTTCGCCATTGCCGCCGATCAGGGTGGTCAGATGGATCAGCCAGGCGATCATCGGTGGCTTGGAATAATAGCCGAAATCCAGTTCACGTGACCACAGCCAGTACTGCGCCTCATCCGGATACAGATCGGTGAAGTTGGTAAACAGCAAAATGACGCGCAAGGCCAGAAGACCGGTCAGGCCCCACAGGACATAGGGGCTGAAACGCCAGCGTGTGTCAGATGTGTCCATGTTCATGGCCCTTACTTCAATCCGTTTCCGAATATAGGGATTTCACCGTCAGGCAAGTGTTTAAACGAAGCCCCGAAGTCAAGGCTTTGAATAACAAGGTTTTATGTGTCGGTTTGATGACGGGTTTGTGGCCTTTGAGGCACAGGCGTGGCCCATGTTGCACTGCGAAGGCAACTGTAATGAGTCTGTCATGTGCCTGTCACCAAAGTTTCGCGTCCTTCCGTCAGAACCCGCCTCAGACAGTTTTCAAGCCGTCTTTTTATAAAGCCGCCCCCCTGACGCCTCTGGGTCTGGTTGTGGGCTGTGTAATTTCGGAGAAGGGATACTCCTGATATGAAACTTAACAAATCATGGATTTTGGCCGGTACGGCCCTGACGGGGCTGATGATGGCTTCGGGTGCATTTGCCCAGTCTACCGCCACCCAGGATGTTGAAGCCGTCACCGAAGTGGTTGTTACCGGTCAGCGCGCTCTTGGCCCAACCAAGCGTGAACGCGGCCCCAAGGCCAAGACCACTATCGGTCAGGACACCTTGTCTGTTTCTAATCCCGGCCAGACCTTTGCCGATTCCCTGAACCTTGTGCCCGGCTATAACTTCACCAACAATGATGCCTACGGGTCTTCGGGTGGTGAGATCATGATGCGCGGTCTGGACAGCGCCCGTGTATCGCTGGCGATTGACGGTCTGCAAATCAACGATTCCGGCAACTATGCCGTCTATACCAACCAGATGATCGATTCCGAGCTTCTGTGTACGGCCAGCGTGTCAACCGGTGCGACAGACGTTGACTCGATGTCCTCCTCGGCAACCGGCGGTACGGTCAACGTCGCCAGTTGTACACCACGTGAAGACTTCGGTGGTACGATCAAGCTGGCTGTGGGTGAATCCAACCATAAATATGGCTTCCTGAAGTTCGACACGGGTGCCATTGGCCCGTGGGGGACGCGCGCCTATCTGGCCTATACGCAGTCTGACACCGATACCTGGGGTAACGAGCTGTCTTTCAACGACGAAGGCAAGCTGAAGAAGAAGCAGTGGAACGCGATGGTCTATCAGGACATCGGCGATTACGGCTCGTTCATCAGCGCCGCTGCACACTGGAATGAAAACCGCAACCACTTCATGCCACGCCAGAGCAAGGCGCAGATCATCCAGAACGGCTATGGCAATGACACCTTCAGCAATCGCGGTTCGGTCAATCCGTCCGATACCGGCAATATCCGTATCAAGTCACGCTGGGTCATCACCGACAAGCTGACCCTGACGGTTGATCCATCGTTCCAGTATACGACTGCTCTGGGTGGTTCGACGGGTACGATCAATGAAGCCAAACGTTATCTTACGTCTGGTGCAGGCGCTGGCCAGATGATTGGTGACAGCAACACAGCGATTATTCTGGGTTCGCGTTGGTCAGAGCTGGAGAGCTTTGATCTGAACGGTGATGGTGTTATCGGCACGGCATCTGTTTATCGTCCGAATATCACCAACACGATGCGCTATTCGCTGCAATCGTCAGCCATCTATCGCTTTAACGAGTTCCATACGTTCCGTGTGAACGCCTCGTTTGATCGTGCACGTCATCGTCAGTCAGGTGAAATCTCGCTCCTGAACGCTGACGGTTCCCCCAAGAACCCGTTTTCGGCCAAGTTTGAGGGTGACCTTTGGGTGCGTAACGCCGATGGCAGCTACCTGCGCCGCCGTGACCGTCTCTCCTATGCCGATGTCGATGTAATCTCGGCAGAATATCGTGGTCGTCTGCTGGAAGAGCGTCTGTTCCTTTCGATTGGTATTCGTCACCAGACACTTGAGCGCGAGTTGAACCAGTACTGCTATTCGCCGGTTACCGGTGGTGGGTCGAATAACCCCGTTTGTACAACAGGCAATATCCTGACGACGACGGACATTGCGGATAGCGATGTGAAGGTTGTGACGATCGAAGGACAGTTCTCCACCAACACCACGACCGGCGTTCAGACGGCTAATCAGTACTTCACGCCGTATCAGCGCAATGTCTCCTTCTCGAAGACTCTGCCGAATATCGGTGCCACCTGGAATTTCGATCATGGCGGGCAAATCTTCGCCACCTACGCCCAGTCGATGTCGGCACCACGTACCGACGTTTACTACAACGTCGTGCTGCGCGATAATCGTATGCTGGTGAAAAATCCGAATCCGGAAATCTCGGATACGATTGAATTGGGCTATCGTTATGCCCAGCCTAACTTCAGCGCCACGGCGACCGTCTATATGGCGAAGGATAAGGATCGTATCGTTTCAGCCTATGACGCTGAGACCGAAACCACGACAGATACAAATGTTGGCGAAGTAGAACGTAAGGGCTTCGAGGCTTCGGCTGCCTATTCACCCGTTGATAATCTGGTGTTTAATGCCGGTCTGACCTATACCGATACAGAGATGCAGGGGGATATTCCAGGCTCTGGCGGGGCTGTCATCCCGACAAAAGGTAAGGCTCTGACGGGCATGCCTAAGTGGATGTGGACGGCTGGCATGAACTACGCCATCACGTCGAACCTAAATCTGAACCTTGACGGTAAGTATGTTGGTGATCGTTTCTACTCGTACATCAACGACGAAGTGGCTGCACGGTATATGGTGTGGAATGCCGCCCTGCGTTACGATTTGCAGCAGTTCGCCGAGGGCACCTACGTGCAGTTGAACGTTTCCAACCTGTTTGATGAGCAATATCTGCACGGCACGGGTTATATAGACAACCAACTGCCATACGTGAACAATCTTGGCACAAATGTTCGTGGTGGAAGCAACGTTCTGTACCAGCTTGGGGCACCGCGTACAGTATCTGTGACCCTGCGTACGCAGTTCTAAGCGTAAACACGGATTGAATACAAAAGACGGCCCATCAGCAATGGTGGGCCGTTCTTTTTTGTCTGTTCTTTTTGCCCGTGACAGCATGGTCAAAACCGGAGACCCTGTGTAATAAGGGGGAACGGTGATTTGTTGATCAGGGTAGTAAATGAGCCAGAATTCGTCGCTTGCGCGTCTTGTCCCGGCAGAATGGGACGGCCATAAGGCCATGTGGGTCGGGTTCCCGAGCCACGAAAATCTTTGGCAGGAAGACCTCATTCCGGCGCAGGCCGAGGTGGCGGCGCTGGTACGTGTTCTGGCCGAGGCGGGTGACGAAAACGTCAAGCTTCTGGTGGCGGGGGAAGCCGCTAAAAAGACGGCTCAGACCCTGTTGGGGGATGTCGCGCGGATAGAAATCGTCGAAGGCCGTTTCGGTGATATCTGGCTGAGGGACACCGGCCCGATCTATGTGTCGGCCGAAGATGATGCCGATCGTCTGCATACGCTGCCGGTGGCCTTTCTTAACAATGGCTGGGGCGGCAAATATCATCTGAAATATGACGATGAGGTCGCGGCTCAGATTTCGGCGCATGACGGGTACGAACCGGCGCAGGAAGGCTTTATCCTTGAGGGCGGGGCGTTGGAGCATGACGGCTTCGGCACGATCATCACTACGCGTCAGTGCCTTCTGAACCCTAATCGTAACCCTGACTGGACGCAATCGACGGCCGAGCGGGCGCTTGAGAAGGCGCTGGGGGCGCGTAAGGTCATCTGGCTCGATGACGGCTTGCTCAATGATCATACGGATGGCCACATCGATAATCTGGCGCGGTTTGTCGCGCCGGGTGTGGTGGCCTGTCCGGTGGCTTACGGGGTCGATGATCCGAATGCGGATATTTATGACCGCACGGCGAAATTCCTGAGCCAGCAGACCGATGCACGCGGCATGCCGCTTCAGGTCGTGCGTATCCCTTCGCCGGGTAAGATGGTTGACGAAGAGGGCGAGGTCATTCCGGCGTCACACATGAACTTCCTGATCGCCAATGATTGCGTGGTGGTGCCGGTCTATAATGATCGGGCCGGCGAACTGGCGGTAGAGGCATTCCAGACCCTGTTTGCCGAACGTCAGGTCTTCGGGCTGGCGTCCAATGCCATTCTGACCGGCGGTGGCTCTTTCCATTGCATCAGCCAGCAGGTTCCCCACATTAAGGGCTAATGAGCATGACCCGTACTGTACGCGTAGCGGCGCTGCAAACCGCCTATGGGCCTGATATGGCCGCCAATATTGAGACCACGGAAACACTGGTGCGTAAGGCTGCGTCCAAGGGTGCGCAGATCATCCTGCCGTCCGAGCTGTTTCAGGGAGAATATTTCTGCACGTCTCAGGAAGAGAAGTGGTTTGATACGGCGTTTGAGTGGCGCACCCATCCGTGCGTGCTGGCCATGCAAAAGCTGGCGGCGGAACTGGATGTCGTGATCCCGACCTCGATCTATGAGCGCGAGGGGCCGCACTATTTCAATTCGCTGGTGGTGATTGATGCCGGTGGCGAATTGCTTGGGGTTTATCGTAAAAGCCATATTCCTGACGGGCCGGGCTATCAGGAAAAGTATTATTTCAGGCCGGGCGATACGGGTTTCAAGGTGTGGGACACAAAGTTTGCCCGCATTGGCGTCGGTATCTGCTGGGATCAATGGTATCCGGAATGTGCACGGGCTATGGCGCTTCAGGGGGCGGAGGTTCTGTTATATCCTACCGCCATTGGTACGGAGCCGCATGACGACAGCCTTGATACGGCCGCGCCCTGGCAGAGGGTGATGCAGGGGCACGCGGTGGCCAATGTTATCCCCGTGGTCGGTTCCAACCGCATCGGCACCGAGACGCTGATTTCCCCCCAAAGCGGTGAGGGCCAGACCTTCTACGGCCACAGCTTTATCGCCAATCACAGAGGCGATCTGGTGGAATCATTCGGACGCGACGAGACGGGGGTTCTGGTAGCTGAGTTCGATCTCGACTTCCTGAAAACGCATCGGGCGGCATGGGGCTTTTTCCGTGACCGCAGGCCTGATCTCTATGGAGCCTTGAGCACAGGGCGGCCCGCCTAACCACCGCTGGTGAGCGTGCCGACTATGGCATAGGCCGCATAAGCGATCCATATGCCGCCACCGGCTATGGCCAGTATAAGGGCGCTCCATTCGGCTGAGTTGCGGGTGTCGCGGATGGGTTCGCCCGCTACAGTTTGAACGCGCCGATAGCCGCTGGGCTGCACGGCGGGGGCGACTGTGTCGGGCCAGCCTTCGACCTTATCTGTCGGGTGGGTATAGGTGCTTTCTTTCATAGCCTTACCTCCGTTGGGTGTGTCCTGAGGGTAGGGGCAAGCGCCGTAAGACCGACAGACCGAACAGGGTTCTGGGCTGTTAATTCATGATAAGCGCGCCGACGATGAAACTTCGGTCTTGCATTTTAGCGGCTTAATCCGCATATAGGCCCTGAGATCGTGCGGGCGAAGGCCTCGCCAATCTGGTCAGGGCCGGAAGGCAGCAGCCACAACGAATTCACCTTCGGGTCGTGCGGTCTCACCTTATCCCCAAAATTTAAGCATACGGGTACGGCGTTTTCGGGCTGGCATTGGCCCTGATTGCCGCTATAAATCCCTCATGACCGATATGCCTGACACCGAAGACCCGTTTGCCGATGCGCCTGTCCCAGAGCGCGACGAAAACACGGCTGATATTTTCGGCGATAATGCACCGGTGAGTGCGCCGGTTGACAAGAACGCAGCCTATACGGTGCTGGCGCGGAAATATCGCCCACGCAGCTTTGATGACCTGATCGGGCAGGAAGCCATGGTCAGAACCCTGTCCAATGCCTTCGCGACGGGCCGGATTGCCCATGCCTTTATGCTGACGGGTGTGCGCGGGGTCGGTAAAACGACCACGGCGCGGTTGCTGGCGCGGGCGCTGAATTATGAATCCGATACGGTCAAGGGGCCAAGCGTCGATCTGACGGTCTTTGGGGCGCACTGTCAGGCGATCATCGAAGGTCGCCATATCGACGTTCTGGAGCTTGATGCCGCGTCGCGTACCGGTGTCGATGCCATGCGCGAGTTGCTTGAGAGCGTGCGTTATGCGCCGGTTGAAGCGCGCTACAAGGTCTATGTCATCGATGAGGTGCATATGCTATCGACGGGGGCGTTCAACGCCCTCCTTAAGACGCTTGAGGAGCCGCCGCCCCACGCCAAGTTCATCTTTGCGACGACGGAAATCCGCAAGGTGCCGGTGACTATCCTGTCCCGCTGTCAGCGTTTTGACCTGAGGCGTGTTGAGCCCGAAACCCTGACACCGCATCTGGAGAAAATCTGCCGTCTTGAAGGCGCGTCGATTGAGCCAGACGCCATTGCCCTGATTGCCCGTGCCGCTGAAGGGTCGGTCCGCGATTCGCTGTCGCTGCTTGATCAGGCGCTGGTGCAGGCCGAGGCCGGTCAGAGCGTCTCGGCGGAAACCGTGCGCGACATGCTGGGGCTGGCTGACCGGTCGGCGACGCTGTCACTGTTTGAAAATATTATTTCCGGTCAGATTCAGGAGGCCCTGCTGGCGTTCCGCACGCTCTATGGGTTTGGCGCCGATCCGTCGCAAATCATGGGCGATCTGCTGGAATATTGTCACGCGACCTCGGTGGCCAAGGTGCTGGGGGCGGAGGCGACGCGTTTGCCCAAGGAACCGGCGTCACGCGTAACGGCGTTAGGGGCGCAGTTGTCGGCGGGCACCTTGTCGCGTTTGTGGACATTGCTGCTTAAGGCATTTGAGGAGGTGCGGCGCGCGCCTGATCCGGCAGCCGCAACCGAAATGGCGCTGGTGCGTATCTGTTATGCGGCGGATCTGCCGGGGCCTGAGACGCTTCTGAAGCGTTTGGAGGCCGGTGAAAACCTGCTGGGCGGTGGCGGGGGTTCGTCTGGCGGTGGCGGCGGTGGCGGTTCTGGCCCGCGCGCAGCCTTGCGTACCCATGCGGCGGTTCTGCCGCAGATTCAGCTCAACAGCTTTGAGGATGTGCTGGCCCTGATCGGCGAGAAGCGCGACATTGGTTTGCGCGTCGATGTAGAACGCTATGTGCGTCTGGTGTCGTTTCAGCGCGGGGCCATCACCTATGAGCCAGCCCCCCATGCGCCGATTGATCTGGCGCGCAAGCTGTCGGCACGGCTTAAGGAGTGGACGGGCGAACGCTGGCTGATCGCCACAGAAGGCGGCGGCGGGGCTGAGACGGTGCGCGAACGCGATGAACGCGAACGGGCGGAAATTCTTGAGGCGGCCAGAAAAGACCCGTTTGTATCGGCGTTTCTGGCGGCCTTTCCCAAGACGGAACTGAGGGTGAATAATAAGCCCGCACCGGTGCTGGCAGCCGATGCCGCACCCCCTGAAGATACTGACGAAAAGGATAATGACTGATGGATTTGAATGCTTTGATGAAGCAGGCTCAGGCCGTGCAGGAAAAGTTCGCCGAAGCGCAAAATAAGATGAACGAGGTCGTTGTTACCGGTGAAGCCGGTGCGGGCCTTGTAAAGGCTGAGCTTAAAGGCGCTGGTGTGCTGGTGTCCCTGACGATTGACCCGAGCCTTCTGAATGCCGATGAGGGTGAGGTTCTGTCTGACCTGATCATCGCCGCCCATGCCGATGCGCGTAAAAAGCTGGATGAGGAATCGTCGCGCCTGATGAAGGAAGCGGCGGGCCCGTTCGGCAATATGCCTCTGCCGAAATTGTTTTAACCGTTTATGGCGTCCGGCGCAGGCCCTGAAATTGAACGTCTGATGGCGCTTTTGTCGAAGTTGCCAGGGCTTGGGCCGCGTTCGGCGCGGCGGGCGGCGCTGGCGCTTTTGAAGCGGCGGGAACAGCTTTTGTTGCCATTGACCGCCGCGATGCAGGATGCGGCGGAACGGGTGACAACCTGTTCCAACTGCGGGTCGCTGGCGACGCAGGACCCTTGTCCGGTCTGTGCCAATCCGTCACGTGACCGGACGATGATCTGTGTGGTCGAAGAAGATTCCGCCTTGTGGGCTATGGAGCGCGTGGGGGCCTTTGGCGGTCAGTATCATGTACTGGGGGGGCTGTTGTCGGCGCTTGATGGGGTGCGGCCCGAAGATTTGCGTTTGTCAGGTCTGTTCCGGCGCGTCGAGGGGCGTCAGGTGCAGGAGGTGGTAATGGCCTTACCCGCAACCGTCGAAGGCCAGACGACGGCGCATTATATTGCTGATCACTTGACGAAAATGGTGCCGGATGTGCGTATTACCCATCTGGCGCGCGGGGTGCCGGTCGGTGGCGAGCTTGACTGGCTTGATGACGGGACGATTGCCCACGCGTTCAAATCACGGCGGTGAACGAATAAGGGGGTAGATATGCATCTATTGCGTGGAATTATACTGGGTGTCGGCCTTGTAGGCTTAAGCGCATGTGCCAGTGCGCCCCCTGCGAACGACGAAGTCGATCAGTCATTCAAAACAGCACTGGGCATTGAGCCAGTGACGGATTTTGACACGCGTATTCGCAAGGCAGATGCCTATCCCTTGGGGGACGCGAAAAATCCGGTGCGTGTTAACAGTCCTGCGGGACAGCGCGAGTATCTGTCGCGACTGAGGTGTGAGAACGGGCAACCACCGGCATTCCACCGTGTGGGCAGTTTCGGTCTGGGGCCATATGAAAACATTATTGACGGATATGAAGTGACCTGTTCGGGGTCGCAACCGGAAAAGACCATGATCTATATGGACATGTATTTTCTTAAGCACATCGAGACGCGTGCGGTGGAGGGGTTCACGCGGGTGACACCGCCGATAAACTGGCCCGATCCCAATAAGCGGCCTGAGGTGACAATGCCGCCGGTGCCGAAGTAAGTCGTTGTGACAAGTGGCGAGTGCCGTTGCCTCCTCCACCTCGACTTCGCTCGGCACCTCCCCCGCTTCGCAGGGGAGGATTTGAGAAACCAGAAAACGGAAAGTGTTATCTGCCTCGGGGCATAAGGGTGCAGGGCCTAAGGCCCTGCTAGTCGACCGTTTCGGCTTTGGAGCTGTTCTTGTCCCTGGCGGGCGTGATGTCGAAGGCGATCTTGCCATCGGCCAGTTTGACAAGGATATGTCCGCCGCGTACCAGCTTGCCGAACAGGATTTCATCGGCCAGAGGCTTCTTGATGTTTTCCTGAATGACGCGAGCCAGAGGCCGTGCACCATAGAGTTCGTCATAGCCGTTTTCGGCCAGCCAGTTCGCTGCATCCTCGGCCAGTTCGATCGAGATATTGCGGTCAGCCAGTTGCATTTCCAGTTGCAGGATGAACTTCTGGACAACCTGCGAAATGACTTCGGGTTTGAGCTGGCTGAAGGGCACGATGGCATCGAGACGGTTACGGAACTCCGGTGTGAACAGACGCTTGATAGCGGCGTCATCCTCACCTTCGACCCGTCCGCGACCAAAGCCGATCGAGTTCTTCTGGTTGTCCGAAGCGCCCGCGTTTGTGGTCATGATCAGGATCACATTGCGGAAATCGACCTTTTTGCCTACGGCATCTGTCAGCTGGCCATGATCCATGACCTGAAGCAGGATGTTGTAGATATCCGAGTGGGCCTTTTCGATTTCATCGAGCAGGACAACCGCGTGCGGTTGCTGATCGACGGCATCAGTGAGCAACCCGCCCTGATCGTGGCCGACATAGCCCGGAGGCGCACCGATCAGGCGCGACACCGTATGGCGCTCCATATATTCGGACATGTCAAAGCGCAGCAGTTCGATACCGAGCGTTGACGCCAGTTGCTTGGCCACTTCGGTCTTACCCACGCCGGTCGGGCCGGAGAAGAGGTAGCAACCGATAGGCTTTTGCGGATCACGCAGACCGGCACGGGCCAGTTTCATGGCCGATGACAGCTGGGCGATAGCTTCGTTCTGGCCAAAGACCACCCGTTGCAGGTCAAGTTCCAGATCACGCAGGGCCTCGGTGTCTGATTTGGAGATCGACTTCGAAGGGATGCGGGCGATCTTGGCAATGACCGACTCGATTTCTTTCGGGCCAATGACCTTTTTGCGCTTTGATTCCGGCAGCACCATTTGCAGGGCACCGGCTTCGTCGATGACATCAATGGCCTTATCGGGCAGCTTACGATCGGTGATGTAACGCGCCGACAGTTCAACCGCCGTCTTGATGGCCGGATCGGTGTATTTCAGATTATGGAAGGTCTCATAGTAAGGCTTGAGGCCCTTCAGAATCTTGATGGTGTCATCCAGCGTTGGCTCATTGACATCGATCTTCTGGAAACGACGCACGAGGGCGCGATCCTTCTCGAAGTGCTGACGGTACTCCTTATAGGTCGTGGAACCCATGCAGCGCAGGGCACCCGACGCCAGAGCCGGTTTCAGCAGGTTAGAGGCATCCATAGCCCCGCCAGATGTCGCACCGGCACCGATGACGGTGTGGATTTCGTCGATGAACAGCACGGCATTCGGGTGGGCCTCAAGTTCCTTGACAACCTGCTTGACGCGTTCTTCAAAGTCGCCGCGATAGCGGGTGCCCGCCAGAAGCGTGCCCATATCGAGGCTGTAGATGGTGGCACCCGACAGAACTTCGGGGACTTCGCCATCGACGATTTTCTTGGCCAGACCTTCGGCGATGGCGGTCTTACCGACGCCTGGATCGCCCACCAGCAGCGGGTTGTTCTTGGTGCGGCGGCACAGGATCTGAATGCAGCGTTCAACTTCGGCCGAACGTCCGATCAGCGGATCGACCTTGCCGTGACGTGACTTCTCATTGAGGTCAACACAATAGGCCGACAGGGCATCATTAGAGGCGGCCTTGCCGTTCTTGTCCTCGGGCGGCGTATCTTCGGTCGCGCCGCGCACGGCACGGGGTTCGGATGCGCCGGGCTTTTTGGCAATGCCGTGGGCAATATAGTTGACCGCGTCATAGCGCGTCATTTCCTGCTCCTGCAGGAAGAAGGCGGCATGGGATTCGCGCTCCGAGAAGATGGCCACCAACACATTGGCACCGGAGACCTCGTCACGGCCGGAGCTTTGGACGTGAATCACTGCGCGCTGAATGACGCGCTGGAAACCGGCGGTGGGTTTGGCTTCTTCGGATTGCGGAACGATCAGAGACTTCAGGTCGGTCTCGATATAGGTTGCCAGAGCTGTGCGGAGTTTCACCAGATCGACATTGCAGGCGGTCATGACGCCCGCAGCGTCAGTGTCGTCCACAAGGGCCAGCAACAGGTGCTCCAGGGTCGCATATTCGTGGTGATGCGCATTGGCATGACCGACGGCGCGGTGAAGGGTTTCTTCGAGGGCGCTGGAAAACGATGGCATGACGGCCTCTCCTTGGAGCTGAGGTTACTAAGGGTACGCTACGGGTATTAATCCTTCTCCATCGTACACTGGAGGGGATGCTGATGACGCCATGAAAGCTTAGGATTCGTCGTCATCGGAAATCAGTCCTTTTCCATAGTACATTGAAGCGGGTGCTGATGACGCCATGAAAGCTTAGGATTCGTCGTCATCAGAAATCAGTCCTTTTCCATAGTACATTGAAGCGGGTGCTGATGACGACGGGCCATGTCCACGACCTGCGCGACCTTGGTTTCCGCCACCTCATAGGTATAAACGCCGCATACGCCCACGCCCGTTTGATGGACATGGAGCATGATCACTGTGGCTTCCTCGCGCGATTTATTGAAAAACCGCTCAAGGACGTACACCACGAACTCCATAGGCGTATAATCGTCGTTGAGTATTAAAACCCTATAAAGAGAGGGTTTCTGAGGCTTGGGCTTGGCATCGATAATGGCGAAGGGCGCATGGGCAGGCTTGTCGCCATCCGTTACCTTCGGAGGGCGTGAAGCCATTGTGTGCGCCTTAGGTGTCGTCACCATTACCTCTGTTTTTGTCTTCGTCTCAGTATTCAAGATAGTGCAAACTTTGTCGCTGTTAAGGGGGTGTCGGGCCAAAGGCGGTATTATTCAATCACAGTTTAATGAGACTCGTTACAAAGCGACATGAATTTCGCGTGAGCAGAAAATAAAAAATCCCCGTCGCAAATCTGCGACGGGGATTTTATCTCTGAGGTCTCAGATTGTCCGATTAACGGAAAGACTGAAACTTTTCGACCGAGGCCGTAAGGCGCGTGTTGATTGGCTTGAAGCTGTCCTTGAACGAAGCCGACAGGGTTTCGGTCAGGCTGTTCAGTTCGGCCACGTAGGATTCAAGCGACTTCTTGGCGTAAGCGGACTGAAGTTCAACGACTTCCTGTACGCTCTTGGCCGAAGACAGGCTCTTGGCAGCGGCAACGCCTTCTTCCCAGTTCTTCTTGGTGAAGGCAGCGGTTTGTGCGCCAACCGCTTCGGCACCTTTGGTGGCGGCGGTGAAGCTTTCGACCAGAGCTTCGATATTGCTCTTGGACAGGCTGTTGAGTTCGTTCAGCGCGCCGATGCTCTTTTCAACACCGTCTTTGAAAGCCTGATTGCCAGCGGCAGCAACGCGATCAGTGGTGGCTTTGAATTCTTCTGCAGACATGGAGGTATCTCCGTAAAACGTTAGGGGGGAACGCAGATCTCAGATAAGGGGCTTTAACCCGTTTGGCCGACAATCCATATGCAACGCGTCTGCCAAATTTGACCTGTGTATAACGCACGCGCAGCATGAAGTCAACAAAATTTGTGCACTGCACAATGGTGACGCAATTGTGATGACGGTTTTGCCCTTTTCAGGCGAATTCGGACGCATTTTAGCCTGAAAAGGCCTTCATTGAATAAGGACTTGGTAAGGTTTTGGGCGTGTTCTGTTATCAGAGTAAAAAAATCTGACAAATTCCGTTTTCAGACTTATGGTTAGTGACGGACGGACAGATTCCAGAGCTTTGTAAATCGGTAGCGTAGCCGGGCAGACAATGACTCGTGGCGTTTAGTTTAGGCAGGACAAAGTATGATGCGTAATTGGTCAGACCTTTGGGGCGGAATAAGACAACCCTCTTTTATGGTGCGGGCGCTTAAACCTGTGGCGTCACTGATGGTGGCCTCAGCTTTGGTGGCGACACCGGCTCTGGCGAATGATCCGGCGGATAATCCACGTTACGCCGCAATCGTTGTGGACGCCCAGTCCGGTGAGGTCTTCTATTCCATGCGCGCCGACAGCCCGCGCTATCCGGCCTCGATCACCAAGGTTATGACGCTATATATGGTCTTTGAGGCCATGGCGCGTGGCGAGGTGAAGCCTGATGATCTGATCACGGTATCGCCGCATGCGGCTTCGATGCCGCCAACCAAGGCAGGGCTTCGGGCCGGCGAAACCATTACGGTTGATATGGCCATGCGCCTTGTTGCGGCCTATTCGGCCAATGATCTGGCGGCGGCGTTAGGTGAGCATATTGCCGGAAGCGAAAGCCGCTTTGCCGCCCTGATGACCGTTAAGGCGCATGAGCTTGGCATGACGCGCACCAATTTCGTCAACGCCTCGGGCTTGCCGGACGATCGTCAGGTCTCAAGTGCGCGTGATATCGCCATTCTGGCGCGGGCGGTGATGCGCGACTATCCGCAATATTATGAATATTTCCACGTGCGCAGCATCGAATATCGCGGACGCACCTTTAATAACCACAATCCGCTTCTGGCCATGCCGGGTGTAGATGGTATGAAGACGGGCTTTATCCGCGCGGCGGGCTATAATCTGGTGGCCTCGCAGCGCAAGGGCGACCGTCGCCTGATTTCGGTTATGCTGGGCGGATCGGACAAGGCGCAGCGTCGGGAACATGTCACCCAGCTGATGAAGACGGGTTTTGACGTCATCGACCGCCGTGACAAGGGTGAGGCGATCACCATTGCGCAGGCTGAGTTCCGTTCGCCGCGTTATAACATCATCGGTTCCAATCAGGTGCTTTATGCGGCCTTAGGGGCAAATGAAGACAATAGCACGACCGTGCAGCGTCTGAGCAGCAACACGGCCAATGCGCCCGCAGTTGTCGATACACTAACGCGCCCGAAACCTGAGGCTAAACAGGCCGCGGCTAAGGCTGTGGCCAAAAAGAAAAATCCGAATGCGGTCTGGGGCGTCCAGGTCGGGGCCTTCAAGCAGAAGTCTCTGGCAGATAACTGGCTGGCCAATCTGCAAAAGCGTTTTGACCTCAAGACGGCTAACCGCGAAGTCACGAAGACAGAAGCGGGCTGGTATCGTTCACGCTTTACCGGCCTCACTCAGGCCGAAGCCCAGAACGCCTGTAAGGAAATCAAAGCCAAGCGTCTGGATTGTATGGTTATCAAGTCCTGATATTACAAAGGGTTTTCTGGCCTTTTCAGCTTAGAGCCCTTTTTGAACAGCCGTAAAAAAAGCCCCACTGGAAACAGAGGGGCTTTTTAGTGTGGTTATTGCCGGGTTTAGTAGTCAGCAAAGAAGTCCTGCGTGCCGTGAGCCTCAATGGCTTCGGCCAGACGGGCAAGCGCGTGAACATAGGCAGCGGTACGGACGCTGGTCTTGTTCTTCTGGGCAATGTTCCAGATGGCGCGGCCTTCACGCTCAACGATCTTCAGCAGGCGAGCATGGATTTCTTCGAGATCCCAGGCGTAGCCCTGACGGTTCTGTACCCATTCAAAATAGGAAACGGTCACGCCACCCGCATTGGCGAGGATATCCGGCAGGACCACAATACCCTTCTTGTTGAGGATTTCGTCGGCTTCAGGGGTGATCGGGCCATTGGCCAGTTCAACGATGACGCGGGTCTTGATCTTGTCAGCGTTGTGGCGGTGGATCATGTCCTCAAGGGCCGCCGGTACCAGCACGTCGGATTCGATCTCAAGCAGTTCGTCGCCGGAAATAGCCTTCAGGCCGTTTTCAGCGGCAAAGGCGCTGACGCGCTGACCGGCGTTCTTGGCTTTGATAAGGGCGGTGACGTCCAGACCGTTTTCGTCATAAACAGCGCCTTCGGAGTCGGACACGGCGATGATCTTGTGGCCGTCACCAGCCATGAGTTCGGCCATGTACTGTCCGGCATTGCCGAAGCCCTGAATGACGACGCGGGCCGGGCCATCGAGGTTCAGATCCTTGGCCAGATGGCGCACCAGATAGAAGCCGCCACGAGCCGTAGCGTCGTTACGGCCGAGCGAACCGCCGAGCGCAATAGGTTTACCGGTGATCACGCCGGGTTCGTTACGGTCAACGATTTTGTTATACTCGTCGGCCATCCAGCCCATGATCATGGCATTGGTGTAGACGTCGGGCGCAGGGATGTCGCGCTCAGGGCCGATAACGCGGGCAAAAGCCTGCATATAGCTACGTGACAGGCGCTCAAGTTCTGCCTTCGACAGCTTGCGTGGGTCAACCTTAACGGCGCCCTTACCGCCGCCGTAGGGCAGGTTCATGACGGCGCATTTGAAGGTCATCCAGAAGGCGAGGGTCTCGGCTTCTTCAGCGGAGGCGTCGGGATGGTAGCGGATGCCGCCCTTGGTCGGGCCGCGGGTGTCGTCATAGCGGCAGCGCCAGGCCAGGAAGGAGCGACGCGAACCGTCATCCATACGCACTACCAGACGGGCCTTGGTTGTCTCCTGCGGATATTTAAGCTTTTCGATCACGTCCGCATCGACATTAAGAAAGCGGGCAGCTTCATCCAGACGCTCAAGGGCGCGATCAAAAAGATTATCCGTCATGTGGTCTCCAAATAAGTCTGGCCCCAGCTCTCAGACGCTTTAGGGCGGTGGCGCATTATTGTGTTTTTGGGTGCAATTTTCCCTTGCGCTATCGCTTTGAAGCGTGAGCGCACTTTTTTGCGACTGCAGACTTATTGCGTTAATTTTTCTGACACAAGAGATTTTTAAGTTTCATATGAAACTAAAATGGTTTCGTGTGCAATGACATTAACCTGAGTGTGGGTAAGTTTTTGTCTGAAAAACCTTTAGAAAAAAGCTGAGTCACAGGCGCAAAAGGGCTCCTATTTACCGTTGTAGGCCTGTCGTGAGGCGACAGATTTTTTTACTCCGCGTCGCTTTGTATCAGGGCACGGGTCAGTTCGGCGGATGACACAGGGCCGAGCAGCGGCAGGACGCCCATGTGGCTGAGCGCCTCGGCCTGTTCGCCGTCCGGCAGGAGAGCCAGTATCCTGAGGCGGGTTTCGCTTTGTGTATCCCGCAGACGGGTAAAATAGGCCTCAAGCTTGTCGCGGTTCTGGGGGAGGGACAGGTCTTCAAAACTATTCGTAGCGATCAGGCAGGCGTGCAGCCGCCCCTGCTGGGCCAGAGACAGGGCACGCGTGCGACTTTTGGCGCTGAGGCACCTATGCCCCATCTCCTCCAGAAGATTGCGCAGCTGGGCGCCCTCAAGCGGGTCATCAGCCAATAGCAGGATGGTTTGATTGGCTGGGGTTTCAGTGTCTGCCTCAGGCTCAGTCGAATCGGGTAACGGTGCCTCGGCCTGAGCGTCAAATGGGAGGTCCAGTGTAAACCGTGATCCGAGACCAGGGGTGGATTGCGCCTCAAGCCGTCCGCCCATCAGTTCGGCCAGTGTACGTGACAAGCTTAGGCCCAGACCGGTGCCCGCATGGCCCGAAGAGGTGCGCATAATACGCGCAAAGGGGACAAAGGCCTGTTCAAGTTCGGCGGCGTCCAGACCGGGGCCGGTATCGGTGACTTCGAGCCGGACATAGCCATCGGCCGCGCTGTGGTATCTCAGGCTGACGCGTCCCGAGACCGTATAGGTAACGGCATTGGTCAGAAGGTGGGTCAGTATCTGCCGGACGCGCTGAGGGTCGGCAATGACCGCCCCCTTGTCGGGCCCCCCATCAGACAAGGGTGTGGGGAGATGTAACTGAAACTCAAGGCCTTTGGCGCGTGCCATCTGGGCAAAGCTGGCACTGAGTTCCTCGGTTAATGCTACCAGATTCAGTGGTTCAGGCGCGACACTCAGACGCCCTGAACGGGCCGTGCCGTCATCGACCGTATTGGTCACCATATCTAGCACCTGATTGACAGTCGTCAGGGCCTGTTCGACCTGCTTCTTCGGGGCCGGTGCGCGGGCCAGAAGGCTGAGGCTCTGGGACAGGGTCAGTTCCAGTCCGCGCATGGCCGAGGCCACTTCGTGCGACAGGGTTTGCATCAGGGCCATCTGGGCATGGCTTAGTTCGTCACGGGTCTTCAGCATCTGTTCGCGGTCAAGCGATAGCTTCAGCTGGCGATATTCGAGCAGGTAATGTTCCCGTAAATGCCGGTTGAGCACCAGCCCGAAGGCGAGCGCCAGACTGAGGCCTGCGGTCACCAGATGCGCCAGTGAGCCCGCGCCCCCATCCGCTGGCAGGGTATGAAGGGCAATGATCGGGCCCGCCATGGCCATCGGGCCAAGCGTCAGCAGAAAAATCAGAATCGGTGAGCTGAAGAAGATGATGCCTGCGGCAGCACCAGCGCAGACCGTCAGGAAGATAATGGCATCCGGGCCGCTGTCGGCGACGTTGAGCGAGATCACCATCACCCCCAGTGCCCACAGGCCGCCGCACAGCCATTGCTGGCGCAGGCGTGTGTCTATTTGTTCCGGCTCAAGCGTTTCCGTTGCGCCCTCTACCTTCAGGGCCGGTTTCATCAGAAAGAAGGCCAGCCATAAAACGGCAAAGAGGCAGAGATTAAGACCAAGCATCACCGGTGAGAGGAACGACAGGGCTGACCAGATATAGATAGGTAATCCTATGCCGAAAAAGGCCAGTGCATAGGGCAACAGCCGTACCTGTGCCCTTAAGCCGTAATCAAGGGCAATACGGTCGGAACTCAGGGGGCTACGCGTGTCGGTCATGGCTCGTTTTTACGCCCAAGACCTTGCCAAGCCGTTAGTAGAAATAAAGGAACGATGTGTTTGTTAACAGCTTTAGACACAGTCCCGTGAATGCGTATCAGAAGTAAACGCTTCATTAACCGCTCCGCGTGAGAATCCGGCGGTACTTTATTCCCGTATCTTCCTGTACCTTCCCCGTGTCTTCTTCCCCCGTGTCTTCTTCCATGAGCCGAAAGGATTTACCCATGTCTGTATCGCGTCTCATCTTGTCCGATCAGGATATTCAACGGTTGGTCAAAAGCGAAAATGCCGATGATCGGGCAGTGGCGGCACATAAGATGTGTCGCGTCATTGAGGGTACGGCCCTAACGGCAGAGGAACGGGCAGCGGCACAGGATATTATCCGTATTGTCGCCGAAGATGCCGCCGAACTGGTGCGCCGCGCCCTGGTGGTGACCTTGCGCACTTCGGGTCTGGTACCCGTCGATGTCGCCCACAAACTGGCGCTGGATGTGCCTGCGGTTGCGGTGCCGCTCCTGACCCATTCGCCGGTTTTCAGCGATGACGAACTGGCGGAAATTGTCAGAACCGGCGGGCCGGTGCGGCAGATCGCGGTGGCCAAGCGTGATGTTCTGTCTGAGCCGGTGACATCGGCTCTGGCCAGCTATGGCGTTGAAGAGGCCGTGGTCATCGCCTGTGCCAACGACAATGCCTGTTTTAATGACGGCAGCCTTGTCTGCGTCTTTGACCGGTTCGGCACATCTGAGATCGTGCAAAGTGCACTGGTGCATCGCAAGGCCTTACCCGCTTCGGTAACCGAGCCGTTGCTGCAGGTGGTCGGTGAGGCGCTCAGGCAGCAGCTTATCAGCCGTCATGCGGTGGCGCCTGAGGTGGCCATAAAACTGGCGGAAGCGACTCGGGAACGGGCAACGCTGGAGATGCACGATCCGGTCGTCACCCGTCGCGATCCGGCAGAACTGGCGCAGCATCTGGCGCGTGTGGAGCGACTTACGCCTTCGCTGATGCTGCGGGCGCTGGCGCGCGGACAGATGACCTTCTTTGAACATGCGCTGGCGGTCATGTCGGGCGTGCCGCATGGGCGTGCCGCCCTGATGGTGCATGATGCGGGGCCGCTGGGGTTCCGGGCGATTTATGATCGGGCCGGTTTGCCCGCCCGCCTGTTCCAGACCTTCCGTACGGCGCTTGAAACCTATAGAGTGTTAAAGGCCGAGCAGGGCTATCTTGAGCCTTTGCAGTTTCAGGAGCGCCTGATCGAGCGCTTTCTGACGCAGGTGCCCTATGCCTCACGCGATGATCTGGTGCATCTGTATGAAAGACTGGATCGTGACGCCCAAGGCAGGTATTGGGGGGCGACGGCCACGGTTTCACCGGCACAGGCTGCGTAGATTTAGTTTTACCGGAAGCGGTCTATGCCTATTATCAATCTTATGACCGCCAAGGGGCGTGGCGGCCTTGAGATCATGGCCCTGCGTTACCACGAAGCCCTTGAGGCCGCAGGGTTCGACGTCTTAAGTGTTGGGCACCCTGAGGGTGTGCTGGCGGGCCTTAAGGCGTTTCAGCCTCTGAAAACCGGCTTTAGCTATGATCCTCTGGCGGCTTTGAGGTTCAGGTCGATAGCGCACGGGCATCAGGCTGACTGTGTGTTGGCGCATGGCAATCGCGCCATTGCGCTGGCCGCGCACGGGTGGTCTGGCTATGCCCACCGGACGCTGGCGGTGGTGCATAATTTTCGCTTCAAGTGCGATCTGGGCAAGGTGCGCGAAGCGTTATGTGTATCAGATGCCGTGCTTGGGGCCGTGCAGCAGGCCCATCCGGCGCTTACGGCGCGGGTGGTCGAAGATTTTGTACCTTTGGTCAGCCGACCGGTTAAGGCGGCCCCTCAGGGCGTACCGCGGATTGGCGTTCTGGGGCGGTTACATGTCAATAAGGGCTTTGATGTTCTGCTTGAGGCGGTGGCGCGTCTGCGTGACGAAGGTGTGCGGGTGAAGCTGCGTATAGCCGGTGACGGGCCGGAAAAGGACGCCCTTACGGCTCAGGCGGCGCGTCTGGGGCTGGGGCCCGAACAGGTTGAATTTGCGGGCTGGGTCAGTCCGGTGGAGGATTTTTTGGCGCAGGCTGATGTGTTTGTGCTGCCGTCAAGGGTTGAGCCGTTCGGGCTGGTGGTCGCTGAAGCCATGGCCGCTGGTGTGCCGGTGATCGCAAGCGATATCGACGGGCCAAAGACTATACTTAAAGCCGGAGAACTAGGGCTTATGGTACCGCCCGAAGATCCGCTGGCTCTGGCGATGGGACTTAAGGCGGTATTTGCTGACTGGTCTGCGGCGCTTGAGCGCGCCCGCAAGGCACAGGCTCATGCCCTTGAGACCTATGATCAGAAGGCCGGACAGGCGCGGTTGACGGCTGTTCTGCGCGACGTGGGGCAGGAAATCGGGGCATAAGCTGAAATCGACGCTTGAACCTTAGGCGCAGATTAGATATAGGCGGCGCTTCACAGGTTCCGGTATGCCTATTGTGCCGTCGGGTTGTGTATGTGGTTGGGTAGCTCAGATGGTTAGAGCGGTGGATTCATAACCCACAGGTCGGCGGTTCGATCCCGCCTCCAACCACCATTTTATCTTCACATTAAAGTCCTTCGCTTTGCTCAGTGTACTTTAATGTGAGGCCATCCTGAAAAAATCAGCTCGAAGCGGTTCTTCGCTGATTTTTGCTTTTTTCAATTCATATCACAGCGCTCCGCGAGGGCGTGAATGCTCGCCGGCGCCCGGTCGGGCGCTGAATTTGACTTCACTGCATCTCACCTTCTGATCGAAATTTAACTGTGGCAAGATCATTCTGGGCCGATGAATGGATCGGATGCCATAAAGCCCAAGCCTACGCCCGAAGAACGGCGGGCGAGAAAGGCCGAGCGCCGCGCCAAACAGCGCGTGGCCAATGCCGGACGGGCGGAAAAAATGCACAGGGCGCGTATGGAAAACGGCGAGCGGCCACAGGCTGATTTGGCATCGCCGCCCGCTTTGAATATCGGATGTTCCGGCTGGTTTTACTGGCATTGGCGTGGGCCTTTTTATCCTAGCCAGATGCCGACAAAGGAATGGTTTGCCTTCTATCAGGCGCAATTTGATACGGTCGAACTCAATGCGCCTTTCTATTCATGGCCTACGGTTAATGCCGTAAAAACATGGCTTAGTAACGCGCAAGGTCACGACTTTGTTTATACCGTAAAAGCGAATGAACTGATCACCCATATTCGCCGGTTTGAGGACGTTAAGGCACTGATCGAAGATTTTGGCTATGTTGCTGATCTGCTTGGCCGGCGAATGGGATGCTTTCTTTTTCAGTTGCCGCCGAGCGTGCATTACAGTCCCGAGCTTTTGCAGGGCATAATCAATCAGCTGGATCACAGGCGGCGTAATGTCGTCGAATTCCGGCATCCGAGTTGGTGGAACGATGAGGTGTTCGACGTTTTTCGGGCGCGGGGCACGATTTTTTGTACCTGTTCCGGGCCGGGCCTGCCCGATGACATGATCCGCACGGCGGATGACGTCTATGTCCGGTTTCACGGTACGGAAAAGTGGTATCGCCACCTGTATAGCGAAGGCGAGATCGACGTCTGGGCGCATAAGATCAGGGACAGTGGCGCGAAAAGAGTCTGGGCCTATTTCAACAATGATTTTGGCGGCCATGCCATCGTTAATGCGCTGCAACTGCGTGATAAACTGGAATCTATGCTTGCAGGCTGAGGCTGAAGAAGTTGCGTACACCTATATTAATCAGGTGACGGTTGCGCATAGGCGGCGGATATCTGGCGGTAATATTTTGACCGGAACGCCCAGATCGTCACCACGACACCAATAATGCCGGACAGGGTAAAGACAAGTGCGATGCCGCGTGCCGGACCTGTGCCGAACCAGCTGCCAATTGTCGCTGCGCCGGTGCCGTCCGTCATAAACGGAATGACGACAAATTGCGTCAGGGGGCCAATCAGGAAGGCGGTCAGGGGTGAGGCCGCCTGTTCGACCGACTGGGCGAATCCAAAGACCCGTCCCTGACGTTCAAGCGGTACAACCTTTTGCAGGGTGGTGTTTTCCGCTGCCTCGGCATAAGGGCCAAGAAGCATCCAGATGAAGCAGCCTCCGGCCAGCAACCAGATGGAGGATTGCAGCGTAAAGACGCAGCACACGCCCCAGACAATCAGATTGACCAGCAAAAGCGTGCGCACCGGATTTTGCCCCAGTCCGGTGCGGGAAATGATGATACCACTGAGGATGAAGGCGCTGGATAGCGCACCGAACAGCAGGCCCCAGGTCTGGACGGAGACAAGCGACAGGCCATAGGCGTCGAGCAGGGCCATAAAGACTCCGCCGAGGAAATTGTTGAAGGTGGCAAAGAAGATAAGCGCAAACAGCCCCGGTACGGCGGCAATGACCTTAATGGTGCCCTTAAGGTCAATCTGGCGGGGCGCTGAGGGTTCTTCAGGCGTCGGATCGGGTCTGGGTTCATTGACAGGCACAAAGACGAGGTGGGCGAACGACAGCAGGCTGAAGGCAATCGCCAGTATCAGCGTGGCGAACATGCCGCCCCACGCCACCAGAAAGCCGCTGATAACCGAGGTGGTGAGAAAGCCTATGCCGGTGACCATGCCGACCAGACCATTGGCCTTGTCTCTGCGGTCTTCGGGCACAAGAATGGTGACGAGCGTGGGCAGGGCAATAGAGCGGATATTGCCCGCGATGACGCCCAGCATAATCAGAAGCACCAGTACCCAGAGGGGATAGCCATAGGGGTTGGTGAAGGCCACCTGAGGGAAAGCCATCAACAGGGCCAGAGACAGGCTGTAAAAGATAGCCGACACAAGGCTTGAGGCCAGCATGGTCAGCTTTTTTGAATGGTGATCCACCAGACTGCCGAGCCAGATGCCAAATCCGGCGGTGAATACCAGATAGACGCCCGCAATCATGCCGGTCGCAAAGACCGACCGGGTCTCGATAAAAGTCCAGAAGGTCAGGGCGAACCAGACCGTGAAATTGGTGATATTGGCAACCAGATTGTTGCCCAGAAGGTGATAAAGGGTGCGCATGCGTGCATCTCAAAAGGTTCTGGAAATGACCACCCTCTGAGGCGCCCTGTCAACCTGATTTACTAAGGCTGACAGGGGGCACCGTTTCTTACTTTTTGGCCGGTGTTGCGGGCTGTGGCGCTTCGCGTTTAACGCCAGCCTTTTCGCCGGGCTTCATGAATTTCACCAGAACGCGCTGACCGATCAGGAACGGTACGCCATCAGCAGATACGACGACTTCGACGACGCGCTCATCGGAGGCTTCGTTGCCACCATCGGATTTCAGGCGGCGGGCACCAAAGGTAGCGGCGACCCGCTTGACCGTGCCGACATAGACCTTTGACTGATCGGTTTCGGGGATGATTTCGGCTTCCTGACCAATGGAGACATCAGGGATCGAGCTTTCGACGATTTCCGAACGGATGATGCGCTCGGTTTTCGGCTCAAGATCGAACATGGTCGAAACGTTCAGCGTTGAGGCACCGGCACCGGGGTTGGCGTAGCGGCGGACAATGCGCCCGTCGACTGGTGCGCGTACCAGCGTCAGTTCGAGATCATATTCCGACTGCGCCAGACCGGCACGGGCCGAGGCAATGGCCGCGTCCTGTGAGGCCAGCGTGGCTTCGGCTTCGCGAATGGCGTCGCGTTGGGCATCAAGTTTTTGGGCGGCGACAAAGTTCGATTTCGCCAGTTCCTCATAGCGTCTGTATTCGCGCCGCGCACTGTCGAGGCGCACCTGAGTCAGCCCTTTGGCGGTGACGGCTTCGTTGACGGCGGCACGGGCGCGGCTCACCGCCAGACGCGGCTGGTCAGCTTCCTGACGGGCAAGGATTTGTCCCTTTACGACCTCATCGCCTTCCTGAACCAGCACTTCCTCGACGACACCGGCACGGCGGGCCGCGACCTCAATGACGCCGCCTTCGACATCGACCTTACCATTGGCAATGGCCGCAAAGGGGGATTCAGGCGCCTTAACCTCGGTGCCGGGCTTGGCACCGCCCGGCGGTTGCGCGCCACAGGCAGACAGGGCCAGCACGGCGGCAACCGGAAGCCAGAGACGATTAAAGGGGCGAGGGGTTGATTTCATAGCGGACATGAGAGGGCTTCTTTAAGGCTTGTTGACGAAATGATCGCTGAGGATCTTACCGTCTTCCATATGGATAATGCGGTCGGCATAGGCTTCGAGGCGCGGGTCGTGGGTTACGCAGATAACCGCGGCACCATGCTCATGCGCGGCGCGATGCAGGAGCTTGATAACCACCTGACCGGACACGGAATCGAGCGCCGAGGTCGGCTCATCCGCAAACAGAAGCTGCGGATTTTTCGACAGGGCGCGGGCAATCGCCACGCGTTGTTTTTCGCCGCCCGAAAGGGCAGAAGGCATCTGATTGAGGCGCTTTTCTAGGCCCACCTCGGTGAGGGCGGCTTTCGCGCGTTTACGGGCCTCGGATTTAGGCACGCGGCAATATTTCAGTACTTGCTCGACCTGCTGAGTTGCATTAAGCGCGGGAAACAGGTTGAAGCCCTGAAAGATGAAACCGCAGTGATCGAGACGGAAACGGTCGATCCTGGCTTTTTTCTTAGTCCAGAGATTTTCACCCAGCGCGATAACTTCGCCAGCGTCAGGCTTCAGGAGGCCGGAAAGAGTGGCCACCAGGGTAGATTTGCCCGATCCCGAAGGCCCCATGACCATGGTTACCTGACCATGATAGGCGTTGAAATCCACGTCTTTTAAGACATCCTGACGGGTCTTGCCGATCTTGTAACTCTTGGTGATGCCCTTGGCGTCAATGGCCAGTTCTTGAGTCATCGTAACAAATCCGCTGGCTGGCTTTTCTTGAGGACGCCGAGCGACAGAAGGCCCGACACGACGGAGATCACCAGAAGCATAATTGCGATCGTGATGATGGCCCACATAGGATAGTACATGCTGAGGTTAAACAGTCTGGCCAGAGCGGTGACACCGATCACCAGAACCGCGGTCAGTCCCAGACCGGCAACTCCAACCCAGAAGCTTAGTTCCATGATGATCAGCCTCAAACTGCCCATCGACACACCCAAAGCCCGAAGCGAGGCGAACTCTTTGATGTTGGCAAGAATGGCCCCTTGAAGGGTTTGCCAGGTGATGACCACGCCGATAAAGACACCAACCAGCAGCATGAAGCCCAGCATGATCGAGATGAAGCTGTTTTTAAACATCTCGGCCTGATTTTGCTGCGACAGCTGATCGCGTGTCCAGGCCTTGTATTGTCCTTTACCTATAGCATTGAGTTCTTCGGCGACGGTGGCGGCGCGGGCCGGATCCCGCAGCTTAACCAGCAACGAACCGACGCGCGGGCCTTCGCTATAGATGCCCAGAAGTTTGGCCGTCTGGCGCGAGGTGAAGATCATCGACTGGAACAGGCTCGGGTAATTATCGACCGTGCCGCGCACATTAACCGTGCGGCCATTCAGATTGGCCTTGTCGCCGACCTTAACCCCAAGCTTGTTCAGCGAAGTCGCATCTAGGATGACCGAATAGGGTTCCTGAAGGGCTACAATAATATGTTCAGGAAAATCGTTAGGCAGGGTCACGGCCCCTTCCATAGGGTCAACAACAATAACCTGCACACCTTCGCGGCGCATGGGTTGCTCAGGGGTCGGGAAATTCTGCCAGAATGCCCAGCTTAGGGTATAGGGCATGACCTCTACGACTTCGGGATGCTGAAACAGGGTCGGGATGTTGCGACGCGGCTGGGTCGAACCGAAACCGTCGGAATCGGGCGGCAGCACCATCAGGTCGGCAGGCGAGCGGTCGATGGTCGCGGTAAAGGACTTACCGATACCCATGAACATACCGACCAGTGCCAGAACCAGCAGACCCGCCACAGCCAGCGCAATGACCGCCGCCATATAGCGCCGCCATTCATACAATAGAGTCGAAAGGGCCAGAGACATGATTACAGAGACATTTTTCTTATGGTTTCCTCAGTGGATTTCAGCTTCGCCTGTTGTGGTCGAAAAATCCAATTAATTCGCCGTAATGCAGGTTTGCCCCGTTGCGTCCGGTATTTGTATTTCAAATATTTAAATTATAAGACATTAAAAAAACTGTATTTTTCTCCGTTGCTGTCAGGCGGTTGGCGCGTTAAGTTAAGGCAAAACAACGATATCGGGAGAAGACGGATGCGGGCGCTTATTTATGGTGCGGCACTGGCGGGGCTATTGTTACCCACGTGGGGAATGGCCGATACTAAACCCCTTTTGGCGGACATGTTTCAGGATCATGCCGTTTTGCAACGGGATAAACCTGTAACGCTATGGGGGCAGGCCGGTGCAGGCGAAACGGTTACGCTGTCGCTTGATGGTACGATAACAAATGCCATTGCGGGAACTGACGGGCGTTGGCAAACGAACCTGCCTGCAAGGTCTGCCGGTGGGCCATTCCGGCTTGAGGTGCAGACCTCAGCCGGTGCCACTCAGGTCGTCAATGATGTGCTGGTTGGCGATGTTTTTCTGTGTTCCGGTCAGTCGAACATGGAATGGCCGGTTAGCCGGTCCTATGGGGCTGACAGTCTGGCGTCGGAGTCTACCAATGAGACGATCCGATATCTGAATGTGGAAAAGCATGACAGCCTTAAGCCGCTTGTGCAGTTCAATACACCGGTACACTGGCAGAAAGCGGCACCGGAGACTGTGCCGCACTGGTCGGCGGTATGTTATACTTTTGCCCGTGACCTGCAAACGACGACGAAGGTGCCGATTGGCCTGATTAATGCCTCATGGGGCGGGTCAAATATTCGTCCGTGGATCAGTGAGCAGGGTTTGCGCGCCGTGCCAGGGCATGAGGAATCGCTTGATTTGCTTAAGCTTTATGGTGAGGACGAAGCCGCGGCCTATGGTCAATTCGGCAATGACTTCGCTCGTTGGTGGGCCGCGAGCGGCGGCGAGGGTGCGCCGTGGGGTGCCTTACCCAAAGATGTCAATAAATGGCCAAAAGTGCCGGATGTGACCCAGTATTTTGAAAACTGGGGGATAGATGAACTGAAAACCTATAATGGGCCGCTGTGGTACGCCAAAAGCGTGAAACTATCGGCCGCTCAGGCGCAGGGCGATGCCACCCTCACCCTTGGGCCGATTGATGATATCGACCAGACCTGGGTCAATGGTGTAGGTGTTGGCTACACCGCAGGGCCGTCTACGCCGCGTGTCTATAAGATACCGGCAGGCACACTTAAGGCCGGTGATAATGTCATCACTATCAACGTGCTTGATCTGTGGAGCTATGGCGGTCTGTTCTCGGAGACGCCGCGTCATATCACTTTTGCTGACGGCAGTTCGGTGGCGCTCGATGACGGCTGGCATTACCATAGCGTGCCGCACGATCAGCGTAACCCGCCAAGCGCGCCCTGGGGCAATATCAGCGGACAGACGACCCTGTATAACGGCATGATTGCGCCGATCGGGGCTTATGGCCTTAAAGGCGCGCTGTGGTATCAGGGCGAGTCCAATGCCGGTGAACCCTTCACCTATGAGGCCTTGCTGACGGCACTGTTTAAGGACTGGCGCGGTCAGTTCGGCGATGACCTGCCGTTCCTTGTGGTGCAGTTGGCTGATTTCGGGCCGCGCCCCGTCAAACCGGTCGATTCCTGGTGGGCGCATATCCGTGAAGCTCAGCGTCAGGCGGTCACTAAGGATGGTAATGCGGCTTTGGCGGTGACACTGGATATTGGTGATCCGAATGATATTCACCCGCTGGATAAAACGACCGTTGGCAAGCGTTTGTCGCGGGCGGCGCAGTCGCTGATCTATAAGGCCAGCCATACCCGTTCAGGGCCGGTGCCGGTATCGGTGACGCGCACTGCAGGGACGGTGGTGATCCGCTTCGGTCAGATTGACGGGACGCTGGTGTCCTACAGCACCGCCTTCCCGATCAGTTTTGAGCTGTGTGAAGAGGATCGCTCAACCTGTCAGTATGCGCCAGCCACCCTTGCGGGGGATCAGGTGCGCCTGACCGGGCCGGCGGTCGGGACGGCGAAATATGTGCGCTATTGCTGGGCCGATAGCCCGACCTGTACGCTGTATGACAGTGCGCTTCCGGTTGGCCCGTTTGAGGAAGCGATTAGGCCGTAGGTTGGAGCATACTTCCCCATCTCATGATGGGGAAGGTGGCGGCGAAACGTTTGTTTCGCTGACGGATGGGGTTTCTTGCTTTCTGACTGTAAAAGATACCCCACCACCCCTTTGCTTGCGCAAAGCGGTCCCCCTTGTTTGTAGAATATGTGAGAAGATGGGTTGGGATCAGAGATCTGACCATCGCTGATCCCGTCCATTGGAAGGGTCGTTACCCCCTTAGCCTTTGAGGGCTGTCGGGGAGCTTGACCACCATTGGGTTCCTGCCTCGGATGGTTGCATGGGCGTTAAGGCCCGAAGACACAAGGTTGAGATCATGGAACAGGTACAGTCTATCACAGGCGTGGCCGGTGTCGATATCGGCAAGTTATGGTTGGATGTTGATGTGTGCGAAGCTAGCCATCATCAGCGGTTCCACCATACGCCGGAAGGTCTGGCGCAGATGGTCGTCTGGCTGCGCGATCAGGGCGTCCATCGGGTCGGGATGGAGGCTTCGGGCCAGTACGAGCGCGATGTACGCGAAGCGCTGGAAGCGTCCGGCTTCGAAGCCATCGTGCTTCAGCCGCTGGAGGTCAGGGCGTTCGCGCGTTATCGCCGTATCCGCCTGAAGTCGGACAAGGCCGATGCGCATCTTATCGCCAAAGCGACGGCTGCTTATGAAGGCGTTGTCGCCCGGTTTGACCCGTATCTGGTTGATCTGGCGGAACTTATGACGGCCTACGAGCAAACCAGCCAGCTTCTGGCGCAGGTCAGAACCCTGTGTGAGCACCATCGGCTTGAGGTCATAAAGGCCATGGACAGCGAGCGCATTCTCTATCTGGAGGCTCAGAAAGTCCGGCTTCGTCAGCTGATCCTCGAAGCGATCCGCGCACATCCTGACCTCAAGGCGCGGTTTCAACTCCTGAAAAGCCTGCCCGGTGTGGGCGATATCACGGCCATGAGCCTGGTTATCCGCATGCCGGAACTGGGCCGCATGGCACCTGGAAAGCCCGCGGCCCTGCTTGGGGTTGCGCCATTCGACCGTGATTCCGGCCAGTTTCACGGCAAGCGCTTCATCACCGGCGGGCGCTCAAGGCCCAGAACCTTCGTTTATCTTGCTGCCCTCTCTGCCAAACGCATGAACTCAGGCTTCAAAGCCTTCGCGCAACGCTTGCTCGACGGCGGCAAGCCCAAAAAAGTCGTCATCGTCGCTATCATGCGAAAGCTTATCGAAGCCGCCAACATCGTGCTCAAACGAAAAACACCCTGGATCAAATACGCCTAATCCACATGGTTGCTCCCCGCCAAAGGCAGGGAGGTATGATAGCATCGACCCGGCAGGATTTACCCATTCCTGCCGGGTCTTTTTATGGGCTGAAAAAAAATATACAACAATAACAAATAAGTAATTACTTACTTACAACTGGCACGGCTTTTGCTTAACCCTAATCATTATGGTTAACGCCACTTTTAAGGGTGGCTCAGGCAAAGGAAAGGACGCGCCGGATGGATAATACGACCTATGTTGCCCTGTCGCGTCAGCTGGTGTTGCGCCGTGAACTGGATGTGACGGCTAATAACATCGCCAATATGAACACTACGGGCTATAAGTTCGAGCAGCTTCTGGTCAGTCCTGAGCGTGGCCGCCCGACCTTTAATGACCCGATCAAGACTGCCGCCCATTTTGCCTTCGATAAGGGCATTGGCCGTGACTTTTCGCAAGGCACCTTTCTTCAGACCGGCAATCCTTACGATCTGGCGATTGATGGCGAAGGCGCTTTCTTTGTCGTCAATGGCGCGAACGGTAATCTTTATACCCGTGACGGGGCCTTTACGGTCAATAACGAAGGCGTTCTGACGACGCAGAACGGCCTTGTGGTGCAGGGCGATGGCGGCGGTGAAATCCGTCTTAATCCGCAATATGGCGAGCCAACCATTTCACCGGACGGTATTGTCAGCCAGCGTGCCGAAGACGGGGCTGTGCGGGTCGGCAAGATCGGTGTTGTGCGTTTTGGCAATCTGGCCGATCTCGAAAAACGCGGCGACAATCTGTTTGCCGCGACGACCAATGTGCCGCCGGTGCCGGCGACCGATGCGCGTGTGCGTCAGGGTTTGCTTGAGGCGTCGAACGTCAATGCGATTGCCGAGATAACCAAGCTGGTGGAAATCAACCGGGCCTATGCCTCGGTATCCAAGATCATCGAACAAAATCAGGAATTAAACCGCACCGCCGTTGAGCGGCTTGGCCGTTCGGCCTGACGCTAAGAGTGAGGTAGGAGACAGACTATGCGCGCCTTGAGAACCGCTACGACCGGTATGTCCGCCCAGCAGATGAATGTCGAGGTCATCTCGAACAACATCGCCAACATGAACACGGTCGGCTTCAAGCGTCAGCGGGCTGAATTTCAGGACCTGCTGTACCAGAACGTTGAACGCATGGGGGCGCAGTCTTCGGAAACCGGTACCGTTGTGCCTACGGGTATTCAGGTCGGTGCCGGTGTGAAGACGGGCAGTGTCTATCGCATCATGACGCAAGGCTCACCGACGCGTACCGAGAACACCTACGATATTGCCATTGATGGTAAGGGTTATTTCCAGATCCTTCTGCCGTCAGGGGAAACCGCCTATACCCGTGCCGGTAACTTCGCGGTCAATGATCAGGGCCAGCTGGTGACCAAGGATGGCTATCTGGTGCAGCCCAATATCACCATCCCTCAGGACACAACCGATGTGTCGATCTCGAAATCCGGTCAGGTGCAGGTCATTCAGGACGGGGTGACGACGCCGGTGGTCGTGGGTCAGCTTGAGATTGCCACCTTCTATAATGAGGCCGGTCTTGAGGCGATCGGTGACAACCTGTTCCTTGAGTCGGGCGCTTCGGGCCCTGCCAATATCGCGACCCCCGGTGAGATCGGTTACGGCACGCTGATGCAGCATTATGTCGAAGCCTCGAACGTTGATGCGGTGTCAGAAATCACCGCGCTTATCGTGGCGCAGCGGGCCTATGAGATGAACTCCAAGGTCATCACCACGGCCGATGAAATGCTGTCGGTTGCTTCACAGCTCAGGTCATAACGGAAGGATAGCCCATGCACAGATCCGTCTATATGCTGATGCTGACCGGTGCCGTTGCGGGCATGTTAGGTCTGGCGCACCCTGTTTCCGCGCAAAGCGTGCTGGTGCTGAAACCGTCCGTCACCGATGCCGACGGGCGCATCACGATTGGCGATGTGTTCGACAATGCCGGAAACGCGGCCCATGTCGTGCTCGGCAGTCGCGTCGGGCCAACGGCTGTGCTCGATGCTGGTCGCGTTCAGGCCATGGCCCGTCAGGCCGGTGCCTACTGGGATAATCCGCAAGGCCTTCGCCGCATTGTGGTCAGTGCCGGATCGGATGGATCTTCGGGGACAACTCGCACCACACAGGCCCCCACAACACAGGCCCCCACAACACAGGCCCCCACAACACAAGCAGGCCGCACCCGTGAGATGCTGGTCTTCAGCCGCTCGATGGGGGCCAATGAGATTGTCGGGCCTTCGGATGTTTCCTATCAGCCGGTGCAGAGCCATATGGCCACCGGTGCCGGTCTTGAGGCCGCGGATGTCATCGGCAAGAGCGTGCGCTATCCGATCCGCGAAGGGGCGGTGGTGCGTGGTTCGGATCTGTCAAACCCTGTGGTCATAAGACGTTCAGAGCAGGTGCGCGTGACCTGGACGGCGGGGGCCTTGAACCTCAGCATGAGCGGCGTGGCGCAAAAGGATGCGGCGGTCGGTGATGTGCTGATGGTGCAGAACCCCCAGTCAAAGAAAATGGTCGAGGTCGTGGTAACCGGCCCCGGCACGGCAGTGATTGGCCAGACGGCCACACAGTTGCGTAATCAATCTCTCTATTCCGCCAGATAAGGTGCCAGATAAGGTGAATGTCATGCGTAAGTCTTTTGTCGCTGTCTGTGTTCTGGCGGGTTTTGTCTCTCTCGGGGCCTGTGCCTCGGTCGGGGAGGCCGTGCATGGCCCGCAGCTAACCGGTATGGGATATCCAGCCGCACTGGTGCCGCAAACGCAACCGGTCATGGTGGCGCAAAACCATGCCTCACCGGCATCTGCCAATACTTTGTGGCGGACGGGGGCGCGGGCCTTTTTCAATGACCAGCGGGCGCGTCGCATTGGCGATATCCTAACGGTGCAGATCAATATCGATGACCGTGCCCAGACCTCGAACACCACGGCACGGGCGCGTGACAACGAATATAGTGCCGGTGTCGGCAATGTTTTCGGGCTTGAGTCGAGCCTTGGGAAAATTTTGCCGGGTGAATTCAATCCGCAAAATGCCCTGTCGGCCAATGGTTCGACCAGCTTTTCCGGTTCGGGCAGTGTGAACCGTGCTGAAAAAATCAACCTGACCATTGCTGCTGTGGTAACCGGCGTGCTGCCGAATGGGAATCTGGTGGTGCAGGGGTCGCAGGAGGTGCGCACTAACCGCGAGGTGCGTGAACTGACGGTATCGGGTATTGTACGGCCTGAGGACATTTCTTCGGCCAATACGGTGCGCCATACGCAAATGGCCGAGGCCCGTATATCCTATGGCGGGCGCGGGGATGTCACGCGCATGCAGGCGGCACCGGTTACGCAGTCGCTTATGGAGAAATTCAGCCCGTTCTAGCGCCTGCTTGCGCGCGGGGGCGCTTTAAGCATAGATACCCCTCCGTCTCGTCGCTGCCGCGCCGATTCACCTCCCCATGCTGACGTATAGGGAGGAAAAATCCTTAAAGTCCTTTTGAGGATTCGTCTGTATAAGGGACGTTCTGAACTGAAGTATGGATTCCCCAAGCCGGTATGCCCACCTATCTTGATGACCCTGTCCCACAGGCTCCGGCTCCGGAACGCAGCGGGCTGAGTTTGTGGATATTTACAGCCGAAACCCTGCTGACCGGCTTTTGTATCTTCATGTTTACCAATGCCCTGTGGGCACCGCTGTTTGCGCCGGATAGTGCGGGCAGTGAGGAATCGGCCTGGCTGAGGCTTTTGTGGTTGCCGGTTTACGGGCTGACGCTTTTGCTTTTGCTGTTGCGATTGCCGATGTTCATGCGGGCCTTACCGGCGGTGTTCATCAGCGGCATACTGATCGGGTTGTGCTATGCGTCGCTGTTCTGGTCGATCGCGCCCGATGTCACCAGTCGCCGTTCTCTGGCGCTGGCCTTTACCACCCTGTTCGGGCTGTATCTGGGGACGCGCTATAAGGGGCGTGACCTGACGCAGATTGTCGCCCTGACCTTTGCGGTTCTGGCGGCCCTAAGTCTTCTGGTGAGTATCGGTTATCCGAAAATGGGCGTGCATGACGATATCAATGCCGGTGCCTGGCGCGGTCTGTGGCAGGAGAAAAACCAGATGGCGGCCATGATGACGCTGGGGTTCATCGCCGCCAATGCCAGCGCCCTGATGGTGCCGGAACGGCGAAAGTTCTGGATTGGCGTGGCGGTACTGATCTTTTTTATGGTGGTGATGTCGAGATCAAAGACGTCGCTGCTGGCCTGTATGCTTAGTCTGGCGGCCTTGCCGGTTCTAATGGCGCTCAGGCGGGGGGGCGTGTTGAGTATCCTGTTCGTCTGGGGGGCGACGACCCTGTCCCTGATTGGTGGGACGGTATTTTTTCTGATGCCGGAAGTTGTCCTCAAGGCGCTGGGGAAAGACCCGACGCTGACAGGGCGGACGGATATCTGGGATTCGTTGTTGCGGTTGTCGGATCAGGCCCCGTGGCTAGGCTATGGCTATAAGGCGTTCTGGACGCCAGACTCTATCCCTGCGGCGGTGGTGCGGGAGGAAACCGGATGGAAGGTGCCGTCGGCGCACAATGGCTGGCTTGATCTTTTGGTGCAACTGGGCTGGGTCGGGGTGCTGTTGTTTGGCCTGTGTCTGGTGGTGACGTTTTTCTGCGCCCTGTTCCGCTTTGAGCGGGTGAAGGACGGCTATTTTTCAGTGCTAATCCTGTGTTTGTTCAGCTTTCTGATCCTGTCGGAAAGCTTTATCCTGTCGCAGAATAATCTGGTGTGGGTGTTGTTTGTCTGTGTGATGACGCGACTTACGGCCAATCAGCTACAGGATGACGGGCAGGGACAGAAATGAAAAAGGGCGGCTCCTCACCGGAACCGCCCTTTTTACCTATTCGAAGGTCGAGACCACATCGGGTCTCAGCTTGTCTTCGCCGTATTTGTTGGGGCCATCGGTGCCTTTGAGGATCGTCCATACGAGCAGAAGGATGCCGCCGATAAGCGGGATAAGCCCAATCAGAAGCCACCAGGCGCTGCGGTTTGTGTCGTGCAGGCGACGGAAGCTTAGACCAAGGCCAGGAAGAAACAGGCCCAAGGCAATCAACCAGTAAAGCGCTGTACCAATACCCGCTTGCCCGCGTGAGGCTTCGCCGATCAGGAGGAGGTAGGGAATGGCCAGAACCAGAATCTGGAACAGCATAAACCACCAATATTCCGAGCGGGTCGCGCGGCCCTTGAAGTTTACGTAATTATTAAACGCGCTTTTAATCGCTTCAACAAATGTCATGGCGTGCCCCGTGGTATGAAATTAACGGGGGCAGCTTATGCGATCCGGTTGCAAAATCAATCGGATAATCCGCACAAAAAAAGAGCGGGCCATGCGACCCGCTCTTTCCTTAGATAAGATGTGAGCTTTCGCGAAGGGCCGCCCCGAGAGAAAGCTCTCGAAACGACCACACCGAAAAAGTACACTGAGCGTAGCGAAGGACTTTGAGGTGAAACCTAGAAGTCCATACCGCCCATACCGCCCATGCCGCCCATGCCGCCGCCGGGCATAGCCGGAGCCGCGTCTTTTTTCGGCGATTCAACGACAGCCGCTTCGGTGGTGATCAGGAGGCCTGATACCGAAGCCGCGTCTTGCAGAGCCGTACGCACAACCTTGGCCGGATCGATCACGCCGTCAGCCACCAGATCGACATATTGTTCCGTCTGGGCGTTGAAGCCGAACGAAGCGTCGTTCGAGTCAAGGATCTTACCGACAACGATGGAGCCTTCGACACCAGCGTTTTCAGCAATCTGACGGATCGGCGCCTGAAGTGCGCGGCGCACAATGGCGATACCGGCGGTCTGATCGTCGTTGTCACCCTTAAGGTCAGCCAGAACCTTGGAGGCTTTCAGAAGGGCCGTGCCACCGCCCGGAACGATACCTTCGTCCACAGCGGCGCGGGTGGCGTTGAGGGCGTCATCAACGCGGTCCTTACGCTCTTTCACTTCCACTTCGGTCGAACCACCGACGCGGATCACGGCAACGCCACCAGCGAGTTTCGCCAGACGTTCCTGCAGCTTTTCCTTGTCGTAGTCGGAAGTAGTTTCTTCGATCTGTGCCTTGATCTGAGCGACGCGGCTTTCGATCTCGGCCTTTTCACCAACGCCATCAACGATGGTGGTGTTTTCCTTGGTGATCGTTACCTTCTTGGCGCGGCCAAGCAGGTCAAGCGTCACGTTCTCAAGCTTGATGCCGAGGTCTTCGGAGATGACCTGACCGGCGGTCAGGATGGCGATGTCCTCAAGCATGGCCTTACGGCGATCGCCGAAGCCCGGTGCCTTGACCGCAGCGACGCGCAGGCCGCCACGCAGACGGTTGACAACGAGGGTCGCGAGGGCTTCGCCTTCGACGTCTTCAGCGATGATCAGCAGGGGACGGCCCGACTGAACCGAAGCTTCGAGGATCGGCAGGATCGGCTGGAGCGAAGAAATCTTCTTGTCGAAGATCAGGATGTAAGGGTCTTCGAGGACCACTTCCATCTTGTCAGGGTTAGTGATGAAGTAAGGCGACAGGTAGCCGCGGTCAAACTGCATGCCTTCAACGACATCGAGTTCGGTTTCAGCGGTCTTGGCTTCTTCGACGGTGATGACGCCTTCGTTGCCGACTTTTTCCATGGCGCGGGCGATCATTTCACCGACTTCGGTGTCGCCGTTGGCGGAAATGGTGCCGACCTGAGCGATTTCGGAGTTGGTGGTGACTTTTTTCGACGACGACTTGATTTCGGCGACGACGATGCCAACGGCCTTGTCGATACCGCGCTTCAGGTCCATCGGGTTACGGCCCGAAGACACAGACTTGAGGCCTTCAACGGCAATGGCCTGCGCCAGAACGGTTGCGGTCGTGGTGCCGTCACCGGCCTTGTCGTTGGTCTTGGAAGCGACTTCGCGGATCAGCTGAGCACCGAGGTTCTCAAACTTGTCGGCCAGTTCGATTTCCTTGGCGACGGAAACGCCGTCCTTGGTCGAACGCGGCGCGCCGAAGGATTTTTCGAGAATGACGTTACGACCCTTGGGGCCGAGCGTTACCTTAACGGCATTGGCGAGGATGTTGACGCCGCGCAGAATCTTGTCGCGCGCGTCGGAAGCAAATAATACGTCTTTAGCAGCCATTTTAGTGTTTCCTATTTGGATGCGTTAATTGGATAGGGGGTGAACGCGGCTAAGGCTTAGCGCGTAACCACACCGAGAATGTCGGATTCTTTGAGGATCAGCAGGTCTTCGCCGTCCAGCTTGACTTCGGTGCCGCCCCACTTGCCGAACAGGATGCGGTCGCCAGCCTTGACGTCGAGAGCGACTTGCTCGCCCTTGTCGTTACGGTTGCCGGGGCCAACAGCGATCACTTCGCCTTCCTGTGGCTTTTCCTTGGCGGTGTCGGGGATGATAATCCCGCCCTTGGTCTTGGCTTCTTCTTCTACTCTTTTGACCAGAACGCGGTCGCCCAATGGACGAAAGCTCATTATGGTATCTCCGATTGCTTGTGAATGGGTGTTAGCACTCACGCAAGGTGAGTGCTAAGGCGTGTCAGAGGTAGGTTTGATGCCGGTACGAGTCAAGGGCGCAGATATGAATTTTATGTCTCATCGCACGTAAGGTCGGCGGGGTCGGGCAGATATTCAATAATATCAACGGGTTGACAATCAAGAATCAGGCAGATTTTTGACAGGGTGTCAAAGCGCAAGCCCTTAACCTTACCGGTACGCAAAAGGGACATCTGAGTTTCGGAAATACCCACCTGCGCCGCCAGATCCTTAGCCCTGACCTTGCGTTTGGCCAGTGCGATATCAAGCGTTACATTAATCGGCATCAGACGAAACCATCCACTTCGGTTTTAAGGCTTTGGCCTTGACGGGTGATCAGCCAGAGCAAAAGGCCGATCAGGCCGATGGTTACGCTTTCGATCTGAATGTCCCAACGGATGCCACGAAAGCGCCCTTCGAGTACCGGCACCAGTGTCGGTGCAAGGACAACGGCGGTTACAGCCCCCCACATCAGGTTTTCGCCTATGCCGGTAAGACCTTTGACAATGCTGGCGGTGAAGGCACCGTACTTTTCCATGCGCGTAAAAATCTCACCTGCCGACACCAGCGCCATAAGATAAAAACCGGCGGGCAGGACGGTTACGACATGGGCCGAGATCAGGCTGGCATTATGCCACAAGCGATCTGTTTCATAAGGAAGCTGCATCAACGCAACACTCAGTTGCGCGACATAGGCGAGGATCAGGATGCCTGCGGTTAATCGCGTGGCCCCGCCAATAAGACGCAAGGACAGGATTTTTTGAGTCATGGCTCAATCTCGTGGTTTAATTTATTTGCCTAAAATGTATATAAATTTAAATAAAACATAAAGTCAAGCCTGTCCGTTGAGCGCTCGTGCCATCTTTTCGCAACGGAAAATGTCACGGGTTGCGTTTGAGGAGTTATCAGACTAATTAATCTGATAACTCTGTCGGGGTGTCTGCGCCGCCGCCAATAATAAGAATAATAGGAAAAAGGAACGTATCTGTGGCCTCTCATAATTTCAAAAGCGCCGGATTGGCGGCCATAGTCGCCGTCATGGCCATGCCGCCCCTGACGGCTGAGGCGCACCGCGCGTCAACGCACGAAAGCTCACCGCGCCAGAGTTTCAGCTTTGATCAGGGCTGGCTGACGCAGACCGGTGAAGCGGCGGACTCCTTTGCACCGGCAGAGATCGCCTTTGATGACCGCAGCTGGCAGAAGGTGACCCTGCCGCATGCTTTTAATGAACATGAGGCCTTCGCCAGGGATATTCACCAGCTTTCGACCGGCATCACCTGGTATCGCAAGCGCTTCAGGCTGCCTGCGGGGGCAAAACCTGAGCGGGTGTTTATCGAGTTTGAAGGGGTGCGCCATGCGGCGGATGTCTGGGTCAATGGCACAAAGGTTGGTTTAAGCGAAAACGGCGTCATGGCCTTTGGCTTTGATATTACTTCGGCGCTTAAGGCTGGCGAAAATATCATCGCGGTGCGCGTGGATAGTGACTGGAATTACCGCGAACGGGCGACCAATAGCCGCTATCAGTGGAGCGACAAGAATTTCTACGCCAACTATGGCGGCATCAACAAATCGGTCAGCCTGCACCTGACCGGCGGTGTCTATCAGACCCTGCCGATCTATTCGTCGCTCGGGACGACGGGGGCTTATATCTATGGCAGCGACTATGACATTGCCGGTAAGGCCGCGACGATCCATGCGGAATCTGAAATCACCAATACGACCGGTGCCGATCGCAGGCTGACCTATGGAGTGGTGATCCGCGACCTCAAGGGCAAGGTTGTCGCGCGTTTCAATGGCGACACGGCGACCCTTAAGGCCGGTGAAACCGCGACCCTTAAGGCAGCACAGCGGGTCGGGAACCTTGAGTTCTGGAGCTGGGGTTATGGCTATCTCTATACGGTGACCACGACCTTAAGCGAAAAGGGCAAGGTGATTGATGCCATCGATACCCGCACCGGTTTCCGTTCAACGGATTTCAGCAATGGCATGGTCAAACTGAATGACCGGGTTCTGGTCATGAAGGGTTATGCCCAGCGCACAACCAATGAATGGCCGGGTGTCGGCATATCTGTGCCGCCCTGGGTCAGCGATTTTGGCAATAATCTGATGCTTGAGGGCAATGGTAATCTGGTACGCTGGATGCATGTTACGCCGTCCAAGATGGATGTCGAATCCTCTGACCGGCTGGGGCTTATTCAGGCTATGCCCGCTGGTGATTCCGAAGGTGACCCCAAGGATCGCCGCCGCGAACACCGTGTTGAGGTCATGCGTGACGCCATCATCTATAACCGCAACAATCCGTCCATTCTGTTCTATGAGGCGGGTAACAAGGGCATAGACGAAGCGCACATGGCCCTGCATAAGGCGGTGCGTGACCAGTATGATCCGCATGGCGGTCGCGCCATTGGCTCACGTGAGATGCTTGACTCTGACATCGCCGAATATGGCGGTGAGATGCTGTACATCAACAAGAGTAAGCATAAGCCTTTGTGGGCCATGGAATATTCGCGGGATGAGGCGGCGCGTGCCTATCAGGATGATTTCACCCCGCCCTTCCATAAGGATCGTCCGGCCTATAACCGCAATGTCGAAACCATTGCCGTTGAAAACGTCAAGCGCTGGTGGGATTTCTATCAGTATCGGCCCGGCACCGGTGATCGGGTCAGTGCGGGCGGTGTCAATATCGGCTTCACTGATTCCAACTCGCACTTCCGGGGTGACAACAATTACCGCCGTTCGGGGGAAGTGGATGCCGTGCGTCTGCCCAAGGACAGTCTGTGGGTGCATAAGGTCATGTGGGATGGCTGGGTCGATTCCGAAGGCCATCACACACATATCATCGGGCACTGGAACTATCCCGAAGGCACAGTGAAGGATATCTTTGTCGCCGCCAATGGCGAGCGGGTTGAACTGTTCCGCAATGGCCAGTCGCTGGGTTTTGGCGAACGCTCCGAAGGCTTCCTGTTCACCTTTAAGAATGTGGCCTTTGCCGCCGGTGAGCTTAGGGCCGTGACCCATTATGCCGATGGGCGTATCTCTGAGGATGTGCGCAAAACGGCTGGTGCGCCGGTGGCCATCAAACTGACGCCTATCAACGGGCCGCGTGGCTTTGTGGCCGATGGTATTGACCTGATGCTGGTCGATGTCGAAGTGGTCGATAAGGACGGTCAGCGCGTGCCGACAGCCTTTAATGCGGTCAATTTCGCGCTTGAAGGGGCGGCGGTCTGGAAGGGCGGTATCGCGCAGGACGAAACGGCGGCGGATAAGAAGCTGTCGGAAAACTATGTCCTGTCTGAGGTATTGCCGGTCGAACGCGGTATCAACCGTGTGCTGATCCGTTCGACCGATAAGGCCGGTCAGGTGAAGCTGATTGCCAGTGCCGAAGGGCTTAAGCCCGCGACGATTACGACGCGCACAAAGGCTGTGGCGGTCAGGGATGGTTTATCGAATGTGTTCGCTTCAGACTATCAGCCGGTTAATCTGTCGCGCGGTCCAACGCCGTTGACGCCATCCTATACGGATAGTTTGCGGGGGGTGACGGTGGCGAAGATCACAACCGGTTCCAATCAGCAGGACGCTGCTCTGAGCCGCGATGATGATGAGCGCTCGATGTGGAACAGCGATGGTACGGCTGAGGGGGCGTGGATCGAATATGATCTCGGGTCACCGCAATTGGTGTCAAAGTTGTCGCTGCGTCTGACCGGCTGGCGGGTGCGGGGCTATCCGATACGCATCAGCTTTGATGGCAAAACCGTCTTTGAAGGCGAAGCGCCGAAATCACTCGGCTATGTCGATTTTGATGTGCCTGCTCAAAGCGTGGGCAAGATCCGTATCGAACTGACGGGGCCGACCGAAGACCGCGATGGCTTTGGCAATATTGTTGAGGTGACGACTGATCGTCAGGGGGCGTCTACGGGGGCTGAGAAGGTCAAAACCGGCTATATTCTCAGTATTATGGAAGCCGATATACTCGGGCCTGTGGAGTAGGGCGTCTTGCTTACGTCTCCCTCCTGCTTTGCGGGAGGGTGGCGCTTTGCGTTAGCAAAGTGACGGGAGGGTTTCTTAAGCAAGATACCCCTCCGTCTTTTTAGCTGCCGCTAAAAATCCACCTCCCCATGCTTTCGCATAGGGAGGAGAGAGGTCCCCCCGCTTCGGGGAGGTATGAAGGGGTAAACCTACTTCTTGAGTTCGGCTTCGATAGCGTCCGTCAGGCGGGGATCGGCAGCATCGATGTCCGGTGAGAAACGACCGGCCACTGTGCCGTCACGGGCAATAAGGAACTTTTCAAAGTTCCACAGGACTTCGCCCTTGGGGTTGGTCGGGATACCGTAATTGTTGAGCTTTTCGCGCATCTTTTCGTCGCCGAGCGTTTCGGGCTGGGCGGCGGTGAGGTTCTGGTACAGGGGGTGCTTGTCGTCACCGGCAACGCTGATCTTGGCGAACAGGGGAAAGGTCACATCATAGGTGGTCGAGCAGAAATTCTGGATATCGGCCTCAGAGCCAGGTTCCTGTTCCTTGAAGTTGTTGGCCGGAAAACCGAGGATTTCCAGACCTTCGTCCTTTTTGGCGCGATAGAGGGCCTCAAGGCCTTCATATTGCGGTGTCAGGCCGCATTTGGAGGCGACATTGACCACCAGACGCACCTTGCCGTCATAATCGGCCAGACGAGCATCGCTGCCGTCAATACGCTTTAAGGGGATGGTGTTGAGGTCAGCGGTCATAGGTAGCTCCGGTCAGGTTCAGGGTTGCGCCGAGGTCGGCGGTAAAATGAATATATCGGCGGGCGGATCAATCTGCGCAATAGTGTCGTTGCGATTTGTCTGAGTGCGATTCGTCTGGGCGCGATGGATATTGGCGATGCTGACTGTGACTTCGGGGTCGCCTTCACGGTTAGCGGCCTCAAAGGCAGAGGTGACGGCCTCAAGCCTTTGTTGCGCCAGACCCGTCCGTCCCGCAGGTACAGGGATAACCACCTGAATGCGCGCGGCGTTCCAGCGATTGGCCGCCCACAAAGCCTGCTCAACCGTGCTTGTATCGCTTAAGGCGGACGTGTCAGGTTTGAAACGCAGTGGCTCAACCGAGAGTACCGGCGGTATAAGCCTGATCTCGTCGTCGGGCATCAGGCGCTGCATGGCGCGTTCAAGATTATAATAGTCGGTGAGATTGCCCCCGTTTTTCATTCGCACCTGCACGTCGAGACGCTTGCCCTGACGGCTGGTGTTTTCGATGCTGGCGACGCGTGAAATGATCTGGCTGAGGAAGGCATCATTGGTAGGCGCGGTTGTGCCTGTGTTACGTGGCCCGGTCAGGAGGCTGGTGTCCTTGGCGGCCAGTACCTGCTCGACATTGATTTCACGCGCATCCTTGTATTTCTGACGCAAGGCCGCTTCAACGCCCGGCACATAGTCCTGCGTAATAACAATGGCGTTGACGCCCTGTACCTCAGAGCCGCGGACATTGACCCTCAGGTCTGAGATGCGCGACGCCTGTGCGCGGAAAGCCGTGTCCAGATCGGCACGCACCTGATTGGTCATGCGGGCTTCGGCAACTATGTCCTTAAGCGACAGGGCCAGAGGCGTGCAGATAAGGGCCAAGGCCGCAAGAACGGCGGCGGATTCCCAACGGGTCTCGGGCATTTGCTGCGGCACAAAACCATAGCGCCGTGACATGGCAAATACGGCGCCCAGAATAGCGACCACGTTGGTGAGGAACAGTAAAAACGCGCCGCCCGCCATATTGAGTGAGCCGGTGGCAAGGCCAAAGCCCACCACATTCAGCGGTGGCAAAAGGGCCGTGGCAATGGCGACACCGGCAATGACGCCGCCCTTACGCGATATGGTGACATAGGCACCGACTACGCCCGATAGCGCCGCCACACCCAGATCAAGCAGGGTCGGACGGGTGCGGGCGAGAATTTCCGGGGTGACTTCCTTAAGCGGAGAGATCGAAACGATGATGATACCTGCCAGAATCGACACGATAGTGCCCACCGTGAGGGTAATACTGGCGTCACGAAAGGCGCGAAATTCCAGACGCGCCAGCGCCATGCCCATGGCCATGATCGGTGCCATAAGCGGGGAAATCAGCATGGCCCCGATCAGCACGGCGACCGAGGACTGCATCAGCCCGATGGTGGCAATGCCGCAGGCGCTTATGAGCATCAGATAATAGAAGCCGCTCAGCTTGGCGTCTTCGTGCACCTGATGTTCAATCATCGCCCGTTCATAGGGGGTGCAGAGTTCTGAGGGTCTGCGGATCAGAGCGGTAAGCCATGCCCCTGTCCGCCGTTTCACGGCTTCGGGCCTCAGGCGTCTGCGCCATTTCGCTGTCTTGTTCATGCGGGTTTACTAAAGCAAGGTCGCCCGCACATCAAGGTTCAGGGCCTCAGGCGGGCACAGCCCGCTTTGGCCGTTCCGGTGGCAGAGGCGCGGCGCAATGGGTGCGTAGGAAGTCCCCATGTGAGGGCAGGGTGTCCACAAAAGCATTTAACTGCGGCAGGGTGGCATCCAGTGTCGCCCATAATTCATCTTTCGGGATGCGATCCACCAGCGGACTGTGGTTGCGCGGGCGGATGCGCATGCCGTCCATCACCGCCTGCCAGCTGGGGGCGCGGAACAGGTCTTCAACGCCTTCGCGCAGGGCCCCATTGACGCGGTATAGCTCAAGCTTTTCCTTGAGGCTGTCAGGGATTTTGGCGGCACGGACATCACGCCAGAAGGGCGTATCTTCGCGCTCGGTGGTGCAATAGTGCAGGACAACGAAATCCTTGATCTCGGTATAGTCGGCTTCCATGCGCTGATTGAATTCGCGTTGCAGGGCCGGGTCCATGCCGTCCTTTGGATAAAAGCGCAGGAAAAATTCCATAGACCGGTAAATCAGATGCAGGGCGGTCGATTCCAGTGGCTCGATAAAGCCGCCCGCCAGACCGACGGCGACCACATTCTTGTGCCACAGTTCGCGGCGCATGCCGGTTCTGACCGGCACAAACCACGGGTCGGTGGTTTGTTCGCCCTCGACCTGTGACAGCAGGGTATCAAGCGCCTGCTGGTCGGAAATATGGCTGCTGGAGAAGACATAGCCGTTGCCTGAGCGATGCTGAAGGGGGATGCACCAGCGCCAGCCGGCATCCTGTGCGCCCGCATAGGTATAGGGGTGCGGATCGCGAATATTGGTGGTCTGGGTGGTGACGGCGCGGTCGCACAGAAGCTGATCAGACCAGTCGATGAAATCGACCTTAAGGGTCTGAGCGGTCAGCAGGGAGCGGAAGCCTGAGCAGTCAATAAACAGGTCGCCGTCAATGCGACGTCCGTCATCAAGGGTCAGGCCGGTGATGTAGCCGTTTTCGGGGTTCTGATGCACCTGTTCGATCATGCCTTCATGGCGGGTAACGCCTTTGTTCTCAGAATAGGTGCGTAAATATTTTGCGGCCAGATAGGCATCAATGTGCAGGGCCGTGGCGGCCGAACCGATGGGGGTATTGCGGGCCTTGAACGGCAGCATGAACTTGCCCTTTTTCGCCATGGCAGTGGCGGGGGCGAAGTCCTGAAGGTCAGAGGGGTGGCCTTCGTGTTTGGCCCTGAGCCAGCACTGATAAAATTCGTTGCCCGCAATGATGCCGCCGGTGTGACCAAAGGGGTGGTAATAGGTTTCGCCCTTGACGCGCCAGTCGTCGAAACGGATGCCGAGTTTGAAGGCCCCTTGAGTGGCGGCGATGAATTCGGCCTCGTCAATCTCAAGGCGGCGCAGCATTTCGAGAATGGGCGGTACGGTCGATTCGCCGACACCGATAATGCCGATTTTTTCCGATTCAATCAGCTCGATGGTGGGGCGTCCGCGCGGCAGAAAGTGAGAGAGAATCGCGGCGCATATCCATCCGGCAGAACCTCCGCCGACGATGACGATTTTCTTAGGCTCTGACATGGATTTTCCCCTGTGTGGTACGGTTACAGTAATCAATAAAGTCCTGATGAGAGGCGGCTCTGGCGACCGATTGCGCAATCAGGTCTTTCATCTGTTTCAGTCTTTGTCGCGCTTTATTCAGCGGGATGGCCTGAGCTGCCGGATCAACCTGATCAGGATAGATGCGGTAGCCGTTATAGATGGCCAGCCAGCTTTGCGGGTGGAACATTTCCCAGCGGTAACGGACAAAATGGCCGCGTTCCTTATACAGCGTCAGTTTGCGCGTCAGGCTGTCGGGCAGGGTGACGGCCTTTACCGCCTTCCAGAATGAGGTGTCTTCGCGGGTGGCGGCGCAATAGTGGAACAGGACGAAATCGCGCACGCGCTCATATTCGGCGGCAAAGATGTCGTTATATTCGCGTTGCAGGGCCGGATGGAAATCAGACGCCGGAAACAGTTGTTTCAGCTTTTCGATGCCGGTCTGGATCAGGGCGATAGACGTCGATTCCAAGGGTTCGATAAAACCGCCAGAAAGACCAATGGCGACGCAGTTTTTCTCCCATGCTTTATGACGATGGCCGGGGCGGAATTTCAGCTGGTGCGGTTCAAGTAGCAACTTGCCGGGGATGCGTTTCAGGAAGGCATCATAGGCTTCGTCATCGCGCATGTGATCGCTGGCATAGACAAAGCCGGTGCCGTTTCTCTGTTGCAGGGGGATTGTCCATTGCCAACCGGCATCATGTGCATAGACATCGATGGTTGGCGGCGGGGGCGTGTGGGATTCGGCCTGAACGGCAAAGGCACGGTCGCAGAACAGCCACTGGCCATAGTCTTCGAAACCGACCCCCAGCGCCTTATGGATCAGGAGGCCCTGAAAGCCTGAGCAATCGATAAACAGATTGCCACCGGCCTCAGTGCCATTATCGAGATCAAGCGTTTTTATGTGGCCGCTGTCGGGGTCAAGATTGACCTGAGTGATTTTGGCGTCGGTATAGGTCACACCGCGCGCCTCGGCATAGGTTTTCAGAAAGGCGGCGTAGCGTCCGGCATCTATGTGCAGGGCAAAGTCGAAATGGGCCCCGTAAAAGGGCGCATTGCCGCCGGTCATGGCGAATTTCCCCGCTTTGGCCAGGGAGGTGCTGAGGCAGTAGTCGTCAAGGTCAAGTTCGTCGCCTTCAAGGCGCAGGCGATTGAAGACATTCAAAAATGAGACGTCTCCGAAGTCTTCGCCATAACCGCCGAAGCCATGATAGAAAACGCTGTCGGCCCCGCGCCAGTCGCGAAAGGCCAGTGCCATCTTCACTGTGCCGCCCGTGGCGCTGATGATGTCGGCGTCTGATAATCCCAGAGACTGGTAGAAGCTGCGAATGGTCGGGATGGTCGCTTCGCCAACGCCCACCGTGGCAATCTGCGAGGAGGCAATGACGCGAATTTTTACCTTGTCTTTGAAATGGTTGGCCAGCGCCGCCGCCGTCATCCATCCGGCGGTGCCGCCACCGACAATAGTTACCGAGCTTAAGGGGGCCGCGGCCATGATCATCGTCCCTGTGCTGTCGTTTTTGGTCAGAATGCGCTGAAAACGCGTGCCCAACAAATGAAAAAGGCGGCAAAGGTGAAAGAGGGAGCTCATTCGCCTTGCCGCCAAGTCAGGAAGAAAACATTAACGATCGTAAGACCGTTAATCATTCGGACGCGCGCAGGTAGAGGCGCGCGCCCGAATTCTGTTTACGCCACTGTTACCACTTGGCGCGCAGGCCGAAGGTGACACGCGGCTCATACTCGTTCTGGAAGGCAAATTGCGTCTTGCCGTCTGCGAACTGATAGTAATAGTCCTCGATCTCACCGGTTATGTTGGAACCGTTGACATAGAGGGCGACCTGAGGGGTCAGTTCATAGGTGGCGTTGACGTCCACATAGGCTGACTTGTCCTGATAGGTTGGCAGGTTGTCGCCGCCGAGCGTATTCAGGGCCATATAACGTGCGGAGCGGTAGTTATAGGCAACGCGCACCTGAAGCTTGTCGTCCTGGTACCAGCCGACCAGATTATACTGGTGTTTGGAGTTGTTCATGAACGGCAGACGGTCGCCATCCATGCTGCGGCGCAGTTCCTTGGACGGTGAGAAGGTGTAGTTGGTATCGACACCGAAGTTACGCAGGATCGGTGTATCGATAAAGTCGTCAAACGAGAACTTGCCTGACAACTCGATACCCTGAACCTTACCGCCGTCACCCTGCACCGGAAGGTTAACCGGTACGGTGCGACGAATGACGCCGTCCTGATCCGGGAACTCGCCGGTGGTCTGACCGCCGGTTACGAAGCTGGCAATATCGATATAGAAGACGGCCACGTTAACCAGAGAGGCGCGACCGAGATAGTATTCAGCCGACAGATCGAAGTTCTTGGCGCGCCAGGGGGCCAGTTGCGGGTTGCCGCCCTGAGAGGCACCGGTCGCAATGCGGATGCCGAGGGTTTGGTCATCCGAGGTGGTGATCGACAGACCGCCGCCATAGCTGCCGAGATCAAGCGGCTGCATGGTCTTGGCGGCTGCAAAGCGGAAGCGCAGCTTTTCCGAATAGTCATAGACAAGGTTCAGAGACGGCAGGATGTCCGAATAGCTGTTGGTATCAAAGACGTCGCCGATATCCTCGTTGGTATCACCATAGGGATACTGGGTCGGGTCGGTGACGTTCTGACGGACATTGATCTTGGTCTTGATGTAACGCAGACCGGCATTACCCTTAAGCTTGCCGACTTCGAAATCACCGGCAACATAGGCGTTGCTTTCTTCCAGGCTGACGTCATAGGACTGGCCCGGAATGATGACGCGGTTAGCGCCACCGAAAACATTCTGCATGAAGCCGACCGCATCATCAAAATCACGCGGATCAGCGGCCCAGAAACCCGGCAGACCGGAGGTAATACCCCCCAGATCGGTGACAAAGATCGGGTTGTTATATTCATCCAGTCGCGTCGGGCGGTTGACCGTATAGGGCTGGAAGATCGTGGCCGGATACGGATCGCCGTCGGGATCAAGCTGTCCTGCCAGAGCATGGGGCACCATTTCGCCGCGCGCGCAGCGGGGGTTATCCATTACCACGTCAATGGCTTTCCACTGTGCGGCACAGCCTGCGGATTGAACGACGCCGTTCTGGTCAGGCTTACCGGCATAGAAGTCCGAGAACAGGTGGAACTGGGTGATTGAGGTGTCACGTTCGGAATGGCGCAGGCCGAAGTGGGTTTTATTGAACAGGCCGAACAGGCGGTCGTCATATTCGTAGTGACCGTCGAAACGCAGAACTTTCAGACGGGAATCGGCTTCGTTGTTATTTTCCGATGAGAAGGCACCCACCGCATATGACCCCAGATTGGCCATATAGTCCGTTAAGGTCTTGCCTGCGCCGAGACCGCCGGTGATGGGCGTGTCAAAGCCTGACCATGCCGGATGTTTGCCTGAGATGTCATAATGCAGCTGCGGGTTTTCGCCGTAGCCTTCGGGGTTCGGATTGAGGTAACAGCCACCTTGTGCGCCTGTGATGCTGTTGGAACGGCGGGAGGCGTCAAAGGTATCGCAGATTTCCTTGGAATAGAAGGTGCCGCGGGTGCGGTCTGCGGCCTGACGGAACAGGGTGAAGCGGCCGGGGGCATAACCCCAGTTAGACAGATCGCCCTGAACCTGACCGTTCATGCTCAGGCGGTTGGCCTCAGCCGAAATGGCGCGCAATTCATAGGTGAACTTGCCGCCGTTATCGTATTTGAGTTCAAGGTTGTAGTTGTGGGATTCTGAGGTGTTGGTGCGGTTGACCGTAAACGAGTTGATCCAGTGGGCGTTGATGTCATATTCATCAACACTGACCCACGGGCGGCCATTGCCACCGGTTACACCCGTATCCGAGAAATCCGTTGGCTGTGTCCAGGTGCCGAATACGGCCCCATCCCAGCGGTTGGAAATATTCAGGCCCACGGCGCGGTTATAGTCCTCAAGCTTGGCATAGAAGCCTTCGACAATAAGGGTATAGCTGTCGCCAATCTTGCCTTCGAACGAGGCATTGAAGCCAGTACGCTTGCGCTGGTTTTCACGGTGGAAGCTGTCATAGCCATGCGGCGACAGGAAGTTATTGGGAGCGGACCCGCCCCAGTCATTGTTGCCAAACAGAGCCTGACTGACGCCGGAATAGTTGTTGCCGAGGGTCACATCCGATGTCGCGGCGGACAAAAGTATGCCTGCCTTATCGTTACGCCAGCTTACCAGACCGTTGATCAGGTGGTCGTCGGACTTGGTGTGGCTGCCGCGCTGGCCTTCGATGGCACCGGCGAGTGTCAGGCCTTCACGGAACTGGAACGGACGGCGGGTTTGCAGATCGATCGTGCCGGAAATGCCCGACAGAACATTGGTCGGATCGGTGGACTTATAGACCACAACCGAGTTCATCAGCTGTGACGGCACATCCAGCAGATTGGGCTGGGCCGAACCGAGGTTTCCGGCGCTTAAGTATTGTTCGCCGTTCATCAGGGTAATGACCTGAGACAGGCCGCGCAGATCAACGGTCGAACCTTCACCGGCGTCGCGGCGAATCTGTACGCCGGGAACGCGTTGCAGTGAGTCGGTAATGGTGGTGTCCGGCAGCTTGCCAATGTCTTCGGAAGAGATGGCGTCGACGATGGCCACTTCGCGGCGTTTGATACCGACCGACTTAAGTTGTGAGGCCCGCACGCCGGTAATGACGACGGTCGTGATGTCCTCGTCTGCGGTGGCGGCCTCCTGAGCAAAGGTGGCTGTGGACAATGCCATCACCGAGGCACCGGCGCCAAGCGCCAAAGCCCATTTGCGCGCACGCCCGGCGCGACTGTGGTGTGGGGTGGTGTATTTCATTATGCTTCATCCCTGGATGTTGTTGTGTTGTACTTTTTCACACTACACGCGGTTTCGACCCTGTATTTCGAACCCTTTTTTGTCCTGCCAATTGTCTTGTTTTGGCCCCGTTATGTCTTTTGATCTTTCGGCGGACATTTTCGCGAGAGACAGGCGTTGCTTGATGATATTGTCATACAATGCACCTGCTTTGCTGACCGTCTGATGCGGTCTTACATCCCTCCCATAGGTGTTTTTTCGCAATGAAGTGCCTCTGGTGTGACAAAATGTCCTGATTGTGTCAATATAAAATGTCATCGATGTCATTTTTGACCATGAAACACGTAGACATCACGAACAGACTGTGGCCTTGTTGCATCATGACGCTTCTGTTAAGGCGGGGCGCACAGGCGCGGTGACGCCGGTATTAACCTTGGGTGGAATTGGCACTTTGACATGACGACTATATATGATGTGTCCCGTCTGGCAGGGGTGTCGGCAAAGACGGTTTCACGGGTGCTGAACGAACCGGATCGTGTGAAGACGAAGACACGCGAAGCGGTGCTTGAGGCGATGAAGTCACTTGAGTACAGCCCCAACTCCATGGCGCGTCAGTTGCGGCTGGGGGGCGGATCATCATTGGGGCTTTTGCTTGAAGACCCGGCCTCGGGTTATCAGAGCCGTTTCCATCAGGCGCTTCTGACCGCCTGTATGGAGGCCGGAAAGCACATGACGGTTGAGCTGTTTGAAGGGGTCATGCCGGACTGGCAGGCGCGGGTTGACCGGTTCCTGACCGAGGGCCGTGTGCGTGATCTGGTGCTGCTGCCGACGCTTTGTGATTTTGCACCGCTTAAGGACTATTTGCGCACAAAAGGTGCGCGGGCCGTTCTGATCGCGCCTTCGGTCTATGACACCCATTTTCCTGCCGTAGTTATGGATGATCGGGCGGCGTCGCGTCAGATTGTCGAACATCTGTTTTCACTGGGCCATAAGCGCATTGGCCACATTACCGGCCATGCCGATCACTCGGCCTCGATTCTCCGGCGCTCAGGGGTTATTGAGGCCTATGACGCCGCAGGCCTGCCAAGGCCGGGGCCTGAACTTTTTGCCAGCGGTGACTTCATGTTCAAAAAGGGTATTGAGGCCGCAGAGATACTTCTGTCCCTGCCTGACGCGCCGACCGCCATCTTTGCCGCCAATGACGAAACCGCGGCGGCGGTGGCCATGGTGGCCCATAAGCGCGGCCTGAGTATCCCCGGTGACCTGTCGGTCGTGGGCTTTGATGATGCGCCGATTGCCTCGGCGGTCTGGCCTGCGCTTACGACCATACGCCAGCCCTATCTCGAAATGGCGCGGCGGGTTGTGCAGATCATCGACGGGTGGGAAGGACAGACACGCAGCAGTGGCAATACCTCGGTTTTCATGACGCCGCATGAGCTTATTGTGCGCGATTCCAGCGGACCAGCCAAGGTATAGGGTTGAGACACAAAAAGGACGCAGAGCCTGAGGCTTGCGTCCTTTTTGTTTTAATGCCCGAGGCCCTTAGAGGCCATCGAACAGGGCGGTCGACAGATAGCGTTCCGCGAAGCTCGGGATAATGGCGACAATGGTTTTACCGGCATATTCATCCCGCGCCGCCAGACGGAAGGCGGCCTCAAGGGCGGCTCCGGAGGAAATACCCACGGGCAGGCCTTCGAGTTGCGCCGACTTGCGGGCGGTGGCAAAGGCGTCGTCGTTGGAAACCAGTTCGACCTTATCAATCACGCCGCGATCCAAAATGCCCGGTACAAATCCGGCACCGATACCCTGAATCTTGTGCGGGCCGGGTTCGCCGCCGGACAGGATGGGTGAGGCTTCGGGTTCTACGGCGACGATCTCAACGGAGGGCTTGCGCTCTTTCAGCACCTGACCGACGCCGGTGATCGAGCCGCCGGTGCCGACACCGGAAATCAGCACGTCAACCGCGCCATTGGTGTCGTTCCAGATTTCTTCGGCAGTGGTGATGCGGTGAATGGCGACATTGGCGCTGTTTTCAAACTGCTGGGGGATGACCGATCCGGGGATTGAGTCACGCAGTTCCAGCGCACGGTTGATCGCCCCGCGCATACCTTTTTCCGCAGGCGTCAGTTCAAGGCGCGCTCCAAGCAGAAGCAACATCTTGCGGCGCTCCAGAGACATGGATTCCGGCATGACCAGAATGACCTCATAGCCTTTGGAGGCTCCGACAAAGGCCAGTGCAATACCAGTATTGCCTGAGGTTGGCTCAATGATCACGCCGCCGGGCTTAAGGTCGCCGGAGGCTTCGAGCGATTCGATCAGGCCGACGCCGATGCGATCCTTGACCGAGGCCAGCGGATTGAAGAATTCAAGCTTCGCCAGCACGTCAGCCTTGGCACCATAGGCTTCTGACAGGCGCGGCAGGCGCACCAGCGGGGTGTCGCCAATCGTGTCGAGCAGGGAGTCATAAACCTTGCCACGGCCTTTGCGGGCGAAGCGGGCGACGGAAGCGGAGGAAAGCGGATCAGCCATTTGAAAAACCTTTGGAGCGAAAAAAATAAAATGCCGCAGGCAGTCAGTTAATCCCGTCACAAAACACGAGTCAACGGGTAGGATTTGCGCCGCCTGTGCGAATTATTGCCGACTATACCGTCTTGGAGGTTTTCTGATAAGGCAAATCACCTCACATAAGGGTGCAGAAAAGCTAATCCTTCACCTGTTCTGTTACATTCTCAGGATCTGATGCATGACAACCGATATAATTACGGACGATAAGCCGGTTACCACAGACGCTTCTGAGGCTGTATCCGGGGCTGTATCTGAGGCTGCGTCCGAAACGGCTGGCCTGCCTAATCCGCACGATCTGGCGACGCAACTGGTGGCCAAGCTGTGTCATGATTTTATCAGCCCGACCGGTGCGATTGTCTCTGGCCTTGATCTTCTGGCCGATCCTTCGGCGCAGGATATGCGTGATGACGCCGTCAATCTTATTCAGGCCAGTGCCACCAAGATGGTCGCGCTGGTGCAGTTTGCCCGTGTGGCCTTCGGGGCCGCCACCTCGGCAGAAGCCTTCAGCGGCCGGGAACTGAACAAGATCCTTTCGGATATGTTTGCGACCATGCGCGCCGAATTGCAGTTCGATATTGATAATGAGGTCGTCTTTGAAAAGCCGGCGGCACGGGCGCTGGTCAATCTTGGCTATATAGCCGGTAATGCCTTGCCGACCGGTGGTGTGGCGCACATCCGTCTTGAGCGGGAAGAGGGCGTTCTGGTTTTGACGTCTGTCTCAAGTGGTAAACGCGCACGCCTTAAGCCCGAAGCCGTCGAAGGCCTGTTCGGTAAACCCTTAAGTGACGGGCTTAACGGACAGTGGATTCAGCCCTTCTGGCTCTATAGTGTCGTCAAGGAAGCCGGTGGCAAGCTGACGGTCGCGGTTGATACGGATCAACTGACGATAAAAATAAAATTGCCAGATTAGGTCAGACAAAGGGATAATGGCGGTTCTGGCAACTATCCCTTAACCAAACCTCGCGATAGTGACCCGTTAAAGATGGTATGATTGCGCCTGTTGCGCTGTGCCATCGTTTGAAGACGGGGTGTCAAGTGGACGATCTTATTGCCGAGTTTCTAACCGAAACCGCTGAAAGCCTTGAGGTGGTTGATTCGGAGCTGGTGCGTTTTGAAGCCAATCCGAATGAACGCAAGACCTTGGATAATATTTTCCGCCTTGTGCATACAATCAAAGGCACCTGCGGCTTTCTGGGTCTGGGACGCCTTGAGGCCGTCGCCCATGCCGGTGAAACCCTGCTGGGGCGTTTCCGCGATGGCAAGCTTGAGGTCACGCCGACGGCGGTGACGCTGGTTCTGCACTCGATTGACCGCATCAAGGTTATTCTTGCCGGTCTCGAAAGCACCGGTCTTGAGCCGGATGGCTCGGATGAAGACCTGATCGAACAGCTTGAGGCCATGGCCGACGGCCGTGAAGTGGCTATTGATGCCGTCAAGGCGGTGACCGTGCCGGATCGTCCGATTGCGGCAGATGCCGAAGACGTGGTTATTCCTGAGGTTAAACCGGAACTTGAACGCACCCTGCGCCCCGGTGAGGTATCGCTGGAGGAGCTTGAGGCGGCCTTTATGGCGGCGGAAGCCCCCGACTGGATGAATGAGCCGGTCGTTGAAGAAGCGGTTGCCGCTGTGGCCGAACCGGTCGTGCCCGCAGCGCCATCTCCGGCGGCGAACAATGAACTGAATACCTCTCTGGCGGCTCTGTCCAATCTGGCGGGCGGCGGTGAAGAAGGGGGCGGGATTACCACCACCCAGTCGATCCGGGTTTCGGTGGATGTGCTTGAGGGGCTGATGACGCTGGTGTCAGAGATGGTTCTGACGCGTAACCAGCTGTTGCAGATATCGCGTACTCGCGAAGATTCGGCATTTGCCACCCCCTTGCAGCGCCTGTCGACCCTGACGGGTGAGCTACAGGACAGCGTGATGAAGACCCGCATGCAGCCGATTGGCGCAGCGTGGAAGAAGTTGCCGCGTCTGGTGCGTGACCTGAGCCATGAACTGGGTAAGAAGATCGATCTGGTCATGGACGGTGAAGGCACCGAACTTGATCGTCAGGTACTTGAGCTTATTCGTGATCCCCTGACCCATATGGTGCGTAACTCGGCGGACCACGGTCTGGAATCGACCGAAGAGCGTATCAAGCTTGGTAAGCCTGCTAATGGTACGGTCAAGCTGGCGGCGTTCCACGAAGGCGGCTATATCGTCATTCGTATTTCCGATAACGGGCGCGGCCTGAATACGACGCGCATCCGTGAAAAGGTCATTGAAAAGGGTCTGGCGTCTCGCAACGAAGTCGAGAATATGTCCGACCAGCAGATACACCGCTATATCTTCGCGCCGGGCTTCTCTACGGCGTCGGCGGTGACCAACCTGTCCGGTCGCGGTGTCGGCATGGACGTTGTGCGCACCAATATCGAGCAGATCGGTGGCCAGATCGACCTGAACTCGGTCACGGGTCAGGGCACGACCTTTACCATCAAGATACCGTTGACCCTGGCGATTGTGTCGGCCCTTATTGTCGGGGCCGGTGGTCAGAAATTCGCGGTGCCGCAGACCTCGGTGATGGAGCTGGTGCGTACCGGCGCCAATGCGGAGCATAAGATCGAGCGTATCGAACAGTCACTGGTCTTGCGCCTCAGGGACAAGCTGCTGCCGCTGGTGCAACTGTCGCCGACGTTGAAACTCGGGGAATATGATCAGGACGAAACCGCTTTTGTCATGGTGATACAGGTCGGTGAGCGCCGTTACGGCCTTGTGGTCAATGATGTTCTCGATACGGAAGAAATCGTCGTCAAGCCGCTGGCCGGTATTCTGCGCGATGTGCAATCCTTCTCAGGGGCAACCATTCTGGGTGACGGCTCTGTGGTGCTGATCCTTGATCCCAACGCCCTGTCCGAACATGCGGGCAATATCATGGATGACAAGACATCGGAGGCGGTTGAAGATGCCCATAGTGAAGCTATGGGTCAGAAGGTGGCCATGCTCCTGTTCCGTGCCGGTGGCGGTGCGCCCAAGGCGGTCGAGCTTGAGCATATCACACGTCTTGAGCACATAGAGAGCGACAAGATCGAACGCATGGATGGTCGGGCTGCCCTGCAATATCGCGGACGCCTGATGCCGATCGTCAATGTCGTCGATGGCAATGGCCTCAAGGAGAACGACATTCAGCCGCTGCTGGTTTTCACCGGCGAAGGTTATGCCATGGGGCTGGCGGTTGATGAAATCGTCGATGTCGTCGAGGATTACCTGAATATCGAGTTGTCGGCGGATCATCACGGGGTGCGCGGGACGGCGGTGGTCGCCGGAAGGGCCTGTGAAATTCTCGATGTCGAGCATTACCAGTTGCGGGGTCTGGCCGAACATCACCGGCGCGATCACGCCTCTGATTTGCAAACCGTAGCGGCTTAAAGGGATATAGGAATGAGCATCCGCGATTATGTCACGCTTCGCGTCGGCGGTCAGTTATTTGGTGTGGACGCCGCACGCGTTCATGATGTCTTTCACCCGCGCGGTTTGACGCCTGTGCCGTTGTCACGTCCGGAAATTGCCGGTGTGCTGAACCTGCGCGGACGGATCGTGACGGCGGTTTGCGCCCGTCAGCGTCTGGCCTTGCCGCCGCGTGAGGCGGATGCGCCGGAACCTCTGGCGATCGGTCTTGAGGTGCAGGGTGACTCCTACGGTCTGATCATCGATTCGGTGGATGAAGTCCTTAAACTTGATGATGAACGTTTCCATGCGCCGCCGGGCAATCTGCCGCCGCGCTGGGCCGATATTATTGTCGGCGTTTATCAATTGGAAAAGGAACTGCTGATAGTATTGGACCCGCACACCTTGCTGGATGCGGCACATCTTAAGGCCGCGTAAGCAGGTTCAGGGGAAAGCTATATGAAAACCTGTCTGGTTGTTGACGACAGTCGCGTGATCCGTAAGGTCGCCCGCCGTATTCTGGAAAATCTGCAGTTTGAGGTTTCCGAGGCCGCAGACGGCCTTGAGGCCCTGAATGCCTGTAAGGCGACCATGCCTACGGCCATACTGCTTGACTGGAACATGCCGGTCATGGACGGCATTACTTTCCTGCGCCAGTTGCGCAAGGAAGAGGGCGGTACCGAGCCGGTTGTGGTGTTTTGCACGACCGAGAATGATATGTCGCATATCACCGAGGCCCTGACCGAAGGCGCGTCAGAATACATCATGAAGCCGTTTGATGGCGACATCCTTGAGGCTAAGTTTTCGGAAGTTGGCCTGATTTAAAATGAGCCTGAACCCACATACGGCGGCCTCCCTGCGACCCTTGCGGGTCATGATCGTCGATGATTCCGCTGTCGTGCGCGGTCTGGTTACGCGCTGGGTCGAGCACGAAGACGATATGGTGCTGGCCGGTTCCGCGACCGACGGGGCCAAGGGCATCGAAAAGGTGCGCGAGCTTCAGCCGGATGTGCTGATTCTTGATATCGAAATGCCGAACATGGGCGGGCTTGAGGCCCTGCCGAAACTGATCGCTGCCAAGCCGGGGCTTAAGGTGCTGATGGCGTCTACGCTGTCGACGCGCGGGGCAACGGTAACCTTAAGAGCGCTGGAGCTGGGGGCGGCGGATTATATTCCGAAGCCGGAGTCTACGCGCATCGGCGGGGCCGAAGGGTTCCGTGTCGAACTTCTGACCAAGATCAGGGCCTTATGCGGGCGCACGCGCCTGTGGCCCATTCCACCGCAGTCTCAGGCACAATCTTCGCCAACTACGCCGACAAGCCTGAGAGCACCGACACCTCATGCGCCAGTGGCAGTGGCACCGCCTGTGACCCCGAAGCCGGTTGTCCTGGCCCCGCGCATACGCCATGTCGGCCCGCGTCGTGTGGAGGCGCTGGTGATCGGCGCGTCGACCGGTGGCCCGCCTGCCTTGCGCAGTTTCCTGATGGGGCTGGGGCCGGACTGGCGCCTGCCTATATTCATCGTTCAGCACATGCCGGCTGCCTTTACGACCATTCTGGCCGAGCATCTCGATAAGGCGCTTGACCTTAAGGTGCTTGAGGCGACCGACGGGATGACGGTGCAACCGCGTCACGTCTATATTGCGCCGGGTGATTTCCATATGCGCCTCAAAGGGTCATCCGTGGCACCGGTCATTAAGCTCGATCAGGGGCCGCAGATTAACTGGTGTCGACCGGCGGTCGATCCGCTGTTTACCTCGGCGGTTGATGTCTACGGCAAGAACCTGATTGCTGTGGTACTGACCGGCATGGGCCATGATGGCCGTGACGGGGCTAAGGTGCTTTCAGACGCCGGTGCCACCATAATGGCGCAGGACGAAGCCACCTCAGTGGTCTGGGGCATGCCCGGTGCTGTTGCCGAAGCCGGATTGGCTGAATTAATTAAACCGGTGGCAGGCTTGTCTGCGGCCTGCAAGGCCTTCGCCAGAGGGGAAAAAGTCCAATGACAACCGAAGATATCGAACATCTGGCCGCCCTTCTTAAGCAGCGTTCTGGGCTGATACTGGGGACTGAAAAGACCTATCTGATCGAAAGCCGTCTGTCGCCTGTGGCCCGCAAGGAAGGTTTCAGCAATGTCGCCGCCCTGCTGACCAGCCTGCGCACGCGCCGTGACGAAAAGCTGATCTATGCCGTCACCGATGCCATGACGACGAACGAAACCTTCTTCTTTCGGGACAAGACACCGTTTGATCAGTTCAAGTCCGATGTCCTGCCCGCGCTGGCCAAGGCGCGTCTGAGCGGGGATCTGAAAATCTGGTGTGCGGCCTGTTCAACCGGACAGGAGCCTTATTCGCTGGCCATGATGATGGAGGAACTGCGCCCGCAATATCCGCGCATCAAGCTGGATATACTGGCTACCGATATTTCTGAGCGCTGCCTCGAAAAGGCGCAGGCCGGCCTTTATACGCAGTTTGAAGTCCAGCGGGGTCTGCCCATTCAGATGATGGTCAAGCACTTTGAAAAGGTTGACGATATGTGGCGCTTGTCGTCCAAGATCCGTCAGGCGGTTCGTTTCAAGAAACTGAATCTGCTTGAGGATCTGCGACTGGTGGGCCGTCAGGACGTGGTCTATTGCCGTAACGTGCTGATCTATTTCGATATCGAAACCAAGCGCCGTGTGCTGGAGCAGATCAGCACGCTTTTGCCTGACGATGGTTTCCTGTTCCTCGGGGCGGCGGAAACCGTGCTTGGGATTACCGATGCCTTCAAACCGATGCCGGGAACGCGCGGGCTATATATCAAGAATCCGGCCGCAAGTACGTCGGCCATGCCGCGATTACGTGCCGGAGCGGCCTGAGCCATCTGACAGACTAATCATTAAGCCCTCCCTGTCTGGGGAGGGCTTAAATTATTCTAGGGCGCGGGCTTGAGGACAATGACTCCGCCGCCATTCGGGGCGAGGGTCAGGGAAATACGGTCGCTGCTGTTGACCTTGCGTTCTGATGTTTTGAGGGTGGAAATTGTATCCCCGTCGGCCCAGACCTTTGCTGCATGTTTGCCTTTCAGGAACGAGAGCGGCAGGGTGATATTACGGCCCTTGTCGTTGGTGATTGCCCCGACATACCATGTGTCGCCTTTGCGGCGGGCAATGGTCACATAGTCATCAATATCGCCGGAAATGAAACGGGTTTCATCCCATGTTGCGGGAACGGCCTGAAGAAAATCGACCCCGTCTTCCCATGTGCCGTCAGCCTTTTTGTAGGTTGGCGGGCTGTCGGATACCATCTGTAACGGGCTGTCGTAGATGACATAGAGCGCCAGAGCGTGGCCGCGGGTGGTCATGACATAGGGGTTGAAAAACTGCATTTTTTGCGGAAAATCTTCGGGCGTGGCGTGCCGGAAGCCACCCGGGGTATAATCACTTGGCCCGAGAAGCCCGCGTGTGAAGGCCAGCCGCACATTATGCTGCGCCGTTATGCGGTTGCTCCATTTGTTGTTTTCCGCCCCCAGAACACCTTCCTGTGTCACATAGTTCGGATAGGTGCGCAAAAGGCCGTTCGGCGGATAGGCACCATGCAGATTGACCATGATCCTGTGCTTTGCCGCCGTGGATAACAGGCGGTGGTAATAATCGACCATATCCTGATCGTTGCGGTTCATGAAGTCGACCTTGATGCCGGCAATGCCCCATTTTTCGTAAGCGGCAAGGGCCTCATCCATCTGATTGTTCAGTTGTTCCCACTGCACCCAGACCCAGACCCTGACACCCTTATCGGCGGCATAACGGATGATCTCGGTCAGATCGACTTCGGGCTTGGGTTTGGTGATATCGGCCTTTGTGTTGGCTTCGACGGTTGAGCCAATCGACCAGCCTTCATCGAGCATGATATAGTCAAGGCCCATATCCGCTGCGAAATCGGCAAAGGCCTTATAGGTATCGGTATTCATGCCCGGATTGGGGATATCGACCTGTGAGCCGTTCCACCAGTCCCACGCCACAAGGCCCGGTTTGATCCATGAGGTGTCCTGAAAGGCCTGAGGTTCGGCCAGTGCGGTGATCAGGTTATTTTCAATCAGCTTACCTGCGCTGTCACCAATCATCACCACGCGCCAGGGGGTTGCAAAGCCCTGTGAGGCGTCAATTTTGGCGGTAATGGTGTTAAACCGCGCACCTGTCGAATTATCCTTGCGCGGGGTCAGTATGACCTCGAGCCCCAGACCGCCGTCTTCACGTCCGGCATAGTAGGCACCGGGATAGTTTCGGACATTGGATTCGGCCAGTGCAAAGGTGGTGTCGCCTTCGCCGGTTTTACACACCACAGGCGATTGATAGAGGTGGAAGGCCCTGAGGTCGCTGGCCTTGAACGGGTCATGTTCGCCTTCGAAGCTGTTCTCAAAGCGGCCCTGATTGAGGCCCCAGCAGTCGAAATCAGCGGCAAAGCGAAAGCTGGTCAGTTCTTTCTGTAGCTTCAGGTCTTTGGGGCCGCTGTTCGACGGGATGACATAGCGCAAGGCGACGCCGTCATCATAGGCTCTCAGAACAAGTTGTAAGGTCGGGATCAGCGCGTCATCTTTTTGCAGGGTAATGACGGTTTCGCGATAGGGTGCCCTAACCGATGTGGTCTTGCCGACCGGCAGTTGAAAGGCGTCAACCCCCTCGGTCGTTGTTACCTGCGTGACTTTGTGGCCTTCCGGGCCGATTTTCGGGCCAAAGGGCACGTCGGTGCTGATCATCAGGCCGAAGGGCGAGGGGGTAAAAACGGTCTTACCGTTGCGGCTGACGCTTATGCCGTTGCTGTCTGCACTGTGCGTGAAGCCAATGACGTTCCGCCCATCAGGCGAGGCCGTCTGAATGATCTCAGCCTTAACCGAAAAGGCGCAAATGCCCATTAGCAGTGGCGCCAGAAGGTGAGCCGCTTTCATCCGATATTCCCTATCCCTGTGTTTTGGCCGTTTCTGATTGCGGCCTGTCTGTTGGCCCATGATAGGCACAGGGATAATGAAAGACAATTTATTTAATGAGCCGATACTATCTATGGATACGGTGATCGGCCAGCAGGGTGCCTGAGGCTCTGGCGTCTTCTTCATGGGGCAGGTCACGCGCCTCTTCGCGCAGGGCGCAGGCATACCATATCTGCATGGATTTAAGCTCAAGCAGGTGCTGCACATAGGCTTTTGAGGCCTCACTCAGCGGCAGGTCATAGGTCTGAACACGGAAGGCCACCGGACAGAAGAAGGCATCAACGGCGGTAAAGCGATCACCGGTGAGGAATGGCCCGCCGAAGCGTTCAAGCCCTTCCTGCCATAAGGCATCAAGACGCTTCAGGTCTTTGGTCAGTTCCGGTGTCATCCTGTGCAGACGGATACGCAGGCCGCAATTCATGCCACACTGGCTGCGCAGGGCGGTAAAGCCCGAATGCATTTCGGCCGCGACGGAACGGGCAAAGGCCCGTGCGCCCTTATCCTCAGGCCAGACGGCAGGGTGGGTTTCATACACATATTCGGCAATGGCCAGCGAATCCCAGACGGTTACGCCATTATCGGTCAGGGCAGGCACGAGGCCAGAAGGCGAGAAGCGGTTAAACGGATCACTCAGGTCATTGGCCGGACGGAAATAGTGCTGGTGCTCAATGAAGGGGATGTCCAGTTCACGCAGCAAAACCCACGGCCTGAGCGACCAGGAGGAATAGTTCATATTGGCTATGTGCAGTTCATACATAGGTCAGCTGTCCTCGAAATAATGGTTTCGAGTATGGCCTTTCCCGCATGGTTTGCAAGCTGTGCCGTCCCAAAGCAAATTTCGATCATATTGGATCGTTAATTTGCTCTGGTTTTTTAGTGGTCGCTCTTTCTTATCCATCAAGTGATTTCACTTGATGGGAAAACGCTCTAGCCGAACTGAAAGCCGCTGAGGGCCGTATTTACCGGTTGCAGGGTTTCGCTGTAGGTTCGCTCTCCGGCATCCTCACCGGCGGCCCCTGCGGCGACCATGAGCGGCAGAAGGTGGTCTTCACGCGGGTGGGCGACACGGGCACCGGGTGCGCTGGCCCACTGCGTCAGGGCCTCATTGCGCGCCTCGCCGGTTTGGCCGGTAACCGCTTCATTCAGCCAGTTATCGAAATGATGTGAGGCATTGACTGGATCAGGCCCCAGTCTGGCCCGCATCAGTGCGCCGACATCGTGGAAGCTCATGCCTGAGGCTATGATAAGCACACCCTCATCGCGTAGCGGGGCCAGTGCCTTGCCGAGATCACTGTGGGCCTCAGGGTCATATCCCTTTTTGAGGGACAGCTGAATGACCGGAATATCGGCGTCGGGGTAGATGAGCAGCAAGGGGATAAACACACCGTGGTCATAGCCGCGTGTCGTGTCAGTATTAACGACAATACCCGCCTGTGACGCGAGTTCAGTGACGCGTGCCGCCAGTTCAGGCGCGCCTTTCGACGGATAGCTCAGCTGGTAGGTGTGGTCGGGAAAACCGTAATAGTCGAAATAAAGATCGGGCGCAGGGGTTGCCTGTACGGTGAACTGATCTTCTTCCCAATGGGCGGAGACGACAATTATAGCCTTGGGTTTTTGTTTAATCTGCGCGGCTATGCCCCGAAGATAATCGCCCATCTGATCCCACATATGCGGCGGGTTCCACTCCATGAAGAAGCAGGGCCCGCCGCCGTGTGGAATAAAAAGCGTAGGCAGCCGCGAAGCCTTATCCTGAGTAATGTCAGTCATGTCAGGCTCCGCGTCCTTTAGGCCTATTGCTTGATCGCTTCGACAGTAATCTTAAGCTTGATTTCGTCGCTGACGCCAGGCGCATAGGCACCGGCATTGAAGTCCGAACGCTTCAGCTCACCCTTGGCGCTGAAGCCGGCGACGGTCTGGCCTTTGAAATTCTCACCGATCTTGTTGAGCTTCACATCCAGAACGATGGGCTTGGTGACGCCTTTGATGGTCAGGTCGCCGGTCACCTTGGCGGTGTCGGCACCGGTCACGTCAACTTTTGTGCTCTTAAAGGTAGCGGTCGGGAACTGTGCGGCATCAAAGAAGTCAGCGGATTTCAGGTGATCGTTGAATGCGGGCACGCCGGAATTGATGCTGTTGATGTCGAATGTCACTTCGACGGCGCTGGCGGCAGGGTTGTCCTGATCAAGCACAAGCGTACCACTGGCGCTCTGGAACTTTGCGGTCGGGTTGGAAAAACCGAAATGGCTCCAGCTGAACACCACCTCAGTATGCGTGTCGTCGAGATTATAGGTAACGGGTGCAGCAAAGGCCGTAGGGGCCAGAGAACCGGCAAGAAGGGTCAGGCCAAGGGCCGCAGATTTCAGGAGACCGTAACGCATGAGAAAAATCCTTAAATGAAAAAACGAGGATACATTCGTAACTATAATAGTTACCGTTTACAGTTTCAAGACAAGCCTACTACAGGACGCATAAAAAAACGCGAAGAAACGTCGTTCGTGTTTTTGCAGTTGCGGTTGAGTATGACGGAGGGGGGCTGCGCTTAGGGGCGCTGTAAAGTGGCCACCTGATGGGCCATCAGGGCTTTAATGTCTTCGTCATTTACGCCGTCACGTTGCATCAGCAGGCGCACAATAGGATCGGCCAGCATTTCTTCCAGCGTCAGTTCATATTGACTGAACCGACTGGGCGACATCTCAGACATCTGCACCTCCTGTGACGGCATATACCCATTGCCCCACCTGCATTATGATGATATTGCGAATGAATTGCAATTATAATATCGGTAAGGGGCATATCATGCAGGCGGATATCAAGACGGATAACGGAGAAAATCGCGATATTCGTACCCTATCCTATGCGGAACATTTCCTGATATGGGCCGTCAGAACCTCCGTGGCCTGTTCGGTGCAGTGCCGTACCCTGCATCGCGAATTTTCACATGCTTTCGGAGGGCAGGAAAGCGAGGGCATTCTCGCGTTTCACAGTATCGTTAGTCTGTTGGCAAAAGGTCTCCGGAAATTGCGTCTTGGGCGACCGGGGCATATAGAGACGACCCGAGACGAGATCGCTCTGCTGGCTCTTTTCGCGGCAGCTCAAAAGGGGAATGAAGACCGTTTTTTGGCCCATGCCCGCTGGATCATGGGCAAGGAGCCGCCTGAAGCGCTTTATCTGGCGGTGCTGGTCATGGCGCAGCTACTTGAGGCGCGAGGCTACAGGTTGCGCGATCTCTGTCTGCCGGTTGTCTCCAGACCGGAGCCGTCTGCCGAAACCTTGCGCAGGGTGCACTAAGGATGCAGGATCAGGCTTGAAGGCGTCGCTTCAAAGCGGCGCAGGCGGCCGAGGTAGCTCATGCCCAGAAGCGATGTCGACAGACCATCGCGTATGACCAACGCCTCAACATTCTGCATTCGGCTCTGGCCGATCCCCATGGAATCGATCATGACATGCGCGGCCTTGGTCTTGCCCATGGCTGTGGTAACGTCACGGTCATAGGTCAGGCGGCTGGGGTCCACCCCGAGGCGTCGGGCATCCTCAGGCGTCAGGGCGACGACCGACGCGCCGGTATCCACCAGAAAGCGCACAACGGTTTGGTTGACGCGGGCCTCGGCCCAGAAATGGCCGTCAGTGGCCTTGGGGATAGCGGTAATGCCGCCAATGACCGCAGCTTCGCTATTCACGGCGATGCTGCCGGATACAGGGTGCGTCTGCGCATAGCTGACAGCGGGGGCTGAAGGCGCAGTAACGATGCGCTCAAGCTGTGCGACCGCCAGACCAGACAGCACGGCGCACACTATGGCCGAGGCCATAACTACGGCAGACTTAGACATCCATCACTCACATTCTGTTTTTAGACGGCTCTTCAGGCCGATAAGGACAGTCTAGTTCAGGATGGTTGTTTTATCGTGAATCATAACGAAAATGATTTTCGTCTGTCTGTTATGGAAATAGGATTGTAAAAAATACCATATAGATCAATTTGTTTTTCGGAATTTATTGCATTTTATATTCCGGATACAGAATAATTATTGTCAGATGAACTGCCTGTGTCAGGATGGTTTTCACTGGAATATTTCCGAACGCGTTAACCTTTGTACGTACCGACAGGTTGAAAGGAGCCCCTCATGAATGATCACGAAAAGAAGCAGCATGCCATGACGTCTTTTGCCTTGTTTGGCGGGGCGCTGCTCAGTCCTAAGCCTGAGCGACGGGCGGTAAGCCGACCTCAAGATTATAAGCCTTTAGGGAAAAAGTAATCACAGCTTTTGGCTGTATTGCGCCCGCTTCTTCCGTTACCCGGAAGGGCGGGCTTTTTGTTGTGGCTGGATTTACGGCATAAAAAAACCCGACCTGTATGATTACAGGCCGGGTTCTTTTTTAGTGCGATCGAAATCGACTTTGCATCAATCCCTAAGGATTAGAACGCGATGTCGATGGTCGAACGACGGTTCAGAGGCTCTTTCACGCCGTCGCCGGTGGCAACCGCAGGAGCCGATTCACCCTTCCAGTCAACCGCGAGGATCGAACCGGCAACACCGAGACCGGCCAGAGCGTCAGCCACAGTCTTGGCGCGACGTTCAGACAGGCGGATGTTGTAGGCAGCCGAACCGGAGGTATCAGCGTGACCGACAACCACAACGCGGGTTGCGTTACCAGCCTTCGAATAATCAGCGGCCTGTTGGACGATCGCCTGAGCGTCGGCAGTCAGGGTCGACTGATCAAATTCGAAGTACACCGTGAATTCACGCGCTTCGTACGCAACCGGTGGAGGTGGCGGCGGAGGCGGCGGAGGAGGCGGTGGGGGAGGAGGCGGTGGTGGTGGGGGAGGAGGAGGCGGTGGGGGAGGAGGTGTCGGCGAACCGAACGCCCAACGCAGACCAACCGTTGCCGTCTGGTTGTTGAACTTACCCGAGAAGTCACCCGGAGCATAGGTGCCGCCACCGTGGACATAATCGCCAGTTGCACCGAACGAAACCTTCTCTGTCGTCAGGTAACGATAGGTGAAGTCAAGGTTCAGACGGTCAGACAGAGCCCAGGCAAAACCAGCCAGAGCCTGATAGGCAGCAACAGTGTCTTCGCCTTCAATTGTCACGCTACGGCCGCCGTCGCCCGGCGAATACTGGCCGGTGAAGTCAGCCTTCACGCGGTTCAGACCGACACCGAGACCAACGAATGGGTGGAAGGAAGATTCCGGAACGAAATCATAGATCATGTTGACCATAAAGGTCGTCTGATCAAAAGTGCCGTTTGCATTCAGCAGGGCTGTGTCAGCAGGACGAGCGATAGTTGGGTTGCTAGGACCGTGGTCGCGTTGGAAGCCGTAAGCCGCGTTAACATCGCCAGGGCGGTAACCGCCTTCGAATTCTACGCGCCAGTTAGGGCTGTAACGGTAACCCAGACGGGCAAAACCAGCCCAGTCATCATCGGTGGAAACGTCGTAAGCAAACGGCGCGCCATCAATATAGTTGTTAGCGGACTTAGCTTTCCACTCAGACTTCCAGTTGTAGCCGAGGTCGACAGCGCCGTACCAACCTTCGGTTTGGGCGTGAGCGACGCCTGTCGCTGACACCATTGCAGCGAGAGCAGCGCCCGCCAGCAAATTGAGTTTCATAATATATGCCCTCTCTTGGCCTTCGAACGATCAGTCAAAAAAATGACTGAATGCCGTATTTAACGGCGGTAATTGATAACTTTATGAGTACGCTTTGCCTAGCGCTTAAACACAGCATTTGGCTAAAAACATAGTTTTTGTGTCGTGTTTAGGGGTGACTGACACCTGAAAGACACGCTTAAATGAGTGTGGCTTGTCCTGAACAGCGATACCTCTATCAGTTCGCTTCTGCGATGTAAATTTTCAATAATTAAATGCGCAAAATCATTAAAATCACTTGCGAAATTTTTTTCAGGTGAGTAGGAGAGCGACCTCTAGGATCACGCACGCCCGATATCGCCAGCTTTCATGCGGTGATAATCGGCACAACCTTCAGGAGAGGTGGCTGAGTGGTCGAAAGCACCGCACTCGAAATGCGGCATACTCGCAAGGGTATCGTGGGTTCGAATCCCACCCTCTCCGCCAGAACCTTTTCCAATCTCGTAATATACCTTCACTGCGCTGCGTACGCATATAGGCTTAGGCGCTATGGTAGCGGGCTGACAAAATATAGGTATGGTTAACGCATTCAACCCGCCGAGGGTGTTGACGATCTAATCACCTCTGACAATCCGGCCTTAAGCCTGTCGCCGCGGTTATGGACGGCGTCCATGACGGCGGAGGTGTGTATGCGGTCAACCGTATAGTTCTATGCTCGCTTTGACGCAATACACGCGTAGTCCGAGATTGGGTCACAATTAAACCTGCATTAATATGTCGCCGTTACACGAAGGGGATATAGTACCCGCATCAGGCGTAACGGCAGAGACATGCTCTTGCGGCCCCATAAGTGAACAGGTCAGAATGATGTCTGCGATCTCTTTCGTTACCGCCGTATTTTCCGTTCTTATTCAATTAGTGTTGGACGGGTGGCAAAAGGTGTCGCGGCGGGGATGGCTGGCATGTGTTGCCACCATTTTGGCCCTGTTTCCCATTTCTGTTGCACATGCGGACGTCAATGGCACTCAGGCAAGGATAACGGTGGGTGGCTCTGAAGCGTTAGGGAACGTCAACGTAGGCGCCGGAACAGAATTTGATCTGGGCAATAATGGAACGCTCCTGCTCGATATAAACCCTTCTAACAACACCATAACTATTATAATTCCTCTTTACGATGCAAATTGGGGTGTTGCTTCATTCGACATTGAGTTTTCGGGTGGGACTCTGACACAAATTACATCCATAACCCTACAGGGAGGCAGCGCCTCAAATACAGCCGCATATTCGGCCAGCGCATCCGGCAAAAAAATTACCATCAATGTCCCTACTCAAGATGGTGATGCAAAGCTTGGAACTATTGTCTTTGGCTTCACGAGCCTGCCATCTGCTACGCCTCCCGCCCCAGCGATCACGTCACAGCCTTCCGCCTCGACCATTGCCGCCGGTGGCAATACGACCTTCAGCGTCACGGCCAGCGATGCGACGGGCTACCAGTGGCAGGTCAACAGCGGTTCGGGCTTTACCAACATCGCCAATGGCGGCGTTTATTCGGGGGTAACCACGTCTACCCTGACGATCACGGGCGCGACGGCGGGTATGAGTGGCTATACCTATCGTGTTGTGGCCACGGGGGTTACGTCTCCTGCCGCAACGTCCAGTAGTGCGTCGCTGACGGTGAACAGCCCGCCATCAATCACGTCTCAGCCATCGGCGTCGACGATTGGTGCCGGTGCCAATACGACTTTCAGCGTGTCAGCCAGCAATGCCACGGCCTATCAGTGGCAGGTGGATCAAGGCGCAGGCTTTACCAACATCAACAACGGCGGCGTCTATTCGGGGGCGACGACAGCGACCCTGACGATCACGGGCGCTACGGCGGGTATGAATGGTTACAGCTATCGTGCTGTGGTGTCGGGGAACGCCTCACCTAACGCGACATCCAATAGTGCGTCGCTGACGGTGCGGGGTCCGCCATCGATTACCGGTCAGCCGTCGGACTCGACGATTGGTGTCGGGGACATCGCGCTCTTTCACGTTGCCGCGTCTAACGCCACGAGTTATCAGTGGCAGGTCAATGACGGCAGCGGCTTTATCGATATCAGCGACGGTGGCGTCTATTTGGGGGCTACGACAGCGGTTCTGACAATTACGGGTGCTACTGCGGATATGAACGGTTTCACCTACCGCGGAATAGCCACTGGACTTGCGTCTCCTGCCGCGACGTCGAATGGTGCGGTGCTAACGGTGAACAGCCCGCCATCAATCACGTCTCAGCCATCGGCTTCGACGATTGGTGCAGGTGACAATACAAGCTTCACGGTGACCGCCACGAATGCCACAGATTATCAGTGGCAGGTGGATCAGGGTGCAGGCTATACCAATGTTATCAATGGTGGCGTCTATAGCGGCGCAGGCACGGCGACCCTGACGATCACCGGTGCCACAGCCGGTTTGAATGGCTACGTTTATCGTGTCGTGGTTACGGGTGCGGCAGCACCGGCGGCGATCTCTACGGGCGCGCCGCTGACGGTTAATTCACCGCCTTCGATTACGAGCCAGCCTTCGGCCTCGACGATTGGTGCAGGTGACAATACAAGCTTCTCGGTGACCGCCACGAATGCCACAGACTATCAGTGGCAGGTGAATATGGGCGCAGGCTACACCAATATCGGCGATGACAGTGTCTATAGCGGTGCGACGACATCGACCCTGAGCATCACCGGCGCTACGGGGGGTATGAATGGCTATATGTATCGTGTCGTGGTTCTGGGTGCGGCACTACCGGCGGCGACCTCTACCGGCGTAGTTCTGACGGTTAATTCACCGCCTTCGATTACGAGCCAGCCGGTAGATTCAACAATTGCAGTGGGAGCCAATACGAGCTTTTCAGTGAGTGTCAGTAACGCCATGGGCTATCAGTGGCAGGTGAATAAGGGCGCGGGCTACAGCAATATCGGCGATGACAGTGTCTATAGCGGCACAACAACGGAAGCGCTGACAATCACCGGTGCCACAGCCGATATGAACGGCTATGTCTATCGTGTCGTTGTTACGGGTGAGGCGGCTCCGAACGCGACCTCTACAGGCGCGGCGCTGACGGTTAATAAGTTACCCCAGTCCCTGCTCTTCATTTCGACAGCGCCTGTGGGTGCAGTTGTCGGTGACACCTATGCGGTTTCGGCTTCGGCAACCTCTGGCCTGACGCCTGTGATTACGGTGGATGCCGGTTCGGTGGCGATCTGTTCGCTTACCGGCGGCACAGTGACGTTTAATGGCGCAGGTACCTGTACCCTGAACGCCAATCAGGCCGGTGACGGCACATATGCAGCGGCTACGCAGGTTCAGCAGGATATCACGGTGGGCCTTGCGGCACCGCAGATCTCCGGTCTGATGCCCAGCACGGGCGGCAACCTGGGCGGTTCGACGACGGTTATCAGCGGCAGCCATCTTACCGGAGCCACATCGGTTACCATTGGTGGCAAGGCGGCCCTCAGCTATAATGTCGACAGCGACAACCAGATTACCGTTGTGGTGCCTTCGGGTACGGTGGGTACGGCTGATGTTGTGGTGACTACACCGGTCGACAGCTTTACCCTGAGCGGTGGCTTTACCTATACCCAGAGCAATCAGGCTCAGGAAAGCTTTGCAACCGTCGCCGCCAACAGCGTCGACAATGTCATTGTACCCGATACACTGGGTGAGACGCCTGACAGCTTCAGCATCTATGTGGCGCCGCAAAACGGCACGGCCACCGTGTCCGGGGCGACTATTCTCTATACCCCTAATCCCGGCTTCTCCGGTCAGGATCGCCTGTTCTTCTCTGCCTCAAAGGGCGGTCTGGTATTCAGTTCGAGCCCGCCGGTGTGGATCACGGTGACGGCCCCGACCCTGACGGTGACTCCCGCAGCGGGTAACCTGCCCGAAGCGGTTGCAGGAACGGTATATAGTGTCACCCTGACGGCTTCTGCCGGTACGGCACCCTATGGTTATGTCATTAAAAGCGGTGCCTTACCGACTGGCCTATCGTTGAACACGACAAGTGGCATCATCAGCGGCACCCCCACGGCTTCGGGCACTTTCAACTTCACGATTACGGCTTCAGATGCGAATCTGGCGACGGGTGATGTGGCCTATAGCCTGACTGTGGTTCCTGCGGCCTCTACCGACGCCAGTCTGTCGGGTCTGACGCTCAGTGAGGGCACACTGTCACCAGCCTTTGCGTCCGGCACGACCAGCTACAGCACCACGGTGGCCAATACCGTCATCAGCCTGACCCTGACGCCAGCGGCAGCAGATGCCAACGCTACCCTGACGGTTAATGGCACGACGGTGGCCTCCGGTCAGACCTCGGCAGCCATCCCGCTTAACGTTGGCCTCAATGCCATCCCTGTGGTGGTAACCGCCGAAGACGGCACGACGCTTCGTACCTATACGCTGAATGTAACGCGTGAAGCGCTTTCGACTGACGCCAGCCTGTCAGGTCTGACGCTCAGTGAGGGCACACTGTCACCGGCCTTTGCGTCCGGCACGACCAGCTACAGCGCCACGGTGGCCAATACCGTCACCAGCCTGACCCTGACGCCAGCGGCAGCAGATGCCAACGCTACCCTGACGGTCAATGGCACGACGGTGGCCTCCGGTCAGACCTCGGCAGCCATCCCGCTTAACGTTGGCCTCAATGCCATCCCTGTGGTGGTAACCGCCGAAGACGGCACGACGCTTCGTACCTATACGCTGAATGTAAC
>NZ_ML636837.1:0-141370 GCF_006475605.1 Asticcacaulis tiandongensis | reverse complement strand
GTCACCGGCCTTTGCGTCCGGCACGACCAGCTACAGCGCCACGGTGGCCAATACCGTCACCAGCCTGACCCTGACGCCAGCGGCAGCAGATGCCAACGCTACCCTGACGGTCAATGGCACGACGGTGGCTTCCGGTCAGACCTCGGCAGCCATCCCGCTTAACGTTGGCCTCAATGCCATCCCTGTGGTGGTAACCGCCGAAGACGGCACGACGCTTCGTACCTATACGCTGAATGTAACGCGTGACTCATTGCTGGTGGCAACACCTGCATCCGGTGCGCTTGCTGCGGGTATTGCCAACGAAGCCTACAGCACGACGCTGTCTGTTTCCGGTGGCGTCGGGCCCTATAGCTTTGCGGTGACCTCCGGTGCGCTTCCTGACGGGCTGACACTAGATGCCGGCACGGGTATTATCAGTGGCGTGCCTGAAACAGACGGCAGCTATAATTTCACCCTTACGGTCACGGATGCCAATAATGCGATGGCGCAGTTTATCTATAGCCTGAGCATTGCTGTGCCACCGGCACCTGAGGTGGTCGATCCGGATACAACCTCTGTGCCTGCCAATACCAGCACGCAGGCCGGTGAAAGCGTCAATATGAACCTGTCCGAACTGGTTCAGGGGCAATATGACGATATCCAGATCGTTACGCAGCCTCAGCATGGCACGGTGATCCTGATACGTACACCGGCGGTGCAGGGGGGTGGCCTTCCGGCGGTAGCGCTGGCCATGTCCAGCCTCAGCGCCCCTGAGCAGATTGTTGCGGTCTATACACCTGAGGCGAACTATCAGGGCACAGACAGCTTCCAGTTTGTCGCGATTGGCCCTGGGGGTACCTCAAACCCGGCCACGGTTATGATCGAGGTTCAGGGCACGACCCCTACGGCGGCGTCGCGCACGGTGACGGTCATTGACGGTCAGACGGTGGCGGTTGAACTGACCGAGGGGGCCACTGACGGGCCTTTCACGGGCGCAACTATCGTCAGCGTCACCCCTGAGGATGCCGTTACGGTACGTATCGTAGAAGGTGGCGCGGCCAACAACCGCACCTATCGTATGGAGATCACGCCTGAGGCGCGCTTCAGCGGCAGCATCGCGGTGGCCTATACGCTCCGCAATGCCTTCGGTGAATCCGCTCCAGCGATGATTACGGCCAATGTCACGGCCCGACCTGATCCGTCTTCTGATCCGGCGGTGCGTGCCATCAGTGATGCGCAGGTCGAAACCGCTCGCCGTTTCTCACGGGCACAGGTCGCGAACTTCATGCGTCGGGCCGAGAGCCTGCATGGTCAGGACTGTGGCGCATCAGGCAGCACGGTGCAGTTGTCGGCACAGTCACGCCCTCAGGGTCCGCGGTACGAAGGTGACACGGAATATCTGAAGGATGACCGCTATGCCCGGGGTGAGGACCAACAGCCCTTGCCGGGCCAAATGGCCGCAAATGCCAACACCCCGTCATCTGGGGGTTCTGCACCGTCGGCTGGTGGTGAGCGTTGCGCTAACCGCTTTGCGGTCTGGGTTGGCGGTACGATTGATCTGAGCACCTATGACGCCCTGTCAGACCGGTCGAAGATCAGTGCCAGCACCAGCGGCCTGAGCATCGGCATGGATCGCAAGATCCGGGACGGGCTGATTGTCGGTGCGGGTCTCGGCTTCGGCAGTGACCGCAGCCGGATCGCCGCCGGCGCCGCACATGTCAGCAGTGAGTCAAAAATCGTCGCGGTTTACGGCAGCTACTCACTCAGCTCTGACGTCTTTGTCGATGCGGTACTCCTGCACGGCCGTCTCAACTTCGATACGCGCCGGACGGATGCCACGACGAACCTGACGGTACGGGGTGAGCGCGATGGCTCCTTTACCACCGGTGCGGTTTCTGTAGGCTTTGAACGCAAGCGCGGGCCGTTGTTCTGGTCGGTTTACAGCCGCGGTGAATATATGACCGGCTCGCTGGATGCCTATCGTGAACAGGGTGCCGGTATCTATGACCTGCGTTTCGATGAACGTGCCTTACGCTCATTCACGGGTGTTCTGGGCTTCAGAGGCTCATACGAACACGAGGTATCCTATGGTCTGATCAAGACGGGTCTGCGGACAGAGTGGCAGCATGAGTTCGCTGATGGCGCCGATCAGCGACTGGATTATGCGGATATCGCCGGGCCGGCCTATTACAGCCTGGCGACCCGGGGCTGGGCGAGGGAGCAATACCTCATCACGCCAAGCCTTGAGCTGACCCTGCCGTCAGGCTGGCAACTGGGCCTTGAGGTCGGATGGCGTTCCGCTGGTAAGGAAACCTCTTCCGCCACAACCTTCCAGTTGCAGAAACCCTTCTAAACACCATGCCCCCGCAGCATAGCCCGCTGCGGGGGCATTAGTTTTATGCGGCCTGCCTCAGTTCGCTGCCCCCTGCGGCGTGCTTATGCCGGAGCGGTTTCTTTTAACGCGCCGGTGACGGGCGTTATCGGTTCTGGATGGCGGGTGGCAATAAATTCAGGCCGCGGTGCAGGGGCACCAAACGGTGCCTGCAAAGGGTTTGACACGGCATTATAGACCATAAAGGCATTGGCACGGGGCAGGGGCGTGATATTGCCGTTTGAGCCGTGCATGATATTGCAATCGAAAATGACCACGGTGCCCGCCTTTCCGGTCGGGGCGACAATGCCGTGCTGCTCAACCATTTCGGCCAGACTGAGATCGTCCGGCACGCCGTACTCCTGCTTGCGCAGGGAGGACAGGTAGTGATCCTCAGGCGCTTCTCCGACGCAGGTCAGGAAGGTTTTGTGCGACCCCGGAATGAGCATCAGCGGCCCGTTATGCGGTGTGTTTTCCGCAAGCAGTACGGACATGGACAAGGCCCGCATCCGTGGCATCCCGTCCTCAACATGCCAGGTCTCAAAATCGGAGTGCCAGTAAAACTCCTTACCCTGAAAGCCGGGTTTGTAGTTCAGGCGCGACTGATGAATATAGACCTGATCATTCAGCAGAAACTGCGCGATGCCGGCCAGACGGGAATCTTCCGCCAGTCGTCTGATCAGCGGGTTTTGTGTGTGAATGCGAAAAATCGAGCGCACCTCGTCTGAGGCCGGTTCGCGGATAATGGTCTGGGGCTCAAGGCGGGTGGGGTCGGCCAGCAAACCGGCCGTCTCGGCCTGTAAGGCCTCGATTTCTTCGGCGGCAAACAGGTTCTCCAGCACCAGATAGCCGTCACGTTCGAACTGCTCGGCCTGTGCACGCGTGAGCGGCGCATCGGGGTGCCACTCGCTGTGAACCACGCGGTCATGGCGCGGCAGCTTTTCCGGCTGTGGGCGGCAGCGGGAGGGATAATAGTCCAGGGTCATTTTATAGTTCTTTCAGTCCGTGGTCGCCAGTTTGGCGGACACAAGATCCGTCTCTGCCGGATAGGCGCCGGTGTCATCATGCACTTCGCGACCCGTCACCGGTGGATTGAACACGCACGCGGTGACGATATCGGTTCTCGGACGGACGATATGCCGGTCATGATTGTTCAGCACATAGAGCGTACCCGGGGACAACTCATGCACCTCACCGGTCGCCAGATCTTCGATCGTGCCTTCGCCCTGAAGGACAAACACCGACTCCAGATGGTTGCGGTAGTGCATCCGCAATTCCTTTCCGGCGTACATGGTGGTGATATGGAAAGAAAACCCCATGCCATCATCTTTGAGCAGCAGGCGCGCACTTTCCCAGCCGTCGGTAATAATGTTGCGCTCAGATGTGCGGATCGTATCGAGTTTACGAATAATCATGTGTTCTGCGCCCCTTATTCAGCTGCAACTGTCAGATGGGTAGCCAGAACGCTGTCGATGCAGTCCCCGAGAATATCGAGACCTGCGGCCAGTACGTCATCGTCAATGGTCAGGGGCGCCAGCACCTTAACGATTTCATCGTGCGGGCCGCTGGTTTCAATAATCACGCCTCTGTTAAAGGCCCGTTTGGTAATCTGCGAAGCAATATCGCCTGAACCGACATCTATGCCGCGCATCATGCCGCGCCCACGGGTAGTCAGCTCGTTTCTCTCGGCCATACGCTCAAGCTGCTTCGCCAGCAGGTCACCTCGACGCCTGATATCGGCCTGAAACCGGTCATCAGCCCAGAAATGGCGCAGGGCAGCCGTAGCGGTGACAAAGGCGTGGTTATTGCCTCTGAACGTACCGTTGTGCTCGCCCGGTTCCCACTGATCAAGTGCGGGATGGAAAAGGGTCAGGGCAAAGGGCAGGCCCATGCCTGACAAGGATTTGGCCAGTGTCACAATGTCAGGCTTGATGCCCATATCCTCAAAGCTGAAGAACGTACCGGTACGCCCGCAACCGGCCTGAATGTCGTCAACAATAAGCAAGGCCCCATGTGCCTTAGCGATGGCCGCTATGCGTTGCAGCCAGCCTTTGGACGCGGCATTGAGCCCGCCTTCGCCCTGAACGGTTTCCACCAGAATGGCCGCGGGACTATCCAGTCCGCTTGAGGGGTCTGACAGGCGCTGCTCAAGCAGGGCGGCGGTATCGATGTCAGGGCCGTAATAGCCGTCATAGGGCTCGTGACTGACGTGATTGAGCGCAATGCCTGCGCCACCGCGTTTCTCGGCATTGCCGGTGCAGGCCAGCGCCCCCAATGTCATGCCGTGGAAGCCGTTGGTAAAGGCGATGACGTTCTGACGCCCCGTAATTTTGCGCGCCAGTTTAAGCGCGGCTTCGACAGCGTTCGTGCCGGTCGGGCCGGTAAACATCAGCCGGTAATCGAGCCCCCGCGGCTTCAGGATCAGATTTTCAAATGTCCTCAGGAAGGTCGCCTTGGCGTCCGTATGCAGATCAAGGCTGTGGGTGATGCCGTCTGCGCTGATATAATCGATCAGCGCCTGTTTCAGCACCGGATGGTTGTGGCCATAGTTGAGGGTGGAACAACCGGACAGAAAATCGAGATAGCGCCCCTCCTTATTGTCATACATCCACACCGCTTCGGCGCGATTGAACTGGCGCGGCATGGCGCGGGCGTAGCTGCGCACGCGGGATTCGCGACGTTCATAGAGGGTAATGTCGGGGATCGTTTTGCTCGGTTCGGGTTGGATAGTCATCGGAACTCCTGTGCCGTTCATACAAAGCCGCCAGATGCCGGTATAAGAGTCACCAGATGTTCGGTGTCATGACGACCGGCAAAATGGGCGTCGCGTTCAAAGTGGGGGTGGTGAGTGAGGCGGGCGTCATAGCGGCGGGCAAGGGCGTGAAACACGGCCCATGAAGCCGCATTACCCGGCGTGATGGTCGTAATAAGCTGACTGACACCGCGCAGTTCGGCGCGTTGCAAAAGCGCACCCAGCATCCGCATCGCCAGACCTTCGCCACGCGCGGACGGGCTGACAGCCAGTTGCCAGACGAAAAACTGTTCGGGCGTTTCCGGCGGACGATAGCCGGATATCCAGCCGATGATTTCCCCCTTGCGTTCCGCCAGCACACAGGTGCCCGCGAAATGCGTGCATTGCAGCAGGTTGCAATAGGCAGAATTGGTATCAAGGGGCGGGCATTGCGCGATCAGAGCCGTCACCACGGCACCATCGTCAGCGACCGGTTTGCGCAGGATAATCTGCTGTGAGGCAGGGGATAAAACAGGCGTAGTGGCTTGCCCGAAACTGTGATTATCGGCGGTAATGCTTCGCTCTCCGAATCTTATTTTGGTGTTCTGCCCAGCCATTAAGCGAAGCGTATCTATACCAATAATCCGAAAATATCAAGGAAAGACGTGCATTGTAAGCGGGTTTGCCCGGTTTTGGCCTTAAGGCGAGACTCTGTTAAAGTCTATTGTAGTTCGGTTTCCGAAGAATAATGACCGGGTGTAAAAAAATGAGAAAATGCCGTTCAACTCTGCTATTCAACCCTGATGGATCAGCCGATTACAAGTGCCGCCTTACGGGCGATTCGTCGGGTATTGCGTGCCGCCGATCAGGGGGGCCGAAAGCTTGCGTCAGTGACAGGCCTGACGCCGTCACAGTTGCTGGTTTTGCAGGAAATTGAACAGCGCGGCGAAACCTTGCCCAGCGCGGTCGCTGCGTCGTTGCAGTTCGGTCAGGCGACTGTAACCAATATTGTTGATCGCCTCGAAGCGGCGAAACTGGTGACGCGCGAACGGGGGACAAGTGATAAACGTCAGGTCGTGTTACGCATTACCGAACAGGGCAGGGCGGTGTTGGAGAATGCGCCGGATTTGCTGCATAAGCGTTTCAAAATAGGGTTTAACCAGTTGCCAGCATGGGAGCAGGCAATGATTCTGGCCGGGCTTGAGAGGCTGGGAGAGCTTCTGGATGCCGGTGAGATCGATGCAGCGCCCCTGATTGACAGCGGCGTCATAGACCGGGATTTAGCGCCTGAATTAAGGCGGCAGGATCGCGACACAAACCGATGAGTGTTTGGTTTGATCTGGAGCGCACCTTGCGCCATCTGACGGCTATAAAACAGTTTAAGGGGCGGCCATGTCGCGGGCCGCGGCGGGCAGGGTCTGGCCCTGTTATGTGCGTGTTGTCGCCTTGGCCAGATCGATAAAGCCCCCGATATAGGCGACTGTGAGGTCTTCGGTGCGCAGGCCGACATGGATGCTTTTGGGGATACCGTTGTCCCCCAGCCTGACCGCATGGGCGCGCGCGCCTAAGGGCATCTCCTGTAAAAGCCAGTCCGGCATGGCGCTCACGCCCCGTCCGGCATCAACCATCTGAAGCATGAGTTCCGAGGTTTCCACAGTGCGATGGCGTTGGGGCCGACAACCGGCGGGCACAAGGAATTGCGTGAAGATGTCGAGGCGCTCCACGGCGACCGGATAGGTGATCAGGGTTTCCGGGCTGAGGTCTGAGGGGCTGGCAATGGTTTTGCTGGCCAGAGGGTGATTTCTGGCGACCGCAAGTATGATTTCGTAGTCGAATACGGGCACAAAGGTGAGGTTGGGGTGCGCAATGGGATCGGGGGAAATGATCAGATCGATCTCATGGCCCAACAAAGCCGCAATACCGCCAAACCGGAAGGCGGTCGTGACATCGATATCGACCTCTGTCCATTGCCGCAGATAGGGATCGAGGACGCGCGTCAGCCACTGCTGACAGGGGTGACACTCCATGCCGATGCGTAGCGCCCCCCGACGTCCCTGAGCAAATTCGTGCAGGACGCGCTCGGCGTGGTCAATCTGTGGCAGGACGCGGCTGGCAACCGCCAGCAGATAGTGCCCCGCCTGAGTCAGGCGAATGCCACGACCCGCCTTATCCCATAAGGATATACCGAAGCGGTCTTCGAAGCGTCTGACCGCATGGCTCACCGCCGATTGGGTCAGGTTCAACCGATCTGCGGCGGCAGTCAGGCTACCGGAACGGTCAATTTCACGGACAATGGTGAGGTGCTGTAGGTCTAACATATGATGACACTAATTCATTGATTGGTGAAAACAAGTCATTTTTTGTCATGGATTAAATGCTGTATGGGTCACTGCAATCCATTCAGAGAACAAAATTTGGGTTCATCTCAAAAATTAAGGCACCAGACTGCAATGAGCAAAGCGTTTGAATTCACCATTAAAAGCCTCCCTTTTGATGAGAATTATCACCCTGCGGATAATACGCGGGCTACGACCAATTTTGCCAATCTGGCGAGGGGCAATAACCGTCAGGAAAACCTGCGCAATGCCTTAAGGATGATCGACAATCGTTTCAATGCGCTTGCGCACTGGGATAATCCGGCGCGAGACCGTTACACGGTCGCTCTGGAAATCATTTCCGTTGAGCTGAACATTGATGCTGAAGGCAATAATGATGCCTTCCCGTTGATTGAAATATTGAAAACGAACATCATCGACCGGAAAACCAACCAACGCATTGAAGGCATTGTCGGGAATAATTTCTCATCCTATGTGCGTGATTATGACTTCAGCGTCTTGTTACTTGAGCACAACAAGACCCAGTCCGCATTCAGCACGCCGGACGACTATGGCGTTTTGCATGGCAAACTGTTCAAAAGCTTCCTGAATTCAGATGCGTACAAATCCAATTTCAATAAGCCTCCTGTCATATGCCTGAGTGTTTCGCATACCAAAACCTATCAGCGGACGGATAATCAGCACCCTGTATTGGGGGTTGAATACAGGCAGGACGAATATTCTCTGACCGACCAGTACTTTAAGGAAATGGGGTTGCAGGTTCGCTACTTCATGCCGCCGAACAGCGTGGCGCCTCTGGCTTTCTATTTCATCGGTGACCTGCTCAGTGATTACACCAATCTTGAGCTTATCAGCACGATCAGCACGATGGACACCTTTCAGAAGATCTATCGTCCCGAAATTTACAATGCCAATTCGGTAGCGGGTGCGCACTATCAGCCCAGCCTGAAGCATCAGGATTATTCGCTGACCCAGGTGGTTTATGATCGCGAAGAACGTAGCCGACTGGCTGTTGAACAGGGACGATTTGCCGAAGCGCACTTTATCAAACCCTACCAGACTCTTTTAGAACAATGGTCAGCGAAATACGCCGCCTGATCTGACAAAACATTAGGTTACCTATCATGAAAACACTGTTGCCTACCTCAACCGCCGGGAGCCTGCCTAAACCTTCGTGGCTTGCAGAGCCTGAGACGCTTTGGTCCCCATGGAAATTGCAGGGTGAGGCACTGGTTGAGGGTAAGCAGGATGCCCTGCGTCTGGCCCTGATGGATCAGCAACAGGCCGGTATTGATATTGTCAGCGATGGCGAGCAAACCCGCCAGCATTTTGTCACCACGTTCATTGAGCACCTTGATGGGGTTGATTTTCAAAAACGTGAGACGGTCAGAATTCGTGACCGTTATGATGCCAATGTGCCCACCGTGGTTGATGCGGTGGCGCGCCGAAATCCGGTCTTTGTTGAGGATGCCAAATTCCTGCGCCAACAGACGGACAAGCCCATCAAATGGGCCTTGCCGGGGCCGATGACCATGATCGATACGCTCTATGATGCCCACTACAAAAGCCGTGAAAAGCTGGCATGGGAATTTGCGAAAATCCTCAATCAGGAAGCCAGAGAATTAGAGGCTGCCGGTGTCGACATCATTCAGTTCGATGAACCGGCCTTCAATGTCTTTTTTGATGAGGTAAATGACTGGGGCGTTGCGACACTGGAGAAGGCCATCGAAGGCCTTAAGTGTGAGACTGCGGTGCATATTTGTTATGGCTACGGCATCAAGGCCAATACAGACTGGAAAGGCACGCTCGGTTCGGAGTGGAGACAGTACGAAGAGTCTTTCCCGAAACTGCAAAACTCCAGCCTCGATATCATCTCACTGGAGTGCCACAACTCTCATGTGCCGATGGATCTGATCGAGCTCATTCGCGGCAAAAAGGTAATGGTCGGTGCCATTGACGTGGCCAGCCGCACCATTGAAACACCAGAGGAAGTGGCTGATACGCTGCGCAAAGCCCTTCAGTTTGTAGATGCCGACAAGCTTTATCCGTGTACCAATTGTGGCATGGCGCCCCTGTCGCGTCGCGTGGCCAAAGGCAAGCTACAGGCACTGTCGGCGGGTGCCGATATCGTCCGAAAAGAGCTTTCGGCCTAAACTTAAAAATATAACGGCCTGTTTCCAATAGTGGAGACAGGCCGTTATATTTGGGTGGCTATTCGCGTTTGCCCGGTGCCCAGAATTCGGGCGTGGACGGAATTTGTTCAATGCGGCGTTTTTTGCCACTGGCATTTTTGCGCAGTTCAAACTGGTCATAAAGCTGACCATCGGCCGTATAGGCCTTGTAGGTCAGCCGGTCGTTTTCCACGTCGATCACCTGAAACAGTTGCGTATAGGAGGCCTTGCGGTCGGCCCAGTCTATGTCACCAACGGCGTACATTTTGGGGCCTGAGACCGAAACCACATAGACGGCGGCGTCCTTGGCATCATGGTCGCTGCCGCGTGCGTAGCCGTGGTCGTGGCCCTGTAGCACCAGATCGACGCCGTATTTATCGATCAACGGCTTGAGCGTATCACGCATATGGATGTTGTCACGGCCCGGTGCGGTCGAATAAAGCGGGAAGTGCGTGAAGATTACTGTCCAGCGATTGGGATTATCTTTCAGCAGGCCCTCAAGCCAGGCCGTCTGGGCCGCGCGTTCTTCGGCGTCGCCATGCTGTAAGGGGGCATCAACCGAGATGATGCGAAGCCCCTGATAATCGACGTAAAAGGCTGTTTCTTTCAGCTTTTCACGACCTTCGGGGCCATTTTCCGGCAGGGTATATTGCGGACGCCACTGCGGCGATAAGACCGGCCCGCGCGAATATTCGTGATTGCCCGGTGTTGGCAAAGACGGGGTTTCCGCGTGGATGAAATCACCGGCCGCAAACCATTCGCCCCATTCGCGGTCTCTGGTGGCGCGGTTGATCAGATCACCGGCATGTATCCAGAAGGCGGCATCCGGTGCTGTGCGCAGGGCTTCGCGCCAGACACGTGAGGCATGGGATTTCACATCGTTCTGCGCATCGCCCATATAGACAAAGCTGAACGGTTCAGCTTTTGCGGTTGCCGTTGAAAACTGGAACCACTCTGACCAGTGGGTGCCATCGCCCACGCGATAGACATAGCGTGTCGCGGGGGTAAGTCCTTTGAGAACCACGGAATTGTAGGTGGCCTGAAAACCGGCCTGTTCCTGCACATCGAGGCTCAGGGCTTCGGAAAGGGCCAACACTTCGGTGGTGTTTTTTGTAAACTCCGGCCCTGACTGGGACACGGCAAATTGCACCTTACCCTGAGGCGCACCGGCGGCTGAGCGCCATGTGATGGCCATTTCATGTTGTGGATCAGCCGTCAGATTAAGAATGATGCGCTCAGGTTGGAGGGTGGCCGCCGCCAGTGGCGGAGCGCTTTCCTGTGACACAGCAAAGGACGGGCAAACCGCTGCCAGAAAACAAGCGGCGTAGAGCGGAAGGAAATAGGGTTTACGCATAATATATCCTGTAAAATGCGAAAGCCCTGCGCATGGCACAGGGCTTCCTGTCGGGGTTAGTAAACCCAGTTCATGCTGAGCGAGAGCGTGCGCCCGTTCTTGGTGAAGGCGCGGCTTGAGGCCGTACCCGGCCCGTAGGACAGCCAGTAGGTGTGGTTATCAAACAGGTTCTGACCGCTCAGGCTGACGCTGAGGTTTTGCGTCAGCTTCTTGCGCAGGTGGATATCCACGAACTCATAGTCCTGCTGGTAAGGGTCGTTACCAAAGTCCTGAATACCGGACAGCATTTCCGACTGAAGGTTATAGGCCAGATAGCCTTCCCAGCCGTTCTTTTCGTAGAACAGTTCCAGATTGATGACGTGTTTCGGCGTCTCCATCAGCGGCAGCTTATAGCCTTCGGGGTGCCAGCTCAGGCCGGTAACCGCTTCGGATTCCTGGAAGGTGCCGTTAAACGAGACCCCCAGACCATCCCACGGGGCGGGCAGCCAATGGAATATCTGACGGGCGCTAAGCTCGATGCCCTGCACATTGGCCTTCTTACCATTGTTCGGCATGGTAATGACGACGCCGTTCGGGTCTTCGTTTTCACCGGCGGTGCCGTTACGAATGTTGGAAGACGATGAGCGGTACAGGAAGTTTTTGATGTCCTTATAATAGACCGCGACCGAATAGGCCCCATAGCGGCCATTGTACCATTCCAGCGACAAATCGAAATTGGTCGCCTTCATCGGCTTCAGGTCAGGGTTACCCTTTTCGACCGCCACCAGAATCCAGTCAGCGGTCGGATTAGCTTGGCCGTCGCCATCCGGATCGGTGTTGTAGCCATATTCTTCGGCGGTGCTCATACGAGCGATGTCGGGACGGGCAAAGCTTGTCCAGATGGCCCCGCGCAGCAGAAGGTCAGGCCGGAAGCTGTAGGTGGCATGAACCGACGGCAGGACATTGGTGAAGTCGCTGTCGGTTTCATGATACTGGTTGCCGACCTTGGGGTCCATCGTCCAGGCGCGGACGGTGTTTTCGGTTTTTTCGACACGCACACCGCCGATGACGGTCAGACGGTCAAATTGTGCCTCACCCATGAGATAGGCGGCGGTGACCTTTTCCTCAAAACGGAAGCTGTCCTCGTCGGAAATGCTCGCCTCATCCGGCGTCAGGGCTTCACCGTCAAAGAAAGTGCTGGTGCCTGCGGTGGCGCGACCGAGTTCGGCCAGCATCTTGTCATTGTCCAGTACAATCCCCAGACGGTGATCGCCACTATATTGACCATCAAACAGGCTGTTGACCTCAGCGCCATAATAGGGGGCGAAATCGGCCAGCGTGCCGTCATTATCCAGATTGAGGAACGAACCTTCAAACTTGTTGCGGTCAGATTTATAGAGCTTACCGCCAGCCCGTACGTTTCTCAGCCATGAATGGTCGAAGTCATAGCGCAGATTGACCTGTGCCTGAGTGAGTTTTTCCTCAACCGCAGACACCTCGGCCTCAAGACCGGCAAAGGCGTAATTGGCCGGATCATGCACGGCCTTCATGCCCGCATCGTTCAGTACCCATTTCGGATAACGGGAATCGGCGCGATTATCGACGCCTACACCCTTGTTGCCGAGCCAGTGGTACATATTGCTGCGGAATTCCAGCTCATAGTCACCGTCAGCCTTATCTTCGGATTCCGACACCGACAGGTCATAATCGACCGTCAGCTTGCCGAAACGGCTTTCACCACCAAAGTTCAGCGACGACAGAAGGCCCGACGAATAGCTGCCTTCCCAGAAACGACGCAGACGGAAGCCCTGCGGGTCCCAGACCCCCGAGCCGCCATTCAGCGAGTAGAGGGAGTTGGCGGTCATATCCTCATCGGTAATTACCCCGTCCGGTATCCGAACAATTTTACCATCAATTTCAACCTCCTTGGTCGGTTGATCAATGATCTGAGCCGTCGTGTAGCCATAGATGTTTTTTCCACGTTCATCCTGACCGATAATCATCTCATGCGGTTGACGAAGCGAGGTGTCGTTCGGATCAACCTGAGTGAAGCGGCGTGAGAACTGCCCCGTGTCATTGCGGAAGTTCAGGCGCGTGGAAAATTCCTTTTCCTCATATTTGTTATAGGTGCCACGCAGGTGGAAATCATGGTTGTCACCGCGCCAGTCGAGCGAGGAGTTGATCCCTTTTCGTTCAATCTCGGTTTCACCGGTAGCGATCTGCATGCCGCGGAAGACAAAGTCGTTCAGATCGGCATCAAGGGTTTCCGAATTGGAATACCACTTGCGCGGCTGGCTGTCGCCGTCGCCGCCGTTTTCCTCAAAACGGGTCTTGCGCTTGGAGTAGGAGGCGGTGACAAACAGGCCGAGATTATCCGAGAACTGACGGCCAAAGGACACCGACGCCTTGCCTGAGGTCGGATTGTCGAACTTGTCCATCACTGAGGCTTGTGCGGACGCACCAATGTGCATGGGCTTATAGTGGAAGGCGGTCGGCGTATCGATTTCAACCGTACCACCCAGCGCGTCACCGTCCATGTTCGGCATGATGGTCTTGTGAACCGTAATGCCGGAAATGCCTTCGGGTGGCAGGAAGCTTAAGCGCACCCCGCGGTAGAACTGATCGTCGCGTGATCCGGCACCCGACATTTTCACGCCGTTCATGGTGTAGTTGTTCAGTTCGGTCGACAGGCCACGCACGGTGATGCGGTCGCCTTCGCCGGTGCGGGAATCGCGCACGGCATTGACACCCGGCACCTTGGCCAGCGCTTCGGCAACGTTTTCGACCGGCAGGCGACCCATATCATCGGCATTAACGCTGTCGGAAACGTTCTTGTTGCGGCGCTTGTCATCAAGCGAATCCAGCATGGCCTTGCCGTAGCCGCGCACAATAACGGTTTCGATGTCGTCCTCTTGCGTGGCGGATGCCGGTTGCTGAACCGGTACTGACGCCATACGCACAATGACATTGCCATTGCTGATATCAGCGCGCAGGCCGGTGCCCTGCAAAAGCTGATTAAGCGCCTCACGCGCGGTCATGGCACCGGACACGCCCTTGGTGCGCTTGCCGCGCAACAGGCCGGTGTCGGCCATGACCTGAAGGCCTGTGGCCTTGGAAAAATCCTTCAGAGCCGACGACAGGTCCTTAGGGGCAATGCTAAAGGACTGGACGGCTGAGGTCTGGGTTTGGGCGCTAGCCATAAGCGGCGCGGTCACACCCGCAGCCATCAGCGCCAGCACAGACAAGCCATGCACAAGTCTAAATTTCGTATTCACGTTTAAGTCTCCGATAAACGCGGCCCCCGTCGGCCCCGCATACAGGAGAGGTGCGAATGTACGCTGACACCCGACAAAAAATATTATGAATTATTTATGAACGATGTGCTTTTAGTGATTTGAAATTACTGAGAATTTGTCAGTGAAATGACGGTTTTTCCGCGTTTGATCTTGATGTCGTAAAGCGCTTCGATACCACTTAAAACGCTTTCAGGATCAGAGACTTTGAAGCGTCCTGAAACGGTTTTCGCCGCCAGAGTCGCATCGTCAATCTGTACTGGTACACGGGAAAAACGGTTGACCTCGGCAATCAGACGCTCAAGCGGAACGTCCTCGGCCTCATACCAGCCGCTGCGCCAGTCAGGCAGGCTTGTGGCATCAAACCGCGTCAGGCTCAGGCCGCCCGTTGTCGTGGTGATTTGTTCGCCGACACTCAGACGATGCGAACGCCCGCCGTTGTCAACCTGCACCTGCCCGCGATAGACAGACACTTCGGCGCTGTAATCTGACAGAAGGTCAATATTAAAGGCCGTGCCCAGCACCCTGACCTCGGTTTCGGGTAAGGTGACGTAAAACGGACGTTCGGGTTCGGACGCCACTTCAAACCACACTTCACCACGCGCCAGAACCACGTCTCTGCGGTCCTGCGCATAGGTGATGCTGACGGATGACTGACCACTCAGGATCATCAGGGAACCATCGGGTAAGGGTATCTCAAGCGTTTCGCCAGCGCCGGTATTAAGGCTTGCGCTATAATCGTTTTCCTGAGGCGTGTCCTTAACGGGCATGAGTTGATCGGCCCCAAGGCTGGAAAGGCTCCAGACCGCCACCCATGACGCAGCAATGGCCCCACCGACACCCGCGGCTATGCGCCAGGAATTGGCCAGCTTGCGCTCGGAAATCCGCTGAAGTCGCGCCGCCTCCGCCAAAGGCTCGCCGTCATAGAGGGCACACATATCGGCATAGAGCGCGGCGTGTTCAGGGTCGGCCCCGATCCACATCTCAAAACGGCGTTCTATATGCGGCTCTACGGTTGGGGCACGCATAATGACGACCCATTCCGCCGCCTGCTCGACAGGCGTGGTGAAGGCGGGCTTGCCGGTCATCCGGTCATCTCCTCTGCAGGATTTTTTTCTTTTCTTGTTGGGCGGAGGTCGTCAGACGCCCGCCAGACACGCCGTGCCGCATGTAAATCGACCAGTGCACGGGTAATGTGCTTTTCCACCGCCTTGGTATTGAGTTTCAGGGCGCGGCCAATATCTTCGCAGCTCTGTCCCTCAAGGCGGCGACGTAAAAATACATCACGGCGCAATGGCGGCATCTGCGACAGGGCCTTGAGCATGGCGCGGGTCTCGGCGCGGTCTTCGGTGACCCGATCGGGCAGGGGCTGGCTACAGGCCAACTCCGGGATAAGCTCTATGTTATCGCTGGGCTTGAGGCGACGGAAATGCCCCTTAATCAGATTAGCCGCGATGCGAAACGCCAGAGCGTGCAGGCTGATGACGATGTGCGTTTGCTGATATTCGATGGCATCGAGCACGGCCTGCTGGGCGATATCATCCGCCAGATCAGGCTGACGCGTCCGGTTGAGGGCATAGCGGCGGGTGGCCGCCTGAATATCAGCCCAGTGTTCATTTTGTCTGCCCGGCTCCACGCGGCCCTGCCTCCGACAGATACTCAAACCGTGCGCCCTCCTAAAGACCTTTTGTGACAAAATTTGCAGCTATCAGCCGACCGATCTCTTGCCCCCTGTAATTAAGGTGCATCAGACCGGCTTATCCCGACATATTTTTTGTAACTTTCCGGATAGTCGGCGCATCCCCGCCGTTTGATAGAGCCGGCTGAACAAAAAACCGGATCTCCGCCTTAAGCGGGCCGCTGGCCATAGAACACATATGACGACCGGCTTGCTAAGCGACACAGGATGTGCAGAGATAAGCTCAGGGATCAGGACCATGCCACTTAAAGGCAGGCCATATAATAGTTCAGGAAACGACCTTAATGCCGCCGCCGTCTGTATATTTTACGCGTCGCTCTTTTTTTCTCGCGACCTGTGTTGCGCGCCTCTTCTCAGCAGGCGTCCCCAAGGCAAGCGGTTTCAGCCGCAGAATATGAATAACCTGAAACTTTTCCCGTCAGGCAGCGGTAAGCCCCAAAACTGACTGCGGGCTGAGTGCAAACAAGAACATAACAGGAGTAAATGCCATGACCCACACCTTGACACGCCGTGTTTTTACCGCCGCGACCCTCGTCGGAACCGTGAGTGCCGGCCTGGCGCAGGCCGCGCCGGGCCGACGGATTTCCATTGCTGATCGGGGCGCGGTTGCGGATGACCATACGGTCAATACAGGTGCCATTCAGTCCGTCATTGACGCATTGGCGGCCGACGGCGGCGGCACGGTCGTTATTCCCGCAGGCACGTTTGTTTCAGGTGCATTGTTCCTTAAGCCCGGCGTCAATCTGCATCTGGATAAGGGAGCGGTGCTTAAGTGTTCAACCGATCTCAGTCACTTCCCGCCGCAACGCACCCGCATCGAAGGTCATTTTGCGCCCGCCTTCAATCCGGCCCTGATCAATGCCGATGCTTGTCATGGCCTGAAAATAACCGGTGAGGGGACGTTTGACGGCGATGGCAGACCCATATGGGATAAGTTCTGGGCCTTAAGAAACGCTGCCCCTGATCCGGGTAATTTCCCCAATCTGGGGGTGCCGCGCGCCCGTCTGGCGCTGATCGAGAATGCGCGTAACGTCACCATTGAAGGGGTGACGTTCAAGGACTCACAGTTCTGGAATCTGCACCTTTATAAATGCAGCCACGTGACGGTACGTAATGCCCGTTTTGAAGTGCCTGATGACTACAAACAGGCCCCGAGTACAGACGGGATCGACCTCGACAGTTGTCAGAACATCACAATTGACGGCTGTTATTTCTCCGTGACTGACGACTGCATTGCCGCCAAGGGTACCAAGGGGCCACACGCCCTTTCGGACACCTCCAGTCCTCCCGTTGAGCATATTCGTATCCGCAACTGTACATTCAAACGCGGCCATGGCGTCTTTACCTGCGGCAGCGAGGCGACACTGGTGCGTGATGTCGTTGTCGAAAACTGTCGGGTCATAGGCGGTATTAATATTCTGGTGCTGAAACTCCGGCCCGATACGCCTCAGACCTATGAGGACATTACGCTACGCAACATGACGCTCGATGCTGAAGGCGGCTCAATCATTACGGTGCGACCCTGGTCGCAATATTTCGATCTCAAGGGCGAAGTGCCACCGCAATCGCGGGTCCGTCGTGTGACCTTAAGTGGCTTCAAGGGACGTTACGGCAGTTTCGGTTCCATCCGTCCCAATCCCGGCCAGACCACCATCAGCGACATCTCTCTGAAAAATATTGATCTGCAACTGAAGCTGCCTAATCTGGAAGTCGAGGCGGTAACCGGTTTACGCGCAGAAAATGTCAGGGTGAATGGTAAGGCGGTGCAGTTTTAAGGATTGGAATGCCATGGCCATTGCAAAACCCGAATTACAAGCCGTCTCGTACCCTGAAATGTGGGCAAAATTTGAGCCTCAAGCTACGTATATGGGTATTATATAGACGATGTAGTTGGGTTAAGAGATGGCGACCTGGTAAAACAACTCATTCCTTACACCAACACCCGTATAGAGAGCGACCAACTGTGTCCTATATGAAGCCCGGTACCTGATCAGGGTCTGCGTTCAGCCAAAGGGTAGGAAATGATCAGGCTCAGAGGTTCGTCACCTATCTGTCTGATGCCGACATTGGCACCGGTATAAAGATAGGCGGCCATGCCTTCGGTCAGTATCTGTGTCTGCCCGTCAGAGCTCACTTCGCCAGTGCCTGACAGCACGTAATAGACCTCGTCATGGTCAATGACATGAAGGCCTATGGCGCCGTCCTTATGGATGATGCGCTTGCGAAATTCCATGTTGCGCTTAGGGGCCTGATCGCTGATGCGGTAGGCGGTACTGTTGCCGATTTTGCCGTGCGGATTAGCCTCGGTTGTCTCAATGGCTTTTTCATCAATGACAACCATGGGCGGGAGGGCGGCCATGGCCATAACCGTCAGGCAGGCGAGCGCGGTGTTTATCATTTGGCACCTTCGGGAGAAAAAACGGCGTAGGGTGAACATAACCCATAAGCGTTCAGTGTGCCACTGGGTATCCATGTTCGTAAGGTATGGATGAGATCCTATGCCCTGACATTTGATATGGTTTTAAGGGGGCAGAAAACGGTCATGGGCATATGGGGCGACAGGCGATCACATAGTCAGCCCCATATCTTAGGCCGTTTTCTGCGCGGCATAGACGCAACCCTTTTTCGCGCAGGGCTTCGATTTCGTCCGATAGCGCTGCCGCAAGGCTTGGGTTGCGCAGTTTTGGCAGGCGACGCACGGCCATATCAAGCTGGCCGTTTACCCACTTTTCCTTATAGCGGTTGGGGAATCTCTGGGCCGACATGATTTCAAAACCAGCGTCAGTAGCGGCATTAATCACCCATTCGGCCGGATATTCACGGTAAGGGCTTTCATCCGCCAGCAGCAGGCAGGAATCCCTCAATCGGCCAATGTCACGCACCATTTGTCCGGCCTCAGTGCTGACCTCTCCGACAATATAGGGATCAAGCCCCACTATATAGAGGCGTTGCCCGACATGCGGCGTCAGTCTGCGGAAAATCTGTGACTGGAAATAGGGGGCAAAGCCTTCGATGGCCCCAACCAGATAATCGGCGATTACCGTGTCGAACACTTCGCCAGATAACAGGGTGTCATCCTGCCAGTTGCCAACCATAAGCCGGTCCTGCGGGCGCATGGCTTGACCGACCGCTGCGCGCACCTGACGTGCGTGACCTTCTGCGCCTGTAATGGCAACCCAGTCGGTGGTCTCAAGTGCTCTGGCCCAAAGGGCTGAATTGACTCCTGTGCCCGCATCGAGAAACCGGCCCCAAGGCGCATCGCCTTGCAAGGTTTCGATATGGCGAAAGAGAGCAGAGACAGGCGCAGCAGACATCAGAACATAATTCCTTGAATCGTGAGGACAGGGGTTGAGTGATGTAATGTTATAATATAATAGCTGGCCAAATCATAACAGGAGCCTCAAGCCATGTCACGCAAGCTTATTCTTTTTGCCGCCGTCAGTCTGTCGGCCCTCGCCAGTGTCAGCCTGATTACCCCCGCAACGGCGGATCAGATCGAATACGGCGCCGATGGCACTATCGAGGAAATCATTGTCACCGCAGACCCCTTGAGGCGTTCGGACGGTAGCCTGATGTCGAGCGTGGCCGTGTTGCGTGGCGACCGTCTGGCCCAAAGACGTCAGGCCACACTTGGGGAAACGCTTAGCGGATTACCGGGCATCAGTTCGGATACGTTCGGGGGTGGCGCCAGCCGTCCGGTCATTCGCGGTCAGACGGCACCACGCGTCAAGGTGCTGAGCGATGGCGTGACCTTGCTCGATGCGTCTGACATTTCGCCCGATCACGCGGTATCGGGCGAAACCCTTTTGCTGGACGGGATTGAGATCCTGCGTGGGCCAAGCGCCCTGATCTATGGCGGCGGGGCCATTGGCGGAGCGGTCAATATGGTGGATCGTAAAATCCCGACGGCAATACCGGAAAAAGGCTTTGCCGGTGAGGCTGAACTGCGTTTCGGAAGCGCAGACAAGGAACGGGCCGGTGTTGCCGGTGTGACCATAGGTTCTGGTGCCTTTGCCCTGAGGCTCGAGGGGGCCAAATGGGATACAAAGGATTACAAATTACCTTTCTACACGCCGTCAGGACATGAAGAAGCGGATCATGACCACGACCATGATCATGACCATGACCATGCGCACGAAGCCGAGGGCTTTGACCGTCTGGCGGGTTCGTTCAACAAAACCCAGACCGCAACGATTGGCGGTTCATGGATCGGTAGCCGTGGCTATCTGGGGGCGGCCTACACGGAAAAGCGCAGCGATTACGGCCTGCCCGGTCATAGCCATGAATATGAAAGCTGCCACCCGCACGGCTCAAGTCTGCATTGCGGTGGCCATGATCACGACGGGGATGACCACGATCACGACCATGATCATGGCGATGAAAAACATGTGCCGGTCGTTGACCTCCTGAGCAAGCGCATCGATGTGCGTGGTGAGTTGCGTGAACCTTTTGGTGGTGTTGAGGTTATTCGCCTGCGGGGCGGTTTCACCGACTATCGCCACGATGAAGTCGATCTGGGTGAGATCATCACCCGCTTCACCAATAAGGGACACGATATTCGCCTTGAGGCCCAGCATAAGTCCATCGGCGGTTTCCGTGGCGTGATTGGCTTGCAGAACTCGGATAATGATTTCAAGGCCACAGGCACCGAGGCCTTCATCCCTGAAAGCAATACCCGCAATACCGCCCTGTTTGTGCTGGAGGAATATGTCTGGGGGGATTTGCGTTTTGAAGGCGCTGTGCGTCAGGAATGGCAAAAAGCCAGAGCACGGGGCCGTGCAGACACCGAACATAAGCCGTTTTCAGCCTCGGTATCGGCAAGCTGGGCTTTCCAGCCGGGCTATAGTCTGGCGGTGTCGCTTAGCCGTTCGCAGCGTGCGCCGCATGTTCAAGAACTCTATGCGCGGGGCATTCATCTGGCGACCAATACGTTTGAACTGGGAACGGCGACACTGGAGGAAGAAACGGCAAAATCGGTCGAACTGACCCTGAAAAAGACATCAGGTGACACAACCTTTTTCGCCAGCGCCTACCGGTATGATTATGACGGCTATATCTATGCCCGCACGCTGGATACACATGAGGACTTCCGTCTGATACGTTATACGCAGGACGACGCCCGTTTTACCGGCTTTGAAGGGCAGGTGCGTCACGCCTTTACGCCGGGTGTTTCGGTTACGCTTTTCGGCGATTATGTCCGTGGAAAGCTGAATAAGGGTGAGAATCTGCCGCGTATAGCGCCCGGTCGTATCGGGCTGCGCAGCGATATCTATCAGGGCGCATGGTCTGGTAATGTGGAATATATCCGTGTCGCCCGACAAAAACATGCCAGCGACTACGAAGCGCAAACCGCAGCTTATGACATGGTCAATGCGACCCTGGCATATGATTTTGGTACGGGGGCGTTCAGCAATCAGGTGTTTGTGCGTGGCACCAATCTGCTGGATGAACTGGCGATCAACCATACCTCATTCATCTCACGACTGGCGCCTCTCAGAGGACGCAATATCGTGGTGGGTATCCGCACACGGTTCTGAGTGCGGTTTGACGGCACCGGCGCGGCAAAAGCCGTACCGGTGCTTTTTAATGTGCACCTCTTAGGGCGATAGCAAGGTTTGTTGGGTAAAGGTGAGGTAAATCCAAAACGGAACGCCTCATGACCCTGCCTCTTTTGTTTGCGCTCATTTTTCCGGCCTGCCTGATCTGGGCGGCGGTCAGTGACCTGACCACCATGACCATCCCCAACAAGCTGTCGATCATACTGGCGGTGATGTTTGTGCCGGTGGCGGTGATGCTCAAGCCTGATCTGATGTTCATTGCCGAGCATCTGGGGATTGGGGTGCTGGCGTTTGTGCTGGGGATCGTCGCCTTTGCCCTGAGGTTTATGGGCGGGGGTGATGCCAAGCTGATTGCCGCCACGGCCCTGTGGTTCCACTTTCAGGGCTTTCTGGTGTTTCTGGCCTATGTGGCGCTGGCGGGCGGGGCTCTGACGATCCTGCTTCTGGTCGCGCGACAATTCCTGCAAATCTTTACGCCGGTCATGCCGGCATGGCTTCAGAAGTTGCTGGAGCCAAAGGGGGATATTCCTTACGGTATTGCCATCTGCGCGGGTGGCCTGCTGGCCATCCCGCACAGTAATCTGTATCCGCTACTGGGCTTGTAAATCACTCGACATAGGGCCAGCCATCGGCATCAAATGCCAGATAGTTCAGGCCCAGTCTGGGGAAGCCGTTTTCTGTGCCGTTGTAATAATGATAGGTCAGGACGACCTTGTTATCGTTGGTTTTCAGCACGCTCTGGCCGCCGGGGCCATGAATATTGCCATGGGTACTGAGCAGAATAGTGCCGCCGCCGTCTTTCAGATCAAGGCCGCCCCGATCAAGATAGGGGCCGGTTGGGCTTGTCGAACGCCCGACCACGATGCGGTAGCGGCTGTTGAGGCCCGAGCAGCAGACATTAATCGAGGCGAAGTAGTAATAATACTGCGTGCCGCCAACGGTGTGCGGGAAGATGAACGGGCCTTCGATACCGGCAGGGCGTTTAACGATGTTGGTCATATCCGTCCCCAGTCTCAGACCCGTGGCGGGGTCAAGCTCAAGGATATGCAGGCCGTCTTCCCACGAACCAAAGGTCATCCACCAGCGCCCGTCAGCATCTATGAAGGGGGCGGGGTCAATGGCGTTCCATGTCGTGGTACAGCCGGTAGTACGTCCGCAGGAGGAAATGATTTCACCCGCATCCGTCCAGGGCCCGGTCGGTGACGGGCCGGTCGCCAGCGCAATCAAGGCCTGCGCTCCCTGATTGGTCGTGTTGTTCGATGGCGTCTGATAGATCGGGATCGAGTAGTAGTGATAATAGGTGCCGTTGGCATAGAGCAGGCCCGGTGCCCAGAGATCGGTTCGCCCGCCGGTGTCGGTGGTGTTTTTGGTCTTCCACCACGCAAAATCAGGATCAATGGCCCGCGTATTGGCAGTAAAATTGATCATGTCCGTCGAACTTGAGAGCGTATTGTGCGTGCCATAGAGCCAGTATTTTCCGGCGGCATCCTGAATCATATGCGGGTCATGTACAGCCGTGCCCCCGCCCGTAACATTTAAGGGCAGGGGATAGGCTGCATGAGTTGTCTGAGTAATTTCCCACTCCTGACAGGTGCAGGCGGCATTGCGAGCGGCCTGTTTGATGAGACTTGTTGTATCAGATTGCAGGTAAAGACCGCTTTTGACGTTACGGATCAGATACCGGTTATTGCCCAGCGCATAGAATTGCCACAGGTGATCATTGGTGCCGTTATCGGCCCATTGCACGGCCTCGGCACCGGCCTCATTAGAGGCATTCACTATGCCCATGACCTGATGGGTCAGCATATTCTCCAGATTATACTGACTGTCCGGCATAGGTATGGCATGCCAGTGCGTGTGTTTGCCTGTGGTATCAGTGCTTTGGGAAATACGGGCACCTGATGTCTGGCTCTGGTTTTCGATTCCGAGATACTGACCGCTCTGGATGTTTTTGATCCTGAGCTGATAGGTAAAATTAATGGAGCTCAGGGTGCCATTGACCGGTGCGCTGCTGCTTGAGGACGCACCGCCACCCCCGCTGCTTCCGCCGCCGCCACCACCGCCGCCGCAACTGCTCAGGCTTACCGCCAACAGAGTCAGACAACAGGCAGCCACCCTTAGTGTGGCCGATTTAGGCGTAAGCTTAGGCATGAAGTGCTCCCCGTCAGGCGCTGATTTTTATATTTATAATGTCGGACAAATTATCCGTCGCGCACCCTAACCCCACTGTGTGAAACCTGTCAAGGCAATGGTCAGGTGGATCGCGCCTTGTTCAGGCGCTGGTGAAAACGAGGCGGGGTTTGATTCAGGGTCTGATTATTCATTTCCTGTACGCGCTTATCCGCATCGCGGATCAGTTGCGGGATCAGGTCGGCTTCGGGCAGGTTCTTCCAGTATTTCTTGGGCATTTCCGACTGCATCATTTTGACCTTGAGGCGCGCTGGATTGAAAATATTGGCAAAATAGGTTCGCCAGAGATCATCCGTCTCATCAACTATATCGGGGCGGGTTTGGGGCTGATCATTAAAATGCAGGCTCTGACCATCCCATGCCGCCGAGCCTTTGGGCGTGGCGATAATCCAGTCCATATCGGTAAAGCGACGCTGAAAAAACGGCGCGGTACGGCGGATGATATAATGATCCGGTTCAAACCAGGCGACGAACCTACGGCGTGCCCCTTCGCCGTCCATTTCCTTGAAGCGCACAAAGGCTTTCATCTTATGGCAATCGCGGTCAACGGATTTAACAAGCTGATGCGACTGACACATATCTGCGTCTGTCACCTGCGCCAGCAGATTGCGCTCACGCTGCAAACGCCACAACAAGCGATAGGCCAGCGAAAACCGTGCGGGATTATTGTGGCACAAAAGCCTTTCGGCCAATGTCAGGAAAGCCCTGGGCACAGACAAGGTACCGGTAACCGCGCGGGGCGGTGCTGACGGGGCGGCAAACAGATCGTCCGTATATTCGTAATCGCAGCCCCATTCGATATCGCGTGGCTCAGCCCCTTGTAAAATAAGGCTTCGCGCCGCCTGTCGCCAGTCGTCGAAATGGCCTGCCCCTGAAAGCCTGACACGGTGGATCATAGCAGGGCCAGTTGCTCAGGCGGCGGGTTGAACATCTCACGCAGATCGGCCCGATCAATGAGCGACACCGGTGCCCAGCCGGAGGCGCTGATAAAGGCCTTGACCTTTTTCACCGATACCTTGAGCCGCGCCAGATCTTCCAGCCCCAGTCTTTTGTGCTTGCGCGCCTTGAGGATGGAGAGAACCGTCTTTACCCCTAATCCGGGGACGCGCAGCAAAAGCTCCTTGTCGGCGCTGTTTATGTCCACCGGAAAACGCGCGCGATTAGCCAGCGCCCAGGACAGTTTGGGGTCAATATCCAGTTCAAGCATCCCGTCCGGCTGGCTGGCCGTGATTTCATCGATATTGAACCCGTAAAACCGGTAAAGCCAGTCGGCCTGATAAAGCCGGTGCTCACGCATCAGCGGCGGTCTGATCAGCGGCAAGGCCTGAGAGGCATCGGGAATAGGACTGAAGGCCGAATAATAGACGCGGCGCAGGCGATAACCGGAATAAAGACCGGCGCTGGTATTCAGGATCGTGGCATCCGATGCCTTATCCGCGCCTATAATCATTTGTGTGCTCTGTCCCGCAGGGACAAAGCGTTTGCGGCGTCTGGATTTCAGGGTCGGCTCATGCGCCTCATCAATTTTGGTTTTAAGCTCACCCATGGAGCGCCGGATATTGGCCGGATGTTTCTGGGGGGCGAATTTTTCAACACCCGCATCTGTCGGCAGTTCGATATTGATCGACAGGCGGTCGGCAAACAATCCGGCCTCCTCGATCAGGTGCGCCGAAGCTTCGGGGATGGTTTTCAGATGGATATAGCCGCGGAACCCGTGCTTCAGCCGCAAATCTTTGGCGATGCGCACCATCTGTTCCATGGTGTAATCGGAATTCTGGATAATGCCTGACGACAAAAACAGGCCTTCGATATAGTTGCGGCGGTAAAATTCGAGCGTCAGCCACACCACCTCATCCGGTGTAAATCGCGCACGCGCCACATTGGAAGATGACCGGTTGATGCAATAGGCGCAGTCATAGATGCAGAAATTGGTCATCAAAATCTTGAGCAGCGATATGCAGCGACCGTCCGGCGCATAGGCGTGACAAATGCCTGAGCCTTCGGTTGAACCCAGGCCGCCGGATTTCAAAGAGTTGCGCTTAGTCGTCCCTGAGGAGGCGCAGGACGCGTCATATTTCGCGGCGTCAGAAAGGATGGCCAGACGGTCTTTGAGTGATTTTGCCATTTGTTCATGGTATGTTCACTTCGCCGTCTGGTCAATCCTTATTTTAAACCCGTCAGTAAGGCCTATTTCAGGGGCTTACGGAATTTCAGGGTCATACGGTCGGATTCGCCAATGGCATCATATTTCGCGCGGTCGAAATTAGGGGCGGGTTGCTCGCCACGCGCGGCACTTGAACGTACCGGTGGCAGGGTCCAAACGCCAAACGGATGATCACGTGTATCCTTGGGGTTGGCATTGATTTCCGACCGGCCTTCGAGAACGAAACCGGCCTTTTGTGCGGCTTCGATGACATAGGATTCCGGTACATAGCCGCTGCCCGCCTTGGGGTCAGCCCCTTCGGCGGCACGGTGCTGTTCGACCGCCAGAATACCGCCCGGTTTCAGCGTATCAAAAGCTGCCTTAAGATAATGATCGGTCACACCATCGCGTCTGGCCCAGTTATGGAAGGCACGGGCAATCAACACCAGATCGGCAGTATTGGCGGGCAGTTCGCTGACTTCGCCGGTCAGGCTATAGGCCTTAACCTTGCCGTAACGCGCTTCATCGGCCACAGCCGCGTAAAAGGCGGGGTCTGCGCCATTATTAATGGCCGCAATATAGGTGCCGCCGGTGTTTTTGGCGTAGGGTGCCAGTATCTGCGTCCACCAGCCGCCATTGCCCGGATAGAATTCGACTATCGTCTGGTTGGGCCCAAGACCCCAGAAGGTCAGGGCTTCGGCCGGATGGCGATACACATCGCGCGCCTTATCGGTCTCAGAACGCCAGCTACCGTCTATGGCGGCGCGCAACTCAGGCGACGGGGCTTCGGCCACTGCGCTCACAGGCAGGGCGCACACACAGGCAAGGGTAACGGCAGACAACAGGCGTTTCATGGTGGGGTTTCTCCGTCAGATGAATATGCTGTTTGAGCGCTCAACATAGACCGTGATGGCGCATTCCATGTCGTACATCAGAACACGTGTCAGGTCTTTCATCAAGGTAAACTGATCCGCAGGGCCTGCTTCGGGGAAGGTGGCGTCATAACGAAGCGCAACAAGATCGGCCAGCGCGATCAGCATGACATTATAAAAGGCGATATAGAGCTTGGGCGGAACCCCCACATTATAGTGGGTTTCACCGATGCGCATCACTTCCTCGGCATAGGCCTCATCAAACTGCGCTTCGGTCAGGCGTTGCCAGTGACGTGTCTGAACGACCTTCATGAATGCTATGTGCTCATCATCGCGAAAGAAGCGGCGGGTTTCTTCAAAATCACCGATGCGACGGTAAAACCTGTCAAGCGCCTCAGGCACGACAGACAGCAGGAAAGCGCCGTGGCTGCGAATATTTTCACAAACCTCAGGGGTCAGTCCATAGAGCCTGAGCCGTTCGCTACCAATGAGCGGGTCATGGGTGTGGAAGGGCTGAGCGAAGGGATCGTGATGGATCATGATAAGCGTTCCAAAAGGTAATGGTAGCGATGGGCGGTTTGGCCGTCTCACGCGCTCAGCATATCAGCGGGTATTTTGCCAAAGGTTTACTGGGCGCGGGGCGGGCGCTTATGTCGCACCTGACGGTTGAACCGTTCAAGCCGCGCTCTTATAACAGAAGCGATCGCAGTCCTTTTTTTTGAGAAAATCCGCCCATGCCCGATATCCAAGGTTACGCCCCCGACCGCTTTTCTGCGGTGAAAGACCGGTTTGCGCAGAATTTCATCGAGGGACCGGACGGCTTAACCGAAGTCGGTGCCCGCTTTACGGTGGTGCAGGACGGTGAGGTTATTCTGGATGTATGGGGCGGGCAGACGAGCCGCAAAGCCGATGCTGCCCCGTTCACCGATAAGACCCTGACGCCGATATTTTCCTCGACCAAGGCCATTACGGCTCTGATGATTGCGCGGCTGGTTGATCAGGGAAGGCTGGATTACAATGCGCCTGTGTCTGGTATCTGGCCGGAATTTTCTCAGGCGGGCAAGGATGCGATCACGCTCGGGCAACTGATTTCCCATCAGGGCGGCCTGTCAGGCTTCTCTCCTCCGATTGATCCGACGACATGGTTTGATGTTGACGCGACCCTTGACGCCCTGTGCGCGCAGGCCCCTTTGTGGACGCCGGGCGAGGGATCGGGGTATCATCCGATAACGGTCGGCTATTTGATGGGGGAGATATTCCGCCGCGCCGATGGGCGCTCATTAGGTACGGCCTTGCGCGAAGACATAGCTCAACCCTTCGGTCTTGATTTGATGATCGGCACCCCCGATAGCGAGGCCCACCGGATTGCGGAAATGCAAAAACCGACCGCAGCCCCTAATCTCGGGACGATTGATGCCATCAAAAAGGCGGCCTTTTTTGACAAGGGGTCTTCACCGGCGGGTAAGGGCAACGAAGACTGGCGACGGATGGAAATTCCGTCAACCAATGGCCATGCGACCGCAGAGGCACTGGCGAAATATATGAATATCATCGCTACCGGCGGGGTGATTGGCGGAACACGGGTGATTTCCGAAGCGACCTTAACGGAGGCGTCGCGTGAACGAACCTATGGGCCGGATAAGGTGCTGCCCTTTACCCTGTCTTGGGCGGCGGGCTTCCTGCGGAATCGTGGGATAGATATTTATGGGCCGAATGAGAATGCCGTTGGCCATTCCGGCTGGGGCGGGTCATGCCTGTTCGCCGATCCTGAGCGCAAGCTGTCGGCGGCCTATGTGATGACGCGACAGTCGCCCTATCTGATTGGTGATCCGCGTCCGGTTGGCCTGATTGAGGCCCTGTACGCGGGGCTGTAAAGTTTTCCCTCTCCCCTGAGGGGAGAGGGAAGGGTTTAGTTATCAGGCAGACGTATAGGCGGTCTTGACGATGGTGTAGAATTCCTTGGCATAGGCGCCTTGTTCACGTGAACCGTAGGACGAGGCTTTGCGGCCACCGAACGGAACGTGATAATCAACACCGGCGGTCGGCAGATTGACCATGACCATACCGGCTTCCGAACGACGCTTGAAGGTTTCAGCCGACTTCAGCGAGGTGGTGATGATGCCCGCTGACAGACCAAATTCGGTGTCGTTGGCAACCTTGATGGCTTCTTCGAGGTCTTTGACGCGAATGACCGAAGCCACCGGCCCGAAGACTTCATCCTTGTTGATGCGCATGTCCGGTGTCGTTTTATCGATCAGGGTTGGCGCATAATAATAGCCCGGTGTGCCGAAGGTCAGGTCTTCGCCACCCGACAGGATCTCAGCACCATCTTCGCGGGCCTTGGCGACGGCGTCACGGGCGATATCCAGTTGTTCCTGAGAGGCGATCGGCCCCATCTGAACGCCATCGGCGCGGCTGTCGCCGACCTTGATGGCCTTTGCGGCTTTTGCCAGTTCGGCAACGAACTGATCGGCAATGCCTTCGGTGACGATGATGCGCGACGAGGCCGTGCAGCGGTGACCGCTTGAGAAGAAGGCTGAGTTGAGGATCGAGTTAACCGCAACATTGAGGTCAGCGTCATCCAGAACGATGACAGGGTTCTTACCGCCCATTTCGGCCTGAATGCGCTTGCCCTTGGCAACGGCCTGATCACGCACGCGGGTGCCGGTTGGCACCGAACCGGTAAAGGAAATGGCATCCGTGCCGTCGATGAGCAGCGGGCCGGCAACCGAACCACGGGCGAAGACCACGTTCAGCACGCCCTTGGGCAGACCGGCGCGGTTCAGAATATCCGCCAGTTCCCAGGCGCAGCCCGGTGTCAGTTCGGCAGGCTTACAAACGACGGTGTTACCAAAAGCGATGGCCGGCGCCATTTTCCATGCCGGAATAGCAATAGGGAAGTTCCACGGGCAGATCAGGCCTACGACGCCGACCGGCTCACGCGTGATCTCGACCTTGACGCCCGGACGGACGGAATCGAGCACTTCGCCGTGGGCGCGCAGGGCTTCACCGGCGAAATATTTGAAGATGTGACCGGCGCGGGTAACTTCGCCAATACCTTCGGCAAGGGTCTTGCCTTCTTCGCGCGACAGGAGCGCACCCAGTTCGGCCTTACGGTTGAGGATTTCCGTACCGGCATTGTCGAGCACGTCAAAACGTTGCTGGGGTGTGGAATACTGCCATGTCTTCAGCGCTTCACGAGCGGCGGCAATAGCGGCCTTGACTTCGGCCTCACCGGCCTTGGAGTAGACGCCGATGATATCATTGGTGTCGGACGGGTTGAGGTTGTTGAAGGTTTCACCTGTTTCGACCCATTCGCCGTTAATCAGATTGCCGTAAACCAAGGTATCTCTCCTGTCGATAATAGAAATGTTAGCGCTAACGTGGCGCGCATATGACGCAAATACGCCGCGAAATTCAAGCCCGCTTTTTCGCGCGCGACCTGAACGTAAAAACCATTGCCGCATATATAGGTTTATGTCGGACAATATCAATTAATTAGTCTGTGTGTGCGGCATATTTCATACTTATGAAACTTTGGGTAATGCCTTTTGAGATGCGCAGGCGACATTAGGCGACTAAAGGCGAAATAGACACAGTTCCGTAAAGGTAAATTCATGGCCATTCCTTTCATCGATCTTGGGGCACAACGCGAACGCATTGGCGCGGCCATTGAGGCGGGCGTTAAGCGGGTTCTTGATCACGGCGCCTATATTATGGGGCCTGAGGTCAAACGCTTTGAGGCCGATCTGGCCAGCTTTGCGCAATCGAAACACGCCCTGTCCTGTGCCAACGGAACCGATGCCATCGAGCTTATCCTGCTGGCGCTTGGGGTCGGAGAGGGCGATGCGGTGTTTGTGCCGTCCTTTACCTTTGTCGCCACCGCCGAAGTAGTGCCAATGACGCGCGCTGAACCAGTATTTGTCGATATCGACGCTAAAACCTACAATATCGATCCGGTGAAACTTGAGGCGGCCATTGAGGTGGTGATCAAGGAAGGCCGTCTGAAGCCTGCGGCGATCATTGCCGTTGATCTGTTTGGCCAACCCGCTGACTATCCGGCGATTGCGAAGATTGCCGAAAAATATGGTTTGCCGGTGGTATCTGATGCGGCACAAGGGTTTGGCGGCACGATTGACGGCAAGCAATCGCTCAACTGGGCCAAGGCAACGGCCACCAGCTTCTATCCGGCCAAGCCCTTGGGTTGTTATGGCGATGGCGGCGCGGTAGTCACCAATGATGAGGCGCTTCTCGATCGTCTGATTTCCTATCGCGTTCATGGCGGGGCGACCGCTGCGGATGCGGCGAACTTTGCCCACGAAGCCAAGTATCTTAATGTGCGTATCGGCATGAATTCGCGTCTGGATACGATTCAGGCAGCGGTGCTGGTGGAAAAGCTGGCCATCTTTGCCGAAGAGATCGAACTGCGTCAGGCGGTCGCCAGACGTTATAATGCGGGCCTTGAAGGCTTCGTCACAAGCGTACCCTATGTGAAGGCGGGTTTTATCTCGACCTGGGCGCAATACACCATCGAGCATGAGAACCGTGACGGCCTGCAAGCCGCCTTACGCGATAAGGGTATTCCGTCGGCGGTCTATTATCCCATCCCCCTGCACCAGCAGCCGGGCTATGCGGCCTTTACCTCTGGCCCACGTGATCTTTCGGTGTCCGAAGCCAAGTCAAAAACCGTCATCAGCCTGCCGTTCAGCCCTTACCTGAGTGCTGAAACACAGGACGAAATCATCTCAGCCGTCAAGGCATTTGCCTGATTTTTCAAATATATGCGCGAAAGTTCGCAACAGGTTGAAAAGTGTTTTGTTCATTTTTTCGGCGTTAAACGCAAAAAACACGTGCAATTCTGTAAATTTTCGCGCACATAGCGCCAATACGGGAAAAGTGTGTCGAACGTCACGCCAGCGATCAAAAGCGGTGAAGGATGTTTCGGGCGCAAACCTCGTGTTGTTACAACTGAAACGGTTAAGTACGCAATTCATGGCCCTGCCGCTGACTACAGTAACGATTAGCCCGATGGTGCAGGCGGTAATTACCGCCCGTAAATCCGCCGGTGTGCGTCGTATTGTGGCCCGCGATATCAGCCTGAATGCGATTACCGCCTTTGTCACTCTGCTGGTCGGCAAGATTATTATCGGGCTCAATGTGGGCACGAAGCAGGACACAGAGCGACCCGCCTCCAAACGCATCAGCCAGATTATTATTCACGCATAAGCGTGTCTGGTTCCTGGAGCGTAGGGGCGAACCGTTTCCGGCAGCGCGGGCGGTTTCTCCTGTAAACTTCACATAACAATAAACTGATTATTTCGCGCTGCCACACTGTGGTATCAATTGCAACCAGACCGACGGGCGTGCCTTTCAGACGTCTCGTCTGTAAAAGGTCTGGAAGCCCGAACAGAAGGGTTACGACATGGCGCTGGAGACGAACCGTTTCGTCGTTGAAGTCAGAAAAACACCGCAAAAGGCGGATGCGAAGGCTCGCATTACCAACTTTGGCGAAATTTATTCGGATTTCAAACCGGATCAGGCGTCCACGCAGGCATCGCGCTGCGCGCAATGTGGTGTGCCGTTCTGTCAGTCGGGCTGTCCTTTGCAGAACAATATTCCTGACTGGCTGCGCCTGACCGCTGAAGGCCGCTATCAGCAGGCCTATGAGTTGTCTTCAGCGACCTCGGCCTTGCCGGAAATCTGTGGCCGCATCTGTCCGCAGGATCGTCTGTGTGAAGGTTCCTGTGTACTTGAGCAATCAGGCTGGGAAAACGTCACCATCGGGGCGGTTGAGCGCTTCCTTGGGGACATGGCCTTTGAAAACGGCTGGATCGAGCCGATCCGTCCGGCCATAGAGCGCGACCAGAGCGTCGGCATCATCGGGGCGGGGCCTGCGGGCATCGCAGCGGCTGATCGTCTGCGCACGCAGGGCTATAAGGTCACCATCTATGACCGCTATGACCGTGCGGGCGGGCTTCTGACCTATGGTATCCCGTCCTTCAAGCTGGAAAAGGACGTGGTCGCCCGTCGGGTTGACCGCCTCAAGGCCTCAGGTGTCGAATTCGTCTCTAACTGCGATATCGGCGAAGATGTAGCCTTTGAGGACCTGCGCGAAAAGCATGACGCCATCCTGATTGCGACCGGCGTTTATAAGACCCGTCGCCTGAGCGTGCCGGGCTGCGGCTCCAAGGGCGTGGTGGTTGCGCTGGATTACCTGACCATGGCCAACCGTCAGGGTTTTGGCTATGAGGCCGATCCGGTGTCCGAAGCCCACCTCAATGCCGCAGGCAAGCACGTTGTGGTTATCGGCGGTGGTGACACGGCCATGGACTGCGTGCGTACCGCGACGCGTCAGGGCGCGAAGTCAGTGTCCTGCGTTTATCGCCGTGACCGCGCCAACATGCCGGGCTCGGAACGCGAAGTCTATAATGCCGAGGAAGAAGGCGTCAGCTTTGAATGGCTGGCGGCCCCCAAGGCGGTTATGGGCGATGCCGATAATGTGACGGCCTTGCGCATTCAGCGCATGCGCCTGACGACACCGGATGCCCACGGGCGTCAGGGTATCGAAGATATCCCCGGTGCCGAAGCTGATCTTCCGGCTGATCTGATTATCGAAGCGCTTGGCTTTGAGCCTGAGAACATTCCGGTGATGTTCAACCAGCCGGAACTGGAAATCAGCCAGTGGGGCACCATCAAGGTGCAGGCCGGTGAATTCCAGACCTACGTACCGGGTGTCTTTGCCGCCGGTGACATCGTGCGTGGCGCGTCACTGGTCGTCTGGGCCGTGCGCGAAGGTCAGGATGCCGCTGCTGACATCCATTACTATATCCAATCCCAACTCTCCGCGTCCGCTCTGGAGGCTGCTCAATGACATCTGCTTACGAACTCTATCATCGCAACCGCCGTAACCTGATCGAAGGCCATGCCTATGATCCGGCGTCAGAAATCGATGCCTGTGGCGTGGGTGTAGTCTGCTCGATTGATGGCAGCGCCCGTCGCGACGTGGTTGAGCTGGCGATCAAGGCGCTTAAGGCCCTGTTTCACCGTGGTGCGGTTGATGCCGACGGTAAGTCAGGCGACGGTGCAGGCATCATGCTCAGCGTGCCGCAGGACTTTTTCCGTGAGCAGGTCCGCAATATCGGTCACACCCCGCGTCCCGGCCCGGTTCTGGTCGGTCAGGTCTTTTTGCCGCGCTCGGATATCGGCGCGCAGGAAGCGGCCCGTACCATTGTTGAATCGGAAATCCTGCGTTCGGGTTTCTATCTCTATGGCTGGCGTCAGGCCCCGGTTGATGTAAGCCATCTGGGGACACGCGCCAATTCGACGCGTCCGGAAATCGAACAGATCATGATGGCGGCCCCTGACGGGCTTGAGGGCGAGGCGCTGGAACGCGCCATGTTCCTCTGCCGTCGCCGCATCGAAAAGCGTGTCGAGGAAGCGAACCTCGATTGCTACCTTTGTTCGTTCTCGTCGCGCACCCTGATCTATAAGGGCATGTTCCGCGCCGAGCTGGTCGATGATTTTTATCTTGATCTGAAAGACCCGCGCTTCGTTTCCAACGTCGCCGTGTTCCACCAGCGCTTCTCGACCAATACCTTCCCTGAGTGGCGTCTGGCCCAGCCGTTCCGCATGCTGGCCCACAACGGGGAAATCAACACCCTGCGCGGTAACGTCAACTGGATGAAGTCGCATGAAATCCGCATGGCGGCGGCGACCTTCGGTGACAGCGCTGCGGACGTTAAGCCGGTCATTCAGCCGCGTGGTTCGGATTCGGCAGCGCTTGATAACGTCTATGAATTGGTAGTGCGTGCCGGTCGTTCGGCCCCCATGGCCAAGGCGCTTCTGGTGCCCGAAGCCTGGTCGAAGCACACTGAAACCCTGTCGGAAAGCCACCGGGCGCTCTATGCCTATTGTAACGCGGTGATGGAGCCGTGGGACGGCCCGGCAGCCCTTTGTGCCACCGACGGTCATTGGGTGGTTGCCGGTAAGGACCGCAATGGTCTGCGTCCGCTGCGGGTTACCGAAACCCATGATGGTCTGCTGATTGTCGGTTCCGAAGCCGGTATGACCGGCGTGGCCGATGAGCGTGTATCCAAGCGTTCAATGATCGCACCGGGCCGCATGATCGCCGTCGATCTTGAGGCCGGCAAGCTCTATTCGGAAACCGAAATCCTCGACACCCTGTCGGCCAAGCACGACTTCACCGGCTGGCTTCAGAACATCATCGAACTGGAAACGGTTATCGAGGATGGCCCAGAGCCGCGCCGTTATGATGGCGAGGAACTCGATCGTCGTCAGATCGCCGGTGGCCACACCCTTGAGGATATTGATACCGTTCTTGATGCCATGGCCAAGGACGGCAAGGAAGCCATTGGCTCGATGGGCGATGATACGCCTCTGGCTGTGCTTTCGGAAAAGTGGCGTCCGCTGTCGCACTTCTTCCGTCAGAACTTCGCGCAGGTTACCAACCCGCCGATCGATCCGCTGCGTGAAGAATCGGGCATGAGCCTGAAAACACGCTTCAAGAACCTCGGCAATATTCTGGCCGAAGACGAAGCCCAGACCAATGTGCTGGTTATGGAAAGCCCGTTCATGACCACGGGCATGTATGAGCGCCTGATCGCCATGGATACGGTCGGCAAGGTCGCGACGCTTGATTGCACCTTCCCGCTGCCGGAAGACGACGCGAAGGCAGGCAAGGGTCTGCGTGTGGCGCTCGACTCCCTGCGTGACGAAGCCGTGGTCGCGGTCGAAGGCGGCGCCAGCATGATCGTGCTGACCGATGAAGCCTCTAACGCTGAACGCATGCGCGTACCGGCCATTCTGGCCGCTGCGGGCGTCCATGCGCGTCTGGTGCAAAAGGGTCTGCGCTCTTTCGTGTCGATCATTGTCCGGTCTTCCGAAGCCATGGATTCGCACAGCTTTGCGGTTCTGGTCGGTGTGGGGGCCACGGCGGTCAACCCCTATCTGTCGCTTGAGCTGTTGCAGGCGCGTCATGCGCAGGGCCGTTATGGTCAGATGCCGGTCACCAAGGTTATCGGCAACTACAAAAAGTCCATCGAGGCGGGTCTGCTCAAGATCCTCGCCAAGAAGGGCATCTCGGTTATCTCAAGCTATCGCGGTGGCTATGAGTTCGAGGCGCTGGGCCTGTCGCGGGCGCTGGTGGCTGAATTCTTCCCCGGCGTGACCTCGCGCATTTCCGGTATTGGTCTGGCCGGTATCGAGACCAAGCTGCGTGACCTGCACCTGACGGCGTGGGCCTCAAAGACACCGGCTATCCCCATCGGCGGTTTCTATAAGTTCCGCGCCAGTGGTGAGACTCACTATTATCAGCCGAAGCTGATCCACCTGTTGCAGGATGCGACCACACGCGGTGACTATAAGGTCTATAAGACCTATTCCGATCTGGTCGGCAAGATTCTGAAAACCGCCCCGACGGCACCACGCGATCTGCTGGACTGGGCACCGAAGAACAAGCCTGTGCCGCTCGATGAGGTCGAATCGGTCAACGAAATCCGCAAGCGTTTCGTGACGCCGGGCATGTCTTTGGGCGCGCTCAGCCCCGAAGCGCATGAGACGCTGAATATCGCCATGAACCGCATTGGTGCGCGTTCGGTGTCGGGTGAGGGCGGGGAAGACCCTGAACGCTATGTCCGCCGTCCAAACGGCGACAACCCGAACTCGGCCATCAAGCAGATTGCTTCGGGTCGTTTCGGCGTTACGGCAGAATATCTCAATCAGTGCCGTGAAGTCGAAATCAAGGTCGCACAGGGTGCCAAGCCCGGTGAGGGTGGCCAGCTTCCGGGCTTCAAGGTCACTGAATTCATAGCCCGTATGCGTCACTCGACGCCGGGCGTGGGCCTGATCTCGCCACCGCCGCACCATGACATCTATTCGATCGAAGATCTGGCGCAGCTGATCTATGACATCAAGCAGATCAACCCTGACTGCCGTGTCACGGTTAAGCTGGTGTCGCAATCGGGTATCGGCGCGGTGGCTGCCGGTGTTGCCAAGGCCAAGGCCGATGCGATTCTGGTGTCGGGCAATGTCGGCGGCACGGGGGCATCGCCGCTGACCTCGATCAAATTCGCCGGTCTGCCGTTTGAAATCGGTCTCAGCGAAGCCCATCAGGTGCTGACGCTGAATAACCTGCGTGGCCAGATTCGTCTGCGTTCGGACGGTGGTATGAAGACCGGCCGTGACATCGTGATTGCCGCCATGCTCGGGGCCGAGGAATTCGGTATCGGCACGACCTCGCTGATCGCAGTGGGTTGTCTGATGGTGCGTCAGTGCCAGTCGAACACCTGTCCGGTCGGTGTCTGCGTACAGGACGAGCGTCTGCGCGCCAAGTTCACCGGCACGCCGGAAAAGGTCATCAACCTGTTCACCTTCATCGCCGAAGAAGTGCGTGAAATTCTGGCGGCCATGGGTCTGCGTTCGCTGGATGAGGCGGTTGGTCGTACCGACCTGCTGCGTCAGGTGTCACGCGGCGGTGCGCACCTCGATGACCTTGATCTCAACCCGCTTCTAGTGCGTGTCGAGCGTGATCCGGCGGCACCGGTGACGCTGGCGCACGAAATCAACGAAGTGGCCGATACGCTTGACGCACAGATCGTCAAGGATGCCGGCCCGCTGATCGAGCGCGGTGAGAAGATGTCCCTGACCTATGAGGTGCGCAACACCATGCGCGCCGTGGGAACACGCACCTCGTCTATGCTGGTGCGCAAGTTTGGCGATAAGCTGGCCGATAGCCATCTGACGCTGCAACTGCGCGGCTCAGCCGGTCAATCGCTTGGGGCCTTTGCTGTCAAGGGGCTGCATATTGACCTGATCGGTGAGTCCAATGACTATGTTGGCAAGGGCCTGTCTGGGGCGAAGATCGTTATTCGCCCGCGTGTCTGGCAGGAGAAACAAGCGCTGGCGGGTAACACCATTCTGTATGGGGCGACCTCCGGTAAGCTGTTTATCGCCGGTTCGGTTGGCGAACGCTTCGCGGTGCGTAACTCAGGAGCCACCACGGTCATCGAAGGCGCAGGGGCTAATGCCTGCGAATATATGACCGGCGGTAAGGTGATCATCCTTGGGTCTGTCGGCGGTAACTTCGGTGCCGGTATGACCGGTGGGGTTGCCTATGTCTGGGACCCAGAGGGCACACTGGGCCATCACATCAACCCAGAAGGCATTACCTTGCGCGCCGTGCCCGATGCCGATCAGGGCGAACTGTATGACCTGATTGCCGAGCATCTGGCCACCACACAGTCACCACGCGCCAAGGCGCTTCTGGATGATTGGGAAAACACACTGGCCGCTTTCGTTCAGGTCATGCCGAACGAAATACTGGCCATTCAGGCCAAACGTCAGGCCAGCGTTGCCTAAAATAAAAACCCCGCTTCATAACGAAGCGGGGTTTTTTAATTCCATTATGTCTGGCCTACTGGCCGGATATGGTGATCAAATTAAAGGTCTCACCGGTCGAGAGGATTACATCACCGGCTTCCTGTCCCTTACGGCAGGGGCCCTGACGTTTGGCTTTGATCGTCATGTTGACGACGCGGTTCATGTGCTCAACCGCGGCACCGGAGGTTTGCGACCGCAAGGTCATGCTATAGTCGCGTGTATAGTCACCGGTAATCTTGCCCGACATCTCGGTCAGGCCGCCCGTGCCCATATTACATTCAGCCAGAAAGCCCCATGAACCGTCCTCAAGCTTGCTTACGGTGGTACGTTCGCATTTGTCCCCCGACAGGTCCTCGCCGGTAATGCCTAGCTGCTTTTCCATATCGGCATTAGTGCAGATACGCATAGTCCGGGCCTGATCTTCTGAACCTTCTTCGCTCAGGGTCATTTGCCAAAGGCCGGGCGACCGGGTGGGCAGCTCAGCGGGCGGTTTCGGCGGGGCGGTGACGACAGGGGCGGGTTCCGGTTCCGGCTCGGGTTCCGGCTCAGGCGCTTTGGGAGAACAGGCCATAAGCACTACGCCCGCGCCTATAAGGCATACGGCTACAGAAATCCTTTTGTTAGCTCTGGCTCTGACCATGCCGCACACCCTTTTTTCTGCATTATTTGCGTCACCTTGTCCGGTAACGGAGCAAATATGTAAGGAAAAAAAACAGGATGTGCGAGTCGATTGTGGTTACCGCTGACTATTTGCGGCAATCAGATGCTCTTGCGGCTGACCATCTGCAGCGTCTGAAGCGTGCGCGGCAACTCATCGGCGAGTCGTCGGCAAATTTCGCGTGCGCCTACCGCATAGGCATCGCCCCCGTCCGAGATTTCAAAGGCCATGCGGGCTGTGGCATCAATCAGCACCTCAAGCTCGGCAATCTGTTCGCGGGCCAGAGACCGCGCTTCTTCCTGAAGCCGGTTCACCCGCTCGGTGCGGTTCTCGCGCGCAATCGTAGTGGCATCCACCAGCGACTGAACACTGGGCATATGGTTGGGAATGGATACAGGCACGACATTCATGGCTTCATCTCCGTCCGCTAGGTACACATCAGGCACGGGATCAGGAGACGCGGCTACGACTTCCGGCGGTATTGCACGCACTTTAGGTCTACGCATTGGATCACCTGAACTTGCCCTAAACTGATCCGGTGCATCTGTGGGTCTGGCCGGTTTTAGGCCGGTTACAGACCTGATGCACAGTATAAACAAAGGTGCCGCAGGTTGAATAAAAAATCCATCGGCTTTGTCGCGTGTGCATATCAATATGGCGTGTTCATGCCACAGGGGTGTGTCTCAGGAGCATCGGCATGGACTGAGCGGTCAGTCGCCGCCCAGCTGATCTCTGGCGAATTCAAGATCGAGCAGTTTGAGACGCTTAACTTCGTCGCGCAAACGCGCGGCTTCTTCGAACTCAAGATTACCGGCGGCCTCGCGCATACGGTTCTCAAGATCCTTAAGCGTCGCCTGAAAGTTGGAGCCAAGAAACGGTTTGGCATCCTTACCGGCGGCGACCCCGAGCGGAACCTGAACCCTGTCGGCCTTTTCGTAGGGACTATCAAGTATATCGCTGATACCGCGTTTAACCGATTCCGGTGTAATCCCGTGTTCGGTATTATAGGCCAGTTGCTTTTCACGACGGCGGGCGGTTTCCGCCAACGCCCGTTCCATCGAGCCGGTCATCTTGTCGGCATAGAGAATGACACGGCCATCGACGTTACGTGCGGCGCGGCCAATGGTCTGGATGAGCGAGGTTTCCGAGCGCAGGAAGCCTTCCTTGTCGGCATCAAGTATGGCGACAAAGCCACATTCGGGGATGTCCAGACCTTCGCGCAGCAGATTGATGCCAATCAGCACATCAAAGGCCCCCAGACGCAGATCGCGGATGATCTCAATACGTTCCAGCGTTTCGATATCCGAGTGCATATAACGCACACGAATGCCCTGTTCGTGCATATAGTCGGTCAGGTTCTCGGCCATCTTTTTGGTCAGCACCGTGACCAGCGAACGATAGCCGTTCTTGGCGACAGCACGCACCTCGGCAATGACGTCATCAACCTGATTGGCTCCGTCTTTCGACACAGGGCGGATTTCCACCGGCGGATCGATCAGGCCGGTCGGGCGAATAACCTGTTCGGTAAAGACGCCTGCGGTTTGCGCCATTTCCCACTTGCCGGGGGTGGCCGACACCGAAACGGTTTGCGGGCGCATGGCGTCCCACTCCTCAAACTTGAGAGGCCGGTTATCGAGACAGGAGGGCAGGCGGAAGCCATATTCCGACAGGGTGGACTTACGCGCAAAGTCGCCTCTGTACATGCCGCCGATCTGGGGCACGGTGACATGGCTCTCATCGACGAATAAAAGCGCGTTTTCCGGCAGATATTCAAAGAAGGTCGGCGGCGGATCACCGGCATTCCGTCCCGTCAGATAGCGGGAATAGTTTTCAATGCCTGCACAGGCACCGGTGGCCTCAAGCATCTCAAGGTCAAAGGTCGTGCGTTGTTCCAGACGCTGGGCCTCAAGCAGCTTGCCTTCGGCGTGCAGTTGCTCAAGCCGGACGCGCAACTCTGCCTTGATGCGGTCTATGGCCTGACGCAGTGTCGGGCGGGGCGTGACATAGTGGCTGGCGGCATAGACCTTGAGGTCTTGCAGATCGGCGGTTTTCTTGCCCGTCAGCGGATCAAATTCGGTCAGGGCTTCGATTTCGTCCCCGAACAGGGACACGCGCCAGGCACGGTCTTCGTAGTGGGCGGGGAAGATTTCAATAACATCGCCGCGACGCCTGAAGGTACCGCGTTCAAAGGCCTGATCGTTACGCTTGTATTGCAGGGCCACCAGATCGGCCCGCAACTGGGCTTCGTCGATGATCTGACCGACCTTTAACTCAAAGGTCATGGCCGTATAGGTTTCGACCGAGCCGATACCGTAAATACAAGATACCGAGGCGACAATGATGACGTCATCGCGCTCAAGGACCGCGCGGGTAGCGGCGTGGCGCATACGGTCGATTTGCTCGTTTATCGAGGAGTCTTTTTCGATATAGGTATCGGTGCGCGGCACATAGGCTTCGGGTTGATAATAGTCGTAGTAGGAAACGAAATATTCGACCGCGTTTTCGGGGAAAAAGGCTTTAAATTCAGAATAAAGCTGCGCCGCCAGCGTCTTGTTGTGCGCGAGGATAAGCGCCGGACGCTGGGTGGCCTCAATGATCTTGGCCATGGTGAAGGTCTTGCCCGATCCCGTAACCCCCAGAAGCACCTGATCCTGTTCGCGGGCCTGAACACCGGCGACAAGCTCGGTAATGGCCGCGGGCTGATCTCCGGCGGGCTCATAGGCCGAATGCAGCACAAAGCGCTTGCCGCCTTCGGATTTTTCGGGGCGTTCGGGCCGGTGCGGGGTCCACAGGGCCGTTGGAAAATCCTGCGCACCCATTGGTGTGAGCGGGGGGGGGAGAGAAGAACGTGTCATGAACACAAGATAGAGCGGTTGTGCAAAAAAGAAAGACCCTCCGGCAATAACCGGAGGGTTTTTTCAGTCCTGACGATTGGCCGGTTTTTCCGGCCTGTTGTCTTATTGCGTTTAGTTGGACGCCAGCTTGACGCCAGCCTTGGCTTCAGCCGCGGCCATGTTCGGGCTGGCCTTGGTCACCTTAACCGAGGAATTCGAGCCACCGGCACCGAAACGGGCATTGGCTTCGATCCAGTAGAGGCCATCGGCCCCGAGGAAATTATACTTGTATTCAATGGAGTAGGTGCCCGCACGCACATCACAGGCGCTGATGTTGACCATCTGCTTGCCGGTGACCGGTACAACCTTTGAAACCGCGTTCTTGCTGATCGAAGCGGCTACCATGCCCGCTTCGGCCTGTTGTTCGTCGGTGCACTCAGCGGCAAACGCTTGCGCCGAAACCATAGAGAAGCCAGCCACCATGGCCACCAGAATTGTCTTTTTCATTACCTTTTTACTCCCAGATGTTCTTCAGGATGAAAACGGTGATATATGAAAATGAATAATCTTGAGTTAAATCAAGGTTTTCATATTATTAACCCATATTAATGGCGTGACCGGAAAAACCTTGTCAGACAAGGTGCAAATCTTAACGGCAAAGAGTCGCCATAAAAATTTTGAAAAAACAGACGAAAAATATGAATTGGTTTCTGAAATTGGCACCGCTTTATCAGGCCAGTTTGATCTCACGCAGCCTTTGCATCAGGAAATCATAGGCCGTGATGGCCTGACCGGCATATTGATCCGGACGCTCTGTCGTCACGCAGTTTTCCAGCGTCTCGATCAGGTAAGGCGATTCAAAATGCAGGAAGAACGGCATGGAATAGCGCGAGAAGCCGCTTCGTGCCTCGGCGGGATTAACCACACGGTGAATGGTGGAGGGCAGGACATGGTTGGTCAGGCGTGACAGCATGTCACCGATATTGATAACAATAGCCCCTTCCGGCGGAGTGACTGGCAGCCAGCTGCCGTCACGATCAAGCAGTTGCAGGCCCGGTTCCTCGGCCCCCATAAGTAGGGTAATAGCATTGATGTCCCCGTGCGCACCGGCGCGGACACTGTCACCGGCCTCGGTGACCGGTGGGTAATGCAGAAGGCGCAGGACGGAGTTACCAAGCGCCACCTTATTATCAAAGAAGTCAGGCGCGAGGTTCAGATATAGCGCGATGGCCGAAAGCACTTTTTTACCCAGATCATCCAGCGCCGCATAGAGCGCCTGAAGGGCCGGTTTGAATTCCGAAACTTCTTCGGGCCACAGATTATCACGCATATGATCGCGGTACGGGTGGCCTTCGGGCAGGTCGCGGCCCATATGCCAGAATTCTTTCAGGTCGTGGGCTTTGTAACCCTTGGCGGTTTCGACGCCGAAAGGCGTATAGCCGCGCGCACCGCCGTGACCGGCTTCGTGATATTCGTACTTGCTGGCTGCGGGCAGGTCAAAAAAAGCCCGGGTCTGCGCATAGGCCTTATCAACCAGCGCCTTATCAAGCCCCGCGCCTTCGCTGTCGAACAGACCGGTCAGAATGGCAAAGCCGTAACGCTCAAAAGAGGCCCCAAGGGTTTGCGCAAAGGCGGCTCTATCGCTCTGATAAAGCGCCAGTGGCACAGGGGTAATGGCCGACGCGGTCGACAAAGGCGCATTATCGTAAAAAGCCGTATCAGACATGGGAACCCGAACCATTGGAAGATCGGGTTTTTATATCCGAAGTTTATGGCAAAAGGAAAACGGCTTATGAGCCAGAAGGCTGTCAGGGTGCTATTATGCCGCAGCCAGATATGTGTCCGGATATGTAATATGCGCAATTGTATCACACATGGCGTCTGATATAGGCTTTGCTGTGGATTTTAGTTGCATGGCCCGCCCGGTCATAGTTGAGATAGGCGGCATATCGGTTCAAGGGGTTTGGGCGCGTGGGCGGCCACATAGACAGTCACAGACGGATTATTTTGGATAGACGAAGTGCCATCAGCCTGCTTTCAGCGGTGTGCTTAGCTGTGTCCGCCATGCTTGTGGCCCTGCCGGTGTCGGCGCAGTTCCTGCCGGATGAACCCGCATCGGGCAATATGGTCATCGAGGGCCTTGATCCGGCCCTGCAACCGGTCAATTCCACCGAAGCGCTGAAACATTCCGAACAGGCAGTGGTGCGGGTTCTGGTGGTTTATCGCGGCTATGGCGGTGTGCCACTTGAGGCCGTGGGCATGGGCTCAGGCTTCGTCGTCGCGCCCGGATATATTGTCACCAACTATCATGTGATTGAAACCCCGCCCGAAGCGACCTCATCCGAAATCTATATTGTGCCGCATAAGGATGCACGTAGCCCCTACCGTCAGGTCAAGCTTGTCCGTCAGTGGGTTGAGGGTGATTTGGCGCTGCTGCGCGCCGATGGCCTTGAGATTGATCCCCTGACCCTGTCGCTGACGCCGCAAAAAAACCAGCGCATTGTCGCCATGGGTTATCCGGGGGTAACCGACCGTCTTCTGAAGCGTGGCGGGTTAGAACTGCTCGAACCGGCGGACGCCTACGTCACTCAGGGGTCTATTGCCCTGTTTGCCTCAACCAATCCTGACGGCAGCCGTGTGGATACGCTGTTTCATACCGCTCCGATCAATCCGGGCAATTCCGGCGGGCCGCTTCTGGATGAGTGTGGTCAAGTCGTGGGCGTCAATACCTGGTCAGCGGCCTCGACCTTGTCGGAAACCGGCGATATGGACGTACCCGCCGGGCAATATGTTGCTACCCATGTCGCCGCACTTAATACATTCCTGTCCTCAGCGGGCCTCAAGCCCCTGACGACGACCGATCCCTGCTATGCCCGTACCGCCGATGAGATCGTCAAGGACGATGACCTGAGCCGCGCACTGGCGATTGTTCAGGAAGCCCAGCTCAAGCGGCTTGAGGAGCAGCGCAAGGCCGAGCAGATGAACGCCCTGATGGATCAGTTGCAACTGGCGGCACTGGTACTTTTGTCGGTGCTGGTGCTGATCCTGATCTGGCTGATCATTCAGCGCCGCCATCATCGGGAGCGTGGCGATATGCCTGTGCCCGGTCATCCACATACCGAAGACGCACCACTCACCTTACGTAAGGCACTGCATGAGCGTCATCGTTTCAAGCCGCCCTTCCCGTGGGGCTGGCTGGTGCTGGCGGCGGCAGTGGTGTTGCTGGCGCTTGGGTTCCTGTTCCGCGAGAGTCCGATCTATAAGCGTCTGACCGTGCCGAAGCCTGAAGCCATTGTGACGCACCCTGCGACCGCCCTTCGCCTCAGTTGTGAGGTGGATGTCGCCGCGTCATACCGCCCCCTGAGCGATGCCGGGCCAATTGAATTCGAGTTTGATGGCTCGCGTGCCTGTGTTAACGGGCGCACCCCCTATGAGCGTCAGGGGGACGGGAGTTTACTGCGCTATACGGTGTCAGACTCAGAACCCGTCGCGGCGAAGCTTGAGCTTTCAAAGGACGGGCAGACGTTCAAACGCAGTGATTACCGGCTGGAGGCGACGGCCTATCGCACCTATGTGGCGCAACGCACCGCCCTTGGGGCTTTGCGCTGTGCATCGGGCAATGATGCGGCGCAGGCTCAGGCCCTCGAGGATAACCTGAAAAAGGTCAGAGCGCTGGCGCGGGGCTATCTTACCGGTAATCCGGATTCACAAACCGTCTGGCGCTGCAAACGCATTGATGAAAAACCCCGTGTTTAAATAAGAGACCCATAAGGGTCTTATGGTTTGTTTATACCGTGTTTATTTTGTGAGCATTGGCTATTTATCGCCTTCATTTTAGGTTCATCTTAGAAGGCATATTGAAGACATTGTGACCCTGCAGAGATTTTTGATTCTGACGGGGGGCTGCAATTTTTATGGAGAACACATATGCGTAAATTTCTTTTTGCGGCGGCGGGCATCGCGCTTATGACAGCCGCCTGTACGACGACCGACCCGCACACCGGTCAGGTGGTGCGTGACAACACCAAGACCAACGCCATTATCGGCGCGGTTGCCGGTGCTGGTCTTGGCTACGCGACCAATACCAACAAGGGTGAGCAAGGCCGTAAGAACGCCGTCATCGGTGCCGGTATCGGCGCGCTGGCCGGTGCAGGCATTGGCCAGTATATGGACAAGCAACAGGCTGAACTGCGCCGTGAACTGGCCGGTTCCGGTGTTGACGTCAACCGTGACGGTGACAATATCGTCCTGAACCTGCCGTCCGATGTGACCTTTGCCACCAATTCGGCTTCGATTGACACCCGTTTCTATCCAGTGCTGAATGACGTGGCTGATGTTCTGAGCCGTTACCCTTCAACCTATGTTGATATTGTTGGCCATGCCGACTCTAGCGGTAATGATGCGATCAACCAGCCTCTGTCTGAGAACCGTGCCAATTCAACGGCGTCCTATCTGGTCAACCGTGGCGTCGCCTCACAGCGTATCTACGTTGCCGGTCAGGGTTCAAAACAACCCATCGCTTCGAATTCGACCGCCGATGGCCGCGCCAAGAACCGTCGCGTGGAAATCACCCTGCGTCCGGTGACCTGATCCGGTTAAAAGGTTGAAAGCATTTTGATGCTAGTAAGGGCGGCATGAACACCTCATGCCGCCCTTACTCTATAGAACGTCTGCCTCTGCTGGGGGCCGTCGTCGATATCGTGACGCCTGAGCAGGTTATGGACTTTGTCACTGCAACGGTAGCGCAGCGGAAACAGGCGATTGTCGCCAATCACAATCTGCACAGTCTCTATTTCTATAAGCGGCGGGCCGATATGCGCGCCTTTTACGCTAAGGCTGATCTGATTGAGATTGATTCAACGCCAATGATTGCCTGGGCAAAAGCGCTGGGGCACGAGGTCTCGCGGGCGCATCGGTCGACCTATCTCGATTTCCGCGAAGATTTCTGGCGGCGGGCCGTAGTCAATGGGTGGCGGGTCTATCATCTCGGTGGCGCGCCGGAATATGCCGAACCGGCAAGGCAAGCCATTATGTCGCGCCACCCTGAGGCACAGCTTGAGGTCCGGCACGGCTATTTTGATATGTCGGGGCCGGAAAATATAGAGGTTCTGGCGGATATTGCGGCCAAAAAGCCGGACATATTGCTGGTGGGCATGGGAATGCCGCGTCAGGAACTGTGGATTCTGAATAATCTCGAAGCGCTGCCTGACTGTGCCATCCTGCCGGTCGGTGGGGCCTTTGATTATGAGGCGGGCGCAACCTATACGCCGCCGCGCTGGGCCGGACGGTTGGGTGTGGAATGGCTGGTGCGCTTTTTCCATGATCCCAAACGGCTGTTTCAGCGCTATTTCCTTGAACCGTGGGTGCTTATTCCCGAAGCCTTGCGGGATATCCGGCGGAAGGAATCACGTTAACCTTTCATTTAGCGGCTAGGCTCACCATCCCCACCACCCGCTTAATCTGTCACCAGAGTATCTATGACCGAAGCCCTCTTACGCACCTTTGCCCCGCAAACCGATCCGATAAAGGATAAGGTGGTGCTGATCACCGGTGGTACCGGATCGTTTGGCAAGCGCATGGTGCAGACGCTCCTGACGCGATATGCACCGAAAAAGGTCATCATCTTTTCGCGTGATGAGCTTAAGCAGTATGAAATGCGCGCCGAACTTGAGGCACAGTTTCCACCGGATTTGCTGGCACGCCTGAGGTTTTTTATTGGTGATGTGCGTGACCGCCAAAGGCTGGTCATGGCCTTTCGCGGCGCGGATATTGTGATCCACGGCGCCGCCCTCAAGCAGGTGCCAGCGGCAGAATATAATCCGTCAGAATGTATTGCCACCAATATTAACGGCGCGGAAAATGTCGTCTGGGCCTGTCTGCAAAACGGGGTGCAGAAGGTTGTGGCGCTATCGACCGACAAGGCCTGTTCGCCGGTCAATCTCTATGGCGCGACTAAGCTGGCCTCGGACAAGATTTTTTCGGCGGCCAATAATCTGTCGGGGGATATCGGCACGCGCTTTTCGGTCGTCCGTTACGGCAATGTCGTGGGCTCGCGTGGCTCCGTCGTGCCGTTTTTCCAGAAGCTGATTAAACAGGGGGCATCGGAGCTGCCGATTACCGATCCGCGCATGACACGGTTCTGGATATCCTTAAGTCAGGGTGTCAATTTCGTCCTCTCAAGCCTTGAGATCATGCGCGGCGGCGAAGTGTTTGTGCCGAAAATACCGGCGACGCTGGTGACCGATCTGGCCACCGCCATGGCCCCTGACCTGAACCAGAAAATTATTGGTATCCGGCCCGGCGAAAAGCTGCATGAGGCCATGATCAGCGCCGATGATGCGCGCACCACCTGGGAACTTGAGGACCGTTATCTGATCGAACCTATCCTGTATGAATATCCGCGGGCAAAGGTCGAAACCCTAAAGGGCGTGCGCAAGGTCGAGGAAGGTTTCGCCTATGCCAGCGACCTGAACACGGAACGGCTCGATGCCGAAGGTATCCGGCGTCTCATGCCTGCCTATCTGGAATAGGCGCATGGCTGAGGATTTTTTACCCTATGGCCGCCAGTCGATTGATCGGAGCGATATCGACCATGTCATAGCTGCCCTGAGATCGGATTTTCTGACGACGGGGCCGTGGGTTGAGCGCTTCGAACGTGAACTGGCCGAAACCGTAGGCGCGCACGAAGCCGTGGCGGTGGCTAATGGGACGGCGGCGCTGCATCTGGCGGTCTTGTCACAAAACCTGACGCCTGAGGATGTGGTGATTGTCCCGTCCCTGACCTTTGTGGCGACGGCCAATGCCGTGGCCTTTTGCGGGGCGCAGGTCGTCTTCGCCGATGTCGATCCCGACACAGGGCTGATGACCGATGAAAGCTTCCTTGAAGCGCTGGCGGTCGTGCAAGGGCTTGAGGGCCATCGTTTTGCCGGCGTCATTCCGGTGCATTATGCGGGACGCACCGTTGATCTGTCTCTGATGACCGAAATCTGTGCCGGAGAGCGCGCCTTTATTATCGAAGATGCCTGTCATGCGCTGGGATCACACGGCCCGCAAGGGGCGGTCGGCTCAGGTGTGGCGTCGGACATGGCCTGTTTTTCCTTTCATCCGGTTAAAACCCTGACGACCGGTGAGGGCGGGGCGATCACCACTAACGATCCCAAACTGGCCGCGCGTTTACGTCAGTTACGCAGTCATGGTCTTGAGCGGCAGGCCGATCATTTCACCGGACTGGGCTTTGGTGACGGCGACGACAACGGATCGTGGGTCTATGAGATGCAGGCGCTTGGGTTTAATTACCGCTTGCCGGATATCAACTGTGCAGTAGGGGTGGCACAACTCGCCAAACTTAAAGGGTTCATACAACGCCGCCGGCATCTGGTGGGGCTTTATCGGGATTTGCTGGCCGAGGCCGAATTGCCCCTAAGCCATGCGCCTGAGGCCGAGGGCTGTCAGGCCGCGTTTCATCTGATGGCCGTCAGTATTGATTTCGACACCATCGGTATGACGCGGGCGGCGGTCATGTCCGGTTTACGTGAACAGGGCATTGGCACACAGGTGCATTATGTGCCGGTGCATCGTCAGCCCTATTGGGTTGAGCGCCAGATGGGTCAGCGCACCTTAACCGGCGCAGATGCCTTTTATCGGCGCACCCTGTCGCTGCCGCTGTTTCCCGATATGACGGATGCTGATCCGGCACGGGTGGTCACAGCCCTTAAAGCGGTTCTGGCTCAGACCAGATAACTTTCAGGGGTCGGATAGGGCCGGTTGCGGTACAGGTGGTTGGCTCCGACAACGCTGCGCCCGATAGACCAAAAGAACAGAGCCGCCCCCAGCGCATAGCCCATATAGGGCAGGCCGAAACGGAAGCTTAAGACCGTAATCAGCAACACAGGAATACCGATCCAGAAGGTGCGCTTCTGAAACGTGAAATGATCCCGCGTCAGATCGTTGGCGTCGTCCTGAAACAGATAGACCAGCGTGATAGCTAAAACAGCGCTGAACCCTGCGGTGGCCAGAAAAAAGAACAACAGGCCGTAATTGACAAAAGGGATGAGGCGGGGGTCGAGCTTTCGTTTCGTCACGGCTTATTGATCCTTCTCAAAGGTAACGGCACAACCGGCCTTATCGGCATCATTCAGGGCTTCGGGTTTGGAGACACGGATATGCACGCGCTTTACACCCGCTTCGTCAAGGATCGCCTGAGCCAGATCTTCGGCAAAGGTTTCCACCAGCTTGATATGACCGGCGCTGATGATTTCCTTGGCCCTGAGGCCAAACAGTTCATAGTTGAACGTGTCTTTCAGGCCGGTAATCGGGTGCAGCCCTAAAGTGACCTCTGCATCGATAATCAGGGGCTGGGTGCGGCCGTGCTCATAATCATAGATACCGATGGCGGCTTCGACGCGAAGACCTTCGACAAAGACAAGACGCGTCGTTAAGCTCATGCAGCACCTGAGAGATCGTTGAGGCTAAGATCGGCCCTGTGACACCATTGACCGAGTTGCGGCCCGTCCACAAGGTCTTCGGGCGTCAGTATGACGCTGTTGGTCGGGGTTTCCTCGATCTCGAAGCGCACGCATTCAAAATCGGGCACATGACGGGCCAGAATGGCATTCAGCTTATAATAAAGCGCCAGCGCAACGGCTTCGGTGGTCGGGTCGCCGTCAATGATCAGCAGGCGCGGTACGATGTCCGGTTCGTGGGTCTGAAAAAATCCAATCAGCGGATCGTTTGCCCCGAGTTGAAAAGCGTGATCGAGCGCCTCATCGACAAAGCGGTGCCAGTCACGTTTCAGGGCATCGAAGCTTAAGGCATAGTTCGCCTGTCCCCATTTCACCGCAGCCGACGCCTTGGGCTTAAGGGTCACTTTGACAAATTCATTATGGCCATGCGGCGTCGCGCACTTTGAGGTGCGGTCGGCGAGCAGGCGGTGCGCCATGCTGAAACGGCGGGTGAATTGAATTTGCACTTGGGATATGGCCCTGAGGGAAAACTGGGTGCAGCTAAAAGCGCAAAACCGGTTTCAAGTCAAATCACGGAAGGTAAAGGGGCAGGGTTTGTGCCTGATCTCATTTCCCGAAAATGAAATTCTTAAGTGGGCAGGGTGGTATGCGTTTGCTATTTGTGGTGGTAAGTGTGGGTTGTAAGTAGCAGTGGGGGGAACGGGCATAATGGAATCGATCAAGGGGCTTGCGGCCATGGTTGTGGCGCTGGCTGTGGTGGCGGGGGCACCGTCAGGCGTTGCGGCATCTGACGTCTCCACAGAAGTGACTGCCGCTGATGAAGCGGAAGAAGAACTGACGGTCTATAGTGTCGTTGGAGCGACTCTGTCGGCCGTATCCTATGGGGATACGGGCTGGGCGCGGGAGTTCCTGCTTGAGGTGCTCAAAGAGGATGCCTATGCCGGCTGGAAACCCGTGGATCAGTACCGCGTCCATTACCTGCTGGCCCAGATTGAGATGGCGGAGCGTAACCACAAGAAGGCCTATGCGGCCCTTATGGAAGCCGCTCGAATAGCCCCTGAGGCACGTGACGGCCTGTATTGGCGCCTTTTGGCGCGCGTATCTATGGCATTGGAAAAGCCGGAAGAGGCGGTGGACGCGTTCACCATCTATGTTGAAGGTCGCCCAAACGACCTGAATGAGATCAACGGTGAATATATTCTCAATCTGTTGAAATTGTCAGGCGACTTCAAAGACGAAAAGGTCAGGCAAAGGCGGTTACTAGAGGCGCTGAGGGTAGCCGATTATCGCTCAGAGGATCCGGCGTTTGAATCCGAAACTTTCTGGTTTACGTTGTTTAAGCTTTATGCGGATCAGGGCGAGGATGAAAAGGCGATGACCCTTTTGCCGTTCACATCGCCCTGGCGGATACAGGTTACCAGAATGGACCGCAGGTACAGGCGTTTCGTCGAGGCGCGTCCCGATGATTTTGACTATGCGGTGGCACTGGAAAACGATCTGATCCGCCACACGGTACTTGTGGGTGAGAAGCCAAATGAGATGCAGGCGGTTTATCGCCTTGCCTCAAGCCTTTATGAGGCCGGAAAGGTGACTGAGGCCGGAGAGATCATAGACACTATTCTCGAGAAGGTCGGCGAAGATGCCTACACCGATGAAACCGAGTATCTGCCGTGGGTCTATAATCTTCAGTCTGATGTGTTCCTGAGCAAGGGCATGGAGGTCGAGGCTGTTGGCGCCCAGATAATGGCGCGGGATATTGAACAGGCGACAACCGGCACGTCTGTCAGCATGGGCCTTAATCTGGCGAGTTTGTACGACTCGCTGGGCAAGCCTGATCTGGCGCTGGCTGAAATCAAACCTGTGCCTAAAACCGTCAGTTCCTATGGCCGTATGGTGCGCGAAAGTATCAAGGCCTGCGCCTACGGACAGCTTGGTCGCAAGGGTCAGATGAAGGCGGCGCTAAAACACATAGCCAAAAATCAAAAAGAGGGATTAGGCCCGACCTTAAGGGCGCTGGAATGTGCCGGAGACGAAGCCGTATTGGCGGCGGCATTTATAGAGGCCCTGAAACACACGGACACAAGGACTGCGGCACTGGCCTATGCCCAGATTAATCTGCCGCAGCCTCATCAGCCTGTTCTGACGGCTGAAAGGGAGGCGATGCGCAAAAGGGTTCTGGCGCGACCGGACGTCAGGACAATGATTGAGACCTATGGCGTGGTTGAAACCTATCCTGACTTCTGAAAAATAAAACATCCCCATGCGTGAGTCGCAGGGGGATGTTTTTCATTATTCAGCGCTTTTAAGCCCGCTTGCCACGGATCATGCGGCTGAGGGCGATAAGGATACAGGCACCGATAACGCCTGCCACCAGATTGCCGACAATACCACCGAAGCTTACGCCGATGATCGAGAACAGGCCATTGGCAACAGCCGCGCCGATAATGCCCAGAATGATGTTCAGGAACAGGCCCTGATCCGATTTCATGATTTGCTCGGCTATCCAGCCCGCGATGGCCCCGATGATGATGGCCGCAATCCAACCCATACCTTCCATTGGTACCTCCTGAAAAACATAGTCCGCGGACAACCCGCCGCTGAGGAAAGTTAGGTTGCAAAAAATAGGATTTCCATGCGGAAGCCGCTATGGAAATATAGGTCAAAGCTTACCTTTTCCGGAGGAAGACCATGTCAAAACCGCTGACTTACCAAAGCGCCGATGGCGTACTTGAGTTGTACGCACAGGTCTCAGGGTCAGAGAACGGCCATCCTGTTTTATGCCTGCACGGGCTGACGCGGAACCATCGGGATTTCGGATATCTGGCGGCGCATCTGTCGCCCGACTATCGCGTCATTGTACCGGATCAGCGCGGGCGGGGACAATCCGCGTGGGATAATGAGCCTGCGCGCTATACTCTCGGGGTCTATGTCGCGGATATGTTCGCCCTTCTGGATCATCTGGGGATCGAAAAGGTGACGGTGATCGGAACCTCTATGGGCGGGCTGATGGGCATGATCATGGCAAGCCTGGCGCCGCAGCGCATAGAGCGGCTGGTGCTGAACGATGTCGGGCCTGAGATTGCCCCCGAAGGTCTGGCGCGCATCGCCGGATATGCCGGTAAGGGCGGGCCAGCTGAGACATGGGATGCGGCGGCGAAAGCGTCCGAAACCATCAATGCCGTAGCCTTTCCCGATTACGGGCCAGACGACTGGGCGGCGTTTGCGCAACGCACTTATAAGGCAAAAGACGGGCGTATCGTGCCGGACTATGATCCGGCCATCGCCTTAGGGCTCAAGCCGCAAAGCAATGCCGTCGCGCCTGACCTGTGGCCCTTATGGGCAGGCATAGGTCACACGCCGGTTCTGGTGATACGCGGGGCCTTGTCTGATCTGTTGTCAGCAGCGACGTTTGACCGGATGCTGGCCGAACATCCCGACAGTCAGGGGGTCACCATCGCCAACAGGGGCCATGCGCCCATGCTCGATGAGCCCGAAGTGGTGGCAGCGATTGACCGATTTCTTAAAGGCTAAAATACTCCCGCCCGCTTTTAATCCCGCGATGATATTCGAGGCGGCGATAAAAGGCTTCGGGGTCCTTGGGCTTCACCACCCAGCTTGGGTCATGGTTCAGCAGGTCATAAAGGCGGGTCAGGGTAAAGCGCACCGCCGACCCCCGCGCCATCAACGGCAGGGCTTCGATTTCGCCATCGCTCAGCGGACGCTCGGCATTGTAAGCCGTAATAAAGGCCGAGATCATCTCAGGGATCGGCTGCCCGCCCGGTGTAAAGCCCCAGGCATTGAGCGATACCGCCAGATCATAGGCGTATGAATCGGTGCAGGCATAATAATAGTCGATGACCCCCGTCACCTGACCCTCATCGCTCATCAGCACATTGTCGGTGAAATAGTCGGCATGGATCGCGCCCTTGGGCAGATCGTCCGGCCACTGAGCCTTAAGCCATGAGACTTCGGCGCGGAAGTCCTCAAGTATGGCTTCGGCGCGGGCCGATTGTGCGGCTCTCGGTTCACAGCGCTCAATCAGGCCGTCCCAATAGGCGATGCCCATGGTGTTTTCGCGCACCTGCGGGAAATCGGCCCCGACCTTGTGCAGCTTGGCCAGATATTCACCCGCTGAGGCTGCATGGCGCACATCGGGGTTGCGCGGCCATCGACCGGGGAGCCACTTGATCAGGGCGGCCTTGCGCCCATTAAGCTCACCTATGGTCGCGCCGTTTTTCATCACCGCCGGGCCGGGGGCAGGATAGCCCTTCTGATCGAGATGCAGCGTATAGTCCATGAAATAGGGCAGGGCGCTTTCATCGGTGGCAGCTTCAAAAAGGGTAAGCGCATAAAGGCCAGAGGTGGTTTCAACCTTGAAATTGGTATTTGAAACGCCTTCTTCGATCCCCTCAAGGTGGATCAGCGTGCCTATATCATAGGCCGACAGAAAATCGCGCGCTTCCTCAAGTGATACGGGTGTGAAGACCGCCATGAAACCAGATTATCCCAAACCGTGAACCGGCCCCTGCTATAGGGCAGGCGGGTAAGGCCCGACAAGCGCTTTATACGTCATGCTAATGATTCTCAAATATTTTCCCCCGCCGTTGACCGTGCGCAAACCCCTGCCTTATAAGGCGCAACTCAGGGCTTTAAGTGTGGCTAAACCCCGCGATTAGAATCTATCGTTTGGGATTGTCAGGCAAATCCAATAGGGCGCACACAGCGCAACAGCTATGTGTCAGAATTAGGCGTTCCAACAGGAGACTTCGCGTGGCGAAAACCGTTCAGTCCGTACTTGATCTTATCGGGAATACACCGCTGATCCGGCTCAAGGGGCCGTCCGAGCAAACGGGCTGTGAGATCTATGCCAAGGCCGAATTCCTAAATCCCGGTCAGTCTATCAAGGACCGCGCCGCCCTGTGGATCATCCGTGACGCCGAAGCCAAAGGTCTGCTGCGTCCCGGTGGCACCATTGTCGAAGGGACGGCGGGTAATACCGGCATCGGTCTGGCGCTGGTCGCCAATGCGCTGGGCTATAAGGCGGTCATCGTTATTCCGCGCACCCAGTCTCAGGAAAAGAAGGACGCGATACGTCTTCTGGGGGCGCAACTGATTGAGGTTGATGCCGTGCCCTATTCCAACCCTGACAACTATGTGCGCTATTCAGGCCGTCTGGCTGAAGAACTGGCGAAAACCGAAGCCGGCGGGGCCATTTGGGCCAATCAGTTTGATAACGTCGCCAACCGTCAGGCCCATATCGATGCCACGGCCCCTGAAATCTGGGAACAGACCGGCGGCAAGGTCGATGGTTTTGTTGCGGCGGTCGGTTCCGGCGGGACTCTGGCTGGTATCGCGGCGGGTCTTAAGGGCTTTAATCCGGATATCAAGATCGCTCTGGCGGACCCTTACGGGGCGGCGCTCTATAGCTATTACACCACTGGTGAACTGAAATCCGAAGGTAGCTCAATTACCGAAGGTATCGGTCAGGGCCGCATCACGGCCAATCTTGAGGGTTTTACGCCGGACTACAGCTATCGCGTAGGTGATGAGGAATGGCTGCCGGTGCTCTATGACCTTGATCGCCACGAAGGTCTGGTGGTCGGCGGCTCATCGGCGCTGAACGTGGCCGGTGCCATAAAGCTGGCCAAAGACCTCGGGCCGGGCAAGACTATCGTCACCATTCTGGCGGACTATGGCAACCGTTACGCCTCAAAGATTTTCAACGCCGAATTCCTGCGTGAAAAAGGCCTGCCCGTTCCGCCCTGGTCAGAAGGCTGAAACAGGTAAATATGCAGAGCCTTGATACCCCGTCAGATGTTTTGCGCGGCAAAGACCGGACGGTCCTGCGTGCGCGCACTGGCGGGTGTGTCACCGCTTGCCTGCTGGCGCAACCAGTCCATGAAACGGGTCTGTGCCAGAGACGGGTCGCGGGTCTGCGGCCAGACCAGATAGTAGCCAAAGCTTACCGGCGCATCTTTTTCGTTGAACAGCACCTTAAGGCGTCCGGCCCTGAGGTCGGCTTCGGCAATGGTGCGTTTGGCCAGCGCCACGCCGCGACCGGCAACGGCGGCTTCAATGACCATATGGCTCTGGTTGAAGCGCGGGCCGCGCGCGGCATCGACATCGTCAACGCCATGCGCCTTAAGCCACATGGCCCAGTCGGGGCAGGACGGGTCGGTGTCGGCGGAAATATCATGCAGAAGCACGTGGTGCGCCAGATCGGCGGCCTTGCGGATCGGGGCGGCGTCATAAAGGGCGGGCGAGCAGACCGGAATGACCGATTCTTCCAGCAGATGCTCGACATGCAGGTTGCTATAGTTCCCGTTGCCGTAACGGATCGCCAGATCGATGTCGGAGACCGCAAAATCGGTCGGCGACATGTCGGCGGAGATCCACACATCAATATCGGGATTGGCCAGCGAGAAATCGCCCAGACGCGGCATCAGCCACTTGGCGGTAAAGCTCGGGGCCGCCGAGACGGTCACGCGGCCCTTTTGCTGGGTTTGCTTCATCACGCGCGTCGCCTCGAACATCTTTTCAAAGGCTTCTTTGAGAATCAGCGCAGAGGCGCGGCCGGCATCGGACAAAACGACGCGACGGCCATCGCGAACAAACAGTTCAACCCCCACATGCTCTTCAAGCAGGCGAATCTGCTGCGACACAGCGCCGGGGGTGACAAAAAGTTCCTCCGCCGCGTGCTTGAAGCTTTCGTGGCGGGCGGCGGCTTCGAACACTCGAAGCGCCGACAGGGGCGGCAAACGGTCGCGGGACATGTGATAAATCTAAACAAATGGCAGTTAAGCCATTTATATAAGCCATCTTTTGTTTAATAAAACTAATCTGTGAGTGTTTCGGAGAAAAAAATGAGCGAGACCAGCCCTTCATCGTCCCCCACTGAGCGGATCGAAGTCCTTGAGCCGGGACAGTCATGGGAAACCGACGCCATCATTATCGGCGCAGGGCCTGTCGGGCTGTTCGCTGTGTTTGAGCTGGGGCTTCTGGATATCAAGGCCCATCTGGTGGACATTCTCGATAAGGTGGGCGGCCAGTGCGCCGAACTTTATCCGGAAAAGCCGATCTACGACATTCCGGCCTGGCCGATTATCACCGGTCAGCAGATTACCGATCGCCTGCTCGAGCAGATCGAGCCGTTCGGAGCCAAATATCACTTAAGCGAAATGGCTGTGGCTATCGAAAAGCTTGAGCAGGAAGATGGTTCCATCAAGTGGAAGCTAACCACCGATCAGAATACGACCATCATTGGCCGCACGATCCTGATTGCCGCCGGTGGTGGCTCGTTCCAGCCGAAAAAGCCACCGATTCCCGGTATCGAAGGTTTTGAGAATATCGGTGCCGGTAAGGGCGTGCATTACGCTGTGCGCAAGATGGAAGCCTTCCGTGGCAAGCGCGTGGTCATTTCCGGTGGGGGCGACTCGGCGCTCGACTGGACGGTCAATCTGGCTCCGATCGCTGAGCGCCTGACGCTGGTGCACCGCCGCGACGATTTCCGCGCCGCCCCGCACACCGTGGCCCAGATGCGTCAACTGGTGGCGGATGGCAAGATGGATCTGGTCATCGGTCAGGCCACCGCCTTCAAGGGTGAAACCGGCCATAATCTGGAATCGGTCACCATTGAGGACAATGACGGTAATGAAATTCACGTCGAAGCCGACGCCTTCCTGCCGTTCTTCGGTCTGACCATGAAGCTGGGGCCGGTGGCAAACTTTGGCCTCAACCTGCATGAAAACCTTATTCCGGTGGACACCGAAAAGTTCGAGACTTCGACGCCTCAGATTTTCGCTATCGGGGATATCAACCATTATCCGGGCAAGCTGAAGCTCATCCTGTCAGGCTTCCATGAAGGCGCGCTGGCGGCACAGCAGGTGTTCCGTTATGTGTTCCCTGAAAAGAAACTGCGCTTCCAGTACACGACCTCATCGTCGGACCTGCAAAAGAAGCTGGGCGTCAAGTAAGCCTTAAGCCTCACGCAACAAAAAACCCCGTCGTATTCCGGCGGGGTTTTTTGTATCTGTAAATCAGTCAAGAAACAGAACGTCATCCTGCTCCGGTTTTGGGATATTGGCGCCGGAAAGGTTCAGCCAGGCGCGATACACGTCTTCGGGTACCTTGGGCGGGCGTGGGGCCGTGAGGCTAAGCCGCTGGATGAGGTTGAATTTTAACCCCATCTTATGCGGGGTGCTCCAGGCCGCGCTGCCACGTTTGGCGGTATTTGAATCAAGGTCGATCAGCCAAAGCTCGGCAGGCACATCGCCGATGGTGTCAAACAGAACCTGCGCCCCTGAGGCACTTTGGTTGACGATCTTACAAGGGATGGTCTCACTGCGTGACAGGAACAGAAGGCAGCCGCGTGCGTCAGAATCAAAACGTGGCTCGACCCGCCGGTTCATAAACTGATCATAGGGCTGGATAATCTCAACAGCACTATCTGGGGCACTATCTGGCGCAGGGGCAGCACGATGCCCTGTCGCTATGGTTTTTATCACCGTTGATGCAGGCCGCTCAGTGAGTGCGGGCATGAGAAGGTTTTCCTGAGTTTCTATAAAAAACTATATACGCAACAGGGTTTACAAAAGCTTTCCCTGTTTAACTTAATGTCTGAGGTCATATGCGCCCCAGTCTGTGTGCGGCCTCTATAGGCCTAAGGAATGAAATAAGCTTTAAAGCATGGCCAGAAAACCGTGCGCAGCGCTGAAAAAGAGTGAAGGCGCCATTTCGAAAGCGCTTGACTTTTGCTCTGTTCTGACGCAGAAGGCTCGTCTTCGCAGTTGCAAAATAGTTTTGCTTGCCGTCTGGCCGCGTGAGGATTGGCAGCTATTCAGTTATAGCCATTCCGCCAGACTTTGTCAGATGCCCGCCATGTCTTCGGCGCGGCTATCTTTAGACCAACATCCGAGAGCTTAAGACCACGCGCTGGCCTCACCCCTTAACCACCCCGAACATTCGGGGCCGGGGGTCGCCGCCGTAGGTTTACGCCTGCGCGCTTCCTCCTTTCTTTTGCAGCGTTTTATACGCCTTTTTGAAAGCCGCACGTGAGCACGTTTAAAGATCTTGGCCTGAGCGCCACCTTGTTGGCCACCCTTGATAAATCGGGTTACCACACCCCTACGCCTATTCAGGCGCAGGCTATTCCTGTTTTGCTTAAAAAGCATGACCTTCTGGGTATTGCCCAGACCGGTACCGGTAAGACAGCGGCCTTTGCCCTGCCGATCCTGCACCATATCCTCAGCGACCGTCAGATGCCGGCCGCCCGTACCTGCCGCGTGCTGGTGCTTTCGCCGACGCGCGAACTGGCGACCCAGATTGCCGAAAGCTTCAAGACCTATTCCAAGGGCCTTGGCCTTCAGATCGCGACCATCTTCGGTGGCGTGAAGTACGGCCCGCAATATAAGGCTCTGGCCGGTGGTCTGGATATTCTGGTGGCGACACCGGGCCGTCTGATTGACCATATTGAACAGAAGACGATTGATCTGAAATCGGTTGAGCATTTCGTGCTCGATGAAGCCGACCAGATGCTCGACATGGGCTTCATCAAGCCGATCAAGCAGGTCGCGTCGCGTCTGCCCGCCCGTCGTCAGAACCTGTTTTTCTCGGCCACCATGCCTAAGGAAATTGCCGGTCTGGCCTCTGAGTTGCTGACCGACCCGAAGCGTGTTGAAATCACCCCCGAAGCGACCACCGCCGAAAAGGTGACGCAGCAGGTGATGTTCGTTGAACAAAAGTACAAGCGCGCCCTCCTGAGCGAGCTTTATGCGGATGATGCCTTCAGCCGCACCCTGATCTTTACCCGCACCAAGCGTGGCGCTGACCGTGTGGCCGCCTATCTTCAGGCCGGTGCCATCGAAGCCGCCTCGATCCACGGCGATAAGAACCAGAGCCAGCGTGAACGCGCCCTTCAGGCCTTCCGCGCCGGTCGTGTGCGCGCGCTTGTGGCGACCGATATCGCAGCGCGCGGGATCGACGTTGACGAAGTCAGCCACGTCATCAACTACGAACTGCCGTTCGTCCCCGAAGCCTATGTCCACCGTATCGGCCGTACCGCCCGTGCCGGTCGTTCGGGTATCTCGATCACGCTGGTGGCCGACGATGAACGTAAGCTGCTGAAGGACATTCAGCGCATTACGCGTCAGACCATCCCGTCTTTTGACCGTCGCAAGGACAAGAGCCTGCACCTTCTTGACGAAGCTATCACCGCTTCGGGCCAGACAGAAAAGCCAAAGACGCCTGACCGCATCGTTGAAAAATCAGCCCGTCATACGGACCCTGATGCCGAGCGCGTCCATAAGCGTTCGCGCAACCGTCCGAACCGCCCGAACCGTGACGACCGCCCGCAGCGCGACGATCGCAGGGAAGGCCGTGGCGGCGGCAAGCCTTTTGCCGAACGCGCCCCGCGTCAGGAACGCTACGACCCGATGGCCGCTGAGCGTCCGGCACCCACAAAGGCTGACAAGCCTTTCAAAAAAGCGCCGTTCAAATCCGATGCGCGCGGCGATCAACGCTTCTTCGAAGACCGCGGTGAGCGTAAGCCCCGTGCGGCGGGTGAAGGTCGCCCTGAAGGCCGCACGGAAGGCCGTTACGAAGGCACGCGCACGGACTCGCGTAACGACGGTGGCCGCACCGAAGCGCGCGGACGTCCGGACAAGGCCCGTAAATTCACGGGTGGTAAGAAAACCAACACCAAGCCGAGAGCCCATCATTCGGCCCATCATTCCGAGCCGGTAGGTGCCCGTTCTGAAGGCGCACAATTCAAGCGCCGCGCCCAAAAGGCCTAACAGACCCCACGGTTTGACGCAAAGGGCGCTAACTGGTATCCCAATGGATATCGGTTAGCGCCCTTTGGCGTTGTAACGGATACGAAAAATGACTTTTTGGGGATGAACAGATGAGCGACATAAGGATCAGGCCTCTTTTGTGCGGATCCGGTGTGTTTTTTGCTCTTCTGGCGTCGTTTATGCTTCTGGTCGCCTGTCAGCCCTCAAAGCCCGCCCCTGCCGAGGGCTCCGGCCCGCTGGTTCTGGCCAATGCGGCGGTTGATGTCCATTCCTATGCCAAACCGAATACGGCGCGTGTGCGCCATATTGATCTCAATCTGACCGCCGATTTCAAGGCGAAGGTGCTGAAAGGCACGGTGGCCCTGACGCTGGAAACCGACGCCTCGGCCCGTCAGGTCATTCTCGACATTAAGGCGCTGGATATTCTGCGGGTCACCGATGCGTCTGGTGCGCCGCTTAAATTCAGCATAGGCAAGGCCGATGCCGTCAAGGGCAGCGCACTGATTATCGACCTGCCGCAAGGCGCACAAAAGGTCATTGTCAGCTATCAGACAACGGCCGATACCGAAGCCCTGCAATGGCTTGAGCCGTCCCAGACCGCGGGCGGCAAGCATCCGTTCCTGTTTTCGCAAGGCCAGTCCATCCTGACCCGCACCTGGATTCCGACACAGGATTCCCCGATGGTGCGTCAGACCTACACGGCCACGATTAATGTGCCGCGCGGCCTCAAGGCGGTCATGAGCGCCGACATGCTGACACCGGACGGTGAGGCGGTCGCCGGACAGTCGGGGATGCGGGCCTATCGCTTCAAAATGGATGAGGCCATTCCGCCCTATCTGATCGCGCTGGCGGTGGGTAATCTTGAATTCAGAAATGTCGGCAAACGCACGGGCGTCTATGCCGAACCCGTGACCATACGCGCAGCGGCGTCTGAATTCGAAGACATGGAAAAGATGCTCGAGGCCGCCGAAAAGCTTTATGGCCCGTACCGCTGGGGCCGCTATGACGTGCTGGTTCTGCCGCCGTCCTTCCCCTATGGCGGCATGGAAAATCCGCGCCTGACCTTTGCCACCCCTACCATACTGGCCGGTGATAAATCTCTGGTGTCGCTGATTGCGCACGAACTGGCCCATTCCTGGTCGGGCAATCTCGTGACCAACGGCACCTGGGATGATTTCTGGCTCAATGAAGGGTTCACCGTCTATTTCGAAAACCGCATCATGGAAGAAATATACGGCAAGGAACGCGCCCTGATGCTTCAGGCTCTGGGCTATGCCGAGCTACAGGAAACCCTTTCCGGTCTTAAGGAAAAAGAGCTGCAAAAGCTGCATATTCGTCTTAAGGGCCGTCATCCTGACGAAGGTTTTTCCGAGGTACCTTACGAAAAGGGTGCCGCCTTCCTGCGTATGCTTGAGGCGCAGTTTGGCCGTCAGCGTCTGGATGCCTACCTCAAAGGCTATTTCGAGCGCTACGCCTTCAAAAGCATGACCACAGAGGCGTTTCTGGCCGATTTGCGGGAACATCTGTTGCGAAATGACCGGGCGCTGGAAGACCGCCTTCAGATACAGGCATGGCTCTATGAACCGGGCCTGCCGGATAATGCGGTGGCCCCTGTGTCGCGTGTCCTGAAACTGGTTGAGGGGGAGGCGGCAGCCTTTTCTCAGGGCGTGGAACCTGACATGCTGCGCACCTCTGACTGGGAGACGCAGGCCTGGCTGCATTTCCTCAAATCCCTGCCCTCGGATTTGAGTGAAAATCAGATGGAGGCGCTCGATAAGGCGTTTAATTTCACCAATAGCGGCAATTCGGAAATCCGCTTTGCCTGGCTTAAGGTCGCTATTGCGCGCCATTATGAACCCGCCCTGCCGTCTCTGGAAACCTTCCTGACCACGCAGGGGCGGCGTAAATTCATTGCCCCTCTGTATACGGAACTTATGGCGCAACCGGGCTGGGGCGTGGAAATGGCCCGCAGAGTCTATGCCAAGGCCCGCCCCGGCTATCATCAGGTGACCCGCGACACGGTAGACAAGATCGTCAGTTAAGACTTTTTTCAGCCTGTTACGCAGCCAATCCTTAAACTTTGCGGTCTATTCTCAGCCGCAACGAAGGATGGATATGGTTCCGAACGGATTTACCACTATTGCCGCTTCCCGTGTGCGTGGCTTTGTCACGCGCATGATACTGGCTGGTTTTGTGTGCTTTACGGCGATGTTGCTGCATCCCTCCGTCTGGCCTTTGATCTGGATCGGTATCTATTTCATCTCGCAAATTATCGATCAGCGCCTGTTCGCCGAATGTCTGGCGCTCAACCGCCAACCTCACCGGCCGCTGGAAATCCGCCTGATCGTTTCTGTGGCGGTGAGCGTCATCATCTTTTCCTCAATGGCGGCCTATACATGGTTTTTAGGTGGCGAAGAGGGGCGGTTGTTTGCGGTCATCGCCATCTGCGGCGCGCTTTTGCATGTCAGTATGCAGATGTATCCCAAAAAGCGCCTTCTGTTTGCGGCGGTCGTGCCGCATGCGCTTTATCTGCTAATTTTACCTTCGATTTCAGCGATCTTTGATCACGGAGCCCACCGCTGGAGCCTGCTGATGGTCAATATCGGCACCATCGTGTTTCTGGCCAATCTGGCGCTGGCCGTGCGGCAATCGAGTCAGGCCATGCGCGATCTTCAGGAAGCACGCACGATTGCTGAAAAAGCCAGTGAAGCCAAATCGACCTTTCTGGCGGTCATGAGCCATGAAATCCGCACGCCCATGAATGCTGTGGTCTCGGCGGCCAATCTGCTGCGTCGGACCTCGCTCAGTGACCAGCAGAAAGAGCATGTCAGCCTCCTGACCCAATCAAGCGAAGTGCTTCTGGGGCTGGTCAATGACGTGCTTGATCTGTCGAAGATCGAAGCCGGACGCATGACGGTCGAAAAGGCCCCGCTTGACCTTAAGGCCATGGTGCGGGCACTGGTGCGTTTGTGGACACCGCAACTGCGTGAAAAGCGCCTCAAGCTTGAGGTCATTCAGGCGGCGGAACTGGCGCCCTTTATCATGACCGACCCTCTGCGTTTGCGTCAGATATTGTTCAACCTGTTGTCCAATGCCATTAAATTTACGCCGCACGGCACCATCCGGCTGAAAATATCCTGCGAAGGCGGCTGGTTGCGCTTTGAGGTCAGTGACGAAGGCATCGGTATTGCCGCAGACCGCCTTGAGCATATTTTCTCAAGCTTCGAGCAGGCCGAAAGCACGACCACCCGCCGGTTTGGCGGGACGGGGCTGGGCCTGACCATATCGCGGCGTCTGGCACAGCTTATGGGCGGTGAAATCGAAGTGACCAGCGTCGAAAGTCAGGGCTCTACCTTCTGCCTGATCCTGCCTTATGAGATGGCCGATACCGGCGAGGCGGGTGATGAGGTGGAAACCGTACCCGAAGCCGTCGCAACGCCTGCGAAACGCCGTGTGCTCATTGTCGACGATCATGAAGTCAACCGGCGCATCGTCTCCCTGTTCATTCAGCCACTGGGCTGGGAATGTGTCATGGCTGGTGACGGGGCAGAGGCGTTTGAGATTGCCCAGAACCAGCCCTTTGACCTGATCCTGATGGACATGCAGATGCCGGTCATGGGCGGTATCGAAGCAACCATGGCCTTGCGTGACACCAATGGCCCTAATCGTCAGACGCCGGTTGTCGCCCTGACCGCCAATGCCCTTGAGCAACATATGCAGGCCTGGGCGGATATTGGCGTCTATGATGTCCTGACCAAGCCGATTGACCCTTCAAGGCTGATTGATACCCTGTTGCGCAATGTCGAACTGGCAGACATTCTGCCGACAGAGACGGAGGCCAGAGTGGCCCTGCCGGCGGGGGCGGGCGCATAGGCGGCGTCACAGAAAAAACGCCGCTTCATATGTGAAATTCGTCATTCAGATATTAAAAATAAATCACCGTCCGGTCGTCTTTTTCGCTGCTGGCACTAGGCTTTTGCCTGCATCTGCATTAGAGGCTCGGTGAAAGATAATTCTCCCACCAAGGTATATCCATCCATGCTTTCCGCTTATCGTGAACATGTTGCCGAGCGTGCTGCGCTGGGCATCCCGCCGCTGGCCCTGTCAGCCGAACAAACCGCTGAAGTCATTGAACTGATCAAGAACCCGCCTGGCGAAGCGGATTTTCTGCTCGATCTGATTACCTACCGCGTTCCGCCGGGTGTGGACGATGCCGCCAAGGTTAAGGCGTCGTTCCTGTCGGCGGTGGCGCATGGTGATTTTCCGGTAGCCCTGATCAGCCGCGAACGCGCGACCGAGCTTCTGGGGACGATGGTCGGTGGCTATAATGTTAAGCCGCTGATCGACCTTCTGACGGACGCTGTTGTCGGCACGATTGCCGCTGAAGCCCTCAAGAAGACGCTTCTGATGTTCGACTTCTTCCATGACGTGTCGGAACTGGCCAAGGGCGGCAACGCCAACGCCAAAGCGGTGGTACAGTCATGGGCCGATGCCGAATGGTTCACCTCGCGCCCCAAGGTGGCCGACAAGATCACCGTCACCGTTTTCAAAGTCACCGGCGAAACCAATACCGATGACCTGTCGCCTGCACCGGACGCATGGTCGCGCCCTGACATTCCGCTGCACTATCTGGCGATGCTCAAGAACAAGCGTGACGGCATTACGCCTGAGGAAGACGGCAAGCGCGGCCCGATCCAGTTCATCGAAGACCTCAAGGCCAAGGGCCATCTGGTGGCCTATGTCGGCGATGTGGTCGGTACCGGCTCGTCGCGTAAGTCGGCGACCAATTCGGTGATCTGGGCGACGGGTGAGGACATTCCTTTCGTACCCAATAAGCGCTTCGGCGGTGTGACCCTTGGTGGCAAGATCGCGCCGATCTTCTTCAATACGCAGGAAGACTCCGGTGCCCTGCCGATCGAAGTCGATGTGACCGCGCTCAATATGGGCGATGTCATCGATATTTACCCCTACGAAGGCAAGGTGCAAAAAGACGGTCAGACGGTCGCCGAATTTGCCCTGAAATCCCACGTCATCCTCGATGAGGTTCAGGCCGGTGGCCGTATCAACCTGATCATCGGGCGCTCGCTCACGGCCAAGGCCCGTGAATCGCTCGGTCTGGCCCCATCCGAGGCCTTCCGTCTGCCCGTGCCGCCCGCCGGTTCGACGGCAGGCTTTACGCTGGCGCAAAAGATGGTTGGTCGCGCCTGTGGCCTGCCCGAAGGTCAGGGTATCCGTCCGGGGACCTATTGCGAGCCCAAGATGACGACGGTTGGCTCTCAGGACACAACCGGCCCGATGACACGCGATGAGTTGAAAGACCTCGCCTGCCTTGGCTTCTCGGCCGATCTGGTGATGCAGTCCTTCTGCCACACCGCTGCCTATCCGAAGCCGGTGGACGTTAAGACGCACCGCGAACTGCCGACCTTTATCTCGAACCGTGGTGGCGTGGCCTTACGTCCCGGTGACGGGGTGATCCACTCATGGCTTAACCGTCTGCTGCTGCCGGACACCGTAGGTACCGGTGGTGACTCGCACACCCGCTTCCCGATCGGGATTTCGTTCCCTGCCGGTTCGGGCCTTGTGGCCTTCGGGGCCGCGACCGGTGTTATGCCGCTCGATATGCCGGAATCCATTCTGGTGCGTTTTAAGGGCGAAATGAAGCCCGGCATCACCCTGCGTGATCTGGTCCATGCCATCCCTTACTATGCCATCAAGGCCGGTCTGCTGACGGTCGCCAAGGCCGGTAAGGTCAATGCCTTCTCAGGGCGTATCCTCGAAATCGAAGGCCTGCCTGACCTTAAGGTCGAACAGGCGTTTGAACTGACCGACGCTTCGGCAGAACGTTCGGCAGCCGGTTGTACCGTTAAGCTCAACCCTGAGCCGATCATCGAATATATGACCTCGAACATCGTTCTGATGAAGAACATGATCGCTGACGGTTATCAGGATGCCCGCACCCTGCAACGCCGCATCGAGGCGATGGAAAACTGGCTGGCCAATCCGAACCTCCTTGAGGCCGATACGGACGCCGAATACGCCCATGTCATCGAGATTGACCTGAACGACATCAATGAGCCTATCCTGTGCGCGCCGAACGACCCTGACGATGCCCGTCTTCTGTCCGAGGTTCAGGGTACGGCCATCGACGAAGTGTTCATCGGTTCGTGCATGACCAATATCGGCCACTTCCGCGCGGCGTCTTTGCTGCTGAACGGCAAGAAGGACATCCCGACGCGTCTGTGGGTCGCCCCGCCGACCAAGATGGATGCCGCTGAACTGACCAAGGAAGGCCACTACAACGTCCTGGGTACGGCCGGTGCGCGTATGGAAATGCCGGGCTGCTCCCTGTGTATGGGTAATCAGGCACAGGTGCGCGAAGGGGCGACCGTGGTGTCTACCTCGACACGTAACTTCCCGAACCGTCTGGGCAAGAATTCCAACGTCTTCCTGTCGTCTGCCGAACTGGCGGCGATTGCCTCGAAACTCGGGCGTCTGCCCACCGTTGAGGAATATCATGCCGATATGGGCGTGCTGAACGCCAAGGGTTCCGAAGTCTACCGCTACATGAACTTCGACCAGATCGAGGAATATGCCAGGGTCGCCGAGGCCGTCTAGAATAGAAAAACCCTCCGGTGTGAACCGGAGGGTTTTTTAATAGCTGAAGCTTGTTCTGATTAACGCGCCAGCCAGCCACCATCGACCGGAATAATCGCACCATTGACGTAATCCGATGCCGAAGAGGCAAGGAACACCGCCGCGCCGCCCATGTCGGACGGCTCACCCCAGCGTGCCGCAGGGATGCGGTCGAGGATCGCCTTGTTACGGGCTTCGTCGGCCTGAAGGGCGGCGGTATTGTCGGTCGCCATATAGCCGGGAGCGATGGCGTTGATGTTTACACCCTTGGCCGCCCATTCGTTGGCCAGAAGCTTGGTGACACCGGCCAGACCGGACTTAGAGGCCGTGTAGGATGGCACGCGAATGCCACCCTGGAAGGACAGCATGGAGGCGATATTGATGATCTTGCCACGGCCCTGAGCGATGAAGTGCTTGCCAGCGGCCTGCGACAGGAAGAAGACGCTCTTGAGGTTGAGGTCGATCACCGCATCCCAGTCGGCTTCGGTGAAATCAACACTGTCGTTACGGCGGATCATACCGGCATTATTGACCAGAATATCCAGCCCGCCCAGTTCCTTGAGGGTGGTTTCAAGAATACGGGCCACAGGCTCGGTTGAGGTCAGATCAGCGGCGATATGGATGGCCTTACGCCCCAGTGCCTTTACCTTATCGACGGTTTCGGTTTCCGAACGGGTGGACACAACGGCGATGTCGGCACCGGCCTCGGCCAGCGCGATGGCGATGCCCTGACCCAGACCCTTATTGCCGCCGGTAACTATGGCAACCTTGCCGGTGAGATCAAACGGATTAGCCATGTGAGATGTTCCTTTTTATACTTCAGAGATTAGGCAAGCTGGCAGATATCGAGCACATTCATATCGGTATAGTCGAGGTTTTCCCCGCCCATGGCCCAGATAAACGCATAGTTCGACGTCCCAGCCCCCATGTGGATTGACCATGGCGGGGAGACAACAGCTTCGTTGTTTTTCATGACGATATGACGCGCCGCATCAGGTTCTCCCATAAAATGGAAGACGCGGTCGTTTTCACCGAGATTGAAATAGAAATAGACCTCGGAGCGACGATCATGCAGGTGCGGCGGCATGGTGTTCCATACCGAACCGGGCGACAGGATCGTCAGACCCAGCAGCAACTGTGAGGATTTCGCGGTGGTCGGTACGATATACTGATAGATGACGCGTTCATTGGATTGCTCAAGCGATCCGCGCTCAAGCGGCACGGCCTGATCAATCGAAATCTTCACCGTCTCATAGTGGGCGTGAGACGGCGTTGAGGTCAGATAATAGAGCGCCGGATTGGCCGCCTCATCCGATCTGAACAGCACTTCCTTTGTGCCTGACGGAATATAAAGCCCGTCCTTTTGTGCCAGCGCGTATTCCACGCCATCGACGCTCACCACGCCCGTGCCACCGCCGACATTGATGACGCCCAGTTCGCGGCGCTCAAGGAACGGATGACCCGCCGCCGAAGCTGGCTCCGTCTGATCCGGCAGCTTCAGGGTCGAATTAACCGGTGCCGCCCCGCCGACCACAAAGCGTTCAAAATGGGTGTAATTAAGGGTGACCTGATCGGCATTGAAGATATTGTCGAGCAGATATTTGTCGCGCAGGTCCTGCGTATCGGCAAACTCCATCGAGTCGGGATGGGTGGCATGATAGGTCTTATGGTACAGAGTGTTCTGGCACATGACAGGCCCTTTCATAAAAAACCCCGCCGGATAAAACAGGCGGGGCTCAGGCGGTGAAATTAACCGGATGGCGACGCGGGTAGGGGCATGCGCATCCGGTTATAATATCGGTTTATTGCAGGTTGACGAACATGCCGCCATCGACCAGCAGGGATGCCCCTGTGACATAACCCGCCAGTTCGTCCGACGCAAGGAAGATGACTGGCCCGGCGAGGTCTTCGGGCGCACCCAGACGACCGAGTGGCACGCGCTTTTCCATATAGGTGCGCTTTTCGACGTCGGCGAGGTCATCCTTGTTGATGTCGGTCAGGATGGTGCCGGGCAGAACCGCATTGGCGCGGATGCCATGCTTGCCAAGCGCGATAGCGGTTGATTGCATCAGCGACAGCACGCCCGCCTTGGTCGGCGTATAGTGGGTCTGGTATTCACCGCCGACCAGTGCCGAGATCGACGACACGGCGATGATCGAGCCACCGTGGCCTTGCTTGACCATTTGCTGGGCGGCGGCCTGAACCATGTAATAGGCGCCGTTGAGGTTAACCTTGATGGTGCGGTCCACGACCTCAACCGGCATTTCCAGCAGGCTGTGGAACGGGCAGATGCCCGCATTGTTCACGAACACATCGACCTTGCCAAAGGCTTCGACACCGGCGGCAATAAAGGCCTGAGCCACGGCGGGATCAGACACATCGCCTTTCTGGGCGAAGGCTTCACCACCGAAACCCTTGATTTCGGCGACAACCTTTTCGGCGGCGGCAGAGTCGCCGCCGTAGTTGATGCCTACTTTTGCGCCCTGACGGGCGGCCCCGACGGCGATAGCCGCGCCAATGCCTTTTGAAGCGCCAGTGACCAGTAATACCTTGTCTTTTAATAACATCTTGATGCTCTCTTCGGCCCTGAGGCCCATATATCAGGATAAAGTGTCATAGAGTGGTACCTGAGGGGTGGCAATGCCTATGACCTGCCACGGCCCCAGAGGTTTTCATATTTCCAGCCGGTCAGATCTTCGACGATCTTGCCTGACTCAGGCGTTTCAGGCTGGGTTTCACCGGCACGCAGACGCTCAACCTCGTGCACCAGAACCGCATGGGTCTTGGCATTGAGTTTGAATGACCACGAAATCCACGCCCCCAGAACCATCATCAGGATCGGGCCACCAATCATCACATAGACGATGGTGTGGATGGCTTCGGGGGTCTGGGTGACGACTGTACCGGCGGGCACGCTCGAAGGTGAAATATAACCCCCTGCATCAATAATCCAACCGGTTGCGATCAGAGCCGCAGACTGGGCGGCCTTACGGGTGAAGGTCATAACACCGGCAAAGATTCCTTCGCGGCGCTGAGCGGTCACCGCTTCGTCCACGTCCGGCAGGTAGTTATAAACTGACCAGGGCACGAAGTTCAGCGTACCACGACCCAGACCGGCCAGAATGATAGGCACAAACAGCCAGAAGATCAGGCCGAAGTTCGATGCGCTGAAGGCCGCAAACAGGTTGCCGTCAAGCGCATTCAGACCGGCAGAGAAGCCTTCAGGTTGCGATACATAGAAACCGGCATACAACAAAAGGGCGGCAATCACGAAGCCAATGGCAATACGATAAGCCGTGGTCGGGCCGGTCTTGATGACGATCTGAATAGCGATGATCACCGAGACAAGCTGGGCGATGTACATGACGGTCATCAGCTGTGAGATAACAGCCGTGGCACCCAGCAGAACGGTCGCCACAAAGATCGGGAAGGCCGTGTTGAAGATATCCTGCGACAGGTAACCGCCGAGATAGATCGACAGATGCTGGCGGAATGCCTTGATGCGCAGCGTAGAGAACAGATCCCGGAACATATTGACCGGAATATTGGCGGCATTCTTCAGCGAGAAGGAGTCGTCCTTATAGTCCAGTTCGTCCTGCGTGTAGGGCCGCTCCCATGAGAAAATGACCACCAGAATAACCACCAGCGAGAACAGCACACCGAAGATGGTGGCCATGATCAGGAAGGTGCTCGGAGAATCCTCACCGCCCAGTTGCTGGATCAGGAAGGCGGGCAGGTAAGACGCCAGAATGGCCGAAGACTGCGCAATGATCATACGCGCACCGGCAAATTTCGCCTTCTCCTTGTAATCCTTGGTCATTTCTGCAGCCAGTGTTTCCCACGGAATGAGGAACATGGTGTAGAGCAACTCAAAGAAAATGAAGATGAACAGGTAATACCAGAAGCTCTGGCCCGTGATGAACAGCAGCGCAAAAGACGGCAGAAGCGGTATGGTGATCAGCAAAAATATCTTTCGCCGCCCGATCTTTCGACCGATCCATGTATGGCGCAGATTGTCGGAAATATAGCCGATCAGCGGGCACGTAATGGCCTCAAGCAGACGCGGCAGACCGAGGATCAGACCGGCCTCAACCGCGCTCAGGTCACAGAAGGTGACGAAGAAATAGAACAGCCAGCCGGTGATGACGGCCTGAGCGCCTGCGCCCAGCATGTCACCGGAACCCCAGCCCCAGTAATTATACCACTTAGGTGTACGAACGGCAGATGGTGCCATCTTTAGTCTCTCCCGGCGGCCATTGTGCTTTGGTAGCGAGTAAACCTCCTGAGGTCGCCGTCAGGAAGTCCGGCTTAGTGCCAAAACGGATTTTCCCGCCCCTTTGGCAAGAGGCGGGAAAATCAGTCGTTTAGATGAAGCGATACAGGAACTCACCCATGGTCAGAAGCGCCATGGCCTGACCAAAGGGCATAGAGGTCAGGGGGATGTCCTTATATTCCTGTATCGAATTAAATACCGGTGTCCCGAACGACACCTGCGTCAGTTCGCCCGCGTCATTGATATGGGCGCGGACGGCCTTGGCCCCCTTGATGCCGATGGCTTCGTACTCTTTCGAGATGTAGCCCTTACGTACGGCCTTGAGGATACCATAGGCAAAACCAGCCGAAGCGGCGGCTTCTTCGTATGAGGTTTCGTCATCAAGAATGGTGCGCCACAGACCCGACGGGGCCTGAACCTTGGCCAGCGCCTTGACCTGAGCCTCAAGGGTCTCAATGAGGAACATGCGGAAGGCGTCGTCCTTCGGCAGGTCCAGAAGCTCGATAAACTCAGGGATCACAATGGTGACCCACGAATTACCACGGCCCCACAGGGCGTTGGCGAAGTTGTGACGGCCATCGAAGGTCCAGCCGTGGAACCACAGGCCGGTCTTGCGATCGGTCAGATACTTGATGTGGATGAGGAACTGGCGCTTGGCCTCTTCGACATAATGCGGACGGTTGAGCAGCAGGCCGATCTTGGCCAGCGGCACAACCGACATCATCAGGGTGTCGTCCCACATCTGCTGGTTATTGACGCTGTTATAGACGATGTGCTGGAAGCCACCTTCTTCGGTGCGCGGCAGTTCGTTATAAACCCATTCTGCCCAGACATCGAGATAAGGCAGATAGCGGCGATCACCGGTGCGCTCATAAAGATAGGCCAGAGTTAAGAACGGCGCGACCGTATTGATGTTGCGCGATGGTGAGCCTTCGGCAAACCGGTCTTCAAACCAGTTGATCATGATGTCCCAGGCTTTTTTATCGCCGGTCATCTCCCAGATCTTGTACATGCCATAAAGGCCAATGCCCTGCGTCCACTCAAAACCGTGCCAGGCCTTGGTGTCAATCACGCGGCCATCGGTCAGTCGCAGCAGGAACTCACCCGAGGTGTCCTCGATATTGACCAGATTGTCGATCAGACCATCGATCGCGCTGAGGTAGTCATTGCGGTCAGCCCCAAGCGCGGCTGACTGATGTTGCAACAGCGGATGAATGTTGAACGGATCGGTTGGTGTCAGGATCTGGTTCTTGGTGTTCACAGACATAGTAAAATACTTCGCAGCAGGAGGACAGTTTAGCGTTGCAGATAGCGTGAGGCGGGCATGATCTCAAGCTCCACACCGCCACGTGCGGTGCGCAGATTGACCAGTTCGACCGGCTCAAGGGCATTTTCCGGCTTGCCGTCAGTGGTGACGGCAAGCGCGATTGTGTTTTCACCGTTCGGGTTCAAAATCCCCGGCGGAATGACGAAGGTACGTTGCGGGCCGATGTGCGAGATGAACTGACCCATGTTCCAGCCGTTGACAAAGATCAGAACGCGGGTGTCACGATCCGAGCGCGGCTTGGTGGTATCACCAAAGGCCAGACCCAGCTGAATGTCGTGATCCTTCGGCAGATCCAGATCAAAGGTCGTGCGCAACCAATATGTACCGGCCTGAGGCGGGGCATCGGTCGTCTTAACCTTGTCCCAGCCTGTGACGAAGTCCTTGTCGTGCGCTGGCGGCAGATACCAGCCTTCGCGCTCGCCATAGAGGCCGCCATTGTTCATCGGGCCACGCACAAGGTCAGCAATCTTTTCACCGCCCTTGTTGCCCTGAATGCGCCACTCGATCGGCACCGCAAAACGGTTGCCGCCCTTGGAGGTCAGGTTGGCTGCGATAAGGCCCCGCGCTTCACGGTGGTAATCATCGGCCATCAGGTTCCAGTTATGGCCGTTGTTACGTACCTGAACCGCGATGACATATTCACCGGCCTTTTCGACCGGCAGGGTCAGCTTTACGCTGTCGGTGGTTTCCGGGAAGGAGCGGCCGGTGTCCATTTCGTCCATGCCGACATATTTGCCGTCGAACCACACCTGCACCATACCTGCGCCACCGGCACCGTAGAACAGCTCAAGCTGGTTGTTCTTCGGGTCGGTGATATTGACGCGGCCACGATACCAGACGTCGCCGTGGTGGAAGCCGTAATCGCTCATCGACAGGGTCGGCTGACCGCGTTCGGGCATAGTCCAGGTCTGGGCGGCAGACGGGCGGGCATCCGCCTTGATCCAGCCTGAGTCATCAAACGCCGGATTGGCTTCAAGCGAATCGAAGCGACGCGTCCAGTTCAGATCGGCCAGCTTCGGCAGGGTGATGGTCTCCGGCCCCTTGACCGCATTGGTCTTATAGCTGCCGTCAGACTGCGCCGTCAGGGCCAGAGCCTCACCGTTGAAGGTCGCACTTTGCAGGGCCGCAGGTGCCCAGATTTCAAAGGCGCTGGCTTCGGTGGTGTCACCAGTCAGGGCCAGAGCGCCACCGTCGATTTTAGCCGTACGCACAAGGGCAGGGGTGTGCTGAAGCACGGCACCGGCTTCGGTATCCTGACGCCAGAAGTGCCAGCTGGTCTGTTCATCAGCGAGCAACAGAAGCATCGGCGCACGGCCACCGCCGGTGACAAGCACGCGGGCCAGACCTTCGTGCTTATAGTTCAGGCGCAGATCGCCCTTGCGGGCGTCAAAGCGTGAAGACACCTTGCCCGACAGCACCGTGACCTTAGGCGCAGAGCTGTAACGCAGGACAGTTTCGCCATCCTCGCCGGTACGGCCATGCAGCAGCACCACATCGCGTTCGCCATGCTGGAAGTGCGTCTGGATTTCCGAGTTGGAATAGACCAGATGCTGACGTTCCATAGCATAGGATGCCAGAAGCATCTTGGCGTCCTGACCATTGACGCGCACCGGAATCGTATAGGTGCCGTCTTTGGTCGTCAGTTCAAACGTGCCGCGGTCATCTGTGACGGCATTCGACGGATTATGCACGGCAAACAGGATGTGGGTGCCGAGCGTCGGATTGATGTTGTGATAGACCTGAAGCTTGTCGTTGGTCGGCTTGAGGATCGGGCCCTTGTCCATTTCGCCCAGCACTTTTTCAGCCGCCTGAACGAACATGCCCTGTTGCTTGAGGGCATAGGCCTTGTCACGCAAGCCACGGTCTTCGGAAATCGCCGCGCCATAGTCATAAGAGGTATAGACCACAGGCCCTGCCAGCCAGCCCCATGAGGTGCCGCCAAACGTCATATAGGCGTTATGGATGGTAATGCGGTTGATCAGGTTGGTGCCATAGAACACGCGCTGATAGCCAACGCCCTGACGCTTTGAGGTACACTCATAGGTACCGTTCGAGCCCCAGTAATCGAACCAGCCACCACCCAGTTCAGCGGCAAAGCCCGGTGTGTTAGGCGAAGACAGCGAACCGACCTTAGGGATGTTCTTGCCGTAGATACCCCAGTCAGGGGCAATATTCGGCGTGCCGGGTTGTGCATGAACGTCACAGACGCCGCCGGGATAGCCGTCAAAGGCATAGAGATCGGTCGGCCCGGGGTTCGCCCACGGAGCCGTTGAGTTCTTCGGCGTCCAGTCAGGCAGACGGCCCGCCGCATTATGGAAGAACGGAACCGTGATGCCATCTTCACGGGCCTTGACCGCCAGATGCTCCATCTGACGGACGTGCTTAGGCTCAACCTTACCCAGTTCGTTCTCAAGCTGATAGGCGATGACCGTGCCGCCACCGGTCGTCAGCTGGTGACGGGCGATGATCGGGTTGATCTGGCTCATCCACTCATCGGTGGCCGCCAGATAGAGGGGGTCGTCGGTACGGGCTTCGGCGCGCTGACGGCGCATCCAGCCGGGATAGCCGCCGCCGGTCAGTTCGGCATTCACATAGGGGCCGGTACGGGCGATGACATACATGCCTTCTTCGGCCGCAATTTCCAGCGCACGCTCTACGTTACGCACATTGGAGAAGTCATAAACGCCCGGAGACGGGGAGTGATAACCCCAGTCGAAATAGAAGGCGACGCCGTTAAAGCCTGAGGCCTTCATCTTCTGGATGACATCGCGCCACAGAGACGGGTTAGGCAGACGGAAGGGGTGGATTTCGCCCGACCAGACGACGATGCGTTCGCCATCAACCATCAGGGAGTGCTCATCCCAGGTGATGGTCTTGGGTGTGCCCGCAGGCTTCGTGACTTCGTTATAGACCTTGCGATCTTCCGACAGGACGGTGAAGTGACGCACCGAACCGGATACGCCGCCGATTTCCTTCTTCGGCGTCCACGTCTTGAAGCCGTCATGGCTGTCAGAATACCAATAGTGCTTGGTCATATAGTCATCGAAATAGATGCGCCAGCCGCCGTCCGGCAGCTTAACCAGCGCCTGACCTTCGGAAGGGCCACCCCAGCCGGCCCAGTCGCCGGTCTTTTCCAGCTTCCACGGCCCCTTGAGGGTTTTGGCGGTCGCCAGTTCGATGAACTTGGTGGTTTCGTTTTTCGTAAAGGCGGTATAGCCGCTGCCGTCTTCGTTAGCGATGACGAAGGTGTCGATATAGTTGCCCTGAAGGCCCTGCATCGGGATCGGGTCGGACCACTGGGTCAGATCGGCATTGGCCTCAATAATATAGGCGCCAAACGGGCCTTCGGTGCCATTAGCGGAAAGCGATACGATAACCTTAAGTGACCCGTCCTTGTCACGGAACCATTCCGGTGCCCAGACGTTTTTCACGCCCGCAAGCTTAACCGGCACGTGCTGGACGAATTCCCAGTCTTTCAGGTTCTTTGACTTAAGGATTCCGAAATCGCTGCCGTTCCAGTCAGTCGTATAGACGACGTAATAATAGCCATCCGTATGACGGATGATCGACGGATCGCGCAGCAGGCGCTCTTCGGGCTGGAAGGCTTCCGAGCGCAGGGTGTTGAAATTGATGCCGTCATTAGAGGCAAAAAGGCTCAGGGTGTTCTGCGACGATGCCAGAAAGCTGGTCATAATAAAGACCGGCCCGTCTTTTTCAGCCGTTGCGCCCAGATTGACCTGACTGACCTTACCTGACGCCGCAGCGGTGGCTGCCTGCGTATTATAAGGCGCGGTATCCGAGGCCTGAGGGATGCCCAGTTCCTGAGCCGCCGCCTGGCCGCCCATGCCTATTAAGGCTGCCATCAGCACGGCACGTGAGGTTTGAGACTTTACAATTCGCGACAAGGTCACGCTCTTTGGGCGCGTGGCAAAGTAGATCATAAATTCGGTCTTCCTTCAGGGAGTTCCCAGTAACTGGCTTTTATCTGTCCATGCGGACAGGCGGGGCCGTGCAGGCCAGCCCCCGTTTGGGCGCTAAGATGACATTGACTAATGCGCATATCAATGAAAAAATATCAAAAACGAGCATAAAAGGGACTGATGTGCGCACGAAAAGCGGCAATATGATCAAAATCAATCAGACAAATTGGCGGAAACAGACATGTGCCGCGATAGCCCTGATTGGGCTTCTGGGTGCGCCCTTACCGGCCTTGGCTGAGGCGGCCCAAAATGACCGGAAACCTATGACACAGACCTATGTCTTCACCACCGATGCTGCATCCAAAAAGGCACTTCCGGTCGGTGCCATCTCTGTCAGGACGGCCGAGCCGTGGAATGACACGGCGGGTTACGGTTTCACGAGCCAGCTTAATGGCAATGAACAGGCTTTCTCCGTGCGTGTACCCGACGGGGATTATCGGGTGCGTATTGAGCTGGACTCGGGCAACCGCCCCAGCCGCACCAGCCTGTGGTCCGAAGACCGCCGCCTGATGCTGCCGCCCGTCGTGCTTAAACGCTCGGAAAAGCGCACCGTCGAATTTATCGCCAATATGCGCACGCCCTTTCTGGATGGAAAATCCGAGCAGGATGTCAATGCCCCTAAGGTCGGCTTGCGCGGAGATGAAAATATCAGCCGCAACTGGGACAACCGCCTGACCATCAGCGCATCGGGGCCTGACATTGCTCAGGTGCGTTCAATCACCATTGAGGCCGTACAGCCGCGTCGCGTCTTTCTGGCGGGCGATTCGACCGTAAGTGATCAGGGGGGCGCGGATTATGCCTCATGGGGCCAGATGCTGCCGCGTTTCCTGAGCAACGATGTTTCGGTCGCCAATCACGCCCGTTCGGGTGAAACCATGAAATCCTTTGTCACTTCTCTGCGCTGGGACAAGCTGCTCAGTCAGGTGCGCGAAGGCGATATTGTCCTCATTCAGTTTGCCCATAACGACCAGAAAAAGCAGTGGCCGCGCACCTATGTCAGCGCCGAAGCCGGTTATCCGGCATGGCTTAAGGCCTTTGCTGCGGACGCCCAGACACGTGGCGCTCAGGTGGTGCTCATCAGCCCTGTGGCGCGCCGCTTCTTCAAAGACGGTAAGATCGAGAATACCCACGGTCAGTATGATCAGGCGGTACGCGACGTGGCCGCCGAGCTTAAGCTGCCGCTCGTTGATCTGACGCAACAAACCACCACCTTCTATGAGGCACTCGGGCCGGACATCAGCCCTCTGGCCTTCGGTCAGAACGGGGCGGACAAAACCCACCATAATGCCTATGGCGCGTGGGTTATTGCCAACTATGTCGCCACCGTCATCACGGATCCGGCCTCAGGCCTTGATCTTAAGCCTGCACCTGATTTTGTGGCCTTTGATCCGGCAAAGCCCGCTGACCCTCGCAATTTCGAGCTGAAACCGACGGACTGGCCGCAAATGCGCGAAGTCGTCACCGCCGTTTCAGGTAACTGATCTTTTTAAAGGAATCTCACCATGACCTTGCAAACCCATGCCTTCAAGATGCAGCTTAAGCCGGGCTTTGAGGCCGAATATCAAAAGCGCCATGATGAAATCTGGCCGGAACTGTCTGACCTGCTGCATGAGGCCGGCGTGTCGGACTATTCGATCTTTCTCGATACGGAAACCCTGACCCTATTCGGTGTCCTTAAGCGTACGGCGGATCATGGCATGGCCGATCTGCCGAGCCATCCGGTTATGAAAAAGTGGTGGGCCTACATGGCAGACATCATGGATTCTAACCCTGATAATTCGCCGGTCGCCACTGACCTAAAACACGTGTTCCATATGGCTTAAAATGAAAAGCCCCTTCCGGTTAAAAATCGGAAGGGGCTTTTTCTTTTAGTGGGCTATGGCGTCTGCGATTTGCTGAACGGCGGCCTTGACCTTGGCTTCGTCATCGCCCTCGGCCATGACGCGGATCAGGGGCTCGGTGCCTGAGGGGCGCACCAGAACGCGGCCTTCGCCCTTCAAAAGTTCTTCGGCCTCAGCGATAGCCGCCTGAACGGCTTCTGATTTCAGCGGGCTTTCACCGCTGAAACGCACGTTCTTCAGCAATTGCGGCACCGGCTTGAACTGGTGAGCCAGTTCGCTGACCGGCTTGCCCGACTCCACGCGCACGGCCAGCACCTGAAGCGCGGCCATAAGCCCGTCACCGGTCGTCGCATGGTCGCGCATGATCACATGGCCGGATTGCTCACCCCCCAGATTAAAGCCGCCTTCGCGCATACGCTCCATAACATAGCGGTCACCCACCTTGGTGCGCTCAAGGCTTAAGCCCTTGGACTGCATCAGGCGCTCAAACCCAAGGTTTGACATGACCGTCGCCACAACCCCGCCGCCCTTAAGCTGGCCTTTGGATGCCCAGTGAGAGGCAATAATGGCCATGATCTGATCACCATCGACGATCTGGCCCTTTTCGTCACAGACCACCACACGGTCGGCATCGCCATCGAGCGCGATCCCGATATCGGCGCGCAGTTCCCTGACCTTTTCGATCATGGCTTCAGGGCGGGTCGAACCGCATTTCTCGTTGATATTTACACCATCAGGCGCCACGCCGATGGAAAACACCTCGGCCCCCAGTTCATAAAGCGCGGTCGGTGCCACCTTATAAGCAGCGCCATTGGCGCAATCGATGACAATGCGCAGACCATTCAGGCGCAGGTCGCGCGGGAAGGTGGCCTTGGCAATTTCGACATAGCGCCACTGGGCGTCATCAACGCGCTGCACCCGACCGAGCTTGTGGGCATCGGCCACACCCTCAAGGATATTGCCGTCCATGCGCGCTTCGATCTCAAGCTCGACCTCATCCGACAGCTTATAGCCATCCGGCCCGAACAGCTTGATACCATTATCGGCAAAGGCATTATGCGAGGCCGAGATCATCACCCCCAGATCGGCACGCATGGTACGTGTCATCATGGCCACGCCCGGTGTAGGCAGCGGCCCGAACAGGCGCACATCCATGCCCACAGAAGTAAAACCCGCCACCAGTGCCGGTTCGATCATATAGCCCGAAAGGCGCGTATCCTTGCCGATAACCACCAGATGCCGCCGGTCGCTTTCCGACATGAACATCTTTCCAGCCGCCATACCGACGCGATAAGCGACCTCGGCGGTCATGGGAAAGGTATTGGCACGGCCACGGATGCCGTCGGTGCCGAAATACTTGCGTTGGCTCATAGATATTCCTGCGGTCTTCCTGATGATAATTGGTGGCCTGTATAACAGACCCATTGTAAAATTTGACTAAAGCTTTGTGCTTTTTTGTTACGTCAGGTCTGTAAGCGGTGTAATCGGTCTGATTATGACCAAGCCGCTGATTATTGCTTTTGATGGCCCCGCTGCGTCGGGCAAGGGCACGCTCGCCTCGCGCATTGCCACTGACTATGGCCTGCCGATGCTGGACACCGGCCTCCTGTATCGCGCCATTGGCTTCCTGCGCGCTGAGGCTCAGGGCGATATGGCCGATGCCGCCGCTGTTGCCGCGCTGGCCTCTGATATTACGCCTGAACTTCTGGAAAATCCGTCACTTCGCGGCAGAGGGGCCGGCGAGTGGGCCTCTCAGGTCGCCGCCATTCCTGAGGTGCGCACGGCCCTGAAACAGTTTCAGATCGATTTCGCGCAGCAGCCTTCGGGTGCGATACTTGATGGCCGTGATATAGGCACGGTCATTGCGCCGGATGCCGATGTGAAAATATTTGTCACCGCCGCCCCTGAGGTGCGCGCACACCGCCGCTGGCTGCAACTGGTGAAGGATACGCCCGATCTTACGCCTGATGAGGTTCTGGCCGATATCCGCCTGAGGGACGAGCGCGATTCGTCGCGCTCATCCGCGCCACTGGAAATGGCCAAAGATGCGGTCTTGCTAGATACCACCGATTTAGGTATAGAGGCCGCCATAGAACATGCGCGACGTATCGTGAAAGACCGCCGTGGCTCCCATTAAAGGAGCTAAATCTAACCGGCGATCTTATCGAAGATGATCAGGGATCACGATTCTTGCCTTTGCGGATTCTCGTATCCGGCTGACTCTATCTGAATATCTCCTTTTTATCCCAAAGCCGCCCGTTACGGCCTGATGTGTGTCCCGCGCCCTGATGCGTGCCCCGTCAATTCCGCCGTGCCGGTCGCCAACCAAACTGAGAACTTTATGAGCGAATATAATCCGTCACGTGACGATTTTGCTGCCCTGCTGGACGAGAGCCTGCACGGCCGCGACATGCTTGAAGGTCAGGTCGTACACGGTCTGGTCGTTGGCGTTGAAAAAGATTACGTCATCGTTGACGTCGGTCTGAAGACCGAAGGCCGCATCCCCCTTAAGGAATTCGGTTCCGACGCCGCTGGCCTGAAGGTCGGCAACACCGTCGAAGTCTTCCTTGAGCGCGTTGAAAACGCTGTTGGCGAAGCCGTCATCAGCCGTGAAAAGGCCCGCCGCGAAGAAGCCTGGACACGCCTCGAAGTCGTGTTCAACAAAGGCGAGCCGGTCATGGGTACGATCGTTGGTCGCGTTAAGGGCGGCTTCACGGTTGATATGGACGGCGCTTCGGGCTTCCTGCCTGGTTCTCAGGTGGACATCCGTCCGGTACGCGACATCGCGCCTCTGATGGGCAAGGAACAGCCTTTCGCCATCCTTAAGATGGACCGTCCGCGTGGCAATATCGTTGTGTCGCGTCGTGCGATCCTCGAAGAAGCCCGTGCTGAGCAGCGCACCGAGCTGGTCGGTCAGCTGGCCGAAGGCGAAATCCGTGACGGCGTCGTCAAGAACATCACCGATTACGGTGCGTTCGTTGACCTCGGCGGCATCGACGGCCTGCTGCACGTTACCGACATGTCGTGGAAGCGCGTTTCGCATCCGTCACAAGTCCTCAACGTCGGCGACAGCGTCAAGGTTCAGATCATCAAGATCAACCCCGACACGCAACGTATCTCGCTCGGCATGAAGCAGCTTCAGTCCGATCCGTGGGATGGTGTTGACCTGAAATATCCGGTCGGCGGCAAGTTCTCGGGCCGTATCACCAACATCACTGACTACGGCGCCTTCGTTGAGCTGGAATCAGGCGTTGAAGGTCTGGTGCACGTTTCCGAAATGTCATGGACCAAGAAGAACGTCCATCCGGGCAAGATCGTTTCGACTTCGCAGGAAGTTGAAGTGGTTGTTCTCGAAGTTGACGCCGCAAAGCGTCGCGTTTCGCTCGGCCTCAAGCAGGCTCAGGCCAACCCATGGGATGACTTCCTCTCGAAGCACCCTGTCGGTTCGACGATCGAAGGTGAAGTCAAGAATGCGACCGAATTCGGTCTGTTCATCGGCTTTGAAAACGACATCGACGGCATGGTTCACCTGTCTGACCTCGACTGGAACGTGGCTGGCGAAGAAGCCATCACCAAGTACAAGAAGGGTGATGTCATCAAGACCAAGGTTCTGGACGTTGACGTCGAAAAGGAACGCATCTCGCTCGGCGTTAAGCAACTGGGCGGCGATCCGATGACGGGCGACACCTTCAAGAAGGGCCAGACTGTCACCGTAACCGTAACCGAAGTGACTTCGGGTGGTATCGAAGTGAAGTTCGGTGAAGACGACGCACCTGTGTCGGCCTTCATCCGTAAGTCTGACCTGTCGCGTGACCGTAACGAACAACGCGTTGAGCGTTTCGCCGTCGGCGACCGTCTCGATGCCCAGATCACCAATGTCGACAAGGCCGCCCGTAAGGTCAGCGTTTCGGTAAAGGCTCTGGAAATGTCGGCGGAAAAGGAAGCCATTGAGCAGTACGGCTCGCAGGATTCCGGCGCATCGCTCGGCGACATTCTGGGTGCGGCGCTTCGCCAGTCCAAGGAGTAGTTGGCCAAGGAATAGTCGACCAAAGAATAGTTTGAACCGGACGCATAGTCCGGCTTGAATTTAAGCCCCTGTAGCAAAAGGACTTTATTGTCTGGCCGCTACAGGGGCTTATTTTTTGCCCACAGCCTTAGTCTGTAAGGGTTTAAGGCTGTGGCGTCTGATCACAACTATGAATTGGTAGCGCTATCATTAAGTTAATTTACCAACAACCCCTTGATCCGTCATTCATTTTCAATCATGTTGAGTCGACGAAAACTCCACTTTCCGGGGGATACGATGTTAAAATCTGAGCTTATTGAGCGATTGGCGTCCGAGTATCCGCACATGACGCAAAAGGATGTGGAGCGGGTGGTAAACCTGATTCTCGAATCCATGATCGACACCCTTGAAAAGGGCGGACGCGTTGAGTTGCGTGGCTTCGGGGCCTTATCGGTGCGCTCGCGTCCGGCGCGTGCGGGTCGTAATCCGCGCACCGGCGAAGCGGTATCTGTGCCAGCCAAACATGTGCCCTTTTTCAAAAGCGGCAAGGAACTGCGTGAGCGTCTGAACCTGACCGGCGACGATAACGAATAGGCCCGCTGTAGATGGGTCCTGAGGATTTTTTATGAGCATTATTTCAGAATTCAAAACCTTTCTGGCGCGCGGCAATGCGCTTGATCTGGCGGTCGGTGTGGTCATCGGTGCCGCCTTTGGTAATATCGTTTCCTCGCTGGTTGATCATATCATTATGCCGCCGATTGGCGTGCTGACCGGCGGTGTGGATTTCTCTGACCTGAAGTGGGTTATGGTGCCGGCCAATGAGGCCGCAGGCACGGCTGAAGCGGCCATCTCCTACGGCCTGTTCATCAATGCGGTCATTCAGTTTGTGATTATCGGCTTTGCCATTTTCATGGTCGTCAAGCTGGTCAACAAAGCTTTCCCGCCGCCGCCCGCAGCCCCCGCGGCACCAGCAGGGCCAACGGAAATCGAGCTTCTGGCCGATATTCTGGCCCAGCTGAAAAAGCAGGAAAAATAGCAAAAAAGCCGTCGGACATTCCGGCGGCTTTTTTGTTTATTCAAACAGGGTCGTAAGGCCCACAAGTTCTATATCCGGCACCCGCGTAATATAGACCGGTATATCCTCCAGAAACGCTCTGAGCCGCCCCTTATCCGTAAAGCGGTCGGCAAAGGTCTGCCAGTTCAGCAGCCCCTCAAGATGATTGATCAGGTGCCCCGACAGATAAATCCCCCCGCGTGCGCCTAGCATCAGGGCGACATCCGAAGCCATGGCCGCCAGCCAGCCTGTACACAGATCAATCGTTTCCACGGCGCGGGCCTCGCCCTTATGGGCGAGGGTGAGGATTTCCGCAGCGGTCAATGTCTGGCCCGTGTTCTCACCCAGAAGGCCAAGCGCATAATAGATTTCAGTCAGGCCTTGTAAGGACGCGACGCGTTCCCGCGAGACGTGGCCGTATTTTTTCCTCAGCTGATCGAAAACCGCCTGTTCGCGATCATTGGTCACCGCCAGATCAGTGTGTCCGCCTTCGCAGGGCAGGACGGTCGCACGGTTGAATTCATCGGTAATAATACCGGCCATACCAAGGCCCGTACCGGCACCGATCATGGCGCGGGCGAGGGTTTCATCGCCTTCGCCGCCACAGATTTTGACAACCTCGGTGTCATAAAGGCGCGGCACCGCCATGGCGCGGGACACACAGTCATTGACGATGTGCAGGCGCTGGATATTCAGCAGTTCCCGCAGATCGTTGCGATGAAGGCGGAACTGATGGTTGGGCATGGATATGCCCGCTTCGGTTTCCCAGCCACAGGCGGAAACGGCGGCCCCCATCAGTTTGGGATCATCATTGAGCTTCAGGAAGTCCTCAACCGATCGCTTAAACGACTCAAGCGAATCACACGGATACTGGGTGGTCGCATCGGGCCGTCCCCCTGGCCTCACCAGTGCCAGACTGATTGTCGCCGTGTTTGATAAGTCACTAAGCAGAACCCAGGACGCCATAATTTCCTCTATTCCTGTATGTCCGGACTTTGTTTTCCGGTATTGTTTTTTAAGCCAGCTTATCCGCCCTGTACGCGGCGGGGAGGCAGGTCTGATCTTTTGCAGAACACGGTTTAGCTGTTAATTCTTGATTTTTATTAAAGTGCCGCACATTTATCAGAAAAAACAAGGCTTATTATGACGGTATTGGTTAAAATTTGTGGTATAGTCGATGATGTTATCGCTCACAGGGCCATAGATGACAGCGCTGACATGCTCGGCTTTGTCTTTTTCCCCAAAAGCCCGCGCCATTTGCCTATTGATGTTGCGCGAAATGTGATCACAAACGCACGGGCCTATACTACCGCCGCTACAGTAAGACCAAAGATGGTCAGTGTAATGGTCAATCCCGATGATTCTCTCCTTAAGCTGATCATCGAGGCCCTGTCACCCGATGTCATTCAGCTGCACGGTCATGAAACCCCTGAGCGGGTGCGTGACATCCATGCGCGTTTCAATACGCCACTGATAAAGGCTATAAGCGTTTCCGACGCTTCGGACGTAGCATCTGCAAAGGCCTATGAACCCTATGTTGACTACCTGATGTTTGACGCCAAACCCCCGGCAGGGGCGGCGCTGCCCGGCGGTGTCGGCGCGCGCTTCGACTGGAGCCTGATGCAGCATTACAGAGGCCATAAGCCGTGGTTTCTGGCGGGTGGGCTTAATCCCGACAATGTTTCATCGGCTATTTCCCTGTCAAAAGCCCCTTTAGTGGACGTTTCCTCTGGTGTTGAGCGCGCACCCGGCTTAAAAGACCCGTCCCTGATTACGCAGTTCATTAACAACGCCAAGCAGACATGACCGACACACATTCCATTCCCAACCACTATGACATGCCGGACGCCAAGGGCCGGTTTGGTGATTTCGGCGGGCTCTATGTCCCTGAAACCCTGATGCCGCTGGTGCTGGAACTGAATGAGGCGTGGGAAGACGCCAAAAAAGACGAAGCCTTCTGGGCCGAGTTCCACAGCCTGCTGAAATATTTCGTCGGTCGTCCGTCACCGCTCTATTATGCTGAGCGCCTGACTCAGCATTTCGGTGGTGCAAAGATTTACTTCAAGCGCGAAGAGCTGAACCACACCGGCGCGCACAAGATCAATAACTGCATCGGCCAGATCCTTCTGGCCAAGCGTATGGGCCGTAAGCGCATCATCGCGGAAACCGGTGCCGGTCAGCATGGCGTGGCCTCGGCCACCGTCTGTGCGCGTTTTGACCTGCCGTGCATCGTCTATATGGGTGCGCTTGATGTTGAGCGCCAAAAGCCCAACGTCTTCCGCATGAACCTGCTGGGGGCAGAGGTTCGCCCTGTGACCAACGGTAATGGTACGCTGAAAGACGCGATGAACGAAGCCCTGCGTGACTGGGTGACCAATGTCCACGACACCTATTACATGATCGGTACGGCGGCAGGCATGCACCCCTATCCCGTGATGGTGCGCGATTTCCAGTCGGTGATCGGCAAGGAAACGAAAGAACAGATTCTCGAACTCGAAGGCCGTCTGCCGGATGCGGTGATCGCCGCTGTGGGGGGTGGCTCGAACGCCATCGGCCTGTTCCACCCCTTTATTGACGACGACAGCGTGAAAATCGTCGGCGTCGAAGCCGCCGGTCATGGCCTTGAGGTCTATAACGGCCACGCCGCCTCGCTCAATGGCGGTCGTCCGGGCGTCCTGCATGGCAATCGTACCTATTTGCTTCAGGACGATGACGGCCAGATTCTTGAGGGGCATTCCATTTCGGCAGGCCTTGATTATCCGGGCATCGGGCCGGAACATGCGCACCTGTTTGACACGGGCCGCGCCCGCTACGTGACAGCGACCGACAAAGAGGCCCTCGAAGCCTTCCAGTTGACCTCGAAGCTTGAGGGCATTATTCCGGCACTCGAATCATCCCATGCCATTGCCCGTGTCGGCGATCTGGCTAAGGAAGTGGGTAAGGGCGGTATAGTGGTGCTTAATCTGTCAGGACGCGGTGATAAGGACATTTTCACTGTCGCCAATGCGCTGGGTCAGCAAATGGGAGGCCTCTGAGCATGAGCGTCGCCCGTATTGATGCCCGTTTCGCCAAGCTGAAGGCGGAAAACAAATCGGCCTTTGTGTCCTATATCATGGCCGGTGATCCCGATGTGGAAACGTCCTTTGAAATCCTCAAAGGCTTGCCCGCTGCCGGTGTCGATATCATTGAGCTGGGCTTTCCCTTCTCTGATCCGATGGCCGAAGGCCCGACCATTCAGCTGGCGGCAGAACGCTCGCTGAAGGCCGGAACAAAGATCGCTCAGGTGTTTGAACTGGCGCGGCGGTTCCGCGAAACCGATCAGGACACTCCGCTGATTCTGATGGGCTATATGAATCCCGTTGAGAACATGGGCTATGAAGGCTTTGCCAATGCCTGCGCTGAGGCTGGTATTGACGGCCTGATCGTGGTCGATTGCCCGCCCGAAGAAGCCGATGGCCTGAGCGATGCGCTCGATGCCGCCGATGTGGCCCTGATCCGTCTGGCGACGCCTACGACCGATGCCGCGCGTCTCCAGACACTCATTAAACGCACCAAGGGCTTCATCTATTATGTCTCGGTCGCCGGTGTGACCGGCGTCAAGGAAGTCGATGCCGGTGGCATCGCCGCCGAAGTGGCCAAGGTCAAGGCGGCGTCAGGTCTGCCGGTCGTGGTCGGCTTTGGCATACGTACACCGGAACGCGCCGCCGAAGTGGCCCGCATTGCCGATGCCGCCGTGGTCGGTTCGGCTCTGGTGGATGAAATCAAGAAATCTTTACCTGAAAACGCTCAGGCTGTAACAAAAGTGCTGGAAACCGCGCGCGTTTTGGCTCAGGCTGTACATCAGGCGCGTGTGTAATACGTGCCTCATGCCAAAAAGTGGGTGCCGGTTTTTGGATAACATGAGGCAGCAGATTAATGACTCGCCGACGGAGTGACTGAACATATGGCCATTGCCGATAAACTGGAAAAAAGCAGACGTCCATTGCCAAACGCCCGTAATACTCCTGAGCGCCGCGAAGGCGGTGGCTGGCTTGCCAAGATCGCCCCCGGCGTGTCCAAACTGGTGTCGCCCAAGCGTGAGACGCCGGAAAACCTCTGGGTCAAGGACCCTGACACCGGTGAGATGATCTACCGCCCCGACCTTGAGGCCGCCCAGTGGGTGACGCCGACCGGTCGGCATATGCGCCTCAATGCGCAAACGCGCCTGAGCTATACGTTCGATGACGGCGAATACGAAGCCCTCGACACGCCCAACGTCCCCGAAGACCCCCTGCACTTTTCTGACGGCAAGCCCTATGCCGACCGCCTGAAGGCCGCTCGCGCCTCAACCGGCGCCAAGGACACCATGCAGATCGGCTATGGTAAGGTGCAGGACGTGCCTTGCGTCGTGCTGGTGCAGGACTTTACCTTTATGGGCGGGTCACTCGGTATGGCGGCCGGTGAGGCCTTTATCGCCGCGGCCCGCTACGCCATTGAACGTAAATGTCCACTCGTGGCCATTACGGCTTCCGGCGGTGCGCGTATGCAGGAAGGCACCCTGAGCCTGATGCAGCTGGCGCGGACGACGCTGGCCATTCAGGAACTCAAGGCCGCGCAACTGCCCTATATTGTGGTGCTGGCTGACCCGACGACCGGCGGGGTTTCGGCCTCCTATGCCATGCTTGGTGATATCCATCTGGCTGAACCCAATGCCCTGATTTGCTTCGCAGGGCCGCGCGTCATCGAAACCACCATCCGCGAAAAACTGCCCGAAGGCTTCCAGCGGGCGGAATATCTGGTGGAAAAAGGTATGGTCGATCGTGTCGTCCACCGCCACGAACTGTCTGCGGTTCTGGGGGCGCTGATGTCGATGCTGATGGATGGCAAACGCCGCGCAGGCTAAGCCCTGCATCCGTTGGGGGCGGTTAAGGGGGGCAGTATGAAGAGGGTTTTTCTTGGCTATCTGTTCAGCGCATTGATCGGCAGCTATATAGTTGGGCCGTTTGTTGTTACTTTTGAGATAATAAATCCGCATACTGGATTTATAGGTCTGACCAAGGTGATTTTCTGGCCTTTTGTTAGCCTCGGCCCCCTTATTATTTATATCGCATCAGCGCTTACATCCCTGATACTTCTTTTAATGATAGGGACGCCTGTCATGGATGCCTTAATACGCCGTAAGATAACCGATTTTTGGCGCACCATGCTCTTGGGGGCAAGCATAGGCGCATTGATTTTACAAATCTCTCCCTTGTTATATGTTTGGCTGAGCGGAACTTTTGACAGTGGTTTGTTCTTACATGCGTCAGTATTCGGCATTTGCGCGGGCGCTATATATGCCGGTCTGGCATGGCTCATTATTCGTCCGCAAACAGCATTCCTTGATGCCAAATGAGATCAGGTTGATGACTAAAGACCGCGCTGCAAAACTCGCAAAGTCAGTTTTTGCCTGTCTTGTCGGGGCCATAATCGCAACGGCCTTTTTGTTTCTCTATGATCTGGTCACAAACTATGTTCGCCAGCCCAGCCTGCAAATTTATCGCAGCACATGGGGTATGACCTTTTGGTGGGGTATTTTTGCGGGGATTGGGTTCTTTCTCGCCCTGTGTCTGATCGGCTTGCCGATACAATGGCAGATGCAGAAACGCAGCATTACTGCACTTGTCTGGCATAGTTTGCCCGCATTTGTTATGGGCGGTTTTCTTTCATGGCTATCGTGGGGAGATATTGTACTCGTAGCCATATGCGGCCTTATTGCCGGAACGGTAGCCTGGCTCGTCCGTCGCCCTGACAGGATGCCACCTGAAATCTGCCTTCCTCCCTCCTGCTTTGCGGGAGGGTGGCGCTTTGCGAAAAAGCAAAGTGACGGGAGGGTTTCTTACTTGAAGCACAAAGAAGAATACCCCTCCGGCCCTTAGGGCCACCTCTCCGCAAGCAGGGAGGAGAAGGGCGTAGTGCATTTTTTCCCTCAACCCCTACTCATTTGACGATAAAGCGCCTATTTAGGCGCGTATGACCATCGCCTGTCCCATTCCTGCGCTCGAATCCGCCGATCTGACGTCTGCGATTGAGGCCACACGCGCAAGCGTCGGCTTACCCGTGGGTGCGCGTATTGTGGCGGCCATGTCCGGCGGGGTGGACTCAAGCGTCGTTGCCGCCCTTCTGCATGTCGCCGGATACGAAGTTATCGGCGTCACCCTGCAACTTTATGATCATGGTCAGGCTCTGAAAAAGACGGGGGCCTGCTGCGCCGGTCAGGATATTCATGACGCCCGCGTGGCGGCGGAAAAGATCGGCATCGCCCATTACGTCCTCGATTATGAAAGCCGCTTCAGGGATTCGGTCATCGAGGAATTTGCCGATTCCTACCTGCGCGGTGAAACCCCTGTACCCTGTATCCGCTGCAATCAGACGGTCAAGTTCCGCGATCTTCTCGATGTCGCCCGCGATCTCGGGGCCGAAGCCATGGCCACGGGCCATTATGTCGAACGCGCCGACACCGGCAACCGCATTGAGATGCGCCGCGCTATCGACAAGAGCCGTGACCAGTCCTATTTCCTGTTTGCCACAACGTCGGAACAGCTTGATTTCCTGCGCTTCCCGCTGGCGCAGATCCCCAAGCCGCAGGTGCGCGACATTGCCCGCCAACTGGGACTGAACATCGCCCATAAGCCCGACAGTCAGGACATCTGCTTCGTCCCTGAGGGCAAATATACCAACCTCATCGACCGTCTGCGCCCTCAGGGCCGCGAAACCGGCGAAATTGTCCATATCGACGGGCGGGTGCTCGGTCAGCACGAGGGCATTATCGGCTATACGATCGGTCAGAGGCGCGGCCTCAATATCGCCGTGGGTGAGCCTCTGTTTGTTATCCGTCTTGAGGCGGAAACGCGTCGTGTCATTGTCGGCCCGCGTGAGGCGCTGCTGACCAAGGCCCTGATCCTCAAGGAAACCAACTGGCTTGGGGACGAAGACAGTTTGCAAGCGGCGGCTGAAAAAGCTCTGCCGGTGCGTGCGCGTGTGCGCTCGACCCGCCCGCCGATTCCGGCGCATCTGGCCTTCGAAGCCGGTGCCTTAAAGATTGTGTTTGCCGATGGCGAAGAAGGCGTCGCACCCGGTCAGGCCTGCGTGCTTTATGATGCCGAGGACGAAGACCGCGTCTTGGGTGGCGGCTTTATTGAACGCACTCAGCCCTTATTGTCTGATACGTCTATCTCTGCATAGATTTCCGCCAGACTGGGCGCTTCGGGATTATAGTCAAACACAATATCCTGAAGGAAAATGCGTGACCCTGTGCCTTCATCATATATGCGCGGCCTGAGGGTTTCTTCGGTCTGACGGTGGCGGAAGGTCAGCACCGGCTGCCGGTCCTTGTAGACATGCTCCTGCCCCCAGCCATAGAGCGCCAATAGCACGCCCTTAAGGCTGCGCCCGCGATCGGTGAGCACATATTCATGCCGCAACGGTTTCTCATGATAGGGACGCGCCTGTAAGATGCCCATGGCCACCAGCCGCTTCAGCCGCGCCGCCAGCACATTGCGCGCAATACCGGTATTTTTCTGCCATTGCTCAAACCGGCTGAACCCGCGAAAGGCATCGCGGATAATCAGTAATGTCCAGGGTTCCCCAACCAGATCCAACGCACCGGCTATGGCGCACTTCTCATTAGAATAATCTGCAGATCGTCCCATTTGTTTCCGACATGTTTTTTTAAAGCTTACCCCGCGTAAGCCACCCCTTGCCCCAAGGGTCTAATGTCAAGAAACTTACGATTGCCTAAGGTTTTCGGTTAATCAGAGATTAAGCGCAAAGCGGACGGCCATGGCGCGACGTAGACGCACCTCATTGCTGGCAACGAAATCCTGCTCGAAAGCCTCACCGTTCCAGTGAATGAGGATGGTCAGGCCTTCATCTAAGCTGAGGATAAGTCCGTCATGATCGGTACGGACAATTTCCTGATCGCAGGCGCTGGCGAAATCACCACAATCCAGCCGGTAAATCCCCGCAGGGGTGCTCTGAAGCTGATGCGCCTGTGCGGCATCAAGGCCGGTGACGATCTGGTCGTCGCCAAAATCAGCACCGGCAAAGCGCACATGCAGATGAAGACGATCCTGACCATTATGGCTGAACCAGACCTCGTCCTTGAGGCCGTCCCCATTCAGGTCGGCACTGAGGCGGGTATCAGTGGGCGCAGCGGGGGCGGTGACGCGGTCAAACGAAAGGTGCGCGGCCTGAGCCAGCGGCGCGTACAACGCGCCCAGAACACCCAAAACTATAGTCGTCGCTTTGAAAACCGCACGCATCTTAAACCATCATTCCCTGTCTGGCGTCCGGTCTGCGTCAATGGACTATTGTCCTTAAACGGCACAGACCTGAACCTTCTGCGTGTTTATACGCACGAAGAATGCCAGTGGTGGCACAAAGGTTAATTTGCGTAAAGACTTTTGTTAACCATAAACACAGTTGAAAAGGCGGTAATATTGGCGCTTTTAAGTGTCAGAAGGTTAACGCGCAGGTGATCGGGTCAGATCAGCCCGTCTTGACTGTGCCATTGCGGGGCGTGGTCGGTTTTACAAACGCAACCACGCCGTTTGACTGAGGGCGGGCAGGGTCAGGTCTGGGGGTCATCAGCTGCGCCATGTTCTGCGCCCCAAGTGTCAGTAAAATCATGATCGTGACCTCATTGTGCGATTCCGATAATGAGAATAACTCGCAATTATAGAATGGCAAGCGCCGATCTCCTGGCCGCGTTCACAATTTTGCGAAGCGGCCTCTTTCATCCTCCCCTGCATAGCGGGGGAGGTGGCCAGCTTGTCTGGCCGGAGGGGGCATAAAGGCTAAAGTGTGTGACTTTCAGTTATGCCCTTACGCGCTTTTGCCCCGTTCGCGCTCGAAAATGTCCTCGATTTTCATTTCGAATGCTGCGGCAATATCGAAAGCGAGCGTAAGTGATGGGTCGAAGTGGCCATTCTCGATTGAAATGATTGAGTTGCGCGATACCCCAACCTGAGCCGCCAGATCGGCCTGACTCCAGCGGCGCTCAGCACGAAGCACACGGATGCGGTTTTTCATACTTCGCGGGCCGGTCGTGACTTCCAGAATGTCCAGCCGATGCTGATCAACGCCATACACAGGACGCGCGCCATGACAACCGTGATGAAGCCGCCCACGAAAGCGAGGATGACAGATTGCGCATCTATGTTGGCTGTCCCGGAGAAAGCGGTGACTATGGACACGACCCAATCGCGGAATACAGGTACCGCAAGCAGCAAACCCACCAGAGATGTGCCAATCGCATCGCCCCAAAAGACGGAAAAACGTGAATTGCTTCGCTCCCATTCTCCCATTGAGCGATCATGAAGAATGGCAAGTGCCAGACTGGCCAGAATAGTGATAGCCGCAGCAATTCCGGTCAGCAGAAACACCAGATTGTCCGGCTGTGTCTTCAGCCATGGAATGGCGGCGATGACCGAGAGGCCGGGAATAATACAAAAGGCCAGAAAGAGCAGATAAAGGCGTGGGCGGGATTGAGGGCGCGGTGTCATTTCAGTCTCCCAGAGGTAGGTAATTGCCCAGTTTATTTTGCAATATGCAAAGTAAACTTTGCATATTGTGCTTCGGGAGTCAATTCACAGACCGCAGGACATAAAATCGGGTTTAGGGCTGAAGCCTGATCTCACCAATAAGGGCCGGTTTCGGCGTGTCATTATCCGACAGACCCTGTGCATTAAATTCCGACCACTGGCTGCGGGCGACAAAGATCAGGCGATCCCCGACAATCTGCGCGCCCGAAGGCTCCTGCACATCCGGCCCGCCGCGCAGGATGACTTCGGCGCTGTCAATGCCGCCCCAGTCAGGCTGCATTCTGAGACGCAGAATGCGCTCCGGCTTAAGACCATTCTGAACGGCGATAATGTCGTTGCCATAGAGCAGTAGGCTGTCCATCCCCATCAGCACCGTTTCGTTCGGTGCCATCAGGCGGATCAGGCTGCCTTCGTGCAGATCAACGCGGTACAGGCCCGAACTGTGATCGGCGACCATCAGGTAGCGCCCGTCCGCGCTTTCGACCAGCCCTTGCGGGGCCTCCAGATAGCCTTCGGGGATCAGAACCTCAGGTGTGCCTTTATAGCCATTGAGCCGCAGCACCTCGCCGGTATCAAAATCAGCCACATAGAGGTCTTCGGCACCGGCATGAATATCCGACAGGCGACGCTTGATATCGGTATTAAACGTCTCGGCAATCGTGCCGTTTGCCGGATCAATGCGAATAATCTTTGAGGTGATTTTTCCCGGCCCGTCGAAGCCTTTGGTTTGGCGCGTGGCCGCTGTGGTCGCCCAAAGCTGCCCGTTGCGCCAGGTCACCCCTTGCGCCGCCACGCCGGGCCGGAAAGCGACAATTTTCTCTAATCCCGCATCCGTTACACGGCTGATGGAGCCGGTATGAATGGCCGACACAATGATCACGCCCTCATCGGTCACGGTCAGGGCTTCAATCAGATTGAGATCGGGCAGGGTGTGCAGGATATTGACGGCCCCCTTCGCACTGCGATTTTCCGCCAGCTTCGCCTCAAGCGTTTCATCCCAGATTGGAATAAATTCCGAATGTCGCCCCAGATCAAGCGTCAGGCCGCGCCGGACATATTCGCTCAGCAGGGCCTTGGCATTGGGGCGGCGGTTAAGCTCAAGCTCGGCTTGCGCCTTAAGAAGCAGAATAGACGGCGAATCCGGCAGGATGTTTCCGGCTTCTGTAAACAGCCGCAAGGCGTTCTGTCGGTCATTTTTCTCTAAGGCCGCCATACCCTCAGCGCGCAGACTGCGAAATTGCGACAGGTCAGAGCCATTCGCCACCGTATGAGTCTTCTGCGCCAGAGCGTTACCGGACAGACCTAAACCCAGCGTGGCGAAAAGGGCGGCGACGAGTGGCTTTTTCATAAAAAGAAGACCTTATATGCAATTATACAATGGGGGCCGTCAGAAAGGCTGAGGCGAAATCAATTATCAATAGTGGGCACCACCAGCTTCAGCGGCAGGGCAGAGGTGGCTTTAACGGGCCGGATGACAATGCGGCTTTCGATGGCCGCCACCAGATCCGATGCCAGAAGCTGATCGCGCATAAAATCATCATAGGCGTGCATGTCACGCGTCACGATCCGGAGCATATAGTCTTCGCGGCCTGTCACAGTAGCGCAGGACACAACTTCGGGCCAGTCAACCAGTCTCGCCTCAAACGCCTCAAGATTGGCGCGCGTCGGATGCGACAGCTTGACGGCGGCATAGACCTCGAACCCCAGCCCGAGAATATCCGGATCAAGCAGGGTCACACGACGGGTAATAATCCCCGCTTCCTCAAGGCGTTTGATGCGTCGCCAGCACGGAGACGGCGACAGATTGACCCTCTCGGCAATTTCCGCCACCGACAGGCTGGCGTCGTCCTGCACCAGATCGAGAATACGGGCATCGAGTTCGTCAATGACACCTGACAAGGCAGTCCCCCTCATGCTTTTGGGTAAAAATAACCTCATAAAAGCCGGTTTGGAAATAATTTCCACCTCGAAACCGTATTTTTTACGTATTTTTTCAGAATGATTTACCTTTTCCGGCCGCGCCTTGCCTTCATACCTCCCCATCTGTGATGGGGAGGGGGACCACAAAGGCTTGCCTTTGTGGGGGTGGGGTATCTTCCCTGCATTGAATCATAACCCGACAAACCCTAGTAAGAGAGCCATGAGTGTAGCCTTTACCAAAGACGAAGATCACGAAGCCGCAGCGGCCAATCTGCCCGACCGGCCGATATCGCCACATCCCAACTATGTGACACCCGAAGGGCTGGCGCAGCTTGAGGCCGCCTTCACTGAGGCCCGCGCCGCCTATACCGCCGCGCAAGCCTCCGGTGAGGTCAGTGACGACCGCACCGCTATGGCGCGCGCCACGCGTGATCTGCGCTATTATACGGCGCGTCTCGGGTCGGCACAAAAGATTGAGCCGGTCGCCTCGCCGGATCGGGTCGTGTTCGGCTGTCGGGTGGACATACTGCGTGAGGATGGCCGCCGCCAAAGCTTCCGCATTGTCGGCGAAGACGAGGCCGACCCCGCCAAAGGCAGCCTCTCCTATGTCTCGCCACTGGCACGCGTCCTCATGGGCCGTGAAACGGGTGACGAGGTGACGATATCCGACACCGTGATTGAGATCACCGCTATAGCCTAGGCCCTGAAACGCCGGGCATCGCGCAGGGCATTTTCCGCCATGGCCCTAAGGCCCGCATGATCTGGCACCTTGGCCGACAGCTCGGCAAACACCTCATGGGCATGTTCATAAAGCGGCCCGGCCTTGGGGAAATCTCCCAGACGCTCACGCACCTGCGCCAGTTTGGCCATGGCTATGGCATGGGCCGAACGCTTCTGAAGATTGTCCGGATCGGCCTCGGCCTCACGCGCGCGAATGACGCTTAAGCCCTCAAGGGCGCTGGCGGTGGTACCCCAATCCTCAGCGGCCTGCGCCAGTTCGGCCTGACGGGTGAGCAGATCATTCTGCAAGCTCGCGTCATCCGTCACCGCCAGGGCCCGCGCGATCACCGGCAACAGGGCCTCAGATTGACCGGCCATTTCATAGCGGCGCACCAGATAGAGGTGAATATTGGCATCGGACGAATCAAGCAGCGATACCTGCTCATAGGCATACATGGCCTGATCGTCTTCACGTCCCATATGCAGCGCGCCATATATGCGCCACAAATCGGCGGCCCGTGCCGGAACGGTGTTCGCCACAAGCCCTGCCTGCGCCTTCAGCTTTTCGGCGGCCCCGCTAAGGTCTCCGGCGCCAATGGTTTCAAACACCTCGCGACAATCCGGCGAAGGGTCATAATAAAGTTGCGCCAGCCGTGTGCTCAGTTCCGCCTCGGCAATAGGGCGGGTTGTTTCCGGCCATTGCGACAGGGCGACCTGAGTGGCTGCAACAATCAGGGCTTGCGCGTTTTCACTGATCCCCGCCGCAGGGGGCGTGACGGGCGCTTCGTGTTCCGGCTCAATACGGTCGATAAGTGCTTCCGACAGCGGGCAAGGCGGCGGCGTATCGCTTTCCTCGGCTATCTCCCGCAACGAATGCACCTCGGCAATGCTGGTGACGCTTTGGGGGGCCGGATCAGGCGTTTCAATGAAGCGCATGGCCGAATGGATCACGGCATCAATATCGGCGGCAGGGGCCTGAATTTCCGTATCCGGCGCTTCCGCCAGCAGGGCCTGCGCAATAGGATCGGCTATTTCAGTATGCGTTGGCTCAGTATGCGCAGGGATCTCTGGTGCGGCCTCAACGGCCACCGGTTCCTGACGAAAGGGGATGATTTCTGCGGTGGGTTGCGGCGGCGGGATATCTGCCGCCTGTGCAACGAAGCTATCAGGCTCAACAAAGTCATCAGGTATAATGGCTTCCGCAACAGGGGGCGTCTCAGCCCTCACCGGCGCAACCCGTGCGCCTGTGGGCAGGAGCGACTTAACAAACCCCGTCAGGCCTATCAGCCCCAATATGCCAAAAAACGCCGAAAGCCCTGAGGCGGTGCCTTCGATCTGCACCCATTTGACCCAGTCGCTCAGTTGCAGACCGGCATTGAACGGAGCCTTGCCATAGCTGAGCGCCAGCCCGCACGCACCGATGCCTATAATCGCCAGAAGCCCGAAACCGATCAGACCCCCGATGCGATGTGTCTTTCCGTTTTGCGGTAAACCTGCCTGTCTCATCACAGCCCCCTCACTCGCCCTTACCCGGCACCCTTAATAGAACCTTAACCCCGAATAGCCCTTTTTGACAATCTATCTCTCACGCGCAGGGGAAATGACAATTATCCTGCAAAACAGCGGCCAAAGCGCAGGCTTGATGATTGCCTTGGTGGCCTCTCACGGGTACATATGAACGAATGCAGAACACGATTCGAATTATCGGGCTGGATCCGGGATTGCGTCGCCTCGGCTGGGGCGTGATCGATACGCAGGGCGCGCGCCTCAACTGGGTGGCGCACGGCGTCATCCTGCCGGATGATAAGGCGGAACTGGCGCACCGCCTTCTGCACCTGTTCGAAGGCCTGTCCGAGGTCATCCATCAGTATCGCCCGCACGAAGCGGCGATTGAGGAAACCTTCGTCAATATGAACCCGTCCTCGACGCTGAAACTGGGTCATGCGCGGGCCGCCGCCATGCTTGCACCGGCCAAGGCGGGCCTGAGCGTTGCGGAATATGCCGCCCTTGATATCAAAAAATCCGTCGTCGGGGCCGGTCGCGCCGACAAGGAACAGATAGGCTTTATGGTCAGGCGGCTCCTGCCGCGCGCGGCCACAGCCGAAGGCGGCCTGAATGCTGATGCCGCCGATGCTCTGGCCTGTGCCATAACTCACGCGCATAAACGTAAGATGAAACAACTGACAAAAGGTGCCGCATGATCGGACGTTTAAGAGGCGCGCTGCTCGAAAGCGATGATGAGGAACTGCTGATTGAGGTCAGCGGCGTCGGCTATAATGTCCGCTGCGGTGTACGCACTCTGGCGGCCCTGCCTGAGGCGGGTGCCGAGATCATCCTGCACATCGAAAGTCAGACCCGCGAAGATGGCACACGCCTCTATGGTTTCCTCAGTAAGGATGAACGTCAGGCTTTCCGCAAACTGCTGGACGTTCAGGGGGTTGGCCCCAAGGCGGCCCTGTCGGTGCTCGATATTCTGACCCCCGAAGACCTGACCATTGCCGTGGCTAACGAAGACAAGACACGGGTGGGCAAGGCCAATGGCGTCGGGCCGAAACTGGCGCAACGCATTGTCATCGAGCTTAAGGGCAAGGCCCTGACGACCGGCGGTGTGTTTGTGCCGCCGACTGGTGTGGCCTCTGCGTCGACCGCCGCCGCTTCGGCACCGGTCAGCGTCAATGGCGAGAGCGTTGCGGCCCTGATGGGGCTGGGCATTTCCGAAACCCAGTCGCGTGTGGCCGTAGAAAACGCCCTGCGTGAGCTTGGCCCCGAAGCCGAACTGGCGGCGGTTATCCGCGCCTCGCTCAAAGTGCTGGGACGGTAATCGCTCATGTCACGTATCGTATCGGGTGAGGCAACAGACTATGAGGTGGACAACTTCGCCGCCGACCGGGCCCTGCGCCCCCAAAGCTTCGATGATTTCGTCGGTCAGGCCCCCCTCAAGGCCAATCTCAAGGTCTTTGTCGCCGCCGCCGCCGCGCGCAAGGAGGCGCTGGATCACGTCCTGTTCTACGGCCCGCCGGGTCTTGGCAAGACGACACTGGCACAGATCGTCGCCCGCGAGCTGGGGGTAGGGTTTCGCGCCACTTCCGGCCCGATGCTGGCTAAGGCCGGTGATCTCGCGGCGATCCTGTCGAATCTTGAACCCAATGACGTCCTGTTCATCGACGAAATTCACCGCCTCAGTCCGGTGGTTGAGGAAATCCTCTATCCGGCGATGGAAGACTATGTGCTCGACCTGATTATCGGCGAGGGGCCAGCGGCACGCACCGTGCGTATCGATATTGCACCCTTTACGCTGGTGGGGGCAACGACGCGGGCGGGCCTGTTGTCTCAGCCCCTACGTGACCGTTTCGGCATTCCGCTGCGGCTTGAATTCTATACGCCCGAAGAACTGGTCAAGGTCGTGGTCTCGACCGGAAGAAAGCTTGGGGCGCACCTGACCGAAGATGGCGCCTTAGAGGTCGCGACCCGTTCACGTGGTACGCCCCGCGTTGCCGGACGCCTGCTCCGCCGCGTCAGGGATTTCGCCACGGCGGATAATGTCGAGCGCATCGACAAAAAAGCCGCCGCCAAGGCTCTGGCCCGCCTTGAGGTTGATCCTTCGGGTCTGGATCAGCTGGATCGCCGTTATCTGGCGGCGATGATCGAAAACTACGGCGGCGGGCCGGTGGGCGTCGAAACCATTGCTGCCGCCATTGCCGAATCACGCGATGCCGTCGAGGACATGATCGAGCCTTACCTGATGCAGCAGGGCTTTATTCAACGCACACCGCGCGGGCGCATGGCCTGTGCGCGGGCCTATGTGCATCTTGGTCTGACGCCGCCGCCCGATGGTCGTATCGCCCCGCAAGGGGATATGTTCGACTGAAACTCGCCTGACGATAGTGGGTTAGTTTTAGCTACGCGCAAAAATTGCCTTATGGTTAATTTTGTTATCGACAGGGCGGGCGTTTCAACCCATTCTCTTATGCCGCAGGTGCGAACTGAGCGGGGCAAGAGATGAAAGACATCGATTATCTGGTCGAAGGGGCTTTGTCGGGTTTTATCGACGGGCGTACCCACTCCTTGCCTATCCGCGTCTATTACGAAGATACCGATTTTTCCGGTGTCGTCTATTACGCCAACTATCTGAAATATTTTGAACGGGGCCGCTCGGATTTCATGCGCTGCCTCGATATCCACCATTCCGAACTGGCGCGGGGGCAGGACCCTCTGGCCTTCGCGGTTTCTGAAGTTCTGGTGCAATACAAAGCCCCGGCGCGTATTGATGATGTTTTGTGGGTACGCAGTGAAATCGACCACGGGCAGGGGGCCAGATTCTACCTGACCCAGCGTATCGAATGTAAGGGCAAGCTTCTGTGCAGCGGTAAGCTGCAACTGGTGTGCATCGACATGGCCGCCCGTCCGCGCCGCCTGCCCAAAAGCCTGCTGGATATTGTCAAAACCAAGTTCCTGCCCGAACACCACAGCGACATCCGCGCCCGTGCCGAAGCAGAGAAGCTTGGCAGTCTGTAGCTTTTACGCCGCGTTTATAGCCAATGCGGCAGAAAAGTATCTACTTGTGCCTTTGCTGCCATAGAAATGTCGTCATGCCTCAGGCAAGGTGCGTTTTGCGAGGGATATGGCTGCGCCTTGACCCTTCATTAATCATTTATGGTTTGTAAAGATATTTTGCCTGTTGCGGGCTTTGGAAACCTATTCTTCTGGGAGCTACATTTATGGCCGCCGCCCCTGTCGCCGAATCTTTGAGCTTTATCGAACTGTTCCTGCACGCCGACTGGGTGGTAAAGTCAGTAATGATCATGCTGACGGTGGCGTCTTTATGGTCGTGGGCCATCATCATTCAAAAGGCTTTCCAGTTGTCGCGCCTCAACAAGGAAGCGACCGCCTTTGAACAGACCCTGTCTTCGGGCCGCGCCCTCGATGATATTGCCGTGTCTCTCGGTGATCACCCCAAAGAGCCGTTCCCGAAGCTTCTGGTCGCGGTGACCTCGGCCTGGCGTGACCATAAGGGCCGCGCCATCTCACCGGCGCAGGGCGATCTGCTGCTCGGTCAGATTGACCGCGAAGTGAACCACGTCATCGCCTCCGAATCGGATGAGCTTGAGCAGGGCCTTAGTGTTCTGGCGGTGGTGGCTACGGCCTCGCCGTTCCTCGGTCTGTTCGGTACGGTATGGGGCATCATGAATGCCTTTTCCGCCATTGCGGCACAAGGCGACACCAATCTGGCGACCGTAGCACCGGCCATTTCCGAAGCCCTGTTTGCCACGGCCATCGGTCTGGCCGCCGCTATTCCGGCCTATGCCGCCTATAACATCTATAATACGCAGGTCGGCCGCTTTACGTCGCGCATGGAAAACTTCTCCGACGAGCTGCTGGTGTCTGTGACGCGCCGTCTGGCCGACAAGATCAGCGGCTAAGGGGAGCGCAGACCATGGCAATGGGTTCAACCTCCTCCGGCGGACGCTCAAGACGCGGCAGGCGCTCACGCAGACGCGGGGCGCTGTCTGAAATCAACGTCACGCCGATGGTCGATGTGATGCTGGTGCTGCTGATCATCTTCATGATCTCGGCCCCGCTTCTGGCGTCGGGCATCAAGCTTGAACTGCCCAAAACCGAAGCCGCCTCGATGCAGGACGAAGGTGATCCGCTCACCGTCTCCATTCAGCGTGACGGCGCGATCTATGTGCAAAATGATCCGGCGACCTTTGATCAGCTTGTGCCACGTATCGAAGCCATCAGCCGCGGCGACACCTCAAAGGCGATCTATGTGCGTGCCGAAGGCGCCGCCTCTTACGAAACCGTAGCGCGTGTTATGGCGCGTCTGTCGACCTCAGGCTATGGCAAGATCAACCTGATGACCGAAGGCATGGGAGCACCCGAAGCCGTCGCGCCGCAAACCCAGCCAGAGGTGACCCCCTAAGCCATGAGACGTATGGGCCCCGCATTACTGGGATCGATTGCGCTGCATGCCGGTGTGGTTCTGTTTGCCTTGCTGCGCTGGGGCAGCGAACCTGAGACCCTGAAAGTCTCCTCCGTGCCGGTGCAGATCGTCTCGGAAATTCCGACCTTCGCTCAGGCTCCGTCGCCGGTTGATGAGACGGCGGTGCTGCCGCCTGAGCCGGAACCCATGCCGGAACCGGCTGCCCCCGCAGAGCCTGAACCCGCGCCGGTACCTGCGCCTAAGCCGGAACCCAAACCTGAGCCTAAGCCAACACCTAAACCCACCCCAACGCCAAAACCTGCGCCAAAGCCGGAACCGAAGCCCACGCCCAAACCTGAGCCCAAAAAACCGGAACCCAAGAAGGCCGAACCGAAAAAGCCGCCCTCAAGCGGTCTGGACCTCGACAGCCTGAGCCGTACCCAGTCCACGCCCTCGCGGTCAAATACCCGCACACCGGCGCGGCCTTCGACCACGGCGACGGACGGTGCCTCCAATCGCGGTGCGGATGCGCGCGATACAGGGCCGGCGCTTAATGCCCTGACCTCACGTCTGCAAAGACTTTGGTCGCCGAACTGCGATGTGCCGGGCGGCAATACGGTTAAGCCGGTCATGGGCTTTACCATTTCGCCCAATGGCCGCGTCATAAAAGGGCCGGATTGGAAGAATAGGCGTAATGATCCGGTATGGGAGGCCGCTGCCGCCCGTGCGCAGCTGGCGGTCAAGCGCGGTGAACTATACGAAGGTCTGCCGGATGGGCTGTATAATCAGCCGCTGGAAATTACCTTCAACGCGGAAAAAGCCTGTCAGGGTCTGTAGGCTCTGGTGTTAAAATGTACGAGGAAACAATGAAACCGTCGAAGACAATCGGTAAGTTGCTGGCATGGGGGGCTGCCCTGTGTCTGGCTGTAACCAGCCTGAGCGCCCCTGCGGTCATGGCCCAGAATGCGCCCCTGCGTGCTGAGGTCGATTCCGGCGTCATTGAGCCCATGCCTATCGCTATCCAGATCGGCTCGGCGGATGGCTCAGATATCGGCAGCAAGATTTCTTCGGTCGTTATGGCTGACCTTGAACGTTCGGGTTTCTTCAAGCCGATCAATCCGGCGGCCTTTATCGAACAAAGCGTTGATATCAATGCCTCACCGACCTTTGCCAGCTGGAAGACCATTAACGCACAGGCTCTGGCCAACGGCATGGCCCGCGTTGATGCCGAAGGGCGTCTGACGGTTGATTTCCGTCTGTGGGATGTTTTTTCCGAGCGCCAGCTTCTGGGGCAATCCCTGACCGCCACGCCGGAAAACTGGCGTCGTGTCGCCCACAAGATCGCCGACGCCATCTATGAGCGCCTGACCGGCGAAGAAGGCTATTTCGATACGCGCATCGTCTTTGTTGCCGAAAGCGGTGGACGCGGTAACCGCATCAAACGTCTGGCGATCATGGATCAGGACGGGGCCAATCCCTCCTACCTGACCGATGGCTCCTATAAGGTGATGACGCCGCGTTTCTCGGCAGATTCTCAGGAAGTCGCCTATATGGTGCTGCGTGAAGATTCGGCGCGTATCTTTATCTTCAATATTGAAACCGGCCGTCAGGAATCGGTCGGTCAGATTCAGGGCATGGTCTTCTCGCCGCGCTTCTCACCTGATGGCACGAAGCTCGCCTATTCGGTCGCTCAGGGCGGTAACACCGACATCTATCTTATGGACCTGCGGTCGCGCGCCACTACGCGCCTGACACGTGATCCGGCGATTGATACCTCGGCCTCTTTCTCAGCCGATGGCTCAAAGATCGTGTTCAATTCCGACCGTGGCGGTTCACCGCAAATCTACACCATGAACCTTGATGGCTCCGGCGTTAAGCGTATCTCGTTTGGCGGCGGCATCTATTCCACGCCGGTCTATAGCCCAAAGGGTGACCTGATCGCCTTCACCAAGCAACAGGGCGGGCGCTTCTCGATTGGTGTCATGAGCCCCGACGGATCGGGTGAGCGCCTTCTGACCTCGTCCTACCTCGAAGAAGGCCCGACATGGGCACCCAATGGTCGATACATCATGTTCTTCCGTGAACCTCCGGGAGCAATGCCCTCCCTGTGGATGGTTGAGGTGTCCGGCCGAATCGAGCGCCCCGTACCCTATTCCGGCGGTGCCTCTGATCCGGCATGGTCACCGCGCCTGAAATAGGCCTTACCGTGACGCGGTGCCGCCCTTGAATGCGGAGGCACCCGTTACTGTCGCAACACTGTAGCGAAAATAGCCTAAGCCTGAGCGGACGAGGACGGACCTCCCTCCTGAGGCGTTACCGTATTTCCAGACATTGGTTGTCTGTTTATTTTTAGGCGGTAAATCTATAACGGAAATTTACGTGTGATTTTAGTAACAATCGCTTACATTACGCGACTTATGGGTTTGACAAATAATCAAGTCGTATCAATAGTAGGCGTTAATCGCTTCTGGTGTATAGATTTTTACCAATCCGGCCTCAAAGGCCGCAAACATTTTCTCCGTGATGAAGGAATTACATTCGATGTCCATCTCTAAAAAAACCGTTGTGAAGTTCGCGGTGGTGTCTCTAGCAGCTATTTCGATTGCGGCCTGTTCGTCGAAGCCTAAGGAAGAAGTGATCGCTCCAGTGCCGACTCCTGCACCGGCACCTACGCCTGCGCCGACCCCTGCACCGACTCCAACCCCTGCGCCGGCACCGGTCGGTGTGGTGCCTGGCTCGCAGCAGGACTTCGTTGTTAATGTCGGCGACCGCATCTATTTCGACCTTGACCAGTCTTCGGTTCGCGCTGATGCCCGCGCTATCCTTGACGCTCAGGCCGCATGGCTGGTGCGTTATCCGAACGTAAAGATCCGTATCGAAGGCAATGCCGACGAACGCGGCACCCGTGAATACAACTTTGCCCTCGGCGCACGCCGCGCTGAGTCGGTATCGCAGTATCTGGTCTCCAAGGGCGTTGTCCCAAGCCGCATCTCGACCATCTCTTACGGTAAGGAAAACCCGATTGCTTCCGGCTCTAACGAAGAGTCCTGGGCGCAAAACCGTAACGCCAAGACGACCCTCACCGAAGGCGCTCAATAAGCCTTTTGTGGAAAATACACAGAAAGCCCGGCGTCATGCCGGGCTTTTTTTATGAGTTTTTCAACGCAGGACGTACGTAATGGCAAAGATTATCCTCATCGGGCCGGGCGCTGTGGGCCTGAGTGTCGGCGGTGGCCTACTTCAGGCGGGCCACGCCGTCACCTTTGCGGCCCGCAGCCATTTTGACTGCCTAAGCGTCACCAAAACCGGTACACCCGCTCAGGTCTGGCCCGCACAGGTCATAATCACGCCTGCTGAGGCCACGAATGACGCCGATTGGGTCTTTCTGTGTGTGAAATCCCATCAGGTTGCCGGTGCTGCCGACTGGCTTAAGGCGACGCTTGGGCCGGACACACGACTGGCGGTTCTGCAAAACGGTGTCGAACATGCAGCCCGTGTGGCCCCGTGGATCGATGCCCGCACCACGGTCGTGCCGGTGATTGTCGATCTTCCGGCCGTCCGTTCGTCGGCAGGTGTGGTTGAATGGCACAGTCGCGCCAGATTGACGGTCGCAGATACACATGATGGCCGCGATCTGTGCGCCTTGTTTGCCGCAAGCTTCGTTGACGCCACGCCTACGTCCGATTACGTGACCGAAAACTGGAAAAAGCTCTGTGTCAATGCCCCGGCGGGCGCGGTCATGGCGCTGACCGGACAGCCCATGGGCGTTCTGCATCGCCCAGAGGTGGCGGCAATTGCTCGCGCCGTGCTTGAGGAATGTGTTGCGGTCGGTCGCGCCGAAGGGGCCAGATTGCCGGATGAACTGATTGAGCAGCAAATGGCGCGCTTTCTTGCCGAAGATACGAACGCCACCAATTCCATGTATGAGGACTGGCGGGCGGGACTGGAAACGGAATGGGATGCCCGTAATGGCGTCATTGTGCGCAAAGGCAGACAGCATGGCATAGCCACACCCGTCAGCGGCATTCTGGTGCCGCTTTTGGCGGCGCAACGGCCTTGACCCCTCGGGCAAACGCTGCGAAAACATGCCGCGATTTTGTGCGCCGCGCATAGTGCGAAGGGCCATTTATTTTTCATTACAAAGCGGGAAATAGCGGGGATTATCATGATGCAGAAATCTTCATTGCTGGCTGTCGGAACAGCCCTGGCGTTAGTTTCACTTGCTCCCTCGGTCATGGCGCAAGCCAAGGCGTCCAAGGCGCAACAGCAACAGGACAAGATGGTTGCCGAGATTCCGCGTTGTAGCAAAAGCCTCGGAACGATAAGCATCGTCAATGGCGATGACGCCTATGGCTGGACCCAAAGCAATCTGGCCCCGCCGCAAAAGCTGCTGCGCGTGATCGTTCAGAAATCCGGCTGCTTCACTCTGGTGGATCGCGGGGCGGGTCTGAATGCCGCTCAGGCCGAACGTAACCTCAATCAGAACCTCGGCCTGCAACGCGGTTCGAATGTCGGCCAGAATCAGGTCAAGGCCGCCGATTTCGTGCTGGTGGCCGAAGTGGCCGCTGCCGATTCTAACACCGGTGGTAATGCTGCGGCAGGCATCGTAGGCGGGCTTATTGGCGGTCGTGCCGGTGCCGTTGTCGGCGGTTTACGCACCAAGAAGCTTGAGGCCAACACGGTCTTGTCCCTGACCGACGTGCGCACAACGGAATCCTTTTCCTTTGAAGGCACAGCGGCGAAAAACGACCTGAGCTGGGGTGCCGGTGGTGGCGGTTTTGGTCTGGGCGGCGCCGTTGGCGGCGGCTACGAAGACACCGAAATCGGCCGCATTGTCACGCAGGCTTTTATTGTTGCTTACGGCAACATGGTTGCCGAGCTTGGCGGCATTGATGTCGGCGGTAAGGCTGCTGCCCCAAGCCGCAGCTTTACGGTGGCCACCGCCACGACCCTGCGCAGTGCACCCACCGGCGGCGGTGTCGTGCGCGCCTTGCCTGTAGGGCTGCTGCTATACCCAACGGGTAACAAGGAAGGCATGTGGTGGGAAGTCATTGACGACAATGACAATGTCGGCTGGGTTCAAAACGACAAGCTGACGGCGGCACAATAGGCCGATTGCGGCTTAAAAATACGAAAACGGGCCGGACTCCTTGCGGGGTTCGGCCCGCTGTCCTTAAGGCCTCAGTCTTATTTTAGCCTGTTTGAATCTGTAGCCTCGACAGTCTGGATAACCACGGTTATCAATAGACAAACGGGTTTCAGCCGGTTTGGGCGACCACAGATTACAGTAAACAGGACAGGCAGTATGAAAACAGGGACGTCTTCTCGCTCTAAAGGGCTGTTAATGGCAACAGTCTTATCCTTCGCGGTCATTGCACCGCTTGGGATGGCGCATAGTCCCGCCGAAGCTCAGGTGTTTTCGACCCGTCAGGAAGAAACCGTTCCGGGCATTGAATGGGACAAGAAGCGCCTTGAACGCCTTGACCGTAATCTGCGCCGTCTGGAACGCGCGGTGCAAAAGGTTGAAAACAAGAATGCGCCGCCGATCCTCATTGAGCCGGACCCCGAAGTTGTGGCCCTTCAGGCGACGGTCGATATCCTGTCGCGTAAGCTTGATGATCAGGAAAACCAGATCACCCGCCTGACCGGCCAGCTTGAGGAAGCCAATCACGCCAATGTCCAGCTCAAGCGTGAAAATGAAAACATGGCCGCGCGTCTGGACACCCTGACCAAGCGCGTCGATCAGAACGAAGCCCACCTGAAAGACATTGAGGCCCAGTACGGCCCGCCGCCACCCCCCCCCATTTCTACCGGCAGCGCCGATGGCGATTTCGATCAGGCCTACAGCCTGCTGACCAATGGCGATGTCGATGCCGCCGGCAGCGCTTTCGAAGCCTTCACCACCAACTGGCCGAATGCCGCCCAAACGCCCGAAGCCTGGTTCCGTCTCGGACAGATCCGTTCGCTCAAAGGCGACAAGACTGGCTCGGTCGGTGCCTATGCCACCTCGCTCAAGGGCTGGCCCAAGACGACCTGGGCCCCCGAAGCGACTGTGAAACTGGCCTCGGCACTGGCGGAAACCAATCAGGCGAAGCAATCCTGCGCCGCCCTGACGGAGTTTGATAAACGCTACGGCACGCTGGCTTCGACACCCATGAAGTCCGAAGCCAGGGCGCTGGCGGCCCGGGGCAAGTGCACCTAAGCCTCAAAGCCCGTATTGATAAGGCCAATCAAACCTGCCCCGATGTGTGGGCAGGTTTTTTACGTGGCCTCAATCCTCTCGATGCCGCCTGTCAGACGCCGCTCGGCGTGATGGTGTCCGGTGGCGGGGATTCGATAGCCCTTTTGCACCTGCTGTGGTTCTGGGGGCAAAGACCCCTGCACGTCTTCTGCGTTGACCACGGCCTTAACCCGCAAAGCGCCCATTGGACGCAAACGGTCCAAGCCCTGTGCACAGACCTCAGGCTAGGCTTTACACCGCTCAAATGGCAGGGCGACAAACCCGTTACCGGCATTCAGGCGGCGGCGCGACAGGCCCGTCACACCCTGATTAATCAGGCGGCGCGGGCAAAGAACATTCAGATTCTGTGCCTTGGGCATAATGCCGATGATGGTCAGGAAGCGGCCCTGATGCGCGATATGGGCTCAAGCGTCAGCGCCCCCAAAGCCTGGGGGCCGTCGCCCCTGTGGCCCGAAGGCCGTGACCTGTTTTACCTGCGGCCGGTTCTGGGGGTTGGTCGCGCCCGATTGCGGGAATGGCTCAAGGTGGCGGGCATTGCCTATATTGATGATCCGGCCAATGATAATCCGGCCTATCTGCGGTCGCTGGCGCGGCGCACATTGACCGAAACCCCCGTCATCATACCCGAAAATCAAAGCCCCGCCGGTGCGCGCCCTCCTGTACCCGCCCATGACCTCATAAGCGGCAGTCTGCGCTTTGAATATAAAGCCTTGCTCGACATGCCGATGGCGGATGCGCGCCATGTCATTGCCTGCGCACTGGTCTGTGCAGGCGGGGGTATTCGCCTGCCGCGTCAGGACTCCCTATGGACAATTTATGAAGCCCTGCGTTTGCTGGACAGCCTGAATCACAGCCTGTGCGGCGCGCGAGTCTGGAGGCTGTCCGATCAGGTGATATTTGGCCGAAACAGCGGCGAATTTGCCCGTAATCCGTTGCCGCCGGTGACGCTTCGGGCGGGTGAAACCGTGATCTGGGACGGTCGCTTTGAGATTACGGCGGGCGGCATAGACGGAGATATTATGCCGCTCAAGGGCCAGATGCGCCATCTGGCGGCACAGGATGTGCAGGCCCTGAAGGCCTTACCGGCCGCCTTGCGTGCCGGTGTGCCGGTCTGGCGCGACGTGAGCGGGGTTTTGCACCTTTCGCCCACGGGCGGTGAGGTTAAAAGTCTGGTTCACAGACGTTTTTGCGCCCATGCGGGGCTTTGGCGTCATGAGGCAGAGATTAATACATAATGCCGGAACGGTATTTCTGGCGCACAGGCCTAAGGCCTACTATATACGTATACAGATTGCACTGAGCATTGAGGTAAATAATGAATTATCGCGCGCTGATCATTGCCGGTATGGTGGTGGCGGGTCTGTTGTTTGGATATGTCGCCATGAACGGGGGGAACACGCCCTATGGCAACGCGCCGAAGGATATGACCTATTCGCAGCTGCTTGAGCGTGTCGATAAGGGCGAAGTGGCTGAGGTAAACCTGCATCGTGATAATGCCAAGGTGATCCTGAAAAACAAGGAAAGCTATACGACGGTTGTGCCCTATCCGCAGGAAGAGCTGCTCAACCGGATGAACAGCAAGGGCGTAGAGGTCAAGATCAAATCGGCCAACACCTCTGTGCTGGTGTCGATCCTGTCGGGCCTTCTGCCGTTTATCCTGCTGATCGGTATCTGGATATTCTTCATGCGTCAGATGCAGGGCGGTGGTCGCGGCGCTATGGGCTTTGGTAAGTCCAAGGCGCGTCTTTTGACCGAGCACAAGCACCGCGTGATGTTCAGCGACGTCGCCGGTGTCGATGAAGCCAAAGAAGAGCTTCAGGAAGTCGTCGATTTCCTGAAAGACCCGACCAAGTTCCAGAAACTGGGCGGCAAGATCCCTAAGGGTGCGCTGCTCGTTGGCCCTCCGGGTACGGGTAAGACCATGCTGGCCCGTGCGGTGGCCGGTGAAGCCGGTGTGCCCTTCTTCTCGATTTCAGGTTCCGACTTTGTGGAAATGTTCGTCGGTGTCGGTGCCTCACGCGTCCGCGACATGTTCGAGCAGGCCAAGAAGAACGCGCCCTGCATCATCTTCATCGACGAAATCGATGCGGTCGGTCGTCATCGCGGTGCCGGTCATGGCGGTGGTAACGATGAACGCGAACAGACCCTCAACCAGTTGCTGGTGGAAATGGACGGCTTTGAGGCCTCAGAAGGCATTATCATCATTGCCGCCACCAACCGTCCTGACGTGCTCGACTCCGCGCTGCTGCGTCCCGGTCGTTTTGACCGTCAGGTAACCGTGCCGAACCCTGACCTGACCGGTCGTGAAGCTATCCTGCGTGTCCATATGCGTCAGGTGCCTCTGGCGGTGGACGTCGACGTTAAGGTCATTGCCCGTGGCACCCCCGGTTTCTCCGGTGCTGATCTGGCGAATCTTGTCAACGAAGCGGCGCTTATGGCGGCACGCAAGGATCGCAAGCTGGTTACCATGAAGGACTTTGAAGACGCCAAGGACAAGGTGCTGATGGGTGCTGAACGTAAGTCCATGGCCATGAGCGACGAAGAAAAGAAGCTGACCGCCTATCACGAAGGTGGCCATGCGATTGTCGCCCTGCGCGCGCCTGAGGCCGATCCGGTGCACAAGGCGACCATCATTCCGCGCGGCCGTGCACTTGGCATGGTTATGCAGTTGCCCGAAGGCGACCGCTATTCGCAAAACTATGTGCAGATGACCTCGCGTCTGGCCATTCTGATGGCCGGTCGTGTGGCCGAAGAACTGATTTTCGGTAAGGAAAAGGTCACCTCCGGTGCCTCGTCCGACATTCAACAAGCCACGCGCCTGTCCAAGGCCATGGTCACCCGCTGGGGTTATTCGGATGCGCTCGGTCTGGTCAACTATAAGGACGCCGAAGATGAATATGGTGCGCTTGGCCGTGACGTCTCCGAAGCCACCGCCCAGCAGATCGATGCCGAGGTGCGTAAGCTGGTTCAGACCGGTTATGACGAAGCCAAACGCATCCTGACTGAAAATCTTGAGGCCCTGCACCGTCTGGCACAGACGCTCCTCGATGTCGAAACCCTGACCGGCGAAGAAATCGAGAAGGTGCTGAACGGCGAAGAAATCATCCGCGATGAGGACACCGGCGTTCTGGTGGAGCACAGCTTCAATCTGGCGGTGCCGTCAACGGAAACCGAAGCGGAGCCTCTGGCGGTAGCAGTGCCCGAAGTGCCTGACGCCCCCGAAGCCTTGCCTGAAACATCTGACAAGGCTGAGGACAAAGACAAGGCTTAAGGCTTCGTCGATAACTTAATACACGGGAGGCAGGTTCGCGCTTGCCTCCCGTTTTGCGTTTCTGATCGGTCACATCAATGTCAGATTGTTTCATTACTGCATTATAATACCGTGCAATTATGACGGGTGCGGTTGTATTATGCCGCCCAAAGATAATTTATTTTGTAATTTTACAACGTTTTGTGACCTTTTTATCGTCGATCACGATCTTATTTCTTGAGATACTGAACGTTTGGTTTTATATGATCGCAAATAGTACCCTGTTGCGTTAGCGCGTAATCATCTGCCTATTTTTAACCTGACGATCGATCTAACGATTGCGCAGGCCGCCCAGATATCAGGTATTTATCGTGACGAATTTAATTGAAGATAACGAGGCTACCCGCCAGCGGGTGTGGTTTATCACCGATGCTGATTGCCCGTATGGTTTCACCCTGACCCAGAAGGTTCTGTCGGAAGGTGGTTTTGTGCTGGCGGTGTCGGCACAGCCCGAACGCCTGCGCACCAAACTGTCCGGCTATGAACATGCGCTGGTGTGCATCGGGATGGATACGTCGAAGCCCGCTTCAGTGACCGCGGCGGTGCAAACCGCTATCAGCTGCTTTGGTCAGATAGATGTGCTGGTCAATAATACGGCGGTTTGCGGCCTGACCGGTGCCGTTGAAACCACGGGCGACAGCGAAGTCCGCCGGATTTTTGATGTTAATCTGTTTGGTATGCTGAACGTCACCCGCACCATATTGCCCTGTATGCGCGATCGCCGTCAGGGGCATGTGATCAATGTTTCCGCCATGCCGGAGCAGGGTACTTCCGGCCTGTACAACGCCGCGCGCCGCGCCATAGACGGTGTGTCCGAGGCCCTGTCCCATGAACTGGAGGCCACAGGTATTCAGGTGACGATTGTGGCGGTGGGTAACGCCCAGAACCTGCAACAGAATGGCTGGCAAGGGGCGGTAGACGCCACCTTGCAGCTGGTGGATGCGACGAAACCGCCCTTGCGTCTGGTGCTGGGTCAGAAAACCTACGAACGCACCCTGTCGTGCCTTGAGAAAGCCCAGACCGAAATGCGTAACTGGGCGCGCATCAGTTTGTCGTCTGACAGAGCCGCTTGAAAAAATGCGCCGGAAACATAAACAGAATCAGCGCAAACAACATTAGAGCATCAGGGATGCCGGAGGGGTTATGACGGTCTATATGAGTGATAATGTCATTATTGACGACATTGAGCCTTCGCCAGCCAAAAGGGGCAGGGGGCGGCCGCGTTCGGAAAGCGCACGTACCAATATACTGAACGTCACGCTTGAGCTTTTGCAGGACAGCCACGTGCGTGACATCACGGCTGAGGCCATCGCCAAAAAAGCCGGAGTGTCAAAGGCCACGCTCTATAAGTGGTGGCCCAACAAGGTGCATATCGCCTTTGACGCCTTCATGTCGCAACTCAAATCAGATGTGGCGACACCGGACACCGGCTCTGCCGAGCGCGATTTTGTGCTGCAACTGCTTGAGGCTGTGCGTTTCTACCAAAGCCCGGCCGGACGCACCCTCGGCATGATTCTGGCTGAAAGCCATGGCGACGAAGCCTTCCATAAGGTGTTGCTGGAACAGTTTCTGACCACCCGCCGCATGGAAGTCGCGGTGATGTGGAAGCGCGGGGTTGAACGCGGCGAAATCCGTCCGGATATCGATATGCAGATGGGGCTGGATATTCTCTATGGCCCCCTGATGTTCCGCTTCCTGACCGGTCGCGTGGCTAATATGCAGGAATGGGAAGCCGAGCATCTGGTGGCCACTGTGTTCCGAGGCTTCCGTCCGCCGCCCAAACCGGGCGATGAGGAAGTCTGGCTCGAAGCCTGACACACTATCTGGTCATACTCCCCTGGCTTGCCGGGGGAGATGTCGCGGCAAAGCCGTGACAGAGGGGGCATCTTACTAAACAAAACGCCGACCTGATTCCTCAGACCGGCGTTTTTTATTTTCCTGACCTGTCAGGCGATCACTTCGCCATATGCAGCTTTTCCAGAAACGCCGGATAGAGATCCAGATTACAGGCAATCAGTTCGCCGGTTACCATCGGGCTTTCGTCCGTATCAATCGAGCTGATCTTGCCACCGGCTTCGGTGATCAGCAAAAGACCCGCCGCCATATCCCACGGCTTCAGACCGCGTTCCCAGTAGCCATCGACCCGACCGGCGGCGACCATGGCCAGATCAAGCGAACAGGCCCCCAGACGGCGAATGCCACAGGTGCGCTGCATGATCTGGTGCAGGTCTTTCAGGAACTGGGCATGTCCGGGCTTGCCGATAAACGGCGCACCGGTAGCAATCAGGCAGTCCTCAAGGTTCTTGCGCGCCGAAACGCGCAGGCGACGGTCGTTATGATAGGCGCCCTTACCCTTTTCTGCCCAGTACAGATCATTGGTCACGGGGTTGAAGGTCACACCGGCGACGATTTCACCATCACGCTCCAGCGCCACGGTGCAGGCAAATACGGGGATGCCGTGCATGAAGTTGGTGGTGCCATCGATCGGGTCAACGATCCAGCGATGCGTCTTGTCGGTGCCTTCAAACGCGCCTTGTTCTTCGCCTAAAAAACCGTAACCGGGACGAACACGCAACAATTCCTCAAACAGTACGCCTTCAACACGCTTGTCGGCGGCGGTAACGAAATCACCGGGGCCTTTGCGCGATACCTGAAGTTCGCTGACCTCACCGAAGTCGCGGGCTACGCCCTTGCACGCCTTGCGGATGGAGGCGACCATAACCTGAATGAGCGAAGATTGAAGGATCACGACAAAACACCTGAAAGTAAAAAAGACACATCAGGACGAAGGGCTGCCCCAAGTCCTGATGTGACCGTAATGGATCGCAAAAAATGTATTCACCATAAGGTGAAACTTTTTTGCGTATCTGATTTAGTCCGCGCGCTTCATATATTCGCCGGTTTCGGTCGAAACGATGATGCGTTCACCCACACCCATGAATGGCGGGATCATGACGCGCATACCATTCGATGCCTTGGCGGGCTTATAGGAAGACGAAGCGGTCTGACCCTTGATGGTCGGCTCGGTTTCAACAACCTCAAGCACAACCGTGTCCGGCAGGGACATGCCAATCGGCTTTTCGTCGTGCGATTCGATGATGACGACCATGCCGTCATGCAGGAAGCGCACCTGATCCTCGCCCACCCATTCTTTCGACAGGCTGATCTGCTCATAGTTTTCCTGATCCATGAACACCAGCATGTCGCCGTCTTCATACAGGAAAGAATGGTCGCGCTGCTCAAGCGTAACGCGGTCAACCGAGTCATCAGAGCGGAAGCGTTCATTCAGTTTGGTGCCGGTCACGAGATTTTTCATCTCGACCTGAGCAAAAGCGCCACCCTTGCCGGGTTTCACATGCTCGGTTTTAACGACCGTCCACAGGCCGTTCTGGTATTCAAGCACCATGCCGGGCTTGATGGTATTGGCGTTGATTTTGGGCATAGGATACGACTTGTCAAAAGGGTGCAGGAAAACAAGCGCCATTTAGCGGCACTCGGAAAGCTCGGGCGCGTTAGTACGCTTTTAAGCGCGCCCGCGCAAGGGGATAGGCTGGCGTAGTGATCTTACTTTCTTCTCCCTCCTGCTTGCGGGAGGGTGGCGCTTTGCGAAAGCAAAGTGACGGGAGGGTCTCTGCGACCTATCGTCTGGAAGAGCAGAGTCCTAACCCAAAGCCCCGATCAATGCCTTAACGCCCGCTGCGGGACCGTCCTTATGGTTCCAGACCGCACCGGATACGGCGATAAAATCAGCGCCTGCCGCCGCCATCTCTGCGGCATTATCCGCCGTAATACCGCCAATGGCCACGCACGGCACTTCCATGCTTTCCTGCCAGATGGTGAGCACTTCCGGCTCGGCCATATGTTCGACCTCTTTGGTCGAGGTCGGGAAAAACGCCCCGAAGGCCACATAATCTGCCCCCCCTTCAGAAGCGGCAAACCCAAGATGGCGGCTGTTGTGGCAGGTGACACCGATCATGGCCTCAGGCCCCAGAAGGCGGCGCGCGTCCTTAAGCGCCATATCCGATTGCCCGACATGCGCGCCATCAAGCCCCAGTTCGCGCACCAGTTCCACATGATCATTCATCAGAACCGCCACGCCATGCGCATGGGCAATGGGGGCTATCAGGCGCGACAGGCTGCGGATTTCATCCAGCGACGTGTCTTTGAGCCTGATCTGCAAGGCCGCCACGGGCCCAGCCGAAAGGGCGGCCTCCAACTCACGGGCAAAGGCCGCATGATCGGCAATCTGAGGCGGCGTAATAAGATAAAGCTGGCAGCTATGTGACATGGCAAACGCATTCCGAAAGGTGTGACGCACTTTTCGGATAAAAATGCGTGACAGGCCGAGAGCCTATGCCATGCCCCAGGGCGTCAGATAAATCAATCCTTCAGCGCGAAGGCGTTCTTCAGGCGCTGCATCTGATCGAGCACGGCATTAACCGCAGGCGTATCGGTGTCCTCATCGATGAACATGCGCTTGTCCATGTGCGAGATACGCTCATAGAGGCGGTTCGATCGATCAAGAAGGTGCAGCAAACCTTCGGGTAAGGTCTCCTGCATTTCCCCCAGATGCACCGCATTGACCGGCGACAGGCGATATTTCTCGTCACAGGCGTCCTGCGCGTCCATATCCCCTTCACGCACGGCACGCTGCACCAGAAGCCAGGAGGCAATCTGCATCAGGCGGGTCGTCAGTCGCATGCTTTCACCGGCATAGACCAGCGCGTCTTCACGGCTCAGTATGCGTGAGTCACGTCGTCCGTCGCCATCGAGATAGGCGGCGGTTTCTTCAACCAGTGCCATACCCTCCTTGAAGGTACGGTCAAACAGATCCGAGCGGGCAAAGTCACGGACTATATCCACGCGTGGAGCAAACGGACGGGCAACGCTGTCAGACATCAACATATTCCATAATACAGGCGGGCAATTTATCACGCCCTCTAACCGGTGAAAAGCACATGCAACCGCTGTGCCAGTTGTCCTTGCGGCAGGATTTCAGCCGGTATTTTAAAAACGCTTAGTTCCCCTTGAAGGAGAACAGGGAGTCGGCTGCCGAACGTCCGCTTTTCTTTTTCTCAAGCGCGGCGCGGGTGCGCTCTGTTTCGGCCCCAAGATACGATAATCGTTCCGTTAAATCTTCAACACTATATATACTAAGGTCTTCGTGCGTCAGGGCGTGCAGGGCCGAACCGGCTTCCGCACCGGTGTCATAGTCTTGGTTTGAATCATCGTCTGACATCTGACACCTCCGTCCTGTACAAAAAGAGGCATTGTGCGTCAGCCGCACCTGCCGTTAGGGTGGCATAGTAAAACGCTTCTCAGGCGAAGAAATCAAGGAAAACGAATCAGCCATGCGTATCGTAGCTGTGCAAGGTGACGGGAAAACTGCCGCCAGCCTGTTTATAACCGAGGCAGCCCTGCCGCAAACCGAAGCCGGAGATGTGCTGTTACGGGTCACCCACGCAGGGGTTAACCGCCCGGATATACTGCAAAGACAGGGACTTTATCCGCCACCGGCAGGGGCCTCACCGGTTCTGGGCCTTGAGGTGGCCGGTGTGATTGAAACCATCCACCCCGAACCGACCTATGGCGATGATGTGCTGTGGAAAACCGGTGATCTGGTCTGTGCGCTGGTTAATGGCGGTGGCTATGCCGACTATGTGCGGATCGATGCCCGCCACCTGTTGCCGATACCTGAAGGCTGGAGCCCAGCCGAGGCCGCCGCCCTGCCTGAGGTCTGCCTGACGGTCTATGCCAATCTGATCGAACATGGCGGTCTTAAGGCCGGTGAAACCGTGCTGGTGCATGGAGCCAATTCCGGCATCGGGGCCATGACGGTTCAGATGGCCAAAGCCTTCGGCGCACAGGTCATCGCCACAGTACGCGGCGCAGAACGCATGGAATGGATCACCGCACTTGGGGCCGATCTGGTGATTGATACCCAAACCGAAGATTTCGTAGCGCCCGCCAAAGCCTTTGGCGGCGCGGATGTGGTGCTCGATATTATTGCCGGTGACTATACGGCAAAAAACATCCTGTGCCTGAACCCCAAAGGCCGCATCGTTCAGGTCGGCATGGCGCGTGGGTCAAGGGTCGAGATTGATCTGGCGCGGGTCATGCAAAAACAGGCCGTGATCACCGGCTCGATGCTCAGACCCCGCAGCGCCGACGAAAAAGCCCGTCTGGTCTCAGAGGTGCGCACCCATGTCTGGCCGCATATCCTGTCGGGCCGCATCAGGCCCTTGCTGGATAAGGTGTTTGACTTCCCTCAGGTTGCTGCCGCCCATGAATATCTCGATAGCGGTACCCACACCGGCAAGGTCGTTCTCGCCCTATAGCTCCCTCTCCCCTGAGGGGAGAGGGTTGGGGTGAGGGGTGGCCAACCTGTGTGTTTCATACTCCCCTGGCTTGCCGGGGGAGGTGGCGGGCTTGCCCGCCGGAGGGGGAATCTTACTTCTTGCGGTATCTTCCTAATCCGCCACCGGCTTCAGATACCCAACCGCCGCGTCCAGTATCGCCCGACTACCGGCGGCAATCACCTGACCGCCGTTTTGGCCTACCGTCTCGCCATGCCAGTTGCTCACCACACCACCGGCATTTTCAATCACCGGAATAACCGCTTCGATATCCCAGGCCTTGAGGCCGGTCTCAACCACCGCATCCATCGTCCCCAGAGCGACCATGGCAAAGGCATAGGCGTCACAGCCATACCGCATCAGGCGTACCTTGTTGCGTAAGTTATAAAACGCCGCATGTTCGCCATCATAATAAAGATCAGGATCGGTGGTCGCAAACACCGCATTTTCCAGTGTGCCACCATCGCGAACCTTAAGCGGCGTCTCCCCCTCAGGGGTAATCAGGCGCGACCCCAGCGGCGAGCCAAGGAAAATTTCTTTCAGGAACGGCTGGGAAATAATCCCCAACACAGGGCGCCCGTGATGCCTAAGGGCAATCAGTGTCGTCCACAACGGCAGGCCGGAAATAAAGGCGCGGGTGCCATCGACCGGATCAAGCACCCAGACAAATTCGGCATCTGAGCGCTCTTCGCCATATTCCTCACCGATGATGCCGTGGTCAGGATAATGGGTGTTAATCAGGGCGCGTATGGCCCGTTCAGCTCCGCGATCAGCTTCGGTAACGGGATCAAAGCCCTGCGAATGGCCGTCTTTTGACACTTCCCCCTGATCGGCGACACGAAACAGCGGCAGGGCCACCTTGGCGGCGGCCTCAGCCAGTTGCAGCGCAAAGAGTTCGAGCGCTTTCAGCTCTGCGGTTGAAAGAGACGCCATGGTTCACCCCGAAAATATTATATTTCCTGAGTGTGTAGAGACTTCCGTTCAAAACCGCAATCGTCCCCTTTTTCATGCCTCCCCATTTTAATGGGGAGGGGGACCGCGCCGGTTTACCGGCGGGGTGGTGGGGTATCTTACTTTCTTTTGCAATTATCGCTTACTGCGGCAGTTCGCTCTCGCCATTCAGCGACTTGGCCAGATCGAGCAAACGGCGGCGTGGACGCTCCGACAGGCGATAATAGGCCTGAATGAGATCAAGGGTTTCTTTGCGTGAAAACACTTCGATGCCGTCATTCTGAACCGGTGCCGCTTCGACGCTTTCATCCGAAAGCCCGTCATAGAAATAGTTGACCGGTGTTTCCAGCGCCTTGGCCAGCTGGAACAGGCGGGCGGCAGAGATGCGGTTGGCCCCGCACTCATATTTCTGGATTTGCTGAAAGCGAATGCCGACAGCCAGCGCCAGTTGTTGTTGCGTCAGGCCCAGCAGACGACGGCGGCGGCGAAGACGCTTACCCAGATGCAGGTCAATATCAGTAGCCATCAGGCGCTCCTATCGGGATTTTTTCCCTGAATGCGGCGTGCCGTTTCGGTACGCCTCGCCTGTCTGGTTTCAAACCTTGTGCCAAACACCCGTGTGCACACTTAAGGCGCGAAATGCGGCCTCCGCGCCCCTGACCACCCACAAAATAATTTACCGCCAACGGAATATTTTTTGATAGTTACATGACTGTCATATACCCATGATACCGAAGCGCGACCTCAGGGTTCAACAGACTGTCTTGACAGTGCGGGTCAGTTACTTAAGTGTCGCCTAATCAACTATAAGGATCGGGGTCGGGTATGTTTCACACCACATTTCAGCTTAAGCCAGTTTCCCTGAAACGGACGGCGTTCGGGTTTGCGCTGGCGGCCGGGCTGAATGCAATGGCCACGCAGGCCTTCGCGCAGGACCCGCAAGGTTCCGGCCCGATCCTCAATGCCCTGTTGTGGATTCAAGGTTCACTGCTCGGTAATGTCGCCACCGCCGTCGCTGTCATTGCCGTCGCCATGATCGGCTTCATGATGCTGACCGGACGCCTGAACTGGAAGTTTGGCGCGACGGTAATCCTTGGCTGCTTTATCCTGTTTGGCGCGGCGACCATTGTTGGCGGTATCCGTCAGGCGGCGGGCGGTTAAGTGGCCGATCTTATAAGGACACCGGTCTTCAAGGCCCTGACCCAGCCGCAGATGTTTGCGGGTGTCACCTACAGCTATTTCATCATCAATGGCGTGGTAACGACGCAGGCCTTCCTCATTACCCGTTCTTTCTGGGCTCTGGGTGTAGCGCTACTGGTGCATGTCATCGGTTATCTGGCCTGTCTGCGTGAGCCACGCATCTTTGACCTGTGGATGGCCAAGGTGTCGCGCTGCCCGCGTATTCCCAACTGGCGCTTCTGGCGTTGTAATTCCTACAGACCCTGATTTCACATGAGTGCAAAACCCGCCCCCTCCCAAGGTTTCAGCCGCTGGTTCGCCAAAGAACAGCGGGCGGGGGACCGCCTCCCTTATGACCGTCTGTATGATGACCGCACGGTCGTCTTGCGCGACGGTTCCTTAATGCAGTCGATCCACCTCGAAGGCTTTGCCTTTGAGACGGCAGACACCGATGAGGTCAATCACCGCCAGATCGTCCGCGCCGCCGCCCTCAGGGCCATAGGCTCTTCGCGGTTTGTCCTCTATCACCACATCATCCGCCGCCGCGTCAGCGTCACCCAGAACGCGCATTATGATGACGCCATCTGTGGCCTGATCCACGACAAATGGCAGGAACGCCTGTCCTCGCGTCAGATGTTCGTCAATGACCTGTTCCTGACGGTGGTGCGCCGTAACCCCAAGGGGAAGGTCGGTTTTGCCGAAGGCATCTTACGTCTGTTAGGGCAGGGTGTGGGCGAAGACGCTCAGGCCGCAGGCCTTGCGCGCGACCATCGTGAGATTCAGGCGGCCACCGATGCGCTTCTGGCGGCACTCTCGGCCTATGGCCCGCGTGTACTGGGCGGCTACGAATCCGCTGCGGGCCGCTGCTCGGAGCCGCTGGAACTTCTGTCGGCGCTCTATAATGGCGAACTGCGCCCTGTGCTGCGTCCCACCAGCGACATCGGCCAATATATCCCCTATCGCCGCACCAGTTTCGGCCTTGAGGCCATAGAGCAATCCGCTGCTACTGAAGGCAAGACATATGCGGCCATGCTCTCGCTCAAGGACTATCCGCCGCACGCCACGCCGGGCATGTGCGATGCCCTCTTACGTCTGCCGTTTGAAATGACCCTGACCGAAAGCTATGGCTTTATTGACCGTCAGATCGGTCAGGAGCGCATCAGTCTGGCCCTGCGCCGTCTGCGTGCCGCCAACGAAGAGGCCCAAAGCCTGCGGCAGGGCCTGATGAAGGCCAGAGACGACCTGACCACCGGTTCTCTGGGGCTGGGCGAACACCACCTGAGCCTCTGTGTCCGCACCCCGACCTTAAATGGTCTTGATCCGGCTGCGGCTCAGGCACTGGCAGCGCTGGCCGATCTTGGGGCCGTGGCGGTGCGCGAAGACATCAACCTCGAACCGGCCTTCTGGGCGCAGTTCCCCGGCAACGAAGCCTATATTGCCCGCAAGGCGGTGATCTCCACCAGTGCCTACGCGAGCTTTGCCTCCCTCCACGGTTTCCCCATAGGTCAGGCCGAAGGCAACCACTGGGGGCAGGCGGTGACGGTGTTTGAAACCACCTCCGGCACGCCGTACTTCTTTAACTTCCATAAGGCCGACCTTGGCAATTTCACCGTCATAGGCCCGTCCGGTTCCGGCAAGACGGTGGTGCTGAATTTTCTGGCGGCGCAGGCGCAGAAATTCAAACCGCGCACCGTCATCTTCGACAAGGATCGCGGGGCAGAAATTTTCGTTCGCGCCATTGATGGCCACTACGATACCCTGCGTGCGGGTGAGCCTTCCGGCTTTAATCCCCTCCAGCTACCGGATTCGCCCTCAAACCGCGCTTTTTTGCGCAGTTTTATCGCCCAGCTGGTACATAAACCCGACCAGCCCCTGAGCGCCGAAGAAGAGGCGATTATCGCCGAAGCCGTTGAATCCAATTACGAACAGGACCCGCAATATCGCCGCCTGCGTTATTTCCGCGAACTGCTTGGGGGGATACGCAGACCCACGCACGGGGATCTGGCCGCACGGCTTTCGTCGTGGACTGGTGACGGGGATAAGGCCTGGCTGTTCGACAACGCCACCGACCGGCTGGACATGAATGCCCGCACGCTGGGTTTCGACATGACCCAGCTGCTCAATGATCCGATCCTGCGCACGCCGTGCATGCTGTATCTGTTCCATCGCGTGGAGGAAGGCCTTGACGGGACGCCGACAATTCTGATCATCGACGAAGGCTGGAAGGCGCTTGATGATGAGGTGTTCGCCGCCGCAATCCGTAACTGGATGAAGACCTTGCGTAAACGCAACGCCATTCTGGGCTTTGGTACGCAATCAGCGCGCGATGCGCTGGACAGCCGTATTTCGACCGCGATCATCGAACAGTCGGCGACCCAGATTTTCATGCCTAATCCCCGCGCCCAGTTCGAAGACTATTGCGAAGGCTTTGGCCTGACCGAGCATGAGCTGGAACTTATCCGCGCCCTTCCGGCCCATTCGCGCGCCTTTCTCGTCAAGCACGGCAACCATAGCGTTGTCGCCCGCCTTGACCTGTCGGCACAGCCCGATGTCATTACCCTGCTGTCGGGCCGCGAAGCCACGGTGCGCCATCTCGATGAGCTTCGGGCGCAATATGGCGATCATCCGTCACTGTGGTGGCCCCATCTGGTCGGTTACCCCTATCCGGGTAACCCTCTGGCGGCCCAAAAGGCGGCTTCATGAGCAACTGCCCGCCGATCACACTTGTAGGCGAAACCTCGGTTTCAGGCTCCTTGCGGGCCATGGACTGCCAGATCGGTGAGGCAGTCGCCACAGGCTATAACCGTCTGTTCGGTGCGGGCGGGGCCTTCAGCTATGCCCTGACCCTGTTGTTGATCATCTATGTCGCGCTACTGGCCTATGGCTTCCTGACCGGACGTACGCGTCTGACACTGCCTATGATGTCCCCGCGCATCATAACCATGGTGCTGGTGTTGGTTTTTGTCTCATTCTGGCCCTTTTACAATGCGATTTTCTACGGGCTCCTGATGGGCGGCCCGGATCAGATCGCTGCCGCGCTTCTTGGGCAAAAAGGCAGCGCCGTCATGAACTTCGCCGAACGGCTTGATGCCCTGTTCGTGCGCTTTGCTGAAATCGCCCAAAGCCTTGAAACGGTACAGAATCAGGCAGACGGGCAGCAAACCGGTTTCCTCGCCGCCAAGTCCATGCCGGTCACGCTTTTCTGGCTCAGCGGCCTGTTTTTGCTCTTTTCGACGCTTGGGGTTTTGATCCTGTCGCGCATGGTGTTGAACCTGCTTCTGATACTCGGGCCGATCTTTATCGTTATGGCCCTGTTCGGTCAGACCCGTGGCCTGTTCAATGGCTGGCTCCGGACAAGCGTAGTCTTTGCCCTGGCCCCCATGCTGGCGGTCTTAGGCGGTACAACGGCCCTAAGCCTGTTTATCCCCTTGATCGATTTCATAGCCGAAGACCCGATGCGTTCGGTGCGCATGGTGCAGCCGATGGTTATCCTCTTTATGGGGTCGCTGATCTATGCCGCTTTCTTAGCCGTGCTGATGTGGGTGGCTGGTTCGCTGGTGCGCGACTGGCAGGCGGCTCTGCGTGACAAAACAAGCTCCGACCGCCAGACGCAGGAGGCGCAAACCCTGTCGGCCTTTGTCGCCGCCGGTCAGGCCGCTCAAACCGTCGCCGCCACCGCCGAAGGCAGCACGGATCGCCGCAGCGATACGCTGGTCACAGCGATCGACCGCGAAAACGCCAGCGCGGCTTCCCGCGAAAGCGGTGAACGCCTCGTCTTTACCGAAGGCGGCACGGCACCAGCCACCGCCACACCCCGCCGCACTCAGGGACTGGGACAACGTTTCCGCTCTGCCAACCGCCCCGCCACAACCACCGTCACCAAGCCTTTAAGCAGTTCATGATGAAATCTTCCTCTTTTATCGTCACCGGTTTGTGTGCCGCCGGGCTTCTGGCCTTGCCGTTACAGGCGTCGTCAGAGCCGCGTATCCGCACGGTTGAACATAACGAAGGGGCGGTGGTGCGCCTTGAGGCCTGCGTCAATTTTCAGACCATGGTGACCTTTGGTGCCGGTGAACGTGTGGAAAATATCGGTCTGGGGGACGCCTCACAATGGCAGGTCGCGCCGAACAAACGCGGCGATCTTCTGTTCCTGAAGCCGACCTCACCAAACGCCTTTTCCAATATGAGCGTGGTCACTGACCGGCACCGCTATAATTTCGAACTGCGCACCGCCTCAAATGCGGCCTGCCGACGGGGCGATGTCGTCTATGACCTGCGCTTTACCTATAAGGATGAACCGGTCGATCTGACGGCGCTGCAAAGTCTGGCCGCCCCGGTTGATCCCGAAGGCGACCTGCCGCTGCCGGTAAAACGCAACTCAAGCTACACCTATTCCGGCCAGAAAGAACTGGTGCCGCTCAGGGTGTTTGATGACGGCACCTCGACCTATTTTCTATGGGCCGACGGCGTGGCCGCACCGGCGGTCTATGCCGTGACGTCGGGTAATACCGAAAGCCTGATCAACTATGCCAGTCGCGGCGACTATATGGTCGCCGATGTGGTGGCGCGCGCCTTTACGCTCCGCAGCGGCGATCAGACGGCGGTACTTTACAACGACGCCTTCATTGTGCCCTCGCTCGATGCCCTGTCGCCGCAACCGCGTGCGCCGCGTCCCGGTGATCCGGTCGCCGATGGTGAAAAGCTCGGTACAGCCAAGGCGAAAAAGTCATGGTTCGGAGGACGTAACTGATGCTGGGCAAGGATAAAACCGGTTCAGACCCGCGCCGCGACCTGCCGCCCGAAGCGCTTGAAGCCGCCTCGGTCAATGCCATGCCTGCCGTCGCCAAATCCTCAACCGTGGGCGATAGTCTGGGGCTGGCCGCAGGCGTTCTGGGGGCCTGTGTGCTCGGTGGGATAACGCTTTTTAGTATGTCCGGCAATCGCCAGCCGCCACCACCGGCCGCCCCTGTCGCTGTAGCCCCTGCGCCGGCTGCACCTGACGGGACTATGGATTTTCCGGCAACCCCTCTGCCCGAAGGTGAGGCCCTGCCGCCGCAGCCCTTACCACCGCAGCCCATGCCCCCTGAATCGCCGTCTCGCGCCGAGGGTGTGGCGGGTGGTTCCAATGCAGCGGTCATGGTGTTTGATAATTCCATCCCCATTCAACTGGCACCTGATGGCACACCGGTGGCCGCTGCCGCGACGGGCGGTAACGCCCCGATGCTGAGTGGCGATGATCAGTTTTTCTCGAACCAGACCTCGAACCTGTCCAACCGCGCCAGCCGCATGGAAAACCCGTCCGAAACCCTGCCGCAAGGGGCAATCATTCCGGCGGTCCTTGAGACGGCGCTGAACTCCGATCTGCCGGGTTATGCACGGGCGCTGGTGACACGCGATGTCCGCAGCTTTGACGGCAAGACCGTACTTATCCCGCGCGGCAGCCGCCTGATCGGTCAGTATAAAAGCGGCCTGTCACTGGGCGTGACCCGCGCCTTTGTCATCTGGAACCGTGTCATCCGTCCCGATGGCGTGTCGGTGCAACTGGGGTCTCCGGCCACCGATGATATGGGGCAGGCGGGCTTGTCAGGATCGGTCGATACCCATTTTGCCAAGCGTTTCGGCTCGGCCATACTGATGTCGGTGATCAATGGCGTCGTGGCCTCCGGCGGCTCGCGCAATAATACGATCGTCATCGGCTCCTCAAGCGATGCGACCAATGCGGCGACTTCAGCCTTGCAGGAAAACATGCGCATCCCACCGACCATCAAGGTCGCGCAGGGCACGCCGGTTCAGGTCTTCGTCGCCCGCGACCTTGATTTCTCGGTGGCTGACTAATGGCTACACCTGTTGACGGCGTTTATCTGCGCACATGGCTTAAGCCGTTTGCGCACTGGCTTGAGCGTGAAGACGTAACGGAAATCCTCGTCAATCGCCCCGGTGAAATGTGGGTCGAAATCTCCGGTCAGCCGCAGATGCTGAAGGTTGCCGCCCCTGAGGTCGATGACGTCCTTCTGGGGCGTCTGGCGGCACAGATTGCGCGCCTGACCCATCAGGGCATCAGCCGTGAAACCCCCTTGTTGTCGGCCAGTCTCCCCGGCGGTGAGCGCGTACAACTGGCAGGGCCACCCGCCACACGCAAACACTGGGCGCTGGCCATCCGGCGTCATGTGATGGTTGATCTCGACCTGTCGGCCTATGATCGCGGCCCGATCGTCCCCGTGCCGACGATAAACCGCGACGAAGACCTTGACTATGCCCGCCGTGAGCCGGTGAAGTTCCTCACCGAAGCCGTTGCAGCGCGCAAGACCATCCTGATTTCCGGCGGTACGTCATCGGGCAAGACGACCTTTCTCAATGCGCTCCTGAAAACCGTGCCGCTGCATGAACGCATCATCATGGTCGAGGATACGCCGGAAATTGCCTGTCCGCATGAAAACGCGCTGGGGCTGGTGGCCGTGAAGGGCGAAACCGGTGAAGCCCGCGTCACGATCAATGATCTGTTGCAGGCTAGCCTCCGTCTGCGCCCTGACCGTATCATTGTCGGTGAAATCAGGGGCGAGGAGGCGACCACCTTCCTGCGCGCCATCAACACCGGCCATCCGGGGTCGTTTACCACCGTGCACGCCAATACGCCTCAGGGGGCGTTGGAACAGATTGCCCTGATGGTCATGCAGTCCGGCACGCAACTAACCCGCCGCGAAACCCTGGCCTATGCCTCATCGCTGATTGATGTGGTGGTGCAGTTGTCACGTCACGGCGGCGAACGGGTCATCAGCGATATCGCCTTCCCGCAACTCGACTAAATCTCCTCCCTGCCTTTGGCGGGGAGGGGGACCGCAATCCGTCAGGATTGGGGTGGTGGGGTATTTGGCTTAGCTATCGGCTGACAGATCACAATCCTGAACGGGATGTTCTTCGCCTCGCACTCGGCGCGGGTCAGCGGGTAATGATAGGTCAGGGGGCTTAGCCACAAAAAGCAAAGCCCTATGCCGACACACAGGCCACCGAGGACGTAATCCTTCTGCTTTTCGAGCACGACAAACCGCCCCTTAAGCACCTGCCAGATCAGCGGCAACAGCATATAGCTTAAGATCAGGCCGGTAAAATAATGATAGATATACATGACCCGCTGGGTGCCCAGCCAGATATGCAGCCCCATAAAGATGAGATACATCCCAAAGACGGCGGCCATCATGTCCATCTCGCGCGTCTCAAGCCAGGGGCGTGACCGATAAAACCTGAGGATCAGCAACACAGCCGCGCCCCCAAGCGCCAGCAAGCCCAGCGTCCAGCTTAAGATATTACCCACCATCTGCACATAGCTGGTCTGACCGCCGCCGGAATCCCAGCGGTAATTGATGATCTTTGACATCACCGGCCAGGCCGCCGGACGCGAGCCGTTTTTCTCCGTCTTTACGATGCCGGTGAAATCGTATTTCATATAGGCATAATAGCCCTTGGTGGCATCGATCATCACCGTGGCACTCAAGGGTTCACGCCCCTCAAGCCAGCCAATATAGGCCTCGCTCATATAGGCCTTGTCGCGTCTGCCGGACTCGGACGCAAAATCAGGCGCCTTTGGGTTGATCAGGGTATGGAGCGCAAACACCGCCACGGCCACGGCGGCAAAGGACGCAACCATCACCGCGCCTTTCATCAGGCCGTCAGCAATCACCTTTGGCAATGACTTGCCCGCCCTGAGTATGTCCCTCAGCACCGTAAGTCCGGGCAGCACCAGCAGCACCAGTGTATTGACCTTGACCATGAACGACAGGCCGATCAGCACCCCAAACAGGGCCACAGACTTAAGCCCGTCATGCCTTTTGTCGTCAAAGGCCCTGAGCCACACCAGAATCCCCGCCAGCGCAAAGGTAATCTGAAACGGATCAAGATGCGCCGCCCGAAAATGCACAATGAAGGCGTTTTCAAAAACATATAACAGACTGAAAATAAACGCCGAAAAGGCCTCACGCGTCAGGGTCAGGCAGATAAGATAAAACAGCACCGCACCGGCTACCCCGAACAGCGCCCCCATCAGGCGGATACCGGCAAAGCTGTAGCCTTTGGGGATTTCGCGCGTGTCTATCTTCTTGACCCGTGCGACCTCATGGGCATCTATATGTTTATTATCATTGAGAATTGCCCGTCCCGTGACCATCAGCATGAAGCCCAGCGGCGGGTGCGAGGCATATTGCGCCGTCTGTTCCTCATAGCGCTGGGCGGCGGTGACGTAATAGCTTTCGTCCCAGAACGCCTTGTTGGGATCATTGAGATCGCGCATGAAATTAAACAGCGCCAGTACCAGCACCAGCGCGCCCAAACCCCAGCGCAGGGTGCGATCAGTCATAAACGGTTTGAGACGCATATTTAACTGTGTGATCAGGCGTTCGGACATAGGGCCGTAAAATTGAGGATATGAAAATTATCCTCTTATGGCCTGATCGCCCTGCCGGTCAAAGTGAATTATTTATCACTCCAGACCCCAAGCTCATTGCCGGACGGGTCAGAAAACTGAAAGCGCCGCCCGCCGGGAAAGTCAAAAATATCCTGCGTCAGGATGCCACCGGCCTTAATCACGGCCTCACGGCTTTGCTCAAGGTTGTCGCTATACAGGATCACCAGCGGTTTGGGTGTCGCGTGCGTCACATCGGCGTCAAACCCGCCATCCAGACCCGCCCCACTAAGGGCGGTATAGGTCGGGCCATAATCAACAAAGCCCCAGCCAAAGGCCTGAGCGTAAAATTCACGCACCGGCCCCAGATCACCGGCAGGCCATTCGATATAGTCAATCTTGTGGTGTTTACTCATATCAGGCTCCAGATGCTGACCGTTTTTGTGGGGCTGTCCTCAATCGTGGTCTGGGTGGCGACCTCATAGTGCGCTTCACGCCTTAAGCCTTCACGCGGCAGATAGCTACGGTGCGGGTCACCCAGAAAGATGGCAATATGCTTATCGTGTGCACGGCGTAAAAATGTCAGCATGGCGGAGCTCATGCCTTTTTCGTAGAAGATATCACCGGCCAGTATGACATCGACCTCAGGAATATCATCTGACAGCCGATCAGAGCCGTCAAAGCGTAACGTCACGCCGTTCAGTTCGGCATTGAGCGCACAGGCCGCCTCCGTGAACGGATCAATATCATTGACCGTAACCTCGGCTGCGCCACACTTGGCCGCAACAATGCCGACCAACCCTGACCCACAGGCCAGATCAAGCACGCGCTTACCTCTAACAATATGCGGATGGTCCTGAATATAAAGCCCAAGACCCTGACCGCCAGCCCAGGCAAAGGCCCAGAAGGGCGGCGGCAGATTATGGGCCTCAAGCTCTGCTTCGGTCATCTGCCACAGGCCGGTGACCTCATGCGCCTGATAGAGCCGGATATCGGCCAGAGCCGGTACCGGCAAGGCCTCGGTATGATGACGAATAAAGGTCTCGCGCCTATCAGCCCGCATTATCTTTGGCCACTGGCGGCACGGCCTCACCGGCGAAATTGGCGCGATAATCAGGCGCAATCACTTCACGCAGCAGGTTTTGCGGGATGCGGATCTGATAGGCACCTTCGGCATAGGGGCCAACATCATAAGGAGCGTAAAGCGCTTCGACCGCCCCGAATTTATCGGCTATTGTTGACGGGATCAGGATGATCCGGCTTTCAAGCAATTTCGGGCAAGGAAAGCCAGAGGGGTTCTGACGTGTCGGGGTTTCGTTGCGGCGCGACCGTTCGACCTCAATCTGCGTACAGAGATAGGTATCTACCGCCCTGAAATCGGCATTGGGAACGAACAGGGCCGCGGAGTCGAGCGGCTGATTGTCCGTCTTGTTCCACAAAATGGTCTGGAAGTTCATATTGCCATGCGCGCCGCCACTAAACTCCATATGCTCGGCATAGAAGGAGGCCAGTTGCGGGCTTTCACCGCTTAGGTGCCAGACGGTCGTGCGGAAATAGGGCGGTGAGTCAAAGCCTTCGCTCTTAAGGTCGGCGCGGGTCTTGGTGGCATTCTCAACGAAGGCCTTAAGCTCGGTTTCGGTTTCGCTATAAAGGGTTTCATGCAGGGCCGGAAAGCGTCGGAAATCCACAGGCAGGGTCAGGCTGACCTCGGCATTTTCATCCCCGTGACTATAGCTCAGGGGCAGGGTGCTTGTTGCCGCGGCTTCGTCTTTTGGCTTTGAGCAGGAAACGACACCGGTCACTAAAAGACCGGTCGCCATCAGCGTAGATATAAGTTTAGGGGCGATGCGCATGGTTATACTCCCTGATGACCCAGAATAATGGCTATGGCCCAGATCAGGCCGGTAAGGCCACTGGCCTTGAAACGTTTCAGCGCACCGGCTCCATCGCCTGTATCCAGTGTCGCCACCAGACGCCACAGATGCACCGCTACACCCGCAAGCCCAATATAGAACAGGGGCGACAGGCCGCCGAGATAGGCGCTTAATCCGGTAAGGGCGACGGCAATGGCATAACAGATGCCGACCCCAAGATGCACCTTGTCCCCCATAATACGGGCGCTGGACTTAACACCGATCAGGGCGTCATCCTCACGATCCTGCAAGGCGTAGATGGTGTCATAACCGATGGTCCAGAAGATAAGACCGCTGTAAAATATCATGGCGGCGACCGTGATATGTCCGGTAATCGCCGCATAGCCCATGGGAAAGCCCCAGTTAAAGGTCAGGCCAAGCCAGGCCTGCGGCCACCAGGTGATGCGCTTCATAAACGGATAGGCGGCCACTAATCCCAACGACGCGAACCCGAGCCAGATAGCCGTGGTGCCTAACTGAATGAGGATCAGGAAACTGATAAGCGAACAGGCGACAATAAAGGCGGCGGCCTGTTTAATGCTAATCTGACCGGACGGAATCGGCCTCAGGCGCGTGCGCGCGACCTTAAGGTCAATATCGCGGTCAACAATATCATTATAGGCGCATCCGGCGGCGCGCATCAGGGCGGCCCCGATCAGGAACAGCACCAGCTTATAGGCCAGCTCCCATGACGGTGTCGTTGCACCATAAAGCAGCCCCATCATACCCGGCAAAAACAGGAGCCAGATACCGGCAGGACGATCAAAGCGCCCCAGCCGCAGCCACGGGCGCACAGAGGCGGGCGCATAGGCGTCGACCCAGTTCTTTCGGGCCGCATCAGGTAAGGACAGGGGATCGGATTCGCTCATAATGCCTTGATGAACCGGCCCGTATCAAAAGTCGAGTAGGATCAGGTCTTTTTGGAATCAGGCGCGTTTTAACTGCCGGATCTGTGCCGCCGGTACAATGCGCGCGAAGGGTGTCAGGCCAAACAGCGTATATTCCATACCGGTTTCGAGACGATCCCCGCGACGCGGTTTGCGCAGCAGCAGGTCTTCGTCAGGCGTCACGACATAGAGGCCTTCGACCGCATAGACCAGCACACGGCTGTCGCCGCGTCTGATGCCTTCTGACCATAGTTTTAGCTGATCATAATAGGGTTCGCGTCGCCAGTGGTTCGGGCGCTGAGGATCCACATCGACACACAGGCTGTTGCCTTCGGCCTCAAAGCGCATGACAAAACCGGCGGTATCCGGTCGCCACAGACCGTTCAGGTCATCATGCTTGAGCCACAGGCACTTAAAATCCTGACAGCTTTCGGGATGCAGGCCCCAAATGCCGCATCCGCCATCAGACTTTGAATGCTGACAGGTCTGGCCTGCCTTCTTGCCCATGTCGGGGGTGTCGTACACCGTGCAGCACAGATTGCATTCACCGCACACTTTCAATGCGGCCCTTGAACGGGGGGAATGCAGGGGGGCTTCGGTCATCACGGTAAACTTAACTCGGAACCTTTTGTTCATCGCCCGCTGTTCTCAGCAGGACACAGTCGCGCCATGATGGTTAAACAGAGTCAAGAAAGCGTTACCAAACAAGGTTAACGTCCATTAAACCCTCTATTTGAACAGGGTTTTATTACCGGCAATGACCTCGTCATAACTGAAGACCACCTCAGGGTCAGGTGGTTCCGGCGTCTGGCTGTAGGCCGGGCAGCCAATGGCCGTCAGGATGTGCCGGATGATATTTTCCCGCGCCTTTTTCTTGTTGTTGGTCTTAACGCAGTACCAGGCCCCTTCATCATGGTGCGACCGCGCCAGCATGACATCGCGGGCCTTGGAATAATCCGCCCATTTATCCTGCGCCACCTTATCGAGATCGGACACCTTAAGGCGCTTCAGCGGATCGGAACGCCGCGCCTCCAGACGCGCCTTCTGCTCATCCTTTGAGATATCGAGCCAGAACTTGATCAGGGTGATATCGGAATCGTGCAGCATGGTCTCAAACGGCCTGACATCGCGCAGAAAGATCTCCTGCTCATGGGCGCTTGAAAATCCCATGACCCGCTCGACACCGGCGCGATTATACCATGACCGGTTAAACAGGGCCCATTCACCTGACGCCGGCAGGTGCGCGACATAGCGCTGAAACCACCATTGGCTCTTTTCATGATCAGACGGTTTCGGCAGGGCAACGACACGGGTCTGGCGTATGGACAGAGGCTCAATGATCCGCTTGATGGCGCCGTCCTTACCGGCGGCATCTCGGCCTTCAAACACTATAATGATCTTCTTGCCTTCGGCCTGCGACCATATCTGGGCATCAACCAATGATACCTGAAGCTGCTCAAGCCGTTTCTGATGGGTGTCTTTTGTGTCTGTCATGACCCTGAGCATGACGCAGTCAGGCGGGCTGATCAAGAGACCGGCGCAAAGCCCGCGTCTCTGTGTCATCTTGGACCATCTTGGGGGGCGTCTTATCCCCCGGGGGGCACAAAAGGCCCGAAAATTGGCATTGAAAACGCGTAAAAAGTGAAAACTCTTTCGCATTTTACGTCTGAATTTAAGGAAACGACAAGTTTAGCAGGATAAGTTGACGGGGATTAGTCCGGTACGGTTCTTGCTAAGATCGTCCGGATAGGGATGTCCACAGATGCGTTTGCACTGATTTGGAACATCTGACGGATTTGGACTTTTATGGAGCGTCATATGCGCGTGAAGCCTTTTAGTTTTTTTGCCGCTCTGGCAGTCGTGGCCATCATTGGCGGCGCAGGGGTGGCTCAGGCTCAGTGTTCAAACGGTTGTGCGCCTCCGCCTCCGCCATCACCACCGGTGCATCCGGGTGGGCCGAACATGCCGGGCTGCGGTGGCGGTAAATGCGGTGGCAATGTCAACGTCAATGTCAACGTGAACGTCCGCGCCAATGCCAATGCACACGCAGGTCCCGGTTCCTATAACGGTTCCGGTTCCGGCGCGGTCTATTATGGCGGCGGCTATGGCAACTGGTCACAGGCGCAAGGCATCCCGTCCAGCATGGGCCTGAATGTACAGGGCGCGGAAGAGCGCGGCTTTGAATCCTACGAAGCCTCACGCATCGTGACCCGCGAAGTGCTGCTTCAGGCATCCTGTATTGACGATAAGGGTGTGCCGCATCCGGCCTCACAGGTCTTTGGTGGCCGTGACGTCAATGGCAACTATACCGGCGAAGTCTATCGCTGCATTGCCGGTACACGCCTGCAATATATTGCCGATGGCAAGAGCTATGACTGCGCCAAAAACGATGCCCTTTGGCACGAAGGCGGTCGTCTGGAATGCCGCCGTCAGAAGTCGGCCCGCGCCTGTAATGAGCGCTCGCTGCTGCGTAAATTCGGCGCAGGCACTAAGCTTCTGACACTGACGACCACCGAGAGCTATATGGCGCAACGCGAGATCGTCAAACAATCCTCAGCCTCCTATTCGTCGAACATGGTGTTTGACGGTGGGGTCGGTGGCTTCGTCCAGTAAGCGCAAAAAACCTTAGTCTAAACAAAACCCCCGCTTCGTTTCCGAGGCGGGGGTTTTGTTTTGCCTATTCTGCCTTTTCAGCGGGTTTCACCTGAATGCGCAGCAGGCGGTCAGACTGTAGCCACTTTTGGGCGACGGCCTGAATCTCGGCAGGCGTCACCTGCTCAAGCCGTTGTTTGCGCTCACGGATATTATCGAGGCGACGCGGATCAGACTGAATGCCGCTTAAGGCCCCGAGCCAGTAGCCATTGGTCTTGATCTGAACCTCCTGACGATCAAGCACCGGCTTGCGGGCGCGCAGCAGGTCGTCATCGCTGATCGGTCTGGCTTTCAGGTCTTCGGCAATGGCGACCACGGAATCGTAAAAGGTCTGGTCCATATCGGGTTTGACCGTGGCCGAAGCGGTGATGTAACCAAAGTCCTTAAAGGTGCCGGACAGGCTGGCGCTTGAGGTTGAGCCATAGGCCGCACCTTGTTTTTCACGGATTTCCTCGGTCAGATGTAAGGTCAGAACCGCTGACAAAAGCTCCGTGGCATAGCTTTCGGGGATGTTGGCGTAAAAATCCGTTGCGGGCCAGACCAGCAGACTCAGGTTCTGATCGTCACGGCCCTGATGGGTCAGTACCTGATGCAGTCCGTCACGCGGGAAGCGCACATCCGCAGACATGTCCTTTGTGGCGGGTGCAGGACGCGGAGGCAGGGCGGCAAAGGTGTCACCCAGTTGTGCCTTGACCGCTTCGGGGGTGATGTCACCGACTATTGTAATCTCAAGGGGAGCACCGGTGAATATGCCGCTAACCAGTGTTTTCAGGGTCTGATTTTCAAGCGCCAGAACCTCTGAGGGTTCCGGCATTCCGAAGCGTTTATCCCCGCCATGCAAAATGACACTGCCGTAACGACTGAAGACGCCATTAGGGGTGGTCGACAGGCTGGCATAATAGTCAGGCAGCAGGCCTTTGATGCGTTCAAACGCTGACGGACGGAAGGCGGCATCGGTCAGGAAAGCCGCCATATACTGAAGCTGAAGGGCAAAATCGTTAGGCGTAGTGGTACCCGAAAGGGTCGTGGCATCATTACCTATGTTAAAGCTGGTGCCGTAGATATGGCCCGACAGGCTTTCGCGGATTTCTTCGGCCTCAAGCTGCCCCAGACCGCCATCGGTTATGCCCGTCCAGTTGGCGGCGGTGATGGGGGCGGCATCGGCTGTGCCGAAATCACGAACGCCCTTACCCAAACGTACCGAAACCAGAATTTCGTTATCCTTGAAGTCCGTGGGTTTGATATTGACGCGGACGCCATTGGCGTAGCTGAGTTGGGTGACCCCTAAATCGGCCAGCTGGGTTTCGCTCACCAGAGCCGAGCCTTGTCCGAAATCGGTATAGGGCCAGGCCTTTTTCTCAACGGCTATCGGCGCCTCAAGGGCCAGGCTGCGCACCGCATTGAAACTGGCGATCATGGCGGGCTTGTCAAAGCCTTTCAGGTCGTCTGCCGTATGGGTAATCATAGGGCCATCGCCGGCAAACAGCGTTTTGGCACGGCCATTGACCGCATCGCGCGTCAGTTTGGGACGCAACTGTTTATATAATGCCAGCGCCTGAGAGGGCGAATTATAGACGCTGCGATCCTCAAGGCCACCGGTCAGGCCGCTGACAATGCTGCCTGTATTGCGGGTGTTTTCCCCCTTGGCCGCAGCCTCGTAACTGGCGTCCCAGTTACTCAGAACCCGTTCAATTTCTGCGTCAGTCACGCCGAAGGCTTCAAACTGGCGCAAGGTCGTGAAGGCCTGTTCAAAGGATTCACGGTCACGGCCGGGCTTCGGAATAACCGCCAGTGACACGCTGTCGGCGGTGTGCGGCAGGCCGGATTGACCTGCGCCAGCCGAAATAAATTCGGCGGTATCACTGGTGGCCAGTCGCTCAAGGCGTTGATTGAGAATGCTTAGGGTGAGATTGTCGAGCAGGGTTTCCTCAAGCACTGACTGGGTTTCATAGCGATCATCAAACGGTTTGAACCAGTTGATCTGAATGGATTTTCGCAAACCCGCTTCGGTATAGCTGTGTGCCGTCAGGGGCAGAGGCGTATAGGGGCCGAAATCCGTATCCTGAAGCGGACGGTCGGAACGCGCCTCAAGATCGGTGAAGCGGTCTTTGATCTTGGCTTCGATTTCATCAGGATTGATGTCTCCAGCCACAATCAGGGTGGTCAGCTCAGGCCGGTAAAAGTCATTATAATAGTCGACGAAGGCTTGAGCTGGTGCGGTGCGGATGGTGTCCACCGAGCCGATCGGCAGTCGTTTCGACAGGCGCTGGTTCGGGAAAGCGGTCTTGATGAAATCGACATAGGCTCTGAGCGGTGGCGTATCGCGCACACGTTCTTCGCCCAGAACCACACCGCGCTCCTTATCAATGGCGGCAATATCCATGTTCAGATTGCCCGCCGTTTCACGCATCAGGAACAGGGCGGTATCGACGATTTCCGCGTCATTTTTCGGTAGGTCGAGCATATAGACCGTCTCGCCGAAAGACGTATAGGCATTGGTGTCCGGCCCGAACTGTAGACCATGACGCTCGAGGATTTTCACCATCTCGCCTTCGGGCACATTCTTTGAGCCGTTAAAGGCCATGTGCTCGACAAAGTGGGCCAGACCGAGTTGCTGATCGGATTCCTGCAACGAACCGGCGGCAACACGCAAACGCACGGACACCACGCCTGGCGGTGTTTTGTTGGGATAGATGATATAGGTAAAACCGTTCGGCAGGCGACCGAAACGGGTGGCCGGATCCGGCGCTATGTCGCTATGGTCATGGGGGAACTCAATCCCGCCCTTGGGCGCGGCAACCAATGTGGATTTCGCAGGAGGGGCGCTATAAGCGCTTACGGGCGTCAGGGCCGTTGAGGCCATTGCAAAGCTTATAAGGGTACAAACAAACAGTTTGCGCGAAAACATAAGGGCCGCCTCCATTAAATATGGACGCGACCCTTACAAAGTTTTGTGTCTGAATAAAGTTAAATCTCAGACAGGCTGTTAGCGGTTGCCCGTAACATAATAGGTGGCCGAATTGCCGACTGCGCGGGCAGTGGAGACAATCGAGCGTCCCGAGTTTACACTAACGTCTGCGGTTGCGTTGACGCCTGCGGTATTGGTCTGACGGTTGGTGACCGTCATGTCCGCGCGGCAGTCGCCGCAGGCATAGCCCGTGGCTGAGTTGCCCACGGCATCGGCGGTGACGTAGGTGTCATAACCGCTGCCCTGACTTTCGAACGAAGCCAGGACATCGATAGGGCCGGAATTGAACTGGTTGTTGTCGATATTAAGATAGATATCGCCATTACCTGCGGACATAGTGTTGCCGACGCCATAGGCCTGTGAATGGGCTTCGCCATACTGATAGGCGGTCATGACGCTGGTGGATTGCACCTGACCTTCATTGGTCTGGGCCGTTTCGGTAACCAGAGACCCTCCGGTATTATAGAGGCTCACACTATTGCCGGTGGCCGCAGACTGATTGGCGACGTGCCAGGAGTTGCCCAGATTGGCCGAGACATAAGCTTCGGTGCGACCGGTTACGTCTTGCGTCACTACATGTTCCTGCGATCCGCGATCATCGCTATTGGATGTGTAGTTGTTGCTGGTTGCGCTGGCCGTATAGAGATTAGGCGACGGCGAATAGCGCAGCACAACACCTGTGCGGGCGCGGGTTTCAGCGTTTGATGTCTGAACGGCTGTGCTTTCCAGACGACCCTGATCGACCTGATAGGCCTGATGGTTGGCGATGGCCAGTGTGTTGACTTCGCCGCTGCGGTAAATCGAATTATTATCCGAATTGATCTGCGTGCCGGCGTGAACAGTGGCCGTGTCAACGGTCTGTTGTGTATCCGTCACGGCATTGCCCTGCCAGGCCGTATGCGCCCCATAGTTACCCGTTGTCTGGGTCGTGACATGCACACCGGTGCCCAGAGAGCTGCGGTAATCCTCAGGCGCGGCTGTGCCATTAATGACCGTGCGGGCACTGGCATTGCCTTCAAGGGTCTGACGCGAGGTGACGGTGGCGTCGACAAAGCTATTGCCGCCACTCACCGTATTGCCATGCGCCGTCGTCAGGGCTTGCGTCAGGCCATTGTTCTCGACGACATCCAACTGGTTATTGGCGAAGATATCGCCGGATTCCAACTGAACGTTGTCGATAACGACCTGACTAGTAGCGGCTGTTGCGCTCAGAAGAACCGGAGCGGCTACGAGTATTGTGCCAACGGTTAGGATCTTCGCGCGTGCCAGCATTGTTCTGCTCCAGATTATCATAGGCGGGCGTCAGAGCGCCGGTGCGACCAATGGTCGGGTCATCGTAATTAAGGAAGTCGTTATCGGCGCTCAGGCAGACTTCGGGGCCGGAAGCACCATAGAGATTGGCCATGAACTCAAGGGTGGCGCGTTCAATAAGGGCGCGTACCGCCAATTGCATCGGCTCAAGGCCGCCTTCACCGGCAGAGATGTCGAAGATGTTGCCGTTAAAGAAGTCAAATACACCGGCCTTGATTTCGCGGCCAATAATCTGCTTCTGATAGGAAATGACGTCCACAACCTCAAGCGTGCGGGTATCGACCAGACGCAGGTCAAGGGCAACGTTCATCACATAAAGACGACCGTTGAAAATGCCCTTGGTGTCACGCGGATCGGCATCGCCGACATAGGCATCAATGCCGCTTGAGCGGATATTGTAGTTCAGTTCGGTAATGCCGCCGACGATATGGAAATCGGAACCGGCAATCTGACCGGCCATGATGCGGCGATAATCACCGGCCTCAAGCGGGTTGGCCATAGGGGCATCGGTAATCAGCTTATTGTTGGCATATTTCAGCTCAAGCTCGGAGACCGAAGTGTCGAAACGCTCGACCTGACGAGCACCGGACTTGGCCAGTGCGGTCATGGCCATCAGGGATGCACCCTGCGTGATCTTGCGACCACCTTCATATTCGACCTTACCCGTATAGTCAGAAATCCGACCAACGGCCATACGCGGCGAGGCCAGACGGTGCTGACGGGCGTAGGTGCCAAGGCAGACCAGTGCGTCAGAATAGGCCGTCGGGTTGGCAGTTACCGGCGCATTGCCGATAGGACGGGCATAGAGGCCGCTTGGGCCAGCCGTTGGTGACACACAGGCGCTTAAGGTCATGGCACCGGCAGCCAGGGCAATCAGGCTCAGGCCTGTGCGGGTGCGGGCAAAAGATTTTCTTGTCTTGGGGGTTACCATGCTAGGCTTCCTGTAATATCCGTTTCAGCACCGGCAGTCGCGGTCTGGTTCTTGTTGGTCGCGGTGATGTCACCGTTATTAATCTGTGTGGAGTCGATGATCACGGTGTTGTAGTTGCCTTGAACCACGACCGAGAGATAGTTACCGATCGCCGTGGCCCCGCCGAGCGCACCTGCGCCGGAATAGGAATCGCCCGCCCCATAGGTGCGCGATTGGGAATAAACACTATTGTCCGAACCCGTCACAATCACACCGTCAAGCATCAGACGATTGCCGTTGGCATCGCGCGTGGATGGGTTGATGGCGCGTTCTTCCGCGCCACGTGCGCGGCCATAACCGGTCTCAAAACCTGCCGATGCCGTCGACATCGACTGGGCCTGTACACCGGATCCGATCATTACCCCCATGAGGGCGATGGCCGAAATTTTACCAAAAGACATGGAACACTCCTGTCGGGGGCAGTCCCCTTCGCTTGAAAGGGGAAAGCAATAAGAGTGCCAATCTCGTGCGGAACCTTAAAAATTAGGTATATTTTTCAGGAAAAAGTGGCATGCGGGCTTAAAATTCAGTCCTTTAAGGTTAAATGTGGTCTATATGCCGCTACGAATATCGGCCAGAGAGCGAAAATCCGTAATGAATCACCCTGTGAAAGAGCCTATTTTTACCGCGCCCTGGCCAGCCATGACGCTGATCGGGCTCATTTTGGGGCTCTATGCGCTGCAATCCACTTTTGGCACAGATGAGCATCTGGTCTATCTGTTCGGCCTTAATCCGGCGCAGCTCTCTGTGCCAACCTCATACAATCTGGTGACGTCGCTGTTTCTGCACGGTAACTGGGGGCACGCGCTGCTTAACGGGTTCTTCGCACTGGCCTTCGCCAGCGGTGTGGCACGCGCTTTTGGTACGGGACCTTCGGGCGCCGCCTCATTCTTTATATATTATATAGTCTGTGGGATAGCGGCGGGCCTGATGTACTGTGCGGTCTATCCGGATCGTTATGTCTATCTGATTGGGGCTTCCGGTGCTGTGTCCGGCCTGATGGGGGCGGCTATCCGTCTTGGGCGCGGCTACCTCCTGCCATTAACGCATCCACGTGTGGTAGGTATGACACTGGCCTGGGGGCTTATCAATATATTGTCGGCCTTTGTGGTTATAACGCCGGGCAGCGGGCCTATTGCCTGGGAAGCGCATATTTTCGGCTATGTCTTCGGTCTTCTGACCATAGGCATCTGGCTTAAACTCTTTCACAAATCGTTCTTTCACGCAGATTTGACATTTTAGTCAAATTAGTGCTTGTCAGTCTGCTCCCTGTGGGTAATTCTGCCTCTCTTGTTGTATAGCGCTATGGGAGAGGGTGGCTATGCTGATAAATCAATTGCTGAACGCCAAGGGTCATCAGGTCTTTACCGCGACGCCCGATGAAACAGTGTCTTCTATAACGGCACTTCTATATGCGCGTAAGGTCGGTGCCTTTGTTGTGGCGGATCGGCTTGGGCGCGTGGTTGGCATTGTATCGGAGCGCGACGTCATTAGAGCGCTCGCACAATATGGTGCCAGCGCCCTTGAGCGTCCCGTGCAGGAAATTATGACTAAGGACGTTATTGTCGCCTCTCTGGGTGAAACCGTGGATTCCTTATTGGAGCGTATGACGGATCGTCGTATCCGCCATCTTCCGGTTATGGAGGGTCAGCGTCTGGCTGGTATCGTCTCTATTGGTGATCTCGTTAAGGCCAAGATCGCACAGGCAGAACATGAGGCCCATACACTCAAGCAATATATAGCGGCGGGTTAGCCTGTCTGGCTTATTTGGACTTCTTGTGGACTGAATCGGGGAAGTGATTTTCTTTGATTGACTCTGAGTTGGGTGGGGCGTAGTTACGCCGCTCTGGCGGAGACGGTGCCTTTGAGGTGTTGGATCTGGCGGGGTTAAGTTTCTGGTTTTGGTGTTGAAAAACATTTTTAAAATAAGGACTTGACTGAGAATTTGGAGCGGTTATAAGCGCCGCTCTTCGCTAAAAAGGCTCTGAGGCAACGACGAGAATTGAGGCGATCTGGTTTAGAAGTTTTTTATAAAACGGCTTGACTGGAAAAAAATAGCGGTTATATACGCCGCTCCTTCTGACAGCTTAGGATAAGTTGTTCGCCGGGTCGGCTAGGCTGGTCTGGTTGTTTGGGTCTTTGACATTGTGAGATTGGAAAGGGAAACGCAGGCGGCGGTAGTC
>NZ_SSBC01000014.1 GCF_006475605.1 Asticcacaulis tiandongensis | reverse complement strand
AGGGCATCAAGGACAAAGCCCGCATGTGCAGAGGGGCTTGCTCGCCAACCGACGATGCGGCGGGCGAAGGCATCAATCACGAAGGCCACGTAAACAAAGCCCTGCCAGGTGGCCACATAGGTGAAATCAGATAACCACAGCCTGTTCGGTGCGGATGCGAAGAAGTGCCGGTTCACCCGGTCAAGCGGGCAATGCGCAGTTTTATCCGACAACGTGGTTTTGACCGGCTTGCCACGAATGATACCTTGAAGCCCCATCGCCCTCATAAGCCGCGCGACAGTGCAACGGGCAATGTCGTAGCCTTCTCGCTGCAACTGTCGCCAGACCTTGCGCACGCCATAGACCTGGAAGTTCTCGTTAAATACCCGGCGTATCTCGACCTTCATGGTCATGTCGCGTCGAGCGCGGGCCGATAGACGGCTCACGTCTTTGCGCCTGGCGATGGCCTCATAATAGGTAGACGGGGCAATCGGCAGTAGCCTGCAGATCGGCTCGACCCCGAACACCGGGCGGGTTTCGTCGATAAAGGAAATCATCGCTTCAGTGGGCGGTCGAGCTCCGCCATCGCAAAATAGGCTGATGCTTTGCGCAGAATCTCATTCGCCTGACGTAGCTCGCGGTTCTCCCGCTCCAGCGCCTTC
>NZ_SSBC01000013.1 GCF_006475605.1 Asticcacaulis tiandongensis | reverse complement strand
TAGGCTCAGGACCCATTGATTTTGTTGTAGTGATCTGATTCATGCTCCTGAGGAGTGTGGATTATGAGTGACCTTTATTGGCTGACGGACGAGCAGATGGCCCGGCTTCAGCCTTATTTTCCCAAGAGCCATGGCAAGCCCCGCGTGGATGACCGCAAGGTGTTGAGCGGGATCATCTTCGTCAATCGCAATGGTCTGCGTTGGCGTGATGCGCCTGCGGCTTATGGGCCGCACAAGACGCTTTACAATCGTTGGAAACGCTGGAGCGAGGCTGGCATCTTCGTGCGGATGATGGAGGGCCTGTCTGGCGCTCAGACCGAACGCCGCACGGTGATGATCGACGCGACCTATCTGAAGGCGCACCGCACGGCTTCGAGCCTGCGGGTAAAAAGGGGGATGTGGGACGACTGATCGGTCGCACCAAGGGCGGCATGAACACAAAGCTTCACGCTGTCACCGACGCGAACGGGCGTCCGATCAGCCTGTTCATGACGGCGGGTCAGGTCAGTGATTACACTGGTGCCGCCGCACTGCTCGACAGTCTGCCCAGAGCGAAGTGGCTTCTGGGCGACCGAGGTTATGACGCAGATTGGTTCAGGGACGCTTTACAGGCCAAAGGCATCACCCCCTGCATCCCCGGGCGAAAATCTCGAACCGACCCCGTCAAATACGACAAGCGCCGTTACAAACGACGCAACCGAATAGAGATCATGTTTGGACGGCTGAAGGACTGGCGGCGTGTGGCAACCCGCTATGACAGATGCCCGACTGTCTTCCTGTCCGCCATCGCACTCGCTGCTACAGTGCTCTTCTGGTTATGAGTCCTGAGCCTA
>NZ_SSBC01000012.1 GCF_006475605.1 Asticcacaulis tiandongensis | reverse complement strand
TGTACGTCGTCAAAGTTTTTGGGACAATCGCGTTTGAAAAATCCTGGAGGGTTTAGCGTCTATTGGGTTTGATATTAAGCGGCTTGTTTTTGGAATTGCAAGCGGCGGTGTTCGAGTGTTTTCATCTTGATCATTTGGCGCTGTTTCAAGATAACCGGGGCACGACCAAAGTAGGCATCGGCGGGCGTCACATTGCCCAGGCTCTCATGATAGCGATGGTGGTTGTAGTGTTCGATAAAGGCTTTGATCTGGGCTTCGAGGTCCTCCTTGAAGAAGTAGTTTTCCAATAGGATGCGATTTTTGAGCGTCTGGTGCCACCGCTCAATCTTGCCCTGGGTTTGCGGATGCATCGGCGCGCCATGAACCTGCGACATGCCTTGGTTTTCCAGCCATTTGGCCAAGTCGCCTGAGACGTAGGCCCCGCCATTGTCAGACAAAAGTCGTGGCCGTTTCCTTTGGCTGAGCTTATCAAGGCCAGAGGCCTCAAGGGCCAGCTTGACGGTCGCCGTGACGTCCTCAAACTTCATGCCGTCGCATAGTTTCCAGGCGACTATGTAGCGTGAGAAGTCATCGAGGATGGTCGACAGATAGAACCAGCCCCAGCCGATGATCTTGAAATAGGTAAAGTCTGTCTGCCACATCTGGTTGGGTGCCGTGGTCTTGTCCTTGAACTCATTGGCCGCTTTCATCACGATATAGGCGGGGCTGGTGATCAGGCCTTGCGCTTTGAGCAGGCGATATACGGAAGCCTCAGAAACGAAATAGCTTTTTTCGTCGCAAAAGCGCACCGCAAGCTCACGCGGTGACAGTTCCGTATACTCCAGCGCCATGTCGATGATCTGGCCGCGTACCTCATCCGCGATGCGGTTCCAAACCCTGGGGTTGCCGCCCTTGCCATCTTCGAGGCCTTCGGGGCCATGGGTGAGGTAAAGATCGTACCAGCGGTAAAAGGTCGTCTTGGGCACGCCCAGTTGGCCCAAAGTCCGTTTGGCCGGTAAATGGGACTGTTCAACAAGCCGAATAATCTCGAGCTTTTCCTCGGCTGGGTACCTC
>NZ_SSBC01000011.1 GCF_006475605.1 Asticcacaulis tiandongensis | reverse complement strand
GCACGCGGGTCGAGAAGGTGAACAGCGGGTCGGTAGCGTCCGGCGCAATGTCTTCGGCCTTATAGACAGCCTCAACGAAGGTCAGGTTCAGATCACCATTGCCATCGAGATTGGCCTGATATTCAGCGGTTGCGGCGGCAACGTCGCCCCCGTTTTGCTGAATAAGAGCGGTCATGGTGAACAGGTTCACATCCGTTGGCGATTGACCAATGCCGTCAAGCGCCGTCATGGCTGTGCCCGAGCGCGTTCCTGGCAGGCCAGAGGACGGATCGCGCAGACCGAAGTGGTTTTCGTTTACACGACCGGTGCCGAGGAAGTTGGCCACGTCCTTGTTATAGTAACCGACCGACACATAGCTGTCGGTACCGTAGTACCACTCAAGCGAGAAGTCGATGTTGCTTGATTCCAGCGGACGCAGGTTTGGGTTGCCCTTGTCAGCCGTTGCGACCCCATTATCCGCAATCGGACGGTTAGGCGTGTTCACAACAACCGTAGAATACAGGTTGTTGAAGGCCGGACGCGCGATGGTCTTGGAGTAGGACGCACGGGCAATCAGGTTGTCACGCAGATTAACCGCAACGTCGATGTTCGGCAGCCAGTTATCGTAGCTTCCCTTGAGGGTCGGCGGAGCGACCTGAGCACCGAAGGTACGGGTAAAGTCGTTATCCGACTGCCAGATAATGGCGGTTGGCAGACTCTGGAGCGCGGATGAGGTGACGTCGGTTTTTTCGTAACGCAGACCGGCAAGAATCTTGGTCGGGAAACCAACGACTTCGGTCGAAACGAAGAACTGACCATAGGCGGCCTGTACTTTTTCTTCAACCGTATTGCGTGACATGGCGCGGGTCGGCAGATTGACCCCGTAACCACGGGCCATGGCTTCGTACAGCTTGACGGCATTGGCGCGGAAAGCAACGCTAGCGTCTCCTGGCGTGAAGTCCTGATACAGGCAGCTCAGGCAGAAGGTTTCCACCAGACCGGCCGCATATTGTTCGACATCGCCCGGGTTTGAAATGCCCCAGTCACCCAGAACCAGTTGGGTTTCACCTGTGGTGGTGTTGAGTTCACCCTTACGGAAGGCA
>NZ_SSBC01000010.1 GCF_006475605.1 Asticcacaulis tiandongensis | reverse complement strand
CAGGCAGAAGGTTTCCACCAGACCGGCCGCATATTGTTCGACATCGCCCGGGTTTGAAATGCCCCAGTCACCCAGAACCAGTTGGGTTTCACCTGTGGTGGTGTTGAGTTCACCCTTACGGAAGGCAGCCCCGAAATCAAAGCGGCTGTCGCCACCGAGTTCGTAGGTAGCGTCAATGCGGAATTCATCCACATCGTGAGTCTGGCTGTTAGCCCAGGTACGTGCGATCTGTGAACCCAGATCTCCGAGATCCAGACGGCCATTGTCGTTACCGCGAATGGAATCGTCCATTTCGTAACGCTGAACCGGGAAGCCGCTGCGGAAATCAACTGAGTGAGAGGTTACAACCGGTGCACCGATGGAGACGGTGGTCGAGGTCGAACCATTCGAGTTGTTCGGCAGGGATTCGCCCTTGGACTTATGGTAGTCGAAATTAACCGTCAGGTTGTCGCTGACATTCCACTGTGCATTAAGTCCAAAGGACTTAAGGGTATCCTTGGTCGAGCGATACTGTTGCTCAAAGCCCATATCCTTAACAGGTGAAAGGGTTTCATGCATAAATACGGCAGTGCTGACCGGACCGTCTTCGAAGATGACCTGATCGAACGGACGGTTGAACCAGTTGGTCTGGTCCATACGTTGTTCAGTGGCTTCATTCTCAACAAACAGAACATCCGCCGTGAACAGCCAGTTTTCTACCGGACGCCATTGAGCCGTGGCTTGAACGTTTGTGCGCTTCGAGTTGATGTCGGAGATGTGGTAACGCGAATCATTGGCGAACGAGACCCACTCGGTCGCGCCTGGGGCGTTAGTAACAGTGGCACCCGGAGTTATGCGGTTGCCGCCGGGTAAGAAGGCGCTGCCGGGTTCGATATTCCAGCCATTGACAGTTGCCGAACGGGTGGTGATGTCACGTTCCGAATGGGCACCGAACAGAGAGAAACCAAAGGTGCGGTCTTCGTTAGACCAGCTGTAGGCGCCGGACACTTCGGGGGTCCAGTCCTTGCCGTCATAGACGTTTTCGCCATGCAGGCCCTTAACGGTGATCGAACCTTGTGAACCGGCACGGTTCAGCGGACGCAGGGTTTCGATGTTCAGGGTTGCACCAATACCGCCGGAAGAGATGTTAGCTTTACCTGTCTTATAGACCTTCAGGCCGCTGACGCCGTCTGAGGCGATGTTGCCGAAGTCGAAGTTCCGGCTTCCGCCGCCAGCGGTATCACCCGTCTGGTCACCACCGATTGCGGCGATGTTTGCGGTTGGCATGGTACGACCGTTAAGGGTCACAAGGTTAAAGCCCGGGCCAAAACCACGCACGGTGACTTCGGAACCTTCGCCGTTGACGCGGTTGATCGACACGCCGGTGATGCGTTGAATCGATTCGGCTAGGTTAGTGTCAGGGTATTTACCCATGTCTTCGGCAGAGATGGCATCGACGATGCCGTCCGAGTTTTTCTTGACGTTCATCGAGCGCTGAAGCGATCCACGCACGCCGGTGACGACAATGGTCTCTATTTCTTCGGTGCCTGTGTCGACACCCTGTGCCTGAGCGGTACCTGCCATTACGGCGAGGGTCGAGGCGCTGCAAAGCGCGACCCCACGCAGTAATCTTTGCAGATTCCGGCTGTTGTTCTTACGGCTCATTATGTTTCCTTCCGACTGTATTATTATGGTTATGGCTGTGCGTCCGCAGACGGCTGAGCGCAGGGGCGCAGCACACGTTTGCAGCGTTCAGTACGCAAACTCACCCGGACGTCACGGCGGTTACCATGTGTGCCGGGAGCATTGTCCTAAGGGAGCGTTTTGAACCTTTTGAGGTTTCCGACGTTCCTGCCCCGTTCGGGATCGCCCAATGGGATCAATCCTCGTTTTTTATGGGGTAGCGCTATCATGATAACGTTGTCAATTAAAGGGGGTTGGGACATTTCAAAGACATTTTTAACGTTATGAATGGCTGGTCGTTGCAAAAAGAACACAAAAATGTTTTTATAAATAAAATTTGTAATAATATTTTCGAAATTAGTTATTGATTTATATGCATAATATCTAAGATTGTGATAGCGTTGTCATACAATTGTGTGCAAAAATTTTAGGGGTTGGGGTGGCTCTGTCATTGCGCAGGGCGCATAAGGCGGGTGGCAGAGGCGAAATGCGCTTTTTCTGACAAATTTCTGCGGAAACTGGCGTCTGGTGCATCCTTAAGGGGACAGATCGACATCAGGGATTATGCAGCATGAAATTTTTCCTAACCGGCCTTGTGATTCTCGGGGGCTGTTTCGTCCTGCCCGCCGCGGTACAGGCAGAGACGTCACCGCGTGCCTATTATTTCGGCAGCGATCTTTCGTATGTGAATGAGATGGAAGATTGCGGAGCGGTTTACCGGGATAAGTCCGGTGCCCCGACGGACATATATGGCTTGTTTGCAGAGACCGGTACCAATCTGATTCGTATTCGTCTGTGGAATGATCCGCACTGGACGGATTATTCGCATCTGACGGATGTGAAGCGGGCCTTGCGGCGGGCGAAGGCAGCAGGGCTGCCGGTGTTACTGGATTTTCATTATTCCGATGACTGGGCTGATGGCGAGAAGCAACTGGTGCCCAAGGCCTGGGTCGGGTTGTCGGACGATCAACAGGCCGAGGCCTTATATAAATTCACCTATGACATCCTGATGGAGCTCCATGCCGAGGGGCTGATGCCGGATCAGGTGCAGGTGGGCAATGAGACCAATGGCGAAATGATGGGCGATCTGACCTATAGCGAAGGGCAGGCGAAAAAGCCGATCAACTGGGAACGCAACGCCAAACTGTTCAAGGCCGGTATCAAGGGGGTTCAGGATGCAGGTAAGGCGGCAGGCAAGATGCCGCGCATCATGCTGCATATCGCCCAGCCGGAAAATGTTGAGCACTGGTTTCTGGAGGCGACGCGCCATGGTGTGGACGGTTATGATCTGATTGGTATCAGCTATTATCGCAAATGGTCGAAGATGGATCTGACGGGATTGGCGGCGGTGATGAACCGGGTGCGCCATACCTATCCGGATAAGGACATTGTTGTAGTGGAAACCGCCTATCCGTTTACCGATGACCATAATGACCAGAGCGGAAATCTTCTGGGGTCGGATTCGGCTTTTGCCCCCTATGATGTCACGCCTGAAGGACAGGCGCGCTATATGAAAGATCTGATGCAGCTGACGCTCGATAATGGCGGGGTCGGTGTGGTCTATTGGGAGCCGGCATGGGTTTCGACGCCGTGCAAGACCCGTTGGGGTACGGGGTCGAACTGGGAAAATGCCACCTTTTTTGATTTTGACGGTAAGCCCTTGCCGGTGCTTGACTGGCCCACGGCGGACTATGTCTATCCGGTAGAACTGACCTTTGTTGTGGCCGGCGAAGGGCAGGAGGCCCTGTATATAACCGGTGATTTTACCGGCGGGCTGGCTGTGCCCATGCAGAAACGGGGCAGCGATTTTGTCTATTCGAGCTGGCTGAAGCCGGAGGCGCCGATTCTGGTGGGGGTGGCTCCGAAGCCTGAGGCATTGGGCGATGCCGAAGCATCGGAAATCATCGTGCCCAAAACGTCGGCGCGGGTCAGGCTAAGTGTGGCGCAATAACAGTCTCTAAAACGTCACAGGTGAATTAATTGTCATACAATTGTCTGGTCAAAGGCAAATTCTCATGCTTTACTCAAGGCGATCACCCGCACCAAGACGGGCGACGTTTCAGACAGGGTAAAATATGGAAAAGCGTAGTAACGGGAGGCGTCTCGCGGCGTATCGGTCGTGAGTATGCACCAGGAGCGGCTGGCCTTTGTGGGGACACATATCATGCCGCATGAAGCCGGATTGCGACAATGGCTGATGCGGGCCGGACTGAGTGAATCCGAGCGCGATGATCTGGTGCAGGAAATGTATTATCGCCTGTTGCGTCAGACGGGGTTCAGGCATATCACCAATCCGCGGGCCTATATGTACCGGACCGCGCGCAATATTCTGCTTGAGCAGGTCAGGCGCAATCGCGTGGTATCGATTACCACCGTGCAGAATATTGATGAACTGGGGATGCTGGATTTTACACCCTCCCCCGAGGACACGGTGTCGGCGCGGCGTGAACTGACGCGGGTGATGGACTTTATCGAAGGCCTGCCGGAACGTTGCCGGTCTGTGTTTGCCCTGCGGCGTATACATGGTCTGTCTCAGGCGGAAACAGCGCAACGTCTGGCGCTGAGTGAGAATGTTGTCGAGAAGGAAACCGCCAGAGGGTTGAGTCTGATACTGGCGCGCATAGCCGAAGGTGATTCAGACGCATTACAGGCAAAAGCGCTCACCCCTTTGGCGACCGGTCAGGTTAAGGCGGGCCATGTCACCTGAGGCTTTGTGTATCGATGAGGTGGCGGCCCAATGGGTGGCGCGTCAGGCCGACGCGCCGCTGGGGGCGGAGGCGCAGGCGGCATTTGATGTCTGGTATGCCGCAGACACCCGTCATCAGGGGGCCTATTTCAGGGCGCAGGCGGCCTGGGCCATGCTGGGGCGGGCCCGTGTGATGGGGGCCGGACAGGTGGTGCCTGAAAGCGTTACAGAAGCGGCGGCATTGGCGGCCCCTGTCGGTCAAACCGTAAGCGTCACCAGACGGCGGTGGCTGGGGCGTGTCGCCGGCGGGGCCGTGGCGGCCTGTGCCGGTATGGGTTTTGTGACGCATCAGGTCACGGGGGGGCGTGTCGCCTTGCAAACCGGTGTCGGGGAACTGCGGCGGTTGCCGCTTAAGGATCAGACCATAGCCAGCGTCAATACCGACAGCCATGTCGAGGTCGCCCTTAAGCCGCATCTGCGTGAAGTCAAACTGCACAAGGGAGAGGTGTGGTTTGATGTAGCCAAAGATCCCGAGCGACCGTTTCAGGTGCAGGCTGATCATCTTAGGGTTCAGGCGGTGGGGACGGCCTTCGGTGTGCGCCGCTTTGACAATGGTATAGAGGTGCTGGTCAGCGAGGGCACGGTCAGGGTTCGTTCCGAACGTTTATCCGAGGTGGATATGACGCTGACGGCGGGGCACATGGTCTTTGTGGCTTTTGATCAGGCCGATGCCCGTGCCGATTTCAGACCGGAAAGCGTTGATCGGGCACTGGCCTGGCGTGAGGGGCAGATTGCGCTGGATAATGACCGTCTGGATACGGCGATTGCTGAATTCAACCGCTATAACCGGCAAAAGATTGTGCTGGCGGACGAAGCGCTTGCCGGAGAAAAACTGGTGGGCTGGTTCCGTACTGACCAGCCCGAAGCCTTTGCCCGTGCCGTGCATGAGGCGCTGGGGGCACCGGTGAGGGTCAATGCGCAACAGATTACGATTGGTGAGACGGTAAGCGCTGCTGCCGGATAAAATTTATCGTCAGTCTTCGGCGGAAATGACAGCGTTATTCATCTTAGGGGCAGGGAGGGTGAGTGTCGCGAAAAAAGAGCGGCATTCTAACCCGTAAAATAACCACGGCCCGGTCAACCCGACGACCAGAGCCAAGATAAACGGGAAGCACATGTCATATCTATTCGGAACATCTTCAAGGATGGCTCTTTCAAGCGTGGCTCGTTCAGGCGTAGCTCTGGCGGTTTCCGCTATTGCCGTTATGTCGGCACCGGCCGCCTATGCGGAAACGGCGCGGGCCTTTGATATCGCCCCGCAACCTGCCGCCAGCGCGGTGCAGGACTTTGCGCGTCAGTCAGGCCTGCAAATTCTGGCCAGTGGCGACGACCTTGAGGGTTTGCGCACCAATGCGGTCAAGGGCACGTTTACGCCACATGCCGCGCTGAAAAACCTCATCAGCGGCACGGGCCTGACGATCAAATCCAATGATGGCCGCGTGGTGGTTCTGACGCGCGTGCAGGCACAGGATGCGGCCTCGCAGGCCGATACGGCACAGGCGGTCGCCCCTGCGGAAGAGCCGCAGGAGGTTGTGGTCGTCGGCATGCGCCGTTCCATGCGCGATGCCATTGCCCAGAAGCGTAGCCATTCCGGTGTGGCGGAATATGTGTCGGCCAAGGAAATCGGCGTCCTGCCGGATGTAACCATTGCTGAAACCCTTGCGCGTTTGCCGGGTGTCACCGCGACCCGCGACCGGGGTAATGATTCTCAGGCGGCCATACGCGGCATCGGCCCGCGTATGGTGCTGGGGACAATCAATGGCCGCGAAGTGGCGACCTCTGAACCTGACCGCAACGTGCGCTGGGAAATCTATCCGTCCGAAGTGGTATCCGGGGCGGCGGTATATAAATCGTCGGAAGCGCGTCTGTTGTCCGGTGGTATTTCGGGCACGGTCGATCTTCAGACCATTCGTCCGCTGCAATATAGCGGGCCTGAATTCGTCGCCCGTGCCGGTCTGGTGCATTATGATGGCGGTTCGGAGTTTCCGGACTATGACCGTACCGGCTGGCGCGCCTCAGGGTCGTGGGTCAAAAAGGTCAATGATCAGCTGGCCTTTGTTATCGGTCTGACCGGACAGAACCAGAAGAACGGGTACGAAAGTTTCCGGGGCTGGGGCTATAATGACGATAAGATACGCTCAGGCGATTCCACCGGCCCCATTGTCGCGGGCGGGCCGGACGTACCAACGCCGTGGGGCGCAGGGGCGCAGGCGAAGTTCCTTGATGCCGATCGTCTGGGGGCTTCGGTCGGGTTGCAGTATCGTCCGAATGAGCGGTTTGAACTGACCTATGACCTGCTCTATTCGAAATACAAGATCGATGAAAAGCAGAATCAGGCCTGGTACGGCGGTAATAACTGGGGCAACTGGGACGGTGGCAATGTGGGGGCCCATACTGACCCCGTTATCATCGGCGGCGATTTGGTAGGGGCGACGACGGCCTGGTCCGAGATCACGGCGGTGGTGTCGCGGTATCAGGAAGACAAGTCGCTTCTGGTGACCGGTCTGAACGGTAAGTGGATGCTGGACAACTGGACGGTGAGTGCCGATCTGTCCTATTCGACGGCCGAGCGGGAGAATATCTGGCGTTCGGTTCAGATGAACTATTATCCCGAAAGCATGACCTGGCGTCTGGGGGAAGACCCGCACATCAGCGTGTCGCAGCAACCCGATGCGGCTACGTTTACACCGGAGGCCGGTGAGGCGTCACCGGGGCGGGTCAAGGATGAACTGACCTCTGGCCAGCTTGATCTGCGGCGTGATTTCAGCGGGGATTTCTGGACGAGCCTCCAGTTCGGGGCGCGTTATGCAGATCGCACCAAGTCCGAGGCGATTGGCTATGGCACAAATCCGGCACCTCTGGCCGGTGTCACGGTCGATGGCTCAACGCTTAAGGCCTATGAGTTTAAAAACTTCGACATTCCGGCTATGCTGGATGGCAATTTCGACAGCCTGCTGCGGACGGTTTATGGTGCAAATGCCGTGGCGGTTAACCCCGGTAGCCTGCCGTTCAATGCCGAGGTCTCGGAAAAGGTCTGGGAAGGCTATGTGCAGGGTAATTTCGACACGACCTTCATCAATGCCCGTGCCGTCGGTAATGTCGGTGTGCGTGTGGTCGATGTTGAAAGCCTGTCGACAGGAGATTCTACGGTTAGTCAGTGGGTTGAGGTAACGCCCGGCAACTGGGTCGAGCAATCCGTCGTCACGCGTGTCTCAGCGGGGGTAAGCTATACCAAGGTGCTGCCGAGTGCTTCGGTAAGCCTTGAGGTGATGCCGGGGACCTATCTGAAGCTGGGGGCGGCGCGGGTGATCTCACGGCCGCCGCTGAATGAGCTTCGGGTGAACCGCAGTCTGTCGTCAGGTGCGCCCTATACAGGGTCATCCGGAAACCCCTATCTGAAGCCGTTTGAAGCGGATCAGATTGATGTGTCCTATGAGTATTATTTCGGTGCCGAAGCGCTGTTTGCGGTGGCCGGTTACTATAAGAAGGTCGGCAATTATGTGGGTTACAGCCAGCGGTCGGAAACGATCAATGGTAATAATTATGTGCTGACGTCACCGGTTAATTCGTCAGGCAGCGGCGGTATTTCCGGATTGGAATTTACCTTCCAAACGCCGTTTAGTGCCTTAACGGATGTCGCGTTCCTCGATAATTTCGGGGTCTACGCCAATCTGGCGCTGGTCAATTCCGATATCAAGGAAAGGGTGCCGAATGATAATCCCATGCCTATGGTCGGTATTGCCGATCAGACGGGGATTTTCGATCTGTGGTATTCGGCCAATGGTTTTGAGGCGCGTCTGGGGGCCAAGTATAACTCGGAATATACGGCACTTATGGGGTGGGATTCTTCAGCCCTTGTGCGGGTCAGGCCGTCAACGACGCTGGATTTCTCGGCGTCATATGCTGTGACACCGGCGGTGTCGGTGCGCTTTCAGGCGGGGAACCTGCTGGATACCCCCAGTGAGGTCTATACGGACTATAAGCGCCATCGCACGGGTGATGTCGAATATTACGGGCGCAGGTTCCTTATGGATCTGACGGTCAGGTTCTGAGAATGAAAAACAGGCTCCGGAAAACCGGAGTCTGTTTTATTGTGCGGGTATCACGCTCACGCTCAAGAGGGGAGGGGGTCAGACGCGAATGTTCAGCAGGCTGCCCGGGCGCAGGATGCGGCCTTCTTCGGGCCGGACAGGCTCGGCGCGGGCAATGTCTGCGGCCTTAAAGACGGTGGGCATATTTTGGGCGGCGGGGGCCTGAGTGACGGCTGTTTTTTTGAGGGTCGCCAGTGCCTGAGCGAAGCTGTTGGGCTGGCCTGAGGGGGCGTCTGAAACCGGTGCTGCCTGAGGGGCCGGACGCACCGACGCGTTGCGGAGCATCTGAGACAGGGAAGGGGTAATAGGCGTGCTCATGGCTTTAACCGGTACGGGTAAATTATGGTTAATGCGATCTTAAGGGTAAAAGGTCTTTCCGCAAAGTTAATATTGTATACGGAAATTAAAACGGCCCTCCTTGGGGGGCAAGGAGGGCCGCGCATGTCGCCGGTTTCGAGGGGGGGGGATGATCCCGGCGACTTACTTGGTGGCTGACATCAGTTGTATGACGTTCGCCTATAGGAAGATAAATAGGACCTATTTCAAAAAATGGAAGACCTAAAATAAAAAACTCACGTTATTTTTTATCAGGTCCAGTTGTTTTGAAGCAAGTCAGCGGCATTGTGGTATTCACCAACCGTATTTATCGCAACCGTGTAGTATAATGCCAGCATTACGCGAATAGTTTGGCCCATCCACGCTTCTCACGACCTTTCCAGGCCCCGCGATGATAGACGTCTGAGGCGATCAGCGGTACGACTGTAGTGGCTTCGGCAAAGACCATCTGCTCATAGGTGGTGTCGACCTTGCCCCATGAGGCGGCTTCCTTGAGGGTCGAGGACGAACAGGCCCCGTCACGCACATCGGCCACCGTGATCTGAACGGCATATTTGTGCATGTCGGCTTCGACGCCCAGAATTTCGGCGCAGACGACCGTGTCCTGTGCGAAGTTTTTCGGCACCCCGCCGCCGACCATAAACAGGCCGGTGGTGCCCGCAGCGATCTTGATGTCCGTCAGTTCGCGGAAATCGGCAATCGCGTCGAGCATCAGGTAAGGCTTGCCTGCGGCGGCGCGTTCTTTCTGGTGCTTCACCAGACCGAAACCGGCAGACGAATCGACAAAAGCCGGACAGAAGATCGGCACGCCATGCTCATAGGCGGTCTGGATCAGGCTGCCTTCTTTCTTGGCGTTTCCTTCCGACAGCCACTTGCCCATTTCCCAGATGAATTCGCGTGAGGAATAGCCGCGAGGCTCAAGGCGGTTGGCGATCTCAAGGATCGTGTGGTCGCAGGCCTGAAGCTCTTCTTCGTCGATATAGGTGTCGTAGATGCGGTCGATATAGTTGTCGCGCAGGACGTTGTCGTCCACCTGACCGGCGGCCTGATAGTGCTTGAAGCCAAGGGCTTCGAAGAAGTCCATGTCAACGATCGAGGCGCCGGTGGCGACGACGGCATCAATCATGCCGAACTTGATCATGTCGCGGTAAACGTGCATGCAGCCGCCTGCGGAGGTCGAACCGGCGAGGATCAGCCAGGGCGAGCAATCCTTGTCTTCGAGCGCCATGTTGAAGATGTCAGCGGCGCGCGCGGTGTCGCGGCTTGAGAAGCTCATCTTGCGCATGGAATCGATGATCGGGCGCGCGTCGTAGGACGTGATGTCCACGTGCTCGACGGTATTTTGCAGCAGTTCAGCCTTGGTGTTGGGGGTATTCGCGTTCATCTCTTGTGTCCTTTAGGAGATAAGAAGGTGGACGCCCGTCATTAAGTTTGTCGCGCATTTTTGTCCCAAAACCGCTGGGCACTTTTGGGAATGCGCTTCAAGCCTTTTGACCCCCAGACGGTGCGATGGGGAAGGTGCGCGGGCCTATACGGCATAAGGGCGCAATTTGCAAATCAAGGTTTTATAAAACCGATGAAGGCAGGCGCGGGTCAGGGACGCTTCATGGTGAAGCGGGCGGCTTCGGTGATCGCGAAATAATCGCCTGACCCGCCGCCGCGTAAAATGGGTTCGGCGTCAGCCGTGTGATAGACGCCATCGGTCAGGAGCGTCTGAGCGATATGCACGCCAACCACTTCGCCAAATACCATCAGGCCGTTGGTTTCGGCACCGACAGCGTTTTTGAGGGGAACGATCTGGGTTAGCTGGCATTCAAACGACACCGGACTTTCGGCCACACGCGGGGCCTTGATCAGGCGTGACGGCACGGGCGTAAGTCCCGCCAGTTCAAATTCGGAAATCTCCGGCGCGACCATAGCTGAGGTCTGGTTCATCGCTTCGGCCAGTGGGCGGGTCGCCAGATTCCAGCCAAAGCTGCCGGTGGCTTCGATATTACGCACCGTGTCCTTAAGGGTGGTGGAGGCAAAACCAACAATCGGCGGGCTATAGCTGAACAGATTGAAGAACGAATAGGGGGCGAGGTTAAGCCTGCCCTGTGCGTCCGTGGTCGAAATCCAGCCGATGGGACGTGGCCCGATGATGGCGTTCATCGGGTCGTGCTTAAGTCCGTGGCCTTTCGCGGGTTCATAGAAGTGTGCGTTATTCATTTTGCCCCGTATTGTTAGATGAGGCTGCGGCTAAATCAGAATCCCCCTCTGTCACTTCGTGACATCTCCCCCAGCGTAGCTAGGGGAGTATGAAGCGGGGGGAGCCTTAGATGCCTTCGCCATAGGCGACACTGTGGATGCCGCATTCGGTCTTTTCCTGACCGGCCCAGCGACCGGCGCGGGCGTCCTGACCTTCTTCGACCGGCTTGGTGCAGGGGAAGCAGCCGATAGATGGATAACCCTGCTCGACCAGAGGGTGCGGTGGCAGGTCATTTTCGGCCATATAGGCCTTGATGTCCTCGGACGTCCATGTCGCCAGCGGATTGACCTTATAGTTTCGGCCATCCCACTCAACGAGCGGCATGTGGGTGCGCGTCGCGCTCTGGTGACGCTTGCGACCGGTGATCCATGCCTGATAATCGTCCGTGACGCGGTTCAGCGGACGTACCTTACGCAGGGCGCAGCAGGCATCGGTTGACTGCTGCCACAGGATGCCCTTGGGATCGAAGTCTTTGGCTTCCTGCGGATCGGCCTTGAGGTTGATCAGGTTGGTCAGGCCAAGCTGCTTTACCAGCTGGTTGCGGTATTGTGTGGTTTGAAAAAAATGGCGGTCGGTATCAAGAAAGATTACCGGCGTATGCGGATTGATCTCAGACACCATATGCAGCAGCACCGCCGAATCCGCGCCGAAAGAGGAAGACAGGGCAATCTGTGACGGAAAAAACTCAGTCAGGGTCAGGCGCAGAATCTCCTGCGCCGTCAGCCCTTCGAGGCGTGCGGAAATCTCCGCTGCGTAAGCGGTTTCCGTGCCGTCTTCGACCTTGAGTGTGTCGATAAGTGTGGTCATATACCTTCAGGCTTCGGTTTTGGCGTGGCGTAAAGCCCAAACGGGTTTGTGGGCGTCAGCCGCGCTTTGATAGCTGTACTGATATAGGGATTTGATCCACGCAATAACACCCTCAGGGTCGGCATCCTTAAGGAGCAGCTCGGTAAAGCCGCACCGAAGCATGTAATGGGCCTGATCGCGCAGCACATCGCCGACCGCGCGGATCGGGCCGGTAAAGCCCAGATTCTGTTTCAGAATACGCGCTGTCGAATAGCCGCGCCCGTCACGATAGCCGGGGAAGCTGACCTCAACCAATGCGATCTTATCGAGATAGGGGATCAGTTCGCGCACATCATCGCCCGGCTCGATGCGCACACCATAGCGGCCATTGAGGGTGGGCAGGTCGGCCAGGGCGCGTTTGAAGGTCAGAACATAGGCCCCGTCGGCACCGATGGCGTCTTCGTCGGCCAGCAGCTGCCAGTCATTGGCGATAACCTGACCTTCAGCGGTGATCAGTTGCGGCGCAGATGCGGAATTAGGCTGGCTCATGCAGGGCCTCTTTGAATGTGTCGCGACCGAGACGGCCCAGCGTGTCGATGAAGCGTTCCGACGGATCGGTGCGCAGTTCAAGATAGAGCTTTACCACGCGCTCAATGGCGGCGGGGACGTCTTCGGCAGACAGGCCCTTACCCGTAATGGCCCCAAGCGCGGCCTTTTCGTCGGCACGGCCGCCGAGCAGAATCTGATAGAATTCCACGCCCTGCTTATCGACCCCCAGAATGCCGATATGGCCGACATGGTGGTGACCACAGGCATTGATACAGCCGGAAATCTTGATCTTCAGTTCGCCGATAGTGTCGGAAAGCTGGGCGTCCTCAAAGCGTCTGGAGATGTCCTGCGCCAGTGGAATGGAACGGGCATTGGCCAGAGAGCAATAGTCGAGGCCCGGGCAGGCGATCATATCGGTGATCTGGGCGACATTGGCCTCACCGAGGCCCGCAGCATCCAGTTTCTGATAGATCGTATAGAGGTCGTTGCGATGGACATGGGGCAGGATGATGTTCTGTTCGTGTGAGACGCGCAGTTCACCATAGGCATAGTCATCGGCCAGATCAGCCATCACATCCATCTGGGCATCCGAGGCATCGCCCGGTACGCCGCCGATGGGCTTAAGGGAGATGGTGAGGCTGATGTGGTCGTCATTGCGATGCGCCAGCGTATTGTTGCGCACCCAGCGGGCGAAACGGGAATCAGCGGCTTTGGCGCGGTCGAAGGCGGCCTGATCGAAGGCCTCAGCCTTATAGGCCGGTGCCGGGAAGAAGCTCTTGATGCGGGCGATTTCCGCATAGGGTGCGTCGATGGCGTCCTGATCGAGGGCGTTCCATTCTGCCTCGACCTGACGGGCATATTCTTCGGCACCGAGGGCAGCCACCAGAATCTTGATGCGCGCCTTGTAGCTGTTGTCGCGGCGACCATAGCGGTTATAGACGCGCAGACAGGCTTCGAGATAGCTCAGGAGCTTTTCACCGGGCAGGCCGGATTTGATCAGCGGAGCGACGGCGGGAGTACGACCAAGGCCGCCACCGGCATAGACGTCAAAGCCACGCTCGGTCAGTTGCAGGCCGATATCATGTACCCGCACGGCGGCGCGGTCTTCGGTGGCACCGGTGATGGCGATCTTGAACTTGCGCGGCAGGAAGGCATATTCGGGGTGGAAGGTGGACCACTGACGGATCAGTTCGGCCCACGGGCGCGGATCGTCGATTTCGTCCTTCGCGGCACCGGCGAACTGATCCGTCGTGGTGTTGCGGATGCAGTTGCCTGAGGTCTGGATGGCGTGCATCTCAACCTCGGCCAGTTCGTCGAGAATGGCGGGTACCTCGGCCAGCTTGATCCAGTTGAACTGAATGTTCTGGCGGGTGGTGAAGTGGCCAAAGCCCCGGTCATAGGTGCGGGCAATATGGGCGAATTTACGCACCTGACGCGAGGACAGCACACCATAGGGCACGGCGACGCGCAGCATATAGGCGTGCAGTTGCAGATAGACGCCGTTCATCAGACGCAGGGGCTTGAACTGGTCTTCGGTGATCTCACCGGACAGACGGCGGCGCACCTGATCCGAAAATTCGGCGTTACGCTGTTTGACGATGGCGTGGTCGTAATGGTCGTAAACGTACATGACTTCAGAACACCTCAGGACGGTTGTGGGCCTTGGCGGTATCAAGCGCGGTCTGGCCTATGGACGGGCCATTGGCGCGGACATGTTCGCGGACATATTCACGCTGAACCGGCGTGTTCTCATCCACCAGAGGAATCAGATAGGCACCGACGATCTCGGTTTCGCGCGGCTTCCAGGCCTCAAGGATCGCGTCGGCTTCGGCGTCTTCAAGGCGCTTGGCAAGGGCGGCGTCCTCAACCCAGCCTTCGGGCCAGTTGTCAGACGCATACCATATCACCAGCCCGTCCGTCAGACGATTGGCGGTCAGAAGTTTCATACCTATACAGTCCTCTCGGTGAAGGCGCGCTCTATTATAACGGAAGCGTCGCCGGTCGTATCTGGGTTTGTCCGGTAAAGGTGGGCTACCTCGCCGATAATCAGCAGGGCGGGGCCGGACGGGGGCTGATCCTCAAGGCTTCGCGGCAGGGCCTCAAGGCTTGTCCGCCAGCGGCGTTCATTGGCCCTTGTGCCGTTTTCCACCACCAGAACCGGTGTGTGGCGGTCACGTCCGTGACGGATCAGCCGTTCGGAAATCAGACCTGCGGTCGCCACGCCCATATAGATGACCAGCGTATGATGGGCTGCGCTTAAGGCTTCCCAGTCAAGTTGTAAAGGCGTCTCTGAATCGCCGCTTTTGGCGTGGCCGGTAATGAAGGTCACGCTTTGGGCATGGTCGCGATGGGTCAGGGGCACGGCGGCCGAGGCGGCGCAGCCCAATGCCGCCGTAATGCCGGGGGTGATATGCACGTCGATGCCTGCGGCTTTCAGGGCTTCGACCTCTTCGCCGCCGCGTCCGAAGACGAAGGGATCGCCGCCTTTGAGGCGCACGACGCGCTTGCCGAGGCGGGCCTGTGAGACCAGAAGTTCGTGAATCTGATCCTGAGGCACCGAATGGTTCGAGCGCGCCTTGCCGACATAAAAGCGTTCGCAGTCACGCCGCGCCAGATCCATGATGCCATCACCCACCAGACGGTCATAGACAATGACATCGGCCTCACTGAGGAGGCGCAGGGCCTTGAGGGTCAGGAGTTCAGGGTCGCCGGGGCCGGCACCCACCAGATGCACGATGCCGGTGCGGGGTGTGGGGTGGCGGGCGTCTTCAAGGGCCAGAGCCACGGCGGCATCGATATGGCCTTCGCGGGCCAGTCGGGCGGCGGGAGAGTCAAGGACGCTTTCCCAGAACCGGCGGCGGTCATCGACATTCGGGAATATCTCACGCAAGGCGGGGCTGAGGCGCAGGGCGAAATCGGCGACATGGGTTTCGGACGGCGGGACGGCGGCTTCGATCTTGCGGCGCGTGTCGCGCGCCAGTACCGGCGCGGTGCCGCCGGTGGCGACGCCAATGCTCAAGGAGCCGCGGTCGATAATGGCGGGGACGTGGAAATCGCTCAGGTCGGGCTGATCGACGACATTGACGGGTTTTTGAGCGGCGCGGGCCAGTTCCGCGCCTTTGACAGCATTTTGCCGATCCGTGAAGGCGACAATCACCAGAGAGGCGTCCAGAAGTTCGTCAGGGGTGGGCCAGCGGTTATGGACGGGGGCGCTGACGTTCAGGTTCGTATCCCCTTCGGGAACGAACAGGTCAAGCCGGGCCGGTGTGCGGCTCAGGAGGGTCAGTTTGCGCACAAGCACGTCCCCCGCGCCAATCAGGGCGACGCGTCGGCCATCCAGCGGCCAGGACAGGGGTAAAGCCAGCATACGCAAATCCGAAAACGACAAGAGGGCCTTAAAACGGGTTAAGGCCCTTAACAGGTTTGTTTTACGCCTTTATGGGTCGGAATGAAAACGATGCTTTGTCAGGCAAAGGTTTAGGGGCGCTAATCAAAAGGCTTCAGGCACTTTTACCGTCATAGGGGTGGATTTGAAGGGCGCTCAGATCAATGTCGGACAGACACCGAAGATTAAGCGCCACAGTTTCGCTGCCGTCAGGGGCTGTGCCTTCGCCATAGGGCGCGATGCCACAGACATTGCAGAAGTGGTGGGCGATCTTGTGCGTATTAAACCGGTAGGTCGAAAGGTCTTCGCGCGGTGTTTTAAGGCTGAAAGCGGTGGCCGGGGCAAAGGCCAGCAAGCCGCCACGTTTCAGGCACAGGGAGCAGTTGCAGTCGATCCCTGAGGTGAAATCCCCTTCGACTTCAAAGGCGATCTTGCCGCAGTGGCAGCTTCCCTGATGCGTGGTCATTATGTGTTCCCTGATATGATTATGGCCTGACTATGAAGTCAGGCCATATCAAAATCAACAGGGTCTTTTTATCAGACCAGAGAGCGGAACTTAAGGGTTCCGTTGACGGCCTTAAGCTCCTCAAGGGCTTCGCGGGAATAGCCACGGTCGACATCAACGATGACATAGCCCAGACGCTCATTGGTCTTAAGGTGCTGCGCCAGAATATTGAGATTATATTTGGCGATGATGTTGTTGATGGTGGCGATGACACCCGGCACGTTCTGGTGGATGTGCAGGAAGCGGTGGCGGCCTTCGACTTCGGACAGTTGTACGTTCGGCATATTGACCGAGAAGGTGGTGTCGCCACGGCTGATGAAGTTCAGAAGGCGCTCGGAGGCAAATTCGCCAATGGCTTCCTGTGCTTCTTCGGTTGACCCGCCGATGTGCGGCGTCAGGATGACGTTCTCAAGGCCCATCAGTTCGCTGACGAACGGGTCGTCATTGGTGCGCGGCTCTTCGGGGAAGACGTCAATGGCGGCACCATAGACCTTACCGGATTTGACGGCTTCGGACAGGGCAGCGATATCGACCACGTGACCGCGCGACAGGTTGATGAAGATTGCGCCGTCTTTCAGTTTGGCGAACTGGGCCTTGCCAAAGAAGTTCTTGTTTTCGGCGCGGCCATCGACATGCAGGCTCAGGACGTCGGCTTCGGCCAGAAGCGCATCGAGCGAGCGGTAACGACGGGCATTGCCGAGTGTCAGCTTTTCGGCCAGATCATAATAGATCACACGCATGCCAAAGGCTTCGGCGAGTACGCTAAGCTGCGAGCCGATGGCGCCGTAACCGATGATGCCGAGCGTCTTGTTACGCACTTCGTGGGCGCCGGTTGCGGACTTATCCCACTTGCCGACGTGCATCTTGACGGACTTGTCGTAGATGTTGCGCGTCAGGATAACCGTCAGGCCCATGACCATTTCCACCACCGAACGGGTGTTGGAATAGGGCGCGTTAAAGACGGCAATGCCTTTTTCGGTGCTGGCTTTCAGGTCGATCTGGTTGGTGCCGATGCAGAAAGCCCCGATAGCCATCAGCTTATCGGCGGCATCCAGCACCTTTTGCGTCACATTGGTTTTCGAGCGCAGGCCGAGGACGTGCACGCCCTGAATAGCCTTGATCAGATCGTCTTCGCCGAGCGCACCCTTGACGGTGGTGACATCATAGCCTTCTTCGCGGAAGTGCTGAATGGCAACCGGGTGGACGTTTTCCAGCAGCAGCATCTTCATGCGCGAACGCGGGAAGGAATAGCGGCCTTCATAGCCTTCGAGGTGCAGCACTTCGTCGAATGAGGTGACAACCTGCGTGGCCTCATTAGCGCGGGTAGCGTCAACGACTTTCTGACGCGTTACGTTTTCCGTGAAGGCATAGAAGCGGTCAACGGCACCGCCCGCGAAGACTTCGTAGTCCGTCCAGCCATCGCCGACCATGACCACGGGGCCAGTCAGGTCCCATCCGCGCAGGGCTTCGATCTTACCGCCATCACGTGACAGCGGGTTTTCGGTGTCAACGCCGACCGCTATGCCATTGGCGTCAAACACCAGACGGTTGGCCAGTACGTGTTCCGGTGCAATGCCGTATTCGGCGACAACCGGTTCAATGAATTCATGGAAGCCGCCGGAAATGATGCGGATTTTGCCCGCATAGTCTTTCAGGGCTTTCTGGTTGCGGATGATCGAGGCGCTGACCTGTGATTTCAGATGCTCGGCCAGAGCGGCGATGTCTTCGCGCGTGGGTTTCAGCAACTGCACGCGGCGCAACAGGGCCTCACCGAAACCGATTTCACCGGACATGGCCAGATCGGTCAGTTCGCGGATCGCATTGAGGTCGGTCTGTCGGGCGGGATCGGCAGCGAAGAGCTGACCGGCCAGAACATCGAGCGCCTCGACCTGGGTAAAGGTCGAATCGAAATCGAGAACGAGGGTGGCGAGGGTTTGACCAGAAAGATTTTGGCCGGTTGGCGAAATATGCATGGGCGTCATCGCAAGTCGGAGGTCAGGATAAACCACCTGACAGGTAAGAAAGGGATATGGCAGGCAGATAGGCCAATTAGACCGTCAAAACAACCGTCTTTGCCGTTCAAATGCGGTTACACTCTTTCTTTATGGCTCAACCAACCCTATCTGTGGCAAACTTAAGCCCTTGAACCCTGCCTTTCCCGAACGGTTATTTGCATGACTACGACCTCCGCTCCGATCCGCGATTACGCCGCGCGTTTTGTCCTTGATACCTTGCCGGTTCACGGCAGGCTGGTGCGTCTGGACGAGTCGCTGAATGAAATCCTGTCGGCGCATGATTATCCGGCGCCTGTGGCCAATCTGCTGGCTGAGGCCTGTGTGCTGGCGGTTCTGGTCGGTTCGGCGCTGAAATTTGACGGACGCCTGATCATGCAGGCGCAAGGTGACGGGGCGGTGCGCTATGTCGTCGCAGACTATGATACCAGTGGCACCCTGCGCGGGTTTTGCCGGTTTGACGAAGGCGAACTGAATGCGCTGATCAATGCTAATGCGCAGGAGTTTACCTTGCTTGGGGCGCAGGATTTGCTGGGCAAGGGGACGTTTCTTATGACCCTTGAGCCGGATAATGGCGGTGAGCGCTATCAGGGGGTGACGCCGATTGAAGGTGAGTCGCTGTCGTTATGTGCGGAATATTATTTCGCCCAGTCCGAACAGGTGCCGACCCAGATCAAGCTGGCCGCGGCACAGGAAGACGGACGCTGGCGCGCCGGTGGGGCCATGATTCAGGCGCTGGCCAGTGATGATAGTCGTGGTGATACCCGCGAAGCCTTTACACATGTGCGCGCCCTGTTTGCGACACTGGGGGAAGATGAGCTGACGGATTTCAGCCTTGATGCCGAGCGGTTACTGTATTGTCTGTTCCATGAAGATGGAGTCAGGCTGTCTGCGCCGTTCCAGATTACGCGCAAGTGCCGCTGTTCTCAGGAAAAGGTCGAGGAACTGGTGAAGTCCTTCCCCGGTGAGGATCAGGCTGACATGATCGAGGCCGACGGCAAGGTGCATATCACCTGCGAGTATTGCTCGACGACCTATTATATCGAGCCATAGGACGAGCTTATGCCAGAAGCCTTATGAGCGGGCTTCTGGCGAATGGTTACAAACCGAAGGTCACAAGACCGTTGGCATCAATACGCCATGCGGGGTTCCAGGCAATTTCCCATGCATGGTCGTCCGGATCAGCGACATAGCCGCGATAACCGCCATGCGACGGCGCATCGGCAGGGCGAAGTAACGTGCCGCCCGCGCTGAGCAACTGCTGCATAAGCGGTTCGACGTCACCCTGAGTGGCGACATTATGTGCGAGGGAAAAGGCAGCCGGTTGAGGCGATGCCCATCGGTTCATGTCGGCTTCGAGGGCTTTTTTCTCAAAAGTGCCGAGGACGAAACCGTTCATCTGATAAAAGAGAATTTCATGGTTTTCAAAGACGGGCTGCCAGCCAAAGCCTTCGGTATAGAAGCGGCGTGAGCGGCTGAGGTCTGTGATGCCAAGGGTGATGATGGAAATCTGTTGTTGCATAGCCATAACCTTCTGTGGACGCCTGCGCGGTGCGGGCGAATGAAAGTCATGGGCCGTTTAGCAACGGAAGGACCCGTGTTTCTGCGGGGGGAGGGCCAACCGCACCTCCCTAACCTGTTTTAGACCGGCTGAGTGTAGCGAAATTCCGGCGAAATACCAAGAGGGGGCAAAGACGGATAGTGGGCTTGCTTGTCTTTTTGTACGAAAGCAAGCCAGATGCCCCCCCACCCCGCCCGCAAGCGGTCGCGGTCTCCCTCCCCATTAAAATGGGGAGGTATGAAAAGGATTGTTGCCACGCGCCGGATGAGGGGGTCAGGCCTGCGAGTCGAGGGAATAACCGGCGGAGCGTACCGTACGGATCGGGTCAAAGTCTGAGTCGTTGTTCAGCGCCTTGCGCAGGCGACCGATATGCACATCGACCGTGCGGGCCTCGACATAGACATCATTACCCCAAACGGCATCAAGCAGTTGTTCGCGGCTGAAGACGCGGCGCGGGTGCTGAATGAGGTAGTCGAGCAGGCGGTATTCGGTCGGCCCCAGATGAATGTCACGACCGGCACGTTGCACGCGGTGCGACAGGCGATCCACCGTGATTTCACCGAACTCGACCTTTTCTTCCGACAGGCCCGGACGGATGCGGCGCAGGACGGCGCGGATACGGGCAATCAGCTCAACCATCGAGAACGGTTTGACGACATAGTCATCGGCACCGGTATCAAGGCCGCGGATGCGGTCGGTCTCTTCGGAACGGGCCGTCAGCATGACAATCGGCAGGTTGCGGGTTTCAGGTTGTACCCGCAACCGCCGTGTGACTTCGATGCCGGACACCTTCGGCATCATCCAGTCGCAAACCAGAAGATCCGGCAGGCGTTCGTCTATCATCATCAGGGCATCTTCGCCATCAGCGGCGATGCCGATCTCATAACCTTCTTTTTCAAGGTTATATTGCAGAAGGGTGGACAGAGCGTCCTCGTCCTCGGCGATGATGATATAGGGCTTTACGCTCATGGATACAGATTCCGTCTGGTCACCCATCACCACAGACGGTGACGGGCAGGGTTAAACCGTTGTGCCTTTCGGGCGATCCTCGACATAGTCTTCGCCCGTCAGCTCATAGTGGATGTGTTCAGCAATATTGGTCGCGTGATCGCCGATGCGTTCAAGGTTCTTGGCCATGAACAGGATATGGGTGCAGGCGCTGATGGTGCGCGGGTCGCCCATCATGTAGGTCAGAAGTTCACGGAACAGGGCGTTGTAATGTTCATCGACCTCTGTGTCCGAAGACCAGACGGTCATGGCCATATCGAGCTTGCCACTGCGGTAAGCATCAAGGACGTCTCTGAGGCGCGAGGACACAAGCTTACCCATGCGTTCAATCGAACGCGTCAGGGGCGACATCGGTTCGGCTTCGGAGATGATCACGGCGCGCTTGGCGATGTTTTTGGCCAGATCGCCGGTACGTTCGAGCGAGGTGGAAATCTTCATGGCGGCGACCGTCTTGCGCAGGTCAGCGGCCATCGGCTGACGCAGGGCAATCAGTCGGATGGATTTGCGCTCGATGTCTTTTTCAAGCTCATCAAGACGGTGGTCGCGGGTAATGACGCTCTGGGCCAGTGCCACATCGCGGCGGGCGACGGCTTCGACGGCATCGGCCACCTGAGCTTCGGCCAGGCCACCCATCAATATGACTTCGGCGCTGAGCTGATCCAGTTCTTCGCCGTAGGTTTTGACAATATGCGGGTTCATTTCAATCAGTGTCCTTAACCAGAGGGGTGAGGTTTATAAGATCAACATACGCTGCCCGTTTGCCGGGGCAAGCACCAAAGCGCCAAAACCGTCATTCCCTTCAGGCCAGCCTCTTAAGGCCGACCCTCTGCGCTTTATGTTAGTTTTGTGACAAACATATTACAGTGACGGGCTTTGCGGCCATATCTGTCATGATTCAGTGATGGCGTGGGGTTCAGGTGGAACGTCGAAGCGGCGCGGCTGCGGGAAATAGGCGGTGAAGGCGGTAAAGGTTTCGAGCGGAACCACAGGCGGGGGCGTTGCGTGATCGCTGCGCGGGGCATCAGGCAGGACGCCCAGCGTTTCTTTTTCGCCGGGGGGGCTGTGGCTGACCGATTCGACCAGCAGCCCGCCGCGATGACGGTTGATGATGTGCTTGACGATGGCCAGACCGAGACCTGTGCCCAGCCGGTCACCGCTTTTCTGGCCTTCGACGCGGTAAAAGCGCTCGGCCAGTCGCGGCAGAAATTCGCGCCGGATGCCCGGGCCTGAATCGCGCACCCTGATAACCGTATAGAGGTCTGAGCTTTGGGGGGTGCGGTCTGGTTTTAAAAGCACCAGACGCGCGGCACCGGGTTCACGCACGGCATTGGCCTGTTCCTTGGTTTGGTTAATGCGGATATCGATATGGACTTCGGCACCGGCGGAACTGTATTTCAGGGCGTTGTCGCTGAGGTTCTGAATGACCTGAATGATCTGGTCGCGGTCGGCGGTGATGCGGTAAAGACCGGTGGCGGGGCCGGTCACCCGTAAAGCGACATTTTTTTCGCGCGCCAGAACGCTTAGGGTGTCCATGACGTCATTGACGGCGGACGACAGGTCAGCCTCACCGGCGGGCGGGACGTGCTCGTTCATCTCGATGCGGCTTAAGGACAGAAGGTCGTTGATCAGCCGCCCCATGCGCTCGGCCTGAGCGGCCATGATCCCTAAGAACTTATCACGGGCGGCGGGGTCATCCTTTGCCGGGCCGCGCAGGGTCTCGATAAACCCGCTGACCGAGGCCAGAGGGGTGCGCAGTTCATGGCTGGCATTGGCGAGGAAGTCGGCACGCATACGTTCAATGCGCCGCGTATCGGTTTCGTCATGAATGACCACCAGCGCCAGTTTTTTGGCCCCCGTCGGATTGGGCAGGGGTGCCGTCCAGGCCTGCCAGAACTGATCCTGTGCGCCTGAAGTTTCAAAGGAGGTATGCCGCGCCTGACGATCAAACAGGGCGACATCTACGGCATCAAGCAATTGCGGGTTACGCATGGAGCTGACGAGCAGGCTGTTGTCGCCGGTAATGCCGAACAGGGTGCGGGCGGCGGCATTGGCGAAAACGATCCAGCGGCCGGCGATGTCGTGTGGTTCGAAGCCCGAGACGATCAGCACCGGATCGGGCAGGGCGCTTAAGGCCTCCTGAAAGCCGGAATCTTCGTCGATATTGACCGGAAGATGTACCGGTGTTTCAGGGATGGCGTCGCGCAGGCGTTTGACGTCCTGTGTCAGATTATGCAGGCTGAAGCCCAATAGAGCGATGCCAATCCACAGGGGTCCGTTCCACTGACCCAGCGCGCCTGTGATCAGCAGCAAAAGGCCCACGCTGCCGGTCAGAAGCCCCAGAGGAATATAGGTTTTGTCCGTACCTGAGGTTTCGGTCATAGGCTTGTTCAGATTCAGTCTAACGGGGGTGTCAGGGAATATATGCCGTAAGCGGTGTTAATTTATCATTAGTCATTTCCGGCACACACACGGTCACAACCTCTGTTTGTACAGAGCCTTACGAGGGTTTCACGACAGGGATGTGACGGTGTGCGCAGGGTTTAGGGCGTGGCTTATGGGCGGGTTTGGCCTGCGCCGCGCACGACATATTTGAAAGTCGTCAGCTGATCGGCACCCACGGGGCCACGGGCGTGCATCCGGCCTGTGGCAATACCGATTTCGCCGCCCAGACCAAACTCACCGCCATCGGCATACTGCGTTGAAGCGTTCCAGATCACGATGGCCGAATCCACCTCGTTGAGGAAGGTTTCCGCCGCCTGTGCATCTTCGGTGATGATGGCTTCGGTGTGTTGGGTGCCGTATGTGGCGATGTGGGCAATGGCGTCTTCGATGCCGGACACGACCTTTATGGACAAGACCGGCTCCAGATATTCGGTGCGCCAGTCGTCTTCGGTGGCGGCCTTCATGGCGTAGATCAACTGTGCCTTAGCGTCACCGCGCAGTTCGCAGCCCTTGGCCTCAAGGGCCTTTGCGATTTCAGGCAGAAGGTTTGCGGCCACGGCGTCGTCGATCAGCAGGGTTTCGGTCGCGCCACACACCGAGACGCGACGCATCTTGGCATTGAGGGTTATCTCAAGGGCCTTTTTGGGATCGGCCCTGGCGTGGATATAGGTGTGGTTCAGCCCTTCGAGGTGCGCCAGAACGGGCACACGGGCTTCGGATTGCACGCGCGCCACCAGTGACTTGCCGCCACGGGGAATGATCAGGTTGACCGTATCGTTCAAGCCACCGAGCAACAGGCCCACGGCGTCACGATCCGTCGTCGGCACCAGTTGTACCGCTGCGGGCATGTTATGTCGCGCAAAGGCGTCCTCAAAGGCCGCATAGATAGCGCGGGCCGAATTGATGGCTTCGGAGCCGGTGCGCAGGATCGCGCCATTGCTGGAGCGGATGCACAGGGCTGCGGCGTCCGCCGTCACATTGGGACGGCTTTCGTAGATAATGCCGATGACGCCGATAGGGGTGGAGACGCGGGCAATATCAAGGCCGTTGGGGCGGCTCCAGCGGGCCAGTTCGCGGCCCACGGGATCAGCCAGTGCCGCGACCTCTTCGAGGCCTTTGGCCATGGCTTCGACGCGGTCGGCGTTGAGCACCAGACGCTCAACCATAGCGCTGGAGAGGCCCTTGCCGGAGGCGGCTTCGACGTCTGAGGCATTGGCCGTAAGGATATCGGCCTGACGGGCGCGGATGGCCTGAGCGGCATCAAGGATGATCTGGGTACGGATTTCCGGGCCCGCCAGACGCAGGGCTTCAGCACCTGCCTTGGCGTCTTGCGCCAGTGCGGTCATCAGTTGCGTCAGGCTAAGGCCGGAAGTGTCGTCCATAATAGATATCCATTAAGTATTTGCAGGTTCATACGCTTTTGTAACGAGAGGCGGGAAAGCTACCCCACCACCCCGACCCTCGCGGGTCGCGGTCCCCCTCCCCAATGAATTGGGGAGGTATGAAGGTTCGGGCTTCAATTTAGGGCATGGTTGCCTGATTTACAAGACAGCGCCTCAGGCCTGATAGCAGGTGATAAAGTATCCGTTATCTTCGCTGGCCAGTCCGGCCTCGTAGGCAGCGGCATCAAAGCCTGAGAGGGTGCGGAGGTGTTCGGCAAAGGCGGGCATATTATTGGCCTGATGCGGGATCGTCAGGTCACCGCCCGTGTGGGCAATATGCAGGAAGTGCGTGTCGTCAAACGGGCCTTTGTCAGTAATGAACAGGGTGATTTTCAGCACATCCTGCCAGCGGACATGGACGGCGGTGTGCGGGCCGGACAGGCGGGCGCTGAAGCCTGTGTCGGTCAATGAAAGGGTTAGGCGCTCCGGTGCCGGTGCAGAAAGTTCTGTCGGGCGATGAAGGAGTTTTTTCAGCCAGTTCATGAGCCGAGCACAACCATGTCGTCGCGGTGGATGACCTCGGCACCGGCGGTATAGCCCAGAATGGATTCGGTGTCCTGACTGCCGTGGCCTTTGATCAGGGCGATGTCGTCCGAGCCATAGGCGACGATGCCGCGGGCGCGTTCGGTGCCATTTGCATCACAGACACTGACGCTTTCGCCCTTTTCAAACAGGCCAGTGACGCGGGTAATGCCCGAGGGCAGCAGGCTTTTGCCGTTGTGCAGGGCCTTTACAGCACCATCATCAATATGAATTTGACCAGCGGGAACCACGGTGCCTGCGATCCATGCCTTGTAGGCGGCCTTGGTGGTGGAAGGCGCTTTGATGAGGGTGAAACGTGCGCCGGTGCTTAAGGCGGTGAGGGGTTGGTTTGCGCCGCCGTGGGCAATGGTGGTCGAACACCCTGCCGAACCGGCAATGCGGGCGGCCATTAGCTTGGTGGCCATGCCGCCTGTGCCGACACCCGTATCGGCATTGGCCCCGCCAGCCATGCTTTCGATATCCGGCGTTATGGTCTCGATGACAGGCAGATGTCGGGCAGTGGGGTCTTTGCGCGGATCGGCGGTGTAAAGCCCGTCAACATCAGACAGAAGCACCAGCGCCTCGGCCTGTACGAGCATGGCGGTACGCGCCGCCAGACGGTCATTGTCGCCATAACGGATTTCTTCGGTGGCCACCGTGTCGTTTTCGTTGACGATCGGCACGGCCCCGAGTTTCAGCAGGGTATCGACGGTTTCGCGCGCATTAAGCCAGCGGCGGCGACGTTCGGTGTCTTCGCGCGTCAGCAGCACCTGCGCTACCTTGGTGTCCAGCGGCTCAAAGGCTTCGCGCCAGGCCCGCATGAGGATGGGTTGACCGGCGGCGGCGGCGGCCTGTTTCTGATCGAGCGTCAGCTTGCCGGATCTGAGGCCAAGATAGCGCCGCCCCAGCGCCACGGCACCCGAAGATACCAGCACGACTTCGGTGCCGGAGGCCTTAAGGGCGGCAATATCCTGCGCCAGTCCTTTGGCCCATGCCAGATCGGCCTTGCCGGTTTCCGTATCGACCAGAAGCGCCGACCCTACCTTAATGGTGATCCGTCTGGCCGCCGCCAGATGCGCGGGGAAAGCCGATTTTGTCGTCTGGGAACCCATGAAAGTCTTTTCTAACGCCGCTTAAAATGATAGGCCCGCCGCACACAGAATAGGTTGGCGCACCCCCATGCGCATTTAGCGGACAAACCCCGCCTTAAGCAAGGCAGGTTTGAGACGCCAAAGCACAGAAGTTCAGAGGACGTGAAGTGATGAACTATATCGGCACCCGTGGTTTCAAAGAGCCTCGTAACTTTGCAGGCGCTTTGCTTGATGGCCTGACACCCGATGGCGGACTTTATGTGCCGGAAAGCTGGCCGGTGCCGGCGTTTGATCTGAAGGAAGCTTCGGCCGGTGGCTATGGCGATCTGACCGAAAGCCTTCTGAACCTGTTTGGCGTCAATGTGCTGGGTGAGCACGCCGTTAAGGCTGCCGCCGCCAAGACCGAAGCGGCGTTTCTGCGCAATGGCGAGGTGCCGCTGACCAAGCTTGAGGATAATCTCTGGATACTAGAGCTTTATCACGGGCCTACTCTGGCGTTCAAAGATATGGCCATGCAGATGATGGCCCCGCTGACCGATGCGGCGCTGGCGCAACGCGGTGAGAAGCTGACGCTGGTGACGGCGACATCAGGTGATACCGGCGCTGCCGCTGTGCGCGCCTTTGCCGGTTCCGAGCATGTCAAGCTGATCGTGTTCCATCCGCTCGGTCGCGTGTCGCCGGTGCAGCGTCTGCAAATGACCACGGTTGAGGCCGAGAATGTGCTCAATGTCGGCGTTGAAGGTGATTTCGATGACTGTCAGAAGATCGTCAAGGCGCTGCTGACCGAGCCATCGCTTAAGACCGCCGGTCTGATCTCGTCGGTCAATTCGATCAACTGGGGCCGTTTGCTGGGGCAGGTGCCCTATTATCTGGCGGCGGCGGCGAAATCCGGCGCGGACAAGCCTGAGTTTGTTGTGCCGACCGGTAATTTCGGTGACGCCTTCGCCGGTTGGGTCGGGCGCAAGATCGGTGGCAATGTCGGTCATCTCCATGCCGCCGTAAACCGCAATGATGCGCTTAATCAGGCGATCAATACCGGTCGCTATGTCCGTCGTCAGGCCGTGGAAACGGCGTCTGTGTCAATGGATGTGCAGGCCCCGTCGAATTTTGAGCGTCTGGTGTTTGAAGCCTCGGGCCGTAATGCCGAAACGACAAAGGCCATGTTCGACACCTTTGGGCAGACCGGTGCGGTGACCTTAAGCCCCGAACTGCAAAACGCCCTTAAGGGTGAGGTGTCGGCCTCTACGGTGTCTGAAGAAACCACCAAGGCGACCATCAAATTGGCCTATGAGAAATATGGTCAGGTCATATGTCCGCATACGGCGGTGGCGCTGGCGGCGGCGCTTGAGCGTAAAGGTGATGCGCCTCAGATCGTACTGTCGACGGCACATCCGGCCAAGTTCCCGGCCTTCGTCACTGAGGCGCTCGGTTTTGAGCCGAAAGCACCGGATGCCATTACGGATCTCTATGGTCTGACGGAAACCCTGACCGAAGCGCCTGCCGATGTTGCGGCAGCGGTGACGACGGTAAAATCGTTTATTGAGTGGCTGTAGGACGCGTCTTTTAGGCTGAGGCTCCAGCCCTTTTAAACTACCACGAAGTTTAAGCCCCCTGCCGATAACCGGCAGGGGGCTTTTTTCTATTGCGGGCGGATGGTGAAACTGTAGGTCACCGGCTCAAGCTTGACGCGGTATTTGACATGGGCGCGGCCATCTAGGCTCCAGCCGGTATCACCGCCTACGCCGGTCTGGGCGATGTCGATCAGCAATGAGCCGTCGCCATGCGGCCGGATGTCTGAGCTTTTGCCTTCTCCCTTTGGTTTCAGGTACAGGTCTTCGTAAGGGAAGGCCAGCGCATTGACCGACAGGAACTGATCACCTGTGACCCTGAAACCTTTGCCTGAAGGGGTGTTCAGGGCAATCCAGCGGACATCGGTCTTGTTGCCGCTTTCCTGAGGGCGGATATAGTCGTGATATTGTTCCGCGACCGTGCCGGAATAGAGACCGACAAGGGCTGAGGACTTGCGGTCCGAATAGGACTCCCACGGGCCGCGCCCATACCACTCGGCCTGAGTGAGGGACGGATCATTGTCAAAGCGCAGGCCGAGACGCAAGGGGTCGGGCAGATCATCCTTGAGCGGGATGAAGCTGGCGGTGACGTGCAGGGCTCCGTCCTCAAGCAGGCGATAGGTGTTTTTCCAGTGGGCGTCACCGGCACCGAAGCTGTAGTGCACCGTCACCTGATCACCGGTCACCGACAGGTCACGCAGCTGGCGGTTTTCGGTGTGGGTTTTCCAGATAGCGTGCGTGCGCTGAACGACTGCGCCTTCGTCATTGTCGGTCAGGCCGCGCCAGAAGTTGGGTGCGCCGTTTTTCAGCAGGGTCTGGCCGTTGACGCTGTAGCTCATCAGGCCGGTGGTGGCATCGACCGTCAAACGCGCATTGGCTGCCGAGGCGGTAACTGTGTTGCCGGAGCGCGAAGGCGTGGCAGCGGGCGACGGGTTCGGCACCGTCGTGGCGGCACGAAGGGCAAACTGTTCCCAGCCGACGGTGGCACCGGTGGGCACGCCTTTGATGGTATCGGCCCTGGCGGTGGCATAGACGTTAAGAAGGTATTCGGAGGTATCTGCCGGAAGGGGCGGCAGGTTAAGCGCCACTTCGGTCGACTGACCGGCTGCGGCCTGAGCGGCAAAGGCACCGCGATTGACGATCTCACCGTTTTTAAGCAGTCGCCATTCAAAGTCATAACCGTCGAGGCCGATGAAATCATTGAGATTGGTGACGCTCAGGCGGCCTGTTTTCGGATCGCCTGAGAAGGTGACGGGCGCATAGACCTTGGCCAGTTCGTAATAGTGCGGATTGGGCGTGCGATCGGCCTGAAGGATGCCGTCGCCGACAATCGACATGTCCTTGCGCGGATTGGGGCCGAAGTGGATGCCTGAGGCCCAGTAGTCGCGGCCTTTGTCGTCCTTAAGCAGCATGGACTGATCGACCCAGTCCCAGACAAAGCCGCCCTGAAGTTTTTTGTGGGCGCGGATGGTTTCCCAGTAGTCGGCGAAATTGCCGAGGCTGTTGCCCATGGCATGGGCATATTCGCACTGGATCATCGGCTGGGTGTAGCGCGGATCAAGGGCGTAGTCGGCCATCTTGTCCTTGTCGTCATACATGGGCGCGTAGATGTCGACATAGGCGTTGGGACGGTGCTCGCCATAGAAGGTGCCGTGGCCGAGATAGTTGATCAGGCGGGTCGGGTCGTTCTGGCGAATCCATTTGGCGGAATCTTCGAATGCCGGGCCAAGGCCCGCTTCGTTGCCCAGTGACCAGAAGATAATCGAAGGGTGATTTTTGTCGCGTTCGACCATGCGCGAAATACGATCGACATGGGCGGCGTGCCAGTGCGGGACGAAGCCCAAATGCTGAGACTGTTCGGCCTTATGCATATATTCGTGGGATTCGATATTGGCTTCGTCCATGACATAGAGGCCATATTCATCAGCCAGCTGATAGATGAACGGATCATTGGGATAGTGGGCGGTGCGCAGGGCATTGACGCCCGCCTGTTTCATCAGCTCAAAATCCTTGCGCGTTGTTTCTTCGGAGACGACACGGAAGGTGTGCGGGTCATGTTCGTGGCGGTTGACGCCTTTAATCATGATGCGCTTGCCGTTGACCTGCACCTCTCCGTTGCGGATTTCGACGGTACGGAAGCCGATGTTCTGAGAGGTGGCGGAGATCAGATTGCCCTTAAGGTCGTGGTGTTCGACCACAAGGCGGTACAGGTTGGGCGTTTCGGCCGACCATGTTTTAACGTTAGGTATCTGGCCTTTGAGAACAGCGGGTTTGGAAGTGGTGCCACGTGCCTTTGTGGTCAGGACGGCGGTGTCGCCATCATAAATGGTGGCGGTGACCTGGCCCGATCCGGTCTTACCGGCCAGTTCGGCCTCCAAGGTAAACTGGCCGTGGCTATAGGTTTTATCGAGGCCGGAACCGACCGTATAGTCACGCAGACGGGTCGGGGCTTCGGCATAGAGATAGACCGAGCGCTCAATGCCCGAGACGCGCCAGAAGTCCTGATCTTCGAGGTAGGAACCGTCGGCAAAGCGATAAAGCTCAATGGCAATGACGTTTTTACCGGCCTTGACGAAAGGCGTCAGATTAAATTCGGACGGCAGTTTGGAATCTTCGGAATAGCCGACGCGCTCACCGTTGACATAGATATAATAGGCGGCACCGGCGGCACCTATGTGCAGAAAGACATCCTGTCCGGCCCAGCTTTCGGGCAGGTCGAAGTCGCGGCGAGAGGAGCCAACCTCGTTCATGTCGTGCTTGATGAAGGGCTCATTCATCGGAAACGGGTAGTCGATATTATTGAAGTAAGGCTGGCCGTAGCCTTGGGCTTCCATCATGCCCGGCACCTGAATGGTCTTGAAGCCGGAAATATCGAATTCGGGCTTATAGAAATCAGCGGGGCGCGCCTGAGGGTTCGGGGAATGGTGGAACGACCAGGTGCCATCAAGTGACAGGAAGCGTGAGGAGGCGGATTTGTCTCCGGCGATAGCCAGATCGCGCGTTTCAAAGTTAAAGAAAGTCGCTTTCATCGGCTCGCGGTTTTGTGCGAAAACTTCGGGCTGCTCCCATTCGGCGACCGGTGCGCTCTGGGTTTGGGTTTGGGCCTGAGCTATAAGCGGCGTAAGGCTGATCAGGGCGGCGGTGAGGGCATACAGGCTTACGCGGGTGGGGGAGAGCCGAGAGGGCATTGACGTTTCCTTATTATGTCGGACTATTTTATTTGTATTATTTAATTGCATAGTTCGGAGTGGTCAATGGCTGAGGCGATGACCGTAAAAAGGGCATTAGGCCATTATTAAAGCCGTTTTGGTAGAGTGGATGCAGTGACAACTCAGGAAACGGGCCTGACGGCATGATTTTGCGTTCAATTCTATCTGGCGGTATGTGCGCGATGGCGGGCCTTTGGGCCATGTCAGCGGCGGCAGAGGGGGCGCGGCCCTATCTCAGCTGGCCGGGTAAAAGCGCCGGCGTTCAGGCGACGGCGCCACGACTTGAAAAGGCCCTGCCCAATCCGGCGACCGGTGCGCCCGGTTTTGATATACCGCCCTCGCCTTACGGGCAGGTGGGCAGTCCCTATGTGCAACCTGTGCCCCAATCGGCCCCCAAACCGGTCGTCGTACCGGTCGCGCCTGTCAGGGCCGAGGTGCCGCGTCCGGCAGAGGTCATGCCGCCACCGCCCGTACACATGCCGGAGCCGGTAGCCCCGAAGACGATTGCCCAGCCCGTTGCGCCGCCGGTTGTGGTAGCGCCTGTGGTGACAGAGATGCCTGCGCCAGCCGTTGCGGCACGGACGGAGGAGGGGGCGTTTGTGCTGCCGGCGACCAGTAAATATGCGGGCCGACAGGCTGCGCCAAAGGCCGAAACGCAAACCCAGACCCAAGCCCAGACGCAAACTCAAACTCAAATTCAGGCTCAGGCCCAAACCCAAACCCAACCTCAGGCCGTTACGGCGACGGCTCCGGCGCTGTCGGAGCCGCTGATCGTGCCGGAAAATGAGTCAGTATTCGTGCCGGGTATGCGGGTGACTGATCCGGCGACCCAGTCGCCGCGGTTTTATTCGCTGCATCGGGCCTATGGCTATCAGCCTGATCCGGTGGACAGTCAGGGCGGTGATCTGAAGATTGATCCGTCACGGGTGGAGACCAAAGACTAACGCGCCGTCAGGAAGCGCGCGGAAGATAATTTCGGCTAAAAAACAAAGTAGGCGTCAGTAAAAAACGGACGGCAAAAAAGCCGCCAGATATGCCGATAAAGAATGGGGTATTATAATGAGCCAGACGCTCAACCAGTTGATTGAACTGGCTAAGGAGCCATCGAGTGCCAAACGTCGTGAATTGCTGCGTGAGGTGACGGACATCTTTATGGCGCATCCTGAAGATGTGTCGGGGCCAGAACTGGTGCTCTATGATGAGGTAATGACGCACCTTTCGGGCGAGATGGAAGCTATGGTGCGGGCCGAGATCGCGCAGAAGATTGCCAGCACGCGCAATGCGCCTCTGGGGCTTTTGCGTAAGCTGGCGTCTGATCAGATAGAGGTGGCGGAGCCTATTCTGAAGGGTTCAAAAGCCCTGACCGAAACCGATCTTTTGCATGTGGTGTCCACGCAGGGACAGGGGCACCTCAAGGCGGTGTCACAGCGTGAGGATGTGCCGGAAGCGGTATCCTATGTCATTGTTGAACGCGGGGATGACGAGACGGTCAATGTGCTGTTGCGCAATGATGGGGCACGTTTGTCGCGCCAGACCAATGAGGCCGTTGTGGCCCGCGCCCAGAACAGCCCTGCCTTGCATGAGGCGGTAGTCGGACGTAAGGACTTGCCGGTCGATCTGATGAACGACATGTATTTTGTCGTTGAGGCGCGGTTGCGTGAGCGTATCTTGCAGGAAAATGCGGCGCTTGATCCAACGGTGATCGAACTGGCCCTGTCGAAGAGCCGTAACCGTGTGGCGATTGCACACGGCAGTTTTCCGGAAGACTATGAGCGCATTTCGACTGAGGTCGAGATATTGCGCAACAGTGAAAAGCTGACGCCATCGCTGCTGGCGAAATATATGCGTGACCCTAATCAGACCTATTTCCTTGTGGCCCTGTCGCAGTTGGCGGATATTGATTTTCTGACGGCGCGGCATCTGGTGGAAAAGCGCGAAATTGATGCGCTGGCCATTGCCTGTAAGGCGGCGGGTCTGGAGAAGGCGCTGTTTCTCACCTATGCCATGATCATGCTGTCGTCCGAGGAAAACGCCATGGGCAAGGCGGCGGAATATGGCCGGCTCTATGAAGAACTGCCGAAGGAAACGGCGATGCGCACCATTCGCTTCTGGCGGTTAAGGCGCGTCGAAGGACATGCAGCTTAAGAGACGGTTTCAAAAGACCGTTTTCTGGCCTGCAAAGTCGCACCTTCTGCACTTAAGGTGCGTAACGGCTTGAGTACGCTGCGCTACGGTCCTCGCAGCCACGTCTTTTCGGCCCAGAGTCTGAGCTTTCCTCCAACCTTTTGAAACCGTCTCAAAGATGCCCCTCCGGCCAGCAAGCTGGCCACCTCCCCGCAAAGCAGGGAGGAGGGATTTCAGAGCAGGTTTTCGATTTAATTTGACTGAAATTCGCTCTGAGAGGGCAGCAAGATACCCCACCACCCCGACCGTAAACAGTCGTGGTCCCCCTCCCCGCCAAAGGCAGGGAGGTATGATTGGGATCAGGCCTGACGGATGCGCATCAGGTTACGGTCGGTCAGGCCGAGCAGGGTTTTGAGGCCGAATTCCTCGAAAATATCGCGGGCGGCCTCAAGGGCATAGGCGATTTCGGTGCGCCCCGGCATGAAGCCGGTCAGGTCACAACGTGACACATAAAGCCGTCCCAGATTGGTTTGCAGGATAGCCCAGCCGACCGGATCTTCGTTCGGGTTGGTGGTGATGAGTTCTGATTTGAAGGCATCTTCGGCGGCGTCAAGGGCCAGAAGATCACCCTTAAGCTCAGCAAGGCGCGTCAGGCAGGCGACGCGGTTATTGATCAGTTCGGCGCGCGCCCGCAGGCCCTTTTGCAAGGGCTTGCTCATGGCCAGATCATAAAGCGACAGAGCCTGTTCGGACAGGCGTTCCTCGGCGGTGAGGTCGGCCAGTATCTGCAGGGCCAGAGCCATGGTCTGTTTGTGTTCAAGCCAGTCCATCGGGCTGTGTTCATAGGGCAGAAGATCCGCTTTCAGGCCCAGAACCGACAGGGCGTCGGCGACCCCTTCAGGGGTGCCGTCAATCTGACCCATATGGGCCTTTACCAGCGCCAGTCTCTGGCTCAGGCGGGCCGTGGTCAGGGGCTCAAACTGAGGGTCGAAGCGGATTTTCAGGGCGCTGAGTTCTTTGATGACAGCTTTCAGAAGGCGGCTGTCCTTGCGGTCAATGCCCACCAGCGCCAGAAGGTCGCACCGTTCAATACGGGCATTGGCGGCCTCGATCTTGTCTTTGGTGGCACCGGACTGACGTACCAGATGGTCGTATTTTTCCACCGCACGGTCAATCTGGGCCATGGCTTCGAGCGCCGGTTCAAGATCACCGCCTACGCCTTGGCGCAGCGCCAGACGGGCCAGAAGACGCGCTTCGGTCAGGGTGAAGGCGGCATCGAGGCTGTGGTTATGGTGCGGGTCAACCGCCGCGCGGGCCTGAGCCAGCAGGCTTTCGGCGCTGTCGAGCAGGTCAGGGGTTTCAAACAGGTCATAGCTTAAGAGGCAGATGTCAGCCTGAATGCGGGCGGCACGGGCGGCATCAACGCCATTAATCGCGCTCTGGCCCGCCTTTTCAGCCGCGGTCGTGGCCTTGGTGATGGCCAGGGTGTCGCCGGTGCGGCGGGCATATTCGCGCCAGATCAGGGCTGACTCAAGGCAATGCTCAAGGGTGTTTTTGCTGGAGACACGACTGATCTCGGTGTCGAGGCTGTGGCCCTGAGCGATAAGCATCTCAAGGTTCATCAGTTCGTACAGACTGGTGTCCGGGTCAGAGCGGGCGCTCAGGCCCAATACGTTCTGTCCCAGTATACGCCGCAGTTCGCGTCCAAATTCAAACATTGTAATCTACTCTGGTTTGGCACTGACCGTATCAGGACGATACAGGTGCGGGCCGTTAACCAGAACATTGCAAAGCGTGCGCCGCAGCGGTTATATGAAACCACTGAAACGGTTGATATGTGTGATTATGTCAAAGACAACGGCAGCGACGGCCGCGCTCACCAAGGCGGGCGTCACGTTTGATCTTCATCCCTATGATTATGATCCCGATGCGCCGCGTGTCGGATTGCAGGCCGCAGAAGCCTTAGGCGTTGATCCGTCACAGACCTTTAAGACCCTGATGGCTGAGGTTGATGGCAAGGGCGTGTGCGTGGTGGTGCCGTCCAATGGTGAGGTCAGTATGAAGAAGCTGGCGGCGCATTTTAAGGGCAAGGCCGCGCAGATGATGAAGGTGCCCGATGCCGAACGGGCCACCGGTTTCAAGGTCGGGGGGATATCGCCTTTTGGCCAGAGAAAGCCTGCGCCGACCGCAATGGACGAGACGGCGCAGCTATTTGATCTCATTTACATAAACGCCGGTCAGCGGGGGTTGTTGCTAAGTATCGCGCCCGATGAGGCCGCGGCGTTTTTGCAGGCCGGTTATGTGGATTTGATGGCGTAAAGCCAAAAAGATACCCCACCACCCCCGCGATGGATCGCGGCGGTCCCCCTCCCCGACAAGTCGGGGAGGTATGAAGAAGAGATGGCTATTTAGCCTATGGCGTCTTTGCCAATGGTCAGGCCCTTTTGGACAGCCGGGCGGGCGGCAATCTCACTGAACCATTTGAGAAGATGCGGGAAGTCAGCCAGAAGTTCCGGCTGCTTGTAGGAGACAATCAGGCCATTGATCCACGGGAAGATGGCGATGTCGGCAATGGAATAGTCCCTACCGGCCACGTAGTCGTTTTTCGATAGCTGGGTATCAAGCACTTTCAGGAGGCGTTTGGCCTCATTGCTATAGCGCTCAATAGCGTAGGGGATTTTGTCCTTGGCGAAGACAGCGAAGTGACCCAACTGACCCAGCATGGGGCCAAGACCGCCCATCTGCCAGTTGAGCCATTCCAGCACCTTGTAGCGTTCGGGGCCTGAGGCGGGCAGGAGTTTACCTGTTTTTTCGGCCAGATAGACCAGAATGGCACCGGTTTCAAACACGCTCAGGCCGTTGTCTTCATCGACGATGGCAGGGATTTTGTTGTTCGGAGAAATTTTCAGAAAGTCGGGATGAAACTGTTCGTCCTTGCCGATATCTACCGGTCTGACACGGTAGGGGAGGCCCAGCTCTTCGAGGGCAATGGAGGCTTTGAAACCGTTAGGCGTGGTCCATGTGTGCAGGGTGATCATCGGTAAGCTCCTGAGGGGTATGCAAAAAGAGATGGGGCGCACGGGGGCGAAGTCAATAGAGCATTGTCGCCTGACATAATCCGACCTAAGACAGGTAAGGTTTTAGGGGTAAGGCTTTGATGGGCGATCCTGAAAATGAGGGTGACGGATTGTGGCTGGTCTATGACGGCGATTGCCCTTTGTGCCGATCAGCGGCGCAGGCCATCAGGGTGAGGGCGGCGGTCGGGCAACTTCATATTTTGAACGCACGTGAAGCCGTGGATCATCCGTTAATGCGTAAGATCGGGGCGCTGGGACTTGATCTTAATGAGGGGATCGTCGTCAAATATCAGGGACAGTTCTATCATGGTGCAGAGGCCTTGCATCTGTTGGCTTTGCTCGGGTCGGCGCATAATGGCTTCAATCGGTTTGTTGTGTGGATGTTCGCCTCACAAGGACGGACGCGGTTTATTTATCCGCTGTTAAAAATGGGCCGAAACCTGCTGTTGTGGGTGAGAGGAAAGAAATCATTATGACCAAAGCCACCTTCGAGGCGGTATTTGCGGAACAGTGGGCGGCATTGCCGCCGGTGCTTAAGGCCCATTATGCCAATCGTCCGTTTTCACGTGATCGGGTGACGGTCGAAGGCGTGATGGATGTCGAAATGGCGGGGTGGCTGAAAGTGCTGTCGCCTGTGATCCGCTGGTCGCGCATGCTGACGCCCTATGCGGGGCGTGACGTGCCGGTCACGGTCAGATTTGAGTCAGAACGGGACAGTCAGGCCTTTGTGTTCCATCGTCAGTTCCGTTTCTCACAGGGTGAGATCGTGTTCCATTCGCGCATGATCCCGACAGGGGCGCATGAGGTTATCGAATATATGAATCTTGGCATTGGCTGGCGCGCGGCCTATGTTTTCGACGGTCAACGCGTGCAGATGACTCATAAGAACTATGTGTGGCGTGTGTTTGGGCGTTTGCTGAATTTGCCGAAGTTCATTGAGCCTGTGATCGGGCGCGGCATGGCCTGGGAAGAGGCGGTGTCAGAGGATGAGTTTATCATGCGCATGGAATTGCGCAGTTCATTTTTCGGGCTTTTATATGCCTATGGCGGGCGGTTTCGTATCGCGGAAGTGACCTATCAAGATGCGTGACTCGGTTCTGATACTTGGGGGGTATGGTAATTTCGGCAAGCGTATTGCGGCGGGATTGCTGGCGCGAAATGTGCCGGTGGTCATTGCCGGACGCAACGCGGATAAGGCGCGGGCCTGCGCCGAAAGTCTGGGGGCAGAGTATGCTGTGGTGGACATTGCCGGTGATCTTAAGGGGGCGCTTGAGGCCTTAAGGCCGCGCGTGGTCATTCATACGGCGGGGCCGTTTCAGGGAGCGGATTATCGGGTGGCGGAGGCCTGTGTTCAGGCGGGCGCACACTATGTCGATCTGTCGGACGGGCGGGCCTTTGTCACGGGCTTTGGGCGGCTGGGGGCGGTGGCAAAGGCGGCGGGGGTGACGCTGATCAGCGGGGCCTCAAGCGTGCCATGTCTGTCGTCGGCAGTCATTGAGGCAGTGAAGGATGAATTTGCCGTTCTGGAACGGATTGAGTTTGGTATCTGTCCCGGTCAGGGGGCGGAACGGGGGCTGGCGACGACGGCGGGGATTTTGAGCTATGTCGGCAAGCCGCTGAAGCCCTATGCGGGGAACGACAGGCCCTATGGCTGGCAGGATTTGCGGCAGCATGACTTTCCGCAACTGGGGCGGCGGTTCATGGGCAATTGCGATATTCCCGATCTTGATCTGTTGCCGGAGCGTTACGGGTTTAAGGCGGTGCGCTTTGGGGCGGGGCTAGAGGTCGGGTTCATTCATCTGGGGCTTTGGGCCATGTCGTGGCTGGTGCGCTTAGGGCTGATGCCGGTGGCCTTGCCGAAGCTGGCGGGGCCGTTGCTTAAGGGCGCGGACTTGTTTAACGGGCTGGGGTCGGATGACGGGGGGATGTTTGTCGAGATCGAAGGGGTGGATCGTGACGGTCAGCGGATAAGGCGTGAGTGGCATATTATTGCGCGCGACGGGGATGGGCCGCAGATACCGTGTGTGCCTGCGATCTTGCTGGGGCAGCGTTTGTATGAGGGTGATGAGAGCCTTAAGGCGGGGGCGTATAGTAGTCTGGGGCTGGTGCGGCTTAGGGATTATCTGGCGGCGCTGGAGGGGTTTGCGATTGAGGCGGGGTTTGAGGGGGAGGGGGCAAGACAGGAAGGAAGAGACCCCTCCGGCACTCAATGCCTGAAGTCATTGAGTGCCACCTCCCCGCAAGGCAGGGAGGAGGCAGCAAGGAAGAAGGCCTCTCCCACCCTTCCCGCAAGCAGGGAGGGATTTAAGGAAGATACCCCACCACGCCCGCGCTGATGCGCGGCGGTTCCCCTCCCCATTGAAATGGGGAGGTATGAAGCAGGGGAGGGGTTGCCAAATGGGGGGAAGGGGTGAATGTTTCGGTCAAAGCGATTTTGACAAGGATATATTATGCGCAAGTCCCTGCTTCTGGTTTCGGTCATGTCATTAGGTGTCGCGGGAGTGGCGCAGGCGGATGAGCGTCAGTGTCTGGATGCCCATTGTTTTACCCAGAGCGTACCGGCGATTGAGGGGCTGATCAGCGGCGGGGAGGCGGCGTCAGGGACAGAAGCCCCGTCGTTCGGGACATGGGGGTTTGATCTCAGTGGCATGGACTTAAGCGTCGCGCCGGGTGATGACTTTTTCCGCTATGCCAATGGCAAGGCGGTTGACCGGATTGTTATTCCTGATGACCGTACCTCCTATGGCAGTTTTCTGGCCCTGAGAAATCTGTCGGAGAACCGCTTGCAGGCCATTGTATCGGAACTGGCGGGGCGCAGTGACCTTAGGGGCGATGAGAAGAAGATCGCCGATCTTTATGCCTCGATGGTTGATGTCGAGCGGCGCAATGCGTTGGGGGTGACGCCGTTACAGCCGTCATTGACGCGTATTGCGGCCATTACGGATAAGGCGGAGATGGCGCGCTATATGGGCGAAAGCGCGGCCTTTTTCGGTGGGTCGGTCTTTAGCCCCTATGTCTGGGATGATGCCAAGAACCCGCAAATCTATGCGCTCTATCTGTTTCAGGGCGGTTTAAGCCTGCCGGATCGTGACTATTATATTGCCGATAGCTTCAAGGAGAAGCTGGCGCTTTATGAGGTCTATGTTGCAGATGTGCTGCGCCTGATTGGCCATGAAGCGCCGGAACAGGCGGCGAAGGCCATTGTCGCCTTTGAGACGGAAATCGCTCAGGTCAGCTGGTCGCGGATTGAAAGCCGCGATGATGACAAGACCTATAATCCGATGACGATGGCCGAACTGACGGCCTATGCGCCCGGTTTTGACTGGGGCGGGTTTTTGAGCGGCGCACGGGTTGATAAGGCGCAAAAGATTATCGTAGCGCAGAATACGGCCTTTCCGAAGATTGCGCAGATTTTTGCCGATACGCCGCTGGAAACCTTAAAGGACTGGCAGGCGTTTAAGACGGCAGATCAGGCAGCACCCTATCTGTCGGAAGCGGTGGCTGAGCGGCACTGGCAGTTCCGGTCACGTGACCTGAGCGGTGCCGTGGCGCAACGGCCGCTTGAGAAGCGCGGCATTGCGGTGGCGGAGACCTACCTGGGGGAGGCTTTGGGGCAGGCCTATGTCGCGCGCTATTTTCCGGCTGAGTCCAAGGTGCAGATGGACGCGCTGGTGCGTAATCTGAAAGTGGCCATGGGGCGGCGGATTGACGGGCTTGAGTGGATGAGTGCGGCGACCAAGGTAAAGGCGCATGAGAAGCTGGCGAAGTTTGGCGTCAAGATCGGCTATCCCGACAAGTGGAAGGATTATGCGGCCTTTGAGGTCGTGGCCGGTGATCTTTATGGCAATGTCGAGCGCGGTAACGCCTTTGGCTGGAACGAGCACGTCGAGCGCCTTGATCAACCGGTCGATCGCACCGAATGGAGTATGACGCCGCAGACGGTGAATGCCTATTATTCCCCGACGCGTAACGAGATCGTTTTCCCTGCGGCGATTTTGCAGGCCCCGTTCTTTGATCCTGAGGCCGATCCGGCGGTCAATTACGGCGCGATTGGTGGGGTGATCGGGCATGAGATCACGCACGGTTTTGACGATCAGGGGCGCAAATCCGATGGTGACGGGCATTTGCGGGACTGGTGGACGGCGGAGGATGCGGAAAAGTTCGAGGCGCGGGCCGGACAGTTGGCGGCGCAATATGGCACCTATGAACCCTTGCCCGGGGCCAAGGTGCAGGGCGGATTGACCATCGGGGAGAATATAGCGGATCTGGGGGGTATATTGCTGGGGCTTGAGGCCTATCGCCTGTCACATAGTGAGGCGCCCGTGCTCGATGGCTTTACCGGTACTCAGCGGGTGTTTTTAGGCTGGGCGCAGGTCTGGGCCAGCAAGTATCGCGATGACGCCTTACGGCAGCATGTGGTTTCCGCGCCGCATTCGCCGCCACAATTTCGCGTGATCGGCCCCATGCGGAACATAGATGACTGGTATAAGGCCTTTGGGGTGACGTCGGGGACATATTATCTCAAGCCCGAAGAACGGGTGAAAATCTGGTAGGTGCCCTATGAGCGATATGATTGATAATGCTGATGAAAGCCGCTTTGAACTGCATGTGGATTCGCATGTGGTCTATGCCGATTACCGGCGGCAGGGAAATGATCTCTATATAGATTATGTCTTTGCGCCGGTGCCTTTGCGCGGCACAGGGGCTTCGGGGCGATTGATGGCGGATATTCAGCAACTGGCGGTGGCGCAGGGGCTTAAGATCATACCGATCTGTGGCTATGCCGCCACGTGGCTCAGAAGACATGCCCCAAAAACCTGACCCAAGGTTTACAGGTCGGGGCTGTGTTTCTAAAGTCGTTACAAACGTACTTAAATGACCGAGGACATATTCTATGGGACAGATGATCGAGATTACCCGACCGGATGGCGAAATGCTTTCGGCATGGTGTTCGGGGATCGATCCGGCGCGTCCGAGTGTCATTGTCCTGCAGGAATGGTGGGGGCTGAATGACCACATCAAGGCGATTGTCGATCGTTTTGATGCCGAGGGGTTCAATGCGCTGGCCCCTGATCTGTATCACGGGCGGGTGACGAAAGATGCCGATGAGGCGAGCCACCTGATGAACGGGCTCGATTTCGCGGGCGCGGTACATCAGGATATTGCGGCGGCGCGGGATTACCTTAAGGGGATCAATGCCCATGTGGCGGTGATGGGATTTTGTATGGGCGGCGTGTTAAGTATTGTGTCGGCGGCGAAGCTTGAGGGCTTTGCGGCGGCGGTGTCATTTTATGGGGTGCCGCCGAAGGATGTGGCTGATCCGGCGGAGATCAGCATTCCGTTTCAGGCGCACTTCGGCACAAAGGATGACTGGATCACGCCGGAAGTCGCTGCGGAGCTTGAGGCCGATATGACCGCCGCAGGGCGGTCGCCGGAGCTGCATCATTATGAGGCGGATCATGCGTTCTTCAACCGTACACGGCCTGAGGTCTATGATGCGGAAGCCGCAGAACTGGCGTGGGAGCGGACGATAGATTTTCTCAGGGATAATATCTGAGGGGATTGAGAGACATCGTTCGGGAAGTGCCCCCTCCGGCGCGGACCTTGCCGCGCCACCTCCCCCGTAAACAGGGGAGGATTTAGGGGTCAGGCGTTGCGGAACAGGCGGCCTTTTTCGCCAACGAAGATGATGAGCATGGCCAGTCCGGAAGTGATGACGACCGACAAGGGCATCAGCCACAGGTGGCCGGTCCAGAAGCCGCTCAGGAAACCGCCGAACAGGCTGCCGCCCATCATGGTGATAAAGCCCTGAACTGAGGCGGCGGTGCCGGCGACATGGCCGAAGTCTTCCATGGCAATCGACATGAAATTCGAGGTCGACAGGCTCATGCAGCCGAGCGTCAGGGCCTGAAGGGTGACAAACAGCCAGAGCGGTTCATTGAAGCTGTAGGCAATGGCAAAGTGCAGCACCCCAAAGCCCAGCATGCCTAACTGGGCATAATGGGAAACGGTGCGGGCACCGACTTTTTCGACGATACGCGAATTGAGCAGGGCGCAAACGCTCATGGCGACGACGCAGATGGCAAAGACCGGTGCCAGCCATTCGGGGTGGTTATAGACCTCGTCAAACACCTGAGGCATCAGAGACAGATAGACCAGCAGCATGGCCACTATGGTGGTGCTGGCCAGGGTATAGGTCAGGGACACGCGGTTGGTCAGGAGGCTGATGCTGGTGCGGCGGATATGGCCGATATCGGGCTTGCGGCGGGCTTCGGCGGGTAAGGTTTCCGGCAGGCGGAACAGGGCCCAGACCAGCAGCAACATGGCATATATGGCCAGAGTGACGAAGATGAAGCGCCACGGGGCAATCAGCAGGATCAGCTGCCCCAGAGCGGGCGCCAGCGCAGGCACGGCGAGGAAGATCATCTGGACGATCGACATGACCTTTGCCATGCGGTCGCCGGAATAATAGTCACGGACAATGGCGCGGGAAATGACACTGGCGCAGGCGGCGACCAGCCCTTGCGCGAAGCGCAGGGCGATCAGCAGGCTCATATTGTCGACAAGGGCCGCCAGCAGCGACAGGACGACATAGACGCCTATGCCCCACAGAAGCACATTGCGGCGTCCCAGCCAGTCCGATAAGGGGCCAAAGGCCAGCTGGCCGACGCCTGCGCCCATGAAAAAGGCCCCGATAATGGCGTGCAACTGATTGTGGTCGGTAATCTGAAACTCACGCCCGATGGTCGGCAGGGCAGGCAGAATGGCATCAATAGCCAGCGCCATCATGGCCATGATGGCGGCAGCCAGACCGACAAATTCAGGAAACGAAGGGGCTTTTATGGTGCGTGTCGACATAATGGCCTTCGCCTTAGACCTTTCGGGCAAGGGAGGCAATTAGTTTCAAATGAAATTTTTTCACGGATTATTTCAGAGTGATCCCGATATAAAGGGCGCGCCCTTCGCCGGGATAGAAGTGGCGACCGTCATTGCCAAAGGCATTGGCGATGACATTGGTCGTGGCGACATAGGCTTCGTCGTTCAGGTTGCGTAGGTCGGCATAAAAGCGGATGGGTTTTTGCGATGGTGACCATGTGGCCCGCAGATTCCAGACCGTATAGGCGGGGCTTTGGAGGCTGTTGTTCATGTCGATATAATAGGCCACAGGTGACCACTCGACATTGGGTGACAGGGTGACGGGGCCGATATGGTAGCTCAGTTCGGCGCGCAGATAGTGGCTGGGCACGCCCGGCAAATGGTTGTCGCCATAGACCGGATCGTTGCGGAAGCGGAAGTGGTTGTAGGTGTATGCCGTATTGACCGACAGGAGGCGGGTCAGTTGCCCACCGAGGCCGAGTTCGAGGCCGGCGTGATGGGTGCGGTCGGCATTGACGGCCTGTGAGGAACCGTCAGGCTGACGCAGGATGATATATTCACCGCTTAGGGTCGACAGATAGGTGGCGGCCTCCCAGCGCAGGTTTTTGTACTGACCGCGACCACCGATTTCGCCCGTGGTGGCGCTCTGGTCGTTGAGTGAGCGAAAACCGGGGCCATTGCCGCCGGATAGCTCGCTCAAAGTAGGAGGTTCGTAGCTGCGGCTGAAATTAGTGAACAGGGTATAGGTCTGGGCGTCATAGCGCAGGCCGAGGCGTGGACTGAAGGCCGAATAGCGGTTCGTGCGGCGCTCGGTTGAGGGGAAGTGTTCATCTATGCGGCGGGTGACGGCGGTGGCCTGAAGGCCAGCTATGGCGGTGGTGAACGGCGCAATCAGATGTTCATACTGGGCGTAGGCCTCAAGGGTCAGGGCCGTCAGGTCGCGGGTAACAATGGGGGTGGTGGGCGTGCCAGCGACATTGACGAAGCGGCGTTCTTTTTCCTTGCCGTAATAGGCGTTCAGGCCGGTGGTGAAGCGGTTGGGGCGCAGGCCATAACCGTATCTCAGGCGCAGGCCGTGTTCGTTGGAGCGGCTTTTGATGGCCACGGTGACGGGGGTGTCGAGGCGGCGGTGGCTGGTGTAGGCGGCGAGTGACCATTCCGACAGGCCATCCGTATAGATTCCGCGATAGGCCAGACGACCGAGATCAACATCGCGATAGAAGCGGCCGGTAATATTGGCCGGATTGGCGGTGCGGGTGTCGCGGGCGATTTCGGCAAGGCTTATGGAGCCGGGGATTTCGGCGTCAGCACGGCTTAGGGAGGCAAACAGGCGGTGTTCGAGGTGGGCGGAGGCCTGCCAGCCGAAATTGGCGGCGAGGCGAAGGGAATCTTGTTGATTGTGGTGGCGGAAACCGTCCTGCGACAGGTAGGTCAGGGCCATAAACCCGTCATGGGTCGGGGTGGCAAAGCCTGAACTGATCAGGGCGTGGCGGTGGCCGAATGAACCGGTCTCAAGGCGCAGGCGGGTGTAGGGTTGCGTGCGGCCAGTGGGGGTGATGAGGTTGATCGAGCCGCCGAGTTGGGTCGCACCCTGTTCCAGCGCATTGGCCCCTTTGAGGATTTGCATGTGCTGAATGAGCCACGGATCAAGCGTATTGAACTCAAAGCTGCCGTCGGCGGTGTTGACGGGCACGCCATCCTGAAGAATCAGCAGGCCGCGTCCCTGAAAGGTTCGGGTCAGGCCTGAGCCACGGATGGATAGGCGTAAGGATTCTGCGCCGTTTCTCGGTTGGGCCAGAACACCGGGGGTGAAATCGACCATGTCCTTAAGGGTGGTGGCGCGCTGGTTGGCCCACGCGCTTTCGTCAACAAAGGCGGTGGCACCGGCGACGTCGGCGGTGCGCTGACGCAAGGCTTCGGACGGAGAGGGTGTCGGGCGTTCACCGGTAACGGTGATTTCCACGGGTTCAGGCGTGGTCGGTTGTGGTGAAGCAATAGCAAGCAGGGGGAGGAGATATGGTGACACAGTGGCTCCTTACGGGGTTTGCTTTGGGGCGCGGGGAAAGCAAGATACCCCACCACCCCGATCCTGCGGATCGCGGTCCCCCTCCCCGACAAGTCGGGGAGGTATGGTTAGTTGTGGTGATGGCCGGAACCGGTGCAGCCAAGGCCCAGGACATGGCTGAAGGCGTGGGCCAGTCGGGCCGGGGCATCTGGGTCGTAGGTCAGATAGAGGTCGGGTTCGATCAGTTCGAGTTCCATCAGACACGGCTGGCCGCTGTCGTTTCTGACCATATCGACGCGGGCATAGAGCAGGTCAGGGCCACCGGCATAGTCAAGCGCTTCGTAGGCCAGTTCCAGCGCTTCGGGCGGGACAGGCAGTGTGCGCAGGTTCGCGTCATAATCGGGCTGTGAGCGGAAATCACCGGATTTGGGGGTCTTCAGCACGGCGTGGGAGAACTGGCCGCTATAGAACAGAAGTGACCATTCGCCTTCGGACTGGATGGCGGGCATAAAGGGTTGCAGCATAAGACTCCCCCCTCCGGCTTCGCCGGTCTCCCCCCAATGAATTGGGGGGATATGATCCGTGTCGAGTATAAAAGTGTTTTTGGAACCGGCAGATATGACGGGTTTGATGACCAGTTTTTGCTGATTGAAATCAGCGCGGGCATTGGCGATCACTCTGGGGGTCAGGCTGGCGGCAAACAGGGTAGGTACGGTGCGGATGCCGGATTGTGACAGGTCACGCAAATAATGCTTGTCGATGTTCCATGCCAGAATGCCGGTGGGGTTCATCAGTCTGTGGCCCTTGGCTTTGATGTAGGCGAGGCTTTTACGGAAGTCATCGGGCGCATTGTGATAGCCCCAGACCACCAGCGGACACACCAGATCATAGTCACGCGTCAGGGGCGCTGACCAGGGCTGGGTAAAGATATCGACGGGAAGGTCGGAGAGGGCGGCGCGGTAGGCGTCGACGACGGCGGGCCAGCGGCTGTGGGTTTTATAGTCGGGATCGGGGGTCAGGATCAGGAGGGACTTGCGCATGCTGGCTTTATGCGCAACAGAGGGGGATAAAATCAACCGGATAAATCCCTATGTTTTCTGATTATGATGTTGTTGCCGTCGGTCATGCCATTGTCGATGTTATTGCGCCCGCGGAACCTGCGTTTCTGGCGGCGGAAAACCTGCCTGCGGGGTCGATGACGCTGATTGATCAGCACAGGGCGCTGAATCTCTATGAGAAGATGACGGCGCGTGGGGATGTGACGCAGGAATCCGGCGGGTCGGCAGGTAATACGATTGCCGGTGTCGCTTCGTTTGGTGGCAAGGCAGCCTATATTGGCAAGGTGGCACATGACGCTTTGGGGGAGGTGTTTTCACGCGACCTCAAGCGTCTGGGCGTGACGTTCGGTACGCCGTTTCTGCATGATGATCCGACGGCCACGGCGCGGTGCCTGATTAATGTGACACCGGACGGGCAGCGCACCATGGCGACCTATCTGGGTGCGGCGGCGCTTGTCGGGCCTCAGGACGTTGATGCGGCGATTATTGAGGCGTCGAAGGTAACCTATCTGGAGGGCTATCTGTTTGATACGCCGTCAGGACGGGCGGCTTTTGCCAAGGCTTGTGAAATTGCCCGTGCCGCAGGGCGTCAGACGGCGATTACGCTGTCGGACAGCTTTGTTGTCGATCGCTGGCGTACCGATCTGCTGGCCTTTATCGAGCGGCACATTGATGTGGTCTTTGCCAATGAGAGCGAAGTCCTGTCCTTTTTCCAGACGGATAATTTTGATGAAGCAGTGAAGTTTCTTGGGACCAAGGCTGATCTGTCGTTTGTGACGCGCTCGGATAAAGGCTCTGTGGCGGTGACCTATGATCAGGTTTTGCCGGTTGAGGTGTGCGCGGCAGAGGTGGTCGATACCACCGGTGCCGGTGACCAATATGCGGCGGGGGTGCTTTATGGTCTGACTCAGGGCCTGTCGGTTGTTGAGAGCGGGCGGCTGGGGTCGCTGGCGGCGGCGGAAGTGATCGGCCACTATGGCCCGCGTCCGCAGGTGAATTATGGGGAACTGGCGAAGGCGCGGGGGTTGTTAGGGTAAGCAAGATGCCCCACCACCCCGTAGGTCAAACCGGCGCGGTCCCCCTCCCCAGCAAGCTGGGGAGTATGTATTAAACGCGGCGTTTGAGGGCGATGTAGAGCGCGCCGGAGCCGCCGTGGCGGGCGTGAGCCTGCGAGACACCGGCAATCATATGTGACAGCGCCGGATCGGCCAGCCATTCCGGCGCATGGCGTTTGAGTATGCCGTTTTCAGCCAGACCTTTGCCCGTAATGACCAAAATGGCGCGATAGTCGTTGGCATAGGCCTGATGGACGAAGGCTTTGAGGCGCGATTCAGCCTGAATCTGCGTCAGGCCGTGCAGGTCGAGGCGGGCTTCGATGGGGTCGCGTTCGCGGCTCAGGCGGCGCTTGCGTTTCGGCTCAATGGGATAGGGATCGGATTTGGGACTGTCGCTATAAAGCTTATAGCCCGTCTGGGGTTTGACGGCCTCACCCACCCGAAAAGGGGCCATGGGCAGAGGGGGCAGCTTTGGGGCCGTCATGGTGTTTTTACCGGCAGGCAGGCCCTTCAGGGTTACGGTTTCCGGTTCCGGAGTCGGGGTGGTTGTTGTCTTGAGTTTCGTTTTGGCCGTATGCGGTCGCACAGTCGCCGCTACCAGCGACCACAGGCGTTTGTCTTCGTCTTTGAGCGGGTAACGGGCCATGAGGTTCGCTATGGCATGTTGAGCGCGTAAGGAAAAGATATGAAATATCCCCTACGTTGTAGAATGCCCCCTCCGTCAGCGACTTCGCGCTGACACCTCCCCCGCTTCGCAGGGGAGGATGATTAGGTGAGGGCTTCGCGTTTTTCCTCGAGTTCGAGCCATTCAAGTTCGCCGTTTTCGAGGTCGGTTTTTAACTTTTCCAGCGTTTTCATCAGGGCGTCAAACTTGGCCGGTGATCTGGCATAGAGGTCGGGATCGGAGAGGGCCGCTTCGGTGTTTTTGATTTCCGCCTGCCATTTGGGCATCAGGGCGTTGAGGTCTTCGAGGCGCTTCTGGTCTTTGTAGCTGAGTTTTTTGGTGGCGGGCTTAGGGGCCGGTTTAGGTGCCGGAGCCTTTGCGGCGGGTTTTGAAACCGTCGGGGTGCGGTGGCTGAGTTCGGTGAAAAATTCCGGATTCTGACGCAGGAAATCCTGCCAGCCGCCAGGCGTTTCGACGGTCTTGCCCTTGCCGTTCAGGGCGAGGGTCGAGGTGGCGAGACGGTCAATAAAGTCACGGTCGTGGCTGACGAGGATCAAGGTGCCGTCATAGTCGGCCAGCATGTCTTCAAGCAGGTCGAGCGTATCCATGTCGAGGTCGTTGGTCGGCTCATCCAGCACCAGAAGATTGGTCGATTTGGCCAGGGCGCGGGCCAGTTGCAGGCGGTTACGTTCCCCGCCGGACAGGGATTTGACCGGCTGGCGCAACTGGTTTTCACGGAACAGGAATTCTTTGGCGTAGCCAGCGACGTGCTTCGGCTGGCCCTGCACCATGATCTGATCCGAGCCGGAATTGGCCAGCGCGTCCCACAGGGTTTCCTCACCTTTGAGGGTGTCGCGGCCCTGATCGAGATAGGCGGTTTCCAGATTGGTGCCGAGTTTGATTTCACCGGAATCGGCGTTAATCTGACCGATCAGCAGCTTGACCAGCGTCGATTTGCCCGCCCCGTTCGGGCCGACAATGGCCAGACGGTCGCCGCGCATGATGCGGGTCGAAAAGTTGTTGAGCAGGGTCTTGTCGCCGAAGCCTTTGGAGACGCCTTTGAGCTCGGCCACAAGCTTACCGGAGGTGCCACCGGAATCGATGCTCATTTCCATGGTCTTGCCGAGGTTTTTTACGCGTTCGGCGGCGTCGGCGCGCATGGCCTGAAGGCGGGCGGCGCGGCCTTCGTTGCGGGTGCGCCGCGCAGTAATGGAACTGTAGAAGGTTTTGGTTTCGCGCTCGATGGCCTTTTCGAGGCGGCGCAGGGATTCGGCCTGTTCTTCGACGATTTTTTCTGACCAGCCTTCGAACGTCGCGTAACCGGCGTCAAGGCGCATGATCTTACGGTCATAAAGCCAGTAGCAGCGCTGGGTGACGCGTTCAAGGAAGGTGCGGTCGTGGCTGACGATCAGGGCTGCGCCCCGGAAAGATTTCAGGCGTTCTTCCAGGGCTTCGATGGCGAAGATATCAAGGTGGTTGGTCGGCTCATCGAGGAAGATAAGGTCGGGTTCTTCGGCAAAAGCCTTGGCAAGCGCGGCGCGGCGCTTTTCACCGCCCGAAAGCGAGGCGGCGGAGGTTTGCGGATCAAGGCCAAATTCAAAAAGCTCGGCCTCGGCCAGATAGGATTCGGCACCATCCGAGATCGCCCAGTCGAGTACGGTGTCCCCGTCGGGTTGCGGTTCCTGAAGCACATAGGCGTAGCGTAGGCCCTGCATGAGGGTGCGTTCGCCGGAATCGGCCTCGATCAGGCCTGCCATCAGGCGCATCAGGGTCGATTTGCCCGCGCCGTTCTTACCGACCAGACAGGCGCGAACGCCGGGTTCAAGCGCGATGTCCACGCCGTCAAACAGGGGGTTCATGCCGTCCATCAGGCGGACGTCTTTGAGTGCGAGCAGGGGGGCCTTGGTGTTCATGGGCTTGCCTGTACAGGCTGGGGCCGGTTTTGTGAATAGGGTGTGTGAGGTAGGGGAGGTAAAGTAAGCCCCCCCGCGCTGCGCACGGCGGTCCCCCTCCCCATTAAAATGGGGAGGTATGGATAAGGTGAGGGTTTTGGAGTATGGCGAGGCATGACCAGACCTTTTTGGCAGACCAAGACCTTAGAGCAGATGAACGTGACAGAGTGGGAAAGCCTCTGTGACGGGTGCGGGCTTTGCTGTCTGATAAGGCTTGAGGACGAAGACTCGGGCGAGATCATACCCACGCGGGTGCATTGCAAGCTGTTCGACAACCAGTCGTGCCGGTGCAGTGATTATCCAAACCGCAAAAAATATGTGCCGGACTGCATCAAGCTGACGCCGCATAATATCGAGGCGCTGGAGTGGATGCCGCTCAGTTGCGCCTATCGCCGCATCTATGAAGGCAAAGATTTGCCACGCTGGCATCATCTGATCAGCGGGGATCGTGAAACGGTGCATCAGGCAGGGGTATCGGTGCGCGGGCAGACGATTTCGGAAACCGAGCTGGAATACGAAGACGATGCGCTGGATTATGCGGCGTTTGATCTGCTGGCCGACAAGAGCGACCTGTAAAGGAAAAGGCCACGGGGTTAACCGTGGCCTGCGCTCAATGATCAAAAAAAGATCTAATAGAAAATAGGGGTGCCTTTATGCGGGGGCGCACCGTACTGAAGCCTGACTATTCACATAACCTGACTTTGTGACAGTTGTTTTGCACCTGCGAGCATAAAAGTGAGATAGGCGTTTACCCGCTTAATGTAAAAAAAACATAAGGCAATTCTTAAGGTTACATTTAGTGCCTGAGGTCTTATGCCCCGTCTCTCCAGCCCGTTTATAACTAAGGGCATGGGACGCACGACACTTTCCGACAAAACAATATCGAAAAGAAAAGTGATGCACGAACAACGGCTTATGGCGCTGTTTGGCAGGCTGATGGCGGATTGCGAGGCCATGCTGACACCCGCCCAGTTTGCGGCGGTCGAGAAGCGGGCCAAGGCGCTGAGCGCGGTCAGGCGGACCCTGAAAGAGGTTTACACGAAAGAATCCGAAGGCGGAGAGACGGGTATGCATGACGACGAACAGGACACAGCCGACACGCTTGAAGCCTGGAAACTCAGGCTGGAACGCAAGCTCGATCGTCTCGCTGGGGCGCGAAGCGCGTCAGGCGTGGATGGACGAGATAACGAGCCCGGCGATCGTCAGGGGGATACTGAATGACTGGCGGTTCTGGGCCAGACCGGCGCAGATGCCGCCTGAGGGCGACTGGGGGACATGGTTGTTCCTTGGCGGGCGCGGGGCGGGCAAGACGCGGGCGGGTGCCGAGTGGGTGCAGGCGCTGATCGATAAGGGTTTGCGCTTCGCGCTGGTGGGCGCAAGCCTGCATGATGTGCGTGAGGTGATGATCGAAGGGCCTTCGGGGTTACGGGCTGTGGCGCAACGCGGCAACCGGCCGCATTACGAGGTGTCACGGCGCAGGTTGCGCTGGCCTAACGGGGCGGTGGCCTATGCTTTTTCGGCGGAAGATCCTGAGAGTTTGCGCGGGCCGCAGTTTCATTATGCCTGGGCGGATGAGTTCTGCGCCTGGCGCGCACCGGCGGAGACTCTGGCGATGTTGCGCATGGGGCTGCGGTTGGGAAGTGCTCCGAGATTATGCGTGACGACAACGCCCAAACCTCTGATGGCCCTGAAGGTGCTGATGGGGGAGGCGGGTGTGGTGCTGACGCGGTCTTCGACCCGTGAGAATGCAGCCGGGTTGTCGGACAGTTTTGTCGAGAGCCTCAATGCGCTCTATGGCGGCACACGGCTGGCGGCGCAGGAGCTTGAGGGGCTTGTGGTCGATGGGGATGCGCAGGCCTTGTGGCGGGCGGCTGATCTCGGGCGCCGTTATGGCGCGCGGCCGGTGGCGTTTGATCAGGTGCTGGTGGCGGTTGATCCGCCTGCGACGTCACATGGCGATGCCTGCGGTATCGTGGTGGCGGCTAAGGCGGGGACGCAAGCCTTTGTGCTGGAGGACGCAAGCGTTTCGGGGCTGTCGCCGCTGGGCTGGGCCAAGCGGGTGGCCGGGCTGGTGGCCGATTACGGGGCTTTGCGCGTAGTGGCAGAGGCTAATCAGGGCGGGGAGATGATCCGTTCGCTGCTGGTCATGGCGGGTTGTGACGTGCCGGTAGAACTGGTGCACGCACGGGTCGGTAAGCGGGCGCGGGCCGAGCCGGTGGCGGCTTTGTATGAGCAGGGGCGCGTGGTTCATGCGCCGCTTGAGGGGCGGTTTGTGGCGCTGGAGGAGGAGTTGATGGCGCTGGGAACGGAAGGCGGCAAGTCGCCGGATCGGGCGGATGCGCTGGTGTGGGCGGTGACGGCACTAATGATTACGGGGCGCAGTGAGCCGAGGTTGAGCCGGTTGTAGGGCAGGGTTTTGCCCCCTCCGTCGCGGACTTCGCCGCGACACCTCCCCCGCAGGCAGGGGAGGATGAAAGGCAGGCCCCGCGATCTTATGCCTCGAAGGGGGAAGAGGAAGAGACCCCACCACCACAAAGGCGGGCCTTTGTGGTCCCCCTCCCCATCACAGATGGGGAGGTATGAAAGGGAAGAATGATGGTTGATGTGTTTAAGAAGTGGCGGGAGCAGAAGCAATCGCAGGGGCGCGCTCTGGTGGCCTTGACCGGGCAGGGGCGGGCGCAGTGGACACCGCGCGATTACCAGCATCTGGCGCGTGAGGGTTTTGCCAAAAATGCCATTGCCTATCGCTGTGTGCGCATGATTGCCGAGGCGGCGGCTTCGGTGCCGTTACGGGTTGATTGTGACGGGCGTCATGAAAGCGCGCACCCTATGGCAAAGCTTTTGGAGCGGCCCAATGCCGAGCAGGGCGGGGCTGATCTCAGGGAGGCGCTTTATGCGTCCTTGCAGACGGCGGGTAATGCCTATGTCGAGGCGGCAGGCGGGGATGATGGCCCGTTGGAATTATGGGTGCTGCGGGCTGATCGGGTCAGGGTGCTGCCCAATGCCAAGGGCTGGCCGGAAGCCTATGAATACAAGGTCGGCGCGCATACGGCGCATATCGGGCGCGACCCTCAGGGCTGGTTGAAGGCGCTGCATCTCAAGCTGTGGCATCCGCTCGATGACTGGTACGGGTTTTCACCGCTGGAGGCGGCGGCCTTTTCCATCGATGTGCATAATGCGTCAGGGGCCTGGAATAAAGCCTTGCTTGATAATGCGGCGCGGCCTTCGGGGGCTTTGGTCTATGGGGCGAAGGCATCGGAGCGGTTGTCTGAGGAGCAGTTCAGCCGGTTGAAGGCGGAACTTAGCGAGGCCCATGCGGGGGCGGATAATGCCGGACGGCCATTATTGCTTGAGGGCGGGCTTGACTGGAAGCCCATGTCACTTTCGCCCGCCGATATGGATTTCATCGAGGGCAAGCACGCGGCGGCGCGGGATATTGCGCTGGCCTTCGGGGTGCCGGCGCAGCTTCTGGGGATACCGGGCGATAATGCCTACAGCAATTATCGTGAGGCCAATGCGGCCTTCTGGCGGCACACGGTTTTGCCTCTGGTCGAGAAGACGACGCGGTCCTTGTCGAACTGGCTGGAGCCAAGGTTTCAGGGCGCGCGGATCATTGCCGATGTCGAGACCTTACCGGCCCTGTCGGCGGAACGGGAAGCGCTGTGGGCGCGGCTTGAGGGGGCGAGTTTTCTTGAGGTGGCCGAGAAGCGGCGTCTGGCGGGCTTAAGTGAGGTCGCGGATTGCGGAGGGGCGCATGGGTGAGTGGTTTAGTGGCGGGGTCGTGACGGCCATCATCCTGCAGACCGCTGCGGCGCTGATGTGGACCGGTCGGGCGGGTGCGCGATTAGAGGGGGTTGAGCGGCGTCTGGAGCAGCAGGCCGGTGTGGCGGAACGTCTGGCGCGGCTTGAGGAACAGGCCATTGCCACGCGGGCAGCGCTGGGGCGGATTGAGCATAAGCTGGATGAGGAGCGGCGCACATGACGGTGGTGATCGAGGGTTATGCGTCGCGGTTTTATCAGCGTGATCTCAATGACGATGTCGTGGTGCCGGGGGCGTTTCGTGACAGCCTGACGCGGACGGGGCCAGAGGGAGTGCGGATGCTTTATCAGCACAAGGCCGAAGCGCCGGTCGGGATCTGGGATGAGGTTTATGAAGATGCGGACGGATTATTTGTGCGCGGGCGGGTGTTTGAGGTCACGCCGGAAGCGCGGATGGTCTGTGCGTTGATACGGGCGGGGGTGATTGACGGTTTGTCGATTGGTTTTCGCACGGAAAAGAGCCGGTTTGATGAAACAGGCAGGCTCAGGGTGCTGGCGGGCGTGGCGCTTTGGGAGGTGTCGCTGGTGACCTTTCCCATGTTGCCAACGGCGCGGTTTCGGATAGCTGAAGCGGCGCGGGCGGCGGCGTAGGGAAGATACCCCACCACCACAAAGGCAAGCCTTTGCGGTCCCCCTCCCCAACAGGTTGGGGAGGTATGAAGAATAGCGGTGTGGGGGGAGGCCCCTCACCCTAACCCTCTCCCCTGAGGGGAGAGGGAATTTCAGGAGAAAATGGATGAAAGAAGTGAAACACGCGGTGGCGTCCACCGAGGTGAAGGCGGCCCTGCATGAGGTTCTGGGAGCGTTTGAGGCGTTCAAGGATGCCAATGATCAGCGATTGAGTGCGCTGGAGAAAAAGCAGGGCGATGGTCTGCTGGATGACAAGGTCGCGCGTATCGAGGACGGGCTTCAGTCGGCGCAGGCACGGCTTGATCGTATTCTGAGCCAGAAGTCGCGCCCTGATATTGGCGCGCCGGTTAAGGCTATGCCGGAAGAATCTAAGGCCGCCTGGGACGGTTATCTGCGTTCCGGTCGAGTGACGATGGAGCTTAAGGCCGGTCTGTCGAGCGCGTCGGGTTCGGGGGCTTTGGCCCCGTTTGAGACCGAGCGGTTTGTCGAGCGTCGTCTGGCGCAGGTATCGCCCATGCGTTCACTGGCAACTGTGCGCACCGTAGGGGCGGGCGTGTTCCGTAAGCCTGTGTCGACCGCCGGTGTCGTGGCCGGTTGGGTGGCGGAAACTGCGGCGCGTCCGGAAACTGATCCGGCGACTTTGGCTTTGCTGGAGTTTCCGGCGGCTGATCTTTATGCCTCACCGGCGGCGACGCAGGCGCTTCTGGATGACAGTTTCATCAATCTTGATGAGTGGCTGGCGTCGGAGATCGAAGACAGCTTTGCGGCGCAGGAAACCGCGGCCTTTGTTAATGGTAATGGCACCAATAAGCCCAGGGGTTTCTTAAGCTATACGACGGCGGCGGCACCTGTCTGGGGGCAGATCGGTCATGTGGCTACCGGTACGTCAGCGGCGTTTCCATCCAGCAATCCGGTCGATATTCTGATTGACCTGATCTATGCGCTTAAGGCCCAGTATCGTCCAAACGCGCATTTTGTGCTCAATCGCAAGACGGCGGCGATTATTCGCAAGTTCAAGGATGCCGATGGCAACTATATCTGGTCGCCGGCGTCTCAGGCCGGAGCCTTGCCACAGGTGCTGGGCTATCCGGTGCAGGAGCTTGAGGACATGCCGGATGTGGCGGCAGGGTCTTTGTCGGTGGCGTTTGGTGACTTTGCCAAGGGCTATCTGATTGTCGATCGGGCGGGCCTGAGTGTGCTGCGCGACCCGTATTCGGCCAAGCCCTATGTGCTGTTCTATACGACCAAGCGTGTCGGCGGCGGGGTGCAGAATTTTGATGCCATCAAGGTGCTGAAGTTCGCGGCCAGTTAAAAATCGCGTTCTGACCCTTCTCCTCTGTGTGCAGGGGAGAAGGTGAAAGATACCCCACCACCCCCGCGTAAATCGCGGCGGTCCCCCTCCCCAGCAAGTTGGGGAGGTATGAAGAGACAAGGAAAATGAAGATGGCTGATCCTGTTTCGCTCAGTGAGGCGAAGCTGTTTCTGCGTGTGTCTCATGAGGATGAGGATGCGCTGATTGCGACCCTGATCGACGCGGCAAAAGACCGGCTGGAGACGGCTTTGGGCATTGAACTGACCGAGGCGTCACCTGCGCCGTTACGGCTGGCGCTGCTTGATCTTATTGCGCGGGCCTATGGGGTGCGCGGTGAGGGCGAGGTGTCCCTTGAGGGGCTTGAGCCGTGGATCGCACCTTACCGGCAGGTGCGGTTATGAGTGCGCCCTTACAAGCCGCGCGGTTGAAGACGCCTGCGAAACTTTATCGGATCGCGCGCACGCCGACCGAATTCGGCGGGTTTGTGCGGACGCCGGAATGGGTGGGGACGGTGTGGGGGGATTTTGACCCCGAAAAGCCGGTATCGGGTCTGACGCCCGAAGGGGAAGTGCTGGTGCGGCAGCAGGCGGTATTTACCTGTCGGTCAGCGGAAGGCCTGAGTGTTGGCGGGCGTCTGGTTATCGACGGTAATGACTGGGCCATTCAGGCCTTTGACATCGCTCAGGACAAGGCGGTGCGGGTGCGCATCGAGCGGGTGCAGCCATGAGTGTCGATCCGTTGCGGGGCTTACAGAAAGGCTTGTTGGCGTTTCTGAAAGCGCAGGCCTCGTTGCAGGTCTGGCTGGGGGCGGCAGTCAGGATCTATGACGAGGTGCCGCCGGAACCGGTCTATCCCTATGTGCGGTTGGGGCGTGCCGAGGCGCGATCAATTGGCGGCTTAGGGCCTGAGGTGACCGAACAGGTCGTGACCCTGACGGTGGTGTCGCGCTTTGCCGGTACCGAGGAGGCGCGGGCTATTGCGGCAGAGCTGAGGCTGTTGCTCGATCAGGCGAGTTTGAACCTTGAGGGGCAGCATGTGGTCAGTGTGCGGGTCACCTATGTCGATGTGTTCAGATCAAGTGATCGCTATTCGGTGCACGGGCTGGTGCGGCTCAGGGTGGTGAGTGAAGCAGTGTAGGGGATTTGCCCCACCCACCGCTTCGCGGTCCCCCCTCCCCGTAAACAGGGAGGGATGAAACAGAAGGAGAAAAGATATGGCTTTGCAAAAGGGCCGCGACATGTTGCTCAAAATAGCCAATGGCGCGACGCCTGCGGTGTTTGTCACGGTGGCGGGATTACGGGCGCGGACGGTATCGCTGAATGCGCGCACCATTGACGTGACGGACTCAGACAGTGCCGGTGGCTGGCGGGAATTGCTGGCGGGCGCGGGCGTTAAGTCGCTTTCGGTATCGGGGGCGGGTGTGTTTCGTGATGAGGCTTCGGACGCGCAGATGCGGGAGGTGTTTTTCGCGCAGGTTGCGCGGCAGTGGCAAATCGTTGTGCCGCATTTTGGGCAGTTTCAGGGGCCGTTCCTGATTGCGTCGCTTGACTATGCCGGTGAGCATGACGGGGAGGCGACCTTTGCGGTGACTCTGGCGTCGGCGGGGGAGGTGAGTTTTGTCGCCCTTTAATCCGGCCAGAGGCGAGGTGCTGGCGACCCTTGGAGGGCGTGAGGTCAGGCTGTGTGTGACCTTACGGGCGCTGGCGGCGCTTGAGGCGCATTTCGGGGTGACGGGCTTTGAGGCGCTGGGGGCGCGGCTTGGGGGCATGGGCGCGTCGGATGTGCAGGTCGTGCTCAGGGCACTGGTGCTTGATGAGATCGAGCCGGAGGCCGTTGGATTTAAAGAGGCTCTGGCGGCGATTGTAGCGGCGTTTGCGGCGATGAATGCATGACCGAGACCTGGGGTGCGATGCTGCGGCAGGCGGTGATCGGCTGGGGCCTGTCGCCGCAAGTCTTTTGGAGTTTGAGTTGGCGTGAGTGGGTTTGGCTTACGCAAACCGAGGCAGCGGCGCGGCTTGAGAAGGCAGGGCTTAGGGCCATGATGGCGCAATTTCCGGATGAGGCGGACTAATGGAAAACGAATGGCAGGGCGTCGAGGGGTTGCGGGCGCAGGTTGAGGCGGCGTCCGAGGCCTTAAAGGCGCTGGAGGCTCCGGCCAGAGAGAGTGCGGAGGCCATAGATCAGGCCTTTGCCCGTGCCGGAGCCTCGGTGGTGCGCTCGCTCGGGCGGGCGGCCTCGGATGGCAAGATCACTATGGCCGAACTGGCGGCGGCGGTGATTGCGGCGGTCAATGCCGCGTCGGGTCAGACGCGCGGGGCGGGGTCGCTGGGGGCTGTGCTGGGGGAGATTTTTTCGGGGGCGTCAAAGTCGTTTGCCGGATCTTTTGCTGGCGCAAGAGCCGATGGCGGGCCGGTGACGGCGGGCGGGGCCTATCTGGTGGGGGAGCGCGGGCCGGAATGGTTCAGGCCTTCGGGGTCGGGTGTCATCGAACCGGCAGGCGTGGGCGGGCCGGTGGTTAATCTGACGCTTAATATGGAGGGCGGGGCGGCGGGTCTTGTGCGCTCTGAGGCGCAGATTGCGGCCATGTTGCATCGCGCGGCGCGGTTGGGAGGGCGATAGATGGGCTTTCATGAGGTGTCTTTTCCGGCGCGACTCGCCTTTGGGTCGGGGGCAGGGATCGAACGCAAAACGCAGATCGTGTCGCTGGCGTCCGGCTTTGAGCAGCGGATCAGTCCGTGGGCGCTGGGGCGCAGGCGTTATCTGATCGGGGCCGGGGTCAGGTCGCTGACCGATGCAGCGGCATTGCTGAGCTTTTTCGAGGCACGGCAGGGGCCGCTTTATGGCTTTCGCTTCAGGGATTTTGCTGATTGTCGCAGTGGGGCGCTTAAGGCCGCTGTTACGGCGTTGGATCAGGTGATCGGGGAGGGCGACGGGCAGAAGACTGAGTTTCAGCTGGTGAAACAGTATGGGGCCGTGGTGCGGCCTGTGCACAAGCCGGTTGAAGCGACGGTGGTGGTCGCAGTCGGGGGCGTGGCGGTAACCGGCGGGTTCAGCGTTGATCATACGACAGGTCTTGTGACGTTTGATGCGGCACCGGAGGTGGGCGCACAGGTCACGGCGGGGTTCGAGTTCGACACACCGGTGCGCTTTGATTCTGACCGGCTGGATATGACGCTTGAAGGGTTTGAGGCGGGGCGTGTGGCTGCGGTCCCTTTGATTGAGGTGCGGGTTTAAGAGGCCCCTCACCCCGACCCTCTCCCCTGAGGGGAGAGGGGGGAGGATGAAAGGAAATCTATGAGACAGATACCGGAGCGGATAGCCGCTGCCCTAGGGCGGGGGGCGGCGGGGTTGTGTCATGTGTGGATCATGACGCGTAAGGATGCGCAGCGGCTGGGGTTTACCGATCATGACGCGGCGGTCAGGTTTCTGGGCGTGGACTGTCTGGCCGCCAGCGGTCTGACGCAAGGGGCGGCGTCTGAGGCGCTGGGGTCTGAGGCGTCGGATAGTTCGGTGTCGGGTGTGCTGACGGCTGAAGCCTTAAGGGCGGAGGACATCGAGGCGGGCCTTTATGACGGCGCGCGGCTTGACACCTATGTGGTCAGCTGGGTGCAGACAGAGGATTATTTGCATCTGGCTTCGGGTACGCTGGCGCGGCTCGAGTGTCGGGGGCAGGCGTCGTTCATTGCCCATGTTGAAGGGCCTGCGGCAAGGCTGAGGCAGATAGTGGGCCGCAGGTTTACGCCCCTGTGTGAGGCGGCTTTGGGAGATATGCGTTGTGGTGTGGCCGCTGAGGTCGGGGTGGTCTGCGACAAGCGCTACGCCACCTGTCGCGGTGTGTTTGGCAATGAGATTAATTTCCGCGGCTTTCCCGATATGCCGGGCGAGGATTTTATCAGTCTCTATCCAAGGGCCGGTGACCTGATGAATGGGCGGTCGAGTGGTCACCGGGTATGACCTTTGAGGATATGCGACGGGCGGCGGTGGTCGATGAGGCCCGGTCATGGATCGGTACGCCTTATCAGCATCGCATGAGCTTTAGGGGCGAGGGGTGTGATTGCCTCGGGTTGATACGCGGGGTGTGGCGCGGGCTTTATGGCACAGAGCCGTGGGAATTACCGGTCTATAGCGGCGACTGGGCGGAGGTCGGGGGACAGGAGGTTTTGGCAGCGGCGCTTGGGCAGTGGATGCGGCCTGTGCGGATTGACGAGGCACGGGCAGGGGATGTGTTGCTGTTTCGCATGAAGGCGGTGGCGGTGGCCAAACATGCGGCCATCCTCAGTGCGGGCGATATGGCCGATCAGAGGGCAGAAATCATCCATGCCTATTGGGGGCAGGCGGTGGTGGCCTCATGGCTTGGGACCTGGTGGCGCAGGCATGTCGTGGCGGCATTTGCGTTTCCGGAGATGGGGTGAGGTGTGGATGAAGAGGCCCCTCACCCCGACCCTCTCCCCTGAGGGGAGAGGGAGAATATACCCCGCCACCCCCGCGATAAATCGCGGCGGTCCCCCTCCCCATCAAAGATAGGGAGAAATGAAGTAGAGAGGCAGAGGTTAGGTTATGGCGCAGGTTGTTTTAAGTGCGGTGGGGTCTGCGATTGGCGGGCCGGTGGGCGGTGTCATTGGTGCGGCGCTTGGGGGGCTTGTTGACAAGACCCTGATCAATACGCTTCAGCCGGTGCGGCAACTGGGGGCGCGGCTTGAGGGGCTTCGGGTGTCGGCATCGGCGCAAGGATCACCCATCAAGCAGGTATTCGGGCGCGGGCGCGTGGCGGCTTCGGTCATCTGGACGGCGCGGCTTAAGGAAAGCCGTGAGTCGACGCGGGCGTCGAAGAACGGGCCGCGCACGGAGAGTTTTGGCTACAGCCTGTCGTTTGCCGTGGGTCTGTGTGAGGGGCCGATTGACGGTATCGGGCGCATCTGGGCCGATGGGCAGGTACTGGATATGTCGCAGATTGCCTTCAGGCTGTATAAGGGCGGTGAAGACCAGATGCCCGACAGCCTGATCATGGCGATTGAAGGTTCAGCACCGGCCTATCGCGGGCTGGCCTATATGGTGTTTGAGGACATGCCTCTGGCGGCCTTTGGTAATCGTCCGCCGAACCTGTCGGTTGAGGTGTTCCGGCGCGGGGCAAAGGCGGACGACCTTGAGAACCTGATTGACGGGGTGTGTCTGATTCCGGGGGCGGGCGAATTTGTCTATGCTACGGCGCATAATGTCGTGCTGACGGGCCTGACCAAGGCGCGGTACGAGACGCAGAATACGGCTGAGGGGCAGCCGGATTTTCTGGTGGCACTCGATCAGCTTGAGGCGCAGTTACCCAATCTGAAGCGGGTCAATCTGGTGGTCAGCTGGTTTGGCGACGACCTCAGGGCGGGTCATTGCCGGATCAGGCCCGGCGTCGAGCAGCGATATAAGCGCACGCGGCCCTTAAGCTGGACGGTGGCTGGTGTCGGGCGCGATACGGCACATCTGATTGGCACCTATGAGGGGCGTCCGGTCTATGGTGGTACACCCTCTGACCAGACGGTGATTTCGGCCATTCAGGCGCTGAAAAGCCGTGGTTATGAGGTGACGCTTATTCCGTTTATCCTGATGGATATTGCGGCGGATAATACGAAGCCCGATCCCTATGGCGGAACACGTCAGGCGGCCTATCCGTGGCGGGGGCGCATTACCTGTGACATTGCGCCGGATCGTGTGGGTACGGCGGACAAGACGTCGGTGATTGCGGCGGATGTGGCGGCGTTTTTCGGCGCAGCGCAGGCGGGACATTTTTCTGTGTCCGGCGGGCGTGTGACCTATAGCGGGCCTGACGAGTGGGGGATGCGGCGGTTTGTGCTGCATCTGGCGGCGCTGGGGCAGGCGGCGGGCGGTGTGGCCTGCGTGCTGCTGGGGTCGGAGATGCGCGGCCTGACGACGCTCAGATCGGCGGTCAATACCTATCCGGCGGTGGCGCAGCTTAAGGGGCTGGCGGCGGAGGTACGTAGTCTTGTGGGTGGCGGGACGCAGATTTCCTATGCCGCCGACTGGAGCGAATATTTCGGCCATCAGCCTGCAGGCGGGCATGTGGCCTTTCATCTTGATCCGCTATGGGCTGATGCCAATATCGATTTCATCGGTATAGACTGGTATGCGCCGCTGACCGACTGGCGCGACGGGGACGGCCATCGGGATGCGTCTGAGGCGGCGTCGATCTATGAGGACGCCTATCTCAGGTCGCGGGTTTGTGGCGGGGAAGGCTTTGACTGGTACTATGCGTCAGAAGGCGATCGGCAGGCGCAGGTGCGCACCCCCATCACCGATGGCGCGCATGATGAGCCGTGGATTTACCGACCCAAGGACATCGTCAACTGGTGGGGGCGTAATCACCATGACCGGCCAGACGGTGTGCGGGCATTGATGCCTACGGCATGGGTGGCGAAGTCAAAGCCGATCCGGTTTATTGAGTATGGCTGCGGGGCCATCGATAAGGGGCCGAATGCGCCGAACCTGTTTTTAGATCCGAAGTCTTCGGAGAGCTTTGTACCGCCGTTTTCGACCGGTGAGCGCGATGATCGGGCGCAGAAAACCTATCTGAAGGCGCTGGTCGATCATTACCGGCAGGCGGCGAATAATCCGGTCAGTCCGGTCTATGGCGGGTCTATGCTTCAGGGCATGGATGTCTGGTGCTGGGACGCGCGGCCCTATCCCTATTTTCCGCTTAAGCGTGACGTGTGGGGCGACGGCGATAACTGGCGTACCGGTCACTGGCTGAACGGGCGGCTGGGGTCGGGGGAGGCCAGAAATCTGCTGGGGCAGCTGGTGGCGCAGGTCGGGGTGACGGACCTTGATGTTTCAGGGGTGGTGGGACTGATTGACGGCTATGTCATTGAGCAGCCGATGAGTGTGGCGCAGGCGATTGAGCCGGTGCTCGATTATCTCGGGCTGAGCATTGCCGAGCGCGGTGACGGGCTTAGATTTATCGGCAAGCCGGAGGCTGTTTCGCGGCTGACGGCGGGGGATATGGCCTGCGAGGCACGTGCGCCGGTATTGTCACGGCGTGATCTGGTGACCGTACCGTCAGGCCTGACGCTCAGATGCTACGATCTCGATCGCGATTATCAGTTGCAGGCGGTCTATGTGCGCCATGAAGCGGCCTCGGGCGGTGATACGCTGGGGGTCGATTTGAGCCTGTGCCTGACGGGGGCGCAGGCGCGCGATTATGCCCGGTATTGTCTGGGGCGGGCACGTAGCGTGCGCGAAAGCCTGACGGTCGATATCGGCCCGCAGGCCGCGCTGACGCTTGAGGGCGGTGATGTGGTGCAGCTTGAGAGTGACGGCGCGTTATATCAGGTGAGCGGGATTGAGCGTGCGGAAACGCCTTCGGTGCAGCTTGTGCCGCTTATGGACAGGCGGGCTTTGCTGTCGGTAGAACCGGAAACCGGCGGCGGCGACTTTGCGGGGCGTTTGGTGGTCACAGGCTTCAGGCTTTTGGAACTGCCCTGTTTCGGGAGCAATGAAACCGATGTCCGGCCGCTGCTGGTAGCGACGGCTGATCCGTTTTCGGACATTGATATCTATGCGGGTGCGGGCGTGTCCGATTTACGTTTGCGTGGGCGCGTGACGCATCCGGTATCGCTGGGGCATGTGCTTACGGGGTTGCCGGACGGACAGGCGGGGGTGTGGCTGAGGGCGGCTTATCTCGATATTCATCTGGAGGGGCCAGCGCCGGTGTCACGGACTGAGGCCGAGATTCTGAGCGGGCAGAATATGGTCTGTGTGAAGGCGCGAAATGGGGAATGGGAGATGATCAGCTTCCTTAATGTGCAGGCATTGGGGGGCGAGGCCTATCGCCTGAGCGGGCTTATCAGGGGGCAGTCGGGGACCATCGGGGCTATGGTCGCGGGCGTTGATGCGGGGGCAGAGGTGATCCTGTTGCCGGCTGATCCGGTGCGGGCCGATATGGCGACGGCAGAGATAGGTCTGCCGCGGCTATGGCGGGCGGGGCCTGCCGGATTTGGCGCGGCGGCAGGAGAGGCGTTAGAGGTTGAGGCCAGCTGGACAGGGCTCGCGCTCAGGCCGCGCGCACCGGCGCATGCCCGCATCAGGGGGCGTTACGGGCAGGATATGGCCATAGGCTGGCAGCGCTGTGCGCGGTACGGCGGGGATAATCCTGAGGTCGAGCCGCCGCTGGATGAGGCGTTCGAGATATTCCGCTTAAGGATTTATGCAGGAGAGAGCCTGAGGCGTGAATTTGAGGTCAACGGGCGGACGTGGGTCTATCCGGTGAGCTGGCAATCGGAAGATTTTGTCAGTGGATTCAATGCGCAGGCCCGTCTTGAAATTGCGCAGAAATCGACCACATCTCACTACGGTCTGGCGTTGGAGGTAAGGCTTGTGGCCTGATTTATCTGTATCAGGCGTTGACTAAGTCCCTATCCTGCGCCAACTGCATATGGAGTTTGACGGAGGTTTATCAGTGGCGGGCGATCCCTATAGCGAACTGGGCGTAAAACGTGACGCCAGTGCGGAGGATATCCAGAAGGCGTTTCGCAAGCTGGCTAAGGAACTGCATCCCGATCGCAACCCCGGTAACGCGGCAGCGGAAGACCGTTTCAAGCGGGTGTCGGGCGCGTTTGACCTGCTCAAAGACCCTGAGAAGCGCAAGAAATTCGACCGTGGCGAGATTGATGCGGATGGCCGCGAAACCTTCAGAGGCTATGGCGGGGGCGGGGCGGGTGCGTCTCAGGGTTATGGGGCCTATGGCGGTGGGGCTGGCGGGCGTTTTGATGGTGTCGATCTGGATGACATATTCGATATTTTCGGTGGTGGTCAAAAGCGCGGTCAGGGCGCCGGTGGTGGCGGTTTTGGTGGCTTTGGCGGTGGGGGCTTCGGGGCTCCGAGCAAGGGCAGCGACCTGAAGGTCAAGCTGGATATCGATCTTCTGGATGCCCTCAATGGCAACAGCCGCCGCGTGCAGTTCACCGATGGCCGCACGGTGGATGTCACCATCCCCAAAGGGGCGAAAGACGGTCAGACCCTGCGCCTGAAAGGGCAGGGGGCGGCACCGGCAGGGGGGCGCGGGGCCTATGGCGATGCGCTGGTCGAGCTTAGGATCAAACCGCATCCGATCTTCCGGCAGGAAGGTAGTGACCTGCATATGGACCTTTATGTCTCGGTGCCCGATGCGGTGCTGGGGGGAAAGGTGCAGGCACCGACGCCTGACGGGCCGGTCAATGTTACCATTGCCAAGGGCTCAAATTCGGGTGCCGTGCTGCGCCTTAAGGGCAAGGGCGGCCTTGTCGGCAAGGGGGCGCGGGGTGATTTGTTTGCCCATATTGTGGTGACCTTACCCGATATGCCGGATGCTGATGTGACGGCCTTTGCCGAAGCCTTGCGCAAATCCGCGCCCTATGCGCCGGTGCATCCGTCGCAAAAGAAGAAATAATACTTTCCTGAGGGTTCTGTTCAGATATGGTTCAGGTCTGATGCTGTAAACCGGATGACATGAAACGGATTATGCCCCTTTTGAGTGTGATGGTGTTGGGTCTGGCGGCTACGCAGACCTCTGCCCATATCGCCGTACCCGCGCCTCTGGACGCGCAGGTGCACGATGCCCAATGGGTTAAGGCGCAGTATGACCGCCGTGAGCGCGGCGGGCGTCAAGGGGATGGCCGTGATAACCGCGATAATCGCGGCAATGATCAGCGTCGCGGCAACGAACAGCAACCCCAGCGCACCTATTCGATCGATGAGGCCATTAATCTGGTGGAATCACGCACCGGCGGGCGCTATGTTTCCGGTAATCGGGCCGGGCCTTCGACCTTTGTTATCAAGGTGCAGGTTGGCCCGAACATAGTCTCCTATCGGGTCGATCTGGCCAACCGCTCACTAAACCGGATGTAATTCATGCGTATATTGCTGGCTGAAGATGATCCTGATCTGTCGCGCCAACTGAAGTCTTCGTTGTCGGATGCCGGTTACGTCGTTGATCATGCCCCTGATGGTGAAGAAGCCCATTTTCTCGGTGACACGGAACCCTATGACTGTGTCATCCTTGATCTGGGCCTGCCGAAGATTGACGGTGTGTCGGTGCTTGAGCGCTGGCGGCGTGACGGCAAGACAACGCCGGTGCTTATCCTGACGGCGCGTGGGGCCTGGTCGGACAAGGTGTCGGGCTTTGATGCCGGTGCCGATGATTATCTGACTAAACCGTTCCATACCGAGGAATTGCTGGCGCGTTTGCGGGCTTTGGTGCGACGCGCTGCCGGTCATGCGCAGCCCTTGCTGGTCTGTGGCGGTTTGCGCCTTGATCCGCGCGCGGCGCGGGCGTCGGTTAATGGCGAGCCTTTGAGGCTGACTTCGCTCGAATATCGTTTGCTGCATTACATGATGCTGCACAATGAGCGGGTGATCTCACGCACCGAACTGGTGGAACATCTTTATGATCAGGACTTTGATCGCGATTCCAACACCATCGAAGTGTTTATGGGGCGTCTGCGCAAGAAAATTGGTACCGAGCGCATTGAGACGGTGCGGGGGCTGGGTTACCGGCTGAAACCGCTGCACGACGAAGTGTCAGATATCTGAGCATGGCTGAAAGCAGGATACTCCCTGACCGGATTCCGCCTCTGTGGGGGCGTGGATCTTTGGTCGGGCGGCTGATCCGGTTGGCGGCGATCTGGTTCATCTTTGCGCTTATACTGATCAGCGCCGGTTTGACGGCCTTTTTCAACTATTCGACCGTGACCCGCTTTCAGGCGGGTATTTCCGATATTGTGCGCAATCTCTATACGCATACGGAGTTCGATGCGCAGGGCCGTATCGATATACCTGAGCTTTATAATATCCGCACCGACGATATCTATTCGGGGCTTTACTGGCAGATCAGTGAACTGGATGCGACGGATAAGGTCGTGAAAGTGCATAAGTCGGCGTCTCTGGCCGAGCGCACGCTTACGGGGCCGGAAAAGCTTGATAAGACCAGTGGGGAGCCGGTCTATTATAACGCCGAAGGGCCACGTGATCAGCCCTTAAGGCAGGTGGCCATCTATCTGCGCATTCAGGATCGTCCGCTTCTGTTTATAGCCGGTGAAGACCGCTCGGAAGTCGACCGCAATGTCGGCCAGTTTGCCCTGATTACCGGATCGACTCTGGTGGTGCTGGCCTTAGGGTCGCTGATTGCCATCTTCCTTCAGGTGCGTATCGGTCTGAGGCCGCTGTTTGATCTGACCGATGAACTGGGGAAGGTGCGAGAGGGTCAGAAATCGCGGCTTGAGGGGCAGTATCCGATGGAAATCACGCCCGTGACCGAGCAGATCAACGCGCTTCTGAGTTACGGTCAGGAGGTGGTGGAACGTCAGCGCACCCATGTTGGCAATCTGGCGCACGCGTTGAAAACACCCTTGTCGGTGCTTCTGACCAGTGCGGGAGATAGTCCTGAACCTTTGGCCGACGCTATTCGCAAACAGTCGGCGCTGATGAAGGAACAGGTCGATCATCACCTGCGCCGTGCCCGTGCCGCTGCCCGCGCCCAGCATATGGGGGAGCGCACGCCGGTGGAGCCGGTGCTCGATGAACTGGCGGTGATGCTGGAGCAGGTGTTCCGTGACAAGGGCGTGGTTATCGACTGGCGCGCACCGGAGAATCTGGCGTTTCGGGGTGAGAAGCAGGACTTTCAGGAGATTGCCGGTAACCTTCTGGAGAATGCCTGTATCTGGTGCCAGAAACGTATTCGGGTCACGGCTTCGCTTGGGAATGAAGCCGAGGGCATGACGTTGCTCATTGAGGATGATGGCCCCGGTATGCCGGAAAGCCGCTATGATGAGGTGCTGAAACGCGGGGCGCGTCTGGATGAAAGTGCGCCCGGTTCGGGTCTTGGTCTGTCGATTGTCGATGAACTGGTGCGTGCCTATGGCGGGCGACTGCACTTTGAGCGTTCGGCGCTGGGCGGGCTTAAGGCCGTGGTCAATCTGCCAGCCAATTTCATCACCTGAAAGGGTATCAGGGTTTGTTAACCGTGACGGCGGCATACTGCGGTCCTTATGGATGCTTTTCTATGACAGACTCCCAAGGAAAGCGCGCAGGAAAACTGCCGGAGCATAAGCGTGTCCTGATCCGGCAGGTAGTGAAGGCCATGCCGGTGCAGGTCTTGCTGTCGCTTGAGCGGGCGCTTGGTCTGACCGAGGATGCCCTGCTGGGGGATGTTCATGATATCGTCAGCCTGGAACTGGAGAGCCATGACATCAAGGCGATGATTTTCCGTCCGTTCATGCCGATGTTTGAACGGCGTGAAGACGGCTTGTCGGGTGTCCATTTCCCTGTCTGGGTGCTGGATAATCTGTGGAAAGCGCTTGAGAGACACCAAACCGCGCTGTTTGCCCGTCTGCACATAACCATGCGCGGGTTCAGCCAGTCTGATCCGGTGCCGCCGGTGTTTACCGAACTGGTTGACGCCTCAGCGCAGATGCTGCGCCAGCGGCCAGAGTTAATGCTGCCTGAAGGCCATGATGCGGATGATCAGGCGCTGATTGCGGAGTTTGCCGCCTATCTCGATATCTATCACACCGCCCGCGAAGCCATACGCAAGATGCCGGAATGGCTGGGGCGGCTAACGGCGGATAAGGCGGTGGCGATCCGCATATTATTCAAGGATGCCGGACGTCTGGCGGAGGACGGTGGCCTGCGGTGGCTTGAGGTGGTGTTTGCCAATCTCGAAGATGGTGCAGACATTATGGCCTTTGTCGGTATTGCCTCGGATCGGGCCAATGACCGGTTCTTGAGCCAGTCGGAACTGGCTGTGTTTGGTGAGCGTGTGCTGGAGGCGGCAGAGGGGGCGCAGAGACGGCTGATGCCTCTGATACGGACACCCGATCGTCTGGCGGAGGCGGCAGAGATGGCCTTGCAGGCCCTGCATCTGACGCAGACTATGGAAACGGCGATTGAACTGACCCGTGATGGCCCGTGGGGGCAAAGGGTGGCCCGCATCCGTCAGGCGGTCGCGGCTCAGGTGGAAAGCCAGATCGAACGCTTGCAGCCAGCGATAGAACGGGCCTTGCCCACCAAGGCCGAGCGCCACCACGGACGTGTGGTGGGGGCAACGCCGATAGTGGGGGCTGTGTCCGAACCGGCCATGGCCGAGGTTTTGGGTGTGACCGGGTTCTGCCATCATATAGGCGCAGGGGCGGCACAGGGCGGATATGCCGTGCGGCTCAATCAGTGCATTGAGGCGGGGGAAGCCTATCTGGAGGCCTATCTTGAGGCGGCGCTGGCGCTTTATGCCGATGCCGACGCCGATCAGCAAGCGGTGATCAGTGCCCAGCTTGAGGCCCTGATTTGCCTCACCGGCGCCTTGTGCGGAACGCCGAAGGCCAACCTTGCGCGACGACGTGTCGCGTCTCTGGGGAGCGGGGAACGGTCGAAAACGGTTGCCTAAGCGGTTAAACCCTGCCTTAACCCTCGTTTAACGCCACGCTCTCGTTTAACCTTCAGACGAAAATCCCTGACGTATCTCATGCTGCTGTTTTCCATACTCTCCGCCATCGTGACCGCAGGCCTGCTGGGGGCGGCCTTGCTGTGGACGCGACGCCAGCCGGACGACGAACGGCAAACGGCGCGTGAAGACTATGCCCGCTTTGTCGCCGAGATGGATCGTCGGGTCGCGAACGGGGTTATTGAGGCGTCGCTTGCACACGAAGAAAAGCTTGAGGCCGCCCGTGCCTTGCTCAAGGCGGATGCCGCCGGTGAAGGGGCACGCCGGTCTGTGTCGCCGCTTCTGGGGCTAATCGGGGCTTTTGTGATCGCGGGCGGTGCGCTGGGGCTTTATCTGGTGACGGGTAAGCCGGAACTGCCGGATCAGCCCTATCAGCAGCGGCTTGACGCGTGGATGGCGCAGGCGGAGACGCAGCCGGAAACCATGGCCTCAAAACCTTTGTCAGAAGTATTGAAACGCAAGGCGGCCGAAAATACCGAAGACCCGCAATACTGGATGTTTCTTGGGCGGCTTCAGGTCATGTCCGGTGACTATTATGACGGGGCGAAGTCGTTCCGTGTGGCAGTGACCAAAGCGCCTGACAATGCCGAAGCCTGGTCGAATATGGGCGAGGCCCTGACCCTGATGAACGAGGGTAAGAGCGGGCCGGATGCGCGGACCGCGTTTGAGGAAGCCCTGAAGCGTGACCCCAATGACCTTTCGGGGCAGTATTATATGGGCAAGGTTCTGATTGCCGAGGGGCGCTTTGAGGCGGCGCGTGCCATGCTTGGGGGCTTGCGTGAGCAATTGCCGGTGGGTGACCCAAGGCGTCAGGCGGTGGAAACTGAACTGGCAGCCTTAGAGCAGGCACAGACTGTGGATGCGCAGACGCGGGGGCAGATTGCGGGCATGGTCGCTGGTCTTGAGGCGCGTCTGGCGGACAATCAGGAAAACCCTGACGGCTGGGCGCGACTGTTGCGCTCTTACCGTGTGCTGGGGGATGTGGCGTCCGAGGCGCGGGTGCTGGCGGACATTGAACGCGTCTATCAAAAAAGGCCTGAGATAAAGGCCAGTATAATCGAAAAAGCAAATCGCCCCGTAGGTAGTCAGTAGGATCGAGAGCGTAGGAAAAATGGGTTTCTGGCCGAAGTCAGCGCGGGCACGTCGCCGCCTGAAGATATTTCTGATCGCCGCCCCCGTGCTTATTGCCGGTGTGGTGCTGGCCCTGTTCGTCATGAAGGATCAGGTCGTCTATTTCTATACGCCCGCTCAGGCCATTGAAGCCAATGCCCCCCTGCATAAAAACATGCGTCTTGGGGGGCTGGTGAAGGACGGCAGTGTGCGCAAGGCCGAAAACGGTGTCGTGCATTTCGTGGTCATGGATCAGAAGGCGGAAATGACCGTCAGTTTCAAGGGCGATTTGCCTGATCTGTTCCGTGAAGGGCAGGGCGTGGTCTGCGAAGGGCAGCTTGTGTCGGAAACGGCGTTTGAAGCGCGGACGGTTCTGGCCAAGCATGATGAAACCTATATGCCGAAGGACGTGCAAAAAGCCCTTGAGGAACAGGGCGAATGGCGTCCCGATGCCGAGAAATACAAGGAAGCGCCCAAGCCATTTGGCGCGACATCCGAGGGTATGCAATGATTGCGGAACTCGGCACCTTTTGTCTGGGGCTGGCCTTTGTGCTGTGTGTGGCGCAGGTGCTTCTGGTGCTGGCCGGACAGTTTAAAGTCTGTCGCGGCGTTGAGCGTTTTAGCGAAGGCCTGTCCTTAAGTGCGGCACTGGCGGCGGCGCTGGCCTTTGCGGCGCTGTTGTATGCGTTTGTCGTCTCGGATTTTTCCGTCGCCAATGTGGCGCACAATTCGCATACCCTGAAACCGATGCTCTATAAGGTGTCCGGCGCGTGGGGCAGCCATGAAGGCTCAATGCTTTTGTGGTGTGTGATCCTGCTGGCCTATGGGGCGTTGATTACCCTGTTCGGGCGCGGATTACCGGAAAGCCTCAAGCACAAGGTGCTGGGGGTTCAGGCGCTTCTGGGGGCCTTGTTTGCCGGTTTTACACTGTTTTCGTCCAATCCTCTGGCGCGGATTGATCCGGCCCCCTTTGAGGGCCGTTCGCTCAATCCGATGTTGCAGGACCCCGCACTGGCTTTCCATCCGCCGCTTTTGTATCTCGGCTATGTCGGTCTGTCGGTGGTATTTTCCTTTGCCGTGGCCGCGCTGATTGAGGGGCGGCTGGATCGCTCATGGGCGCGTTGGGTCAGGCCGTGGACACTGGCGGCATGGGTGTTTCTGACGCTCGGGATCGCGTTGGGGTCGTTCTGGGCCTATTACGAACTGGGCTGGGGCGGCTGGTGGTTCTGGGACCCCGTGGAAAATGCCTCGTTCATGCCGTGGTTAGCGGCGACAGCACTGTTGCATAGCGCCATTGTTATGGAAAAGCGCGACGCCCTGAAGTCATGGACGGTGTTTCTGGCGCTTCTGGCCTTTACCTTCTCGATGATGGGCGCGTTTCTGGTGCGCTCGGGCGTGCTGACCTCGGTGCACGCCTTTGCCGTTGATCCGCAACGCGGGATTTTGCTGCTGATCATCCTGTTTATTACCGCCGGTGCAGGATTTACGCTCTATGCTCTGAGAGCCGGATCGCTCAATTCCGGCGGCGTCTTTGCCAATGTCAGTCGTGAATCGACGCTGGTGCTGAACAATCTGCTGATCTTTGTCGCCCTGACGACGGTGTGTCTGGGGACGCTTTACCCGTTGTTGATGGAGGCAGTGACGGGGCAGGCGATTTCCGTGGGTGAGCCCTATTATGTCTTAAGTTTCGTGCCCGCGATGGGTGTAGCCATGCTTCTGCTGCCGTTTGCCGGACTTATGGCCTGGAAGCGCGGGAACCTTAAGGTGGTCTGGAAGCAGCTTGTCGGGGCGGCGGGCTTAAGTGTACTGCTGGCGGTTATTGGTCTGGCGCTGACGCGTGATCTGACAGCGCTTAAGGGCTTAAGCCTCGGCATCGGATTCCTGCTTGGGGGATGGGTGATATTCGGCAGTGTGCAGATGCTTATGGAGCGCACGCAGGTCTTTAAGGTTCCCGCGAAAGATGCCTGGAAGCGGTTTAAGGCCCTGCCACTGGCGACACATGGCATGGTGCTGGCCCATATCGGACTTGGGGTGTTTGTCCTTGGGGCCGTGGTGGAAACCAATACCCGACTGAGTGCAGTCGATAATCTGAGAATTGGCGAGCAGATTACGGTGGCCGGTTATCAGGTCACGCTTAAGGATGTTAATCAGGTGCCGGGGCCAAACTATGATGCCGATCAGGCGGTGATTACGGTACGCAATGCCCGTGGTCAGGTCTGCGAAGCGCGGCCCGAGCGCCGGTTTTATGCGGCGTCTTCAAGTGTGACCACCGAAGTGGCCCTGTGTTTCCGCCCTGTCGATGATCTTTACTTTGTGCTTGGCGAGCCGGTCATGACCCCTGAGGGGGCCAGATGGCAGGTCAGGGCCTTGTATCATCCTTTGGCGCGCCTGGTTTTCTTTGGGCCTTTACTGATGGCACTTGGCGGCACATTGTCCTTGTTTGACCGACGCCTGCGTTTGGGCGTGGCGGCGAAGGGTAAAAAGGTATGAGCCGCAAAATCCTGATCATTCTGGCCATGATCTTCGGGTTGACACAGATCGCTTCGGCGGTTCTGCCGTCCGAGGTGATGCGCGACCCCGATCAGGATGCCCGTGCGCGGATGCTTTATCGCGAAGTGCGCTGCGTGGTCTGTCAGAACGAAAATATCGCCGGTTCCAGTGCCGATATTGCCGCCGACATGCGCCGCGATATTCGCCTGCACATCCGTGAGGGCCTGAGCGATGCTGATATTCGTCAGACCCTGCGTGACCGTTATGGCGACTATGTGCTGTTTCGTCCGGCGCTTAATCCGGCGACCCTGGCCCTGTGGTTTTTGCCGGTCATTGTCCTGATCATTGGCGGGGTTATTTTTCTGCGCCTGCCGCGAAAGGCGGCAGAGACTGAGGGGGCGGTAGACGTGGCGGAACTGTCCGCCGAAGAACGTGCGCGGCTTAATAAGCTGCTTGAAGACGACAATAACCGGTCATCCTGACGTCATCATTTCGCCGTATCAGAAGCCTTAACTCGTGAACGGGCGTACTAAAAAGCATCTGAAAACCGGATTAACCTCTGGTCTAAGGCCGAAAAGCGCTTATGTTATCCGTCAGGGTGCTGTCTAAAGGCGCTTACACAGAAGTGATGAAATAGGATCGATAATGGGGAACAGGTTCCTGAATACGGTGTTCAAGCATAAGGGTACGGCAGCCGGTGTCGTTGGCGGACTGATGCTTGGGGCCGCAGTTGCCGGTGCGGCGGTGTCGGGTTTCGGCAGCAATGGCTATGACGGTGCGACCCTGCTCAAGACCGCCGAGGTCAAGCCCGTGGCCCCGCCTGCCGGTGCGCCCATGTCCTTTGCCGACATCATCGAGCGCGTGTCGCCTGCCGTGGTATCGATCGAAACCAAGGGCAAGGCACAGTTGCCGCAAGGTATTCCGTCTATTCCGGGCTTTGATTTCCGCCTGCCGGAACAATCCGAAGCCCCCGAAGTGCGTGGTGCCGGTTCGGGCTTCTTCATTTCGGCAGATGGCTATATTGTCACCAATAATCACGTCATCGAAAATGCCGATGAGATTACGGTTGAGCTGACCAATAAAACCAAGCTTAAGGCAACGGTCATCGGGCGTGATCCGGCGACCGATCTGGCGGTCATCAAGGTGGATGGCCAGAATTTCCCTTATGTGAGCTTTGAAACCGAAACCCGCCCGCGTGTCGGTGACTGGGTTGTCGCCGTGGGTAACCCGTTTGGTCTGTCGGGGACGGCGACCGCGGGTATCGTTTCGGCCTTTGGTCGTCCTGACGGGGCGCAGGGCTATGTTGAATATATGCAGATCGATGCGGCGATCAATCGCGGCAACTCCGGCGGCCCGACCTTTGATCTCAATGGCCGCGTGATTGGCGTCAATTCGGCTATTATTACGCCTTCCGGTGCCAATGCCGGTGTCGGTTTTGCTATTCCTGCCAATACGGCTGAGGCCATTACCTCCAAGCTGATTGCCGGTGGCAAGATCGATCGCGGCTATATTGGCGTGTCCATTCAGGCCGTCACCGATGATATTGCCGAGAGCCTGGCGCTTAAGGACAAGGATGGCGCCTATATTGCCGATATGGCACGGGGTGGCCCTTCGGAAAAGGCCGGTGTGCAGGTTGGCGATATCGTCAAGAAGGTCAATGGTGAGGCGATCAAGACCTCTACGGATCTGACGCGCCGCGTCGCCGATGTCCGTCCGGGCGAAAAGCTGACGCTTGAGGTGTTGCGTAACAACAAGCTGGTCAATGTGACCATTACCGCTGCCCTGCGTCCGTCCGAGGATGAGCTGGCCAAGGGGCTGGGCAACAATCCGGTGGCACCTGACGCCAAGGGGCTTGAGCCGGTTCTGGGTATCAAGGTGGCCCCGATTGATCCGGCGGCACGTCGCAATTTCAGCCTCAGCGACACGGTGAATGGTCTGGTGGTGCTTGAGGTTGAGGGCACCAGTGACGCGGGTAAGAAGGGCCTTCGGGCCGGTGACGTGATCGTGCGGGCCAATAATCAGGCGGTGACCAGCCGTGAAGCCCTCAACAAGATCGTTACCGATCTTAAGGCTGAGGGACGCCCAAGCATTCTGCTTCTGGTGAACCGTAACGGAAGCAATATTCCGCTGCCGCTCAGCCTGAAATAGATGATTGCAAAAATGTAAGAAAGATAAGCGGCTCCGCAGGTTTACGGGGCCGCTTTTTTTCTTATTATGCGAAGAAAAAGGGGAGGTCGCATGACGCAGGTTCTGATTGTTGAAGATGACGTGGACGCGGCCCTGACCATGCAGAAAGGCCTGCGTGAGGCTAACATTCACGCCACCCTGACGCATGATGGGGAAACGGGCCTGAGAGCCTTACGCGCCGGTGCGTTTGATGTGGTCATACTGGATCGCATGATGCCGGGGCTTGACGGGATTGCCCTGCTTGAGCGGGCGCGGCAGGAAGGCATCGATATTCCGGTCCTGTTTTTAAGCGCGTTGGGTGAGCTTGAGGATCGTGTCTATGGCCTTAAGGCCGGTGCTGACGATTACCTGACCAAACCCTATGCTATTGTCGAACTGGTGGCGCGTGTCGAAGCGCTGGCGCGGCGCAAGGATAATGGCACGGGCGGGCTTGAGGCTGTGCTGAAGGTCGGCGCGCTGGAGATGAACCTGATTACGCGTATTGTCAGGCGCGGCGATCAGGAAATTGACCTTCAGCCGCGCGAATTTCAGTTGCTTGAGTTCCTCATGCGCAATGCCGGTCGCAGCGTGACGCGCACCATGCTGCTTGAGAAGGTCTGGGCCTACCATTTCGATCCGCAAACCAATGTCATCGACGTGCATGTGTCGCGCCTGAGGGCTAAGCTGGATAAGGGTTTTGACCGCGCGATGCTGCATACGGTGCGCGGTGAAGGCTATCAGTTGTTGCCTTAAGCATGGCATCCCCCACGCCCCAACCGAGGCCTCTCCAGCCCAAACCGCCTCTGCAAGTCAAACCTATGTCCTGGCGCAGCTTTCTGCGGCAGACGCCGTTCCGCCTGACGCTGTTGTTTATTGTCGTCTATGCCTTTGTGGCGGGCATGATCTTCGGCTATTTCTATTTTGCCAATGCTGCGGAAACCCGTGCCCTGACCGATATGCGGGTCAGGATGCGGGTTGAGCATTTTCGCGATATCTATGAGGTTCAGGGCCCTGAGGCCCTGCGGCGTATAATTGCACATGACGACAGTCCTGACTGGTTTATGGTCGAGCAGGTGCATAATGATCAGGGGCAGGTCACGGCGCAAAACCGGCGGGCGACGGATCTGGTGTCGCAGGGCGGTTTGGCTGATGCGGTCCCTATGTCAGCGGTTGGGGCGCAGGATTCTGAACCCGTTCAGCAGCGGATAGACCCGCCGGGCAGCAAGTCCTTTTATCTGCGCGGTCAGGTGGTGCGCCTCGGGCCGGACACGCGTCTCTATGTGGCCATGGATACCTCATGGGCGGATCGCGGCTGGCACATGGGGGTTAAGGCGATCTGGGGTGGCGCGGGGCTTTTGATCGTGCTGGGGCTGATGGCCGGTTTGCTGATTAACCGCGAAGTCTCCCGATCGGTGCATGACCTGATGAAGGTGCTTGATGCCGTCAAGGAGGGGGATCTCAAGGCGCGGGTGGTATTGCGGGAGTCCGGTGACGAATTTGATGCGCTGGCCGAGCGGATTAATGACACGCTGGACCGGATGGAAGGCACTATTGGTAACCTGAAATATGCCGGTGATGCTATTGCGCACGACCTGAGGACGCCATTATCACGCCTGCGAACCCGGCTGGAGGTGGCGCTTTATGAGGTGGAAACCGATGCCGCACAGGCACCGGATGTGCTTGAGCGGGCGCTGGCCGACACCGATCAGTTGCTGCGCACCTTTCAGACCGTGTTTGCTATGTCGCGTCTGGAGGCGCAGGGCAAGGCCCCTGATCCGCAGCTCTTCGATGCGCAGGCACTGGCCTGTGATATGGCGGAACTGTTCGAGCCTCTGGCGCAGGACAAGGGCCTCGCGTTTGATACGGAATTTGCAAGTAATCTTAAGGTGTATGGCAACCGCGATTTTCTGGCGCAGGCGCTGTCCAATCTTCTGGATAATGCCATTAAATATACCGAAAACGGCGGTATTACCTTCCGGTTGCGGCAAACCTCAGGCGGAGACGTTGAATTTTCCGTGACCGATACGGGGCAGGGGGTGCCGGAAGCCGATCGGTTACGCATCATCGGGCGCTTTGTCAGGCTGGAAAGCAGCCGCTCCTTACCGGGGGTGGGGCTCGGTTTATCCCTTGTTGAAGCTGTGGCCCGTGCACATGGCGGGCGATTAGCCATAGACGAAGGCCCGGGAATCTATAAAAAGGGTATATATGTAAACAGGGGGCCGGGCTTGAGAACGGCTCTGGTCTTGCCGCCTGTGTAAAAACATCCGTTCCAGACCTAGCGAGTTGATGAAAGATATACTGTTCGCCCCGCTGATTGATCGCCTGCAACCCTGCGGCCCCGTGCTGAACGAAGGGGCGGTAGCGCATAATTTCGAAGCTATTGCTGAGGATGCGGACACAGACGGCTGGACAGATGTTTTTGAGCGCGCCAAACCGGCTCTGGCACCGGTGGTGTCTTCGTCACCTTATCTGGCGTCTCTCATGCGCCGTGATCCGAAGCGTCTGCATGAAACCCTTGTGTCGGCACCCGAAGCGCGCCTTAAGGCCATATTGCTGGCCACTGAGGCCCTGACGCACGATGCGCTTAATGCCGAAACACCGCCGGATACGGATGCGGCCAAGAAAAAGCTGCGTCAGCTCAAGGCCGATACCCATCTTCTGACGGCGCTGGCCGATCTGGGAGATGTGTGGAATCTCGATCATGTGACGGCGGCCCTGACGCGCTTTGCTGATGCGGTGACCGAAGCGGCGATTGCGCTGGCGGTGCGTGAAGAACGCGATCGCGGGCGGCTTAAGGCCTATGATCCCGCCGGTGAACGCGGTGTCTTGCCGGGCCTTTTTGTGCTGGCCATGGGTAAGCACGGGGCGGGCGAGCTTAACTATTCCTCGGACATCGACATCACTTTTTTCTGTGAGTTGGAGGAACTGCCGCTCAATGACGGCCTTGAGCCGCAGCCGTTTGTTGACCGTCTGGCGCGGCGGGTGTCCAATATTCTCTCTGATCGTACCGGCGACGGTTATGTGTTCCGTGTCGATCTGCGCCTGAGGCCTGACCCGTCTTCGACACCGACGGTCGTTTCCGTGCCGTTCGCGCTGAATTACTATGAGACCGTCGGGCAAAACTGGGAACGGGCAGCCTTTATTAAGGCACGCGCCATGGCCGGAGATCCGGTCGAGGCGAAGCTGTTCATGCAGTCACTATCGCCGTTTATCTGGCGACGCAGTCTCGACTATCCGGCGATTGCCGATATTCACTCCATCAAACGCCAAATCCATGTTCACAAGGTCACGGATCGTCTTGATCCGGCGGGCGCGAACCTCAAGCTTGGGGTAGGCGGGATTCGCGAGATCGAGTTCTTCGTTCAGACGCAGCAACTGATCCTTGGCGGGCGTGACCCGTCCCTGCGATCACGCCGCACACTTGATGCGCTGGATGCCCTGCGTCGGGCCGGACATCTGGCGCCGGCGGTGGCCAAGGAACTTAAGGCCGCCTATATCCGTCTGCGCGACTGGGAACATCGCGTGCAGATGATCCATGACGAGCAGACCCACACCCTGCCGCAATCCGAAGAAGAGCGGCTGAATGTCGGGGCCCTGTCGGGTTTCTCGAACCTCAGTCGCTACGATCTGGCGGTGTCGCGCACCCTGAAGCTGGTCAATAGCCATTATGGCGAACTGTTCTCGGAATCCGAAGACCTGTCGTCTTCGTTCGGCAGTCTGGTGTTCACCGGTGTTGACGATGACCCAGAGACCCTGAAAACGCTGGAGCGGATGGGATTTGATAATCCGTCACAGATCAGTGCGACTATCCGTTCATGGCACCATGGGCGTATTCCGGCCACGCGTACCGAACGCGGTCGTGAGCTGTTTACGCGTCTGGTGCCAAAGTTGCTTGATGCCGTCAATGAGACCGGTTCGCCCAATCAGGCCTTTACGCGTTTTGCGGCCTTTTTCTCCAATCTGACGGCCGGGGTGCAGATACAGTCGCTGTTTCTCGCCAATCCCAAGCTGTTTAATACCATCGTCGAGATCATGGGCTTCAGCCCGCGTCTGGCGACCTTTCTGTCGCGCTATCCTACCATTTTCGACGCTATGCTTGACGCCGGATTCTTTGATCCGCTGGGTGAAGATGTCGATCGCCTGATTGCCGATGAGGTGGCGCGCGAACCACAGGACCTCGAAAGCGTCATGAACGCTTTGCGTCGTGTGTGCCGTGAACAGCAGTTCCGTATCGGCATGCAGGTGCTCAATGCCCGCCTGACGACCGAGGCGGCAGGCGCGGCCTATGCCCGTCTGGCGGACGCCTGTATCAACCATCTGGCGCCCTTAAGCCTTGAGGAAGTGCATCGTCAGGGGGGCGATCTGTCGGGCCATGTGGCGGTTGTGGCTCTGGGGAAACTCGGGTCGCAGGAAATGACCGCGCGGTCTGACCTTGATCTGATGATCATCTATTTGCCGGATGATCCGTCTGAGGTGTCAAGCCTGAAGCAATGGGGTTCGGAGACTTTCTTTGCCCGCTTTACCCAGCGCCTGATTGCCGGACTATCGGCACCGACCCACGAAGGGTTGCTGTACGAAATTGACATGAAACTGCGGCCTACAGGGGCGAAGGGGCCGGTGGCGGTGTCTCTGGCGGCATTTGAAAACTATTATACCAAGGATGCCGATACCTGGGAGTTTCAGGCCATGACCCGTGCGCGGGTGGTCTGGGCGTCGGATGAGGACTTTGCCGATCTGGTGCGCCTGAAGATTGAAACCGTGCTGCGCTCAAGCCGGTCGGCGTCAAAAACCGCTCAGGATGTACTGGACATGCGTGCGCTCATGGAACGTGAGCGCCCCGCCAAAAGTTTCTGGGATTTCAAGCTGTCGGTCGGTGGTCAGGTTGATTGCGAGTTTGCCGCCCAGTATCTGCAACTGATCCATGCGGCCAATGGCGGACCGTTGCGCGTTTCGACGCTGGCAGCGCTGTCGGCCATGCAGCGGGCGGGGCTGGCGCCAGCTGAGCATATCGAAGCCCTCTCGAGTGCCTGGAAGGTGCAGCAGGCTCTGGCCCAGATCATGCGCATATCGCTTGAGGCCGATCACGATCCGCGCAGCGAATCCGAGGCGTTTCAGCGTAAACTGGCCCGGGCGGTACACACGCGTCGCCTTGATACGCTTGAAAACAAGCTGAAAGAGATCAGAAAACGCGCCCGTGACGCTTTTGAGGCCGTGGTAATCCCCTGACCGTCTCTAAGTCCTTCTCCAGAAAGGGGAAATGTGGTGACACCGATTGAATCTATTGTGAAACGGTGTTATTTTTACGGCTTGTGATCTCTTGCATTTATGCGGGGCACAAAAGGGGGCGCATCATTTCAAGGGCCAGGACACAGGATCGGAAGCGATCAGGCAGAGCGCTGTCGCTTATTCTGGCGGCCTGCGCAATGGTCGGGTGCGCTTCATCGCCCGTGCAGAATGGCGCGCCACTCAAGGGGTCGAATGGCCTGTCACTAGCGCCGACCTTGCAGGAAATTGCCCCCACCCGTCGTGCGCTTTTTGATCTGCCGCCGCCAAATCGCCCCGTAGCTGTGGCCGTATATGGCTTTACGGATCAGACCGGACAGTTTCGTCAGTCATCCGTCGGACAGAGCTTTTCCAGCGCGGTCACCCAAGGCAGCACATCAGTGCTGGTCAGGGCGCTGGAGGATGCCGGCAAGTCGCGCTGGTTCACCATTGTCGAGCGGGAACAGGTTGGCCGCCTGATGCAGGAGCGGCGTGTTATCCATAATATGCGCGAGATGTATCTGGGGGAAAAAGGCTATGACCCGCAAGTGCTGCCGTCATTATTGTTTGCCGGTGTCCTGCTTGAGGGCGGAATTATCGGATATGACTCAAATACGGTCACCGGCGGCATAGGGGCCGGTTACCTGGGCATCAGCGCACGTACCCAGTACCGTCAGGATGTGGTTACGGTCTATCTGCGGGCCGTTTCGGTGCGCACGGGCGAGGTTCTGACGACTATTACCTCAAGCCAGACCATTTCATCCTATGCGCTGGGGGGCGGGGCTTTTCGCTATGTCGGTTTCAAGAAGCTGCTTGAGGCCGAGGCCGGTATGACACTGAATGAGCCGCGCCTGATGGTATTGCAGCAGGCGGTGGAGCACGCCGTCTATGGTCTGGTGATGGAGGGTGTTGAGCTGAAGCTGTGGGAGTTTCAGGATACCAGCGCGGGCTGGCCCTATGTCTGGCATTACCAGAAAGAAAGGGATTCCAGCTATTTACCGGCCAATCTGGCGCACGCGAAGGGCCTGTCGCACGAGAAGTGAGTGGGTTATGGCCTTGGGCATGTGGTGTACAGGCACAGTTTTTCCTGATTTTCGACGGAAACGAATAAATCTTACGTAAAAAGAACTATCAGGTCCGTCACGGGTGATCGGGCAAACAGGCATTAGGGCCGTTTTCATAACGGTTCATGATAACGGTTATGACCAGACAAGATTTGACCAGACAGCATCTGACGCTCATAAAGGGGGGGCAAGCTGCGGACAGGGAACAGCCTGCGGAGGCAGGACGGGCCGCACGTGACACAATGACAGCGCATTTGGATCCGGATGAGGAACTGATAAACAGGGTGGGTCAGGGCGATATCGCCGCGACCCAGACCCTTGTGACGCGCAAATTACCGCGCATGCTGGCGCTTGCGCGCCGGTTGCTGGGCGATGCGGCTGAGGCCGAAGACGTGGCGCAGGAAGCGCTTTTGCGTTTGTGGAAACAAGCCGGACACTGGGTTCCCGGACGGGCCAAGCTTGATACCTGGCTGCATAAGGTCGCTGTCAATCTTTGCTATGATCGTCTGCGCAAGCGTCGGGATATGGTCGATGCGGCGGATATTGAACTGGTCGATGAACAGGCTGATCCCGCAAAACGTCTGGATCAGGTCGAGGTCAGCGCACAGGTTGAGGCCGCATTGAACGCCCTGCCGGAGCGGCAAAAACTGGCCATTGTGCTGTGTTATTATCAGGAATTATCGAACATCGAAGCGGCCAGCCTGATGGATATATCCGTTGATGCGCTGGAAAGCCTCTTGTCGCGAGGACGCAGACAACTAAGGGCACTTCTGGCGGGGCAGCAGCAGAATCTTTTGGGGCATGACGCTGTCGCCTCATCTGACGGTACCGCCTTTAAGGCCATTTCAAAAACAACCCAACGCACCGCTTAAGGAAAGAAAGGAGCCCCGAAATGATGCGAAAAACAATGCGTTCAGACCGCTTTAGGGCGATTGTCGAAGCCTATGGGGTGCGCCCGCAATCCTGGCCCGACCATGAGCGTCAGGCGGCCATCGACTTTATGGAGCGCCAGCCCAAAAAAGCGCAGGCCCTGATGGGAGCGGCGCGCGAAACAGATATGTTTCTGGATATGTCGCGTCCGCTTCAGCCCTCTGAGACCCTGCATTGGGAGACCTTGGCGCGTTTGATGCCGGGCTTGCAAAGTTCGGCGGAGATACTGGCCTTTGCCCGTCCGGTGCGACCCAGCCCCGGCTTTCTGCTGGCGACGGGGCTGGGCCTGATGGCGGCCTGTGCCGCCGGTATGATCGTGGGCATTAATATCGGCTTGATGAGTGCAACTGACATGCGCGTTGAGGAGGTGCTTGCCGCCTCCAGCATGATTGATCTGGAAAACTGGTAATGACGACACAGCCTGTAAAACCGAAATCGCTGAAGGTCTGGCTTGGGGCCTCCATAGCGCTCAATCTGTTCCTGATCGGGGCAGGGGTAGGGCTTGGCTATATTGCCAATGACAAGTGCAAGATATTGCCTGCCAATCACCAGAAGAAACCGGCCATGCACTATCTGACAGACGGGCTTTCGCCGGACAGCAGCGAAAAGGTGCGTAAGATCGTGACGGCGGCGGCGCTTGATGGTGAATCGGACATGCAGGCCGGACGTGACCATCGCAATGCGGCGGTGAAAATCCTTCTGAGTGACACACCCGATGCCGTGGCCGCTCAGGCCGAAATCAGCAAGGCCCGTGCGGCTGAAAGCCGTGCCAAGGACAAGATTGAAACCGCTGTGGTGGGGCTGCTGATCGATTTGCCGGCAGCGGATCGGGCCATTGTTACCGAGCATCTGGTGCGCACACCGTTCCGTGCCCGTCATAAGGCTCTGCATGACCTTAAGAAGGCGGAAGAGGCGGCGGCCCAAGGGACATCAGCGGTGGCGCAGAGCAAGGCCAGCGCGAAATAAACCGTTAGGAGGCCAGAGCTGACGCAGGGGGCGTGGGTTCCTGTGAGCCGTCGTCTGTGTGGCTGAGGTCTGTGTCCGGCTTGCGGGTGATCGGCAGGATGATGCTGACGGTTGTGCCCTGACCGACGTTGGAATCCACTTCCAGAGAGCCGTCATGTAACTCAATCAGAGACTTGGTGAGGGCCAGCCCCAGACCGGTGCCTTCACGCGTCTTGGAAAACTGGTTTTCAATCTGCTCAAAGGGCTTGGCCAGCCGGTTCAGATTTTCTGCCTCGATGCCAATACCGGTATCGGCGATATAGAGATGCACATTATTGTCGGTCGAAACCGCTGAGATGGTCACCGAACCGCCGGAGGGGGTGAACTTGACGGCATTGGTCAGGATATTGAGCAGTACCTGTTTCAGGGCGCGGAAATCGGCCTCGATTTCCGGCAATTGCGGCAGGTGAACACGCAGTTTCAGGCCTGCCTTTTCCGCCCGCTGACGGATCAGGCGCAAGGTGTCCTCGACGACCTCATCGATGGCCAGCGGCTCGAAATTAAGGTTGAACTTACCGGCCTCGATCTTTGACATATCGAGAATATCATTGATCAGCGCCAGAAGGTGCTGGCCGGAACTGAGGATATCTGCGGAATATTCCTTGTAACGGTTATGCCCGAGCGGACCGAACATCTCAGAGGCCATGATCTCAGAGAAGCCGTTAATGGCGTTCAGCGGCGTGCGCAACTCATGGCTCATATTGGCGAGAAACGCGCTCTTGGCTTGATTGGCGGCCTCGGCGCGCAGTTTTTCCAGCTCGTATTTACGTGCCAGATCGGCCTCCTTGCGGCGGCTTTGCTCCAGCTTATCGACCATGCCCTGAAGCTGTTCTTCGCCACGACGGCTCATCTCTTCTTGAAGCTTGACGGCGGTGATGTCCGTGCCTGATACGACGCGCCCACCTTCGGCGGTGCGACTTTCGGAGATTTGTATCCAGCGCCCGTCATTCAGTTCGGTTTCGACAATGCCTTCGCGGTTATCCGCGGCGGGCTGGCTGCGGCGGATAGATATCTGCATGACCTGTTCGATCAGGTCGCGTGGCGTTCCCTGACGCAGGAAGCGCTCATCAATGCTGAACGTCCGGCCGAAAGTGGCGTTCCACATCAGAAGGCGACCCTTGCGATCCCACAGGACAAAGGCGTCGGACACGCTGTTGATGGCGTCGGTCAGGCGGGTCTCGGCCCTTTGGGCGCGGGACTGGGCCATGCGTTCGCGCGACACATCAAGCGCAACGCCGCTAAAGCGCGTAAACCCGTTGGCACCCCGACTGCCGGTCGCCTGACCGCGTGCGTCGATCCACAGGGCGCGTGCCGTGTCGTTAGGCACGCGGAAAGAGACATCCAGCGCGCCGGTAGAGCGGGCCGTGTGCAGCGCCTGACGGAACAGGTCGCGATGTTCCGGAGCAATGCGTGAGAGGATTTCTTCGGTGCTGGCCACGCCGCCGCCACCCCAGCCGAACATGACGCCGGTGACATCGGACATATTGACCAGATCCTGCTCAAGGTCCCAGTCCCATATGCCACAATGCGCCGCTTCGACCGCCAGACGGTAGCGTTCTTCGTTTTCGATATGCCTGCGTTTTGCCTGCGCGCTGCCGCGTCCTTGCAGATACAGGAGCCAGGCGCTGATCAGGCCAATGAGCAACGGCCCGCCGACCAGTAATCCGCCCTTGATCCAGCCGCTCAGGGGCGTGCTGATACGACCGGCGGGGACGGCCTGTAAGGTGGTAAAGCCCAGCATATCGCCGGTAGCGCTGGCGACCCGCACAAACCCGCCTTCGGTCAATGCGCCCTGTGCGACTGTGCCGGAACCGGCATTATTATGGATTTGCTGAGGGCTGAGCGCCAGCGCCTTTTTGACATCCTGCCCGTTCAGACGTTCATCTGAGGACAGGACGATGACGCCTTCGTTGTTCAGCAGGGCCGTCAGGCGCTCGCGGCCGTTTTCCCCATTCATCAGACGCGCCGACAGGCGGGCGACAATTTTCGGGCGACCGGGGCCGGGGGTAAGAACGGCATAGGCCTGAGGGGTTGGTGACAGGCGGGACGTGACGGGGACAAGGTCAAAGCTTTTGTCGGTTGCACGGGCGGCCTGTTGCAACAGAGGCTGGTCGTCGTCACCGGTGCGCACCAGCACTTCGCCATCGGGGCGAATAATGGCCAGACCGGTGATGGCGCCATTGGATTGTTTGACGATATTTTCAAGCGCCGCAAGGGTTTGGCCGCTGTCCGCTCCCGTAGGAATTGTCTGCATCAGGCTGTGGAGAACGCTCAGGCGGCCATCAAGACGCGCGGCATTGAGGCGGGCCTGTTGCAGGGTCTGGGTGTCGCGCAAGGCCTGATCGGTTGGCAGGTCACCCGAAAGTTTGGCCGTGGACAGGGTGACGACACAGACTAGCAGCAGGCACAGCGATAGGCCGCTGATACGCATCCAGGCGGGAATATTCGGCGCGATTTGCGTCAGAAGGCCAAAGCCGGAAGCCTTGTCACGCTCGGGGTTAAGTGTGTCCCGTAACGCTGCCGCATTTTCCCTGTGGTGTTTCATTACCGTTAAGAGGTCCCGGGCCGATTCGCGTTAATAAACAGGGTAAATGCTTCGTTAACCTAATGTCGAGATGTCTTAAGAATTAATGAATGCTGATCGCCAAATAAGCTGTGGATGCCGTGGGCGGATTATATGTCTCTTTTGTTTTTCCGCCTTTCGGGGCCATTGTAATCAGCCTTCTGACGACGACGGCGATCCGGGCCGAAATAGGTGTCGGTCTTAATGAAGGGACGCGGGTGTTCAATGATGGCAGTGATCTTGCGAAACAGTTCCAGCGCCGTTACCGGCTTGGTGCAGAACTCATTGACTCCGGCATCGCGGGCCTGAGTTACGCGTGAGCGTTCGGAATGGGCGGTCAGCATAATGACCGGCACGTAGCGGTTCGGGCTATCGGAGGAATTGCGCACCATATGCACGAATTCGACGCCATCAAGCACCTCCATCATGAAGTCAACAATGACGATATCAATTGAATCGTTTTTCAGGCGTGAGAAGGCGTCAGAAGCGTCGCGGGCTTCGAAGATAAAGACCGCACCAAACCCGCGCAGGATGGTTTTGACGATGTTGAGCATGTGACTGTTGTCGTCAACCACAAGAAATCTGACACGCTCAAGTCCCGCCACAGCGGCCACTCCTTAAAGTCTTTCAGGGCAATATATCCACAAGGGTTTGGTAAGCCGTTAACGGGTTGTGTTAACGGCCTGTGCGCCTGTCAGCCTCTCAGCGCTTTTTCGGTCAGTTCAGCGACGTTTTTCGACAGGTTTTCGCTTTTGGCTATGCGTTCAAGGGCCGCACGCATCAGATCGCCATAAGGGGCCGCATAGCGTTTATGAGCACTGAAGACGTCCACCAGACGCGCCGCTGTCATCGGATTGAATCTATCGACGCTGAGGATCTGATTGACCACAAAGTCATAACCCCTACCTGACGGATGATGGAAGGTAGCGGGGTTATTGCTGGCGAAGGCCTGAACCACGGCGCGCCAGCGGTTAGGGGTGCGGGCATCAAAGTCGGGATGGCTGATCAGTCGTTCGACCCGGTCAAGGGTTTCAGGATGCGCACAGGCGGCCTGAACGGCAAACCATTTGTCGATCACCAGAGGCTCTGTCTTTTCCATCTCATAGAAATGCGCCAGCGCCTGATCATAGGTTTCCCCATGAATATAGGTGAAGCCGTTCAAGGCGGCCATGGCATCGGTCATGTTGTGCGAGAGTTGATAATGATATTGCAGACGCCCTTCCAGATGCGCCTGACGATCAGCATCGGCCTGAGCATGCCCGGCGAGCAGCAGGTCAAGCAAGGCGTTGCGTAAGGCGCGACGGCCCGCCGATGCCGCGTCGGGGCTGAAAGGTTGCGGATTGTCCATGCGGTCGCCCGCGTCATCAAGGCTTTCGTAAAGTGCAATCAGGTCGTCATAGAGGCTATGGGACAGGGCTGATTTAAAGGCTTTGCGGCGGCTGTGGATGAACTGAGGATCAACCGGTGACATGGCCTGAGCCAGATCGGTTTCCGTCGGCAGGCCGATTATCAGGGCTTTGAAGGCCTGATCCAGTGTGCTGTCCTTGAGGGTGGCGCGCAGGGCGGTGGCGTAAGCGCTGGCGTCGCCCTGAGCATCAAGGATAAGGGTGCGGGCCAGTACCTGCGCGGCTTCCCAACGGTTGAAGGGATCGCTGTCGCCTTTGAAACGGGCGAACTTGTGGCTATCCGGTTCGGTAAGGCTAAGCTTAACCGGTGCAGTGAAATGACGCAGAGCGGAGATCACCGGCTCGGCGCTGACGTTTTCAAGAACGAGTTCGGCCTTGTCGCCGGTCAGAACATAGAGATAATCCGTATGCGCAACGCCATCGACGGTGAAGCCTAATGGGGCACCGTTTTCGGTCAGCAGGCCGAGCCGCACCGGAAGGGGTAGGGCGGATTTCTGGGGCTGCGACGGTGTGGGCGCGGTGTGTTGCGTGAAGGTCAGGGTCAGTCGCTGATTTGCGGCATCGTAATGGGAGTCTATGCTTAAGGCTGGCGTACCAGCCTGCGTGTACCATTTGAGCCAGGGCGAGAAATCCTCGCCGGTCACGACTTCGAAGCTTTTGAGGAAATCCTCAAGCGTTGCGGCGGTACCGTCATTGGTTTCAAAATAATGATCCAGCGCCTTACGGTAGGTTGCGGGGCCAACCACGGTTTTCAGCATGCCGACAATCTCCGCACCCTTTTCATAGATGGTAGCGGTATAGAAATTGTCGATCTTGAAATAGGATGACGGACGCACGGGATGGGCGAGGGGACCGGCATCTTCGGGGAATTGCCGCGCACGCAGCATCTTCACGTCCTTAATACGGGCGACCGCCGTGCCGCGCATATCGCCGGAAAAGCCCTGATCGCGGAAAACGGTCAGGCCTTCCTTGAGGCAGAGCTGGAACCAGTCGCGGCAGGTGACGCGATTGCCCGACCAGTTATGGAAATATTCGTGGGCGATAACGCTTTCGATGCGCTCATAATCAAGGTCGGTGGCTGTGTCGGGATCGGCCAGCAGCAAGGAGGCGTTGAATATATTCAGGCCCTTGTTTTCCATGGCCCCAAAGTTGAAATCACGCACGGCGACGATCATGAACAGGTCAAGGTCATATTCGCGGCCATAGGTGTCTTCGTCCCACTTCATTGAGCGTTTCAAGGCATCCATGGCATAGGTCGCGCGATCCTTCATGCCGGTATCGACATAGATTTTCAGATCAACCTTACGGCCTGAGGCGGTGGTGAAATCATCCTCAAGGACATCCAACTCACCGGCCACCAGCGCAAACAGATAGGCAGGCTTAAAGAACGGGTCTTCCCACAGGGCAAAGTGACGACCTTCGGGAAGATCACCGCTGTCGATGAGATTGCCGTTGGACAACAGGTGCGGGAAACCGGCCTTTGGCGCTTCGATGCGCACGGTATATTTCGACAGGACATCGGGGCGGTCAGGGAAATAGGTGATCTTGCGGAAGCCTTCGGCCTCGCACTGCGTACAGAAGCGGCCCGAGGACATATAAAGCCCTTCAAGGGTCTTGTTGTCTTTCGGGTTGATCTCGACTTCGGTCTCCAGAGTGAACCGGTCAGGCACGTCCGGAAGCGTCAGGGTCTCCGGCGTGATGTCCGCCGTTTGTGGTGCACCATCGAGCGTCAGAGAGATCAGTTTCAGGCGCTCACCCAGCAGCACCAGAGGGGCATCACTGGCACCAATGCGCTCGATCTCAAGGCGTGCTGTAACGCGCGTAGCCTCAGGGATGAGGTCAAAGCTGAGATGCGTCTCAAGGATACGGAAATCCGGTGCCTTATAGTCGGAAAGACGGACGGGGCGGGCAATATCTGTGCGCATGAAAATACAATCGGTCTGAAAGAAATAAAGGATTTTAGAATAGTGCGCATCCTGAAAGGCGCAATGCTTTTCGACATAGGATGTGCGGCTAAAAAAATGCGCCAAGGGGCAAGGTACACCCTGAAGACGGGTCGCCTCAGACCTGTCGCGCCGATTCCCGAACGATCAGACCAAAGGGCAGGGAACGGGTGGTCTCAATCGGCTTGCCGTTTTCGTCTTCGGTGGCGCGATTAAGCAACAGATCGGTTGCCGCATAGGCCATTTCCTCGACCGGTTGACGGATGGTGGTAACATGTGGCCAGACCAGAATAGCGCCGGGGACGTCATCGAATCCGACAACGGAAATGTCTTCGGGGATCCGCACCCCAATCTGCTGAGCATAGGCCATCAGGCCAAATGCCATGTAGTCATTGGATGAGAAGATAGCCGTAGGGCGCGGTGCACCCGCGGCAAACAGCGAACGGGCGGCATCAATGCCGGATTCATACGAGAAGAAGCCCTGCTTGACCCATTCGGCGCGAGGTTCAAGGTTATTTTCACGCAGGGCCTTGACGAAACCTTCGTAACGCAGGTGACTGGCGCCATGTTCCGGATGGCCAAGGATGAAGCCGATATCCCTGTGGCCCTGAGCAATCAGATGCAGGGTCATTTCATAAGCGGCGGTCACATCATCGATGCGCACACTGGGCGAGCGACCGGGATTGAGGAAGGGCGATACCCGCACATAGGGCACACCCGCCGTTTCAATGGCGTGCAGGACAACGGCCATGTCACAGAGGGGCGGGGTCAGGATGACACCATCCAGACGCACCGTGGCCAGCAGTGAAGAGATGGAACGCTCAAGGTCCGGTGAATGGCTGTCCTGAGGCTCAATCAGCAGGTGGTGGTTATCTTCGCGGGCGCGGCGGATAACGCCACGCTGCATGGCGTCGATATAGTGCGGGACAGGGTTGTCGTAAAACAGGCCAATAAGGAAACTGCGGGAACCGGCCAGTGAACGGGCCAGAAGGTTTGGCCGGTAATGCAGAAGCGTCGCCGCCTCCTGAACCTTTTGGCGGGTTTCCTCACGCACATTAGGTTCTTTGTTGATAACGCGCGACACCGTCTTGATCGACACACCCGCCAGACGCGCCACGTCATTGATGGTTGAGGTCGTCGTGCCACCGCCGCTCAAAGGGGCTTTTATCTGACTGGGCGGTTTCATGGACGGTAGGATTTGCCGTTATGTGTAAGTTATCAGATCGCACAATGGCCTAACCGCCGCTTTTGTCAATTGTCCGCTTGCGGACAGAGTGAAATCAAAAGCGACGGCAGGGGATTAGTCTCAGGAGAACTTCTGGACGGCTTCGGCAGACAGGCGCGAAATTTCCGCCCAGTTGCCGTCTTTCATGGCCTTTTCAGGCGCAACCCACGAGCCGCCAACGCACAGGACGTTATCAAGCGCCAGAAAATCAGCAGCATTAGACAGGCTGATGCCACCGGTCGGGCAGAACTTGGCCTGAGGCAGCGGGCCGCCGATGCCTTTGAGCGCGCCAACGCCACCGGCGGGAACGGCGGGGAAGAACTTCAGATGGGTAAAGCCCCACTCAAGCGCGCGCATGACCTCTGACGAGGTAGCGACGCCCGGCAGCAGCGGCAGGGCGTCCTGCTTGGCCAGAGTCTTGGTCAGGCCCGGCGATACGGCGAATTTTGCACCGGCCTTGGCGGCCTTTTCGGCGTCCTTAGGGGTAATGACTGTGCCGGCACCGACGATGGCGTCAGGGCGTTCCTTGGCAATCAGGGCGATGGCGTCCAGCGCACAATCGGTGCGCAGGGTGATTTCCAGCACACGGATACCGCCCGCCATAAGCGCATCCGCCAGAGGCAGGGCCTGATCCAGAGACGGGATGACCATAACCGGCAGTACTGGCCCAGTGGTCATGAACTTCGGGATATCGGGATGCGTGGTCATGGTGGGCCTCTATATTTATATCTTTGTCGCGTAAGCGGCATGGGAAAAAGACAGGCTTGAGCGCGGAGCCGCCTCAAGGGAAAGCCTGACTACCTTAAACCCACGAAAAAGTATACTGAGCGCGAGGCGCGAAGGACTTTTTCGTGATCAGGCGGTTATCTCCGCATCCGTCAAGGCGTTTGCCGCCCCCACAAGTGCGGCGCATTTATGAGTGATGATGTGCGAGGGTATGGTTTCAACCAGCGCCGTCATAGGCGCCTTGGATTCAAGGCGAGCGCGGAAGCGTGATTCGTCAATGTGCGGGATCAGGCGCGGCGCAATGCCACCGGCAATGAAGATGCCTGAGGTCGCCCCCTGATAGAGCGCCAGATCACCGGCCACAGAGGCCAGAATATCGAGGAAGACCTCAACCGTGTAACGTGAGCCTTGCGCGTCTTCGCCCTCAAGGTGGGTGATTTCGGCAGGGGTCAGGTTCAGGGTCGGCTCACCACGGGCGGTGGTAATGGCCTGATAGAGATTGACCAGACCGGGGCCGGACAACAGCATTTCAATGGTCACGCGACCATATTTCTTGCGCAGGATCTTGTGGATCTCGACTTCGAAATCATTAACCGGAGCCCATGAGGCGTGGCCGCTTTCGGTGGACAGGCAGTAGGGGCCAAACGCCCCGCCCACCAGCACCGATGCACCAAAGCCTGTGCCTGCGCCCATAACGGCATGGACATTGCCCTTGCCACGGGTGACCGGGCCTATGGTTTTGCAATCATTGGCGTTGAGGTGCGGCAGGGAAAAAGCCAGTGCGGCATAGTCATTGAGAAGCCGCGCCTTACGGACACCCGTGCGGGCCTTAAGCTCGGATTCGGTCACCAGCCAGTCCAGATTGGTGAACTTGATAGCCCCTTCGACCACAGGTCCTGCGACGGCGCAGGCGGCAAAATCAAGCGACGGCTTGCCGCCAATCTCATTGAAATAGTCAGCAATCACCGCATAGAGATCGGGATAATCCTCGGTCTCATAGGATTTGAAGTGATCAAGGCCATAGGTGTCGCCCTTGCGCTCGGCGATGGCGAAGCGCGCATTGGTGCCGCCTATGTCGCCGACAAGGCCGCTGAAAAGCTGAGAAGTGCCTGTAAACGTCGCTTGGTTGTCAATAACCGTCATTATACCTACCAGAAAACGGAGCCGCCTGTATCGGATGCCCCGACCAGACGCCTGAACGGTGCGAACAGCTCCCGCCCCAGACCGTCCGCTTCCGGAGGTCTCTGGGCAGCAGGTCGCGCCGCAAATTCCGCTTCATCACCTATGAAGCTCAGGTTCCCGTTTTCACAATCTACTCTTACCTTGTCTCCTGACCGTAATTTTGAGATCGGTCCGCCGTCAACGGCTTCTGGAGTAAGGTGTATGGCGGCTGCGACCTTTCCTGATGCTCCCGACATGCGGCCATCGCTGACCAGGGCGACTTTACGCCCCTGATCCAGCATGGCCGACAGTGAGGGAGTCAGGCTGTGCAGCTCCGGCATGCCATTTGCTTTTGGCCCCTGAAAGCGCACAACGCAAATGAAATCGCCTTCCGGCAGGTTTCCGGCTTTAAAAGCAGCCAGAAAATCGTCCTGATCGTCAAATACCGCCGCAGGGCCTTCGATAAAGCGGTGCTCAGGTTTGACGGCGGAAATCTTGGTGACCGCAGCCCCCAGATTCCCCTTTAATTCACGTAATCCGCCTTCGGCTGAGAACGGATTGGTGACCGGACGAAGAATATTCTCATCAAGGCTTTGGGCAGGTGCATCGCGCCACACCAGTTCGCCATTGTTCAGGATCGGCTCTTTGCCATAGGCGCTTAAGCCCTTGCCCCAGACGGTGGTGACGTCTTCGTGCAGTAGGCCCGCACTCAGTAATTCGCGAATCACAAAACCGATGCCACCGGCGGCATGGAAATGGTTTACGTCGGCGGCCCCGTTAGGATAGACGCGCGCCAGAAGCGGCACGGCGTGGCTCAGGTCGTTCAGGTCTTCGGGCAGAAGCTGGATGCCTGCGGCGCGCGCCATGGCCGGAAGGTGCAGGGCGTGATTAGTCGAACCGCCCGTGGCCAGCAGGCCGACAACGCCGTTGATAATAGCGCGTTCGTCAATCACATCGGCCATATAGATCGGCGCATCGCGGTTGGCGGCGGTCTTTACCGCCTGTTGCACGGCGGCGCGGGTCAGGGCGTCACGCAGGTCACCATGCGGCGGCACAAAGGCCGCGCCCGGTACATGCAGGCCCATGACTTCCATCAGCATCTGGTTGGAATTGGCCGTGCCATAGAAGGTGCAGGTACCGGCGGAATGGTAGGAAGCCATTTCGGCGGCCAGAAGCGCATCGCGACCGACTTCGCCCTTGGCATACTGGGTACGGACTTTTGCCTTTTCGGGATTGGGCAGGCCGGACGGCATAGGCCCGGACGGGACAAAGATCACCGGCAGGTGACCGAAGGCCAATGCCCCCATCACCAGACCGGGAACGATCTTGTCACAGATCCCCAGACACAGGGCGGCATCAAAGGCATCATGGGTCAGGGCAATGGCCGTCGACATGGCAATGACGTCGCGCGAAAACAGGCTGAGTTCCATGCCCGGACGGCCTTGGGTCACGCCGTCGCACATGGCGGGCACGCCACCGGCGACCTGAGACGTGGCACCGGATTTGCGGGCATAGTCGAGGATTTTTTCAGGGTAGCGATAATAGGGCTGATGCGCCGACAGCATGTCATTATAGGCGGTGACAATGCCGATATTGGGGACATTATCGAGCGCGGCAGCCAGTTTGTCGTCTGTGTCGCTGGCGGCGACCACGTGGGCATAGTTGGCGCAGCTTAATTTCTTGCGGCGCGGCTCATGAGTTTTATAACGCGCGATGCGGGCCATATATTCGGCACGGCTGTCACGGCTGCGGGCAATCAGGCGCTCGGTGACGGCTTTAACAACAGGATTCAACTCGGTCATATTTTTATATCCTTCCCCCTCGGTGTCTTAAATCAGCCTATGCGACCCAGATAATATCGACGGGTTGCGCAAGCTGTTTCAGGAAGGCCCCGATGGGCGCGGTGTCCTTATCGGGGTTGGCGATGGCCTCTCGGAGGGCCTCAAGTTTCGCCTTGCCGGTTATGTATAGCACAATGCGGCGCGACCGGTTAAGGGCGTTCACGCTTAATGTGAGGCGAGGAAGTTTGGGCTCAAGCGATCCGTCGGTGGCCGCAACCGGCACAACCAGTGTTTCGGTGTCATAGATGCTGGCATTGAGCGGGTGCTGCGGGAAGATCGACGCATAGTGCTTGTCGCCCCCCATCCCGAGCAGGGTCACATCGAACACCGGTGCCTCACCGTCATTCAGCGCGCGTAAGGCGGCCTCGGCTTTTTCAGCGCTTAAGGCCTGATCGGCATCCTGAATGAGGCTGAGGAAGGTCAGGCCTTCGATGCCGGAGGTCGCCTCACGCATCATGCGGGTGTTGGAGCTTGGGTCATCGACCAGCACAAAGCGCTCATCGACCTGAGTGAGGGTGACCTTGTCCCACGCCACATCAAGCGTATGCAGACGTTCGTAGACTGGCTTAGGGGTCGAACCGCCCGCGCCACAGATCACAGCCTTGTCTTCAGCAGTGATAGCGGTGGCCACAGCGTCACCGATCAGGTTCAGGACAGCGGTTTCGGCTTCGTGGGCCGTGGCGAAAACCTGAACCTCAAAGCGACCGGCGGTCCCTTCCAGAATAAGGGTATCAGTCATTCCACACTCGCCCGTCACGATCCAGCAGGGTATAGGCGCTGGTCGGGCCATTGGTGCCCGCCGGATAGATTTGCGGCTTCGGATAGGCCTTTTCCCAGCCTTCGGCAATGCCATCGACCCACGCCCAGGCGGCCTCAACCTCATCACGGCGGACAAAGGCAGCATTGTTGCCATTGAGGGCATCAAGGATCAGGCGCTCATAGGCGATGCGGCGGCGCGGCGGTTTATTGCCATTGCCGTTAAAGGCGTTGATGAGCGACAGGGACAGAGCCAGAGGTTGCAACTGTTGCTGGCCATCGGCGCTGAGGCCCGGGGCCTTGTTCATCACGGTCAGGGAAATATCTTCATCCGGTTGCAGACGGATCACCAGACGGTTCGGTGTGGCCTCGGTGCCAAAAAGGGCATGAGGCACGGGCCGGAACTGAATGACCACTTCGGTCGTGCGGGTCGGCAGGCATTTGCCGGTGCGCAGATAAAAGGCCGTGCCGCTCCAGCGCCAATTGGCAATCTCTGCCTTAAGGGCCACGAAGGTTTCGGTGTTCGACGGTGAGCCTTTTTCAGCCTCGTAACCGGCAATCTTTTCGTCACCGGCGTAGCCCGGGCCATACTGACCACGGGCCGTGTTTTGCAGGACGTTAGACGCGTTGATTGGCTTAAGGCTTTTGAGCACCTTCACCTTTTCGTCACGCAGGGAATCGGCGGACAGACCGGCAGGCGGCTCCATGGCCAGCAGGCACAGAAGCTGGAGCAGGTGGTTCTGTAACATGTCGCGCAGCGCGCCATATTCGTCGTAGTAACCCAGGCGATCACCGGTGCCGACGGTTTCGGAAACCGTAATCTGAACGTGATCGATGCTCTGGGCATTCCACAGGGGTTCAAACACCGTATTGGCGAAACGCAGCGCAATCAGGTTCTGCACCGTTTCCTTGCCGAGATAGTGGTCGATGCGGAACACGCGCGATTCGTCGAAAGCGACGGCGACCGAATCGTTGATCACCTTTGAGGTGGCCAGATCACGGCCCAGCGGTTTTTCGATGATCACGCGGTTAGGGGCCGCGTTCAGGCCCGCCTCAAGGATACGCTCACACAGCGGCTTGAACAGGCTGGGCGAGGTGGACAGGAAAAAGACGATGTCGAGGTTTTCAGGCTCACCGATCTCAGCCTTGAGCTTTGCGCCCCATTCGGTGTCGTAGGCATCAAGCGGCAGGTGGGTCAGGCGGTCGGTAAAGGTCTTGAGGGTGCCGTCTTCGAGGGCGTCGCCGGAACGTTTGGTAACCGCCGCACTGACGCGTTCAATGAAGGCGTCATGGGTTATGGCTTCGCGGGCAATGGAGATAAGCCTGAGGTCCTCGGCCAGAAAGCCATCCTGATCAAGCATAGCCAATGACGGCCATAGCATGCGCAGGGCCAGATCGCCTGTGCCGCCTACGAGCACAAAGACAGGCTGACGGCGGCCGGTTGATCTCGATTCGGCTGATTTAGACTCGGTAACGGAACGATCGGACACTTTTGCTTTTCCCGGGGCCTATGAAGCCCTTTTCTTTTGTGAAGGGCTTTGGATGGTCATACAGATACCGTATGACAGCGCTGTCATACATGTCCTTCGGCGCAGGGTCAAGCCCGATATAGACTAAATATGATTAAGGCCCGTTTAGACGATATAAGCGTTAAAACGGGCCTCTGCAAGAATGTTGACTGGTATTTTATTGGCTTTTTATTGGTGTTAACCTGTATTGCGCAGGGCGCTGGCTATACCATTGACCGTCAGTTGCATGGCCAGTTCAACCAGCTTATGCGTGTTGCCGTCGCGGCGCAGACGTAGAAGCTCGACCTGCATGTGATTAAGCGTATCCAGCAGCGGCGCAGAACGTTCGATGGAGGCTCTCAGAGCTTCCTGATCCGGCAGCAGGGTTTTTGAATTGCGGATACGCAGGCACAGGGCGACGGTCTCATCATATTCGTCACGAATACGGGCAAAGATGCGTTTGGCCTCAACCGGATCGCTGGCCAGACCGGCATAGAGTTCAGCGATTTTCAGGTCTGACTTGGCCAGAGCCATTTCCATATTGGCGAGGAAAACGTCGAAGAACTCCCATTCGTTGGCCATACGGATCAGGGTGTCGTCGTCGGTGCCGACCGCTTTCACTGCCGAGGCAAAGCCGTACCAGCCGGGCAGAACGAAACGCGACTGCGACCATGAGAAGACCCACGGAATGGCGCGCAGATCCTCGATCTTGCCGGATTTGGTGCGTGAGGCCGGACGCGAACCAATCTTCAGGTCGCTGATCTCAGAAATCGGCGTGATCGAGCGGAAGAAGGCCAGGAAGTGCGGGTCGTCATAGACCAGACCGCGATAAGCCTTAAAGGAGGCTTCGCTAAGGCTTTCCATCAGGTCGGCATATTTGGCCTGAGCCAGCTTTTCGTGGCTCTGGCCCTTAACGTCTTCGCGCGACGGCAGGGAGGCGAGGAAGACGGCGGCCGAAAAGGCATCAAGGGTTTTTTGCGCGGTGATGGCATTGCCGAATTTGCGGGCGATCATTTCGCCCTGTTCGGTGACGCGGATTTGCCCGTCAACCGTGCCTTCGGGCTGTGCACGGATAGCGGCAAAGGCCGGGCCCCCGCCGCGACCGACCGAACCGCCGCGACCGTGGAACAGGCGCAGCTTGACGCCGCGTTCGGTACAGACGGCCTTGATGGCCGAAGACGCCTTGTGCAGCGACCAGCGTGAGGCCGTATAGCCGCCGTCCTTGTTGGAATCGGAATAGCCGAGCATGACTTCCTGAATGGCCGGGCGGCCAAGCAGCGAACGCATGGCCGGAAGCCCGAGCCAGCGCTTCATGATTTCCGGTGCGGCCTCAAGGTCTTCGATGGTCTCAAACAGAGGCGCGGTACGGATCATGGTGTGCGGCGACGGGCCACCATAAACGAGGCCGGCCTGTTTCAGCAGCACCAGCGGCTCAAGAATGTCGGACACCGACTTGGCCATGGAGATGATATAGGAACCGATGGCATCAGGGCCAAAGACGCGTACGACTTCGGCGGCAGCATCGATGATTTTCAGTTCGCGCTGGGTCTCAGCCGAATAGCGTGCAAACGGCCAGCGCAGCAGGCGGTCATTGGTCAGTTCCGCCACCAGTGCCGATACGCGCTCGTTTTCCGAAAGTGAGGTGTAGTCCAGAAGCTCGGACGACTGGGCAAACAATTCGGCCACTACCCGTTCATGCACACTTGAGTTCTGGCGCAGGTCGAGTGACAGAAGGTGGAAACCACAGGAGCGGGCAATCTGGATCATCGATTTCAGGGTGCGCCCCACCAGACGCTTGCCACCAAAATCCTTCAGGCTGTCACGAATAACCTTGAGGTCGAGCACGAAGGCTTCGGCGGTCTCATAGGCCGGAATCAGTGGATTGGTCAGGGTGTGCGGCAGGTTGAGGATCGACTCAGATGTCGCCGCCAGACGGGCGCGAATATAGGAGATGGCGCGCCGGTAAGGTTCATCAACGCGGTGGACATTGGTGTCGGCGGATTTCCGCGCCAGTTCCAGAAGACCGTCCGAAACCTTCGCCAGTTCCTGAGACAGGGTCAGTTCAATATCGAGTTTTTCCAGTTGCTCGAAATAGAAGCTCAGGATCAGCTTGGACTGTTGTTCAAAGGCATATTTCAGCGTTGTATCATCGACATGCGGGTGACCATCGCGGTCGCCACCGATCCATGAGCCAAGCTTAAGGATATTTGGCAGCGGGCCTTCGAGTTCGATCTCCTTGCCCCACTGAGTATAGAGTTCGGTCAGGGCTGGCAGGATCGAGCGTTTCACTACGCTCAGCGAGTTCTGTACCTCGTCGGCCACGCTGATGCGTTCGGGACGGTTCAGGCGCGTGTTGAACAGAAGCGCCACGGCCCGATACAGGTCTTCCTCAAGATATTTGCGATCGATAGGACGATTAGCGGTTTCGTATTTCGCCAGAAGTGAGGTGATCTCATATTCACGCTCAACGATACTGGCGCGACGCATCTCGGTCGGGTGTGCCGTAAACACCGGTGACGCCAGAATGCCACGCAGGGTGTCTTCGATTTCGGTCTGGGTGTAGCCATCCAGACGCGCCGAGGTCACGGCATTGACGAGGCTGATCGGTTGCGGATTGCCTTCGGCATCTTCGAAGGTTTCAATGCGGGCCAGATTGGCAACGTCTTCTGAAATAACCGTCAGGGCCGACAGGCAGGTCAGAAGACGCGCGGCGTGGGCGGCTTCGGATTCACTTAGGCCCTTAAGGGTCAGAACCTGACTTTTCAGGCCGTCAATTTTTGACAGGACATGCACCTTGCCAAATTCATGTACCGCCTCGGTCAGAAAGCCTTCAAGCATGGCTATATTCTGCCGGACGTGATCGATCGTCGTATCCGTCATCAACTTTTAGTCCCCTAAGAACTCGTACTTTTATTCTGGCTTGAATGTGGTTTGTGGGCGCGGTGCGGACACATCCGTCAAGCGGGATTTTCTCCAAACTAGCGCAAAATTTGTGCGCCGCAAGAAAAAGCTGAGGCGGCACGGTGCAGGCGGAACCTAAGACGAAATAATACAAGGGCTTGAGCGATGCGGAGACTGTTTATTTTTTAACTATCTTCAAAATGTCTGACTTAATAAGGGGTTGCGTGAGGTCGTGCAGGGTGTGAGGTCGCAAATTTTTCGTTAACCATGCCCGCTCATCAAATCCTAAATCCTGCGCTTTAAGCTACCTTTCACGCGCGTATCTGTGTGCCGGAGTCAGGAGCCGGTCACGGGCGCGCAGAATGGGAAAGCAGAATGGCTAAGGCAGTATTTCATCGGCATCAGAGGGTTTATGTCGAGCCGGTCGGCACCTGGGCGGTCATCGATAAGGTGAATCCGGTCTGGGCCAAGGGCTTTGATGAGCCGGTCCGGGTGACCTATGATTGCGGTCTGGGTCGTGATTTCCGTGCGGATGAACTGGTGGCTGAGGGGGAGGCGGAGACGCGTCGTGACGGCGATGTCACCCATTGGCGTCTGATGCGGGCCAAGAATAAATGGCACGCGCCTGACAGCAGCGGTCATCATCCGTTTCCCGGCACCTATCCGGTGGTCGTCACAGACCAGAATGATTGGGGCGGCTGGCGCGTACCGGCGGCAGAATATGATCGCGATCCGGCCCTGATTGAGATGCAGGCCCGTCTGATTGCGGCGGCGCCTCGTATGCTCAAGCTGATGAAGACACTGGTTGAGTTATCAAGCCATGATGCAGACGATATGCCGGACGGGGTGATTCAAATTGCCCGTCGTGCCGAACAACTGCGTCGTCTGATCGAAAACGATACGGTGGAAGCCCCTAAGGACGCCCGACAGGCTGCGTCACTATAAATTGAGGCAAAAAAAACCCCGACGCCAGATCCGGTAAACCGGCAGGGTCGGGGCATGAGGCCATTTAACCTTTTAAATAATGCCAAATTTAAAAGGCCGCTTAAAACCACACGGACGCGCGACCGTGAAAAAGGGAAAGAAGTCGCGCTCAGCCATGGTTCTAAAGTCAAAGCTCCGATGCTGTCGGCAGGTGTCTTGAAAAAGGCATCCGGCGTCTGGCGAGCGGAGATAAGCACCAACGGGTAAATTTACGGTAGTCATTTCTGACAGCGCTGTCAAATGCGTTTTTGATTTTTCCTTCATTTTTTGACGTCAAGGAATAAAAAATAAGCATGAGCGGGGCAAAATTTAGAATTAAATTGCTGTATATATTGAATAAAAATAATAGCATTTAATTTCATTATTTTACTGTCCCTTTTGTCAAAACCCTTGGTTTGCAGGGTTTTACGGGGTTGACGCCTTTTGATAGCGCTGTCATTAAGGTTTGAAAGATGTAGCGCGCCTCTACGGTCAGCGCTTGCCGGAGGCTGACGGTTGACTTTCGCCTCAAAACCGGCGCCCCATAAAACAATATTCCCGTTATAAGGGATGAAGGCAGAGAAGGACGGACGAACATGCGCAATAATACAACGGCATTTAAGCGTTGGCTGAAAAGCGGAGCTTCTGCGGGACTGTTGCTTGGCTGGGGGCTGTCGGCCTGCGCGACGACCGGCAGTGTGGACGCAACGCCTGCAACACCGTCGACACCTGTCGCGGAAGCTGCTGCGGTTACAGTAAATCCGGTTTGGCCTGAACTGAAAGATGCCGGTCTGATTGATGCCGATGTTGAGGCCCAGATCGATCAGCTGATGGCGGGGATGACGCTTGAAGAAAAGGTCGGTCAGGTTGTGCAGGCTGATATCGCCTCCATTAAGCCCGAGGATCTGCGCAAATATCCACTGGGATCGATTCTTGCCGGTGGTTCGTCTTCGCCGAACGGCAATGAGCGCGCCACGCCGCAGGAATGGCTTGATCTGGCCGATGATTTCTGGCGCGCCTCTCTGGAATATCCGTCACAAACCAAGATACCCTTGCTGTTCGGTATTGATGCCGTGCACGGGCACTCGAACCTCGTGGGCGCGATTATTTTCCCGCACAATGTCGGTCTGGGGGCGACGCGCAATCCTGAACTGATGAAGCAGATTGCCGAGGTTACGGCCTATGAAATGACGCTGGCCGGTGTCGACTGGACGTTTGCTCCGACTGTGGCTGTGGCGCGCGATAAGCGCTGGGGCCGTGCTTACGAATCCTATTCGGAAAACCCTGCCGATGTGGCCGCCTATGCCGGTAAGGTCGTTGAGGGCCTTCAGGGGGCCGATGGTGGCGATAAGGGTGTGAAGCCCGGTCGTATCATCTCCTCGGCCAAGCATTTTCTGGGCGATGGCGGCACCGATGGTGGTCGCGATCAGGGCGATGCGACCATGACTGAAGAAGATTTCGCCAACATACATAATGCCGGTTATCCGCCGTCTATTGAGGCCGGTGCCCTGACGGTTATGGCCTCGTTCTCAAGCTGGAACGGCAAGAAAATCACCGGTGACAAGTATCTGCTGACGCACGTCCTTAAGGAGCGCATGGGCTTTGACGGCTTTGTGGTGTCTGACTGGAACGCACAGGGGCAGGTGCCAGGTTGCACGACGGTTTCCTGTCCGCAGGCGTTCAATGCCGGTATCGACATGTTCATGGCGCCTGACTCCTGGAAGGGTATCTATGAAAACACACTGGCTCAGGTGAAATCCGGTGAAATTACCGAAGCGCGTCTGGATGATGCTGTGCGTCGTATCCTGCGCGTCAAGATCAAGGGCGGCCTGTTCACACTCGGCGCGCCTAAGGACCGCCCGCTGGCGGGTCACTTTGAAAACCTGTCCAAGCCCGAACACCGCGCCATTGCCCGTCAGGCCGTGCGTGAGTCTCTGGTACTTCTGAAAAACAACGGTTCAATCCTGCCGATCAAGGGTAGCGCCAATATTCTGGTCGCCGGTGACGGCGCAGACGATATCGGCAAGCAATCCGGCGGCTGGACGATCAGCTGGCAGGGTACGGGCAATACGAATGCCGACTTCCCGCATGGTCAGTCGATCTTCGGAGGCATTAAGGAAGCGGCTGAGGCTGCCGGTGGTAAGGCGACTTTAAGCGTCGATGGCTCGTTCTCCGGCCAGAAGCCTGATGTGGCCATTGTTGTGGTGGGCGAAGACCCTTACGCCGAGTTTCAGGGTGACCGCCCGAATCTCGACTATCAGTCCGGTGAAAAGGCCGATCTGGCGCTGATCAAAAAGCTGAAGGATCAGGGGATTCCGGTGGTAACCGTGTTCCTTTCGGGGCGTCCGATGTGGGTCAATCCTGAAATCAACGCCTCTGAGGCCTTTGTCGCGGCCTGGTTGCCCGGTACCGAGGGCGCAGGTGTGGCTGATATCATCATCGGCGACAAGGCGGGTAAGCCGCGCCATGATTTCAAAGGCAAACTCAGCTTCAGCTGGCCAAAGCGTGCGGATCAGCAGCCTCTGAACTATCAGCAGGCAAACTATGATCCGTTGTTTGCCTATGGGTTTGGCTTGACCTACGCCAATAAAACAAACCTTGCTCCATTGTCCGAAGATTCCGGCCTCAAGGATGTGCAACTGGTGAACGTGGACAACTATTTCACGGCGGGTCGCGTGCGCGAACCATGGAAATTCTATCTGGCCGATGCGCAAGGGGCCGCTGAGGGGGCGGGCAATCTGGCGTCACCGCAAGGTTTCATCACCCAAACCATTACCGACGCCGGAGCACAGGAATCAGGTCGTATCCTGACCTTCACCGGACAGGAATCGCGCGCCTATTTTGAAGGCCCTCTGGTTGATCTGAGCCGTCAGGCCACGGGTGAACTGGCCATTTCCTTCAGCTATAAGCTGGATCAGGCCCCGACCGGCCCGGTTAATCTGTTCCTTGGCCGTGACCGCTTTGTCGGCCAGCAACGTGATATTTCGCGGCTTCTCAAGGCCGATGGCAAGTTCCACACGCTTAAGGTCAAGCTGAACTGCTTCGGCGCTATTGGTCTCGACATGAAGCAGGTCGGTATTCCGTTTGGTCTGTCTTCGGCGCAACCGCTGAAGATCACCTATAACACCGTACAGTTGGCGACCATCGAAGGCGAAGGCCAGTGCCCGTAAAAGGGCTGTTTTCTGGCCTGCAAAGGCGCCTCTTCTGCGCTTCCGATGCTCATGTACCCAAGTACACTGCGCTTCGGTTCTCGAAGACACGTCTTTTCGGCTAAGACTCCAACCCTTTTAAAGCGTCCTTAATCAGGTAAAAAAAGCCCCCCTGAAGTTTTTCAGGGGGGCTTTTTTGTTTGACCTGCGCTTTTTGCAGCCCGACCTATTGCAAGGTCGTCTCAGGCTGCATATCGGCGCGTATTCGGTCGATTTCCTCTTTGAGCTTAAGCTTCTTACGCTTCAGTTCCTTGAGATAGAGTGAGTCCACAGAGGGGGAGCGTTCCTCACGCGCGATGGTGGCCTTGAGGGACTGATGACGATTATCTAGCTCACGGACTCTGGCTTCTATGCTCATTGGTAGTCTCCTTCACAATACGGACGTCTGCGGGCCTGTTGCCCGGATCCATAAAAAATGTGTCTGAAAGAACTATGTCCAAACCCCATGTTTGAACCCCACCATGGAACACTGTAAAGCGTGGACTGTAGAATCACGATCGGTTACATTCGATCACGCTATTGAGAGATTCAGAGTAAGCGTGTGCTTAACCCTGTTTCCCCGTTAAGGAGAAAAAATGTCGCCCCAAACTCCCTCACGGCTCATTGTCGCCATAAGCGGCGCGTCAGGGGCGATCTATGGCATAACCGCCCTTAAGATGTTGAATTCACTAGGGGTTGAAAGCCATCTGGTGATCTCAAAAGCGGCGGCACTGTCGCTTTCGGCCGAGACAGACCGGAGCCTTTCGGAGGTAAATGCACTGGCGGATCAAGTCTATCGGGTGGGGGATATTGGCGCAACCATAGCCTCGGGATCGTTCCGTACACTGGGTATGTTGATTGCACCCTGTTCAATCAAGACCCTAAGCGAAATTGCCACGGGGGTGACGTCAAATCTCATTAGCCGGTCCGGTGACGTGACGCTTAAGGAACGTAGGCGGCTGGTGCTGATGGTGCGCGAAAGCCCGCTGCATCTGGGGCATCTGAAGACCATGGCGGCGGTGACGGAGATGGGAGCGATTGTGGCTCCGCCCGTTCCCGCCTTCTATACCCGCCCGCAAACCCTTCAGGATATGGTCGCTCAGAGCGTCGGTCGTGCGCTTGACCTGTTTGGCCTTGAGGCCCCCGTGCAACGCTGGGGCGGCATGAACGCCGATGACTGAAAATTTCTGGGACTGGGCAGTCAGAGTCTATGCCACGCCTGCGGTGGCCGAAGCCTGCCTTGAGCTACAGGATACCCATGACCAGTGTGTGCCGCTTTTGTTGTTCGGTCTGTGGACCGAAGCGCAGGGCTATGTGCTGAACGAAGACCTGTCTGAAGCGGCGGTTGATACGGCGCGGGCCTGGTCTGAGCACGTCATTGCGCCTTTGAGGAGCATTCGTCGCCGCATCAAGGGGCCCGTCAGCGATATGGACGATGCCGCCAAGTCGGCAATCCGTGAGCAGGTCAAGGCGGCGGAACTGGCGGCGGAAAAAGCGCTGATGTCAGCGCTTGAGGGGCTGATGTCCACCGAGCGCTCTCAGACACAGGCGGGAGACAATCTGGTGCGACTGGCGCGTTTCTGGTCACCGGTGGTGCCGCGCACAGGTCTTAAGCGTTTAAGAGACGCTCTTTCTTAAGGGGGTATTTTGCGCTATAAACCCTTAGTCAGCGTATAAGTCCTTATAACGCCAATCCCTGAAACGGAGCTGATCTCGATGCATGACGACAGCAATATACACGCCCTGTTCCGACCGGATGCCCTGACGTTGGTGAAAAATACCGAAGCGACGGGCGGTGGTGATGAGGAAAGGCGGGTGCTGTCACGGCAGGATAATAGTCCTCAGTCCGCCAACGAGACCGATCATCAACCGGATGACCTTGAGCCGCAAATCCGCGAAGAAGACGAACATGTGCGGTCCTTGCCAATAAATGCCGAGACGGTGGCCCTGCGCACGCAATTGGCGCTCTTGCGTCAGGAGCATAAGGATCTCGACGATTCTATTTCTGCCCTTGAGGTCGTGCCTCAGCCGGATCAGATTCTGATCGCCCGCCTGAAGCGTAAAAAACTGGCTCTGCGCGATCAGATTGTTACCCTAGAGGACCGTATCCGTCCCGATATTATTGCTTAAGCGCGTCGGCCTTCTCCGCATAGCGTTTGGCCATAAACGTACAGACCACCAGCTGGATTTGATGGTAAATCATAATCGGCAGCATGAGCATTCCCATGGCCGGATGACCGGCAAACAGTACGGCGGCGATTGGCGCGCCATTGGCCAGACTTTTCTTTGAGCCGCAGAAGACGGCGGCCACTTCATCTTCATGCGAAAAGTTCAACCGGCGGGCCATGAAGACGGTTAAGCCCAGCACCACAATCAGTAGGGCTGATGTCATGACCACGATGCCCCCGATCAGCAGCGGGTCATACTGTGTCCACAGACCGGCCAGTGTCGATTCACAAAAGGCGGCATAGACGATCAGTATGACGACCGTGCGGTCGGCCTTGGATATCCACGGTTTGTGCCGTGCGAGAAACTTACCGATAAAGGGCCGCAGCATCTGACCGGCGGCAAAGGGCAGCAGCAGCTTGACCATCACATCCATTATGGCGGGGCCGAGCGGCAGGTGACCGGATGAAGCGCTGACCACCAGCGAAATCAGAACCGGTGTCATGACCATGCCGATCAGGCCCGAAAGCGTGGCGTCAAATATGGCCCCGGCCACATTGCCGCGCCCCATAGCCGTCATGGCCACCGATGTGGTGATGGTCGAGGGCAGGGCGCAGAGGAAAAAGAAGCCCAGTCGCACTTCTTCGGGCAAGACCCCGCCGGTGGTGAAAAATACCGCAAAACCTATGGCTGGAAACAGGACAAAGGTTGCCGCATGGACAAAGACATGCAGTCGCCAGTTGGCGGCACCGGCCTTAACGGCGGAGGGCGACAGATTGGCCCCGTGCAGGAAGAAGACCAGACCGATACCGATGGAGGTGACAATGTCGAGGTGGAGCACGCCACCCTTTGCGCCCCATTCAGGAAGCAGAAGGCCAGCAATCACCGCCAGTATCATGGCCAAAATAAAACCATCCAGCCGAAAAAACTTCATCATGTCGTCACAGGGGTAAGGGATTGTGTGAGGTCGGAACTTAGGCAATACTCAAGAAATTACAAGATGTTATCTTTACTTAGGGTCAATTGAAAAAGGCGGGGTAATCATGGGTATTGCTGATAATCTGAAAACGGGGCTTAAGCTGCCGGTTATTGCGGCACCGATGTTTTTGGTTTCTGGCCCTGATCTGGTTATTGCAGCCTGTAAATCCGGCATTATCGGCACCTTTCCGGCGTTAAATCAGCGGACCTCAGAAGGTTATGCGGACTGGCTTGAGCAGATTAGTGCCGCCCTTTCGCCTGACGATGCCCGATATGGCGTTAATCTGATTGTACATAAGACCAATAGCCGCCTTGAGGCCGACCTTAAGTTGACGGTGGATCATCAGGTGCCGCTGGTAATCACCTCATTAGGGGCTGTCAGTGAGGTGGTGGACAGCATCCACAGCTATGGCGGCGTGGTGTTTCATGATGTCATTTCCGTGCGTCACGCCGAAAAGGCAGCAGAAGCCGGTGCCGATGGCCTGATTCTTGTGTGTGCCGGCGCCGGTGGCCATGCAGGCACCCTGAACCCGTTTGCGCTTTTGGGCGAGGTACGGCGTTTCTTCAAAGGTACGATTATACTGTCGGGCGCCTTAAGCACAGGGCGTGATGTGGCCGCTGCGCGTCTTATGGGCGCTGATCTCGCCTATATGGGGACGCGGTTTATTGCCACGCGCGAGGCTATGGCGCAGGAGGCCTATAAGGCGATGCTGCTGGAGAGCGCGGCTAAGGATATCGTCTATACGCCTGCGGTATCCGGTGTGGCCGCAAGTTTCCTTGGGGCTTCGCTTCAGGCCAATGGCTTTACGCCGGAAATTCTGGCGGGGGAAAAGCCCGCTATGGACATGGCGCATGAAATGCATGAGGAGGCCAAGGCATGGAAAACCGTCTGGTCGGCGGGTCAGGGCGTTGGTAATATCGAAGATATTGTGCCGGTGGCGGATCTGGTGGAGCGGCTCAGAACGGAATATGAGGAAGCCGGTGCGGACTTTGTACAGAATTTTAATGCCGGGACTGTCACATAACTGTCGTGAAAATGTCGTAGAGGGCGTTATGTGACGCTTTTTTGGCAGATTTATTACAAGGTGGCGTAGGCAAAGCGCTGCGAGGAGTTATCCGTTGTCTTCTGTTTATACCCCTGTGGCGCTTGCGGCCATTGTCTCGTTACTGGTGCAAACGCCGGTTCTGGCGGAGGACATCAAACTGTCGGGTCAGTTTACGCTCGCCACAGATTCCAACAGCAAGGGTGTGTCGGAAACGAAAGGCAATGGTCAGGCCGGTGCGGTTCTGACGGCGACCCGCGGGCTTGGCTTTGCCGCCCTGCGCTATAAGAATTACAAGGGCAGTGATGGCAGTGACCATCAGTCGGGTATAGCGCTTGGTCTCAAAGGGCAAACCGACAGCGGCTATAAATGGTCGAGCCAGATCATCTATAAGGTCAATCTTGGGGCGGTCGCAGGTTCGGACAATGAGGCCTATGAATGGCAGACCGATCTGAGTAAATCCTATGGCAAAAATGGCCTCTATTTCGAAAGTGTCTATTCACCGGATTCCAGCGGCTCAACCAAAGAGGCGCTCTATATTGAGGTCGGGGCCACGCGCGAATTGACTGATCGCCTTGAGCTTTCCGGTGGTATTGGGGGCCGGACCATGCGCCCCAGCCGTGATTACATGGCGTGGAACGTCGGCCTGAGCTATGCCCTGCGGGACAAGACTGAGCTTGATCTGCGCTATTACGACACCAACCGCCATGAATATTCCAAGGGGCATGGTGACCGTTTGGTGCTGGCCCTTAAGCAGGGTTTCTAGCTTCCGTTTGAGGCGTCCGGATCATGCGCTTCAAGACGCGCCCTGAGGCTGTCGATTTCCGAGAAGAACCGCCGACGCACTTCGGAGGCATAGGGGTTGTCGCGTTCGATACTGAGAAACAGTTCATCCGAATCTCCCTGCACCAGACGCACACCTTGCATCAGAAGGTCATAGGAGCGCGTGGTGTGCTCCTGCGGCAAGGGCTCCAGACCACTTAAGACCTTGGCGATCATATGCGTCAGGCCCTGAACCGCTGCCAGCGCCCGGTCGTGTTCCTCTGGAGTGGCCAGTGAGACCTTAAGGCCGAGCGTGTTTTTCAGAAAGGCTATGACGGGTTTGAGGTGACGCATCCGTACGGGGCAGACAACGATTTCCATATCGTTGATGCCTTTGCTGGCCGATTGTGGCCCGAAAAGGGGATGGGTACATAATATGGAAGTGGTCGGTGCCAGCGTGTCTTTCAGCCACTGGGCGGGCTTCACCTTCACCGAGCCGACATCAATCACCAGCGCATATTTGCGCACATGCGGGGCGATGGTTTTCGCCAGTTCCTTAAGGGAGCGTATCGGCGTGGCCAGAACCACAAACCGGCAGGCGGCCGCGACCTCAAGTGTCGTAAGGGTAACATTATGACGTTTGGCGAAGGCCCTGGCTTTAGGCGACGGATCATAGACATAGATGTCGAAATAGGGCGCCAGATGACGCACAATCAATTGCCCGAAGGCCCCCAAGCCGAACAGACCCAATGTATATACTTTTTTGCTCACGCGCCCACTTATCCCGTTTTTTAGCCTAAGCGGGTTAGCATATTCCAAAACGGGATGCGAGTATAAAGCCGTAAGATACGTGCCGAGGCAGGGCTATTTGCCTTTACGCTGTTGCTTGGCGCGTTCGGCGGCCCGGGCCTCAAGACCGATCTGAAGCGGTGTTTTCGGCAATTCATCGAGCGTCAGTTTACCGTCCTTGTTGCGATCAAGCAGGTTAAAGCGGGCGGTGGTCGCCTTGATCCATTCGTCCTCGGTGACCCGAAAATCGAAGTTGCGGTCAGCAGCCCTGATCGGCTGAGGCTCGTTGATAAGGCTGAATTGTGCCGCCCCCTGAATGCGAGCCTGATAGGCCTGTGTCCAGGGCTCGGTCGCCTTGTCGTTTTCACGCTTGCGGTATGTGGGTTGTTTGACCAGCGGGCTGAAACCAAGGATCTCAGGGGCCAGTTCCTGTTCGTAGCGGCTGTTTTCCTGAGAACTGATGATCTTGTTGCCATCGACATCGACAACGGCAAAAAAGCGCAGGGCATCGGCCAGAAACTCTTCACGGCTTAGGGCACCATCCTGATCAGTATCAGCACCGGAAAACCACAGGGCGGTCGGGTAGGCCTCACTGAGGGGGCTTTTGAAGACTTCGCCGGACGGGCTGAAGAAAACGGATTGCCCGGCCACGCGACCGGAGGGGACTGCCTCTTCGGTGGTAGGGGCCTTGGGCGGTGGTGCAATCTGAGCCCATGTGGTTCCAGCCATGAAAAGAGGTGCCAGAAATAAGGCTGATTTCGTCCACATGCTTTTAAGCCCCGCAATATCTTGAGAATCTTACTGTCTGGCGTTTATGTGATCTTTACATGGTCTGAATATGGCAGAACCGACATAAAATCAGCTGTCACCTTTTAATTATCGCCATGCTTAATAATCAACGTGATAGTCCTTGGGGAAGGGGGCATTGGCAAAGGCTTTTTTAGATGTCCAGTCCTGAGCGGGCGCGGTCCAGTAGCTGTCGGTTTTGGGCAGACCCAGTGCCAGAAAGCTTGAGGCGGTGATATACATACTGCCATTATTGGAATACCAGTCGCCCAAAGCTGGCTGATGACCGGCAAAGCCAATGGTCAGATAGCCTTCGTCGAAATTCGAAGGATGCGTGAAAATGGCCTTATGCGCCGCCGTCAGCGCCGCCCGAACCTGACCTTCGGGCAGGCTTTGCGGCAGTTGCTTGCGCCAGGCCAGCAGCGCCAGAGGCTGAAAGGCTGCCGTGCGATAGGTCAGGGAGCGGCCAATCGGCGGGAAGGTGCCTTCGGGGGAGATAAAGCGCTCCAGATGTTCGCCATAGCGCTGCATGCGCTTTAAGGCCTGCGCCAGAAGGTCAGCAGGTTTGCCGCGCCAGTAAGGGGCATTGTGGCGGGCCAGAACCTCAAGGATTTCGACCATAAACGGATGAATGACGAACGAGCCGTAATAATCGAAATGGAAGGTTTCGCCGTCCTTGATCCAGCCGTCACCGACGTACCATTCATTGATCTTTCGCACAGCCGTATTCAGGCGCATCGGATCATAGTCTTCGCCGACCGATAGCAGAAAAGCTTCGTTCATGGCCGCAAACAAAAGCCAATTGGTATAGGGCGGCTCGACGCGCCTTAGGCCTTTTATCTCAGCAATCAGGCGCGATTTGGTGGCCGCATCAAGTGGCTCCCACAAAGCCTTTGGGGCGCGGATCAGGGCATTTGTAACATAGGCCGAATCGACCAGCGCCTGCCCTTCGCTGCGCCACAGAAGATAGTTCGGACTTTTAGGATCAACGGCATGGACATAGCTTTGCAGGGCGTCCTGCCGCAGCTTGTGGCGGATACGGCCTTCGGCTGTTGTGTCGTCGGGAAGTGTAAGCCATGGGGCGACACCTGATATTAGTCGGCCAAAGGCTTCCATATAGGTGACCGCTGGATCGCGGCCATCCCAAGTCGGGCTAAGTTCGCGTTTAAAATTCTGCCTAAGGCGGCCCTGCGCCATGTTGGACAGGACAGGTTCGGCCATTTTCCTGAGCAGGCCGCTCATATAGGCGCGATCATCAAGCGGCGGTGTTGCCGCAGTAGCAGAGGTAGTCGAGGCGGAGGACAATGCCGCCGCCCCGCCTATGGCTGACCGGAAAAGGTCGCGCCTGTGCATGAATTAAGCCTTTTCGGCCTGAAGCCTCTCAAGCGGCACCTTGGCAAGACGTGGGCTGAGAAGGGAGATAATGGCAAAGCCGACCAGATAGGTACAACCAGCGACAATGAAGATCGGCTGATAGGAGCCGAAGGCATCAAGGATGTAGCCGTTATATTGTGACATCAGCATGCCACCGATGGCACCGGACATACCGCCGAAACCGACGACCGAGCCGACCGCTGCTTTGGGGAAGATGTCCGAAGGTAGGGTCATCAGGTTAGCTGACCAGGCCTGGTGCGCCGCGGCGGCAATACCGATGATCAGCACCGCGAGCCACAGATTGCTGACGAACTGTACGCTAATGATTGGCACAACCACCAACGCACACATCAGCATGGTTGCCTTACGCGCAAAGTTGGGTGAGCGTCCGTTCTTGATCAGGCGTGAAGACAACCAGCCGCCGCCGATAGAGCCGCCATCGGCCAGAAGATAGATAGTGATCAGGGCCGGATAGAAGGTCGCCAGTTCAAGGCCATGTTCCTTATTCAGGAACGACGGCAGCCAGAACAGATAAAGCCACCAGATCGGGTCAGTCAGAAATTTACCGAGCGCGTAGGCCCAGGTTTCCTTCTGACGCAGAAGCTTCGACCAGGGTACCTTGGCGGTGGCTTCGGCAGCCAGCGCCAGATCTTCGCCGTCGCTCGAGCGGATATGCTCAAGTTCAGCCGCGTTCACCTTGGGGTGTTCATGCGGGCGGCGATACATGATCAGCCAGGCAATCAGCCATACGCTGGTGATGATACCAATAGAGATAAAGGCCGCGCGCCAGCCGAAAGCCAGCGTGATCGCCGGAACAATAAGTGGCGTCAGAATCGGGCCTGCGGCTGTACCGGCATTAAAGATGCCGGTGGCCATGGCACGTTCTTTTTGCGGGAACCACTCAGACACGGCCTTCAGGCTGGCCGGGAAGCTACCGGCTTCACCCAGACCCAGTGTAAAGCGGGCGATGGCAAACTGTGTCACCGTATGCACCAGTCCGTGGCCTATATTGGCGAGCGTCCAGACCGTGAAGGCAACGGCATAACCTACGCGCACGCCGATCTTGTCGATGAAACGTCCAAAGGCCAGAAGGCCTATGGCATAGGCGGCCTGGAAGGCGGTGATGATGTTGGCATAGTCGTGTTCACTCCAGCCAAGCTCAACCTCAAGGGTGGGCTTAAGGATGCCGATCATCTGACGGTCGATATAGTTGATGGCGATAGCCGTGAACAGAAGACCGACAATGATCCATCTGTAGCGGCTGGCCCGCTGCAAGGCAGCAGACTGATTATCTGACATTAAAGGCGCTCCTGCTATAGCTCTTATTTTTGGTTGAAGGTGTTGTCTGATAATTTTTCACATCTGACAACGATTTTATAGATACCGGTGTCATTTATTTTTCGTGTGTTCTGTAATTTACCCGCATTATCGCCTTCAAGCTGAAATTCATAATATGTATTATTTCATAAATGGGCAAATCAGAATTTTGCTTAAAAATCATGCATGACACCGATTTCAGGCTTGATGAGGTGGGGCATGAGTGTTAGCAATCGATTTGTCTGAGTTAAAGGTTGTGATCGCTTTGGATAAGGCGGTGCATGTCCCCCTCAGGCGAGCAGGTATAATCGCATCTGACAGACATAAACGGATAAATCCGGCGGGAGGCGATGCAGGGAGCGAAGGGTGAACCGCGTGAGCGCAATCGATATCCGTAATGTCACCAAAGCCTATGGGCCGACATTGGTGCTGGATGATATTTCCCTTAAGGCAGAGGCCAATGAATTCATTGCCTTTCTTGGCCCGTCCGGTTGCGGGAAATCAACGCTTTTACGGATGATCGCGGGCCTTGAAACCCTTGATGCCGGTGAAATTCATATCGGCGGGCGGCGGATCGATGAACGGGAACCGGGCGCACGTGGCGTGGCCATGGTCTTTCAGCACTATGCCCTTTATCCCCACATGACCATCCGCGACAATATGGGTTTTGGCCTCAAAAATATTCGTATGAATAAGGCGGAAATCGACCGGCGTGTGGCCGAGGCGGCCCGTATACTTGAGATTGAGCCATTCCTCGATAAAAAACCCGGCCAGCTGTCGGGCGGTCAGAAGCAGCGCGTGGCCATTGGCCGTGCTATTGTTAAAAACCCTGACATATTCCTGTTTGATGAGCCGCTATCTAATCTGGATGCGGCGTTGCGGATGCGCACGCGGCTGGAACTGGCGCAACTGCGGCGCCGTCTGAATGCCACCATGATTCTTGTGACGCACGATCAGGTCGAGGCCATGACTCTGGCCGACCGGATTGTGGTCATGCATGATAAAAAGATTCAGCAGGTTGGTGCGCCGATGGACATCTATGCCCGTCCGGCCAACCGCTTCGTGGCCTCCTTTGTTGGCTCACCGCCGATGAATTTCCTGCCGGTAAGCGTCAGTGAGGGTGCAAACGGAGCGGTGGCGACGCTGGGGGACGGCTCTAAGGTGACCACCCGTGTGAAGGGTTTGACGGATAGCGCCTCATGGGAGTTGGGGCTGCGGCCCGAGCATGTGCGCGTGAGTGATCAGGGGCTGGCGGCGAAGGTTGAATTTGTCGAGCGGTTGGGAGAGCGCACGCTCGTCTATGCCCGTCTCGGTGATGGTACGGCGCTCACGGCCGAAGACGAAGGTCTGAGTCGTGTGAAAATGGGCGATACCATTTATCTTAAGGTGGATGGTGACGCGGCGCATCTGTTTGATGCCGATGGTAAGGGCTACCATACGCCGGAGGTCGGCTGATGATGTCGCCCAAAGCCAGACGGGAATTCGGTAATTTCCTGTTCGTCGCCCCCTATCTGTGTGTTTTCCTATGGCTTTTAATCTGGCCGCTGATTTCCGGCATGGGCCTGAGCCTGTTCAAGGCCGACCTGTTCGGCGGGGCCAGTTTTGTAGGCTTTGAAAACTATAGTCGTTTGTTGCAGGACCCTGTTTTCCTTCAGGCCGTGGGCAATACCTTCTACTTCGTCGCCCTGACGGTTCCGGCTCTGGCGATCATTCCGCTGTTTCTCGCCCTGATGCTGAACCGCGCCACACGTACGGCAGCGTTTTTCAGAGGCGTGTTCTTTTCATCCTCGGTGCTGTCGGTGACCATTGTCACCCTGATCTGGCGCATGGTGCTGATGTCCGACGGCGGCTTTGTTGCCAATATTATAGGCTTTTTTGGATTTGATCCGATCCCCTTCCTCAGTGACCCCAATCTGGTGATGATCTCCATGAGTATCATTACGGTATGGTGGTGTCTGGGGCTGCCGATGATGCTCTATCTATCTGCCCTGCAGCAGGTGCCGCAGGATATTTACGAAGCCGCCGCCCTTGATAACACGCCGTGGTGGAAGCAACTGACGCATATCACCTTACCAGCCATCAGCCGCACGGTTGTGCTGGTGGTCATCATGCAGTGCGTCTTGCAGTTCCAGTTGTTCGGGCAGCCGCAACTGATCACGCAGGGCGGGCCTAACGGGGCGTCGCGTCCGATTGTCCTGTTTATCTTTGAGGTCGGCTTCCGTCGTTGGGATATCGGCTATGCCGCAGCGGCGTCGCAAATCCTGTTTGCCATTATTCTGATGGTAACGCTGGCGCAGTATTTCGTTGCGTCGCGTCGTGAGGGGAGGGGCCGATGAGCAAACCCTTCGGTCATATGGGTTGGCGTCATAGCCTGTGGTGGCTGGCGCTGATTGCGCTGGGGCTGATTATGGTCGCGCCGCTGATCTGGACACTGATGCTGTCGCTGAAGTCGAACTCAGAGCTTCTGCGTTCGACGACCAACGCCTTTCATCTGCCCTATACGCTGGAAAACTACGCGGCGATTCTCAAAAGTTCCGGCGTATTTCGCTGGCTGTTCAATTCGGTGCTGGTGGCGGGGCTTACGACAATTGGGGTGCTGACCCTGTCGTCACTGGCGGGATATGGTTTTGCGCGGCTTGAGTTTCCGTTCCGTGATGTGTTGTTCGTGGTCGTGCTGTTCGGGCTGGCTATCCCTGAGCAGGCGGTGATTATTACGCGTCACCAGATGTTCGCCGGTCTGGGGTTGCACAATTCTTATCCGGGGTTAATCCTTCCCGGACTGGCGGCACCCTTTGGCGTGTTTCTCATGACCCAGTATTTCAAAGCGATCCCGAAAGAATTGGATGAGGCGGCGATGCTCGATAATGCCTCACGCCTTAAGGTCTTCTGGAAAGTGCTGCTGCCCCTGACATTACCCGCGCAGGCGACACTGGGCATTTTCACCTTTCTGGCGGCATGGAATGATTACTGGTGGCCGCTGATCTCGGCGACGCGGCCTGAGATGTTCACCCTGACCGTTGGGATTGCTTCCTCGCAGATCAATTTCGCCCAGACAAGCGGTCTTGGCTATCTGATGACGCAAGCGGTGTTCGCCTCGGTGCCGATCCTGATCGTCTATGTCTTTTTCCAGAAATATATTGTGCGCGCGGTTGCGGGGCAGGCGGTACGATGAACCATTCGGCAAAAGTGGGAACCGGTTTTGCGATCGGAATGGCGAAACAAATAAGCGGGCTTTTGTCATTATTAAGGGTGTCCCCCACCCACCGCTTCGCGGTCCCCCCTCCCCGTAAACGGGGAGGGATGTGGATGGGGGTTTGTCTCGCTCTGGGGCTCGCCGCCTGTTCGCCCCAAGGCGACCGGACACAGATTACGGTTCAGCGTATCTTTGGGGAATGTCGTGCCAATGTGCCGAAGGATCAGGCCCCGCTGCGTAACCCCGATGGGGAGTGCGAAATTCTCACCGGCCTGATCGACCGTTTTCAGCGTGAAAACCCGGACATCGACCTTAAGGTCAATGTCGTCGCCTGGCCCGGCTATGATCAGCTTTCAGCGCAATATGCGGCCGGTGATCCGCCCGATGTCGTCAGCATCCATATGTCGTCAATTCCTGATTATCAGGTGCGTGGCCTGATCGTGCCGGTAACGCCCTATCTCGATAAGGCCGGTATCGACGCTGGCGCTTTCACGCCTGCGGCGCGTCAGGGCGTCATGGTGAAAGACGCGGCCTATGGCCTGCCGTTCGATAACTGGACGCAGCTCTGGCATATCAATACCGGCCTGTTCCGTCAGGCGGGACTGATGCGCGGTTCGGAGCCGATATTACCACATAGCCCCGAAGAGTTGCTCGCTCAGGCGCGTCAGTTTAAACAGGCGACGGGTAAGCCCTATCTGGTGCAGTCGATGATCAATGAGCGGGCCGCCTATACGCGCAATCTTTATACCTATCTCATGAACCAGCAGGCGGTATTTTTTAAGAACCCGAAGCAGATTACCCTCAACACCCCCGAAGCCCGCCGCATTGTTGGCCTTTTCAAGCAAATCTATGACGAAGGTCTGACGACGCGCGATCAGGACTATCCGGCGGCGACGCAAGGGTTCCTCAACGGGCAGGGTGGGGTCTATCTCGGCGGCACATGGCTGATCGGTACCTATGAAAATGAGGCCCAGACGCGTGGTCAGCCGCTTTATGAGTCCTATACGGTGAAGCCCTATCCGGCTCTGTTTGGCCCGAAGCAGACCGCCTATGTCGATGGCCATGCCTGGGTGGTGTCAGACCGCAAGCGCAGTGCGGCTCAGGATGAGGCGGTCAGCCGTTTCCTGAAGTTCCTCTATGACCACAATTACGACTGGTCGCGCACGGGACACCTGCCGACGGTGCAGAGTGTGGCCGAAAGTGACGCTTACCTGAATTTGCCGCACCGGCGCGATATTGTGTCCTTAAGCCATACCGGCCAGACCTTACCGCCCGAAGTGCAGCGCCAGTTCGCCATTCAGGACATTATCGGCGATGAGCTGTTTTCCGCCATCACCGGCCATAAAACCATCGAGCAGGCCCTGACTGACGCCGAGCGCCGCGCCAATGACCTTCTTTTCCATCTTCTCTGAGAGTGAGTGCCAGATATGACCCTCAAAGCTTCCGTCATCGCTGACCGCGATTTTATCGTCGATAAGCTTGACCGCCGCCTGTTCGGCACCTTCGTTGAACACATGGGGCGCTGCGTTTATGGCGGCATCTATGAGCCGGGCCATGCGACAGCGGACGAGCATGGCTTCCGTCAGGATGTGCTCGAACTCACGAAGGAACTTGGCCCGACCATTGTGCGTTATCCGGGGGGGAACTTTCTGTCGGGCTATGACTGGGAAGACGGCGTTGGCCCTAAGGAAAACCGTCCCGTTAAACTCGATCTGGCCTGGCATTCGACCGAGACCAACCAGTTCGGCACCAACGAATTTATGACTTGGATCAGGAAGGCCGACATCGAGCCGATGTTTGCCGTCAATCTCGGGACGCGCGGGCCGGATGAGGCGCGTCATTTCCTTGAGTACTGCAACCATCCGGGCGGCACCTACTATTCCGATCTGCGTATCTCGCATGGCTTCAAGGAGCCGCATGACATCAAGTTCTGGTGTCTGGGTAACGAGATGGACGGGCCCTGGCAGATATGCGCCAAGACGGCACACGAATATGGCCGTCTGGCGCAGGAAACCGGCAAGGTCATGAAATGGGTCGATCCGTCGGTGGAACTTACGGCCTGTGGCTCATCCCAGCGCCTGATGCCGACCTATGCCCGCTGGGAATATGAGGTGCTCGATACCTGTTTTGAGCAGGTCGATTATATCTCGCTGCACCATTACATGCGCAATGACGGCAACGACATCAAAGAGTTCTTTGCCGAGGTCGAGGCGCTCGATTATTTCATCAAGGAAGTGGCGGCCATTGCCGACGCTGTGGCTGCGACGCGGCGGTCCAAAAAACGCATCATGCTGTCGCTGGATGAATGGAATGTCTGGTATAAGGCGCATGGCCCTGACGATGTGAAAAAGCCCGGCTGGCCCGAAGCGCCACCACTGCTGGAGGAAATCTATAATTTTGAGGACGCGCTGGTGCTGGGTGGGGCGCTGATTGTCATGATGAACAATGCTGACCGTCTTAAGGCCGGTTGTCTGGCGCAACTGGTCAATGTCATCGGACCGATCATGACCGAAACCGGTGGACCAGCCTGGCGACAGACCATCTTCCATCCTTTTGCCGATGCGACGAAATACGGACGCGGCGAGGTGCTGCGCCTTAAGGTCGATACCACGACCTTTGAGACCAAATCACAGGGGGCAATACCGCACCTTTTGACGGCGGCGGTATTCGATCCTGAGACCGGCGCGGTGTCTGTATTTGCGCTTAACCGCTCGACCGATGAAGAGATGAACCTGAGTGTCGATCTGCGCGGTCTGGGTGCAGGGCTTAAGCTTGAGGCGGCGACGGAACTGCATCATGCCGATCTCAAGGCGGTCAATACGAAGGGTGCGGAGACCATCCGTCCGGCGGCTCATCCGGCGGCAAAGATTGACGGGCAACAGTTCACGGCGACGCTGAAACCGCAAAGCTGGAATGTGTTTAGCCTGCGCGTTTAAGGCCACTTCTAAGGCCCGTGCCATGACCCGATAATTTTGTGGGCCGCACGGGCATTTATTGGACAAGTCTGTGTTGTCTATAACGCTTGAGTCGGCGCTTATTTTAATTAGTCATACCAATTATCAGGCGGGTGAGTAAGTCATGCAAGCCTGCATATAATTTCCATTTTAAAATATGCAATAAATTCAATATATTGTAATATGTTGCCGGAATGCCGCGCCTGTTCTGAAATGTGGTTAAATTTCAATTTGTCTGTCATATTCTATATTGACAGTGTGTCTTATGTCCGACAATTATTGCCATAATAAGTTAAATGCCCAGACAAGGGCATTGAAAATCATAGGGAGATAATTTCATGAGAACCAAAGGGTCGGGGGCGCATTGTGCCCGTAAAGTGAGCGTTCATGCCTTGATGGTAACGGTGGCCGCCTCATCGTTGATGATGGGCGCGACGCAGGTAGCGGCGCAGGATGCCGTTGCCGCCGAAGAAGATGTCGAAGTGGTTGTTGTGCGCGGGGTTCGCGCCAGTGCGGCTAAGGCCGTTGACGTCAAGCGTCGCTCAACCCAGATTGTTGACTCGGTCATCGCTGAAGACATCGGCAAGCTGCCGGACAATAACGTGGTCGAGGCGCTGCAACGCCTGCCGGGTATTCAGGTGACGGGTCGTCTGGGTGGGGAGACTAGTGGCATTACTATCCGTGGATTGCCGGATATTGCGACGACCTGGAATGGTCGAATAAAGTTTACTACGACTGGTCGTCAGCAGCAGTTGCAGGACATTCCTGCTAACCTGATTAATCGCATCGATGTTTATAAGACCCGAACAGCAGAGCAGCTTGAGCATGGTCTTGCCGGTCAAATCGATGTGCAAACCCATCGTCCATTTAACTTCCGCGGTTTTCAAGCGACTGCGGCCGTACGCGGCACGTGGAACGAGCAGGCTGACAGCTATAATCCCAACCTTTCAGCCTTGGTTTCCAACCGCTGGAGCACCAGTGTTGGTGAAGTTGGGGCTCTCATTAATATTTCCTATAACCGCAACAAATTCCGTAATCAAAACACCATGGCCGGGGCTATGGTTCCATTCATGACGGAAAATCCGCCAGCAGGCTTTGTGCCGTTGGAGCGGTTCTGGCCGGATAACCCGCGTGCGCCGTGGCAGCCGGGTATGGAGCATGGGTTGCCTTATGCGGAAGGTTCGACCATTTTGGTAGATGGGACGACGCAATATCCATATTACCTCGCCCGTGATGCCATGGCAGCCACGGATGTGCATGGTGACCGTAAGCGGGCCGCTGTAAATACTGCTTTCCAATGGCGCCCGAATGAGAATGCGGAATACACCCTTGAATATGTTTACGAGGGGTATCGTAATGATGACAATAACCGTATGCACTTCTCGTTTGCGGACTGGTGGGGTTCATTGGGGCCTAATCCCCAGTTCACCCTTTTCCCCGGCACGAATATAATCAAGACGCGTACGGTTAATAGCGTCTTTGGCTTCCAGTCAGCGGACTTCAGGCAGCGCAGTACTGACACGCACATTTTGGCGTTGAATGGTAAATGGCGCGTAAGGGATAATATTACCATTATAGGTGATATTGCTTACCAAAAGAGTGATTACGAGAATGCATTCATAGCTGTTCAGACCGAGCGTGCCGGGCAGAATATTACCGTCGATTTCAATGCGAAAGACGACCTGCCATCATGGCAGATTGTTGATCCGAACGTACCTAATGTACTGACGGACGCTTCCCAATGGACATCCGGCCCCTTCTTTGACAACGCGGACCGTCATAAAGGCGATGCCTTGACCGTTTCGCTCGATGGTGACTGGGATGCGAATGAAGGCATATTGAAAAAGGTAAGCTTCGGCGTGCGTTATGATGATCGTGGCGCCACTCAGTACCACAGAGAGCAGGATATAATAGGTTCGCTGGGCCGACTATTAAGTTCTTTCCCAGATGAAGCCATTTTGACGAACACAGGCTTCTTCGATGGCCGTTCCGATGTGCCAACGTCTTGGGTCCAGTTTAATTCAAAATGGCTGTTCGATAATGCAGACACTGTCCGCACGGCATATCAAGCAATCAAACCGTCATTGGTTACTGAGGAAAATTTCCCTTATAATCGTGACTTTGATGTTCAGGAGGTCACCACCTCGGCCTATTTCCAGGCAGATATAGAGCCTCAGGTGTTCAGCCGCCCGTTACTGATCAATTTCGGTCTGCGCTACGTGAAGGTTGAGACAGATATGACCTTTGTTGACCGTCTTTCAAAGCAGGTGTCTACGGGGTCTGCAAATACACGTGAAGTCATGCCTAGCCTGACATTACGTTATGATCTTACGGACACGGTTCGGTTGCGCTACAACTATGGTGAAACCTTGCGCAGACCAGATTTTGTCGATTTGAATCCGAATTTGGCACTCAGGGGGATTATAACTAATACGGGCTTAGGGACGGGTGACCAAGGTAACCCTAATCTTAAAGCAGCCCACTCTAAGAATACCGATATCGGGGTTGAATGGTACTTTGCGCGCGACAGTGTTGTAAGTCTCACGGCCTTTAAGCGAGAAATAGAGGGGCTGGTGGTTCCAGGCGTATCAATCAGGACCATCCTTAATTCTGGTCAGAATACTGATAAGTTTATTATTTCTCAGCCCCTTAATGCCTCGGACGGTGAACTCAAGGGTATCGAGTTGGGGCTGACCTATTTCCCTGACTACCTCCCAGGTTTACTTGATGGTCTTGGAGTGCAGGCGAGTGCGACATGGTTGGATTCAACTCAGAACATCCCGATTTATAACTTCACTACAGGTCAGTTGATCGGTCAGGATAATTCGTCTTTCTTTGGGGTTTCGGACTTCTCTTACAACATAACGGCCGCTTATGAACGTGGTCCAATTGGTGCTAGACTGTCGTACGTATGGCGTGAAGATTTCTTGGCTCGTAATGAGGCGCGTAACTTTGCCAATCCGCTCGGTATTTGGGTAAGCCCTGAAGCGAGTCTGGATTTCCAACTGAATTACGATGTTAACGATAAGGTTTCACTGTCTCTTGATGCCGTGAATGTTTTGGATGAGATGAGCCACCAATATTATAAATTTGCTGAGTCTGGCGGGCCTAAAACCCATAACCACCTTGGTTTCATTGTCGGTCGCCATGTCTCGCTCGGTCTGCGCTGGCGTCTGAATTAGTAACATCCGGGTTCTTGCCTCCGATGTAAGAGCAAACTGGCGCTGCCGTTTCATTCCCTGACGGCAGCGCCTTCTTTTCCTTTGCTGTTTCGACTTCTGCAAAAAGCCAAAAACAAAGGACAAATGCTATGTTTAACCGAAGGCTTATGCTCCAGAGCGCAGTGGCTGTGGGCGTGACGAGCGCAACCGGCCTGATGGCGGAAACAGTCGCGCCTGTATCCCCTGAACTTAAAGGCAATCTGTCGCCCGTACATGATCCGACCATCATCAAGGCGGACGGTCTCTATCATCTGTTTTCCACATCGCAGATGCGCGAAGCGCCGGGGCTTATTCACTGGCGTACGTCAAAAGACCTGATTAACTGGGATTTCAAAGGCGCGGTGATGACCGCTTTTCCGGACTGGGTTAAGACGGAACTGCCTGAGACGCGCGGCGCGTGGGCGCCTGACATACAATTCCATAACGGGCTTTACCGGCTTTACTATTCTCTGTCATTGTTCGGTAAGAATACGTCCGTCATTGCCATGCTTACCACACCGACACTAAATACAGATGATCCAGCTTTTAGCTGGAAAGATGAAGGTGTTGTGCTTCGTTCTGTGGCTGAAGACCACTTCAATGCTATAGACAGTCATCTTTTTATTGATGACGACGGGCGTCAGTGGTTGTCCTGGGGCAGTTTCTGGGGTGGTATACAGTTGGCCGAGGCGGATCCGGCTACGGGCAAGCTGAAACAATCGGTGCGCAAGCGGCGCAATATTGCCCGCCGTCCGCCGCCGGGGGCGGTTGAGGCACCGGTGATTATCAAACAGGACGGATACTATTATCTGTTTGTATCTTATGACTTTTGTTGCCGTGGGTTGGAGTCAAGCTATTACACTGTGGTGGGTCGCGCCCGTAAGGTTACCGGGCCATATGTCGATGATCAGGGGCGTAAACTAACCGAAGGTGGCGGCAGAAGAGTTATCCACGCCGACATGGATGTGTCAGGACGTTTCAAGGGGCCGGGGCATGTGGATATCCTGCGCGATGAGGGGCGCGACTATATTGTCTATCACGCTTATGACAGTGAAAACCGAGGGCGCCCGACCTTGCGCATAAAGGCATTGCACTGGACCACTGACGGCTGGCCCGAAGTCAGATCGGGAGCGCTATGATGGACGATCACCCGCACATATCGAATACGCACGTACTGGCAGGCGGCTTTGCGCCGGAGGGCCAGTCAGAACGTCTGCATGGCGCTTTGGCGCACCGTCTGGCGGTGGATATCCTGAAGGGCGTCTATCCGTCGGGCACGGTTCTGCCTTCGGAAATTGAGTCGAGCGAAAGTCTGAAAATATCTCGCTCGGCCTATCGTGAGGCCATCCGTATTCTGGCGGCCAAGGGCATGGTCGAAAGTCGCCCCAAGGCCGGAACGCGGGTTACCGAACGCACACGCTGGAATATTCTTGATCCCGATGTTCTGGGCTGGATGTTTGAAACCGAACCGTCGGAAAGCTTCATTCAGGGCCTGTTCGAGTTGCGGCTGATTACCGAGCCGGCGGCGGCAGGACTGGCGGCGACGCGCCGCACCGACGAACAGATTGCAGCCATGGCGGATGGCCTGGAGCGTATGGAGCGCCATACACTTGAAACCGAAGCGGGGCGCAAGGGCGATCTCGATTTCCACCATGCCCTGTTAACCGCCAGTCACAACGAAGTGCTTATATCCTTAAGCACATCCATCGGGGCGGCGGTGGCCTGGTCCACCCAGTTCAAACAGAGGCATAACAAACTGCCGCGTGACCCGGTGCCAGACCATGCAAAGGTGTTTGATGCCATTGTGGCCCGCGATGTCGGGGCCGCGCGCTGGTGTATGGAATCGCTGGTGCGCATGGCGCTTGAGGATACCCAGCGTAGTATGGATTAGCCGTATCTGACTGATTTATTTTAATAGTGTGAAAGAGGAATTGAAGGACATGTTATCGGGACTGAAAACGCTTATGACCGGTGTGGCGATGGCCGCAACGGTTATGGTTGCGGCACAGGCGCAGGCACAGGGTGCGGCGGTGAAAACCGAAGTGACCATTGATGCGTCCAAAGCTACCAATGTCATTCCGCCGGAAATCTATGGCCATTTTGCCGAACATCTGGGCCGCATGATCTATGAAGGTGTTTGGGTTGGCGAAGACAGCCCTATCCCGAATACGCGCGGCATTCGTAATGATGTTACCAAGGCGCTGAAAGACCTTGGGGTGCCGGTCATCCGCTGGCCCGGCGGGTGCTTTGCTGACCGTTATAACTGGAAAGACGGCATTGGCCCGCGCGACCAGCGTCCGGTAACGATCAACACGATCTGGGGCGGCGTCGAAGAGTCCAATCACTTCGGCACGCATGAGTTCTTTGATTTTGCTGACCAGATTGGTGCCAAGACCTATATTGCGGCCAATGTCGGTTCCGGTTCTCCGCGTGAAATGTCGCAATGGCTTGAATATCTGACGGCGGTCGATAACTCGCAATATGCCAAATTGCGCCGTGAGAATGGCCGTGAAAAGCCGTGGGTTGTTGACTATATCGGCATCGGCAATGAGACCTGGGGCTGTGGCGGCGACATGACTCCGGAGCATTCGGCTGATCTGTTCAAGCAGTTTGCGACCTTTGCTGACAACTATAATCCTGATCAGAAGACCCCTGAAACCCGTATGATCAAGGTCATGTCAGGGGCCAATGTCGCCGATTATAACTGGACTGAAGTGTCCATGAAAAACCGCAACCACAATGTCCATGCCTTGTCGCTGCACTATTACACCAGTGCGGGCCTGAACTGGCCGCCGTCACGTCCCTCCATGGGCTTTGACGAAGCCGGTTGGGCCGTGATCCTTAAGGAAGCGCTGCACATGGAAGAACTGGTGCAGAAGCATTCGGCGATCATGGACAAGTACGACCCTGAGAAGAAGGTCGCGCTCTATGTCGATGAATGGGGCACCTGGTATAAGACCGATGACGAGACCCGTCCGGGCTTCCTGTATCAGCAAAATACCCTGCGTGACGCACTGGTGGCGGCGTTGCATTTCAACATCTTCCACAAATATACCGACCGCGTGAAGATGGCCAATCTGGCGCAGACGGTGAATGTGCTTCAGGCTGTTATTCTGACTGACAATGAAAAGATGATCCTGACGCCGACCTATCATGCGTTTGATCTCTATAAGCCTTTCCGTGGCGCGACCCATATTCCGGTAAGCTATGAGGCTCCGAAATATACCCATGGCGACATCACGCTGCCTGCGCTCGATATTTCGGCGGCCAAGGGTGCCGATGGCACCATCTGGCTGGCTCTGGTCAATCTTGATCCGAACCGTCCGCTGGAAGTGAACACCAAGGCGCTGGGCTTTACTGCCAAATCAGCCAACGGTCGTGTTCTGACGGCTGATAAGATCGATGCACACAACACCTTTGAAAACGGTTCGGTTGTGGCGCCTAAGCCTTATGAGGCCAGAGGCGGTAATAGCGGTCTGGTGCTGAAGCTGGCCCCGAAATCGGTGACGGTGGTACAGCTTAAGTAAGCGTATTTTTTGCCAATCCTGAACAGCGCCGGTTCCTTAGGGGGCCGGCGTTTTTTTTTGAGTGCATCTACCGATCAATGTGACCGAGATCACGTTCCGGCTCGATCAGGTCGCGTACCCGTTGTTTGAGGATTTTTACATCGGGAAAGCCGCCGTCCCTTTGGCGTTCCCAGATCAGCTGGTCATTGACGTGGATTTCGAACCGCCCGCCGGTTGACGGGATGAGGGCCACTTCGTCCAGGTCCTGACCGAAGGTGGACAGGAGTTCCTGCGCCATCCAGCCTGACCGCAAAAGCCAGTTGCATTGGGTGCAGTACAGAATCGAGATGCGCGGGGTCATGTTTGTCCTTTCAGAGAGCGGCGGTGCAGACTATATAACAGGCCTGTTTGCTGATTAAGAGAGAAGCCCTATGACTTCGCAAGCCCCTGATGCCGATACGACGGCCCGCATTCTCAAAACCGGTGCCGAGGTGCTGCGGATCGAAGCGGATGCACTCCGGCTCATGGCCGATACGCTGGGGGATAAGTTCGTAGCGGCGGTCGATCTGATCTATCAGACCCGTGGGCGGGTTATATTGTCCGGAATGGGTAAATCCGGCCATATTGCGCGCAAAATTGCCGCAACTCTGGCCTCAACGGGGACACCCGCCTATTTTGTCCATCCGGCAGAGGCCAGTCATGGCGATTTAGGGATGATTACGCCGGACGATACCTGTCTGGTCTTGTCCAATTCTGGCGAGACGGCAGAGCTGTCGGACATAGTGGCGCATACACGTCGTTTTTCCATTCCGCTGATCGGCGTCGCCGGTCGCCCGCAAAGTACGCTGCTGAAAACCGCCGATGTGGCGCTTGTGCTGCCCGATGCGCCGGAAGCCTGCGCCATTGGCATGGCACCGACGACCTCAACGACGGCGACGCTGGCGCTGGGGGATGCGCTGGCCGTGGCCGTCATGGAGCGCCGTGATTTCAGCAAGGAACAGTTTCGTGTGTTCCACCCCGGCGGCAAGCTGGGGGCGCAGCTTCTGAAAGTGGCTGCATTGATGCATGGCGCAGAGGCTTTGCCGCTGGTCAGTGAAGCCGCGCCGATGAGCGATGTCATCCTGACCATAACCTCAAAAGCCTTTGGTGTGGCCGGTCTGGTGGATGCAGAGGGGCAACTGATCGGGGTCATTACCGATGGCGATCTGCGGCGTAATCTGGAGGGGCTTTTGGAAAAGACCGCCGGTGAAGTGGCCTCACGCCATCCGCGCACCGTCGCCCCTGAGATGCTGGCCGTCGAAGCGCTGGGCCTGATGAACGACAAGAAGATCACCACGGTGTTTGTGGTTGATGCCGACAAAAAGCCGGTAGGCCTGTTGCATATACATGATTGCCTCAGAGCGGGTCTGGTATAAAGCCTTTGATTTGAAGGCTATCTCAACGGGGATGCGTTTTACCAAGGTCTGGCCCGAAACTTGCTGTGACAGTCTGAAGAGGGAGGGCATATGCTGGTTCTGTGGCGTTCCCGGACTAACACGCATATTTTGAGAGAAACCATATGTCGCAAAGGCTGAGGATTGCCATTGGTATTGCTACGGCGGGCCGCAGAAACCTTTTGTCTGACACCGTAAGATATATGGCCCGTCAAACTCGTCTGCCGGATGAGTTCCTTATCTGCCCCGCCAGACCTGAAGATGTTGATTCACAGACCCTTAGCGCCTGTGTGCCCAATCTGCGCATTGTCAACGGCCCTGTAGGCTCGTCACATCAACGCAACGCTATCATGGACGTTACCCAGGCGGATGTGGTGGTCTTCTTTGATGACGATTTTTTGCCTGCGGCAGATTTTCTGGAGGCGGTGGAGCGGTTGTTCAGCCTGCGCCACGATGTGGTTGTCGCTACGGGCGATGTGCTGGCTGACGGCATTAGCGGACCTGGACTCGATTTTGAACAAGGGCGGCAGTTGCTTGAGGGCTTTGGCGCGAACAACGGGGATGAGGTGTGGCCGGTATTCAACGGTTATGGCTGCAATATGGCCGTTCGTATGGGGCCTGTACGTGAAAACAGACTTGTTTTTGATGAAATGCTGCCGCTTTATGCATGGTTGGAAGACGTTGATTTTTCAAGACAAATGGCTTATCATGGTGAGGTGGTCAAGGCGACCCAAATGAGGGGGGTCCATTTGGGCAATAAGGCATCCGGCCGTAGTCCCGGTAAGCGTCTGGGCTACTCGCAGATCGCCAATCGTATATATATTAAGCGCAAGGGTAGTATTTCCTGGTGGCAGATGTGGTACGGGAACTTCAGAAATCTGTTCGCAAATACGCTGAAAAGTATTGCACCTGAACCATGGGTAGACCGAAGGGGGCGGCTAACGGGTAATATAATGGCCTTAATAGACTGGGGTTCAGGTCAACTGAATACTAAAAAAATACTTGAAATGTAATGCTGCCGGGAAGCGCCGAATGAAATTCTCACTTATAATGTCTACTCTGGGGAGGAAAAAAGAAGTTTTTGATTTCATTGATAGTCTGAAGACGCAAGACTATCCCAGCTTTGAGCTGATAATAGTAGATCAGAACGCAGATAATGATATTTTGAAATTTATAGACTCGTCTGCAGTCAGCTATAGTCTGAAATATCTGCACTGTCCTGAGATGCGTGGCTTAAGCCGTGGCAGAAATGCAGGCATCAATCAGGCGGATGGGGATATACTGTGTTTTCCGGATGATGATTGCATCTATCCGGATGACCTGCTTCAGAAAGTTTTCCTGAAAATAAAAGAGGAGAATGCGGATATATTATGCGGACGTGCCGTTGATAAGGCGCTGCGATCTATAAATGGCCGGTATGAGACTGTTGCTCAGGCCGTTAGTCGTCATAACGTATTTACCACGCAGATTGAATGGGTGACTTTTTTTAAAAAAGAAGTGTTTGAGTCAGGCCTGAGGTATGATGAAGCTATTGGCATCGGTGCCAGTACAATATGGCAGGCTAATGAAGGCCAGGACATAGTATTGAGGGCTCTGAAAAACGGTTTCACAGCCTATTATGATCCCAATATTTACGCCCACCACGAAGAACTGAACATCTACAGGCCGGATGAAAAAATGCTTCAGAAGGCGCGTGGATATGCACGTGGCATGGGCTATGTGATGGGAATACATAATTTTCCCATAGGGTTTGCTATGAACTATGTCTTAAGGGCCTTAGGTGGGGTGCTGATTTTTACTATGAAATTAAATTTGCCCAGAGCGAAATATTACTATCATGTATTAATGGGAAGAATTGAAGGCTATAGACACGGGATTTCTGCTGTGCGTTCCGGCAGGATATAAGACGTGTCAGCCAAGGTTTACGGGTGACCGTGAATTTTTCGTGCCTGCAGAAAATCACTTCACACCATGCAGGATGCGCTTTATTGAATCCCGATGCGCACCATCATTATTATTCCCGCCCGTTACGCCTCAAGCCGATATCCCGGTAAGCCGCTGGTTATGTTGAAAGACAAGACCGGCGTATCGAAATCGCTCATTCAGCGGTCGTGGGAGGCTGCCAAGGGTGTGGCCGGTGTCGATGAGGTTTATGTCGCCACCGATGATGACCGCATCAAAGACGCCGCCGAAGCGTTTGGGGCCAAGGTGGTGATGACATCTGAATCCTGTCGCAATGGCACTGAGCGCGTGGCTGAGGCCATCACCAAGCTTGAGCCGGCGGATATCTATGTCAATCTTCAGGGCGATGCGCCCTTGACGCCGGTATGGTTCGTTGAGGCTTTGATCAATGAGATGAAAGCCGATCCGTCCGTAGGGATGGCGACGCCGGTGCTGCGTTGTGATGCCCAGACCCATGCCCATTTTGTTGAAGACCGTCAGGCTGGTCGTGTCGGCGGCACCACGGCGGTGTTCGATAAGAACCGTAACGGGCTTTATTTCTCGAAAGAGGTTATCCCCTATACCGGTAAGACCTTTGAAGACGGTGATGCGATCCCCGTTTTCCATCATGTCGGGGTCTATGCCTATCGTAAAGCGGCGCTTGATGCCTATATGGGATGGGAACCGGGGCCGCTTGAGAGCTTTGAAGGTCTTGAGCAACTGCGTTTCCTTGAAAATGGCGCCCCTATTCGTTGTGTTGAAGTCGATGGCCGTGGCCATGTCTTCTGGGAACTGAACAATCCGGTCGATGTCGCCCGTATCGAAAGTGTGATCTGATGAATGCTCTGCACGTTAAAACCAAGGTGTTTAACATCGGTGATATTGCCATTGGGGGCGATGAGCCGTTTGTGCTGATTGCCGGGCCATGTCAGATTGAAAGCCGTGACCACGCGCTGTTTATGGCCGAGAAGATCGCCATGGCCTGTGAACCGACCGGCACAAAGTTCATCTATAAGTCGTCTTATGATAAGGCGAACCGGTCTTCGATCGGCACGGCGCGCGGTATAGGCATGGAGGAGGGCTTAGGTATCCTTCAGGCCGTGAAAGATGCCTTTGGCGTGCCGGTGCTGACGGATGTGCATGAATCTTCGCATTGTGAGCAGGTCAAGGATGTCGTTGATGTCATCCAGATTCCGGCCTTCCTCTGCCGTCAGACCGATCTTCTGCTGGCGGCGGGTAATACGGGTCGTGCCATCAACGTTAAGAAGGGCCAGTTCCTGGCCCCCTGGGATATGGCCAATGTCGCCAAGAAGATTGCTTCGACAGGCAATGAGCGGATCATCCTGTGTGATCGTGGCACGAGCTTTGGCTACAATACGCTGGTCAGTGATTTCCGTGGTCTGCCGATCATGGCCCAGACCGGTTATCCGGTGATGTTTGACGCCACCCACTCGGTACAGCAACCAGGCGGGCAGGGTACGACCAGCGGTGGCCAGCGTGAGTTTGCGCCGGTACTGGCGCGGGCGGCTCTGGCGGTCGGGGTGTCAGCGGTATTTATCGAAACCCATGAAGACCCTGATAATGCGCCGTCTGATGGGCCGAACATGATCCCTATTCAGAACATGTCTGATCTGATCGGAACGCTGCGCAAATTCGATGACTTGGCTAAGGGTAAGGTGGGCTAACCGATTTAGCTTTCGGCGGCGATCGCCTCTGGTATAATCAGGCCGGAATTTAAGTTAAGCCCCTCATGTCGTTGCGGTATGTCTTTCTGGAAAAATCTTGCGCAAATAGCCGCGCGTTCATTTGATTCTGCGGAGAATCCGGCCTGCCCCAAGGGGCCGCCGGGACGCGATCCGGCGTTTGCCACAGCGGTGACGGCGCTCGGGGCGAAGCTGGCCATGGCCGATGGTCTGGCGGAAGAGGCCGAGCAGCAGGCGTTTCTTGAGGTCTTTCAGCCGGAAAACGGGGCCTATGACAATGTGCTGAGGCTTTATGATCTGGCGCGGCAGACAAGCCTTGGGTTTGAGTCCTATGCCCGACGACTGGCGCGGCGGTATGCGGAGTGCCCGCAGGTGCTTGAGGACGTGCTGGAGGGCCTGTTTCACATAGCGGTGTCCGATGGCGGCCTGAGTGATGCCGAGGAGACCTATCTGGAAACTGTGGCGGAACTGTTTGAACTGCCGAAAGCGACCTATCGTCGCATCCGGGCGGGTTATGCCGCGCCGGATGCCGAGGACCCTTACCATATTCTGGGGCTGGCGCCCGATGCGGAGGAGAAGGACATCCGTCTGGCGCGTAATAAGCAGCTGAATGATTTTCACCCTGATCGTGTGGCGGCAAGGGGTTTGCCAAGGGAGTATGAGGCCATCTATACTCAGAAGGCGGCTTTGATTAATCGCGCCTATGAGCAGATACGCCGTGAACGGATGGCCTGAGCGGTTCTGTCAAAAACCCCGGCAATCATAAAAAAGTTACCTCTCCTGAGGCGCAGGTGGTTGACGTGCGCCTTATTCGTGCCAATCTGGTATGGTGAACATGACGTATCAGTGAGCCCGGATCAGTGAACCCTGCAACGGCTGAACGCATGTGTTGAGGTAATGACCATGAGTGAGTACAAATCGTTTTTCGGCCGGTTTCAGCGTGAGCCGCATCCGTGGGCGCACGTCAGACGGGAGAATAATATGGCCAGACTAAAACACATCGTGCTGATGACCGGCATCGGATTCTTATCGCTGGCGGCAGTGGCCGTTACAGTGATCTTCGCCGGTATTGTGGCAATTGTCGGCCTTGTCGGGGCGGCGCTTATGGCGCTGACGGCGCTTATTACGCGCAAGCCGGTCAAGGTCTTCATCCGCCGTCCGCAGGCCAAAAAAGACGACGGCGTGCTTGAGGCGCGTAAAAACGGCTCGACGTGGGAAGTCTATTGATTCTACCCTCCCTGTTGCGTCTTTGACAGTTTCGAAGCCCCTGCTATGAAGCGGGGGCTTTTTATTTTTACGGATACTCTTGTGGCCTTCATTTCCCGTCCATCGCCGAATTTCAATGAACGCAAAGGCCCGCCGGATATGGTGGTGTTGCACTACACCGGCATGGAGACGGCTGAGGCGGCACTGGCGCGTTTGTGCGATGCAGCGGCGCAGGTGTCGGCCCATTATGTCGTTGATGAGGACGGGACTATCTATAGTCTTGTGCCTGAAGAACGGCGTGCCTGGCATGCAGGCGTGTCGCACTGGAAAGGCGAGCGCGATATCAATGGCGTGGCGATAGGCATTGAGATCGTCAATCCAGGACATGAATTTGGTTATCGTGCCTTTCCGGATGTTCAGATTGATGCGGTGATCGGGTTGCTCGATGGCATTCGTGAGCGCTGGGATATTCCCGATTATCGTATCCTCGGCCATTCCGATGTCGCGCCTGAGCGCAAGCAGGACCCCGGTGAAAGATTCCCGTGGGACAGGCTGGTGGCGCAGGGACACGGTATCTGGGTCGAGCCTGACTTGCCGCCCGAGGGGGTGATGGGGCCGCCGCTTGATGTAGGCGATGTCGGGCCGGGGGTGTTTGCCCTTCAGGCGGCCTTGGGGAAACTGGGCTATGACATATTGCCCGGCGGGCCATATGATGCGCAAACCAAGGCCATAGTGACCGCTTTTCAGCGTCACTGGGTGCAAAGCCGGATTGACGGATGTGCGGATGCCCTGACGCGGGTGCGGCTTATGGCCCTGTTGCGCATGGTCACACTTATGTTAGAGGCTGGGTGAGAATTAATCGCAAATAAGGAATGCCTGTGACCAGCACTAATAGATCCGATGTTGTTTTGCTTATTATCGCGGGCCTTTGGGGCTTTGCGGGGGTGATGCTTTTGGCAGCCGGTGCCCATGCCGACAGCCGGTTGACGACGGCGGGTATGTTCCTGCTGTTTCATGCGGCGGCGGCGATTGGGCTTATTGGTACGGCGATACTGGGGCCGCGTTTCAAGCTGAATACGCTTTTGCTTTTGCTGGTCGGCAGTGGCGTATTTGCTGCTGATCTGGTGTCACGGGCGACGCGCGGCGAGGGGCTTTTGCCTAATCTCGCCCCGACGGGGGGCACCCTGACCATGCTTGGCTGGTTAGGCGTGGCGATCGGTGCGGCGCTCAGGCTCAAAACCAGAGCTTGATTTTTATTCCGCAAACCCGCACAGAAACCCTGGATCAGATGGTCGGGCGGTCGCGGGCAGGTTTTCCTGTCTGAGGAAAGTCCGGGCTTCACGGTAATACGGTGGCGGGTAATGCCCGCCGGGGGCGACCCCAGAGATAGCGCCACAGAGAGCAGACCGCCCTGTTTACAGGGTAAGGGTGAAAGGGTGCGGTAAGAGCGCACCGCGTTTCCGGTAACGGAAATGGCACGGCAAGCCTCACCGGAAGCAAGACCAAATAGGAACGGCGCGTCAGGGTTCACCCTGACAGGGCATTACCGCCCCAGACCGTTCGGGTAGGTCGCGTGAGCCGTCCAGCAATGAACGGCCAAGAGGAATGATCGCCAAGGGGAGCAATCCCTGAACAGAACCCGGCTTACAGACCATCTGATCCATTCTTATTCCGCCAGATTTTGACCTGACACCGGTGCGGTGATGATCTGTTCGCCAAAACCGGCAATAAGCGGCATGGCCTTGGTGATGGTCGCGGTTACGGCGGGCAGTTTGAGGGACGCGGCATGGCTGTCTTTGTTGTCCCACACCTCAGTGACCCATATCTTGCGGTCGTCGTTGACGTCTTTGGCGATTATGTAGCTAAGGCATCCGGGCATATTGCGGATACCCTCAGACATGAGGTCGATAAGGGCGTCGCGTTGCCCTGCGTGCGCATGAAAACTGCCGATTAATCCGTACATTCTGGTTTTCCTCCTGAAGCCTTTATCGGGACATTGGCGGTCAGAAATTGTCAACAGTCTTAAGTTCCCGTTCAGCCTTTGGGGGTAAGTGTGAGGATAACTATGATTTGTTCTTCTTTTGTTTCAATTATTTGATCCGCTTGCCCTTTTTCTATTAAAATTGGGTAAAAGAGTCATTCAGAGTCATTGCATCCCAATTTTTCCCATGTTAATTCTGACGCCATCCATATGAAGCGCGTCGGGGTGGCTGGCGCATGAGGAAAAGGGAGCGGGCAAACTTGGCCTGAAGGTTCAGAGGTGTTTCTCTCAACCCACGAGAAGCAGCTTGATGCCAAGCGGAGACTGTTAGTCCCGCAGGAGTTCCGTGCGGCCGCCCAACAGCCCTTTTCAGATATTGAAGCCTTTTCAGGTGTTTACTGTTTTGCTTTGAAAAGTCTGGCCTGCCTCGAATGTGGCGGGCCTCAGTTTTTTGACCGCTACAGGCGTCTGATTGAGGCGGAGCCCTTTGCCTCGCCCAAGCGTCGTCTGCTTGAGCAGCACATCTATGGCGGCATGGTGCGGTTGAATTTTGATCCGGCGGGTCGCATTACCCTGCCCGAATCGGTTTGTGACGCCTATGGCATTCGTGACGGGGTGGTGTTGCTGGGCTTAAGTGACCGGTTCCAGATCTGGTCGCCTGAAGCCTATGCTGCGGATGTGGCGATCAAAGAGGCCGAAAACGCGGCCTTGTTTGCCGAATTGGGGATTTAGGAGCATGAGTGCATCCCCGCACATTTCCGTCCTGCTGCCTGAGGTGTTAACCGCGTTTGGTAACCTTAACGGGCAATTGATTGTCGATGGCACCTTCGGGGCCGGTGGCTATACGCGCGCTCTGCTTGAGGGTGGGGCGGAGGTTATTTCCTTTGATCGTGATGCGCGGGTTCTGCCGTTTGTTGAGGCGGTGCGGGCGGATTTCCCTGAGCGGTTCCGTTTCGTAGGTCGCCCGTTTTCCGAAATGCGTGAGGGGCTGGCCGATCTTGGGGTGGCGCAGGTCGATGGCATTGCGCTTGATATCGGTGTGTCGTCCATGCAGCTGGATGAGGCCGATCGCGGCTTCTCGTTCATGCGTGACGGGCCGCTGGATATGCGCATGTCGGTGGAGGGCCTGAGCGCCGCTGATATCGTCAATGACTGGGATGAAGCTGATATTGCCCATGTCATCTGGCTCTATGGCGAGGAGCATCGCTCACGCGCCATTGCCGCGGCTATTGTGCGTCGTCGTCAGGAAGCGCCGTTTGAGCGCACGCTTGATCTGGCGGCGGTGGTTGAAAAGGCCGTCGGGGGGCGGCGCGGTGACAAAACGCATCCGGCCACAAAGACGTTTCAAGGCCTGCGTATCGCCGTCAATGATGAACTGGGCGAGCTTGAGCAGGTGCTGGATTCGTCGGAGCATCTGCTGAAGCCTGAGGGTGTGCTGGCGGTGGTGACCTTCCATTCGCTTGAGGACCGTCTGGTCAAGAGTTTCTTTGCTGAGCGCGGCGGCAAGCTGCCTTCGGGGTCGCGTTATGCGCCGCAGATTGAGGCCGGGCCGCCGCCAACCTATGCACCCTTTAAGGCCGTCGGGCCGTCTGAGGCCGAAACCGCTGCCAATCCGCGCGCCCGTTCGGCGCGTCTCAGGGCCGGTAAGCGCACTGAAAATCCGGTGTTTGTAAAGCCTGAAGCCAACAGCCGCAGAAAGGGTGCCCGATGAGAGGTGTCTCTGGTCTGTTCAACCGTCGTGTGCGCGGGATCCGTCTGGTGGAACTGGTCGGTGTGGTGCTGGCCGTTGGCATGATGATGTGGGTGGGCTTTTCCAAGGTGCGCGAAGGGGAATCCGTGCGCCGCCTGAACACGCTCAATGCGCAGATTGCCGTTGAAGAAGCTGCCATCAAGGAGCTTCAGGTAAGGGTGGCGCATCTTGAGCGTCCGGCGCGTATCGAGGCGCTGGCGACCCAGCATCTGGGGATGACGCCGGTCAAGCCTGAGCGTGAGGCGCGTCTGGAAAATCTGCCGGAAATTTCAAAAGCCCTGTCGGCACCCGATAAGGCGGTTAAACCGGTGGCCCCTTCTCAGGCGACGGCACAGGCATCTGCTGATCCGGTCGCTACAGCGCCTGCGCCGTCTCTTATTACCATCACCGAGGCCAACCCATGAAGCCAGGCCCAAAGCATTTCGGTCAAAGAAATTTTGGCCATTCGTTCATCGATTCCACCCAGTCGGGCTTTCAGTGGGTGGCTGATCGCATGTGGAAGGTCGAGCACGCCTTTGAGCGCGTAAACGCCGCCTCTCAGGAACGCATGTCCAATGTGCGTATGCGCATCTTCTTTATTCTGGTGTCTCTGAGCGTGATGTATCTGGTGCTGGCCGGATTTGCCATGAAGTCGGCTCTGGCCGGAACGGGGGCCACCGGGGGTTTGCCGGTCATGGCCAATACGCGGGCCGACCTGGTGGATCGCAACGGCTATATGCTGGCGACCGATGTCTTCAACTATGACCTGTTTGTTGATCCGACCGAAATGACCGGTGAGGATCGGCCGCTGGTCAGACGCGCCCTGATCACCCTGTTGCCTGATATGCCGCGTGAGGCGCTTGATAAGGCGATGAACAGCAAGGGGCCGACGATTGTCATGGGGATGCTCAAGGCCTCTGATCGGGCCGTCCTGCTTAGTCATGGTCTGCCGGGCGTCAGTTTTGAACCGGCCAAGGTGCGCGGCTATCCGCTGGGGGTGACCGGCAGCTTCTATGTCGGGGGTACTGAGCGCGGCGGCGGCGGGGTAGCGGGCATTGAACGGTCGCTGAACACGCAGATCATCGATGCGGGCAAGCGCGGTCAGAAAATTGAACTGGCTATGGATATGCGGGTGCAGGGCGCGCTTGAGAACGAGCTGCGGGCGGCGGCTGTTGAGCAGCAGGCGCTTGGGGCGGTGGGGCTGGTGACCAATATCCAGACCGGTGAGATCATCGCCATGGCCAACTGGCCGGAATATGATCCTAATCAGGCCGGTCAGTACAGCAACGAACAGAAATTCAACCGTGCCGCTGCCGCGCGTTATGAGGTCGGCTCTATTTTTAAGGTCATCTCGATCGCCATCGGCCTTGAGGCCGGTACGGCGACGCTTGGGACCGTTTATGATGCCCGCAGCCCCTATGCCATCGGGCGTCGCCGCATCTCCGACTTTCATGCCAAGAACAAGATCATGACCCTTGAGGACGTTTTTGTGCACTCCTCGAATATCGGGACGACTCTGGTGGCCAAGGATGTCGGTGTCGAGACCATGACACGCTATTATGAAACGCTCGGGCTTTTCCGTGCGGCAGATGTTGAACTTTATGAGTCCGCCACGCCGATCATTCCGAAAAAGTGGTCGGAAGGCACACTTGCCTCGACGTCATTCGGCCATGGCATGTCCATATCGCCATTGTCCTATGCGCAGGCGGTAGGCGCGGTGCTGAATGGCGGTTATCTGCGGCCCCTGACCCTGCTTAAGCGCGATCCGACCGTGCCGTTAAAAGGCGAGCGGGTGTTCTCGGCGTCCACGACGCGGCATATGCTTGATCTGATGCGGGTTAATGTCCTGAAAGGCTCAGGCTCACGCGCCAATGCGCCGGGGTTGCGGGTCGGTGGTAAGACGGGCTCTGCGGAAAAGCCAGCCAGAGGTGGCTATGACCGTCGCAGCCTGATTTCGTCCTTTGCGGCGGTGTTCCCGTCTGACGGCCCGATCGATCAGGAGCGCTATCTGGTGCTGATCATGATCGATACGCCGCAGGGCACCAAGGAAACGCACGGTCTGCGTACCGGCGGCTGGGTGGCTGCGCCGGTGGCCGGACGGGTGATTGACCGGATTGCGCCTTTTGTGGGTGTGGCGCGGGGAGACGACAAGTTCTCGCTGGCGGACTGGGACAAGGCCAGAGTCATTCTGGATGAAGAACAAAGCGGCACAGCGGTTGCCGATAGCGGGCAATAGGCGGGAAGTACATGACGGCACTACGCTTATCTGATGTTCTGAGGCGCGATCTGGATTACGATCCGGAAGTCACCAGTGTGACCGCGGACAGCCGTAAGGTGACCGACGGCACTTTGTTTTGTGCCTTGCCCGGTTCGGCGCAGGATGGCCGCGCCTATATCCCGCAGGCCCTGTCGCAAGGCGCGGCGGCGGTTCTGGCCCCCGAGAATACTGAAGGAGACAGGTCGCGTATCGTTACGGTGCATGATGTGCGCAGGGCCTATGCGCTGGCGGCGCGAAGCTTCTATGGGGCGCAACCCAAGACCTGTGTCGCCATTACCGGCACCAACGGCAAGACCAGTGTGGCGACCTTTTGCCGCCAGATATATGCGCATCTGGGGCATAAAAGCGCCAGTGTCGGCACGCTTGGGGTTGTTACCCAATCGGGACTGACGGAAACCGCCCTGACCGCGCCCGGCCTGACGACACCGGATGCCGGTGATCTGGCCGAGCGTCTGGCGGGGCTGGCCAGCGAGGGGGTAACCCATCTGGCGGTTGAGGCGTCTTCGCATGGCATAGACCAGCGGCGGCTGGATGGTGTGTCACTGGTGGCGGCGGGTTTTACCAATCTGACGCAGGATCATCTCGATTATCATCAGACTATGGAAGCTTACCGGCAGGCTAAGCTGCGCCTGTTTGAGCAACTTCTGCCGCGTGGGCGCACGGCGGTGCTGAATGCCGATGCCGAAGGTTTTAATGCCTTTGCGGCGTCGTCCATATTGTCGGGTCTCAATGTCGCCAGCGTCGGTGAGCGCGGTCAGTTCCTGACCCTGACGGAGCGTCGTTTGACGGCCGATGGCCAGATTCTGACGCTCGCGTTTCAGGGGCGGTCGTTTGAAGTGAAGCTGCCGCTGGCCGGTCTGTTTCAGGCCTCGAACGTACTGGTGGCGGTGGGACTATGTCTGGCGACCGGCGAAAAGGTCGATGAGGTGGTTGGCGCGCTGGAGCACCTTAAGGGCGCGCGCGGGCGTCTTGAACGGGTGGGGGCGAACCGTCATGGGGCAGAGGTCTATGTCGATTATGCCCATACGCCGGATGGTCTGGAGACGGTGCTGAAGGCGCTGCGTCCGCACACCAAAGGGCGGCTGGTGTGCGTGTTTGGCTGTGGCGGTGACCGTGACCGTGGCAAGCGTCCGCAGATGGGGGCTATTGCCGAAAAGTGGGCGGATCGCGTCTTTGTGACTGACGATAATCCGCGCTCGGAGGAACCGGCGCAGATACGTATGGAAATCCTTAAAGGGTTAGCGGGGACACAGTCGTCAAACCTTATGGAAATAGGCGACCGGCGTCAGGCGATCTTTGAGGCGGTTAACGGTTTGCAGGCCGGAGACGTGCTGGTGGTCGCCGGAAAAGGCCATGAGCAGGGGCAGATAATCGGTACGCAGGTCTTGCCTTTTGATGATGTCAGTGTAGTGGTCGAGGCCCTCGGAAACCCGTAACGGATCAGGCATGCGTAATACACTGTGGACAGGACGCGAACTGAAGGACGCCATGGGCGGCACCTATGCCGGCCTGTCGGGCGACGGGGTGTTAGCGGCCTCTGATGTGACGTTTGACAGCCGTCAGGTGAAGTCCGGCGATATCTTCTTTGCCCTGAGTGGCGAGCGCGACGGTCATGACTTCGTTGCCGATGCCTTTAAGCGTGGCGCGGTTCTGGCGGTGACCAAACGTCCGGTTGCGGGCGGGCCATGCCTTCTGGTGCCGGATGTGTTTCAGGCGCTGTATGATCTGGCAGCCTTTGCCCGCGATCGTAATCCGTCTGAAAAGCGTGGCGCGGTGACGGGGTCGGTCGGCAAGACCACCGTGACCCAGATGGTCATGGCGGCGATTGCCATGGCCGGTCGGGCGCACGGGCCTGTCAAAAGCTTCAATAATCATATTGGTGTGCCCCTGACCCTGGCGCGCATGCCCGCCGAAACCGAGCGGGCGGTCATCGAGATCGGCATGAACCATGCCGGTGAGATTGAGCCTCTGTCGAACCTTGTCAGACCCGATGCGGTGATCATTACCAATGTCGGGCCGGTACATACGGAAAACTTCGACGATGGCGAAGCCGGTGTCATGAAGGCCAAGGCGGAAATATTTGAAGGCCTTAAGCTCAACGGGCTGGCTATTCTGAATGCCGACGATAAATGGTTCGATGACCTGAGTGAGCGCGCCGACGAAGCGGGGGCGGTTATTGCTTCGTTCGGGGAAAAGGACGGGGCGGATGCGCAGCTTCTGGAGCATCGCATTGAGGACGGGCGCGGCCATATCCGGGCGCGTTTCCGCGATCAGGAGGTGGCCTTTTCTCTGGCGGCGACGGGTAAACACCATGCGGTCAATGCCATGGCGGTATTGCTGATGTGTGAAGCCTTAGGGGTTGAACTGACGATCACGCTTCTGGCGCTTGAGGCGTTTCAGGCGCTGGACGGGCGCGGCAAGACTCACGTCCTGAGCAGGGCTGACGGCAAGGTCAGACTGGTTGACGAAAGCTATAATGCCAATCCGGTATCGATGACCGCGACCATGCGGGCATTGGGCGCTATGGAAACGACAGAAAACGTCCGCCGTATTGCCGTGCTGACGGATATGCTGGAGCTTGGGGTCGATGAGGCGCGTCTGCATGCGGGTCTGGCTTCGGTTATTGCGGATAACCACATCGATAAGGTCTATCTGGCCGGTCCGCTGATGAAATATTTGTGGGAGACCTTGCCAGAATCCCGCAGAGGGGGGTATGCCGATAAGGCTGAAGACCTGATTGCGCCGCTGAACGCGGATCTCAAGGCGGGTGACGTGGTGCTGGTCAAAGGCTCCAACGGATCACACGCCAGCCGGATCGTGGCGGGGCTTCTGGCGCACAGTTCATAATGTCAATTTTCAAGGTTTAAGCGGCCGATGTTCTATCTGTTGTACGATCAACTTTCAGGACAGGAACATAACTGGCCGCTGATCAACCTGCTGAAGTATCAGACCGTGCGCGTCGGTCTGGCGCTGGTGACGGCCTATATTGTTGCCGTCGCCATGGGCAGCCGCTTTATCCGCTGGATGCGGTCAAAGCAGGGGCGGGGTCAGCCGATCCGCACTGATGGGCCGGAAAGCCACCTCCTGACCAAAAAGGGCACCCCAACCATGGGGGGGCTAATGATTCTAGCCGGTATTCTGGTGGCGACGCTTCTGTGGGCGGATTTGCGCAGCCCGACCATCTGGGTGGTTCTGGGTGTGACCATGAGCTTTGGCGTGCTGGGCTTTATTGATGACTATGCCAAGGTCACGAAGCAAACCTCGGCAGGCCTTTCGGGATCACAGAAGCTGATTGCGCAATTTATTACTGCCGGTGTGGCGGTCGCGGTTCTGGTGTTTCTGGCGCCGCAATCGCCTAATTCGGCGAACCTGAGCACGTCGCTCGCCTTCCCGTTCTTCAAGAATGTGCTGCTGAATTTTGGTCTGTTCTATCTGGTGTTCGGGGCCGTGGTCATTGTCGGGGCATCGAATGCCGTGAACCTGACGGACGGGCTTGACGGGCTGGCGATTGTGCCGGTGATGATTGCGGCGGGGACGTTCGGTATCATTGCCTATGCGGTCGGTAACTATGTGTTTGCCAACTATCTCAATGTGCACTTTGTGCCAGGGTCGGGTGAAGTGGCCATTTTCTGTGCGGCGATCATTGGCGGGGGCATGGGCTTTTTGTGGTACAATGCGCCACCGGCGAAGATTTTCATGGGCGATACCGGGTCTCTGGCACTTGGGGGCGGTCTGGGGGCTGTGGCGGTCGCTACCAAGCACGAGATCGTTCTGGCGATTGTTGGCGGCCTGTTTGTGGTCGAGGCCTTGTCGGTGATGATCCAGATTGGCTATTTCAAGCTGACCGGCAAGCGCGTGTTCCTGATGGCCCCAATCCATCACCATTTTGAAAAGCTGGGCTGGGCGGAATCGACCATTGTCATCCGTTTCTGGATTATTGCCGCCATGTTGGCCATGATCGGTCTGGCAACGCTGAAACTACGTTAGGAACTGAGCTGTGATCCCCGTTAAAGGCTTTGAAGGCAAGCGTGTGGCCATTTTTGGTCTGGGCCGTTCTGGGCTTTCGGCGGCGCGTGCGCTGAAGGCTGGCGGGGCGGAGCCGCTACTGTGGGACGACAAGCCGCAATCGATGCTGGCCGCTGCCAAGGAAGGCTTCACTATTGAAAACCTGAAAGTGGCCGACTGGGGCGATATTGACGCCCTGATGCTGTCGCCGGGGGTGCCGCTGACCCATCCGGAACCGCACTGGACGGTGGTGGCGGCAAAGGCGGCGGGCGTGCCGGTATTGGGGGACATCGAACTTTTTGCACAAACGCTGAATGCGCTGCCGGAAAAAAAGCGCCCGCGAACCGTGGCCATTACGGGGACCAACGGCAAATCGACGACGACGGCGCTTATTGGGCATATTCTGAAAAGTGCCGGTAAGGATGTGCATGTCGGCGGTAATATCGGCGTTGGGGTGCTTGATCTGACGGAGATGCACGCCGGTGCGATCTACGTCATTGAGACTTCAAGCTATCAATTGGATCTGACCCATTCATTCCGGCCGGATGTATCCGTCCTGCTGAACTTTTCGCCAGATCACCTTGATCGGCATGGCGGCATGGATGGCTATATTACCGCCAAGAAGCGCCTGTTTACCAATCAGACAGAGGCCCAGACGGCTGTGATCGGTACGGATGACGCATGGTCGCAGGCTCTGGTGACGGAAATGACCGCGCATCATCCGGTGAAGCTGGTGCCGGTATCGGCGCGTCGCACGTTGGGGCGCGGGGTCTATGCGCTGAATGGCGTGATCTATGACGCGACGTCTGAGCGGGCCTATCAGATTATCGATTTGAAATCCGTGCGTACCCTGACGGGGCGGCACAACTGGCAAAACGCCTGTGCCGCCTATAGTGCCTGTAAGGCGCTGGGCTTGAGCACGGAGGCCATTGTTGCGGGACTGCGCAGCTTTCCTGGGCTTGACCACCGCATGCAGGAGATCGGGCGCATAGGCAAGGTGCGCTTTATCAACGATTCCAAGGCGACCAATTCGGATGCGGCACGGCAGGCCATGTCAAGCTTTGACCGTTTTTACTGGATCGCCGGCGGGCGGGCCAAGGTGGGCGGCATTGAAGATCTGGGGGATCTGTTCCCGCGCGTGAAAGAAGCCTTCCTGATCGGTGAGGCGGCGGAGCTGTTTGAGAAAACCATTGGCAATGCGGCTCCGTGTACGCAATCGCGACTGTTGTTTACCGCTGTGGCGCAGGCCTATGCGGCGGCGGAGAAAAGCGGAAAGGAAGAGATTGTGCTCTTGTCTCCCGCCTGTGCCTCTCAGGACCAGTTTACCGATTTTGAAGCCCGTGGGGACGCCTTTAAGAGTGCCGTTTCCGAAATCGGGAAATCGATTATCGAAACGGCATCCTGAGGAGCGTCCCTAAATCAGGACGGTATTATCATCGTTATCTTTAGCCATGGCCCGGTTGACGACCTGCAATAGCTGAAGCTGGTTGAAGGGTTTCCTGATCGACAGTTTCGCGCCTTTGAGCATGGCGTCCTGCAGGACGTCACTGTTTTTCAGATAGGCGGTCATGGCAATGATCGGGATGGCGGGCCAGGTCGCGTTGATGATCTTAATGCCCGTCAGGCCTCCGATGCCGCCCATGACAATATCGGTCAGCACGGCATCAATTCGGGTCATTTCCAGCCGCAGCAAGGCGTCCTCGACCGAGGGGCTTTCGGCCACATAGAAACCCTCGTCCTCAAGGAAATTGCGGTAAATGATCCGCGAATGGGCATCATCGTCGATGACCAGAATACGCTTTACAGGGCCTTTGCGTCGCTGAATGCGCCCGGCCTCGTCACATATCTGGCGAATGTCATCCAGATCAAAGGGCTTGGGCAGCAGGAAATCGACATCTGAGCGTCTGGCCCGGTTCAGGGCCTGACTGGCGGCCAGCGGGCGATCGCGTTGGCCCGCCGTCATCACCGCAATAGGGGTGTTGGGAGCAAGGGCCCTGAAGGCTTCGAGGTGATCCAGACTATCGTCCTGACCGATAAATACGTCGAGCACAATGAGCTGGAACGTATGGGCCTTTAGTTTTTGCAGAGCTTCAAGACGATCATTGGCAATGTGGACAGTGGTGCCCGCCTTTATCAGCAGGGTTTCGACGATACGCGCCTGTGTTTTGCTGTCTTCCAACACCAGAACGTTTTGGGTCATGAAATTCACGCCTTGTTACAAATTATTTCTATACGAAATATTACAATTTGTTTCTGCGCAAGTGCAAAAAGCCGAATGGTTGATTTTTGTTAACAATAAGTTGTGAAGCCTATATGCGGGCGCACTTTACCGGTCGGAAGCGGTATGTGCGTCCCGATAACGATTATAGCTCTTAAGGTGAGATGTGGCCTAGGGGCGTTTCGCCGCAGGGGCGGGCGTATGGCGGAAAACGATATAGCTGAATAGTACCATCGAGGCGAATGTCACCACTGATCCGACAGCCGCAAGGGGTGCCAGTGCGGCAATCCCGAGCACCGAGCCAGCTATGCCGGGAGCGAGCAGTAAAAGCCCTAAGGTCAGGCTGAGCAGATGTATCAGAGCCAGTCTGGTCTCGGCCTCTGGGCGGGCGCCATAGAACAGGCCTGACAGAAACATACCGACCCAGCCGAGAAGATTAATATGCGCATGTACAGGCGACAGGGTGAAGTCATGCTTCATGCCCATGATGACGCCCATCAACATGCCAACAAGGCCGAACACGACGGCCAGCCGCAAAAACCATACTGAGATCATTTGAATTCCCCCCCCCTATTTATCCCTTAGGGAGAAGTTAGCCTTGTTCAGGGAGGGGGGCAATACGGGAATTAGGCCCGTATTCAGACAGACGGATCAGCAGGAGGAATCAGTCCCTGTAACTGACGGGTCAGGCGTTCACCCCGACGTCCTGCGGCCAGTGCGGCATCAGACAGGCGTTTAAGATCACTGTTGGGGCTTTGTTTGCCGATCATTTCCAGAGCGGCATTCATAACCTTGAGCATCTCGCTGAAGTCATGGGCCATCTGGCCCGAAAGCCGTCCGGCGGCTTCATAGCGGCTGGTTTCGTTCAGGGCCTGATCCAGTCGCCTTTCGCGGGCCTCAAGATCGGCCTTGGCCAGTTTGAGGGTATGGACTTCGTGTTCCAACGCACCGAGGCGGGTTTTAAGGCTCAGATATTCCATGCCTTCGGTATAGCGCTGGTTTTCATTGGCTGTTTCTGAGAGCGTTTTTGGGGGCGGCTGAGGGGCGGAGTCTTTTGCCGCCTCGACGTGGTCAGTAATATCAATGGCGACGCCAAAGAGTTGACGCAAATCCTCGGGGCCATGCGCCTGACCCTTGAGGGCAATTTTCCGTAAGCCCTGTTCGGGGTGGTTTACCTCAAGTTCAAGATCAAGGTCGTCAGCCTCTCCGGACATCAGTTGACTAAAGGCCGTATCCGCCAGCGCCTGATCGGTATCAGAGATCAGGGTCGGGCCACCGGCTTCGGTGCGTCCGATAAGGCGGCGCATGCCTTCGTCTTCGATGATGGCCTCAGACTCGCGGTCATAGTACCAGACGCCGACCCCAAGGGCAGCGCGCGCGGTTTCAGCCTGCCTCAGGTCAGCCAGCGCGAGGGCGTCTTCGGGTGAAACGGCGGACGTGTGTGCGATCTGGAATGACGGCAAGGGCAGGGCCATGACGGTGATGCCCTGTTCTGCGCCGTCCTGAGTATGTACGCGCCAGCCGCTGACTATGCCGGTGCGCGTCTGGTTGTCGGGCGCCTTGAGGCTTAGGGTTGTGTGGCGTCGGTTGTCGTCAATACCGGCGCTATCAGGCGTCAGGCCGGTCAGATAGTCGAGCGCCTTCGGCAGGTCGTCTGCGGCAATGCAGAATTCTCCCCAACTGCGCCCCAAAGCGGTTTCGCGTGTCAGTCCGAACAGGTCGCAAGCGGCGGCATTGAGATCGACGATTGTGCCATTTTGATCCAGACCAAAAAAGGCGGCGGGGGCAGAGGTAAACCAATGGCCGCGCCAGATGCCGCTCAGGTCGCCAATGCCTTCGCCATAGGTGGTCTCAAGCTCCACAAGGGCAGTGGTCGAACCTATGACCTCGCCCATAGTGTTGACGATCGGCATGGAGGTTACCGATACGCGCACCTTTGAGCGCGTATTATGATTGACGATCATATGTTCAAAGCCCTTAACCGTCTGGCCGCGCAGGGTACGGGCCACGGGCAGCAGATCGGGCGGGATGATGCGGCCATCGGGGTAGGTGATGCCCCAGGTCGCCGAGTGAAACCTCAGGCCGATCAGTTCGTTATCCTTACGGCCCAGCAACTGGTGAGCGGTGCGGTTGGCAAAGGTGAACTTGCCCGTCGCATCGGTTTCCATCAGCGCCACCGGTATGGCGTTAAGCACATTGAACATGCGCCGTTCCAGATTGTCGATCTTGCGTTCAGCCTTGAACAAAAGGCTCTGGAATTCGCGCACCTGAAGCGTGCGCTTGACCGCGACAATGCCCGCCATAAGGGCCAGCCCCAGCAAAATAGCAGCGGCAAGCGCAAGCAATACAATCAGATCGCCTTCGGTTTGCAGCAGCATATCAGACAGAACCCCCTAAACAGTTGCCACACTAAATGGTGACTTGCCATAAAACGCGACACAATTAGCCCGTGAGTTGTTTCACAGCAAAATCCATACCCGTAAAGCCGTCATCAAGCGGCATAGGTGGGGGAATAACAAGGCAACAGGAATTAAAATGCAAAAAGGCCGGTCCCGAAGGACTGGCCTTTTGAGCAATCACCCGAAAGAGTGATTGGAGCGGGCGAAGAGGATCGAACTCTCGACATCAACCTTGGCAAGGTTGCGCTCTACCGCTGAGCTACGCCCGCTTAAATCAGTTTTCAGTGGGCGTCGCCGCCGCCTGAGGAGCGCCTTATAGACAAAAGGGCCGGATCATTGCAAGCGCCTTTTTCGGCAAAGCTGTGAAAAACTTTTAAAAAAATACGCGGCCTATTTGCCATAGGGAGACGGCAGGGTGGCAAAGACCAGGCCCGGCACGAAATCACCGGCTTCAAAACGGGCATATTGCGGGCCATCGGCAAATTCAAACACCACAATAATATCTTCGCGCGGATCAAGGCGGGCGATAGCGGTTGTGGCGTCTATCGGGAAATCAAACCGAATGGTCGGACGGGCCTGCGCGCGGCCCTTATATTCGCCCATCACGTTGAAGCCCGCCATATTAACCTTAGGGGCGTCTTCAAGAACCATGCTTGTCAGGTGACGGCTCTGGGCCGTGAAGCTGTGGTCATAGCGGGTGATGTTGAGCGGCATGGTGGTGCTCAGGCCGAAAGGCGCGGTGTCGATTACACCGGAAGGCCGGTATTTCGGATCGCGCACCATGAGGCGGGCGCTGTAAGGGCGTCTGTCGTCAGGAAACTGAACCATGGCCGTCAGGGCGTGGCGATCAGTGAAGCCGTGAAGCCCCAGAGCCATATGGATATCGCCGGTTTTCTGATACTGTACCAGCCGCCATTTACGCGTTTCGGATTCGGTGCGATCGGTCAGCCACTGGGCTTTTGGCCCGGTAAAGGTCAGGCGGTTTTGCGTGACAAAGCTTCTGTAGGCCCCTTTGACGGTATCAACCTCAGCCAGCAGGGCCGGGTTGCGGCAATCGGCACGTGCGGCGGCGCTATGTGCCTGATGGATGATACCATAGACCGACTGAGGGCTGTGGCCGCTGATCAGGGCCGCATTGCGCATCTGGATCAGGCCGCCGCCCAGAGCCAGAGCCTCGGGCGCACTTAGCCAGTGGCAGGTTTTGTTGGCCGTATGGATGAACTGGCGTTGTGTGAGTTTGCTTAAGGTGTCGGCCAGCGCGGCCCCGGAAGTGGCCACACAGGCAAGGGCCAGCAACGCCGCCTTAAGGCTGAAGCGCTTGGATGCAGGGGGCGCAGAGGAAACTGGGGTCACAGATATGCTTTTCAGAGGATTTACTTGGTGCGGTCGCTTAACCTCTTTATAAACGGGTAGCCTTAATCCCCCGTTGGCAAACAGGGTTAAAACAGGATTTACCATGGATATTCCCACCGACTTCTGGGTGGCGGCCTTGCTGAAGCGTACCGAGCAGGGGGGCGGGTTCAGCTATGTGACGCGGCGCGGTGATCCGAAGGCAGGAACGGTTATTATCAGGCTGCTGCATTTGCGCGAGGGACGGCACCGGTTGCTGCGTCTGGTGAATACCGGTACAGGTGAGCGCTGGATCAGTCCGCTGCGCTCAGAAGCGGTTGCAGATATGGATGCCTATATAGAGAAGGAAAAACGCTTCGATCCCGATCTGTGGGTCATTGAAATCGAAGACGCCGAAGGCCGGCACTTTCTGACCGAACCAGTGGAGGGCGATGTTCAGGATTTGTAAACCCTGTTCCTAAACGGGATGTCAAAGCCTTTGTGTGAGGATGTCAGCATCAGAATAGTCAGTTTAGGGTGATGCGGCGTGTATTTTTTGCTCAATGATATGGTTTTGGAACTTGAACCTTCGCGTATGGGCCAGCCGCTTGATGGTCAGCGTTTCGAAGCCCTGTCCATCGACTATATCGCGCGTCTGGGTAAGGAAATGTTCGCTGCTGATCCGCAGGCGCACCGCAAGGACCCTGAGCGGGCGCGCCGTCTGTGCTATCTGCTGTACCTGAAAATGCCGCGCATCAATGCGGCCCAGTTTTTCAATCTGGGCACCAATGGTAAGCCGGATGAAGTCGATGCCAGTTTCAAGTCGCTGAATGAAATGGCCATGGGTATGATGTACCAGCAACAGCAACAAGGTCAGTTGGATGCGCAGAAGGTGGATCACGCCGTCTGGCAACGCCGCGCGGCGTAAGAGCAAAAGACATTTTTATGATGAAGAGCCTTCCCTGATGATCAGGGGAGGCTTTTTTCATGTCTGGGCATGGCGGGGGCCGTCACAAAGCTATTTTGCTTTTTATCTGAAAACCGCTTCGCACTTTTCGGAATGCGCTCTAGGTTTTGTTGGCGTTCATAACAGGATTGATCATGAGCCTGACGACTTCTATCGGCTGGGTGCCGCCGTCCTACGGTCTGACCGTCATTGCCGAAGCCGCATCGCCGGACAACACCATAAGTGTTCAGGTGCTTCTGGATGGCGACGGGCGGGCGCATTATGCCGTCTCCCGCAAAGGTGAGGCAGTAATAAAGCCGTCGCGGCTGGGGTTCATTCTGGCCGATCAGCATCAGCTTGAGCGCAATTTCGCGCTTGTGGCGGCGGAAACCACACGCTTTGATGAGACATGGGAGCAGCCGTGGGGTGAGCGGCGCTTTTCGCGTAATCACTATACGCAATTACATGTCAGGCTTAAGGAAAGCGCCCGCGAAGGCCGGTCTTTGAATGTGACCTTCCGTATCTATGATAAGGGTCTGGGCTTTCGCTATGAGTTCCCTGAGCAGGGGGGCCTTGAGACGGTTAATATCGCCGAGGAACTGACGGAATTTGATATGGCTGAACCGGCCACCGCCTGGTGGATACCGGCGGGCGAATGGAGCCGCTACGAATATCTTTATCAGAAAACGCCGCTGTCAGAGGTCGGGCAGGCCCATACGCCGATGACGATCCGCACGCAGTCGGGTCTGTATATGGCCTTTCATGAAGCGGCGCTGGTGGATTATTCGGCCATGTGGCTGCGTCACGTGGGTGGCCAAAAGTTCAAGGCCAGTCTGTCGCCCGCAAGCACGGGGCCTAAGGTCTCACGTCAGGCCCCGTTCACTACACCCTGGCGGACGTTGCAGATTGCGGAAACGGCAGGCGGGCTGGTGGAAAATGACCTGATCCTTAACCTCAATGAGCCGAATGTCCTTGGGGACGTGTCATGGGTCGTGCCGCACAAATATATCGGCATCTGGTGGGACATGCACATCGGATTGGCGACGTGGGGGGCGGGTGATAAGCACGGCGCGACGACGGAACGGACGAAGGCCTATATCGATTTTGCCGCCGAGCATGGCTTCAGGGGTGTGCTGATTGAAGGCTGGAATCTCGGATGGGATTCGGACTGGTTCGCACGCGGGTTTGATTTTGATTTCTGTAAGGCCTATCCCGATTTTGATCTTGAGGCGGTGGCGGCCTATGCGCGTGAAAAAGGCGTGCGGATTGTCGGCCACCACGAGACAGCGGGCAATATCGCGCTTTATGAATCGCAGCTTGAGGCGGCGCTCGATCTCTATGCGCGGCTGGGGGTCGATTCGGTCAAGACGGGTTATGTCGCTGATGTCGGCGGGGTGCGGGCGCGCGATGACAAGGGTAACATTGTCTATGCCTGGCACGACAGCCAGATCATGGCGCGACATCACCTGAAGGTGGTCGCCGAGGCGGCAAAGCGCAAAATCTCCATTAATGCTCATGAACCTATCAAGGACACGGGGCTTCGGCGCACCTATCCGAACTGGGTCGCGCGGGAAGGGGCGCGGGGTATGGAATATAACGGCTGGGGCAATCCGCCTAACCCACCGGAACATGAGATCAATCTGGTCTTTACCCGCCTGTTGTCGGGGCCGATGGACTATACACCGGGTATATTGAGCCTTGAGGGCAATGGCCAGCCGCTGCAATCGACGCTGGCGCGGCAACTGGCGCTTTATGTCGTGCTCTATTCGCCGATACAGATGGCCGCCGATACGATGGAGAATTTGGCGCGGTATCCTGAGCCGTTAAGATTCATCGCCGATGTGCCTGCCGATTGGGCCGAGACCCGCGTGCTGAACGGCGAGATCGGGGATTTTGTCACCATTGCGCGCAAGGACCGGCATAGCGACGACTGGTATATCGGGGCGGCGACCGATGAGGAGGCCCGCACGCTTGAGGTGGTGCTCGATTTCCTTGAGGACGGCAGGTTCTACGAGGCGCAGATTTACCGCGATGCTGACGACACGCACTATATCGGGGAGACGCGTCATAACTATGTGCAGGAAACGAAGCGGGTCAGAACGGGTGACCGGCTGACGCTGAAACTGGCGGCGGGGGGCGGGCAGGTCATCCGGTTTACGCCGCATTCGGTGGGATAACGTCGGTTTATATCGGGTTCGGCTTGGCAATTCAGCGGCAAGGCGCTAAACACGCAAAAAGTGAATGAACGTTCACTCCGATTCGTGAGGCTTGCCATGTTGAAAATTGCCCTGTCGGGTATCGTCCTGACGTCTGTCATTAGTCTTGTGTCGCCAACTCTGGTTCTGGCGCAGGCGCAGCCGTTCAAAGCAGTGGAACAGCCACGTGACTGGACAGTGGATATTGGCGGCGGCATGGTGCATGGCTTCAGTCCGGCAGGTAAAGACCCCAACAAGACACGCTTCACGCCTTGGGCTAGCGCCAACTGGAAAGGGCGGGTCTATGCCAATGGTCTGGACGGTTTGGGCATCAATACGTTCAAACGCGATGATTTCAATGCCGGTTTTCAGTTGCGGCCGCGCTATTCCGGTCAGTCTGATCTTGAGGGGCTTGATCTGCCCGGTCGCGGGGTTGATCTGGCGACCTATGCCTATAAACGGATTGGTGACCATACAGTGATCGGCGGGCGTATCGCCAGCGACATCAGCGACGAGAGCCGGGGCATGGATGTTTTCGTGTCGGTGGCGCGTCAGGACATAACGCGTGTCGGGCTGTTGCAAAGCATGGTCTATGTGCGCGGTGGCGATAAAAACACCAACCAAGCCTTTTACGGCGTTGACGCCCGCGAAGCGGCGGCGACAGGTCTTGAGCGATATGAACTGGGGGGCGGCCTTCAGAGCACGGGTCTTGTGCTTATGATGATGACGCCGATTGGTGACAAATATGGTGTCGGCACTTTTGTGAATGCCGAACGGGCCCTTGGCGATGTCGCCGACAGCCCTCTGATTGAACGGCGCAAGCACGGGGAAATGGCTTATCGTGGCGGTATCGTCGTCGTGCGCCGTTTCCATAGTCAGTAACCGGGCGATGTCTCCGAAAATTGATTTGACGTTTACGTTTACGTCAAGCATTCTGTGGATATGTCCTCCCAAATGCCGCATTATCCGACACCCTGGGCGCGTCATGCCGATCTGATCGTGCATGGCGTGGGTCTGGTGTTTGCCCTGTTTGGCGGTGGTGTGGCGTTGGGGCTGGCGGTCAGTCACGGCCTGATGGGTATGGTGGCGGCAGTGACGGTCTATGTGCTGGGCATTATCGCCATGCTGGCCTTTTCGACGACCTATAATTTTGCGCGCCCTAACTGGCAGCCGTTTTTACGGCGTCTGGATCATGCGGGCATTTTTCTGATGATCGCCGCCAGCTATACGCCCTTCACCACGCAGGTCTTAAGCGGCGGCTGGGCCATAGGCATGAGCGTCGCCGTCTGGTCACTGGCGGCCATAGGCATGCTGGGCAAGCTTTTTCTGCCCGGTATCGGCAAGGGGTTCTGGGTCGCGCTTTATCTGATACTTGGCTGGCTGATTGTTATTGCCATTGTCCCTATGGTGCGCGAAGTGCCGCTGGCGGCGACGATATTGCTGGTTATCGGCGGGGTGATCTATTCGGTCGGCACCCTCTTTTATATGATGAAGCGTCTTAAGTTCCGCCGCGCTATCTGGCATGGCCATGTCATTGCCGGTGCCGCTCTGCATTATTCGGCGGTTCTGGTCGGCGTGGTGCTGGCGGGCCATAGTTGAGCCTTTACTTTTAACGCGCCATTGCGTATCGCGCAGGCATGAGCCAGTCCCCCGCTATCGAAGCCCCCCGCCGTCGCACCTTTGCCATTATCGCCCACCCCGATGCCGGTAAGACGACCCTGACCGAGCATATATTGCTGGCCGGTGGGGCGATCCGTGCGGCTGGGGCCGTTCGGGCGCGCGGCGAAAACCGTCGGGCGCGCTCTGACTGGATGAAGATCGAAAAAGAGCGCGGCATTTCGGTGACAGCGTCGGTCATGACCTTTGAGCATGACGACAAGATGTTCAATCTTCTGGATACGCCGGGCCACGAAGACTTCTCGGAAGACACCTACCGTACCCTGACGGCGGCGGATTGCGCCATCATGGTGCTTGATGCCGCCAAGGGGATCGAGCCGCAGACGCTCAAGCTGTTTGAGGTCTGTCGTTTGCGCGATATCCCGATCATTACCTTTATCAATAAGCTTGATCGTGAAGCGCAGGACCCTATGGCGCTTCTGGATGAAATCGCCTCACGGCTTCAGCTTGATCCGGCCCCGATCTGGTGGCCGGCAGGCAGCGGTAATCACCTGCGCGGTGTCGTTGAGGTCGGCACAGGCCGTTTCCAGCCCTATGCGCGGAAAGCCGCAGGCGCGGACGTTGATCCGGATCATCCGGCTCCCTTGCCTTTGTCGGAGGCCTCGTCCTATTTCAGCGGCAACGAGTTTGCCGAAACGGTTGAGGCGCTGGAACTGGTGGAAGCCGGTTATCCCGTATTCGACCGTCAGTCCTTCCTTGAGGGGCATATGACGCCGGTTCTGTGGGGATCGGCCCTGCGTCACTTCGGTATCGAAGACCTGCTGCGCGCCATTGGCGAATGGGCACCGGCCCCGAAGGTCATGAAGGCGCGTAAAGAGTCGCCGCCCGAAACCCGTAATGCGCCGGAGCCTCAGGATATCGAGGTTGACCCGCGTCAGGACGAAGTCACAGGCTTTGTCTTTAAGGTTCAGGCCAATATGGACCCGAACCACCGCGACCGTATTGCCATGTTCCGCATGGCCTCAGGCGGTTTCAAACGCGGTATGAAGCTTAAGGTGCAGAACACCGGCAAGCAATTATCGGTCAATGCGCCGATCATGTTCTTCGCGTCCGATCGTGAACTGGCCGAAGAAGCCTATGCAGGTGATGTCATCGGCATTCCGAACCACGGCGTTTTGCGGGTGGGTGACAGCCTGTCCGAAAGCGGACTGGTGCGCTTTGCCGGTTTGCCGAACTTTGCGCCGGAAATCCTGCAACGGGTGCGCGTCAAGGATCCGCTTAAGGCCAAGCACCTGAAGAAGGCGCTGGAGTCTCTGGCCGAGGAAGGCGTAACCCAGTTGTTCCGTCCGTCTATCGGGGCCGATTTTATTGTGGGTGCCGTGGGACAGCTTCAGATCGAGGTCATGGCCGATCGTCTGTCGAACGAATATGGTCTTGAGTGCGTGTTTGAACCGGCCCCGTTTGCCGAAGCGCGTTGGCTTAAGGGCACGCCCGCCAAGATCGAAGACTTCGCCGGTAAGTACCGCAGTGCCATGGGCTCAGATATCGATGATGACCCTGTGTTTCTGGGGAAATCGGCCTGGGAAATCAACTATGTGGCGGAACGTTTTCCCGATGTGCAGTTCCTGAGAACTAAAGAGCGCGGCTAGCAGGGGCAGGGCGGCGCTCAAGCAGCGCAGCGGTAGCGCAAAACCAAGTCCCTGCACCCGTTTGACCCGAGGTGTGCGGTCTCTTCCATTGTTTTTTTAAATCTCCTCCCCGCATAGCAGGAAGGAGAAGGGGCACATCTCAGAAAGCGGCGGGCGCATGAAAGGTTAGGATTTCGGCGCTGGCCGGATGGGGCAGGCTTAGGCGTTCCGCATGGAGCAGCAGGCGTGGGCTAAGGCGTCTTGTGTCTTCGGGGGCATAGAATTCATCGCCGATAATCGGGTGACCCATGGCCATCATATGCACGCGCAACTGATGCGAGCGCCCTGTGACTGGCTCTAGCTGAACCCGTGTGCGGTTGGTTTCGCGGGACAGGACGCGATAGCGGGTCAGGGATGGCTTGCCGATGTCATGATCGACCATCTGACGCGGGCGGTTGGGCCAGTCACAGATCAGCGGCAGATTGACTTCGCCCGTATCGGCAGGCACCTGACCGGCGACGATAGCGACATAGGATTTATCGACGCGACGCTCAGCAAAGGCGATAGACAGGGCGCGGTGGGCTTCGGCTCCGCGGGCCATCACCAGAAGGCCGGAGGTAGCCATATCCAGACGATGTACGATCAGGGCATCGGGAAATTCCGCCTGAGCGCGCAAGGCCAGACTGTCCTTGTTTTCCGGCAGGCGTCCGGGAACACTGAGAAGTCCTGCGGGTTTATCAAAAACCAGCAGATGGGCATCGTGATAAAGCGGTTGCAATGTCACTCAGGCGTTCGGATTAGGGTTGGGGTTGGCCAGTGTGGAGCCTTCGAGCACCTTGGCTACGGCATCGCGCGCCGCCACCAGAATGGCGCGCAACTGACAGTCCTCAGGGGTCGGGCAATCTTCACATTCGGCATAGGCCGTGCGGCTGGCGCAGGTCGAAAGCGCCAGCGGCCCATCGACGATACGGATCAGGTCGGCAATCGAGATCAGATCGGCCGGTTTGGCCAGACCATAACCGCCGGAACGGCCGCGCTTTGAGACCAGCAGGCCTTCGCGGCGCAGTTGCAGCAGGATGCCTTCGAGAAAATGCAGGGGCGATTGGGTGCGCGTCGCCAGTTCGGTCGCCTGCATGGTCTCTCCCTGAGGGAGCTTGGCCAATTCCTGCATTGCCCGTATGGTATAACGGGCGCGCTGAGATAACATGATCCTGCCTGTGATAGTCTGCCTGTAAGGCGCTGTGTGTAACTATACCTAATCCGATTTTGTTTAAATCTCAATAAGTGTAGTCGGGCTTTATGTTCGCGGACTTTGCGGCTATCGTTTGCAGATGACAAAAATCACTCAACACACCACAGCCTTTAAGGTCCGCGATTCTGAATGTGATGCACAGGGCGTGGTGAATAATGCCACCTATCTCGTCTATCTTGAACATGCGCGGCACGAATATCTTGAGGCGGTCGGTGAGCGGTTCTCCGACCTTGTGGCCCGCCATATTTTTCTTATGGTGTCGCATATGGAGATCGACTATCTGCGGCCTCTGAGCGGAGGAGAGTTGTTCGAAGTGTGCTCAACCGTGCGGCGTGAAAAGACCAGGGCGGTGTTTGATCAGCAGATTATCCGGCAGGGCGATGGCGCAGTATGCCTTAAGGCGCGGGTGGATATCATCTGCAAGATCGACGGCAGGCTGACGCGCGGTGACTATTTTGATGCGTGGGTGGCCTGATGACCTTGAAGATCATATCAAGCGGCAGTGATCAGGGCAGTCCCTATAACGAAGACCTTTATGGGGCGGTAAGGGATCGTGTCTGGCTTCTGGACGGGGCCACAGGTCTTGCGCCGTCACGCTTTGAAAATTCCAGCGATGCCCAATGGCTGGTCAGGGCGTTTTCCGATTATTTCAGCACGGCAGACGGCGACACGGTTGAGGTGCTGAAGGGCGCTATTGACACGATGCGGGCGCAATATATCGCGACGGGGCCTTTGCCGGAGGTGCTTTATGCCATGCCGTCAACGGGCCTGAGCATGGTGCGTGAGGTGGGGGCAGACATAGAAATTGCCTCGTTAGCGGACGTGAAGGCCTATGTGGTGCTGAAAAGCGGTGAGGTTCAGGTCATAGGCGGCGGGCCGCTTGAGGCGCTGGATGCGGCTCTGGCGGATGAACTGGTTAAGGTGCAGGCGGTGCATGGGGCTATGGACCTCAAGGCCTCGCGGGCGCATGTGGAGCACATTATTCGCGCCAATCGCGAGAAGATGAACCGTGACGGAGGCTACTGGGTCTTAAGCCTTGATCCGGTCTGCCTGACGGGGCTTGAGGTCGTGCGTATTCCAACAGAGGATGTGTCGCATATTCTGCTGGCGACGGACGGGTTTTATGACCTCTGGGAGCGCTATGAGCCGAAAAGTTTCGCCAAGGTCGTCCATGCCCTGATGGCCGGAAAAGGTGAGGCCCTGATTACCCGCCTCAGGGCCATTGAGCGTCATGACGAATGGGGCGAACAGTTCCCGCGGGTCAAGTTGCATGATGACGCCTCATGGGTGCTGATAGAGGTAGGGCTATAGAGGCCCGCCCTCACCGTTAATCCACACGCCGCGTACCTGAAGCGCCTTGTCGAGCCACACCAGATCCGCCCGTGCGCCGATCTTAAGCTGGCCGTGGTCAGGGCCTAAGCCCATGAATTGCGCCGGTGCGTAGCTGGCCATGACCGAGGCATCGGCAAGGCTTACGCCCAGTGTGTTGACGGTGTTGCGCACGGCGGCGGCCATATCGAGATCGGAACCGGCCAGTGTGCCGTCAGGGCCGACGCAGACGCCGTTTGCCGCCACAATATGTTTGCCCATCAGGTTAAATTGTTTGGTGTCAGAACCAACCGTCGGCATGGCATCGGTCACAAGCATGAAGCGGTCATAAGGCTTGGTGCGCAGCGCAATGCGTAAGGCGGTGGCATCGACGTGGTGGCCATCGACAATGATGCCGCAATAGATCGACTGATCCTCCAGCGCCGCACCCACTACACCGGGGGCGCGATGGCTCAGGGGGGACATGGCGTTGAACAGGTGGGTGACACCGGTAATGCCGGCCTCGATGCCGGTGCGGGCCTGCGCATAGGTGGCGTCCGTATGGCCTGCGGCAATCACCACGCCTGCGGCCTTTAACGTGCGGATAAATTCAGGTTCGGCATGTTCCGGTGCAAGGGTCACAAGGGTCTTACCGCGTTTCAGTGAGGACAGCAGTTTTACGCTGTCTTCGGTCAGGCGGCGGAATTTGTCGGGGTCATGAATCCCCTTGCGTTGTTCCGAGATAAATGGCCCTTCGATATGGATGCCTAAAACACCGGGTACGCCCTGAGCAATGGCGTCTTCGGTGGCGCGCATGGCGGCGTCTATGACCTCAAGCTCATCGGAAATCAGAGTCGGGAGAAACCCTGTGGTGCCGTAGGGGCGATGGGCCGCACCGATAGCCGCTATGGCGTCAGCGGAGGTATCATCGTTGAAGAGGACGCCGCCGCCGCCATTGACCTGTGTGTCAATGAAACCGGGCAGCAGATAGCCGCCGTCAAGATCAAAATCGCCGCCGTTTATTGGGGCGATTTCAGCGATGCGGTCTTTTTCGAGCGCCAGCCCGCCTGAGATCAGGCCGTCTTTCGTTGCGATGTGGCCATTGAAAAATGCGACAGTCATATTGTCTACCTATGCCCCTGCAGCGGGGGGCTGTAATCCGTTTGAAACCCCGTGCGCGAGGCGCAGTGCGCCATAAAGCGCGTCCTGTTCGGGGGCTTGTAAAAGAGAAAGGGCGTCCGGCGTCAGCCAGGGCCTGAGCACCTCGGCCATGCCACCGACCAGACACACGGAGGTCCCGGACAGGGTGTGCAGCTTGCGCAGATAAAGGCCGAGATCGGTGGCCGCCTTACGCAGCAGATCGCTGGCGATGGCATCACCCTTAAGGGCATATTCCACAATCAGCGGGGCGAGTGCGCCATAGTCACGCGGTGCGGCACCTGTGGCCCAATGGACGACATCAGATGGCTGGCCGCCGAAATGGGTCATCAGGGCACGGGTAAAATCCGTATGCGGGCCTAAGCCGTCATGTCCATGCAAGGCGGCAGCGACGGCTTCGCGCCCTAAGACAGCGGCGGAGCCATCATCATTGACCTCAAAGCCCCAGCCGCCAATGGCATGGCCCTGACCGTCGGCCCACGCATAGCCCGCGCTGCCGGTGCCGCTGATCATGATGGCGCCGTTGCGTCCTGAAAAGGCCCCCAAACAGGCGATATGCGCGTCTGTGGCGGCATTGATGAATCCGAAAGTAGGGCCAGCCTCAGTGGTGCGGGTGGCGTCTTCGTGAGTGGTAATGCCCGCAAGCCCCAGCCCCAGAGCCGTGTCAGGAAAGACGCTGCGGTCAAGGCCCGCCTGTGACAGGGCCGCGTCAATAGCCTCCAGCATATTGGCCCAGACGAGATCAAGCCCAAGGCGGATATTGGCCGGGCCGCCCAGACCTTCGCCCAGCGTGGTGCCGTTCGCGTTCTGTAAACGGGCGCGGCATTTGGTGCCGCCCCCGTCAATGCCGATATAGTATGCGTAAGCGGACATCAGGCGGCTGTTTCAACCTTTGCGCGGCTGCCCCACAGGGCGAAGAACAGGATATAGGCATAGGCCGGGGCCATAACCACCAGAAACGACAACTGGAAATCCATATTCTGTTTTAAGAGCACATAGAGTTGCGGCAGAAGCGCGCCGCCGCAGATGCCCATGATCATCAGGGCGGAGCCGATTTCGGTCAGACGCCCAAGGTTGCGGATGCCCAGCGGGAAGATGGCGGGCCACATCATGGCATTGGCGAAACCGAGCGCAGCCACGAAGCCCACCGAGACATAGCCCTGCGTCATAAAGGCCCCGATGCTGAACAGAATGCCGAGCATGGCGGAAAAGGCGAGATAGCGTTCCTGAGAAACGAATTTAGGGATGACCGCCAGACCCACCAGATAGCCGATCAGCATACCGCCCAGCGTCAGCGAGGTGAACATACTGGTTTGTTCCAGCGGCAGGCCAAATTCGGCGCCATAGGTGCCGATGGCGTCACCGGCCATAACCTCAACGCCGACATAGAGGAACAGGCAGACCACGCCGAGCCACAGATGCGGGAAGGCCAGAAGGCTTTTGCGGGCACCGGTCTGTGAGGGTTTTTCCTGATCGCTGCCCTTGATTTCAGGCAGGGGTGATTTGACCACCAGAAGCGCCAGCAGGGCCAGCAGGGCGGCCATGCCCATATAGGGCCACAAAACCTTTTGCGCGAAGGTATCAAGAAGCGCGGCCTTGGCCGCCGGATCAGCGGTGGCTTCAACCTGAGCGCCGAAACTGTCCACGCCCTGCATTACCAGAACGCCGAAGACGATTGGCGCCAGAATGCCCGCGAACTTGTTACATATCCCCATGACGGCGATGCGCTGGGCGGCGCTTTCGATAGGGCCGACAATGGAAATGTACGGATTAACCGCCGTTTGCAGCAGGGCAAGTCCGCCGCCAATGACAAACAGGCCCGCCAGCGCGCCTTCAAACATGCGATGGGTCGCTGCCTGACCAAACAGAACCGCGCCCAAGGCCATAACCAGAAGCCCCAGCGCCATGCCTTTTTTCATGCCCGTGGCCTTAAGGATAAAAGCAGAGGGCAGGGCCAGAAACAGATAGGACATATAGAAGACCATCAGCACCATAAAGGCGCTGACGTCATCCAGCGTAAAGGCCAGTTTGAAAAAGGTGATCAGCGGGCCATTTAGCCATGTGACAAAGCCGAAGATGAAGAACAGCAGCCCTATCAGGGCCATGATCATCAGCGGCGAGCGTGCCGGTTGCGGGGCGGTTTCCGTCATGGCGTTATGACCTCTTATTGTTTTTGGTATTGTATGAATAAGACGTCAATTCGGGGATTTGTCTAGGGGATTCCTTATGAAATTGAAAAATAATAAACGGGAACAAGCGTGATGGCGACAGGTTTTGTCTATGCTTTCAGGCAGGGATAATTTAGAATATTTTATATAAAGTTATATAATTCAATTAATTGAGGTGTATAGTTTTGTTTGGATTCGCTTTGGCTATATCACGTGAGGCGTGAACCTGTGGTGGGCATAAACAAACCCCTTCGCGCCGGATCAGGGGCGTGAAGGGGTATGATAATTGGAATTATATTGGATATGTTTTAAGGGATTCGCGGCGGCTTTACTGCCCCATATTCAGCACAAAAGCCGGGCCGAGATCGAGTTTCACGGCCTGTCCCCCCAGTTGCAGGGCGATATTGGCCTCCCCTGCGGCGTAATCAGTGGGAGATACCCCTTCAAGCGTCGCCATTTTCCATTCGGATGTGACCGTCAGGGTGCTGGCGACAATGGGCGTATAGGGCGGGGAGCCTTTTTGGATAACCGCCGGAATTTCCACAGTGCCTTCGCCCTCATGACGCGCCCAGACAATCAGGATCAGCTTGTCTCCGGCCTTTATCGCACCGGTAATTGGAGCCGAGGCGCCAATATCCCAGACATTGGGGCGTGCGGCGGAAATATCTATGCGCAAGGCCCCGCCGCCCTGAACGTCCTTGTCTTTGCGGAACTTATGGCTCTGGCCGTCACCGTACACGTTCCAGCCTTTGACATCGGGGGCATTGATCAGGTTCTTTTCAATACCGTCCTGAGCTATTGCGGCGGGTGACGCCAGACTGAGGCCTGCGGTCAGCAGGATGCTTACAAAACGCGCTTTCATTTTATGCTCCCTAAATTTGGCCTAAACCTTGATGATCCATTTTTTACGACGCAGATACTCAATCGGCAGCCAGATCGCCAGAATGAACAGGAAGACAGGGAACAGGGCGGCGACGGCTTCGCCGACATGGTCGCGTGTCAGGAAATAGGTCTGGGTCAGAAGCTTCCAGCCCATCAGCGAATTCATCAGGAAATGCAGCACATAGGCGGCAATGGCGTTGACACCGAAGGCCAGCGCAAAGGTTACCGGAATGGTGGCCAGACCGCTGACCGGCTTACCCTTATCAAGCCAGCCATGCAGACCGGAAAGCGCGATGACGGTGATGCCTGAGGTCACCAGCACGAAGCTTGAGGACCAGATATCTTTGATGACAGGAAATACAAGGCCCCATGCCGCGCCGACCAGAACCATGATGACCCCCACACCCAGAAGCGTCAGGGCCGTTTTCTTTTCCTTGTTTCGTATCAGATATTCGCCAATGGCCATGCCGATCAGGCCCTGTGCAATGGCCGGTAACGTGCCTAACAGGCCTTCGGGGTCATAGCCTTCGGGGCCTTTGACATAGTTGTGTCCGCCTGCGCCGAACATCACCCGATCAACCGAGGCAATGAAGTTCTGGCCCCGCGCCCACAGGTCAGTGGCAATGCCGTCTAGCGAGGGGATGAGCGCTAGCGGCCAATAGAGAATAAGTATGGCGGCGATCAGCCATAGCCTCAGTTTGGGCGACAACAGGAAAAACAGGACGGCACAGGCGCCATAGACAAGGGCGATACGTTGCAGCACGCCCCAGAAACGCCAGGGCTCAGCGAAGGTTGCCAGCCAGCTCAGGTTGGACAACAAAAAGCCGATCAGAAACAGACGAAAGGTGCGCCAGAAAATCTTGCGACCCTGCTCGGCATTAAGGCCGGTGGTGGCTTTGGCCTTACCCAGCGCCATCGGGATCGACACGCCGACCATCAGCAGAAAGGCGGGAAACACCACATCGGCGATTTTCAGGCCGTCCCAGTGGGCGTGCAGCAAAAGCGGAAACACCTTGGCCTCAAGGCCGTAATACATGCCGGCGGTAGCGTTGACCAATATCATGCCGATGACCGTCAGTCCGCGCAGGACATCCAGCGAAATCAAGCGTTGTACAGGCGCGGACATATCAGTTTCCCCTTATCGATTTTGAGGCAGTTGAAGGTAAAAGCGTGATTTGATCAATAGCCCAGACCGGATCGATGGACGGGCGATTAAAGCTGAAGCAGATATCGTCTGTGCCACTTGTGGCGGGCATCTGACCCGTTAGGGTGGAAAGGGTCGGGGTTTTTGTATTATTTGCACTGAGGGGCAGGGTGGCCAGTATCTCACCGGTGCATTGATCTGTGGTGTCTGTACGGCGGCGGATGAGTAATTCACCGAGTGGCGTTTCCGGTTGCCCGACAATGACTTCACGTCGTCCACCGGCAAGCTGGAAATTGAAGGGCACCTGCCCAATGCGGACGGTGACGTCATAGGTCTGGCTCAGGTCAATCTGCGGCCAGATCCAGCAGGATTTATAGACATTGATGGCGAAAACGGCGCGCTCACCGCTGGTCGGGGCATCGTCTTCTAGGAGGTGCGGGAAGATGTCGGCGGCACAGGGCAAGAGCTTATGGCTCTGACGGGTGTGGGCCGCTTCTGTGGTCAGATCGTAAACGCGTTCCGGCCCAAGGGGTTTGCCGTTAAAATGCGTCTGCGCCCGTAAGGTCACGGGTAAGGCCGTATCGAATGCGCCCTGATAGGGGCGGTAGGCCGCGTCATTCAGACGATAGTGAACCTGACCAATTTCCAGCGGCAGGGTGAGGCTGACGCGCGCCTTGTCGCTGCCGTTGGGGGTAAGGCTTATGTCTGGTGTGAAGGGGATGGCATTATATTTCACGCCTATTTCATCAAGGCGTTTCAGGCCTGAGGGGAGGCGGTTGCTGAAGTCTTGCCAGTTCCGATTGGTCTCGCTTGTCCAGCCAACTTCGGACAGGGCCAGCAGGCGTGGGAAGGTCATCATTTCCAGCCGTTCCGAGGTGCGCATATGTTCGGTAAAGGCATTGGCCTGAACGCCGATAATGTGCCGGTGCTCGGCGGCGGTCATATCCTCAGGTGTTGAATCAAAATCATAGACCATGCGCAGGGTGCTTAAGGCACCTCTGCCGGGCAGGCCGTCGGGCGTCAGGCTCTGGCGGCTGTCGAGATAAAGCTCAGGCCAGGGCGACAGGACCGTGTCATGGCCCATTCGGGCGGCGGCCTTGGCCCCGTCCAGACCTTGCCAGCTCATGACCGTGGCGTCAGGGGCCAGGCCGCCCTCGAGGATTTCATCCCAGCCGACCAGTCGCCTTCCGCGTTTGGTGAGGTGTTCGCCTATGCGGGTGATGAACCAGCTTTGCAGTTCATGTTCGTTTTTCAGCCCAAGTTCGCGGATGCGGCGCTGGACGTAAGGGCTTTGTTCCCACTGGTTCTTGATCGCCTCATCGCCACCAATATGGATGTAGGGCGAGGGGAACAGGTCGATGACCTCATCGAGTATGTCGGTCAGGAAGGCGAAGGTCGCGTCATCGACATTATACAGATAGGGATAGATACCCCAGTCATTCATATCTTCATCAGGCGTTTCGCCGGTCACGCCATACTGGGGGTAGGCGCGGATGGCCGATAGGGCGTGGCCCGGCATCTCGATTTCCGGCACAATGGTTATATGGCGGGCCTGCGCGTAGGCCACCAGATCACGCACCTCTGCCTGAGTATAAAAGCCACCATAGCTTACGGGCTGGCCATTGGTATCAAAGCCTTGCGCGCCGGCGGGCTGGCGATGGGCGGAGATCTCGGTGAGGCGTGGATATTTGCGGATCTCAAGCCGCCAGGCCTGATCATCTACCAGATGCCAGTGCAGCAGGTTCAGCTTATGGGCCGCCATGGCGTCAATAATACGCTTCAGCTCATCAGGTGTTTGAAAGTGACGGGCGGAATCAATCATCAGGCCGCGCCATTTGTAACGCGGCGCGTCCGTAATCGTCATGGCGGGCAGGGTGGTGCCGTGAGTGGTCATTACCTGCCACAGGCTGACCGCGCCGTAAAACAGACCGGCGCTGTCGCCTGCCTCGATGCGGATGCCATCGGGGGTGATGCGGAGGATGTAGCCTTCGATTGGTATCTTATGGTCAGGGTTAAGGATCAGGCGGATTGTCGGAGTGTGAGCCGAAATCTGGGGGGCGGATGTGTCGGTGGAGGAAGTCAGACGTAATCCCGTGGTCTTGAATATCTGGTCAGCGAGATATTGGGGGATGTGCGCGGCAGTACCCTCGTCCTGAAGATGTATGATCGTGGTGGCTGTCAGGTTAAAATGACCTGTCGCTGCCTGCCATTGGGATGGGGCAGGGGTGATATCGGGGGACGCTGCAGACAGGGTTTGCGCATGTCCAGCACAGGCCAGACCGAGAATAAGGCAGGCGCTGACAGGTAATCGTGAGCGCAACAAAGACCTGATCAGGTGCCGCCGCTTTTCAATCATTGTTTCGCCCCTTTCCCTGACCTGAGTCGCCTTTGTTTATGTATCCAATTAAATACCAAATGGACATCGTGCGCTCAGTTCTTTGTTTAAAAAGGATTTGTTTGGGAACCTCTGTCAATGTTTTTTTGCAACAGTTTTAATGAAATGGGTATTATGAAACCGCACAAAATATTATAGAAAATCAAAAATATTTAAAAAAATCATTTTTAAACAATGCTGTAAGTGTGTTTCACGTATGGATAATATTTGTGTCAGATTTTTATAGACAATATAAATATTTTATAGTCTAGTTGTTATGCCAATATGGAAATTGGTTATGCTTCTGCGAATGTCAAGATGATTGTGTTCAGGCTCGGTTGGCTGTTCAGGCTTGAGTTATAAGTAACTTTTGTCTGCATCCTCCCTGCAAAATGGTAATGCCCTTTCTGGTTTGAATTAGTCTGGAAGGCGAGTTTTCGGCATTGTCAAAGGGCTTGGGCGTGTATTTTCGAGACCGTTTTCAGCGGCATGGCAACAGCGTGAAGTAAATCTTGCAAAATGCGTCCTATCGATGGGGCGCTATGTGAGACAAAGCTCTGAGATTTCCAGGGAAAAGGCATTAAAAATAAAAGCTTATGTCTTCTTTGGCTAAATTTGCCAGAGAAGGGGAGTAATAAGACCAATAGGCGACTGGTCATGAAGAGGCCGTGCTGAGGATAATAATAGGAGGTTTAGGGTTATGAGTAATACAAGACGAATACCAGAGGGGCGATATAACCTCATGCGCGGTACGGGTCTGGCGACGATTGCCGCCTTTGCGATGTTTGGTACACAGGTTTCCGCACAAGAAGCGCCAGCTTCTGAAGTGACCGAAGTGGTTATTGTCGGCGCACGGCAGAACCTGAAATCCGCGCAGCAGCTTAAACGCAGTGCAGACACGGTTGTGGATTCCATCACGGCCGAAGATATGGGGTCTTTTCCTGATAAATCAGTGGCCGAAGCGCTTCAGCGTGTGGCAGGTATTACGGTAACCCGTTTTGCCGGTACGGATGATACCTCGCACTTTTCAGCGGAACCCTCAGGCGTGCTGGTGCGTGGCCTGACGCAGGTGCGTTCGGAATTTAACGGGCGTGACACCTTTACGGCAAACTCTGATCGTGGGTTGAACTGGGGTGACGTCTCGCCGGAACTGATGGCGGGGGTAGATACCTATAAGAACCAGACCGCTGAACTGATTGAAGGGGGGATTGCAGGCTCGATTAACCTGCGAACACGCGTGCCGTTCGATTCCCGCGGAAGAATGATGGCGTTGAGCGTGGATTATTCCATGGGCGACATTGCTAAAAAATGGACGCCACAGGTATCGGGCATCTGGTCTGATCGTTGGGATACAGAGTTGGGTGAGTTTGGCCTTATGGCTAACTTTGCCTATTCAAAGGTAATAACGGCCAGTCAGGGCCTCCAGTTGGAGCGGTATATTGCCTTTGATGTACCGGCCTTTGGTGATGGTCTGAAATATCTGCCCGGTGCCGTCTGGGCGCGGGATAATACCTATGACCGTCGTCGTAATGGTGTGGCGCTGGCCGCGCAGTGGCGTTCGACCGATGGGAAAATGTTGCTGACCGGGCAGTTCAATCGCTCGGATTATGATAATTCCTGGCAGGAACGTGCGGTTGGTGCCTGGCTTTATGATACGCACCAGAAGCCGACGACCTATATTGAACGAGACGCGACGCAATTTATGGTTCTTGAAGGCACCAGTCCCTTTGAGTTCGATAGCAAGGGCAACTTTATCTACGGCAGCCCGGCCACCTTTGGCGGAAGCTGGGTAGGTAATGACGATGCTGAGTCCGCCTTGCGCGCCGCTAATGCGGCGGGGGACCCCTTCCTGAGAGCCTGTTATGGCTGGGCGGGGTGTACGGGGCCATCGACACGGGCGCCAGCTTTGCAGACACAGGCGAATTTCCTGAAGAACAAGCAATATACTCAGGATGCGTCGCTTAACTTCAAGTGGAATCCGACTGAGCGTCTGGGACTGAATTTCGACCTGCAATATGTGACGTCGGAAGTGAAGAACTATAATGCCTCTGTAACCATGAGGTCGTGGGCAGAACTGGTAATCGACGCTCGCGGTGATCATCCGACACTGACCTTCAATGATCAGGATATCGATAATATCAACCTGTCTCCCGGCGGTCTCGATAACCCCAACAACTATCACTATTATTCGGTGACCGAGCATACGGAAGACAGCGAAGGCAAGCAGATTTCAGCCCGTGCTGATCTTGACTATGCCTTTGATAACACATGGCTTAATTCACTGCGGGCCGGTATACGCTACGCCGACCGTGATCAGGATATCTATTGGGGCGCCTATAACTGGGCCAATATTTCGAACCTGTGGTCGAATAATGCGGATACCTTCAACGCCGATAAGCCGGTATATGATCAGGATCTGTATGAAAGAGCGGCGATTTCGAGTGATTTCTACGGCGGGGGTGCCTTGAATCGCAACGAATTCCTGTTCTTCAATATGGATAAGCTGGCCGACCGTCAGCAACTGGCGGCGGGACTGGGATATCCCACCCTTGGGTTCGGTGGCGAGCCTTATTATCCCTCTTGCTCAGGTATCGGGCACCGGGCGACCGAAGTCGTTGAACGGGAATATGGCTGTTATAAGCCGGGTGAAATCCTGAAAGTGAATGAGACGACCAATGCGGCCTATGTCATGCTCAAGTTTGGCGGGCCTGATGCTTATATTGGCGGAATTCGTGTTTCGGGTAATATCGGTGTTCGTTATGTCGAAACACAGGACAGAACGGATGGGTCTACGACCTATGCGTCACCCTGGACGACCGAACAGCAGGTGTGTACGCGGGGCGTTGATGGCAATAATCAGCCTACCGCGACAGTGGGTTGTGTAATTACGCCGGATGAACTGGCGTTCAATGATGGGGCGCAATTCCTCACACGATCCAATGCCAAGCATAAAAACACCTTGCCGAGCTTTAACCTTAAGCTTGACCTGAATGATCAATGGGTTTTGCGTTTTGCGGCCTCACGCGCACTCTCGCGCCCGGATATTGGTTTCCTGAAAAACTACATTCAGATTCAGCGTGTTGCGCCTGATCTGGACAATCCCAATAACGAGCGTGTCACACGCAATGCGCAGGGCGAAGCCATTGCCTATGATTTCCAGTACACGGTGCGGCAGGGCAACCCGTATCTGAAGCCTATGACGGCAGATCAGTTTGACGTTTCGCTTGAGCACTATTTTGCGGAAGTCGGGTCGTTCACGGCAACCGTCTTCTTCAAGCAGTTCAATGACTATGTGCAGTTCCAGCGCTTCACACAGGATTACACCCATAATGGGGTAACCCGTGAGGTTGAGGTGGGGATGCCGGTCAATGGTGATGGGGCGAAGATCAAGGGCTTTGAACTGGCCTATCAGCGTTTCTTCGACTTCTTGCCCGCACCGTTTGATGGTCTGGGGATACAGGCAAACTACACCTACGTATCTAATGACGGGATCACCAACTCCAATCTGGTGTCTGCATCTGCGGACGGTAACACAAACACCGGAGGGGGCGGGCTTAATCAGGATACGGACTCGATTAACCCCAATGCTCTGGAAGGCGTATCGCCACGGGCCTACAACTTCGTGGTTATGTATGAAAAGGAAAAGATTTCCGCACGTGTCGCCTATAACTGGCGGTCGCGCTTCCTGGTTACGGCCTTTGATTGCTGTACCGCAGGGCCTGTGTGGCAGGACTCTACGGGCTATCTGGATGCCTCATTGCGCTATAGCGTGAGCAACAATCTGGAAATCGCCATTCAGGGGTCGAACCTGCTGAACAGTGAAACCGTTTTGAAACAACAGCTGAACAATCAGCGCCATTTGGCCCCTAATGCCTGGTTCAAGAACGATCGTCGAATTCAGATGGGTATCCGCCTGAAGTACTGATGCGCCTGTTTGTGTGTAAATGACTGAAAAGCGCGTTGCCTTTTGACCAAAGGTGACGCGTTTTTTGTTTTGTGAGCTGAGCGGTGAATTGCGCTTGATTAAGGGCGGAAACTGCAAGAGGTTAGAGGAAAACAAAAATGGAGCGGGGAGTATCATGACAAGACCTTTGAAGGTAGTCATCGTTGGCGGCGGCACGGCCGGTTGGATGTGTGCCACTGGGTTGGCGGGGGCGGTCAGGCCGGGGCTTTGTGATGTGACCCTGATTGAATCCGATGAGATCGCCACGGTTGGCGTAGGTGAGGCAACCTTACCGCAGCTTAAGGATTTCAATGACTTTGTCGGTATTGACGAGGTCGAATTCATGCGCAATTCGAATGCGACCTTCAAGCTCGGGATCGACTTTGTTGACTGGGGCAAGAAGGGGAACCGCTATATGCATCCCTTCGGCGTCTTTGGTCAGCCTATGGGCGGGGTCGCGTTTCACCATCTGTGGATGAAGGCCAAACAGGCGGGGCTTGAGCACGCGCTTGAGGACTATTCCTATCCGATCGTGGCGACACGCACCAACCGGTTTGAATTTCCTTCGGAAGATAAAAGCTCGGTGTCGGCGGCCTATGCCTATGCCTATCATTTTGACGCGTTTCTCTATGTGCAGTTCTTGAGGGGCTTCACGCAGGCGCGCGGCGTCAAGCGTCAGGAAGGCCTGATTGTCGAGACAAACCTTGATCCGGATACCGGCTATATCCGTTCGGTGACACTGGCTTCGGGGCAGGTGATCGAGGGCGATCTGTTTATCGATTGCTCAGGCTTTCGGGCGCTGCTGATTGATAAGGCCATGAAGACCGAATTTGAAGACTGGTCGAAGTGGCTGCCGAATAACCGCGCCTTTGCGGTTATCTGTGAACGTAATGATGAGAATTTCACCCCCTACACCCGTTCGACTGCGCGCGAAGCGGGCTGGCAATGGCGTATCCCTTTGCAGCACCGGACAGGTAACGGTTACGCCTATAGTTCGTCCTTCATCAGTGACGATGAAGCGCGTCAGACCCTGCTCGATAATCTTGATGGCAAGGCGCTGAATGATCCCTGGCAGCTTAAGTTCGTCTCGGGGCGGCGTAAGGACTGCTGGGTCAAGAACTGCGTGGCCATAGGTCTGGCCAGCGGGTTCCTTGAGCCGCTTGAGTCCACCTCGATCTATCTGATCCAGATGGGGGTCATTCATCTCATCAGGCTGTTGCCGCGCGGGCCGGAAATGGAGCCGGTGGCCATAGAGGAATATAAGCGTTCCATGGACGTGGAATATCAGCGAATACGCGATTTCCTGATCCTGCATTATCACGCCAATGAGCGCGATGATGCCGAACTATGGCGCTATACGCGCAACATGGACATCCCCGACAGCCTGAAAGAGAAGATCGCCGCTTTCCGGCATCGGGGCCATGTACCGTTTTATAAGGACGGTTTGTTTGCCATGCCGAGTTGGGTTTCGGTGTTTTACGGACAAGGGATTACGCCTGAAAACTATGACCCGTTGACGGATAATATGGAACTTGAGGCGGCTCTGGCGCGTATGCGTGACATGCACGAAAAGATCAGAACCCACACCGCTGCCATGCCGAGCCATGATGAATTTATCCGTGGCTATTGTCCGGCGGTGGATACCGAAGTGAGAGCCACACGAAAGGCAGGCGCACGATGATGACCGGAAATCGTATCAGCCGTGTCGTGATTGTAGGTTCGGATGAATCCGTGTGGCTCAGTGCCTTGGCCCTGCATCGGGGGTTTGCCCGCTCAGGGGTGTCCATTGAGGTCATTGAACTGCCGACCCTGTTGCAGTCGTCGGATGTCTGCGCAACCCTGCCAAATATTCGCAATTTTCACAGGCTTATGGGGCTGGATCAGGCGGAGCTTATCCGCCACTGCGGGGCGTCATTCACCGTGGGCCAGCGGTTTGTCGGATTTGCGGAGAAGCCGTTCCTGCATGTCTATTCTTCGGCAGGGGCCAGCATGAAGGGGCTACCTTTCGTTCAGGCCTGGCTTAAGGCGCGGACGGAGGGGCTTGAGGTCCCCTATGAGGAATTTGCTGTAGGCGCAGGTCTGGCCAAAAGCGGACGCTTTGCGCCGCCGCGTGATGCACTTGAGGCCGAAACGTGTGACTATGCCTACCATATCCATGCGGCGTCCTATGCCGGATGGCTTAAGGCCCATGCCCTGCATCGGGGCGTCACGGTCAGTTCGGTGCCGGATATAACGCCGCAGGTGGGTAATGGGCGGATCGAAGCCATCATATTGCCTGATGGGCAAAGGATTGAGGCCGATCTGTTTGTCGATGCGACGGGGGCGCAGGGGAAGCTTATCGCGGCGCTTGAGGGGGATGATTTCGAGGACTGGTCTGAGTGGTTGCCGCTTAATCGCCTGCTGGTGACGGCGGGTAAGGGCCTGTCGCCCCTGCCGCTCTATGCGCAGATTACCGCCCATGCGCACGGCTGGGCTGGGCTTTATCCGCATCAGGGGCAAACCGGTATGGTCATGGCCTATGACGGGGCGGCCTTGAGTGATGACGAGGCGCTTAAGGCGCTGGTGGCGCTTACCGGCGTTCAGCCCACGGCGGGGGCGACGGTCAACGCCTTTACCGCCGGACAAAGACGCAAGCCGTGGATTGGCAATTGCGTGGCGATTGGCGAAAGCGCCTGCGTGCTTGATCCGTTAGATGCCAGCCGGTTGCATGTCACCCAGATTGGCCTGACGCATCTGATGTCACTCTTTCCGATCGAGCGTGAGGTGATGCCGGAGCAAAAGCTGTTTAACGATGATGTGCGTTCGCATTATGAGCGGCTGCGCAATGTCTCGGTTGTGCATTATAAACTCAATCAGCGGCAGGGTGAGGGGCTTTGGGACAGGGCGCGCGACACCGAAGTGCCGCCGGAACTGGCCTATAAGCTGAAGCTGTATGCAGATCGCGGGCTTTTGATGCACATGGATCATGAAAGCTTTACCGAAGACAGCTGGCATATGCTGCTGCTGGGGCAGGGGCTTATACCGCGGACCTATGATTATAAGGCCGAAAACATGTTCTCCGATAAGCGTGAGGCGGTGCATCGCTTCCAGAGCCTGCTGGGCGGTATAAAGGCGCAGGTTATGACCTTGCCGTCGCACGAGCAGGCGCTGGCACGGGCTGCCGGATTAAGTGGCGCGGACAGAGGGCGCAATGCAACCGACTGGCTGAGCAGTGCGGCGGCAACATCGGCGCCCAGCGAAGTACGTCGTGATGGCTGGCTCAGGCCGGATCAGGCGGAGGTGTGGGCGAGGCGTGGCTAAGAGACGGTTTGAAAAGGGTCGTTTTCTGGCCTGCAAAGTCGCGTCTTCTGCGCTTCCGATACTCACGTACCAATGTACGCTGCGCTTAGGTTCTCGAAGACACGCCTTTTCGTCACAGACTCCAACCCTTTTGAAACAGTCTCTGGCGGAGCGTTTTGCGAAAAGCGCTCTAAATATCGTTCAGTTCCGCAACGACATCATAGGCATCGCCGCGATAATAGGACTGGGTAAATTCGGCGGCGCGGCCATCCGCAAGGAAACCACGCCGTTCGATAAACAGACCCGGATCACCGGCCTTGACGCCAAGCGCGTCGGCCTGTTCAGCGGAAAAGGATACGGCGCGCAAACGCTGAAGGGCGCGGACGGGGCGGTGGCCCGATTTTTCCAGTGCTTCATAAAGTGAGCTGCCGACCGCTTCTATGGCAGGCAGGCAATAGCCGGGCACGGTGGAATATTCGATGGCCATGGTCGCTTCGTCGGCATAGCGGATGCGGTGAAAGCGATAGACCAGCGAACCGGGTGACAGGCCGAGCGACAGAGCCTCTTCGGGGGTGACGCCACCGGCAGAGCGGTTAACCCAGACGCTGTGGGGTTTGCGCCCGCGTGAGATCATGTCCTCGGAAAAAGAAGACAGTTTTGAGAAGCTTTTTTCCACCCGCGCGGCGACAAAGGTGCCTGCGCCACGACGACGTGTCAAAAGCCCTTCGTTGACCAGTCCGTCTATGGCCTTGCGCACCGTGATGCGGGAGACATCAAATTCTTCGGCCAGATCGCGCTCAGGCGGAATGGCGTCGTCAGCGACAAAAACGCGGGTGCGGATGGCATCGCGCAAAACCTTTTGCAGTTGCAGATAAAGCGGTGCGGGATCGTCTTTTTCAAGACGGCCAACAGTTTCAATAAACGACATGATTTCAGGGCTCCGCTAATCGTCAGATGGCTTTTTGAATCGTTAGTTGACGCGCCTCTGCAACGGGTCAGGTCTATTATATTGGTATTGGCTAGTCAAACCTAATCTTGAGACGGAAACGGGCGGGATGGCGGTGTGAAAATCGAGCGATTATCATTTAACTGTAAGGGGTTTTGGAAATATGAAAGTTCTGGATAAACCCAATATAGTGGTAGCGCTCACCCTTATTGGTTCTCTATTGGCGCTGTTAAAAGCCCGCAGACTTTGCAAAGAGGGTAGACAAAAAGACATGAAACGGACAGGATCGTTTCATCAAAAAACAAATATAAATTTGTGGGGATGCAATGAAAACGACCTTGATGGCCGCTCTGGCGGTAAGTGCTGGCCTGTGTTTTGCGGGGTGTCAGGCTGAGCCTGCCAAGCCGGCGGGGGAACAGCTACTGCTTACGGGCACCTACAGTAATGAGGCGGCCAAAGGTATTCAGCTTCTGCGCTATGATGCTGAAAAGGACAGCTTTACGGCAGTGAGCAACTTTGCCGAGGTCGAGAATGCGTCTTTTGGGGTCTATGATGCCGAAAACCGCAGACTCTATGTCACGGATGAGCGCGATGACGGGCGGGTGGCGGCCTATGATGTGGCAACCGGTGAGATCGCCCTTACGTCCATCAATGCGGTGTCATCCGGTGCCGGTGCACCCTGCTATCTGGCGCTAAGCCCCGACAAGCGCCGTCTGGCGGTCGCCAACTATCACGGGGATATTGTGGCGGTCTATGCCATCGATCCGGCCACCGGCGCGATTGACGGTGAGCCGCAGATTCTCAAGGCGGCTACCGAAGGCGAGGGCCATGCCCACTGGGTGCAGTGGTCGCCGGAAGGGGATCGCCTCTATGTCGTCGATCTGGGGCATGACGAGGTGCGGGCCTACGACTATGATGCGCAAACGGGACGGGCGGGCGCCCCCGTGACGGCGCTGAAGCTGCCGGCCAAGGCCGGGCCGCGCCACATGGCCTTCAGTCCGAACGGCAGCTACGCCTATGTGCTGACCGAATATGCCAATACGCTGGTGGCGACCAAACGTGAAGCCGACGGCACGCTGACGGAAATTCAGACGATCTCTACGCTTCCGGCGGATTTCACCGGTAAGTCCTTTGCGGCGCATATATCCATCAATGCGGCGGGTGATCGGGTATATATTACCAATCGCGGGCATAATTCGATCGGTGTCTATGAGATTGCGGCAGATGGTCGCCTAAAGTCTTTGCAAACCATCGCTACCGGCGGCGACTGGCCGCGTTTCTTCCTGCTGCTTGAGGCGGAAAAACGGCTTTTGGTGGCACATCAGAATGACCATGTCATTACGGTATTTCACCTGAAAGACGATGGCACGCTTGAGGCGACGGACAAGCGCTTTACGTCCAACCTGCCGGTGTGGTTGCAGCCGGTAAGTTAGTTCAGAAGAACGGTGCTGAGGAGAACCTTGGCACCTTTTTTCTTCAGAACCTCGTCTGTGGCGGCCTGAAGTTCCTGAGTCATGTAATCGAGATCGACCAGACTGCTGCGGTTCAGGCTCAGAGCATAGGTTTGCAGGCGACGCACAAAGGCATCGCGCAGGCGCGGCAGGCTCATGGCGATGGTCTGCCTCAGGGCCTCATCTTTGGTGTCCAGACCCATTTCGACAGTGAGCGTGCCATGCCGCTGATGCCATGATTGCGTGAAGACGGTAATCATCGGCAACTGAGTATAGGAGGCACCACCGCCCTTCTTCTTCACCGGCCCGGCCGCGAGGGCAGGCAGGGGTAGAAGGGTACAGGCGGCGGAAACAGACAGAAAGGCTCTGCGCGATAAGGCTCTGGAGGTCATAGGCCTATCTGTAGCCCAAAGACTTTGATAAGCGATTTATCTCTATGCTTAACGCGTCTTAAGACCTGCAATAATCAGGCGTACCTGCACATCAAGCCACTCAGCTACCTCAACGGCCCCCAGGCCGCTGTAGAAGGCACGACGAATATTGGCATAGCCAACATCTTCGAGAATTTCAGCGGCCACCGCAATATTGGCGGTCTCAGGCAGTTCCTTAAGCTCAACGGCGTGTTTCAGGGTATCGGTAATTACCTGACGTGCCAGATCACCCTGGCGATTAAGGTCTTCGGGGGTAGCGGATTCGGGGCGCATCCAGTCCATGACAAAGGCCGACAGGATCAGCTGGATATCCTGCTGGGCGGCCTCATAGGCCACGACCATCTGTTTGATCAGTCGATCTTCAAGCGGCAGAGACGTGTCATGCGCGTCGATCATGGCCGTCAGAATGCGGGCCGTTTCCTCTTCGACAATCTTGAGGAAAATCTCGTTCTTATCCGAAAAATTGGCAAAAACGGCACCGGTAGAAAGCCCGGCTTCGGACGCAATATCGCGTAAGGTAGCGGCTTCGTAGCCACGTTCCCGGAAAAGGGTTCGGGCAGACGCCAGAATCTTCAGGCGGTTTAGCTCCTTCGATCTCGCTCTGGCCCCGAGGGGCAAGCGGGGCTCTTCCTGAACAAATTTCTCTTTCAACAGATACGCCTTATACATAATCGCACACAAATTAAAGGTTACGCCAATAGTGCCCCCGTAAGGGGTGCGTCTCGCATATGGGGAGGGCAAGACGCAAAAACATCCCTATGCCAATTGTGGCGGAAGGATAAAGTGGGTTTGCCATCACAAAACGGCGGTATTGGGGCATTTACAGGTAAAACGTGAATGAGCGTTCATTTCCGTCGCGCAAATTTGAAAAAAGCCGGATAAAAAAACCTCGTCTCAGGGCACAAAAAAGCGTATGAGCAGGCCTATGAGCACGTTCTTATTCTATCTGACGCTGGCGGCCATGGCTGCTGTTTTGGTGGTGCTGCTGATCGGTGTGTTCAGCATGGCACGCGGTGGTGAATTCCGTGATCGCTGGTCCAACAAACTCATGCGGTTGCGGGTATTGCTTCAGGCAATTGCCATACTGTGTCTGGGCGCCTTTATCTGGTGGCAGGCTAATCACTAAGTCCGATGGTCAGGCTCAATCGCATCTACACAAAAACCGGTGATGAAGGCACGACGGGGCTGGCCGACGGGACGCGCCGTTCCAAGGCCGACGCCCGCATTGGGGTCATCGGCAGTGTGGATGAACTCAATGCCTCTCTTGGGGTGGCGCGGTTGTATGCCAGCGGCGAAGTGGACGCGCTTTTGGGGCGGGTTCAGAACGATCTGTTTGACCTTGGGGCGGATCTGGCGGTGCCACAGGCCACCGAGGATCACAGCCGCGTAGTTTTACGGGTAAAACCTGAACAGGTGCTGGCGCTTGAAGGGGATATTGATGCGCATAATGCGGAACTGGCGCCCCTGACGTCTTTTGTGTTGCCCGCAGGCACGGCCCTGAGCGCGCATTTGCACGTGGCGCGTACCCTGGCGCGGCGGGCGGAACGTGACGCTTTTGCGCTGCATGAAGTTGAGCCGCTTAATGTCGCGGCCCTGACCTATCTTAATCGCCTGTCAGACCTTTTGTTTGTACTGGCGCGGTGCGCCAATGACGACGGCAAGGCGGATGTTTTGTGGGTGCCTGCCGGAGGCAGGCTGTGATGACATCTGTAAACCTGTTCTCCTATGGCACCTTGCAACTGGAACCGGTGCAGATGGCCACTTTTGGCCGACGGCTGGAGGGACAGGCGGATGCGATGACCGGCTGGTTCATGGATCAGCTTGAGATCACCGATCCTGAGGTGCTGAAAACCAGTGGCGAACGGTTTCATCCGGTGGCGAAAGAAACCGGAAAGGCACAGGATGAGATCGCGGGGAAGGTGTTCCGCATTACGCCTGAAGAACTTGCGCATGCTGATGCCTATGAGGTGTCGGACTATAAGCGGGTCGAGGTGACGCTGAAGTCCGGTGAACGCGCATGGGTCTATGTTAAGGCCTGAGCCTGACGAGACGTCTTTGGGACAATGAGCGCCACAGCCATTCAAACGGCCCGTAGCGGAAGTGTCTGAGCCATATAGGGCTCCAGATGATCTGAGCGACCCAGATGACCGCAACAATAGCCATAAGTTGCACATAGCCCATAGTGCCAAACAGGCCCAGACCTCTGCCACCGTAAAAAAGGGCGGTCATAATCAGGGATTGCGTCAGGTAGTTGGTAAAGGCCATACGCCCGACCGGTTCCAGAAGGCGTGTAAAACCGCTGCCTGCGCGGGCCAGTGACATCAGAACAAGCGCATAGGCCAGACTGACGAGGGGGGATAAAAATTCATTGGCCAGACCATAGATGGCTTCGTGGTCGCCCGGTGGGAATCCGGCCCGCATGTCCAGAAGATTCTGCCAGCCGATCAGGCCCAGAGAAATGGCTCCCGCCGCTATGAAGGGCCATGCCGGATAGCGGCCCTCAAAGAAGCCGGTCTTGAACAGGCCGAGACCAATCATCATCAGGCCCAGAATCTTGGGCATATAGAGGATCAGCGTAAAGATTAGTCCGTTGGTCCATTCATTAAGGTTACCGCTCAGGGAGTGCAGGAAGTTGCCGCGCATAAGGGCGGTCTGTGCCATGACACCTGCCTGCGCCTGAGACGCGAAGTCGGGATGGGAGGCATAAAGCGGTTTCAGGCCGAACAGCATGCTTGCCATGAGGGCAGAACCGGCCACCCAGAAAACCGTGCCCCACAGAAGTAACTTCGGCCCGCTCACCGTGCGCCAGCGCCAGAAAACAAAGCCGGTGACGGCATACATCACCAGTATATCGCCCCACCAGATCAGCGCCCCATGGATCAGACCAAACAGCAACAGCCAGCCCAGTCTTCCGGTCAGGGGGTGTTTGGCAAACGGGGTTGCGCTGTCGGCCTTTTGCCCCACCAGAAAGAGGCTGATGCCGAACAGCATGGCAAACAGGGTGTAGAATTTGGCCTCGAAGAAGGTGTGTATGCCCCACCATGTCCACAAATCCGCCGGTGACAGGGCTATGGGCCACAGGGTCGGATTATTGGCCGATTGCATGGGGGCGGCAAAGGAGGCGGCATTTACCGCCAGTATGCCCAGCACGGCCAGCCCGCGAATATAGTCAAGGCTGGCCAGACGCGCAGAACCCATGCCTAGCCTGCCTTTGGACGTTCGGGCGACAGGATAATCTGTTGTAGTAAGGTGGCGGATGGCAAGGCCAGAAACAACTGCCCCAGCATCATCAGCAGGGCATATCCTGAAAACAGCAGCAGGTTACCGGGCGCAAAGGCGACATTCTGAGCCACCATCCAGTTGAAAAAGGCCACCGCTGACCCGAGCAGACAGACGACAAAGGCACAGGCCATGATGTGAAACAGGGCCGTCAGCCGGTTCTTAGGCGGGCGCATGGACCACAGCGCTATGGCGCTGACCATCCAGAACAGGGCCAGTATCACCTGTCTCTGGGTTTCATAAAACGCTTCTGCGGTGTCCATGGCAAAGGCACGGGAAAAGAACCACGCCAGACCATGCAGGCTCAGTGCCCCGATCAGGCCGGTAATGATCCACGGGAAGGCAGGTGGGCGAAATTGCATCTATTACCGTGTGGGCACCGGCTTGTCGCCGCGATAGTCATAGAAGCCGCGTCCGGTCTTACGCCCAAGCCAGCCCGCCTCGACATATTTCACCAGAAGCGGGCAGGGACGGTATTTCGAATCCGACAGGCCGTCATAGAGCACATTCATGATCGCCAGAACCGTATCGAGACCGATAAAGTCGCCAAGCTCAAGCGGCCCCATCGGGTGGTTGGCCCCCAGCTTCATGGCGGTGTCGATGGCCTCAACCGTGCCGACGCCTTCGTATAGCGTGTAGATGGCTTCGTTGATCATCGGGATCAGAACGCGGTTGACGATAAAGGCCGGATAGTCCTGCGAATTGGCGGTGATCTTTCCCAGAGATTCGGCAAAGCGAACAGCGGCTTCGTAGGTTTCGGCGTCGGTGGCGATACCGCGAATGATCTCAACCAGCTTCATGACCGGCACAGGATTCATGAAGTGCAGGCCGATAAATTTGCCCGGCCGGTCTGAAGCGGTGGCCAGACGGGTGATGGAAATGGACGAGGTATTGGACGCCAGAATGGCTTCGGGTTTCAGGTGCTCACTGACGGCCTTGAAGATTGCTTTTTTGATGTCTTCGTTTTCAGTTGCCGCTTCGATCACCAGATCGCAATCAGCCAGATCGCTGGCGGAGGCCGCAGGTACCAGAAGCGTGCGCGCCTTTTCACCGGCATCGGCGGTGATGATGTCTTTTTCGACCGAGCGGGTAATGCCCTTATTGATACGCTCAAAAGAGTCGGCAACGGCCTGAGCCGATTGGTCAAATACAATGACCGTGTATCCGGCCTGCGCACAGACCTGTGCAATGCCTGATCCCATCTGACCGGCACCGATAATGCCTACTTTTTTGATATCAATCATGTAATCCGAACCTGATGCAACTGAGAGACAGAGACTATAGTGCCCCCGAATATAATCAAGGCCCTGTCACCGGTTTGACAGGGCCTTGAAAACAATAAACGCCGAGGGTGACCTTATGGCAACCTCAAGGCCTAACCCAGCGCCTTCAGAAGATCAGGCAAGGCCGTCTTGTAGTCGGCCACCAGACCGAAGTCGGCGACCTGAAAGATTGGGGCTTCGGGGTCTTTGTTGATCGCCACAATGACCTTGGAATCCTTCATGCCTGCCAGATGCTGAATGGCACCGGAGATACCGACGGCGATATAAAGATCAGGGGCGACGACCTTGCCGGTCTGACCAACCTGATAGTCATTGGGGGCGTATCCCGCATCGACGGCGGCGCGCGAGGCACCAATGGCGGCCCCAAGCTTGTCAGCCAGAGGCTCAAGCACCGAGGTGAATTCTTCGGCTGAACCCAGCGCCCGTCCACCGGAGACGATGACCTTGGCCGCGCCCAGTTCGGGACGGTCGGAGGTGACTTTTTCGTCGGAGACAAAGCGGGTTTTCAGGGCCACGGCGGGCGCGGAAACGGCTTCGACGCTGGCGGACCCGCCGGTAGCGGTGACGGCCTTAAAGGCGGTCGGGCGTACCGTCAGAACCTTTTTGGCGTCCGAGGTTTTAATGGTCTCCAGCGCGTTGCCGGCATAGATCGGGCGCGTGAAGGTGTCGGCAGATACGACGTCGATGACATCCGAAATCAGCGACACATCAAGCTTTGCGGCAATGCGTGGTGCGAAGTTTTTGCCCGAAGCCGTGGCCGGAATGGCGATGGCTTCATAGTTGTCGGCCAGAGACAGGATCAGGGCGGACACGGCTTCGGCGATATCGGCCTTAAGCTCAGGGCTTTCGGCGGTCAGCACCTTGCGCACACCGGCGAAGGAGGCGGCCTGAGGGGCAACGGCTGAGACGCCTTCGCCATAGACAAGCACATCAATGTCACCCGATAAGCCTTGCGCCGCGCTCAGGGTTTTCAGGGTCGTGTCACGCAGATGCGCGCCGTCATGATCGGCAATAACCAGAACAGCCATATCAGAGAACTCCCGCAGTTTTGAGATTGGCCACCAGCGCTTCGGCGCTGTCGACCTTGATGCCCGCCGAGCGTTTGGCCGGTTCAGTGACCTTAAGGACGCTCAGGCGCGGGGCGATATCGACGCCGTAATCAGCGACCGCCTTGGTATCGAGCGGCTTTTTCTTGGCCTTCATGATATTGGGCAGGGACGCATAGCGCGGCTCATTGAGGCGCAGGTCGGTGGTCACCACGGCAGGCAGGGCCACGCCAAGGGTTTGCAGACCGCCATCGACTTCGCGGGTCACCAGAAGCTCAGAGCCCGATACCTCAACCTTTGAGGCAAAGGTCGCCTGCGGCCAGTCGAGCAGGGTCGACAGAATCTGACCGGTGGCATTGTTGTCGCCGTCAATTGCCTGCTTGCCCATGATGATCAGATCAGGCTTTTCCTCTTCGGCAACGGCCTTAAGCAGTTTGGCGACGGCCAGAGGCTCAAGGTCTTCGTCGGTCTGTATCAGAAGAGCGCGATCCGCACCCATAGCCAGAGCTGTGCGCAGAACGGCTTCGGCCTGTGCCACGCCGATTGAAACGGCGACAATCTCGGTGACTGTGCCTTTTTCCTTCAGGCGCACGGCCTCTTCGACAGCGATCTCGTCGAACGGATTCATGGCCATTTTCACATTGGCCAGATCAACGCCGGACTGGTCACTCTTAACTCTGACCTTGACATTGTAATCTAACACCCTTTTTACAGGCACCAATATCTTCATGCTGTTTGTCCTTCACGAAGCGGAAACAGACGGTTTCGCCAATGCGGGATAAGTGACGAGAGGCGCGGCCAAAGTCAATCACAGAAGTGACAAAAACAAGGTTTAAGCCCGTCGCGACAGTAAATTGCACATGACCTTAGGGCAGTGTATGAAGGCGGAAATTTAAGGACATCGAATGAAAAACGCCAATAAATGGATACTGCGGGTAAAGCTGATCGCGCTGGGTGTCTTTATTTTTGCCAGTGCCGGTGTCCTGCTTTATGGCAACTATTATGAAATGCCGCGCCGCAAGTGCGAAGCCGAAGGCATGTGGTGGTCAAACAAGTACCGGAGCTGTTCCGCCCCTATCTATCTGCCGACCCTGACGGGCCGCACAGAAGGTGAGCCTCAGAAGATTATATGGCCGTCCGAAGATGCCGCCCGCGTATCAAAACCGGCGGCAAGGACGCAGACGGCTCCTGCCTCAGCAACCGCTCATTAACCTAAACGGTTAAAAGCGCCGCCGCGTCGTCGGCGGCGGCGACCAGTGCTCTCAGGATGCCGATGTCGGAAGACGAATGACCGGCCTTGTTGACCACATTGAAACGGGCTTCGGGCCAGGCTTTGTGCAGTTCCCACGCCGTCTGCATCGGGGTGACGACATCGTAACGGCCCTGCACGATCCAGCCCGGCACGTCTTTCAGGGCATGGACGTTCTCAAGGATCCAGTTATCGCTGTCGAAAAAGCCCTTATTGTGGAAATACCATGACTCGATGCGGGCAAAGGCGATGGCAAATTCCGGTTCGGCAAACTTTGTGGCCGTTTCCGGAGGGCCTTCGATTGACAGGGTGTTGCCCTCCCAACCGGCCCATGCGAGGGCGCAGTTCAGTTTCGCTGCATAGTCGTCACCGTGCAGACGCTTGAAATAGGCGCTCATCAGGTCGTGACGTTCGTTTTCCGGAATGGGAGCCAGATAGTTTTCCCAAAGGTCGGGATAGATCTGCGAACAGCCCTCCTGATAGAACCATTCAAGCTCAGAGCGGCGCACCAGAAAAATGCCACGCAAGATCAGCGCCGACACACGATCCGTATGTTTGATAGCATAGGCCAGTGACAGGGTTGACCCCCATGAGCCGCCGAACACCACCCATTTGTCGACCTCAAGTTTTTCCCGCAATGCTTCCATATCGGCAATCAGGTGCCAGGTGGTGTTGTCCTCAAGCGAGATATCCTGTGAGGCATGGGGGCGCGATCTGCCGCAGCCGCGCTGATCGAACAGGATGATCCGGTAAAGTTCGGGGTTGAAATAGCAGCGCAGGTTCGGGCTGGTGCCGCCGCCGGGGCCGCCATGGACGACGACCACCGGTATGCCCTCCGGATTGCCGCTTTGCTCATAATAGATTTGATGTTTGCCGTCGGTCGGCATATAGCCGTAGTCATATGGCTCTATGTCGGGGTAGGGGCTATGTACGGGTCTGCGGCTATGCGAAGCGCTGTGTTGATCGGTCATCATGTCTTTGGATTACGCGTAGTCGGCCAATGTGCCGTTTTTTGATCAAACACTGAAAATGCCGCTCCCGCCAACCCTTTTTAATTTTTCCACCCAATGGCGACAGGCCATCTTCTACGGCTTACTGCTGATCGGTACGGGAGCCAGCCTGCCCTACATGCCTTTGTGGTTTGCCGCCAAGGGCATGTCAGGGGCGCAGATCGGGCTTATTCTGGCTATTCCCCTGTTGCTCAGGGCGGTGTCGGGGCCGGTGATCGGGATATGGGCCGATACGTTCAGGCTTTATCGTACACCGATGATCTTTATGGCCGCGGCAGGGGGCAGTCTCTATGCGCTTCTGGCCCTGTGGCCCCTGTTTAACGACAATCGGTTTTTGTTGTTTGTCATTGTCTGGTTGCTGGGCTTTACCTGCACGACTTCCATGACGCCTCAGGCGGACGCCATGACCATGGAGCTGTCGCGGCGGCAAGGGTTTGACTATAGCCGTGCGCGCGCCGTGGGGTCAGTCTGTTTCATTGTCACCAATATTGCGGTGGGCTTTCTCCTTAAGGTGTTTGGCGTCGATCTCATCCTGATATGGATTATCATGGCCGCTGCCCTGACGGCTTTGGTGGCGCGGTTTATCCTGCCTGCGGCCCCCAGATTGGAAGCGGCCCCAGAAGTAAGCGCGCCGACAACCAGTGGCTGGGCGCGCGTAAAGGTGCTGGCGCGGAATTCAAATTTCATCTGGCTGATGATTGCGCTCGGGTGCATTCAGGCGGCCCATGCCTTCTATTACGGCTTTTCCAGTCTGATCTGGAAGGGCGAGGGCTATGACGGCTTGAGCATCGGCTATCTCTGGGCCACGGGCGTGTCTACCGAGGTGCTGATGCTGGCCTTTGGTCTGAGGATGCGGCGGCGGTTCGGGGCGTGGAACCTGTTGCTGGTGGCCGGTGGTTTCAGTGTCCTGCGCTGGGCGGCCATGGCCTTTTCACCGCCCATGTGGATGCTGTGGCCGTTGCAGATGTTGCATGCCCTGAGTTTCGCGGCCTGTTATCTGGCGGGGCTTGAGCTGACGCGGAAATTTGCACCCGAAGGGTATCAGAACCTCGCCCAGACCATAAGCGCGGCCTATGTTATGGGGGTGATGATGGGGCTGGCGACACTGGCGGCGGGGCCGATCTATGATGTGCTGGGTGCGCGCGGCTATGGGGTGATGGCGCTTATGGCAGCGGTCGGTTTTGCCGTGGCGCTTTGGCTTTATCGCAAGCATATGGGGCAAGCGGAGCCTGCTTAGCCCCAAAGCGCCGGTTCGGGCGGTTCCAGTATGGACCCGATGGTCCCAAGACCCGGTTCGCGATCCTTCGCCAGCAGAAGCGCCCCGTCGAGGTCGATGAAATCAGCCCCCTGCGCCAGTAACATGGCGGGGGCCATCGACAGGGAGGTGGCGACCATGCAGCCGACCATGATCTTAAGGCCCTTGTCCTGAGCGGCTTTTTTCAGAAGCAGGGCCTCGGTCAGGCCGCCGGTCTTATCGAGTTTGATATTCACGGCATCATAAAGGGCCGCACAGTGATCAAGGGTATCACGGGTGTGCAGGCTTTCGTCGGCACAGAGCGGCACCGGACAGCGATAACCCGCCAAGGCGTGATCCTCACCGGCCTTAAGCGGTTGCTCAATGAGCACCACGCCCAGCCTGTGCAGTTCGGGGGCGAGTGCCTTAAGGTCGTCCAGCCCTAAGCCCTCATTGGCATCGACGATCAGGTGTGGATTGGGTGCATGGGCACGCACAGCCTCAACGCGCCTGAGGTCATCCGGCCCGCCGATCTTGAGCTTAAGGGTCGGGCGGCGGGCATTAAGTGCGGCCTGTTCGCCCATGGCTTCGGGGGTGTCCAGGCTTAAGGTGTATGCGGTTTTCAGGGGCTTGAAAATCTCAAGGCCGGCGGCGGCAAAGGCGCGGACGCCCGTCTGCTTGGCACGTAAATCCCATAGGGCACAATCCACCGCATTGCGGGCGGCACCGGCAGGCATCAGCGACATAAGCGCCTCAGGTGTCACGCCTGCTGCGATCTCAGGGCGCACGGCTTCGATGGCGGCGACAGAAGCCTCCATAGTCTCGCCATAGCGGGCATAGGGCACGGCTTCGCCATGACCTGAGTGATGGCCGTCGCTCAGGCGCACATAGAGCAGATGGGCTTCGGTTTTTGAACCGCGGGCAATGGTGAAACGCCCGGCGATGGGCCAGACCTCGGTGCGGACATCCAGCGACAGCATCAGATCAGATCGCTGATGGCCGCATCGAACATCAGATAGGTGCGGCCTGCCGGATTGCTCAGAAGCTCGGTCAGGGCCGTTTGTGCATCCGGCGTCAGAAGCGCGATATTGATCTGGCGATCCAGAGCGCCGACAAATTCATTGACCTGTTCGCGCAAGGTGGCATCGGTGGTCAGGCGGCGGCTCAGGCGGCGGATGGCGGCAGGCGCGACGCGACGGATAACCAGACGTGCGCCTTCGTTATCATCGGCGATAATGGCGGCGATGATCTCATTCAGGCGGGTACGGTTAAGCAGGGAGTGGGTATCGACCCCCATGGCCGTAACTTCGGCGACCAGAAGATCATCAAGGCTTTCGTAAGACTCAGCCTGCGGTTCCGGTGCGGACGATTTTTCAGGTTTTCGGGCCTCAGGTGCCTTTTCGCGGCCCTCCATGCCATTCAGGAGATCGCGCCACGACCAGCCGTCCTGAACTGATTGTCGCTCATTAGAACGCTCAGGGGGGCGTTCGGTCGTGGGTTCAGCGGAGCGTTCATTCTGACGGTCCGGGCGCGGTTTGCGCGTCGGCAGGATAGGGGCCGGTTCAGGACGCAGAGGCTCGGTCCTCACGCGGGCAGGTTTGGCGGTGTCGCGGCTGCGGTCGAAGCGTTCGACATAGGGGTTGGGAGCAGAAGCCGCCGAAGGTTGCGGCTGGCCACCGACCACACCCATCAGGCGCACGGCTTCGGTCAGCATTTCATAGTTGCGCCGGACACGTTCCTGAAACACCTGATCGACAGCTTCGGTTTCTTCGGTAGCCTTACGGGCGGCGTCGGTCATGGCCATAAGGCCTTCCTCAACCGAGCGGCGAATTTCCTCAAGGCGCGCCTTTGATTGTTGCGGCAGTTCGTCAACGCGGGCATTGATCTCGTTCAAAGCCTCATCGACCTGCGCAATGGCGTCACGGGCATGGGCGAAGCTGTCGTCCAGCCTTTGGGCAGCCTTGTCACCGGCATCGTCAATCAGTTCGACAGAATCTTCGATCAGGCGACGGGCTGAGGCCATGCGGGAATCAAATACATCTTCGGCTTTTTTGCCTGCCTCGAACAGGGATTCATTCAGGCGATCGACCCGCGTCTGGGCCGAGGTGGCGGCCTGATCGGCGGCGGTGCGGGCCTCAGTTGCCGCCTGATGCAGTTGTTCAAGGGCGCGCTGGGTCTCGCTGACCATCTCATCGCGGGCATCAGCGGCCATCAGCGAAATATTGGACAGGGTGGAATGGATGCGGGTTTCAAACGCCGTGCGCTCGTTTTCAGCACCGGTCAGCACCTGACGGAACTGGGATTGGGCGTGCAGCACCAGATCACGCAGCACATCTACGCCGCGTGACGAGGTTTCCCCCAGTTCGACGGTTGCGGTGCGCGTGACATTGAGTGCCTCGGCCAGTTGCGCGCGCTGGTTTTCCAGATGCACGGCAAAGTCTTCCTGATCCGCTCTGAGCGACAGGGCGGCGGACACCAGACCGGCGCGTTGCTGACTAAGGCCTTCCTCAACGGTGCGGATCTGATCGGCGACGCCGGTGCCGGCGGTTTCCAGACGCAGGGTCTGACGGCCAAGATCTTCGGCAATGACACGCACGCTTTCCTGAGCGTCATTGGCGGAGGTGGTCAGGTCAGCCGCACGGGCGGCAAGGGCGGCTTCGGCTTCCTGAAGCTGGGTTTGCGCCAGATCAGAGGCATCGGCGACCATACGTGCCTGACGGTCAACGGCTTCGATAACGCCCTGTGCCTGTTTGTCGAGAATTTCGCCCATGGCAGTAATGGCCGTGCGCTCATGGCCCAAGGCATCGGTGATGGTTGAGGTGGTCGAACGGGCGAGGTTTGCGGCCTCGTTCAGGGCTTCGGTTTCCGATTTCAGGCGCTGGCTCAGGTCGCTCAGGTCGCTATGGGCCACACGTACGGCGCGCACCGCCTGTTCGACCTGCTGGCGCAGGCTGTCCACCAGTTGCGAGGTTTCAGCGGCCGCGACCGTGGCAGGCGCAATCATGGCATCGGCCAGAGCGGCTGTGCGGCGCGCTTCCTGAGACAGGGCGGCGGCATGGCGCAGGGCGACTGCCGTGGCGACAATCAGGCCGATGGGAAACAGAGCGAGCGCCCCCAGTATGACCAGCCGGAACGGTTCAGTCGTAAAGGCATTGAGGTCGGTTTCCGCCCCGAGCACAAAGGCGGTCAGGCTTAGGGCCCACAGCAGGCTGACGAAAATCGTGCCGCCCCAGAAGAGGCCGCCCGAGCCGCCGGAAACCTTAAGGATGCCATTGGGCCGCGCCTTCAGGGGAGGGGTATGGGCAGGCGGCGTTTCGTTTGCGGTTGCCGGTTCGGTTGTTGTGTCCTGAGGTGCCGGTGGCAGGGTTTCCGGCGGAGAGGGTTCCGGTGGCGGGGTCAGTGTCACGTCTGGTTGTTCGGCAAAGGTCACAGGCTCAGGCTGACGTCCCGGTATGTCCAGATCATCGTCCGCTGCACTTTCGACTTCGTTATCCAAAGGCGTGTCCGTTTCGGAACGCACCTCAGAGGAGGACAGGTTAAGAGGGGTAAGAGGGGGGCGTATGCGTGATTTCATCTGCCTGTCTGTTCCTGTCGCGGGCCGGATCGTAGGTAAGGGGTTCTCCCAGGAGGCGAAAGGCTAATGCCAAGTCAGGGAATAGGCAAAGTTTATTTGAAAAACGCATGGAATTTTTGCGGATTTTGACGACGGGCGACAGGCGGTTTGCCACACTGAATTTTTATTATGTGACGGCTAGGCTGGGGCCTGGCGTTACCCTTAACCCTTCAGGAAAATCCGATGGCTAATCTGTCTGTTGCTGTCATTGTCGGCAGCCTTCGCAAGGACTCATTTAACCGCAAGCTGGCTGAGGCGCTGGTTAAGCTGGGGCCGGATACTGTGAGCTTCGAATTCCTGCGCATTGATGACCTGCCGCTTTATAATCAGGACGATGACGGCAATCAGGCTGAGGCGGTTTTGCGCCTCAAGCGTGAGATCAAATCGGCGGACGGGCTTTTGTTCGTCACGCCGGAATATAACCGCTCTGTGCCAGGGGTATTGAAAAATGCCATAGATCATGCGTCGCGCCCCTATGGCCAGAGCGCCTTTGCGGGTAAACCAGCCGGGGTTTTAGGGGTGTCGGTCGGGGCCATTGGCACGTCTCTGGCCCAGCAGCATCTGCGTAATATTCTGGCCTATCTCGATGCGCCGACCCTTGGGCAACCTGAGGCCTTTTTACAGGCGACCGATAGTCTTCTGACCGCAGACGGGCAGGTCGGTGACAAGAGCCGTGATTTCCTTCAGGGGTGGCTGGATGCCTTTATTGCCCATGTCCGGCGTTATGCGGACTGAAAACGCAACAAAATGACCCGAAGAGGGCTTTTGGGTTGAAAATGTCTCTTGTGGCGCGCCATGGCCGCATATAATCTCAATTTCATGGCTGGGAGCGATAAATTTTCCGATCTCGATTCGTTTGACCGTGAACTCATCAAGGTGTTGCGCGCTGACGCCCGTGCGACGGCGGCGGAACTGGGTGAAAAGGTTGGTTTGTCGCCGTCTGCGGCGCACCGGCGGGTCAAGCTGCTTGAGCAGCGCGGCGTGATTGCCGGTTATCGTGCGGTCATTGCCGAAAGCGTTCAGGGCAAACAGGGCGTGGTTTTTGTCCACGTCACCTTGCAGGATCAGCGCCGCGAAACCTTTGAAAAATTTGAAAAGGCCGTGGTTCAGATTGCCGCCATTGAGGAATGCCATCTGATGTCGGGTGAGGCGGATTACCTGCTGAAAATCGTCCTGCGCGAAAGCCTGTCCTATGAGGATGTGCACCGTGATGTGTTGTCGACCATGCCCGGTGTGTCCAAGCTGGTGTCGCTGTTTTCTATCCGCACCGTAAAGGTTGCCTGAGATCAGGCCTTAATATTCAGCAACTGTCCGACCATGTCGTCGGCAGATTTCAACACCTGTACATTGGCTTCAAAGGCGTGGCGCGCTTCGATCTGATCGACGAAATCGCTCAAGACATCATTCTTGCCGGCATTGGCGGCAATTCGGCCTGCCGATGAGGCAAAGGCCTGCGACGCATTTAGTGCGCCGGCAGCAGCTATATTAAACGCAGACATGACCACTTATCCCATTCAACGGCGCCCTATCCGTCCACTTTAGAATAGGCCGGAATGTTTAAGGGCGTGCTGAGAGAAAGGGTTAAGCCCGGTTAACTGAAATAGCCGAGGTTTGACGATCCGAAGCGGCCAATATTGGGCAGAACCGTCGGCAGTTCCGAATTTGATACCCCGAACCAGCGCGCCAGTGTCGCGCCCATCTGATCAACCGAGGTGGAGGGCAGGAGGCGTCCCTGACCGACCTGATCATCGCTTATGATGGATATGTGCGGTGCCGTGCCGAAGTAGCGCCCGCCATTGACCGCACCGCCAACGACAAAGTGGTGACTGCCCCAGCCGTGATCCGACCCGTTACCGTTTGATGACAGGGTGCGTCCGAAATCAGAGGCTGTAAAGGCGGTTACCTTGTTGGCGACACCCAGTTCAACGGTAGCATTATAAAAGGCGGTCATGGCATCGGACACCTGACGCATCAGGGCCGGATGGTTTTCCATCAGAAGGTCGTGGTTGTCGAATCCGCCCAGCGAGACAAAGAATACCTGACGTTTAGCACCCAATGTGTTACGCGCCCCGATCAGTCGGGCGACGATACGCATCTGCGCCGCCAGCGAATTATTGGCAGGGAAGGCTGTGTTCAGACTGACCGGCGACAGGGCGGCATTGACGATGCCCTCCATTTCGATGGATCGCCGCGTGACCCTGGTAAATTCGTCCTCAAGCACATGGGAGCTTGTGCGGGTGATCAGGGTGCGAAGGGCGTCTCCGGCGGCCTGAGAACCATAAAGACCGGTCTGAAGCGGGTTGATGGCCACGGCCCCATTAGGGCTGATCTGGTATTGCAGGGCCTGATCGCCGGAGACGAAGACCGCATTACCGGCCGCGGAAATACAGGTCAGGATCGAGCGGTTATTGCTCGACATAGCCAGATCACCGATGCGCCCGCCCCATCCAATGGTTGACCCTTCGGACGCCAGAGACTGCCAGACCGATTGCTGGTCATTGTGGGAAAACAGCTTGGGCGGCAGGGGATAGAGCACCCGGTTGGGGCTGTTGAATTGCGCCAGTGTCAGGGGCGTCATTAATGGCCCGACATTAAGCTGAATGGCGGCTTTTCCGGCATCGAACAGGGATTTCAGGCCGGTCATCTGCGGATTGAGTGCATAGCGCAGATCATCGGTCAGGGTTTGTGACGCCAGAGGCGTCAGGGCGGTGGCGCTCAGGTCGGCGCGCGCGACGGCAATATGACCGGCGGTACGACCGGGGCCGCCGCCGCGAATAGCATGATAGCGATCGTAATTATCAAGGTCATAGGGGATCAGCGTATTGTTATGGTCCGAGCCGCCATAAAGGAAGACGCAGACCAGCGCCTTGTAGTCGCTGTTATCGAAGGCGGCGGCTTCGCCGAAAGCGGCCAGATTCATCGCCAGAGGCAGGGCCGTGCCGGTCATGGCCAATCCTAAGGCTCTGCGCATCATGACGCGGCGGGTAATGTCGTTGGTTTTGTCGATATGCATGTCCGCGTCCCCCTTACTTTTGCACCAGATATTCCGGTGAGGCCATCACCAGAAGCGTTGCCGCGTGCAGACGTCGGCGTTTTTCATCATCCGAACCCGAAGGCATAGTGTTTATGGCCTCGCGGATGGTGGTGCGCGTATCGGCGGATAACTGATTGGCGGTGAATTTCATATTCAGCCAGTCAACCAGCGCTGTGGCATCAGTGGTACGGCTGAGGTCCGTATAGGTCATGCGTACATCATTATAGCCCCACGGAATAAACCAGTTCAGGAAGTTGATATATCCGGCGGTGGTGGTTTCGTTATGTATCTGAAACTCAGGGGCCACCTGGCCATGGGTCGCCAGCGCCGTATTGGGCGGCACATAGCCCGGTCTGAAAAAGTTGAAAACGGACGGCGAGCGGACAGGGCTTTGGCCTAAGCCATTGTCGCTGGAGGAGGTGTCATAGATCTCATACTGGCCATTGGTCGAGGTGTGGCCAAAGGTGCGCACCAGTTGCACGAAGCGCACCATAGGCTCGCGCACCTTGCCGCCGTTGGGGGCAGTGTTGAGGGCGCGGGCCTCGGTATCAGTCAGGATGGCACGCCACACGGCCTTAAGGTCACCGCGCACGCCTGAGCCATTATTGGCAAAGGCCGCAGCCACGCGTCCGACATAGGCCGGAGAGGGGTTGGAGGTGATCAGCCTCTGGATCATCTGTCTGGCGAAAAACGGGCCGGTATTGGGATGATTAAACAGGGTATCAAGTGCGGTTTTCAGGGCTGCCGCCCCGCTGGTATTGGCTGGAATATGGGTGCCCAGGAAATCGACGGCTTCGGGCGAATGGTTGAGGGCGGAAAAGCCCATCCGGTCGCGTACCAGTTCGGTTGAGGGCGCATGATAGCCCAGCCAGGGCGCATAGGTAAGGGTGACGCGGGCATAGCTGAGATCATAGCCAGTAAAAACGCGCGCCAGATTGGTGATGTCGGACTGGGTGTAGCTGTCTATGGGGTTGCCGTTGCTGTCTTTTTTCTCGGTGCCGTCGGGATTGAGTTCATGCAGGCCTATGGTGAACAACTGCATGACTTCGCGGGCATAGTTTTCATCCGGCACGCGGCCCGTGGTCGGATCAGCCCTGAGATTACCACGCGTATTGAGAAAGAACCCCATCGCCGGATTAAGCGTGATCTCTTCAAGCAGGGCGCGGAAATTACCAAAGGCATGGTTCGTCAGGTGATCCCAGTAGGCGGCAATGGCATAGCCCGGCCAGAAGCCATCCAGAGGCGTCAGGGAGACCACAAAAAATTCAGACAGGGCCAGCGCCATACGTTTGCGCATCTGATCCGAACCGGTCAGCAACTGGTTCCAGATCATGAAGTCGCCGTATTGCGGCCAGAAATAGCGGCCTTCGGCGGTGATCTGGTTGTGGCCGATGCTGTCAAGAAAGGCGACGCCGGTGCGAGACGGCGGGGTATTAAACTGGGTGTTCAGCCAGTTTGAGTAACCGGCGGTGCGCAGGGCGCTGACTTCGGCATCGGTCGCGGAAAACTGCGCCTGAAGCAGGAAACGCGTGGCCTCAAGTTCCGTCAGTACAGGGACAGGCGGCGGGGGCGGGGGGCTGATGCCGCCGCCACTTCCGCCACCGCCTCCGCCCCCACCGCAGGCACTCAAGGCTGTCGCGGAAAGGGCCATAACCGAGGCGGTGGTGAATGTGGTGGCGTGCTTAAATTGCGTAGAAAGGCTTGGTGTGCCCGCGCACGGCTCTGCTGCCGTTTCCGGCCCTGTTTCCTGCATCCTGTCCCCGACTAAATATTTTGTCTTTATTTAGTCGGAGGCTAACACGGATAAAGGAAATTACCAGACGTGAAATCAGACGCCAGATCAGGCCCGCAGCGTCGCCCCGATTTTCTGAGCGGCGGCAACGATTTTGGCTGAAACGGCCTCGATTTCCGGGTCGGTAAGGGTCTTGTCGGTCGGTTGCAGCTTGACCTCGACCGCCACGGACTTCTGACCTTCGGCGACGCCCTTGCCCTGATAGATATCAAAGACGGCGGCATCGGCAATCAGCAGCTTATCGGCGCTGCGGATGGCTTTGACGACGGCATCAGCGCTGACGGTGTCTTCGACGACAAAGGCGAAGTCCCGCGACAGGGGCATCAGGTTCGACAGGCTAAGCGCGCCCTTCGATTTGCCGGATTTGGCCTTGGGTTGCGGCAGGTTGCTGAGGCTGATTTCAAAGCCGATATAGGCACCATCAAGATCAAGCGCCTTCAGGACCGACGGGTGCAGTTCACCAAATTCAGCGACAATGTTCTTGGGCCCCAGTTGCAGGCGCGCCGAGCGTCCCGGATGCCAATGGGCCGCGTTTTGCCCCTGCACCAGTTGCAGCGAGGCGACCGGCACATTCAGATCGTCAAGCAGGGCGAACAGGTCGCTTTTGAGGGCGAACAGAGTCGATTGCCCCGCCTGTTCCCAGTGGCGGGTTCGGGATGGGGCGGCAATGGCGGTAATGGTCGTTTTTTGATCCTGCGGCTCAAGGCCCTGATAGACCGGCCCGATTTCAAACAGTTTCACACCGTCGAAACCGCGCGCGCCGTTGCGACCGGCGGCCTCAAGCAGGTTCGGCAGGATGGACGGGCGCATGCAGTTCAGTTCCGAGGCAATCGGATTGGCCAGCACAAGCCTGTCGTCGCCACCGCCAAATAGTTTGGCCCAGTTCTGGCGCATGAACGACCAGGTCGCGGCCTCACTATAACCGTAGGCGGCCAGTGCCCGACGCGCCGTGCGGGCGCGCGACTGAACCGGTGTCAGAACGCCACCGGCCTGAGGGGCTACGGGTGGCAGGGGCGTGGCGGGGATATGGTTGAAGCCGTAGATACGGGCGACCTCTTCGACCAGATCGGCCTTGCCTTCGACGTCGCGACGCCATGAGGGCACGGTGACGGTCCACGGATTGCCCTTGGTGACGCCAAAACCGAGCGCGGTCAGGATGCGCGCGGTGTCGTCTTCGGTAATCGTAAGGCCGGTCAGTTGCCCGACATAGGCGGGGTCAAAGGTCACATCAGGACGGCCCGCAGGGATTTGACCGGCGATGACCACTTCGGATGGTTCGCCGCCACAGAGGTCAAGGATCAGCTGCGTGGCCAGTTCCAGACCATCGACGACCGACGCCGGATCAATGCCACGGGCAAAGCGATATTGGGCATCGGATGAAATCTTGGTGTCGCGACCGGTTTGGGCGATGCGGATCGGATCGAACCACGCCGATTCAACAAACACGTCGGTGGTGGTGTCGGACACGCCGGTGCTTTCGCCACCCATGACGCCACCCAGACCGATTACGCCTGAGGCATCGGAAATGGCGATCATCTCAGGGGAGACGGCGTAGGTTTTGCCATCAAGGGCCAGCAGTTCGGAGGTGTCTGTGCGCAGACCCGCTTCGATGGTCGTGCCGCTGAGTTTGGCGACGTCATAGACATGCAGCGGACGTGCGCGGTCAAACGACAGATAGTTTGTGATATCGACCAGAACCGAAATAGGCTTAAGGCCAATCGAGGTCAGCTTGTCCTGAAGCCATTTGGGCGACGGGCCGTTTCTCACGCCACGTACAACGCGACCAGCAAAGACCGGACAGGCTTCGCCATCGACGGTGATGTTGATGGGGGAGGGAAACTTACCCGCTACGGCCGGAATGGTTTTCTCGGTGAATGTCCCAAGGCCGGTCGCGGCCAGATCACGGGCAATGCCATGTACGCCCAGCCAGTCGGGGCGGTTAGGAGTCACTTCAAAATCAATGACCGGTACGGCACCGAACACCTCAGCGGCAGGCGTGCCGACCGCCAGATCGTCCGACAACTCAAGGATACCGGCGGCATCGCCTTCGACCAGCAGTTCTGCACCCGAACACAGCATGCCGTTTGACACCACGCCGCGTACCGGCTTTTCGACCAGAGTGACATCAAGCCCCGGCACATAGGCGCCGATGGGGGCATAGATGGTTGTCAGGCCCGCTCGTGCATTGGGCGCACCGCAGACGATTTCCTTGCGGCCATCGATGGTGTCGACCTGACAGACCTGAAGCTTGTCGGCATTGGGGTGTTTGGCGGCTTCGACGATCCTGGCGACGCTGAAAGGGGCCAGCAGCTTTGCCGGATCGGTGACGTCCTCGACCTCAAGGCCTGCCGCGGTCATGGCAGCGGCGACGGCGTTGATATCCGCGTCGGTATTGAGGTGATCTTTAAGCCAGTTCAGGGAGAATTTCATGGTCTTGACTTTGTATAGAGGTCAAGGAGGCCGCGCCTCCTTGTCTTTTTAATCTTGCTTACGAAAGGCCGCTGGCGGGGTTAGGGGCCGCAAAGCCACTAAAGCCGTAGTGTGACAGCCAGCGGGCATCGGCGGCGAACATGTCGCGTAAGTCAGGCACGCCGTATTTCAGCATGGCCAGACGATCGACGCCCATACCCCAGGCAAAGCCCTGATACTCCTCAGGATCAATACCGCAGGCTTTCAGCACGTTCGGATGCACCATGCCGCAGCCCAGAATTTCGAGCCATGAATCGCCTGAACCGACCTTAAGCTCACCCTTTTCCCACGAGCAACGTACATCCATTTCGGCGGATGGCTCAGTAAAGGGGAAGTGGTGCGGGCGGAACTGGGTGGTCACATCGCCGGTTTCAAAGAAGCGCGAAATGAAGGTTTCCAGTACCCATTTCAGGTGGCCCATATGCGCGGTCTTGTCGATCACCAGACCTTCGACCTGATGGAACATCGGCGTGTGGGTCTGGTCGGAGTCATTGCGGAACACACGGCCCGGCACGATCAGGCGGAACGGTGGTTTGTCCGCAATCATCGAACGGATCTGCACCGGAGAGGTGTGGGTGCGCAAAAGCTTGCGTACGCCATTTTCGTCCGGATTAAAGAAGAAGGTGTCGTGCATTTCCCGCGCCGGATGCTTTTCGGGGAAGTTCAGCGCTGTGAAGTTATGGAAGTCGTCTTCGATATCCGGCCCTTCGGCGACCGAGAAGCCCATTTCCGCAAAGATGGCGATGATTTCGTCGAGCACCTGAAGGGTCGGGTGGACACCGCCCTTGGCGCGCGGTGCGGCAGGCAGGGACAGGTCAATCCGCTCAGAGGCCAGACGCTGCGCCAGATGCGCTTCCTCAAGCACGATTTTACGCGCCTCAAGGGCCGATTGCACGGCATCGCGCACGACGTTGATCGCCGCACCGGTGGCCTTACGTTCTTCGGGTGGCAGGGTGCCGAGTGTTTTCAGGAGGCCCGAGACGCGTCCCGTCTTACCCAGTGCCGAGAGGCGCACGGCCTCAAGGGCAGGGAGATCGGATGCCGCCGAGATTTCGGCTTCGATTTCGGATTGTAAGGCTGCGTATTCGCTCATGATCGGATCGTTGTTTGAAATGATGGCTGTGTTTAGGGCAAACGGTTGGGCGGATAAAGGGGAAAATAAAAAACCCCGCGACCGGTTAAGGTGCGGGGTCTTTATATGTGTCTAAGTCAGAAAGACTTAAGCAGCCAGAGCGCCACGCACCTTGTCGGCGATGGCCTTAAAGGCACCGGCGTCATTTGCGGCGATGTTTGCCAGAGCCTTACGGTCGAGCGTGATGCCCGCAACGTTCAGGCCGTGGATGAACTGCGAATAGGTGAAGCCTTCGATCCGGGCTGCGGCGTTGATACGCTGAATCCACAGGGCGCGGAAGTTACGCTTGTTAACGCGACGGTCGCGGTAAGCGTATTGACCGGCCTTATCGACAGCTGCCTTGGCGGTACGGATGGTATTCTTGCGGCGGCCGTAGAAACCCTTGGCCTGCTTCAGAACTTTTTTGTGTCTGGCGTGAGATACTACGCCTCTTTTAACGCGTGCCATAGTTCTGCGTCTCCTTAGGCGTAAGGCATGTAGGATTTGATCTTCTTCGCATCGGCGTCAGCCAGAACCACGGTGCCGCGGTTTTGACGGATGTACTTGCCGTTGTGCGAGATCAGGCGGTGGCGCTTACCGGCGACGCCGGCTTTCACCTTGCCGGTTGCGGTGAAGCGAAAACGCTTCTTGGCACCGGACTTGGTCTTCAGTTTTGACATTTTGTGTACGGCGCGGTTAACGCCGCCCTCTTTAGGATGGATAACCCGCCAAGGCATGTCATTGGCCCGACGGGTTTTGGAAAGAGGCGCTAATATCCGAAAGGGATATGAAACGCAAGTGCTGTCAGGCCGATAGGCGGTTTTGTCCGGCCTTTTCTACCTTAAGCGCCAGAAAGGCCGCCACAAGGCACATGACGGCCCCGAACCACAGAGGGGCATCGGTGGTGATGCTGAACAGGAAACCGGCGGCAATCGGGCCGATAATGCGGGCCGTGGCCCCGGCGGCCATATTAAGCCCTAAGACCGCGCCCTGACGTTCGGGCGGGGCATTGAGGCTGATGAGGGCCGAGATGGTGGCAAAGACCACTGCCTGACCGGTGGCGGCCAGCATGACAATGGGCGTGACCAGCGGGGCGAGATTATTAAAACTCTGGAGGATGAAGCCCAGGCCAAAGACCACAAGCCCGCCCGCGAGAACACGGGTTTCGCCAAAGCGGCGGACAAGGCGGCGGGTCAGATAGACCTGCATGACGGCGGCAGCAACGCCGATCCCCAGAAACACAAGGCCGACTTCGCGGGCCTGCCAGCCATAACGGGCGTCTGCCCATAGACCGAAGGTGGACTCCAGACCGGCAAAGGCGGCCATGTAACAGAGTGTCGTCAGGATGATGCGCACCAGAATCGGGTCTTTGCGCACCATCATAAAGGTCTGACGCAGATTGACCGGAGGGGCCGAGGTCGTGCGCTTTCGGCTTTCTTTTACGTACAAAAGCACGCCGATGGCAGCGGTAGCCGCCATGCCTGCGGCGACAAACAGCGGCAGGCGGAAACCGGCGACGCCGTCTTCTTCATGCGCCAGAAAGCCGCCAATCACCGGCCCTATAATAAAGCCCAGTGAGAAAGCCGCGCCGATCAGGCTCATGCGGCCTGCCTTCTGGTGCGGTTCGGACATGTCCGAGACATAGGACTGAATGGTCGAGACGTTGCCTGAGCCGATACCGTTAAAGAAACGGATAAAGATCGCCCACCAGATGGTCGGGGCAAAGGCCAGCGCCAAATAGAACAGGGCGTTCATCGCCGTGGTGACCACCAGAACCGGCTTGCGGCCAATTTTATCGGACAGGCTGCCCCAGAAGGGTTCAGCAAAGAACTGCCCGAAGGAATAGGCGGCGAACATCAGGGTCACCTGCCATATCTGGGCCTCAAGGCTCTTGGCGAAGAAGGGCAGGAGCGGCACGACAAGGCCGAAGCCGACCAGATTGACGAACACTACCGCCAGCATAACGCTCAGGGCACCGTTCTCCTGAATGATGCTTTTCAGTGAGGGCTTTTTGGCCGGTGCGGGTTCGGGGGCTTGTGACGGCTCAACCGGCGATGTGGGTGTCCCAGACATTTGGCCCCTATAGAGCATCGTGACGCAAATGCGAACCGCTGATTTTGCAGAGCAATGCGGCATTTGCAGGGTGGATGGCTTGATTGAGGTTATTTGTTCATGTTATGTTCTAATAATGAACAGCAAAACGCACAGATTTTGGGTCGATGATGGCGGAGGGCTAAAATGGCTCTATCTCGACATGAACAGCTTTTTCGCCAGTGTCGAGCAGCAGCGCAATCCGGCCCTGAGGCGTAAGCCGGTGATTGTCGTGCCGGTGATGAGCGAGCACACCTCGGCCATTGCCGCCAGTGCCGAGGCCAAGGCCCTGGGTATCAAGACCGGTACGCGGGTCAGTGACGCGAAACTGATGTGCCGTGATCTGAAAGTCGTTGAGGCCAGACCGGATATTTATGTCGATGTGCATAACCGTATACTGGCCGAGGTCGATCAGGTCATACCGGTTGAAAAGGTCTGTTCGATTGATGAAGTGGCCTGCCGGTTGATAGGGCCTGAGACGCAAGAAGCGGTGGCCCGCGCGCTGGGGCATCGTATTCAACGCCGGATTCTGGAAAATGTCGGCGAATGTCTGACGGCTTCGATCGGGATTGCCCCCTCACGCATGCTGGCCAAGACGGCGGCGGATATGCAAAAGCCGCTTGGCCTGACGGTGCTGCGTCTGGATGAGTTGCCAAAGCCCTTGCTGCATCTGCCGGTCGATGATCTGCCCGGTGTCGGGGCGGCGATGACGCTCAGGCTGGCGCGGGCCGGTGTTTTTGATATGGCCCAGTTGTGGGCTATGTCGCCGACCCGTTTGCGCCAGATCTGGGGCGGGATCATGGGGGACAATTTCTGGTACAGTCTGCACGGTATCGATCCGCCGGAGGTGGAAACCGAACGCAGCACGATCAGCCATTCGCATGTTCTGGCGCGAGAGTTGCGTCCCCTACCTCAGGCGCGGATGGTGGCACGGCGTCTGACGGCGAAGTGCGGATCGCGGTTACGCCGGATGGGCTATAGATGCGGTGGACTTTATCTGTCGCTGCGCGGGGCGCCGGTCGGGCAGGGTAAGGCGAGCCTGACCTTCACGCCGACCTCTGACACCTTCCGGTTGCTGGAGGCCACGGATCAGTTATGGGAGACCTGTGTGGCGCAGGTCAATAATGACCGCATTAAGAAAGTGTCCGTTACCTGCCTGCATATGATACCGGCGCAAGGTTCGCCTGACCTGTTTGGCTGGACGCCTCAGGCACAGGAAGACGGGCGGCATATGCAGCTTCTGGCGGCGATGGATGGTCTCAATCAGCGCTTTGGCAAGGATGCGATTACCATCGGGCCACGACCGAAGCTCCATGCCTTTGTCGGGGCGAAGATCGCTTTCAATCGTGTGCCGGAACAGCCGGAATTTTGGGAATAGTCTATTGCGCTAAGGCGCAGACGTCTTTGGTACGCGCCTCAAGACGCCCAATAGCCCCATCGAGTGCGATAATTTCGGTTTCATATTCGCGGGTGTCTTCACCCTTGGCTTTGAAAAGTTTGATCAGGCCTTCATTATGCCAGCGCAGGGTTCGCCCATCGCCGACCGCCAGTGCCAGAGAGGTACAGGCCGTCAGGTAATCAGACTTCTGATAGGCTTCAAGACCCGCCTTCAGATTGGTCTGAAGGCTTTGGCTCACCGCCTTGATAGCCTCGGGGGTATGTGGGGTTTCTTCGGCGCTGACCGACGGGGGCAGCACGGCCATTGCTAAGATCATGGATAAGCATTTAAATGTCGTGTGCATGATCTGTCCCCCTCCGGATCCTGTGCGCAGCATATCCGGCGCGGGTGACAGCGACAAGCGAGATTTCATACGCAGCGTTCGCCGGAGAGCATTGCAGGCAAGCCAAACGGGGCGGTAAGGTAACTCAGGGTTTGACAGTATGAATTCCTGTAAGCTAGCTTGGGATTTCAATCATCAGAGATGAGGGCAGGGTGACTATACCGGTATCTGACGACGCCACGCGCCGTTCCAAGGGCTTTCTCGGGGCTGTCGAGCGCGTAGGCAATCTGTTGCCTGATCCGGTCATGATCTTTGTCTGGCTGATTCTCGCCCTGATGCTGTTATCGCTGGTGGGCGCGCATCTGGGGTGGCAGGCCTCGATTACCTATAGCGGCGATAAGCCCCCTGCCTGGGCCGAGCTTGAAAACGGGGTCCTGACCTATCGCGCTGACAGCCTGTTTACGGCGGAAAATATCGGGCGGCTGTTTGTCGAAATGCCCAAGACCCTGACCGGATTTGCGCCCCTGGGTGTGGTTCTGGTGATCATGTACGGGGCGGCGGTAGCGGAACGCACGGGCCTGTTCAGCGCCCTGATCCGGTCGTCTTTGCGTCAGGCCCCGCGGGCCATTCTGACGCCCTGCGTTATCGTTATAGGCATGGTGTCGCACCATGCCTCCGATGCCGCCTATGTGGTGTTTATTCCTTTGGCGGCGCTGATCTATGCCTCGGTCGGGCGGCATCCGTTGGTCGGTATTGCCGCAGCCTTTGCCGCGGTGTCGGGGGGGTATGCCGGCAATATCACGCCGGGGCAGATCGATGTGCTTTTGTTTGGTTTTACGCAGGAAGCGGCCCGCATCATTGACCCTGAGTGGACGATGAACCCGATCGGCAACTGGTGGTTTATTCTGGCGATTGTCATTGTGTTCACACCGGTCGCCTGGTTCATCACCGACCGCGTGGTGGAGCCGCGTCTCGGGGCGTGGGGCAGCAAGCCGGATGATGAGATCACGGCCGAACTGGCCAAGTCCGAAGTGACCAGAGAGGAAAAGAAGGGCCTGAAGTGGGCGGGACTTGCGGCGGTGGTGCTGGTGGCGGCCTTTGCAGCTTTGGCCCTGTGGCCCGGCTATTCGCCACTTATTGATCAGGCGGCTGAGGGGCCTTCGCGGTTACAGCCCTTCTATGCCTCGCTGATTGCCTTTTTCCTGATCCTGTTTCTGGGGACAGGGGTGGCTTTCGGTATCGGGTCGGGGACAGTCAAGTCAGATAATGACGTCGTCCAGATGATGACCGATGGTATCCGGTCGATGGCCCCCTATATTGTCTTTGCCTTTTTCGCTGCGCATTTCGTGGCCATGTTCAACTGGTCGCGTCTGGGGCCGATTGCGGCGATTAATGGCGCGGAAATGCTGAAAACATGGGATTTGCCCTCGCCTATCCTGCTGGTCAGCGTGTTGTTGTTCTCGTCGGTGCTCGACCTGTTTATCGGCTCGGCCACAGCCAAATGGTCGGCACTGGCCCCTGTGGTGGTCCCCATGTTCATGCTGGTCGGGATTTCACCGGAAATGACCACCGCCGCCTATCGGATGGGCGACAGCTATACCAATATCATGACGCCGCTGATGTCCTATTTCCCGTTGATACTGGCCTTCTGTCGACGATGGGACAAGTCGATGGGGGTGGGGTCTTTGCTGGCCCTGATGCTGCCCTATGCGCTGGCCTTTATGGTGTTCGGTATCGCCATGACGGCGGCCTGGGTCTATTTCGATTTCCCGCTCGGGCCGGGCGCAACGGTGCATTACACGCCGCCGGGCGGGCTTATGCCCTGAGGAGCGCCATGAAGTTACGCGCGATGTCGCGGGTGGCTTTTTCGGCGTGATCCACAAGCCCTGCGAACAGGGTGAAACCGCAAGGCAGGGTGTCGTAGCGGCGATAGATGACCGTGGTACGGGCCTCAAGCAGGCGGTGGACATAGGCTTCGGCCTGCGCTGCCAAGGGATCAAGGCCTCCCGCCACGATAAGCGTGTCCGGTTGCCCGATGATCAGCTTTTCTCTTAGGGGCGAAAGGGTAGGATCGCTGAGCGACAGACCGGCACCGGCATAATGGCCGATCATGATATCCAGATCGGTGGCGCCTATGGGCCAGCTTTGGGCATAGGGGCTTGTGCGGAATTGGCTGTCGGCGAGGTCAAGCAGGGGCGAAATCAGCAGTTGCGCCACAGGCAGGGGCTGGAAATCACGTTTTAAATCAAGACACAGACGCGCGGCCATATTGCCGCCCATGGATATGCCCCCAAGCGCGACGGTGCCAGACTTAGCGCCCAGCCTTTCGACATTGGCCTGAGCCCAGACAAAGGCGGATCGCGCATCGTCAGCGCCAGACGGAAACCGGTGTTCGGGAGCAAGGCGGTAGTCTGGCAGGAAGACGGGGCAGCGGGCTTCTTCGGCAAAGACGCTGGCGAAGGCCAGACTGAGGTCAGGCCCGCCAAGTACGCCGCCGCCTTCATGCAACAGCACCAGAAGCGGCGCATCGGGATCAATAGTAACCGGCCGCACCAGACGACCGGTAATATTATCAGACCCGACGGCTTCGATCCTGATGTGCGGGCTTGTGTAACCGGTCAGCGTGGTAAGGTTTGACCAGTCTTCGCGTACCCCCGCAAGACTGCCGCCGGTAAGCGAAAAGGGGATGCGGTCGTTACGAGTAAAAACCACCTGACGGAGAAACTGTATCTGGGGATCGAGTGTACGCCCCTTGATGTGGACGATACTGCCGCCGGACAGAAATTTCAGCACGGCAAAGGGCAGGGTCAGGGCCTGTTTCAGGGCGAAACGCCTCAGTCGTGACGCACGGGGCAGGTTGAAACGCATGGCAATCTATCCGATCAGGAGCGACAGGCATTGTTAGGTAGTTTTGCAGATAACAACAAGAGGGTGAGCATGTGCGCCCTGAGGCTGCATCCGGAAACGTGATCACTGAATACGTCTAAAATAACATGGTTTTTTATGTAATTTCATAAGAAACCATGTGTTTTTTTGTTTGACGGTTGCGGAAAGTAAGGGCTTAATCCTGTGCACAATTCGTTAATCTGAGCTGCCCGAAACCGGCTGTAGGGTCGGTTTCAAACCTGCTGCTACCGAGATAGGCGATTGTTTCAGGGGGACACCCCCGCACACCTCGATACTGGCTCGTTTAAAAAGGGAGAGCGTAAATGGCTGAAGGTACAGTTAAGTGGTTTAACACCACCAAGGGTTTTGGTTTCATTCAACCGGCTGATGGCGGCAATGACGTGTTCGTACACATCTCGGCTGTACAGCGCGCAGGCCTTCAGGGTCTGGCTGACGGCCAGAAGGTTGCCTATGAACTGCAATCCGAGCGCGGTAAGACCGCAGCGGTCAATCTTCAGATCCTCTAGGATTTGCTGAGATAAATCTAAAAAGCCGTCCGGTCATTTGATCGGGCGGCTTTTTTAATGCCTTTATTCGGCAGGGGTTCGGGCAATCAGGGCTTTGATATCCGTAACGCTGAGACCCTCATGCCGGTAGTCGCGCAGGGATTTTGAGCCTTTGCGTTTAGCAAGGCGTCGGCCCTGATCGTCCAGTAAAAGCGCGTGGTGTGCATAGGTGGGCGTCGTAAAGCCAAGCAGGGCCTGTAGCAGCACCTGCGTGTGGGTAGCGTCATAAAGATCAAGGCCGCGGTGGATGTGGGTTATGTTCTGACGGGCGTCATCGACCACCACCGCCAGATGATAGGCGACGCCGACATCCTTGCGGCCCAGAACGACATCGCCATTAACGGCGGGATCGGCTTTTTGCGGGCCTTTGTGAAGATCAGTAAAGGACAGGGCGTCGTAAGCTGCACCCAGAAACTCACGCGCGGCCTCAAGTGACAAACGCCATGCCGGTTCAGCGCTGTCTGAAGGTGTGAAAGCTGTGTCACCGGCCTGAGGCGCGCTTAAGGCGGCTTCGGCCTGTTGCTTGCGGGTGCGGTAATCAGCATAGACCAGACCAGAGGTCTTGAGCTGCTCAAGGGCTGTCTGATAGTCAGCTAAATGGTCACTTTGGCGCAATACCGGCTGCGGCCACTCAATGCCCAGCCACGACAGGTCTTCGTATATGGCCGCTTCAAATTCAGGGCGGCAACGGGTGTGGTCGATGTCTTCGATACGCAGAATAAAGCTGCCCCCATTGGCTTTGGCTGCTTCAAAAGCGGTTCGGGCCGAAAAAGCATGACCCAGATGCAGGAAGCCCGTAGGGGAGGGCGCAAAGCGTGTGCGGTAAGACATGGTCTGATCTGTAAAACGCCTGAGACGGACGGACAAGATCAAACGGCGTCACCAAAAATTCACTGTTTCTTTTTGCGTGAATCGGGTTCTTAATCACGGTGTGGATAAATTCCGGTCAGAAGGAGCTTCGTCTTCAGCTACGCTTGTCCCGACACACCTCATGATGCACGCGACTTTAAGGGGAGCGCATTATGAGGATATTGAAAAATCCCCCTTCTGACCGGCGGGCACTGGTTCTGAACGCCGATTTTCGTCCCTTGTCCTATTATCCCCTGTCCACGCGACCGTGGCAGGAGGTCATCAAGGCGGTTTGCGAAGAACGTGTCGATGTGGTGTCAACCTATGACATCGAAATCCGATCGCCGTCGATGAGCCTTAAGCTCCCCAGTGTTATTTCGCTTAAAACCTATATCGATCAGAACCGGCCACCGGCCTTTACACGCTATAATGTGTTTTTGCGGGATCAGTTCACCTGTCAGTACTGTGGGGCCCATAATGATCTGACCTTTGATCATGTGCTACCGGTATCTCAGGGCGGACGCTCGACATGGGCCAATATTATCACCGCCTGTTCGCCCTGTAATTTGCGTAAAGGGGGAAAAACACCCCAGCAGGCACGCATGGCCCTGAACCGCCAACCCCACAGACCCAGCATGTATCAGCTTCAGGAACTGGGGCGGCGTTTCCCGCCGCATTATTTGCATGAAAGCTGGGTCGATTATCTGTATTGGGATACGCCATTAGAGGCGTAAGGGGCGACATGGGCCAGCGTATAGGATTTGAGCCGGATCGGCATCGCTTTGGTGTGGTCGTTTTTCAGAACATGGGCGCACAGCTTGAGCGCTTAAGTCAGGCACTGGAAACCGCCCTGAACGCGCGGGTGACGCATCGGCGCAAGGGCTGGTTCGGGCCGAAGTCGCACGTGCTGCATTTTCATCAGCAGGACGCGGGGCTCACAACCTCGAAAGCCGGTGACGCCGAGCTTGATATATCGTCGATGGATGATGAAACCCGCGAGACCCTGCATGAGATGCTGCATCAGGCCGAAGATTTCGACCGGATTTAATGCACTGTTACGGGTCAGATTTTTTCACTGAGCTTGATCGCCACGCGGCAGCCGGTTTTGATGACGGCGGTCAGCAGCGGATAGAGCGGGGCGTCGTGCGCGCCTTCGTTGACGGCATGATCGTGGTGGCGCAGTTCGTCATCACGAAACTGCGTCAGCTGGGCCGACAGTTCGGGATCGCGGTTCTGCGTTTCTGTAATCTGTTCGGCATAGTGATCGGCAATAACACTTTCGACCGCTTCGGTGCAGGCATGGGCGGCCTTTTCACCGAGCAACGCCGTACCAGCTCCAAGGCCCAATGCCGCCAGACGCCATACCGGCGCAAAGGCCGTCGGGCGGATATGTTTTTCGCGCAACAAGGTTTCAAAGCGTTGCAGGTGGATGTCTTCCTCGCCCTCCATGCGCTTGAGGTCTTCGCTTAAGGCGCGGTTGGGTGTGGCGGCGAACACGGCTGCCTGTGCGCGATAGATATGCACCGCCGCCAGTTCACCGGCATGATCAACGCGCAGGATTTCATGCAGGCGGCGCTCGGTTTCCCCCTGACCGGGGCGTGACGGGTTCGCACTCATGATTTGCCTTTCAGATAAGCCTGATTCTTAAGATAAGCTTGGCGTTGCGACAGGCGGAAAAACAGTTGCAGGCGAAGGGACGCGATCAGGCTGAGGATCGCCAGTGTACCAGAAATAATAGCGTTCCAGGCGGCCATACTTAGGCCAAGGAAGGTCCACGCCACCACATCGCATTGCGGGGCCTTGATTTCGGCCCCGGAGAGCATGGCGGCAATGGAGTCGATGCTGACATCGGTGCTGGCGCCCGAACAGGTCGCGGGTAAGGCCCACCAGTGCTGTTCGCCACCGGCATGGAACAGGGCAATGGCCGCGCCGGTGGCAAAGACCGCAAACAGGACAAAGGAAAACACCCTTGGCGGGCCCTTGGCACCGGTAAAAATCGCCCAGACCGTGGCCGTCAGGGACACACCGGTGGCAATCCAGTAAAGGTCACGCTGTTTAAGACACAGATAACAGGGGTTGAGATCGTCAAAGGTCTGAAAGGCATGGGCAATGCCCAGAAGCAGCAATGAGGCAATGAGGGCGACGACCGACCACCAGCGGCTGAAAAAAAGCACGGCTTTCATAGGACGATCATCACCCGAAATCAGTTTGCGAAACCGGCGTCACTTTATACCGGACGGCGCAAATGGCAATGTCTCAGGGCCGGTTACGCTCAGATAAACTTCATGATGACAATGCCAAAGACGATCAGCAGGGCAACGCCGATCATCACGCTGTTCAGGCGTTTGTCCATCAGGTCGCGTGCCTGTGGGCCAAAGCGCTTGAGCAGATAAGCGGTCAGGTAAAAGCGCACGCCACGGGTAATGACCGAGGTAGCAATGAATGCCCCCAGCGAAAACTGCGCCAGACCGGCCGGAATGGTCACCAGTTTGTACGGGATCGGGGTAGCGCCTTTGAGCAGGATAACCCACGTGCCCCATTGGTTAAACAGGTGCTGGAAGTTGTTGAGCGCATCGGGCTGCCCCATCCATTTCAGCATATCCAGCGCGAACGGGGCCAGAAAATAACCCAGCGCATACCCGAACAGGCCCCCGAGCACTGATCCCAGCGTACAGATAAAGGCCAGCGTATAGACACGGTCAGGCCGGGCCAGCGCCATAGGCACCATCATTACGTCAGGCGGGACGGGGGAAAATGAACTTTCGGCGAAGGAGATACTGCCCAGTACATAATCAGCGTGTGGCTTGGCGGCCTGTCTTAAAGTCCAGTCGTAAAATGGGCGGAACAACGCTGTTTACCTTAATAAATTCAGATATCTGGGCTAAAGGGGTATATGGCCCTGAATGTTGGGAGTGCAATAGCAGGTGTCGGTATTTTTGTCGCTTCACACCTTGTACGCAGTGCGAAACAATTGCGTAAAATAATGGGGCGGAAAAATGACGGGAAATGCTGCTGACGTATATTTGCCTGTATTTATGTCAGGTGTGACTAATATGCCTGTTCTGTGAGGCGGAGATAAGTTGATGAGCGATATCAGAAGCGGCGGGTGTCAGTGCGGGGCGATACGGTTTCGTGTAGAGGGAGATTTGGGAAAGGCGTCTATCTGCCATTGCCGGATGTGCCAGAAAGCCTTTGGCAATTTTTTCGCACCTCTGGTCAGTGTGCATGAGGGGACGCTGTTCTGGATAAAGACAGAACCGAAGCGGTTTCAGAGTTCCAATCACGTCCGGCGAGGGTTCTGTGGTGACTGCGGCACGCCCCTTACCTATGAAGCGCCTGATGGCCTAGCTGGCGATTGCGGCGTTTGATGAACCCGCAGATATTGCACCGGTCATTCAGTTTGGCACCGAGGGGAAGCTGCCTTATGTCGATGATTTGCGGGATTTACCATCGCGCACCACGCTTGACGACCTTGCGGCCGCGCCTTTTCTCAGTGAGGTGATAAGCTTCCAGCATCCGGATCGGGAATATCCGTAAGGGGATAAGCCTCAAAGACTTCTTGGCCAGTCATGACGGGTGTCTCATTGGCGAGATCGTAATAGGCGGGTTTCTCGTCGATGAAAATCTGCTTCGTGACCAACATACCTGAGGCTTTGGTGAACAGGCCAGCACCAATCGTGTGGAAGCCATCCGTTTTCATGCGGTAATAAAGATGTGTCCCGCAGTGTTTGCAAAAGCCGCGATCGGCCCAGTCCGAGGAACTGTAGTCGGTAATATGCTCACGGCCTTCGATAATAAGGTCTGAGGCTTTAAAGCCGATAACAAAGGCCGGACCGCCGGCCCAGCGGCGGCACATATCGCAATGGCAGACTTCGATTTCTGTGTGGTCGGGCGCGGTCAGGGTAACCGAACCGCAAAGGCAACGTCCTTGCATGGGAACTCCGGTGCTTAAGGGGGCAATTGCGTCAGTCAGGGATTGTGACGGGTAAGGCTGCGGCATAAGGGCGCGAAAGACAATAGCCAACCAAAAGGCAGGGCTTTTTTATGCCTTGGGGCTTGTGTAATCGGCCCGCAGGTTTTAGCTGATGCCTGAGTTTTTTTAGCCGGAATGTTTTCCGTTCGCAGAAGTTTGCCCTATGTCCGTTATTACCTCTGATACCCTGACCGATCCCTTACTGGGCCTGTTGCCCGATAAGAAAGTGACTGTGCGCGAAGCCTTTGGCGTCGATTCAGACATGCTGGTGCCTGCCTTTTCGGTGCGCGATGATCATGTGCCGGAAATCGACGACAGCTACCGTTTTGATCCACAAACGACCTTGGCGATCTGTGCGGGCTTTGCCTATGACCGCCGCGTCATGGTGCAGGGTTTTCACGGGACGGGGAAATCAACCCATATCGAACAGATCGCCGCCCGCCTGAACTGGCCACTGGTGCGCGTCAACCTCGATAGCCATGTATCGCGGATCGATCTGATCGGTAAGGATGCCATTGTCCTGAAAGACGGTCAGCAGATAACCGAATTCAAGGAAGGCATCCTGCCCTGGGCGTTGCAACGGCCTGTGGCGCTGGTGTTCGATGAATATGATGCGGGTCGTCCCGATGTGATGTTCGTCATTCAGCGTGTCCTTGAGGCACAAGGTCGTCTGACCCTGCTCGATCAGAACAAGGTCATCCGTCCGAACAAATTCTTCAGGCTGTTTTCCACGACCAACACCATTGGCCTGGGGGATACGACCGGCCTTTATCACGGTACGCAGCAGATCAATCAGGGCCAGATGGACCGCTGGTCGATTGTCACCACGCTTAATTACTTAAGCCACGAGGCTGAGGTTGAGATCGTTTTGGCCAAACTGCCGGAATTCGATACCTCTGAGCGCAAGCCGCTCATTGAGGCCATGGTGCGGGTGGCTGACCTGACGCGCTCGGCCTTTGCCAATGGCGATATTTCCACCGTCATGTCGCCACGTACGGTAATTACCTGGGCGCAGAACACGCTGATCTTTGGCAATGACCCCGAAGTCGCCTTCCGCCTGACCTTCCTTAACAAGTGTGATGAACTTGAGCGGCCGACACTGGCTGAGTTCTATCAGCGTAGTTTCGGTACGGACGTTAAGGAATCGGCGCTGAAAGTTAAAGTCATCTAATGCCTTCTCCCCTCGGGGAGAAGGTGGCCGACAGGCCGGATGAGGGGCTGTCACGCGACCCCTCACCCTACCCCTCTCCCCGAGGGGGAGAGGGAAGCAGGAAGAAAAACATGGCCAAGCCCGTCACAGTCTTATCCGAACCGTTCCGTAAGGCGCTGATCCATTCGACCCGCGCTCTGGCCGAAGACGCCGAACTTGAGGTGGTGTTCGGCCCCGATGGTCCGCGTCTGGAGGGTGGTAAGCTGATCCTACCCAATCCGCCACGTGATCTGAATGCCAAGCTGTCGGCGCAGGTGCGCGGTCAGGCGGATCGTCTGGCGCTAAAGGTGGCGCACCATGATGCGGCTATCCACAGCCGCGCCCGTCCGGCAGATGCCACCAGTGCCGAAGCCTTTGACATCCTTGAGCAGACGCGCCTTGAGGCGTTAGGCGGGCGGGCTTTCGGGGGCGTGCGCCAGAATCTGCGGGCCGCGCTTCAGGGTGATCTGGAACGCAGCGGCCTGACGCGCAAGGAAGAAAAGACTGAGCTTAATCTGGGCGATATTCTGGGCCTGATTGCGCGTGAAGTCATGACCGGCGATCCGGTGCCCAATGAAGCGCAACGCGTGGTCAATCTGCTACGTGACGAGATCGAAGAGAAGACCGGTACGCGCCTGACCGATCTGGCGGCGTTGATTGCCGATCAGAAGGCCTTTACGCAAAAGGCGCGTGAGGTCTTGCGGGCACTTGATCTGACGGATGATTCTCAGGACGCGGAAGACGAAAAGAAAGATCAGGGCGAGGAGGAAGACTCGTCGCACGGCGATGATCCCTCCGTTGATTCCGAAGACAATACCGAAGATGAAAACGGCGACTCCACGCCTGATCAGGAAGACCAGCCGACCGGTGGTGAGGATCAGCCTCAGGAAGCTGAGGAAGATTTCACCCAGATGTCGGGCGATCCGCAATCGGTGTCCGACGCCAGTGCCGATGAGGCGATTGACGGTGAGGCCACACCATCGCAAACCGGTGAGGGCGCAGAAGCCGAGCGGGTGCGCCGCGACTATGAGGTCTATACGACCGAATTTGATGAAATCATCACCGCCGAAGAGCTGTGTGACCCCGAAGAACTGCAACGTCTGCGCGGTTTTCTTAATCAGCAACTGGCCAGCCTGTCGAATGTGGTGGCCAGACTTGCCAACCGCCTGCAACGCCGTTTGATGGCGCAGCAGAGCCGGTCGTGGTCGTTTGACCTTGAAGAAGGCGTGCTCGATGCGGCGCGTCTGGCACGGGTAGTGATTGATCCGTCAGCGCCTTTGTCGTTCAAGCAGGAAAAAGACACCGAGTTCCGCGACACAGTGGTGACACTGCTGCTGGATAATTCCGGCTCCATGCGCGGGCGTCCGATCATGGTCGCGGCCATCTGTGCTGATGTGCTGGCGCGGACGCTGGAGCGTTGCGGCGTTAAGGTCGAGATTCTGGGCTTTACCACCAAGGCGTGGAAGGGTGGTCTGGGGCGTGAAAAGTGGGTGCGCGAAGGCAAGCCTGCCGCTCCGGGGCGGCTCAATGACCTGAGGCACATCATCTATAAGGCGGCGGATAATCCCTGGCGTCGGGCCAACAAAAACCTTGGGCTGATGATGCGCGAAGGGCTTTTGAAGGAAAACATCGACGGCGAGGCCTTGCAGTGGGCCTATGGGCGTCTGTTGGCTCGGCCTGAGTCGCGTCGTATCCTGATGGTGATTTCCGACGGTGCGCCGGTCGATGACAGCACCTTGAGCGTCAATAGCGGTCATTATCTGGAAAACCACCTGCGTAAGGTGATCGCCGAGATCGAAGGTGCGGGACGGGTCGAACTGGCGGCTATCGGCATCGGCCATGATGTAACGCGCTATTATCGTCGCGCCCTGACCTTGATTGATGTTGAGCATCTGGGGGGGGCGTTGATAGAGAAGCTGGCGGAACTGTTTGATGAGAAAACTGCACAGGCTCCGCGTGGGCACAGGCGTTAGGCTCATGCGTGTTGCAGGGGGGCTTATCGCACTGGGATTGTTTCTGGGCGGCTGTGCCGGTGCGGAACCGCGGGCCTATGATGCCTCCGCAACCTTGCGCTTTGAGGCGATAGAGGTTTCTGACCCTGAGGCCGGTGAACGGGCCCGTTTGCGGTCGGCCTATATGCTGAAGCCTGAGGGGACATCGCATTTTGCCGGCCTGTCCGACCTTTTGGTGCACCCTAAGGCAGATGGTTTGCGCATCGAGGCGATCAGCGACTTTGGTGATCATGTGGCGTTTGATTTCAGGCCTGAAGGGCCTGTGGCCCTTGAGATCGGGGTGCTAAAAGATGCCGCGCTGAAACCTTTTGGTAATAAGACCCTGAGTGACGCCGAAGACATGGCGGTCGATCCTGAAACCGGCGATTATTATGTGTCGTTTGAGGGCAATCACCGCGTCATGCGCTATGCCGACGGATTGGCAGGGCCGGGGGAGGTGCTGCCTTTGTCGGGCTTGCCGAAGTTCCCTGACAATCAGGGACTTGAGGCCCTGACGGTTCATGGGCGTAATCTGATCATCGGCGCGGAGACAGGCGGATTCTGGCGCTGTGGTCTGACGGATTATGTGTGCCGTCAACTCAAAGGCTTGACCACGCCGGGTATGGGCTATGCGCTGGTGTCATTGGCCCCTTTGGGCGAAACCGACGACCTGCTGGCGCTTTATCGTTACTATACGCCGTGGACGGGCGCACGCAGTGTGTTGCGTCGCCTTGAGGTGGACGGTGATAGCTTGCGTCTCAAAAAGACCATCCTGACGATCAAGCCGCCTTTGCCGCACGATAATTACGAAGGCGTGGCGGCGGTGAAAACCGATACGGGCTATGATCTTTATCTGCTCAGTGATCCGATTGGCGATGGGCCGACGCGGCTGCTGATATTTGATTGGGCGTCAGGCGGGTGATACAGGTTCTGGCCCCCGCTACGGCTGCCGCTATGGTGATGTTGTCGCTGTTGATCTGGCAGGGCAAGGCGCTATTCGGCAAACGGGCTTTTGTGTTGTCCATGAGCGTCGGGGCGCTCTATTTCCTTTATTCAGCCTATCCGGAAAACCTGAGGTTCCTGTTTCCGCTGCTGTTGTCGGGGCCTTGGGTCTGCAACTATGCGGCACGGGCCGGTTTCGATATTCGTCAGCGCCCGCAATGGGTCGATGCCTTGCTGCTGGTGGGGCTGATCGGTGCCGGAAGTCTCGGCTTCTGGCCGTTGAACCTCAAGGCAGCGCAATGGGTGTCGCATCTGCTCAGTTTTTATCTGTTTCTGGAATTGCCGGTACTGGTGTGGCGGGGCTTGCCGGATGATCTGTTGCGCGGGCGGCGTCTGGCGCGGTTTATCGTTCTGGGGTTTGGGGCCGTGTTATGCAGCCTCATGGCCATTGGTGCGTCCCTGAAATGGCAATGGATGCTACCGGCAGGGGCAATCCTTACGCTGCTGATGTGTTTTTCGGCGGTCGCCTTCGATCATGAATGGCGGCGTAAGCTGGCGGCGGAGGATGCGCCTCTGGATCAGCGCGGGCAGGTGATCCTCGGGCGACTCAGGCGGGAAATGACCGAAGCCTATTGTGACCCGCAACTAAGCCTGTCGCGGCTGGCGCAGCGGCTTGAGGTGCCTGAGCATCATCTGCGGCGGGTCATACATGTCGGCGAAGGCTATGGCCATTTCAGCGCCTATCTCAATCACTATCGCATCGAAGCCTTTAAAAGGCGGGCGGATGAGACGGCGACCATCCTCGAACTGGCGCTGAGTGTCGGTTATAATTCGCTGTCGGCCTTTAACCGCACATTCAAGGCAACCGAAGGCGTGACCCCCAGCGCCTTTCGTGCCGCGCGTACAGCGAAGACGAGCGATACACAGGTCGCCACCCCGACAATACCCAAAGGCACATAGCTGACGGGCCAGAAAGTACCGGCGGCCACCGAAGCCAGCACCCCGATAAGGCCGGTCATACGAAAGGCATGTTCGGCCGGATTAAGCCAGCGCCTGAAGCTTTGGGGCAAAAGAGTGCGGCCCACATCCCAGCCGCCATAAAGCGTCATTGATCCCAAGGTGGCATAGACCAGTGGCTGCGCCCAGTTAACGTCACCGCCCTGTTGGATCAGCCAGAAGGTCACGCCGCTTAAGGCCAGCAGACCGACCGCTGGCCCAAGGTCAGGCAGGTTGCGTCCGCGATTTTTCAGCTTCAGCGCCCGAAAGGAGGCCCACATCTGATAGGCCACCAGAACGCTGACGCCCATCAGGTCAAGCTTGCTGCGAAACAGAAAGGCCCCGATCAGGGCGCACAGCGTGCAGAGACCAATCAGCCCATAGGCCACCCAGCCTGTACGCCTGTGGCTCTGCGTGCCTTTCGGGCGACTGAGGATAAACAGACCGACTAACAGGGTGAGGCTGCCGGAAAGAATATGGGTGGCGATGTTGAGGCTGTGGAGGTCGGGCATGACAGGTTCCTGCGTGAATGACAGGGCCTGTGTCGGGCCAAATAGTGCGAGCGGCTTGCCGGTTTCAGAAATCAGTCAGGCTGTAATTGCTTTTCGACGGCATAATTATGGATGGCGACGCCACCCACCTCAAAGTCACGGCGGTGCAGGCAGGTGAAGCCCTGACGCGTGAAAAAGGGTAGGGCAACTTCGCTGGCCTCGGCATAGAGACGCGTCAGGCCCTGAGTTAAGGCAAAGGCTTCGGTGCGCTGATAAAGCTGTTTGCCTATGCCTGTGCCGGTCACTTCGGGGGCGGCATAGAACAGGTCAATGTGGCCGTCCATCTCAAGATCAATGAAGGCAATGGGTTCCGTTGTTACGGCCACAAAACGCCAGCGGTTTGTCATCAGCGCCTCAAGACGCGCCGCATCCGGTGCCAAGGCTGTCCATGCGGTGACCTGTGCCGGACTATAGCTGCGCGGGCCGGTAACCCTGACCGCACGGTCATAGATTGCGCTTAAGCCTTCGGCGTCACTGGATTGATAGGGACGAATGTGCATGACAAAAAACCCCGAGACCAGAGGTTTCGGGGTTTTCTATGTGTTCGGCAAAAGCGACTAAGCTTAGGCTGCGTTTTGTTCAGCAATCTTAGCTTTGATCTGCTTCTTCAGGCGACGGGCGCGCAGAGACAGCTTTTCATCAGAAGCCTTGACCAGAAACGCATCCAGGCCACCTTTGAAGTCCAGCGTGCGCAGGGCAGCGTTGGTGATCTTCAGGCGGAACGACTGGTTCAGCGCTTCGGATTGCAGAGCGGTTTCACGGAGCGAGGGCAGGAAGCGACGCTTCGTTTTGATATTTGAGTGGCTCACGCTGTGGCCGACGAGCGGGCCAACACCGGTGAGTTCGCAACGACGCGACATGGGATCCACCTTCGGATAAGATAAATGACAAACGAACGCCTGTAACAGGTACAGCGCTCAGGAGGGGCGTTCTATAGGCAAAGCCAGCCAAGCCGTCAAGGACAAAAACACCGTAAGGCCTTGGAAAGACTCTGAACTGAGCGGATGATTTACGCCTGTCTGCGCTGAAGGCGCGAGAAGGCGAAAAAGCAAAGGCCCCCTGAGGTGACTCAAGGGGCCTTAGGTCGTTTTTAACCGGCTTTTCTCTTAGGCCGCCTTGATGAGCGACTTGTTGAGAATGGCGACGGCGGCGTCACGATCGATCTTTTCGATCGCGGCGACTTCGCGGGCCATACGATCGAGGGCCGATTCGTAAAGCTGACGCTCGGAATAGGACTGTTCCGGCTGATTTTCGGCACGGTGAAGGTCGCGAACAACCTCGGCGATGGAGACGAGATCGCCGGAATTGATCTTGGCTTCATATTCCTGAGCGCGACGCGACCACATGGTGCGCTTGATGCGGGCGCGACCCTTAAGGGTCACGAGCGCCTGAGACATGACGGCTTCGGCCGCCAGATGGCGCAGACCTGCAGTCTTGGCCTTTTTGGTCGGTACACGCAGGGTCATTTTTTCATGATCGAAGGTCACGACGTACACTTCAAGCGTATAACCCGCCACTTCCTGACTTTCGACGGCGGCCACTGTGCCGACGCCATGCGCCGGATAAACGACCTTATCACCAATGGTAAATTCCAAAGCAGATGTCGACATTGCGATCCTTTCGCTAAAGGCAGGGCCAGAGCAGGTGTCTGTTTCGTATCAATGTCTGGCGGTAACCCGGCAGACGCACAAAAAAACGATGTCCCGATATTGAGGCGGGTCATCGTGTGCGCAATTGAAGCGAAGCTAAGACAATCCTGTCATCCGACCTTTGTCGAAGGTGCTGTCCGGTCAAGAAGGTCGGGCAGACACTTAAAAGATGAATATAGAAGCATGGGCCAGTCAGTGAGTCGCGCTAAAAGCGTGTGGATGACTCAGGGGCGTTCCCATCTAACGACACCTTAATATCACACTTTTGCGAAAAAACAAAGCGTCCACATCGGATTTTTAACTGAGCTTATCCTCGTGTGGGCTTTCGTGCGGTGACTTTTGCCCGAAGCTTGGCAGGTGCAGGCCATAGACAATGGCCACTGCCCGAAGGGCGAAGGCAGCGCCGAAACCGGCCAGGCCGGCAGGCCAAAAGGATAGTCCGACCAGCCGTAACCCGACGAACAGGCCTGCGCCCAGTATGGTAGCGCTGATATAGATTTCACGGCGTACGATGAAATTGGGTTGTCCGGCCAGCACGTCACGAATCACGCCGCCGAATATGGCGGTAAATATCCCCATCAGCATGGCCGAAAAGGGATGCACCCCAAGGCTTAAGGCCTTAGCGGCCCCGACTACGGAAAAAGCGGAGATGCCCAGCGCATCAAGCCAGGCCAGAGCGCGAAAGCGCCAGTTGAAGCCCGCGAGAAACCATGCCAGCAGGGCAATGCCAAGGCAGACCATGATATAGCCCGGCCGCTGCACCCAGAATACCGGCGCGTCGATCAGCAGGTCGCGCAAGGTGCCGCCGCCGACACCCGTGATGGCGGCAAAAAATCCGAAGGTGATAATATCCTGTTTGTGGCGCGCAGCGACAAGCGCGCCGGAAGCCGCAAAAACGGCTACGCCGGCATAGTCAAGCCACAGAAGGGCGGTGTTCAGGGCTTCGACCGGATTGTCGGTAACAGGCAGCACGGCTTACCTCTCCTAAAAGCGGGGGAGGGTTATTTACCATCTCCGGGATTTTCAGAGAAGTATTTCTCGAACTTGCCTTCTTCGCGCTCAAACTCTTCGCGGTCAGCCGGTGGCGTGCCCTTGACGGAGATGTTTGGCCACACGCGTGAGTATTTGGCGTTGACATCAAGCCATTTGCCGTCCGGCTCGTCCTCAGTATCGGGCTTAATGGCGTCAACCGGACATTCAGGCTCACACACGCCGCAGTCGATGCATTCGTCCGGATTAATGACCAGAAAATTCTCGCCTTCATAGAAGCAGTCCACGGGGCATACTTCGACGCAATCCATGAACTTGCATTTTACGCAGGGGTCAGTGACGATATAGGTCATCGGAACTCTTGTTAGCCTGAATGGGCCGACCAAAGCGGACGGACTTAGGACAATAAAAAACAGACGCGGAGTAAACCATCGTGGAAACCGTTCAGGCAACGCACGGTGAATTATCGCATGGTTTCAGTGGGCGTCATGACTTTTGATCACTGTCCTGTCAAGGCATAAAGCCTGTGGCAAATGGTCATTTTTACTAATGGGTGCGGGTTGAATAATTACGAGGCGGGCTGATTATTGAGATTGTAAAGCATTCGCGCTTCGGGGGCGGGGCCGCGACGTTCCCCCATATCGACAATCGTCAGGTCAATCAGTCGGGCCCCCAGCGCAAAAATCAGCCGGTCATCAGCCCTTAGGGTAAATCCTGCCTTGGTTAGGCGCGTTATCTGGCCAAAGCGTTCCAGACGTATGGTGCCTGTGTCGATGAATTTGGCCGACAGGGCGCGGGTTTTGAAAAACCGCGCCCGCCACAACCAGATATCTGCCCGACAGGTCTCATCGCTCATGGATAGAATGATACATCAGTCTGCGATAACTGGCCAGTCATCAACCCAGTTCAGGTTCTTGATGAACAGATAGGGCAGGCCGTTCTGCGACAGGCGGCGGGCATGGAAAACAATCAAGTCTTCGCTGCCGCTCAGATAGACATGCTGGCCACCGGGGCCGCTGTACAGGCTGTTGCCCTCAAGCAGTAAGGTCCCGCCGCCCGCCGTCAGCGCCGTGCCGTTCTTGTCAACGAAGGGGCCTGTGGCTGAGGTGCCGCGCCCGACAGTGATCTTATAGGTGCTGTTAGCGGCATTGGCCTCACAGCAGAAATCCCATGCGGTGAACAGGTAATAGTAGCTGCCGCGTTTGACGAGTGAAGGCCCTTCGATGGGGTTGTGGGTCACCGAAGGGGCGCGTCGCGCCAGATGCGTGGCGGTGCCAGCCTTAAGCATCCCTGTCGTTGGTTCGACCTCGCGCTGATAGATGCCGTTCCAGAAGCTGCCGTAGCTAAAGTAAATCTTGCCATCTGTATCAACGAAGATGTTGGGGTCGATGGCGTTGAAATTGTCACTGGTGCTTGAGCGCAGAACCATGCCCTGATCTTCCCACGCGTAATCCGGACTTGTGCGATCAAGCGTCTTATTGGTCGCCAGCCCCATCGCGGAGATATTCGAGCCAAAGCTCGAGACGGAATAATAGAGGTGATATTTTCCGTTGAAATAGCTGATGTCCGGCGCCCAGGTCAGGGTGGCGTTAGGCACTATACCGCTGACCCAGGACGGCATGGTGGCAAAGACAAATCCGCAGCGTGTCCAGGCTACCTTATCGGTTGAGCAGCGAATCTCGACAAAGCCGCCTTCGGTGGCGCTCTTGTCGGTATGGAAGACGTAATAGGTACTGCCCTGTTTGATAATGGCCGGATCATGAACGAAATCCGTAGCGCCGGTCAGGCTGTAGCTGGCCAGTGGCCCGCTCAGGGACGAGGATGACGACGAGGAGGATGAAGCGCTGCTGCTTGAGCTACTTGAACTGCCACCGCCGCCGCCTCCGGAACTTCCGCCCCCGCCCCCGCCCCCACCCCCGCAGGCTATAATAGTCAGACAGAACAGACTGGCCATGCCAGTGAGTAACAGGCTTTTTGAGGTAATGTTTGACATTTTAAGCGTCCCTGCGGTGACTTTTTATGCGGATCAGGATTAATTCTCCGCTTTATTGTCAGACATTTATGCACGGGTTTGCGCTTTTGAAAAGCGAAAAGGCGACCGTTTCCGAACGACGCATGTCATTTCGGCTGTTAAAAGTTTGCAATACGGTGCGGTTTAACCGTCCCGCAATACCGCAAAGGGGGAGTAGGGGTTTATATAGGCGGGAGCGGCCTGTGCCGCCTTTGGCTTTGGCGCATGGCGCGGTCGCCAGCCGGTGCGCTCATCGCCCTCACCGATCTTAAGTGGCGGGGTTTTGACAAAGCCCAAAGCGTTCATAAGCCGATCCTGAGCGACTACGCCGGATTTAAAATAGGTCGCGCCCTTATGGAAGCGGCCTTCGGAAAAGGCCTTATCCAGTTCCGTCAGGGCTTTAAGCGACACCGCCCCATAGCCGTCGATGATCACGCGCCCCTTAAGACTTTGGGCACGCTGAGGGTGATCGGCCGCACGGGCAAAGGGCTTCATCTGAGCATGCGGTAGTTTAGGTAATATCCAGACAAACCGGTTGGCATGAACCCCCAGACCCTTAATCAGTTTCCGCTCTTCGGGGCTGAGTTTCAGCGCCTCGTTGCGTCGCGTGATGCCGCCGTTTTCATACAACTGATAGGCGATGGCGCGAACATTGGCCGGTGTTTTTTCGTCGTGCGCCGCGCTAAACAGGCGATGCAGGGGCTTCAGGGTGTGGATCATCTGCTGACGCACAAAGTCGGTCAGTCGTTTCTGTGCCGTCTGCTGCAAGGCCGTGTGGTCAATGTCGCACAACAGCCTGACCTTAGGGTTGAAGTAGTCCGACGGCTCTATGCGGCCCACAGCCGCGCCTTGCCAATGGATCTCTGCGCCGCGCAGCCTGAAGGCCTTTGAGGGCGCATGCGCCAGTTCGTTCAGACGTTCCTTAAGGATCGGCATGACCGCGCGATGGGCGGCCTGACGGATGGCCTTGTCCTCAATCAGGCTTTCACCGCTGCTTTGGGTGAACATCAGACCGTTTAACTGACCGACGCTCTGGCCCTCAAGGAAGACCTCGCCGGTTTCACTGATTTCCGGCTTGGGTTCCTCAAAGGCATTCAGCGCCTTAAGCAGTGCGCTGGTGCGCTGATCGACAAAGCGCTTCATTAGGGCTTCGTGCAGGGCGTCCGACAGGCGCTCCTCAAGGTCACGTGTGGCGGCGCGCCAGTGTTCCGGCGTCTTCAGCCAATTCGGGCGGTTGGCGATATAGGACAGGGTGCGCACGCCGCTTAAGCGCCCCGAAAGCGTATCGATATCACCATCCATATGGTTGAGGTGCATCAGCTGTTCGTCGAACCAGTCATGCGGCACAACGCCTTCGGAACTGAGGCGCGACCAGAACAGAAAGCTGACGGTTTTCAGGAATTCATCGAGCGACACCTTGCGGAAGTCCGGCAACTGACAAACTTCCCACAGGGTTTTAAGCGTGACCGGATTGCGGGCCTTAAAAGCGATATCCTCGTCCTGGCTGAGGTGGCGCAGGGCCTTTTCGTCCAGCGCTTCCTTGGCCAGTCGCAAGGACGGGTGCGGTGAGGGGCGGGTCAGGCTTTTGAGCAGCTGTTCAAGGCTTGAAAAATCAAGCTCACGGTTGCGCCACTGGGCGGCATCGATACTCAGGAAGCGGTGGTTTTCAATGGCCTCCACAAGGTCTTCGTCCATTTCAGGACAATCGCCGGTGACCCCGAATGTGCCTTCATTGGTGAAGCGTCCGGCGCGACCGGCAATCTGGGCGGCTTCCTGAGGCGTGAGCGGCCGCACGCGTTTGCCGTCAAACTTCGACAAACCGGCAAAGGCTACATGCTCGATATCCATGTTCAGCCCCATGCCGATAGCATCGGTCGCCACAAGGAAATCGACCTCGCCACGCTGAAACAGGTCAACCTGAGCGTTACGGGTCTTGGGGCTTAAGGAGCCCATAACCACCGCCGCGCCACCGCGTTGGCGGCGGATCAGTTCGGCAATGGCATAGACCTGCGCGGTTGAAAAAGCGACAATGGCGGAGCGTTTCGGCAGCCGCGTCAGCTTGCGCGGCCCCGCGTACCGGAGTTGCGACAGGCGCTCACGGAAAATGATCTCCGCATCGGGAAACAGATTGCGGAACAAGGGCGCAAAGGTGCCCGCGCCCATAAACAGCGTTTCTTGCCGACCGCGGGCGTGCAGGAGGCGGTCAGTGAACACGTGGCCGCGTTCAGTATCGGCACAGAGCTGGATTTCATCGACCGCGAGAAAATCGACCTGCCGCTCAAGCGGCATGGCCTCAACCGTACAGACAAAATAGGATGGCAGGCGCGGTATGATCTTTTCTTCGCCGGTAATCAGGGCGACGGCATTGGGGCCTTTTTGTTTAACCACACGGTCATAGACTTCGCGCGCCAGAAGCCGCAGCGGCAGGCCGATCATGCCGGTGCCATGCCCCAGCATCCGCTCAAGGGCATAATGGGTTTTGCCGGTATTGGTTGGCCCCAGAACGGCCACAAGGCGGCCAGTGTCTTTGGCGGGACGCGGTAGGGCCGCAGAAGGGGAAATCAGGTCAGGCACAGCTGATATGTAGCCACGCAAAGGGGCTTTGGGAAGGGCAGATCGGCGGGGCGGATTGAAAGATTAACGGCTCAGGTCATATGTGCGGAACGACATGGAAACGAATCATGACCGAATCAGTGACATCGCTAAATTCTGATTCTGTTCTATACCATATGTAGGGGTAAAAGTCCACGTTAACCATACAGGCTGATTTCTCGGTGCAAAAGCCGGTTCAGGCCTTCTCAGGCGTGGCGGGATTATGCTAGAGCCATAGAGCGACGGCCCCTTAGCTCAGCCGGATAGAGCAAGGCTTTCCTAAAGCAGAGGTCGGGGGTTCGAGTCCCTCAGGGGTCGCCAGTCATTGTCCATTCCGGATAAGACAGGTCGTTTTTCCGGATAAGACGTGTCGATTCCCGGACAATCCTGAAAATCTTTCAAAGCTGCATATTGGCTTAACGGGATGGCGGCTCAGATTAATCGGCTGCTGTTGGCCCAATGCGGAAGTATCCCACGGGAATGGGCGGCAAAAAGCGGACAGATAATATTCCAACTGCTGGAACGCTACGTTATCCTTCCCTCTTTGATGCTACCCATAGGACTGTGAAGTTCTTAAAGTTTTGGCAGGCCGATATACAAAAGTAGCCTCATCGAAACCTCATCTTGTCGAGCAAGTCCATCTCGCCTTCCTCTTCAACACGGTAGAATCTTGTAGGCCTATCGTCCAACATTAAGAGGGATAGCGAAAAATCGTACAGTTCAGCAAAGATAGTGAATTCTTCAACGGGTTCCGCAAGCCAAACGCCAGGCCCGTGCTGCATACGTCCTTCGCCATCCAACAGCGCTGCTGGGGACGCCGCCAGGGAGGATATCGGTATTTCTACTGGTGCACCGGCTGTTCGAAAGAATGCGCCTGATTTCAGTGCGGCCTCACTCGACCGCGACCACAGAATATAACCGTCGCGGGCTACGACCAGAACCGCACGCTTCTGTGTGTAACCTAACCAGCGGAGCGTAGCAGCCACAAGAGAGACCCCGTACCGTGCTGCGCACGCTTTTATTTCATCAAGGTCAATCCTGTCGTTGTCAGGAATTTGGCGACGGTAATCGTCAAGCGGCATGAGAATATTCGACGCGAAAACGTTTGCTTGGTGTTCGATTTGGCCATAATCCGAATCCCAACGCACAATGTCTTGTTGTCCACATCGCAACCCATCAGGGAAAGCGGTACGGTGGAGCAAGTAATGACCAAACTCATGTGCTAGAGTAAAATTAATGCGCCCTTTCGAACGGATGCTGCTGTTATAGATAACTGCCCAGCCTTTTCGGTCAGAGGACAGCCTGTAAAGAGCGCCCTCAAAGCCAGGCAAATCTTCTCCCACGATCCTGACAATCGGCTCATCGCCAAAGCGTTGACGTGAATAATCCTGCGCGAAAGTAATGATGTCTACAGGGAAACGATCCGTCCCATAAGCGGCATTCAAAACGTGTGTTAGTTCAAACGCCCAGCGCTCCGGTCCATTTGAAGCGGTCATTCATCATCACCTAAGACATCGAGCATACGCCGGATTTTTTCTTTGGTGGTGGGATCCATCTCCCGATACTTACGAAAAAAAGCGTTGTCAGTTGCGTCTTCGACCTTAATAGCGTCTGTAGGGTCAATAAGATAATCGGCGGTGACGCCCAATACCGCAGCGATCTTGCCGATTTTCTCCGCCGAAGGTCGGGGCGGGTTTTTATTTTCCAGTTCCCAGATATAGCTCTTACTCGAATCTGACAACTCGGCGAGCCTATCAAGGGTATAACCCTTCGCTTTTCGAAGGTCGCGGATTTTTTCGCCTAATGGCGTGGCCACAGATGTCTCCATTTAAAATGAAATTAAGTTCAGAGTAGCGATACATTACGTCCTTGACAAGGCGAAAGGCGTTCACCATATTTGTTCGGAGTAGCGATACTTTTTGTTTTTAGCAGCCATAAAGGAGAGTTCTCATGGCAGGCAAAAAAGGTCCCGACAGCCATCATGTCGTACCCAATGCTGGTGGCGGCTGGGACGTGAAGCGCGGAGGCGGTGAACGTTCTTCTGGCCATTTCGACACAAAGCGTGAGGCTATCGATTACGGCCGGCAGGTAAGCCAAAACCAGAGGACGGAGCTTCGCATCCATAATCTGGACGGCCGCATCGCTCAAAGCGATAGCCACGGGCGCGATCCGAACCCGCCGAAGGGCTAACAGAGCGGGGTCGCATTCGCGGCCCCATTTCTCAACGACAAACAGACGCAATTAAGCGCTGGCAAAAGAAGACATCAGAAGGATAGTGCACATGGCTAACAATCTTCACATTTCATATGATTTGTACGCACCCGGACAAAACTATGAGAAAGTTATCGCCGAAATTAAGACGCTAGGGGGCTGGGCCAAAATCCACAAATCGTATTGGTATGTCAATTCGACCCTGACGGCCTCGCAGGCTGTGACGCGCTTGTGGGCGGTTATGGACAGGAATGATTCTGTTTATGTAGTGGATGCTACGAACAATAATGCCTCATGGCAGAACGTCTCAGATGAAGTCGCGGAATACATCAGAAAGAATTGGGGTTTGTAGCCTCAACCATGATTCAATCTATGGTGTCACGGCGGCGCTTCTAGCTTGACATGCTTACGGCCTATCATGAAGCTTAGTGATGACAAAGCCGGAGTAAAGTGTTGGCTAAGTTCAAGTGGAAGCGACCTGTGCAGCAGGATGTCGTAAGGAAAGAAGCGGACGATAAACACAAGCTCAGGCTTCAAGAACTGTATGATCGACACGAGGCCGACGGCTGGAAGATAATTGCTGCGAACCACGATGCCTTTGACAAGCAGGTGCTTACGCTATCAACGGCATTTCTCGCTCTCTCCGTGACGTTTTTGAAAGACATCATCAAAGCTCCATCTACCGCTCAATTGTGGTTACTGTACGGATCTTGGATCGCCTTTGGCGTGGCTGTGACGGCAACAATGTTTTCGTTCTTGATCAGTAATCAGGCAGTGAAAAGGCATATCTACTTCTGCGAACAGTGGTATCTTAAGCAGGACAAAAAGTTTGAAAACAAACGGAGCCGGTGGAACAAAACCTTGGCTGTTGTGAACTGGTCATCAGCGATCGCGTTTTTCTTAGGCATTGTGCTGACAATTATCTTCTGCATTGGAAATGCAGGTTATACTCAGAAGAAGGTAGCCGAAACGCCAAGTGTCCAAAGGCCTCAGGTGGTGTTCGAAATGCCGAGTGTCGTTGCGAATTCGAAAGTAGATTTAATCATCGAGGCGAGTCAAATACAGTCTGACTCCCAGTCCAGCATAGGAGGGGTCGAATCCCATGAGTGATGAAAATTTTCTGCCGGTTGATCCTTTGCAAAAGGCAATTGATGCGAGGAATATGACGCCAATTCCAGAAGAAGCGTCTCCGCCCCAGCCGACCACGCCTCAAGATCCACCGCCAACTATTATTAACGAAGAGGAATAGCATGAGTTCCGGTTACCAGGAAAAAGGCGGCGTACCATCCCGACCGATGACACCCCCGCCGCCGCCGGCACCACCAGCAAAGAGAGGAAAGACACGTGACTGAACGGAAAATTGCGCAAGACGGTATGCCGGCCCGTTTAATGACGCCCGCGCCGGCACTTCCGCCTCCGCCCCCGCCCAGTCCGCCTGCTGCCAAGTCACTTCCTCAGAAGGGGAAGTAGATTGAGTAAAAAGCCTACATTCATTGGAAACGGTGCGTTCCCGCCGAAAATGACCGCTGTACCGCCACCGCCACCGCCACCGCCGAACTCTAGGAAGAAATGACCGCGCCATCAGGTCATCGGCATGTCAGCCAGCATCTGACAGTGGTTTGCTTTCGATGCGGTTGGGCCACACCTAATCACAAGTTCCAGTTTTAGTGAAAATTGTTCGTTGTTAACCTTTTCGAATCAGCACGTCCTTGGTGCTGAACCCCAAGGAGACCGAATATGACTCGGATGAGCTTAACTACGTTTCTATTCCATGATTGCCTCGATTCGGTTGCACGGACAAGAAAATTGGCTCAATACGCTGAGCCTGGGGGCAGGGATTACTTTTGGGCGGCGAAGCGAGCGGCGGGTCAAATTTTCTTAGACGATAAATCGTTCGATCAGGCCGTCGGTGACGTGATGATGAATATGTCCAAAGCCCATCAAAGGCAGGATAATCATGATGCACTCAAGGGTATGTATAACTGGAAATTGGCCAATCCCGGAAAAGCGCACCAGCCTCCGGTCGGGGAGTTCGCGGGGCCCCAAAATGAGCTAATCGTCACGTTGAGGCCGACCTTCGCCTTGGAAAAGAAGGGCGTGATTACGACCTATGTACCCTGGATGTACAAAGATGAGCGACTGACATCGGCAGTAGCAGGAATGGGCATTCATCTGATGGAGCTCATTTTGCAACAAAACGCCTACTCAGACTGGCGGTTTGCGATGATTGATACGGTTGCTGGCAAAATCTTCACCAAGACTCATAAGCATACCGCCGAAGCCGTCATGGCATCCCTGAAGACGCAGGAAGAAATTATTATAGCTCACAAAGCAAAAAAGGCAGCTTAGAATGGCCTACAACGCGACTGTCGTTCCTGTGATGATAGTGTCACCAAGTGACGTCGCCGCTGCCCACCATTGCGCCATACGGACCTGTTCCCCCCAGTGCTTGCCGCGGTGATAGCGACTTTGCCCCCTGGAATTTTATCCCTTAGTGCGGACTAAGGTTCTTCCGATGCAAAGCCAGCCAACTGAAACTATCGTGCCTCCTGAAGGGCATGGGGGTACTGTAGAGTAGTGAGGCGACCGGCAGCACCTAGCCTCTTGTAGGCGGCGAAGATCGAGCAACCATCAGTCGACATGCTAGTTCCGGCTTGGAGTGGCGAACGGCAAACGTCTCAGAGACTTCAAACCACCCCCCGCTACTGCCGCTTCCATGATGCGCTCCCATGCATGAGCATTGGCATTCGTGACCAGTTGCTTCCATGCAAGCACGCGCGCAGATTTCTTGTTCGCGGTAGGGTTGGATCACATACAACTGGCCATATTTTACAAGAGCGCTATCGACGAATTTGTTGAACCAACTTTTGGGAAGTTCCCAGCATAAAAGCTTAGGGTTTGACATCCAAACCGGGGCTGATTTGCCGCATGTCTGCAACCAAGTGCGATTGCTTTCGCTGAAAGGCAGCCTGGCTCGCAATCTCTCGCCGTTACCATCCCTCCGGAGGATCACTGGAATTTTGGTCTGATTCCAAATCTCCGCCAGCTTGCCGTCCGTAACACTCATTTTACTACTCGATGCAATTGTGAGTGGTGAATTTGTTCGGGTTCGTGATGTCTGTCAACATGGCGAAACTAGCTCAAGGCGATGAAGTCATCAATGCTCTAGGCAGCGTTCGGTCGTCCGCTTTCCGGCAAAATTATCCTTCGCACCAAGAATGTCTACATTGGGCGCCGACACGACTGGTGCCAGAGCAACTAGAGCCACCAGGCGGGCTTATCCCCGTTTCAGTTACGGTGTAGACGGGCAGACACGACTTAGGCAATGCTGCTCATTTCAACACGTCAGCGAGCTCTTTCAACCATTGTAGGGATTGCTGAAGCCAAGGTTGCTTGGCGATTAGATTGGAGATCGGAATGAACCGCCAAAGCACATTACCGATCAGCGTCACAATGCCGAGCGCGGCGGCTGTGGAGAGATAGTCTTGTGTCTTCTCCGCTGTCTTTGCCGCCAACCCAGTGCCCCATTTTACCACGACTGTCGCTAGGTTTTGCAGCGAGAGCGCAACTGCGAGCACGCGCTTTTTGGAGACTGGTTGATCCTCGCTAATTAAGCTGCTCAGCCATTCGAGCTTTTCGGTGACCTCGTGTTCGACTGCGTCCGGCACAGCTATAGCGGACGTCATATCCGTCAGTACGGCTCTGAGGTCTTCCAGAAGTTCAGCTTCGAGGATTTTCGCAGACACAGACTTTTCCAAGAAGCGGTGCCAATCGGGAAACTGAGCCACATAGTCGGTTAAAGTGGCAAAGTAGCTGGCCAAAAGCGCGATGTAGTGAGGCGCAAACTCGTCTTCATAAGCCCTGGCGGCAATTTGACACTGTTGGCTTTGAATGCCGATATAGACGATGTCATTATTGTCGCAGACCTCCCCGTGCAGGGTTTGCATCCTTTTGAGGAAGCGTGGATCGCATTGCGATGTGGCAAGGTCAGCCAGCAGATCGTCGCCGGCTTGCACGACAGCTCTCCGTACTGATGCGACCAGTGCCTTATCCCCGGCGGTGGGGGTGGCAGGGGTGTGCAGGACGGAGAGTTTGGTACCCGTAAACTGGAACTGGACGGGCGCGATCTGCTGATCAGGAACCAATTTCTCGATCTCGGCGATCACCTGAGGTGACAGAGCAGTCGGCAGGGGGGCTTGCTCGGCGGGCCCACCGCGGGCGCCGGCCTGTACCGCGATTTGCGACATCGCGGTCAACGCGTCGGAAACTGTCTCCAGACCTGCGAAATTCGGGTGCAGTCGGGCGTTAAAAACCTGACGCTGTGCTGGTGTGCCCCGCTTACGCAGTATGTGGGGTGCCTCATTGGCTATCGCAAACAAGCGCTGTGGGTAGGACGAGTCGTGACGCACATCGAAAGCATCCCGTACAAAACGCGTAATGTTTTGAATAGACGCGCGCTCGACAGCGTCCTGTCCGCGCCTTTGTAAAGCGGTTTGAATGGCGTCGACTAACAGGATGAACTCGCGATGGGGGGAGGGGAAGGTACGCCTGTAACGGTCACCATCCCGATGGAGAATGGCCGGATTAGGGTCCCCGCGGATGATATCGAAATCCTCTTCAGCTGAAGCCAGATGTGAGAAAACCGACTCCTTATAGCCATTCTCAGCCTGATAGGCCTCGTTCTCGGCGACAATTGACAGGGCGTTCAGTACATCGGCCAGTGGCGTCCCTCTGGGTATGCCCGCGTAGCTGGCCTGATCGATGGGTAGGTCCGTCGAGAGCAGAAACACCTGCCCCCGTTCCGTCTCATCAAAGAACTTTGAAAGCCGCTGGGCCGCGTCAGCAATAATGATCAGTCGCCGCACATAATCATAGGTGCTGTGCCCGCCACGCTTTCCATCGACACTCAACCGCTCAATGGCCGTGCGGATGTCCATCATGTCTTCCATTACGCTAGCGTCGGCGAACAAGGGATAGCGTGTGCGTTGCGCCTTCAGATCGTCTTCGATCCGCAGCACTAGCCGCATCAGCGAATGTTCGACACCTTCTGGAAGTTTGAACGCCAAAGCCGCCCCCTTTTGTTGGATGCCCTCACAGGTAAGGCATCGTGATTCGAAAAGAATGCTAAGGGCTTCACCCTCGTGCAGGCAAGGATAAAGGCGCGGTGTTCCGCGCCCGCCTAGGGCGGTAACCAATGTCTGGTTTCGAGATTTTGCCGTTCGTGTCGCATGTCCGGAATGGGCGCTAAGTGCTCAACCCTACTAGACCTTCACTGTGATGAGAGGGCAGCATGGGGCCTAATTGCGGGATCGCCCGATGACTTGGCTCTCAATGTTTCGTACAGTCCTGCCGGGCCAAGCAGCGTATCTTTGAGCCCGTCGCGTATGCGTTCGGAATTCAGCGCTTGTGAACTCATGGTGCTATGCGCGTCGAGTGCATCCATGATGGCATTGACCAGGGCGGTCTTCAGGTCCGGCGAATTGGCGAACTGTTCCTTGGAATTGTTGGCAGCCTGTTGAATCAGCGTTTCGTTTTCGACCATTTTCATGACCAGACCGTTGACATAAACCAACTGATCATTGTCCGTCAGTTCGCCCTCGAACAGGCCATTGACCTTCTCGATAATTTCGTTGAGCAGCGCCTTGTTTTTTTCCTGCACCGAACCCGTGCCGGCCGCGTCCATGGGTTTCAGCTTCTCTGACTGACCAGGGTGGAGGTTCAGCGGCTGCTTACCTGTATTGCGCAGATTGTGATGGGTGAGGATTACCTTGGACAGATCGACAGTATCGCGCTCGCGCCCGAACTCCAGTAGCGGGATTAAGCGTTTATAAAACAGGAAACGCTTTTCGATGTCCGTGTTTCCATAGTCAAATATCTGCGACAGGAAGGCGTACAACCGCACAAAGGTCTGCATGTCGCCCTTAAATAGGACTAGGCCGTCCATTTCGTCCTTGGCATCTTGGGCGGCTTTTGTGTCCTCGCGGTCTTCGGCGGCCGCCTTTTGAGCCTTGGCGGCGGAAAAGCGTTTCAGCAGGCGGTCGCCCACGGGCGCAATGGCTGCGCTCAGTTGGGCTTGCGTACCCTTGGGATCCATTTCGACCTGGGCCACTCTATCAACCTCGAAATTGTCATAGTGACCGCTGGAATCAAGCTTTGCCCGCAGATCGTAGACCATATGCGGGTCGGTCATGGCTTCTAGTTCGGCGGTTTCAAAATAGGTTTTGAAGGCCGTCAATACCTCGGCGGGATCGTTCACGAAGTCGAGGATGTAGGTGGTGTCCTTGTTCGGGTAAGCCCGATTGAGCCGCGACAAGGTTTGCACGGCCTGAATGCCGCCCAAGCGCTTATCGATATACATGCCGCACAGTAGAGGTTGGTCGAATCCCGTCTGGAATTTATTGGCCACCAGCAACAGGTGATAATCGGCACCGGCAAAGGTTTCACGGATGTCGCGGCCATTCAGACCCAGATTCAACGCCTTACTGACCTCGGTGACGGGTTCGGGGTAGGATTCCTTGTCGTCGATCTCACCGGAGAAGGCGACCAGACAGCCCAGGGCGTAGTTCTGTCGCTCGATATAACCCCGGATCGCCTTTTGCCAGCGCACAGCCTCTTTCCGGCTGCCGACAACGACCATGGCCTTGGCCTTACCGTTGAGAAGCGGCTGAACGTTTTCGCGGAAGTGCTCAACGACGACCTGAACCTTTTGGGCGATGTTATAGGGATGTAGCCGCACCCACTGATTAATGCCTTTCAAGGCCTCATTGCGTTCGACCTCACGTTCGTCCCATTCCTCACCATTATTGGCAAGGCGGTAGGCCAGCTTGTAGGTCGTGTAGTTTTGCAGCACATCGAGGATGAAGCCCTCTTCGATGGCCTGACGCATCGAATAGACGTGAAACGCCTGAGGAATGCCGTCCGCGTCCTTGCGCCCGAACAGTTCAAGCGTCTTTGCCTTGGGCGTGGCCGTGAAGGCAACATAGGTCAGGCCGTCCGAACCTGACCGGCCCGCCATTTGTGCCGCCAGCAGGTCTTCCGTGCCAATTTCGCCGCCGTCGCTGAGTTCCGCCAATTCTTCGGCCGAAAGCAGCATCTTCAGCTTGGCTGCGGCTTCTCCGGTCTGAGAGGAATGGGCCTCGTCGGCAATGACCGCAAAGTGCTTGCCTTCGGTGGCCGATAATTCCTTTACGGCCTCAAGGGCGAACGGAAAGGTCTGGATAGTACAGACGATAATCTTCTTGCCGTCTTTCAGAGCTTGCGAAAGCTGTGCGCTTTTTGAGCCCGTATCGTTGCTGATAGTCGCCACCACGCCCTTGGTGCGCTGAAAATCGAAGATGGCTTCCTGAAGCTGGTTATCCAGAACCGTGCGATCCGACACGACCAGAACGCTGTCGAACACCTTCTGGTTCTGAGCGTCGTGCAGGTCTGCCAGAAAATGCGCCGACCAGGCGATAGAGTTGGTCTTGCCCGATCCTGCCGAATGCTGGATCAGGTAGCGTTCACCGGCACCATTGGCCAAAACGTCGGCGATCAATTTGCGCGTGGCGTCCAGTTGATGATAGCGCGGGAAAATGTAGTGCGACAGCGCTTTGGTCTTGGTGTCACGCGCGCCGATCATGTAGCGGCCAAGGATATCCAGCCAGCTATCACGCGCCCAGACTTCTTCCCACAGATATGATGTGGCAAAGCCGTCAGGATTTGGAGGATTGCCCTTGCCGCCATGGTCGCCTCTGTTGAATGGCAAAAACACGGTCTGTGGCCCCGCAAGTTTGGTCGCCATCATGACTTCGGACTGCGATACCGCGAAGTGCACCAGCGCGCCACCGGGGAAGGCCAGCAGAGGCTCGGTTTGACCGCCTTTGGGTGTGGGGTTTCGGTCGAATTTATACTGGTCGACCGCGTCTTCGACGCTTTGGGTGAAGTCGGATTTTAGTTCGGCGGTGGCGACGGCGATGCCATTCAGAAACAGCACCAGGTCGAAACAGGCGGCGGGGTTATTGAGCGAGTGCTTGACCTGCCGCACGACGCGTAGCCGATTGGCCTCATAGAGCTTCTGGATTTCGGGGTTGATCCCCAGCGCCGGTTTGAACTGCACCAGTGACAGCGGCTTAGTCAGACCAAGCATCTCGACACCACGGCGCAGCACCTCCAGCGTGCCGCGTTCATTCAGGCCCTTGCGGATACGTTCGGCCAGCCGCTGCGGTAACTGTGCGCCGTGGGTCTTGGTCAGCTTGGCAAAGCTATCGCCTTGCGTGTCTTCAAGCCAGGCCATCAGGTCAGGCAAATAGAGCGCGCTTTGGCGATCATAAAAGGCGGCATCGCCGGGCGCAAAGTGCCAGCCATTCGCCGCCATATGGCCGCAGATATCGTCCTCAAAATGGATTTCCCGGTGCAGGTTCATACGAATAACCGTCCTGTCTCGGTTTTCGGTCCAGTACCGGTTGGCACCAACCCATTTCGACGCATCCAGTTGAGGCGCAAGTGAAGTTCCTGAGCTGTAAAGTTTTCGCTTTTTCTAGGGTGCCAATCGTTGAGGAACCCATTAACGATATCGTCATCGCTCGGTTCTTTTTGCTCGATCAGGTAGTCATTCCAAACAGCAAACAAAGTCGCAACACCCTCAACATCATGTGTGTTTAACGGAGCTAGTAAGGCGTAAAGTCGTTGCAACTTCGTGTTGCGTTCAGGCCCAAGCTGTCGCGCGAGCTCGTCGCTAAGGCTGCCCACAGGCCGTGACAGGAGATAGGTGATGGATCGATTTGACCCTGTGGGCGTTTGAGTAATGACGCCGCAAAGCGCTTGGGCCTCACTTTCCATGTCATCGATCATATCTCTATCAAGCGGGCCATAGTCGTTGCGTAGATATCTCCCCGCAAGTTCATCCACACCCGCATAGGCTTCCGCCAAATAGGCATGTTTTTGCAGCGCCGTACGACCGAAGGTCGGCCGCCCCTGGGATTTCTCAATGAGTTCGATCGCTAGTAGGCCACGTAATCGGCGCCGGGCCGTCGCCAAATCGATTATTTCGGCTGACGGGCGGCGTACGTCGATTTTGCCGGTGACAGCAGCCGAAATCAGGGCCGTGCGTCGTTCTTTTAGGATGTCTATGACTCTGGTGGCCTCGGCGGTAAGTGAGTCAAGCTTTGCTATTTCTGATTTCAGAAACTCGACGATTTTATTGCGCTCTGGAGTAGGCGGCCAACCAATCTTAAAGTTTGAGACAAAACTGTCAGGAACTCTTTTTAAGCCCCCGGCACCTGTCATTTCGCGAACCGCGACGCCGCGAAAATTTGGCGAAATTGTAAACCACCAAATAATAGTGGCATCACCAGCATGTTTTGGTCGAAGCACTGTGAGCTCTGTAGTGCCAAATCCATGGCCCTCACGCAGCCCCTTCATAATCGCACCTTTCCCATTTTCGAAGCATGGCGTCACCTTCGCAATAACGACATCGCCATTTGAAAAATAAGAATAGCCTGTCTCGACGTCAGAAATTGCACGCACTCGGTTGAGTTCAAGCTGTCCGTTTTCCCCTATACATTCCATTGGTAAAAAACTAACCTCCGTCGTCTTATCCATCCAGGAGATTTCGGATTTAGAGGGATTTAAGTTTGCCACGCTTTTAACCAGACGTACTTCCCAATGCGCTGGGATATGACCGAGCCATTCGACGCCGGAGTCCTTCATGGGGGCGGCGGGGTTGAGGCCCTTGGTCACGGCATGTGAAATCGTCGCCTGACGCTTTTCGGCCAGCAGCGCGATCAGCTTTTCCTGCTCCGCAATTAGCTCGTCGATCTTGCCCGTTTCTCCATCCAAAAACGCTGCGATGGCGGTTTGTTCAGCTTGGGTAGGAACTGGCAGTAGGATGTTCTTCATTTCAGAGTAGTTTGTGCTCCATAGGTCGGCGACGATACCTTTTCCAAATCTATAAAACTCCTCTTGGAACATCTGGCTTCGGAGCAATTGATTTGCGTATTCCGACACAATTTCGGGCCTCGGGGCAAGCACCGTGTTAATTAGGGAAACAGAGCCATCGAGGTAGGAAATTCCCGATGAGCCTTTTCGGTCTGAGCGGCTGTTGATTACAAAATCACCGGAGCATACCTTTTTTCGATTGTCCCCATCATCGGTCTTTGCGGCTGTATCTAACTGCGGAACAACGCCGTTCTTTGTAACCGAAAGTGCCTGAAAGTCCTTGTCACTGACCTTCTCACGTCGTTCATCGAAATAAAATCCAAGACGGCGCAATTCCCAATGCTCGGGCACTCGCCCAAGCCATGCCACGCCGCTGTCCTTATAGGCGGGATAGGGTTTCAGGCTCATAGACCAGCCTCCACTCTAAGCCATTCAGGCGACCATACTGCCTCGACCAGCCCCCTTAAGACCTCCCGCCGTTCGGACTGTTGCTCGGGGCCGAATTCTGTGTAGGGCCTGAAAGCCAGGTTGCTGCGTTCGATAAAGTTCCTGAATTGCGGTTGATGTTCATAGGCACCGGCGGTGAGGCTGGCGGCATACAGATTTTGGCCGACGTAATGTGGTGATTTGTCGGCAAACGCTTTGCCCTGATAACTGCGATTAACATCTGCCGACAGTAGCAGAAGCCCGGCGACGTGATTTCGCCAGTTCTGGAAATCTGAATTGTTTGTGAACCAGGATTGGCTGTCGAAAGCATCCGGATAAATATGCTCAATATCGCAAGGGTTGGGGCGTTCACGGTCGACCAGCTGCGCGAACAGGTCGGGTTTTCCAGCCTGAACATCGACGTAACTCGTCACGCGTGCGAGCAAGTGATAGATGTAGCGGCGGCTGAATTGATTGACCCGCAGATCGTCCAGCCCGCTACGATCGCCGCTTTGGCGCCCATTGAAGGTTACGTCGTCATGCGCCAGGCGGGAGGTGAGGATGTCAACCAGGTCAGGCAAGGATGCGCGGCGGATGTCTTTGCACAATCCCCACATCGCATAGCTTACTGCGGAATATCCCACACGTATGTAGTTGACCGTCCGTCGCATCAGCCAGATGTCGAGATATCGAGCTGTAACAGCGAGCTTTCGATCGACCGTTTCGCTGCTATCGGACGGCTGCAAAGGCGCCAGAAGGACGGTATTTTGCCACGTGAACTCGTTGTGGGCGTTATAAAAGACTGCCTTCAAGGCCGGAAGGTAATGGGTGCTTGCAGCCTGGATGCGCTGATACGCGGCGGCAAAAAAGGAAGTTCGGTATTAATGACTTCGAGGTTTCGGTCTTGCGTTCCCAAGCGCAGGCGGGTTGCATTGTCTCGAGCCCAGCGATGAAACGTCGTTGCGATGAGTTCCCAATCCTTGTCGGTGGCTCCGGCCTTACGTTCCCGGATCGTTTCGGCGTACTGGGCGCGAAACCAGGCGCTCATGCACTGAGAGTCACGTTTTTCGTCGAGTTCGCCGCCTGTGCTGATTAGCGCCAGGACTTCTCGTTTCCACGTGGCGTTAGCAAGGCGGCGAAGGTGCTCGTCGGCTATTGGGGCCAGCAAGTAAGCCTTCAGCATATCCACGGGGCTAAGGGGCTTGCCTCGGTCATTCATCGTCTCAAAGATGGCATAGGCGTAATTGTCATTGTCCGTTGAAATTTCGATCAGCCCGACCTTGTTCATTAGCCAATAGATGAAGTGGGGCAGAGCGTCGCCCAACTCCTCGATCAAACCTTCCTGCATGATGTCTTCGTACCGTGCAGCCATGTTCTGGATCGACTCGTCCCTGCCGTCGGCGCTGAAGGGAGTCTTGTGAAACAAGGCGTCGATGACCGGGCGCCGCTCAGGAATATCAAGATTGAAGGCCGGGGCGCCGAAGTTGTCAGAATATATCAAGGCCGCCAACTGAGCGACCATCGGAAGTTTGGCCGCCTCCGCCGCGTGGTACAAATATATCAGTAGCAGTGTCAGTGACGTCGTTCGCTGCTGGCCGTCCACGAGATATTTGCGGCCGTCACGCAGGGTCACGATGATCGAGCCGAGGAAATAATTTTCGTATTTGGCGACCTTACCGGTGTCATCTCCTAGCTGATAACACGAGAAAAATTTGGCGCGCAAGTCACTGACGAGGGCGACAATGTTGTCCTTCCCCCATTTGTATTCGCGCTGATATTCATCGATCGAAAATACCTGATTGCTCAGCAGTTCTTTGACCGTCCTGTAGTTGGGAATGACCTTGCTCATTCCGCCAGCCCTTCGATCAGTTGCAAAATCCGTGTCGTGACGACTTTCAATTCCTCGTCAATCGTGTGCAGATCACGCGGCGGTTCAAAGACGTAGAAATGCCGGTTAAAGGGGATTTCATATCCGACCTTGCTCTTACCCTCGTCAATCCAGGCATCGGGCGCATGGGGCAGAACTTCGCGCTTGAAGTAGGCCGCGATGTCGTCCGACAGAGGCACGTTTTCGGTGTCCCGCAAAGCGCTGTCGGCCATGGGCTTGCCTTTGGCCTTACCCTTTTGCCCCAGCACAATCTTGCCTACTTCATCGCGCAAAGGGCGTTCGACTGTGATGGTCGTGTAGCCGAAATCTTCGTTTCTGAATATGCGTGAGATCGGCACGACCTTGACTTTTCCGCCTTCGGGCGCTGTCGGCGGCGTGCGTCCGTCGATCAGTAAGTCACGCGTGATCTCCTTACCTGCCCCGTCGGTGATAATAACCTGTTCCGCTTCCGCGAAGTCTCCAAACAGCCGGGTGATGTCGGCGATATGGGCGTCATTCAGTTCCTTGCGCTTGCTGCCGAGGGACTTGCGCATTTTCTGCCAGAAAGAACTGGCGTCGATGAGTTGCACAAGACCCTTGCGGGCTTTCGGCTTCTTGTTTGACAGAATCCAGATGTAGGTGCTGATGCCCGTATTGTAGAACATGTCGGTCGGCAGGCCGATAATGGCTTCGACCAGATCGTTTTCCAGCACGTAACGGCGGATTTCGCTTTCGCCGGATCCGGCACCACCGGTGAATAGGGGCGAGCCATTCAGGACGATACCGATACGCGAACCACCATCGACAGCCGGACGCATCTTCGACAGAAGGTGCATCAGGAACAGCATGGAACCATCCGACACACGCGGCAGTCCAGGGCCGAAACGGCCGTTAAAGCCCTTCTCAGCGGCCTCCTTGCGGACTTCCTTTTCAACCTTCTTCCATTCGACACCGAACGGCGGATTGGACAGCATGTAGTCGAACTTGCGGCTGGTGTGACCGTCCTCAGACAGCGTGTTGCCCACGACAATATTGCCGACGTCCTGCCCTTTGATCAACATGTCCGCCTTACAGATGGCGTAGGATTCGTCATTTAGTTCCTGCCCAAACATAGTCAGGCGAGCCTGGGGATTATGGTCGTGCAGGTGCTCACCCGCAACGGACAACATGCCGCCGGTGCCTGCGGTCGGGTCATAGATCGTACGCACTACGGCATTGCCGGCAGTCAGCACATCGTCGTCTTCGATGAACAGCAGGTTGACCATCAACCGGATGACTTCGCGCGGAGTGAAGTGTTCCCCAGCGGTCTCGTTCGAGATTTCCGCAAATTTGCGGATCAACTCTTCGAACACCAGACCCATCTGGGCGTTGTCGACACGCTTGGGGTGCAGGTCGATATTGGCAAACTTTTCCGTCACCAAATACAGCAGGCTGGATTTCGCTAGCCGTTCAACCTGAGAGTAGAAGTCAAAGCGCTCAAAGATGTCACGGGCAGAGTCCGAGAACCCTTGTATGTACGAATAAAGGTTCGGTCGAATGTTGTCTTGATCGCCCAGGAGCTTCACCAAATCAAGCGGCGAGGTGTTGTAAAAGCTCTGGCCAGCTTTGCGCAGTAGGAATGAGTCTGGGTTGAGGCCTATTGCAGTTTTAGCTTTATATTCGTCCACCACGGCATCTTTTGTATCCACCAACACGCAATCAAGGCGACGCAGAACCGTGAAGGGCAGGATTACCTTGCCGTATTCAGATTGCTTGTAATCGCCACGCAGTAAGTCAGCAACCGACCAGATAAACGATGAAAGTGTTTGGTGATTCAATTTATGCCCCTTAGCTTATAGCCTTTATACCCCCGCTTCGGGTTAACAGGAGCTTTAAGCAGGTCGGGAATCAACTGGCAAGCGATTGAACGGGCAGCGCTATTTGTTTGATTTGACACGCAGTACGGAGGCCAGTTTTTAGTTCTTAACCATGGGCGCGAAGATGTTCGCAAAACCGCGTTTTCTTGGTGCGAAGGCTAATAGAGGTCGATCAAATGCCTTTACAGACGAGTATGCTAAAGTCATGTTTCACGGTGCGTGGGATCCGCATAAGGATGTTCGCATCAAACTCAACTATTCATCCTATAGCACGGAGCGCTTTTTGGAATTATAATAAGATAATTCTAATCTGGAGCGGTCCTTGATCCGAAAGTGTTAAAATGAGACGGGTGATAAGGCCAAAAGAGACGCGCGCGACCACGCAGAATGACGTATCAACTGTGCTTCAACTCCGGAAAGAGTTCATAGACCGAGTTGAGGAAGATCGTATAAGCTTATCAAAGCTTCTCATCATCCCAGCGGGATCGAAAAGGAGCTTTGAAGAATTTCTGGCCATGATAAAGCGTGTTTCCTAATTTCTCGCCCGTTGCTGCATGAGGAGTTTAGCTTCCTTTGTAAGGTTGATCTCCTTTCGCCAATATTTGACGTCTAAGAGAAATGCGACCGAGGACATGCAGAGAAGAGCTAACAGGCACCAGTCGAGGATAGTCTGCGGATACCGATTGAGACACGCTGCAAAGACCGACCAGAGTGATATCAATGTAAAAATCGGAAGCCTGGGCCAGGTGCCAATAATCTTATCAATCTTGTCTTCCACCATTTTTGCTGTTTTATCGTCCATACTGAAGCCCATTTTTTGCTCTTCAAGCGTATACTCGATGGCCTCAGCAATTATTGCCTGGTCGACCTTTCGTTCGAAAAAACTGGATGCGTCCACCAGGTTATCATTGTCCCTCTCCGTCATGACGCCAACTCTACAAACTCATCGGCTTCTGCTTGGATGTTGGAACTTTGGGCGATACGAACTTTCTTATAGACGGCTGCGACCAGAGCGGCTGTCTTTTCGGGCGAGACTTGCAGTTGTCTGTTTTGAATAGCCCGAGTGACGGCGGCTGTTACTTTAGCAAACATATCTAGAGAAGAACTGTGATGACCGCTCAGCGAGGTGTCGCCTTCGCCTAGGAGCAACCATAGAGGATCGACCCCGAAACGATCAAACAGTCTGATGAGGAACTCTGCAGAAATATCAGATCTACCTTGTTCGTAGTTCTGGATTGTTCGACGTGGAACGTCGAGTGCAAGTGCGAATGCTATCTGACTCGTACCAGAGATACGATGCCGGACGCTAATTAAACGGCGGCTAACATCCTCTCTTGAATACCTTTTTTTAGCTGCCGTGACATCCTTATTCATAAAATTTGACTCTGCGTAAAAGATGAATAGACTTGAACTATATATGGCTCAGTTGATTGGGAATCAAGTCAAGTTATGTTGTTGAAAGTTCGCCTTACGACTCACGATTGGGTTAAGGAATGCCTGCGAAGACGTGGAACGAATTTTTCTTCGATCGCACGTCAGGCGGGTGTGAGTACATCCCTCGTCTATTCAGTTTCAAAAGGAATAACCCGATCTGCTCGAATCGAAAACATGTTGTCATCGGCAATTGGATTTTCGCCTGAGCAAATTTGGCTTGATCGGGGTGCGGCGGATCATGTGAGTAACGAGCCCCCGTCGGCCTAGCTGATCGGCATATTTTAAGCCGTCGAACCAAATGGAGTTTCGGCCATGTCACCATAAATAAAGAGCGCCCTACCGAAGTCGAGCGCCCTTGATATTTTACTTAGCACCTAAATCATCAAGGTATTTGATCAGATTGTCAATGGGCCTGTTGCGCCCATGCGATTCTGTGCGCGCTCTCCCATCTTTCAAAAACCAAGTGGCATCTCCTGTAGCGCCAATTGCTGCAGCCTATGGCGTTTGGCGTCCCGCATCCCACCGGTTTGGTGGAGGAGCATTGAGCTATGGATATTATCCAATACCCACCAACGACGGGGTCACCCGTTTTGACCCAAAATTACAATCATACGGCCTATCCATCATGGTGGATCGGGTCTTCAAAGCACCTGAACTGGACACCGACGCTTAGCAAGGCGCTGGATCTTCCCGAACAAGGCAAAATTGAGAAGGAAATCTTTGTGTCGCGTCCCAGCGCAAAGGTATCGATCAATTTATCTCCTCTTGGTGTAAGGGCTGTAAGGGCCTCTGCTCACATTAATCGTGTCAGCTATATGCCTTTGGTAACGTCGGGTATTGCCCTTCAAGCCGAGTCTGATCCGGAAAGATGGTTTCTTTACACCTCTGATATCGACCCTGGGGTGGTGGATATTCGCACCCAATGCGTGGCCGTCGAGTTTATTTACGACGAAAAGATGCGACGCTACACCTTGGATGTTCTGCGTCTTACGAGGTCAGGAAACATCCAGGCTGTGGAGGTGAAGTCCAGTCTCGAAAGCATTCGGCGTCCAGCTTATCTGGAAAAGCTGAACATCGTTCGTGAAATCCTGGAGGGGCTCGGTATCGAGTTCATCGTAGCGACAACAAACAAATTAATCGGAAAGAATGTTCTGGCGCACAACATACAGAGCTTAGTGTCCCACCGCTTTGTCCGGATAGAGCCCCGAACCCTTGCGACCTGTAATTTGCTTCTGGAGGGTAACAATAAAACACTTGGGCAGTTGCTGACAGCCTTAGGAACATCGCCAACGGGACGTGCGCAACTCCTATCCCTGATTGCCCGAAAGCATGTCTATTGCGACATTAGCCGCCGCCTTACGGCCTCGACGATTGTCCGCAAGACGATAGGAGGGAGCTATGCTTAAGCCTCTTATTAGTAAGGCAACTAACCCTCTCAACGACGCTTTGACCAGTGTGGCAGTGCCTAAGCTGCGAAGGGGAGGACTCTACGTTTACGATGGGGTGGAGGTCGAATACATCAAGCCCCTGAATGGCAATCTGCATTTTTTTATCGACCCCAATACTGGCCGCCCACTCACCGGGGGCGTAGACGGTGCCGTTACCACCGAGTGGCTGACAGAAATGATGGCGGCAGGGCGGTTTTACTGCCTTTTCTCACTGAATCGGGCCGTATCTATCCCTTGCGGTGAGAGCCTTGAAGAAATCGCTGAAAGGCAACCCGGTGCCCTTCTTTTGCAGAAGATTGTGCTCAAGTTAGACGAACATCTGGAAAAAATCGGACGCCTATCAAAAGGGATGCGCCAGACAATCACGGTGCAGGTCTGTCATGCGAATCCAGAGTTGGTCAGCAAGCTGAACGGCATGCCCTCTGACCGGCAGGTTGTTAAGGCTTTGAAGTCTCATACCGCATATGGTGAGAGGTCTATCCGAGACTTCATGTCTATGAGAGGCCGGGTTCCGCGCAAGCCGAAACTTTCTGCGGACTTGCAGGAGTTTATCAGACAAGCTGTAACCTGGTACGTCGAAACGAAAGAAAGCAACAAGATCGCGGCGTGGGGGTATTTTTGTCTAAAAATCGAAGAGGAGAACCGGGGGCGAGCCAGCCAGAACACCATCAACCTTGTGAAACCATGCTCCAAGTCGACCTTCTACGCCCATTTTGATGGGTTCCTTGACGCAGCACATTTGCGAAAAAAGTACGGCTCTCAGCATTTTAACCGCAATCTTAAGGGTGTCGGAAAATCGGGGCTCGTATTCGCCCCCGGTGAAGCTTACCAGATTGATCACACGGTTGCAGACATCTTCCTGATACACCCAGAGCGGAAATTTGTCATTGGTCGGCCGTACATTACGTCCATTGTTGATACCGCCTCAGGCGCATTTCTTGCCTTGGTGGTCGGATTTACGCCACCTGGCAGGGCGTCTGTATTCCAGGCCATCAAAGCGGCTTTTACCCCATCGGCGGATGTGTATTTGGGTGACGCTTATCCGGCGCTTAAGAGCATTTACGGCATTCCTGCGCGTATAATAGCTGATAGGGGATCCGAGTTTATATCGGGGAGCTTTACGACAGCCCTGAACGATATGGGGGTTGAGGTCTCGTTTGCCCGCGTTCGAACGCCAACGGATAAGCCGTTAGTTGAAGTGTCCTTTGGTACGTTAAATCACAAAGTCATCCATCGGCTGAAGGGTGTGGCATTTAGAGATGTGTCTGAAAAGCTGGGAGACTATGACTCGGTGAAATCGGCCACACTCGATTTGCCTAGCTTTAGTGATGTGCTGCAGAAATTCATTTCAATTCATAATCTTACGGCCAAGGAGCGACTGGAAGGTGCGCCACCTGCTATGGTGTGGCACGAACATATCCTGATGCATCCGATGCGTGCGTTCTGTGATCTTTCAGAGCTTCAGCGGATTGCAGGCATATCGAGGATGCGATCATTGAGCCGAAAAGGCGTGCGCGTGGAGCACCTTCATTATGGATCAGGTGCCGAGATTGACAGTATTCTGGCTGAATTCCGGCAGGTTCAGGGAGAACGAGGGTCGTTCCGCGTTCGGGTCGTGAGCGATCCTATGGATATGGGGCAGATCCAGGTTTACTGCCCGCATTCGAAGCGCTTCGTAACACTTAAAGCTAAAGAGTTTGAATACGCTTCCGGACGGTCTTTGTTTTTGCATAAGATAACGCGGAAAGCGCGTAAGGCACACGCCGATGATTTGTATCCTCAGACAAACATCACGGCCAGACATGCGGAACTGATCGCGTCGGCGAATAATCCCGTGAAACGGCGATCCCAATTGCGAAATAAACAGGCCGCAAAATTGGCGGCTGATATTGCAGCTAAAGATCGATCCGATAATGCTTCCACTCATGTCGTTGCGACAAACTTCGCGTCTGAGAGAGAGGATGGCGCGCTCATGCCTCCCGGGAAAACCGTCCGAAAGCGGAGAAGCCTGTCCAAGGCACCAATTGCTGCATCACCGCACCTGCCGCAGGCACCGGCAAAGGATAAGCCCAAGGGTTTAGTTGCCGGCCATGATGCATTCCACGAATTGCCCAATTTTTCGGATTTCTAAGATGAAGTTTTATGATCACTTTGGGCGAGATATGTCGCCCGATGCCAACCTGCGCGCCGCAAAAGTGCGCAAGGCTTTACGTTCAGTTCATATCAACTACCGTCCTCAACTCGAACTCGCCAGCAAACTGGACTATCTTATAAAACTTAGTGAGTTGGATTCTGATGATATCCGGCCCGGCCTTACAGTATTTGGTCCTGAAGGCGCGGGTAAATCATACCCGCTCGCGAGGTTCGCAGAGATGACTAACAGGCGTGCCGGATGCGAAAAGGTTGTCTATTTCAGCTTCAAGACCGCTCGCGGAACAGGTGCCTTTCTAAATCGCCTTCTCACGGAGATTGGTGCCGATCGATGGAAGCCCAGGCCCGGCGAGCGGCAGGCTCAGCTCGAAAATATGCTCGCCGACGTCATTCGGGCGAATAAAACGCTGGTGCTGATTATAGATGAAATCGCCAACGCAAATTTCGTCAATGCCGAAAACACTGCGATGGCGAACTGGATTAAGACCGCTCAGAGTGACCGCCTGCTGAGTATTGTCTTAAGCGGAACGGAAGATTCACGGCTCCTCCTGACACGACGGGATGTCCGCCGACGGCTGGCCGAGGATTGCCAGATTCCACTGCTTACCCAGTCAGCACAGGATATTATTTTCCTCAATCAGGCGCTTACACACTATGAGGGCCAAATGCTCGCGCTCGGGATCGTGCAGCAAAGATCTCATCTTGCCGATCCTGAGACCCTCTCGAAAATCATCGCGGCGACGGGGGGCGGCCTTGGCTACATCATTGATCTTCTGAAGAAGGCGGCCGTGAACGCTACACGCCGCGGTGCCAGCATGATCGCGGAGATTGACCTGGCTCTTGGCGTGGAAGACTGGCTCATCGCCCAGAAACTTATCAAAACCAACCCATTTTCTTATGATCGATAGGTGCCGTCATGCTGCTTAGACTCAAGCCCGAACAGAATGAAGGTTTCGGTTCCTACCTACTGCGCCTGGCCTCACGCAATCTTATCCGAATGAAGAAGGAGCTGCACGCGGAGATTGGTCTTGCGCCCTTAAGTGCAAAACAAGGGACTGAATTTATTGAAGACATAGCGGCATTCAAGCGGGCGACGGGCTTGTCAAAGGCCGAAATCCAGACCCTGGTGCCGATGATACTTGAAGGCGGAGATATATGTGTTCGCCACCTGCATCTTAAGGAATTTCATTTCCAGACCATCAGACGGCGTTATGGGGTGATGCATCTCCGCACAGCCAAAGCCTGCCATTACGCCTGGCAAATCGATTTGCTGCCGATCTGCCCGACGTCATTTGAAGTGCTCCGGGATCGCTGTCCCAGTTGTCTACATGCCCTGGAATGGCCGGTATCTCGAGGGCCGAGCTACTGTGACGACTGCGGATACAATCTTACTCTGGCCGAGCCGGTGACAATGGAGGATGACGAGCGGCAACTGGCGAAACCAATCATGGATTATGTCTTCGGTGATGAGGTTCAGAAAAAACAAGCTGAGCTTACCTTACCCCCCTTATTTAGACATTTCGATAGAGCGGTTTTACTTCAACTCGTCATAATCTTTGGACGTGCAGCAAGATATCTGAATGGGGACGTGCGTGAGTTCAGGAATCGATACGACTATGCCTCAACGCTTGCGGAGTTTTTAGAAGGGGCTCGCCTCATCATAGGTGCCCCGGATGCTCTGCACGAGGTTATGCGGAGCGAGTCCAGGTTTCGGGCCAGCAAATTTCTGGGGGAGGTGAAGCGCTATGCCCGACAGATCGGAACCGTGGCCGCACAGGAAGCGGCTGTCGGTATTGCGAAGGCGCTTAAACCTGATGCTCCCCGGCATATCTCCGCTATCTCTACCGCCCGAAAGAAACATGGCCTGCTCACCTTGAAAGAAATGGCTGCTGACATGGGGTTGCCGGATAAGAGCAAGATAAAAGCATTGGTCGATGCAGGGCTGCTTAGTAGCGAAACTCAACCCGGCGACTTTAAGCGTATCACCTACGTCCGGCGAATTGAGTTTGAGAGGCTCAAAGCCTCAATCGCTGACAGGGTTTCAAGTGTGGAAGTCAGTCAAGCCACGGGGTGGAAAGCATATCATCTGGAGCAGTTTGTAGATGCAGGCTTGCTGGAGTGGCACCCAAGTCAGGCCATACCGCACCTATATTGTCGTGAATATGTCGAACGTGATCCGTTTGAAGCCTTAGTGCGGAGGATTCGAACCCAAATCCCCAATCTTCTGGCGGAGGATGAGAGAATTCCTTTGAGCAAGCTGTATCCGGTCATTGGTGCTACACATAAACCCTTAGCAACCGTCGTTAAGACCGCGCTGACCTTCAATAATCAACTTGAGCTTGGGATCGTAAACCCTTCTGGGCCGTTAGTTGCTGAAAATCTCTCAGTTCCTATGAGGCTTACAGGCTCTGTCGTAAAGGGCGATGTCCCTTGGTATCAACTACCCTTCACGCGGCCCTATATGATGCAGGAAGAAGTGCAAGAGTATCTCAACCTGTTGCCTAAAAACCTTTTCCAGCTTTTGAGGTGTGGAATTCTGGAGTACGCCTCCTTTAATCGGGTGCGGATTGCCACGGATACTGTGGTGCAGGCGGGTGTGGATTATATCGGGGCATGGGAGATCGCGGCGAGGATCGGGAACACTGCAAAGCAATCGGCGCGCTGGGCTCAGGAACGTGACCTTAAGAAACCATCCAAAGACCATGACTTGTGGCGGCGTGAGGATGTCGAAGTCTTCCTGCCTGCAAACAGATATTTGACGCACGTGACGACGACAACCAAACCGGTCAAACGCATGCCCCAATTCGGTCCTGAAATAGAAGAGGAGGAGTGTCCAGGAGTGCGTCGAGCGGTCTAAAGAAGGCAACCCGCGCATGGGATATGCGCGAAATCAATCCAAGAGGAAATGAAAATGGAAAAAGAAGACATAACAAAATCCGGCTGGAATGTTGAATGGCAACGTCTTGATAACGGTGACCTTTTGTGGACCATCCCGGATGAAATAGTGACACAGCTTCAACTCCGTGAAGGACAGAAAGCCTATGTTTGGGTTGCGAATGAGACGATTTTTATCAAGCCGAAACCGCGATTGAGCCAGATAATTGGCCGATGGTTCAAGAGCGCTTCTGGTCTCATTTCTCGCGATCTCAGGACGTAGTGAACCGAGGGCGCTAATGCCTTCTTGGTTCTCTCTGGCACTAATAGCGACCTGATTATGCGTGTTCTCTGTCATCGAAGGAACTGCAATAAGAGTTTCGACTTGCGGGAATAAAATCTATTGTTTCAATTGCTTGCGTGTTCCCGTTTCCGTTTTGCCTTTCTTATCCGCAAAAGTTATATGTTTTCGACAGATTAGCGGTAAGCACCGGATGCACCAAGCTGGCGCACGTTGCAAAACCTAAACAGTTCAGTATGTTGGGGCGCGCGGTTTATTGAGTCCGCACAGTCATTGTCCATTCCGGATGGGATGGGTCGTTTTTCCGGATAAGACGTGTCGATTCCCGGACAATCCTGAAAATCTTTCAAAGCTGCATATTGGCTTAACGGGATGGCGGCTCAGAATAAGCGGTGTTTCGCGAATATCGCGGCACCTTTGGCGGATGTGCATGTCGCTCTTTTGCTTCAGGCTTCATTCTTCCTCAGACAGCAATAAGCGCTGCCTGAGGCTGCGGTCGGCCTGAAGCTACATGTAAGGGCCCCACATGAACGCAACAGCGCCGCCAATGCCGAGAGCCATGAAGGCCGTCCAGAAGAGTACCAGCACACTGACCAGCCGTTTCGTAAGCCTGTGCTGACTACGCTGGGCCAGGAAGTAGAGTTCGAGTACGCTGAGCGGAATGAGAAACGCGCCAAATTGCAGCAGGATGTCGAGGGGACCGGACATGTCCTTCGTTAAGCCCGCGCCACCTTGGCTGATCAGTACCCAGCCCATAATGCCTATACGCAGGAACCATACGCCATTTACGACCATGAAGGTGCGCATGGCCCATTTTCGATGCGCCTCTATCTGACGCTTTATGGCAAGACGCCAAGTTAAGGTAGCGAAGATCAGGATCAGCACGCCGTCAACGGAGACGGCAACTGCGGAAATTATCGACAGATAGGTTGGGCGCATCCAGGTCATCCAGAGTCCGCCTATCGCCAGAATATAAGCAATCACTATGAAGGTGCGGCCGTTCCAGCGATGTAACCAGGGCAACCGTCTGCGAATGACAGGAATGAGCTGAAGCAGGCCGCCAAGCGTAATGACTGCCGCCAGAAGTACGTGGACGATGAATAGAAGATTTCCGGCTTCGTCGCCTTCGACATAACCCTTGATGATCGGCTTGTCGTTCCAGCCCTGATAGTTGCCGCTCATTGTTTTGCGGCCGTAATGGGCGATAATCATCCAAATGAAGGCCAGTTGGCCCGCAGCGGCCGTAAGGTACCAGATCAAGCCTGAGCGTTGCAGTAAGGTTCCGCCGGCGGGTGTCGTTTGTTGTGTCATTTTAAGGCTATGTCTCCCTCAAGCCACGCGACGATGGCCGCGAAAAGGGCGACGATTTATCTTACGGTACGAGCCCGTCTCGCCGATTTGGAAATCGGCGATATATTTTCATTGTTGCCCTCTATCCCTTCACCAAGCGCAATGGTGTAAGATGAAGCGTGTTTCGCGAGTGGGGCCAGATCATAATGAACAAGATGTATGTGTTTCCGCCGATATTTGCGGTTATCGCAGTGACCGTGACGCTGCTGGTCAAACGTGGTCGCAAGATCGAAGACATGCATGTTTACGGAGCGCTGTTTATAGGAGCGATTGGCTTTTTTTGTTTGGGCCGGTTGATCGGTGATGGTTTCGGCGTGGTCTCTGGGCTCATCGCTGTGGCTGCCAATGCGACCTGCGGATGGTCCTGGCTTATGGCACGCGCATTGTTTCGCCCTAAGGCCGTCAGAGCTTCGCCGTGGCCGTTGGCCACAGTCCTGATCCTGGTGTTGGCAGGTGGATTTGTACAATTAGCGGGGCCCTCAATGGAGCCGCTGACACATATGGTTATTAATATTCAGGGACTAACCGGCTCGACCGTGCTTTTGCTTGCGCTGAGCGAGCCGCTGCGGGACATTCGCAATAATATGCCACAGGCCGAACGCGGGTTCCGTGTGAGTTTCCTGACGGGATATGCGACGCTTACGGCAGTCGCAGTGTTGTGGGCCAGCGGTGCTCCGGAAGGCAGTGTAACCGCAGAATGGAGCAACGCGGTTAAGGTTAGCTGCGCGTTTTTGGCGATGTTAGGAGCCAGTATCGCGATCTATTACCGTAGTCATGCACCGCTGTCTGAACCTGTAAAGCGACGAGCGGCGACACATGACGATGAGCTTCTGGCGGCGCGCATTCTAAATCTGATTAGCGACGACAGATTTTACACGACTCCGAACTTGAAGGTCGCAGATCTCGCGCGGCATGTGAACGAAGCGGAATATAAGGTGACGCAGTGCATTACCGGCGCGCTGGGCTTTCGTAACTTCAATCACATGATCAATCACTTTCGCATCAATCAGGCCGCGAGCCAGTTGGCAGACCGCGATTTTGATCATCTGCCGGTGCTGACGATTGCGCTCGATTGTGGCTTTGGGTCTATCGGCCCGTTTAATCGTGCTTTTAAGACGCAGTTTGGAGACACGCCAACAGCGTTTCGAGAAGTGCAACGCCGAGGCGCTGGGTTCGGTTCAGCGATCACCCAATAGCGCAGGCGTCAGACATGTATTCGAAAACGCCAGTATCATTTAGCCACAATGATGCTCAAATCGTTGCCGCAAGTCCTTTTGCCTTGATAGTGAACGTCACCAAAGTGCCTCCGCTATTCGGTGCAGATTGTAAAACTGTTGTTGCTTGGTTTTCTGTGCCGCAGCGGGCGTGAAGGGCCCCATCCATTGTAAGGCACGCACATACCTTTAGCCATGGTGGCCGCCCTTGAAGGAAAGGCGGCAAGACGCCCGTTTGTGCTGGCGTGAGGATGGGCTCAGTTGTCCTGACGCTCTGAGGTAATATGACCGTCGGTTTCGTTATTATAGGGCAGGCGGTCCGCGCCCTCTTCGGTGAGAATGCCGCTCACCGGTGTGCCGTGCAGCACCTCGAAGCTAAAGCCGCGATAGGTCTGGGCCTGAAGATCAAGCTGTAAACCTTCAAGGCTTTCAGCGGGCATATCTGCAGCGAACTTCATCAGTTCGGCATAATCCTCAGGCGTGAGTTCAAGCTCGATAATCTCAGCGCCTTCGGACAGGGTGGTGTTGATGGCCGTGTCCATGCGTTCAAGAACTGACATAGTCTGTCTCCTTTTTGATCCTTGAGCAATCATAAGGGGGACGCGTCTAAATTCTCGATATGGCAGGCTCGGTCGGATAGGTGGGCCGGTATAAAATTAAAGTATAAAATTAATTGAGCACACATTCCGCAAGGCTGCCGTTTTTCACGACACGCGAATTGGCGACAATGGCATTGGAGCGGCGTTTGACATAACGGCCTGAGTTGGCGGCTTTCCATTTCAGTGGGCTGGGGAGGATGGCCGCCAGACGCGACGCTTCGGAACGGCTCAGTTCCGAGGCGCTTTTGCCGAACCAGTGGCGGGAGGCCGATTCTGCCCCATAGATGCCCGGGCCCCATTCAATGCTGTTGAGATAGACCTCAAGGATGCGTTCCTTGGGCCACATCAGCTCAATCAGGCCGGTATAGTAGGCTTCGACGCCTTTACGCACCCACGAGCGCTGCGGCCAGAGGAAGGCATTTTTCGCTGTCTGCTGCGAGATGGTCGAGCCACCGCGTACCTTGCGGCCACGGGCATTGTTTTTCTGGGCCTTTTCGATGGCGTCCAGATCAAAACCCTGATGGGAGCAGAATTTGGCGTCTTCGGCAGCGATGACCGCGACCTTAAGATGATCGGATATTTTCTCCATCGGCACCCAGCGGTGGTCGATGCCGTGGCCTTCGAACGCCCGCTGGAACATCAGGAAGGTAAACGGCACCGGCACGAAGCGGTGCACGGCCACCGAAACTATGCTGAAGATAAACAGGCCGACACAGATTTGCAGCAACAGGCGAAAGGGCCTGAAACGTTTTTTAGCTGTGGCCGCCATGATGTCCCCAAACGCGAAATAGATTATGCTTCGTAGATATAGACCGAACCGTCCTCGTCGCCAATAAGGATGCGGTTGGCTTCGCCCGACATGGCCAAGGCGCTGATGGCGGCACCTTTTTCGCGCTTGATCCATTCCTGAGCGGTGGATTTCAGCTCCGCCAGCCACACGCGCCCATCATCAAGTCCGGCGGAGAGGATGGTGTCCTCGGAAGCGCCTGAGACCACGGTAACAAGGCTTGATTCGTCCGCAGCGATTTCAGAGGCGTTTTCGCCCATCGGGCCATTGGCCTTGAGGAACGGCCAGACGACCGCGCCATTTGCCCCTGAGGTTGCCAGCAGCTTGCCCTTGGCGAAGAAGTCGAGCGACTTGATCTTGGACGGATAGCCGCCCATGCGCATGTCTTTGGAGTCCGCCAACCGCCAGCCGTGCAGCGCATTGTCCTGCATGGCAGTGATCAGGAATTTATCGTCGGGGCTAATGGCGATGTTGGTGTGTGAGCCAGCCCATTTCAGAAGGCTTGGCTTCTGCTGCGCCAGACGGGCAAACCACACATAAGCCCCGCCGTATGAGGATGCGTAAAGCTTGCGGCCCTTGGAATCGAAGGTTAGGCCTGAGACGGAGGAGGGATGCTCCAAAACTTTTGGGGCGTCTTTTTTCACCAGATCATGCAGGTAAACCGTCTTGCCTGATCCGGCGGCCACAAGGTTCGAGGCTTCGCTGACGGCCAGCACGTCAAGCCATGCGCCTTTGTGGGCGGAGATTTCGACCGGGCCAGCCTCTTTGGTCGTCCAGACGATGCGCCCGTCATCACCGCCGGTAATCAGGCCGACGCCTGACGGGTGAATGGCGGCGCTCAAGATGCCTGCGTCGGGATGTGCGGCAAATTCAGCGCCTGCATCAGGGAACGCCACGCGCCCGTCGGCAATGGCCACCACAGGCTCATCGGCAGAGTCGAACAGGGCGGCGACGATGTAATCGCCGTAGTTTTTTTCAAAAGCAAAGGGCATGTAACTATCTGAAAATGGCCGTGAGGCCCATAAAGCGGGTTAGATATTCTGGTTTTGCGGCTGACGTCTGGTATTTGCAAGCGATCGGCCAAGCTTGATCGGAGGGGTTTCTATATATTTGAAGGTCAGCAAGGCAAGCGGAATTGTAGTGATAAACACGGTGAGTATGAACCATAATCCCGTTAGCGGGGTCAGGCGCAACAGAAGGATGATTATAACGCTATGGAGCAAATATAAGGAATAGCTGACTTCGCCAAGCCACCGAAGAAATGCTGCGTTCCAGAATCTGCTGTGACGATTGGCAAAAACAAAAATAAATATCGTTGTTGCAATAACCCAGGCAATCAGGTCGTTCAGCATGGATGGGTTATCGCTTTCGGCGAAGGTGCGTACGGTAAGATTTGCCAATATGGTAAGCAGTAAAGTCGATACAAAAAAAGTGAATTGACGAAGGTCCATTTGCCCAGCGCTGTAACGATAGAAAAACATGCCGGTAACGCACGCAACCAGCATGCTGAGACGTCCGAGAGGGAGTGGCGTTACAAAGAGGGACAGGGCCTGAGCAATGAGGCAGACACCTGTAACAGACACGATTATAAAGATGTTGTTCCGATTAAGCTTCGTAAAGAAGAGAAACGCAAAACCAATATACCATATAGCTTCGAGAGAGAGGGTCCACGAACCGCCAACATAATTTTGCTGTTTCACATATTCCTGAACAAACAGGAGATGTGCCGTCAGATTGGGTAAGAAGTCCGGAGAAAAAAGGAAATTTATCTGCCCCGAAGCCAGTATCGTCAGGAAATATATAAAAATATACAGAGGATAAATTCTAAGGGCACGGCTTATGAAAAACAGCTTTATGTCGCCACGTTTTTCAAGGCTTATAGGTATGATATAGCCGCTGACAAAAAAGAAAACCGCGACCCCGGCGACCCCGAATGCGCCATAGCTTATCCAACTGAACAACCCGTTCCACAATTCAGTGAATTTGCTGTGCTCCAGAGAATGAGCCGTAATAACCAAAAGGGCGGCCCCGCCCCTAAGGGCATCCAGAAAGGCAAACCGTTGTCCTGAGTTTTCGATCGCCGGAGCGCCAACCATAATATCCCGCCAGTCTTAGAAACAGATGCTTCCCGTGCGCACCTGAGAGGTATACGGCCACGGGAAGTTTCTGTGACATAGCAAGATTTGCGCCACCATATCAGCGTTTTGTCAAATCGGGCGTCGTAAGCTGTCTTGCGATCTGCTTAAGCGATTGTTTGGTGTCAGGCTCTCACCCCGGAGGAATTATTTCTCGATGCAGGCGTTGAAGCCGGTGCGCAGGGCGGCTTCGTCAAGGTGACGGCCAATGAACACCGCCCGGCTGAGGCGCGGTTCATTTTCGCCCCAAGGCTTTTGCAGGTCGCCTTCAAGGATCATGTGCACGGCCTGAAACACCAGTCGGCGGTCTTCGTCCTTGATATTGAGGATGCCTTTGGCGCGCAGGATGTCCTGCCCCTTTTCCGCCAGCAGTTTGTCGAGCCAGCGGGTGAAGGCCACGCCATTGATCGGTTTGTCGGTGCTGAAGGAAACGCTGGTGATCTCGGTGTCGTGGATCGGGTTGATGTGGTCATGATTGTGGTGATCATGGCTGTGGTCATGGCCACAGTGCTCGTCATGGACGTGGTCGTGGTCATGCCCGTGATCATGATGATAGTGATCATGCGCATGATCGTGGCCGCAATCATCTGCGCAATCGGGGCCGTGATCGTGGTGATTGGCCACTGAGTCCATTTTCTCAAGATCGAAGCGGTGCTGATTAAGCAGACTTTGGATATCGACGCCTGAACGCTCGGCACGTTGAATGGAGGCCAGCGGGTTCAGGCCCTTGAGGCGGGCTTCGATCTGATTGAGCGTATCACCATCGACCAGATCGGTCTTGTTGAGGATGATATGGTCGGCAAAGGCGATCTGTTCCTTGACGACACGATCGGCGGCCAGCGCCTGATCGAAGTGTTTGGCATCGACCAGAGCCGTCACCGAATCAAGATAGGTCTTGGCCTTCACATCCTCATCCACAAAAAAGGTCTGGGCGACGGGGCCGGGATCGGCAAGGCCGGTGGTTTCCACAATAATCGCATCGAAGCGGCCCTTGCGCTTCAGTAGGTTCGACAGGATGCGGATCAAGTCGCCGCGCACCGTGCAGCAGACGCAGCCGTTATTCATTTCGAACACTTCTTCGTCCGCGCCGACAATCAGGTCGTTATCAATGCCGATTTCACCGAATTCATTGACGATGACGGCGTATTTCTGACCGTGGTTCTCACTCAGGATACGGTTCAGAAGCGTGGTCTTGCCAGCGCCCAGGTAGCCGGTCAGAACCGTTACAGGGGTTTTTTGCGAGACGGGGGCGGTGTCGGCCATGAGATTACGCTTTCGGCTGTCAAATACAGAGATTTGCGCCTTAGTTAAGCCTTTGACGGATGAAATCAAGGAAACAGTGGGGCATTGATCGGGCAGGGGCTGAAATTTTCGACAGCCCAATGCGTAAAGTGTCGGAAACAGGCCCAAAGTGGCTGAAACAGGCATTGACTCAAGGTGCAAAAACTATATAAAGCGCCCCTCTCTCCCGAAGGCAAATGTCTTGCGGGTAATGTTCTTATTTGCGTGAACCTTAGGTGATAACCTGCCGTTCGGGTTCGCGATGCTGAAAACAAAAAGGCACTGAACCGATGTATGCGGTAATTAAAACTGGCGGTAAGCAATACCGCGTATCCGCCGGCGACCTGCTGGTGGTCGAGAAGATCGAAGGCGAAGCCGGCGCAAAGGTTCGTTTTGAAGAAGTCCTGCTCATCGGTGATGAAGCCGGTGCAGTCGTTGGCACGCCTGTCGTTGACGGTGGTGTGGTCGAAGGCACGCTCATCGAAACCCGTAAGGGCAAGAAGGTAAAGATCTTCAAGAAGATCCGTCGTCAGGGCTATCGTCGTACCAATGGTCACCGTCAGCCGGAATCGGCTATCCGCATCACCGCTATCAATGGTGCAGGTAAGTCGGCGGCCTGGGAAGGCACCGTTTCACTGGTGACCAAGGCTGAGCTTGATGCCCGCGCCCGTGGCCTTGCGCCGCGCGGTCTGGCCGAAGCGGTTGAAGCACCGGTTGCCGAAGAAGCCCCCGCCCCAAAGAAGCGTGCTGCGCCTAAGAAAAAGGCCGAAGCCGCGTCTGAAGAAGCGTAATCAGCGAGCCTAAGGAGTTATATCATGGCACATAAAAAGTCAGGCGGCTCGTCACGTAACGGTCGCGATTCAGAATCCAAGCGTCTTGGCGTGAAGCGCTACGGCGGCGAAAACGTCCTTTCCGGCAACATCATTGTTCGCCAGCGTGGCACGAAGTTCTTTCCGGGTGACAATGTAGGCCTCGGCCGCGATCACACCCTTTTTGCGACGGCGCACGGCGCGGTGAAGTTCACGACCAAGCGTGACAACCGTACCTATGTGTCGATCATTCCGGTGGCTGAAGCCGCCGAATAAGCGCTATCTGAGAATTGTCACAGATCGCGCTTATACTATAGGCCGATCTGGACGAAACCAATGAACGGGGAGTCCGGATTTTGTTATCCGGGCTCCCTTTTCGTTTTTCAACTCAACTGAGTTGGGCCGGTCAAGGCGCTCAGACGGATAATCGGTTTAACCTCATCCCCGTTCGTTACCAGTAAGTCGGGACCAGTAAGTCGGGCTTTGTGCCGGAAAAATCAGTTTCTGATATCCGGCGAAATGTTTCGGGTTTTACAGGCTCTTTATGCCTGATGCCCGACAGGTGGCTGTCTTTTTATGCGGGCTCTGACACATTGCCCCGCACAAAATAACCTCAGCGACCCGATAAAACTGGTTTTCAAGCCTTCCGCTGCGGCGGGAACTTAACCTTAACGAAGACAACGGGAATAAGCCAATGATTGCCCCGACCATAGAGACCTTAATGCGCCCCGCAACCGATCATCTGAGCGGTCAGGTGATGGCCAACGAAGTGAAGACGGATCGTCTGTCGCTCAAGAGCCTGCGTGCAGGTGACCTCTATGATCTCATGCAGGTGTTTTCCGATAAGCGCCTGATGCCGCTTAGTGAGTCCGAAGCCGCCGCCTATATTGAGCGTGCGCGTCTGCACTCAAGTGCCAAAATGCCCATCTATGGTGTACGCACTGAAGATGATCGTCTGATCGGCGTTGTCAGTCTGGCCCGTTATGCAACGGGGCAGGGTAATCTGCATATGTTTGGCCCGACCCTTGGCGTTTCAATTGCGCCTGAGTTTCAGGGTATGGGCTATGGCACCGAAGCCGTGAAGGCGCTGGTGGCGCAGATTGCCCGTTACGGTGGACACCGCATCCTGCACGCTGCGCATGTCGCTGATAATGAGGCGGCGTCGCGCGTACTGGTAAAGGCCGGTTTCCTTTACACCGGACGCCGGACAACTGAGTCTGATGCTGCGTCCGGTGACCACGAAGTGTTGCATATGATCCGCTTACTCTGATCTGAGGCGCAAATATCCTCATTCTGAGCATAAGAAATCCGCAAAGATTTGATCTTAGGGCGGACTTAGTTCACAAAGGCGGCTGATACTCCTGTCAGCCGCCTTATCTCTGCTAGTAAGTTACAATGAAATTTCTCGACCAGTGTAAAATCTATATTCGCTCCGGTAACGGAGGCGCGGGGTCCGTGTCGTTCCGGCGGGAGAAGTTCATCCCGAACGGCGGGCCGGACGGTGGCGACGGCGGCAAGGGCGGCAGCGTATGGATCGAAGCGGTTGAGGGGCTGAATACCCTGATCGATTACCGTTATCAGCAGCATTTCAAAGCCAATACCGGCGAACACGGACAGGGCCGTCAGATGCACGGGGCCAATGCCGAGGACCTTATACTTAAGGTGCCGGTGGGTACGCAGGTGTTTGAAGAAGATCACGAGACGCTGGTGGCTGACATGGATACGGTTGGCCAGAAACTGCTTCTGGCTAAGGGGGGCAACGGCGGCTGGGGCAATACGCGCTTCAAGGGGCCGATCAATCAGGCCCCGAAATTTGCCTTGCCCGGACAGGATGGCGAGGAGCGCTGGCTGTGGCTGCGCCTGAAACTGATCGCCGATGCTGGTCTGGTGGGCTTGCCCAATGCCGGTAAATCGACCTTCCTCGCGGCCTCATCGGCGGCAAAGCCCAAGATTGCCGATTATCCGTTCACCACCCTGACGCCTAATCTCGGGGTGATTGACCTTGGGGTCGAGCAGCGGTTTGTTATTGCCGATATTCCGGGCCTGATCGAAGGGGCGTCTGAAGGGGCAGGTCTGGGAACGCGGTTTCTGGGCCATGTCGAGCGTACCAAGGTGCTGATCCACCTGATTGACGGTACGCAGGAAGACCCTGTTGAGGCCTATAAAATTATCCGCAAGGAACTGGCGGCCTATGATGATGGTCTGGCGGATCGTCAGGAAATTGTCGCCATCAACAAGGCGGATTCGCTTGATGCCGATCAGCGTAAGGCCTTGGTCAAGGCGATTAAAAAAGTTTCAAAACAGACGCCGCACCTGATTTCCGGTGTCACCCACGAAGGTGTTCGCGATCTGTTGTTCGCCACGCTCGGGGTGATCAACGAACAAAAAAGCGCCGAGAAGCAGGCGGAAACCCCTGCCGAAAGCAGCTACAGCCCTTGGGATGACTAGGGGGGGATGACTAGGGCTGCCAAGCGGAAAAGCGTACTTAGGGCAGGCTTCCATCTCGGGGCCGCTCAGGTGGTCGGCCTGTTTGGCGGCTCATTCAATCCGGCGCATGAGGGGCATGCCCATGTGGTCAATACGGCCCGCCAAAGATTGGGGCTGGATCGGGTAATCTGGCTGGTGTCGCCGCAGAACCCGCTGAAATCAAAGGCCGATATGACTCCGCTTGAGGCGCGCATAGCTTCGGTTGCACCTTTGGCAGGTGTGGGGGATGTGGTTTCCGATTTTGAGACACGCATCGGTACGGCCTATACGGTCGAAACCCTGCGAGCGTTAAAAATGCGGTTTCCGGCGGTGCACTTTGTCTGGATCATGGGGGCCGACAGTCTGGCGCAATTTCATCGCTGGCGGGACTGGAAAGAGCTTGCCGCGCTTATGCCCATTGCCGTTGTTGCGCGGCCGGGGCAATCGATGAAAAGCCTGAGGTCACCAGCCGCCGCCTATCTTAGGGTGAAAAGGCGGGCCGAACGGCAGGCGCGGCTATTGCCGCACCTTGAGGCACCGGCCTGGATATATCTGACGGCACCGCTGAATAAGACATCGTCAACAGCGATACGGGCGCAAAAGACCGCGCAAAAGTAAAAACTTTGGCATATTGGCAGTCAAAGGATGACCCCTGTCGATGATTGTGCTAAGGTCAACAACAGTTTGTAATCTCAAGGAGCTACTCCTCTGCCCCGTCAGCTAGCGCAAGACGCGCCGACTTCACCTTCCGCCGAACCTCCGGCGGCCGATATTGACCAGAGTTCCACCGTCACTGAGGACGGTCTGGCCGTTGAGACCCTGATTCTCAATCGCCTTGAGGATGATAAGGCGCAAGACATCGTATGTATCGATCTGCGCGGCAAAAGCTCGGTCGCAGACACCCTGATCATCGCTTCGGGTCGTTCCCATCGTCACGTAGGGGCATTGGCTGACCACGTGCTGCGCGCGTTGAAAGAAAGCGGTTTCGGTAAGGCCCGTATCGAAGGTCTTCCGGCCTGCGACTGGGTGCTGATCGATGTCGGTGATGTGGTTGTCCATATCTTCCGTCCCGAAGTGCGCACCTTCTATAATATTGAGAAGATCTGGTCTGTATCGCCCACCGGCGAACGTTCGGGTCACCTGCTCGATTCCCGCCCTGAATAAAGGGCTGGCCTGATCCATGAAACTGGTTCTGGCGGCGGTTGGAAAACTCGGCAATACGCCTGAAAATAATCTGACCCGAGACTATCTGGGCCGTGCCGCGCAAGCGGGACGGCCTTTGGGTTTTGGTGGGGCGGAGTTACTTGAGATCGAGCCTAAGAAAACCGCCCGATCGCAGGATGTGGCGCTCAACAAGGCCCGTGAAGCCGAGGCAATCGTGGCCGCACTGGGTGAAGGCGTATGCCTGATCACCTGTGACGAACGCGGCGACCTTCTGACCTCGCGTCAGATCGCGCAGCGGTTTGATAAGCTTAAGGATTCCGGTGAGCGTAAGCTGGCCCTGCTGATTGGTGGGGCAGACGGGCTTGATCCGGAACTGGTCAGATCAGCGCGGTTTTCGCTGGCCTTCGGGCCGCAGACCTGGCCGCATGCGCTGGTGCGATTGATGCTGGCTGAGCAGATGTATAGGGCGGTAACCATACTGGCCGGATCGCCCTATCATCGGGATTGATACGAAGCGTTTTCTAATCAAGCCTTAACCATAAACGGGTAATTTTAATCATGCGCCGCGCCCGATTCCTGTCACGTCTCAAGCCTGTGGTGGCCCTGTGCCTCATGGGATTGTGCGTGTCCGGTGCGCAGGGGCAGGCGGTCTTAAGCAAACAGGCGCAAGCCGAACTGAATACCATTCAGGCGGAGTTACGCGCCAACGAACGCAAGAGCGAACAGAAGCGCCGCTCTGCCCGACAAATCGCCCGCGAGATGGAAGGCCTGCGTCGTGAGATTATCAATATCGGCCAAAAGCAGGGTGCGTCTGAAAAACGGGCAGCGGTTTATCGGGCGCGTCTTGAGACGCTCAATGCCCATGAGGCTGATCTGACGCGACGTCTGGGGACCATGCGTAACAAGCAGGCGCGTCTCCTGAGCGCCCTGCAGGTCTATTCACGTAATCCGCCCCCGACTATTTTTGTGTCTTCGCGTAAGGCCAATGATGCCGTGCTGGCGGCGATCATCCTCAAGGAAGTGACGCCGGAGCTTAAAAAAAGCGCCGATGCCCTGTCTGAGCAGAACCGTAACCTGCTGGCGGTAAGGCGCGAAGCGGTCCTGCAAAGCGAGGCGCTGTTTATTTCCGAAAGCGATGTCGCTGAACAGCAGGCGCAGCTTGAGGCGCTTCTGGCTGAACGCGGGCGGCTTGAGGATCAGCTTTTGAGTGAAGCCGATGCCTTTGAGGTGCGTAATCTGGAACTTGAGGCGCGCGCGCGCGTGCTGCGTGGCCAGACGCCGCTGAAAGGCTTGCTCGGGACGCAAAAGAGCAAGTCCTTAAATCTGGTGGTGCCGGTCGTGGGCGAAAAGCTGGCAGGCTATGGCGAAACCGTGGACGGGCGTGTCATTCGAGGCGTGCGTCTTAAGGCGGCGGCGGGCGCACAGGTGCGTTCACCGGCGGAAGGCGAAGTGGAATATGCCGGGCCGCTTGAGGGCTATGGTCAGGTGATTATTGTCCATGTCGGCGGCGATTACCGCGTGATTATGACAGGCATAGGCCGGGTCTATGTCGAGGCCGGAAAAACCGTCGGGGCCAATGAACCTTTGGGGCGATTGCCCAACCTAAGCGAAAAGCCGCAATCCTTCTATTTTGAGCTGCGTAAATCCGACCGGCCGGTTAATCCGGCTACGGGTTTTGATCTGTCAAAATTGTAATTGATAACGGGGCTTTCTGCCCTGTTTACGCCTCATTGCAGACTGTAGTATGGTCGGTCAAAGTGTCCGGTGTTTCGGGCATACAGGTAACGGAGCGGGGGCTCCGGTTTTGAGGATTTAGATGAAGAACTATCTGTTGAGTGGCATTGCTATTCTGGCTTTGAGCGCAGGCGCGGTCTCCTATGCCAGCCAGCCGGCTTTTTCGCCTAAATCCGACACCTATGAGATGCTGGAACTTTTTGGGGATGTTCTGGCGCTGGTCAAGCAGAACTATGTCGTCGAGGTCGATGACAAGAAGCTGATCGAATCGGCCCTTCAGGGCATGTTGTCCTCACTGGACCCGCATTCAGGCTATTTGCCAGCAGAAGATTATGCCGATCTTCAGGAAAAGACCAAGGGGGCCTATGGCGGTATCGGGCTTGAGGTGACGTCCGAAGACGGGGCCGTCAAGGTCGTCACCCCCATGGATGACACACCGGCCATGCGGGCGGGGCTTGAGTCCGGCGATTATATTACAGCGATCAACGGCACCAGCATTCTGGGCTTGCGCCTCAATGAGGCGGTTTCCCAGATGAAGGGTGCCCCTAGGACCGACCTGACCCTGACCATTGTGCGTGAAGGCGTCGATGAGCCGTTCGAGGTCACCCTGACGCGGGAAATCATCAATATCAAGTCCGTACGCGTGCGCATGGAAGGTGATTTCGGTTACCTGCGTATTTCCAATTTCAATGAAAACACCACGCGTGAAGCGACTGAGGCCCTGACCCAGCTTAAGGCGGAAAATCCGGCGATGAAGGGCCTGATCCTTGATCTCAGGAATAATCCGGGCGGTCTGCTCGATCAGTCAGTGGGCATTGCCGACCTGTTCCTTGAGGGCGGCGAGGTGGTCTCACAGCGCGGACGTAAGGCGTCGGATATCGTGCGCTATCAGGCCAAAAAAGGCGACATCATGGATGGCAAGCCGATTGTCGTCCTGACCAATCCCGGTTCGGCCTCGGCGGCGGAAATCGTCGCCGGTGCCCTGCAGGATCACAAGCGCGCCTCGATCGTTGGCCTGACGACCTTCGGTAAGGGGTCGGTGCAGAGCGTGGTCAATCTGGGGGATAACCGCGCGGTCAAGCTGACCATTGCGCGTTATTACACGCCTTCAGGCCGTTCGATCCAGAAGACGGGTATCGAGCCTGATCTTGAGGTGGCACAGTCCCGCGATCAGGCGAAAATCCTCGCTAACCGCGCCTTCAGCTTCTCTGAGGCCGATTATCGCAATGCGCTTGATGCTGACGAAGGCAAGAAGCGCCGCGATCCGCATGTGGTCTCCGAAGTGCCGCCCGATGATTATGACACTAAGGAAGGTGACTTCCAGCTTCAACGCGCCAAAGACGTGCTGGGCTATGGCGGCGACGTGCTGAAGGCGGCGAATAATCCCCGTGGCTTGAAGCTGGCGGCGGCGGATCTGGTGGATGAACCGGGCAAGCGTTTCCGTGACAAGGCCAAGGCACCGCTAAAGACTGAGTCCGCCAAACCGGCTGCGCCGAAACCTGAGGCAGCCGCTCCGAAGCCTTAGGCAAAATGCGCCGGACATATGCCCTGATTAGGGTTTGTTAACTATAAATTGGCAAGCTGCATCCCTATTGGATTGCGGGATTTCCCGCTGTGGAATCATCGGGTCGGGTCATGTTCACCAGAAAGAAGTTGTCGGCACTGTCGTCGTCGTCACTGGTGCGTCCATCCGGCTCTGTACAGGCTCGCCTTAGAGGTATTGGCACGCATCTGTGGGCCGGTGTGAAAAAGCCTTATGTCGCACCGCTTCTGGCTCTCGGTGTTCTGGCGGGGGCCGGTGCCTTGTTTCTGGGGCTTGCGGCCAACCCTGAGGCGGGTTCCCCCCAGATACGGGTCAATCTGGCGCGTTTTACCCCCACTGAAACCCATGCCAATGAAACCGGTGAGATGCCACTAGCTCCTTTATCGGGGGATGCGGCCTTCGGGCTTGATTCGGTAGGTATGTTTGAGGGCAGCTCAGCCAGCGGCTTTGCCTTGCAGGCCGAAGCTGGCCCTGTGGACGGCACCGCGGTGATCACCCTGCCCGATGACGGATCGCCGATCACGGTGCCTGCGCGCGGTAAACTCGCCGCCAGGCCCCTGACACCTGCGCCGATTGCCGGACTGTTTGAGCCGGGGCCGGATGGAAATTTACCGATTATCGGGGCGGATGGCCGTACGCCGTCTCAGGCCTATGCCCGTCCGTTTAAATCAAACGGCAAGCCCAGAGTGGCGCTGATTGTCGGTGGGCTGGGGCTTAATCCGGCGACGACACGGGCGGCCATTGAGCAATTGCCTGCCGAGGTGACCCTGTCCTTTGTGCCCTATGCCGACGGGTTGCAGAACTGGATCAACATGGCACGTGCGCAGGGCCATGAGGTGCTCATCGAGATGCCGATGGAGCCGGTCGATTATCCGGCGACCGATCCCGGCCCTAAGACACTGATGATCAAACAATCGGCCGATGAAACCCAGTCGCGCCTGAAATGGGTTCTGGGGCAGGCCAGTGGCTATTTCGGTGTCATCAACTATCAGGGCAGCGCCTTCCTGCGTGACAAGACGGCGGCACCGGCCTTTACTAATGCGCTTAAACTACGCGGCCTGACCTTTATCGATGACGGGCAGGGGCGTGGCCTGACAGGGGCCTGGGGGCGGGCCAGTGCTGACCGAGTCGTTGATGCTCAACTGAATGCCGCCAGCATCCAGAATCAGCTTTCGGGGCTTGAGGCGACCGCCAAAGCGCGCGGACATGCATTGGGGACAGGCTTTGCCTATCCGGTGACGCTGGCAGTGGCGATAAAATGGACGCAGGGACTGGAAGAAAAGGGGCTGCAACTTGCGCCCGCTTCGGCTATAGCACGGCCATGACCGATACGCCGCACACTGACACTCTCGATGCCTATCGCCCCAATGTGGGCATAGTGGTGTTTAACCGTGACAATCAGGTGTGGATCGGCAAGCGCTTTGGCGTCGGCGGACATTTCAGCTGGCAGTTTCCACAAGGCGGCGTCGATAAGGGCGAAGACCTTGAGGCCGCGGCACTGCGTGAACTTTATGAAGAAACCGGCATACGTTCGGTGACGCTTCTGGGGCGGACGCAGGATTGGGTGGTCTATGATTTCCCACCCGAAGTGCTGGCCAACAAAAAGATCGGCCGCAATTTCAAAGGTCAGAAGCAGATATGGTTTGCCTATCGCTTTGATGGCGAAGACACGGAAGTTGACCTTGAGGCGCACGGCGAACAGGAGTTTGAGCGCTGGGAGTGGTGCGACCTTGAGACGGTCATTGACCGTGTGGTGTCCTTTAAGCGCGACTCATACCGCACGGTCATCGGGCAGTTTCAGAACCTGATCTGAGACGATCAGGCCTCGTCTTCGGGCTTAGGATCGGCAATGACCTCTTTCGGCGGCACCACGACAACAAAGCCATCGGCAATATTCACTTCAGGCACATTTTCGCGTGTGAAGGCGAGGTAGTAGCTGGTGCCTGAGGTTGGCTGAATGTCGAGCAGGTCGCCCGCGCCGAAATTTTCGACGTTCTTGATGCGGCCATGTTTCGAACCGTCAGGATTGCGTACCTCAAGACCGATCAGGTCGGTGATATAGTAATCATCCTCATCATCAATTTCCGGCAGGTCTTCGCGTCGGACATAGAGCTTCTGGTTCTTGATGGCCTCGGCCTTGTCCTTGTCGGCAATGCCTTCGGCCCTGACGATCAGAGCGCCCTTGTGGCCGCGCGCACCGGTGATACTCAGGGCCGGTTCGCCCTTGTCGTTCAGCAGCGGATTATATTCCAGAACCGCCAGAGGGTCTTCGGTATGGCTGATGAGCTTGAACTCACCTTTGACACCAAAGGAAGCACCCACCTGTGCGACGAAAACAAGATCAGACATCTGAGACATATACCCAAAGAAAAAGGCCGGAGGCTTACGCTTCCGGCCTTAGCCTTAATTCCGTGCCGTGAAAAGCAATTAAGCTTCTGCGGCAGGGGTTTCTTCAGCAGCCGGTGCTTCTTCTGCGGCCGGTGCAGCAGCGGCTTCAGCCGCTTCCGCCTTGGCAGCAGCTTCGGCATCCAGACGGTCCTGTTCGCGTTGAGCACGTTCAGCGGCACGTTCCTGAGCCTTCTTGCCAGGCGTACCCTTTTGCGGGTTGTTGCCATGTTCCCACTTCACGAGGCCTTCCTTGGATAGGAAACGTGCCACGCGGTCGGTAGGCTGGGCGCCTTTTTTCAGCCATTCAGCAATGGCTTCGACCTTAAGGGTGACGCGTTGCTCGGAGTCCTTGGCCAGCATTGGGTTATAAGAACCCACCTTGGCGATGAACTTACCATCGCGCGGGGCGGCGGCGTCAGCAACAACGATATGATAGTAAGGGCGCTTCTTGGAGCCGCCACGCGACAGACGAATTTTCAGCATTTCAAGATCCTTAGAGTTAAGCTGTTTCGAGTGATTTCAGTTATTTCTTTTTGGGATTAAACGAGGAAGCCCCGCCTAAACCCGGAAGTCCGGGAAGCCCGCCACCACCCATGCCGGGCAGCTTGAGACCGGGGGGCATTTGACCTGCCCCCAATTGTTTGAGCCGTTCCATATCCGCAATCGGATCAGCACCGATTTCGGGGGTTTGCTGACCGAGGGATTTCCCCATCTGCTGCATCTGGGCGGCGCTGGGCATGCCCCCCATACCGCCCATGCCAAGCATCTTGGCCATATTGCCAAAGCCCTTGCCGCCGTTCTTCGACATCATCTTGAAGGCGTCGGCCATTTGACGGTGCTGTTTCAGTAGGCGGTTGATTTCGGAGACATCGACGCCGGAACCGGCGGCAATACGGCGCTTGCGCGAAGCATTGAGCAGGTCAGGTTTCTTGCGCTCTTCCTTGGTCATCGAGGTGATGATGGCCACCTGACGGGCAAAAACCTTATCGGAGATGTTCAGATCATCGATCTGCTTCTTGACCTTTTGCACGCCGGGCAGAAGGCCCATAATGCCCTGCATACCGCCCATGCGCTGCATCTGGCGCAATTGTTCGGCAAGGTCATCAAGGTCGAACTTGCCCTTAGCCAGTTTTCTGGCCATCTGTTCTGCCTTGGCGGCATCGAGTTCCTGCGCGGCCTTTTCGACCAGCGCGACCACGTCACCCTGACCCAATATGCGACCGGCGATACGGCGGGCGTCAAAGACATCCAGCGCATCAACTTTTTCGCCCGAGCCGGTGAACTTGATCGGCAAGCCCGTAACGGCGCGCATGGACAGCATGGCACCGCCGCGGCCATCACCGTCAACGCGGGTCAGGATCAGGCCGGTCAGGGGCAGGCGCTCATGGAAGGCCGTCGCGGTACGCACCGCGTCCTGACCGGTAAGCGAGTCCGCCACAAGGAAGGTTTCAACCGGTGTGGCGATTTTGGCGATTTCCGCCGCTTCGCTCATCAGGGCTTCATCAAGCGTGGTGCGACCGGCGGTATCAAGGATCAGGACGTCAAAGCCCTGAAGCTTTGCCGACTGAAGGGCGCGCTTGGTGATCTCGACGGCACTTTGTCCGGCGATGATAGGTAAGGTGGCGACCTCGATCTGCTCACCCAGCAGGCGCAATTGCTCCTGCGCCGCCGGACGGCGGGTGTCGAGCGAGGCCATCATGACCTTCTTGCGGTCAAACTTCGTCAGACGCAGGGCCAGCTTGGCGGAAGATGTGGTCTTACCCGAGCCCTGTAAACCGGCCATCAGGATGACGGCGGGCGGGGTGGCATTGAGATTGATCGGTGTAGGCTCTTCGCCGCCCAGCATGTCGATCAGACCGTCATAGACGACCTTAACGACCTGATCAGCAGGCTTAACGGCCTTGATGATCGCTTCGCCGGTGGCCAGCTCTCGGGCCTTGGTCATGAACTGACGCACGACCGGCAAGGCGACATCGGCATCAAGGAGGGCGACACGCACTTCGCGCAGCGCTTCGTCAACGTCCTTCTCAGTGAGGACGCCGCGTCCGCCCAGACGGTCAAACAGACCGGATAAGCGTTCATTCAGCGTGTCGAACATGGCTTTCCTTCTTAAGTCGGGTCTTTGGATCAATAGTTCGGGCTATTTTACAAAACAAAAACACCCCGTGAGCGCAACGCGCCGACGGGGAGCCTCTCGATCCCCGTCCGATTCCAGATGATCGGGGTTGTGATCGCAGAGGTTTGCTACGTAAAAAGCCCTGATAAGGCTTTAGAGGCGGCCTATCTGCCCGTTTTGCCCCAAAGAGTCAAGTCAATGGCCCTAAAGCCATGAATTGAAGGGCAGGGGTGCAAGGGCTTCAGATGACCATGCGGCGTTCACCTGATTGGAAACCGCGCGCGCCGCATCGCCCAGACGCTGGCGTAAGGCCGCATCGGTGCATAAGTGATACAAGGCCTGCGCTGCCTCGTCAGTATCGGCCTCGGCCCAGACCTGATCGGCATCCGGTTTGACCGCGCTATAGGCCCCGTCGGCATCGTCAAGCGGGATCAACTTATAGCGGATCAGCCGCGCATTTTCCGGCGTCATGAAATCTGTATTACCTGACCAGTTTGTGGCCATCACCGGCACGCCTGCCTGCATGGCCTCAGACAGGCTAAGGCCAAAGCCTTCCGAGCGATGCAGGGACACAAGCACGTCAAACGAGGCGGCAAAGCGTCCCATATCGACATCCGACAGGCGCTCGGTAAACAGGCGGATGTCCGGACGCTGACTGGTCAGGGCCTCAAGACGGGTGCGGGTCGCAAGATCGTCGCTGAGGTCCTGCACCTTTAAGGTCAGGCGGCGTTGCGTGCCAGGAACAGGAAAGGCTTTGGTCCATGCCGCAATGACGGCCCAGGGGTTTTTGCGGGCGGCTGAAGATTTGGCGTCAAACAGGCTAAGGATTTCGCAAGTCTCAGGCGACAGGCCAAAGGCTGCGCGATCGGCTTTGACGGGTGGTTGTGGTGCGGGATGCGGCATGACCCGCAGCCGCTCAACACACTGGTCGGCCCCATACGCCACAAAGGCACGCGCCAGCGCATCGCGCACAAAGCGGCTGGGCACCCAGATTTCATGAAAATAGGCGGCCAGCCACACCCAGTATTCCGGAGCCTTGGGGGTTTCCCACGCCCAAAACCCGATGCGATAGCGCTCTGACCATTGATCCGGTGTATGGCTGAGCAGGGCGACCAGCGCTTCTGGGGCATTGGCGTGGATCAGCCACACGCCGCCGTTTTTGCCGGGTAATTGCGCCTTCTGATCCCTGATGTGGCCAAAGCAGGGGCGTATGTCATGCCGGTGAACGGGGTAGCCTGCGGCCTCAAGTGCCTGTGCCGTAAGTTGACCCGCGCGGCCTACACCAATGCTTTCGTTAAAAAAGCCCGAGACGGTAAAAGGGCCGCATTTAGGTTGAGCGGATGTGGCCTTAGTCCAGTGCCTTGCCCGCCATCTGCCGATCAGGCCCAGTGTGCCGTGAATAAGCGGCAGGCGATAACGAAGCGGCAGGGCCTTGATGAGCGACATAAGATCCCTTGTGTCGGGTTGGGCCTAAAGCCCCAGCCAGCGACGACGTTGTGACCAGTAGGACTGAAACTGCTCCGCCAGACCCTGATCCTCAAAGGTCACGACCTTGATGTGCGGGTCGCCCTGAGTGTCAGAATGCATAGAAATGGCGTCGGCATCGTCAACAGCGGCGGCTTCGACAAACTTGAAGAAGGCACCAAAAAAGGCGTCCTGTTCAGAGTCGCTGGTTAGGTCGAACTGCAGACTGACCACGGTTAATCCTTTTTCATCACCAAACTTATGTACAACAGGTCTGGAATGCCTGTTTCAATCGAAACTATTGCGCTGCACAATAAGGCGAGTGAAGCGCATATGAACCTTCGAGTCAAACCATCCTGCAAAAAATCTGCCAGATGGGTGTGTCACATCTTAGTGTGTGGCAAGAAAATGACGGCAAGTCCGTAAACTTGCCGTCATGGTATTAGATATGTAAAATCAATTAATTATAAGCGGTTTAGTCTGCGTCGTCAGCCAGCTTCGCCCCTGCGGTAACCGGTTGCAACAATTTTTTGATATTGCGGGCCGCCTGACGGATGCGATGTTCGTTTTCCACAAGGCCGATACGCACATAGCCTTCGCCGTATTCGCCGAATCCCAGACCGGGTGCAACCGCGACATGGGCTTCTTCGATCAGTAGCTTGGCAAATTCAATAGACCCCAGATGCTGGAACTTGTCCGGGATTTTGGCCCAGGCGAACATTGAGGCCGGGGGCGGCGGAATATCCCAACCGGCACGCTTCATCGAACTGATGAGTACGTCGCGGCGTGACTTATACATGTTGCGGATTTCCTCAACATTATCCTGAGGGCCGTTAAGCGCCGCCGCTGCCGCAACCTGAATCGGAGCAAACCCGCCGTAATCAAGGTAGGATTTGACGCGCGCCAAAGCGGCACAAATTTCCGAATTACCGACGACCATACCCACGCGCCAGCCAGCCATGGCATAGGTTTTTGACAGGGAGTTGATCTCGACCGAACGCTTGATCGCCCCCTCGACCTGAAGGATCGACGGCGGCGGGTTGTTGTCGAAATAGATTTCCGAATAGGCGATGTCCGAAAGCACGATCAGGTCGTGCTTTTCGGCGATGCGGATGACTTCCTTGTAGAAATCAAGATCGACCCATTGCGCCGTTGGGTTGGACGGATAGGAAACGATCAGCACCGAAGGGGTTGGCACCGAATGCTTTACGGCCTTTTCAATACCCGACAGATATTCCTCAGGCGAGAGGGCCGGAACGTGACGGATCACGCCGCCTGCCATCAGGAAACCGAAAGCATGGATCGGATAGGCCGGATTGGGACAGATGACCGTATCGCCCGGCGCGGTAATAGCCATGGCGAGGTTGGCAAAGCCTTCCTTGGACCCAAGGGTTGCGACCACTTCGGTGTCGGGATTGAGCTTCACGCCATAGCGGCGGTCATAATAACCGGCCATGGCCTTACGCAGACCCTGAACGCCCTTGGATACAGAATAGCCGTGGGTCTTGGGCTTTTTGACGGTTTCGACCAACTTATCGACAATGTGCGGTGCGGTCGGCATGTCGGGATTGCCCATACCAAAGTCGATAACGTCGGTGCCCGCCGCTCGCAGTCGTGCCTTTACCTTGTTGACTTCTTCGAAGACATAGGGGGGCAGACGACGAATTCTGTAAAAATCACGCATGGCGAAACCGGTTTATCGGCCTTTCTGATGGGGTCACACAGAGGTCACCATGACCGCTGCGGAATGGCTCATATGGCGCATTGTGAGTCGTTTGTCATCCCACGAACGCAGCCTTATTCGGAAATTTTTGCGTCTTATGGAAAATTATTTCCCTGCGCGGCGGTGGCGAGCTTCAAGCATGGCCATGACCCAGATGGCGAACCCGCCAAGCGTGAGGATAACACCCACCGTGCCTGAGCTTTCATAGCCATAGCCTCTGGTGATGACCAGACCGGCGACAAACGGGCCAAGCGCATTGGCGAAGTTAAAGGCCGAGTGATTAAGTGCCGCCGCAAGGGTCTGAGCCTCACCTGCGACATCCATCAGCCGCGTTTGCAGGATAATCCCAAGCCCGCCCCCACCGCCGATCAGAAACACGACAATGCTGATGAGCCAGACATTGTGGGCGGTAAACGGATAGAGCGCCAGAGTGGCAGCGCTCCACAGCAGGACAAAACCGGCGGCCTTAAGCTGGAATTTGTCCCCAAGCCAGCCGCAGGCCAGCGTGCCCGCCGTCATACCTGCACCGAATATGGCCAGTACAACCGGTACAAAGGCGTCCCTGACCTCAGTGACATAAAGCAGGGTAGAGGCGACATAGGTATAGACGGCGAACATGCCGCCGAAGCCGATCGCGCCGATGCCGAGGATCAGCCACACACGCCCGTTCCTCAGGGCGTCCAGTTCCCGCAAGGGCGTGGCGTCTTTTTGGGCGGCATCATGCGGGGCGTAGCGCCAGATGAGTATCATGGTCAGTACCGACAGGGCCGTGACAAGGCCGAAGCCAGAGCGCCAGCCGACGGCCTGACCGATCCAGTTGGCGGCCGGGACGCCGATAATGGTGGCAATGGTCAGCCCGAGCATGATGCGGGCCACGGCCTGACCGCGTTTGTCCTGAGGCACGACAGCGGCGCCAGCCAGAGCGGCGACCCCGAAATAGGCACCGTGCGGCAGACCGCTCAGGAAACGAAACGCCATCAGCGACACATAATCATGCGCCAGAGCGCTCAGGAGGTGGGCGATGGCAAAGAACAGCATCAGGCCGATCAGCAGATATTTGCGTGAATAGCGTGCGCCCATCACGGCAATTGCCGGTGCCCCCAGCACAACCCCCAGCGCATAGGCGCTGATGACGTGTGAAGCCTTGGACGGATCGATACTCAGATCGTCCGAAAAATAGGGCAGCAGGCTCATGGTGGCGAATTCGGTCGTGCCAATGGCAAAACTGCCCATGGCCAGTGCAAAAAGAACAACGCCGGGACGGACTGTGCCTGAGCGTATCGGTTTCGGTGCGGAACCGGTGACGGTCATAGGGGGAGGGCTTTCTTATTTTTGCAGCCACAGACGTGCCGCACACACAAAATAGATAGCCGGTCTTATAGCCGAGGATTCGTAAGAAAGTGAGGGTGATTGCGCTCACATATTGTTGCGGGGGTGGAGGATGCAGGCTGTCGCGAGCGGAAACTTCCGGGCAGAGCGAGGCAAGCACGACCGTGCGCCGTGCCTTATGGCGCGCCCTCGCTGAGCGGTGAGCCAATAACGCAGGAGACCAGCCTGTGCGGCGAACATAAGCGTGAGCGGAAAATAATGGTGCCGCTTAGGTGACTCGAACACCTGACCCCCTCATTACGAATGAGGTGCTCTACCGGCTGAGCTAAAGCGGCACTTCTAATGGGCATATAAGAAAACGCCCGTCCGGTTCGGAGGGCGTTTCTTTACAGTCTGATTATCGGCTTGCCAAGCGGTTTTTGACTTTATTTCAGACGCGCATCTTGGTCCCAAAAGCGCTCCCCACTTTTTGGGATGCCTGATTTTTTCAGACGCGCATCTTAATCCAAAAAGTGCTTCCCACTTTTTGGGATGCGCTTTTATTTTGCAGGCTTGCGGCGGGCGCGGGGTTTTGGTGCGGGCAAGGTGGAGGCAGCGGCTTCGTCAAGCTCCTGACCGGTGATGGCGGCATCAAAGCCGTCGGCATCTTCGAAGCTCACCGGCGGGTCGTCGGTGGGCACGGCAGCAACGGAGGCATCACGCACAGGCATCTTACGCGGCGCGGATTTGACAAACGGCATGGACGGCACATAGCGTGTCGGCAGATCAGGCACGTCCGCAAGTGTCGCCTCGCCACGCTCAAGGCGCGGATGGGCCAATGTACCGGTTTCGGCATAGGTGGTCACCACCGTCGTCCAGTCCGCAGGGCTGTAGGCAAAGGCCTTACCTTCGGCATCAAGATCAGACCAGTCGGCTTCGGGACGGGCTGCGGCGGCACGCACCACCCAGTCACGCGCCGCATCGGGTTCCCCGCTGGCCAGTGCGGCCTTGGCCATCAGACCGGCCAGACGGCGGGTCAGCTTGTCGTCAGACAGTTCCGGCTCAAGGCGGGCGACGGCCTGTTCGATTTCGGCCTTGTCGTGGCCCAGAACAGCGCGCTCAACCTGCAAAAGCTGGCTCTCGCGGTGAGACGGGTTGCGATCAATTATGCCCTGAAGGCGACGGGCGCGTTCTTTGGGCGTTTCGGCGCTGACAAGATCGCGGTAGGCGAGCCAGATGGCTGGATGCGGGGCGGCAGCATAGGCCGATTCCAGCACGTCTTCGGCGCGGCCCAGCTTTTTGTTGGCCACCAGAAGGCGGGCGGCGAGCACGGCGGCAGGCGTAAACATCGGCTGAAGCTTGGCGGCGCGTACGGCATAATCAAGCGCCTGCTCACGCATTTGCGCCTCATCCGAGGTCTCAAGCTGGGCGGCAGAGGCGGCCATAAGGGCGGCACGGGCGCGTTCGGAAAAGACCGGTGACACCAGTTTGCGCGCCAGAGCCCCTTCGACCAGATCAAGCGCTTCGGCCCATTCACCGGCGACGATGCGGGCTTCAAACAGGGCGTTAAACGCCCACATCGGTGGTTTGGCCTGATTATAGGCCTCAGACGCCAGACGTGTGGCCTCGGTGCGATCACCGGTCGCCAGCGCCAGATGGGTCAGGCCGCGCAGGCCCGCCAGTTTAAGCTCGGGCACGCTCAGCATGGCCTGATAAGCGGCACGGGTGGCGGTTTCGTCTTTGGCGGTTTCGGCGGCCATGGCCCCTAAAATGCGCACCAGAGCGACATTATCATAAAGATCGACGGCCTTCAGCGCTGAGCGGCGGGCTTCGGCACCGTCACCGGATGCCACCGCCAGAAAGCCACGCGTGATGATTTCTTCGCCCTGACGGCGGCGGGTGGCGGCGCGTTTACGCTCGGCCCGCTGCGGCGAGCGTGACAGCCACAGGGCCAGTTGCCAGAAGGCGACGGCGAAAAAGGCCAGCACCCCGATCAGTATGACCACAGCCGAGGCCGAGGTATCAATCCGGTACCCAAGCCACATAAGGCTGGCCTGACCGGCGTCACCGGTGAAACCGATAGCAATGGCGATAAGCGCAATAATGCCTAACAGAATAAGGGCGGTACGGATCACAGGCTGCCCTCCGGTGCCGGTGAGGCATAGGTGTTCGTCGCGTAATTGACCTGACTGAGGCGGCTTAAGGCCTCAACGGCGACGCGGCGGGTCAGCTGATCGACCTGAACGCGTTGTTCGGCGCGGTCGAGCCAGGGCTTGAGGGCGTCCTGCGCGGCAGGCGGCAGGGTTTTCAGATGGGCAATGGCTCCGGGCAGGTCGCCTTCGTCAATGCGGGCCTGCGCATGGATAAGCACGGCTTCGGCACCTTTGGCCGTGGACGGGTCAATGCTGCGGATGGTCAACAGGCGACCGAACAGATTGCCGAGGCGATCGAGAAAGCCGTTCTCAGTTGCCGGTCGCGCGACGGCCTGCGCCCGTGCGGCATAGGCCGGAAACTCAACCGCCAGTGTCACTTCGCTTGTGACGCCTTTCTGCGCCAGAGGCCGCAGAGGCGCAATCAGTGAGGTATCGGTCAGGCTTTTTTCAACGTCGGCCAGTTCGCTCAGGAATGGTTGTGAACTTTTGGCGGCCTGTTGCAGACCCGAAGCGGCGGTGGCAGCGGCAGCGGCCTGAACCATCAGGCGCTGATTGGCCTCAAGGCGGTCAACACGCGCACTCAGGCTGCCGTAGCCAGTATCGGAATAAAGACGCTGGCCAAAGCCTGAGGCGTCACTGCTGGCGACAGGCGGATTGGCCTTAAGGGCGTTCAGTTCGGCCTCAAGACGGGCAATTTGCTCATCACGCGGGTCGGCCTGGGGCTCAGGCGCTGTGGTCTGGGCTTGGGTCTGGGCTTGGGCTGGTGCGCTGACGGCGGCCACATCGGTTTTCGCCCGTTGCTCCTTGAAGACGGCAAAGCTCATAAAGGCAATGCCCAGAAGCACAAACAAAAGCGGGATGGCGACGGCAATCATCAACGGGCCGCGCGCCCATTTTTCCTTTTGCGGGCTATCCGTGTCCGGCAGGCTGGAGAGGGTGAGGTCGTCTTTGGTTTCGTCTGTCATCTGAAGGCGTCTGTCCGTTGAACCCTGCCATGTGGCTTATAAACCGATCCGCTCCAGCATAGAGGTTTCGCTGGGGTGGTCGGCGATATCTATGTGTATGCCCAAGCCTGAAATATTTCCAGTGCTCAAATCAAGCGATCTCTGCAAACCTTTGGCGAAGTTCAGGGCGGCGGCTTCGGAGATGCAGATTACGCGCAGAGTGTTAGAAAGCGGTTTATCCATCAGAGCCTGCCCGATGAGGGTGGCGGCACGGGGCGAGTGGATCAGGACATGGCTGATGTCGCCCAGACGCTGAAGGGCGGTTTCAGGTTGCCGCGCAACCGTGCGGTAAAAGGGGATTTGCATGAAGCGAAAGCCCGCCTCAGCCAGTGCACCGGCAATATCACGGGCAGGGGTTTCTGGCCCCGCATATAGATAATGGCCTGCCGGATTGCCGGTTTTGATAATAAGACGGCTGAGGTCGCCGCCGTCGCCATTGGCATCATGAATATGCTGAAAACCGGCACTGCGGGCAGCTTCTGCCGTGGCCGTGCCGACCGCCCAGACCGTCAGGGCGCGGATCGTGTGTCGGGCGCAAAAGGCCGTAACTCCGTTGGGGCTGGTGAAGATGATGTCGGTGAAATCGGACACATCGACAGCGGCGGCAATTGGTTCGACCACCAGCACCGGGTCGGTCAGGCTGGCATAGCCCCGTGCTTTCAGCTTTTCAGCCGTGGTTTCAGCCGCGGGAAGGGTGCGACTGATCCAGTAAAGCATCATGCCACAATAAGCCGGTCACCGGCTTCTTCACGGATGGAGTGGCCGAGCCTGAGCCCCAGGGCGTGCGCGGTTTGCGGCGTCGGGTTTGCAAGCGTTTCACGGCGTTGCCAGCGCGTCTGACCATCAGCGGTCAGGGCTTCGACAAACAAGGATAAAGTATCGCCGTCGATTTTGGCATAGGCTCCAACCGCCGTACGGCACGACGCCTCAAGCGCTTCTAAGGCGCCACGTTCGGCCAGAATGCGCAGATGGGTTTCGGGGTGGTGCAATTTGCTGATCCAGTCCTGATTGAGGTCTGCGGTACGGCATTGCACGGCCAGAGCGCCCTGACCCGGCGCATTGGGGAACAGGTCAGGGTCGATATAAGAGCGGATACGCTCTTCGAGACCGAGGCGTTTCAAACCCGCCGCCGCCAGCAAAAGGGCGTCGCAGTCACCGGCCTCAAGTTTTTTCAGGCGCGTATCGACATTGCCCCGGATCATCACGACCTCAAGGTCGGGACGAGCCGCCAGAGCCTGTGCCTGACGGCGCATGCTGGCGGTGCCGAGTTTCGCACCCTTCGGCAGGTCCGCAAGGGTTTGATAGTTCACGCTGACAAAGGCGTCACGCGGGTCTTCGCGGACGGGAATGGCGCACAGGCTCAGGCCCGGTACGTCTTCGGCAGGCATGTCCTTGAGCGAATGGACGGCAACATCGACATCGCCGTTCAAAAGGGATTCTTCAATTTCCTTGGTGAACAACTGCTTGCCACCGGCTTCGATCAGGCGGCGATCCTGAATGCGGTCACCCTGTGTGACGATAATTTTCAGGGGCGCGATTTCGTCGGCCCGGACGGGATCATAGCCTAAGGCTGCCGTAATACGCCTCTGGACCCAGCCGCATTGGGTGGTTGCCAGTTTTGAGCCGCGGGTTCCGATTTTAAGCAGGTGTGTCATGAGACTGTTTGTAGTTTTTCGTCAAAAGCCTTGCAAGCCTCTTGACGTGTGACCATTTGACCGTTTGTGTCGCGGCAGTTTTTACGGAGCGTCCCCCACACATGACCCTATGCGTTCTCGGAGTCGAATCAAGCTGTGACGAAACCGCCGTGTCGGTGGTGCGCCGCGACGCTGACGGACGTGTAGAGGTGGTGTCTTCGGTCATCCATTCTCAGGTCGTCAAACATGCGGTCTATGGCGGTGTGGTGCCGGAAATCGCTGCGCGCAGCCATGTGGAGACCATCGATGATCTGGCGCGGCTGGCGCTTGAGCAGGCGGCGAATAAGGGCGTAACCGCAGATGATCTGGATGCCGTGGCCGCGACGTCGGGGCCGGGCCTGATCGGCGGGGTCATGGTGGGCTTGTCATTTGCCAAGGGCTTTGCCTTTGCCCGTAACCTGCCGCTGATCGGTGTCAATCATCTTGAAGGCCATGCCCTTTCCGTGCGGCTGACCGAAGATGTGGCCTTTCCGTTTTTACTGTTGCTGGTGTCAGGTGGCCATTGTCAGTTGCTGGCTGTGCGCGGTGTCGGGGATTACCAACGCCTCGGGACGACCATAGATGATGCCGCCGGTGAGGCTTTCGACAAGATCGCCAAGACGCTGGGGCTGGGCTATCCGGGAGGACCGGCCCTTGAGCGTGAGGCCGTGACCGGAGATGCCACGCGATTTGAACTGCCGCGTGCGCTTCTCGGCCGTAAGGATTGTGATTTTTCGTTTTCGGGTCTGAAAACCGCTGCGGCCAGGGTGGCGATGGAGCAAGTGAAGACGCCTCAGGATCGGGCCGATCTCTGCGCTTCGGTACAGGCGGCGATCACGCGCCAGTTGTCCGAGCGCTCGGAGCGGGCGATGAAGCTGTTCAAGGACATGACCGGTGCGGAACGGCCTGCCTTTGTTGTGGCCGGTGGTGTCGCGGCCAATAAGACGGTTCGGGCGCGGTTAACCCAATTGGCCGAGGCCAATGGATTCCGCTTTGTTGCCCCGCCGCTTGAATGGTGCACGGACAATGCCGCGATGATTGCGCTGGCGGGGCTTGAGCGCTTTGCGCTGTTGCGTGAAGAAGCCGGTTTCAATGCGGCGGATTTTCGCAAGGAGTCGTTGAAAACCGTGGCCCGTCCGCGTTGGCCCCTTGACGAGGACAGGGCGATCAGCGCACCCATACATAAAAAGTCAGGACGTAAGGGGGCCAAGGCGTGAGCCGGTTCAAATCTGCCATACCATTTTTATCGGTCGGGGTTATTGGTGCAGGCGCATGGGGCACGGCTCTGGCGCAGGTGGCGGCGCGGGCCGGTCGTGAGGTATTGCTTCAGGCACGTGAGCCTGAAGTGGTTGAAAGCATCAACCGCGATCACCTGAACAGCCTTTATTTACCCGATGTGCCGCTTGAGGCTGCCGTGAAGGCGACGGCGGACGTCGCAGACCTGAAGGACTGTGACCTGATCCTTGCGGTGCCGCCCGCCCAACATATGCGTGCGACGCTTACCGCCTTCAAACCCTATCTGCGTGAGGGCGTGCCGGTAGTGCTCTGTGCCAAGGGCATTGAACGCGGCACGGACGACCTGATGAACGAGGTCATGGCCGAAATCCTGCCGGGTGTGCCGTCTGCGGTGCTGTCGGGGCCAAGCTTTGCCGCCGAAGTGGCGCGGAACCTGCCGACCGCAGTGACGCTGGCCTGTCATGAGCCTGACCTCGGGGCGCGCATTTCGACCACACTGGCTACGGCGACCTTCCGGCCCTATCTGATTGATGACATGACCGGTGCCGAGGCCGGTGGCGCGCTGAAAAACGTGTTGGCCATTGCCTGCGGCATCAGCGAAGGCAAGGGACTGGGGCGCAGCGCTCATGCCGCCCTGATTACACGCGGCTTTGCCGAGATGGTGCGTTTTGCTGAGGCGTTGGGGGCAAAGTCCGAAACCTTGTCGGGGCTGTGCGGGCTTGGGGATCTGGTGCTGACCTGTTCATCGCCACAGTCGCGTAACATGTCAGTCGGCCTGGCGCTCGGTCGCGGTCTGACGCTGGCTCAGGCGCTTGAGGGCAAGATTTCCGTGGCCGAAGGGGTCGAATCGGCACCGGCAGTGCGCCACTTAGGGGAGCGATTGGGAGTTGACCTGCCGATCTGTAATGCCGTGGCCGCTATTCTGGCCGGTGAGGTCAGTGTCGATAAGGCGATCGGTGAACTGATGACGCGTCCGCTCAAGACCGAGCGCTAATTTACCTACTGTGATCACATTTTGCTGAACGGTGCGTTTTAAATATAATATTTGCAATTGGTCCTATCGACTTTGGTTGCGTCAGGGGCGTATGCTGGTCTCAAATTTTTAATAATAAAAACTTTGAGGACGCCCGCTACTATGACTGATGCCACGCTTTATCCCGTGCCAGCACACTATCCCCGTGAGAACAGCCTGACAAAATCGGGCCTTCAGGCGCAGCATGATTTGCTGAAAACGGATCCTGATGCCCATTGGCGAAATATCGGGAATTTGCTCGATTGGACATTACCATTTACCCAGACTAAGGACGTCTCGTTTAACCGCGATGATTTCCGCATCCGCTGGTTTGCCGATGGGACACTGAATGTCACCGTCAACTGTATTGACCGGCATCTGCCGCAACGGGCCGATCAGGTTGCCTTTATCTTTGAGGGCGATGATCCGTCGGTGTCCTATAATGTCACCTATACCCAGCTATCGCGTGAGGTAAACCGTCGCGCCAATCTGCTGAAAAAATATGGCGTTAAAAAAGGGGATCGCGTCACCATCTATCTGCCTATGGTGCCGGAGGCGGCCTATTTCATGCTGGCCTGCGCGCGCATCGGGGCGGTGCATTCCGTGGTGTTTGGCGGTTTCTCGCCCGACAGTCTGGCGGGACGCATACTTGATTGTAAGTCTGAATATCTGATCACCACCTGCGAAGGTGTGCGCGGTGGCAAGAAAATTCCACTTAAAATGAATGCCGATCTGGCGTTGTTGCAGTGCCCCGATGTCAAGACGGTGTTTGTTACCTCTAAGGATCGCAAGTTCCTGACGCATGGCGGGCGCGACATCTCGATCTATGATGAGGTCGAGGCCATGAGCGACGTCTGCGAACCGGAAGTGATGAACGCCGAAGACCCGCTGTTTATCCTCTATACCTCAGGTTCTACGGGTAAGCCGAAGGGCGTTTTGCATACGACCGGCGGTTATCTGGCGTGGGCGACCTATACGTTTAAAACCGTGTTTGATTACCATGAGGGCGACATCTATTGGTGTACCGCCGATGTCGGCTGGGTCACAGGCCATTCCTATGTAGTCTATGGGCCTCTGGCGGCGGGGGCGACCTCGCTGATCTTTGAAGGCGTACCGAACTATCCGACCGTCAGCCGTTTCTGGGAGGTGATCGACAAGCATAAGGTCACGACCTTCTACACGGCCCCAACCGCTATCCGTGCCCTGATGCGCGAAGGTGAAGAGCCCGTGACAAAGACCTCACGGTCCTCGCTTCGCCTGTTGGGCAGTGTCGGGGAACCGATCAACCCCGAAGCGTGGAACTGGTATCACCGCGTGGTCGGTAACGGCAATTGCCCGATCGTCGATACCTGGTGGCAGACCGAAACCGGCGGGCATCTGATTACGCCGGTGCCGGCCGCCGTTGATCTTAAGCCCGGTTCGGCAAGCCTGCCGCTTCCCGGGGTTGTGGCCGTTCTGGTTGATGCCGAGGGCAAGGAACTTGAGGGGGCCGTTGAGGGCAATCTCTGTATTGCCGATTCATGGCCCGGTCAGATGCGCTCGATCTATGGCGATCATCCGCGTTTCATTGAGACCTATTTCTCGACCTATCCGGGCAAATATTTCACCGGTGACGGGGCACGGCGTGACGAAGACGGCTACTTCTGGATCACCGGACGTGTGGATGACGTGCTGAATGTCTCCGGTCACCGTCTGGGAACGGCCGAGGTAGAAAGTTCTCTGGTCGCGCATCCTGATGTCGCCGAAGCCGCCGTGGTTGGCTATCCGCACGATATCAAGGGGCAGGGCATCTATTGCTTTGTTACGCTGGTTAAGGGTGTACAGGGCACAGAAGAATTGAAAAAAGCCTTGCGTGACCATGTGCGCCGTGACATCGGGCCGATTGCTTCACCGGACGTGCTTCAGTGGGCGCCGGGTCTGCCGAAAACGCGTTCAGGCAAGATCATGCGGCGTATCCTGCGTAAGATTGCCGAAGGACAGCCGGAAGCGCTGGGAGATATCTCTACCCTTGCCGATCCGTCGGTGGTCGCTGATCTTGTTGAAGGGGCGGGCCTTAAGGTAACTGTCTGATTGTTGATCAGGGGCGCGGGTCATGATATGGACGCGCCCCATGAGCAAGCCACAGAATGACAATCCTCCGACCGAATTTCAGCGCCCTGTCCTGACGCCGCCGAATGGTGAGACAAAGGTGCTGCTGCATTCGTGTTGTGCACCCTGTTCGGGTGAGGTCATGGAGGCCATGCTGGCGTCTGGTGTCGAATACACCATCTTTTTCTATAATCCGAACATCCATCCTGAGCGTGAATATCTGCTGCGTAAGGACGAGAATATACGCTTTGCCGAAAAGCATGGCGTGCCGTTCATCGATGCTGATTACGACACCGACAACTGGTTCGAGCGTGCCAAGGGCATGGAGTGGGAACCGGAGCGGGGCATCCGCTGCACCATGTGCTTTGACATGCGCTTTGAACGTACCGCCCTTTATGCACACGAGCACGGCTTTCCGGTGATGACCAGTTCGCTGGGGATTTCGCGCTGGAAGGACATGAAGCAGATCAACGGCAGCGGCGAGCGCGCCGTAGCCCCTTATGAGGGCTTAAGTTACTGGGATTACAACTGGCGCAAGGGCGGCGGTTCCGCGCGTATGATCGAGATTTCCAAGCGCGAGGAATTCTACCAGCAGGAATATTGCGGCTGTGTCTATAGTTTGCGCGACACCAACCGCCACCGCCGCAACACGGGTCGTAAGGCGATTGAGATCGGCGTGCAGTATTACAACGCCGACACCAAAGGCGAATAGCAGGGCATCAGGCTTCCGACCTTCCTAGGCGGCTTTTATAAATCCCTGCCTCTGTGCGGACAGGCTTTTTATATTTCAGGGATTAAACTCCTTATTTAATAAGGAGGTATGTCATGTCTACAAAAAATCCCGCTGATCGTACGCCTGCGGATGTTGCCGAGCACGTCGGAAAAAAGGTCTTTACCCCCGGAGAGCTCAATCAGGCCGGTGAAGACAAGGAATATTTTCCGCCGGAAAAGGGCCATGAATATGATGTGCCTGAGGATGCCAATGACAACAGCCTGACGCCGGACGTACAGGTGGCCCCTGGTAACAAGATCAAGGTCATTGATAAGGATACGACCGATAAGAAGCCTGAATAATCTCAGGTTTTGATGCAGCCGACCTGCACGACGCGGTATTCGCGACGCAGCGTATCGGAGACGGTGCCGTAATTACGGCGTGTCAACAAATTCTCAGGCCCCGTTTCCTGTGGCCTTGATGACGCAGTTGTAAGCGTCGTTAGGGTTTGTGGGGTCGAGGAATAGATACGCCCGCGACGCGGCTTTGTCTTTATGGTGATGCCCACAACCTCACTTTGGGCATTAAGGGTCGGCCCGCCCAGAAGCTGATTGAGACTGCCCGGAATGTTCTGTGTGCGACCGGCAACGGCCCAGGCCATAACCGTTTCAGGGCCTTCAAAGCGGCGGCGGCTTTTGAGACGGGTTTCCCCAATCAGTCGTGCGGTCGCTTCGCCGATATGTCCCTGAGGGAAGCCCGGCATAAAGCCGCGCATGCCCGGCTTAAGTGAATTGGGGGCGGCCATAGGTAAGGGCCTGCCACCGCCACCCGTCACTGCCAGCACGTAGTTTTCAAGGCCGTCAATCTGGCGGGTGGTAAAGGGCACCCCCAGATTGCCCCCGACATTGATAAAGGGATGGGCGCAATCCTTAAGGCTTTCGCGCGCCACCACCCATTCGCCGTCCTTTGAAACGGAAAAGGCCGTGCCGCGCTTTTCCTGCTTGTCCATCAAAGGCAGGGTGATGATTTCACTTGGACTGAAAGGGGTGAAGGTGGCAAACAACGCCATTTCACCGGGGCCGGGCGGTGGTGGCGCCTCGGGGGCTACGGAGTTTTCTGCCCAGTGTCCCGTGATGCCGATAATCAGAGCCAGCGCCGCACCATAGATGATCCAGTCGGGAACTTTCATCGCCTGATCCCCCCCCTGAAGCCTGTTCTAAATTGACACGGCCGCGGCAAGCACCAGTGCCGCCGATAGCTTGGCCGCCACCAGAAGCACGGCGGCAGAGACTTCGCCTTCATTGATGCGCGCGGGTAAACCTGTGAGCAGAAAGTCCACCAGCCTGAAGACAAACAGTTGCAGCAGAATGGTCGCCCCACCCCAGATAACGACTTCCCGCAGGGAGGTGGAGGCTGCCAGCGAGGCTGCCAGAGGAATGGCCAGACCGAAAATAACGCCACCATAGGCTACGGCGGCAGCAGAATTGCCTTCGCGTATCTGGCCAATTTCCTTATAGGGCGTGAGGATGGAATAGATAAAGGCACCGACCACCAGCATCACAAGCGTGACGCCCGCATGCAGCAGAGTGACCGGAAAGCCATTGGCAAAGGCCTGCACTTCGGGGCGCAAAACCTCAGGCGTCAGGAAATCGAGTGTCAGAAAATCAGGTATAACCACCGTGAATGCCCCCGCTGTTTGCCTGTCCCGTCAGGCCGCTGCACATTGGCTTAAGCGGACTGCAAGATCAAGACCATAAGCGCGGGGCGTCAGGGCCCTCAGGCAAAGCGTCCGGTAATGGCAAAGCGCGGGCCACCGGCATAGGCGGCCAGAGAGGCAATCGAGCGCGGCTGGTCCCCGGCATAGAGCGACAAATCGTTCAGGCGCGGCATGATCCCGCCCTCAAGGTCCCCCGAGGGCGAATGGAACAGAATCTGCCCGCCCCAGTCCGAGCGCCAGTCATGGGTGAAGTTCCATTCAAAGCTTAAGGCCGCGTCCTTGTCGGTGTGCATGGTGAAAAAATCACCGGGACGATAGGCCGTAGCCGTCAGGGTCTGAAGCTTAAGGTCTGACAGGCCGGTGACGGACTGACAGAAAGCGGCAAAATCCGGCGACCAGACAAGTTGTGCCAGACGGTAGAGCGGATGATCCTCGCCCAGATTGCGCAGGGCGGCTTCGGAGGTCAGATCATATCCGAGATGCAGAAACGACAGGCCGGTTTGCGCCCGTTCAGCGGCGGCGGACAGGCGATCCTGAATTTCGGAGGGGTTAAGTTCCTCAAGTTCGGTGCGCGAGATAATATCCGGCGTACCCTCGGCGCTCATCAGGTGCAGTTCCCACAGGGTCTGCTGCTCAAGCGCGATATGTACCGCATGGGCATCATCGGGCGACAGCGCGCCTTCGAGGCGCACACGGCCTTTTTTGGCGAAACGATCGCTAAAGCCGTCAAAGTCAAAGGCGTCTGAGAGCAGGGTGAGGGACATGGGAAACCTTTACAATACAGAACCCCCACCACCGCATCTTGCCTGCGGCTCGTGCGGTCCCCCTCCCCATCAGAGATGGGGAGGTATGGGTTTATTCGCCGAAGACGCGGGCGAAGATCGTGTCGACGTGTTTGGTGTGGTAGCCAAGGTCGAAGAAGGGCTCCAGTTCCTCACGCGTGAAGAATTTCGAGACGTCCTCGTCGGCACTCAGGAAATCGAGGAAGTTGCCTTCGCCGCGCCAGACGCGCATGGCGTTACGCTGAACCGCCGAATAGCTGTCTTCGCGGCTCATGCCCTTTTGCGTCAGCGCCAGAAGCACGCGCTGCGAGTGCACCAGACCGCCGAGACGGTCGAGGTTCTTTTGCATGTTTTCTGGATAGATCAAAAGGTTCTCAATCACACCGGCCAGACGACGCAGGGCGAAATCCAGATGCACGCAGGCGTCAGGGGCAATGCCGCGTTCAACGGACGAATGGCTGATGTCGCGTTCGTGCCACAGGGCAACGTTTTCCATGGCAGGCACCACAGCCGAACGCACCAGACGCGCCAGACCCGTCAGGTTTTCCGTCAGGATCGGGTTACGCTTGTGCGGCATGGCCGATGAGCCTTTCTGGCCCTTCGAGAAGAATTCTTCGGCCTCAAGCACTTCGGTACGTTGCAGGTGACGGATTTCGACGGCCAGACGCTCAATGCTAGAGGCAACCACACCCAGAGCCGCGAAGAAAGCCGCGTGTCGGTCGCGCGGGATGACCTGAGTGGAGACCGGCTCGACCTGAAGGCCCATCTGCTCGGCGACATAGGCTTCAACTTCGGGCGAGACATTGGCGAAGGTGCCAACCGCACCGGAAATGGCGCAGGTCGAAATTTCTTCGCGGGCGATCTCAAGGCGTTTTTTGGCACGAACAAACTCGGCGTAGTAACCGGCCAGTTTCAGACCAAAGGTCACCGGCTCAGCGTGGATGCCATGCGAACGACCGACGCAGGGGGTGAACTTGTGTTCAAGCGCACGCTTTTTGATGGCTGCCAGCAGGGCATCTACGCCCTCGATCAGAAGGTCAGACGACCGCTGAAGCTGAACGGCAAAACAGGTGTCAAGCACGTCCGATGAGGTCATGCCCTGATGCAGGAAACGGGCTTCGGGGCCGACGATTTCAGACACATGCGTCAGGAAGGCGATGACGTCGTGTTTTACGGTGCGTTCGATCTCGTCAATGCGGTCAGCGTCAAAGGCGGCGTCTTTGCCCTTGGCCCACAGGGTTTCAGCCGCTTCAACCGGAATAACCCCAAGCTCGGCCATCTTGGTGGCGGCATGGGCTTCGATCTCGAACCAGATCTTGTACTTGGTTGACGGGTCCCAGATAGCGGCGGCCTCGGTGCGGGAATAACGGGGGATCATGGGAACCTCAGAGGGAGAATGACGGGAAATTACCCTGCTGATTAGAAACATACCCCCCAATGTCAAGACTTAATGTGCAGGCCACAGGTTTCGTCTGGCCTAAAACGCCGCTTCCTGATAGCGTTGTCATAAGTAAAAAATACAGGGAAAAGAAGTGATGACGCGTTGGGGAACGACGATAACCAGCCTTATGGCCGCGGGAACATGCCTTTTGGCTTTTGCCGCGCAGGCTGAGGTTACGGCCATTCAATTGAATCAAACCGGCTTTACAGCGAACTCAGGTAAGATTGCGATTGTCGTGACTGATCGCGAACAGCCCATCCACTGGCGCATCCTGAGCGCTAATGGCATTGAAGTGGCGTCGGGTCAGACCACGCCTTTTGGCGATAATGCCGGATCGAAACAGCGGGTACATCAGGCGGATTTTTCCCGCTTCAGGGCGCCGGGGCAGGGCTACGTCCTGACAGTCAACGGTACCCAAAGCCAGCCGTTTGATATCGGACGGGTCTATGAGCCGCTAAAATATGATGCGCTGGCGTTTTTTTATCATCAGCGTTCCGGCGTGCCGATTGAGGCGCAATATGTCGGCGAAAAATGGGCGCGACCCATAGCTCACGAAAAGGAAATCGTCACCTGCTGGGGGCCAAAGGATCATCGCGGCAATGAGTGGGGTGGATGTCCCTATGAGCTTGATGCCTCCCGCGGCTGGTATGATGCGGGTGATCACGGCAAATATGTCGTCAATTCCGGCATATCGGTGTGGACGCTGCTGAATATATATGAATACGGGCTGGCGAACGGGTTCGCCGACGGCAAGGTGAAAATCCCTGAAGCCGGTAACGGCGTCAATGATCTGCTCGATGAGGCACGGTTCAATCTTGATTTTATGCTGGGCATGCAGGTGCCCGACGGCCAGAACCTGACCCTGCCGCTCGGCAATCAGCGCGAAAACCTGACGGCACTTAAGTTCACAAAGGTTGATGCGTCGGGCATGGCGCACCATAAGTTACATGACGAAAACTGGACGGCCGTGCCGACTCCGCCACATCTGGATACGGAAAAGCGCGGTCTGTCCTATCCGTCCACGGCGGCGACGCTTAATCTGGCGGCCACCGCAGCCCAGTGTGCGCGTCTGTTCAAGGGTTTGGACGATGACTATGCCGCCAAATGCCTGACGGCTGCCCGACGCGCCTATGAAGCGGCCTTACGCGTACCGGACGCCTATGCCATTGATGTGCTGGCCGGTGGGGGCGGCGGCTATGGCGATTACGAACTGAGCGATGAATTCTACTGGGCGGCGGCAGAACTTTATCTGACCACCGGCGAAGAGACCTATCTTGAGGCGCTGAAAGCGTCACCGCATTATCTGTCGGTCGCTGATTTCAACTGGGGCAATGTGCCCACTTTGGGTACGATTTCTCTGGCGTTATCGGCACCGGATGAACTGAAACAGGCGGCGCGGGCGGCCATTGTCAGCCGTGCCAGAGCCCTGAAGGCGGAAACGGCCACGCAAGGCTATGCTGTGCCGTTTGATCGTGCCTATCGCTGGGGCTCAACAGCCGATTTCATGAACCGCGCGATTATTCTGGCGCTTGGGGCGGATTTCGCCGATCGCCACGGGCCGCAATATGCGCCCGAAGTGGTCAATCTGACCGACTATGTGCTGGGGCGTAATCCGCTGGGGTTCTCGTTTGTGTCGGGTTATGGCGAAAAGGCCATGCTGCACCCCCATCACCGTTTCTGGACAAATGACGGGACATTGCCGTCGCCACCGCCGGGCGTGATCGCCGGTGGGGCCAACCAGAGGCCGTCAGAAGTTGACCCGGAGGCGCTGAGGCGGCTTGAAGGCTGTCATGTTCAGACCTGCTATATTGATCATGTCAGTTCCTATTCGACCAACGAAGTAACAATTAACTGGAATGCGCCTCTGGTCTGGGTGGCAAGCTGGCTTGATGCGCGTGACGCAGGCTCTGGACGGTAAAATAAGGCCGTAATAAGGTTAATTTACGCGAAACACGCGAGTAGGCTTGTTGCAAGGGTTAATGAAGCGTTAAAATCATCAGCATTGAGCCAGAGTCGCTTTTAAAGGTGCGATGACTGGCAAAGGGATATTCAACGCCGCCAGAAGTCATATTCTGAGGTGCGGCAATGGTGATAAGGAAGACGCTGGTGCGTAACTATACTCTAAAGGCAGGCCTCTCGCTGGTGGCGGCAAGCGCCCTCATGCTGACAAGCGGCGCGGTAGCGGCACACGGCCATAAGCCGGTCGTTAAACGGACAAATCAGGTGCAAACCGAAAACCTGCCGGAACTCCGCCCCTATGACGAAGGGACGTCGGTGGTGGCGGATTCTCTGGGTGAACTGCCTGAGGATCTGCGGGCCATTGCCCGTCCGGGGCAATGCTATGCGCGGCTCCTTAAATCGCCGAAATTTGAAACCTACAGTGAGCAGATTCTCGTGGCCGAAGCCCGTACCGAACGGCGCACTGTGCCTGCGGTGACCCGCAGGGTCACGGAAGCGCAGGTCGTTGAGGAAGCCAGCTCTTACGAAGAGCGCGTACCGGCTGAATACGAAGTGCGTCATGAGCATGTTATGGTGCGTGAACCCTCAAGGCAGTGGGAAACCACACGTGGCTACGCCACGGGTGCAGCGCTGGTGACACCGCATGAGCATCGTCCGGTGCGCTACCGGGCGGATGGCACCTTAAACTGGCCTGGCAAGCATGAGGTCATGGTGCCGACCTCTTATGAAACCACCCAGTACCTGCATCAGGGCAGTGCCCAGACCATCTACTGCCTGACCGAAACACCCGGCGAATACAAGAAGGTTAAACGCAAGGTTCAGATCAGTCCTGAAACCGTGCGCCGCGTCGAAGTGCCCGCCAGAGTGCGTCATGTCGAACGCACCGTTATCGACCAGCCTGAGCGCGTCGTCGAAGAACATATTCCGGCCATCTATGATAATGTCGAACGCACCCGCGTGGTAAGGGAGCCTGAGCCGGTATGGCGTGAAGTCTTGTGTGAGCGTAACGCCTCACCGGAAACCATTCGCGCCCTGCAATATGCGCTTCAGCGGCGTGGCTATAATCCGGGCCCGATCGACGGACGTCTGGGGTCACAGACCGTCTCGGCTGTACAGAAGTTTCAGGCCGACAATGGTCTGGCGCAGGGACAGGTGTCACTTGAGGCCGTCGAGGCCTTAGGGGTACGGGTGCGCTAAGCGGGAAGACTTAAAAGCCAGGATCGGGAGGCCGCAGGACTATCTGTTCTGCGGCCTCTTTTCAAATCAGGGCGCGGCTGTCACTGTCTGAAAAAAACAGACAGGGGCGGACATGGCTGGGTTTGCAGGTTTCGATCTGGCGGTGGCGGCACTCTATGTGGTGGCGCTGGCGCTTTTGGGCGTATTGAGTCGCCTGAAAATCAGAACGCTTAATCAGCAATTTTTAGGTGCCCGGCAGGCGCGCTGGCCGATGGTCGGTTTTGCCCTGTTTGCCGCCACCATTTCCTCAACGGCATTGGTGGGCGTAAGTGGATCGGCCTATGCGCACGGTTTGAGTGTCTATAACTATGACTGGGTGGCGACCTTTGTGCTGGTGGCCTTTTGCGCCGTGGTGCTGCCGACCTATCTGGCGTCGGGGGTGTTTACCGTCCCTGAGTTCCTTGAAAAACGCTATGGCCGTTTTACCCGAACCTATGTCTCGGGACTGGCGATCGTGCTGTTTGTATTGGTGGACACAGTCGGGGCGTTATTCGCCGGAAGTGTGTTGTTCAAGCTGTTGTTTCCGGCCCTGACCCTGTGGCAGGTCAGTGCGTTATTATCCCTCTGTGCGGCGGGTTTCCTGCTGATTGGCGGCTTACGCGCGGTGATGATTACCGACACGGTTCAGGCCCTGATCCTGATCGGCTCATGCATGGTCTTGTCATTCTCAGCCCTGTCTCTGGTCGGGGGCTGGGAGGCGCTGACGGCACAGATTGATCCGGCAAAGCTGAGACTGGTCAGGCCCGCCGATGATGCCGTCCTGCCGTGGACAGGCCTGATATCGGGCCTGCCCCTGATCGGGTTTTATTTCTGGTGCACCAATCAATACATGGTTCAGAAGGTGCTGGCGGCGAAATCTCTAGATCACGGGCGCTGGGGCAGTCTGTTTGCCGGTGGCCTTAAGCTGTCGACCCTGTTTCTGTTGATTGTGCCTGCCCTGTGTGCGCTGGTGATCCTGCCGGGGCTTGAGCGGCCCGAAAGCGTGTTCTGGGCGATGATTGTCAAACTCTTGCCAACGGGACTGATCGGGCTGGTAATCGGGGCCTTTATCGTATCTCTGATGTCGTCATTGGCGGCGACTTATAATGCGGCGGCGACACTGGTGACGCTTGATTTCATCAAACGCTACCGACCGCACACCTCAGAGCGCTGGCTGCTGAATGCCGGGCGCGTAGCCATTTTATCGGTTATGGGCATATCCATGCTGTGGTTGCCGGTGATGAGCCGGATACAGGATACTTTGTGGGAATATCTACAGGCTATGTTGTCCTATGCCGTACCGCCGGTCGCTGCCCTGTTTCTGCTGGGGATTTTCTGGAAACGCGCCAATGCTTTTGGGGCAGGGTGCGGGCTTGTGATCGGAACGGCCTTAAGTATCGGGCTGTTTCTGGGGGGCGAAATATTCGACCTTATCCCGCTGCATTTCCTTGAGGCGGCCTTCGTCATTTTCGCCGCCAGCGCCCTGAGCATCGTCGCCGGAAGCCACCTGCGTCCGGCACCGGACTGGAACGACATATCCGGCCTGATGTTCATGCGCGCGGTGTGGCAACGCGAAACGGCACAGCTACGCACTGTGCCGATCTATAAGAACTATCGTTATCTGTCGCTGGGGCTTCTGGCGCTGACGCTTGTGGTCGTCAGTCCGTTCCTTTGAAGCTTACCCCTAAAGACGACAGGACGTTCCAGTATTCAGGGAAGGTCTTGCTGACGCAGGCGGGATTATCGATGACAATGCCGTGGATCATCAGGCCCGCCAGCGCAAAGCTCATGGCGATGCGGTGGTCGTTAAAGGTATCAATCACCGCCGGCAGGGTCTGCCCCTTAAGCGCCGGATCGCTGTGTACGATCAGATCGTCACCATCTTCGTGCGCCAGCCCTTCGAGGATGCGGTTCAGGCCCTGAGACAGGGCGGCGGTGCGGTCGCATTCCTTGACGCGTAAGTTAGCGATGCCGACAAAGCGGACAGGATTATTATTAAACGCCGCCAGTACCGCCAGTGTCGGTATCGAATCCTGAATTTGCGAGCCGTCGATGACCGCAGGCATATTCGGGAAGGCGCGGATCAGGTCACGTGAAGCGGCATCCGGCTGGGTGAGGGCCGAGGTGTCCATCTGATAGGTGATGTCACCGCCGGTCAGAACCTCAGCGGCCCACAGATAGGTACAGGCCGAGGCGTCGGGTTCCACATCATAGGTGGCGGCGCTGTAGCCGGTCGGCTCGACGCGCCACACGCCCTCAGACGGGGTGGAAACCTGCGCACCAAAGGCCTGCATGGCCCCGAGCGTCAGATCGATATAGCCACGTGCGCCAATGCCCGTCCCTTTCAGACGCACCTCAACCGGATGGGTGCCACAGGCGGCCAGAATCAGCAGCGCCGAAACATACTGACTGGAGAGATTGGCATCGACCTCAACGACCTGACCATCGAAGCGGCCGGTACCCTTAACCGTGACCGGCGGGCAGCCTGTCGGGGCGGAAACGTCAATCCCAAGGCTTTGCAAGGCTTTGACCAGCGGCAGGATTGGGCGTTTGCGCATATGCTCATCGCCATCGACCACGACTTCGCCATCGGCCAGGACGACAGCGGCTGTCAGAAAGCGGGTGGCGGTGCCGGCATTGCCGAGGAACAGCGGTTTATCGGGTGCCTTAAGCTTGCCAGAAGCGCGGACCATCAGGGTTGTGGCGTCGTGATTGGTGATTTCCACGCCCATTTCCCGCAGGGCAGCGGCCATATACAGGGTGTCGTCGCTGGAAAGCACACCGTTGAGGCGGCTTTCGCCTGCCGCCAGCGCGGCGATCAGCAGGGCGCGGTTGGTCAGGGATTTTGATCCGGGCAGAATGACCTGCCCTGTGAGCGGACCGGACACCGGATTGATTTCGAGTTGCGGATAATCGTTGATATGCACCGGACAGACCTCTGAGTGTTTGTCCGATGACTTAGTGTGCTGACTGTCAAAGGTCAATTGCCGTGGGGCTAACCGCCGCGTATTAGCGCATACGCACAATGCCGTGGGTGATGGCGGCTTTTTCAATCTGGCCAAACATCAACTCATCAATACCGTCGGCATCAACGGGGCGTGAGAACAGATAACCCTGCATCAACGGACAACCTGCCTGACGCAGGATATTGCGCTGGCCGCGGGTTTCGACGCCTTCGGCCAGGATGCCGAGATTAAGGGCCTTGGCCAGACGGATAATGGCGCGAATAACGGCCTCGGCATCGGGGTCAATCCCCAGATTGGCGACAAAAGACCGGTCAATCTTGATCTTGTCCACCGGATAGCGGTTAAGATAACTCAGAGACGAATACCCCGTGCCGAAATCATCCAGTGCAATCGAGAAGCCCATCTGACGCAGTTCGCGCAAGGTCTGCTGCGTATTCTGGTCGTCGTTAAGCAGGACGCCTTCGGTGATTTCGATTTCAATGGACTGTGCCTGCACGCCGGTGCTCGCCAGAAGGCCGGAAATGCGCGACAGGAAGCGGCTTGACCGGAGCTGGGTCGCAGACACATTGACCGCGACCTTAAGGCCGGGCCAGCGCTTTGAGTCAATCATGGCGCGGTGCATGATCAGGGCACCCAGTTCGTTCATCAGGCCGCATTCCTCGGCCAGAGGAATGAAATAGGCCGGTGAGATCGGCCCGCGCTCAGGATGCGACCAGCGCGCCAGAGCCTCAACACCGATAATGCGGCCAAAATGATCCATTTGCGGCTGATAAACGACCTCAATGGATTCGCTTAGGATCGCTTCGCGTAAACCGGCTTCCAGCAGTTTGCGCAGCTTTATGGTCGCGTCCATCTCGACTTCAAAGAAGGCATATTGCGACCGGCCCTGTTCCTTGGCGCGATAAAGGGCCAGATCGGCCTGACGCAAGGCTTCGGCGGCTTCGATATCGGCATCCTGCAAAAGGGTGACACCGATGGAACACGAGGAATAGACCTGCCCGCTCTCTAGAAGGACATTACCGCTTAAGGATTCAAGTATACGTTTGGACAGGGCGGCGGCACTGTGGGGGTTCGTGTCGGTCTGGACGATGACAAATTCATCGCCGCCCAAACGGGCCAGTGTGTCGCCCGCACGGATCATACCGGAAATTTTGGTAGCGCTGTAGCGGATCAGTTCGTCACCGGCGGTGTGCCCTAAGGTGTCATTGACATCTTTGAAGCGATCAAGGCCGATACAATGCACGGCGACATAGCCGCCCTGACGGCGAATGCGCTCAAGTGCCTGCGTCAGGCGATCGGTAAACAGGCTGCGATTGGGCAGGCCGGTCAGGGCGTCGTGCATGGCCATATGCTTGGCACGCGCTTCTGAGGCAATAAGATTGCGTGCGGTTTTCTGGGTTTCATGCAGCAAATAGAGGGCCACAGCCCCAAGGCCCATGGCAATCAGTAATACCGGCCCGATAGCGCGCATGAACAGGGCGTGACCCGCACGTTGCGGCACCCATGTCAGTTCGACAATCGTACGGCCCTGATCATCGTAAAAGGCGGCGCGCGCATCATCAGGGGCAATGATCTGTCCCGGGCGGACGATATGAATGGACGACAGCATATATTGCTGGGCCAGAGTCTTAAGTTCCAGACCGGTAATCTCGGTGGCGGCAATCACGATAGACGGTTGGGGAAGGGCCGACTGTTCGGTAAAGTCCGTCACCGGTGAGCGTACCGGATTGCCTGCGACCATATAGAGGCGACCGTCAATGGTAGCCAGCTGGCCGGAGAGCGACGGATCGTTTAAGGGGCGCAGATGGCTATCCTGAGTGCTTAAGGCCCGAATGCGATTGTGCAGCTTCTCGACATGCGGCCGGAAGGTTTCAAACTGACCGGGATCGGTTTCTCCCTTAATGCCGTAAGCAAAGATGGGCACGCCCGACGCATCAGTGATAAACGACCAGTCATAATTCAGCGTATTTATGTAATGCTCCCCAAAGCGGGTGCGTATCCAGTCCATGTCGCCGGCATTCAGTCGTTTGACGGCTTCTTCGGAGAAGGTGGTCGGGGCCATCCGACGGGTATTTTCTTTTATCAGATGCTCAATGCCAATGCGCACCAGATTTTCTTCGCGAACCCGCCCGGCCTGATCGGTCTGCAGAGCCCAGACCCACAGTATGCCAATCAAAGCACAGACGACCATGACGACAATTGTCGCCATGGGGGCAAGCAGCTTTAATTCACTCAAATCTCGTTTCACGAACGCTCCGAACTGGGCGGACTACGGGGAATATGTTTAAGTGAATAACCTAAATGTCTTAAGGTAACGCAAATAAAAATGCTTTTAGTTTTAAGGGTTTATTAGTGATTTCAACCGGGTGAATTTCCGCCCTTTCTCCAAGGGAATCAAGCTCTACGTGCGATATCCGTAAGCTGGTCCTGCGGCGCGAGCGGTTGGTCGGGGCAACTTTCAATTCCTGGCTCAGCACCGATTTTGGCGAAAAGCGCTTCACAGTTCAGGCATTGCGTTTTAGAAGGCCGTGACATTTTGATTTCTCAGGATTTGCACGGTTGATACATCTGCCACAGGCCAAGCTCGATCAGGTCGTTGACCGTTTCCGCATGATTGAGGCGCGCATGGAAAGCGCGACCGAAGGCGCGGAGATTGTGCGCCTGTCCAAAGAACATGCCGAACTGAAGCCGGTGGTGGATGCGGTGACCCATTTGCTTAAGGCGCGCTCACAGGGGCCTGAGCTTGAGGAACTGATGGCGCTTAATGATCCGGAACTGTCGCCTCTGGCCGCTGAAGAATTGCAGGCGCTGAAAGAAAGCCTGCCGGAACTTGAACATGGTGTGGCGCTGCTGCTCGCGCCTAAGGACAAGGACGAAAACGCCTCGGCCATTCTCGAAATCCGCGCCGGTACGGGCGGTGACGAGGCCGCTATTTTCGCCGGCGACCTGTTTCGCATGTATAGCCGCTATGCCGCCGGTCAGGGCTGGCGCGTGGAAGTCGACAGCATTTCCGAGGGTGATGCCGGTGGCTACAAGGAAATCATCGCCTCGGTGACCGGCGAAGGCGTGTTCGGGCGTCTCAAGTTTGAATCGGGCGTGCATCGCGTGCAGCGGGTGCCCGCAACCGAAGCCGGTGGTCGCATCCATACCTCGGCGGCGACCGTGGCCGTGCTGCCCGAAGCTGAAGATGTCGAAATCGAAATCCGCGATCAGGATATCCGCATCGATACCTATCGCTCATCGGGAGCCGGTGGTCAGCACGTCAACAAAACCGACTCGGCGGTGCGTATTACCCACATGCCGACCGGTATTGTCGTGACCTCTTCAGAAAAGTCCCAGCACCAGAACCGCGCCATTGCCATGCGTAACCTTAAGGCGCGGCTGTATGACCAGCAGCGTCAGGCGCTGGATGATGCGCGCTCCGATGCCCGTAAGTCGCAGGTCGGCTCCGGTGACCGAAGTGAACGTATCCGCACCTATAACTACCCTCAGGGGCGCGTGTCCGATCACCGTATCAACCTGACGCTCTATAATCTGTCGCTGTTTATGGAAGGCGATATGAACCAGATGATCAATGCCCTGATCGCCGATGATCAGGCCGCACGTCTGGCCATGCTCGCCGAAGAAATGGGCTAGGCGAAGAAGTGGGATAGTCCGAGCAACTTACGGCAGGGCAGCGGTTATCTCCTCCCTATGCGTCAGCATGGGGAGGTGGATCGTCGCAAAGCGACGAGACGGAGGGGTATCTTTTTTGGGTTGCAGCCAGAAAACCCTCCCGTCACTTTGCTCACGCAAAGCGCCACCCTCCCGCAAGCAGGAGGGAGAAGAATTGACTCCACACGGTTCTGAGGGATTGCAAAATTCGTCATACAAGTTATGTTTCCTGTGTGAAAATGAAACAGGGAACGGATATGACTGAAACCAGCCGCCGCAATGCGTTGAAATGGGCAGGCCTCGGGGCTTTTATGACCTCGGTGCCTGTGGCCGCACGGGCCGAAGCCGCCTGCGAAAGCCCGCCCGCTATTGACTGGGCCAAAGGCATCGAAGGTCAGCGCAAGGGCGACCTTGGGGACGGCACCTTCCTTAATCCGATACTGGCGGGCGATCACCCCGATCCGACCATCCTTAAGGATGGTGACGACTATTACATGACCTTCTCGACTTTTGAGGCCTATCCGGGGCTGATTATCTGGCACTCAAAAGACCTGATTAACTGGCACCCGCTGACGGCGGCTCTGACGAAAAACATCGGCTCGGTCTGGGCGCCGGAACTGATCAAGCACAAAGAGCGGTTTTATCTCTATATCCCGACCAAGAAAACATCGGCCCCCGACAGCCGCACCACTTCGTGGGTCATCTGGGCCGATAATATCACGGGGCCCTGGTCCGAACCGATCGACCTTGATCTGCCCGATCATATCGATCCCGGCCATGCGGTCGGAGAGGATGGCTCACGCTGGCTGTTCCTGTCAGCAGGGGACCGCATCCGGCTTTCGGACGACGGTCTTAAGACGGTTGGAGAAATCGAACATGTCTACGACGGCTGGCGCTATCCGGAGGACTGGGATGTCGAAAGCTATTCTCAGGAAGGGCCGAAGATCACCCGCCATGGCGATTATTTTTACGTCATTACGGCGGTTGGCGGGACGGCGGGGCCGCCAACGGGACACATGGTCATTGTCGCGCGGTCAAAATCCATCAATGGCCCGTGGGAAAACCATCCGCGTAATCCGGTGGTGCGCACCGAGTCTTTAAGCGAAAAGTGGTGGTCGCGCGGCCACGCCACGCTGGTCGAAGGCCCGAAAGGGGACTGGTGGACGGTTTATCACGGCTATGAAAACGGCTTCTGGACACTGGGGCGTCAGGCTTTGCTGGCACCGGTAAGGTGGGAAAACGGCTGGCCGGAATTTGACGGCGGCGACCTGTCGAAACCGATCCCAAAGCCTGCGGGCGGCAAACCGCATGGTGGCAAGCTGGCGCATGGCTATGCCCTGTCGGATGATTTCCGTGAGGATAAATACGGCATCCAGTGGAACTTCTTTAATCCCGCCCCCGACGAAGGCAAGCGCCTGCAACCTAAAGACGGCGTCCTGCATCTGAAGGCGACCGGTGAGGCCCCGAGTACATCTTCGCCTCTGGTCTGTGTGGTCGGCGATCAGGCCTATGAGTTTGAGATGGAGGTCGAAATCGACGAAGGCGCGCGTGCCGGATTGTTACTGTTCTATGATCAGCAGCTCTATTGCGGGCTTGGGTTTGATGCCAACACCTTTATCACCCACCAATATGGCATAGAACGCGGCAGGCCGGCCAATCCGCATGGGCGGCGCATGTTCATGCGCGTGCGCAATGACCGCCACATCATCAGCTTCCATACATCAAGCGATGGCCAGAACTGGAAACGCTTTGATCGCGGCATGGAAGTGTCAGGTTACCATCACAATGTGCGCGGTGGCTTTCTGATGCTCAAGCCCGGTTTCTATGCGTCAGGCAAGGGCGAAGCGCGTTTCCGCAACTTTGTTTATCGCGCCCTGTAGCAACAGAGGTGGATCAGGATCAAAAGCGGTGTATATGACGACAAAAGCCAGACGAGATGAGTGCCATGTCCCATTACACCGATAACCTGACCCAGCTTGGCGGGCAGACCGTTGCCGCCGATACGCCTGAGACGGCGGTGCTTGAGCGTGTGCCTAATCCGCACGCAGACATTGACTATGTGGCGCGGTTCACGGCCCCTGAGTTCACCTCGCTCTGTCCGGTCACCGGACAGCCGGATTTCGCGCACATAGTTATCGACTATGTGCCGGATCAGTATCTGGTGGAATCGAAGTCGCTCAAGCTGTTTCTGACGTCTTTCCGTAATCATGGGGCCTTCCATGAGGACTGCACCATCTATATCGCCAAGCGTTTACGTGACCTCCTTGAGCCACGCTGGTTGCGCATCGGCGGCTTCTGGTATCCGCGTGGCGGCATCCCGATCGATGTCTTCTGGCAGACCGGTGAGCCGCCGAAGGGCACACTGGTGCCGGACTTTGGCGTAGCCACCTATCGCGGGCGTGGTTAAGCCGCCAAAGCGCTTGTCTTAGGCGCGGCCACGCCGTAAACCTGAGGCATGAACGATATTGTGATTCCCGAAGAAGGCGGCCGTATTCTCAGCGAGCCTATGAATGAGGCCCTGTCACGGCGCTATCTGGCCTATGCCCTGTCGACCATCATGCACCGGGCTTTACCCGACGTGCGCGATGGCCTTAAGCCCGTTCACCGGCGGGTGCTCTATGCCATGCATAATATGCGCCTCAATCCGCAGGCAGCGGCGCGTAAGTGTGCCAAGGTCGTCGGTGAGGTCATGGGTAACTTCCACCCGCACGGCGATCAGTCGATCTATGACGCGCTGGTGCGGATGGCGCAGTGGTTCGCCCAGCGTTACCCCATGGTCGATGGGCAGGGAAACTTTGGTAATATCGACGGCGATAGCGCGGCGGCCATGCGCTATACCGAATGCAAGATGACGGCAGCGGCCATGCTGCTGCTTGAAGGAATTGACGAAAACGCCGTTGATTTCCGCGCCACCTATGACGGTCAGGATGAAGAACCGGTGGTTTTGCCGGCGGCGTTTCCGAACCTGCTGGCCAATGGCGCGACGGGGATTGCGGTCGGTATGGCGACCTCCATTCCACCGCATAATGTCGCGGAACTGATTGACGCCTGTAAGCTTCTGATCGCTGAGCCGAATACCGATACGGCGGGTCTGATGGCGGTTATTCCGGGACCGGATTTCCCGACGGGCGGGGTCTGTATCGACCGCCGTGAAGCCATCCATGAAGCCTATGAAACCGGTCGCGGTTCGGTGCGGGTGCGCGCCCAGTATGAAATCGAAGACGCCGGACGTGGTCAGTGGCGCATCGTCGTCACGGAAATTCCGTATCAGGTTCAGAAGTCACGCCTCATTGAACAACTGGCTGACCTGATCGAGGCCAAGAAAGCGCCGCTTCTGGGGGATGTGCGCGATGAATCGGCTGAGGATGTGCGGCTGATCCTTGAGCCAAAAACGAAAAATATCGAACCCGAAGTGCTGATGGAGAGCCTGTTCCGTATTTCCGATCTGGAAACACGCTTTGCCTTCAACATGAACGTGCTGGACAAGACCGGCACGCCGAAGGTGATGGGCCTTAAGACCATCCTCAACCACTTCCTTGACCACCGCCGTGAAGTGCTGATCCGTCAGTCGCAATGGCGGCTTGAACGCATCGAAAAGCGCTTGCACGTCCTCGAAGGCCTGATGATCGCCTTCCTCAATCTCGATGAGGTGATCCGCATCATCCGTGAGGACGAAACGCCGCGTCAGACCCTTATGGCGCGTTTCAACCTGACGGAACCGCAAGTTGACTACATCCTCGATACCCGCCTGCGTCAGTTGGCGCGGCTTGAGGAAATGGCCATTCAGGGCGAGCACGACAAACTGGCGAAAGAACGCGACGGTCTGCTGGCGCTTTTGGGGTCAGAGAAAAAGCAATGGAAGCGCATTGATGAGCAACTGACTGATGTGCGTAAGCAGCTTCTGTCGGCGCGACGCACGCGCTTTGCCGAGGCCCCGCAGGGCATCGAAGTGGCGGCGATAGAATCCTACCTGCCCAAGGAAGCCCTGACGGTTATCCTGTCGGAACGCGGCTGGATACGTGCGACCAAGGGTAAGGTCGATGATCCGTCAGAACTCAAGTTCAAGGAAGGCGATGAGCTTGGCTTCCTTGTGCCGGGCTTTAATACTGACAAGCTGTTGATCCTCACCTCTGATGGGCGTTTCTTTACGGTGTCCTGTGACAAGCTGCCGTCGGCACGCGGGCATGGCGAGCCGCTCAGGCTGATGCTTGAGATGGAAGAATCCGCCACCATCGTTTCGGTATTTATGTATACCCCTGAAGCCAAACGTCTGATGGTGTCGAAGAACGGCTATGGCTTCGTGATGAACGAAGAAGATGCGGTCGGCAACAAAAAGGCTGGTAAGCAGACGCTGAATGTCGGCACAGAAACCGAAGCTTTTGCGGCCTTGCCGATTATCGGCGACAAGGTGATGATCCTTGGGGAAAATAACAAGCTTTTGATCTATCCGGTATCGGAACTGCCGGAAATGGGCCGGGGTAAGGGCGTCAAGCTTCAGGGCTATAAGGACGGCGGCGTAAAGGACATCGCTGTCTTTAATTCGGCTGAGCCGGTTTACTGGTACGATGGCTCGGGCAAGGCGCGCGAATTCAAGGATTATTCCGAATATGAAGGCAAGCGCGCCTCGGTCGGACGGATGGCGCCGCGGGGCTTGCGCAAGCTCAGGCCTTAAAAAAGCAAATGCCCGCTTTCAATTTTAAGGAAATGCGGGCATTTAGCGGCCTCAGGTTCCTTAATCAGAAGGCTATACGCGTGATTGACTCCTCCGGTTTTGGCGATACGTCCAAAAAAGTCAGCGATATGCTGAGTGAAACCATTGACCGTATACGGGGGCGGTCGGTGACCTTGCGTGAGCTAATCGCCGCCATTGGTGAGCAGGGGTTGCTGCTTTTGTGCGCGCTTCTGTGTCTGCCGTTTCTTATTCCGGTGTCTATTCCGGGGGTTTCGACTGTCTTTGGCGGCGCTATATTGCTGGTGAGCGTATCCATCACGCTGAACCGTTTGCCGTGGTTGCCGAAGAAGATACTTGACCGCGAAATGGATACCGACAAGCTGATCCCCGCCTTGCAAAAGGGCGTGAAGCTGGTGTCGCGTGTTGATCCCTACGTCAAGCCACGCCTGAGCGGACTTACGCATGGCGGGTTTGTCGCCCGCTTTAACGGCATCATCCTGATCTTTTCCGCGCTGTTGCTGATGGCACCGCTGGGCCCTATCCCGTTTTCAAACACCTTGCCCGGCGTAGCGATCCTGCTTTTGTCCATTGGCATGGTGCAGCGTGACGGCGTGTTTGTCCTGTTGGGATATCTGTTCAACATCGCCACGCTGGTCTATTTCGCCGTTCTGGCCTGGCTGGCTTTTGTCGCCGGTCAGGGCATCAGCTCGCTATTGGGGTCTTAAGAATCTGGGGACCCAGAATCTGGAATCTTAGACACCTTAGGGCGCTTAGCCTTACGCGCCTTTAGCCACTTTCGGCCATACCATATGGCCGGAACGCTCAGCAGAATGAGCGGCAAAAGCACGGCAAACAGTTCAATCAGGAAGCCCAGTGTCCGCATAAAGTGGCCAACGACATTGTTGAGGGCGTTGGTAATCGGACTGAAGCTGGAGGTAGAGGCCGCAACGGCCTCGCTGTGGTAGGACAGGGTGAGATGCACGGTGGCCACGCGCTTTTTCATGACCGCCAGTGCCGATTGTGCGGCATCAATATCGGCCTGAACCTGCGCCAGCTGGGTTTCCGCTTCGATCAGTTCGGATATTTTGCCTGGACGCTGGCGAATAATATCCTGAAGGCGATCGCGCAGGGCCAGCTTGTTTTTGAGGCGCGCTTCGGTATCGACAATATTAAGGCTCAGGTCTTCACTGGTAACACTATGCGACGCCATGCGCCCTTTGGTGTTTTTCAGGTCATCCGCCAGACCTGTCTGAAACTGTTTCAGCCATGCCGGACTGACGCGTAACTCCAGACTGTAATTTGTGTAACGGTCATCCGGGTTTTGCGAAGCAGACGTACTGATGAGCAGGCAGGCATTTGGCCCGGCTTTTTCGCATGCGGTCTGATGCCGGTTCAGAAGGTCAGACAGTGACGCCGAGGGGGCGCTGAAGCCGTAGCTGTAATCATAGGCGATCTGCGGCAGGCTGATGTCCGCAGCCGCGCCCGCTGCTGCCTCACGACCCATGCCGCCTGAGGCATCAGCGGCGATATGGTCGAGTTTACTATCGGCATAGCTCTGGATGCTTTCGGATGCCGGTTGCGAGCAGGCAGCCAGACCAAGCATGGCGCTGGTCAGCAATACGGTTTTAAAATGTGTCATGATTGTTCCCCCGATAGTGTTTCCAGATTAATCCGGAAATACCGGATTTTCAATCAGATCCTGACCGGTGGCCTTGGGCGGCTCATTAAAGATATCGGGCAGGGCCGAACGCGTCAGCCGGTCAAGCAGCGCCAGTTCATCAGCGGTAAAACTGAGGTTTTTCAAAGCCCCCAGACTGTCATCGAGCTGCTCAACCGTACGGGCCCCAATAAGGGTCGAGGTGATGCGCGGATCGCGCAATGTCCAGCTTAGGGCCATTTGCGCCAGTGACTGGCCACGCCCGACGGCCATGTCATTTAACTGGCGAATGAGCTTGAGTTTTTCAGGACTGAGCCCTGCGCGTACCCAGTCAAGCCGTGCCGCGCGCGAGTCTTCGGGGATGTCCCGCAGGTATTTGTCGCTTAAGAAGCCCTGAGACAGGGGGGAAAAAACAATCGCGCCTGCGCCATACTTATCGTTCACGGCCAGCAGTTCAGGCTCGATCCAGCGATCAAGCAGGCTATAGTTAGGCTGATTGATCGTCAGCGGCACGCCTTCGGCCTTGAGGATTTCGGCGGCGGCGCGCGTAAGTTCGGGGCCATAGCTCGAGATGCCGATATAGAGCGCCTTGCCCTGACGATAGAGCTGTACCAGCGCCCCCATGGTCTCCTCAAGCGGCGTATAGGGATCAGGGCGGTGCGAATAAAAGATGTCGACATAGTCAAGCCCCATGCGTTTCAGGCTCTGGTCGCAACTGGCGATCAGATGCTTCCGCGACCCGGTAAACCCGCCATAGGGGCCATCCCACATCTGCCAGCCGGCCTTAGAGGAGATGATCAGTTCATCCCGATAAGCCCTTAGGTCCTCACGCAGAATTCGTCCGAAATTGGTTTCTGCCGAACCGGCAGGCGGTCCGTAATTATTGGCCAGATCGAAGTGGGTGATGCCCCGGTCAAAGGCCCGCCTGAGCAGCGCTCGCTGATTGTCCAGCGGGTCGATATCACCGAAATTGTGCCACAAACCCAATGAGATAGCCGGAAGCTTCAGGCCGGACCGGCCGCAACGACGATAGGGCATGTTGGTGTAACGTGCGGTATCGGGGGTGTAGGTCATGCGGGCCTCCTGTTATTCCGGTTAAATGGCTAAGAGGTTTTGAAGCGAAAGGAAAGCCCAAATCGGACTTTCACTATCACGCGAAATTCAGGTCTTTTTGACGCAGTAGGGGGTGGGCGGCGTAGCCTTGGGGATATAATCGTGTTACCCCTGTGTGCGCTGCAACATTTTTTGTTCAAGATGAGGTGTGATCATGGTGACCATTACGGATAATGAAACACTGAAACTGTCTTTGGCAACGTCCGAAGATATTAGGGAAGCGTCTGAAAAGCTGACGCATTTCTGGATCGGGGCGTTTTCGCCACTGTGGGTGCCGTTCTTTGCCGCCACCAGCTTCGGGCTGGGCAGCTGGGCACTCAGCAGCGCTCTGGCACCGATCAAGCCGAGAAACAATGATGCCTATGGCGCTTTGCCGCGCACCTTTACCGATGCCCTGACGGCGCAATATGGCTGGCTGAAATCCTCTGAGCCTTCGGCGAACATGCTTGAGGAGGCGGCAGAAGCGGTCAATGACGCCGCCAGCACGCAGGCGCGCCACGTCATCGAAAGTCAGGACGCTATTGTCGATGCGGTGCTGACCGATGATTTGCTCGAAAGTCCGGCCATTGACGATCTGAACCGCAAGATCGAGACCACGCGCGCCACTAAGGCCGAAGCGGCCGAAAAGAAGAAGGCCTCACGCCCGAACCGTTCTGAAGGCAAATAGGCCAGCTATTCTGCCGGATCCCAGCTATTCTGCCGGATAGATGTCTACGCGCACCGGCCTGTGGTCAGAGCCATAATAGGGACCTGTCCGGCGATCCTTAAGGCTCAGGCCTGTGGCCGCAAACACATTGTCGATCCCGAGCCGTAAGGGCGCGGGAAGAGCGGCGGGCCATGTACCGCTGCGGGAACCGGCGGGGTTGAAGCCGGTTTGCTGGCTGAACGCCGAAAGGGCCGCTGCGGAAGGCGTTGTATTGAAATCACCGACAAGCACGGTGCGCTCTGAGCTTCCGGCGTTGAAGTCCTGCGCAAGTAATCTAACCTGCTCTGGTTGCGCGTCAGGGGCGGTAAAGGGCCATGGTCGTGTCAGATGCACCACCGCCAGATGCAATGGCCCTGACGGCGCATCAATCGTCGCCGTGGCAGTGCTATAGCCGATATGCTTGGAATCCGTTGCGCTTATAGGGAAGCGTGACAACAGGGTTGTCTGGTGGTGATGCGTCACATAGGGCAAACGCGTTTTAAGGGGCACAATGAGATTGGTTTCCGCCAGTGGCCCGACCTCGACCAGAGCGACGACATCCGGATTCTCGCTCTCGATCCAGGCAATGAGCTTTTCCGGTGTCTGGTTCTTGATCCACAAATTGGCAAAGATCAGCCGCACCGGTTGCGCCGTCAGGTCAGGCTTTGGCTGATACGGAAACATCTGGCCCCAAAGGCTGAAGCCCAGCCCCATCACCGCCACAAGGTTTATGAGGGCCGACAGGCGTTGCTTCAGAAGTATCAGCAGCCCCAGACAGATAATCGCGCCGGTCAGAAGCGGGGCCGAAAATATATCAATCAGATAGGCCTTGGCCTGAGGCAGATTGAGAAGGCACACAACCGAAACGGCCAGCCACAACAAGCTGACAGTAAAGCAGGCCAGAGAAAAAAGACGCTTTATAAACAAGGTTTAGCGTATGACAACAGCCGTGCCGGAGCAGGTGACCATTAACATGGATCCCTGACCGACCGTAGCATAGTCGATGTCGACGGCGACAACGGCATTACCGCCTTTGGAACGGGCCTCGGCCTGCATTTCATCCAGAGCCGCATCACGGGCCTTGCGCAGGACTTCCTCATAGGCTCCCGACCGGCCACCAATGATGTCACGAATACCAGCAAACATATCGCGGAAGATATTGGCCCCTAAAATGGCCTCGCCCGTAACGACGCCCAGATAGGATTCGATGGTCTTACCTTCAACAACGTGGGTGGTGGTGACGAGCATGGGGACCTCAGGGGCTTGGTGGATTGACGGGATGGTACCTGTGCGTCAAGATTACCGGATCAGGGGGGCGCGGAGCAAGTGACATGTTTGTAAGGTCGCAACAGGCGGTTGATAAACTCTACAACTCCGTGGGGCTTGTGAAGCGACTGTCTGATGGTCTGATTAAAATCGGGCCAGTCAATGTCATAGGGCTTGACGGGATTCTGGCGTGGGTGCCGGGACTGCCCCTGGGGGCGATCTATAGCGTCGGTGCCAGCAGCTTTATCATGGTTCAGGCCTTAAGGGCCCGCATCAGCCCCTTTACCTTCCTCAAGACGCTTCTGATCCTGCTGGCCGACAGCGGCATAAGCTCGGTCTCAAGCCTTATCCCCCTGTTGCCCGCGGCGGCGGATACGCTGTTTCAGGGGCATCTCTATGCGTCGCATATCGTGCAGAAAGAGATCGACAAGACCTGGTACATCGATGCCAGCCAACGGGAGGCTTATGACAGCGGCGTGCATCAGCAAAACCTGATGACCCTCAAAACCCTGAAGGGCAAGAAACGGCTGGTTTATCTGGTGCCCTGAAAATATCCTCTCTGGCCTAAACAGGCGGATGCTTCTGGCTGACCCTTCAATCAGCAAAGAGGCCCCTTCGTGTCATTGCAAAATACTCCTCGTCTGGGATTGCCCCTGCTGCAATCAGGCCAGACCGGTGCCTATATCACGCTTAATGAATCCCTCTGGAAGCTTGAGGCGCTGGTGCAGGCCACGGCCTTAAGCCGCAGTGTCACGACCCAGCCGTCTGATCCGCAGGCGGGTGACGCCTATATCCTGCCCGAAGCGGCGACAGGCGCGGTATGGAATGATCATGAGGCCGGTGATTTTCTTATATTCTGGGGCGGGTACTGGAATGTGGTGACGCAAGGCGAAGGCACGATTGTCTATGTCGCCGACGAAGCCACACATCTGGTGCGCAAAGATGCAGGGTGGGGGGCGCTGACGGTTCAGCAGAACCTGCCCAGTGTCGGTATCAGTGCCACGGCGGATGACTATAACCGCCTGTCGGTCAGCAGTCCGGCAGTTCTGTTCAATCATGCCGGAAATGGCATTCAGACCAAACTGAACAAGAACGTAGCAGGCGACACCGCGTCACTCCTTTGGCAGACCGGCTGGAGCGGGCGGGCGGAATTCGGCACTAATGGCAGTGATAACCTGTCACTGAAGGTGTCGCCCGACGGAAACCGCTGGCTGACCGCCTATGAGGTAAACCGATCATCCGGCAGAATCCGGTTTTCACGGCCTGCCTATGTAAAGGCCAATAGTGTCGGACGGCGACATGTCACCCATAATGGCTGGCGGATCAGTTCCAGTGCCGCCAATAATGACTGGCGCGGGCTATGCTGGTCGGCAGAGCTTGGTCTCTTCTGTGCTGTGTCCGCTTCGGGAACGGGCAACCGCGTCATGACCTCTCATAATGGGGTGGACTGGACCACACGCTCAAGTGCGGCTGATAATCAATGGTTTGATCTGTGCTGGGCACCGGAACTGACGCTGTTTTGCTCGGTGGCGCAAACGGGTACCGGCAATCGGGTCATGACGTCCTGGGATGGCGTCAACTGGACGGCCCGCTTAAGTGCGGCTGACATTGAATGGAAGTCTGTGTGCTGGTCGCCGGAACTGTTCCTCTTCTGCGCCGTAGCGTCTTCGGGTACGGGTAATCGTGTCATGACGTCGCCTGACGGTATGAACTGGACACTGCGCGCCACGCCCGCTGACAATAACTGGACCTCGGTATGCTGGGCAGACGATCTGGGACTTTTCTGTGCAGTGGCGGCTACGGGAGCCGCCAATCGTGTCATGACATCTCCTGACGGCGTTAACTGGAGCCTGCGCACCAGCGCGGCGGACAATGAATGGCGCGCCGTTTGCTGGTCAGCAGAACGCAGCCTGTTTTGCGCCGTAGCGTCTTCGGGCACGGGTAATCGTGCCATGACGTCGCCAGATGGTCTGAACTGGACAGCGCGGAATGCCGCCAGCGACACCAATTGGCAGTCGGTGTGTTGGTCTCCGGAACTGGGCCTGTTCACCGCCATATCCACCTCAGGTACCGGCAACCGCCTTATGACTTCGCCGGAAGGAATCTATTGGGCTTCAGGCGGAAGTGCGGCGGACAATGAATGGCAAAAGGTGTGCTGGTCGCCGGAACTCGGGCTTTTTGCGTCTGTAGCCAGAACAGGCACGGGCAATCGCGTGATGACCTCGGTATCGGCCCATAGCTTCCCTTACCGGAGCTGATCGCATGATATGGATAGCGAACTGGCGTCAGGGCTGGCGCTTTATCAGCACGCAGGCCATGGCTCTGTCTCTGGCCATATCGGGGGCATGGCTTTCTGTGCCGGAAAAATTACAGGATCGCCTGCCGGATGGTTTGATTGCGGTCATCCTCATGCCGATATTGATATTGGGCATTATCGGACGCTTTGTCGTGCAAACGGAGGGGCGTCATGTGGAGCGCTGAATTTTTTACGCTTGAAGAAATGACCCGATCGGATACGGCGCGGGCGAGGGGCATTGATAATGTGCCGAAGGGCCAGTTACTGACGCGTCTGAACGCGACCGCAAAACGCATGGACAGCGTCCGCCTTTATCTCGGGCATCCGGTGATCGTCACTTCCGGCTACCGCTCCGCCGCACTCAATCACGCCGTTGGTGGGGCTTCCTCCAGCCATCACGTTCAGGCCTATGCCGTGGATTTCAGGTGCCCGGCCTTTGGTGATCCGGTGCGTATCTGTAGCGCCTTGCGTGACAGCGGCATCCGCTATGACCAACTCATTCAGGAATTTAACCAATGGGTGCATATTTCCTTTGCACCCACTCTGCGCCAGCAAACCCTGACGGCATTCAAGCAGGATGGCAAACACGGAGGCCGTACCGTCTATCGGGCAGGCTTAGGATGATCCGGTTTTACATAGCCGGTGGCGCTCTGGCGCTGGTGACGGGGATGGCGGCGACCCTGTGGGCGCAATCAGAACGCCTTGAGGCCCAAAGGTCTGAAATTGCCGTACTGACCGCGAAGCTTGATGCCGCCGAACGGACAGCGATCATCGACGGGCGCACCCGAACGCTAATCCGTGACATTCATATAAAATCTGATGAGGCCCAAACCCATGTCGAAGCCAGCCCCGACCCTGAGTGTGCGAACCCTGAGCCTGTGCTGGGTGCTTGGCGGGCTGGCCTTGACAGCCTGCGCCAAACCACAGGCGGCGCTCATCATACCAATGGCAACGACTGAACCCTGTCAGTCGCCTGACCCGCAAGGGGTTGCGACCATAAAAGATCTGGCGCTTTTTAGCCTCAAGCAGGAGGAGGCCTTGCTGGCCTGTGAAGCCAAACGCAAGGCCCTTATTGAGGCTATAGCTGTACCTTAGCCACCTTATCCTCATAGTCGCGTTTCGGATCGGCCCCCAGCAGGATTTTGATACCGGCCAGCAGGCTAGAGGCGTCTATCCAGATTTCTGCATCGCTCAGATCAAAGCGCAGCAGGGTGATCTTAGGGTCATCCTTGCCTTCGAACCAGGCCCCGACAAACGGGTTCCACAAACGTTCGATCATATCACGGTCATTATGCACCGTCAGATTGCCATGAAAGGTGGCAAAGACATTATGGCCCTTGGAGGCAAAAGTGGCGCAGGCGGGGGCGTTAGGTATCTGTATACGTCCCAGTTCGGTTTCATTTGAGGTGAAGAGCCAGATTGGCCCTTCTTCAGCTCCGTCTTCAAGCAGGGCGGTCATGGGGCGTGGTTGTGCCACCTGACTCCCTGACAGGCCGAGCATGATGGTCCGGTCAGATTTAAGCGCTTTGAAGAACTTTTCCTTGATGTCGTGTTCGTCCGTCATAGCTGCTTCCTTTAAAAATGAAATGGAGAGCGCACAGTATGGCGGCGGGCTTATAAGCAAAAAATAGGGAGTGGCCTTAAGGTTCTAAAAAACGGCTCTGAGGTTTTGTGGCATTCACAAAAATATTATTTGTCCATGCGCCAGACAGGGGGCCATGCTGTAGCCAATAAAGGTTGCGCTCATACTGGGCGGAAAAGAAACCTACGGGCTGAGGGGCACATTCCAGACAAGGCAATGCCGCTACCTTGCGCCTGCACGAACAGGGCTGGATAGGGAAGGTAGTGGGGCATGACCATCCGTTTGCGTATATTAACCCTGATCGGTGCTATTGCCCTGATTGCGGTAGCCGTGACGGCACTTAGTCTGGTGACATTACGCGACTATGATCGCATGATGGATGACTATGGCCGGGCTTATGAGCACGCCTTTGTTGGTGAAAAACTGAATAATACCGTATCCAAAGTCGTCATGGATTCACGGGGTATTTATCTGTCAGCGAATCCTGCCGAAGCCAACGAATTTGCCAGTCAGCTGGCGGCTGAACTGGATGCCATGCCTGCGCTGCTTCAACGCTGGAACGAGGTTTTACCAGAGGAACATGATGCAGAATTCAGGCAAATAGACGTTGCTGCTACCCGTTTTCTTCATATCCGCCGGGAACTGGTTCAATTGGCTCGCGAAGGCCGGATAGCCGAAGCCAGAGCGCTTGGCGTTCCCAGTCGCAGCGATCGCATTGCCTTTCAGCAAAATATCGCCTCACTGGTGGATAAGGCGCGCGCCGAACTGGACATTGTCAAGCGACAGGCTGACCAGTTCCAGCAGAGGCGGACGAGCGATTTTCTTATTACCGCGGTGGTCAGTATTCTTATTGTACTGGGGGCAGCAATATGGCTGGTGTCGCACTTCATCACCACGCCCCTTCAGAACATCGCCAACGCCATTGTCCGGACAAGTCACGGCGACTATGACGCGCCGCTTAATGAACCTGTCGGTGATGACGAGGTGGCCAGGGTGTGGCGCGCCATATATGTGTTGCGCGAAAAATCGAAAGAGGCCGAACGTCTCGCTGCCGAGCAGGCTGAAGCCAACAGGCTCAAGGAAATGGAACTGCGCCAGATCATGCTCGACTGATGTATTCAGAAACGTCTATATAATCCTCAGTTCGGCGGCACAGAGACGCCGGCCTTTGTCTGCACAATAGGCTTTATGGTGCCGTCGGGATTGTACTCAAGGTACTCAACCCGAACAGCGCGGCGATAGCTGCCGCCCTTCTGGTCGCCAATGGTCAGGCCACCGTCATGATAGAAGAAATAGGACTGGCCTTTGAATTCGATAATAGCCGGATGAATGGTCGTGCTGTTTTCGGCCATTCCGGTCAGCTTGCCGCGATAGGTCCACGGGCCTTCGACAGACGGTGCCGTAGCATAGGAAATGTATTCTCCGACATCGCCCTTATCCCATGAGGCATAGGTCACATAGTAGATATCGCCACGCTTATGTAGCCAGGGGCCTTCGGTATAATGAGGCAACTGAACTTCACGGATGGGCCCGTCCAACTCGATCATGTTGGGCTTGAGCTTGACCAGAAAGGCCTTTTCATTGCCCCACATCATCCATGACGTGCCATCATCATCGGTAAAAACGGTTGGGTCTATATCACTCCAGTCATGACGGGCTTGCGGGGTCATATCATTGGTGATCAGGGCTGTGCCGCGCGCATCGACAAAGGGGCCGGTCGGGCTATCTGATACCGCGACACCAATCGCCATGGCCGTATCGGGCTTATTGTGCTTGGCCGTGGCATAAAAATAGAACTTGCCGTCTTTTTCCACGACCTGAGAGGCATAGGCATCGCTTCTCGCCCATTTGAAATCAGTCGGCTTGAGTACCGTCCCGTGCGCCGTCCAGGTCTTCATATCCGTGGATGAATAGGCCAGCCAATCGGGCATGTTGTAGTACTTGTCGTTAGAAATATCACGGCCAGCATAGAGATAGACGCGGTCTCCAACCACCAGAGCCGCCGGATCAGCGGTAAATACATCGCGGATAATCGGGTTCGATCCCGGCGCATCGCCTTGCGCAAAGGCAGGCTGTGTGGCGATGAGCGCCAGCAAACAGGCGGATAAGCGCAAAGCGATCATGATATACCTCTCCAATACCTGATCATTTGTCTGACTTAATAAGGTGTGCGCGTCAAGGCCCTTACAGGCGCGATAAGGGTATCCCGGTCAGAACGGTCAAATGGAGAGTTGCAGGAAATATGCTGCTGAAATGGCGAAGGCCCGTCTCATGTTTCAGAGACGGGCCTTCGTGGTGCTGCCGGTGAGGATTGAACTCACGACCTCTCCCTTACCAAGGGAGTGCTCTACCACTGAGCCACGGCAGCGTCGGAAATTACCCCGAGGGGTGCGCCTATAGCGAACCCTGCCGAAATCGCAAAGCAAAAAGTGTGGGTTACGCACAATTATCCCTCGCTTTTTGCCGGTTCGGGTCTTAATTCAGGCGAAACACTGGATTTCCGCCCATGAATGACCAAACGAAAATCCCAAAAAAAGCACCTGAGAGCAAGGCGGATCGTGACGCCCGTCTGAATGCGGCCCTGAGGGCGAACCTCATGCGGCGAAAGGCGGCGCAAAAAGCGACGTCAAAGCCGGTCTCCACAACTGAGACCAAAGACGACTGAACAGGCTTTTTACGAAACCATATTGCGTGCGCCGGATTGTGTTGTAGAAGCACAGAGGTATTAGTGCTTTTTAAGATGGCGAATCTATGGATCGTATTGCCCTGACCGGTGGCGTGCCGCTGTATGGAGACATTCCCGTAAGCGGGGCTAAGAACTCAGCCATTAAGCTGATGGCAGCCGCCCTGCTCACCTCTGAGCCGGTAAGACTGACCAATATGCCGCGTCTGGCCGACACACGCCTGCTGGGGCGTCTGCTGGCGCGTTTCGGCTGTCAGATCACCGAGAGCGATGGTCCTGACGGTCAACAAAGCATCCTGCATACGCCGGAAATCACGTCTTCCTTTGCACCCTATGACCTTGTGCGCCAGATGCGCGCCTCGTTCAACGTGCTGGGGCCTTTGCTGGCCCGTACCGGCCATGCCAAGGTGTCCTTGCCCGGCGGCTGCACTATCGGTGCGCGTCCGGTTGATCTGCACCTCAAGGCGCTTGAGGCCTTGGGCGCACATATCGACATGCACGAAGGCTATGTCTTTGCGCAGGCTCCGCGCGGCCTCAAAGGCGCGGAAATCGAGTTTCCGTTTGTCTCGGTTGGTGCGACTGAGCACGCCCTGATGGCTGCCGTTCTGGCGCAAGGCACGACCGTGTTCAAAAACGCCGCCTGTGAGCCGGAAATCGAAGATCTGGCCCTGTGCCTCAATGCGATGGGCGCCAAAGTCTCCGGCGCAGGCACCCCGACCATTACGGTTGAAGGCGTGACCTCGCTGCACGGCACGGACTGGCCGGTGATCTGCGACCGCATCGAAGCGGGCACCTATGCGCTGGCCGCAGCCATGGCGGGCGGCGAAGTGCGCCTGACCAATGTGCGCCCTGACCTGATCGGTATCCTGCTCGATAAGATGCGTGAGGCCGGTTGCGCCATCGAAACCGCAGGCAACACCATCACCATCCGCCGTGATCCGGCACAAAAGCTTAAGGCCGTGGACATTACCACCCGCGTCTATCCGGGCTTTGCTACCGACCTTCAGGCGCAGTTCATGGCCCTGATGACCCTGGCCGAAGGTGAGTGCATCATCCGTGAGACCATCTTTGAAAACCGCTTCATGCACGTGCCCGAACTGAGCCGTCTGGGGGCCAATATTGTGGCCTCGGGCGGTGAGGCGCGCGTCAAGGGCGTCGATGCCCTCAAAGGCGCGCAGGTCATGGCGACCGACCTTCGGGCCTCGGCCTGTCTGGTGATCGCAGGGCTTGCGGCGCAGGGTGAAACCACCATCAACCGCGTTTATCATCTGGATCGCGGCTTTGAGAATCTTGAGGGCAAGCTGTCGGCCTGCGGTGCCGATATCCGCCGCCTCAAGAGCGATGAGCCGGTCATGGAGCTTGAGGAATAGGCGTGTTCGGCTGGTTCAAAAAGCCTGAGAAGCGATTGCGTCTGCTGGTGCAGTCAGAGGCGGATGTCCTGCCGGTGTCCGCCCTGCTGCAGGATGCGGCCCTACGCGGCGAAGACATTGCCTATGACCCCAAGGCGCGCACCCTGACCCTGCGCCTGAACCGCTTTTGCCATGAGCGCGGCGGCAAGGCTTTACGGGTCGTCAGCGCCTTGCAAATCGGTGATGTAACGGCGATCCGGTCACGCGGTTTCAACCTCACTAAGCCGCCTTTGGGGCTGTCGATCCTGAGCCTGTCCGTGACGCCCGCCGAAGCCCCGTCCTGCGTTATCGATGTGGCTTTTGCCGGTAAGGCGCACCCGCAATTGCAGATTGAGGTCGAATGCCTCGACATGGTATTGGTTGATCTGGCGGCGCCGCATCGCGCCCGCTCTGTCCCTCAGCATCCGGAGACCTGAATGCGTCTGGCGCGTATAGAAATTGACCCGCAAAGCCTGTCGGCGCATACGTCTGAAAACGAGCACGAACGTCAGGTAGCGATGTTCGACCTGATCGAACGCAACCATTTCGCCCCCGAAGGCGGCACCTGCGACAGCTATAATCTGCGTCTGGCCTATGAGGACGGGCGACTGGTGTTTGACGTGACCGGCGAAGGCTTTGCCAAAAAGACCATGCTGTCCTTCACCCCCTTGCGTCAGATCATGAAGGACTATGCCCTGATCTGCGAAAGCTATCATGACGCGCTGAAAAACGCGACGGTCGCCCAGATCGAGTCCATCGATATGGGCCGCCGCGGGGTGCATAATGACGGGGCCGAACAGCTGACTGAACGCCTCAAGGGCAAAATCGACATCGACCACGAAACCGCCCGCCGGTTATTCACGCTGGTCTATGCCCTGCATATCCGCAGCTAAGGGCGGAACCAATCCCTTACATCCTCCCCTGTAGCGTAGCGTACGGGGGAGGTGTCAGCGCGAAGTCGCTGACGGACGAGGCATCTCCATCAATAGCGCTTCTCTGATCCGCTAGGTTTCCTGATTGGTCAGCCTAATGGTGGTGCCAAGCAGTTGACTAAGGGCCTTAGAGGTAAAATTAACATCGAAAAATAAACCACACGGCGGTTATTTGAGATGGTCTAAACATTGCGTATCTGGAGTTAAGTAAATATGCGTAAGTTAACACATGTTATTTAAGATATACTTGGGGCTGAATTGCGCTTTATTTTGCCGCGTTTATACTTGGCCTGCATGCTTGTAACCCATTCAACATAATTGCGTCCCATGATATCGCGTTTGGCATTTTCAAATTTTTGAAAATGTTTATCTATATCTCTTTCAAATGCACCATTTCCGGTGACGAGATCATGAATCATTTGCGCCATTATCTCCAGCATCCTGAATTTACATTTTATAGTATGCGCATTTTCATTATTGATTTTCAATCTCATATCTTGAGAAAAATCTGTATTTTTATTGTTTAACGGTTGAACCCATTGGCCATGTGCTAGTTTATTTCGCATTTCAATAATGGGGTTTAATTCATTATCTAAAGCGGCGGTTAAAGCTTGGTAGTATGACCTTGGGGTTAACTGTAACGCCGTATCCAACGGCGCGTTTGGAATTTTGTATCGCTTACGAAATCCTATCTCTATGGCACTTTTCCATGTACCAATTTGAGTTCGACAACTGGTTAGTTGATCTCGTTCAGCACTTGAAAAGCCATTCGGCTCATATAGTAATTTGTTTAGGCGATTTTCAGACCACGCACCAAGCAATAATATGCAAGTTTTTAGTAGGGCGGATGATGTTTGAGTTTCGCCGGATGAAAGACTTGCATTCAATGCGCGCAATAAGTTCCGAAGTGCGTTGGAAACCTCACGTAAATTTTTAACATGAGCTTTATAAAGAGCTTCTTTCGTTGCGGCCATTTTGTTCCCAGTCATCAAAGCACGCCCTGGAGTGTGCTTTGATGACTGGGAATCGAACCCAGCTAGACTCCATAAAGGCGTGTTTCCATTACACTATCATCCTAGGTTGTTTGTTTCACAAAGCGGTGCTTTCGGTCAAGAGCTATATGCTGCCGAATTGTAATTTAAATTTCTTATATCGTTCAACCACATTTGTTTGGGGAGATTCTACGCTATCTTCGATGACGGGTGGATGTTTGTGCTGCAGCACACTAGAATAAGGTGTCTGTTTAAATAACTATGCAAAAATACCACACCACCGTTGTTTCGCCAAAAGTGAACGATCGTTCATTTTGCGTTCATCATCAGGGCGGCTTTGCGGCCAAAACCCCTTAAATTGATGTTTTGCTTATATAATTGCCCTGAAATGGTCTTTTGTCGGGCCTAATCGCGCCCCTTTGCGCCTCTAAATCTGTATGTGTCGCTGAGGTGACTGCGCAAACGCAGCGCGGCCCTCAGAGGCGGTGAGCACTCATCAAAGAGGCCGCCTTTTAAAAGAATTTAGGAGCACATTATGAAGACCATGCTTATTGCCACCGCTGCCGTAGCTGTTGCCGCTTTGGGCGTGCAAGGTGCCGCCGCGCAGTCCCTGACCCAGCCCGAAGTTTATGGTTCGCTGGGTGCAGGTAAAACCAGCAACAACAAGACCGATGCCGATCTTGAATCCCTCAATGGCCGTCTGGGTGCGAAGCTGACGCCGCACTTCGGTGTCGAAGGTGAACTGGCGCTCGGTACGAAATCCGATGTTACGCAATCGGGCAAGTACAAGCTGACCAACCGTAAGGCGGCCTATGCCGTAGGCTATCTGCCGGTAAGCCCGAGCTTTGACCTCATTGGTCGTGTGGGTGTCTCTGACACCAAGCTTAAGAACCATGCCAATACGCCGAACGTAGAGGATGGTCAGGCCTTTGATTATGGCGTGGGTGCGCAGTACCACTTCAACAACGCCTATTCGGTGCGCGGCGACTATACGCGCTCTGAGTTTAAGGAAGGCCACGGCGACGCCGATAACGTAGCCGTCAGCGTCGTCCGCAAGTTCTAATCCGAACTTAAGGCGAATAACCAAGGCCCCGAACCGCTCCAAAGGCACGGTTCGGGGCCTTTTCGTATTTACACCTTTAAAAATCCGGCGATTGGGTATAAAGGGAGCGCCACGGTTTTGTCGGGCGAGCGTCCATGGTGGATTCGCCCGATATTTTATTTCTCTATCCAAGCGGGACCGAATGGCAAAAGAAGAGCTTCTGGAGTTTCCGGGTACGGTGGTTGAATTGCTGCCTAACGCGACCTTTCGCGTAAAGCTGGAAAACGATCACGAAATTATCGCCCACACAGCGGGTAAGATGCGCAAAAATCGCATCCGCGTACTGGCCGGTGACAAGATCATGGTCGAAATGACGCCCTATGACCTGACCAAGGGCCGTATTACCTATCGCTTCAAGTAAGTGAGCGCTGCCTCGATGTCTGCGGCGCCTTTCATTCTGGCCAGCGCCAGCCCGCGTCGCCTCGAGCTTCTGGCGCAGATCGGCCTTAAGGCGGATCAGGTTATAACCTCCGATATTGATGAGACGCCTCTGGACGGAGAAACCCCGCGCCAGCTGGCGGCGCGTCTGGCTGTGGCCAAGGCGCAGGCTGTGGCCGCTCGCTTCGGTGCGCCTGCCTATGTTCTGGCCGCCGATACGGTCGTCAGCATGGGCCGCCGTATCCTGCCCAAGGCCGAAACAGACCGTGAGGTGCGCGATTGCCTTAAGCTGTTGTCCGGCCGCAACCACCGCGTCTTTACCGGCGTGGCGCTGATTTCCCCTGATCGCGTGTCGCAGCGCGTCGTCGAAACCCGCCTGCAATTCAAACGCCTGAGTGACGCCGAAATCGACGCCTATGTGCAAAGCGGCGAAGGTCTGGGCAAGGCCGGTGGCTATGGCATTCAGGGGCGGGCAGGGGCCTTTGTCATCAGCCTGATCGGTTCCTATCCGGCGGTGGTCGGGCTACCCCTCTATGAAACGCGCCAGTTGCTGATCGGCGCGGGCTATCCGGCTTGAAGCTCTGGTACGAACAGCGCTTCGGCTTTGGTCGCGGAGCGGTGTTCCGTAACGGCCAGCCGCATCTCTATCTCGAAGGCCTGATTAACGATCCGTCCCTGACACTCATGGGTGTGCGCTCGGTCGCCCGCCTGACGGCTCGCAGCGGAGGCATTGGCTTCGTTCAGCTTGCCGATGGCCAACAAGCCATGATCGACGCCAAAGCGGATGTCACCGAAGGCAGCTTCCTTGAGGTCGAAATCGTTGCCGAACCACGCGGCGACAAGCTGGCGCGGGCGCGGGTCTTAGGCCCCGCCGATGGCCCTGTGCGCCGTCTGTCAGCGCCTCTGGACATAGTGACCCGCCTCAAGGCGCGGGCCAAGGCCCTGATCGCCTCAGACGACCCTGAGGTCATGACCGGCGAAGACGCCACCGACCATCTCGACACGGCCGAAACGCAGGCGCTGGCCACCGTCATCAGCCTGGGCAACGGCGCGGACATATCCCTTGAGGCGACGCGGGCCTTGGTGGCGCTTGATGTCGATCTCGGCAATGCCGCCGACGGTCTGTCGGGTAACCTCAAAAGTGCCATCCGCAAAACCAATGAGCAGGCGATACATGAGACTGCACGCCTCCTGCGCCTGAGCAATCTCGCAGGATTTGTCGTGGTTGACCTGATCGGGTCGCGCCATGATTTCGACCGTCTGAAAATTCTGGCAATCGAAGCCTTTGGCCCTGAGGCATCGGTGATAAGTCTGGGCGGGCCTAACCGCTTTGGCACGCTGCAACTCAGCCGTCCGTGGGGTGCCGCGCCACACAGGGCGCTTACGTCCACGCCGGTGCGGCAGGCCCGTCGCCTGTTGTGGCGTGCCGCCGCTGAGGCACGAGGCGACGGCGGTGCGATGTTCGCCCTTAATGCCCCGCACCGCGTCCTTGAGGTCGTCGCGCAGGCCCTTAAGGACAGTCAGGACCCCTTATCCCCGCGACTGCACCTAAAGGCCGATGAAACCGCCATAAATGGCGATATTTTGCGCTTAAACTGATTATTGAGGGACCCATGCCCACCCAACGTAAATGCGCCCGCTGTCGCACGCCTTATTTTGTCGCTGACGCCACCCTTCCCAATGCCGCAAAGGATTACACGCCGTTTTGCTCGAAACGCTGCGCCGATATTGACCTCGGGCACTGGCTCAAAGGCGACTATGTCATCGACGGATCGGGCGCTTTGGGCACTGAGGCTGGGGATAACCCCGACTCCGAGGATTTATCCTCATCTTTTCACGACGAAGAGCCACAATAGAGCGATTTTTTGGGTTTTTGCCGGTTTGTGCGCTTGCCAAGCGCGAAACCCTCGCTTATAGACCGGCCTCTCCTGTCGGTGAGAGTTTCCCGACACGGCCCGTACAAACGGTTAAGGGCCTGGATAGCTCAGTTGGTAGAGCAGCGGATTGAAAATCCGCGTGTCGCTGGTTCGATTCCGGCTCCAGGCACCACTTTTTCTTTATATTTTAACGTACTACTGCTTGTACTCACTTCAATCTGCGGTGGCGGCAATAAGATGCATGTAGCGAATGGGTAGCTTGGCCTCAGGAAAGCTACCGCGAGATGGCACTACATACCGTCAACGATGCATAGGTATGTCCCTAAAATCACTAGTTGAAATTCTCGACGCATGTTTTAATCCCGAATAAAGGGAGGCGAGTCGAATGAAATACAAGTCGTTCCAGATCAAAAATTTTAAGGGCATCAAGGACACAACTATCAACTTCGATGGGATTGGCGGTGCTGCCGTTTTTGCGTTAGTGGGATTGAATGAGAGCGGAAAGACGACCGTTTTAGAGGCCATACACAGTTTTTCACCTGACAGTGCAACCAGCGAATTGTTAGGCGGAGAGGAAGGCACGGGCGTGCCATTTAATGATCGGGTGCCCCGACACTTGATATCCACTTTTACTGGCGACGTATCAGTTATTGCAACTCTTTCAGCTTCTGAAGAGGATAAAAAGAATATTGCAAAGAGGCTGCGTGAAAAACATGGCCTTGAAGTGAATATTTCCACAATCCCAGATTTAATAGTTTTTGAAAGAAAACAAAGATTTAAGGATGGGGATTTTCAAAAAAACTTTTTTAATCTGACAATCTCCCCTCAAGTAAAGTCGGGAAGTCAGCGCAAGTGGAGAGATAAAACTTCTGAAGAATATGTATTCATCCGTGATGTCGTTTATTCATTTACGCCGGACATAGCTTATTTTCCCACATTTGTTTTTAATTTTCCAGAAAGAATATTTCTGACGGAACGGGGGGGCGCAATAGACAAATTCTATAGGCGTGTTTTCCAAGATATTCTAGACTTTGATGGTCACGGACACACGATTGAAAAAGATATAGTGCGGCGTGTGAGGGGCGAGGGAATGGTAGTTCCTTGGCATTCATTCTTTTCCACTTGGGTGCAGCATGATGATCGAACGAAAATTCAACATGTAATGGATCGTGCAAGCGCAGCCGTGACTAAATTAGTATTCGGTCGATGGAATAAAATATTTGGCGAAAATACACATGGTAAAGAAGTTGTCATTTCATTTGAAACAATAGAGGGCGAAAAAGAAAATTCCGCAGGTATGAAAGAAAAAACAAATGAGCATGATGTATATATAAAATTTCAAATTAGAGATGGGACGCGTCGATTTAATGTAAATGATAGATCCCTTGGATTTCGATGGTTTTTTGCATTTATGCTATTTACGCAATTTCGTGTATCAAGATCTAGTACTAGGCCTTTATTATTCTTATTTGATGAACCAGCCTCTAATCTTCACTCTGCAGCACAGCAAAAATTGATTGAAAGCTTTCCTGAGGTAGCAAAAGGGGAACATACGTTAGCCTATAGCACGCATAGTCATTACATGATTGAGCCTAAGTGGCTTGAGCAGACTTTCATCGTGACTAACCGCGCCGATGCGCCTCTGTCTTCTGTATTGGACGATATATCTCTTGACGATGAATCTTTGGACATACAGGTTGCCTCTTACCGTTCTTTTGTAAATGCAAACCCCACACAAACTAGCTACTTTCAGCCAATCTTGGATCGGTTGCAGGTGGTTCCTTCTCGCTTTGATATTCAGAGAGCAAGCGTAGTTTTAGAGGGAAAGTCTGATTATTATATACTAAGATACGCGGCTCAGAGATTAGGGAAGAACGAGCTTCCGCTTTTACCAGGTTTGGGGGCCGGCACTTTGGGAGCTTTGGTTGCCCTTCATGTGGGTTGGAATTTGAACTTTCTTTTTATGCTCGACAGTGATCATCAAGGTAAAGTGGAAAAAGGACGCTACATTACAGATTATGGGATGCCAGTTCAGAAGATCGTAACGATTGAGGAACTTGTTCCGGGGCTGAAAATGATTGAAGATTTACTAGATAATGAAGCGAAAGATAACATTCAGAAAGAACTAGGACTTTCCTCCCATCCGAATAAAAATCAAATCCGAAGATTTTTTCAGGAGCGGTTGGCCAGTTCACGGGTTAATCAACTAAGCTCAGGCTTTATTGCTAAAGCGAAGTCTTTACTGGAGGCAATTGAACAGAAGCTGGCCAGCTAGGCCTAGCGTCCGTCAAAAGCAAAACATCTCTGATACGGCGTATGGTTCCCGGCAGGGGCTTTTCGCTAAGGCATAGGCTCCGGGCGGAAAGAAAAACGCCCGGCTATGCTGAGGCGGTTTGATTTAGGTCCGACTCCCCCCTATGTAACCGCAGGGCACCATAGTCTCTGCATCCTGCGCCACCCGGCGCTGGATTTTCAGTGAGACTGCGGTCGCTAGTACTTGTGCGTCACGTCCCAGCCGTCACCTTCTGGCCGCTTGTCTGTGATTGTCCGGTCATTATGGCCTCATCGGCGCTGGTGATGATAATCGGAGCATCGAGCGTTGTGAATGGTCGGCATCACATGCCAGCCGCTGCACAAGAGTCCCTAATACGCCAGAAACTTCATGCTCGGCAAAGCCGTCTGGCTCTGGGCATTGACCGCAGCGGGAACGGCCTCAGGGGCAGGGGATTCTGGCAGGGCGACCATCGCGGTGGCTTCGGGCTTTTTCTCGGCGTGTTTATCATCCGGCTTTTCCGCCGCGCCGAAATGCAGAAACGCTGCCGACAGGACTGCCGCCAGAAAAGAAACCACAATGTCGAGCAGCGAAGACATGAAAAAGACGGTTCCTCCCAGAGCGCCTGCGGTAAACTATGCCTGAATCGAAGTGTGAAGGCAATGGAATCGTGTTATTTTACGGCTATTAAGGTGCAATATAACCACTTTACTCGCTCGTCCCCTGTCAGGCGGGCGAAAGCCGATGACTGTAAAGCGTACCGGACGGTAATAACGGGGGAGGGGGCCATGCGGTATCCTGTAGCAGGTTTACTTATCACGATGCTGGGCGCAACCGCCTGTGGCACAAGCGTTCAGGCGCAGGGCTATGGCGCGCCGCCGAAGCTGGTGCGACCGGCTCAGTTCGGTGAGGCCCGCGAAATTCTGGGGTCAGCGCATCTGATTGCCCAGCCCGTTGCCAACTGCCACCAAAGCCACAGGCCCATTGCCGGTGGCCCATGCCTGCAAACCACTGAGGTCTGGCTGAAAAAAACCGGACAATCGCGTGTGCGGGTCTTAAGCGCGGCCTATCAGGTGGCGGCAGGGGATCGGGTCGGGGCAGGCAACGGCTATGCGCTTTATGAGGTCGCCCTTGAAGACGGCAAGCTGACGGCTGAAGCCTTACCCTACACGTCGGATGTCTTTGTCCCGCGTGGCTGCTACCGGCTGAATGGCGAAGACATCGTTTATCGCATCGAACAGCGCGATGGCGTGGTAGTGGCGCAGGAAAGTCAGACCGTGATGTGCGGCGGTGGACCGGAGCAACCGCGCGGGCCATATATCCCCGTGGGCCAGACCATACCCGCTGCGCCCTCGTCTATTGGTGTAGTGCCGCCCGCCGGAGACAGTTATCGCCGTACCGAATTTATCCGCGTTCAGGGCACCTGGCGCTTTCTGGCCATGCCTGAGGCCGATTGCGACAAGGGCTACATCGTCCGTAAGGTCTATTGTGCCCGCACCGGTATTCAACGCCTTCAGGCGAATGCAGCCGAAAAAGAACTTGATCTGATCGCCGCCGTTCGTCCCGTTGCCGAAGGTGAGTTGTTAAGCGACAAGGACATTGAGCAACTGGTGCTCAAGCGACAATCCAAAGGCTTCAAGGCCGACAAACGCTGGTTCAAAAAATCCCTGCTGACTATCCCCCGCGACTGTGCGGCCTATGGCAATGACGGAGTCTATGTGCGCCGACATGAGGCGGAACTTTATGCGGTCGAAGAGGTTAATGCCCGCTGTGGCGCGCCTCTGGCCCCTGTGCCGGCAGATATTTACGAAGCCTATGCCGAAGTAGCGGTGCCCGTAGCGATGGTTATCCGCGATTGCCCGCCCGCGACGCGTCTATGGGGTGAATACTGCTTCCGTGATGCTATCGATTACATGCAGGCCTATGGTTACAGGGAACAGACCGTTCTGCTGGCCAGCCGCCATGTCTATGACGGCGACTATATGTACACTAATGGCCCCTATGGCTCAGGCTATCAGCGGGTCACGGTGCGCCGCCTTGAGGACGGCAGCTATAAGGCCGACAGCAGCTACAGTTCAAACGAAACCGTCTACCTCAATCGCTGCCAGACCTATTACGGCAATGAGCCTGAGCGCGAAGGTTATGTGGTCTATCGCTACAGGCGGCAGGTCATGGCCGTCGCTTATCAGTGGCAGTCCTGTCCGGTGTACTAACTACCGTCCCGTGTGACGTTCCCGCAGGACAGCCAGAACGGCCTCAAGCGAGGTCTCACGCGCCATCAAAAGCACCGATAGATGATACAACAGGTCAGCCGCCTCGGCATGCAGTTCCTCAAGGTCACCGGCACGACCGGCCAGAGCCGTCTCAAGGCCTTCTTCACCGACCTTTTGCGCGATCTTGGCCACGCCCTTGTGCATCAGACGTGCGGTATAGCTGTCCGCCGGATCGGCCTTGGCCCGTTCAGCGACAACACTGGCCAGTTGCCCGATAAAACCAATGCCCGGCGCGTCTTCGTGGCCAAAGCATGAGGTCGTCTTGGTGTGGCAGGTCGGGCCAACGGGGCGCGCATAGACCAGCAGCGCGTCTTCGTCGCAATCGGTCAGGATACGGTCAAGATTAAGGAAGTCGCCTGAGGTTTCCCCCTTGCGCCAGCGCCCGCCTTTGGAGCGCGAAAAGAAGGTGACCTGCCCCGCACTAAGGGTTTCGGTCAGTGCCGCCTTATCCATATAGCCGAGCATCAGCACCTGAAGCGTATCGGCGTCCTGCACGATGGCGGGGATCAGGCCATCGCCCTTGGTGAAATCCAACGCATCAATATCGGCAAGCGTCAGGGGATTAGGCAGTTTGTGAGCTTCGGGCATGTGTCAGATCCTTACCGGAATACCGGCGGCTTTGAGGTCGCGTTTCAGGTCGGGAATATGGATGATCTTCTTGTGGAAGACGCTGGCGGCCAGTGCGCCTGACACATCTGCCTGTTCAAATACATCCGTGAAATGTTCAGTCGCACCGGCGCCACCTGAGGCCACCAGCGGAATATCGATCAGGTCACGCACCAGACGCAATTGTGTAAGGTCATAGCCTTTGCGCACGCCATCCTGATTCATGCAGTTGAGCACGATCTCACCGGCACCGCGGTCTTTCGCTTCGACGACCCAGTCCAGCGTACGCCGACCGGCAGCGCGAATTTTATCGGGGTCGCCGGAATACTGATGGACGTAGTAATCGTTATCGAGTTCACGACTATCCACACCGACCACCACGCACTGCGAACCGGCCATTTCCGCCAGTTCGTTGATCAGGTCAGGGCGTTCCAGAGCGGGGGAATTGATCGACACCTTGTCGGCACCGGAATCAAGACAGCGCACGGCCTGTTCACCGGAACGGATGCCACCAGCAACGCAGAACGGAATGTCCAGTGCGCGGGCAATATCGCGCACCCAGTTATAGTCGACCGTGCGGCCTTCGGCTGAGGCGGTGATGTCATAGAGCACCAGCTCGTCGGCCCCTTCGTCGCGGTAACGCAGGGCCATATCGACCGCGTCACCCAGCACTTCGTGGCCAACAAACTGTACGCCCTTGACGACCTTGCCGTCCTTGACATCCAGACAGGGGATGATGCGTCTAGCCAACATTTATAGCTGCTTTCAGGTCAATCAGGCCCTCATAGATCGCCTTGCCGACGATTGCGCCGTTGATGCCGATGGCCTTGAGGTCATAGAGGTCTTCGACCGAACGCACGCCGCCCGAGGCCTGAATGTCAAGATCAGGGCGCGCCTTGCGCAGGGCTTTCATTAGCTCCATGTTCGGCCCCTGCAACATGCCGTCGCGCGACACATCGGTGACCAGAATACGCTGCGCCACGCCCACCGGATAATAGTCCAGTACATCCCACAGTGAGATGCCAGAGCCTTCGACCCAGCCATGCAGGGCCGCGTCATAGCCACCGTCTTTGGTCGGCAGCACATCAAGCGCCAGTGTAATGCGATCCTTGCCGAAATCCTTAAGCCAGTTGCGTACCTCTTCAGGGGTTTTCACCGCCGCTGATCCTACCACGACCGCCGAAACACCGGCATCGAGCAGGGTCTGGACATGTTCGCGCGAACGCACACCGCCACCGGTCTGGATCTTGGCACGTGACACCGCCGCAAGACGGCCAATCAGTTCATGCTGCTGCGGTGACCCGGCCTTGGCGCCATCAAGGTCCACAATATGCACCCATTTGGCAAATTCGGCGTTGAACAGATCAAGACGCTTGAACGGGTCAGAGTCATACTTGGTGACGGCATCAAAACGACCCTGTTCAAGACGAACGCATTCACCCTCGATCAGGTCTATGGCGGGATAAAGGATCATGAAGGCACCTTAAGGAAATTCTCTAAAATCTTGGCTCCGGCGACGGAGGAGCGCTCAGGGTGGAACTGACAGCCCCAGACATTGTCCTTGCGCACCATGGCGGCAAAGGGGGCGGCATAGTCTGATGTCGCCAGCGTATGCTCGCTCACCGGACAGACATAGCTATGGACGAAGTAGGCATAGTCACCGTTCGTCAGGCCGCTGGTCAGAGGATCGTCGCGCACGATCTCAAGCTGGTTCCAGCCCATATGCGGCACCACCAGAGGGGCGGGGGCCTCAAGCTTTTTGACACGTCCCGGAATAAGCCCCAGACAGGCGACATCGCCTTCTTCGGACGAGTCAAACAGCATCTGCTGCCCAAGGCATACACCCATCAGCGGCTGTTTCAGGCTGCGGATGGTGTCATAAAGCCCCAACTCATGCACACGGTTCATCACATAGCCTGCCGCGCCCACGCCCGGCAGCACAACCTTATCGGCAGCGGTGATTTCAGCGGCATCGGACGACAGCACGACATCGGCGCCAAGGCGCTCAAACGCGAACAGCACCGAGGCCGTATTGGCGCACCCAAGTTCGATTATGACGATCTTGCTCACGCCAGCATCCCCTTGGTTGAAGGCAGGGCCGTGCCTTCGATGCGCGTGGCCATGCGCAGAGCACGACCCAGCGCCTTGAAGCAGGCCTCGACCTTGTGATGGTCGTTCTCGCCTTCGACCTCGACATGCACCGAAGCGCCCAGCGCATCGGCCAGTGAGCGGAAAGCGTGGCCGGTCATCTCGGTCGGAAACTCGCCGATGTGCGAGGCGGCAAATTCGCCCTTGAAGACACAGAAGGCGCGACCGGAAATATCGACACTGACCTTGGCTTCGGTTTCATCCATCGGCAGGACAAAGCCAAAGCGCGCCATGCCGATGCGGTCACCGAGCGCCTGCTTCAGCGCTGCGCCAAAAGCCAGCATACAGTCTTCGATGGTGTGGTGCGCATCGATATGCAGATCCCCCTCACAGGCCAGTTGCAGAGAGAAACCGCCGTGCGTCGCCACCTGATCCAGCATGTGATCAAAGAAGCCGTTGCCGGTGTGAATGGTGATCGGCTTCGGGCTATCGAGATCGACAATGGCGGAAATACGCGTTTCCTTGGTGTCGCGCAGAACCTCGCCACGCCGTGCGGGCTTGGATTGACTGACCACACCAATCGCCGCCAGCAAGCGGTCATTGTGTGCTACGTCGCCGACGGGCACGATCAGGCCGTCAAAGGCGACCTGCGCCTTAAGCCCCAGACGCTTGATGGCCCCAAGGGTAGCCGCCTTGTCAACGGGTTGCAGCCAGACCCACGGCCCGTCATTGAGGGCAAAATCGCTTAAGGCAGTGCTTTGGGCCAGTTGCTTACGCAGTCGCGTCTGCTCCGAACGGATCAGGCGAATGCGGTCCTCAAGATTAAGCGCCCGCGAAGGGGACAAAGAGGCCTCAGCCGCACGGATCGACGGCGTCGCCAAAGGCGTGGCCTCGGCGAAACGTTGCAAACCGGCTGCCAGCTTATCCGAGGTGATCAGTGCGCCAACCTGAGCGCCCGCCAGTCCATAGAGGAACGACAGGCTTTTTAAGACCACGACATTGGTTTCGGTCGCCGTCAAAGCCGTCAGGCTTTGGGCATCGGCGGCGTCAAAAGCGCTTTCGTCGATCACCAGCAGGGTCGGGTAAATATCCACCGCCAGCGTGCGGGCGGCTTCGATGGTCCAGGCCTTGCCGTCCGGCAGACGCGGGTTGTCAATCAGGTAAGCACCGGCGGTCTTGCCCTTGGGGGCGGTGTCGCTGAATTTGACCGACAAACCATAGGCCTCGGCCATGGTCTCAAGCACCGTCTTGCGGGTGTCATCCGCCCGCACCGAGGTGAAGCCTTCAAAGCCATTGACCTTAAGGCGACGCAGGATCAGCTCGAGACCGCCTGTAATGTCGCGGGTCACCACAAGGCGTGACGGTTCAACGCCGTAAACCTCGGCCATGCGGTTACGCAAAGGCTCCAGCGACGGCGGGGCGCTTTCAAGGCCACTTGAGGCGGCGTTCAGGGCAGAAAAGGGCGAAGGTATCATATTATTAAATCTCCAGCCTGAAATCTGCCGCCCGTGCGTGGGCTTCAAGGCCCTCAAGACGGGCCAGACGGGCGGCGGCAGGGGCAATAGTGGCGGCACCGGCTTTGGTGGCGCGTTGCACCACAAAGCTGGTCAGGTAGGAACGCACGGTAATGCCGTCATAGGCCCGCGCGGCTCCATCGGTCGGCAGGACGTGGCTTGGCCCCGCCGCATAGTCACCAAAGGTTTCAGCGGCATAGGTGCCTGCGAAAATCGTACCGGCGGCGGTCAGGAGCGGTATAAGCGCATCCAGTTCTGCCACCTGTAAGGCAAGGTGTTCCGGCCCATAGAGGTTCGACACCTCGGCGGCGGCCTCAAGGCTGTCAACGACAAACAGACGCGCCTGCTCAAGCGAGGCACGGGCAATGGTTTCGCGCGGCAATTGCGAAACCTGAGCCTCAACCTCAGCGGCGATGGCGTCGGCGATGGCGGCATCAAGCGCCACCAGAACCACCTGCGCATCGGCATCGTGTTCGGCCTGACTGAGCAGGTCCGCCGCCACCAGACGCGCATTAGCCGTCGCATCGGCAATGACCAGAAGTTCTGAAGGGCCCGCAGGCATATCAATGGCAATGCCGGATACGCGCTCAAGTGCATAGCGCTTGGCTTCGGCAACATATTTGTTGCCCGGTCCGAACAGCTTGTCTGCCGCCGGTACGCCCTCAAGCGCCCCAAGCGCCATAGCGGCGATGGCATGTGCACCACCGACGCGCCAGACGGCCTCAAGACCCGCAGCCTGACCCGCAGCGATCATCATCGGGTGCAGCGAACCGTCCTTTGACGGCGGCGTGACGCAGACGCGATTCGGGACACCGGCCACAAGCGCAGGCACTGCCGTCATGATCAGGGTCGAAAACAAAGGCGCGGTACCACCGGGCACATAGAGGCCGGTGGTGGTGATCGGGCGATAGACCCGTTGCAGGCTCAGGCCGTCAGCGGGGGCAATAACCGGCCCATCGGTCGGCAATTCGGCCTGATGAAAGGCGCGGACATGTTCGACCGCAAGTTCCATGGCCTCAAGATCCGTGGCCGTCAATTGCGCACGCGCGGCATCGACGCGAGCATTGTTCAGTTCAATACGTTCTACGCCGTGGCCATCAAGTTTCAACGCCCAGTCATTGACCGCATCAAAGCCACGCGCTTCGACATCATCGAAAATAGTTTTGACGGTGGCCAGCACCCGCTCATCGCGCCGGTTTTCCGGACGGGCGAGGGCGGCTTTTTTCTCCGCCGCGTTCAGGTCTTTCCAGACAAAGGTCTTCATCTTTTTAAACTTTGTAATCTGCGCCCTTAGCGCATCATTTTCTCAATCGGCAGGACGAGGATCGCCGAAGCACCTGCACTTTTAAGCTTATCCAGCGTGTCCCAGAACACATTCTCCTGACAGACGGCGTGGACAGCCACCGCATCATCACGACCGGCCAGCGGCATGATGGTGGGGGCATCGGCACCGGGGATCAGGCGGATGATCTCATCCAGATGTTCGCGTGGGGCATTGAGCATGACGTATTTCGCACCATTCGAAGCGGTCACACCATCAAAGCGATGCACGACCATATCATAGATATGCTCAAGATCGGCGGGCGGCGCATGCGGGGCCTTAATGAGCACCGCTTCGGACGACAGCACCAGATCAGTCGCCTTCATGCCATTGGCCTCAAGCGTCGCACCGGTTGACACCAGATCACAGATAGCGTGGGCAATCTTCATACGGGGCGCGACTTCGACGGCGCCGCGCATTTCGACAATAGTCGCATTAACGCCGTTGTTTTTCAGCCATTTGCCGAGAATGTTCGGGTAAGACGTCGCAATACGCTTGCCCTCAAGGCTTTGCGGACCTTCGTAAACGGCATCATTGGGCACAGCAATTTTCAGTGTGCACTTGCCAAAACCCAGACGCTGAACGATCTGGCTCTCAAGATCGGCATCGGGGAAGTGCTCGGCCAGCACATTGTAACCAACGATCCCCAGTTCCGCGACGCCATCGGCGACAAAGGTCGGGATGTCATCATCACGCACGCGCAGAAGATCGATGGGCTGGTTTTCGATGCGATAAAGAAGTTCGTTCACGCCCTTAAGGACGCGCAAACCCGCACCGGCGATCAGTTCGAGTGAACGGTCAGCCAGACGGCCTGATTTCTGAACAGCAATGCGTAAACGCGGCGTGGTCATACGGGTAACTCTCTTTATGGCTTCGGCTTAAGGCGATCCAGCACGCGCCGGTAACCTTGATGAGGCATGTCACGTAAAAAACGCGCCACGCGGGTAACGGTTGTGGTCGAGGCTCCGGTGCGCTCAGAGATTTCCCGATAGGAGACATCCCCCTGATCGAGAAGCTGTGCCACGCGGAAGCGTTCTGCAAAGGCCCGTATTTCTGAAGGCGTACACAGGTCATCGAGAAAAGCCGCCACCTCTTCCGGCGTTTTCAGCGTCAGAAGAGCAGTTGCCAGTTCGGTTTTGTCCTGTGCGGTGTCAGACATACGAGTTGTTCCACTGTGTTAGTGTGCTAATACAGTGGGGCAATCTGAAATGCAAGCCATTTCTATGCCTCTCCCCTCAGGGGAGAGGGCTGGGGTGAGGGGGGAGGCATTGAGCACGAACGTGAGGGAAGTCAGGCGGCGAATTCGGCCTGCGCCGCCAGACCTAAGCCCTGAACGACCGAGGCAAAACGGTCACCATAATTAAGGCTGGCTGAGGGGAAGGCCGCTTTCAACGCAGTTTCAAACCCGGGCAATGCCGTCGAGCCACCGGTAAGGAACAGGGTATCGACCTCATGCGGCATTAAGCCTGCCTTGCTGAGCGCCTGTTCTGCCGTCAGAATGATTTTACTGACGTCGCGGGTGGTGGCCTCAATGAGACCTGTCCGGTCGATATCCGACGTCCAGCCTTTTTCAATATGGCTGTAATCGAGATGCGCCGTATCTTCGGACGACAGGGTAATCTTGGCGGCTTCGATACGGGCGGCGATGTCGTGGCCATAGCGGCCTTCTAGGACTTTCAGCAAACGCCCCACCAGATTGCGGCGTTGCGCCAGATAATGCAGTTCCTTCGCTCCCAGCAGAGTTTTCTGAGTATAGAGCTGGTTGATCAGATGCCAGGTTGAAAGCTGATGGTAATAAAGCCCCGGCATGTCATTGCCGTTACTCATCAGACTGCGAAAGCCCATATCCGGCATGGCGGTCGCAAGGCTCAGGGCCTTGTCGAAATTGGTGCCGCCAATATGTACCCCGACATTGGCCAGAATGTCTGCTTTGACTGACGTCAGGCGCATGACCGAAAAGTCTGACGTCCCCCCGCCGATATCGACCACCAGTATGGTGGCCGCCCCTTCAAGGCGGCTCTGGAAGTCACGCGCCGCCGCCAGAGGTTCATACTCAAAACGGATATTGCGAAACCCTTGCGCTTCAGCAATGGCCCTTAGTTCATTCTCGGCCTGCTGATCAGCTTCGGGGTTGTCATCGACAAAGTGCACGGGACGGCCCAGCACCACATCTTCGATCTTATGACCGGCAAAGGCCTCCGCCGTCTGCTTCAGATGGGCGATATAAAGTCCGATGATGGTATGAAAGCTTTTGCGGCCTGCTCCGATCTGAGTGGTTTCCTTAAACAGGGTCGTGCCCAGAACCGACTTGAGGGCGCGCATCAGGCGGCCTTCGTAGCCCTCAAGATATTCGGACATGGCCACACGCCCGAACTGCGTCCGGCCTGTCTCCGTATTAAAGAAAATGGCCGAGGGCAGGGTGGTCGCTTCACCCTCGATGGGCACCAGACGCAACTGATCACCCAGTCCTACGCAAACGCCTGAATTGGACGTGCCGAAATCAATACCGCAATAGGGACGCATACAAGCGCATTCCAAAAAGTGTGAAACGGTTTTTGGATCAAAATGCGCGTCGAAGCGAAATACAGCGCGCATTCCAAAAAGTGTGAAACGGTTTTTGGATCAAAATGCGCGTCAAAAAATCACAAACACGCGGTGATCTAAAATGATAGCCGGTTTAGGGCGCGACTTCGCAGGTTTGCATGATCTCGGCCCTGAGTTCAGGAATGCCGAGGCCTTTTTCCGATGAGGTCGCCAGCACCACAGGGTGCGCCGCCGGACGTTTTTTAATCGCGGCTTGCGTCTTGGCAATGACCGCCTCAAGCTCGTGCGGCTTGATCTTGTCAGCCTTGGTCAGAACGATCTGGTAGGAGACAGCAGCGGTATCGAGCGCATCCATAGGCTCGTTATCGACGTCCTTGAGGCCGTGACGGGCATCAATCAGCAGATAGGCGCGCTTAAGGGCCGGACGACCGCGCAGGTAATCACGCCCAAGGTTCTGAAAGCGCTTGACCTCGGTCTTGGACGCCTTGGCCCAGCCATAGCCGGGCAGATCGACCAGACGGAACTTATCATCGACGACGAAGAAATTGACCTCACGCGTCCGACCGGGTTCATTAGAGGCGCGCGCCAGATGGTTGTGACCGGTCAGGGCGTTGATCAGGCTCGACTTGCCGACATTGGAGCGTCCGGCAAAGGCGACCTCAGAAAGGTCATCCGGCGGCAATTGCTCGATCTTGGCGGCGCCCATGACGAAACGCGCAGGGCGTGCGAATAACACACGCCCTGCTTCGAGTTGATCTTCTGTGTAGAGTTCGTCCGTCAAGGTTTACTGACCACGCTTTTTCTTAGTGCCTGAGGCGGGTGTGCCCGCGGGCTTTGGTTTTCTGGGTTTGGCGGGCTGATCTTCAGGCAGGCCGATGATGCCGTCATTGATCACGTCATCAGCGATTTCCATCGTATGCGCCGCCTCTGAGTTAGGCTTGGTGCGCGCCAGCTTGCCGAAGAAGGTGTCGATCGGGTTTTCGACGCCCATCTTGTTCATCAGCATATATTGCTGGGCGATAGTCAGGACGTTGTTCCATGTCCAGTAGATCAGCAGACCCACGGCGAACGGGGCCATGACAAAGGTGAAGATCAGCGGCATGAAGGCAAAGATCTTGCGCTGAACCGGATCCGGCATCGGCGGGTTCATACCCTGCGACAGCCACATGGACAGACCATAGAGCACGGGCAGGACGCCGATATGCAGCGGGCCATCAAGGAAGCCGCCAATGAACGGCACGGTTGCCGGATTGTAAGGGATCAGGCCGAACAGATTAAAGATGGTCGTCGGGTCACGATCCGACAGGTCTCTGATCCAGCCGAAGAAGGGGGCGTGACGCATTTCCAGCGTAACGAACAGCACCTTATAGAGCGCATAGAAGACAGGAATCTGAACCAGAATGGGCAAGCAACCGGACAGCGGGTTGATCTTCTCTTTCTGATAAAGGGCCATCATCTCCTTCTGCATGTCCTGAGGGTTGCCCTCATGACGCTTCTTGAGTTCCTCGACCTTCGGCTGAAGCATCTTCATCTTGGTCATGGATTCGTAGGCCTTATGGGCCAGCGGGAAGAAGATCAGTTTCACGATAACCGTCAGGCCAAGGATCGCCAGACCGAAGTTACCAAACAGGGCAAACAGGTGCTCAAGTACCCAGAACAGCGGACGGGTGAAGAACCAGAAATTGCCCCAGTCAATCGCCCAGTCAAAGGACGGTATATTGTCGGCATCCTGATAGGCGGCCAGACGTTCGGCCCGCTTGGCACCGGCAAAAATCTTGTAGCTGACCTCAACCGGCTGACCTGGCGCAATATTCAGGGCATCGGCGACATAACCGACCTGATAGATATATTCTTTTTCCTTGTCCTTTGCCTCAGGATTGACCGCTGAGGCTTTCAGAGCCGCATGGATTTTGCTTTCCTGATTAGGGATAACCGCCGCCAGCCAGTATTTGTCCGTCAGGCCCATCCAGCCGCCGGTCGAATCGATACGGGTATTGGCCTTGTCGCCCTTTTCCCAGCTGGTGAACTTCAGTTCCTTACGGGTATAGGCCTCGGCGGTTGCATCCTTTGAGAAAGCGCCAATGGCCCCTTCGTGCAGGATCATATTACGGCCAAGGGTGTCCGGCACATCATGACGCACCACATTGGCATAGGGGGCCAGTGTAATGGCATTGCCGGTTTCATTGGTCACCTTGTCGGTGACAGTGATCATATAGTGTTCGTCGATGCTCAGGGTGCGCTCGAACTTAAGGCCCGTACCGGCGTCGTAACCGAGAACCACATTCTTGCCGACACTAAGCGTATCCCCCGAAAGCACCGTCCAGACGCTTGAGCCGCTCGGCAGACCCGCGACATTGGCCCCGATAAAGCCCGATTCCGCATAATAGGCATGTTCGGCACCCTGCGGACGGAACAGTTCGACGTTCGGCGAATCTGCCTTGATCGTCTCGCGATAGTTTTTCAGATACAGATCATCGATCTTGGCGCCGGTCAGCGACAGAGACCCCTTGAGCGACGGCGTATCGATCTTCACACGCCCGGTCTGGGTCAGGGCCTGATCGCGTGGCAGTTGACCTGCGACAAACAGGCTGTCGGCTGTCGGGACAGGCTTGGCCGCTTCCTCGGTCTTGGCGCGCGCTTCAGCTGCGGTCCTTTGTTCTTCGATCTGCGGGCCAGCTATGAAATACTGATAGCCGAACAGGATCGCCAGAGACAGGGCGAGGAACATAAACATGTTGCGGGCGTCATCACGCTTCATCGGCGGCACTTCTCAAGGAGGGTAGGGTGGATGGAGGTTTCAGGGTTCAGTCTTTGGGCGAAAGCCTTATCAGGGCGCGTTTAACATCGTCAAGCAAACCTTGCCAATCGCGCTCAAGCGTCGTGGCACGGGCAATGAACACATAGTCGTGTCCGGCGCGGCCATATTCCGGGGTCAGAAGACGTGCCGCTTCACGCAGACGGCGCTTGGCACGGTTACGCAAGGTTGCCCCGCCGATCTTTTTGGTGGCGGTAAAGCCCAGACGAATCGCATCTGTGCCATCGTCACGCTTACGGGCCTGAATGACCACGCCGCCACGTGCCTGATAAGGGGCCTTATTGGCCATCAGGAACTCAGCGCGTTTTTTCAGTCGCGGAAGCATGCGTACCCCTGAACATGAAAAAAGGCTCTTAAATCGCTTTAAGAGCCTTTTTTAAACGATTTTCTGCCAAAGATCAGGCAGTAAGGCGCTTACGGCCTTTGGCGCGGCGACGCTGAACGACTTTTTGACCGTTCTTGGTAGCCATACGCGAACGGAAACCGTGGCGGCGCTTGCGAACGAGGCGGCTCGGCTGATAGGTGCGTTTCACTGGGACTGCTCCGGTTAAGGGGCGATAGCCTCAGGTTACCCAATAGCTATCTGCATTTCAAAAGAGGCGCGTCGATAAACCGACAAAGTCAGCTTGTCAATGCTTAGTGGCCCCTAATAGCGCCCTTTTGCGTCATTTGGAACAATATACAGGAATTAGATCACGAAAACGTTAGTTTATGTGTTAGCCTGTCAGGCAAATCGCCTTACCATGACCGGAATGATGCCTGATACCTCCGCCCATACCTTAAAGACCAAGGCAAAATCTGACGCCCAAGTGCGTGTTGCGCCTAAGGTAACGGCTCCATCAGGTCACAAGCCTGCCGACATAAGCCTGCGTTACCGTCACTATGGCCGTCAGGTCAGGGCCTTTTATGAAAAACTGAAGCCGTTTTTCAGGCGGCTGGGGCGCGGGATCAATTCCTATTTCCACGGTTTGTCCGGTCATCTGCTGCTCCTGACCGCCCTGTTCGTCGTGGTGATGGTGATCATCATTCTGGTGCCGTCCATGGCCGCACATCAGGAACGCTGGCTGATTGACCGTGTGCGGCAGGCGGAAATTGCCTCTCTGGCGCTGGATGCCTCGCCCGAAAGCACGGTGTCGCGTGATCTGTCCTCGCAGTTGCTCGATAGTGTCGGGGCATCCTATCTCGCCCTGCAAAATAATGGTGTGCGTGACTTTGTTCTGCGTGACCCTGAGGTGACCATTGAGCCGGATACCGTCAATATCACCCGCAACCAGAATGATCTGCGCGATGACCTTGTCTATCTCTGGGGCCCTTGGAAGACGCTTCTGGGCAATTCCGACCGTTTGATCCGTACCGAGGTGCCCCCGAGACTCCGTAAGGGCACAGACCGGATCGAACTGGTGGTGCCGGCTGAACCGCTCAAGGCGGAACTGAAGCGCCATCTGGGGTCTATCCTGCGTCTGTCGGTTCTGATTTCGCTGGCCGCTGGTGTGCTGGTCTTCGTGTCTTTGTTGCTGTTCATCGTCATGCCGATCCGCAACCTGACCAAGGCCATTGCCCGCTTCAAGGAAAACCCCGAAGACATCACCATCACCACGCGCCGTTTCAGACGCAGTGACGAAATCGGCCAGATCGAGGAAGAACTGGCCCAGATGCAGGAGGAGGTGCGTCATTCCCTTCGCTCCCGCGCCCGTCTGGCGGCACTGGGACAGGCGGTATCCAAGATCAACCATGATTTGCGCAACATGCTGACCGCGGCGCAGATGGCCTCAGAGCGTCTGGCCTATTCCGGTGATCCCAATGTCACCAAGGCCCTGCCGCGTCTTGAGCGGGCGCTGGATAGGGCGCTGACACTGGCGGAAAATGTTCTGAACTACGGCAAATCAGACGAGCTTCCGGCAAAGATACAGATTGTCAGGCTGCGTGAACTGGCCGAAGCGGCTGCCGAAGATGCCGGTCTGGGCGCGGGCGAAAAGGTGCGTTTTGCCCTTAAGGCGGTCGATGACTTCACCTTTGAAGCCGACCCCGACCATATTCACCGCCTGCTGGTCAATCTGATGCGCAATGCCCGTCAGGCCATCGAAGCGCAACCCAACCGCAAGACGCTGGGGCGTGTGACCATCAGTGCCGTAAAAACCGCCGAAGACGTTATCATGGCGGTGTCGGATAACGGCCCGGGTATTCCTGAACGTGTACGCAATACCCTGTTTCAGCCGTTCTCAGTAACCGCCTCGCGCGGTGGCTCAGGGCTTGGGCTGGCGATTTCACGCGATCTGGCGCAAACCCACGGCGGTGATGTGCGGCTGGTGGAAACCGGCCCGAACGGCACCTCTTTCGAAGTGCGAATCCCGCAAAAAATATAGCCCTTTCCAATGGAAAGGGCCATTTGCCTCGGGTCAAACGGGTGAAGGGCCTGAGGCCCTTCAGTCGCGCAGCAGTTCGTTGATACCGGTCTTGGAGCGCGTCTGGGCGTCCACACGCTTGACGATGACGGCGCAGTACAGATGCGGCGCGTTCGGGTTCTTGTCGTTCGATGACGGCATGGAGCCAGCGACGACCACCGAATAGGGCGGGACTTCGCCATAGAAGACTTCGCCGGTTGAGCGGTCAACGATACGCGTGGATTGGCCGAGATAAACGCCCATGCCAAGCACCGAACCTTCGCGGACGACCACGCCTTCGACCACTTCTGAGCGGGCACCGATGAAGCAGTTGTCTTCGATGATGGTCGGGTTGGCCTGAAGCGGCTCAAGTACGCCACCAATACCCACGCCGCCCGACAGGTGGACGTTCTTACCGATCTGAGCGCAGGAACCGACGGTCGCCCAGGTATCCACCATGGTGCCCTCGGCAACATAGGCACCGATATTGACAAACGACGGCATCAGCACAACGTTCTTACCGATAAAGGCACCCTGACGGACGATGGCGCCCGGCACTGAGCGGAAACCGGCCTGCCGATAGTCGTCAGCCTTCCACTTGGCGAATTTGTTGGGCACCTTGTCCCAGAACGGCCCGATAGCGGCTTCGTCAAACAGACCCTTACCGGCGGACATGATGTCATTGCCATTCAGGCGGAACGACAAAAGCACGGCCTTTTTCAGCCACTGGTGCGTGACCCATTCGCCATCCACCTTTTCAGCAACGCGGAAACGGCCATTGTCGAGCAGGCCAAGCGCCTTTTCAACGGCATCACGGACAGGGCCGGTGGTGGACGGGTTCAGCGTGTCGCGGATTTCCCACGCGGCTTCGATGTCGTCGTGAAAGGCGGCGAGGTCAGACATGGCGGCTCCTTACGAGAGGTGTAAAATTGTTCCGCCAAGCCAATAGGGCGACATGCGACCTCAATCAAGGCGTAATTGCCGCCTGAGGCCGGTAGTCCAGCACATAGGTCTCGCTCAGAAGCCCGTGTGTGGTCATAAAGGCCGAGAGGCTTTCGGAGGTTGCGGTTTCAATGCCGCCTTTCTGGTCATCCAGGCGGATACGTGAATCAACCGCAGGCCCAAGCGCACGTTGCACCAGATTGGTGCGTATCGGCGTGGGTTCAAAATGCGCCGCCAGATTGGCCTTGATCTGGGCGTAGTCCTTCGTTTCCCATGTCACGGCAGCTATGATATCGAGCATGAACTCGACGCAGTTCTGATAGCGCGGATCATGCGGATTGGAGACCAGTGAATAGTCAGGTACGTGCAACGCCTCATAGTCCTTCGTGCCAATCATGCCCAGCAGCCGCCTTTGCATCTCAGGCGTCGGAATAAGCACTGCGACATCCTCTTCGGCAGAGCCTTTGACAAAGTCATAGGGAAAATCCTGCTTCAGATAGGACAGGTTTTTTGGCAGGGTTTCACCATTACCATGGTAGAGATTATAGACCGCATAGCCTTTCAGGGTGCGCCCATCGGGCGTTTTCAGGTCGCTGTAGACCCAGAAAGCGCCGTGGGTATAGCTGACCCCGTCAGGCAGTTTTTCGTGCGGCTGGCTTGAACGAAAGACAATCGCCACGCGTGCGCCTTTGGTCGCCAGTTCCTGCTCGATCTGCTTGGCGAAGGGTGCGGCAACCGCAGGCATTAGAAAGGTTGTGCCCGCGGCGCTGTCCCCCGACTCCGCACCTCCTGCCTGCGCCCCAAACGGCAGTGCCAGACAGGTGGCCATCAGGCCGATTATAAGCCGTTTCACTGACAGTCTCCGCACGTCTCACGCGCAGGTTCACGTGTTGGCTGGGGCGTTTGCGGTACATTGGGCGCGGGCTGGGCGATGACGGTTTCCTGACTGACCTCAAGCGGGGCATTGGCAGCGTCCCACAAGGCCCCCCCCGTTGCAGAAGCGGCGTCTCCGGATAAATCAAGACCTGCACCAACAATAACAATCGGCACGGCAACCACGCCCAGAGCTACCTGAACACCGGAAAGCGCCAGTTCGGCACTGGCCTCGGCAGAATTGCCCGACGCGTTGGAGGCATTTTCAAAGCTGCCCTGCGCCAGAACAGGCGAGGTCAGAAGCGCACTTAAGGTCAGTGCGGTGAGGGTCGATTTAAGCATGATGGGTTCTCCTATATATTTGAACATCGTTCACATGAACATTGTTCAAATTTGTGCCACTGTCAAGCGGCTTCAGAACAGGCATGTCAAAATATGGAAATCAGATGCGCAGAAAGGCCTTAAGCGACGGACTGCGGTGATGGACAAAAGCGTCCGTATTGGCCTCAGCGTCAGGCCCGACCAGAACCGTGGCCATACCCAGATCATGCGCTGGTTTCAAATTCTTCGGGCTGTCTTCGAAAAACAGAGCCTTTTCAGCGACAACGCCATGCTTATCGATCAGGCGCTGAAAGGTGGCAAGGTTCGGCTTTGGCACAAAACCGGCGTGATCGAGGTGGAACACATCCTCGAACAGATGCCCCATCTCCAGCTTTTCAATCAGGCGCGTGGCATGCCTGCCGTCAGCATTGGTAAAGACGATCTTGCGACCGGGCAGAGCGGTAATCGCAAGGTTCAGGGCTGGATCAGGGGTTACATTATCGATGCTGACGTCGTGGACATAGTCCATGAATTCATGCGGATCGACTTCGTAATTGGCCATAAGCCCCGCCAGTGTCGTGCCGTGCTCCATCAGATATTTTTTCTGAAGCGCATAGGCTTCACCGCGCGGCAAACCGATCCGGCGCATGACATAGGCGGTCATGCGCTCGGATATCATCGGCATGACATCGCAGTCGGCCGGATAGAGGGTGTTATCCAGATCGAACAGCCAGGTATCAATGTGGCCTAGGTTTCGACCGGTCAGGGCCATGGTCAGGCCGGATCGCGGGTGATCAGCGTACCGGCCCCGTGGGCGGTAAACAGTTCGACCAGCATGGCATGCGGACGACGCCCATCAAGAATAACCACAGCCTCGACGCCTGATTCAACGGCGGCAATAGCGGTCTCAAGCTTGGGGATCATGCCGCCAGTCGCCACACCGGTGGTGATTAGGTTCTGCGCCTCAGATACCGTCATCTGACGGATCAGTTCCTTGTCGGCATCAAGCACACCGGCAATGTCGGTCAGGAGCAGCATGCGCTTGGCATTGAGCTTGCCTGCCACGGCACCGGCCACCGTATCGGCATTGATATTATAGGTGCGGCCATCGTCGGCCACACCGATGGGGGCAATCACCGGCACATAGTCGTGTTCGGTATCACCAATAAGGGTGCGGATCAGCTTGTCATCAACGACCTTGGGTTCACCAACATAGCCGAGATCAACCACACGCTCGATTTCAGAATCAGGATCTTTTTTGGTGCGGGTCGCCTTCTGCACCGTCAGAAGACCGGCATCCTTACCTGACAGGCCAACACCGCGCACATCGGCCTCAGCGCCTGCGCGGGTGATCCAGTTAGCGATCTCTTTATTCACCGCACCTGACAGGACCATTTCGGCAATCTCCATGGTTGCGTCATCGGTAACGCGCAGGCCATCAATAAAGGTCGATTTGACACCGGCGCGGCTCAGCATCGAGGAAATCTGCGGCCCGCCACCATGCACGACAACCGGATGAATACCCAAAAGCTTCAGAAGCACGATATCGGAAGCGAACAGCTTGGCTGTCGCTTCTTCGCCCATAGCGTGCCCGCCGTATTTGACCAGAACGATCTCACGGTCATAGATCTGAATATAGGGCAGGGCCTCGGCAAGGGTCTTGGCGGTGGCCCAGCCTTTGGCTTCCTTGGCTTCAATGGATTCGGTCTGTTTGATCATGGCCTGAGAAATTGCAGTTTACTTTTTAAGCTGCGCCTTAGCGGAAATGGGGGGCTGTGTCATGTGTTATGTAAGTAAGTAATGACTTATATCTCGATCAGCACATCAGGAAGCTCATTGAGATTCACCGCTTCCGGAGGGAAATGCGCGCTCAGGACTTCCCCACAAAGAGCGACGGCTTCTTCAAAACCGCCGGTCAGATCGTCCTGCTTGATGTGTGAGATCAGCGCCGCTACGGCCCTTTGCCAGACGTCCTTATCGACCTTCGAATAGATGCCTTCGTCAGCAATGACATCGACGAAATGCTCCTCAAGGGCGCAGAAGATCATAACACCAGTGCGGTCTTTGGTCAGGTTCAGGCCACGGGCAGTAAACTGTTCCATAGCCTTTTTGTGCGCACGGCGACGGGTAATAAAGCGCGGTGTTAGCCACAGCCTGACCTTGGGCAGATCGGCAATGAGATAGGTCGCCACAAACAGAATAAGCTGCGCCGTGGCATAGAAGGCTATGTCCTCATAGGTGTGCAGATTGCCCGCGGCTCCTGGCGCATTCCACCCCAGAGCCGCCGTCAGAACCGGCCCCAGCCAGTCATGCGGCCAGATATTGAACACCAGAAGCAACAAGGGCAGGACAAAGGCCATGCCCGCGGCCCACATCAGCGGTGTTTCCGGATAATCCAGCGCTTTTTTTCGAATGACACAGGTGATTTCACCAGAGGTTGTTTCCTCGGCTTTGGATATGGCTACGTTGACACGTGCATGATCGATTTTCAAAGGCATCTCACCAACTCCCCGAAGCGCCGCCGCCACCGAAACCGCCTCCGCCACCGCCAAAGCCACCACCCCCGCCGAAGCCGCCACCGCCGCCCCCGCCACCAAGGCCTCCGAGCAGGAAGAAAGGCAGCCAGCCGCGCGAGAACAGGGCAATAAAAATGAAAATAAGGATGATCATCCATGCTGGCGGGCCGTCACTGGATTGCGCGGCCTGCTGGGTGGCGGCCTGAGCCTTTTCGATAGCAACGCCGCGATCCAGAGACAGTTGCTCGATGATCAGATCACTGCCCGCAACAACCCCGCCTGCGTAATCACCATTGCGAAAGGCGGGCAGAATGCCCTCACGGATAATCAGACCGCTCAGGGCGTCTGTCAGAACCGGCTCAAGGCCATAGCCGACCTCAATACGCACACTGCGCTCATTGGGTGCGACAATCAGCAGAACGCCATTGTCCTTCAGTTTATTGCCCTGCGCATTGGCGCGGGTGCCATCCTGACCTATGCCCCAATGACGGCCCAACTGATAGCCGTATTCCTCAATCTGATAGCCCTCAAGACTATTGACCGTGACGATCACAAGCTGATCAGAAGTTGCCTCCTCAAGCCCCTGAAGCTTTAGGCTTAAGTCCTGCTCGACTGCAGGCGACAGGATATTGGCCTGATCGACCACCCGACCGGTCAGGGCCGGAAAGACAGGGCCTGAACGTGCGGCCGCGGCCTTGCCGGTGCCCCTGATGCTTTCAGCCAGAGTCTGAGCTTGAACGTTCCCGCTGAAGAGCAGGGCGAACAACAGGAAAAAGGCCGCCACAAAGGCGTTGGTATGTTTTAACGTCATGGTGACGGCCTTGGGCACGCGTTACTGAGCTGCCGGACTTGCCGGAGCCGCAGGTGCCTGAGCGGGCGCTTGTGCGGCAGGCGCGGGGGCAAGGCCAGAGAAATCGACGTTCGGGGCCTGTTCGGCACCGGCTGTGGCCTTGAAATATTCGAACGGCTTTTCACCGCTATAAAGCGTCTTGGCCCAGATCACGGTCGGCCAGACGCGGAGCGTGGTGTTAAAGGCCTGAGCCGATTGATTGTAGTCACGTCGCGCGATGGAGATGCGATTTTCCGTGCCTTCAAGCTGCGACTGGAGGGTTAGGAAGTTCTGATTGGCCTTAAGATCGGGATAGCGCTCCACAATGACCATCAGGCGACCGAGCGCCGAAGACAGACCGTCCTGCGCCTGCTGGAACTGCTGGAACTTGGCCGGATCAGTCAGGGTCGATGGATCAACATTGACCGAAGTGGCTCTGGCGCGGGCCTCGACAACGGCGGTTAATGTGCCGCGCTCCTGAATGGCCGCACCCTGAACGGTGGCCACCAGATTAGGCACCAGATCGGCACGGCGCTGATACTGGTTTTCAACTTCCCCCCATTTGGCGCGAACATCTTCCTGCTGGGTCGGAATGTTGTTGTATCCACAGCCGACAAGGGCGGCTGCCGCGGCAACCGCGCTAAGGCCAAGCATCGTTTTCTTAACAATCCGCGTCAGGTTCATCGTTCAGGCTCCCTTGGAAGATGATTGGCCAATACATAAGCCATATTCGGGAAGCACCAAAGGATTTTTCGCACAGGCCGGTGCGAACATAAAAAAGGTGCCTGAGCGAACTCAGGCACCTTGAAAAGCACAAAGGGCTTTTAACTAGTTGCGGTAACGCACACCGAAGAAGATGCGCTTGCCGAAGGTTTCATTACCGATATAGCGATAGGCGTTGTTGTACTCAATGCGTTGCTCGCCGGTCAGGTTTACGCCTTCAACAAAGGCCGTCCAGTTCGGTGTGACATTGTAGCTGGCCGAAGCGTCAAGCGAGCCGTATTCTTCGGTGTATTCCGCCAGTTGGCCGCGACCACGAGCGTTGACCAGCCAGGCGTCACGCCAGTTGTAGGACAGGCGTGCCTGAAACAGATTGTTCTGGTAGTAGGCCGAGATGTTATAGCTGTCACGTGACAAGCCGGGGAAGGGCAATACTTCACCGCTGAGGAAGTCTGTTTGCTTGTACCCCTTGTCCTTTTGGTGAGTATAGTTGGCCAGAATGCCCAAACCGTTCCACGGTGCAGGAAGGAAATCGAAGGCATATTGCCCGCCGATCTCTATCCCGTTGATGGTCACCTTGTCAGCGCCGTTAAAGGGGCGGGTAATATCGTATTCATCACCGTCAATGATTTCCTTAAAGGTATCGCTGTCAATGAACGATGAGATTTTTTTCTGGAACAGGGTTACAGACACGAAGCTGTCGGCGTTGAAGTAACGTTCGATGCCTATATCCGACTGGGTGGCCTGAAATGGTTTCAGATCCGGATTGCCACGTGTGCCGGTTCTGCCGACAATATCTGTCGAACGGCGCAGCGCTAGTTGCGACGGTGCCGGACGGGCCATAACCTCAGCCACGGTAAAGCGACCGACCCATTCGTTGGGTACGAAGTTGAACTTGAGGTTAAGGGACGGCAGGGCCTTCTTGTAACCGCCGGATTGTGAGCCGCGGACAAAGGTTGTTACACCGTTCTCAATGACTGAGTTGTAACCAGTGGACAGAGTCTCTGTATCCACGTGACGCATGCCCAGATTGCCGTCCATAGTGAAGTTGAACAATGGAAGTTCAAAATCTATCTGGATGTAGGCGCTTTTGGTCTTTTCTTCTACGCCCCATGTATCAAGAAAGTTCTGGTAAGAGCCTTCTTTATTCGGGTTGGGGTTGGTCGCATAAATGTCGTGGCCGTCTGTAACGCCTGCCTCAGCAAGAATAGCAGCATAGGTGTCCATGGTCAGAGCGTTCCAATGCCTGACGCCACCCGAGGAACCTAGGTCGCCAGTGTCAAAAAAGGCAATGTCATTCTTCGTTGCCGTATTGTTGACAATGGATTGAATAGTGGCGAGGTCCGCTTCATAGGTTACGCGAGCACCGGTTGACGACTGGCGGGCAGTACCATTCGCAATCTGGGTTGTGCGCTGATAGAGCAATGAGTCGTTGGTCGTCTCACGGATATCAAAACCGCCCTTGATATTTTTCAACCAAACGCTATCAGGGCGGTAGGTTGCGTTAAACTTGAAGCCCTTTTCTTCAGCATCATTGTCGCGCGGATTGTAAACGGCATCCAGACGGTTGACCCCCTGACCTGTGGTTACATCCAGTCCGGGAAAGCTGATATTGGGCGCTTTGCGGTTATCAGAATAGTCGACAACTGCACGCGGCACACCAAGAACTACCGCATTCGCGTTAATCTCGTCGTTATGCACCTTGCCGCTTGAGAAGCTTAGTTTGGCGTCAAGAGTAAGTTGCGGGTTAACATCCCACTTACCGCCGATCGCAGACGTATATTGCGTACGGGTCAGACTCCCCAGAATGCTGCGCTGAGTCAGTTCTACCAGCGAACTGCCAGACGATATGATTTCGATATGGTCAATCGTGCTGTCTGGCCCTACGTTGGTATTGGCATAGTCGATTACCCCGGTTGTACCGGAGAGTTGCAGCAGCATAGAGTCAACTTTTTCGTCAGCCTTGGCGTAGGTGCCTTCCCAATAAAGCTGTACGGTATCGCTCGGGCGCCATTCAACAATACCGTTGAGCGCATAACGTTCCGTATCGCGACGGTCGATAATGTAGCGTGGAATTTCCGGTATAAAGTCATCAACGGTACCGTCATTATCCGCGTCACGCTTTGTCCAGCCTGTGGTACGCGCATTATGTGAATCGAGATTACGCTTCTCATAGGTCGCGCTCAGAAGCACGCCCAGCGTGTCGTCCATAAACAGGCGCGAACCGATCACCGCCAGTTTAGGGTCAACCTTATCGGCCAGATCAGAATAGACGCCTTGTGCCGATGCGGAGAAGAAGGTCTGGCGGCTGTCAAACGGGCGGCGGGTGATGATGCGCACGGTACCACCGAGGCCACCTTCGGTGACTTCAGCGGTCGGAGACTTGACGACCTCAAGACGGGAAACAAATTCTACCGGCAGGTCACGGAAATCAACCGCACGGTCACCAGCGCCAACGGTCAGCGACAGAGCCGACGAGCCATTGACTTCGACACGTACAAGGTTCGGCTCAGCGCCACGGATCGAAACGCCACGGCCTTCGCCGTCCTGACGGCTGATCTGAACGCCGGTGACGCGCTGGAGCGCTTCGCCGAGGTTTTTATCAGGGAACTGGCCAATGTCTTCTGCGGTGATGGCGTCAACCACCTGAACAGAGTTGCGCTTCACGTTCATGGCCGAGCGCAGTGACGAACGGATGCCGGTGACGACAACTTCCTGTATAGGCTCATCGGCGGCAGTGTCCTGCGCCAGAGCGGCGGTTTGACCGGACATGCAGAAAGCAAGCACGGCAGCGGAAGCGCCCAGAGTTAACGGGAGGCGTTTAGCGCGGAAGGATTTCATTTTCCAATTCCTGTAGAGAATTTAAATATTATCAGGGGGAGGGGGGCAAAAAACAGCCCAAAGTTATCTGATTGATTTTGATCAATTTATGATCTTTATTAATTGCTGGTGACGGTATTTGACGTTTTTATATTTGGCAATACAGCATTTTCGGAATCCACGCTGTGACGCAGGACAAATTCTGAACTGAAAGTTTTTCAAAAATAAAAGCAGATGCTTAACTGCGGTCATACCTTAGTGCGCTTAACATGTAAGCGCACTTTAAGGCTCTGCTGATGCAAAGAAGTTACAGTCGAAAGAGCTATGTTACGCAAGCGTAAAGAGGCGCTTTAGCTCCGCAACCGGTATCCGGTTTTGAAAATCCAGCTTATAATAGCGATACAGATAGCCATGAACATAAGTGTCATGCCAAGGCTGACACTTATGTTAAAGTCCGCCTGACCATAAAACGTCCAGCGGAAGCCATTGACCAGATAAACCACCGGATTGAACAGGGTTACGGTCTGAAACGCCTGTGGCAGCATGGAGATCGAATAAAAGGTCCCGCCGAGAAAGGTCAGGGGCATAAGAATGAGCATCGGTACGATCTGAAGCTTCTCAAAACCATCGGCCCATATCCCGAGAATAAAGCCAAACAGGCTGAAGGTCACCGAGATCAACACCAGAAACCCGATCATGGCCAGCGGGTACATGACGCTGTAATCGACAAACAGGCGCGCGGTCGCCAGTATGATCAGCCCGATAATCAGCGACTTGGTTGCCGCTGCCCCGACATAGCCCAAAAGCGTCTCGGCCACCGATATAGGGGCGGAGAGGATTTCGTAAATGGTGCCCGTGAACCGCGGCAGATAGATGCCAAACGAGGCGTTAGACACGCTTTCGGTCAGAATGGTCAGCATAATCAGGCCGGGCACGATGAAGGCGCCATAGGATACGCCGCCAACCTCTTCCATGCGGCCGCCAATGGCTGAGCCAAACACGACAAAATAGAGCGAGGTCGAAAGCACCGGTGACGCGATGGATTGAAACAGGGTGCGCCAGGTGCGACCGAGTTCAAACAGGTAGATGGCTTTGATTGAATTGAAGTTCATATGCCTGTCCCCGCGTGCTCGGTATGTACCAGATTGACGAAAATGTCCTCAAGCGAGGAGCGGCTCATGTTCAGCGTACGGAAATCAAGCCCCGAAGCCGACAGGCGCTTGATCAGGTCAGTACCCTGATCTTCGGCATTCTCGCCCTCAAGCACATAGGTCAGGGTCAGGCCGTCTGTCGACAGTGTCCCTGTCTGGGCGCTCAGGTCTGCGGGCACCGAGGACAATGGTTCCTTAAGGCCCACCGTAACTTCGGTCTGACCCAGCTTCCGCATCAGGGTATGCTTATCCTCAATAAGGATGATTTCCCCCTTGTTGATCACCCCGATCCGGTCAGCCATGTCTTCGGCTTCTTCAATATAATGTGTTGTCAGAATGATCGTCACACCCTGTTCACGCAGGCGGCGCACCATCTGCCACATGTCGCGGCGCAGTTCGACGTCAACACCGGCGGTGGGTTCATCAAGGAACAGGATCGAGGGTTCGTGCGACAAGGCCTTGGCGATCAGCACCCGACGTTTCATGCCGCCACTTAATGAGGCAATCTTGGCGTCCTTCTTGTCCCACAAAGACAGATCGCGCAGAATTTTTTCCAGATAGGCATCATTGTCCGAAAGCCCGAACAGACCGCGGCTGAATTTCACCGAATGCCAGACGGTAATGAACATGTCGGCCGACAGTTCCTGCGGCACCAGTCCGATACGGGCGCGCGCCTTGCGGAAGTCTTTTTCAATGTCGTAGCCATCGGCCATGACCGTACCGGCGGTTTTACGCACCAGACCGCAGATAATACCGATCAGTGTCGTTTTACCGGCACCATTCGGCCCCAGAAGCGCGAAGATTTCCCCGCGTTCGATCTCAAGATCGACGGATTTAAGTGCGCGATGTCCGCCCTTATAGGTCTTTTCGAGACCCTTAACGCTGATGATGGAGGCCACCGATGTTTCCTTCTGGTGCTTTGTGCGGTGAATATAGGGGCTTGGCATTACAGATCAATGTAATAGCCTGCGCGGAACGAAAAATAGTGTGAGAGGTACTAGGGTGATCAGGCGTCTGTTTTTGTCAGTAGTTATGATGTGTGTCGCCGTCGGTATGCCTGCGACGGCTCAGGAGGCCATTGACCGGGTCTGGAACGGCCATAGCGTCGGATTCGACCTGAAACTAAGTGATACGCATATCTATGTCGCCTATTATGATGCCAACCGGCAATTGACCGTAGCGCAGCGGCCTTTGAACAATCCGGCCCATTGGGTCTATCATAAGGTGGACACCTGGCTTGGCTGGGATAGCCATAACCTGATTGCCATGGCCATTGATCCTGAAGGCGCCTTGCATGTGGCGGGCAATATGCACGTCGATCCGCTGACCTATTTCCGCAGTGATGCTTCAGGTGATGTGCGCACCCTGAAGCGGGTTGCGCAAATGGTCGGGCCTGAGCGGGAAGCAGCCATGACCTATCCGGTGTTTTTACACAGCCGATCCGGCGATCTGATTTTCAAATATCGTGACGGCACCAGCGGGCGCGGCGATGAAATCTACAATATCTATGATGCCAGTACTCAAAGCTGGCGACGTCTGACGGCGGCCCCATTGGTGGACGGAGAGGGTAAATATAACGCCTATTTCATGGGACCAAAACAGGGGCCTGACGGTGTCTTTCATATGGCGTGGGTGTGGCGTGATACGCCTATGGCCGACACCAATCATGACCTGAGTTACGCCAAAAGTGCAGACCTGATTAACTGGCAAAAGGCGGACGGTTCGCCGCTGACCCTGCCCATCAGGCTTTCAAAGGCCGAAATTGTCGATCCTGTGCCGGTCAAGGGCGGGATGATTAACAACAATACGGTGGTCGGGTTCGATGATCAGGGACGTGTAATGATCACCTATCACAAATACGACCCGAACGGGGACACCCAGATATGGGTCGCGCGCTTTACAGGTAAGGATTGGGAGCGCAAGCAGATCAGCCAGTGGCGTGATTACCGCTGGGATTTTTCCGGTGGCGGGTCATTGGACAGTGAGATTTTTGTCGAAGGGGCGCGACCAGCAGGTGAGGGGTACCTGATCGTTCCGGTGGTGCGGTTGGGGCAATCGATTGAATTCGTTATCCGCGCCGATGACCTGAGCCTGACCGAAGAGCGTAAGCTTGACGGCAGGGCGGCGCAACTGGCCCCCCGTTTTGAAAAAAGCGAAGGTCAGCAGATCAATACGCTTGAGACACGCAAAGGTAACAAAACCTATGTGCTGGGCTGGATGAGCTATCCGCCGCAACGCGACCTGCCGCGCAAGGATGTGCCGCCGCCGTCTGTCCTTAAATTGTTTGTCGAAAGCGACTGAACAGGGCTGGTCAACGAACCGCAAATAAAATAATCATACAATTAAAGCCCCGTCATGAGGGCATAACCGCAGGAGAGAGACGATGAAACCTTTGTCCGCACTGGTTTGTGCGCTGGCCTTGGCCTTGCCAATGACCGCCCCCGTGAAGGCCCAGGACGTGCCCTATAAACCCGAAGCGGTCATGAGCCTGGCGGAAAAGGTGGCTGACTATCAATTGGCCACCATGGCCGGTGGTGAAATTCCCCCCAAGGCATCAGGTGATACGCCGCACCTCAAAGGTTGGGTGCAGGGTGCCTTGTTTGTAGGCCTGACGGCGCTGGCTGATCATAGTGACAAGCCCCACTACAAGAAGGTGATCATGTCGCGAGGCATTGCCAACAAATGGCGTCTCGGCGACCGTATTTTCCATGCCGACGATCATGTGATTGGTCAGTCCTATCTGTGGGCGGCGCGCAATGGGGCTGGCGAAGCGGCGCTTAAACCGACGCAAGCCACGCTTGACCGCATCCTGATTACCCAGCCCAAGGGCGATCTGGTGCATACCGAATACGGTACGGGCCGGGATTGCTCAGACCGCTGGTGCTGGTGTGATGCCCTGTTCATGGCCCCGCCGGTGTGGTTTGAGATGTCAAAGGTGACGGGTAATCCCGCCTATGCCGATTATGCCAAGCAGGAATTCCGCGCGGCGACCGATTACCTTTATGACACCGAAGAGCACCTCTATTTCCGCGATTCGCGCTTCTTTGACCGCCGCGAAGCCAATGGAGCCAAGCAATTCTGGAGCCGTGGCAATGGCTGGGTATTGGCCGGACTGGCACGGACCATCCCGCTTCTGGCCGAAGATGACCCCGAGCGCGCCTATTATATCGGCATTTTCCGGGAAATGGCCGCGAAACTGAAAACCATTCAGACGGCTGAAGGCTATTGGGCGCCATCCCTCTTGTCAGATCGCGACAAGGCCCTGCCGGAAAGCAGCGGCACAGGCTTCTTTGTCTATGGTCTGGCGTGGGGTGTCAACGCCGGCATTCTGGATCGTAAGGAATATGAACCGACTATCCGCAAGGGCTGGGCAGCCCTGACACGCGCCGTGCATCCTGACGGTAAGCTGGGCTGGGTGCAACCGGTGAGTGACCGTCCCGAAAGTGTCGAATATGATGACACGCAGTTCTACGGTGTCGGCGCGTTTTTACTTGCGGCTACCGAAGTTTCCGAGATGAAGCTGGGTAAGTAATCTGTACCACCCTTAATGGCTGCGGCACATTAACTGCAACCATTAGGGGTTTATAAACGCTCGTTTGGCAATTTATGGTTGTGTTACACCTCGTTAAGGAGGCACGCGACCATGATGTATCGATCTTTGAGCCTGCCCGCGCTGACCCGCCGCCTGTGCCGTAGCCGGCGCGGTGCCATAGCGGTTGAATTCGCCCTCATCAGCCCGATCCTGATCCTCATGCTGACGGGGATCGTCAACTATGGCAGCTATTTCTGGACGTCCCATGCGTTACAGCAAATGGCAAATGATGCCGCGCGCGTCGCCATATCCGGCACGACGCAGTCCGAGCGGGCCGCATTGGCGCAGACTGTGTTTGACCAGCAATCCGAACAGTATGACCTGACCATCCCCGGCCAGACCGAACTCAGGGTTGTCGAGGATGCGCAAACCATCACCGTGCAGGTCAGTTTTGTGCCGACCTCAGGGCAGGGCTTTAATCTCATGGGCACCTTGCCCGGTATGCCGTCAACCATTGAACGCACGGCCTCTATTGTACGCGGAGGCTATTGATATGTCCCGTGGCTCCCGTCGCGGCCCCCGTATTGTCAAGGCGTCGCTACAGACTTTCAGCCAGAATCAGCGCGGCGCTGTCATGGTGATTACGGCCATGACCATGACGCTTGTCATTGCACTGGCGGCGCTGGCGATCGATATGGGGCATGTGTTTCTGCAAAGTCGCAAGCTTCAGGGCATAGCTGATCTGGCGGCCCTGTCTGCGGCTGCAGACTTGCCTAACGCTCAGTCAGCGGCTCTGGCGACGGTAAAGGCCAATGGCTGGCCGGAATCCGTTGGCCCCTTAAACACGCTTGCACAGACCGGTCACTATGATGTGACCCTAAGCACCAATAGTCAGGCCCGTTTTGTGACGGCGACACAGACCTTACCCGCCAATTCCGCCCGTGTGACGCTGCGCGGCGAAACGCCTCTGTTTTTCGCTCAAGTGCTGCTCGGACGCCCCAGCATGACTATTGAGCGCACCGCGGTCGCCACACAGACACGGCTGGCGGCCTTTAGCATCGGTACGGGCCTGCTCAATCTGAACGGGGGTGTGGTCAATGGCCTCCTGAGCGGACTTACCGGCTCGAATGTGTCCCTGAGCGTGATGGATTATAATGCGCTTGCCGCCGCAGATGTTGACCTGCTGCGTTATGTTGATGCCCTGCATACCGAACTTGATCTGACGGCGGCGGATTATAATGATGTGCTGAAATCCGAAATCACCATGGGCAAGGCCTTATCCGTTCTGGCCGATCAGGTGTCGGTCAATGCAAAGGGGCCGATCAGGGCCATCGCCGCGACCAATATCAAGGACACCAAAATTAAGCTCAATGAACTGATTGATATCGGTGCCTATGGCCCTCAGGACAGCTTTGCCGGAGCGCCGGATCAGGCGGTCACGGTGAAGTCAGACGATGTGCTGAACGCCATGCTGGCTCTGGCCAACAAAAACCGTCATGTGGAACTCGATGTCGGGGCCGCTGTGCCGGGGCTGGCATCTGTAAAGACATATCTGGCGATAGGCGAACGACCCAATAATTCGCCGTGGATTACTGTTACCAACAAAGGCAATCCCATCCTCAGAACAGCGCAAACCCGTCTTTACATTGAGGCATCAACCAAAGAGGCGGGGGGGCTGAACAGTCTCAATAATCTTCTGGGCGGGCTTTTGGGCGGTTTGCTGGGCGGGCCTAAGCCCAAGGCTGATCTTGTAACCTTGCCCATTCTGGTGGAACTGGCCTCCGCCGAAGCGAAGCTGTCTGATATTGGCTGCGCCGCCAATCCGGCAGACCGCAGCGTGACGCTTGACCTTAAGCCTTCGATTGGCCGCGTTATGATCGGTAAGATCAATCTGAACGACCTGAAAGATTTCAAAAAGGAGTTGCCGGTGTCATCGGCCACACTGGTCAATCTGGCAGGCATTACGGTGACGGCAAAATCCGAAATCAAGCTGGGCGGCGAGAACTGGCAGAAACTGACCTATACGGCGGCGGATATTGCCAGCCAGAAAACCAAAACCGCCAAAACCAATGATGCCGTAAATTCGGTGGCCTCGTCTTTGGTGCAACGCATGAGCCTGAATGTGGCGGGCGTGGATCTGGGGGCGGTCACGTCGATCCTGGGGGGCGTTCTCGGGAATGTCGCTACCGTGCTTGACCCGCTAATCAATCAGTTACTGGGCCTGTTAGGCGTCGGGCTGGGGACGGTGGACGCGCAGGTAAATGGTGTGCGCTGCTCCGGTGCTGTGCTGGTGGCGTAAATTTTCCGGATATACGACCCGCTTTTCATGTACTACAGGCGCGGTAGTCAGTACCGGAAACAGCGTAATGTATAAGTGTCTTGTTGATATCCGTAATTGCGATGTGATCCGCTCGCAGCCTTTATTGCTGAACATCAATCTACAAATTGCGCCCTTCGGCCACACGGCGATTATCGGGCCAAACGGGTCAGGCAAGTCGACCCTTATCCGGCTTCTGATGCGCGATATCTATCCGATGATGCGTAAGGACAGCCCGCCGGTTAATCTCTTTTGTGGCGAAGATCACTGGACGCAGGGCGATATCCGACAGCAGATCGCGCTCGTGTCGATGAAATTTGCCGATTACCTGCTGGAAACCGGCGGCCTGAGCGTCTTCGATGCCGTCATCTCCGCCCATTTTGGTACCTATGGTTTCTATAAACCGGAGGCCCTGACGGCGGATATGCGCGTCCATACGCAGTCGGCGCTTGAGTTGATGCAAATCGCCGATATGCGGGATCGCTCCATCCGTGAACTCTCTACGGGGCAATTGCGCAAGGTGCTGATTGCGCGCGCCATTGTGCTGAAACCAAAGCTGTTTCTGCTCGATGAGCCGTCACTAGGGCTTGATATAGCCGCGCAGTCAGATTTTCTCGACTATCTCAAACATACGCTCATCGATGCAACGGTGGTTATGGTCACGCATCACCTTGAAGAAATCCTGCCGGAAATTGATAATATTGTCCTTATGAAGGGTGGGCGCATCTTTCTGACCGGCCCCAAGGCGGAGGTGTTGACCTCTGAAAACATGACGGCGCTTTTTGATAAGCCGGTTATGGTTGAAAAGAACAGGGAAGGTCTTTATGCCATGCGTCGGCTATAGTTAATTAAGTGCCGGATATGGGTTAGCGTCGGAATGTGGCTTCTTCTAAGGCCACAGCGATGACAAAATGGATTGATTGTATGCGGGTGATTCGCGCACTGCGAAGCACCGGAATGAAGGACACGTCTGATGGAAGACAACGAGCGCGACCGTGACCGCGGCACCTATTCGCCCCCGACGGAAGATCACCTGAGTTATGAGACCCGTCGTCAGGCCTCGCGCGACCAGACGCCGATCACACTGATTGCCTCAGGCATCGTACTGGTGGTGCTGCTGCTGGCGGTGGTGCTGTTCTACAATTCCGGCCTCAACAGCCGCAAGGTGGCCGAGGTCGGTACGCCGGTCGGCGACTATAAGGATGCCGGTGTCGAAGACGCCAAGCCCTTAAGCGACGAAGACCTGCTTGATCCGGCGCTCGGTACCGAGAACCCGACTTTTGCCGAAGGGGCCGAACAGCCAAAGCCGCGTGAAGTGATCAACGAAGCCCCGGCACCGGTGGCTCCGATCAAAGGCCCGCTAACCTCCGAAAGCTCCGCAACGGCAACGCCTCCGGCCCAGACGACCACGCCCTCGGCTGCGGCGCCCGCGGCAAAGCCCGCCACCCCGCCCGTGGTCAATGCCTCTGCGGCAACGCCGAAACCGGCAGCTTCAGGCTCAGCGGCCGTTCAGATCGGCGCGTTCGGATCACGCGAAATTGCTGACCGTGAATATAACGCTATTGCGTCAAACTATGGTTTATTCCTCAACGGGACAGCCAAGTCCGTTGAACGCATTGAGCGCGACGGCACGGTTTTGTACCGGACATCGTTCGCCGGCTTTGCCTCAAAGGAAAAGGCGTCGGAATTCTGTAATGTGCTGAAATCAGCCGGAAAGAGCTGCTTCGTTAGATAAATGCTGGGATTTAACAACAAACATCGTATCGGTGCCTATATCTTCGGTTGCGCAGGCCTTGAACTGACCTCTGAGGAAGCGGCCTTTTTCGCGGCGCATAAGCCTTTGGGCTTCATTCTGTTCAAGCGTAATATTGATACGCCCGAACAGGTGCGCGCCCTTATTCGTGACCTTAAGGCCGCCGCAGGCCATGACCATGTCCTGTTCCTGATCGATCAGGAAGGCGGACGCGTTCAGCGCCTAAAGCCGCCGCACTGGCAGGATTATCCGCCCGCTGCGCGTTTTGAGGCCGTTAGCGGCAATGCCTATGAGCAACGCGAATATGTCCGTCTGGGTGCGCGTCTTATGGCGCATGACCTTAAGGCGCTGGGGATCAATGTCGATTGCGTGCCGGTGCTTGATGTGCCGCAGCCGGGGGCGCACGACATTATCGGTGACCGTGCCTATGGCCTGACGCCGCAATCCGTCGCCGTCAATGGCCGCGCCGCTGCCGAAGGCTTGCTGGCGGGCGGTGTCCTGCCGGTCATCAAGCACATTCCTGGACACGGACGGGCGCTGGCCGATTCGCACCATGAACTGCCGGTTGTCTCTGCTTCGCTGAAAGAACTTGAGGAAACGGATTTCTATCCGTTTCGCGTCAATGCCGACATGCCTTTGGCCATGACGGCGCACGTCGTCTATACGGCCATCGACAAGCGCAATCCGGCGACCACCTCGCGTAAGGTGATCGACCTGATCCGTAACAAAATCGGTTTCCACGGCCTCTTGATGAGTGATGACCTGTCCATGGGGGCCTTAAGCGGCGCTATGGCGGCCCGCACCAAAGCGGCTTTACGCGCCGGTTGTGACGTCCTTCTGCATTGCAACGGCAATCTTGAGGAAATGCGCGCCATCGTGGCCAATGCGCCCGTCCTTAAGGGCAAGGCGCTGGCCCGTGCCGAAGCGGCTTTTGCCCGTTACGTGCCGGTGGTTGAGCCGCTCAATGTCGATGAGGCACGGACGCGCCTGAACTATGCGTTGAACTCAAAGCCGCCGGTCGTGCGCGAAGACTACGAAGACTATAACGACCCGACGGAATATGTAGGGGTGTAACCGGTCGTGGCCCCAAGACGCGGCGCGGAGTCACTCAGTCTGGGGCTGGAAAACGAGGTTTTCCAGCAACGGCTTGATTTCGCTGCCGATAGCCCTGAGGAGATCGAGGCCGAAGAAGCGCTGGTACTCGATCTCGATGGCTACGAAGGCCCGCTGCACGTGCTGCTGGTTCTCGCACGTCAGCAGAAGGTCGATCTGCTGAAAATCTCCATCACCCGTCTGGCAGAGCAGTATCTGGCCTTTATCCATGAGGCGCGAAAGCTGCGGTTTTCGCTGGCGGCGGATTATCTGGTCATGGCCTCATGGCTTGCCTACCTCAAATCGCGCCTCCTCCTGCCCAAACCTGAACGCCCGCAAACCGAAGAAGCCGCCCCCGAAGAACTGGCGGCGGCGCTGGCCTATCGCCTTCAGAAACTTGAGGCGATCCGTAAGGCGGTGGACAGTATCACCTCTCGGCCCCAGCTTAAGCGCGATGTCTTTGCCCGTGGCGACCCTGAGGCGACGATCATTCTTCCGTCCTCAAAACTTGAGGTGTCGCTTTTTGAGCTGATGAGCGCCTATGTCACCCAGCGCAAGAAAGAGATCGACCGGCACTATGACCCCGGTATGCGCACCGAAGCCTACCCCCTTGAGGAGGCGCGTGATCACCTGCGCGACGTACTGCCGGAGTTAAAAGACTGGACCTTGCTTGAAAATATTGCGCCTCAGCCGGTTTCCGAACATGGCCCCAGACGGGCGTCATTTGTCGCCTCGACCCTGTCGGCGTCTCTGGAACTGACCAAGGAAGGCCTGTTACAGCTTCAGCAATTCGGCACCTTCGAAGAACTTTATATGCGCCAAAAAACGGAGCGGCCATGACTGACCTGACCGAACGCGCCGTCGAAGCCCTGCTGTTTGCTGCCGCAGGCCCGCTTTCGGCCGCAGACCTGCAACGTCGCCTGCCCGAAGGCGCCGACGTCGGTAAGGCGCTGGCGGCGTTAAAAGGCCGCTATGCCGGTCGCGGCGTGACGCTTGAGATCATTGCCGACAAATGGCAGTTTCGCACCGCGCCTGACCTCGGCTACCTGATGGTTGAGGAACGCGAAGAACCGCGCAAGCTGTCCAAGGCCGCGCTCGAAACCCTTGCCATTATCGCCTATCACCAGCCCGTGACCCGCGCCGAGGTCGAAAATGTGCGCGGCGTAGGGCTGTCGCGCGGCACGCTGGATGTGCTGCTTGAGATGAACCTCATACGCCTGAGGGGGCGCAGGCGGTCACCGGGGCGTCCGGTCACCTATGGCACCACTGAACATTTTCTTGAAACCTTCTCATTACCGAGCCTCACGGACCTGCCGGGGGCTGCGGATATGCGGGCGGCAGGGCTGCTTGATCTTAATGTGCCGTCCGATTTCGTGATTCCCGACCCGTCAGGCACGCGTGAAGCCGAAGACCCCATTGATCAGGATGACATGGAACAGGTCGAGTTTGCACAGGATTTCTTCGACAGCGCCATTGAAGGCAAGTCCTGAAGTCCACGACAAAATGGATGCGTGATACCCTCTTAGAGAATAGGTCCCAATTTTGCTTTGAAGTGTGGTTAAACTACGCCTATAAGAGGGGCAATCAAGTGAGTAGGAGACGTTAATATGGGTAGCTTTAGCATCTGGCACTGGGCAATTGTGGCCGTCGTCGCCCTGTTGCTGTTCGGTGGCCGTGGCAAGCTTTCCGGTCTGATGGGCGATGCCGCCAAAGGGATTCGGGCGTTCAAGGACGGTCTGAAAGACGAACCGGAAGCCGAGAAAAAAGACGCGAAAATCGTCGCCGACAAGGACGACAAATAAGCCTTCTGGCTTTGTCGTAACCTGATCTGAAAACATCGCGCTGCACCGTTAGACTGTGCGGCGCGTTTGTCCTTACCTTCTTTGTGTCAAAGGCCGGATGGAATGCTTCCCGGAATAGGCGGCTCTGAGCTTATACTAATTGCGATTGTGGCGCTCATTGTCGTGGGGCCTAAGGATTTGCCAAAGCTTATGCGGCAGATCGGTCGCTTCGTGGCCAAAATGCGCTCTATGGCCGATGAATTTCGCACCAGCTTCGAAGACATGGCCCGCCAGTCTGAGCTTGATGACCTGCGCAAAGAGGTCGAAGCCCTGCGTTCCGGTCAGTCCGTATCGCCGGTGCTTGATGATATCCGCGAGGATATGCGCAAGATTGAAACCGAGATCGATCAAAACATCAAACCCGTAGGCCCGTCCTACAGTGCCGCCAAGGACGTCCCGTCTCCTGACGAAGAGGATCTGGGCCGTCCGGCAGTGATTGATGATGACCCGATGCTCGATAAGCCGATCCTGTCGCCTAAGGCCGCCGCTCTTCAGGCCCAATCTGAGGCCCAGTCCGAAGCCGGCGCACCTGCGAAGCCAAAACGGGCACCGCGTAAAAAAGCCGTAGCGGCTGATGCGCCGCCCGCCAAGGCGGCAGCAAAAAAAGCGACCCCCAAAAAAGCGTCGCCTAAAAAAACAACGGGCGCGAAGGTGACAAATGACTAAGGATATTGTGCCCGCCGATCCTGACTTCGATCCGGATGAAGCTGATATCGAATCGTCCCGTGCGCCTTTAATGGATCACCTGATTGAGCTGCGTTCGCGCCTCATCTGGATGGTCGTGGCCTTTATTCTGGCCTTCATCCTGTGTTTTGCGTTGGCCGAGCCGATCTATCTGTTCCTGCTGCACCCTTTTGAGGTCGCCAGCCGTATTCTGGCGGCGCAAAAGGAAAGTGGTGGGCACGGTGCGGGGCCATTCGACCTTATTTTCGTGCTGCTGGGCATGAAAGAAGCCGGTACGCCCGGCGAATTGTCGCTGATCTATACGGCACCGCTTGAGTTCCTGTTCACCAAGCTGAAAATGGCCGGTTTCGGTGCGGTAATCCTCAGCTTCCCTATGCTCGCCTGGCAGGTCTATCGCTTCGTCGCGCCGGGCCTCTATAAGCGCGAACGCAACGCCTTTGTACCGTTCCTGATTGCGGCACCGGTGCTGTTTCTGATCGGGGCCTTGCTTGTCTATTATGTCATTTTGCCAATGGTTCTGTGGTTCTCCCTGAACCAGCAGATTTTCGGTGATGCCGGTGTGTCGGTGCAACTGATGCCTAAGGTGTCAGAATATCTCTCTCTGGTCACCACCCTGATGCTGGCCTTTGGCCTGTGTTTTCAGTTGCCAGTGGTACTGACGCTTTTGGGCTTGTCGGGCATGGTCACCTCGCAATTGCTGCGCGAAGGCCGCCGTTATGCGATTCTGGGCATTGTGATTGTGGCCGCCATCGTCACGCCCCCAGACCCGATTTCGCAGTTGATGCTGGCGATCCCGATTGTACTTCTGTACGAAATTTCGATCTGGTGCGTGAAGATCATCGAATCGCGTCGCGCGGACTAGGACGGGGGCTTCCCCCTTCCGTCATTTCGCTTGCGCTCAATGCCCCCTTCCTCGTAAACGGGGAGGCATAAACATGGCTCCTCATCCCTCCCTGTGTTACGGGGAGGGGGGACCCCGAAGGGGGGGGAGGGGCAATATTTTCAGAGAACAGACATGCACGATATCAAAGCCCTCCGCGAAACACCTGAAACCTACATCAAGGGCTGGGAATCGCGTGGCCGCACATCCGCGACCGCTGATGTCGAACAGCTTCTGTCGCTTGATAAGGCCTTGCGTGCCGCCAAGACGGCGTTTGAAACCAATCAGGCCCAACTAAAAAAGCTGTCGGGTGAAATCGGCAAGGCCAAGGCACAAAAGGATGAGGCCCGTGCCTCGGAACTAATGGCTGAGGTTGAGGCCCTTAAGGGCGGTATCGCAGCGGCGCAGGAAGACGAACGCACAGCCGATGTGAACTTGCGCGACCTGCTGGCGTCTCTGCCAAACCTGCCGTTTGAAGAGGTCCCGCAAGGCGAAGACGAAGCCGGTAATGTCGAAGTGCGCACTCATGGCGCGCCGACAAAGCTGGCCTTTGCCCCCAAGGATCATGCCGATCTCGGTGAGACGCTGAAAGCCGCCTTCGGATCAATGATGGATTTTGAAGCTGCCGCAAAAATTTCCGGTGCGCGGTTCGTCGTCCTTAAGGGGCAGCTGGCCCGTCTGGAACGCGCCATTGGTCAATGGATGCTTGACGTTCAGACTTCTGAGCATGGCTATCTGGAAGTCAATCCGCCGGTTCTGGTGCGCGATCATGCGCTGTACGGGACTGGGCAATTGCCTAAGTTTGAAGAAGACCTGTTCAAGACAACGGTTGAACACTACCTCATCCCGACCGCCGAAGTGTCACTTACCAACCTCGTACGCGAAGCCATCACGTCCGAAGAAGAACTGCCGCTGCGTCTGACGGCCCTGACCAACTGCTTCCGCGCTGAGGCAGGCTCTGCTGGCCGTGACACCAAGGGTATGATCCGCCAGCATCAGTTCCAGAAGGTTGAACTGGTGTCGATCACCACGCCGGAACAATCCGCTGCCGAACATGATCGCATGGTCGATAATGCCGAAACCATCCTGAAAAAACTGGAACTGCCGTTCCGTACTATGCTGCTCTGCACCGGTGATATGGGCTTTGGCGCGCGTAAAACTTTTGACCTTGAGGTGTGGTTGCCGTCGCAGGATACCTATCGCGAAATCTCCAGCGTCTCGAACTGCGGTGATTTTCAGGCCCGTCGCATGGATGCGCGTATCCGCAAAACCGGCGAAAAAGGCACACGCTTTGCCCATACGCTTAATGGCTCCGGTCTGGCGGTTGGCCGGACGCTGGTGGCCATCATGGAAAACTATCAGGACGAAAACGGCCGCATTGCCATTCCGTCCGTCCTGCAACCCTATATGGGCGGCCTGACACACATCGGATAAGCCGGAGACTGTAGCATGCGTATCCTTCTGACCAACGACGACGGTATCGACGCCTATGGCCTGAAGGTGCTGCATGAAATCGCCCGCGCCCTAAGCGATGACGTCTGGACCTGCGCGCCGCTGTACGAACAGTCGGGCAAGGGAAGGGGGATCACCCTGCACGATCCGTTGCGCGCCATTCGCCGCGACGAAAAGACCTTTGCGGTCAATGGCACACCGACCGACTGCGTTCAGATTGCGGTCAATGACCTCCTGCCGTCGCCGCCTGATCTGGTGCTGTCGGGCGTTAATCGCGGGTTCAATCTGGCGCAGGATGTGACCCTTTCGGGAACCGTCGCCGGCGCTTTACAGGGCATGAGCCTTGGTGTCCCGTCTATCGCCCTGTCGCAGTGTCTGGATTTCGATATGGACATCGAAGCCCAGTGGGAAGCGTCACGCCACCATGGCGCGCCGGTCATCAGCGCCCTGTTGTCAAAGGGTTGGCATAAAAACATCATCTTCAACATTAACTTTCCCGACTGTGATGACGATGTGGTGGCCGGTGTTGAACTGACCCGTCAGGGGTTTCGTGACCTGCACGAACTTCATGCCGTCAAACGCGTCGATCCGCGCGGCCGTGACTATTACTGGCTTGATTTTGAAGCGCAGGAAAACCAGCTGCTTGACGGTACTGACCTTAAGGCCGTTGCCGAAAACCGAATCTCGGTCACACCTTTGCATCTTGACCTGACCCATTATGAAACGCTTAATTCGTTCAAAGGGGTATTAGGGGGCGCGGTACCGAAAAAGGTCGTCAGATCGGAGTCTGTCAATGATTGATAAGAGTGCTGGGATTGATGAAAGTGCGGACGAAGCCCCGCAAACCCGCATTGAGCGCTTGCTGACCAGCCTTAAGGCGCAGGGCATTGCCGATGAGCGCCTGTTGCATGCGTTGGAATATACGCCGCGTGACCTGTTCGTGCCCGACCTGTTTCTCGACCGGTCGTGGGAAGATTCCGCCATTCCCATCAACTGTGGCCAGACGATTTCCCAGCCCTATATCGTTGCCCTGATGACGCAGGCCCTCAAGCTTGAGGGGCGGCATCGCGTTCTGGAAATCGGCACTGGCTCAGGCTACCAGACGGCGATTCTGTCGCGGCTGGTGCGCTATGTGTACACCATTGAACGTTATCGCTCTTTGATGGTTGAGGCCGAAACGCGCCACAAACGCCTGATGCTGGAAAACATTATCTATCGCTTTGGCGACGGCTGGGAAGGCTGGCCGGAACAGGCACCGTTCGACCGTATTCTGGTCACCGCCGCCCTGCCCGAAGAACCTCTGCCTCTGCTGGCGCAGCTAAAAAACAACGGCATCATGGTCGGGCCTCAGGGGCGCGGTTCCGTGCAACGCCTGCTGCGTTATACCCGCAAAGATGATAGTTACCTGACCGAAGACCTGGGCGAGGTACGCTTTGTGCCGCTGATCGCCGGTGTCGCCAAGGAGGCCTAAAGTTTCAGGCCCTTACGGAACAGCAGGATAAACGACGGCAAGGTGATCAGAATGGCGGTCACCATCAGGCCCTGCTGCGGGGCGATATGCGCGAAACCTTCCGCCAGATAGGGCGCCAGCAACCCAAGTATGAGGGTGAACAATCCGCAGCTCAGGGCCAGCCGGACCTGCTGCTGACGGTAATGCTTTCGGGACACAGCCTCAAGCACACGCATCTGGAAAACCGGATCATGAGCCGGTACGGCGGGACGGCGCGTGGCATCAGCTTCAAACAGGGCTTTCAGGGGATCATTGCTCATGGTCAGGTACTCCGAGTAACTGGCACAGGTGCGAGCGGCCACGCTTAATATGCGATTTTACGGTGCCGATGGGAAGCCCCAGAATGGCGGCAGCTTCGGCATGGCTATGGTTTTCTGCGACACACAGGCACACCGCCGCCCGCTGATCGAGCGGCAATTGTTTCAGGGCGACCTCTAATGATAAACGGGTCTCATGCTCAGGGCGTGTCCGGTCGGGTTGCAGGTCGTGCCATTGCGTGTCGCGGGTGCTGTGGCGCATCCGCTGGCGGCGCGCATTCAGCGCCTTGCGGTAGGCAATGCCACAGACAAATGTACGAAAAGAGACGCCTTGCTCAAGGGCGTCCAGTTTCTGCCAGGCGGTGACGAAGCTTTCCTGAGCCAGATCGTCGGCATCTTCGGGGACAGATACCAGCCGTCTGAGGAACAATCGCACCGCCTGCTGGTGTTCGGACACCAGTTGCGCAAAGGCCTGTGACGAGCCTTTGCGTGCCCTGTCTAGGCGGGCATCGGACATTAAATCAGCCCTTACCCTGCTTGTGTTTGATGATGGCTGAAATCAGGGCAATGACCGCACCGACGCCAAAGCCGATGGCCAGCGCCATGAACAGAGGCCCGCCGCCGTTAAAGCTGAAATAACCGAAGGCGGCGCTCAGGGCGCTGAAGACGGCAATGGTTGTCAGACTGTCCTTGCCGCCCTTGGGCATGTCATTCAGCGTCGCCAGCAATTCCGGTGGCGGTTCCTTGCCCTGTTCCAGATAGGTCTGGATCAGTTTGATGGTTTCAGTCTTGACTTTGCGCTGATTATAGATGGCCCAGTAGCCCATGCCCATGCCCAGCGGCATACCGAGTACTGGAAAAATCAGCCACCAATAGGCATGAAACAGGTTTTCCATAATTTGTCCTCTGATTTATGGGGACACGTTCGTGCCCCCTCCTGTAACTTAATGTCCGCCGTCAGGGCTATGGATGCAAAGCGGACTAATTTTTTTGATTATAATCCCCCATCAGCCGGTCGATTGCCGCCCTTGATAACCTTTCGTTATCCATAATTGGCACATAAGTATCGTGAATGAACCGTTAAGCCTTTTGTGTCGGGAGATATATTGATGCGCGCCGTGACCCGTGAAATTCAAACCGTAAAGCCACGGTCAGGGCAGTGGATCGCAGGCGGCATTGGTCTGGTGAGTGCGCTGTGCCTTATGGGCTGCACCACTAACAGGACGGTGAAACCGCAATATCCGGTTTATATGGAAGACCGCCCGGCCTCGACGCAGCCTATCCCCATGCCAACCGCCCCTGAGGCCAGTGTGCCTCAGGTATCCGATCAGGGGCCAGCCGTTACAGGCACAGGCAGTCAGGGGGCGATTACCTCCACCAATCTGCCGCCGCCACCCTCAACCACCCAGACTCCACCGCCTCCGCCTCCGCCACCGACCGCCGCGACCACGCAGTCGGTTCAGGACGGCTATATCTATTCACTTCAAGCGGGCGACACCCTGTTTGGCGTGTCGCGTCGGTTCGGCGTTCCTATCCGTAATATCTATCAGTTGAATGGTCTGTCGGCTGATTCCGTAACCCGTCCGGGGCAGAAAATTCTGCTGCCCGCTACGGCTGTCGATAAGGGTGTCGAAGAGCGGGCCACGGGTAAGGCGCTGGTTAAGGTTCAGAAGGCCGCTGCCGCTACGCCCGCTGCTAAACCGGCAACGCCCGCGGCTCAGCCCAAGCCCGTCGTGACACCCACGGCTCCGGCAACGACCACCACCACGACGACCACGACCACAGTGACACCGCCTGCGGCACCGAAACCGGTCACGCCAGCTCCGGCCCAGGCCCCTAAACCCGCCGTCTCCGGCGCCTTCCCCAATCAGGCCGAGATCGTCAGACTGGGTAAGGGGCGGTTTATCTGGCCCTATAAGGGGCAGATTCTAGTACCCTTCGGTCAGTTGGCTACCAATGTGCGCAATGACGGTATCAATATCGGCGGGCCGGAAGGCGCAACGGTTGTCTCAACGGCGGCCGGATCGGTCATCTATGTCGGAGACCAGATGAAGGAACTTGGTAACACCATCTACATCAAGCATGATGATGGCTTCTACAGCGGCTATCTGCATATGGCTTCCATCAAGGTGAAAACCGGCCAGAAGGTGGCACAGGGCGAAACCATCGGCACGCTCGGGCGCACCGGCGCTGTGGATAAGCCGCAACTGCATTTCGAGATCCGCTATACGCCGTCCACAGATATCGCCAAACCGATCGATCCGTCGCTGGTACTGCCCTGATAAGGAATCGGTAAGCCCATTGACGTTTTTTATGTTGCGCCTATCTAAGGCCAGCTATATCAACGCAAGCAGCTTATAACAGGTATCAGGAGAATCCCGCCTTGGATCCGAACAACCCTATCGTCAGTATTCTGCCTTTCGTTGCGATTTTCGCACTGATGTACTTCCTTATCATCCGCCCGCAGCAAAAGCGCGCCAAGGAACATCAGACCAAGATCGCTGGCCTGAAGCGCAATGACACGGTGGTGTTGTCGAGCGGCATCATCGGGAAAATCACCCGCGTTGAAGACGCCGAGGTCATGGTCGAAATCGCTTCGGGCGTGAATGTGCGTGTCGTTAAGGGGCTGGTCTCCGAAGTGCGCGCCAAGGGTGAACCGGCTGCGGCGAATTCGACGCCGACCGTTTCTTAATCTGAACCGCTACCGTTATGTGGGTCTGTCCGAAAGGGCAGACCTTGTTTTATGTTCACCTGTGTCGCTGTCATTGCGACAGGGTCAAGCCTTTAAGGGCACACGCTGATGATGGAACTTTCCCGCTGGAAAATTATTATGGTGGCTTTTGTCACCCTGGCCGGCATCTATTTGTCGCTGCCAAATTTCCTGCCCCAAAACGTCAGGGATAACCTTAAGGGCTTTGTGGCACCGAACACGCTTAATCTCGGGCTTGACCTTCAGGGCGGTTCCGAGTTGCTGCTTGAGGTTGATACCGATGCGCTGGCACGGGAAAAGACCCAGAACCTGACCGAAGATGTCCGCGCCCGTCTGCGGGATAACCGGATTGCCTTTTCCGGCCCGAGCATAAGCGGTGACACGGTTTCGGTACGCATCTCCGATGCCGCTCAGGTAGATGCCGCCCAAAAGGCGCTGGCCAATCTGTCCATGCCCTTGCCGCAGAACCAGTCTGTGCGTGACGTCAATATTACCAAAGGCCCTGACCAGACCCTGCGCCTGACCTTTACCCGCGAAGGCCGCAACTTCGAAGCGGCGGCGGCGGTTGACGCCTCCATTCTGGTGGTGCGCAAGCGTATCGATAATCTGGGGACCAAAGAACCGACCATCATGCGTCAGGGCACGAACCGTATCGTGGTGCAGGCCCCCGGCGAAAGCGACCCCGAACAGCTTAAGCGCGTTATCGGCACGACTGCCAAGCTGACCTTCCAGATGGTCGATGTAACTGTAACGCCTGCGGACATTGAGGCTCGTCGTATCCCGCCCGGCACGGAACTTCTGCCGAGCATGGACCCTAACCTCTCATCTGTGGTCGCCGTTAAAAAACGTATTATTGTATCGGGTGATGACCTGACCAATGCCTCGGTTTCGACTGACGAATTCCAGAAACCGGCTATCTCCTTCAGCTTCAATTCTCAGGGCGCGCGCAAGTTTGGCGACGCGACCGCCGCCAATATCGGTAAGCCGTTCGCCATTATCCTCGATGGTCAGGTGGTGTCCGCCCCGAATATCCGCACCGCGATTACCGGTGGTCAGGGTCAGATTACGGGTAACTTCACCTATCAGGAAGCCTCCGAACTGGTGAATGTCCTCAAGGCTGGTGCTCTGCCTGCGCCGCTGAATGTCGAACAACAACGTACCGTCGGGGCTGAACTGGGGGCCGATTCGGTGGCCAAGGGGCAGATTTCGACGGTCGTGGCCTTCCTGTCCGTGCTGGTATTCATGGTACTGGCCTATGGCTTCCTGTTTGGTGGCATTTCGATTGTCGCTATCCTTGTGAACCTGATCCTGTTGATTGCGGCCATGTCGCTGACGCAGGCGACCCTGACCTTACCCGGTATCGCGGGTCTTATTCTGACTCTGGCCATGGCGGTTGACGCCAATGTTCTGATCTATGAACGTGTCCGCGATGAAATCCGTTCGGGGCGTAATGTTATCGGGTCGCTGGATGCGGGTTTCAGCCGCGCTTTGGAAACCATCATCGATGCCAACCTGACCACGCTCGGTGCGGCGATTATCATGTTCTTCTTCGGCGCAGGGCCGGTACGGGGCTTCGCCTGGACATTGTCCATCGGGGTTCTGACCTCGGTATTCACGGCCGTGTTCATCACGCAGGTGCTTCTGGCCTGGTGGTATCGCACCAAGCGTCCGAAAACCGTTCCGGTTGAACATCCGACCGAGAAAAAAGCCTGGCCGCTTATTCGCCTTATGCCGCAAGTCACGAACTTCCAGTTCGTCAAATATGCCAAGGCAGCCGGTGCGGTTTCCGCAGTGCTTTGTGTCGCTTCGGTCTTCTTTACGGTCTATCCCTTTACGCCGCCGTGCGGAGGGCTGAACTGTGGTGTCGATTTCAAGGGCGGTACCGTGCTTGAAATGCGCACCACCTCGGGCCAGATTGATCTGGGACAGGTACGTTCGACACTCGAAGCGCTTGATCTGCACGACATTCAGGTTCAGGCCGTGGGCAGCGCCGGTAACGAAGCCTCGATCCGCTTCGGAACCCCCGAAGGCAATCCGGCAGCAGCCGTTGACAATATCAAGTCCCATGTCGCCGAGCAGATTTCGGGCGCTGAATTTACCCGCACCGAAGTGGTGGGGCCAAAGGTATCGGGCGAACTGATGACCGGCGGGGTTCTGGCTCTGGCCTGCGCTATCTTGCTGATGATGGTCTATATCTGGTTCCGCTTTGAATGGCAGTTTGGTGTGGCCACGGCTATTGGCCTGTTGCACGATGTGCTGCTGACCTTTGGTCTGTTTGCCCTGTTCAATCTTGAATTTACGCTGACGGCGGTGGCCTCCATCCTGACGATTATCGGTTATTCGATGAACGACACCATCGTTGTGTTCGACCGCGTGCGCGAAAACCTGCGTAAGTATAAAAAAATGCCTCTGCGCGATATTGTCGATCTGTCGCTTAACGAAACCCTGTCGCGTACCATCATGACCGGTATCACGACGGTGGGTGCACTTCTGGGGCTGGCGGTACTGGGGGGCGATGTGCTGTTCGTCTTCGCCGTGGCGCTGATCTTTGGTGTGATTATCGGTACCTATTCGTCGATCTATGTCGCGGCACCGATCATCCTGCTGTGGGGCGTCAACCGTAACCCCGGTCAGGTTGAGGTGGTCGATCTTGGGGGGCATAAGCCCAAAAACGTACCGCGTCCCTGATGTCCTCTCCAACGGACATAGACATCGAAACCGAGCCGCGTGATGATATCCTGCGCCTGAGCTATGCCTTCATCGATGATGAGGCACTCAGGGCGCAGGCTCTGGCGGTGGCAGCCTTCCTTGAACTGTTGCGTGAGGTGCCGCAAAAGGTATCGGAGCCCCTTCTGGGGGATATCCGTTATACCTGGTGGTATGAGGCGATTGACGAAATCGCCGAAGGCCGCAAGGTGCGCTATCACCCCTTAAGTGTGGCGCTTGAAGCCCTGATCCGGCAGCATGGCCTTGAGGCCGAACGGTTCCGCGAAGCGATTGATGCCTATCGCCTGCTGCTCGAAGAAGGGCGTCTGAGCCTCAAACAGGCGCTTGAACTGGTCGATGCTGCCGATGTGTCACTGATCCGGCAGGCGGCCACGCTGATATCACCTCATACGGATACGACGGCCCTGACGGCGCCGGTACGTTTTTACGCGCTGGCTTTGATGCGGGCGCAGGGTTTGCTGAACGTCGATGAAGCGGGTGACACCGAATACAGGCACCTGTACCGCGAAGCCCGTCGGGCCCTTAAAACCTTGTCGCCCAAGCTTTTGCCTCTGGCCCTTCCGGCAGCTTTAGCCACCGACCGCTGGACCGGCCACCGGCGCGGGCCTCTGGGGCAGCGCTTCAAGCTGTTCTGGACATTCCTTACAGGCCGTATCTAGCACGGCCTTAGGCCCTGCACCCCTATGAGCCGAGCCAGAATACCCTTTCCATTGCGATAGGAACGGATGATGCCACGCACCTCGGGTGTGACGGGTGCAGGGCCTGAGGCCCTGCTAAAAGCCAAACCGTGACTTTTTCTGAACCGGAGTAGCGGCAACGGGTTTCGGCCCATAGGCCTTCCAGCCCTTGGCGACCATTGCCTCAAAGCCCTTGCATTGCGGTATGACCATCACCACACCGGTCTTTGGCTTGGCAAAGGGGGCAGGGATGCGCTTGTCAGGCTGGGACGGATTGACGAACACCCAATCGGACGGCAAACCATAGCCGCGTTCACCGCCATTGCGTACCGCCTGATAGGCGATCTGGGCCTCGACCTCACTGACATTCCATTTGCGCATGGCGCGATAGAAGATATCGTCGGCATCCTTGCGCTTGCCGGGCTCACCTATGGCATAGAGCCAGTCATGGATAATAGCGGCACGGATGGTTGGGCCGTCTGAACTGACGGCGAACTGAGCAAACCACGGCACAGAGGCAAAATCAGTGCGGAACCATTTGGGCACCACGACGACCTTGCCGGTTGCCTTATCGCAATAGGGGAACTCATCGTTCAGCGTATAAAGCCTGCGGCCGTTCTTGTTGACATCAAACAACAAAACCGGCTGCGGCGACAGGGATGAAGGGGTAACCACCGGCACAACCGGCGTCGGCGCAGGCGTGGTCGCGCAACTCCCCAACAGGGTGGCGGCAGCAAGCGTTAAGGCGGTAAGAGAACGGATCATGGCTCGGTCTGGTTTGAGGGTGTGGGGTCGCTTATAGCTGCATTTCGGCATTTATGTGATGGGGATACCGATATCGGCACGTAATCCACCTTGCGGGCTTTGATCAAGCCGTAACTCACCGCCGTGGCCGCGTACCGTGTCACGCGCAATCGCCAGCCCCAGACCCACACCCTTTTTGTTCTGATTGCGCGAATCATCAAGGCGCGAAAACGGCGTCATGGCGTCTTCACGCTTTTCAGGGGCGATTCCGGGGCCGTCGTCATCGACATAGATGTGCAGCGACTGCTTGCCATTGGACTTATGCTCTATGGCGACCGAAACCTGCACGTTTTTGGCATAATGGAACCCGTTTAACACCAGATTCGACAGGGCACGTGACAGGGCCATCTCCCGCAGGGGAAGGGTTACGTCCTCAGGCAGGGGGATAAATTCCGGCTGGTGTCCGGCGCGCTTCGCCCCGTCGATAACCGACTGAATTAACTGATTAACGAAAACAGGTTGCGGGCTTTCCTGCATCTCGCCACGGGCAAAGGCCAGATACTCATCGATCATATAGGCCATTTCGGACACGTCCTGTTTCATGCGGGTCGTGGCCTCATCCTGCGGGGCCATGGCCAGTTCGAGCTTTAGGCGTGTCAGGGGTGTTCTTAGGTCGTGACTGACCGACGCCAGAAGCGTAGTGCGTTGATCTATATGGCGTTGTATGCGCTCTTTCATCTTGATGAAGTTCTGCGCCGCCGCCCGCACCTCAGAGGCCCCATAGGGCTTGAAGTCAGGATCATCATCACCACGCCCGAATTTTTCGGCAGCGTTAGAGAGGCGCTCAATGGCCCGCACCTGATTACGGATGAACAATATGGCAATGGTCGTTAGCAAAAGCGTCGCGCCGCCCATCCACAAAATAAAGATATGGGCCCGTGTGGCAAAGGCCCGTTCACGGGGAGCAATGACCCGCATGACACCGCCATCAACGGCGACACGAATGTCCACAGCCCCTTGATAACGTGTGGTTTCATACCAGAAGGGATCATCAAGCTGTGCTTCAAGCGCGCCTTTCAAAGACCGGTCAAGCGCCGTCCACGGATTACGGCGGCGGCTGTCAGGCAGTGCCCGATCCGGCTGATAGACAATAGATAATTGCATGGACTTTTGCGCAGCAGCGGCAATCTGAGCCATGTTTTCAGGGGTCGGTTCGCCCTTATAGGCATCGACCGCCCAGCTTATGTCGCCGACAAGCCCTTCGGACAGGCGGGCGGTTACGGTTTGCCAGTGCAAATCGAAAAAGGCCCATGTCACCGCAAACTGCATCAGAGTGATCGGCAGGACGATAATCAGCAGCGACCGTCCCCATAAGGTGCGGGGAAAGCGGCGTTTAATGGCTTGTTTAAAAAGGCGAAAATACGCGCGCATTGCCGATTAATCTGGCGCCAGCATGTAACCTTTGCCGCGCACAGTCTGAAGGTAACGCGGGTTTTTGGGATCCTGCTCGATCTTGCGCCGCAGACGCGTGACCTGAACGTCAACGGCGCGGCCGGTGGTATCCACACTGTCCTTGGCCAGATCAAGACGATCCACCGGCACATTGGCGCGTTCGGCCAGATATTTCAGCAGTTGCGCCTCCGCCTCAGTCAGGCGCACCAGCGACCCGCTTTTGGTCAGTTCGGCGCGTTCCAGATCAAAGCTGAAATTGCCCATATTGATTGACTTGGGCAGGGCAGGCTTAACGCCGGTACGGCGCAAAATTGCCTCGATACGCAGCAGAAGTTCCTGCGGTTCAAAGGGTTTTGACAGATAATCATCTGCCCCGATACTCAGGCCCATGATCCGGTCATCGGGCAAACCACGTGCCGTCAGTATGAGGATCGGCACATTGGAATTGGAACGCACCCACTTTGACAGGGAAAACCCGTCTTCGCCGGGCATCATCACATCGAGAATCAGCAGGTCAAAATCGAGCAGTTGCAACATGCGTCGCGCCGCATCGGCATGGGCCGCCACGGTAACACGGAAGCCCTGACGGCTCAGAAACTCCTTAAGCAGATTGCGGATGCGGTCATCATCATCCACCACCAGAAGGTGGCGGGTAGTGGCGTCATTGCCGGGGGAAGGAGCGCTCACGTCTTGTCCTCAGATTTTGGGGCGGCATAATTTTACATAGACTACAGGTCACGCACATGATTTGTCATCTGTAATTGTCGTGTTTATGTCATGTGAAAGGATTAATGCTCAGGGCACGGAAAAACAGAAGAGGCCTCAGGGGAACTTGGAAATGCTGTCCTACGGTTGGTTGAATGCACAAAGTCTCTTAGGCATTGGGGTGATTATTGCCGTCTGTTGGGCCTTGTCGGAAAGCCGTCGGCAGTTTCCCTGGCGGCTGGTACTCGGTGGCATAGCTGCTCAGATTGTTCTGGTGCTTATTTTCTTTGCCTTTCCGCAATCCAAAGCCTTGCTTGAGAACATAAACGGGGCGGTCGATGCCCTCAATGCCGCTACCTTAAGCGGCACACAGTTCATTTTCGGCTATCTGGCAGGCGGACCACAGCCCTATGTGGTGGAAAATCAGGGGGCACTGTTTGTTTTCGCCTTTCAGGTTCTGCCGCTGATACTGGTGATTTCGGCACTGTCGGCCCTGTTGTGGCACTGGAATGTGCTGAAATGGGTTATCCGCGGGTTTGGTTTCGTCTTTGAGAAGACCATGGGACTGGGCGGGGCTTCGGCGCTGGCGGTTGCCTGTAATCTGTTTTTAGGCATGATCGAAAGCCCGATTGTCATACGCGGTTATCTCGACAAGCTGACGCGCTCTGAGTTGTTTTTGCTGATGACGGTAGGGCTGGCGACGGTCGCCGGGTCAACCATGGTCGCCTATGCGCTGATCCTGCGCGACACCTTGCCTAATGCCGCCGGACACGTGCTGGCGGCCTCGATCATCTCGGCCCCCGCAGGCATAGTCTTGTCGCGCATCATGGTGCCGCAGCAGAAAGACGAAGCGCTGGCTTCCATCGATTATAATTCCACCCTGAAATATGACGGCAGTATCGACGCGATCTCCAAAGGTACGGCGGACGGGTTGATGGTGGTGCTGAATATTTCAGCGATTCTGATCGTGTTTGTAGCGCTGGTGGCTCTTCTGAACGGGTTCCTGGGTCTGTTGCCGGATGTGGCCGGTGCGCCCATCACGCTTGAGCGTATCCTGAGCGTAATTTTTGCGCCACTGGCCTGGCTGATCGGCATTGACTGGCGTGAAGCGCAGACCGCAGGCTATGTCCTTGGGACCAAACTGACCGTGACCGAATTCATGGCCTTTATCACATTGGGCAATATGCCGGTTGAGGCCCTGAGTGAACGCTCGCGCATGATCCTGACCTATGCCATCTGCGGTTTCGCTAATATCGGTTCGGTAGGCATCACAGTAACAGGGCTTGGTATACTGATCCCTGAACGCCGCGAAGAGGTTATGGGTATGGTGTGGAAGGCGCTGTTTGCCGGTTTTCTGGCCACCTGTTTGTCGGCCAGTATAGTGGGGGCTATGCCGACAGGACTGTTTTAAGCACCTGACCGGCTGGAGCGTTTGATAATGCCGGAAAAGGCCATGACCGGCGTGTCATTGGTTGTAATCTGACCGCGCACAAAGATCGTGGATTTGCCTGATCTGACGACCTCGCCGGAAGCGATGATGATATCTCCCAGATTGGCGGGGCTGACGAACTGAGCATCCAGTTGCATGGTGACGCCGCCTGAGGTCTTATTTTCATCCATGGCGATGATAAACAAGGCCGTATCGGCGAGGGACAGCAGGCACCCGCCGTGCATGATGCCGCCACCATTCAGGTGGCGCTGTTCAACCTTCAGGGCTACGCGCATCTGGCCATTTTCATCAGGCTGATAATAAAAAGGCCCAATGAGGTTGACATAGTCATCGTGAAACGGCGAAAGGTACCATCCCTTGAAATCGCCGTCTTCGACCTGAATGGGGGCGGGTTGATCGGCCATGGGATACTCCTTAACGCTACAAAGGCCCGAACATGTCGAACCCGGTGGAAGACCTGATTATCGATCTTCTTTCAAATCTGAAAAATAATGAGACTTTGGGCCCCAATCAAGTCGCAAAGGCGATTAATGCCGAATACTGGCGGCGTCAGTTGCCGCAGGTGCGGGCCGCCATTCAGTCGCTTGAGGATGCCGGACGCATCGAGGTGGTGCGTAAGGGCAAGGTCGTGCCGTTCGAAGGCATAAAGGGTATTTACCGTGTACGACTGGTTAGCGAGTCTGTAGCGGCACCGGAATCAGACGCTTAGTCTTAAACCTAAAGGTTACTGAGGGACGGCCGCCCATCCGAAAAAGGGGCGACCTGTCTCAATCAGCTTGCGGCGGGCTTCGAAAGTTCTTCGCACAGCCAGATATATTCGTCCCATTTCTTGGCATCACTGGCCTTGATGGCCTTAAGCGGTGCCGTGTACTCAGTGACCTGAGCATTTACATCGGTCTCGGAAACCTTGGCCAGAGCCATATAGACCTTTTTCATCTGGTCGCGTTTTGTGGCGGCATCAGTCGTGGTTGCGCCTGTCTCAATCTGAACCTGATAAATACTGGCGCACATGATCGAAATGTTTTTGAGCTGTTCTTCGGTGCTTTGTTCCTGCGCCACAGCAGGCACAAAGGCCGAACTTGTCAGAAGTACGGCCATGCCAGAAACGATGGCTTTTTTAAACGTGGTTTTCATTAATAGGTACCGTTGGTGTGAGTGACGTCCTGTGCCGCTGTTGCCCGTGTTTCAGGCAGGCGTTTCAGGCAAATCATGCCGGTAAAACAACAACTCGCCTACCCCTGTTCAGGGGGGATAAAACGTCTGATTATAGTACTTGCGGGCGGATTATGACTGCAAATTTATATAACGCCTATGCAAACGCATGGTCTTGGTGTGAAAATGAGCTATGCCTTGACGCTAAGTGTGTCATTTGGAAAGGAACAGAGCATGAGTGGTTCAACTGAGACTCCGGTAAAACCTGTCCATGCAGACGGTGCCATTTTCTATATGCATCCGCATCCGCGATCGCCATTCTCTGAGGCCGTTCAGGTTGGCCCTGTGCTTTATCTTTCGGCGATGATCGGACTGGATAATAACGGGCAACTGGTCGAGGGCTTTGACGGGCAGGTGCGCCAGATCATGCACAACAGTCAGGCCATTCTCGAACGCTACAGTCTCAGTCTTGATAATGTCTTCAAAGCGACGGTCATGTTGACGGACATGGACAAATGGGGTGCGTTCAATCGTATCTATAAACCGTTTTTCCAGCCAACCCGTCTGCCGGTTCGCACGGCCTTTGGTGTCAGCGGTCTGGCCTATGGTGCCGAGGTTGAAATCGAATTTCAGGCCTGGATTCTGGGCGCATAGGCCCTCAAAACCCACCAGTTCTTTATTTTTGCGCGACATGTTTCGCGGAGAAGGATTACACGCATTGTCCTATTCTTGAGGTCATGAAACCTTAGGAAAGGCATGTGCTATGATTACGCCTAATATTAAGCCTCTGTTGCTGGCAGCAGGAAGCCTCGTACTCATGGGATCGGCGCCCGCCATGGCCCAGACTCACCATTCCGGCGCAGCCTATGATGGCTATTGCTACCAGAAAAATAGCCAGGCGCGCACAAAGGGCACTGTAATCGGTGTCGCTGGCGGCGCGGTCCTCGGTAACGTGATTGCCGGTAAGGGCAACAAGACCGAAGGCACCGTGCTTGGTGGCCTTCTGGGTGGCATCATCGGCAATCAGGTCGCCAAGAACCGCCAGAATAATAACCAGAATGTCGAGTGTCTTTATGGGCGCTATTACATCTTTGAAAACGGCTATTATGAACCCGATAGTCCGCCTGCAGGGTACACGACAACCTACTTCTATCAGCGCCCGGGTAATGCCGACTATTACGTCCGCCGCAACGGCTATGACTACGAATGGCGCGGATATAATCAATCGAACAATCCGCCCACCTATAATGACGGTGGCTTAAGGCCCTATGGCCAGTAGGCTGAGCTTTTTCCTACCTTAAGTCTTCGTTCAGTTACGGTTCAGGGACGGGGGCTTAAGGTAAGTCATCACGCAGATGATAATTTTGTATAGTTGATTTGAAAGGATTTGAGCATGACCTCCGGATATAAACAGATCGCCGCCGGTGTTGGCGCGGTAGCCATGGCTCTGACATTTATGGGTGCGGCTTCTGCGGCACAGGCGCAAAACCGCTATGACGGGTTCTGCTACGAAAAGGTTCAGAATACCAAGACCAAGGGTACGGTTATCGGTGCAGCAGCCGGTGCAGCGCTGGGCAATGTGGCCGCCAGTGATGGCCGCAAGACTGAGGGCACTATTCTCGGTGGCGTAGTTGGTGCCGTGGTCGGCAACCAGATCGGTGAGCATCAGAAAGAAAAGAACAAGGCCGAATGCCTGAATAACCGTTATTATGTCTATGATGGCGGACGTTATTACACGCCCCCACGGGCACCTGAGGGGTATCGAGTCGCCTATTATAATGAGCGTCCCTACTACGATAGCTACTATACGCACAAAAATGGCAAGGTAAGACAGTACAAGCCAAAGCGTAATTATCGCTAAAAAAAACCGCCGGAGCTTACAGGCTCCGGCGGTTTTTTTATGAGGGTATGCCTGAGAGTCCCCTTTATTGAAGCGGCATAATTCCGGCGGTCGCTCCTGAGAAAAAAGCCCAGTCTGAGGGTAAAATATTAGTTGTCGCATCGTCTGCGCTGGTAACGGACGGGGCCGCCAGACCGTTGACAAACCGTTTGGTCAGGACGCCAGCACCCCCGACGATCAGAGTATTGTTCTGACCGCCAGTGAGGGCGTTTTGGCTATCGGTAGAAACAGGCTTGCCATTGGCACCGGTCACATTTAGAGCCGAGAAACCGGGCTGCATGGAGACGGTCGTGATCTTGCTGTCTGCCCGCAGGCTTTCAGCCAGGGCGGGGCCGTATGAGAAGCTGCCCGCCTCGGTGGCGACTGCCGGATAGAATTTCTGGTTGTCTGTATTGGTGCAGTCCCAGGCAATGACATCCGTACCCGCCCGCGTATCAAAGGCGAATATGTCTGCGCAAAGATTGTCACGGTTACGCAAGGTGCCTTCGGTGGTGAAGGTCCAGTCCTGTCCGGCTGCCCCTGTGCAGGCCTCAAGTCTTAGTGGCTGGCCTTTCTGACCGTAGGACAGGCATTTATCGCCCTGAACAATGGCCCCGGATACGCCGCTTTTGAAGGCAAAGCTCTGGTTGGGTTGGCGGTCGCAATTATCAACCGTGATCGTGCCGCGATTGCCAAGCGTATTGAGACACCGACCTTGTGTGAAATAGCTGGCAATAACGGGCAAGCCCTTAACCGGTTGCAGGGCCGCCGGTGCCGCAGCACTTTGAGTAGGTGTGGCCGAGGTGATTTTTATACGCGTGGCGAAGAAGGCCTGATTTTCCGTGCCGGTACATTCCCAGCCAATGACCGGTGTGCCTGCACCCTTTTGAAAGTTTAGTATATCTGCGCACTGACCGGAATCACTCTGGAGCGTGCCATTGGGGTTAAACGTCCATTTCTGATCATCGGAATCGGCGCAGCCTGTCACCGTCAGGGGCTGCCCGCGTGTGGTGGCCGCAAGGCATTTGTCGCCCTGACGCAGGTGGCCGGTTTCTTCGTCGTAACGCAGCCCCTGAAGCGGTCCCGCATTACATTTATTTATGATGGCGCTGGAATCGCCTTCGCGGGCTTCAAGGCAGTAATCCTTGACGAATTTGGTGCCGACCGACAACTGCATATTGTCTGAGGTCTGAGCCAGTGTGCCACCGGCCAGAAGGGCACTGAAAAGAACGGCAATAAGAGCCATAAACCCTTTGGAGGTTGGTGATAGCGACATGTTACTCTCCCGTAAGGTCGCGTTTACAGCGATCCATTTTTGACGGTATATTGTCAGACATAATGGAGTTTGTAAATGCCGGATACGTTGCGACATATGTTGCGACTGGCCGGTGCTTTTTTTATAAACCGTCTTGGCCACAGACCAGCCTTTCGGCTATAGGAAATTTATGACCGACTCTAAATCAATTCAGGGCCGCACAGGCCCGTGGGAACTCGTTATCGGCCTTGAGATTCACGCTCAGGTGGCCTCGAACTCAAAGCTGTTTTCCGGCGCGGCTGTCGGTTTCGGCGCCGGGCCGAACGAGCAGGTGAGCCTTGTGGACGCGGGCTTCCCAGGCATGTTGCCGGTGCTCAACCGCTATTGCGTCGAACAGGCGGTGAAAACCGGTCTGGGGCTTAAGGCGCAGATCAACACCCATTCGCGTTTTGACCGCAAAAACTATTTTTATCCGGATCTGCCGCAGGGCTATCAGATCAGCCAGCTGTTCTACCCTATAGTGGGTGAGGGCGAAGTGCTGATAGATCTGTCTGATGGCACCTCAAAGCCTGTGCGCATTGAACGACTGCACCTTGAGCAGGATGCCGGTAAGTCGATCCACGATCTTGATCCGAACGCCACCTATGTCGATCTTAATCGGGCCGGTACGGCGCTGATGGAGATTGTCTCGAAGCCTGACATTCGCTCCGCCGAAGAGGCCGTGGCCTATTTCAAGAAAATCCGCACCATCCTTGTGTACCTCGGGACGTCTGATGGTGACATGGAAAAGGGCAATATGCGTGCCGACGTTAATGTGTCGGTGTGCCGGCCTGGTGCCTATGAGCGCTTCCGCGAGACGGGCGATTTCAAGCAACTGGGGACGCGCTGCGAAATCAAGAACGTCAACTCGTTCCGCTTCATGCAGCAGGCGATTGAATACGAAGCCCGCCGCCAGATCGAAATCATCGAGGACGGCGGCACCATCGATCAGGAAACCCGTCTGTTCGATTCGGTGAAGGTTGAGACGCGCTCACTACGTTCCAAGGAAGAAGCGCACGATTATCGCTATTTCCCTGATCCTGACCTGTTGCCGCTAGAGCTTGAACTGGCGTGGATCGAGGACATCAAAAAGTCCCTGCCGGAACTGCCGGACGACAAGCGTCAGCGCTTCATCAGCCAGTATGGTCTCAGTGCCTATGACGCCGGTGTGCTGATCACCGAACAGGCGCGTGCCGACTATTACGAAGCCGCAGCCAAGGGGCGTGACGCCAAGCTGGTGGCCAACTGGGTGACGAACGAACTGCTGGCGCGCCTGACCAAGGATGGTCTTGAGATCGATCAAAGCCCGCTGCCGCCTGCGCATATTGCTGGTCTGGTGGAACTGATCGAGACCAATGTCATTTCCTCAAAGATCGCCAAGACGGTGTTTGAGCATATGTGGGACGGCAAGGGCGATATCACGCCCGCTGAAATCGTTGAAAAACACGGTCTGAAACAGGTTACCGATACCGGTGCCATCGAAAAAGCCGTCGATGAGATCATTGCCGCCAACCCCGATAAGGCGGCCGAAGTGGCCACCAAGCCTCAGGCCATCGGCTGGTTCGTCGGTCAGGTCATGCGCGCCACCGGCGGCAAGGCTAATCCGGCGGCGGTCAATGATATCCTCAAGGCGAAGCTGGGGCTTTAGGCTATGCGGCGCAGGGGCCTTCTGACGACCGGTGCTGTGGCGGGATTTCTGGCGCTCATCGGTTGTGGCCCTAAGCCGGAGCCTGAAAAACCACCGGTTAAGCCCGTGCCGCCGAAGCCGGTGGTGAAAGCCCCAGAGCCGGAACCCGAACTCCCGCCGATTGACGTGCCGGACACAGCGCGCGTCAGGCTTGAAACCACCATGGGCGATATTGTCCTGGAACTGAACGGTAAGGCCGCGCCGATTACGACGGCGAATTTCCTGCGTTATGTCGATGCCGGTAAGCTGGATGGTGCCACCTTCTGGCGGGCCATGAAGTCGCACAATGGTGGGTTCGTTCAGGTATCGACCTCCGGACACCGTTTCCCCCCGATTGCTCATGAGCCAACCAGCCAGACGGGCTTGTCCCACACCAATGGTACCGTATCCATGGCGCGCTATGCGGTAGGTACGGCCTCGCACGAGTTTACACTGTCGGTTGGCGACATGACCTATATGGACGCTGGACGCGACCCTGAGGGTGATAATCAGGGCTATGCCGCCTTTGGCAAGGTCATAAGCGGCATGAGCGTCGTGCGTCGTATCCTGAACAGAAAAATCGCCAAAACCACCAAACCCGGTGGCTGGGACGGGCAGATGCTTGAGGAACCGGTTACCATTATTTCCGGTAAACGCATCTAGGGGCTCTTTCGCTTCTCTTATATCACTCGGCCCTCAAGCATATGTTGGTTTGATAGTCTTTCAGCCTATCATTGATAATAATCAACATATGCGGAGCTGAGACATGCCCTATGTACTGACTCTTCCTGACGTGCCCCCACGCGCCCCTGAAATGCTGGGGGCCGCTGCTGCCGTTGCGGCCGCCGGATTTTTGCTTGTGCCGCTGATCAAGCGGTTTTGTCATGGCTTCATGCATGCGCCTGTCGCCCACAAAACCTGCCTGAAAGATGAAAAGGCCCAGTGGGAAAACATGGACAATGAAAAGGTTGATGACATGGTGGAGGAGAGCTTCCCCGCCAGTGATCCGCCCGCCAACTATTGATGGTGTTTTTGTGCTGCGGTGCAGGGTAACGGGATCGTGAGGCGATCGTGTAAATAGTTCTGAATAATCAGAGTTATGATGAAGAATGCCTAAAGTAATATCTTTGATGTCGCTGAATGATCGTCTCGCGACTGCGTACATCTTCTCTGACCATTTTCTGTGGGGAGCCGGATGAAATCCAAACCCGAATACCTTGATTTAACTAAAATTTCTTTATTTCTTGATCTTGACGGGACGTTGGCACCGATTATGCCGCGTCCCGATGATGTTGTGCCTGATAAACGCCGCACAAAATTGCTCAAAGACCTTCAGGCACGTCTTGAAGGGCGCCTTGCGGTGATATCGGGGCGTGATACGTCAACGATTGATTATATTCTTGAGCAGAGCGTGATGTCTGTGGCCGGTGTGCACGGCCTGCAACGCCGCACGGCCTTTGGTGAACGCATGGATGCGGTGGCATCCGAGGCGCTTGAGGCTGTGGCAGACGTGTTTGGTGAAATGAAAGACCGTCACGACGGCATATATATCGAAGACAAGAGCCTGAGTGTCGCCGTGCATTATCGCCATGCGCCTGAGGCGAAAGAGGATATTATCAACAAGGCGCAAGCTCTGGTGGAGAAGAACGGCCTTAGTCTTCAGGCCGGTCATGAGGTGATCGAACTGCGCACGCACGGTCCCAATAAGGGGGACGCCATTCAGGCCTTTATGAATGAGGCCCCGTTCATGGGCCACAGACCGGTCTTTGTCGGGGATGATCTGACAGATGAGGTGGGGTTTGTCATGGCCCGTCAGGCGGGCGGTTTCGGCGTCAAGGTCGGTGGTGGCCGCAGTGAAGCGGACTATGCTCTGAGCGATCCGGAAGCCGTACTCAACTGGCTTGAGGAGAGTCTGTTATGCCTGACGTAAGTCATGCTGCGGGGGCCCAAACCCATCCGGTGGTGGCAGAACTTTCTGCGCGTCCGTCCCATAGTCTGCACCTTTCGCCTATTGGTAATTGCATGGTATCGGCCCTGATCGACCCGCAGGGGCGTTGGGTCTGGAGTTGTGCGCCGCGATTTGATTCTGATCCGGTCTTTTCCTCGCTTGTGTCAGGCGTAGCCCCCGACACCGAGGCCGCAACCGGGCTGTGGGCCATTGAGGTAACTAATCAGGTATCGGTGCGTCAGGCCTATGCGCGCAACAGTGCGGTTTTGCATACCTGGCTTACTGATGCCGATGGTGCGGCGGTGGAGATCATCGATTTCTGTCCGCGTTTTGAGCGTCTTGAGCGCCTGTACAGTCCGGTTTCCTATTGCCGCATTGTGCGACCGGTCAAGGGGACGCCCCGCCTGAGGGTGCGCCTGAAGCCAACACGTAATTACGGTGAAGCGCTGGCGGAAACTACCTTTGGTTCCAATCACATACGGTATATGTGTGGTGATACGATCTTGCGTCTGACCACCAGTTGTCCGGTCTCGCATATCCTTGAGGAACGTGAGTTCCGCCTTGAGGAAGAACAGATTTTCTTCCTTGGGCCAGACGAAGGTTTTGCGGGTGATCTGCGTTCGACCGTGCATCACATGCTTGAAAAGACCGATCGTCACTGGAAGGCGTGGGTGCGTGGGCTTGCCTTGCCTCTGGAATATCAGACCGAAGTTATCCGCGCTGCCATTGGCCTGAAGCTTTGTGTTTATGAGGAAACCGGCGCGATCATTGCCGCCATGACCACCTCGGTGCCCGAGGCTCCGCATTCACAGCGCAACTGGGATTACCGCTATTGCTGGATCAGGGACGCCTATTATGTGGTGCAGGCCCTAACGCGCTTGGGGACCATGCAGACCCTTGAGAACTATCTCAAATATCTCAGGAATATTGTGGATCGTGCCGAAGACGGCCAGATGCAGCCGGTCTATGGCATCGGCTTTGAGACGGCACTGACCGAATCCGAAGCCCCCTTCCTCAAAGGCTACCAGGGCATGGGGCCAGTCAGGGTGGGTAATCTGGCCTATATCCAGCATCAGCATGATGTCTATGGTCAGATCATCCTGTCCTCAGTCCACGCCTTCTTTGACCAGCGCCTGCTGCGGCCCGGTACGCTTGCCGATTTCGAGCAGCTTGAGGCCGTAGGTGACAAGGCCTTTGAAGTGTTTGATCAGCCGGATGCCGGTCTGTGGGAGTTCCGCACCTTCGCCAAGCCGCATACCTATAGTGCGGTCATGTGCTGGGCGGCCTGCGACCGCCTGTCTAATGCTGCCAGCGTGCTGGGTTTGCCTGAGCGCGCCACGCACTGGAAGGAACGGGCAGACCATATCCGCACCGTCATCGATCAGAGGGCGCTGATTAAGCAGGCGGATGGCACAGAGCTATATTCGTCGGCCTTTGATGTCGATGAGGTTGACGCCAGCATTCTGCAACTGATTGACCTGCGTTATATTCCGCCCGACGACCCGCGCTATCTGGCGACTCTGGCCGCCGTTGAAAAGGGGCTGAGGCGCGGGCCGCATATGCTGCGCTATGCCTTGCCCGACGATTTTGGTGAGCCGGAAACCGCGTTTAATTTCTGCACCTTCTGGCTGATTGAAGCCCTGCATTACGCCGGTCGCAGCGATGAGGCGCGTGAATTGTTCGAAGGCATGCTGAAAGCCCGTACCCCCGCTGGGCTGCTGTCCGAAGATACGTCCTTTGAGGACGGCACGCTTTGGGGGAATTACCCGCAAACCTATTCATTGGTCGGCATTATCAACTGCGCCGTCCTTCTTAGCCGTCCGTGGAAGGATATCCGATGAGCCGCCTGATTGTTATTTCAAACCGCGTCAGCGCCCCGACCGATAAGGCGGGGGTCGCGGTGGGTGGTCTGGCCATGGCCTTAAGCGCCGCCTTGCGCGAAGGTAACGGCATGTGGTTCGGCTGGAGCGGTGAGGTAGCCGAAACCTCCGGTCAGATTTCCGTACAGCGCATTGGTGGCGTGACGGTCGCCCTTACGCACCTCGATGAGCAGGATGTACACGAATATTATAACGGCTATGCCAACAAGACCCTGTGGCCGCTGTTTCATTACCGCCCTGATCTGGTGAGTTTTGAACGCTCGTTTGACGAAGGCTATGCCCGCGTCAATCAGCGCTTCGCCGAAGGGGTAGCGCCACTGCTGGTCGAAGATGACCTGATATGGGTGCAGGACTATCACCTTATCCCGCTGGCGGCCAAGCTGAGAGAGCAGGGGGCAAAGAACCGGATTGGTTTCTTCCTGCATATTCCCTGGCCGGCCATGCGCATATTGATGACCCTGCCCAAACATCTGGAACTGGTCAGGACGATGTTCGACTATCACCTGATTGGCTTCCAGACCGAAGACAGTGTCAGCGCCTTCCGGGAATATGTCCTCAATCATGCCGGTGGCGAGGATTTGGGTGATGGACGTGTGAAGGCCTTTGGAAAAGTGACGCATATTGCCGCCTATCCTATCGGCATTGACGCCAAAGAATTTGTCGAGTCTTCCCAAAGCCCGACGGCAGCGGCCTATTGCAAGCGCATGCGCACCTCACAGAACGGTCGTAAGATGATGATTGGCGTTGAACGGCTTGACTATTCCAAGGGGCTTGAGGAACGCTTTGTCGCCTATGACCAGTTCCTGCGCGACTATCCGCAATATGAGAACAATGTCTTTTTGCTTCAGATCGCTACGCCCTCGCGTGAAGAGGTCGACGCTTATCAGGATATCCGCAACCGTCTGGACAGTTTGTCGGGCCATATCAATGGTGAGCATGCGCAGGTCGATTGGGTGCCGATCCGCTACGTCAACCGCTCGTATCGTCGGGATGAACTGGCGGGCATCTATCGCGCGGCGCATGTCGGTCTGGTGACGCCGCTGCGGGACGGGATGAATCTGGTGGCAAAGGAATATATTGCCGCTCAGGATCCCGACGATCCCGGCGTGCTGATCCTGTCGCAATTTGCCGGTTCAGCGGAGCAGATGAAGGATGCGCTGATCGTAAATCCGTTTGACCGTGAAGCCGTGTCGGAAACCATCCATGAGGCGCTTTCTATGCCGCTTGCGGAGCGTAAGCGGCGCTATGAGGCCCTGATGCACGGGGTTATGACCGATGATGTGGTCAGTTGGCGAGAAGCCTTTGTCCGTGACCTGAAGGCGGAAGTTCTGGAAACTTTATAAAAAAGCCTCCCTGATTGTCAGGGAAGCTTCGCTTTTATGTGTCACCTTAGTAGGCGCCGATTTTCTGATCCTGAGCGTGGTGGTCTTCTTCAGCCAGAAGGCGAACCGCCTCAAGGGCCGCCTGACAGCCCATGCCTGCGGCGGTTACCGCCTGACGATAGACGTCATCGGTCACGTCACCGGCGGCAAATACGCCCTTGATGGCGGTTTTGGGGGTGCCGGCTTCAACCTTGATGTAACCGCCTGTGTTGAACTCAAGCTGACCGGCAAACAGCTGCGAGGCCGGTGCATGGCCAATAGCCACGAACACGCCATCGACATCAAGGGTGCTGAGTTCGCCGGTATTGACGTTTTTCAGACGAACACCGGTGACCCCGAGCGGATCGGTTTCGCCGATGATCTCATCAATGGCCGAGTTCCACACCGGCACGATTTTCGGTTCGGCCAGCATACGTTCGGCAAGGATTTTCTCAGAACGCACCGAATCGCGGCGGTGGATCAGATAGACCTTTGAGGCGAACTTGGTGAGGAACAGGGCTTCTTCGACAGCGGTATTGCCGCCACCCACCACGGCCACGGCTTTGTTGCGATAGAAGAAGCCATCGCAGGTGGCGCATGCCGAGACGCCGAAGCCCTGAAAGGTCTTTTCCGACTCAAGACCCAGCCACTTCGCCTGAGCGCCGGTCGAGATGATCACGGTTTCGGCCAGAAACTGCTGACCGCCATCGGTTTCCAGCAGGAACGGGCGGCGCGTCAGGTCGGCCTTGACGACAATATCATGGATGATTTCGGCACCGACATGCTCGGCCTGTGCCTGCATCTGCTCCATCAGCCAGGGCCCTTGAATGACGTCGGCAAAACCGGGGTAGTTTTCAACATCGGTGGTGATGGTCAGCTGGCCGCCAGTTTGCGGGCCGGTGAAAACGACCGGATTTAGCAAACCCCGCGCCGCGTAGATGGCCGCTGTCCAGCCTGCGGGGCCGGAACCGATAATGGCGCAACGAAGGGGGCGGGGAGTGGTCATGGGGACAGCCGATTCTCAGGTTTGAAAGACAGGCCCTTTAGATAATGAGGCCGAACCCGCTTGTCACCCCCCTCAGGTCACTTGCTCAGGCGGTCAGGATATTTTTCATTAAACCGCTTCAGGACTTCGGTCGCCGCGCGTGTGGTTTCATCCAGCGGCTGATAGTTCCAGTGGCGCAATTCGCCGGAAAAGGGCCGTGCGGCCCCGTAATCCTGCAAGCCCTTGTGAAACAGGTCAAACTTCTGCCCTGCGCCACGGCGGTCGGTTTCGAGTATATGGACGGGTTTGCCTGTGGCTGCCGCCTCGGTGGCCATATTGACCGAATCGTCGGTCACCAGAATGTGGTCTGCGGCCTGAAGGAAGGCGAAATAGGGGTTAGGGCCTTCGCCGTCATAGATAATGCCCTTATGGTCTTTCAGGGCGTCCATAAGGATAAGGCGTGCGGCCTCAGGTGTGCGGCGTGAGACACTCAGAAGCAGGGTGGCGTTTTGGCGTTTGACAGCGGTTTTTATCTGTCGCGCCAAAGTTTCGGCTCGTTCGGGGCTGATGGTACGGGTTTTCGATTTGCCGCCAATCAGTACAGTTACATAGGGGCCACCCAGCGCTTCGATCTGATCGGTAAAGGCGGCATATTCGGACTTAAGGCGCGTCAGGCTAACCCGATGGGTGGCCCCCTGAAGGGACAGGACATTGTCGCCGCTGACCTGATCATGCTGGGGGGCGATCACCAGATCATAGGGCGCAAGTGCCGTACGCGGGTTTTGTAACTGCACCACAAAGGTTTGATCTTTTGAGCGCTTTTTCAGGCGCAGGCTGTGGGGCAAGGTCGCGCGTCCGGCGGCAATCCAGATATCGGGGAAGGGCGGGCCGATAATATCCGAATCGCGCTTAAGCATTCGGTCTGGCCACAACTTGAGGGCGGTCGGAAGTGCGTCAAACATCCGGCGATAGCGGATATGACGCACAATGATCTGGGCGGGAACCTGAGATGCTATGGCTTCAGCAAGACCCAATACCTGATTGTGGATACCGGCGCGCCCGTCCGAAACCGCCCAGACAGTAAGCTGTCTGACGGGCGGAATAATAAGCGAGTCTGCCGTAACAGGGGGGGCAATAATCACAGGCTTAACCTCTTTTACGCCGCCCCGCTATTGATCAGATCCACTCGACTTTCAGGATTTCATAGGCCTTGACGCCGCCGGGGGTAATCACCTCAACGACATCGCCGACTTCCTTACCAATCATGGCGCGGGACAGGGGAGAAGACAGCGAAATGCGGCCAGATTTCACATCGGCCTCGTGCTCACCGACCACCTGATAGCGGCCTTCTTCTTCGGTATCTTCGTCGACGACCGTAACGGTCGCGCCAAACTTCACCTGATTGCCGGAGAGTTTGGAAACGTCGATCACCTGAGCACGGCTGATCTTATCTTCGATATCGGCGATCTGACCTTCGATCCATCCCTGACGCTCCTTGGCGGCATGGTATTCGGCATTTTCCGATAGGTCGCCATGCGAACGGGCTTCAGCGATCGCAGCGATCACGGCAGGACGTTCCACGGACTTCAAACGTTTAAGATCATCGTCGAGGGCCTGATAGCCCGCGCCGGTCATCGGCACTTTTTCCATGTGCGATTAATTTTCTTAAATTACGCCCTGAGTGGAAGACAAATAAAGCAACTTCGGTTGAGGGCGCCTGCAACCGATTGAAAACATAGTGGCGGAAGAACTGACTTGCAAGCCATAAGCCCGCCCCCGTTCTAATTAGTCAGGGGGATAAGTCAGCCCCCGGATTTCTCCGGGGGCGGCTCTATAGACCATTATGACATAAAAAGAAAGCGCAGGCGTTTTTAAGGCCCTTCGACGGCGATCTTGAGCTGGTCGCCATTTTGCGGGATGGCGCTGATGAGGGGCGGCGGATTGGCCCGTTCGGCGGCTTTGGCGGCGGCCTTGGCGGCTTCGCGTTCGCGCACGGCGGCGTCTTCGATGGTCATGCGGAACAGCTTCATGCCCAGTGGCCGGTCATCATCCATTGAGGCCCCAAGGGATTTCAGCGAGACGGGCTCATGCACTATAAAGGCTACCGTCATGGTGTGGCGATGGAAAACCGAGGCCGGAATGGCAATGTCCTGATAGGTCATGATCTTTTGCAGGTTCATCGTGTCGACTTTTTTGCCGTTGATCAGCACATCGACCTTACGCGGTTTGTAGAAGCTCTTGGCCCAGATGCGTAAAGACGGCTTTTCAGGCCGCACGTCATTTGTGAACTGCACATCCTGAATAGGAATAACCATTTGCGAGCGTTCGCCCAGCGTCCATGAACCGTCGGCTTCGGGGGCCGACCAGTTCTTGTCGAGCAGGCAGGAGCCCTGATTCAGGAAGCCGAAACCCATACGGGCGCGGATCGGTTTCCATTCGGGGTGCGGCAGGTCGAGGTGGCGTTTTGAGGCCGGTGGTATGATCCAGACACCGTCCACCTCACGCATCAGGGGTTGCAGGTTTTCAGGCGCAAGGCATTGATTCAAAAAGACATACAGGCGCTCATCATCGATTTCACCTTCAAGATAGGTTTCACGGCCCTTGGCTTCGATGCGTGCCTGATCAATGTTGCCCCGCGCCGCATACATGGTGTTTACGGGCTTTTGCTGTGACACAGAGCGCCAGGTGACTTCGTAGAACAGCTTGTCGTTCAGATGCACCTGTGGCGGATAGAAGTTGACGCCTTTGGCGCCGGTAATCAGGTCATCCCAGACCGGTGAGGGGGTCTGGTCATAGATAACGGTTGATCTGGCCAGTTCGGTTTGCACGCGCATGGCGGGGATAAAGCCCTGAAGATCGATCAACTGAATGATGATGATGGCAGGGAGCGCGATCTTCATCATGCGGGGACGACTTTTGTAGACGACCACAAGCGCAATAAGGATCAGTGTATAGGCAATCGGCCAGAAGAAACGGCCTGAGGCGCGCAGAACCGCCAGAATATCCAGCACTTTTTCCGGCAAAGGAATGCGCAGAAGCGTGATGTCATAGAACTGAATGTGGTGAGATACCGCGACGATCAGCAGAACGACATAGGGGATAATCAGCGGTTTGGCGCTTTCGATAAACGGGCGTGCCTGACGGGCCGAGAAGGTGATCTGATAGAGGAGTAAGGCTCCAAGCAGCAGGCCGAGAATGCCCAGTCCCATATACTGGAAGCCTTCGAACGCCTGTCCCATATCCTGCGGATGGGCTTTGATAAAGAAAGAGAAATCGGGATGTACCGGATTGATCGGTGAATCGAGTCCCATCGAATAATAGCCGTATCCGGCAGAGCCTGCGCTATTGCCCGAATAGGCGCCTGACAGGCCAAGGGTGATGATAGGGGCGAGGATAATCAGGGCGCAGTCACGCACGATCAGCAACATGGCCTTACGGTCCAGCGCTTTGGCGGCGGGGATAAATTTACGCAGAACATCGCCGCCCCAGATCGCGGCCATGATGAACATCAGGTACGGATGGATGAAGCCGACCGTGCCCAAAGCCGCGGCGTACCAGTAGTTTTTGTGCTTCTCGTCCCTGACATTGAAGAAAATCCACAGGGTCCACAGGATGAAGAAGTGGGCCACCAATGTGTCGTGACGCATGCGGTGGTACATGGCGGGGAGAAGGCAGAGGATAATGGCACCGGCAAGGGCTGCCCAGCCGTTAGGCGCATGGGGCCTGACCAGTTTCCACGCAAAGAAAAACTGCAGGACGACACACAGGCCGAACCACGGGCCGATGAACTGGAAATTGTCCGGAAGGATGTCTTTGAAGACTTTGAAGAAGAAGGAAAAAAGCGGATTGGAGTCCGTATAGATAATCGAGATGCCGGTCGGGTGCGCCAGCAAGTCCTGATAGTTGAAGGGCCATGCCCAGGGCACGTTACGGAAGGCATGCCAGCCCAGAACGTGCTGCCCCCAGTCTTCATCCAGCAGCCAGCCGATGCGGGTTGGATCGAGGATTTCGATGTGGAAAAACAGCGAAAACAGGGCCGCAGGGGTCGCCACAATAAGGGCGCGCAAAATCCATTTACAGGCTTCGGTCAGATCCAGCTTCATAGGTGAGGTTCAGTCGATTTAGGGGCAAAATACAGAGTTCAGTAGCCCACCTTGGGTGGGCGGGCGTTAAAATACACTGAAATAAGGCAAAATACGGACAAAAAGCGGCGTAAAATGCCCTGTTTTGCAGGGGGTTTTAGGACGGTTTCCACCCGCGTCACAGATAAGATGCCCCCTCCGCCTCGACTTCGCTCGGCACCTCCCCCGCTTTGCAGGGGAGGATGGAGAATGAGGGGGTCAATCCTTTGGCATCGGATTGCGCTGGAAGACTGAACGAGTCAGGCAGGAGAAAACCAGCCGTCCGGCTTCGTCCAGAAGATCGTGCTGAGCGATGACCACGCCCTTGGTGTCACCGACCGCATCCTTACCCATAATGGTCAGGCGACCGCGGAGCAATTCACCGGCAGGCGGGTTGCGCGACCAGCGCAAGGCATCAACCGCCAGACGCTTGGTTTGTGGCCATGTGGCGGCGGCTTCCTGCTCAAGACGTGACCATAGAGTGAAAATCAGGGCATCCGGCAAACCTTCGCAGCGGTCCCATGACGGCGCGTAGGTCAGGCAGAATTTCTCAAGGTCTTCCTGTGACACGACGCCAGCGCCTATTGAGGCCACCTGACCAATCCAGAGGTCGTCGAACGCTGCGGGCATACGGATTTATTCCTGCTTTTAATAACTCGGTTCCGATGCTTTTAACGCCTGTTCGGAAAAGTGTGAAATGGTTTTCCGAGGTAAAGTTCAAGCAGTTGTCGTATTGACGGAATGTTTGCGGCACTATGATCGCAATACAGGCAGGGGGCGCTCATGAAGCCAAGAATTACAATATGTGTGCGTGAGGACGGCAGTTTTGAGATATTGCTGAACGAAGCCGGACGAGATCAAATGGTTCTGGAATTACAACGCCTTGATCGAGAATGGGATCATTTCCATCTGGATCATTTTGATGATCCCGATATAGCTGATTGTACAGATATCCCTTTATCCGTAAGGCCTTATAATGAGGGAGACAAGGTGTTTGAGAACGGCAAGGTCTTATTCAGGCCGGATGACTGGGATATCGCCTACTATCCTCATGTTATGAAAGCGTGACAGGCTTGATGAATGACCACAGAGGATTGTTAGAAGCTTTGACTGCTGGCAGACCCGCAAACCATATTTTCAAAAGTGAGTTTCATGTCGTCCCCATAAATGGGGAAACAGGTTCCCATGGAAATGGAAAGATGAAATAATTACAGCGTGATCAAAATTCATTCTAAAATGGAAATCGAAGCCGCCCAGTTTGGTGGCTGGCAACTCACTTTGTGGGCAGGGGAAGCGTGCGACTATTCGATACCGTTTAGGGCTATTTTGACCGAAATCGTCAATGTGTTGAGAAAAGGCGATATGGCAGAGCTGAAATTGCCGCCATTCGAAGACGGCGAGGACTTCATTGAAGGTATTATTCGTGTCAGGGAAATCGAATTAAATATCTACTATGAGTATAGTCTGGGGTATTTGGCTCTCATGAACGAAAGTCGCGAAGTGTTGGAGCATGTCTTCAGCGAACTTGAGCCGACTGTGGAGCTTATTAGCCCGTTATAAATTCACTCAGCCGAGGGCTCATTGCCTGAGCGTTGGTTGTCGGCCCTTTGCATAGTGGGGTTTGATAGAATACGAATTGATTCGCTCAGGCCTATGTGGTTTGGTCTGGCGCAGCGGCGAAATGCGGACAGCATGAATACGGACGACAGTATCACAGTTATAGAGGATGAACCCTATACGGGCCTGTTCCACGGAACCGGTGCGCGACAGCTTGCGCCCGAAGCCGTTGAGGCCGATCCGCGGGCCTTGGGCGAAATTCTCAGGTCAACGCGTCTGGCCATCGGCTATGATCTTGATCAGGTGGCTGATATTACCCGTGTCCGGCGCACCTATCTTGAGGCCATTGAGCATGGCCAGTATGACCGTTTGCCGTCGCGTTCATTTGCGATTGGGTATGTGCGGGCCTATGCGCGGGCCTTGCGGCTTGATGAAGAAACACTGGCGGACGTTTTCAAGCGCCAGACCGCTGATGCCCAGCAGACCAGCCTCAGGGCGCCTATCGGGGCGGCGATCGAAGACCTTAAGCCGAAATATCACTATATTATTGCCGTTGTGGCTGTGCTAGTCGGGGCCATTGTCGCCTGGAACCTGTTTCAGCGTCAGCCGCAGCATGTTGATGACGATGGCAATCCGGTCGCCAGTGCGCCTGAGGTCTGGGCCGCAGGCGTGCCGATGGTTGCCGATGGTGTGATCAGGGTCGGTGCGCCTCTGCCTGCGCCCAAGGATCAGGACATGCCTGTGCCCTATTATACGGCCGGACTTGAGGAAGGTTTTGCCGCCATTGCCGCCGAACGTCAGGCGGCGCTTGGGGAAGCGCCGGTGGTCGCACCGCAGCGGCGTAAGGCGTTCAACCCGCGCGGGGCGGTCTATGGGGCGCAACCGAGCGAGTCTTCGGTCATCATTCAGGCCCAGAAAAGCGTTAATCTGGTGGTACGGGGGCAGGACGGACTGGTCTATTTTGCCCGTCAGATGGGGGCGGGTGAGGCCTATCGCGTGCCGCAACTCACCTCGGTGCCGATGCTGATCGACGTGTCCGATCACCGCGCGCTGGATGTGTTTTTTGATGGCGAATATGCCGGTGAGCTTGAGGGCAATACGACCCCGATCAGCAAGATCAATGCCCGTGCGGCTGCGACGGCGCGGCTTATGGATACCCATCCTGAGGGGGAGGCACCAGTTCAGGTGGCGGCCCCGTCGCGGCCAAGCGTGTCAACCGATGGGCTGCCTTCGGGGCCGATACCTTATCAGCCGTCTGTGGCGGCCCCTCTGGAAGTGAACGAATAAAGTCCGATTATCGTATGGCGAAACGCAACGTAACGTCCTAAATAGCAGGCGTTGGTTTGCTATATGCCTAAGCCGGATACCCCACCACCCCGCCAAAAGCAGGGAGGCGAATTTAGAAAGACTTCGAGTAGCATCATGTCACACGCTGATCACACCCACGTCCGGCCCTGGCGCATGATTGACCGCCGCAAGAGCCGGAAGATTCGTGTCGGCAAGGTCGAGGTCGGGGGCGATGCGCCGATTACGGTGCAGTCGATGACCAACACCAAGACCCATGATGTGGACGCAACCGTGCGTCAGATACATGCGCTTGAGGAGGCCGGTGCTGATATTGTGCGGGTGTCGTGTCCGGATGTCGAATCGACTCAGGCGTTGAAGTCTATCGTCAAGCAGGTGTCGGTGCCGATCGTTGCCGACATCCATTTCCATTATAAGCGCGGCATTGAGGCGGCTGAGGCCGGTGCGGCGTGTCTGAGGATCAATCCGGGCAATATCGGGTCTGCGGATCGGGTGCGCGATGTCGTACAGGCGGCCAAGGACTATGGCTGTTCGATGCGCATCGGGGTCAATGCCGGATCGCTTGAGAAAGAGTTGCTGGAAAAGTATGGCGAGCCGTGTCCGGACGCTATGGTCGATAGCGCCCTGTTCCACGCCAATATATTGCGTGACCACGATTTCCACGAGTTCAAGATTTCGGTCAAGGCGTCGGATGTCTTTCTGACGGTTGCGGCTTATCAGGCGCTGGCCGAAGCCATTGACTGTCCGCTGCATATCGGGGTGACCGAAGCGGGACCTTTGAGGACGGGCACGATTAAATCGGCCATCGGGCTGGGGAACCTGTTGTGGGCCGGTATCGGTGACACGATCCGTGTGTCCCTGGCGGCTGATCCGGTCGAGGAGATCAAGGTCGGGTTTGATATCCTTAAGTCGCTGGGGTTGCGCCATCGTGGCGTCAATATCATCGCCTGTCCGTCCTGTGCGCGTCAGGGCTTCAATGTCATTGAAACCGTAGCGAAGCTTGAGGAACGTCTGGCGCATATTGCCACGCCCATGAGCCTGTCGATTATCGGCTGTGTCGTTAACGGGCCGGGTGAGGCGCTCTATACGGATGTCGGCTTTACCGGCGGTGGGGCCGGGGCGGGTATGGTTTATCTGGCGGGAAAGCCCGATCACAAGCTTAAGAATGACGATATGATCGAGCATATTGTCGGGCTTGTGGAAGATCATGCGGCGAAGGTGAACGCGGGCGTTTAAGGGGAATGCCCCCTCCGTCGCAGACTGCGCTGCGACACCTCCCCCGTAAACAGGGGAGGATGTTTTTTAAAGCCACTTCATGCGGCGGAAACGCGCATAGAGCAGGGCGCAGATGACCACAATGACGCCCAGCACCACGAAATAGCCATAGCGGGTAGTGAGTTCGGGCATGAATTCGAAGTTCATGCCGTAGATACCGGCTATGGCGGTCGGCACGGCGAGAATCGCTGCCCAGGCCGCCAGTTGGCGGGTAATGGCACCGGTGCGCTGCTGCTCAAGCAAATTGCTGAATTCAAAGACGCTGCTTAACACCTGCCGCAGGTCATCGACCATGGTCAGGACGCGCCGCACATGGTCAAGCACATCGTTGAAATAGGGGCGGGCCTCGGGGTCGATGCACGGCAGGTCAGTGCGGGTCAGCTTACCGGCCACCTCGCTCATAGGCACAAGGATGCGCTGAAAGCGGATCAGTTCGCGCCGGAGGAAGAAGATGCGGGTGATTTCAGCCCGTCCAAGGAAGCTGTCGACCGTGTGCTGCTCCATGCCCAGCACTTCATCTTCGATGGCTTCGATGACCGGCAGGTAGCCGTCAACGATGAAATCGAGAATGGCGTGCAGAACATAATCAACGCCATGCGATAAAAGGGTCGGGACGTTTTCGAGTTCGGTGCGCAATGTGCTGTGGGAGCGGGCCGAGCCGCTGCGGACGCTGATGATGTGGCTTTTGCCGACAAACAGCGCCGTTTCGCCGTATTTAATGGCCCCGTCATCAAGGTGCGCCGTACGCGCGACAACAAACAACTGATCGCCGTAGATGTCGACCTTGGGGAGCTGGTTGGCCTTGAAGGCATCTTCGACCGCCAGAGGGTGAAGGCCATAGGTATCCTTGAGGATGCGCATTTCCTCTAAGGTCGGATCAGCCAGTCCGATCCAGACAAATTCGGACTTATCGGCGGCGCAATCAACCTTTTCGCCAACCTCAATGGGTCGAATTTTCTGACCGTTACGGTAAAGATAGGCGGCGATTACGGTCATGCGTCAGGTCAGGGCTTTGTGCATCACGTGGTTGGTCAGGTCGTAGCCCGCGATGCTGACGGGGTCTTCGCGGACAAATTCAAAGCCGGAGTGACGGGCAAAGCCTGCGCCCTGATCATGGTCAACCGGAACAATCAGGGACAGGCTGCGGGCCTCAGGGAAATGATCAAGCGGGGCCTGCATCAGGGCCTTGCCTAGGCCTGTACCGCGAAAATCTTCACGGACATAGATCTTGTGAATGTCGATGCGGTCGCCGGTCAGGGCCGCCGACAAAAAGCCCGCAGGCGTGCTGCCAGCGCTGGCCAGCCAGTAGATATGGCCGCGTTCGTCCATGTCGTCTTCGAGGGTATCCAGGTCGAACAGGGCGCTGATGATGGCGTCCATCTGAACCGGTGACACGACGTTGCGATACAGTCGCGGCCAGATGATCATGGCCAGTTCGCGGACTATGGCCAGTTCGTCCTTATCGATGATGCGCAGGCGGGGCGTTGAGCTCATGAATCGAATATAGCCATAAAATGCGGTGGCTATAAACGTCTAATTTTTAGGTCAATTTTCAACGGGAATGGGGCGCGACATAATGTGGTCAGTGAAGGGGTAAGGGCCCATCTGAACGGCAAGCGTGTCGATAATCTCAAAGCCCTGAGACCGGTAGAAGGCAATGGCCGGTGCATTGCCGTCATTGACATAGAGGTTCAGGCGGGTGGTGTCGGGAAAGGCGTCTGATATCAGGGTTATCAGGCGTTTGCCAAGGCCCTGTCCACGCGTTTTCGCCCGAAGATAGAGCTTCTTGATCCATACGCTATCACCTTCCTGAAACGCTGAGGCGAAACCCAGATCACGATCTCTGGTCTCTGCGATCCAGTAGCGGTGTCCTTCGACGGCTATTTCATGGTGCAGGGCGGGCAGGGCGTAGAGGCTTTTGACCATCGCGGGGATCTGCGCGTCATCCAGAATACCCTTGTAACATTCCGGCCAGATATCATGCGCCAGATTTTGCACGCGGGGCAGGTCAGTGATCTCAAGGGGGCGGAGGCTTATGGGATCAGCCAAGGATGGCTCCGTATATAAAAGACGCTTAAGGCCGGAGGGGGGGAGGCCTTAAGCGTCGCAAAGCCGGAACCCTGAGGGGGGGGAAGATAGTTCCGGCCTATGGTTGTTAGATAGGTGGGGCGAACGGAATTTCCAGTATCTGAGGCCAAAAAGATTTAAGCGCCACAGACCGGACAATCAGGTTCGGCGGGTAAGGATACGGTACGTGACTGCATGGTCAGGCCATCGAAGATCAGCAGTTTACCCGTAAGCGGCTCACCGGCGCCGGTGATTAGCTTGATGACCTCAAGTGCGCCCATCGTGCCGATAATGCCAGCTATCGCCCCGACCACGCCCATGCGCTCACAGGTTTCGGCATCAGGTGGAATGTCGGGCACCAGACACTGATAGCAGGGTTTGCCGGTGAAGACGCTGACCTGACCATTGAAGCGGCCAAGGGCCGCGGAAACCAGTGCCTTATTCAGCCTTATGCAGGTCTTGTTGACCAGATGGCGGGTGTGGAAGGTGTCGCTGCCGTCGAGCACAATGTCATAGGGGGCGATAAGGTCGGCGGCATTGGATTCGGTCAGGCGCAGGTTGTGCGTAATGACAGCCGTGTGCGGATTGAGCGCCTTAAGGTGGGTGGCGGCGGCTTCGACCTTTGGGGTATCGATGTCGTCTGTTCTGAAGATCACCTGACGTTGCAGGTTGGAAAGGGATACTGTGTCATCATCAATCAGGCCGAGCGTCCCGACACCGGCAGCAGCGAGATAAAGTGACGCAGGGGCGCCTATGCCGCCTGCGCCGATCAGCAACACCTTCGCGGCCTTGAGGCGCATCTGGCCCGCGCCGCCGATTTCTTTCAGCACGATATGACGGGCGTAACGGTCGAGTTCATCATCTGAGAGCATGGATGCCATATAGGCCTGTCAGCGGCGGAATGCCAGCAGGGAAGCTTGCAGAAGCGGGCCTCCGGGGCCTATGGTCACGTGGTCGGGGAGTGTGATGGCCAGACGTTTAAACCGGAATTACAGCAGACACCTAAGCGGCAGGCGGCGCACGGAGGCCGGTGACCGGCGGTTGGGGTTTGTTCTCGCCTTTGTTGCCGGGGCAATCAATGCCGGAGGTTTTCTGGCGGTCGGGGCCTATACGTCGCATATGAGCGGGTTTGTTTCCGGGCTGGCTGATCATGTGGTGCTAGGCCAGTTTGGCTTTGCGGTGGCGGTATTCATCTATGTTTTCAGCTTTTTCTGCGGCGCGGTAACTTCAAGTCTGCTGATCAACTGGGCGCGGTTTAAGCGGCTGCATTCGGAATTTGCGCTGGCCATACTGCTTGAAGCGTTTTTGCTGCTGCTGTTTGGGCTTCTGGCGGCCAATCTGGTGTTTGACATCTATCTGGCGACGGAAACCACGATTGCTTTGCTGTGTTATATCATGGGCTTGCAGAACAGCCTGATCACCAAGGCATCGCATGCGGTTATCCGTACCACGCACATGACCGGCGTTATTACCGATCTGGGGATCGAGGTCGGACGGTTTTTGTTTAGCCGGACAGTGGGCACGCAGACTCTGTGGGACAGCCGCAAGGCGAGCGTCTTAGCGGGCCTGTTGCTGGCGTTTTTGCTGGGGGGATTTATAGGAGCCTATAGCTTCAGCCGCTTTGGCTTTGTCAGTGTTCTGCCGTTCTCGGCGCTGCTGGCGGCGGTGGGGATCGGGCCGGTTCTGGATGATCTGACGCGACGGCTGCGAGGGAAGGGCAGGTAGGGCTCAGAAAAAAAAGAAAGATACCTCACCACCCCGACCGCAAGCGGTCGCGGTCCCCCTCCCCGCCAAAGGCAGGGAGGAGTGAAGAAGGCGGCATGAAATAGAGACCGGCCTATTGAAACGGCGGCGGAAAACCGCCAATTAGACGTTTATGACTCAAGATAGCAATTTTCCTAACTGGCACGGCACGACTATTGTTGCGGTGCGTAAAGGCGGCAAGACCGTCATCGCCGGAGACGGTCAGGTGTCGATGGGGCCGACCATAGTCAAGGGTGGGGCACGCAAGGTGCGCACGCTGGCCGGTGGCAAGGTGATCGTCGGCTTTGCCGGTGCCACGGCAGATGCCTTTACCTTGCTTGAGCGGCTTGAGGCCAAGCTTGAGCTTTATCCCGATCAGCTGGCGCGGGCCTGTGTCGATCTGGCGAAAGACTGGCGCACGGATCGGTATCTGCGCCGCCTGGAGGCCATGCTGCTGGTGGGTGACAGGAACACTATCCTGACCATTACCGGTGTTGGTGATGTGCTGGAGCCGGAAGACGGGGTGGCGGCAATCGGATCGGGGGGCACCTATGCCCTGTCGGCGGCGCGTGCCCTTTTGGAATATGAGCCGGATGCCGAGGTCATTGCCCGCAAGGCCATGAAGATTGCCGGTGAAATCTGCGTCTATACCAATGGTAATGTTACGCTGGAGTCGCTTGAGGCTTGATAAGCTTTCGCCCCCTGAAAGAAGCTGATTCCGGCCTGTTGTTTATCTGGATGTCGTCGCCGCACGTCAGGCTGTGGTGGCATCAGGATGGATCAACGCCCGACGAAGAGGTTGAGGAAGCTTTGGGGCTTATCGGGTCTTCGGAGGGCGCAGCCTTCATTGTGGAGTTTAACCGTAAGCCTGTGGGCTATATTCAGCACTACGATCCGGCGCTAAGTGATGACGGGTTTTACTTCGCCGGTCAGCCGAAAGGGGCGCAGGGCGTCGATATGTTTATCGGTGATGTGAGCCTGACCGGACAGGGGCTGGGGCCACAAATCCTGCGTCAGTTCGGTGATATGTTGCTTAAGGGCGGCGCGCCGAAATTACTGGTTGATCCCGATTCCGACAATGAAATAGCCATCCGATGCTATCAGAAGGCCGGATTTGATATTTATGAACAACACGATAGCCCCCAATGGGGCCGTGTCACGCTTATGCACAGAGTGAAATAATGACCAGCTTTTCCCCACGTGAAATTGTTTCCGAACTCGATCGTCATATCATCGGGCATAATGACGCCAAGAAGGCAGTCGCGGTCGCCTTGCGTAATCGCTGGCGGCGCAAGCAGACGGCGGATGATATTCGCGATGAAATCACGCCGAAAAATATTTTGCTGATAGGGCCTACGGGGGTCGGCAAGACCGAGATTGCACGGCGTCTGGCCAAGCTGGCGCAGGCCCCGTTCATCAAGATTGAAGCGACCAAGTTCACCGAGGTCGGCTATGTCGGCCGCGATGTCGATCAGATTGTTCGTGATCTGGTGGAGGCGGCCATATTGATGGTCAAGGAAAAGAACCGTCAGGGCGTGCGCGCCAAGGCGGAAGCGGCGGCGGAGGAGCGGTTGCTTGACGCGCTGGTCGGGGCAACGGCAACGCCTGCGACGCGCGACAGCTTCCGCAAGCGCCTTCGGGCCGGTGAACTCGATGACAAGGAAGTCGAGATTTCGGTGACCGATAGCGGCAACAGTGTTGGCATGTTTGAAATCCCCGGTCAGCCCGGCAATGCCATAAACCTGTCGGAGATGTTGTCCAAGGCTATGGGCGGCAAGCAGAAAAATGTGCGCCTGACGGTTAAGGCGGCGCAGCCGATCCTGCTGTCCGAGGAAAGCGAAAAGCTTCTGGATCAGGAGGCGGTATCTCGTGAGGCGCTGACTCTGGCGGAACAGGAAGGGATTGTCTTCCTTGATGAAATCGACAAGGTGGCATCGCGTTCCGATCGTAGTGGCGCCGATGTCTCCCGCGAAGGCGTGCAGCGCGATCTGTTGCCGCTGATTGAAGGCACCACGGTTTCGACGAAATACGGCCCGGTGAAGACCGACCATATTTTGTTCATCGCCTCAGGGGCGTTCCATGTCGCCAAGCCCTCGGATTTGCTGCCGGAATTGCAGGGGCGTTTGCCGATCCGTGTCGAGCTTAAGGCCCTGACCGAGGCCGATTTCAAGCGCATTCTGACCGAGCCGGAAGCCAATCTTCTGAAGCAGAATCAGGCGCTTCTGGCGACCGAAGGTCTGACGCTTGCGTTTGATGATGGGGCGGTGGCCGAAATGGCCGCAGCGGCCGCGCAGGTCAATGCCAAGGTCGAGAATATCGGTGCGCGCAGGCTTCAGACCATTATCGAAAAGGTGATGGAGGATTTGAGCTTTACGGCGGCTGACCAGTCAGGCCAGACCATTACGATTGACGCGGCCTATGTGCGTGAGCGCTTAGGCGAGATTGCCGGTGATGCTGACTTGAGCCGGTATATTCTTTGATTAAAAAGCCCCTCTGAAAACAGAAGGGGCTTTTGGGTTTAAGGGGCTTGCCCCCTCCGCCTCGACTTCGCTCGGCACCTCCCCCGCTTCGCAGGGGAGGAGGCCAGAATCAGGCGTTTTCCGCTTCGGCCCTGGCGTATTCGTCGTAGTGATGATTTAGGAATTCGCGGTACTGAGCGACGGATTGATTGATAAATTCCTCGCGTGAGGCGTTCAGCTTGCCCTTGCTTGAGCTTTCGATGGACAGCAAAAAGGCGTTGTAACGCGCGGCGGCGTGGGTCAGGGCAATGCCTGACAGTTCATGGCCATGTTGTTCTGCATTGGTGTTGGCCTGAGTAATATGGGCCGAGGCCATAGAAGCGAAGGCGGCATTAACGGAATCGGTCATCGGGTTTCCTGAGCGTTTATGTTCTTTGATGCGTAATTGTGAGTGCTGGGGCGGGGGCTTGTCAAGGCGCTAAAAGATGTTGATGACGGGTTAATTTAACGGGTTTTTAACCACGTCTGGCGACTGTGGGGGCAATGTGGCCGGTGTGAAAATGTGGGCAAATCTGACGGGTTTGCTGCATCGGTTTTCTGCAATTTCCGGTACCCGCCATGCCCCAAGGCTATGCCCATCCTTTTACGCGTACTGATCGTTCGCCACTGGCTATCTGGTGGTGGACGGTGGACCGTGTCACGCTGGCGTCGGTATTGTTGCTGATCTTTGCCGGTCTGGTGTTTTCGTTTTCGTCGTCACCGGTGGCCGCGCCCAAGATCGGGTCAGCCAATGATTTCTATTACACCCAGCGGCATCTGATCTTTGCGGTGGCGTCAGCGACCCTTATGATTAGCGTGTCCATGCTGTCGCTCAAAGGGGTGCGGCGGGTCAGTACGCTGATCTATGGCGGGGCCCTGACGATCATGGCCCTGCTGCCGTTCATTGGCCACAAGGCCAAGGGTGGGCGGCGCTGGCTTGATCTGGAATTTTTCAGCCTTCAGCCGTCGGAATTTATCAAACCGGCCCTGATTGTGCTGATCGCCTGGATGTTCGCCGAAAGCCAGAAGGGGCGCGGTGTGCCCGGTGTGACCATTGCCGTGATATTGTATGTGCTGTGTGTCGGGCTACTGCTCATTCAGCCGGATGCCGGTCAGACCATCCTGATTACATTGGTGTTCGGGGCCTGTTTCTTTATTTCAGGTGTGCCGATGCGCTGGATTATCGGTATGTCGGGGGCGGCGGTCGTGGGCATGGTCAGTCTTTATTTTGCTCTGCCGCACTTCCGCAGCCGTATTCAGGAATTTGTCTCCCCCGAGGGCGACCGCTATCAGGTGGAGCGCGCGGCGGCGGCGATTGCCAATGGCGGCATCTTTGGTACCGGCACCAATGAAGGTACGATGAAGCGCCTTATTCCCGATATGCATACCGACTTTATCTATTCGGTAGCGGCAGAAGAATATGGGCTATGGGTATCACTGCTGCTGATTGCGTTGTTCAGCTTCGTCGTTCTTCGCGGACTATGGAAGGCTATGAATATGCCTGATCCTTTCCGTCAGATTGCGACGTCTGGCCTTTATATTATAGTCGGTTTGCAGGTGTTCATTAATGTGGCGGTGAACCTGAGCGTCATTCCGCCCAAGGGGATGACCCTGCCGTTTATTTCCTATGGCGGGTCGTCGCTGATGGCTATGGGACTGACCATGGGGCTTATACTGGCGCTGACGCGCAAGCGGCCAGCTGAGGTGCAGCCTGACGATCCGACAAAGTGGTGAAACTCACGAAAAAGTTTGCCGTTTTACGGCAATACATTTTTCGTGGTTCGATAAGGTCAAATCCGTCTCGAAGCGGTTCTTCGACGGATTTGGCTTGTTTGCATGAGGGTGACAAGTGGCGCGAACTGATTCTGAAGACCTGAACGAAGCGCCGGAAGCCTCTAAGGTGGCGGTTGTGGCGGCGGGGGGCACCGGCGGACATATGTTTCCGGCCGAGGCTCTGGCGCGGGCCTTGAGTGCGCGGGGTTGGCAGGTCGTGCTGGCGTCCGATGCGCGGGGCGCGGCCTATGCTGACCGGTTTCCGGCGATTGAGCGGTTATCGCTTGAGGCGGCGACCTTTAAGCGTGGTGATGTCATCGGCATGGCGCGGGCGGGCTTTAAGATCGCGCAGGGCATATTGCAGGCCCGCAAGGCGTTTAAGCGTCTCAAGCCTAAGGCGGTGATCGGGTTTGGCGGCTATCCGTCCTATCCGGCATTGATGGCGGCACTGGCGCGCAAGGATGTGACGCTGTTGCACGAACAAAATTCGGTGCTGGGGCGGTCAAACCGGCAATTATGCGCAAAGGTTGATGCGGTGGCCTGCGCCTTTCCGGTGTTGCGTATGGCGCCTAAGGCGCTTGAGGGGCAGGTTCAGGTGACGGGAAATCCTGTGCGACCCGATATCCGCGCACTCTATGATCAGCCTTATCCGGCGATGGACAGGGAAATCCGCATTCTGGTGACCGGCGGGTCGCAGGGGGCGAAGCTTTTGTCCGAAACCGTGCCGCAGGCGCTGGCTTTGTTGCCGGTATCCTTGCGCATTCGTTTGAAGGTTGAGCAGCAGTCGCGGCCTGAGCAGCTTGAGGCGGCCAAGGCCATCTATAAGGCCGCGGATATTGATGCCGAGGTCGCCCCGTTTTTCAGTAATATGGCCGAGCGGCTGGGGCGGGCGCATCTGGTAATCGGGCGGGCAGGGGCGTCGACCTGCTGCGAACTGGCGGTGGCCGGTAAGCCGTCGATACTGATCCCCCTGCGTATCGCTGCCGATGACCATCAGACACATAATGCCGAGGTGTTACAGGCGGCGGGCGCGGCTGAGGTCATTCAGGAAAAGGAACTGAGTGCAGAAAATCTGGCGGCGATCGTGCGGGCCTTACTCGATAACCCCGAAGTATTGAAGAAAAGCGCTGAAGCGGCGCGGTCTGTGGCGCGGCCTGATGCGGCGGAATTGCTGGCGGATCTGGTCGAGCGGATGGTAAGGAAGAAGGGTGAAACCGGAAAAGGGAAAGATAACCCCTCTGTCACAGCGACGCTGTGACCAACGCTGGCAAAAGCTATACTTTTGCTGGCGCTTTACCCCCATCCGAGATGGGGCGTATGAAGGGAGGAGTTCCTCATTTCTTCTTTATGAGACGTAAGCCTTTCTGATAGGCCTGAAGAGTGTGTTTCGGATCGGGGAGGTTGTGAAATCCGATGATTTTCAAACGTGAAGAAGCGCTGGATGCCGCCTTTGTGCAAAAGGTGCTGTTTATCCTGTTTATCGTGGCCATCAGTGCGCTGGTGTTCAAGCTTATGGGGCTGTGGCTGCTGGTGTTCGGGGCCATTGTGGTAGCGGTGGTGCTACGCGCCATTGCCGAACCCTTAAGCCGTCTGACGCGATTGCCGGAAAGCGTGGCGGTGCTGCTGGCGCTGTTGAGTGTTGTGCTGCTGCTGGTGGGGGTAAGCTATCTGTTCGGGCGTGAAATCGTCAGCCAGACTCAGGAACTGAGATCGCAGATTCCTATGGCCTGGGAGAATTTTCAGTCCCAGCTTGAGAATACGGAAATCGGTGCGTTCCTACTTGAGCAGGTCGATGACATCTGGCGTCAGGCGTCGGGGGCTTTGTCGGTCATTCCGCGTGTGGCCGGAGGTATCGCCGAAAGCCTCGGGAACCTCTTGGTGGTGGTCGTGGCCGGTATTTTTATCGCCATTAATCCGCGTAGCTACAGAGACGGTATCGTCAGGCTTTTTCCGCCCAAACATAAAGAACGTACACGCGACACGCTGAATGCGACGGGTCATGCCTTGCAGCAGTGGCTGGTGGCGCAGTGCTTTTCCATGGTTCTGGTGGGTACCCTGACGGCGATTGGTCTGAGCATTATTGGTGTGCCTTCGGCGGTGGCGCTGGGGCTGATTACCGGGCTGGCGCAGTTCGTGCCCATGGTCGGGCCGATTGTCTCAACCATACCGGGGTTGTTGCTGGCCGGTGTGCAGGGCTGGGAAATGATGTTGTGGACGCTGCTGGTCTATACCGGCGTGTCGCAGCTTGAGTCCAATTTCATTACGCCGATGGTGCAGAAGCAGGTGACTTCCATTTCGCCGGTCGTTGTTCTGTTTGCGGTTTTGGGGTTCGGCAGCCTGTTCGGGCCTTTGGGGGTGCTGTTCGCCACACCTTTGGCGGTGGTGGCGCATACGCTGGTGATGAAGCTCTATGTCGGTGAAGTGCTGCATGACCATAAGGCGGTGGACCGTGCGGTGCCGGATCACGAAGACAAGAAAAAGTGACCTGAAAAAGGGGAAAGCAAGATGCCCCACCACCCCCGCGATTACATCGCGGCGGTCCCCCTCCCCATCACAGATGGGGAGGTATGAAGAAACAGGTATCAAAGACGTCTTGAGCACAAGACAGTGAGCTGAAAAATCGTCCGTGACACCCGTAAACGCTTGCTTTAAAGCAGGCACTTCCTGTCTTTTTCAGTTGGCTTTGAGACCTTATGATTTCTCCTTCCAAGCTACGTCCGACCCCGTTCGATCTGGGGCCTGTGCATTTTGTCGGTATCGGCGGTATCGGCATGAGCGGCATCGCCGAAATCATGCTCAAGATCGGCTATCAGGTACAGGGATCTGACGCCAAGGCGTCGGCCAATACCGAGCGGCTGGAAAAGCTTGGGGCGAAAATTTTTGTCGGTCATGCGCCTGAGCATGTGACGGCGGATGTGTCGGCGCTGGTCTATTCGACCGCCGTCAAGGCCGATAACCCCGAAATGGTCGAGGCGCGTCAGCGGCGTATCCCTCTGGTGCGCCGTGCCGAAATGCTGGCTGAACTGATGCGTTTGCAGTTTTCGATTGCGGTTGGCGGTACGCACGGCAAGACGACGACAACCTCTATGGTGGCGGCGGTACTGGATGCCGGCGGGCTTGATCCCACAGTGGTCAATGGCGGCATCATCAATGCCTATGGCACCAATGCCAAGGTCGGCGACGGTGACTGGATCGTCGTGGAAGCCGATGAGTCGGACGGGTCATTCCTGAGGCTTAAGTCTACGCTGGCGATTGTTACCAATATTGACGCCGAGCATCTGGATCATTGGGGTAATTTTGAAGCGGTCAAGAAGGGATTTGCTGATTTCATTGAGAATATTCCCTTCTATGGCTTTGCGGCGGTGTGCATCGATCATCCCGAAGTGCAGGCGCTTACGGCACGGGTTGAGAACCGTCGCCTGATCCCCTATGGCGTGTCGCCACAGGCTGAGGTGCGCTGTACCAATATCGATTTCGGGCCTGAAGGGGCGACCTTTGATGTGGTGTTTTCGCCCAACGGGGTTGAGCCGTTCACATGGGAAGGGCTTAAGCTGCCGATGACCGGCAACCACAATGTCTCCAATGCCACGGCAGCCATTGCCATTGCGCGGGAACTGGGGGTCAGTGAGGCTCAGGTGCGTCAGGGCCTGTCGGGCTTTGGCGGGGTCAAGCGGCGCTTTACGACCACCGGTGTGGTCAATGGTGTGCGCATTGTCGATGATTACGGGCACCACCCGGTGGAAATCGCGGCGGTGCTCAAAGCCGCACGTCAGGTCAGTCAGGGGCGGGTCATCGCCGTAGTTCAACCCCATCGTTATACGCGTTTGCGTGACCTGATGAGCGAGTTTGCCACCTGTTTCCATGATGCGGATACGGTGATCGTCGCCGATGTCTATAGCGCCGGTGAGGCACCGATAGAGGGCGTCAGCAAGATGGATCTGGTGGAAGCGCTGCACCGCTATGGCCATCGTCATGCCATCGGGCTGGATCATCCGACGGCGCTGGCGGGGATTGTGGCGACTGAGGCAAAAGACGGCGATATTGTTGTCCTTTTAGGCGCGGGCGATATTACGCAGTGGGCCTATGCGCTTCCCGAACAGCTTGAAGGGCTTAAGGCATGAGTGAAGTCCTGAGCGATTGGCGTGATACGCTCCCTGCCGTGCGTGGCAAGATTGCCCGTGATGCCGAACTGGCACCGTTTACATGGTTAAGGGTCGGCGGGCCTGCGGAAGTGCTGTTCCTGCCTGAGGATGAGGCAGACTTAAGCGTCTTCCTTAAAGGGCTTGACGCGTCCGTGCCGGTGACGGTGATTGGGGTAGGGTCGAACCTTCTGGTACGTGATGGTGGCATCAGGGGCGTGGTTATCCGTCTGGGTAAGAATTTCGCCAAGGTGGAAGCCAGAGGCGAGGCGCGCATCTATGCCGGTGCAGCGGCGCTGGATGCCAATGTCGCTAAGGTGGCGGCGCAGAACGGGATTGGCGGGCTTGAGTTCTATCGCGGCGTGCCGGGTTCGATTGGCGGGGCGATTGTCATGAACGCCGGTTGCTATGCGTCGGAAACCAAGGATGTGCTGTTTGAGGCCTATGCGCTGAACCGTCAGGGTGAGCGCGTCGTGCTGTCGAATCGTGAGATGGGTTATAGTTATAGGCATTCGGATGCGGCGGATCGGGGCGACCTGATCTTTGTCGGTGCCCTGTATCAGGGAACGGACGATGATCCGTTTGAAGTCACCAAGCGCATGGAAGCCATTACTGAGCGGCGTGAAAAGTCTCAGCCGATCCGTGACAAGACCGGCGGTTCGACCTTCAAGAATCCGGCAGGCCATTCGGCGTGGGAACTGGTCGATAAGGCCGGTTGGCGCGGCAAGCCTTTTGGTGGCGCGAAGTTCTCGGATTTGCACGCTAACTTCCTGATTAACTTTGATAATGCCACGGCGGCGGATCTGGAAAATCTGGGGGAGGCGGTGCGCGCCGACGTCAAAGGAAAGTTCGGCGTCGAGCTTCAGTGGGAAGTGAAGAGACTGGGTGAAACCTCACCTCTCCCCCTTGGGGAGAGGAAGGCCCAAGGGGCCGGGTGAGGGGGGCTTTGTGGCTCATTCTGACTTGAAGTCCCCTCACCCCGACCCTCTCCCCGTGGGGGAGAGGGAGAAGGTTCTGATTATGGGCATTGTTAATGCCACGCCGGATTCGTTTTCTGACGGTGGGGCCTATGTGCCGCTTGAGCAGGCGCGCAAGCTGATCGCCGAGGGGGCGGATGTGCTCGATATAGGCGGGGAATCGACACGGCCCGGTGCCGAGCCGATCAGTGTGCGTGAGGAAATCAGGCGTGTCGTGCCACTGATTGAGGCGATACGGACCAGGTGGGATGGCGGCATCAGTATCGACACCCTTAAGCCTGAAGTGGCGCGCGCGGCATTCAAGGCTGGCGCGACAATCTGGAATGATGTCACGGCCCTGACCTATAGCCCCGAAAGCCTTGAGACGGCGGCGGCTCTGGGGGGGCAGGTCATACTGATGCACATGAAGGGCGAGCCGCGCACCATGCAGGTTGCCCCGCACTATGATGATGTGGTGTCAGAGGTCGAAGCCTATCTGCTCGGGCAGGCTGAAGCGGCGATGGCGGCAGGGGTCAGACGGCAGGATATCTGGCTTGATCCCGGGATCGGGTTCGGCAAAAACCTTGAGCATAATCTGAAGCTTATACGGGCAACGGAACGGCTTTCGTCGCATGGGTTTCCGTTACTGATGGCGGCGTCACGCAAGCGGTTCATTGCTGCGCTTGAGGAACGTGACGGCGGGGCGGCGTCTGCGGCGACCGAAAGGCTGGGCGGGACGATTGCGGTGCATCTTTATGCGGTTGAAAGAGGGGCGCGTATGGTGCGGGTGCATGACGTTCAAGCCATGCGGCAGGCCCTGAGGCTTCGGGACGCGCTAAAATGTGACAGGGACGTGTAAAATAGTCTCAGGTGTAATTAAATCTGTTTGCCAGGCTGAGCGCTTCGTGCGTACATTCTCAGGCTTCTGACGGAGATGGGGAATATGAAGAGAGCGGCGAACAAATCCTATGGCCTGTATGTCGGGAAACGACGCACCTTGCGCTTTACGCATGCGCCGGACGAGGTTGCCGGTGAGGCCGTTACGGCGGTTCGCGCTCAACCGGCTGCGGCCGATTTTGAGGTCATGCGCGAAAATATGATGCGTGTGGTATGGCCGCTGCTGGCGTTTGGGCTGGTGGCCTTGTCGATCATGGGCGCCGCAGAGATTGGCGGTTATGATGCCGCGTTTCTGGCCGGACGACTTAGCTGATCAGACGGTTTGGCTGAATCAGTTCGGCATATAGATGTCGAAGGCGGCCTGAAAGTCGGGGTCTTCGATATGGAAGTTGCCGCTTAGGGTATAGACGCCGGGGGAGACGAGCGCATAGGCGTCTGGCACCAGCGGCAGATGCGTGATCTCACCGGCTTTTTGTCCGATCTGTTCCAGCACGAGTCCTTCGGCGCGATTGACGCGAATGACGCGGCCAGCCTGAATCTCGAAATCCACAAGGGCGTCCTGCGCATCGATCCGGTTCAGCCGGAAGATGATTGTCCGGCCCAGCATGGCGCGGGCCATAGGATCGTCGCCCTCAGCGAAGGCTTCCGGTGCCAGTTCATTCCAGTAGGGGGCGGGGTCGGAAGCCAATAGCAGGACAATTCAGTCAGCGGTGATCAGTTGAAAACGCGGCACAGGGCCGTGATCTGTCTGGACAGATTCGCTGAACATGGACAGGGGGCGCACCCACAGGTCGGGCTGTGGCTGATAGAGCGGCAGATACAGCACCATGATCTCTTCGGTTTCGGAATGGATTACCGTGCCAAGGACGCGGTAGTCATTACCTTTGTAATGGCGGTAGAGGCCGCGCGGCAGGGCGCTGTGTGTATCGGGAAGGGCTGTCATGAGGCATTGTCTTTTGTGATGAAAGGTTCCATGTACCCTTAACTGTGCCTCAGGTGAAAGGTAAGATATGCAGCGCGTACTGATTATTGCAGGGTCTGATCCCTCTGGCGGGGCCGGTATTCAGGCCGACATCAAGGCGGTGACCTGCCTTGGCGGCTATGCCATGACCGCGATTACGGCCCTGACGGTGCAGAATACGCTGGGGGTGACCGATGTCTTTCCGGTGCCGGAGGCGATTATTACGGCGCAGGGCCGCGCCTGCCTGAGTGATATCGGTGCCGATGCCGTCAAGACAGGGATGCTGGGGACGGTCAGTGTGGTGGAAACCGTGGCAGCCCTTATGGACGAGGCGCAAGGCGCGTTTAAGGTGGTTGATCCGGTGATGGTCGCCAAGGGAGGGCATGCGCTCTTGCCGGATGAGGCGGTGTCGGCGATCCGAAGCCAGCTTATTCCTCGGGCGGGTCTGTTGACGCCCAATGCACCGGAAGCCGAGGTGCTGACGGGGATTAAGGTGGTGGATGAAGCCAGCCAGAGACGGGCCGGTGAGGCGCTTTTAAAGATGGGGGCCGGGGCGGTTCTGATGAAGGGCGGGCACATTGACGGGGTTGAGGTGGTCGACTGGCTGCTGATGCCCGAGGGCGAAACCCGTTTCTCAAATCCGCGAATTGAAACCCTGCATACACATGGTACGGGCTGTACGCTGGCCAGTGCCTGTGCGGCTTTGTGGCGCAAGGGGCTGCCGCTGGAAGCCAGTGTGTCTGAGGCGCGGGATTATGTGCTGGGGGCAATTGTCAATGCGCCCGGTCTGGGGGGCGGGCATGGCCCGTTGAAGCATAACTGGGGGATTTGAAGCCCACGCTCAGGCGAAGGTGTGGAAGAAACTCCGAGCGCTTCAGCGAGGCAAGCCCAAGCGGGCGCCGCGCCTTATGGCGCGCCCTCGCGGAGCGATGAGCGCAGCGAATTGAGCGTGAGCGGAAAGAACAGTGCGCTTCAGCGAGGCAAGCCCAAGCGGGCGCCGCGTCTTATGGCGCGCCCTCGCGGAGCGATGAGCAAAGCGAATTAAGCGTGAGCGGAAAGAAATGGCGGGCCCGCTTGCGGTGTCCGAGGGGGAGGGAGGGGAGACACCGGCGCGAGCCCGCCGTAGGAGCCGCCGTTCGTATGGAGGGGCGAAACGGCGGCTGTATATATATAACGACGCCGGGGAGGGGAATCCGTCGTTACGGAGGGCTTTTTATCCTTAACGTCTGTAGCCGTAGCTGCGGCGGTCACGAAGTTCGGCCATCAGGCGGTGTTCCAGCGCGTTTATCCGGCGATCAAGAACCGAGGCTTCCTGACGGTCGATGCCACGACCGGTACGTTCATAGCGGCGGGCCAGTGACTTGATGTCGCGCAGGTCGCTGCTCAGGCGATTGACTTCGGAACGGTTAAGAGCACCGGAGCGACGGCCCTGACTGATGCGGTGTTCCAGACCGTCAATACGGCGATCAAAGGAACGGTCACGATTGTCAAAACGGTCGTGGTGACGTTCGTAGCGATGATCATTATGGGCGGCAGCCGAAGCGGGAACCGACAACCCGCCGAGAGAGACGGCGGCAACGGCGGCAATGGCGAAGGTTTTCAGATGCGTCTTCATGGTGTGGCTCCTTAATTTCGCTGATCTTCAGCGTTGAAGCCATATAAACATGCTGATCCCGAACCGAACCTGAACCGCGTGGTTCATAATAGGTTCATCTTTTTTACTTGCTCTCAGAAGGGTTTGGACGCAAAAGCGGCGCACAGATTATCCCTTATCCAGAGGTCAGCTCATGTCTCTTAAGCCAGCGATCAAACCCGAACGTCCGTGGTTTTCTTCGGGGCCGACCGCCAAGCGTCCGGGCTGGAGCGTGCAGGCGCTGGAGAGCGCACCGGTAGGGCGGTCGAACCGTTCAAAAGCGACGGTGGGGCGCTTGCGTCAGGCGCTTGAGCTGACGCGCGAAATTTTGGGCATTCCGGCAGAGTATCAGGTGTTTTTTACGCCGGGTTCGGACACGGGGGCTTTTGAGGCGGCGATGTGGAACCTTTTGGGGCCGCGCAAAGTGCAGCTTCTGGCGTTTGAAAGCTTCGGGCAGTTGTGGGCCAATGATGCGACCGAGCATCTCAAGCTCGATGCCGAGGTTTTGAGCGCGTCCTATGGCCAGTTGCCGGATCTGTCGCGTATCGATCCTCAGGCCGATCTGGTGTTTCCGTGGAACGGGACGACTTCGGGCGTCCGCGTACCGAACAGTGATTTTATCAACGGCCATCAGGGGTTGGTGCTGTGTGACGCGACATCGGCGGCATTCAGCATGAATTTGCCGTGGGAAAAACTCGATGTTATTACCTTCTCGTTCCAGAAGGCGCTGGGCGGCGAGGCTGGTATCGGGGCGCTGATCCTGTCGCCGAAAGCCGTTGAACGCCTGAATAGCTATGATTCGGGTCGTCCGATCCCCAAGGTCCTGCGCCTGAAGAAAAAGGGTGAGGCCGACATGGCGATACTGGGGGGGGATGCGATCAACACCTTCTCGTTCCTCATTATCGAGGACTATCTGGATGCCCTGCGTTGGGGGGCGCGTGAAGGCGGGCTTGAGGCGCTGGTGGCGCGGTCTGAGGCCAATGCCGAGGCCCTGTTCCAGTGGGTGGAAAAGACGCCGTGGATCGATTTTGTTGCTGAAGTGCCTGAGACGCGTTCGACGACGTCGGTATGTCTGAAATTTGTCGCGCCGGAAATTCAGGCGCAACCGTCCGAGGTTCAGGCCAAACTGGCGGCCAAGGTTGGCAGTCTTTTGGATATCGAAGGGGTGGCCTATGATGTCACCGGCTATCGCGCCGCACCGCCGGGCCTGCGTATCTGGTGCGGATCAACGGTGGAAACGGATGATATAGAGGCGCTGTTGCCCTGGCTTGAGTGGGGTTATGCCGAGGCCGTCGCGGCTTTGAAAGCGGATGGTACAATAACAGGCTGAGCGGCGTATTTCCGCCAGAGCAATGCCCCCTCCGTCGCGGACTTCGCCGCTACAGCTCCCGTAAACAGGGGAGGATGTAAGGGCGAAAGCGATAAATCCGCATAATGCACTTTTATGACTTTCCAAGTGCGGCTGAGTAGGTTACAGGCTGCAACCGCCTGAAATTTTTGACGCGCCGCAGCTTGTCCCCAAACCGGACAGCTCAGGTGCTTTTGCGCGCGTAAAGCGGCTTTTACGGAGTAATAACCTTGGCCAATGTGACCGTAGTGGGCGCCCAGTGGGGCGACGAAGGTAAGGGGAAGCTGGTTGACTGGCTGTCCAATCGCGCAGACGTCGTCGTGCGCTTTCAGGGCGGTCACAATGCCGGTCACACCCTTGTGGTTGACGGCAAGGTTTATAAGCTGTCTCTGCTGCCTTCGGGCGTCGTTCAGGGCAAGCTGTCGGTCATCGGTAACGGTGTGGTCGTCGATCCGTGGGCGCTGTTTGACGAAATCGGCCGTGTTGAGGCGCAGGGCCTTAAGATCACCTCTGACCTGCTGGTGCTGGCCGATAATGCCTGCCTGATCCTGCCGATCCATCGTGAACTGGATGCGGCGCGTGAAGCCGCTGCCGGGGCCGCCAAGATCGGTACGACCGGTCGCGGCATTGGCCCGGCCTATGAGGACAAGGTCGGCCGCCGCGCTATCCGTGTCGGTGATCTGGAAGATTTTGACGCGCTGGATGCCAAGCTCGATCGCCTGCTGGCGCACCACAATGCGCTGCGTCGCGGGTTGGATCTGGCGGAAGTCAACAAGGCGGAACTGCTTGAGGCGCTTAAGGAAATTGCCCCGCGCCTCCTGAGCTTTGCCAAACCAGTGTGGTATGTGCTCGACAAGGCCAAGCACGAAGGCAAGCGCATTCTGTTTGAAGGGGCGCAGGGCGCGCTTTTGGATATTGACCACGGCACCTATCCGTTTGTGACCTCGTCCAACACCGTCGCCGGTCAGGCCGCTGCCGGTTCCGGCATGGGCCCGCGTTCGGCAGGCTATGTGCTGGGCATCCTCAAGGCCTATACGACCCGCGTAGGCTCCGGTCCGTTCCCGACAGAGCTGTTTGACGAGGTCGGCGAGCGCATTGGCCGCGTTGGTCATGAGTTCGGCACCGTTACCGGCCGTGCCCGTCGCTGCGGCTGGCTGGATGCGGTTCTGGCGCGTCAGTCGATTGCCATTAACGGCATTGACGGCATTGCCCTGACCAAGCTGGATGTGCTGGACGGTATCGAAACCCTGAAAATCTGCGTTGGCTATAAGCTCAATGGCGAGGTGATCGACTATCTGCCGTCGGGTATCAAGGCGCAGGAAGTCATCGAGCCGGTTTATGAAGAGCTTGAGGGCTGGTCGGAATCGACGCAAGGCGCGCGTTCGTGGAAAGACCTGCCGGGCAATGCCGTGAAATATGTGCGTCGTATTGAGGAACTGATCGGGGCACCGGTGGCTTTGCTGTCGACTTCGCCGGAGCGTGAAGATACGATCCTTATGCGTGATCCGTTTCAGGACTAATTTACATCATGGGGGAAAACGGTTTTTCCCCCATGTGCCCCCTGACCGTATTGAGAAAAAATCCCTCGGGGCGGCCCGACGGGATTTTTTCACTTTTTATGCCTGATTTTTAGAGAGAGGGAGTGGTGTCGTGATTATCTCTTTTAACGTAAAGCCGTCATTTACCGATTTGCGTTAGTCTCGGGTGAAACCACTGGAGATTTGACAGCGTGTTTGTCGAACCGGCAAAAATTAACAAGCTCAGGCCGCATCTGAAGCACGTTTTGCTGCTTGAGCCCAATGTCGGTTACGCGCGTATGCTGATGGACATGCTGCGGGCGATGGGCGCGCAGGAAGTGCTTCATTTTAAAAACGAAAATGAAGCGCTGGATAAGGCGCACATGGATGCTTTCACGCTTGTGTTCTGCGCCCATCAGCCGCCACTGGCTCATGCGGCCAACTTTACGCGTAACCTGCGCCGTTCCGAAGCGCCTTCGCGTAAGGCGCCGGTCATCATGATGCTGACGGAAGACTATATCGGGCCGTTTTTGCGCGAAGCCCGCGATGCCGGTGCCGATGAGTTCATGAAAAAGCCCGTTACCTGGGCGGATTTTTTGAAGCGGGTCGAGCATGTGGCCTTCAAAAGCCGTCCGTGGATCGAGGCCGTCGGCTATGTCGGCCCTGACCGTCGCCGGTTCAATTCGGGCGAATATGCCGGTGAACGCAAGCGCTCATCGGATAAGGTCAATGACGAACTGCAACCGATTGAACAGGCCGTGCGTATCTTAAGGGCGGCGCACAACCAGTATGAGAGCAACCCCTTACAGGCGCGTAAAGCCATGATGGCCCAACTGGAGGTGCTGGTGCCCGCCTGTAAGCGGATAAGGTCCGAGACCTATCTGACGGATGTAAAGGCCGTACTGCATTGCCTCAGGAGCGATCCGCCGGACATGGACGGGCTGGCTCCGCCCATCTACAGCCTGTCGCAGTTTTTCAAGATTGAAGACCGGCAGCCGACGAAGGTCGCCTGAGGCTTGGTTTCTTCCCGAATCGCGTGTTACTCAGGCGAATACACGGCGGCTGATTGCCTGAGAACAGGTGAAACGGGGGAGGATTATGCTGACGCGGCGACAGATGGCGGTCTTGCTGGGTGGGGCGGGAGCTTTTCCCTTTGTGGCTCAGGCGGAACCGCGAATCGTACGGGTGCCGCTGACGCTTTACCGGCGGGGATTGCCGATGGTTCAGGCGCATCTTAATGGGCGTGGGCCATATAATTTTCTCCTGGATACCGGCGCGTCGACGTCGCTTGTAAAACATAAGATCGCCGTTGAAGCTGGTCTGAGGCCGGTGGGGCAGGGGGTAATTCGCGGGGCATCGGGCACGGAAACCACTGAGCTTTATCATGTGTCGCACCTTCAGGTAGGAGACGGGCTTAACCTAAGGGAGTGGCAGGTTGTCGGCTCCAGAGGCTTCAACGTACCTGATGTTGACGGCCTGTTGTCCATTGAGGCGCTGACCAGTGTGCCCTGCCAGATTGACTTTCAGGCGAAGGAGTTGCGCTATTATCCGGTCGCGGGGTCTATGGATCTGACGGGGTTTGGTAATCTTGAGGCGCAGTTTCATGGCGGGCGGGCCAGAAGCATCAAACGCGCCTATATCCGGCTGAATCTGGCGGGGCGGAAAATAAACTGCCTTCTGGATACGGGGGCTGAGGCCCCGCTCAGTCTTTTTGCCGACTATGTGGAGGCACAGAAGCTATGGGACAAATACCCGCTTATTGGTGAGGGCAGGTCACAGGGAGTAAATGGCAAGACGGTTAGCAACCGTATCGTCGAGATGCGTGACATTCAGGTGGGCGGCATATGGGTGCCACGCATGGCGGTCATGCTGGCCAATCCGGATGACCGAAACGCTATGAAGGGCGGGGCCCATGCGCAAGGTGTTGTCGGGGCCGCGTTTCTCAGTGCCTTTATTCTGGCGTTTGATGGTGAGCGTTCGGTGCATGTCAAATCGACCGGCAGTCTGCTGGGGCTTGCTCCGCCCGAAAAGGTACAACCGAACCTGCCGGAGGCTGTGGCAGGGCGTGAAACTATACCGTTCAGGCTTGGGGAAGACCGGCGGTTTTTATTTCCGGTGACGGTGGGGGGGAAGACTTATTCAGGTGCGTTTGCGCTGGCGGATGCACAAAGTACCATTGGCAGTAATATGGCGCGGGTCTGTGGGCTGAAGGCCTTACCTGAGGGCGGATATGATGCGTCAGCGCTGGTGTTCGGTGAGGTATCTGTCGCCGGTTTCAGGCTTTTTGAAGCCGAAAACCCGAAGCAGAGCATACATCTGGGGCAGGATTTCCTGAGGCTTTTGCCGTCCGAACTTAATCTCGATGATAAATATATGACGCGTTACACTGAGGGGGCGCCGGAAAAGACCGGATATAGCCGTCTTCCGGTCGAGCGTGACGCAAAAGGACGGATGATTCTGCCGGCAAAACTGGCGGGGCGGGATATGCGGTTCGTGCTGGATACACTGGTGGGATACGGTGTCATGCTGACTCCGGCCTCGGTGCGCAAACATGCGTTGTGGGACGCCTATCCAAAGGCCGAAAACCGTCTGTCGGGGGCGAAAACAAAAATTCGCTATACGGGCATCAGTGGTCTTGAGTTTGGGGATTTTCGCATTGATCCGGCACCGGTCACGCTGTTTGATCCGGCGGCAGCGGATGATCCGAAATATGAAGGGCTGGATGGGGCGATCAGCATCGGGGTGCTTTGGCGGTTCAATATGATCTTTGATCAGGACGGGAGCGTGTGGTTTAAACCGAACAAGCGGTTTGGATATAATCCCGGCAGTATTCCTGCGGCACCGGCATAAAAAAGCCCCGCGAAGTGCGGGGCTTTTTCGTGGGGTGAATCAGGCAGCAGCCGCTTCGGTCATGGCCTTTTGCAGCTTTTCAAAGGCCCTGACTTCGATCTGGCGCACCCGTTCGCGGGAGACACCAAAGCGTTCGGCCAAGTCTTCGAGGGTCGTCGGGCTGTCCTTCAGGCGGCGTTCGGTCAGGATGACCTTTTCGCGGTCGTTCAGTTCGCCCATGGCTTCCTCAAGCAGGCTCATGCGCAGCTTGTACTCTTCGGATTCGGCCAGCACTGTTTCCTGAGACTCGGTCTTATCGTCCACCAGCCAGTCCTGCCATTCCGAATCGCCCTCAGCGGCCCGCAGAGGCGCGTTAAGGGAAGAATCGGGCGATGACATGCGCCGGTTCATGGAAATGACCTCGTCTTCGGTCACCCCAAGCTTGGTGGCGATCTGAGCGACGTTTTCAGCGCGCAGGTCACCGTCCTCAAGGGCGCTGATTTCCGATTTCACCTTACGCAGGTTGAAGAACAGCTTCTTTTGCGCGGCGGTGGTGCCCATCTTAACGAGCGACCATGAACGCAGGACATATTCCTGAATGGCGGCTTTGATCCACCACATGGCATAGGTTGCCAGACGGAAACCTCTGTCGGGGTCGAATTTCTTGACGGCCTGCATCAGGCCGACATTGCCTTCAGAGATGACTTCACCAATCGGCAGGCCATAGCCGCGATACCCCATGGCGATCTTGGCCACGAGGCGCAGGTGCGAGGTAACCAGCTTATGGGCGGCCTTGGGGTCTTCGTGCTCGGCCCAACGCTTGGCCAGCATGAATTCCTCGTCCTTGGCGAGCATAGGGAACTTACGGATTTCCGACAGATAGCGGTTCAGGCCGCCGTCTGGTCCAAGCGACGTCATGGCAGGTAAGCTCATAACAGCTGTGTTGGTCATGGTATCCCCTTCAGTGTCCTGTGTCGTTTTATCTTCGGGCATAAGAACCCCCTGTTGAAACGCCAGCCAAAAAGGTGGGTCCAATTGAGCGCTCAATTGCCTACCTTTTCCATGTAGGAAGGTTTAGACGAAAATAAAGGCCCTCTAAGGGCAGAAAATACTAAACTCACAGATTAGTAATCGTGGGTGTTACGATTTGGGCTTCAGGAAAAGAAAATATACCCTCTCTGTCACTTCGTGACATCTCCCCCAACAAGTTAGGGGAGTATGGTCAGAGGTCAAGCAGGGCGTCGTGCAGGGCGGCCATATCTTCGGGGAAGGGGGCCTCGAAGGACAGTTTCTCGCCGGTGACCGGATGGACAAAACCGAGGTGTGCGGCGTGAAGCGCCTGACGCGTGAAGTTCAGGTCTTTGATAATGTCGGCGACGGCCCTGACCGGAGCGCCGGAGCCATAGACCGGATCGCCAAGGCAGGGGACGCCAATATGGGCCATATGCACCCTGATCTGGTGCGTGCGGCCGGTTTCAAGCGTGCAGCGGATGTGTGAGGCGACCGGCTTGTCACCGAAAACGTCCAGCAGGCGGTAATGGGTAATGGCTTCGCGTCCGCCCTGACGCAGGACAGCCATTTTCTTGCGGTCATGCATGGAGCGGCCGAGGCGGGTGGTGACCGTACCGGATTCTGATTTAGGAACGCCGCGTACAAAGGCCTCATAGGCGCGTTTAATGTCGTGGCGCGAAAAGAGATCGCTCAGGCCTTTGTGCGCCTGATCGGACTTGGCGGCGACCATGACGCCAGAGGTATCCTTGTCAAGGCGATGGACAATGCCAGGACGCAATACGCCACCAATGCCGGACAGGCTGTCGCCGCAGTGATAGAGCAGGGCATTGACCAGCGTGCCGTCAGGTGTCCCTGAGGCCGGATGAGCGGCCATGCCCGCCGGTTTATCGACGACGATCAGGTGGGCGTCTTCGTACAGAACCGTGAGGGCAAGGTTCTGTGGTTCAGGCAAGGCGGAGACGGGGGCGGGAATCATCAGGCTGTAGCTGCCGGCGCGGGCCTTATGCTTGCCGTCAGTGATGGGCTCACCATTAAGCTTCAGGCGGCCTTCTGCGATCAGGGACTGAAGGCGGGCGCGGGACATATCGCCGATAAACGGCACCAGTGCGCGATCCAGCCGGTCACCTGCCTGATCAGGGGGCAGGTCAAAGTGCAGGGTTTCGCCGGTTTGGTCGTCTTCGATGTCTTCGATGTCGTCAGGAGAATAGGTCATGCGCTCATATAACAAAAAACACGCCGGAAGCGTGAACTTCCGGCGTGTCTGAAATCGGTTTTATCCGTTTATCAGGTAATGTCTTCGTTGATCAGGCCGATCTTGAAGAAGCCGTTGTCCTGAAGCACGTTCAGAACAGCCATGAAGTCGTTATATTCAATGTCGGCATCGCCACGCACCAGAACACGCTCATCAAGCGGGTTCGGGGATTCAAGGGCCACAGTCAGATCAGCCGCAAGGGTTGCCAGCGAGGTCTTGTTGGTACCGATATAGATGTCGTCGGTGCCCTGAATGGAGATGAAAACCGGATCCTTGGGTTGTTCCTGCTGTTCCGGATTCGGAATCGCAGGGGGGAGGTCGAGTTTGATCGACACGGTCGCCATAGGTGCAGACACCATGAAGATGATCAGCAGCACGAGCATGATATCAACGAACGGTGTCACGTTGATATCGGAATTTTGTTCCACATTGTAACGACCACCGCCGCCACCGCCGAGCTTAGCGCCCATCTTGTTACTCCCTAGTGTGCCTGTGCAGACACAGGTAAAAAATTTCGATGGGCGATTTATGCCCACTCAAAGCCAATTGTAAAGGCCATGAATGCAAAACTATTTGCGAAAAAACCTGATTTTTAAGGCTTGCGCGAAAAAATTAAGCGTTTTCAGGGTTGGCAAAAGCGAAGAAAGCGATCCTGCAACGCCTGATCGGTTTTAAAGGCCCCCGTAAAACGGGTCGTTACGGTGGTAACGTTCTTATGGTGCACGCCACGGGTGCTCATGCACTGGTGTTCAGCATCAATCAAAACGGCAACGCCCAATGGGGTCAGTGATTCTTCGATGGCGTCAGCGATCTGCTTGGTCAGGGTTTCCTGCGTTTGCAGGCGTTTCGAGAAGATTTCAACGACGCGGGCGATTTTCGAGATGCCGACGACCTTGGCGGTCGGCAGGTAGGCGACATAGGCCTTACCCAGAAACGGGGCCATATGGTGTTCGCAGTGTGATTCGACATCGATCTGACGCAGCAGAACCATGTCGTCATAGCCCTGTACGTCCTCAAAGGTACGCGACAGTTCCTTGGCGGGGTCGGATGTGTAGCCGTTGAACCACTCGCTATAGGCTTCGACGACGCGCTTAGGGGTGTCGATCAGGCCTTCGCGTGAGGGGTCATCACCGGCCCATGCCAGAAGCGTGCGCACAGCATTCATGGCTTCTTCTTTTGAGGGGCGTTCGACGTTCAGGGTTTCGCCGAAGGTTTTGGAACGGGTGGCATTCAGCAGGCTGGTGACCGGATCGGTTCCGGCGGCTGCGGCTTCAGATTGACTCATGAAAAACTATCTCTCTCCGGAGGGCCGAGTAGCGCCGGAACGAAGGTTCCGGAATGACGCGTGGCATCCCTCTTTGGTGGCCCCTTATGATACGCACGGGCCGTATGCGTGGATCAAATTTTCAGGCGCGTTTTCGCTTAAATAGCATGGTGCTATGCCCGTCGAGTGTCTATATGGGGCAAGGCAATGGAAGATCAACCTAAAAAAATCATGAAACTAAAGCTCCAGGACACCTTAAAGCGCGAAAAGCGCGACTTCGTTCCCCGTGACCCGAAAAGGGTTACCCTGTATGTCTGTGGGCCTACGGTCTATAATCATGCCCATATTGGCAATGCGCGGCCCGTCGTGGTGTTTGACGTGCTGTTCCGGCTGCTGCGGGAAATCTATGGCGTGGATCACGTCGTCTATGCCCGGAACATCACCGATGTGGACGACAAGATAAATCAGAAGGCCATGGATGAGGGCGTGGACATCAGCGTCATCACCAATCGCTATGCTGACATATATAATGCCGACATGGCGGCCTTAGGCGCGTTGCGGCCGACGCTGGAACCACGCGTGACGGCCAATATGGACGCGATTGTTTCCCAGATAGGGGCGCTGATTAATAACGGGCACGCCTATGCCGCCGAAGGCCATGTGTTGTTCGATGTGGCCAGCTACAAATCCTATGGCAGTCTGTCGAACCGGTCTCTCGATGACATGATTGCCGGTGCGCGGGTCGAGGTGGCCCCCTATAAGAAGAATGCGCAGGATTTCGTACTGTGGAAGCCGTCAAAAGAGGGCGAACCGCGCTGGGACAGTCCGTGGGGTGAGGGGCGTCCGGGCTGGCATATCGAATGCTCGGCGATGATCGAGGCCAATCTGGGCCTGCCGATTGATATTCACGGTGGCGGGCATGACCTGATCTTCCCGCACCATGAAAATGAAATCGCGCAAGGGGTCTGTGCCCAGCATGGCCACAAGCACGAAGAGGACTATGCCCGTTACTGGATGCACAATGGCTTCCTGACCATGGATGCGGAAAAGATGTCCAAGTCACTGGGTAATGTGTTGCTGGTGCATGATCTTATTCAGCAATATCCGGGAGAGGTGGTGCGTTGGGCATTGTTGAGCGCCCATTATCGTTCCCCGTTAAACTGGACCAAGGATTTACTCGATCAGAGCCGCAAGGAACTAGATTACATCTATGGTGTTTTGTTGCGAAATAAAAATGTTCCGCTTAAAGCGCATCAAATGGAAAATCCATTGGAAGTGTTGATGGATGATCTCAATACGCCATTAGCTAAATCTAAATTATTCGAGTTGGCAAAAAATGTTGAGCACTTTGTAAATTCTGAAGTCAAGAGAACTGAATTGGCTCAAGAAGTTGCACCAGTTGCAGCATCAATTTGCATGTATTCTTTGAGGTCGCTCGCAAATGTTTTGGGGGTCCTCCAGCAAGACCCTGAGGACTGGTTCAAGGGCGGGGCGGACGATGATCTGTCGGCCAAGGTTGAGGCCTTGCTTGAGGCGCGCAAAACCGCACGCGCCGAGAAAAACTGGGGCGAGGCCGATCGTATTCGTGACGAACTGAACGCGCTTAATGTTGAGGTCATGGATGGCCCGCAAGGCGCGACATGGAAGATAAAGTAAATGGCATTCAAGGTTGAACAGCGTATCGGCATTTCGCGTCCGGTGGATGATGTCTATGAGATCGTGGCTGATCTGAAGGGCTGGACGCAGTGGAGTCCAATCCATCAGGTTGTGGAGGGGGAACTGCGTTTTGGCGCACCGGTACGCTTTGAGGAGCAGTATGAGGGCTTGGGACTGTGGGAGATCGGTGGATTTGTCTCTGACTGGTCGCCGCTGTCGCATATTCATATTGGCGTGCCGAAGAAGTTTTATGAAGGGTCTCTGATCCGGTTTTTCGAGTTTGAGGAATTGTCGAAAACCGGCTGTTCCTTTGCTATTGGGGCGGTCTTTTCCGGCTTTTTGTCTGAACGGGAAGGGCGACGCTACGCCAAGTTCCTCAAAAAGGGATTCACGGCCTATTGTGAAGCCTTGAAGGCACGGGCAGAGGCGTAATGATCGACGATCTCTATTCGCGGGAGATACTCAGGCGCACGACACAGCTTCAGCATGTCGGGCATCTGGAGCGGTTTGACGGTTTCGCCGACCGGACGGCTAAGCTGTGCGGGTCGCATATCCATGTTGAAGTGACGATGGACGGGGAGGTGCTTACTGGTTTTGCGCAAACCGTAGAAGCCTGTGCGCTGGGGCAGGCAGCGGCGGCCATCCTCAGTCAGCAGGTGATAGGCGCAACGCGTGATGAGGTTGTGGCCGCCCGTGATGCCATGCGGGCGATGTTTAAGGGCGCGGACTTTGCCTTCCCTGAGCGGTTTACCGATTTTGCTATTTTGCAGTCGGTGAAGGATTTTCCGGCGAGACATGCCTCGACGCTTCTGGCGCTTGAGGCCACGGTTGAGGCGATGGAGCAGGTGGCCCGCTGATTTTTAAGGCTAATACAAGAGTCCTGAGCGAGGAAAAGCCCTTTCCGTCGCGGACTTCGCCGCGCCACCTTCCCCGTAAACGGGAAGGATATGGTGGGTATATAGCGACCGGGCATGGTTAATTTTCGCTTCTTTAGACAACCTTTGGGGGCGTTAATTCCATTTAAAGGTGTTTTGCGTTTTAAATACCCTTTTTGATTGTAATTTTTGTGCGTAGTCGCAAAAGTATAACGGGAGGTGCAAAATGCCCATACGTGTATTTACCGAAAACGACATCAGCGCGGTCAATGATTTATGGCAGTCGGTCTGGTGGCCAAAGCGCAGTCGGGCCGGTTGGCGATGGTTGATGGAAAATCCTGTCCTGAAAGACGCGCCGGCACCGATTGGCTGGGTGCTGACGGATGCTACCGGTGAGGTGCGCGGGTTTTTAGGCGCTTTGGTGCAGAAATTCTGGCTTAGGGATGAGGCGCATTACGGACTGACCGGACATTCGCTTGTGGTCGCCCCTGAAGCGCGCGGCTCAAGTCGGCATCTGCTGCATACGCTTTTGAGTGAGCCCGGTTTTTTCACCTGTTATACGCTGAATGCCAATGCGCTGGCCTATCGGCTTTACTGGAAATATGGCTTCAAGCCGTGCCCTGTTGAGACGGCGGAGCTTAAGCTGTCCTGGGTGCTTGATCCGCTAATCTGTCTGGAGGGGCGGTTGCTGCGCTGGGCCGTCAGTGATCATCCGTCTCTGGCGCGTCGGGTAGGGGAACGTTTGTTGCCCGGCAAGGTATGGAAAAAGGAGCGGGTGCCGTTTGAAAACGGGGTGCGTCCGCTGCATCCTTCTGATCCGGCCTATGAGGTATTCTGGCAGGCTATGCGTGCGCAGGGGCGTCTGGTGGCTGATCGCAGCCCGCAGGTTCAGCGCTGGCGCATGAAAGATCCTGATCTGACCATTCCTCAGGTCATGCTGGCCTATGCGCCGGAGGATGAGGTGACCGCCTATGCCACCGCCATATTCGCCAAGGGCAATTCCATTGAGCCGCTTGTGCTGGAGATCATTGATCTGGTGGCGCTTGATGAGGCACCGGAGGGTGTGCCTGCGCTGATGGAGGCCTTAATTAAAATCGGGCGGGCGCATGGCGCGGCCAAGGTGCGTCTGTCTATGGTCAATGCACAGCTGTTGTCGCAGCTAGGGGAATATGCACAGACGGCGCGACGTGAAGGCGGATGGAACCATGCACAGATCATACCGCGTCAGGGCGGGCCGGACATCAATCTGTGGCAGCCGACGCCCTATGACGGGGACCTGAATATTTCCCTACGTCCGCCGCCGAAACGCGTGGCATAAGAGGTCGCTATTGTCCGGATGTTTCGACGATCAGCGTCGCCAGTCTGCGGACAACGGGCAAAAGGCATAGGACGGACGGGAAGGCGATAACCCAGGCTATGGCCCAGGCCTTAAGCCAGTCCGCCATAAGGTGAGGCGTTACCCCGCCATGCAGCAACAGCATGACCATGGAAATCAACCCGCTCATCATCACTGACAAAAGAAACGGCATGACGATGGCCATGTAGCGGGCGGGCAGTTTTTTCATGGAACGCTTTCAGGGGAGGCGGGTACTATATGCAGGCCCATATGGGGCTGAGGTGGCTCTGCGCAAGGGGTGGCTTTGGCGAAAGCCGCAAGAGAGACCCCTCCGACCCCGCTGCGCGGTGCCACCTCCCCATGCTTGTGCATAGGGAGGAGAGGGGGGATGATCCTTTTGTTTTTGGCTGAGAAGGCTTTATACTATTGGCCTGATGGCTTCTGTATATGAAAAAACTGTGCGCGGGGCGTTGCGCACCTATAAACTGACCCTGTCGATGTTTATCGGCCAGCAGTGCCGCTTCTTGCCGACCTGTTCGGAATATACCGCCGAAGCGATGATCACTCATGGGCCGCTTAAAGGCTCATGGATGGGGGTAAAGCGCATCTGTCGGTGCCGCCCCGGCGGCGGCTCAGGCTATGATCCGGTGCCGCCAAAGCCTGAAAAAGAACAAGAGCGCACTTGATAAACCCTTGTTGGCTGTCGTACAGGCAGGAACAATATCAACATTCCAGCCTGTCGTAGGGGCGGAATAAACCGAGAGAAACATGATGATCGACCTGACCTTTCCCGATGGCGCCGTGCGTTCCTATGAGCAGGGGGTCACAGGTCGAACCATAGCCGAGGGGCTGTCGAAATCTCTGGCGAAAAAAGCCGCCATGATCCGCCTGAATGGCGATCTCTATGATCTTGATCGTCCGATTGAAGGCCATGGCACGATTGAAATCCTGTTGCGTGATGCGCCGGAAATGCTTGAGGTCATCCGCCACGATGCGGCGCACCTTCTGGCGCAGGCCGTGCAGGAGCTTTTCCCCGGTACGCAGGTCACCATTGGCCCGTCGATCGAGGACGGCTTCTATTATGACTTTGCCCGCGCGGAGCCTTTCAGTCTGGATGATCTGCCGAAGATCGAAAAGAAGATGAAGGAGCTTGTGGATCGCGACGAAAAGATCGTGCGCGAGGTCTGGGATCGTAACGAAGCGATTGCGCATTTTGAGTCGATTGGCGAAAACTATAAGGCCGAGATTATCCGTGATCTGCCCGGCACCGAGACCATCACCGTCTATCGGCATGGCGATAACTGGAAAGACCTGTGTCGCGGGCCGCACTTCCCGTCATCTAAATTTGTCGGCAAGGCCTTCAAGCTCACCAAGCTGGCCGGTGCCTACTGGCGCGGCGATCAGAACAATGCCCAGCTTCAGCGCATCTACGGCACGGCCTGGGCATCGGAGGAAGACCTTCAGGCCTATCTGACGCGCATCGAGGAAGCCGAAAAGCGCGACCATCGTAAGATCGGCCGCCAGATGGACCTCTTCCACATGCAGGAAGAAGGTCGCGGCATGGTCTTCTGGCACCCGAAGGGCTGGACGCTGTGGCAGACGCTTGAGGCCTATATCCGTCGTAAGCTGGATAAGGCGGGCTATGTCGAGGTGCGTACCCCGCAGGTGCTCGATTCGACCTTCTGGCAGAAGTCCGGTCACTGGGATAAATATCGCGCCAATATGTTCGTCTGTGAAACCGTTGAGGGGGAAACCCTTGCGGTCAAGCCGATGAGCTGCCCCGGCCACGTGCAGGTGTTCAATGTCGGCTTACGTTCGTACCGCGAACTGCCGATCCGCATGGGCGAATTTGGTTCCTGCCACCGCTATGAACCTTCGGGGTCTCTGCATGGTCTGATGCGCGTGCGGGCCTTTACGCAGGATGACGGGCATATTTTCTGTCGCGAAGATCAGGTGGTCAGTGAAGTTTCCGATTTCGTCACCCTGACGCAGCAGGTCTATGCCGATCTCGGCTTTGAAGTGGATGAAATCGCGCTTTCAACGCGGCCTGCGCCGGATGTGCGTGCAGGTACGGATGAACAGTGGGATCAGTCAGAGGCCATGCTGCTCGATGCGTCGCGCAAGGCAGGCGTTGAGCCGCGAATCGCTCCGGGTGATGGCGCGTTCTACGGGCCAAAGCTTGAGTTTATCGTGCGCGATGCCATTGGCCGTACCTGGACCTGTGGGACGATCCAGCTCGATATGGTGCTGCCGGAGCGGCTGAGTGCTGAATATGTCGCCGAGGATGGATCGCGTCGCCGGCCAATTATGTTACACCGTGCCATATTTGGGTCATTTGAACGCTTTATTGGCATAACTATCGAAAACTATGCGGGTAAATTCCCTCTGTGGCTGGCACCATTGCAGGTCATGGTGGCACCGATCACCTCCGATACTAATGATTATGCGCAACAGGTCGCGCAAAAATTGCGTAATGCAGGGATAAGGGTTGACACCGACCTGCGTAATGAGAAAATAAATTATAAAATTCGTGAGCATTCCTTAGCTAAAGTACCCGTTATTGCTGTCATAGGCCGAAAAGAGGCTGAAACCGGTGAGGTTGCCCTGCGTTATCTGGGGCAGGACGGACAAAGTATATTGTCGCTTGATGAAGCGGTCAGAGTATTGACGACGGGGGCCGCACCTCCGGACTTATAATTTTTTTTATAAAGTATTTTGATCATGCAACAACTTCTCTCCCCGACTATCGCAGAACTGTTGAAGTTACGCCGTCTGGAGGATGATGAGGCGAGATTATACGCACCCGATATACGGGTGCGTGCCGCCCCTGTACCGTCGGGGGTCAGCGTGGTCATGGTCTGTTATCATACCGGCGGCATACTTTATCAAAGCATCGAGCGGGTGCTGTCTGAGCCTAGCGTTAGTCAACTGGTGCTGGTCGATAACGGGTCTTCGGCACAAACGTCGGAAGCCTTGCATGAGCTTGAGGCGCGTGATGAACGGGTCTTGCTGGTGCAGGGGCAGGGCAATATCGGTTTTGCCCGTGCGGCCAATCTGGGCGCACAACTGGCCAGCCAGCCCTGGCTTCTGTTCCTCAATCCTGACGCTATTCTGTGTGACGGGGCCGTTGAGGGGATGATGCGGACAGCAGCAAAAGCCACGCATCCGTGTCTGGTCGGGGCAAGAGTGCTGAATACCGACCTGACCGAGCAGCGCGGCGCACGGCGGGGCGAGGTGACGCCATTTACAACGCTGGTATCCCTGACGCGTCTGTCGCGCGTCGTTCCGGCGCTGAAAAAGTTTGAGATACATCTTGAGGATCAGCCGGTACCAGAGGCACCTGTGCCGGTGAAAACCGTGTCCGGTGCCTGTTTCCTGATGTCACGCGCGGATTTCCTGCGGATGGAAGGCTTTGACACCAGTTTCTTCCTGCATGTCGAGGATGTCGATCTGTGCTGGCGGGTGCGTGAACAGGGCGGAGAGGTGCTGTTCCATCCCCATGCCCACGTCATCCACGAAGGCCATACCTCACGCGTTGAGCCGATTTTTGTCGAGCTTAATAAAGGGCATGGGCTGAACTATTATTTCCGTAAGCGGGCGAAGGGGCTGTGGCGCAAAGCCTATGTTGCCGTGCTCAGTCCGGTTATTCTCGGTGTATCGGTGTTGCGGGCGGCGGCGCGTCCGCGTCTTAAGGAAGACGAAGATGCGACGGTCGAAGCCGTTATTAAATAGAGTTCAAAGGGGGGCTTTTGGCCCCCTTTTTTATTGTGACTGATAGAGGGTTATTTTGACGGCCTTGCCGTTGGAATAATTGTGGCCTTCGACGGTGGTCACACGGCGCGCGCTGATGCGGCCTGCGTGCAGGGCGGCGCGGAAGTCTTCTTCAAAGCGTGATTCGACATAGACCGGACGGTTCTGCTTCAGGGCGGCGATGGCTTCGGGCACGGTTTCTGCCAGTTCGGTCTTGGTGCCCATGGCGAAGACGAAGCTTGGTTCTTCGTATCCGAGTATGGCCACAGGGCCGGGATGCAGGCCCTGACGCGGATCAAGGCGTGTGTCGATCAGGGCCTGTTCGAGCGATTGCGTCACCCACAAAGGCTTAAGCTGCGACAGGGTGGTGACAAAGCACAGGTGTGCGGCAATACCAGCCCCTAGCAAGCACAGAAGGCCTGTGCGTTTGTGGTGACGCCAGAGGAAGAACGCCCCCAGACCACTGACCAGCAGGCTTGAGGCCACGGTGAGTGACACGAGCGGGGCAGCACCTGTGCTGCCAAATTCACTGAGGCCGTAAATGACGATCAGGCTGATGAGCGCACCACCAAACAGACCGAGAACCGTATTCATCACCTTGGCCCAGGTTTTCAGCGGCATGGACAGGCTGACGGCGGCGAGGAGGGCTAACCCGCCGTAGGTCGGCAGGGGATAGTGCACCAGCTTGGTCGGCGACAATTCGAAGACCAGAAACGCGGGCAGGAACCAGCAGATGGCAAAACGGATGGCGGGTTCCCTGAAGCGTGACAGGGCTGTTTGTAAGGCGCCCCCTAACAGGAAGCTGCCGGGGAAGAACAGCAGCGGCAGCAAAAGCGTGTGGGTGCCGGGCCAGGCGAAGTGGCCTTCGTCGCCGCTAATCAGTTTGGGGGCCAGATCGTCACCGATCGAGGTCTTCCAGAAGCTGCCATCAGTCGCAATGGTAATGGCAATGGCCCACGGCCCAACCAGCAGGATGACCAGTAAAATGCCCCAGCTCCAGCCGAGATGTTTGAACCAACGGGCATTGCCGTTTTTCGCCTGCGCATCCCATGCCAGAAGCGTCAGGGCGCAGGCGGCAAAGACCATAGGCCCAATGGGGCCCTTGATGAGAATGGTGCCTGCCAAAGCCACCCAGAAAATAAGTTTTTCTTTGAAAATTTTCGGTTTTTCGGCATCAGGCGGCAGGCTTTTCCAGCGCGTATAGATGATGGCCAGTGCCACCATCGACAGGGTAATCAGGCCCGCCTGAACCGCGTCGGTCTTGGCGATGAAGGCTTCGGTGGACAGAAGGAAGCTGACACCGAAAATAATGCCTGCCTTGAGGCCGCGCCGGTTATCAAACAGGTGTCCCGCCCCCCACGTCAGGGCAAAGGCAGCAAGCGCCGCCCCCAGCAAGGACGGCCAGCGATAGGCCAGCACATCGCGTGCACCTTCGGCAGAGGTGAGGGACGCGCTGGCGGCCTGAAGCCAGTGAATGCCCACGGGTTTTTTGTGACGCGGGTCGTCCTGATAGCTGATATTGATGAAGTCGCCTGTTTCCAGCATCTGGGTGCTGGCCTGCACGAAGCGTGATTCGTCGCGATCTAGCGGCGGAATAATCATGGCGCAGGGCAGGCCGACAAGGAATGCCAGTATGGCCGCTATAAACGGGCCTCTCAGACCGGTGGTGGCGGCTTGCAAAAGGCGTTGCGACATGGCGTGCAGTTCCCGACGGTAAAAGCGGTGTGGGCGTAAGTCCGCGCAGATGATGCGTGTGTTTACGCTATGGTACAAAAGTGTTAAGAGGCCCGCTTGTTAGAGTGCGCGAGTCTGCGCCTGATCGTGAACGGGTTATCTCCTATGTCCTTAGTCGTCTCTGTCGTCGTAGCTGTCAATAACGAAGAGGGTGCGGCGGTACAGGTTGCCCGTGAGATTGATACGGTTTTTGCCGGAACCTACGGGTCGGATCAGTATGAAATCATCTTTGTTGACGATAAGAGCCGTGACGCCACCCTTGAGCGGTTACAGGCCGTGCGGGCCGAGCTGCCCCGTCTGAGGATTATACGCCATCAGAGCAATACCGGCAAAAGCGGTGGGGTGCGTACCGGCGTGCTTAACGCGCGCGGTGACATCATTGCCATGCTGGATGGGGACGGGCAAAATCCGGCGGCGGATGTGCTGAAAGTGACGACGGTGCTTGAGGCATCCGCGCCTGAGGTCGGTATGGTCGCCGGTGAGCGCCGTAACCGTCAGGACAACCAATCCAAGCGTCTGGCGTCGCGCTGGGCCAATAATATCCGCAAATCGATGCTGAATGACGGTTCCAATGATACGGGCTGCGGCATCAAGGCGATCCGTCGTCATGTGTTCCTGCGGTTGCCCTATTTCGACAATATGCACCGCTATATGCCGGCGCTTGTGACCCGTGAGGGTTTCCTGACACTGTTTCAGCCTGTCGAAGATCGTTTGCGCACGACAGGTCAGTCGAAATATACTAATATCGGACGCTTGCTTGAGGCCTTGACGGATCTGCCGGGGGTTATGTGGCTTAATCGGCGCTACCGCAATCCGGGAAGCACGACTGAAGTCTGAGGGGCCAAGTCTGAGGGGATTTGAAATACGGAGGGGGTATGGCGCGTAAACCTAGTCAGGAAGAGAAAAACGCGTTAATGACTCACCATATGATGGGGGCGGGAAACACTATGGCGACAACGACACCCAGACAGACCAGTCCGCTGACGGCCTTTCCGTTACTGGCGATACCGGTTCTGGTCTATAATATTCTGGCATTCATTTCGCTGATCGGTGGTGACCCCAACAGCGCCTATAATGGCCTTACGCAGCCCTGGTTTACGATCCCTATGCCCAGCGCGGGGACGCAGTGGATCATAAGCGTCGGGGATGTGATTATCCTTGTTGGTCTTTTCATGCTGTTTTTTGAACTGCTGAAATCGACATCGTCGGATCAGGTAGCCATCGTCAACCATTCGTTTTCAATGGTTCTGTTTATTGTCTGTCTGGTCGAGTTTTTGCTGCTGCGCCCATTTGGGACATCAGTGTTTTTCCTGCTGACCATGATGACGCTTCTGGATGTGCTGGCGGGCTTTATTGTTACCATTATTACCGCACGGCGCGATTTCGGGGTGGGGTAAGGTTTGCCGGCTCAAGCGAACAGGGTGAAGATGGTTGCCACCAGCAGGACGTCAAAAGTTTTCAACATAAACGGGTAAACAAGCGACATAACAGACTCCGCATCAGATACGTGGAGGGCTGCAAGTCCTGTGCCGCGTGGTTAAGGCTGTGTTTAGCCTGTTGGTATTTGTATTTATTATATTTTTTGACGTGTCAGGCGGCCTGGGTGAGGGCGGCGGTCGAATGTGCCGGAAAATTCCGCCCGCATATAGGTCGTTTTTGCCGCATCCAGCATATTGCGTCCGCCCCTGAGGCCGCGCTTTTCGCTTTCGCCCATAAGCTGGACAACATAGGCCGCATCTTTGTAATTCCGTGTCGGCGGAATTTCGTGATCGATGACGGGTCCTGAGGGCACAGGAAGTGTTGCATTCGGGTACGGTCGCTTCGTCATAGACGGGTGGCTGCAAAAAGTGCGCCGGTATGACAGGGGGTTAAGAAAGATGCCCCCTCCGCCTTCGCTGTGCTCAGGCACCTCCCCCGGCATAGCCAGGGGAGTATGAAGGATCAGGATTTTTTTGCCAGCTGATCGAGCTGCTGTTTCATGGCTTCGATCTGGTCACGCAGTTCCGAGACCTGATCGCCATTGGCCGAAGGGGTCGGGGCGGCAGGCGCGGGGGCTTCGGCAGGTGATGAGGCGGCTTGTGTCGCTTCAGGGGCGAGGCCCGCGAAATTGAACGGCGAGAACATGCGCATGGCGCGGTCAAACATCGCCAGATTTTGTGTTACCTGTTCATCGAAGAAGCCAAGGTTAGGCGTGACACCGAACGTATTGGGAAACTGTGAGCGGAAACGCTCCTGTTGTTTGGTGAAGCCATCCAGAGACATTTCAAGATAGGTCGGCAGGAGGGTTTGCATCGAGTCGCCGTAAAAGCTGATGAGCTGGCGCAGGAACTGGATCGGCAGAAGATTCTGGCCGCGGCTTTCTTCTTCGAAGATGATCTGAGCCAGAACGCCACGGGTGATATCATCGCCGCTCTTGGCATCAAAGACCACAAAATCGACGTTCTGACGCACCATTTCAGACAGATTATCAAGGGTCACATAGGAACTGGTGGCGGTATTATAGAGCCTCCGGTTCGCATATTTCTTGATTACGACCTTATCGTTTTCGCCGCGTTTGGATTTGGTTTTGGCTTCGGTCATTGTAATCCCTTGTCTCCTGCCCGGCACTATGCCGAAATTATTGCGCAATAAAAAACATTGCGCACTGCCGAAAGATCGGCGTCTTAATTCTGTTCACATGCCTGAAATGCACCGCGTGCGGGCCTTAAAGGGGTGAAGGGTAAATTGTGCCTTTACCGCAAAGTCTTTTGATAAATAGATGGCTTTTTAGATAAATGTTCAAGTGCAATAGTTTGTGCAGCCGCACAAAAAGGTAAATCCGGCGTGATGACACGGAGCCTGCAACAATAAGACACTCAAATTGGCGTTACCGTCGCGTGACAGATGCATTTGGCTGGTGACTTGGGGAATCCTTTGGGGCAGGTTCGGTGTCAGGTATCACCTGCCGCACAAAGGTCGGGGCTGCCTGAGGGATATTTTTTTATGCGCCACCGCTTCGCTGCTTGAGCGCGATTTTATAGGATTAGAGGAAATTTCATGACCAAGTCTGTATCTGACGTGGTGATCGTAGCGGCAGCGCGTACGCCGGTAGGATCGTTTTTAGGCAGCTTATCGAGCCTTTCGGGTGCGGAACTGGGCGCGCATGTCATCAAGGCGGCGCTTGAGCGTTCGGGCCTTAAGGCCTCAGACGTTGATGAAGTGATTCTTGGGCAGGTGCTTCAGGCCGCTCAGGGGCAGGGGCCGGCGCGTCAGGCATCCATCAGGGCGGGTCTGGCGCAGGAAACACCAGCCTGGAGCCTTAACCAGATCTGTGGCTCGGGACTTAGGGCTGTGGCGCTTGGGGCTCAGCAGATTGCGCTGGGCGATTCCAATGTGGTGATCGCCGGTGGTCAGGAAAGCATGTCTCAGGCCGTGCATGCCGCCTATCTGCGTGGCGGGCAGAAGTTCGGTGATGTCAGCTTTGTTGACACCATGATCAAGGATGGTCTGTGGGACAGCTTCAATAATTATCACATGGGCCAGACGGCAGAAAATATCGCTGCCAAATGGGAGATTTCCCGTCAGGCACAGGACGAGTTCGCCGTCGCTTCGCAGAACAAGGCCGAAACCGCGCAAAAGGCCGGTAAGTTCGATGACGAAATCGCACCGGTGACCATTAAGGGCCGCAAGGGCGACACTGTGGTCGATAAGGACGAATTCATCCGTCATGGCGCAACCGTTGAAGGCGTGTCGGGACTTAAGCCTGCCTTTATCAAGGACGGTACCGTCACGGCGGCCAATGCTTCGGGGCTTAATGATGGGGCAGCGGTGCTGGTGCTGATGTCGGCGGATGAGGCGCAAAAGCGCGGCCTGAAGCCGCTGGCGCGCATCGTGTCCTGGGCCAATGCCGGTGTTGATCCGGCAGTCATGGGCACAGGGCCTGTGCCGGCATCGAAAAAGGCGCTGGAAAAGGCAGGTTGGTCGGTTGGTGACCTTGATCTGGTGGAATCCAACGAAGCCTTTGCCGCTCAGGCGCTGTGTGTCGTCAAGGAACTTGGGCTTGATACGTCGAAGGTCAATGTCAATGGCGGCGCCATTGCCATCGGTCACCCGATTGGCGCTTCGGGCGCGCGTATCCTGACGACGCTGGTTTATGAGCTGAACCGTCGTGCCGCAGAGGCAGGCAAGCCGCTTAAAGGCCTTGCGACCCTGTGCATTGGTGGTGGGATGGGTGTCGCCCTGACCGTTGAAACAGTCGGGTAAGCCGCCCTGGCGGACTGCAAATAATCATCTGCCTGTGAGCCGGTGCTCACGTACCTTGTGTACGCTCCGCTCCTGTTCTCGGCAGCTAATCATTTTCGCCTCGCCATGACGACTTACAGGCAGGCATAGGAAGCTAAAGGATAATTATAATGTCGAGAGTAGCATTTGTGACCGGCGGTACGCGCGGTATTGGTAAGGCCATCTCAAAGCGTCTGGTCGATGCCGGTTTTAAGGTCGCCGCCGGTTACGCGGGCAATGAGGAAAACGCGCGCAAGGTCGCCGACGAACTGGGCGTATTTGTTGTCAAAGGCTCTGTGGCCGAATTTGAGGATTGTCAGCGGGCTGTGGCTGAGGTTGAGGCTGCGCTCGGCCCCGTCGAGGTTCTGGTCAATAATGCCGGTATCACACGTGACGGCTTTTTCCATAAGATGAGCCAGACCCAATGGCAGGACGTCATCCACACCAATCTGGATTCCATGTTCAACATGACCCGTCAGGTCATCGAGGGCATGCGTGAGCGCAGCTATGGCCGCATCATCAATATCTCGTCGATCAACGGGCAAAAAGGGCAGGCCGGTCAGTCAAACTATTCGACCGCCAAGGCCGGTGTGATCGGCTTCACCAAGGCACTGGCGCTTGAGTCGGCGGCTAAGGGGATTACGGTCAACTGCGTGGCTCCTGGCTATACCTCGACCGAAATGGTCAGCGCCATCAATCCGGCGGTGCTTGAGAAGATCGTCGCCGGTATTCCGGTTGGCCGTCTGGGGACCCCTGAAGAAGTGGCCGAGATTGTGGCGTTTCTGGCGTCCGATATGGGCAGCTTCATTACCGGCGCGACCATTGCCGTCAACGGCGGTCAGCATATGGCCAGTTAAGAGGTCAAAACGCTTTGCGGCACAGGTTTTGCTTAGGCGCAAACCCCTGTGTTGCAAAGCGGACGCACCTGTATGAAAATTAATGTTTGTCTTAAATCCGCCCCTTTCAATGCCTATCAGTGCCTTTGATGACGTACTTCGGTTTGACATTGGTAAAGACTGCGGAAAACAGGGCGGCAGAGGGGCGGTATGTGGCATTATTATGCCTGATCGTCGCTGCCTTTAGCCTGTCCTTTGCGGATATGGCCTTTGGGCAGGGGGCGCGTACCTTACGCGAATCCCTGACCGGTCAGATGGCCAATGACGGACGCAACCGTTCAGCCCCACCGGTCGCCCGGTTCAGCACGGATCGCGGCGCAAGCTTCGTCTTTGACCGCAGTCAGCGCAATCCGCTTATTCAGTTCGATGGCGAAGACGAGGTCTGGGCCTTAACGCCGACACCCGGCCCGATGGGTGACGTTATCTTTAAAAACGATATGGGGGAGCCTGTCCTTAAGGCGACCCGCTGGGGCGGGATGATCCTGTTTTCCAAGGATCGCCCTACCGGTGATCCGGTGGCCATGACCGGTCAGGCGGACGCCTTTGAACCCGGCCATATTTCGCCGTCGCAGCTTTTTCAGCATATGGTGCGGACCTCCAAGCGCGTTTCCGGCTCTTTCAAGCGCCTGATCCGCTTTGAAGGTGATATTGATACGCCCGGTGTGGAATATCTGTTTGCCGATGCCGCCACGGTGACGGCGGATGCCATGATCGAGGTTTCCTCCAGCCGTGAAGGGCGTAAGCTGCTTGAGCCGGTGCAGGAGGTGCGTCTGACGCAAGGTCGTCCGCCCGGTGCGCGCATCGAAGGCAATACGCTGGTGGTCAAGCTCGATATCCATCGCGGTTGGGGCGGCCGTCCGTCGTCGAAACGCGTCGCGAAACTGCTGACCTCGGGTAAGTAAGGCTAAAAATTATCCTTGGCGGCGCGAAGTTCGCCAAAGCGCTGTGCCTGACGGGCCGGATCATTTTCCAGAAGCGGAAAGCGCAGGAATGGATTAGCGGCGATCTCATCACCCAGGCGCGTGGGGACGGTGGGCTGACCAGCGGCCCTCAGGTTCCGGATGCGGTCACCGGCCACATTAAGCACGGCATCAACGCCCAGGCTTTCGGCAAATTTCAGGTTCGACAGCGCATATTCGTGGGCGCAGTAAAGCTGTGTGTCCGGGTCAAGCGCCATGAGGCGGGTCAGGCTCTGCCACATCTGTTCAGGCGTGCCTTCAAACAGACGCCCGCAGCCCAGCGGAAACAGGCAGTCTCCGATAAAGGCCAGCTTATTGTCCGTGCTGACATAGCCGATATGGCCAAGCGTATGTCCGCCGAGGTCAATAATATCAAATACGGTTTCCCCCAGCCGGAACTGGTCGCCGCCGGACAGGAACTGATCGAGCGGGGCCACGCGGGCGACTTCGGACGGGCCAAAAATTTCGGCGCCAAAGCGGGCCTTGAGGGCGGCGTTGCCACCGGCGTGATCGGGGTGCCAGTGAGTGTTGAGGATATAATCCAGTTTGCCAAAGCTGTTCTCGATCACTGCAATCAGGCCGGTGGCTTCGGGCGTGGTATCCGGTGTGTCGATACAGGCGACCCTACCGCTCAGCGCGTCGCGGATGAGGAAGCCGTAATTGTCTGTACGGGCGGGGAACGGGTGGATTTGCAGGCTCATCACGCGGATTTCACTCATATGGCCGGAAATATGCCCTATTATTATAGGTAGTTGATGCCTGTTTATAGTCCGGATGGTCAGATTTGCGTCGCCCCGTAGAAGATTTAGGTCTGTTCTATACCACTCCCGAAGGGCGTGTGGTGCAGTCCATGGTAAGCCGAAAACTCAGTGAGGCCTGGCCAGATGTGGCGGGGCTTGATGTGCTGGGGCTGGGCTATACCACGCCGTTTCTCGATATGTTCAATACCGCGCGGCGGGTGATTTCGGCCATGCCGGCGGCGCAAGGGGCCGAGATATGGCCGGAAGAGCTTAAGTCGCGTACGGTACTGGTGGACGAATATAATACACCGTTCCCGTCAGGCCTGTTTGATCGTCTTTTCCTGATGCACAGCCTTGAGGAAGCCTCGAATGCTTCAGGGCTTTTGTGTGAAGCGTCACGGCTTATGGCGCCCAATGGCCGCATGATATTGGCCGTGGTCGCGCGCGGCGGTCTGTGGACCCATGCCGAGCGCACGCCCTTCGGGCACGGCCAGCCGTTTTCCCGTTCGCAGCTTGAGGCCATATTGCGCAATGCCGAACTTGAGCCGGTCGCCTGGTCACATGCGCTCTATGTGCCGCCGATGCGCTCTATGTTGCGCTGGGCGCAGATGTTTGAAAACTGGGCGCCGAAAATATGGCCCTATCCGGGGGGGCTGATTCTTATCGAAGCCTGCCGCCGTTCGGTCAGGGTGCCGGTCAGGGGGGCGGCAGTTTCAGTCATTGATGAATTGCGGGATGTACTGGGGGTAAAGGCCCCGACACCGGCGGCTAATTTTGAGGGTATAAGCCGCGTTGAAAACACCGATATGGCTTGAGAAAAAACAAACTTGTGGCCATATGTCGCAAGACAGAACACAGACTTTTACAGGGTCGACGCTATGAAACGACTGATTGTCATGCGCCACGGCAAGGCGGAAAAGGAAGCCGAATCGGGCGAGGATTTCGACCGTGCACTGGCCGAAAGGGGCGTGGCTGAAGCCAAAGCCGTGGCCGAGGCGCTTAAAAGCTATGGTGTAAAACCTGACTATGCGCTGGTGTCACAAGCCGCGCGCACACAGGGTACATTCAGGGCCGTGCAATCGGTGCTGGGCGACATCGAAGCGGATATCCGGAAAGACATGTTCGATGCCGATTCCTATGGCCTTCGGGATATTATCGAAGCCCATGAGGCGGCTGGCGACACCATACTGGTGGTCGGGCATAATCCGGCAGTGCAATACCTTATTCTGGACTATATGGTTGAGGCTTCGGCGTCGATTGTCGATATGGATAAGATACGCGCCGGTTATCCGACGGCGACGGCGACGCTTTTTGACATTGATGCCGCCGGACGGGCGCAATATGACGGCCTGTTCAGCCCGCGTGATCTGATAGGGGCATAGGGCTGACGCGGAAACGCAGGGATCGTTTCCGTATAATGCTTTGAAGGAAGTAAGATGGACTTTTATCTGGCGGCGACAAAGGCCTTGCATGTTCTGGATGCCGAGGACGCCCATGCGACGACCATTGCCCTGCTAAAGGCGGGATTAGGGCCGCGCAATGCCTATAATCCGCTGGAACTGAGCGTCGATATTCCGTTTGAGGGCGGCAATCTGCATTTGCCGAACGCCATTGGTCTGGCCGCCGGATTTGATAAGAACGCCGAGGCCCCTGACGCCATGTGCCGCGCCGGTTTCGGCTTTGTCGAATGTGGAACCGTGACGCCTTTGCCGCAGGCCGGTAACCCGCGTCCGCGACTGTTTCGCCTGAGCAAGGATGAGGCGGTCATCAACCGTATGGGCTTTAACAATAAGGGGCTTGAGGTCTTTGCCGCGCATCTGATGCGCTATTCCGGTCGCAGCCGAAGCTTTGTTATCGGCGCCAATATCGGGGCCAATAAGGACGCCAGCGACCGTATGGCCGATTATGTCACTGGCCTTAAGCGCCTGTGGGGGCTGAGTTCCTATTTTACGGTCAATATTTCTTCGCCCAATACGCCCGGCCTGAGGGCGCTGCAGGGGCGGTCGCATCTCGATGAGCTTCTGGCGCAGATTGCCGCGACACGTGCCGATCTTTATAAGGCTACCGGTCACAACTATCCGGTCTTTCTCAAGATCGCACCGGATCTCAGCGAAGCGGAAATCATCGATACGATCGAATCGGCAGTGACACATGGTCTCGATGCCGTGATCGTCTCGAATACGACCATTGAGCGACCCTTAAGCCTGCAATCGCTCTATGCCAAGGAAACCGGCGGATTGTCCGGTGCGCCGTTGTTTTCATTATCGACAGCGGCCCTACGCATTGCCCATCAGGTCGCCAAGGGGCGTCTGAAGCTTATCGGGGCCGGCGGTATTGCCAGTGGCGCGGATGCCTATGCCAAGATCAGGGCGGGTGCGTCGGCGGTGCAACTCTATTCGGCACTGGTTTATAAGGGGCCGGGCCTGGTGACCCACATCAAGTATGATCTGGTTGAGCGCCTTAAGGCGGATGGTTTTACCCATATATCGCAGGCGGTTGGCACGGAGGCCAATATCTGAACTCAGGGTTTAAAAATCCTGCCTTGATCCATCAGGGCAGGGGACTATGGTGCCCGGCTATTCTTACAAGGTCGTCCCATGCTGAAATCTGTTCCTTTCTGGTTACGCGTCCTTATCGGTTTTGTTCTGGGCACGGCAGTCGGGCTGGGGTTCGGTGAAGCGGCCCTGCCGTTTGTCACGCCGATTGGCGATATCTTTATCCGCCTGATACGGCTGCTGGTCGTGCCACTGGTGTTTTTCACGATTGCGGCGAGTATTGCCCGACTAGGGGATACGGCGTCGGGTGGTAAGGCGCTAAAGCTTGGGGGGATGACGCTCGGCTGGTTTGTCATTACCTCGGTTCTGGCGGTCGGGCTGGGGTTTGCCATTGGCGGCTGGCTGCAACCTGGGCAGGGCCTGAGCGGTCTGCCGCTGGCGGATGTAAAGCCCAGAGACATTCCATCGGTTTCGGAGGTTCTGACCGGCATTGTGCCTGCTAACATCTTTCAGTCCTTTGCCGAGGCGAAGGTACTGAGCATTGTTTTTGTAGCACTTCTGATCGGGGCAGGCTTGAGTGCGCTAGGGGACAAGGCGTCTGATTTGCGTCGCCTCGTCGATCAGGCGAGCCAGCTTATGTTTACCCTGACACGCTGGGTGATCTGGCTGACGCCGTTCGGGGTGTTTGGCCTGATTGCCGCGGTGGTGGCCAGTTACGGGCTGGAAAGCCTCAGGCCGCTTCTGGGGTTTATCGGCGCGGTTTATCTGGCGTGTCTGATCCATGTCTTTGTCGTCTATCCTTTGCTGCTTAAGGCGCACGGACTCAGGGTCTCTGGCTTTTTCAAAGGAGTGTTTGAGGCGCAGCAGACGGCATTTTTCACCTGCTCAAGCATTGGTACCCTGCCGGTGTCGCTGAATGCGGCGATTAACCGGTTGAAGCTTGATCCGGCCTATGCCGGTTTTGCCCTGCCGCTGGGGGCCAATATGAAGATGGATGGTTGCGGCGCAATCTATCCGGCCATATCGGCGATTTTTGTCGCTAACTATTTTGGCATTGAACTGACGACCGCCCATTATGTCACTATTGCCCTGGCGTCGGTGCTGGGGTCACTGGCGACCGCAGGGGTGCCGGGAGTGGCGACGGTTATGCTGACCCTGACGCTGGCGGCGGCGAATCTGCCGCTTGAGGGGATCGCCCTTCTGGCGGCGATTGACCGGATTATTGATATGGTGCGCACCGCAACCAATGTAACGGGCCAGATATTGGTGCCGACACTGGTGGCGCGGGAAAACGGTTTGATTTCAGCGGAATCGGAGCTTGTGAAACCACCGGTTTCCCAAGCGTCAACAAGTTAAATATAGCGACATTTATCAAGCCTTTATATTTGCCTGACCGGCCTCACATCGCATCCTTCTTATGGCGAGGATAGCTTGAAGTCATCACATCCGCAGCGGTCATCTGACACGGATTTCGGAAAAGACGCACCCCCCCCAGCGCTTTTCCGTGACAGTCCACACAGTCTTCCGTGTCAGACATCCCCCCCCCCGCCCCATGACCTTTGCGGATGTGACCCCGTTTTGGTTCCTAGCCGCAATCAGGAGAATTCGATGTTATCTTCCGCTACCAAAGCCGCTGCCGGTGTAACCAAGGCTCTGGCTGAACACGATGTCCGTTCCAAGCTTGACAGATCGCTGGACCGCGCTGGTGAAGAAGCGCGCCATGTGGTCGATGATCTGAGTGACCGTGCCAATGAAGCCGGTGCCAAGGTCCGCCATCTATTTGACGGTGCCTCGGAACGCGTAGGCCATGCCTCGGATCGTCTGAACCGCGAAGTTCATGATAACCCAGTGCGTTCAACCCTTGTGGCGCTTGGGGCCGGTGTAGTTCTTGGGTATTTGCTGCGTCGTTAATCCGGACGTGACCAAATCAAGAGGCGGCGGTGGTCCCCTGTGCCGCCGCCTTTTTCTTTGCCTGAAAGCCTGTAAGGAAGCATCATGTCTATTGCCGGTAGCCTCATTGAGCTTTTGCTCACAAGACATCATCTGAAATCTTCACGCACGCATATTGTGAAGGTGCTGGGCGCACTCGCCGGTCTGGTGGGGCTAATGATGTTTGCTGCCAGTGCGCTGGCCTTGCTGCTGTTTGCCATCTTATGGCTGGGCTACAGGCTGATGGTCGTGTCGGGCCTGAGTGATCTGAGCGCGGTATTGTTTGTCTCAGTGGGTATAATATTAATTGCGGTGGCTGTGGTATGGGCGCTCAATCATCTGCGTCGCACCCTGATGCAGGCCTTTAATGATCTGCTGCGTACCGCCACCACAGTGCCCGGCCAGCAGGTGGTTTCAAGCGCCCTGAGCAGCACGGCAAAAGTGGCGGGCGCTTTCAGACAGGGGCTTATGACCTCAGACAGGCATGCCCGGAAACGGGCACGTCGGGAAGATGAGCCGCATCCCGCCGCCAAGGCATAAAGTGTCTCGGCGCTGCCTTAATAAAGGCATTGAGCCTTATGGTTTTTTTACGGGGCGTGTTTGAGGGTCTTATAGCCCCATTACCGGTTTTATTGCACCTTTTGTATCAGGCGGAGATAGGCTCTGCCAGGTTATAAACCAGATTATAAAAGGTGCATCATGCGCTCTACAATTACCAAACTGTTCCTGATTATGGCGCTCGGTTATTCGGTAACTGCGTGCAACACTATCTCCGGATTTGGTCAGGATGTTCAGGCGGGCGGCGAAGCGGTTGAAGGTGCAGCCGAAGAGGCCAAGCCTTAAAATTAAAAGAGTGCTTTAAAAAAACTAGACTTGCTGATTTGCCGGAGGTCATAGTTCTGAAAACCAGTCAGTAACTGTGGCCTCCGGATCGGGGCGGCCAGATATGGGCGAATTGGGGTATTTATGGAGAGGCCTTTATGGTTGAGGGGCAAATACATATACATGGCAATGTTTGCCGTGTTGTCGTTTGCCATGGCCGGTTTTTCCGTCATCGTCTATCAGCATTATGAACGCATTCAAAAGCTGAATGATTACGCGCTTTATCAATACGAAGTCATACGCCAGAGCCGCGTGGTTCTGATGGATCTGGTGGATATGGAGACCAGTGTGCGCGGTTACCTTATTTCCGGTGATAAAAGCTTCGTTCAGCCCTATCAGTCGGCGCGTAATATGTTGAATGCCGATATTACCATCCTGCGTAATCACACCTTCCGCGATGAAGGGGCGGCGCGTGAGGTCTATGCCTGGCTGGACCGCATCCGTACTTTTCGTAAGGTGCTTGATGATCAGGTGGAAAACAAGACCGTCAATCCGCGCACCCGCGTTTCAATGGCTGATCTCGACCGGCAACGCGCCGAAATGGATCAGTTGCGCCGCATGATGGAAACCAGCATCGTCAAACGGCTGATTGAGGTACGTAAACAGATTGCTGTCAAACATGATGAGCGCAGCAATTTTATCTATACGATTGTTATTGGTAATGTCGTGATTATCGGCATTCTGCTGATGGGCACGCTGACGATTGTCAATCTGGAAGGCCGGTATGAGAAATCCGTCCTTAAGCATGAGCAGGCCGAAAAGCGCTATCGTGAGGTCATTGAGGGCATCAATGATGGCCTGTTCGAATATAATTTCGTCAATGAGACCCTGTATTGTTCGCCGGGCTATAAGGCGCTTCTGGGGTATAAAGACTACGAATTCGAGAGCAGTTTCCGCAACTATCAGGATCATCTGCACCCTGAAGACCGGGATGGCGCCTTGTCGGATATTCGCCGCTATGTTGAGGGAGATACCGACAGCTATAATTCGGTTTTCCGCATGCGCCACAGGAACGGACACTATATCTGGATACTGGCGCGGGGTGTCGGCGTCGGCGACGATTTCAGCGCTATGAAGCTGCTGGTTGGCACCCATGCCGATATTACGGAACAGAAAGAACATGAGGAAGAACTCAGGCAACTGAATGGCGAGCTTGAGACCTTTACCTATATTACATCGCACGATCTTCGGTCGCCTCTGGTTAATCTCAAAGGGTTTTCGCGCGAACTGGAATTGTCGGTAAAAGAGGTCAGCGATCTGGTGCGCCTGCATGCGGACAAGATACCGCCCGAAGATATCAAGCGGCTTAATTTTACCCTGGACACAGATATCCCCGAAGCGCTCGGTTTCATCGCCAAGGGGGTTGAGCGCATGGACAGCCTGACCAAGGGCATACTCGATCTGTCGCGTATTGGACGTCGTGTGTTCCGCCTCAGTGAAGTCGATGCGCAGGCCGTCTTTGACAAGTGCAAGGGGGCGCTGGGCTATGATATTACGCAAAAGCAGATTGAGGTTATTTGCCAGCCTTTGCCGGTGCTGGTGACCGATGCGCTGGCGCTTGAGCAGATATTCGGCAATCTGCTGGATAATGCTGTTAAGTATCTGAGGCCGGATGTGCCGGGGCGCATTGAGGTCAGCTGGCGCGAAACCTCAGGGTCTTATGTCTTCACCTTTGCCGATAATGGTCGCGGCATTGATGAGGCTGACCGGACAAAGATTTTTGAAATATTCCGCCGTGCCCGAAATACCGAAGGGGTAACCGGCCTTGGACTGGGTATGGCCTATGTCAAGGCAACCCTGAGGCGGCTTTCGGGTGGCATATGGTTTGAATCCGCTGTCGATGAGGGCACACGCTTTCACTTCCGCCTGCCGAAACGTATCGAAACGGCAGAAACGGAGACGGACATGTCTCCCGACGGGACAGTTGACGCGGCAACAGAAGGTACGCGTATATGATAGGCATGTTCAACGAACAGTTCACGATGGTCATGATCGAAGACGACGAAGGTCATGCGCGTCTGATCCGAAAGAACCTTGAGCGGGCCGGTATCGGCAATCCGGTCATCCATTTCGATGATGGGGCCAAGGCGATCGATTATTTCTTTCATCGCGGCATGACCAAGGATCAGCACGACAAGACCCTTGTGCTGCTTGATCTTAATTTGCCAAATATCGACGGTTATGAAATCCTGCGCCGCATCAAAACCGATCCGGCGACACGCGCCATACCGGTTATTGTCCTCACGACAACGGACAATCCGCGTGAAATTGACCGCTGTTATGAGCTGGGGTGCAATGTCTACATTACCAAGCCCGTGGAATATGACAGTTTTTCCGACGCCATCCGCAAGCTGGGGCTGATGCTGGCGGTGGTCAAGGTGCCACACAGCGCAAAAGGGTAGTTTATGCCGGATATACCGCTGAAATATATTCTCTATGTTGAGGATGATGAGGCGCTCGGTCGGCTTTTGCAAAAGCGGATGCAGCGTCACGGACTTGAGGTCGATCTGGCGGCGACAGCTGAGGACGGCTTTGAGCGCCTGAAACACAAGAATTATCAGCTTATTCTGCTGGATTATAATCTGCCGGGCATGAACGGGCTTGAGCTTTTACCGCTGATACGGGAACTGCCTAAGCCGCCACCGGTGATTATACTGACGGCAGGTGGCGACGAACGCATTGCCCTTGAGGCCATGCATCTGGGGGCGGCGGACTATGCCGTCAAGGACGTCAACCAGACCTATTTCGATCTGCTGCCAGCGGTTATGCAGGCGGCCTATGTCAAGGAACGCCTGCTCAGGGAAAATGAGCACCAGAAGCAGGAGCTTCAGGCGGCCAAGGAAAAGGCCGAGGCGGCATCTCAGGCCAAGACCGACTTCCTGACGACCATGAGTCATGAAATCCGCACGCCGCTTAATGTGGTGACGGGGCTGGCCGATGTGCTGATCCGATCGCCGCTGAATGATGAGCAGGTGCGGATTGTCGAAACCCTGCGTACCAACGGGCAGTTATTGCTGCGGCTGATCAATGATCTTCTGGATATCAGCCGCATCGAGGATAACCGGATAGAGTTTGAAAGCGTCACCTTTAATCCGGCGAGTATCCTGTCCGACATCCAGTTGATGTTTGCCCAGGGCATTGAGCGCAAGGGCGTCTATTTCAATGTTATCGATAATATAGGCCGGGTATCGGTGAGTGGCGATCGCACGCGATTGCAGCAGATTATCATGAACCTGATCTCTAATGCCCTGAAGTTTACCTCAGCGGGGGAAATAGAGCTGATCGGCGAGGCGCGACCGGCCGGGGAGCGGATTGAGCTGACCTTTACGGTTCGCGATACGGGCATAGGCATAGCAGAAGAAAAACGTCGGGTTATTTTTGACAAGTTTACGCAGGCTGATGCGTCCATCACGCGGCGTTTTGGCGGTTCGGGGCTTGGGTTGTCGATTGCGCGCGCCCTGACGGAAAGCATGGGCGGAAGCATTGAAGTCGAAAGTCAGGAAGGGGCCGGATCGATCTTTACGGTACGTCTGAGCCTGCCTTTGGCTGCGCCGGAAAATGTAGGCGAACTGTCGCCACTGGCGCGGATGCAGGAGGGGCCGGCACCGGTGGTACTGATTGTTGAAGACTATGAGCCCAATATTATGGTCGCCACCCTGATGCTTGAGGATATGGGCTATGAGGCCGATGCGGTCGAATCCGGTGCCGAGGCGCTGGCGCGCGTAGCCAGTCGCGACACCCCGTATCATGCGGTTCTGATGGATGTGCAGATGTTTGATATGGATGGCTATGAGACGACGCGCCGCCTCAGGGCGCTGGAGGCCGAAAAGGGCTTTTATCACAGGATCATTGGTGTTACGGCCCATGCGCTGGCCGGTGATCGTGAGCGCTGTCTTGAGGCGGGGATGGATGATTATATGTCCAAACCCATTCAACCGGATTTGCTGGCCCGCAAGCTCAGGGAGATAAGCGAAGCCGTTGCTCCGGAGGCCTGATAACAGTAAGCTGGTCGTCATAGATAAACAGGCGGAGACGGAGACTTTTATGCTTCAGGAACAGAATTTTCCCGACGCCTCAGCGGTCGCTGAGGCTATTCGTGATTTAAAACCTGAGGCCATGCGCCTGCTCAGTCGCTCCGAGGCGGGGCTGCTGCGCGAGGATTTAAGGGCGGATATCGCACGTCTTCAGGCTCTGGCTGAGGGCTATGATGACAGCGAAAAAGCGCTGTCTGAGGATGTGCTGGAGACACTGAAAGAGGTGCGCCAGCGGATAGAGCAGACCCTGCATGATTTTCTCAGGCTGGGGGACGAGAGCGCGCAAGCCGCGCCGCCGGAGCAGGGTGTCCTGAATGAGGAACTGCGTCAGATATCTATTCGCCTGGAGCGTCTGATCGTGGCAGCCGAGGTCTGGTTCGCGTAATTTTTATCAATGCCTTACTTACGGCGTATGGCTCAGGCACTGTGCTTTTGTCTGACGGGAGTTAGGATTTTTTCTAAGTACCTGACGGGTCCATCCGAGTCGCTGCTCAGACCGCTTACCGGGGTATGAAACATGAGAGTGACGACAATGGATGATGCTTCGTCCGACCTGATTAAAGAAACCCTGTACCGCCAAATGCTATCAACTGTATCTCATGACCTGAAAACGCCGCTGGCCACCATTATCGGGTCATTGGAAGTGTGCACGCTGCTTGAGGCCAAGCTGAGCGAAGAAAAGCGTCGCACGCTTATTTCTTCGGCGCTTTCCGAGGCTTACCGGCTCGATAAGTTCATCACCAATATTCTTGATATGGCCAAGCTGGAAAGCGGGGCCGTGGCGCCGCGGCCTGAACTGACGCACCTGACCCCGCTTATTCGTGATTCGATCACGCGTCTGGGGCCGCTCAAGGATCGAGGGGATATTCGCCTGCATAATCTTGGGGGGGATAGTTTTATGACCGATGGCATGTTGTTAAGCCGCGTCATCGGACTGATTATTGAAAACGCCCTTAAGCACACGGGGACTGCGCCGGTGGTCGATATAGACTATGGCGTCAATGAAGCCGGTGTGTTTGTCCATGTCCGCGACCACGGGCCGGGTGTGCCTGAGGACAAGATGCGCGCTATCTTCTCGAAATATACGCGCCTGAAAAAACAGGATCAGCAAACCGCCGGAACGGGTCTTGGGTTAAGCATTGCCGAACAGATCATGGCCTTGCTGGGCGGGCGTGTGGAGCTTAAAAACCATCCCGAAAGCGGGGCGGTCTTCAGCTTGCTGATTTCGGCCTAGATATTACAGGCCGTTAGATACCCCGACTGTTGAATGTAGCGATGGAAGATGCCACACACCTCGGGGCAATCGGGTGCAGGGGCTGCGCCCCTGCCCCTGCTACCAGGCACCGGCGTCTCTGAGGGCGGCGACCAGCTCTGGGGGCAGGGCCGCGCCGTCATCGCCCTGAGGCAGGTCGCGCGGCGCATCCTTAAGTTCAAGATACCGCCAGCCCTGAAAAGCACGGCGCGGCTGAGGTTGGGTCGGAATGTGACGGGTGGACAGGGTGATCAGGCATTGGGGGGGATCGCCCTCAAGCGTATCAATGCGCACAATCTCACGACGTGCCTGAATGACGCCCTTTATGACCCAGTAAAGTGAGCCGCCGTTCAATAGCTCGTCTGCGCGTTTGGGCGTCTGGCGCGTATGGATGACGCGCGTGTCGTGACCGCGCTCCCAGTCAAGCAAGTCTTCTATCGCCTCGACACCGACGCAGAGTTTGACCAGATGTACCATTTACGCCTACCTTAAGTCTGTGATGCTCCTTGTACAGAAATCCCGCGACGTCACAAGCCTTGCGTAATGCTCCCTCCATTAGATCAGCATAGATGACCGCACCTCAGGACGATTCGCCGAAAACACTCGATGCCGCACTGGCAAAGCTGTTCAATACCTCAGCGGGGCTGAAGGACGCGAGCTGGATCACCCTTACCGGCGGGACACGGCTGTTTTCCGAAGGCGAGGAGTCCGATCAGTTCTATCTGCTCAATGCCGGACGGCTAGGGGTGTTCCGTCACGATGAGGATCAGGCCGGCCTTCAGCTTATCGGCATCATAAAGCCGGGTGAACCCGCCGGTGAGATGTCCCTGATTGCCGGTACGCCGCACGCTTCGACCGTCATTGCCTTACGTGACTGTGAGTTGATGGTGCTGCCTAAGGCGGCGTTTCTTGAAGCTATAGCCACGGCGCCGGATGTGCTTTTACTGTTGTCTCAGCAGATGATCCTGAGGGCGCGCTCATCGGTGGCATCACAGGGGCGGCGGCACAATACGCCCAATGTTTTTGCCTTCTTTGCCCTGAATGACTATGCGGTCAGGCCGCTGGTTGACGGGATCGTCAATGCCATCAATCTGCTAGGCTATCAGGTCTGTATCTTCGACAGCTTTTTCCACGGCTCGGCGGTGGAGGTCTTCTCCGAAGCCGAAGCCTCACACGACTATGTGTTCTATATTGCGGAAAAAGATGAGCATCACTGGCGGCAACTCAGTTCGCGTCAGGTCGATCATACCTTCTGGGTCGGGGATGCTCGCGTCCATAGCCAGCGCACACCGGAAGAGGCCGGGGCTTTGTCGGCGGAGACGCTCAGTCTGGAAGCGTCGCAGGGGCTTGATCCGCTGGGGCTTTTGCGGTCGCCTGATCTGGTGCTGATCCAGAGCGAAGCGCCGGATGAACTGGGGCGGATGCACAAGCAGATTGCCCGCACGATAGACTGGATCGACCGCTATAAACCGGCGCGCTGGTTCCATGTCGCTGAGCGCAATGGTGTCGATATGGCACGTCTGGCGCGGATTATTACCGGTCACAGTGTCGGGCTGGTGTTTTCCGGCGGCGGGGCGCGGGCTTTTTCGCATATCGGCGCGGTTCAGGCCCTACGCGAAGCCCATGTGCCGATTGATTTTGTCTGCGGTTCCTCGATGGGGGCGATTGTTGCGGCATGCGTGGCGCACGAATGGAGCGAGGCGCAGATTGACGACAATATCCGTAAGGCCTTTGTTGAGTCGTCACCGCTGGATGATGTGACCTTTCCCTTTATCGCCCTGACCGGTGGCAAAAAGGTGGATGAGCGGCTGAAAATCTATTTTGGTGAGGCGCTGATCGAGGATTTGCCACTGCCGTTTTTCTGTCTGTCGTCGAACCTGACCAGCGGCACGGTGAAGGTGCATAAAACCGGCTCTCTGGCACGCGCACTGAGGGCATCGATTTCACTTCCCGGTGTCATGCCCCCCGTCGTCGAGGACGGTCAGGTGCTGGTGGACGGAGCGGTTATGCGCTCATTTCCGGCCCTGATGATGCGTAACACCCATCTGGGGACGGTGGTCGGGGTCGATGTCACGCGCGCCAAGGGAATTGATCCGAAATCAATCAAGGTGCCTAAGAATCTGCCGACCTGGTTTGCGACGGGTAACTGGCGCAAGGGGCCGCCGATTGTCTCGATCCTGATGCGCTCGGCGACCATTACCACCACCGCAGAGCTTGAGCAGAGCCGCCGCGCCAGTGACCTGTTGATCATCCCAGAGCCGCAAGGCGTCGAGATACGCGACTGGCATGCCTATGACGAGGCTGTGGAAAACGGCTATCAGACGACGGTCGACAGTCTGTCGCGGCTTGAGTGTCCGGTAACCAAGCTACGCAAGCGGGGGGTGAGCCTGCACCCCAATATTCCGGCCTTTACGCCGGACGATAGTTTTATCACCACGCCGCGCCCTGAGAAGCTCAGATACGGGTTCAAAAAACCGGTTAAGCCACGCAGCAAGAAAGACAAATAAAAAAGGACGCCTGTGGTTACGGGCGTCCTTTTGTTTAGGTCGATCAAACGCTTGTTTTAGTTCGGAGCGGCAGACGATGAGGTCACGCCGGCACTGGCCAGCAGGTTTTCCATCTGCTTGCCCATCAGGGTCAGGCCGTTATTGATATTGGTCAGGCAGGTTTCCTCACCTTGCTCGCGGGTAGCGGTGGCGGGCAGGTCATTGAAATCGCGCCAGCAGGTCTTGGTGTCCGGGCAGCTTTCCTTGGCCATGCCTTCGATCATGTTGACAAATTCATCGGCCTTGGCCTCGTCCTGCATGATGGTGCTTGTCAGGTTGTGGGTCAGCTTTTTGATCTCGGTGTAGTTTTCAACACCGGCCACTTCCTGACAGCTGTAGGACACCAGCATCAGGTACATGGAGGTAGCGGGAATATTGGCCGGATCATCGATCGGCTTATCCTTGGCCAGCAGGCTGCTTTCCTGCGCCTGAGCGGCAAAGGGAGCGAGAGTCAGGAACAGGGCGCTGACAAACAGTCTGAAAAGGGTCTTCATGGTGTGCCTTCGGGTTTTTTGTTTTGTTGGTTTCTACAGGAAAGAAAAGGGACGTTGACTTCCTGCGGAGGAGAGGCGTGCCATTTCCGACTAGACTCAAATTACAATAAGAACTGTGATCATAACACGGCTCAGGGCAATAAACGCCCCCCTATTCAGGGGGAGTGCAAAAATTATCCACAGGTCTGAAATGGATAGGACATTGGGATTACAGACTAAATCCGACGGTATTCAGGGATTGCCATGGCTTGATTTAAAAGGTATTTTATTGGTAATTAAAAATAGGGGAAAATAATGACCAAAATAATACCAAATAAATTCGGGGTGGCCATGGCTCTTGCGGCGGCCTTATCGGTGGGTAGCGTGGGTGTTGCACAGGCCGAACGAGTGGTAGCGATTGGCTATGTCCCTGCCTTCAAGGGTATGGGGCGCGTCATGGCGCAGGCCGACCTGAGGCAATATACCCATCTGAACGTTTCCTTTGTTAATCCGGTGGCAGATGGCGCGGTTATGGCCGGCGACCGGTTTGCCTGTATGAATGACCATACCGGTCAGGCAGTGACGGACGCAGATTTTCGCGCAGCGGTGTCTAAGGCGCATGACAATGGCAATCGGATACTGGTGTCGCTGGGCGGGGGCGTCATTCCTGAATGTTCAGGCAACTGGGCAGAATTACTGAAGCCCGAAAACCGTGGTGTTGTGGTGAAAAACCTGTTGGCGCTGGTGGATCGCTATGGCCTTGACGGGCTGGATGTCGACATCGAAGGCGTGCTGCTGACTGAGATTGATGCGGCAGGTAATTACACGCCCTTTATAGCCGAACTCAGTCGTGAGCTTAAGGCGCGCGGCAAGCTTCTGACCTGTGCCACCGCCTCATACGAAGGCGGCATGATCCCTGTGTCCTCCATTCCCTATTTTGATCTGGTCAATGTCATGTCCTATGACGCGATTGGCCCAGGCTGGGGGCAGGCGGGGGATGAGCATTCCCCCTATGCGCAGGCGGTGACGGACATGGCCCTGTGGCGGGCGCGGGGTGTGCCGCAAGAGCGGCTGGTTCTGGGGGTGCCGTTTTACGGCTATGGCTATGGCCAGTACCGTGCCGGATATAATTTCAGGGATTTGCTGGCGGAGTATGGCGAGGCGGTATTTGATAAGGATGTCTGGGGGACGCGGTGCGCCGGATGCGACTACATCACCTATAACGGCCTTGAGACCCTGAGAAAAAAGGCCGAACTCGGGGTGCGCGAAGGGGCCGGGATCATGGTCTGGGAAATATCGCAGGACACAGAGGATCATCGCCTGATCCGGACGCTGAATGAGGCTATGGAAAAGACGACAGACTAAACCGCGATATTGTCGATCAGGCGCGTCTTGCCGAGCCATGCGGCGGCCAGCAAACGCAAGGCGCGACTGTCAGCAGAGGGCGGGGCCAGACTGTCGGCGTCGCGCAGGGCAATATAGTCGATGGGGCCAAAGCCTGCGGCCTCAAGGCGGATTTTGGCCCGTTCAATGGAGGCGTCGGCGTCACCACCAGCCTGTACCGTTTCGGCGATGGCATGCAGTTCGGCGTGTAATTTAGCGGCGGTGTCGCGTTCTTCGGCACTGAGGTAGGCGTTGCGTGACGACAGGGCCAGACCGTCGGATTCGCGAATAGTCGGCAGCCCAATGACCTCAAGCGGCATATCGAGATCGCGGGTAAAGGTCTGAACGACCTTAAGCTGCTGATAGTCTTTTTCACCAAACACGGCGATGTCGGGGGTTACCTGATTGAACAGCTTGGTGACCACGGTGGCCACGCCGCCGAAGAATTGCGGACGGAAATCGGTCTCAAGCCCTTCGGCGGGTCCGGTTAACTCTATCTTTGTGGCAAAGCCTTTGGGGTACATTAACTCTGAGGTCGGCAGCCAGACAAGATCAGCACCGGCTTCGGCCAGCAGGGCGGAATCGGCGTCTTCACGGCGCGGATAGCGATCGAAATCCTCATGCGGGGCAAATTGCAACGGATTGACAAAGATCGACACAACCACCTTGTCGCTTAAGGATCTGGCGTGTTTCACCAGCGCCAGATGGCCTGCGTGCAGGGCCCCCATGGTCGGCACAAAGCCAATCCGCTGCCCCTCAGAGCGCCAAAGGGTGATCCGCTGACGCAAGGCCGCCAGTTCACGCAAGCGGTCAGGTGTTGTGACAGATGAAGGTACAGGCTTAAGCATACGGGTTAACCATTTTTCCTAACCAGGAATTTATACGGCATGTGATAAGGTGTCCCTATGCGCTCGTATATTTCCATTTCCCTGATCCGCAAGCTGGGGCTTTGTCTGATGGCCCTCAGCCTGAGCGGTTGCGGGGCAGCCACTGATGACGGCCGGTTCTTCCAGAATCTGGCAGAGCGTTTAACGGAAATAGAGATCGAAGAAAAGCCCAAAGATATTGCGGTGCAAACCGAAGACGTGCCTCTGGCGGCGCCGGCAAAGACTGAGGTGCTGAAAACGGCAGGCCTGACAGTCGTCGATATGGCCCTTGATATGGCCCGCAAGGGGGAGGTGCCCCCCGCCGCTCAGCGTACAACCGAACTCATTCGCATAGTGAATCCGTTGGATATGCCGCGCCCCGATGCCGATACGGTACTGGATACCGGGCTTGAGGCCGAGTTGCGTACGGCTTCTGCGCCGACTACTGCGGCTTCTGCTTCTGCTTCTGCTTCTGCTTCTGCTTCTGCTTCTGGGGCGGCTCAGGTTCTGGCCGGTACTCAGGCGGTTAATCAGGCGGTTGAGAAGCCCGCTCAGGCAGTTATGCCGGTACAGGCGTTCAAGACCATTCAGATCGGCTCGTTCAGCTCCGAGGCCCGGGCGCAACAGGCCTGGCAGGGACTTCAGGCGCGTTACCCTGATATGGAGCGCCTGAAACCGGTCATGCAGCCGGTGACATTGGCATCCGGGGCGACGGTCGTACGTTTGCGCCTTGGCCCTGTGGAGAATGACGCGCAGGCGAAGCGTCTATGTATGCAGCTTGAAATTAGCGATAGCTGGTGCGCCAAGGCCGGTTAGGTTTTAGCTGTGTAAAGGCGGGTTAGGCCTTTTGAGCGGATCAAAAGGCGTGTAAAATCGCTCAGATTCACGCAGGAAGTCCATCCATGAAGCATCGCGCCGACACGCGGCAAATTATTGCCGAGTCCCTGATACTTCTGGTGCCCAAGGTGCTGGCCTTATTGATGCTGGTGGCGGGCGGAATGCTTCTGGTGTCGGTGCTGGCGCCGATCAATCCTCAGGCCTTACCGTTTATCAAGCGCTGGTTTCCGCTGGAACTGGTCGAGTTGTCTCATGCCGCTGGTGTCGTCAACGGGGTGTTGCTGATCTTTGTTGCCCGGGGCCTGTGGGAGCGGATCGATACAGCCTGGTATATGGCGCTGGGGCTGTTGCTGGCGGGGGCCGTGGTCTCGCTGACGCGTGAATGGGCGGTCGGTATGGCGGTCTTCATGATCGTCTGTGCGCTTATTTTGTTACCTTGTAAGCGGGCCTTTGCACGTCGTTCGACGCTTCTGAGCATGAACATCAAACCTCTGTGGCTTATAATCGGTGCAGGGGTTTTGATCTGCATCGCGGTTGGTGGGTTTTATGCCTATGAAACCGTGACTTACGCGCATGATCTGTGGCAGGACTTCGCCTATGAGGCCAGTGTGTCACGGTTTTTACGTGGTCTGGCGATTATTGGCCTGACGGTGCTGATGTTTGCGCTTTATCGCCTGTTTGGTATTGCGCGCGCCATTCCCGGATTGCCCGATGAAACCGATCTGGCGGATATCCGTCTGGTGGCTTCGGTGTCTTCTGATCCGGCGGTATGGCTGGCGCTAACCGGTGACAAGCATATTCTGTGGAACGAGGCGCGCACGGCCTTTGTCATGTATGGCGTTTCCGGTCGGCAATGGGTGGTTGTCGGTGCGCCAGTCGGGGCGGTGGCCGAAGGCGAGCGCCTGTGCTGGCGATTGCGCGAAATGGCCTCGCTGGCCGGAGCGCGGCTGTCTTTTTATCATATTGATGCGTCCGAATTGCCGCTGATGCTTGATCTGGGGTTGCGGCCCTACAAGATTGGCGAAGAAGCGCTGGTGGATGCTCAGAATTTCGATCTGGCGGGCAAGAAGGGCTACACCTTCCGGCAGATATGGCGCAAATTTGAGCATGTGGATTTCGGTGTATTGTCACCCGACGAGGTGGCCGCGCACATGCCGCGTCTTAAGGTCATCTCCGATGGATGGCTAAAGGAAAAAAGCGCGAAGGAAAAAGGCTTTTCCATGGGCTTTTTCGATGCCGATTATATTAAAATGACGCCGGTTGCCGTCATCCGTATAGACGGGGAAATTATGGCCTTTGCCAATTTGTGGCCAACGGTCGATAAGTCTGTACTGGGCATTGACCTGATGCGCTACGATCCGGCATCCCCGCCGAGCATTATGGAATATCTGTTTTTGCGCCTGATCTTTCATGCGCGTGACGAAGGCTATCGCTATTTCAGTCTGGGTATGACGCCGCTGGGGGGATTTGGCGGGGAGCGCGGCGGCAAGCCGGTCAGTACCCCCTGGCACCGCATTGCCAGCCTGATCTATACCTATGGCAGCGAGGTCTATAATTTCGATGGTCTGCGCGCCTATAAGGAAAAGTTCAAACCGCAGTGGCGGCCGTCCTATGTGGCGGTGCGTGGTTCCGAAGCGGCCCTGATGCGGGCGCTGGGGGCCGTGGTGGTTCTGGGGAGTCGCGGTGATCCCGATCGTGTGGACACGCGCCTGCTACAGAACCTTAATTTACAGAACCTCAAGGCGATGGCTGAAGGTCAGGCCCTGTTCCGAAAACCCGAAGCCTAGGGCGATGATCTCTACACCGTGGGCGCGGGCAGTGCGATAGGCTTCGGCAAATTTACCATCAAGATCAGCGGCGACATCAAAGCGCTGACAGTCATCGCGCTGGACGCAGAAGACAACCACGGCGCGGTAACCGGCAGACACCATCTCCGCCAGTTCATGCAGGTGCTTTGCGCCGCGCGTGGTGACGCAATCGGGAAATTCGGCCAGACCCTCTGTGCGTGACAGGTGGACGTTCTTGACCTCAATATAGGCATCGGGCCGAAGTGCATGGGCGGTGGCCAAAAAATCAATGCGCGAATTAAGTCCGTATTTCACTTCGGGGCGTACTGTTTCGTAGCCGTCAAGTTCGGTGATCAGCCCGTCATGAATGGCCTTACCGATCAGGCGGTTGGGCCATTGGGTATTGACGCCGACCCAGACGCCGTTTTCCTTAAGCGCTTCGAGGCGGTATTGCAGCTTTTTAAGCGGATCATTGATGTGCGTGACCAGCGCCTCAGTGCCGGTTTCAAGCAGGCCCATCATCTTGCCGGGATTAGGGCAGTGGGCGGTAACGGTTTCGCCGGAACTTAAGTCAATGTCGGCGAAAAATCGTTTGTATCTTGATTGCAAACGGCCTTTGATAAGCCCATTCATAATCATCATGCCTGATCCGTCCTCATGTTGGGATATCAGCCATAAGGAGCTCTGCCTGTGCCGGTCAATGATCAATCCGATCCGACAGCCGCAATTGTCATTATTGGTGACGAAATCCTGTCAGGACGTACCGCCGACAGCAATATCAATACCATAGCGAAGTTTCTCAATGCCATTGGTGTCGATCTGACCGAGGTGCGGGTGATTGGCGATACGCAGGCCCAGATTGTCCGCACGCTTAATGAGGTGCGGCATCAATATGATTATGTCTTTACCACCGGTGGTATCGGGCCGACCCATGACGACATTACCGCTGACTGTGTGGCGGCGGCCTTTGGTGTGCCGATCAATGAGCGACAGGATGCGCTAGATATCCTGCTGGAACGCTATGGCGGGGACGCGAGTTTGCTTAATCCCAACAGCCGCCGCATGGCGCGTATCCCTGAAGGCGCGTCACTGATCCTTAATCCGGTATCAGGGGCACCGGGGTTTCAGCTGGGTAATGTGTTTGTCATGGCCGGTGTGCCGCGCATCATGGCCGGTATGCTCAATGATGTGGCACCGCGTTTGCGTCAGGGGCGCAAGGTTCTGTCACGCACGATCAAGGCGACCTATGTTCCGGAAAGTCTGGCGGCGGATATATTGTCCGAGGTCAATCAGGCCTGGCCCGATCTGTCGCTCGGCAGCTATCCGTTCGGTATTTTCCCGGATGAATTTGGCACGCAACTGGTGATACGCGGGCGCGACAAGGCGCAGCTTGATGCGGCGACCGACGCCCTGATCGCCGGTCTGCCTGAGGTGGTAAACACGGCAAAGCAACGGTTTCCTGAGGCAAGGTTTGAGGAGTTGGTTGCGTGAAACGTGTTCCCGTCTGGGCTATGGTCGCCCTGTTGTCTGTGGCGGCACCGATGGTGCTGGCCCAACCCGCAGGTGTCACGCAACAGGCCGCGAGCCTCAGGGATGCGGCGTTGACGGCTAATGACTCTTATCGCTTTGTCGAAGACCTGACGACGCGCTTTGGGGCGCGTCCGGCAGGGTCTGAGTCTGAGCGCAACGCATCCTCATGGGCGGTCAATGAACTTATGCGGCAGGGGTTTGAAAATGTCCGACTGCAAACCTTTCCGCTGCAAATCTGGGAACGCGGAGAGGAAAAGCTTGAGATCATTGGCCCCTTTGCCCAATCGATGGCGGTAACGGCACTGGGGGGCTCAGGTGCTACGCCGCCCGAAGGGGTTGAGGGCGAGGCGGCACTGTTTGAGACTTGGCAAGGCTTTGTCGATTATATGGGTGACCTTAAGGGCAAGATTGTCGTTATCCTGCAACCGACGCCGCGCACGCAGACCGGTGTCGGCTATAGTGTCGGGGCGGGTAGTTTCAGACGTCACGGGCCGGATATGGCGCGTGAGCGGGGTGCAGCGGGCTATGTCATCCGGTCGTTGGGCACCGAAGATCACCGCTTTGCTCATACAGGGGCGACGCGCTGGCTTGGGGACGAAGGTATTGCGGCGCTGGCCATATCGCCACCCGATGCCGAACAGTTTGGCCGCATCCTTAAGCTTCAGCGCGAAGGCAAGGCGGGGCCGGTAAGGCTCAGGCTTGTGTCGCGTCCGGTGTTTCGGGGCGAAGGTCAGTCGCAAAATGTCATCGCCGAAATCAAAGGGAGTAAATATCCCGATGAGGTCATCCTGATAGGCGGTCATATCGACAGCTGGGATCTGGGGACCGGTGCTGTCGATGACGGGGCAGGCATGGCGGTGACCTATGCGGCGGCTAAACTGATTATTGATAGCGGGTTACGGCCTGAGCGGACGATACGTCTGATCTTCTGGGGGGCGGAAGAGGTTTCGCAACCGGACGATAAGGGGCTTACGGGCGCGAATGCCTATGCGGAAGGGCATGAGTTATCAAAACATGTTGCCGCCGCCGAATCGGATTTCGGGGCCGATGTCATCTATGCCTTGCGCTTGCCGGTGGGGGATGATCCGGCCTTTGTCAAAGCCTTAAGTGAAGTGTTGATGCCGCTGGGGGTGCACATCGATAAGGACCCTTCAACCGGCGGCGGGCCGGATACGGGGCCGCTCAATGTCAAAGGGGTGCCGGTGTTTAACCTCAGGCAGAACGGCTATGACTATTTTGATGTCCATCACACGGCGGATGACACGATGGAACGCATAGAGGCGAAAAAGCTTGATCAGAACGTGGCGGCGTGGGTGTCGACCGTCTGGCTTATGGCCAATAGCCGCGTCCGCTTTCAGCCGACGAACAAATAGGTGGGCAATCAGAAAACGCTCTCGACGCGGATAAAGGCGGCGGCTATAAGGGCCTCCGGTTTTAAGCGGGCGTGGCGGAATCGGTAGACGCAACGGACTTAAAATCCGTCGGGAGTGATCCCGTGCCGGTTCGAGTCCGGCCGCCCGCACCATATTTTCCGCTCACGCTTATGCTCGTGGCACGTCTCAAGTGAGACGCGCTGTTCACTCGCCGCTCCGCGAGGGCGGCGAACGGTCGCCGACGCCCGCTTGGGCGTTGTTTCGCCCCATTGCAGGGCGTAAATAGGGGCTTTATTTCGTGCCCGGAGACTCAAGTCATGACAACCCATTGGCGGCAGATGGGGCTCAAAGATATTGACGCGGCGTTTGAGGTAGCGGCGGTGGCGCACGAAAGCCTGCCGGAGCGGCGCGAAATCTTTGCCGAGCGGTTGAGTTTGTTTCCCAAGGGATGTCTGGTGCTTGAGACGGGCGGGCGAGTTGTGGGCTATGCCCTGTCCCATCCCATTAAACGCTTTCAGCCGCCAGCGCTGGATAGCCTGCTAGGGCAAATCGCGCCTGAGGCGGACGACTATTATATCCACGATGTCGCTATCCTGCCCGAAGCGCGGGGTGGTCAGGCTCAGGCAGCGGTTCGGTATCTGCTTGGGATTGCCGCAGATTATGAAAGCGCGTCGCTGGTGTCGGTCTATGGGACAGCCGGTTTCTGGGGGCGGTTTGGTTTTGAGCCTGCCGTGCAGGACATGACACAAAAGCTTGCGCCCTATGGTGACAGCGCCGTCTATATGCTTAAGGCCATGTAATTCTGTTGAGCTGTGTCCTTGGGTATTTGCAGGGGCGGGTCATAGGTGCTTATATGACGGCTCAGGAATACAGGAGCAGGGCTTGAGCCTTTCGACAGTCAGCATGGAAGAGCCTTCGGTTCATGATCAGGTTTACGAAAGTTTGGCCGAGGCCCTGATTCAGGGACGCTTTGCACCGGGGAAGTCGGTGTCACTGCGTACTCTTGCGCATCAGTTGGGCGTCAGCGCCATGCCTGTACGCGAAGCCGTGCGTCGCCTGATCGCGCAAAAAGCCCTTGAGTTACAACCTTCAAACAAGCGTCTCAGGGTACCGTCCTTGTCGGAAAACAGGCTTCAGCAGTTGATGCTGGCGCGCCAGTGGGTGGAGCCTGAACTGGCCTATCGGGCGGTGGCGCATATAACGCCAGACATAATCGCCCAGCTTAAGAGCGACGATGCCCAGCTTATGGCGGCCCTGGCTGAAGGCGATGTCGATGGCTATATGCAGGCCAATCATGCCTTCCATTTTCATATCTACAGGCTGGCTGAGGCGGACCTGTTCCTTGATATGGCGCGTTCGCTTTGGCTTCAGTCAGGCCCCTTTATGCGTGCCGTGTTTGGTCGGTTAAATGCCGTACAACTGCCGCAGGATCACCATCTGGAACTGATCGCGGCCTTTGAGCGCGGAGACGCCGAAGCGGTGCGTCGGCATATGTCCGAAGACGTGCATGAAGGCATGGAACTGATGATGGAAGCGCTTAAGAGCGAGGCAGAGGTCACGCTGAGTTGAGCATCCTGACCTTGACAAGCGGGGCGGCGGGTCACAGTTTGTGATCACAGTTTTGACAGCGAGATCAGGCACCATGACCCCACTCATTGCAGCCAGAGACAAGGCAGGCGTCGTCGCCGCGCTGGGGCAGATATTCATCCCGTCACAAGGCTTCGTGGACGGGCAGTGGATGGCGGCTAAATCCGGCAAGACCTTTGATAATATCGCGCCGCGTGATGGCACGCTCATCAACCGGATTGCGGCCTTTGGGGCCGGTGATGTCGATAGAGCGGTGCGGTCGGGGCGGGCGGCGTTTGAGGATGGCCGCTGGCGTTTTAAGGCACCGAAGGAAAAGAAGAAAATACTGCATCGTCTGGCCGATCTGATGACGGAGCATGCGGAAAATCTGGCGCTTCTGGAGGTGCTCGATACCGGTAAGCCGATCCGCGATGCCCGCGCCGTCGATATCCCTCTGGCCATCCAGTCGGCGCGTTACTATGCCGAAGCGCTCGATAAGATATATGGCGAGGTCGGCCCGTCGCCAGAAAGCCGGTTTTCCTATGCGGTACATGAGCCTTTGGGGATCATCGGGGCGATTGTGCCGTGGAACTTCCCGCTGCATATGGCCATGTGGAAGGTGGCACCCGCTCTGGCCATGGGTAATTCGGTGGTGCTCAAGCCTGCGGAGAATTCAAGCCTGACAGCGCTTTATACGGCGGCACTGGCGGTTGAGGCCGGTGTGCCCGCTGGTGTGTTTAATGTGGTGACGGGGCTGGGCACCGAGGCAGGTGACGCACTGGCACGAAATATGGATGTGGATATGATCGCCTTTACGGGGTCGGGACCGGTCGGGCGGATGCTGATGCGGGCCTCTGCCGATTCCAACCTCAAGCGCGTGTCGCTGGAACTGGGGGGGAAGTCGCCGCAGATCGTTTTTGCCGATGCGCCAGACCTTGAAGCCGCAGCGCAAAATGCCGCCTGGGGCGTATTTTATAATCAGGGGCAGGTCTGTACGGCGGCGTCGCGTCTGTTTGTCGAGGAAAGCATCCGTGACGATTTCGTCAATCGCGTCATCGAGATCGCCAAGGGCATAAAGGTTGGTGACCCCTATGATCCCGAGACGCAGTTCGGGGCGATGATCTCCGAAAAGCAGATGCAGACGGCGCTTTCCTATATCGAAAAAGGGCAGGTCGATGGGGCGCGGTTACGTCTTGGGGGCGGACGGGCGCGAGCTGAGAGTGGCGGGTTTTATGTCGAGCCAAGCCTGCTCGATAATATCGCACCTGACAATATTCTGGCCCGCGAAGAGGTGTTCGGGCCGGTGTTGTCGGTGCTGACGTTTAAGGACGAGGCCGAAGCTTTCAGGCTGGCCAATGACACGGTCTATGGTCTGGCGGCGGGGGCTTGGACGTCCGATCTCAATCGGGCCATGCGCGCGGCAAAGACATTGCGGGCCGGTCTGGTGTGGATCAATGGCTGGGACAGCTGCGACATTACCTTGCCGTTTGGCGGCTTCAAGCAATCCGGTTTTGGCCGTGACCGATCGCTGCATGCGATGTATAAATATGCCGATATGAAGTCTGTTTCCATCAGCTTTCAGCCCTAGGGTTACAATCATGAAACTGACGCCCGCGCTCATTGAGATTTTAGGTCAGGATATATCCCTAACCAAACCTGAATATTTAGCTTTTCCGGTTTATAATCCATCCAACGGTAAGGTTTTAGCCTATGTCCGCGAACAGGGCGAGGCGGAAACAAAAGCGGCGGTCGATGCTGCCCATAAGGCCTTTCAGGCATGGGCTAAAAAGACCGCAAAGGAACGGGCGACGGTCCTTAAACACTGGAACCATCTATTGATGGCGCATCAGGCCGATCTCGGGCTATTGGTGGCGCTGGAGCAGGGGCGGGCTATCACCGAAGCGCGGGGCGAGGTCGCCTATGCGGCCGGTTTCATTGAATGGTTCGCCGAGGAAGGCAAGCGATCCTATGGCCGCACCATTCCGGCGGTGGCTGAGGACAAGCAACTGGTGACCATTCGTCAGCCCATCGGTGTGGTGGGGGCGATCACGCCGTGGAATTTTCCATTGTCAATGTTGACGCGGAAACTGGGGCCGGCGCTGGCGGCGGGCTGTACGGCGGTGGTTAAGCCTTCAGAAGAGACGCCGCTCTGTGCCATTGCCCTGAAGAATCTGGCGCTAAAGGCTGGTGTGCCGGAAGGGGTAATCGGCCTGATAACCACCACCAAAGCCAAACCGGTCGGAGATGTATTGACGAGCGATGAGCGCGTGAAGAAGTTTTCCTTCACAGGTTCTACGCCGGTCGGTAAGGGGCTTTATGCGCAGTGTGCGGGGACAGTAAAGAAGATATCGCTGGAACTGGGGGGCAATGCACCGTTGGTGGTCTTTGATGATGCGGACCTTGATATTGCTGTGCCTGCGGCGATCCTGTCGAAGTTCCGTAATTCGGGTCAGACCTGTGTCTGCGCCAACCGTCTGCTGGTGCAGGCCGGTATCTATGACCGCTTTGTCGAGCGTTTTACCGAAGCGGCATCAAAGCTTAAGGTGGCACTGGGCTGGGACGAAAGTTCAGGTATTGGGGCGCTGATCAATCAAAAGGCTATTGATAAGGTCGAGCGTCTGGTGGCCGATGCAGTGGCTAAAGGTGCAACGGTCAGGCTGGGGGGCACTGTGGCGCAGTCTGTCGGTGATCTGTTTTATCCGGCGACGGTGCTGAGCGATTGCACGCGCGACATGACGCTGTTTGATGAGGAAATCTTCGGGCCGGTGGCGGCGATTTATAAGTTTGAGTCTGAAGATGACGGCATAAGTCTCGCGAATGATACGCCTTTTGGACTGGCGGCCTATCTGTTTACGCAGGATCTGTCGCGGGCCTGGCGTGTTGGGGCGCAGCTTGAGGCCGGTATGATCGGCGTCAATGACGGGGTCATGTCAACCGAGGTCGCCCCCTTTGGTGGCATCAAGGAGTCGGGCATCGGCCGCGAGGGTGCGGTCGAGGGGCTGGAGGAATATACCGAGATCAAATATCTTAGTTTCGCGGGCATTGGCGGATGAGTGTTTTGCCTTCGGTATTTGCAGCGTCCCCCTCACCCCAGCCCTCTCCCCGTGGGGGAGAGGGAGAGATAGCGGCATTTCTGGCAAGGCAAATCGCTATATTTGAGGCTGCGCACCCAAGGACGCTTGAGTTGGCGCAGGCGTCTTCGGCGGTTTGGCGCGGTGGGGTGCCCATGCACTGGATGGGGGACTGGTCGTCGCCTGTGCCCTTGTTTGCCGAACGGGCCAAAGAGGCGACCCTGTGGGATGTCGATGGCCATGCCTATGACGATTTCTGTCTGGGCGATACGCCGTCAATGTTCGGCCACGGGCGGGAGGAACTGCAACGTGCCATTGCCGATCAGGCGCTGAATGGCGTCGGGTTTATGTTGCCGACGGTCAGGTCATTACGTGTCGGTCAACTATTGACAGAAAGGTTCGGCCTGCCGCTGTGGCAATGTGCGACCACGGCCTCGGACGCCAACCGTGCGGTAATCCGCTGGGCGCGAGCCATTACCAAACGCCGGAAAATCCTGATCATCGATGGCTGTTATCATGGCATGGTCGATGACGCCTTTGTGGTGCTGAAGGACGGGCAGGCGACCGCTAAAAAGGGCTTGATCGGGCAGGTCACGGATCTGACGCAAAGTACGGTGGTTGTGCCGTTTAATGATCTTCCGGCGATGAGTGCGGCATTGAAACGCGGCGAGGTGGCCTGTGTGCTGCTTGAGCCGGTGATGACCAACTGCGGGATGATCCTGCCCGATGAGGGGTATCATCAGGCATTGCGGGCCTTATGCGATGAGACCGGTACGCTACTGGTCTATGATGAGACCCATACCCTGTCCTCAGGCTTTGGTGGTTATGTGCGTGAACATGGTTTGAGGGCCGATATTCTGACGGTGGGCAAGGCCATTGCCGGAGGCGTCCCCGCCGCGGTCTGGGGGGTGTCGGCGGAAGTGGCGGCACGTATGGATGCCGCTCAGGCGGAAATCGGCGCAGGCTCATCGGGTATTGGTACGACATTATCCGGCAACGCGCTGGCCATCGCCGGTATGGAAGCCATGCTGACCGAGGTCATGACGCCAGAGGCCTATGACTATATGCAGGCGGGGGCGACATATCTCGTTGACGGTTTGCGTGAGGTGATTGCGCGGCAGGGTGTCGACTGGAGCGTGGTGCATGTCGGTGCACGGGCCGAACTTGTTTTTGCGTCGCCGACACCGCGTAATGCTGCTGAGATGCGTCCACATCTTGAGGGGGCCTTGTTACCTGCCTTTCATCTGTATCTGATCAACAAAGGCGTGCTGATTGCGCCATTTCACAATATGATGCTGATTTCCCCCAAGACGTCCTATGAAGCCACGGACCGGCTTGTGGCGGCAGTTGAGGGCTTTGTAAAAGAATATAAAGCGTTGAATATATAAGTCAGGCGGTGGGATTGCCCCCTCCGTCTTCTCGTAAACTTCGAAGACACCTCCCCCGTATACAGGGGAGGAGGAAAAAATAAGATGACCCTGCCGTCCCATCCTATGGTTGCTGATATTGCTGAAGCCGAGACCTTTCTGGCGGCGCATCCGCACATCAATTATTTCGAGATATTGTTCACCTCGATGACCGGTGTGCCGCGTGGCAAGCGGCTGCGTCGGCATGAGCTTTTGCCGATCTATAAATACGGACGCTTCCTGCCGGGGTCGGTGCTGGTGGTCGATACGTTGGGGGCCGATTGCGAAGATACGGGCCTTGTGTGGGAGGATGGCGACGCCGACCGTGTCTGCCGTCCGGTTCCCGGCACACTGGTGCCTGCGCCCTGGTTAGGCGATGACGTCGGGCAAGTCATGCTGTCGATGTATGAACTGGATGGAACGCCCAACGACCTTGATCCGCGCCATGTGCTGCAACGGGTGCTTGAGCGCTATGAGGCCGATGGCCTGACGCCGGTGGTGGCGTGTGAGTTGGAGTATTACCTGATCGACCTTGAGCGCGGGCCTGAAGGGCAGTTGCGACCGGCGGCGACCTTTAACACGGGACAATCGCCTAAGGGCACTCAGGTCTATGGCTTGCCGGAAATCGAGCAGCACGGGGCCTTTTTCCGTGACCTGTGGGAGACGGCTGATGCGCAGAATATCCCGCTTGAGGGGGCGATATCCGAATTTGCCCCCGGTCAGGTGGAACTGACACTCAGCCATAAGCCCGATGCCTTAAGGGCGGCAGATGATGCGGTGATGTACAAGCGTCTGGCCAAGGGGGTTGCGCTGTCGCATGGTATCGAGGCGACCTTTATGGCCAAGCCCTGGGCCGATCGCGCCGGTTCGGGCTTCCATGTGCATATCAGTGTCGCTGACAAAGACGGTAACAACCTCTGCGCGTCGGATGATCCGCAAGGCTCAGACATGCTGAAACAAATGATCGGCGGTATGAAGGCGCATCTGGCAGATGTCATGGGCATACTGGCACCCAATGCCAACAGTTTCAAACGCTTCAAAGCCAACTCCTATGCACCGGTTGGGCTGACATGGGGGGTAAATAACCGCACCGTGTCCTTACGCGTGACGGCGGGGCCAGCCCATACGCGTCATGTCGAGCATCGTGTGGCAGGGGCGGATGCCAACCCCTATCTGGTGCTGGCGGCTATATTGGCAGCGGCACATCACGGTATTGCGCAAAAGATTGATCCCGGCCCGGCGGTGGTGGGCAATGGCTATGCGGCGGCGGCGGAATCTGGCGCGATCCTGCCAACCAACTGGTTTGCGGCAGTGGATTACCTAAGTAATTCCAAAGTCTTGCGTGACTATCTGGGGGAGCGTTTTGTCGACATGTATGTGTCGGTCAAGCGCACCGAGCAGGCGCGTTTTTATGAAGAAGTTACGGAACTCGATTATGATTGGTATTTGCGTAATGCCTGATCGGGGGTTGCTGTGAGAGGGCGGGTCTGGCTATAAGGCGCGTTTGTTTTGCGTTGTTTTATAAGGAGATTGGCTATGGTGGCTTACCGTAACAAGGCTTCGCGCCGTTCAATACTGCAAGGTCTGGGCGCTGCGGCGGTGGGTATCAGCTTTGGCGGGCTTCAGGCCTGTTCGGGTGGTGCCAAGGTTGGCGAGAACGGTGAGGAGCAGCGGCTCAATTTCTATAACTGGGACACCTATATCGGCGATACGACCCTGTCGGATTTCAAAACCGCCAGCGGTATCACCGTCAATATGTCGGTCTTTGCCACCAATGATGAACTGTTTGCCAAGCTGAGATCGGGCAATTCCGGTTTTGATGTCGTCGTGCCGTCTAATGATTTTGTCACGCGTCTGTCTCAGGCAGGCCTGTTGCAGGAACTGGATCATTCCAAGCTGCCGAATCTCAAAAATCTTGATCCAACGTTTCAGGATCCGGCCTATGACCGTGGCGCGAAATATTCGGTCGCCTATGCCTGGCTTTTGTTAGGGATTGGCTATCGTAAGTCGAAAATGCCAGCGGGCTTTGTGCCGGACTCGTGGAAGTATCTCTATGACTCCGACATGTTTAAAGGCCGTATCGCGCTGTTGTCCGAAGCCGGTGACCTCATTCGTCTCGGGGCTAAATATCTCGGCCATAGCGTCAACGCCATTACGCCGGAAATCGTCAAGCAGGTTGAGGATTTGCTGATTAAGCAAAAGCCGAATATTGGCTCTTTCCACGCCGACGACGGGCAGGATCGCCTGCTGGCCGGTGATATTGACGTGGTTATGGAGTTTAACGGCGATATTGCTCAGGCCAAGCTTGAGGACGACGACATCGAGTTCGTCATCCCCAAGGAAGGGTCGCAGTTCAACGCAGATACCCTTGCCATTCCGGTGGATGCGCCGCGTCCGGATAATGCGCATCAGTTCATCAACTATATTCTTGATCCTGAAGCCAGCAAGCACATCTTTGAGACCATTCTGTATCCGACGCCTAATCTGGCGGCTAAGGCGCTCATGCCCGACAGCTATCGCAACTCACCGATTATCTTCCCGTCTCAGGCTGATCTGGCGAAATGCGAATATGCCGACTTTGAAGGTCAGGAAATGGCGCAATTATATGAAGATGCCATTACCCGCGTAAAAGCCGCTTAATCACGGGCAAAAAGATTACAGAAGCACCGGGGGGCAACTCCCGGTGTTTTTTGTGCGGTGTCTAGATGCCGTACATCAGTCTTTTCGGATTATGGCGGGATTGTGATCACTTTGGGCTTGACGCATCGGTCATAGCGTATTCTCCTCCTGTTAACACATTGATGACGGCAGGTTCAGGTCGTCCGGAAAACTGAGGAGATAGAATATGAGTTCTTCACGCCACAGAGCTTCGCGTCGGTCTTTGTTACAGGGGATGGGGGCTGCCGCTATCGGCATCAGTTTTGGGGGGCTTGCGGCCTGCTCGAAAACCGCTGAGGTGGGCGATAATGGCGAAGAAAAGCGCCTGAATTTTTATAACTGGGATACCTATATCGGTGAAACGACCCTGTCAGATTTCAAGGATCTGACGGGTATCAACGTCAACATGTCGATTTTTGCCACCAATGACGAACTGTTTGCCAAGCTTAAGACCGGCAATTCCGGCTTTGATGTGGTGGTGCCGTCCAATGATTTTGTGACCCGCCTGTCTCAGGCCGGTCTGCTGCTTGAACTGGATCACTCAAAACTGCCTAACCGCAAGAATCTTGAGCCAGCCTTCCTTAATCCGACCTATGATCCGGGCGGGAAATATTCGGTGGCCTATACCTGGTTGCTGTTGGGGATTGGCTATCGCAAATCGAAAATGCCAAACGGTCTGGTGCCGGATTCATGGAAATACCTGTTCGATTCCGATCAGTTCAAAGGCAAGATCGCGCTTCTGTCGGAATCTGGTGACCTAATCCGTCTCGGGGCCAAGTATCTGGGCCATAGCGTCAACGGCATCACGCCGGAAATCATCAATCAGGTCGCGGCCATGCTCATCAAGCAAAAGCCGAACATCAAGGCTTTCCACGAAGATGACGGGCAGGACATGCTGCTGGCCGGTGATGTCGATGTGGTGATGGAATATAATGGTGACATTGCTCAGGCCAAGCTTGAAGACGATGACATTGATTTCATCATCCCTAAGGAAGGTTCGCAATTCAACTCGGATACCTGGTGTATTCCTAAGGATGCGCCGCGCCCGGATAACGCGCACCAGTTTATCAACTACATGCTTGATCCTGAGGCCGGTAAGAAGATTTACGAGAAAATCCTGTTCCCGACCCCCAATGCGGCCGCCAAGGCGCTTATGCCCGATAGCTACAAGAATAATCCGATCATTTTCCCACCGGAATCCGATCTGGCGAAGTGCGAATATGCCGATTTTGAAGGGCTTGAACTGGCGCAGGCCTATGAAGATGCTATCACACGCGTGAAGGCGTCTTAAAATGCAGGCGTTGCGGCCACCACCGCAACGCCCTTTTGATTAACGGTAGGGGATAGCCGCATGGAGCAAAGCTGGCGTCAGTCCAAGGGCATTTTTGCCGCTATGTTCAGCGCGCCGCTTGTGTGGCTTGTGCTGTTCTTCTTTGTGCCCTTAGGCATAGTCTGGCTCTATTCCTTCGGTGAAAACAGGGGGCTGATTGACATTGCCTTTACAGGCACCTGGTCGAACTATGCCAAGGCGTTAGAACCGCTTTATCTCGGTATTTTTGCCAAATCGATCTGGGTCGCGGCGCTCACCACTTTTTTGTGTGTGGTGATAGGGTTTCCCGTGGCGCTGGCCATTACCTTTGCGCCCGACAAGTGGAAGCCGTGGATGCTTTTGCTGGTCATGTTGCCGTTCTGGACGAACCTTCTGATCCGCACCTATGCCCTGATAGCGGTGTTGCGCACCGAAGGCTATATCAATCAGAGTTACCGTTTTTTGTGGGAAAATGCTTCAGGATTCATGACCCTGATCGGGCTGGCCCCCTTGGGTGATTTTACGCCGCTGAACCTTCTGTATAATAATTTTGCGGTGGTTGTGGGGCTTGTGTACGTGCATCTGCCGTTCATGATCCTGCCGCTTTATTCGACGCTCGACCGGCTTGATCGCTCGTTGCTGGAGGCGTCGCTGGATTTGGGGGCAGGGCATATCCGCACCCTGTTTTCCGTGGTGGTGCCACTGGCGGGGGCAGGCATTGCTTCGGGGATTCTGATCACCTTTATTCCTGCGCTTGGGGCCTATCTGACGCCTGATCTGCTGGGCGGGACGGATTCGCAGATGATCGCCAATGTCATCGAATCGCAGTTCAAGCGGGCCAATAACTGGCCGTTCGGGGCGGCGCTGGCGTTCTTGCTGGTTTATCTGACCTTTATCGGGATTGCGCTTCAGGGCCTGCTTGACCGGTCGGCAAGAAAGCGGGGGGCGGCATGAGCGAGATTAGTGTGAAACCGAGAAAAATACCACCCGGCCCACTGGAATATCTGCGTCGCTGGCCGATGCAGGTGTGGCTGATCGGGGTGACCCTGTTCCTCTATGTGCCGCTTATCAGCCTGATGGTTTTCAGCTTTAATGACTCGCGCCGAAACGTTGTGTGGCAAGGGTTTACGTTCAAATATTATGAGCGGGCGCTGAATAATGAAAGCCTCATTCAGGCCTTTACCAATTCGATGGTCATCGCCCTGTTTGCCACCATTATATCGGTGATTGTCGGGGCGATGGCGGCCATTGTCCTGTGGCGCTTCCGCTTTCCCGGCAAGACGGCTTTTCATGCCGGTATGGCTATTCCGATTGTCGTGCCGGAAATCTGTATGGGCGTCGGAATGCTGGTGTTCTTCGCCAAGGTTCTGCCCTGGCCGCAGGGGCTGATGTGGCCGTTCAATCTGGGGGCCATTATCATTGCCCACGTCTCGTTCTGTTTCCCGTTTGTGGCGGTGGTGGTGCGCGCAAGGCTTGCGGGCTTTAACCGCGAGCTGGAGGAGGCGGCAAAAGACCTTGGGGCGTCGGAATGGCGCACCCTGATTGACGTGCTGTTGCCACATATCAAGCCGTCGCTGATTGCCGGAGCACTTCTGGCCTTTACCCTGTCGCTCGATGATTTCGTCATCACCTTCTTCACGGCGGGGCCGGACACGGTGACCTTCCCGGTGAAGATTTATTCGATGGTGCGCTTCTCGGTGACGCCTGAGGTCAATGCGGCCTCGACCATACTGATTGTCGTTACTGTTCTTCTGACCTTCCTTGCGCTTAAGGTGCAGGGTTCCAGCGCCCTGACCGCCGGACACGGCGGCGGGGAGGCCAAAAAGTGAGCCAACTCATGACTGATATTTCGGCACCCTTAAGCGATAAGACCATTATTCGTTTTGAGAACGTCTCAAAGCATTTTGGCAAGAACACTGCGGTCGATAACGTCTCGCTTGAGATCAAGGAGGGAGAGTTTTTCTCTTTGCTTGGCCCGTCGGGATGCGGAAAGACCACCTTGTTGCGCATGCTGGCCGGTTTTGAAATGCCGTCCGAAGGCAGGATATATATTGACGAAAAGGACGTTTCCCTGACGCCGCCCAACAAGCGGCCAGTCAATATGGTCTTTCAGTCCTATGCCGTTTTTCCGCATATGAGCGTGCTGGAGAATGTCGCCTATGGCCTGAAAATGGACGGTGTCGGTAAGTCCGAACGTTTGCAGCGGGCTACTGAGGCGCTGGAACTTGTCAAGCTTGGCGGGTTTGGTGAGCGGATGCCGGATCAGATGTCCGGCGGCCAGCGGCAACGTGTGGCGCTGGCACGGGCATTGGTCAAAAAACCGCGTGTGCTGCTGCTCGACGAGCCTTTGTCAGCGCTGGATGCCAAACTGAGGGACGCCATGCGTACCGAACTGGCGCTGCTTCAGGAGAAGGTGGGGATTACCTTTATCATGGTCACCCACGATCAGGATGAGGCTCTGGCCATGGCTACGCGCTGTGCGGTTATGCATCGCGGGATATTGCAGCAGGTGGCGACGCCGTTTGATCTGTATGAATTCCCCAATTCGCGCTTTGTCGCGGACTTCATCGGAAGCGTGAATATGTTTGAAGGCACGCTGGCGGTTGATGAACCGGCACATGCCATTATTCGCTCAAAAGAAATCGGCGATATCTACCTTGATCACGGGGTCACCGGCGGGACAGGCGCGACCGTCTGGGCAGCCCTGCGGCCTGAGAAAATAGAGATTCACAAATACGACGCCAAGCCTGCGAAAATGGAAGATGCCCCCGAAGGCTTTAATATAGCCGAAGGCACGATCCGTCTGATGACCTATCTGGGCTCGGAGACGGTTTATGAGGTTGAGTTGAATTCCGGCCGTATGGTCAAGGTGTTACGGTCAAATCTTACGCGCTGGGATCAGGAAGATTTCACCTGGGATGAAAAGGTGTGGCTGGCCTTTAATGCGACGTCTGTAGCGGCCCTATTGAGTTAGCAGGGGCAGGGCCTCAGGCCCTGCACCCAATTGCCCCGAGGTATGTGGTATCGACCATTGAAATGGCAGGAGACGTCTGGCTCGGCCCTGACGGGTGCAGGGGCCGCGCCCCTGCCTTGTGATCACAATTTTGCGAAGTCGTATCGGAGGCTAAAGTCAGCGGCTATAGTGCGGGTATAAGTTTGATCCGCACCGGAGTTGCGCGCTATGCCTGATGCCCTGAAAAACCACAATGCCGATGAACTCAAGCGGCTTGATCTGGCGCACCATTTACCGGCGCAGGCCGATTATAAGGTGCTTCATGACCTGGGTGGCAGCCGGATTATTGTCCACGCCGAAGGTTCTACGATCACTGACATTGACGGGAATAAGTTGCTGGATGGCATGGCCGGTCTATGGTGCGTCAATGTTGGCTATGGCCGGTCGGAACTGGCCGAGGTCGCCTATCAGCAGATGCTGGAACTGCCTTATTATAATACGTTTTTTAAAACGGCGACGGAACCAGCCGTCAGGCTGGCGGCGAAGATTGCTGAGAAAATGCAGATCGGTAATCCTGATCTGACGCATGTGTTCTTTAATTCGTCGGGCTCGGAGGCCAATGATACCATATTCCGGCTGGTGCGGCATTACTGGACGCTGAAGGGAGAGCCGGAACGCAAGGTTTTCATCAGTCGGCGTAATGCCTATCACGGGTCAACGGTGGCAGGCGCGTCTTTGGGGGGGATGAGCTTTATGCACGCGCAAGGCGGATTGCCGATTGCGGGTATTGAGCATGTGCGCCAGCCCTATCTGTTCGGTGAGGGGTTCGGCTGTAATCCGGAAAGCTTTGTTGAAGCTTGTGTTCAGGATATCGAGGACCGCATCCTTATGGTTGGCCCGCGCAAGGTCGCGGCCTTTATCGGTGAGCCGATACAAGGGGCCGGTGGGGTAATTATCCCCCCTGACTCCTATTGGCCGAAGGTTGAGGCTTTGTGCCACAAATACGGTATTCTGCTTATATGTGATGAGGTTATCAACGGCTTCGGACGACTGGGGGAATGGTTCGGTCACCAGCATTACGGCATCAAGCCTGACCTGATTGCCATGGCTAAGGGCTTATCCTCGGGCTACCTGCCGATTTCGGCGGTTGGAGTGTCAAAATCAATCGTTGATGTTTTGGTCGAAAAGGGTGGCGACTTCGTCCATGGCTATACCTATTCGGGGCATCCGACCTGTGCCGCGGTAGCGTTGCGCAATATCGAAATCCTTGAAAGAGAAGGACTTGTGGAGCGCACGCGCGACGTCACCGGCCCTTATCTGAAGGCCGCGCTGAAGCGTCTGGATGATCATCCGCTGGTGGGCGAGGCGCGGTCTCTGGGCCTGATTGGGGCGGTTGAAATAATTGCCGAAAAAGGCACAAATAAGCGATTTAAAGGCGAAGAAGGGCATGCCGGGCCTGTGGTGCGGGATATCTGCATTAAGAACGGTCTGATGGTGCGCGGTATCCGCGATTCCATCGTCATGTGTCCGCCGCTGATCATCACCGAGGCTGAGATCGACCGCATTGTCGATACGATCAGGCTATCGCTTGATGAGGCAGAACCGATTTTGCGGGCGCTTTAGGCGATACTGAATAAAAAATGGGAGCGTTTATCGCTCCCATTTTTTAGTGTGTTCATCTGTATTGATAGATGGCGTGGATAATCTTCAGGGCCATATCACTTTCATATTCGCAAATTTCCGAATTGCCACTGTGTTTGATGGAACGAATATGATTTCTAAGATTGTATGTCTGCGCCTGCATTTGATTTTCGTAATGCTTCGCTGAATCGTAAGGCAGTTGCTTATGCAAGAGCTGCGAGTAGCTGTTCAGAGCATGGCCAATGGAATCATCGGCGAAATTGCACCGTTTAATGCTGTCTTCCCGCTCACGTTTTGAAAGCTTTCTGACTGTAGGTGCCGATACCGTCGCTGGAGCCTGTATGATGGCAAGCGTATATGAGTGCGGGGGCGCGACGGGATAAGTCGTAACGTAAGCGGGCGCTGCATATGGCTGAGCATAGGTTGGTGCGGTATGGACCGGCGCTGCATATGGCTGAGCATAGGTTGGTGCGGTATGGACCGGCGCTGCATATGGCTGAGCATGGGTTGGCGCGGTATGGACCGGTGCTGCATATGACTGTGCATGGACAGGTGGCGCATAAGAATGAGTAGGGGCGGGGTTGGTGCCGTAATATGTGGGAGCCGGAGCCATAGGGGGAAGTTCAGACTGATGTACGGGTGACATCAAGGCCTGGGGATAGTGTTGGGGCGTAATATATTGTGGCGGTGCAGACTGTGGCGTAGGGGGTGCATAGCCCGGCATTGCATATGCTTGCTGCGGATAGTCTTGTGCGGTTGCAGTTGAGGCGCAAAACACAAATGTGCTTAACGCGGCTGCGGATACACCTGAAAATTTCATGTCTAACGCCTTTTGATTTAATCAACGCATTCCAATCTGAATGGATCGGAATGCGTTCTAAGCGATTGTTTCGCTTAGTGCTTCGAAACTATCTGAGTTTTACGAAGCGCTTAAGTTGATGTTTGCGGCCCGTCATCTTAAGGGCCTCAATGCTCAATAACGTGCGTAAAATGGCACGTGTACAACGGTTACGGGAATGATGTGTGATTGTATGACAGGTGCAGGCGCAACGTGTACGGGCACAGACGCGACCGGCGCTAAAACCTGAGTAGCCAAAACAGGAGCGGTTTGAACGGGAGACGTCTGAACAGTAACAGCTTGGGGGGCTGCCTGAGCAGGAATGGCACGCGTATGAACTACTGGCGCGGGTGCTACTTGAACGGGTGCTGAGTAGGCTGCAATAGTTGCAGAGGGCACAATGTGAGTTGAGATTGGTGCCTGATTATACACAGTAACTGGACTCACATGCGTCACTTGCGTTACATAGCTAACAGGTGTTGCGGGGACCTGAACATAGTATGGATTGTAAGTTGATGTGTATAGATAGTGTGATGTATAAGGTGTATATTGCTGGTAAACATATTGTTGATGGGTTTGAGCACTTGCATTTGTGCCAATGAGTGTAAAAACAGTAAATGCAGCTGCGGAAATACCAATAAGCTTCATATCCAACTCCTTCTGAGCGAGTGCCTGATCCATTATCAGCTTGTCTGTGACAATGGTGACATTCTACCCAAAATTGTTTCTATATGATTAAGCGGGGTGGAAAATGCACATTGTGCAATTTTTGGGCGATAGAGGGCGCGCGCTTTGAGGCAGGCAGAGTCGTGCAGAAAAAAGCAACGCATAGACACATTAGGCGCTGCTTTTTTGCATTGAAAATTGAATGCCAAGCGGTGTTTTAGTTCGGATCGGCAGGGGCTGTCGCCGGGGAGGGTGTTGGACGGCTGGAGGGGACATAGAGGCCGGTAATGCGGTCGATGATGAAGCCCGTCTCATTGATACGGCCGCCATATTTCAGGCAGGGATCGGTGTCTTTGGTGTAGGTGCGTTTCTGGGGCAAAGGATCAGGGGACATGGCCGCCGCTGCATCGTCGCCGAAGGGTTCGGCAAATTGCAGGGCATCCCCCAGACGTGACAGTGACGGCGTATCGGTGCCGAGCGCCTGAGCCTGACGTACCCAGACAATGGCGCCGATCTGTTTGTCCTGTTGCAGCATTTCCGCTTCGGCCCCAAGTCCGCCCAGGGTGCCGGGCAGGCGCAGGCCTATGGGGCCTGGGATGAAGAAATTGGCCACCGCCGCAGCACCGGAGCCGACTGTGCCGGTCGGTTCAAACCAGATGACAGCAGAGCGGACCTCGGCGTCGCTTTGGGCGACATCTGTGACCATTTCATAGCGCTCGGCCAGTTCGAAACACAGCTGTGCCTCGACTTCGGCAAGCACAAGCGCCCGTTCGTTTTCGGTCAGGGTATAGCGCGCGTTTTCGTCAGTCACGAGTTGTGTGGGGTGAAGATAGACCCGCGTGACATTATTGAGCGCCATAGTCTCGCTATAGGTACGGGTCGTCGTCCGTCCGGTTTTTGTGTCTTTGAGGTTTTCAATCGTGGTCAGGGTTGTGTTGACCGGTGTCGGGGCGCTGACGCAGGCGGTCAAAAAGGCAGAGAGCAGTACCGGTATGAAAATGTGAAAACGCATCGTACCCTCTTATGAATTGTTACAAACAAGTACGATGGTCTGAGCCGGATGGATTTCAGCATTTGAAGAAATTGCATCAGTTTTAAATAATTCACCTTCCCCATTATGTTTTGAAGCGATAATCGGGAGGCATGAAAAATGGTCTGAGCCTTAATTTCGTTTTGCTTCTGGGTGCTTTTGCCCTGACGGGCGCAAGTCTGATCTATGCGCCTGAATATGCGTCCATTGCGACCTTTGCCTTTGTGCTTCTAGGCTGGGTCGTGGGCCTGTGCTTGCATGAGTTCGGACATGCCTACAGCGCCTGGCGGTTTGGCGATCATACGATTGAGCAACGCAACTATCTGGGGCTCGATCCGGTCGCCTATATCAATGGCCCAATGAGCATCATCCTGCCGATCATCATTCTGGCCATCGGCGGAATTGCCTTACCCGGTGCAGCGGTGTTGATCCGGCCTGATCTGATCCGCCAACGCTGGCAGCAGTCTTTGGTATCATTGGCGGGGCCTGTGGTGACACTGGTGTTGGCCTTTTTGTTTTATGCGTGGGGACATGCGATCTATGCCGATAAGCCGGAAAGCCTTCTGGGGGATGCGGTTATCCTGCTGGCCTTTTTCCACTTCATGGCCTTTGTGCTGAATATGTTGCCCTTACCCGGCCTTGATGGCTATGGCGTGATTACGCCGCTATTGCCGCAGCCACTGCGCGGCATGGCCGAGAAACTTGAGCGGATACCGCTGATCACGCTGGTGCTGGTGGTGGTGATTTTCTTCTTTGGCTTCCGCTATATATTCGCGCTGATGTACGGCTTTGCGGAAGTGTTTAATCTCGATTTGTCGACGGCGTTTCGTGCCTATGACAAGTTCCAGTTCTGGAAATAATCAGAAGCGGTCGCGCAGGGCGTAATAGCTGAGCCCCGCGACCTGAAGGGGCCAGCGTAAAAGTTTGCCGCCAAAGAAGGCTGGAACCGGCAGGCGTGACAAAAGGTCGATATCCTTAGGGTCGCCCATAGCGGCGCGGGCCAGAAGTTTACCGAAATAAGGGGCCAGAGCCACGCCCTGACCGGAATAGCCGGCGCTGACGAAGACGTCTTTTTCCAGTTCGCGGACAAAGGGGGCGCGGCTCAAGGTGATGGCCAGTGTCCCGCCCCAGCCATAGTCGATGGGGGTGCGTTCAAGCTGAGGATAGATTTTCAGCATGTGTTTGCGGACGAAACCCTTAATGTCGTCGGGAAAGCGGGGGCTGTAGTTTTCGCCACCGCCGAACAGGAGGCGGTTGTCGGGGGTTTTACGCCAGTAGTGGACGACAAAACGCGAGTCTGCGGCGGCATAATGGTTGGGCAGGATGGCGGGATCATCGAGCGGGGCGGTGACAAGGATGAAATTGTTGATCGGCAGGACGTGGCGGTCAATATCGCTGTCCAGTCCCTGCATATAGCCGTTACCGCAGATCAGGAGTTTTTGCGCTGTCAGGTGACCCGAAGGGGTGGTCAGGACGATGCTGCTTTTGGTGCGGGTAATGGATTGCACAGGGCTGTGTTCATGCAGGCGGGCACCGGCAGAGTGTGCTTTTCGGGCCATGCCGAGCGCCAGTTTCAGCGGGTGCAGATGCCCACCGCCGCCGTCATAAATACCGCCATGATAGACAGGGGTGCCAAGTTCGTTGGCGATCTCGGTTTTGTTCAGCAGCCTGATCTGGTCGTAGCCATAGTGGTCGTGGATGAAGTCGGCATAGGCGCGGTCTTCGGCGGCGAATTTGGGCTTGTGCCAGCTATGGAGGATGCCCGGACGGAAGTCGGCATCAATACCGCTGTCGAGCAGGGATTGCAGGTGGGCGCGGGCATCCATGGCCATGTCCCACAACTGCCGTGCGGCATCGGCCCCCATTTGCGCCGTCAGGGTTTCAGGGTCGAGGCGCTGGCCGATATGTACCTGACCGCCGTTACGGCCTGTGGCCCCTGAGCCAAGCGTTGCGGCTTCGAGCAGGGTAACAGAGTGGCCCTGCTGCGCCAGTTCAAGTGCCGCCCCAAGACCGGTAAAGCCGCCACCAATAATGGCGACATCGGTATGGGCGTCGCCTTCGAGCGGCGGATATGCGTGAAGCGCGGTTGTGGCGGCGTAATAGGAGTCTGGTGGATGGCCTGTGTTTTCAAGGCGGGTCATGTTTTCTCGCGTTCAGTTCTGGCCCCTCACCCCGACCCTCTCCCCCACGGGGAGAGGGGGACGGCCGGTCACACGTTCAGAAGAAGGAATTCGCGCTCCCACGGGCTGATGGTGCGCATGAAGGTTTCATATTCCTGCTGCTTGACGCGGGTGTAGGCCGTGACGAAGGCGGGGCCTAAGAGCTCGGCCAGTTCTTCGCAGCGTTCCAGCTTGATGACGGCCTGAATGAGTGAATAGGGCAGGTCGGCGGACGGGTCGTTCGAGGCGTCGGTGTCCACCGGCGGCAGAGGCTTGAGGCCCTGTGTCATGCCAAGATAGCCGCAGGCCAGTGCCGCGGCTATGGCCAGGTAGGGGTTGGCGTCAGACGACGGGATGCGGTTTTCCAGACGGCGGTTTTCGGCGTCCGAGGGGGGCACACGCAGGCCTGCGGTGCGGTTATCATAGCCCCAATGCGTATTAACCGGTGCGCCAGACCCCTTGGACAGGCGGCGGTAGGAGTTGACATAGGGAGCCAGCATCGCGGTAGCGGCCGGCAGATAGGTTTGCTGACCGGCGATAAACGAGGCGAACAGCGCGGTTTCTTCGCCGGTTTTCGGATCGGAAAACAGGTTGAGGCCGGTTTGCATATCGACGATCGACTGGTGGATGTGCATGGCGGAACCGGGTTCCAGCGCCATCGGCTTGGCCATGAAGGTGGCGTAGATGTCGTGTTCGAGCGCGGTTTCCTTGATGGTGCGTTTGAACATGAAGACCTGATCGGCGAGTTCGAGCGGGTCGCCGTGGCGCAGGTTGATTTCCATCTGGGCGACGCCGGATTCATGAATCAGGGTGTCGATCTCAAGGCCTTGGGCTTTTGAGTATTCGTACATGTCCTCAAAGAGGTCATCAAATTCATTAACCGCCGAAATCGAATAACCCTGACGGCCGGTTTCGGGGCGGCCTGAGCGACCTACGGGCGGTTTGAGCGCATAGTCGGGGTCGATGTTCTTTTCGACCAGATAAAATTCAAGCTCGGGGGCGACAACCGGTTTCCAGCCCTTTTCATGGTAGAAGGACAGGACGCGGCGCAAGACCTGACGCGGGCTTTCCTCGACCGGACGGCCATCGGGGTGGAAGGCGTCATGGATGACCTGAGCCGTGGGGTCGGTCGCCCAAGGGACTACGGCGAGGGTGTTGAAATCGGGCTTTAGGAAGATATCGGTATCGGATTGCACCGTGCCGACAATGCCTTCGAGATCGGGGAAGTCGCCGGTAATGGTCTGATAGAAGATCGACAGGGGCAGGTTCATATAGCTTGCGGTCTGGAATTTGCGCACCGGCATGATCTTGCCGCGCGCCACCCCCGCAAGGTCAGCGACCATACATTCAATTTCTTCGATATTCTGCTGGGCGAGCCATTCGGACGCCGAGGTGATATCCGTGGCGCCGCGTTGGGAAAAACCGGTTTGCGGACGTTTGGATTTCGATTTCATAAGAACCTGCTTTTAGGGCTGTTTCGCTGATCATGACCTTGTCTGCCCGTTTTTCCAAGTCCCCCCACGGATATGTGATCACAGGCGGGGGCGCGGCTTTTGTGGTAGGTTCTGTCACATGATTATTGACATTAATGATTCTTCTGATGCGCGGCTAAGGCTTTACCAAGATGTCAAAGACCGTGACCTGAGTGGGCGGGAAGGCCTGTTTATGGCCGAGGGCAAGGTGGTGCTGGAGCGGTTGTTCGCGTCGTCACTGGCGCAGACAGTCAGTGTGCTCACCACGCCTGAGCGGTTGAAGGGGCTGGATGTGTCGGCCCTGTCTGTGGAGGTGCCGGTCTATGTGGTGGCGCAAGGGATGATGGATGAGATTGCCGGTTTTCCTATTCATCGGGGTTATCTGGCGCTGGGGCGCTATCTGCCGCCATCGACATTAGAGGCGTGTGTCGGTACAGGCGCGGCACGGGTTCTGGTGCTGTGTGGTATCAGTAATACGGACAATATGGGCGGCCTGATGCGCAATGCGGCGGCCTTTGGGGTGGATGCGGTGGTGCTTGATGAGACCTCATGTGATCCGCTCTATCGCAAGGCCATTCGCGTCAGCGTCGGGGGCGTTCTGGAGGTGCCGCATTTTCGGGTCAGTGATGTGACGGGGACGTTGCGGCGTCTGGGGCTTGCGGCGTTTGCGCTTAGTCCGGCGGGGCGGCAGCGGCTTGATGAGGTCGAGGTACCTGAGCGCTGTGCGGTGCTGATGGGGGCCGAGGGGCCGGGGCTTTCTAAGGCGGTTATGGCCGAATGTGAGACGGTGCGCATTGAGATGAGTGGGGGATTTGACAGTCTTAATGTGGCGACGACGTCGGGGATCGTGCTGTATCATTTCTGCCGTTAGGGCATAAAAAGACTTGCATTAAATAAAATTGATATAATTATTCACCTTCAATGATCATATAATTGGAGGAAGCGATGAAATCTTTGTTTGCGGGATTGGCTGCCGGTGTGCTCCTGCTGGGGCAGGGGCTGGCGGGGAGTGCGGTGGCGCATGAAAGCCTGAAGCTTGAGGCCCCGAAGCCCGATCTGGCATCGGCGCCGCCGATGGGCTGGAATTCATGGAACAAATATAAATGCGATATCAGCGAGGAACTGATCCGCAAGCAGGCTGATGCCATGGCTTCTTCGGGACTGAAGGACGCCGGTTATCAGTATATTGTCATTGACGATTGCTGGCAGAGCCATCGTGATGAAAAGGGCAACATTCAGGCCGATCCGGTGCGTTTCCCTTCGGGGATCAAGTCGCTGGTCGATTATGTGCATTCAAAGGGGCTGAAGTTCGGGCTTTATTCCGATGCCGGTGTCCTGACCTGCGCCGGTCGTCCGGGCAGTGCGGGTTATGAGTTTCAGGATGCGCGGCAATATGCCGAATGGGGCGTCGATTATCTGAAATATGACTGGTGCTATACCGGCACGCGCAATGCCGAGGCGGCCTATACGATCATGGCCAAGGCGCTGAGGGCGTCGGGACGGGACATTGTGCTGAGTATCTGTGAGTGGGGTGACAACAACCCGTCCGCCTGGGCGCATAAGGCGGGACATATGTGGCGCACGACCGGTGATATCTTTGATGCCTGGGAAGGGCAGCAGGGCCATTCGATCGGCATGACCAATATCCTCGATAAGCAGGTCGAACTGTGGCGCTATTCCGGCCCGAATCGCTGGAATGACCCTGACATGCTTGAGGTCGGCAATGGCGGCATGACGGTCACCGAATATGAATCGCATTTCAGTCTGTGGGCCATTCTGGCCGCGCCGCTGATTGCCGGTAATGACATGGCCAATATGGATGCCGACACGCTGCGTATCCTGACCAATAAGGACGTCATTGCCGTTGATCAGGATGTGCTGGGGGTTCAGGGCCGTCGTATCCACAAGGACGGCGATCTGGAGATATGGGCGCGTCCGTTAAAGGGCGGTGACTATGCGGTGGTGTTGTTCAACCGTTCAGCCGAAGCAAAAGACATGCGCGTGACGTGGGAACAGCTTAATCTGCCCGCGGGCCTGAAGGCCGAGGTGAAAGACCTGTGGTCGAAGAAGGTGACAAGGAATGTCGCCGGAAGCTATGGCGGTACGGTGGCCTCGCATGGGGTGATCATGGTGCGCCTTACGCCTAAGAAGTTGTAGGGGCTGAGGCTGAAGTACCCCTCCGTCTTTTTTGCATACGCAAAAAATCCACCTCCCCATGCTTGCGCATAGGGAGGAGAAGGGATGGCAAGTGTTATCTGCCTCGGGGCAAACGGGTGCAGGGCCTGAGGCCCTGCGTTCGGAAACGGGACATTAACCATTACTCTACACCGGATTTTCACTTCATTCGCCTAAAGCTGTCTCAAAATAGGCCGATATTGAGATGGTGGGCAAATGGCGAAGACAATCCTGATCTGTGACGATGATCCGACGCAAAGGCGGCTGATACAGGCTGTGCTGGAGCGTGAGGGGTTCTATGTCCTGCATACGGAAAACGGGCCGGAAGCCTTTGAGCGGCTGTCGACAACCTCAGGGATTGATGCGGTTATTCTCGATCTGGTGATGCCGGGTCAGTCAGGCATCGATACGCTGAAAGATATACGTGCGGCAGGTATTCGAACGCCGGTGGTGGTGCTGACTGGCAATGGCGGCATCGACACGGTGGTTAAGGCCATGCAGGCCGGGGCGCAGGATTTCTTCGTCAAGCCCGCATCGCCCGAACGTATTCTGGTCAGTGTGCGCAATGCCTTGCAGATGGGTGATCTGAGCAAGGAAGTGACACGGCTCAAGAAGCAGGCGACCAACCGCATCGGTTTTGACGATCTGGTGGGCACTTCGGGCACCATGATGATGGTGCGGCGTCTGGGGGAACGAGCGGCGAAGTCGAATATTCCGGTATTGATCCTAGGGGAAAGCGGGGTCGGTAAGGAACTGATCGCGCGCGCCATTCAGGGCTCAAGCGAACGTGCGGGTAAGCCTTTTGTTGCCGTCAACTGTGGCGCTCTACCGGAAAATCTGGTGGAATCCATCCTGTTCGGGCACGAAAAAGGCTCGTTCACCGGCGCGTCTGACAAGCATCTGGGCAAGTTTCAGGAGGCTAATGGCGGTACGCTTTTCCTTGATGAAGTCGGGGAGTTGCCGCTCGATATGCAGGTCAAACTGCTCAGGGCGTTGCAGGAAGGCGAGATCGATCCGGTGGGGTCGAAGCGTCCGGTCAAGGTCGATGTGCGTATTATTTCGGCGACCAACCGTAATCTGGCGGAACAGGTCGAGGCGGGGCGGTTCCGCGAAGATTTGTTTTACCGGTTGAATGTCTTCCCGATTGAAGCGCCGTCATTGCGTGAACGGCGTGAGGATATTCCGGCGCTGATCGAGCATTTTATTCGTCGCTTCAATGTCGAGGAAGGCAAGCGCGTTAGCGGGGTTGCCCCTGAGGCTATGCAGCAGTTGTCGGCCTATGACTGGCCCGGCAATGTGCGTCAGCTTGAGAATACGGTTTATCGCGCGATTATTCTGGCGGATTCGCCCTATCTGCAACCGTTTGATTTTCCGGCCATCAGTGGCGTCAGTCAGCCGGTGCCGGTGCCGGTGGCGCAAGCCGTCGAGCCTGCCGTGATCAGTGAGCAACGGGAAGCGACCGCTCAGCTTGAGGATCAGCCGGTGCGTATCCTCGATCAGGCGGGGCATCTGCGTAAGTTAGAAGATATCGAGCGTGACCTGATTGAGCACGCCATCGGGGTCTATGCGGGCCATATGTCCGAGGTGGCGCGGCGTCTGGGGATCGGGCGGTCAACGCTCTATCGCAAGGTGCGTGATTGCGGCCTTGAGGGCATGGTGAAGGAAGCGGGGTAGCAGGGTCACGGACCCTGCACCCGTTAGACCTGAGGCAGGTGGCGCTTTTCTTTGCTTATAAAGAGGAAGCGCCCCCTCCGTTACGGTAGAGGTTTCACACCTCGGGGCAATCGGGTGCAGGGCCTGAGGCCCTGCTAATCTGCCGGTTCGGCGGGGATATAGACCTTTGAGCCGAGGGCTTTGAACTTTTCTGACATTTCCGACATGCCTGAGGCGGCGGCCTCAAGGTCGGCTTTTTCGTTGTCAGTCATGTTGGCGGCATAGTCGCGCACTTCCTGCGTGATTTTCATCGAGCAGAATTTGGGCCCGCACATCGAACAGAAGTGTGCGGTTTTGTGCGCGTCTTTGGGCAGGGTTTCGTCGTGGAACGCACGCGCCGTGTCGGGATCAAGGCCGAGATTAAACTGATCCTCCCAGCGGAAATCAAAACGGGCACGACTTAAGGCATCATCCCAGATACGGGCGGCGGGGTGGCCCTTGGCGAGGTCGGCGGCGTGGGCGGCGATCTTATAGGTGATCACGCCGGTTTTCACGTCATTGCGGTCAGGCAGGCCCAAGTGCTCCTTAGGGGTAACGTAGCAGAGCATGGCGGTGCCGAACCAGCCGATCATGGCCGCGCCGATACCTGAGGTGATGTGGTCATAGCCGGGGGCGACATCGGTCGTCAGCGGGCCTAAGGTATAGAAAGGCGCTTCGCCGCAGACCTTAAGCTGCTTGTCCATATTGGCCTTGATCTTATGCATCGGCACGTGACCGGGGCCTTCGATCATTACCTGACAGCCCTTGGCCCAGGCGATGTGAGTCAGTTCGCCAAGCGTATCAAGTTCGGCAAACTGCGCGGCGTCATTGGCGTCAGCGATTGAACCGGGGCGCAGGCCGTCACCGAGCGAGAAGGTGACGTCATAGGCGCGCATGATGTCGCAGATTTCATCGAAGTGCGTGTACAGGAAGTTTTCCTTGTGGTGGGCGAGGCACCACTTGGCCATGATCGAGCCGCCGCGTGAGACGATACCGGTGACGCGCTTGGCGGTCAGGTGAACATAGGCCAGTCGCACACCGGCGTGGATGGTGAAGTAATCGACGCCTTGCTGGGCCTGCTCGATCAGAGTGTCACGGTAGATTTCCCACGTCAGGTCTTCGGCAACGCCGCCCACCTTTTCCAGCGCCTGATAGATCGGCACGGTGCCGATGGGGTTAGGTGAATTGCGCAGAATCCATTCGCGGATGTTGTGGATGTTGCGGCCGGTCGAGAGGTCCATGACGTTATCCGCGCCCCAGCGGATGGCCCAGACCATCTTGTCGACCTCTTCTTCCATCGACGAGGTGACGGCGGAATTGCCGATATTGGCGTTGATCTTCACAAGGAAGTTGCGGCCAATGATCATCGGCTCGACTTCGGCATGATTGATATTGGCCGGAATGACGGCGCGGCCACGGGCGATTTCGTCGCGGACAAATTCAGGGGTGATGAAGTCAGGGATTTCGGCACCGAAGTCTTCGCCGTCGCGGATGACCTCGGCGTCTTGTTTGCGGCGCATGTTTTCACGGATGGCGATATATTCCATCTCTGCGGTGATGATGCCTGCGCGGGCATATTCGAGCTGGGTGACCGGACGACCGGCCTTGCCGCGCATAACCTTTGGCAGGTTGGGGAATTCCGGCGCCAGACGGTCGGCGGAGACATTGCCGTTGTCTTCGGGTTTGACGGGGCGGGCTTCGATATATTCGACATCGTCGCGATCAAGGATCAGCTTTTCGCGAACGCGCGGCAGGCCCTTTTCAATTTCAGGGACGAAGCCCTCTTCGGTGTAGGGGCCGGTGGTGTCATAGAGACTTACGGGGGGCTCAAGGGGGTCGGTGAGGGTGACTTCGCGAAAGGGGACGCGGATATCGGGGAACAGGGTGCCGCTTTCGTAGACTTTTTTAGAGCCGGGAAAAGGCGACGATTCAACCTTAATGGGCTTAAGGTTTTTAACAGGTGCGTTCATGGATTTCCTCCTGCGGTGCAAAAGGATCATGAGCGTAAGGTTTTATGGCTTTGGGTTCCCGAATGCGGATTTGATGCGCAGATCGGGCCTGAACTCCACTCCCTTCGCCGGCATGACCCGGATCAGGTTCGACGGTTTTAGGGCGAAGCGTCTAAACGCCCAGTCTCAGTCCGCATCAGCCTGCGGACACTCCGGTGAACGGGCGCAATTGTAGGCTATGGGGAAATAAGGTCAAGGCGGATTGGGACGTTTTGGGAGCAAAGCGGGCGTGTGACACAAAGCGGGAGGGTGGGGGAGGGGCGCTAAGTAAGAAACCCCACCACCCCCGCGATTTCATCGCGGCGGTCCCCCTCCCCGCCAAAGGCAGGGAGGAATAAAGGTGGCTATTGCTTTTTCTTCGCGCGAGTCTTTTTCAGCCGCTTTTTGTTTTCAGCGGGTGTGTTGTCCTTCGAGGCACCGGCTTCGCTCAGGGCAATGGCGATGGCCTGGTTACGTTTCCTGACTTTTTTACCGGCACTGGTTTCAAGATCGCCCTCTTTGAAGTCACTCATGACGTCTTCGATGATGTCTTTTTGTTCAGGCGTTTGTTTAGGCATGGTCAAGCCTCCTGCAGGTAAGCGTCTATCCGGCGCTCACTAAAGCAAAATATCAGCGGGGCAGGACGGGGTGTGGACGTAAAAAGCGCTAAAAGCCAGTCTTGATGCTTTCCTTAGTTTGATTTCCCTTAAGCCCTAGCGGCTTTTGATGTGAGGTGAGACATACTGAAATTGTCATGAGAAAAGCCTTTGCTTTTAAACATGCAGCAAATCCTCAGAAGGGAATTGTAACAAGCGCTAAGGCGTTTGGTGCCAGATCATTGATTTGGTGATGGTGTTGAAAAGCAAAAGACCGGTTCGGGCTGCCGTGCAAAGCAATCCGGGCCGGTCATTTTTTTGTCTTGAATCAATGGAGCGTGAAGATGCCGAAAAAAGGTAGCAATACCCCGACACAGGAACGCAATCGCCCTGAACGCCGTGGAGATGGTGGTGATCGCGGTCATATTGAGGCGCAATTTGCCCGTTCCCGTCCACCGAAGCCGGTGCATGATCAGGAACCTTTACCGCAGGATGTAAATAAAAAGGGGCCGCCTGAGCGTCCGGCGCCCGAGGAGGCATAAACATGGTTGATAAGGAAAATGGTACGGGCCCGGTAAGAGACGTTCCGCTGAAGGCGGATCGTCCTGAGGCAGAGGTTAAAAAGCCTCAGGCTTCTGGTGATGCGGGTCCCGTAAGAGATGTGCCGCTTAAAAGTGATCAGGTTGCGCCTACAGCTGAGGAAAGGGCTGCAGATCGGGCAGACAAGACCGGTCAGGGTGGGCCTGTGAGGGATGTGCCAGTGAAGGACGACCGGCAGGAGCCGCCCGCCAAGGAAGGCGAGGGCATTGATAATGACCGTTATTCCAAGAGTAATTCCGATCATCCACGGGTTAAGAAGCCTAACAAGACGTCAACCGATACCCAGACACTTGTGTAGGCGCCAGACACTTGTGTAGGCGCATATGGAGGGGGCGTCGTCGTAGCGATGGCGGGGAATATTTCCCTGCCTTGCCCTATGGCAAGCGACCCTCCCGTCACTTTGCTTTCCGCAAAGCGCCACCCTCCCGCAAGCAGGAGGGAGAAAATCAACAAACCCCATCGAAGCTATGGGCCCTGAGGTGTCTTTCACCGCTTGACCGGTTGGTGACTCTCCTATATAGCCGCACAATCTTTTTTGGAGGCGGGCCGTAAGGTTCTTCCCCCTGACGATATTTACAAGGGCCTGAGTGCCCGCCGTAACCCCCAAAGCGCGGGTTGCGGCTTTTGTGTTTGTCGTTAAGCGGGCTTCTTTAAAATTTCAACCGAAACCCTCCGGCCAAACGGCACAGGTTTCCATCATATAGAGAAAGTCATCGTTTCGATGCCCACTATCAACCAGCTTATCCGTAAGCCTCGCAAGCCGAAGCCGGTTCGCAACAAGGTTCCTGCCCTGAAGGGCTGCCCACAGCGTCGCGGCGTTTGCACGCGCGTTTATACCACGACCCCTAAGAAGCCTAACTCGGCTCTGCGTAAGGTTGCCAAGGTGCGCCTGACGACGGGTATCGAATCGGTGTGCTACATCCCCGGTGAAGGCCACAACCTTCAGGAACACTCTGTTGTTCTGATCCGCGGCGGCCGCGTGAAGGACCTTCCCGGTGTGCGTTACCACATCCTGCGCGGCGTACTCGATACGCAAGGCGTTAAGAACCGTAAGCAACGTCGTTCGCACTACGGTGCGAAGCGCCCGAAATAAGGAGAGCGCGATATGTCACGCCGTCACCGCGCCGAGAAGCGCGAAGTCCTTCCTGATCCCAAGTTTGGTGATCTGACTGTCACCAAGTTCATGAACTATGTGATGTACGAAGGCAAAAAGGCTGTTGCCGAAAACATCATCTATGGTGCGTTCGACATCCTCGAAGCCAAGAAAAAAGACGCCACCGCGATCGAAACCTTCCATGCCGCTCTGGACAACGTGTCTCCGGCTATCGAAGTGCGTTCGCGTCGCGTCGGTGGTGCGACCTATCAGGTTCCGGTTGAAGTCCGCCCTGATCGTCGTAAGGCTCTGGCTATCCGCTGGCTGGTTAACGCTGCGCGCAAGCGTGGTGAGAACACCATGACGGAAAAGCTGGCTGGTGAGTTGCTGGACGCGTCCAACAACCGCGGCACCGCTGTCAAGAAGCGTGAAGATACGCACAAGATGGCTGAAGCCAACCGCGCCTTCGCACACTATCGCTGGTAGGGTCTTTGTGGGCGGGGCTGTCACAGCCCTGTCGCAGAATGGCTTTAACGCGCGGGCGGTTCTTAACAGATTTAAGAGCCTGCCCGCGTCTGCTTTTTACTTATCCCCTTTTCTGAACTGAGGCCCAACATGCCCCGCAGTCATAAAATCGAGGACTACCGTAACTTTGGTATCATGGCGCACATCGACGCCGGAAAGACCACAACTACGGAACGTATCCTCTTCTACACCGGTAAAAACCACAAGATGGGCGAGACTCACGACGGGGCCTCGACCATGGACTGGATGGATCAGGAGCAGGAGCGTGGTATCACCATTACCTCTGCTGCGACGACCGCTTTCTGGAAAGAAAAGCGCCTGAACATCATCGACACCCCGGGCCACGTGGACTTCACCATCGAAGTGGAGCGTTCGCTCCGCGTGCTCGATGGCGCGGTTACCGTTCTCGACGGCAATGCCGGTGTTGAACCGCAAACTGAAACCGTCTGGCGTCAGGCCGACAAGTACAACGTGCCGCGTATCGTGTTCGTCAACAAGATGGACAAGCTGGGCGCCGACTTCGACAAGTCCGTTGAATCCATCCGTGACCGTCTGGGTGCCAAGGCTGTGCCTATCCAGCTGCCAATCGGTGCCGAAAACCTCCTGAAGGGTGTTATCGACCTCGTGGAAATGAAGGCTCTGGTCTGGGAAACGGATCAGGTTGGTGCCGATGCCGACGTTCGTGAGATCCCTGCTGATCTGGCTGACAAGGCCGCTGAAGCCCGTCAGTACCTGATCGACAATGCCGTTGAGCTTGATGACGAAGCGATGGAAGCCTATCTCGAAGGCAATGAGCCTTCGGTTGAGACCCTGAAGAAGTGCATCCGTAAGGCTGTTCTGACGGGCGCTTTCTATCCGATCCTCGCCGGTTCGGCCTTCAAGAACAAGGGCGTTCAGCCTCTGCTTGATGCCGTTGTTGATTACCTGCCGTCGCCGGTTGATATTCCGCCGACCCCCGGTATCGACTACAAGACCGAAGAACCCATCACCCGCAAGGCATCTGACGAAGAGCCTCTGTCGGTTCTGGCGTTCAAGATCATGGATGACCCGTTCGTTGGCTCGCTGACCTTCTGCCGCCTGTATTCGGGCAAGATGGAAACCGGCATGGGCCTGCTCAACTCGACACGCGAAAAGCGTGAGCGCGTTGGCCGCATGCTGCTTATGCACTCGAACAACCGTGAAGACATCAAGGAAGCCTATGCCGGCGACATCGTTGCTCTGGCAGGCCTCAAGGATACCCGTACCGGCGACACGCTCTGTGATCCGCTGAAGTCACCGGTTATTCTCGAAAAGATGGAATTCCCGGCACCGGTTATCGAAATCGCTGTTGAGCCGAAGTCCAAAGCCGATCAGGAAAAGCTGGGCGTTGCCCTGTCGAAACTGGCGGCGGAAGATCCTTCCTTCACCGTGTCTACTGACCACGAGTCAGGCCAGACCATCCTGAAGGGCATGGGCGAGCTTCACCTCGACATCAAGATCGACATCCTTAAGCGTACCTACAAGGTTGAAGCCAATATCGGCGCGCCTCAGGTGGCCTATCGTGAATCGATCACCCGCAAGGCTGAAATCGATTACACCCACAAGAAGCAAACCGGTGGTACGGGTCAGTTCGCTCGTATCAAGCTCATCGTCGAGCCGGGTGAGCCCGGCACGGGCTTTGTCTTCGAATCCTCCATCGTTGGTGGTGCGGTTCCGAAAGAATACATTCCCGGCGTGGTCAAGGGCTTTGAATCGGCCAAGGAAAACGGTCTTCTGGCTGGCTTCCCGCTGATCGACTTCAAGGTGACCCTGATCGACGGCGCCTACCATGACGTTGACTCCTCGGTTCTCGCCTTCGAAATCGCTGCCCGCGCCGCCTTTAAGGAACTGCGCGAAAAAGCCTCTCCGAAGCTGCTTGAGCCGGTCATGAAGGTCGAAGTTGTGACCCCTGAGGAATACCTCGGTTCGGTCATCGGTGACCTCAACGGTCGTCGCGGTATGATTCAGGGGCAGGACATGCGCGGTAACGCCATCGTCGTTGACGCCTTCGTACCGCTGGCGAACATGTTCGGCTACGTGAATACCCTGCGTGGTATGTCACAGGGCCGCGCCCAGTTCACCATGACCTATGACCACTACGAGCCGGTGCCGCAACACGTCGCCGACGAAGTGATCAAGAAGTACGCCTAAATAAAAACCTGTTGGCCCGTGGCTTTAGTTATGCTACGGGCCAGCACACCTTAAACAGCACCTATCAACCCCTAACCGAGTGAAGGCCCGCGCGATGCGCGGGGATTTGAAATGGCCAAGGAAAAATTCAACCGCACGAAGCCGCATTGTAACATCGGGACCATTGGTCACGTTGACCACGGCAAGACGACCCTTACCGCTGCGATCACGATGACGCTGGCAAAGTCCGGCGGCGCCGTCGCCAAGAACTATGCCGACATCGACGCGGCTCCTGAAGAAAAAGCACGCGGCATCACCATCAACACCGCACACGTGGAATATGAGACGGCTAACCGTCACTACGCCCACGTTGACTGCCCGGGTCACGCCGACTACGTGAAGAACATGATCACCGGTGCTGCTCAGATGGACGGCGCTATTCTGGTGGTTTCGGCCGCTGACGGCCCTATGCCTCAGACCCGCGAGCACATCCTGCTGGCCCGTCAGGTTGGCGTTCCGGCTCTGGTCGTGTTCATGAACAAGGTTGACCTTGTTGACGACGAAGAACTGCTTGAACTCGTTGAAATGGAAGTTCGTGAACTTCTGTCTTCCTACCAGTTCCCGGGCGACGATATCCCCATCACCAAGGGTTCGGCCAAGGCCGCTACCGACGGTGTGAACCCTGAAATCGGCGAGCAGCGCGTTCTCGAGCTGATGCAAACGGTTGACGACTACATCCCGCAACCTGCACGTCCTATCGACCAGCCGTTCCTGATGCCGGTTGAAGACGTGTTCTCGATCTCGGGCCGTGGTACGGTTGTGACCGGTCGCGTTGAGCGCGGTATCGTTAAGGTCGGTGAAGAAGTCGAAATCGTCGGCATCCGTCCGGTTCAGAAGACGACCTGCACGGGCGTTGAAATGTTCCGCAAGCTGCTTGACCAGGGTGAAGCTGGCGATAACGTTGGCGTTCTGCTGCGCGGTACCAAGCGTGAAGACGTTGAGCGTGGTCAGGTTCTCTGCAAGCCAGGTTCGATCACCCCGCACACCAAGTTCGTTGCTGAAGCCTACATCCTGACCAAGGAAGAAGGCGGCCGTCACACCCCGTTCTTCACGAACTACCGTCCTCAGTTCTACTTCCGTACGACGGACGTGACCGGTATCGTTCACCTGAAGGAAGGCGTGGAAATGATCATGCCTGGCGACAACGCTGAGCTTGATGTTGAACTGATCACCCCGATCGCCATGGAAGAGAAGCTGCGCTTCGCTATCCGTGAAGGTGGCCGTACCGTCGGCGCCGGCGTTGTGGCAAAGATCGTCCAGTAAGCAGGGTCGCGACCCTGCACCCGTAACAGGGCGCAGGTGTCAGCCTTGAATACAATTAACCCCCGCCAGAGCAATCCGGCGGGGGTTTTTGTTGGTTTGGAAAGCGCCACTTGCCTCGGGGCTGATGGGTGCAGGGTCCAAGACCCTGCGTGAGGCGTCTTGTTACTGCGATCCTTAAGATACCCCTCCGGCCCTTCGGGCCACCTCCCCGCAAAGCTGGGCGGAGGGAAGTTAGGGGCAGGTGGTACGGAACTGCCCCACACCCCAACCCTCTCCTCAGGGGGGGGAGGGAGATATAGGGGGATTTTCTGTTTCTGTTAGGGGCATTTAAACCCGTTTCTGTATAATTCGTTCTGAAAACAGGAGGCCCCATGCCTAACCCGGCAAGTGTCGATATAATAAAGCCCGAAGATATTTCCGCGGAAGACATCGCTCTGTGGCAGTCTTTTGTAGCGGCGCGTGACGATCTGAAGGGGCCGTATTTCGATGTGCGTTATGCGCAGGTCGCGGGCCGTGTGGTGCCGGAAGCGCGTATTGCCCGCCTGAAGGATAATGAGGGGCGGGTGATCGGTTATCTGCCCTATCAGATACGTGGCAAGACCCTGCAGCCGCTCGGTGCGCCGATGAGTGATTATCACGGGCTGATTACGACTTCGGATATTGAGATCAACTACCGTAAGCTGCTGAAGCTTTTGGGGGCGACGCGTCTGGAATATGCCGGATGGGTGGGCAAGCTGAATGGGGCCGGAAAGACGGTTGAGCTTATTTCACAGGTGGCGGATTTGTCTGCGGGCTATGAGGCCTATCTGGCGCGGCATTCGGCGGAAAGCGTCAAGTTTTATAAGAATGTCGCGCGTTGCCAGCGCAATGTCGAAAAGGATTTCGGCGGGTTCAGCTTTGCGTTTGGTACGGTCACGCCTGAGGTTTTACGCTGGGTGACTGAGCTTAAGCGCGAGCAATATATCCGGTCGGGCATGCATGATGTGTTTGCCTGCGGCTGGACCTTTGAGTTGCTGATGCAGTTGGCGCAGATTACTGACGCAGACTATGGCCTGCGGGTAGGTACGCTGCATAATGGTGATGAGCTGGTGGCGGCGGAAATCTGCCTGCTGAACGGTTCGGTGTTGCATCTGTGGTTTCCGGCCTATGCGGAGTCGTATCAGCGCTATAGTCCTGGTATATTGCTGTCGCTGGGGATCATGGAATATATGGCGGCGCGCGGTATAACCCAGGTCGATTTCGGTGCGGGCGGGGAGGGGTACAAACACACCATGACCTCGCCGGGGCCTGTGTGCCTTGAGGGCAGTGTAAGTGCGCAGACGCCGATTCTCAGCCTGATGGCGGATACGGTAGAGGCGGTGACGCCGGTCGCCAAAACCAGGGTGGCGGCCGTGCGGTTATCATTGAGCCGCCGGATGCGTATTATTCGGGCCTGTGAAACTGAAGCCGAGGGAAAGCGCGAGGCGTTTCGCGGACTGGTTCGACGCGCGCTCAGCCGGTTGCGGGCAGCGTAGGCTGGTCAGGGTGAGGGCAATTTCGCGTATCTTTAAGAAACAAAGGAAAATGCGCAGGGAGGGGCTTGACGGGGGGCTTTGAGTTCGGCATATACGCCACCTCGGTTAGATCGGCTGTGGCCCTATGGGTCAGACGCGATTTAAAACCACGAAATTAAACCGGTAACGGCGTTTAAATCTTAAGCGACATTATCTGTTTTCCGAATGGCCCGTGCAAGGGTGACCTTGCAGGGGCTTTGTTTTTGCGGATATCGCGTCGGTCTTGCGTTTAAGAGATCGAAGCTGGTCTTTGAAATGGTTCAACGGACGCGGGATACGCAAACCCTTTAACTTGGATTATGAGCGACATGGATCGTCAGAATATCCGCATACGGCTCAAGGCCTTCGATCACCGCGTACTGGACCATTCCACACGCGAAATCGTCAATACGGCCAAGAGAACCGGTGCTACTGTGCGGGGGCCTATCCCTCTGCCGACGCTGATCGAGCGTTTCACCGTTAACCGTTCGCCGCACGTGGACAAGAAATCCCGCGAGCAGTTTGAAATCCGTACGCATAAGCGCGTACTCGATATCGTCGATCCTACCCCGCAGACTGTGGACGCGCTGATGAAGCTCGACCTGTCGGCAGGTGTGGACGTCGAGATCAAGATTTAAGGCGGGCCTGATCATGACGAATTCCGTAAGAACAGGACTTCTCGCCCGCAAGCTGGGCATGACCCGCTACTTCGATGCTGATGGCAACCATGTGCCTGTGACGGTTCTGTCGCTGGACGGCCTTCAGGTTGTGGCGCAGCGCACCAAGGACAAGGACGGCTACACGGCTGTTCAGCTCGGTGCCGGTGTACGCAAGGCCAAGAACGTTTCCAAGCCAGAGCGTGAGCGTTTTGCCAAGGCTCAGGTTGAGCCTAAGGCGATCCTCGCTGAATTCCGCGTTTCTGAAGATAACCTGATTGAAGTGGGTGCCGAGCTTTCGGCGGATCACTTCGTTGAAGGTCAGGCCGTTGACATTCAGGGCACGACCATCGGTAAGGGTTTTGCCGGTGCCATGAAGCGCTGGAACTTCGGTGGTATGCGCGCTACCCACGGTGTGTCGGTGTCTCACCGTGCGCACGGTTCGACGGGTCAGCGCCAGGATCCGGGTAAGGTCTTCAAGGGCAAGAAGATGGCTGGTCACTACGGTGTTGAAACCGTAACGACCCTGAACCTTCAGGTTGTCCGTGTCGATGCCGAGCGTGGTCTGGTGTACATCAAAGGTGCCGTTCCCGGTGCTGAAGGTTCGTACGTCAAGGTTCGCGATGCAGTGAAGAAGGCGGCTCCGGCAAATGCGCCAAAGCCTGCTGGTCTCAAATCCGCAGCCGCTCCGGCTGTTGCTGAGGAAGCTCCTGCGCAAGAGGGAGCTGAATAATTATGGCAAAACTCGACGTCATCACTCTCGACAACGGCAAGGCCGGTTCGGTTGATCTGTCTGATGCTGTTTTCGGCATCGAAGAGATCCGCTCGGACATCCTGTCGCGTGTCGTAAACTGGCAGCTGGCCAAGCGCCGCGCCGGTACACACAAGGTTCAGACCCGCAACGAGAATTCTCGTACGGGTAAGAAGATGTACAAGCAAAAAGGCTCTGGCGGAGCGCGTCACGGTTCACGCCGTGCGCCGCAATTCGTCGGCGGTTCGCGCGCCTTTGGTCCGGTTGTTCGCTCGCATGCGTTCGACCTGCCGAAGAAGGTACGTTCGCTGGGTCTGCGTCACGCCCTGTCGTCCAAGCTGAAGTCCGGCTCGCTGATCATTCTTGATCAGGCCGCCCTTGAGGCTCCGAAGACAGCCGCGCTGCGTGCCCAGTTCGAAGCGCTCGGTCTTAAGAATGCTCTGTTCATTGCTGGCCCTGAAGTTGACAACAACTTTGCGCTGGCTTCGCGCAACATCCCCAATATCGACGTCCTGCCAAACGCAGGCCTGAATGTCTATGACATCCTGCGCCGCGAAAAGCTGGTTCTGACGAAGGCGGCGGTTGAAGCAATCGAAGCTCGCTTCGCTGTGGAGGCATAAGCAAATGGCTGCTACTATCCGCAATTACGACGTCATCCTGTCGCCACACATCACTGAAAAGTCGACCCTGCTTTCCGAGCAGAACAAGGTTGTCTTCAAAGTGGCGCTCGATTCGTCAAAGGACGAAATCGCCTCGGCCATCGAAGCTATCTACGGCAAGAAGGTTGTGAAGGTGAACACGGTTGTCACGAAGGGCAAGACTAAGCGCTTCAAAGGCATCATGGGCCGTCGCGTCGATGTCAAAAAGGCTATCGTCACCCTTCAGGATGGCGAGTCAATCGACATCACGACTGGCTTGTAAGGAGAGGTTTGAACAATGGCTTTAAAGCATTACAATCCGACCTCGCCGGGCCGTCGCGAACTGGTTCTTGTTGACCGTTCCGACCTGCACAAGGGCCGTCCGGAAAAGTCACTGGTTGAAGGTCTCACCAAGTCTGGTGGCCGTGGCGCCGGTGGCCGCATCGCTGTCCGCTTCCGCGGCGGTGGCGCGAAGAAGCTTTACCGTATCATCGACTTCAAGCGTCGCAAGTTCGACGTTGTCGGCACGGTAGAGCGTCTGGAATATGACCCGAACCGCACCGCGTTTATCGCGCTCATCAACTATGCTGATGGTGAAAAGGCATATATCCTTGCACCGCAGCGTCTGAAGGTCGGTGATAATATCATCGCTTCGGAAAAGGTTGACGTGAAGCCAGGTAACGCTGCGCCCCTGCGTTCGCTGCCTATAGGTACGATCATCCACAATATCGAGCTGAAGCCACTTAAGGGTGGTCAGCTGGCTCGTTCGGCTGGTGCCTATGCTCAGCTGGTGGGTCGTGACGCCGGTTACGCCCAGATCCGTCTGGGTTCGGGCGAACTGCGCACGGTGCTCGATACCTGTATCGCTACCGTCGGTGCCGTTTCCAACCCTGACCACATGAACCAAAGCCTCGGCAAGGCCGGTCGCGCCCGTCACAAGGGCTGGCGTCCGCATGTTCGTGGTGTGGCCATGAACCCGATCGACCACCCGCACGGTGGTGGTGAAGGCCGGACATCGGGTGGTCGTAACCCTGTGACCCCGTGGGGTAAACCCACCAAGGGCCGCAAAACCCGTACCAACAAAGCGACGGACAAGTACATTATCCGTTCGCGTCACGTTAAGAAGGCTCGCTAACCCATGGCACGTTCCGTATGGAAAGGTCCTTTTGTTGACGGTCATCTGCTTAAGAAGGCAGAGGCTGCACTGGACTCGGGCCGCAAGGACGTCATCAAGACGTGGTCGCGGCGTTCGGTCATCATGCCCCAGTTCGTGGGCCTGACGATCGCAGTTTATAATGGTCAGAAGCATGTGCCAGTGATCGTGTCGGAAGACATGGTAGGCATGAAGTTCGGTGAATTTTCGCCTACGCGGAATTTCCCCGGCCACGCAGCTGACAAGAAGGCCAAGAGGAAGTAGTCATGTCACAGACAAAAAATCCTCGTCGTGTTGCCGCCAATGAAGCGCGCGTGAAGCTGGTGTCTATCCGCATCAGCCCACGCAAGCTGAACCTGGTTGCCGCTTCGATCCGTGGCCTGCGCGTTCAGCGCGCGCTTAACGAGCTTGAGTTTTCTCACAAGCGTATCGCCAAGGACGTCCGCAAGGCGCTCTATTCGGCGGTGTCGAATGCCGAGAACAACCACAATCTCGATATCGACAATCTGGTCGTTGCCGAAGCTTTCGTCGGCAAGGGTCTGGTGATGAAGCGTTTTGCGTCCCGCGCACGCGGTCGTTCTTCGCGTATCCTGAAACCGTTCTCTGAACTGACGATCGTCGTTCGTGAACTTGGCGCGGAGGCTGCGTAATGGGTCAGAAAGTTAATCCGATCGGTCTGCGCCTTGGCGTCAACCGTACCTGGGATTCGCGCTGGTTCGCTGCCCGTGGTGAATATGCCAAGCTTCTGCATCAGGATCTCAAGATCCGTAAGGTGCTGAAGGAAAAGCTGAACGCCGCTGGTGTATCGCGTATCATCATCGAGCGTCCGCACAAGAAGTGCCGCATCACCATCTATGCCGCCCGTCCGGGTGTCGTCATTGGTAAAAAAGGCGCGGACATTGACAAGCTGCGTAAGGACGTTTCGACCATCACTGATGGTGAAGTGTTCCTGAACCTGGTTGAAATCCGTAAGCCGGAAGTTGACTCTCAGCTGGTTGCCGAATCTATCGCGCAGCAGCTTGAGCGTCGTGTGGCTTTCCGTCGTGCCATGAAGCGTTCGATCCAGTCCGCTATGCGTCTGGGTGCCAAGGGTATCCGTATGAACCTTTCGGGTCGTCTCGGCGGCGCGGAAATCGCACGGATGGAATGGTACCGTGAAGGCCGCGTGCCTTTGCACACCCTGCGTGCTGACATCGATTTCGGTTTTGCCGAAGCTTTGACGACCTATGGCATCATCGGCGTTAAGGTATGGATTTTCAAAGGCGAAGTGCTTGAGCATGATCCGTTCGCGCAAGATAAGCGCTGGGCGGTTGAGGCTTCCGGCCCGTCGTCGAGCGAGCGTCCCGAGCGTTCCGACCGCAATCGTGGTCCACGCCGTGACCGCAATAACAAGGAGGCCTAAGAGCTATGCTGCTTCCTAAGCGCACTAAATACCGGAAGGCCTTCAAAGGTCGTATTCACGGTAATGCCAAGGGCGGCTTCACGCTGAACTTTGGTTCCTACGGCCTGAAGACGGTTGAGCCTGAGCGCATCACCGCCCGTCAGATCGAAGCCTGCCGTCGTGCCATCACGCGTCAAATGAAGCGTCAGGGCCGTGTATGGATTCGTATTTTCCCTGACCTGCCTGTAACGGGCAAGCCTGCCGAAGTTCGGATGGGTAAAGGTAAGGGCGCGGTTGATTACTGGGCGGCACGCGTCGCTCCGGGCCGTATCCTGTTTGAAATCGACGGTGTGCCGGACGATGTCGCGCGTGAAGCCCTGCGTCTTGGCGCAGCCAAGCTTCCGGTGCGTACCCGCGTTGTGACCCGTCTTGACGCTGGCTTCCTGCCGGCTGAGGCTGCGGAGTAAGTCATGACGAAGATCGCCGACCTCCGGGGCAAGACCCCCGACCAGTTGCAAGAAACCCTTCTGAACCTCAAGAAAGAGCAGTTCAACCTGCGCTTCCAAAAGGCAACAGGGCAACTTGAAAAGACCCACCGCGTGAACGAAGTCCGCAAGGACATCGCCCGCATTCAGACGCTCCTGTCTGCTCAGAAGGCGTAAGGAAAACCCATGCCCAAGCGTATACTTGAAGGTCTGGTCGTCTCTGATAAAGGCAACAAGACCATCGTCGTGAAGGTGGAACGTACGGTTATGCACCCGCTTTTCAAAAAGCCGGTTCGTGTTTCCAAGCGCTACCACGCCCATGACGAGAACAACGATTACAAGACCGGCGAAAAGGCCCGTATCGTAGAAACGGCCCCTAAGTCGAAGCTTAAGACCTGGGAAGTACTTCCGAAGGAAGTCGCCTAAGGGACAAGGCCTAAGCGTAACCCCGAAGCGGCTATCCGTTTTTGGGGTTTATGCCTGTCTTGAATAGCAATCTGTGAGACGGTTCAGGGCAACCTGAATACCCTTCACACCTGCTGATCTGGCAAAATGCTCGCGAAACTTCCGGTAAATATACCGGAACGGATTCGTCGGGCATTTTTCCGTTTGCTTATTTTGGAGAAATGGGCTTTAAGGCCCGCTTCTTCGGAATCACTATCGTTATCGTGCGGTATCCGTACCTTTTACAAAAGGGACGGGGAGAGCACGGGATTTTTGAAAGTTTGAACCATGATTCAGATGCAGACTAATCTGGAAGTGGCCGACAATTCGGGCGCACGCCGGGTCATGTGCATCAAGGTGTTGGGCGGCTCTAAGCGCCGTTACGCCTCGGTGGGTGACCTGATCGTTGTCTCGGTTAAGGAAGCCATTCCACGCGGTCGCGTGAAAAAAGGCGACGTTCTGCGCGCTATCGTCGTGCGTACGTCCAAGGACATTCAGCGCAAGGACGGATCCGTGATCCGCTTCGACACCAACGCTGCCGTCATCGTTAACAAGTCGAGCGAGCCTATCGGCACGCGTATCTTCGGTCCAGTGCCGCGTGAACTGCGCGCCAAGAACCACATGAAGATCATTTCGCTGGCTCCGGAGGTCATCTGATCATGGCTGCCAAGATCAAAAAAGGCGACAAGGTCGTCGTGCTTTCGGGCAAGGACAAGGGCCGTCAGGGCACCGTCCTGAAGGTTATCCCTTCTGAGAACCGCGTTGTGGTTCAGGGCGTCGCTGTCGTTCAGCGTCATACCCGTGCGTCGCAGGCTAACCCGCAGGGTGGCATTGTGAACAAAGAAGCCGCTATTGATGTTTCCAACGTCTCTATCGTTGACGCCAACGGCAAGCCAACCCGCGTTGGTTTCCGCCTTGAGGGCGACAAGAAGGTACGTTTCGCCAAGACGACGGGAGATGTCATCAATGGCTGATGCTCAAAAATATACGCCTCGTGCCAAGCAGGTCTACATCGAGTCCATCCGTGACGCACTGAAGGCCGAGTTCGGTTACACTAACGACATGCAGATCCCGAAACTCGACAAGATCGTCGTGAACATGGGTATCGGTGAAGCTGTGGCTGACTCCAAGAAGGTTCAGTCCGCTATCCGCGATCTGGCGGCTATCACTGGCCAGAAGCCTGCACCAACCCGCGCCCGTCAGTCCATCGCCGGCTTCAAGCTGCGTGAAGGTATGATCGTCGGTGCCAAGGTGACCCTGCGTAAGGATCGTATGTACGAATTCCTTGACCGCCTGATCACCATCGCGCTGCCGCGTGTGAAGGACTTCCGTGGTCTGAACGGTAATTCGTTTGACGGTCGTGGCAACTACGCCATGGGCCTCAAGGAACACATCGTGTTCCCTGAAATCAATTACGATCAGATCGACCAGATGTGGGGCATGGATATCGTTGTGTGCACCACGGCCGGAAATGACCAGGAAGCCAAGGCGCTTCTGAAGCACTTCCAGTTCCCGTTCACGAACTAAGGCGGGAGAAAGAACACAATGGCAAAGAAATCTGCTGTCAATCGCAACGAAGCCGTCAAGGCCCTGGTTGAGAAGTTCGCCGCCAAGCGCGCTGAGCTGAAGGCCATCGCTACTGACGAGTCGCTTCCGCTGGAAGAACGCTTCGCTGCCCGTCTGAAACTGGCCAAGCTGCCCCGCAACTCGGCGCCTACGCGCATCCGTAACCGCTGTGAAGTCACCGGTCGCCCTCGCGCTTTTTACCGCAAGCTCAAGATGAGCCGTATTTCGTTGCGCAAGCTTGCCAACGAAGGGCAAATCCCCGGCATGACCAAAGCTAGCTGGTAAGGGAGAAAAAGACACATGTTTATCTCTGATCCCTTAAGCGACCTGATCGCTCGTATCAAGAACGCGGCTACCCGCAAGCGCTCCAAGTTGCTCACACCGGCTTCCAAGCTGCGTGCGCGCGTTCTGGACGTTCTGCGTGACGAAGGCTATATCCGTGGCTATTCGCTGCTGGAAGTACCGGGTGAATTCCCGCAGTTCGAAATCGAACTGAAGTACTTCGACGGTCAGCCGGTCATCGCGGAAATCGCCCGTGTATCAAAGCCCGGTCGTCGCGTCTATTCATCGATCAAAGATCTGAAGCCTATTAAGAACGGCCTCGGCATCTCGATCCTGTCCACGCCCAAAGGCGTCATGTCTGACAACGCAGCCCGCGAAAATAACGTCGGCGGCGAAGTCCTCGTCCGCGTCTACTAAGACCGGAACGCAAGGAAATTAAGACCATGTCACGGATTGGCAAAAAACCTATAGCTGTACCGGCGGGCGTGACCATCACGCTCAACGGTCAGGACATCACCGTAAAGGGCCCCAAGGGGCAACTGAACTGGACGGTTGTTGAAGAAATCGAAGTCAAGCAGGAAGGCGCTGAACTCAGCGTTTCCCCGCGTGGCGAAACCGCCCGTCACCGCTCAATGTGGGGTCTTTCGCGTACGCTCATCGCCAATATGGTGAAGGGTGTAACCGAAGGCTTCGAGCAAACGCTTGAACTGGTTGGTGTGGGTTACCGCGCAGCACTGAAGGGCAATGCCCTGTCGCTGTCGCTCGGCTTCTCGCACGATGTTGACGTTCCGCCACCAGCGGGCATCACCTTCGTTGTACCGAAGCAAACCGAAATCAAGATTCAGGGCATCGACAAGCAGGTTGTTGGCGAACTGGCGGCGAAAATCCGCAAGATCCGTCCGCCTGAGCCTTACAAGGCCAAGGGTGTCCGTTATGCCGGCGAAAAGGTTCGCCGCAAAGAAGGGAAGAAGAAGTAAGTCATGGCTCTTTCTCCTCGTGAACAACTGGCTCGTCGCGCTCAGCGCAACCGTACGCGCCTGAAGAAGCTGTCTAACGGCCGTCCGCGTCTGTCGGTCTTCCGTTCGGACAAGAACATCTACGCTCAGGTCATCGATGACGTGAACGGCAAGACCATTGCAGCGGCGTCGTCGCTTGAAGCGGCTGCCAAGCGTGGATCTGACACGGCCTCGGCCACTGAAGTCGGCAAGCTGGTAGCGCAACGCGCTGTCGAAGCCGGTATCAAGGACGTCGTTTTCGACCGTGGCGGTTACATCTATCATGGTCGGGTGAAGGCGTTGGCGGAAGCCGCGCGTGAAGCCGGTCTTAACTTCTAAGGGGTCGGATTTATGGCACGTCCTAACGAAAACCGTTCCGAGCGCCGCGACCGTACCGAAGAACCTTCGGAGTTCGTAGAAAAGCTCGTCCACATCAACCGCGTTGCGGCTACCGTTAAGGGTGGTCGTCGCTTCTCGTTCGCTGCACTGATGGTCGTTGGTGACCAGAAGGGCCGCGTCGGTTTCGGTCATGGCAAGGCGCGTGAAGTGCCGGAAGCCATCCGCAAGGCCACCGAAGAAGCCAAGAAGTCGCTGATCCGCGTTCCGCTTCGTGAATCACGCACCCTGCACCATGACGGTTACGGCCGTTGGGGCGCAGGCAAGATCCAGCTTCGCACGGCGCCTCCGGGCACCGGCGTGATCGCGGGTGGTCCTATGCGTGCGGTTCTGGAAACCCTCGGCATTTCCGACGTTGTCGGCAAGTCGCTCGGTTCTTCCAACCCTTACAACATGGTTCGCGCCACGTTTGAGGCCCTGAAGGAGCAAAATTCGCCCCGTCAGGTTGCTGCAAAGCGTAACAAGAAGGTCGCTGATCTTCTGCCGCGTCGTGCTGATGGCGCTGCCTCGACCGAAGCGGAGGGCTAAATCATGGCTACTGTGACTGTTAAGCAAACGGGCTCCCCCATTCGCCGTACCGCGCATCAGCGCGCGACGCTGATTGGTCTGGGTCTGAACCGTATCGGTCGTGTATCAACGCTTGAAGATACACCTTCGACCCGCGGTCAGATCGCCAAGGTAGCTCACCTGATCGAGATCGTTGAGTAGAACGAACGCTTTCAGAGCTGAAAATAAAACGCCTCCGCAGCCCCCTGCGGAGGCGTTTTGCTATTTATGAGAGGCAGATTCCTGTATGGGATACCTGAAAATCCTTTCGGCCGAGTCGGCACAGGTGTGTCGGCGTAATTCTTTTTAAAGAGGCATAGCATGACTAAGTTGAATGAAATCCGCGACAATGAAGGCGCCACCAAGGGCCGTATGCGCGTGGGCCGTGGCCCAGGCTCCGGCAAGGGCAAGACCGCAGGTCGCGGTGTAAAGGGTCAGAAATCCCGTACCGGCGTTTCGCTGCAAGGCTTTGAAGGCGGTCAGATGCCGCTTTACATGCGTATGCCTAAGCGCGGTTTCAACAATCCCTTCGCTCTGAAATTTGCAGAAGTGAACCTGTGGCGTCTGCAACAGGCGATCGACGCAGGCAAGCTCGATGCCTCTCAGGCGCTTGACGCCGCTGCCCTTAAGGCTGCTGGCGTTATCCGTCGTGAGCTGGACGGCGTGCGTCTGCTCGGTGAAGGCGAACTGAAAGCCAAGCTGAACCTGACCGTTTATTCGGCGTCCGCTTCAGCGGTTAAGGCCGTTGAAGCTGCGGGTGGTTCCGTAACCCAAAAGCGTCCGGTTAAGGCCGAAGCCTAAGGCATAGATGACACCCCGATTTTTTTAATTCGGGGTGTCGTTTTCTTATGCAGGCCCCATATGGGCATAGGGATGGTCTGAAAAGACGTCTCGCGCAAAGTGGGCCCGCGCATTAGGGTGGTTTTCATAGGGGCAGGAGAGTGATTCTGTCCGTGATCTGAGGTTTTCATGGCATCTGCGGCTGAACAACTGGCGGCCAATATGAATTTCGGAGCCTTCGCAAAGGCTAAGGATCTTCATAAACGTCTTCTTTTCACATTAGGGGCTTTGATCGTTTACCGTCTGGGGACCTATATCCCCATTCCGGGTATCGATATTGCGGCGTTTTCGCAGGCCTTTTCCGGTCAGTCGCAAGGCATTCTGGGCATGTTCAACATGTTCTCAGGGGGCGCGGTCGAGCGGATGGCTATCTTCGCTCTGAACATCATGCCCTATATCTCGGCCTCGATTATCGTTCAGCTTATGGGGTCGGTATACGGCCCCTGGGAAAAGCTGCGTAAAGAGGGTGGGGAAGCCGGTCGTAAGCAGCTTAACCAGTATACGCGCTATCTGACGCTTCTGCTGGCGCTGGTGCAGTCGTTCTCGATTGCCGCAGGGATGCAGGCGGCAAGCCCGTCTCTGGCGCTCAATCCGGGACCGATGTTCCTTATTACTACGGTGGTTACCCTGACCGGTGGTACCATGTTCCTGATGTGGCTGGGTGAGCAGATCACCGCGCGCGGCATCGGTAACGGTATTTCGCTGATCATTTTTGCCGGTATTGTCGCGGTTCTTCCGCGCACGATCACCAATCTTCTGGCCCTGTCCAAAGAAGGTCAGATCACGGCATTCATTCTGTTCTTCGTTGTGGTTGTTGTCATCGCGACCATCATCTTCATCGTCTTCATGGAACGCGCCCAGCGTCGTCTGCTGGTGCAGTATCCGAAGCGTCAGGTGGGGAACCGCATGACGGGGGGCGAATCCTCCTTCATGCCGCTTAAGGTCAACACCGCCGGTGTTATTCCGCCGATCTTTGCCTCGTCGCTTCTGCTGATGCCGACGACGGCTGCGGCCTTCCTCGGGCAAAACCCGGACAGCGTGCCCAGCTGGTTGTCGTGGCTGCCTGGCCTGACGGCGCAGCTTCATCAGGGGCAGCCGCTGTTTGTCTTCCTGTATGCCTCGCTGATCATCTTCTTCTGTTTCCTCTACACCTCGCTGGTGTTCAACCCTGAGGAAACCGCCGAGAATCTGCGTAAGTACGGGGGCTTCCTGCCGGGTATCCGTCCGGGCAAGCGTACCGCAGAATATATCGACTATGTGCTGACGCGCATTACGGTGATCGGTGCGGCCTATATTACGCTGGTCTGTCTGTTGCCGGAGTTTCTGGTCATGGGTCTTGGGAATGCCAGCTTCTATTTTGGCGGTACGTCTATCCTGATCGTGGTGACCGTGACCATGGATACGGTGGCGCAGATCCAGTCGCATCTTCTGGCGCACCAGTATGACGGCCTGATTAAAAAATCTAAGCTCAGGGGAGGGCGCGGTAAATGAATCTGGTTCTTTTCGGACCGCCAGCTGCCGGAAAGGGCACTCAGGCCAAGCGCCTGGTGGTCGCCCATAATATGGTGCAGCTTTCGACCGGCGACATGCTGCGTGCAGCCATTGCCGCCGGTTCGGAACTTGGTCAGCGCGTGAAGTCTATACTTGATACGGGCGGTCTGGTGTCGGACGACATCGTTATCGACCTGATCCGTGAGCGACTGCCTGAGGCGGAAGCCGCAGGTGGAGCCATCTTTGACGGCTTTCCACGTACCGTAGCTCAGGCGGAAGCGCTTGATGCCATGCTGGCTGAGCGCGGTTCGCAGATTGATCGCGTGGTCCGTCTGAAGGTCGACGAGACCGTGCTTCTGGAGCGCATTGAAAAGCGCTTTGCCGAAGAAGGTCGTTCAGACGACAACCCCGAATCCTATAAGGTGCGTCTGGCAGCCTATAATGCCCAGACCGCCCCTTTGCTTCCCTATTACGCGGCTCAGGGCAAATTGTCCGAAGTCGATGGCCTGGGCTCCGTTGAGGAGGTTTCAGGCCGTGTCGAGCAGGCCCTCTCGGTTCTGGTTGGCTAAATACCAAACCGGTGCGCTTTTAAGGTAACTTAGGGCGGGCCGGTGTCTATCCGCCGGGATATGTTAAGATTTCCCTTTGAAACTTGACAATATCTCACTTCTACCCATTGACGGGAGCAAAACCCTCTGTATAAGGGGCAGCTTCCGCGAAACGCATACGCGCATGTCTTTGTCGCTCATCCGGTAGGATGGAGGACGGCATACGCGTCGATTTCGTATTTTAAACGTGCTTCCAGACACGTTCAGGAGAACAAGACGTGGCCCGTATTGCAGGCGTCAATATACCGACCAACAAGCGCGTAATCATCGCGCTCCAATATATTCATGGCATCGGCGCGAAAAAGGCCGAGGAAATCGTGACCAAGGTGGGCATCGAAGACAGCCGCCGCGTCAACCAGCTTTCCGACGCCGAAGTGTTGCAGATTCGTGAAACCATCGACCGTGATTATCTGGTCGAAGGCGATCTGCGTCGCGAAGTGTCGATGAACATCAAGCGTCTTATGGACCTGGCTTGCTATCGCGGCCTGCGTCACCGTAAGGGGCTGCCTGTGCGCGGTCAGCGTACCCACACCAACGCGCGTACGCGCAAAGGCCCGGCGAAGCCTATCGCTGGCAAGAAGAAGTAATCGGGACTGACTTATGGCCAAAGAACCTTCACGCGTTAAAAAGCGCGAGCGCAAAAATATCACGTCGGGCGTAGCGCACGTTAATGCGTCCTTTAACAACACGATGATCACCATCACCGATGCACAGGGAAATGCTATTTCCTGGTCGTCAGCCGGTCACATGGGCTTCAAGGGTTCGCGTAAGTCGACCCCTTACGCTGCTCAGGTTGCCGCTGAAGATGCCGGCCGCAAGGCTATCGAGCATGGTGTGAAGACCCTCGAAGTCAGCGTTGCAGGCCCCGGTTCGGGCCGTGAATCAGCGCTTCGCGCCCTGCAGGCGGTAGGTTTCACCATCACCACTATCCGTGATGTGACCCCGATCCCGCACAATGGCTGCCGTCCGCCTAAGCGTCGTCGCGTTTAATTCTTTTTTCTACCCTTTTTACGTTGCCCTCTGAGTTAACCGGAGGGCAACCTTTATCGTCTGAGGGACGCAATGATCGAAAAAAACTGGCAACAGCTGATTCGTCCCGAGAAGCCACTGGTTGAAGCTGGTTCCGACGCCAGCCGCAAGATGCGTCTTGTGGCTGAGCCTCTGGAGCGTGGCTTTGGTGTGACGCTCGGCAATGCTTTGAGACGCGTTCTGCTCTCCTCCCTGCAAGGGGCCGCCGTGACGGCGGTACAGATCGACGGCGTGGTTCACGAATTCTCCTCCATCGAGGGTGTGCGTGAAGACGTTGTGGATATTATTCTGAACATCAAGCAACTGGCGCTGCGTCTTCATTCTGAAGGTCCGAAGCGTATGGTTCTGCGTGCGTCGAGCGCTGGTCCGGTAACGGCCGGTCAGATTGACGTGCCGTCGGATATTGAAATTCTCAATCCCGATCATGTCATCTGTACGCTGGACGAGGGCGCTAATGTGCGCATCGAGTTCACGGTTCAGAGCGGCAAGGGCTATGTGCCTGCGGATCGTCTGCGTCCGGAAGATGCACCTATCGGCCTGATCGCCGTTGATGCGCTTTATTCTCCGGTCAAGAAAGTGGCTTATCGCGTCGAGCCAACCCGTCAGGGTCAGTCGCTTGATTATGACAAGCTGATCCTTGATGTTGAAACCAATGCTGCCGTGACGCCTGTGGATGCTGTGGCCTATGCCGCACGTATTCTTCAGGACCAATTGCAAATCTTCATCACCTTTGAAGAGCCGAAGCCTGCCGTCGTCGAAGAAGGTAAGCCGGAACTGCCGTTTAATCCGGCGCTCCTCAAGAAGGTTGACGAACTGGAACTGTCGGTGCGTTCGGCTAACTGCCTGAAGAACGACAATATCGTTTACATCGGTGACCTGATCCAGAAGACGGAATCCGAAATGCTGCGTACACCGAACTTCGGTCGTAAGTCGCTGAACGAGATCAAGGAAGTTCTGTCGTCCATGGCCCTGTCGTTGGGTATGGATGTGCCGAACTGGCCGCCTGAGAACGTTGAAGATCTGGCCAAGAAGTTCGAAGACCAGATCTAAGACATTCAACAAAAAGGTCTTCGGCTGTCGCCTTAGTGTACTTTTTGGTGTAGATAATAAGGTGAAAGCCAAGCTCGGGTCGGCCCGTCGCTTGGCTTTCGCTTTTTATAGAAGCGCAATTTTATGAAATTGCGGTTTGCTTGGTGGGAAAGACCAAAACCTTGTCCCGCCAATCTCGGTCAGCTTGACCGACGTTTATGACGGACAAAGGCCATTCGGGTCGTTGTTTTTGTTCATAGGCTTGCTTTTGGGGTCGCGTACCTGCCTGAGGGCAGACGGGACTTTGGAGATTTTACTATGCGTCACGGTATGGGTCACCGTAAACTCGGCCGCACATCGGCTCACCGCACGTCCATGTTCGCCAACCAGGCGGCATCGCTGATCAAGCACGAACAGATCGTCACCACCCTGCCTAAGGCGAAGGAACTGCGTCCTTTCGTCGAGAAGCTGGTTACGCTGGCGAAATCTGGCACCCTGCATGACCGTCGTATCGCCATTTCGCGCGTACGTGACGTTAAGCAGGTCGGCAAGCTGTTCGACGTTCTGGCAGCCCGTTATGCTGACCGCAACGGCGGCTATGTCCGTATCCTGAAGGCTGGCTTCCGTCACGGCGATAACGCCCCTGTAGCGATCATCGAATTCGTTGATCGTGACGAAAGCGCCAAGGGCAAGGACTCTGGTCCGGTTGAAAACTTCGCTGAAGCTGAAGACTAGAGCGCTTTCCGAAAAGTGTGACGCACTTTTCGGATTAAAAAGCGCGTTGAAATAAAATTTAGAGCGTTGTTCCGATTCAATAAGAACGGAACAACGCTCTAAGATTTTCAGACATTCTGTCTGGCAAAAGGCTCCCGCAAGGGGGCCTTTTGTTGTTTTGGGGGAGAGGGAGGGGAGAGAAGTAAAAGAAGTAAGAAGTAAGATGCCCCACCACCCCCGCGATAAATCGCGGCTGTCCCCCTCTCCGCCAAGGCAGGGAGGAGTGAAGGGGGAGGGCTTCACGAAAAATGTGTGTGTGCGTTGTGCTAAAAAAGCGGATTATGGCCATCTAAGGTGAGAATGGGGCGAAATGCGGCAAAAACGCCTTTAGTTTCAAACGTAACGTAGCTGTGATGAGGCGTGAGTAGGCAGGGCTATCTCCATCCCCTATGTTGACAGTGTGGATTTAGAATCGATTAAGGGTTTTAAAGGCCGCGGTTTTCAAACTAGGAGGAGGGTACAATGCGTGACGATTTCGATATGACCACTGAGGTCTCCGATACGCCCGATACAACGGCTTCCCATCCGGTTTCCGAGCCGACTAACGGGGATGATGCCTATACGCCGTTCGCGGCCATGCCCATTTTGGATTCGCTTCGGGCCAGCGATTAATGTTCAGGTAATTGAGACTTCGGGCGATTGACGCTCGTGAGCAATCAGTGCCTTTTAAAAGCCTTCGGTAGTGCCGGAGGCTTTTTTCGTTGGGTTTGCGGCGATTGGTCTCAGGTTCAGGCGGTGTGAAAATGCCCTGGCGTCACATGTCTGTCGTGCTTGGGGGATAGAGGGGGCGGAATAGTCTTTATTCCGGTGAGTGTCCTATGCGTATATTCAAGAAGCTAAGTGTCTGGTTCGGGCTTTTGGCTCTGGCGGGGCTTGCGGCCTGCGCCAGTTTGCCCGATCATCCGCAGTCCCCGTCAGTGGTTGCGGCGACCCCTGAGCGGGCGGGCACAGCGGTTCCGCTTATTCTTATCTCCATAGATGGCTTTCATCCGGATTATCTGACGCGCGGCGTGACGCCCAACCTCAATGCCATCGGGCAAAAGGGTGTGTCAGCGGCCATGCGACCGTCATTCCCCAGTGTCACCTTCCCGAACCATTACACGCTGGTGACGGGATTGCGGCCTGATCATCATGGTATTGTCGGCAACACCATGCGCGATCCGCAGCGCCCTGAGCAGCGCTTTGCCCTGTCGAATGCCGAGGCGGTAACTGACCGCTTCTGGTGGGACGACGGGGTGCCGTTCTGGGTGAGCGCCGAGCAAGCCGGTATGAAGACCGGCACCATGTTCTGGCCGGGATCGGAGGCTGATATTCGCGGGGTGCGTCCGTCCTATTATGTCAAGTTCAACCAGAAGCTTCCGGGCAATGCGCGGGTTGATCAGGTTCTGGCCTGGCTTGATCTGCCAGAAGCCGAGCGTCCGCAGGCGACGACGCTTTATTTTGATATTGTCGATACCGCAGGCCATCATCACGGGCCGGACTCAGAGAGGGTCAATGAGGCTGTGGCCAGCGTTGATCAGTCGATCGGTTATCTGCTTGAGCAACTGAAGGCACGCGGACTTGAGGGCAGGGTCAATATTGTTGTGGTGTCCGATCATGGCATGTCACCGACCTCAGCGGATCGGGGGGTGTTTCTGGATGAACTTATTCCGGCGGACAGCTATCGTTTCGTGACGCTTGGCCCCGTGGCCATGCTCAATGCGGTCGACGGGCGTGACGCCGAAGTGGCGGCGGGACTGTTGAAAGATCACGAGCACATGCAGTGCTGGCGTAAGGGCGAGGTGCCGGAGCGTCTGCATTTCGGGACGCACAGACGCGTGCCTGAGTTTGTCTGTATGGCTGAGGCGCGCTGGCTGATTGCGCAGAACCGTACCAAGGGCGTGGGCTATACCGGCGGGGCGCATGGCTATGATCCCGAAAGCCCTGACATGGCCTCAAGCTTCATTGCCGCCGGGCCGGATATTCGTCAGGGTGTGGCGCTTGAGGTGTTTGATAATGTCGATGTCTATCCGTTTGTTATGCGTCTGCTGAAGCTTCAGCCGGAGCCGAATGACGGGAGCCTGAAGCTGCTGGAACCGGCCTTAAGGTAAGGAATGGACCCCTCCGTCGGCCTCGCCGCCACCTCCCCACGCCAAGCGTAGGGAGGTGGGGATGCGGTTAACCGAAAAGGGCGCTGGTGTAGATCAGGCCCTTTTTGAGTTTGGGGGGCAGACGGTTAAGTTTCCAGATCGACGGGTCTTCGAAGCCTTTAAGCGCTTTGAGATGGCGGGCGGCCAGACGGTTCAGACCGGCTTCGGACAGGGTGAGCATGAGCCAGCCATGGGCGAGCCTCAGTTCCGCAGGTTCCTGAGCGGTGGCCGACAAGACCGCTTCGGAGGCGGTTTTGAGTTCGGTTTCAACCGTATGGTCGAAATAGGTGTTGAAGTGCTGATCGGCGTCAGGGCTGTCGTCGAACAGACCGTAGTAAAGGTACTGCTCATAATGGGCCCGTGCCACAAGGGCGTACTGGCAAGGCGTGTCGGGTGTCAGGCCGGCGCGGGCGATACGGAACATGGCCTCATGTGAACCGCCCCATTTGGCCATGTGGGCCTGAAGCCGGTTCATATAGCCCGACAGGGGGACGTTATGTGCATCGAGCAGATAGGCTTCGGCCCGATTTTGCTGATCCTTGTCAACGGGGTCTATGTTAGCGGCCATATAGAGGGCAGCCGCCAGACCATTGTTAGGCGCCTGTTTCAGGGTTTCCGAGAGCACATCGAGCGCAATATTCAGGTGGTAATAGTAGTTTTCAATCTGGCACTCGCTGAGGCGGGCGGCGGTGTCCATACCTCTGTGACGGCGGGAAACGCCAAAGCGCAGGCCGCCGGAAAGTATCATGCCGGGCACATCGTTTTTGTTGGCAATGGCGGCATTCAGTGGCGTGTCCAGCGGACAGGCGTCGTAGCATAGCTTGATGAGCTCATAGGCCGTTTCGGGCGTGGCCACGGTGATAAACGCTTTGAGCGGTTCCCAGTTCCTTTGGCGAATATGCGCAAGCGCCTGCTTTGCGTTCATGACGTCCCCCCTGATTATTCCCTGTATTCACCGGTTTATCTCCGGCGTTATGCCTTGATATGGCCATTAAAGATTTTAAATTATGATGAATGAAAATGTTCCCTGACGAGATGGTGTCCATGTCCCTGAAATCGATGCTTGTGGTATCTTCGCTGGCCTTGCTGGTTGCCTGCTCACCCGACAAGGGCGTGTCGCAGGATCAGTATCAGGGGCAAGGTTTCCACGAAGCGCCTGCGCCCGCTGACCGGCGCGTGCCCGGTGATGCCGGAGCGATGAAGTCGTCTTTTTCGCCGGTCGTGAAGCAGGCGGCTCCGGCTGTGGTCAACGTCTATGCCCAGCGTGTCACCCGTCAGCAGGTCGATCCGTTCTGGAGTCTGTTCGGAGGCGGGCAGCCGCGCAGCCGTGTTGAGCAATCGCTGGGATCGGGTGTGATCGTGCGCGCCGACGGTATTGTTGTGACCAACAATCACGTCATTCAGGGCGGTCAGGAATTTATGGTCGTGCTTAATGACCGGCGCGAATTTTCGGCCAAGGTGCTGTTGGCCGATGAGCGCACCGATCTGGCTATCCTGAAACTTGAGGCCAATGGCGAGAAGTTTCCGGTGCTCAATCTCGATGACGGGCGTGACCTTGAGGTCGGTGATCTGGTGCTGGCCATCGGTAATCCGTTTGGAGTCGGGCAGACCGTGACGAACGGGATTATCTCGGCGGTGGATCGTGTCGGCGCGGGTGACGGGGCGTTTATTCAGACCGATGCTGCCATTAACCCCGGTAATTCCGGTGGGGCGCTGGTGGACATGGACGGTGATCTGATTGGTATCAACAGCTTCATCCTGTCGCGCTCAGGCTCTTCGGCGGGGGTAGGGTTCGCCATCCCGTCGGCCGTGGTGCGTCGGGCGGTGGATACCGCGCTTGGGGGGCAATCGACGCTGGTGCGGCCCTGGCTTGGGGTCAAAGGCGATGCCGTGACCTCGGATATCGCGCGCTCGCTGGGGCTTTCGAGGCCGGACGGGGTATTGGTGTCGGATATCTATGCCGGTGGGCCAGCGGACAAGGCAGGCCTGAAGACCGGCGATGTCGTTCTCACAGTCAATGGTGAGGCGGTTAATGATCCGAAGACGCTGAATTATCGGGTCAGTCTGCTTAACCCCAATGATGAGGCGGTGCTGTCGATTGTGCGTAGTGGCAAGATACAGGCCTTAAGCGCCCGCGTGGCGGCACCGGCAGCTACACCGGCCAAGGATCAGCGTGAGTTGAAGGGGAATTTCCCGCTCAATGGGGCGACGGTTGTCAATCTGTCTCCGGCACTGGCGGAAGAGATTGGCATCGATCCGTTCTCTGCCCCCAAGGGCGTGATGATCTATAGTCTGTCGGGGCGCACCTATGCGGCGGCGGCGGGCTTCCGGCCCGGCGATCTGGTGCGCGAGATTAACGGTCAGGCGGTCAATACGACAGCGCAGCTTGAGACGTTGTTGAAAGGCGGGGCCCAGCGCTGGAACATCACTATTACCCGGAATGGACGTAATATTACCGCACAGTTTTAGCAGGGCCTCAGGCCCTGCACCCATATGCCCCGAGGTTTGGGACTTCTGCCATTGTAATGGAAAGAGCCATTTGGCTCGGCTCTAACGGGTGCAGGGTCCGCGACCCTGCGACCTTGCTTGCGTTTTGCTGCGAGGATGTTCTATAGATGTTCACATGTCCGATCTGTTTCAATCTGCGGGTTTAACGCCCCCTCCACAGCCTGAAGGCTTCAAGCCGCTGGCCGAGCGTTTGCGTCCGCAAAGTCTGTCCGAGATTGTCGGGCAGGATCATTTGCTGGGCGAGGGTGGGGCGATTGCGCGGGCGGTTGAACGAGGGTTTTTACCGTCGCTGATCCTGTGGGGACCGCCGGGGGTGGGCAAAACCACTATTGCACGTCTGCTGGCGGCCAGTGTGGGTTATGAGTTCCAGCAGATTTCCGCCGTGTTTTCCGGTGTTGCTGACCTGAAAAAAGCCTTTGAGGCGGCGCAGATGCGCAAAAATCAGGGCGTGCGCTCGGTATTGTTTGTCGATGAAATCCATCGCTTCAATCGTGCGCAGCAGGACAGCTTTCTGCCCTATGTCGAGGCGGGGGTGGTGACGCTGATCGGAGCGACGACCGAGAACCCTTCGTTTGAGCTGAATGGCGCGCTGTTGTCACGCTGTCAGGTGTTTGTGCTCAAGCGGCTGGATGAGACGGCGCAGGAGAAGCTGATTGGACGGGCAGAGGCGCATTTTGGTCATCCGTTGCCGCTTGATGACGGGGCGCGGGAGACGCTTAAGGGCTTAAGTGACGGCGACGGGCGGTATTTGCTGACGCTGATTGAATCGCTTGAGGCCATGGGCTTTGAGGCACCGCTGAACAGTGAAGCGTTGTTGCAGAGTTTGCAAAAGCGCCGTCCGAATTACGATAAGGATCGGGAGGGGCATTACAATCTGATTTCGGCCCTGCATAAGTCGGTACGCGGGTCTGATCCGGATGCGGCGCTTTACTGGATGGCGCGGATGCTACAGGGCGGGGAAGATCCACTCTATATCGCGCGGCGGCTTCAGCGTATGGCCTCTGAGGATATTGGTGCGGCGGACCCTTTGTCGTTGCTGATTACCAATGCGGCCAGAGAAACCTATGAGGTTTTAGGCTCGCCCGAAGGCGAACTGGCGCTGGCGCAGGCGGTAGTGCACATGGCGTCGGCCCCGAAATCCAATGCGGTCTATACGGCGTTCAAGGCGGCGATGAAGGCGGCGGCGGATACCGGTGATCTTGATCCGCCCGAAGTCATCCGCAATGGCTCGACCAAGCTGATGAAGCAACTGGGGTATGGCGAAGGCTATATCTATGATCCTGATGATCCGGACGGGTTTTCGGGCCAAAATTACTTCCCTGACGGTATGAAGCGTCCACAGTTCTATACGCCCAAAGGTGACGGGCACGAAGGCAAGGTCAGGCAGCGGCTTGAATACTGGGCGGAATTGCGCCAGAAAAAGCAGGCCGCACAAAAGCGGTAATTTTTTAGCCCGAGAGACCCCTATGGCTTCTTTTTCTGTATTTCACTGGATCATTATAGCCTTACTGGTTTTGCCGGCGTTTTTACCCCTGTTCATCAAAAAACCAGCCGGGCCTAACCGCTTTGGGCCTCAGCCTCAGCCGCAATCTTTTGGCAGTGCCATTCAGGTGTGTATGACCAAATTTGCTGAGCGTAAGGGGCGGGCGACGCGGTCGGAATACTGGTGGTTTTATCTGTTCACCCTTCTGGCGGGATTGGGGATCGGGATAGTTGCCAGCGTTACAGGCGTCGAGGCCTTAAGCTACGCAACCTATGCCTTTACCGTACCGTCAATTTTTGCCGGTATCCGGCGTCTGCATGACATCAACCGCAGCGGGTGGTGGCTGCTGATCAGCTTTGGGTTTGGCGCATTTGTGCTGCTTTACTGGATGGTTCAGCCGTCGCAAGAGGATGAAGCGCAGCTTGCTCAGGTGTTTGAATAGAATTTCCTGTTAATGCCTTAAAAAGGCTGCGAATTTGCCTCAAGTCATCCTTATTGCGAGCCTAGTCTGTCTGCTTTTACGGTAAGCAGTGGGCGGGTTATGGATATGCACAGTCTGGGGCAGGCGGCCCTTCTTATGGTGTGGTTGGCGACAGGGATATTGCCCTTCTTTATTCGACCGGCGCACCTGCCTAACCGCTATGGTGGCCAAAGGGAGGCTGTCGGGTTTGTGCAGGCGGTAAGGGTCGGTTTTCGCAAGGCCTTTGATTACAAAGGGCGGGCGTCGCGGTCGGAATACTGGTGGTATCTGGCGGCGTTTTTAAGCGTCTATTTTACGGCGGAAATGATCGAGGAGGCTTTTGATGTCTCGTGGTTTCATGTCGCTTCGGTGATATTCATTGTGCCTTATTTTGCCGTAGCGGCGCGCCGGTTGCATGACCTTAATCGCAGCGGGTGGTGGCAGCTTATGGGGCTTGGGGTCGGGCTGTTTGTTATGTTTTTCCTGCTGGCGGAACCGGCGGCGGAAGCGGAACGACATCAGGAAGAGGTCAGGCTCTAGCCTGTTTAAGACACCCTCCTGTCCTTTTCGCCTTCGGCGCAAATGCCACCCTCCCGCAAGCCGGAGGGAGGGAGAACTAAAATTTTGGCTTGATAGTGTCGGGTTATTTTCCTCATATAGGTAAAGACTGAATAATGAAACGGGGCGGGGATGAGTGAGGCGAAGAATCTGAACGGATATCAGTTAGCGCATATACTGATACGTCTGATGGCGATCTTCATATTGGTTGATGGTCTTTACTGGGCCTTACCCACTATCGGATTTTTCATGTCCCTTACCGTCTGGGGCGATGATATGGCGGCGGCTGCCATGAATGAGCGTATGTTTATTGTAAGTCTGATCCAGCCGCTCATTAAGATAGTTGCCTGTGCTGTTCTGTGGTTCGGTAGCCGGTGGTTCAGCCAGAATATTTGTCCCGCTGAGGTTCAGGAGGTTGAGGTGCCCGTTACGGCGGATACGCTGAAATCGACAAGCATATTTATAGCTGGACTGGTGCTGCTCTATATATTTAGCAAGGGGCTGATTTCGGCATTGAATGCACCTGACAGTGGGTCTGTTTGGGCGGGGGTATTGCCTTGGGCGATTCCGATACTGATTGCCCTGAGCCTGATTCTGTTTCCGAGCGCAGTGGTCAGCGGGATAACAAAGATAGCTGGTCTTATCGGAGCCAAGCGTAACCGGTTTTAATCAGCGGAGGCCTGTTGCAGGGCGTAGTCCTGCTGGCGTAGCCTGATGCTTTCCGTGGCGGCATAGACGGCATCGGTGGCGCGATCGATGACTTCAAGGCCCGCGCCTTCGGCAATGGAGTCCACCGTCAGGATGCGGCGGAAGGCGCGCGCGCCGGGCAGGCCGTGCATCAGGCCAAGCATATGGCGGGTGATGTGGGTAAGCTTTTCACCGGCCTCAAGCTGGGCCTCGATATAGGGGCGGTAGAGGTTCAGGGCCGTAAAGGGATCGACGTCTGCGGAGCCGCCAAAGAGGCGCTGATCAACCTGACCTAACAGGGCCGGTTCGTGATAGGCCTTGCGGCCCAGCATCACGCCATCGACATGCTTAAGGTGCGTTTCGGCCTCATCGATTGTGTTAATGCCGCCATTGATCGAAATCGTCAGGTCAGGGTGGGCGCGTTTCAGCGCATAAACCAGTTCATAATTAAGCGGCGGAATGTCACGGTTTTCCTTTGGACTAAGGCCCTTGAGCCAGGCCTTGCGGGCATGGACAATAAAGGTGGTGATGCCTATCGCTTTGCAGGCCTCAACGAGGGCGAACAGGGCGGCCTCTTCGTCCTGATCATCGACGCCGATACGGCATTTGACCGTGGCGGGCAGTGATGAGCCTTCACGCAGGGCCTGCATACAGTCGGCCACAAGTTGTGGCTCACGCATCAGGCAGGCTCCGAAGCTGCCGGATTGGACGCGGTCGGACGGACAGCCGCAGTTGAGATTGATCTCGTCATAGCCATAGTCTTCGGCGATTTTGGCGACGCGATGCAATTCGTCGGGTTCTGATCCGCCGACCTGAAGGGCCAGGGGGTGTTCGCACGCATTATAGCCAATCAGACGGTCGCGGTCGCCGTGGATAATGGCCTTTGAGGTGACCATTTCCGTATAGAGCAAGGCGTTTTGCGTCAGGGTACGGTGGAAGGCGCGGCAATGCCGGTCCGTCCAGTCCATCATTGGGGCTACGGAAAAACGGTGCGAACGGGCGTAGGTGTTGGTCATTACAAAGGTACAGTGGCCACAGTTGGCGCTTCTTTAGCTGACTGTGGCCTGATTTTGTACCCTTAAGTTTCAGTCGGCGAATTTCAGGTGCTTGCCGAAGAAGGGCAGGACGTGGTTCTGAAGGCGGTCGGGCAGGCGGTTGACGTGATTGCCGTCATAGATGTCGTAGGTGTGGGTGATGCCATAGGTGGTCAGGGCCTGATGATAGGCATCGGAATCGGTCTTAAGGCCGTCTTTGTCACCCATGTCGATGGCAATAGCCTTATAGGTTTTCAGGTTCGGCACATATTGGTCGATCATGGCCAGAGGCGCATTGGCGGCCCAGCGGGCCAGCAGGGCGTGATCGGCCTCTGGGTTGCCGGTCGGCAGATCGAAATAGAGCGGGGCTTTCGACGGATTGGGCGACCAGGCGGCGGCGGAGGCCATGGTCGCGCGTTCCCAGAAACTCAAAGACGGGGATTGTGCGGGGGTCGTGACGGCCTTGAGGCGGTTCAGAACATCCTCAGGCGGGGTCTGACGCGCCGAGAGGCAGCAGGGGCTTAAAGAATAGATGGCCGCGAAATATTCGGGGTACTTCATGCCGATACGCAAGGTGCCGTAACCGCCCATAGAATGGCCTGCCAGACCGCGGCTTTCGCGGGTCGCCAGCGTGCGGTAGTTGGCGTCGATATAGGTAATCAGGTCTTTGGTGATAAAGCCTTCCCAGTTACCGGTGGTCACTGAGTTGGAATACATAGAGCCATTATGCACGGTTTGGGAATCAGGCAGGACGATGATCATGCCCTTGACGCCTGCGGCATAGGCATTGTCGATCGATTGCGGGGTGTTGATTTCCTTCGTCCAGATTTCGTTATTGATGCTGTAGCCATGCAGGGCATAGAGCACGGGATAACGTTTGTCGGGATGGCTGTGATAATCGGCAGGCAGATAGACGATCACCTTACGGTCAGGGCTATTGCCTTCGAGATTGCCCGCGATGGACGGACTGTGGACCGTGATGCGCTCGGTGATGACCTGTGCGGTGGCCGCAGTTGACAGGCCGAGCGGCAGGCCTAAAAACAGGCACAGCGCCGCAATAAACATGAAGTACTTGAAAGTGCAGCGCATCCGTAGTCCCCTGTAGTTGTTTTTTACAGACTAGACTGAAGATGCGCCGCTTCTCAAGGATAATCGCCTAAAGCACGCCAAGCATCTGGGCGACCAGCGGGTGACGAACAATGTCGCCGTCGGCCAGACGCACGACCTTGATGGTCTCAACGGCCTCGAACTTATCGGCGACATCCGCAAGACCGGACAGGCCCGGCAGCAGGTCGGACTGGTTCGGGTCACCGGTCACCACCATGGTCGAGTTCCAACCCAGTCGCGTCAGCAGCATCTTAAGCTGGGTGTAGGTGCAGTTCTGGGCTTCGTCGATGACGACAAAGGCATTGTTCAGAGTCCGCCCGCGCATGTAGCCGACGGGGGCGATCTCGATCAGGCCTTCCTGAATAAGGGCCTTTACGCGCTTCATGCTCAGGCGGTCGGTCAGGGCATCATAGAGCGGGCGCAGATAGGGGGCGAGTTTGTCCTCCATATCACCGGGCAGGTAACCGATGGACTCACCGGCCTCGACGGCGGGGCGCGACAGGACGATACGCCCGACCTTACCCGCCTCAAGGGCTTCGACGGCCTTGGCGATGGCGAGGTAAGTCTTGCCGGTGCCTGCGGGGCCAAGCGCCAGCACCAGATTTTTTTCGTCTATGGCATTGAGGAGGGCGGCCTGACCTTCGGATTTCGGTTTGATGGTTTTGACATAGCTCTGGTCCCTGTCTTCGTTGGCTGAGGCGCCCATGGGTGACCAGCTTCCGTGATTGACGCTGATGCGGCGCACCTTGGTGTCGCTGGCATATTCCTGCGCATCGAGTGTGCCTTCACGCAGATAACGTTTGGTAGAACGCTTGGTCATAACGGGCCTCCTGATGAAATGGGGAATGAGGCATAAAAAAAGACGACACCGGAAACGGGATCGTCTTTGCGTATGCGTATTGTACAAAAAGCAGGGCAGTGGCCGGTGGGGGCGTCGCATCCATACGGCCAGACCGCAGAAGGCGGCAGGGCTAAGGGGGGAAGCGGTGTACTCAGACAGGCCACGGGTAACCTCATGGATAAGGTAGGGTGCGGGCTTTAGCCAGCCTATGGAGGAGATACCGATTCCCTGCCAAAGACAGTATGAGATTTGCGCGAAATGGTTAGCGACGCATTAACCTTAAGTAACGATGCAGTTACGTTTTGACGAAGTTTGTGTGACAAGGGGGAGGGGGCAGATTGTATAGGGAGTGTGGAATGCCGCTATATGCTTTGGAAGATAAGGCCCCGCAGGTCGGCGAAGGTGGCTGGATTGCGCCGTCGGCGGATGTCATCGGTGATGTGCGGCTGGGGGCGGAGGTCAGCGTCTGGTTTCAGGCGGTGATACGCGGCGATAATGAGCCGGTGACCATTGGGGCCCAGAGCAATATTCAGGACGCCGCGGTGCTGCATTCCGATCCCGGTTGTCCGCTGGTGATCGGCGAGGGGGTAACCGTTGGCCACAAGGCTATGCTGCATGGCTGTATCATTAGGGACAACAGCCTGATCGGGATTAATGCCGTGGTGCTTAATCGGGCGCAGATCGGGCGCAATACGATTGTCGGGGCGGGGGCATTGGTGCCCGAAGGCAAGGTCTATCCGGACGGGGTGCTGCTTCTGGGGTCACCGGCGCGGGTGGTGCGTGAACTGACCGAGGCACAGATATCAACACTAAGGGTATCTGCGGCGCATTATGTCGCTAACGGCAAGCGGTTTAAGGGCGGGCTGAAAGCGATTGACTGATGTGGGTTGAGGCATGGACGGCGCTTGAGAAACAGGCCTGAAGCAGATAGCCGCCGGTCGATGCTTCCCAGTCAAGCATTTCGCCTATGGCATAGACGCGCGGCAGGGCCTTCAGTTCCAGTGTGTCCGTGAGGTCATCGAAGCGGAGGCCGCCCGCCGAGGATATGGCGCGCTCAAGCGATTGCGTGCCGGTCAGCCTGAGCGGCAGGGCCTTTATTGATTGCGCAAGGTCGCTGAGGTTGCCGCAATCGCGCAGCAGGGCAATATGCAGGGGCGACAGGTTCAGGGCCTTGCGCAGGCGGTTGCTCAGGCTTTGGTGTGTCGGGACGCGGGCGAGTTTGTCCGTGACCTGCCCGACGCTGAGCTCGGGACGCAGGTCAAGGAACAGGGTAACGGGCGTAGTGGTTTCCAGCGCATCGCGCAGGGCGGCGCTGAGGGCATAGACGGCACCGCCTTCGATGCCGTCGCGGGTGATCATCAGTTCGCCCTGACGGCTGTGTTCACCAAAGGTCAGGCGGATGTTTTTCAGCGGCTGACCGGCGAAGCGGGCGCGGAAGATGTCGCTCCATTGGGTCAGAAAGCCCATATTGGCGGGTCGGAACGGGGCGATAGTGATGCCCCTGGCACCCAGGTGAGCGGCCCAGCCGCCATCGGCACCGAGACGCGGCCAGCTGGCGCCGCCTAATGCCAGAACCGTTATGTCGGGTGTGACGCGACGGGTTTCGCTATTGTGCGAAAAGACCAGAGCGGTGTCGTCAAAGCCTTGCCAGTCATGGCGCAGATGCAGGCATACGCCCTGAGCGGACAGGCGATTGAGCCAGGCCCTCAGGAGGGGCGAGGCCTTGAGGGCTTTGGGGAAGACGCGGCCACTTGAGCCGACAAAGGTCTCTGCCCCCAAACCATCGGCCCAGTTGCGCAGATCCTGCGGTGAAAAGGCCTCGATCATGGGGCGCAGGCGCTCGGCAGTTGCGCCGTAGCGCGTGAGGAAAGTCTCAGGCGCTTCGGAATGGGTGAGGTTTAGTCCGCCGCGACCGGCCATGAGAAATTTACGCGCCACAGACGGCATACGGTCATAGATATCGACGGGAAACCCTTTGGCGCTGAGGCGTTCGGCCAGCATCAGACCGGCAGGGCCTGCGCCAATTACGGCAATCTGAGGGGGGCTGGAAAGGGGCGACATGAGGCTGTGTACGCAGGATCGCTTTTTTTGGCAACGCCTCTTTCGTGGCGCTGTATAATTATTATTTATTAAAATTTAAAAGATAATCAATTTTTCTTTTAGAGTTTAGCGGCATAGGGTGTGGTTCGTAACAGTCATAAAGGAGACAGGTCATGCGGTTGGCAGCGAAAACATTATCTTACGGTCTGGTGCACGTGGTGGTCGCCGCGAGTGTGGCCTATGTGCTGACCGGAAGCTGGGCGATTGCTTTGGGCATTGGCTTGCTGGAGCCGGTGGTCCAGACGCTGGTCTTTCCGCTGCATGAGAAGCTTTGGGAGCGGAAAGAGGCTCCCAAGGCAACAGAGGTGGTCTGGGCGCAGGCAAGCAAGCGGATGGGCTAAAGTTTCTGGTTATATTATTTGCGCGCATATGATAATGAGAATTATTATTATTTATAGACGGTAAGTGATCAAACCATAGGGGGAAGCGTAATTGTTATTTTATGCCGGTTTCCCCCTTAATGCGAAGGCTAACGCCCGTCTTTTTTGCGTCGGTTCAGAGGTAGTATGCGCCTGTTATTTAAAACACTAAGCTATGGGATTGTGCATATTGGTGTGGCCACGACGGTTGCCTATGTTTTGACGGGGAACTGGATGATTGCCGTCGGTATCGGCTTGCTTGAGCCGATTGTTCAGACGCTGGTGTTTCCGCTGCATGAATGGCTGTGGGAGCGGAAGAAGGGCGGAAAGATACGCCTGTTTCATACCCATTAGAGGTGCCCATTAGGGGGTGCCCCCATTAGGAGTAAAGGCGCAGCGCAGGGACAGAAGGCATAAGAGTGGCTTGTTTTTAGCCACATTCTGGCAATATGTTACTTATTCATTTTTATAGGAGGCTTTTTCATGAAACGTATGGTTCTGGTTTCACTTCTGGCGCTTTTCCCGCTGCTTACGGCCTGCAACACCATTCAGGGTGTGGGACGCGATGTCACTAAGGTCGGTGAAGTTCTGGAAGACGCGACGACCTGAGGTGTCTGTGCTGACGCGGCGTCTGCTGCTGGCGGGGCTTGGGGTTGGCTGTGCTCTGCCAACCCTTTCCCAGCCCATAAGTGCCGCAGCCTCGCGGGTTAAGACATTCATTGTCCATGCCAAAGCCCAGACCAGGGAACGGGTGGTGTATGATCCGGCCTATCGCCGTATTCCCTATCCTATGGGCGATGTGCCGCTGAATACCGGCGTCTGCACGGACGTGGTTATCCGCGCCTATCGCGCTCTGGGCATAGATCTGCAACAGCTTGTGCATGAGGATATGAAGGCGCATTTTGCGCTCTATCCGAAAATATGGGGCCTGAAACGGCCTGATCCGAATATTGATCATCGACGGGTGCCGAATCTTGAGACCTTTTTCAATCGGTTTGCCGAGGGGCGGGCAAGGTCAAAACGGCCCGAAGATTATCAGCCGGGAGATCTGGTGACCTGTCGGTTGCCGGGCAATTTGCCGCATATCATGATCGTTAGCGACGAACTGGTTTTTCTCAGCCAGAACCGCTATCAGATTATTCATAATGTCGGCGCAGGCCCCAAGCAGGAAGATCGTTTATTCAGCTATGACATCACCGGACACTACCGCTACAGGCTCTGAGCCGATTATCACGCAGCAGGGATCACGCGCCTTGCTCAATTTTTTCAAGACAGCGCGCACCCATTATCTCAATCAGTATCGCTCGTTTATTGAACATCAACGCAGCAGCGGTCGCGTCGGTGAGGCCGAAGTTCTGCTTGAGACGGATGATACGCGTCTGCTGGACGGGCTTCTGGTGGCGGATTATTGTTTCACCGGCCCTGAAGATGCCAGTGTTGTCCGCTTTGAGCCGACGCGCGGGTTGCAGTTCAATCCGGTGGAAGTCCTGCTTAACGGGGCGCAGATCATTATTGCACAACTGCGCTGGGATGAGGTGGTGATTACCTCGGATACGCCTTTACCGGACGCCGACAGCCTGCGTCCGTGGTTTGACGCCTTCCTTGAGCCGCAGGACGTGCCGGAGGATCATCATGAGCCGCTGGCCTATGTGCTGCATTCCGTGGCGTTTGAAGAAGGCAAGTTGATTATTGATCTGGGGTCTGCGCCGACTGAGGCCTTGTTTGAGTTATTACTAAGGCTCATTCAGGGCGGGGCCAAAGAGATAAGGGTAGCATAGGGGGATTGCCCCCTCCGGCGCAACAAGTCCGCCACCTCCCCCGTAAACAGGGGAGGATGATAGGGTCAGCGTTTGTAGAAGGTGCGGGAAGCGCCTTCGGTGGTCGTGCCATCTGTGCGGGTGGCGCGGATCGACAGGGTATGCTGACCGGCGCTTAAGCCGGATTGGTCGATCTTGAAATCAAACTGCACCTTTGGCCAGTTAGGGTCATATTTCAGAACCTCAGGGGCGCGGGCCCCTTCGGGATCAAGGCCGTAACGGGCCTCGGAAGCCACCTTTCCGTCGATCAGGATTTCAACCTTTGTGATGCCAATCGGGGCGGTCGCGATGCCAAAATAATTGGCGTCGCTGTCGGGTTTCAGAAAGGTGCCGCGCGGCGGTTGGGCGATATAAAGGGCCGGGAACAGCGGGCAATCCGCAGGCGCGGCAGGGGCGGTTTTTACCCGCGCCGTATAAAGCGTGACAGCGGTGCGGTCAGGCGGCAGATTGACGGTCTTGTGCGGTTCAATGGCCTCAAAGCGGCGGCAGAGTTCCTGATAGAAGGCGATCTCTGAGGGTTGGTGATAGAGATAGCTGGGTTCCGGCAGGACGAGCACCACACCCTTACCTGCATGGGTGCGCCCTAAGGCTTCGATATCCAGCCCCCAGTGCTGACGCGCGGTGTTGAAGCGGCTGAAGGTGTCATAAGGCTCACCCAGCGTATAGTAAAGCCGTTGCTGCGCATCGGGCAGTTCAAGGTGGGTGGCGGGCACATGGCCTGAGACGGCAAGTGCCACATCGTTGCCGAAGCGCTGTTCGGCGATAGCCTTGGCCTTATCGACCTCGGCCTGAACCGGTGCCCAGTTTTCATTGCGCATAAAGTTCAGGGCGCGCCATTCAGCAGGAATGGTGGCTGAATTGGCCCAGGCCCACTGATAGGCGGTGATGCCCAGACCGACCCCAATCGCTAGTATCGGCCCGAGGGCAATGACGAACTGACGCAAACGACGGTGCGCGGGGCGGGCTTTATCGACAAAATTAATCAGCACCGCCGGCACAAGGGCGACCAGAGGCACATAGGCGAGGAACGGCCAGTGCGGCATCAATATGCGGTTGGCGGGCGATTGCACCAGATAGAGGCCGAAAATGAACAGGCCAACGACACCGAGCAGGGCCTGAGGTTCCTTGCGCTGGTCTCCAGTTATTGGCCACACGGCTTTTTTACCGGCATAGAGCAGGGCAAAAAAGAAAATCGGGGTGGTGATGCCGATCTGCTGATTGAGGAAGGACATCAAAAAGCTGATGTCAGGTCGCCAGTCGGGCCGGTTGGTGACGTGAAAGGCGATGGCGGGCCAGCCACTAGTGGCATTATAGATAAGTGACGGCACAAGCCCTAAGGCGGCGATCAGGCCGGTGACCCAGAATTTGGGATTGGTCCACAGTTTGCGGCCCTGAGCGGTCAGGAGGGCGAACAGCACCACGCCTGCGCCCGGAATGAGGAAGCGGAAGTGGATGAACAGGCCGAGCGCCGCACACAGGCCGGTCAGGCTCCACCATTTCCAGCTATCGTCGCGTAAGGCGCGCAGCAGGCAACCAAGCATCAGGGCGAGCAGAAGCTGCAAGGCCCCTTCGGGATAGTAGATGGTGCCGGACATGCTTAAGGGCGGGATCAGCACAGCCAGAATGGCGGCCCATATGGCCTGACGCTTTGTGACGACCCCTGAAGCCATGAAATAGACGGCAAACGGAATGGCTGTGGCAATAAGCAGAGATAAGAGGCGAAGCGGCAGAAGGTCCCAGCCGAAGATGGCCGTCACGACACGTGACAATAGCGGAAAGCCTGCGGGGATGTCGGGATAGCCCAGGGCCGGATAAAGGCCGGAGACGGCAAAGTGGCCTTCTTCCCAGATCGGGTTGGATATGATCCCGATATACAACTTCCAGAAAAAGACCGCAGCACCGATGATCAGGCCGATGCGGATCAGGGCCTTATCGTCACCGAACAGGGGTTTGCCCGCAGCCGCACTTTCCGGTTCGCTGCCCAGTTCATAAAGTTGCATGTCTTACCCCCGCTAGGAATCAGTCAGGCGCATAAAGCCACAGGGCTTACGGCCTGACAAGCCGCCGGGGAATCAGGGTTTGGGGGTGGGGAGGCGTTCCACGCATTGGGCAACCTGTGGTCTGAGTTTGACAGGCTCGGTTTCCTTATGGGCGATGCGTACAGAAGTGGCAGGTTCCGGGGCGAAGGCGAATTTTTCTGCCTGTGTCTCAAGCTTAACGATCTCGTCTTCACGGCGCAGGATTTCGCTTTCAACGTCGGTTAGGGCCTTTAGCGACAGGTTGGGCGAGCGCTCAACCCGTATGACCAGCAGGCGCATTTCGTCATAGGCCTGATCGCGCAGAGCTTCGGCGGCCGCGCGACATCTTATGGCTTCAGCGCCCTTAAGGTCTGGCAAGGGAGCTGCGGCAAGCATTAGTGTAGAGGCAAGGGTTAAAAGGTAGCTGATCGGAACATCCCCCAAACTGGACGTGCTTCGGAAGGGCCGTAAAACCTGTATATAGTGCAACTATACGCCTTTGGGGCGAAATTGCAAATAAATGGCAAGGCTTTGCGTGTTGTCGCTACCTAGAGGTATTAAAAGGTTATTTTGAGGCCTTATAATGCCTGAATATCCGGCCTAAAGGGCGGTGGTGACGGCGGTATCAACCGTATAGTCAGCGGCATAGCGCAGGTCACGTAAGGGTCTTACAGCGTCAATCGAGGCCTGATAGAGCGGATGGGCCTTATAGGCACGCAGGGCGTCGGCGTCAGCAAATTCGCCGTAGACGACCACTTCGATATCGTTGCCGATCTGGTCTATCTTCTGATTGAAGGCGATTTCCAGTTTCTGCGCGTGCGGTATCTGGGTGAGAACCGAAAGCCCCTTGCGGATCGCCTCGCGGTCTTCGTGGGCTTTGCAACTGAACAGAACAATGTGACGCAGCATCGGTAAGATTTTTCCAGGCTAACATTACGGAACCACTGTCGTCTTAAGAGTATAAACGGAAGCGTCAAGGCATAAGCCTGCGAAAGGTCTCAGATGGGCCGGTTTTCTTGCCATAAGCGCTGCATTCGAGTGATGAAAGCTTCCTGATCAGTTGCGGTGGCGAATATTCTTTTTGGAATTATCACCGCAGCGGCAGGGGTTACGTAAGCCAGAATAAGGTGGCGTGTTGTAACCACCGTATGGATTCCGATCCATCTGAAACGCGCCTCCTGATGGTTCAGATCGACGGCAAGGTCCTCATCACTTAGCTGAATATGGGCATCATGTTTTGCATTGGGCATATTTCTGAAATTCAGCAAACTACAGACCAAGCATATGGTGATCGTCACGAAAGCCATGATGAAAAATGCAGCCAGCATTAGCAATGCTAATAAAGTTAGCTCTGCCATCAGATTGTGATTGTTAATTTTGAAGGCCCCGATAACGCCTAAGACGGTCGGAACAGGCGTGAACATCAGCCAAGAAGCCGGGCGGCTATAGTGCCGGGGCAGAAAATCCAACGAATATTCGACATAATCCTTTAGGGTCAGGCGAAAGGCTGGGAGATGAATGGGCTGTGTCGTTGTCATCATGCCAGCTTATTGGAGCCGTTAAAAATGGCAACTTTTTAAAAGTAGCTTTAATTATAAGGCTTTTGTTGCAATACCAGAAGGGCGACGCCAGTTAAGGAAGTGGGCGCTGGCGATAATCAGCGCGCCCGTAATCGTCAGCAGGGTTTCGTGGGCTTCGAGGGCGTGTATATAGGCACCGGCGATCAGGAAGCCGAAACCGATAAGTGCCAGACCGACGACCAGCGGTTTTTTCCAGCCGCCGGAACGACTTAAGGCCCACAGGCTGACCGGCGCGGCGATCAGAACCAGAATCTGGTGGACCAGATGATTATCGGTGGCCTGACCCATCAGGGGTAGGGCTGCAAAGGCCGCAGGCAAGAGCAGACAATGCGCCAGACACAGGCCGGATAAGCCAATCGCGCTCAGATCGAGGATGGCGATATGGTTATGTTTGACTTTTCCGTGGGGGGCCGGTGCCGAAGACATAAGGCGTATAGTCCTGTGGTTAAGCGGTACATCACGGTAGATATGTTATAGTGTAACTATTGGCAAGTGGCGGGGGTGAAAAAAGTCAGAGGACGGCTTTTTTATCGGGGTGTCCGGTATATGGCGGAAGGGTCTCAAAAAGGCACGAATCGTGTGATGCCGTCCGACAGAGATTTTCACCACATCAGTTTTAACGCATACGGGCGCAGGCATGCTGAGAGTTCTTAAGATGATAATGGCGATGCTGTGTCTGTGTGTACCGGTCTCTGCCGGAGCCTTTTCCCAGAGCGAAATCAATGCCGACTGGCGTTTTATGTCTGAGGATGTAGCTGAGGCCGCTGCGCCTGAGTTTGATGACAGGGCGTGGATAAAGGCGACCTTACCGCACAGTTTCAATAGCTATCGCGGGGTCGGCTGGTATCGCAAAGCGCTTGATCTGAAGGCGGTGGCGCGGGGTGACCGGGTCTATCTGCAATTTGACGGGGCGGCGCTGGTGGCGGATGTCTATATTAACGGACACTCAGTCGGAAAGCACGAAGGCGGTTACACGGCCTTTCGCTATGATATTACGAAATTTCTCATGGCCGGGCGCAATGTGATTGCCGTGAAGGTCGATAATTCGGCGCGCGCGCATATAGCGCCCTTTGGCGGTGAGGCGACGGTAGAGGGGGGACTGCATCGCGGTGTGTCGCTCATTCAGGCGCGCGATGTCGGCATTGACTGGCTCGATCACGGGGGCAACGGTGTGGCGGTGACGAGCGCCCTCACGCTTAACAACCATGCTGATCTTAAGGTCAATGTCGCCTTGCGCAATCAACGGGCGCGCAGCGTCAAGATGACCGTTAATACGCGTATCTTTTCACGCGAAGGTATGATGGTCATGCAGATGACGCGCAATGTGACGCTCAAAGGGGGCGAGGCGCAGACGCTGGCGCTGGCCGGGCGTATGGTTCAGCCAAAGCTGTGGAACGGACGCAACGACCCCTATCTATATGCCGCGGTGACAGAGATTTCCGACGGCAACGAAACCCAGGAACGCATCGTTACCCATTTTGGTATCCGTCAGGTGCAGATCGATGCCCAGCATCGCTTTTTGCTGAATGGTCAGCCCTATCGGGTGGTGGGCGTAAACCTCAATACGGGGCGTGCAGGCAAGGGGCAGGCGGTCAGCGAAAGTGATATTGCTGAGGATTTCGATCTGCTGGAAGATATGGGGGTGACGGCGGTGCGGATAGCGCCATTTGCCGCGTCTCAGGCGGTTTATCATGAGGCGGACCGGCGCGGCATATTGGTGGTCACGGGCTTACCCGAAGGTAAGCGCGGGGAACTGACGGCGGCCTTTCATGCCAATACTGGTCAGCAGCTACGCGAACTGGTGCGCCAGAATATCAACCATCCGAGCATTGTAGCGTGGGAGACAAGGGCGGCGACCGATGCTGCCATTGTCGCGTCCGAAGATCCGTCGCGCCTGACGCTCAGTGCGGTCGGGACGGACAATCCGGCCCTGTTGCTGACCGCTGCGGGGAAACCTGCAGGGATCTATTTTGAACCGAAAGCTTCGGTTAATGAGGCGGCCACCTTAAGCGGGGTGATTGATGCCTTTCATGCGGCCCATGCCGGTTATCCGATGGCTATCCTGGGCTATGGCACCGGCGGCAGTGTGCGCCATCAGTCAGAAGCCGTGACGCGGATTGATCCGGTCTCAGGCTGGCACCCTGAGGCATTTCAGGCGGCTTATCATGAAATGGCCTGGGCGCATTTGCGGGCACGGCCTGCGGTGTGGGCGAGCTTTGTCTGGCAAGTCTTTGATTCGGCTTCGGAAGGTCGTAATGACGGCGATCAGACGGGCATGGATAATAGCGGCCTGATCACCTATGACCGTAAGGTGAAAAAGGATGCCTTCTGGTACTATAAGGCGCAGTGGTCGGCGCAGCCATTTGTCTATGTGGCCAACCGGCGGTTCCATGAGCGTACCGGTCGGGTGACACAGGTGAAAATCTACAGCAATCAGCCTTCGGTGACATTGACGGTCAATGGTGTCGTTGTCGGCACTCAGGATGTTCAGGGCGGGGTCGCAACTTTTAGCAATGTCAGTCTGGCGATGGGCACCAATACGGTGCGGGCCGAAAGTGGTGCGCATCTTGATGAGGTCAGGTGGACAGTCAGACCCGCCGTACCCATATTGCCGTAAAGGTTTTCAATCTGCCTGTGAGGTAAGTATGTCCGCTATAGTTGTCGATATCTGGTCGGATATCATTTGCCCCTTCTGCTGGATCGGTAAGCGTCAGTTTGAGAGGGCGCTGGAGGCTTTTCCGCATAAGGATCAGGTCGAGGTACGTCATCGGGCGTTTCGCCTGTCGCCGGATCAGCCGGTGGTGCCAACCGGCGTGATGTTGCAGCAGAAATACGGACTGACGGCCGAGCAGGCGGTGAACAATCAGCGCCGCGTCGAGGGCATGGCGGCCAGTGTCGGGCTTGAGTATCATCTGGATAACACTCTGTCCGGCGACAGCCTTAAGGCGCACCGGCTTATTCGCTATGCGGGTGATAAGGGCGCGGTTTTGCTTGAGCGGCTTTATCGCGCCTATTTCACCGAAGGCCTATCGGTGTTTGACGATGAGGTGCTTGTCCGGCTGGCGGTTGAAGCCGGCCTTGAGGCCGAGGCCGTGCGGGCGTTTCTGGCTGGTACGGAACTGACGTCTGAGGTCGAAGATGATCAGCGCGGTGCGAACCTTGCGGGAGCCAGAGGTGTGCCACACTTCGTCTTTGGGGGGCGCTACGCTGTGTCAGGTGCCCAGCCGCCGGAGGTGTTTACACAGGCGCTTGAGGCGGCGTGGAAAGATGCCGGTGCTTCAGCAGGCGGTTCTGCGGGTGATGGGCCGGTCTGTGAGGACGGGGTGTGCGAGGTTTAACCCCTTCTATCGCGTCCAGTTCACATGCACGACCTTATAGCCCTGATCCTTGAGGGCCTTGAGGATCATCGGCATGGCTTCAGCGGTCACCGGCTGCCAGTCGTGCAGCAGGATAATGCCGCCCTTTGACGTCGCCAGATTGTTCATCAGGCGATTGGTCACAGACACGGCGGTTTCACCGGCTTCCCAGTCATTGGCGGCGGCATCAATGGAAAAAACCGTGATGCCCTGAGCCTTGGCTTCGGCCAGCAGATGTTCGGTCTGACCCAGATAAGGGAAGCGGTAAAAGGGGGCCGCATCAGCGCCAAGGGTGGCTTTGAGTGCGGCTTGCGTTGTCTTGAGGTCTTCCTTTTGCGCCTCAGGGGAAAGCGCCGTCATATTGTCGTGCTTATAGCTGTGCATTCCCGCCGTATGGCCATCGGACACCACCAGACGCGCCAGATCGGGATATTGCGTGACCGCGTCACCGGTCATGAAGAAGGTGGCCTTCACGCATTCGGCCTTAAGGGCGTTGAGAACTTCGGGGGTGGTGTCAGGGCGCGGGCCGTCATCGAAGGTCAGGACGACTTCGTGAGGTTTCAGCGGCAGGCGTGGATGCTGTACCGAGCCATAGGCCTGACCGGCTTCGGGACCGAGTGTCAGAACACGGGCCGTGCCCAAAGCCTCAGGCGGACAATCGGTTTTGAGGGTGTCCGCCAGTACCGGTGCAGTGGCAACAAGCGGAAGAGCGGCTAATGCCGTTAGCAGGCTACGTAAGGTCATGAAATCTTGTAAATCCGTGAGGTTTGCGACATCCCTGAGATGGATAGTATAATCTTGTTGTTATGACTCTATCCGGCTGAATTAAAAGCATGACTGAGACCGTTTGAACAGGGGGACGATCATGAGGCTTGGGCTTATCGCTGTCGGGCTTATGGGGCTATGGCCTGTAATGGCTTCGGCCGGAGAATCGTTTCCGATAACAGGAAGCTGGCTGAAAACCGCTGATGCACCTGAGGTTGCAGCGCGTCTGTTGCCCGAAGACGCGCTAGACGTGGTCGACATTCGTGTGGGTAATACTATTGTTTTTGCACATGATCCGCCTGCGAATGTCAGACTGTATGCTCGACCCGAATCGGCCACGGCCTTAGTATGTCGGCGGGTATCTTACCATGTGGCTTTTCAGCCCGAAGCGGGGGCAGACCCGCAGCGACTCAGTGATGAGACGGTTTTGCATGTAAACCGCGTCAGTTCATCCGGAATGGTTGGCCTGAGCAAGGGCGAGGTCTGTGCCGACTTGCCGGTTAATCGCTTTGCCAGCGTACAGGGGCGGCGCACCGAAGCAGAGGCGATTGAGGTTCTGGAGTGGTTATCAGGACTACAGTCATTGAAAAAACCACCCAAGGAACTGACGGTGACCTGTCAGGCAAAGATCATGCCTGAAGTCTGTAACGGAAGTCCGTTTAAGGTTCTGACGAGTCTGCCGCTTGAAAAGACCTATATCATAGACGGGAACAGTATAGCGGTCATGCCCAATGGGGCCGGTCAGCTATATTGGGATGTTCGAATTGAAACCGAAGGCGAAAAGCGCAGGATTTCCCTTGTATGGAAAATACCTGCGCCGTTTTAATCACTTAGTTTTTCACATATGGGGCGATGGCGGGATCAGCCTTGACCCACAGATCGACCACCATCTTGCCGAAATATTTTGAGCCTTCGGGGCCGGTGTGGGTGTAGTCAAAGCCCTGACGGCTGTTGTCGGCCTGTTGCGAGGCATCGGTGAAGATGGCGGGTACGGTCGTGCCGGTGGTGATGCCTTCATAGACGTTTTCAGGAACAGGCCCGCCGCCGAGTTCAAGTGATTTCGCGATGCCCATTTCCTGCACTTTGGCCTGACCTTCGGCATAGAGGTCGATCAGGGTAACATCTGAGGTGCGGGCAATCAGACGCGTCAGTTGCGCCCACGGCAAAAGGTCGTTTTGCAGTTTGAAGTTCTTGAAATGACGCTGGGTGAGGGGGGTGACCAGCACAGGGGTGGCACCGGCTTTTTTCACATCCACCGTGTAGTTGCGGATATTCACCGGAAATTCGGTGCGGATATCGGTGCGGCGTTCAGGACGGTGTGAGCCGTCATTATGGCCGAACTGAATCAGCACATAGGTCTCAGCGAAATTGCCCTTGTCATTGATGAGCGTCAGGACTTCGTCCCACAGGCCTTCGACGCGGTAGGATTTGGAGGAGCGGCCACCGCGCGCCTTATTGATGCAGGTAACCTCGGGTTTGAACTGCGCGCAGAAGCCGGTGCCGTAGCCAGCCCGTTCGGTCATGGTCGAATCGCCCACCAGAATGACGCGGATGGGCTTGAGCGGTTCGGCGGCGGCATTTGAGGCCATAAGGGGCGCGGTTATAAGGGCGGCGGCCAGAAGAAGTTTGCGCAACATGGTCAGTGGGTTTCCCTGTCTGTGTGATTATTTATGATTACATCCGGCTGCTTATGATTACAATCTCTAAGGGCTTTGTACGGCGCAGGCTTGGCTTTCTGGCGCAGCGGCCTATATAGGGCGCATCACTGCACCGAAATGATCCCTAAACATGCGTAGCTATGCCTCTCAGGATTCGGCCAAACCGTCCGAAGCCCGTTCCAAATTCGCTTCCACTCTGGCGGTTCTGAAGCCCTATATCTGGCCCTCTGACCGGCCGGGTTTGCGGGCCTATGTGGTGCTGGCGCTGCTGGCGCTGGTAATGGGCAAGGTGTTCACCGTCATGATGCCCTATGCCTACAAGTGGGCGACGGACGCGCTTGATCCGCAGGCGCCGGTCAGCAACCTGTGGCTGGCGTCGCCGCTTCTGATGGTTGTGGCCTATGGCGTGGCGCGGCTTTTGTCCAATGGGTTCAATCAGATACGCGACGCTTTGTTTGCGCCGGTCGGGCAACATGCAGTACGCGGGCTGGCCAACCGGACGTTTGCGCATCTGCATAATCTGTCGTTGCGGTTTCACCTGCAACGGCGCACCGGTGGTCTGTCGCGGGTCATTGAGCGCGGGGCGACGGGGATTGAAACCATTGTCCGTCTGACGATCCTGATGGGGGTGCCGACACTGGTGGAGTTCCTGCTGACGGCGGCAATCATTGGGCACGAATATAATATGCTCTATGTGGCGGTTATCGCTGTGACGGTGGTGGCCTATGTGTGGTTTTCGATTGTGGCGTCCAACTGGCGCATCCGCATTCGTCGCGACATGAACGATGCCGACACCGAGTCCATGTCCAAGGCCGTGGATTCGCTGCTGAACTATGAGACCGTCAAATATTTCAACAATGAGGCGCTTGAGAAGGCGCGTTATGACGTCTCGACGGCCAAGTATGAGAAGGCAGCGACCAAGACCTTTACATCTCTGGCCTGGCTTAATCTGGGGCAGGCGGTGATTTTCACGCTGGGCATGGGCGCGGTGATGCTGATGTCGGCGCGTGAGGTCATGGCGGGGCAGCAGACTATCGGCCACTTTGTCATGATCAACGCTCTGATGGCGCAACTGGCGATTCCGCTGAATATGATCGGGACTCTGTATCGGGAAATCACCACGTCTGTGACGGATATGGATGCCATGTTTACGCTTCTGGATGAACCGGCGGAAGTGACTGACAGGCCGGACGCGAAGACGCTTAAGGTCGAAAAGGCGGCGGTGGTGTTTAAGGATGTGGTGTTTGCCTATGATCCGGCGCGGCCAATTCTCAAAGGGGTGTCGTTTGAAGTGCCAGCTGGTAAGACCGTGGCCATTGTCGGGCCTTCGGGGGCGGGGAAATCGACCCTGTCGCGGCTTCTGTTCCGTTTTTATGATGTTAAGGGCGGAGCCATCGAGATTGACGGGCAGGACATTCGGGAGGTGACGCAAGCCTCACTGCGTAAGGCCATTGGTATGGTGCCGCAGGATACGGTGCTGTTCAATGATACGGTGGCCTATAATATCGGCTATGGCCGTGCGGGGGCGACCGAGGCCGAAATTCATGACGCCGCCGAGCGGGCGCAGATTGCCGGTTTCATCGCCTCGCTACCGCTGGGCTATGATACGGAAGTGGGCGAGCGCGGCCTTAAGCTGTCGGGCGGGGAAAAGCAGCGCGTCGCGATTGCCCGTACACTCCTGAAAGCGCCGCCGATATTGATCCTTGATGAGGCGACCTCGGCACTGGATACGCACACCGAGCGGGAGATTCAGGCGTCGCTTGATGAGGTATCCCAGAACCGCACGACGCTGGTGATTGCCCACCGCCTGTCCACTGTGGTCGGGGCGGACGAGATACTGGTGCTGAAAGATGGCGTAGTGGCCGAGCGCGGGCGTCACAACGATCTTATGGCGCTTGGGGGGCTTTATTTCGATATGTGGGAAAAGCAAAAAGCCGCCGATGCGGCGCGTGAGACTCTGGCGCAGGTGGGGGCGGTATAGCGGAGGCATTACCAGAGCGTCAGGGCGGAAATCTTAAAATCCTCCCCTGCATAGCGGGGGAGGATGTAAGGTTATTTCCAGATAAAGCGTACGCCGTCCTGAGCATCTGATTGCGGGCCGGGGCTATCGGCAGTGATTTTTTTCGTTGTTGGATCAATGCGTAAGAAGCGGTGGTTGACAAGCGACATGAGCACCAGTTCGCCATAGGGCGTTTCAATCCACTGGAAGCTTTCGGATGTGGACGGCTCACCGGTTTTAAGCGTAACGGAGGCGTCGGTATTGACGCTCAGGTAATGGTCGCCAGATTTCAGCGCCACACGGCCAAGGCCCAGATCGATAACCTCAAAAGCTGTGGGCGTGCCGTCGGACAGTTTGCCGTCCGTAACCGACAGGCCGGTGTTTTGGTTGAAACCGGTGAAGGTGACTGACTGACCATAGGGAATGGGCCGCATCAGGCCCTGAGGGTGGGGTTGATGGATAGTGACCTCGTCAAAATCCGCATAGCCGCCTTCAACGCTGGTGGTGTTGTAATTGAACAGGCTGTAGCGCACGCCCTGAAAGGTTTTCAGTTGGAAAACCATAGTGAATTCATCGCCAATCGGCGTGAAATTCTGACCGTCGATGGAATAGCTGAAGCGGGCTTTTTCGGTCAGGAAATCGCAGTCGGCGCGGAACCACAGGCGGGTGGCGTCGGTTTTGATGCGCTCGGTTTTGCCGGTCTGCTGATCATATTGCACGATATTCAGGCCGGTGGCGGCCTTCTCAACGCCAATCCACGCATAGGGCCGGTTGAGCAGCCCAAGCCCCGCGACATCTCCTGTTTTCAGGCCGCTGGCGTCAAGGGCTACGGTCGGCTGAGAGATCGGCCCGATAGAGCGTTGTGTGAGCGTATTCTTTGCCCACCAGAAGCTTTTGGCGGGCAGGGCGTGCAGACGTAAGTGGCCGCTGCGTTCGCTCAGTGACCATTTATCGTCAACCGGTACATGATTCCATTGCCACAACGGTTTCAGTTTTGGGCCCGAAAAATCGTCGTTGCGTTCAAACGGTACGGTGATCGGCTGCGGATCGGCGGTTTTCGGTTTGACCCATGTGCGCGGATTGCGCTCCAGATTGCCCTCAAGGCCGAAATAGGGCCAGCCGTCTTTCCATGTGATCGGCGCAATCCCCAGCAGTCTGCCAACCGAATTATAGTCCATCATGGAAAAGCCCCACCATTCACCAGAAGGGGTATCAACGATACCGCCCTGATGCAGCGACATGCGGCCATTTGGGGCCGGGTTGGGCGGGATGACCTTGAAGGGGGCCGAATCCTCAGTGCCCCATGCGTCCTCAAGGCGATAGCCTTCGGCCAGACCGAAATCCTCATCTATGCTGATGGATTGATTGACCTCCCACGGGCCTTCGGGGTGATCGGCGCGCGCGGCGGGCATACGCATGCGGCCTGCGAACCACGCGCTGGTGATATAGTATTTGCCGTCAAACTTATAGAAATGGACGCCTTCGCCCATGCCGGCATCGCGGGAAATGATCACGCGCTCGGAACCCGGTACGATATCGGTCAGGTCATCGGTCAGTTGTACCATGGAGATATCCTGATAGCCCCAGATGGCGTAGATCTTCCCGTCATCGTCAAACAGTACCGACAGGTCGTGCATGGAGCGCTTCATTTCCTTGCGCGTCCAGGGGCCTGCGGGATCGGTGGCGGAAAAGACCTGTGTTTTCTCACCGTTGACATTGCTGAAGATATAGAAGGTGCCGTTATGATAACGCAGGCTGGGGGCCCAGATGCCCTGACCGTAGATTTCCTTGCCCCCTTCGAGGCGAAAACGCTCGCCCAAATCAAGCCGGTCGAGGGCATAGGTCAGGAATTCCCAGTTCACCAGATCCTTTGAACGCAGGATCGGCAGGCCTGGCATAGTGTGCATGGTTGTGCCGGTCATATAGAAATAATCGCCGACGCGGATCAGGTCGGGGTCCGAGAACTCATCGTAGAATATGGGATTGGTAAAGGTGCCGTTGCCATTATCCGGTGTCCATGTGACGGGCTTTTCTAAGGCCAGCGCCGACAGGGGCGCTAACCCCAGCAAGGCGGCCACACAGATGGATTTCAGCAGACGGCTACGCATCGGTTCTCTCCCTTTGTTTTGGGAGAGACCCTAGCGACAGGTTCAGGCTGAGGCAATTAAAAAGTCAGACAATTGACCTATTGCGATGTCCAGCCACCATCAATGGCTTGTAGCGAACCGGTGATCGAAGCGGCCATATCAGAGGCCAGAAAGGCTGCCAATGCGGCTACTTCGTCGGTGCTGACAAACTTTTTGGTCGGTTGCGCCGCCAGAAGCACGTCACGGATGACTTCTTCTTCGGTAATGCCACGGGCTTTGGCGGTGTCGGGGATCTGCTTTTCGACCAGAGGTGTCAGGACATAGCCCGGACAAATGGCGTTACAGGTCACGCCATGGGCCGCGCCTTCGAGAGCCACCGTCTTGGTCAGGCCGGCAATACCATGCTTGGCGGCGACATAGGCCGATTTGAACGGCGAGGCGACCAGCGCATGCGCCGAAGCGATATTGATGATTCGGCCAAAGCCATTGGCCTTCATGTCCTCAAAACTCAGGCGAATCGTGTGGAAGGCGCTGGAGAGGTTAAGTGCAATAATCATGTCCCACTTTTCAGGCGGGAAGGATTCGATAGGCGAGACATGCTGAATGCCGGCATTATTGACCAGAATGTCCAGCCCGCCCAGTTTTTGCCGCGTATCGGCGATCAGTGCTTCGATCTGATCCGGCTTTGTCAGGTCAGCGCCATTATAGGCAACCTTAACCCCATAGCTGCGTTCAAGCTCGGCGCGGGTGGCCTCAATTTCATCGGCGGGGCCGAAGCCGTTGAGCATGATGTTATGACCATCCGAGGCCAGCTTACAGGCAATCCCTAAGCCTATACCGCTGGTGGAACCGGTAATCAGGGCGTGACGCGGGGAGGGAGCGGATGCGGGCATAGGTCTTAAGCCTTGTCTTCTGAAGTCGTCTCAGGGGAGAGGGGTTCCGCACCCGGAGACGATGCGGCGATGTTGAGGGCCTGCTGGCCGCATTGTTCAACAAATTGCATGGTCGCGCGAGTCTGATTCTCACCGTACTTCAGACAGGTTCTGGCCCACTGATTCTGAAGCTCGGCAATTTCAGCGGCGTCACGTGTGGTGGTGGCCTTCTGCATCAGGGAAACCGCATCTCGGGTAAAGTCAGTGGTTTCCTGCGCGTAGCGGTGTGAGGAGGCCGAGATCATCTCAATGAGATTTACCAGACTGCGCGCGGCGAGTTGCTGCTGTGTGCCCATCAGTTTCAGGCCGGCTTCAAAAGGGGACGGTGGCTTACTCATGGGAAGTTCAATCTGTGTCTAAGGGTTCCGTTACAAGAGCTTAAAGCGGCCACATAAAAGTGTGAAACAGTTTTTATCGGGCCACCTCTGCCATGGGAGGCAGGTAACAGGATATATGTGTCATCTTGAAGGTCGGTTTGTATGATTTATGGTCTTATTTCTGAACGCATATGCCCCGCCGGGCTGAAAAATCGACGTTATAAAACTGACATAAAGTCAAAAAGATGCGTTGATTTTGCCGGAAAGAGATTTTTGGGGGCAAACCGGTGCTTAACGGAGCGGAAATATTCTTTTTTGAGAAAATAATTTTCAGTCGCGTCAAAAACATTAACTATCAGACATGTTTGAACTTTTGACCGATTTAGCCATGCTTTTGACTGTCTGTTGCTAAAATAACACGCGAAAAGTTAAAATGACCACCTTGACGTCTAAGCCAGGGTTAGGCTTCTTTAGGCACAAATCACTTATCTCAAGTGATGGCTATGTGATCATTGAGGGGTCATTATGGCAGGATAATGTGTGAAATGGTGCGGATGCTGTCAAAGAAACAGCGCGACCATGACGCAAATAGAGGGCTCACAGGGGATCTTTCGCCTATGCGGGAAGAAGGTGCCATGTGGGTCTATGGTTTTAACACGGGGGTAAACGCTTCCCCTAATATCCCTGGTCCGCCCTCTTATTAAGTGGGTTACGTCCTAATTCAGGAATTGGCGAAAAATGCTCGAACACAAGAAACACAATACGCTCATTGCCATGCTCGGTGCCGCCGCACTGCTGATGAGCGCCCCGACCTTTGCTGCTGCAGCGGTCGCTACGTCTCCGGTTGCTGCCGAAGCTTCGGTTGCGGCTGAACCTGTTGTTGAAGAGGCTGCGGCCGAAGAAACCACCGAAGCCGCGGCTTCGGGTCATGGTGAACTGACCGTTGCGGCCATGTTCATGATGGCCGTGCCGGTTGTTAAGGCCGTTATGATCGGTCTGGTTCTGGCGTCGATCATCTCCTGGGCCCTGCTGGTTATCAAGCTTCTCGAATTCTCCAGCCTTAACAAGTCGACCAACCGCTTCCTCGAAGATTTCCGTGGTGCGCGCTCGATCGCCGATATCAACCGTCTTGCCGTTTCTGACGAGCATGCCGGTAACCCACTGGCCGATATGGCCGCCGTGGCAACCGAAGAAGTTCAACTGTCCAAGCAAGCTGGTCTGGCTATCTCGGGTGAGCACCGTGAATCCACGCTGCACCGTGCGTCTCAGTCGATCAACGCCGTTCAGGCTGGTCTGGCCAAGCGTCTGTCCGGTGGCCTCGTGTTCCTTGCTTCGACCGGTTCTATCGGGCCGTTCGTTGGTCTGTTCGGTACGGTTTACGGTATCATGAACTCCTTCATCGGTATTGCTAACACAAACACAACCAACCTCGCCGTTGTGGCTCCGGGTATCGCTGAAGCCCTTCTGGCTACCGGTATCGGTCTGGCTGCCGCTATCCCGGCCGTTGTTATGTACAACGTATTCAACAGCATGATCGCTCAATACGGCACCCGTTCGGAACAGTTTGTTTCCGAACTGCTGAACTCGCTGTCGCGTCAGCTCGACAAAGGGGCATAATGTAAATGGGAGCCAAGCTATCCTCTGGCAGCGGCGGCTCGAAATTTCATATCGAGCAGAACAGCGATATTAACGTTACGCCGTTCGTCGATATTATGTTGGTGCTTTTGATTATCTTCATGGTGGCCGCCCCTATGGCCACCGTGTCGGTAGAAGTCAAATTGCCAACAGCCGTCGCCCCGCCCCAAGTCAACCCACCGAAGCCGATCTATATTTCCATTCAAGAGAGTGGTGACGTATTTATCGGCGATTATCCGACCTCGCTCGCTTCCATGGGCGCCGATATGAGAACTCAGATTGGCGAACGTGATCCTGAGAATGAGCGGATTTTCATTCGCTGTGACCGTAAGACGCGCTACGCCGATTTCATGCAGGTTATGAATGCCCTGCAGGATAACGGTTTCTACAGCGTGGCTCTGGTCGGCGAAGATGGTAATACGTAAAAGGGCATAGAAAATGGAAGAGACCCCCCACAGGCGTCGGGACCCTATTCTTGACCCGCCCGAGAACAAGAACAAATCAGCTATCTTCGTCGGTCTCGGCGTAGCAGCGGTTGTTCACGTTGCGCTCGGTTACTACATCTATAAAGAAAAGTTCGAAATCAAAGAGGTGGAGTATGTCGACACCAAGATTGATACCGAACTGATCGATCTGCCACCACCGCCACCTCCGCCTCCGCCACCTCCGCCGCCGCCGCCGGATCAACCGCCGCCGCCGCCGAAGTTGCAGATTCGGGAACCGGTAATCGCGCCTAACGCGCCTACGCCGCCGCCGCCAATTCAGGTGGAGCCGACCAAGCGTGAAGACCGCGTTGAGTACGAAGGCCCTCCAGCCGTCGTGCCCGGACCTCCGCCTCCGCCGGCGCCGCCTGCTCCGGCAGGTCCGCGTTACGTGCGGGCACAGTGGACCGTTCCGACCGGCCAGCAAATGGCGGATCTTTATCCGTCACGCGCTATCGATGCTGAAGTTGAAGGGTCTGTTGAGATCGATTGTCGTCTCAACTCTCAGGGCCGTATCACGGGTTGTGATATTATCTCTGAGAACCCAAGAAACTACGGTTTCGGTCAGGCAACTGTCAGAGGCTTCATGCGTCACGCCCGTGCAAGACCGGGTGAAGACGGTGAAATCCGCGATGGCGACCGCAGAAAGTTCCGCTTTACGTGGGTTCTTAACTAGGACCTTCCGTTTAACGGTAAAATTGAAAAGCCCTCCGGCCTTTGGGTCGGGGGGCTTTTTGTTGTCTTGTCAGGCTTCTGGCTCAGGAGTCACGCAACGGCGGGGTGTCAGGTTCTGAACTGTGAAGGGGTATGTGTTTGGCATGATGCCTTGTAATGCAAATATACATTGCATGCGCTGTTAGCTTGTTATACAAAGTATCGTGTGTAAACAAGCTGATGCGCTAAAGGCATCGGCCCGAACGGGAAAGGAATTCTGATGTCCGCTGCGCTCACCCCTGATCGTCGTTCTTTGTTATGCGATGCCGAGGCCCATCGACCTATGGCCCGATCGACCCTGATGGGCATAGGTATTGCCGTGCTGGTGCATGCGGGTCTGGCGCTTTATATAATCAATGAGCGCTTCGAGATCGTTGTGCCGCCCGCGCCGCCGGAAATCATTATTGAAGGCACGACGGTTACGCTGGATAAGCCAAAGCCTGAACCGAAACCGGTTGAGGATCAGCCGGTAAAGCAAACCCAGATAAAGATTCATACGCCGGTTAATGTGAGTGCGGCGACGCCTGACCCACTCCCTGTTGTCCTGACTCCGCCCGATGCGGTTGTCGGGCCGGTGACGGGGCCTGTAACCTCCATTTCCGGTAAACCGTCACAGATTTCCGAACCTGCGGGGCAAACCGGCCCCGTCTATGCCAGAGCGGTGTGGACACGGTTTCCGGACTCCGAAGTCATGATGCAGTATTATCCATCGCGGGCGCATGATGCAGAGATTGAAGGCAGTGCCACCGTATCCTGTGAAATCATTGATACAAAAGGACGTGTTGCCTGTACCACTTTGAATGAAGCGCCTGCCGGTTATGGTTTTGGACGGGCGACGGTCAGGGCGGTTGAGGCGCGCGGTCGTGCGGATACGGCGAAGGGCAATCTGCGTATTGGTGATGTGATGCTGGTTAAACTTAGCTGGACCCTGCAATAAGGAGTTATGTATCGCAGTGAGAGCCTCCGGACGTGTGCCGGAGGCTTTATGTATGGATAACTTATGCTGACTTTGACACCACGAGGCGGGTGAGGGATTGACGTGTGCGGTAAAACGCAACAGTTTGCCTTCAGAGATTTAAGGCCATCGCGGAAAAGGTTATAGGTTATGAAGCGCGCAAATCTGATGAAATTCGGCATAGCATCGGCTATGGTTCTGTTCGGTGGTGCGGCCCTGGTAGGCTGTGAGACCAACGAAACCCTTGGGCGCAGCCAGTTCCTTCTGGTGGATAATGCCGATCTGGCACCGACCGCGCTTCAGGGCTGGTCGGAAATGCTTAAGACCGCGAAAGTGTCTCGTGATGTCAGCCTGAACAATCGGGTGCGCACGGTAGGGGCGAAAATTGTCACCGCCGCCGGTTATAATGCCAGCGAGTGGGAATATGTCGTCTTTGAAAACGATCAGCCCAACGCTTTTGTCATTCCCGGTAACAAGATCGGCGTTAATACCGGCATGTTCAAGGTCGTGAAGAATGACGATCAACTGGCGGCGGTTCTGGGCCACGAAGCGGCGCATATTATTGGCAAGCATGCGGCTGAACGTTATTCGCAACAGTCTGCCGCGCAGATCGGCCTTCAGGTGGCGGTCGGGGCGACGGAGGGCCGTGTGCAACAGGCTGTGGCTAACTATGGGGGCTTAGGGGCGCAGTTGGGTCTGCTGTTGCCTTATTCACGCAAACACGAGCTGGAGGCCGACAAGATTGGCGTCGATATCATGGTGCGGGCGGGATACCGAGCCTCCGAAGCCGTAGCCTTATGGCGCAATATGCAGGCGCAGGGCGGGGCAGGCAACCCTGAGTTCATGTCCACACACCCGTCGGAAGCAACACGCATCAGCCAGCTTGAGGCCTATATCCAGCAAAGGGGCTATAAATAATTCAGTGGCAGGGCGTTAGACCCTGCCTTTTTTATGGGGGAAACAATGAAAATTAAGGTGTTTATCGCCACTGCGCTGGTTTTTTTCGGTGCCGAAACCGCTAAATCAGAGGGGCGGCAGCCTCAGGCGCCAAAACCGCATGAACAAAGTAATGTGGTTGTATCTCAGTTTCCGACGGTTGATGAAATGTTCAGGGCCATGCCTTCGCGGGCGCTTGATGATGAATTGAGTGGTGAGGCCTCTGTCGCTTGTGTCTGGGACGCTGAAGGCAGACCAAAGAATTGCCGTGTCACCGGCGAATCTCCTCGCGGGCAAGGTTTTGGTAAGGCCGCTGTTAAATTGGTGGAGCGCAAGGTTCGTGTGGATGTCGATGCTACTCGGGCGTTACCGGTCGTGCCGGATGAGGCGACATTCAGGTTTAGCTGGATACTAAATGATGTTCCTGAGCGGCCATAGGTTAATTGTCATAGTGATCCGGCGCTTTCTGTAATGGTTTCGGTGTAAAAGCGCAGAAAGGCTCTTGATCGGCGGCGCGTGAGGGGCTATGTCGTGCGCCTCCGCGATAGCGTGCCGTCTTAGCTCAATTGGTAGAGCGCCAGATTGTGGCTCTGGAGGTAGCTGGTTCGAAACCAGCAGACGGTACCATCGCGGATTTTCCCCTTTAGCCTTATTCTTTTGACTATGTCGCTATCGGGCGATCGGGAAGGATAGGGCGTGTCAGTTTCAGCCTATAGTCTGATCATCATTGGCGGCGGTGTGACCGGCCTGTGCGTGGGATTGCGGGCGCTGGATGTCGGATTTTCCGTAAAACTTATCAGCAAGGATGCGGTCGGCGAAACGACCTCGGCGCTTTCGGCAGGCATGATTGCGCCGGCGCTTGAGGCCATGACCGAGGCTGATCCGAAAGCTTCATTCATCCGTTATAAGGCCGCGCATGATTACTGGCGTGGGTTTGCCGAGAATGTTGGCCTGTCGGCGATTATAGATATGGCGCAACCGGCCGTGTGGTTGTGGTCAGGCGATAGCGGGCCTTCCGAAGACGAGATGCTGAAGCGGTTTGAAGATATGGGGGCCAAGGCCAAACCTGTGTCTGATGAGGGGCTGAAGGCTCTGGGCTATAAGGCCCCGTTTCAGGCCGCGGAAATTACCGGTGACTGGTTGCTGGCGGCAGAGCCGGTGCTTGGCTATCTGAAGTCCCTGTTTATCGAACGGGGTGGTCAGTGGATTGATGGAGAGGTGGCTTCGGTCAGTGGGACAGCGGTTAGCTTGCAGGATGGAACGGCGCTCGAGGCCGGTCAGGTGGCCGTGTGTGCCGGATATGAGTCTGTGGCCTTTGCGTCGGCATTAGCTTCATTGTCGGGCCTGAAGCCGATCAAGGGGCATTTGCTGGATGTCGCGGCCAAATCTGATCCGCAACTGGCGGGAAGGATTATCCGCGCGCCCTGGGGTTACTGGGTCAGCTATGAGGGCTTAAGCAAGTTCGGGGCGACCATGCAGTCGGGCCAGGGCGATACGGTTATAGAGCCTGCAATGGTCGAAAGCCTGACACAGAAGTCGGGCAAGATGGCTTCGCGCCTGTCGCCGTCACTTAAGGGCGCAACGCCGCGCGTAGGGGTGCGAGCCGCGACGGCGGACGGGTTACCGATAATTGGCCGTGACGCCCCAAGCGGGGTCTATGTCGCCACGGCCATGCGTCGAAACGGCTGGATTTACGCGCCCTATGCCGCGGAGGTGCTGGTGGCGCAGATGACCGGCATGCCGGTGCCGGAAGGGGCCGAGGACTACAGTCCTGACCGGATTAACGCCTGATTAACCATAAACTTTGATCATGCCCGTTATGACGGTATTTTCGACTCAAGGGGCAGGTGGACAGGGCGGGGTAATGGCCTCGATCACCCGTGCGTCTCAGGCGACCGGAGTTGACTTTTCATACCTTGTGAAAACGGCGCAGCGTGAAAGTTCGCTGAACCCCAAGGCCAAGGCCCCGACTTCATCGGCGGCGGGGCTGTTTCAGTTCATTGAGCAGACCTGGCTGGCAACCGTCAAATCCCACGGGGCCAAGCATGGCTATGGGGCCTATGCCAGTCAGATCGTAAAGGGCGAGGGCGGGCGCTATTATGTGCCTGATGCCCGTGCGCGTCAGCAGGTGCTGGGCTTGCGCTACGACCCTGACGCGGCCTCGGTGATGGCGGCGGAACTGACGGCGGGTCATGCGGCCTATCTTAAGGGGCGCACGGGCCGTCAGCCCAATGCCGGTGAGCTTTATGCGGCACATTTTCTGGGGCCAGCTGGGGCGGCGAATCTGATCAAGGCGACGCAGACCAGTCCCAATGCTTCGGCGGCAGCGCTGTTTCCGCAAGCCGCGGGTGCCAACCGCTCGATTTTTTACAAGAACGGCCAGCCGGTAACGGTGACGGCCCTGATGACGAACCTGAGCTCCAAGGCGGGGGGGCAGGTGAATATAGCGCCCGTTGCGCCGCAAATGACCAATCCCTATGAGGGCATGTTCCTCACCCGCCTTGAGGGGGTGCAGTCGGACGCCATGTTACTTAATCTGGCGTTTGGCAATGGATCTGGCGAGCAGAGCTTGTTGTTTGCCACACAACTGATGGCAGCTTTCGGGCCGGAGAAGGAAGAGAGCCAAAAGGGCGGCTTCGTTTAGAGATCGTTCCTAAGGGGTGAAAAAAATGCCCCCTCCGCCTCGACTACGCTCGGCACCTCCCCCGTACGCTGCGCTACAGGGGAGGATGTAAGCGTTCTGACTTCGTAAAACAGGTGAGTATGGAAGATATCACACACCTCGGGGCAAACGGGTGCAGGGCCTGAGGCCCTGCCTCTTTTAATCGTAACCGGAGCGCCTACATAAGAGGTTTGGCTGGCTTGAGGTGTACGCATGACCCCGTTTTCCATTCTTGATTTGTCGCAGATATGTGAAGGGGCGGGGGCATCCGAGGCGCTGGCCAACTCGGCGAAGCTGGCGCAGGCGGCGGAAAAGCTGGGCTATAGCCGGTTCTGGGTGGCGGAACATCATGGGATGCCGGGGATTGCCTCGGCGGCGACATCGATCGTCATTGCCCATGTGGGGCATCATACACAAAGCATACGTATCGGGGCGGGCGGGATTATGCTGCCCAACCATGCGCCCTTTGTCATTGCCGAGCAGTTCGGCACGCTTGAGGCCTTGTTCCCCAAGCGGGTCGATCTGGGGCTGGGGCGGGCACCGGGGAGTGATATGCGTACCAATCGCGCGCTTCGGCGCACGTTGGACGGCAGTGTCGATCAGTTCCCGCAGGATGTCATGGAACTGATGGCCTATATGGGTGATGAAAGCGATGAGGCGCGTCTGAGAGCCATTCCGGGGGAAGGCAGTCATGTGCCGGTGTGGATTCTAGGCTCAAGTCTTTATGGCGCACAATTGGCGGCGCAACTGGGGCTGCCTTATGCCTTTGCCTCACATTTTGCACCGGATTACCTGTTTCAGGCGATACGTGTTTACCGGTCACAGTACAGGCCGTCAGAGGCGCACCCTGAGCCGCGTGTGATGGTGGGGATTATGGGGGTAGGGGCCGATACGGACGACGAAGCGCAATATCTGTTTTCGTCGATGCAGCAGAGTTTTGCGGCGATGCGGCGCAATGAGCGTATCCGCTTTCCCAAGCCGGTGCGTGGGCTTCAGTTAACGCCGGACGAGGCGTCTATGGTCAATCATATGCTGCAATTTGCTGTGGTTGGCGGGCCTGAGACGGTCAGGGCCAAGGTAGAACATTTTCTGGAAGCGACGGGGGCGGATGAACTGATTATTTCGATGCCCATCCATGATTTTGATGCACGTGTCCGGTCTGCGGAAATATTCGCACAGACCGGACTGATGCAAAGTGCCTTATCAGACGGTAATGCCGCCTAAGGCACCGAGAACGCCAAATACATTAAGCAGCCAGATAACAACGGCGATGACGACAACGCCGTTAAGGATGCCTTTGATCTTGCCGTCCATGGGAATGTAAGCGTTTACCAGCCAGAGCAGGACGCCTACGACAATCAGGACAACGACCACATTTAAAAGGGGCATATTCGGTTCCTCCGTTGAATGCGCGGAAAATTGCGCAGAAAATCAGATAACCAGACTATGTCCCCGACTCTCAGGTTTAAATCCGCAGGCGAAGGCTGAAACATAAGGGTGGCATAAGAAAATACCGCTGCCGCCCTTATGGGTTTTTAATACCGTTCATTGATCTTAAGCTGTTTGTCGCCCAGTTTGATATCGGACCATTCAGGCCTTGCCAACTGGATGCGGCCCTCGGTGAAGGCTTTGACGGAGGCCTCATTCAGGTCATAACTGACCTTCAGGATTTCCCATTTTTCATCCTTCAGCCTGTAGATATGCAGGGCCTTATCCTTACGGATGAGGAGTTCAGGCTGGTTGTCACCATTCAGGTCAATCAGGGCGGCATCGCAGACACCGGTATTCAGGCAGGGCGCAGAGGCATATTCATTTTCGGCATTGAAGGCTTGCGACAGGAAGCTTTGAGGCAGGGTGGCGCCTGCGGGATAGACCAGCCTGTAGTTTTTGGCCTCAGGTGTTTTGGCCGCAAGTTTACCACCGTCAAAATCATAGAGGTTTTGAGAAGCCTTCGCCTTGGTGGCCAGATCGCGAATGGTTTGCGTCTTGCCGTCGGTAATCAGTTTATCAATTGCACGTTCGCCATAGCCGGCGGTTTTAAAACGCAGGAGTTGCCAGTCAAAGGCTTCGGGGGTGACCTCACCGGCATTGAGGCGGGCGATCTGACTGTCGACGCTCAGGCGGGCTGGTGAGGCAATGGGCGTCAGGACGGCGATGAAGATTGCAACCTTGGTGATGGCCAGGCCGATATTGAAGGGCTCAAGGAGGCGCAGCCAGCGGCCGGGCATGACCGCGGCAATGGCGTAGGCCACACCATAGAGCAGGGCCACAATTACCCCGATAAAGGCGATGATGCGTGACGGTGTCAGACCGTATTGTCCGACGCGCAGGCTGAGGCCCACGGCGGCGAGGATGGCAAACACCAGAAGCAACAGAGCGGCGGCGCGGGCGGTCAGTTTCAGGACAATATTGACGGGACGCTCTTCGTCACCCTGCTGATAGGCGGCGTTGATCAGCAGAACCATCGCCAGACAGGCCCCCAAAAGCGTGCCGGTGGCGGCCCTTGTGGCCCAGAGCGGTTGCAGGCCGCTGAAGAACAGGCTCACGACAAAGATGAGGCCGACGACAACAATTACCGGCAAGAGCCACGACAGAACCCCGAGAATCAGGGCGCGGACATTGGCCAGAAGTTTGGTCTGAACGTCGCTTAAATGTACCGAGGCGGCGAAGGCAAGGCCTGAGAGCGGGTAAGCAACGTAGGTTTCCTCAAGCAGGTCACCGAACCATTCAAAGCCGATGAATTTCAGCAAAGCGGCCCCGAGCCACAATATGCCCCAGAACAGGCCGGTGAACAGAAGGCTTAGGGCCAGTTGTACGCCGCGTTTCCAGGCCTGATCGAAATAGACCTCATAGGGCGCAATGGGTTTGCGGGCCTGATCGGCGCTTGAGATCAGTTCGTGGGCAATGAACAGCAGGGGGTAGACAAGGAAGGTATCGGCATGGAACATGAAGCTGTAGCCACGGAAAGCCTCGCCTTCGCTTTGTGACCAGCCGATAAGCAAAAGCAGCAGAAAGGCTGTGATTGTCCACGCCGCAAGTGACAGGCGGCGCATGGCACCGGCACCGGCCCAGACAACAAAGGCGGTCAGGGCCACTGAGGCAAACAGGATGCGGTTCCACACCATCTCAGGCGGCCAGACGTTGTAATTGCCGTCCTGCGTCTTGCGGAAGGCGTCAATCTGCTCGGAGAGAAAGGCCAGTAACAGGCCGAAGACAAGGCCCACCGCCAGACGGAGATACAGGGCCTGACGGTCGGATAGCGGCGTATTGTATTTTGCGAGCATGATCTTCCCCGAATGTTTGTGCCGACTATGGGCCAAAAATCGGGGACTGTCAGCGGGTTAAATGCGGCCCATGGTCGTGGGGCCGTCATAGGCAGAGGAATGAATCGGCAGATTTTCCGGATCAAGGCCGGTCATGTGCCATGCGCTTCCGGTCTGGTCATAGCGTACCGGCGCGGCATTTGGGCTTGAGTACATCTCGCCCAGAAACACCCTGGCTATGGCGCGGAAGGGGATGCCATGCGAGACAAACAGGCAGGCCTCGCCGCCTGAGCGGTGTTCGTTGACGGCTTCGGAGACGCGGTCAATGACCTGAGACAGGGTCTCGGCATCGGTCGGATAGTGCTTGCCGTCGAGATCCGCCTCAGGGCGCATGTGGATGGCCATTTCGGCACGATGGGTGACGACTTCTTCAAGCGTCAGGCCTTCGAACACACCAAAGCTGCGTTCAATGATGCGGGGATCGACCTCGACCGGCAAACCCAGTGTTTCGGCGACAATCGAAGCGGTTTCATGGGCGCGCGACAGGGGGCTCGCGATAATGCGGTCAATGGACTGATCTTTAAGGAAGCGGGCGGCGGTACGCGCCTGAAGCCTGCCATTGTCATTCAGGGGGATATCCGTCGATCCCTGAAGGCGCAATTGGGCGTTCCAGTCTGTTTGACCGTGCCTGAGAACAAAAAACATGGATTAAAGCTCCGCCTTAATGCGTTCAGCAAGCGCTTTAAGCTTATCTGTATCGGCCATCTGGCCCGATGCGTGCGGGGCTTCGCTCTGACTGTCATAGGCTGGAATAATATGAAAGTGGATGTGAAACACCGTCTGACCGGCAGGTTCCCCATTGAACTGAGCGATGCGGATACCATCAGGGGTCAGGGCCTTATTGACCGCCTGAGCCACCAGCTGTGTCTTTACAATCAGGTTTTGCAGGGCGTCAGGGGCAATATCCAGAAGATTACGCGCCTCAGACTTGGGGATGACCAGCGTATGGCCTTCGGATTGCGGAAACACGTCCATGAAGCTTAAGACCGTATCGTCCTCATAGACCTTCACAGCCGGAATTTCGCCGCGTATAATTTTGGCGAAAATGTTTTGCGGGTCATAGGTTCCGGTCAGGCTCATTATCCTGTCTCCATCTGGATTCTGTTGGGTCCCACTCTTAAAGGACTATGCTTTCAGGGCCAAGAGGGTTAAGGGAAGGCTATGAGTAAAGAAGTCAAAACCCTGTATATCGGCGAAGGCGAAGACGGCACCCGTGTTGATCGCTTCATCAAGCGTCGCTGGCCGCATATCAACCACGTCATGCTGAACAAGCTGTTGCGTTCCGGTCAGGTGCGTGTGGACGGCAGCCGCGTCAAGGCCGATACGCGCCTTGTGGCCGGTCAGACCGTGCGTGTGCCCCCTCTGCCGGATGCGCCGTCCGAAGATCAGCAAAAGCGCGAACGGGCGACCTTAAGCCCGCAGGAAATCCGCTACGCCAAGTCTCTGGTGCTGTTTGAGGATGATTATGTCATCGCCATCAACAAGCCTTCGGGGCTGGCCGTTCAGGGTGGCACCAAGACGAAAAACCATATCGACCGGCTGCTGTCGGCGTGGGGTGAGGGGCTTGAGCGTCCGCGTCTGGTGCACCGGCTTGACCGCGATACGTCGGGCGTTCTGCTGCTGGGCAAGACACCGGCAGCCGCAGCGCGTCTGGCGGGAGCCTTTGCCAAGCGCAAGGCCTATAAGACCTACTGGGCGCTGGTGGCCGGTACGCCTGACCCCAAGGAAGGCGTCATTGATGTGCCCCTGATCAAAAAGGGCTTCAATGACCGCGAAATCGTCATGCCCGCTGATCCGAAGGAGCCGGGGGCAGAGGTGGCGGAAACCGAATATGTGACCATTTCACGTGCTGCGCACCGGCTGGCGTGGATGGCGTTGCGTCCACATACCGGCCGCACGCACCAGCTTCGGGCGCATATGCAGGCCATTGGTCATTGTATCCTGGGCGATCCGAAATATGCCGATGACCTGAGCCGTCCTTTGTCGGAAGGGCTGGGGTTGCAACTGCACCACCGCCGGATCGAACTGCCGCATCCGTCGCACGGAACGCTGATTGTCGAGGCACCGCTTGATCCGGTCATTGCTGCCGGATTTGAGCGTTATGGTTTTGATGAATACGAAGCGTCACCTGAACCGTTCCGCAAGGTGCAAAAGATTTCCAGACGATAGTGAGTGCGTCCATGCGTTTGGCTGTATTTGATGTAGATGGCACCCTGATCGACAGTCGGGCCTCTATCTTTCGGGCGGCGGTTGAGGCGGCGCACCGTATCAATATTGAGCCGCCGACCTATGATCAGGTGCGTGGCATTGTTGGCCTGTCTTTGTTTGAGGCATTGGAGGCCATGCGGCCAGACCTCGATCCGGAAACCATTGCCGCCTATACGCGTGAGTTTCAGAACGCCTTTATCACCTTCCATGCCGAGCCGGATTTCAGTGAAGACCTCTATGCCGGTGCGCAGGAAACCCTTTTGCGCCTCAAAAATGATAACTGGCTGATCGGCATGGCGACAGGTAATTCGCGGCGCGGGGTGACGCGGATACTGGCGCATTATGGCTGGGAAGATATTTTCGATGTCACCTTCTGCGCCGACGATGGGCCGTCAAAGCCCCATCCGCATATGCTGGAATGTAATATGAAGGCGTTGGGCGTCGGGGCGCACCAGACATTGATGATCGGCGATGCCACCTATGATATCCGTATGGCGCGGTCCGCCGGTGCCTATGCGGTGGGCGTGTCGTGGGGCTTTCATACGGTGTCCGAACTTGAGGCCGCAGGCGCGCATGAAATTGTCGATGATTATACGGCGTTGAACCGGACGCTGGATCAGTTTTCATCTGAAGTTCTGAAAGCAAGTCTCTGATATGACTGACTATAAGGCCGAAGCGCCGTCAAAGCGTGTGGATCAGTTGGGCAATCGCCCGAAGCGCTTCTGGAAAGAGGTAGCCTTTGCTGCCATCAGTGGCGGGTTTGCGGTGTCACTTGATAAACGTGCAGTCAAAACGCCAAAGGGCGAAGTGCTGAGCCTGCCCAATCCGGCGGTAGCGGCGCTGGTGGCGCGTGAGTGGGAAGCGGTTGAGGACTATGTGGACTATGCCGCCATGCCCCTGACGCGGCTGGGATTTGCGGCTATTGATCACCTTAAGGACGCAGAAGGCGCGGTGGCCGAGGCGTCGCGTTATGCGGAAACCGATCTGGTGGCCTATCCGTCAGACTATCCGCAGGCGCTGATTGAGCGGGAAGCGGCGGCGTGGGAGCCGGTCATTGGCTGGCTTAAGGCAGAACTGGGACTGGAGATCGTTCAGAACCGCTCGATTATGCATAAGCCGCAACCTGAGGCTACGGTTGCCGGTATCGGGGCGTTGGTTGCGGCGGCGACGCCCTATGAGCGGGCAGGGCTGATGGCGGCGACGCCCTTACTCGGGTCCGTGGTGCTGGCGATTGCCCTGTGGAAGGGACATTTGAGTGGAGAGGCGGCCTTTGAGGCGTCGCGCGTCGGTGAGGCCTTTCAGGTCGAAACCTGGGGCGATGATGCCGAGGCCCGTCAACGGGCCGAGTCGCACAAGGCCGATGTGATTAGCCTTGAGGCGTGGTTTAAGGCCTTACGGTAAGAATACCCAGCCGTCCTTTAAAAATCCTCCTCCCCATCGCAGGCGACAGGGGGGAGAAAAAATCAGAGGGCGACCTCATAGGCGGCTTCGGTGCTGGCCGCGATGTCCTCAAGCGTCACATCGGGGGCCAGTTCGATCAGGCGCAGGCCTGAGCCATCGGGTTTGACCTCAAACACCCCAAGCGTGGTGATAATCAGGCTGACGACGCCGGTGCCGGTCAGGGGCAGTTCGCAGGCCTTAAGCACCTTGGATTCACCGTGTTTGCTGGTGTGTTCCATGACCACAACGACGCGTTTGACGCCCGCCACCAGATCCATCGCTCCGCCCATGCCCTTGACGAGCTTGCCGGGTATCATCCAGTTGGCGATATCGCCGTTTTCGGCTACTTCCATCGCTCCTAAAATGGTCAGGTTGATGTGACCGCCACGGATCATGGCGAATGAGTCCGATGATGAAAAATAGCTGGTTTCATCCAGTTCGGTGATGGTCTGCTTGCCGGCATTGATCAGGTCGGGATCGACCTCATCATCATAGGGAAAGGGCCCCATGCCCAGCATGCCGTTTTCCGATTGAAAGGTGACGGTCATGCCTTCGGGGATATGGTTGGCCACAAGGGTCGGAATGCCGATCCCCAGATTGACGTAATAGCCGTCCTGTAATTCTTTGGCGGCGCGTTTGGCGAGGTCGTCTCTTGTCCAGACCATTATACACTCTCCTTTTGTGCGCTGTTATCTTGTGCTAACGCTTCGCTTCTTGAGCGCGTGGTGCGCTGCTCAATACGTTTCTCGAACGTGCCCTTGACGATGCGATCGACATAGATGCCCGGTGTATGGATGTGGTCAGGATCAATTGAACCCGTGGGTACGATTTCCTCGACCTCGACGACCGTGACCTTACCGGCAGTGGCCATGATCGGGTTGAAGTTACGTGCCGTCTTACGGAAGATCAGATTGCCGCGTTCGTCGGCCTTCCAGGCCTTGATGATCGACAGGTCAGCCACAAGGCCGGTCTCAAGGATATAGCGGCGTCCGTCGAAGGTCTTTTCTTCCTTGCCTTCGGCCACCAGTGTGCCGACGCCTGTAGCGGTATAGAAGGCGGGGATGCCCGCACCACCGGCACGGATGCGCTCGGCCAGAGTCCCTTGCGGGTTAAACTCAAGCTCAAGCTCACCCGACAGGTACTGACGCTCAAATTCCTTGTTTTCGCCGACATAGGACGAGATCATCTTTTTGATCTGGTGGGTGTTGAGAAGCTGACCCAGACCGAAGCCATCGACACCGGCATTGTTGGAGATAACCGTCAGGCCCTTGACGCCGGAATCGCGTACCGCGGCGATCAGGTTTTCCGGTATGCCGCACAGGCCAAAGCCACCGGCCATAATCGTCAGGTCGTCGCGCAGAAGTCCTTCGAGGGCCTCCGCAGCGGAATTGTATATCTTGCCGGATGTTCCCATCAGGGCGCTCCTCCACAGGTCGTAATTTGACTTGCACCGAGCCTAGTCCCGCATTGAAACTCTGTCATCCTAAAGATGATGCGGTGCAATAAAAATAAATGAAATGCATATTTGGAGAGTAGAGGATGGAAAGCACACGCTTCACCATCCTCATAGAATTCTAGTTTTTCAGATCGAGATAGTTGATCGGGCCGTCCGGCGTTGAGGTGTTGCCGGTATCGCTGGTGTCGGGCACATAGCTGACCACCATGCCGCGTTGCAGATCGGCATAGGGGGTAAGCGGCGCGGTGCCGCCATTGACGCGGGCGCGATAGACCTGCGTATTTTCCATGACGCGCATCATATAGTTGCGCGTCTCGGTGAAGGGGGCGCATTCGATGAACCACAGAGGATCGGCTTGAGCACCGCGCGGATCGCCGCAGTCATTGATCCACTGGGCGGGACGTCCGGGGCCTGCATTATAGCCTGCGGCAGCCATGATGTAGGAGCCGCCGAAACGGTCAACCAGTTCCCCTAAGTGATAGGCCCCGAGCGACATATTATATTCCGGCTCATAGAGCATGGCGTCGGAATAGCTTAAGGACATGCGCCGCGCTACGGCACGGGCGGTCGGCGGGATAAGCTGCATCATGCCGCGCGCATTGGCGTGTGAGCGCACATTGGGGTCGAAGCCCGACTCCTGACGGGTGATCCCGAGGACAAAGGCGGCTTCGGGGGATTTTACAGCAGGAATGGCGCGGATCGGGTAGGCGCGTTCAGGTAGATAAAAGCCGCGCTGCATCGAGACACGGGCGACACGCATAGAGACGTCCGGTGAGGTATTGGCCTTGGTCAGATCATAAAGAAGCGCCATTTCTTCGGTATTGGGCAGCATGTCATCAAGCGCCAGAACCATGCTGTTGAACAGGTCGCGCTCACCCGATTGCGCCAGCAGACGCGCGGCCTTGACGAGGTCACGGTTCTCAAAACGGGCACGGTCTTCGGGTGTGGGGACGGGGTCCTTACCGATATCAAGGGTTTTGATGCCTGCTTTTTCCGCAGCCAGCTGACCGTAGAAGGCATAGATGAATTGGCCACCTGCGGCATAGGCCTGATGGGCGAGGACAGGATCGCCCGCCTGACCGCGGGCCTCATAGGCGCGGCCAAGCCAGTAATATGCCCGTCCCTGTGTGATCGGGGTGGTGCCGGCCTCACGGATTTTCTCGAAATGACCGACCGCCAGATCGGGGCGGTTGAGGCGTGTCAGGGCGATCCAGCCAGCGAAGAATTCGGCCTCGGCTTTTTTCTCACCATTGGGGAAACCGCCGCCTTTCATGGAATCGTAGGCGGCCTGATAGTTGCGGTTTTTCACGGCGCTGCGGAAATAGCTCAGGCGCTCGGTCCACAGGTTGTTAATGGCTGCAGTCGAGGCCGGGGCTTCGGGCAGGTCGGCCATCAGGCCATAACCGAGCGTTTCCATCTTGGCGCGGCGTAAGAAACGCGCACGTTCATAGGCGAGCACCGGATGGCGGGGATTGGCGGCTGAGGCCGCTTCATAAAGGGTTGTGCCACGGCTTGAGCCGGAACGCAGGGCCATTGCGGCTTCGGCCACCTGACGGGAGCGGTCATCGACATAGGCCAGCATGCCTTGCGTGGCCGGGCCTTGCGCGCCCAGAAGCAGGGTGTTGAGGCGGGCCTTATGGTCATCGGCGCTCAGGTGGCGACTGAACTGGGTATAGAAGCGATCCTGATCGGCGCGTTCAAAGGCCTGATCGCGCCACCAGGATTTGGCCAGCGCCTGCGCCTCTGCGGTCTTGCCTTCACGCTCATAGGCGCCGATCAGGGCAATGGCGCCGTCAACGCTCTGGGGCGGAGCACCGGTAAACCAGTCGATGATCTGGGCGCTGGTCAAACCGGAGACAATAATTTGTTTTTCGGCGGCAATCTGGCGTTTTGATTCGCGTGGCCAGCCCCACAGGTCGCGGCGGGCGGCATCAAGGGCGGCAAAACCGTAGATATTGGCCCCGTCACCGTCGATAATGGCCCACTGGATGATCTTGCGGGCGACCGGATCGGGCAGGGAGGCGCGATAGGATTCGGCCAGTGTGAAGTTCTTTGATTTTACCGCCGCCAGAGCCGTGGAAAAACTGGCATTTTCGGCCTGTGCGGCCTGAATGGCCTGATAGGGTTGCGGGCCAGAGGGCAGAACTGGGGGGGGGGCTTCCTGCGCGGAAACAGGCGTCATGGCCATACCCGCCAGAGCGGTTACCAGCAGGGCCTGACGGTAGTTTTTAGGCGCAGAGAGTCTGAAAATCATGGTTTTAATATCCGTATTAATGCCTGATCAAATTATGGGTTTTAGCTGTCTATAAAGGCCAAGAATGGGCAGGTTTGGCAAAAAGCGCAATGAGATGTGTCGTCTTGTACCTATTTCCTGTACAAAGTCGTTGCAGCGCGTTCAGGGAAGTCTTAAGGCAAGGGACATATGCTTTGCTGCTTAACGGAATAGGTCTTATGTCCAGCGCTCACACTCCACTGTTTCATGGCGTCATTACCGCTATTGTAACGCCCTTTAAGGACGGACAGGTGGACTATGCGGCGTTTAAAGCGCTGGTGGAACGCCAGGTTCAGGCCGGTGTGCACGGGATTGTGCCGGTCGGGACGACCGGTGAGACCTCGACACTCAGCATGGAAGAGCACAAGGAAATCGTGCGCCTGTGTGTTGAGACCGTGGCCGGTCGCGCAAAGGTCATCGCCGGTGCCGGTTCTAACAATACGGCTGAGGCGCTTGAACTTAGTCATTATGCCAAGACGGTCGGAGCCGACGCGGTTCTGGTGGTTGCGCCCTATTACAACAAGCCGTCGCAGGAAGGGCTTTATCAGCACTTCAAGGCGATCAATGATGCCGTGCAGGTTCCCATTCTTTTGTACAATGTACCGGGGCGTACGGTCGTCGATATTTCCAACGACACCGTAAGCCGTCTGGCGAAGTTGCCTAATATTGTCGGCATCAAGGACGCAACCGGCGATATGGTGCGCATGAGCCAACTGCGCCTGACGGTCGAGGAAGGTTTCTCGTTCATATCGGGCGATGATCCGACGCTCTTGGGCTATGTGGCGCATGGTGGGCATGGGGTCATTTCGGTGACATCGAACGTCGCCCCTGAAGCTATGGTGGCATTGTATAATGCCTGCGTGGCCAATGATTTTGCCGAGGCGCGGCGCATTCAGGATCAGCTGATTACCCTGCATAAGGTGTTGTTCAATGACGCGTCGCCGTCACCGACCAAATATGCCCTGAGCCGTTTGGGTCTGACAACCGATGAGGTGCGTTTGCCGATTACGCCGTGTGCCGAAGCCGTGCGGCCTCAGGTTGATGCGGCGCTGAAACTGGCAGGGCTGTAACATTGGCTGAAAAAGACCAGAGCAATTACAAGATCATCGCCGAAAACCGTCGCGCGCGATTTGACTACTTCCTTGAGAACTTTACCGAGGCAGGGATCGTGCTTACGGGCACCGAGGTCAAGTCGCTGCGTCAGGGGCGGGCGAATATCGCCGAGTCCTATGTGTCAGTTGAGGCGGGTAATGAACTGTGCCTGATCAATGCCGATGTGCCGCATTACGGTTTTGCCAACCGCTTCAATCATGAGCCGCGCCGTATCCGTAAGCTGTTGCTGCACCGGCGTGAGATTCACCGTTTTATCATTGCGGTGCAGCGCGAAGGCATGACCATCGTGCCGACCAAGCTCTATTTCAACGATAAGGGCATGGTGAAGGTCGAAATCGCGCTAGCCAAGGGCAAGAAGCTGCACGACAAGCGTGAAACCGAAGCCAAACGCGACTGGGGCCGCGAAAAGGCGCGCATCCTCAAGGATCATGGCTGAGCAGGGTCGCGGACCCTGCACCCGTTAGACCAGAGGTTAAACGCAGGTCATCTGTATATGTTCGGGTGTGTGTATGACGTTGGGTTTTCCCCCTCCGTCGCGGACTTCGCGCGCCCAACGCTGGCGAAAGCTGTAATTTCGCTGGCGCTATATCACTGTAAACGGGGAGGGGGGTAACGAATGGAAGATGTCACATACCTCGGGGCAAACGGGTGCAGGGCCTGAGGCCCTGCTAGTCTTCGAACTCGTCAACAAATTTCGGGGTTGAGCCTTGTGCGCCGCCACCGGCCTGGCGCGGGCGACCGATGACACCGGCCAGATCGGCCAGATCGATGAAGGTATCGGCCTGACGGCGCAGTTCATCTGAGGTCATGGGGGGCTGGGATTTAACGGTAGAGATAACCGTGACGCGGCAGCCTTTGCGCTGGACGGCTTCGATCAGGCGGCGGAAGTCGCCGTCACCGGAAAACAGCACCAGATGGTCGGCGCTTTCGGCGATTTCCAGCATGTCGCAGGCGATTTCAATATCCATATCGCCGCGCCAGCGTTTACGACCTTGCGCGTCTGTATATTCCTTGGCGGTTTTGGTAATCAGGGTGAAGCCGTTATAGTCAAGCCAGTCCACCAGCGGACGGATGGGGGAGTAGTCGTCACCTTCGACCAATGCTGTGTAATAATAGGCGCGGATAAGAATGCCCCGCTTGCGGAACTCATCGAGGAGCTTGCGATAGTCGATGTCAAAATTAAGCGCCTTGGCGGCCGAATAAAGATTGGCGCCATCTATAAATAGGGCAATTTTGTCCGTAGGATAGAAACTCATCTTAAATTACTTTCTTAAAAATAAAACCGGATAAAATGTCCCTAACCCATTACCATATAACACCGGATTCTGAACAGGGTATTTTCATCGCCTATGGTGCAAATTTGCCCTGGGGGGGGCATTCTGCAATGCAGGCATTGGTTAATGTCGTCAAGCAATTACAAAGCGAAAATATTAGCGTAAAAGCAGTATCAAGTCTGTGGCAATCCGAGGCCTGGCCTGATCCAGCAGACCCACCCTATATGAATGCAGTGCTCAAGGTGGAAACCTCTGATTCACCGGAACAGCTTCTGGAATATTTGCATAAAATCGAGGCAGAGGCAGGGCGTGTACGCTACACATCTGATCACAAAAACGTCAACGCACCTCGTACCCTCGATCTCGATATGATCGCCTATCATGATCAGGTGATCTCAGGCGACGGGTTGATCGTGCCGCATCCGCGCGCCCATGAACGCGGCTTTGTCATGGGGCCGCTGGCGGAGATTGCGCCTGACTGGGTGCATCCGGTGCTGAAACGCACCGCATCCGACCTTTATGCTGAGGTAACGGTCGGACGTGATGCGCATATTGCCGAGACGACGGACGAGATCAGAGTTTCATATTCCTGATGCGCAGGGCGTTGGCGATAACTGAAACTGAGCTTAAGGACATGGCAACCGACGCAAGGATGGGCGACAGCAACAGACCGAAGGCCGGATAAAGGATTCCTGCGGCAACAGGTACACCCAGCGCATTATAACCAAAGGCAAACCACAGGTTCTGACGGATATTGGTCATGACGCCGTGACTCAGTTTACGGGCGCGGACAAGGCCGTTCAGGTCTCCTTTGAGCAGGGTTATGCTTGCGCTTTCCATAGCGATGTCGGTGCCATTGCCCATGGCGATGCCAACCGTCGCCGCGGCAAGGGCAGGGGCGTCATTGACCCCGTCACCGGCCATGGCGACCTTGCGGCCCTGAGCGATAAGCGATTGCACGACCTCGGCCTTACGGGCGGGCAGGACATCGGCTTCGACGGCGTCAATCCCCAGTTCACGGGCTACAGCACGCGCAGTCAGTTCATTGTCACCGGTCAGCATGACGATATGCAAACCTTCGGCCTTCAGCGCTTTCAGGGCTTCGGCCGTGGTCGCCTTTATGGGATCAGCGACGACGGCAATGCCTGCGGGCCGGTTGTCGGCCAGTACATAGATGACGGTCTGACCGGCTTCGCGATAGGGGCGTGACAGGTCTTTGAGGGCCTTATCATCGTGACCGAAATCGCTGAGCAGGGCGGCATTACCCAGCGCCAGTGATACGCCCTCGACGATGCCAGTGACGCCCTTGCCGGTAGGGGAGTCGAAGTCCTGAGCTTCGTGCAGCGGCAGGTTTCTGGCCTTTGCCTCCTCGACAATGGCGTTGGCAATCGGGTGTTCGCTTAACCGCTCAAGCGAGGCGATCAGCGACAGCAGATGGTCTTCGTCACGGTCGCCAATGGTTTTGACGGCGATCAGTTTGGGCTTGCCTTCGGTCAGGGTGCCGGTCTTGTCGATCAGCAGGGTATCTACGCTTTGAAAGGCCTCAAGCGCTGCAGCGTCACGGATCAGGATGCCGGCGCGGGCCGCGCGGCCTGTACCTGCCATGATCGACATAGGCGTCGCCAGACCCAGCGCACAGGGGCAGGCAATAATCAGAACGGCAATGGCATTAAGCAGCGCAAAGCTTAGTTTCGGTTCCGGCCCGACCCACCCCCAGATAGCAAAGGTCGCTATGGCAATAGCGATGACGGCGGGGACAAACCACGCAGACACCTTATCGGCCACGCGCTGAATGGGGGCGCGGGAGCGTTGGGCCGAAGCGACCTGAGCGACGATTTGCGACAGGAGGGTATCGCCGCCGACGCGAGTGGCGGTCAGGGTGAAGCTGCCCATCTGGTTGACCGTGCCGCCGGTGACGTGTTCACCTTCGGACTTTGATACCGGCATGGATTCGCCGGTAATCATCGACTCATCGACATGCGTCCGTCCGCTGAGGATTTCGCCGTCGGTCGGGATTTTTTCGCCCGGCCGGACGCGTAAAATATCTCCGGCATGGACATGACCGAGGGGTATGGTTTCCTCAAGGCCGTCCTTCAGGCGTGTCGCGGTTTCCGGTGCCAGACGCAAAAGGGCGCGGATAGCGTTGCCGGTCTGGGCGCGGGCCTTAAGCTCCAGCACCTGACCGAGCAGGACAAGGGTGGTGATGACGGCGGCGGCTTCAAAATAGACATGGGTAGTCTGCCCTGTGCCGGAAAAAAGATCGGGGAACAGGGTGAGCATGACGCTATAGGCCCAGGCCACCCCTGTGCCGATAGCAATCAGGGTAAACATATTCAGATTGCCGGTGCGGATAGACTGCCAGCCCCGCTGAAAGAAAGGCGCACCGCCCCACAAAACCACTGGCGTGGCCAAAATCAGTTGCCCCCAGTTCGACAGGCTGTGGCTTATATGGTGTTCCCAGCCAAAGACGTGTGACCCCATGACCCATATGAGCACCGGCAGGCTTAGGGCGGCGGATACCCAAAATCTCAGGGTCATGTCCTTGAGTTCAGGATTTTCCTGCTCTTCGAGGGTCACGACATCCGGCTCCAGCGCCATGCCGCATTTCGGGCAGGTGCCGGGGCCAAGCTGACGCACTTCGGGGTCCATGGGGCAGGTATAGATCAGTTCATGGGCATTGGCCGGTGGGGGCGCGGCGGGTGTGGCGTGATGGCCTCCGCAGCAGGACTTGACCAACTCAGGCTCAGGTGTGTGACAGCTATGGGACTTGGGGTCATGTGACATCAGGACGGGCCTATTCGTATTTTCTGAGGAGCGACAGGATTTCTTCGATCTTCTGATCGCGCTGGGCATCGTCATGGCCTGACTGTTTCAGGCAGGCGTGCATGTGGGTTTCAAGCACCGAAAGCTCGATGGTTTTCAACGCGCTGCGCACGGCCTTAAGCTGCGTCAGAATATCGACACAGTAGCGGTCTTCCTCGATCATACGTTTGATGCCGTCGATTTGCCCTGAGGCGCGGTTCAGACGCGAAAGCTGGGATTTATGAGACGGATGTGCGGCCAAGATAACGGCTCCTGATTATACCCTTGGGGGGTATATGGGCCGTTAAGGCGCAAAAGGCAACCGGTCGTTTTGACGCAGCAGGTCAGCTGTCGTCGGAATGTACCGGCAACCAGCCGTAATCAGTTAGGGATTCCAAAGGTTTATAGCGCGCCTTGTAATCCATCTTGGGGCTGTTCTTGACCCAGTAACCCAGATAAACATAGGCATAGCCAGAGCGCTGGGCCTGAGCGATATGATCAAGGATGATGAAGCGTCCCAGTGAGCGGCTCATGTGTTGCGGGTCATAGAAGCTATAGACCATCGACAGGCCGTCATTAAGCGCATCAACCAGAACCGCACCGACCAGACGCCCCTCAAGCCGGTATTCGATGATGTGGGTACGCACCAGTGTGTCTTCGATCATGGCCACCAGATCGGGCCAGGTCATGTCCATCATGCCGCCGTCAGGGTGGCGCGAGGCCAGATAGGCCTGAAGCAGTTCATAATGTTCGCGGGTGGCTTCGGCCTCAACGAAGTGGCGGGTCAGATCGCTGTTGCGTTTGACGATGCGCCGGTCAGTGCGGGTGAGGCTGTAGTCCTTGACGGGGATGCGCACCGACTGACAGGCGCGGCAGGCCGGACAGGCGGGACGATAGGCAATGTTTTGTGAGCGGCGGAAACCTATGGCCGACAGCTGGTCGTTGACATTGATAGCCTCAAGCGGCGGCAGGTGGACAAACACCTTCCGTTCTTCCTGACCTTCCAGATAAGGACATGGCCCCGGAATGGTCAGATAATATCTGAGCTTTCGTCCGGGAAAATGCTCACTCATGATAAATCAAATACCTCATGGCCCGCGAGACGAGTCTGCGCTCTGACGACATCAGGCCATGAGAGCCTAAATTCGGGCTTCTGAGAAGTGTCTTTGAACAGTCTTTTTTATAAATAGTCCGTTACAGGCGCGGATTATCCGGCAAAACGGGCGCTTCACGCAACAGGACGATAGTAATGCGGCGGTTGCCGGCCAGAGTCGGGTCGTCGGGATAGAGCGGTTCCTTGGCGGCCTTACCGGATACCTGATAGATGCGATCCTGATCGACACCTGAGGCTTGCAGGATCGAGCGGGCGGCATTGGCGCGGTCAGCAGACAGTTTCCAGTCCGAATCGGCTGAGGCGGCGTTTCGGCTGGCGCTGGTGTGGCCACTGATGGTGACGCGGTTAGGGAGTTGGTTGATGACCTGAGAGACTGCCCGCAGCAGGGTCTGGGCATGGGTATTGGGCTGGGCGGCGTTGGCACGGAACATCGGTCGGCCTTCCTGATCGATGATCTGGATACGCAGGCCCTCGGGGGTCTGATCAACAAGAATGTTTTTGGACAGCTCCGTCAGTTCGGGCATGTCCTGAAGCGCCTGACGTAAGGATTCGGCGGCTGACCGGAATGAGGCTTCCTCCCGCTTTTGCAGTTCTTCGCGCAACAGGTCTTCGGGGGTTTGCGACAGGTTGGCGTTATGAGCTGCGGTGCCATCGCGGTCCTGCGCATTTGGGGCTTCGGGGGCCATTTGCTCGATAAAGGCCATGGAACCTTCGGATTTCACGCCATCCTGTCCGATGGCCGTGCCACCCAGAATCCCGCCTGAACCGCTGGTCGACTGAGAGACGCTGGCGGGTGCAAAATAGTCGGCAATACCGCGCTTCTGTTCGGGGGATGTCATATTGATCAGCCACATCAACAGAAAGAAGGCCATCATTGCGGTCACGAAGTCGGCATAGGCGACTTTCCATGCGCCGCCGTGGTGCCCACCACCGACGACCTTTTTAACTTTTTTGATGACAATCGGATTGTCGCGCGCGGCCATGAGCAGTTCTGTTTAAGGTTTATATGGCTAAACTTATGCAATATTAATCTTAACAGGGGGTTGACCGGCAGGCCTTCGGCAAGCTGTGATGGTTTTGCGGCCATCTCTCTGTAGCCAATAGGGAAAACGCCGCCTATATTGGTATGAACGCGCCTGAGGCTGTGACCTTGTGCGTATGGAAAACGGCAAAGAGGCACGTATTGAGCAGCGCAGACCATCCGGTGACGGAACGCCCCTTAACGGATCATCTGGCCTATCGTCATGTGCTCGGCACCTTTGCCACGGGCGTGGCGGTGGTGACGGTGCTGACACCGGACCCTGAAGGCAATGACCGGGTCATGGGTATGACGATCAATTCTTTTGCGTCAGTGTCGCTTGAGCCAAAACTGGTGCTGTGGTCGCTGGGGCTTACGTCCGAGCGCTATAAAATCTTTGCCGAGGCTAAAAGCTTCGGTATCAATATACTTACGGCGGATCAGCAACCTCTCGCAGACCGTTTTTTCCGGGAATATCCGTTTGTGCGAGATAATGAGACCCTTACGCATCCTGCCGAACCTTTGCATCTGCATGAGTCTCTGGCCTGGGTGAAATGCCGCCAGTATGAGACGCGCGTGCTGGGGGATCATCTGGTGATTGTCGGTGAGGTTGAACATTTTGCCCAGTCCGAGCAACATTTTGGCGGGCATGGCCTGACCTATTTCCGTGGACGTTACGGCCAGACCCATCCGGTTAAATCCTAAAAGAAAAAGGCATTCCATGCGTATTCTGTTTGCGGGCTTAGGCGTCATGGGGGCGCCCATGGCTTCTCATCTGCTGAAAGCCGGTTTTGAGGTCGTGGGCTATAACCGCTCACCCGCCAAGGCCGAGTCGTGGGCGCAGGCTTCGGGGGCTGCCTGTAGTGCGGATTTCGAAGCGTTGGTTGAAACGGCGGATGTCCTTATTTTGTGTGTCGGGCGTGACGAGGATGTGCGCGATCTGGTGACACGCGCCTTACCGCGACTGAAGGTGGGGGCGCTGATTATTGATCACACCACAACCTCGGCCAGACTGGCGCAGGAACTGGCGGTTCTCAGCCGCGAAAAGGGGCTGCATTTTGCTGATGCGCCGGTGTCCGGCGGTCAGGCCGGTGCCGAAAGCGGCCAGTTGAGTATTATGGTCGGCTCAGAAGCGGCGCAGTTTGAGCGCATCGTCGAACTGACAAAACCCTACACCAAATCGATTATCCGTATTGGTGAGGCGGGGGCTGGACAGATGGCCAAGATGGCCAATCAGATTGCCATTGCCGGTGCCGTTCAGGGTGTCGCCGAGGCGCTGCATTTCACCAAAAGTGCGGGACTTGCGCCTGATCTGGTGTTTCAGGCGATTTCAGCCGGTGCGGCGGGGTCATGGCAGATGTCGAACCGCTGGGCGAGTATGGCCGAAGACAAATATGACTTCGGCTTTGCCGTTGACTGGATGCGCAAGGATCTGGGGATTGCGCTCGATGAGGCGCGCTTAAACGGGGCGCATCTGGCGGTCGCCGCTCTGGTCGATCAGTTTTATTCCGAGGTGCAGGCCATGGGCGGGGCACGCTGGGATACATCCGCCCTGCATGCCCGCCTTGAGGCCAGAAGGTCTAAGTAAGAGGGGTGCTCTAAGCCTGAGGGTTGAGCAGGTTTTGCGCCTTGGCGCGGTCTTCTACGGTGAGTTTGGGTTCCATCGCTTTTAAGGCCGCGTCGGCGTTTTCGTGTCCGCTTTGTTTGGCAAGGTTGAACCACACATAGGCCATGGCGTTGTCAACATTGCCGCCTTCGCCGTTCATCAGCATAACCCCAAGGTTAAACATGGCGTCAGGTTGCCCGCGTAAGGCGGCCTGTTCAAACCATTTGCGGGCGGCGAAGGGATCCTTGTCTAGACCTTCACCGGAATAAAATGAAGCGCCAATGGCGTTCAGGGCATCGGGCTGACCCTTGATGGCGGCTTCCTTGTAATAGACCAGGGCCGTTTCCGGATTATGTGGCAAGCCGCCTTCACCGAGATCATAGCGATGCGCCATCTTGTACAGGGCCTCGGCGTGGCCGTTTTTGGCTGCCTCCTGATACCATCCACTGGCCAGTTCTTGATCAGAGGTGACACCATCGCCGGCCTCATACAGTCGGCCCAGATTGTATTGTGCCGGGCCGTAACCCAGTTTTGCCGCCTGCTCATAGGATTTAAAAGCGCGCTTAATATCTTTAGGGCCGCCGTAGCCGGATTCATACATGCTGGCGACTGTATTCCCTGCGGGGACAAAGCCTATATATTCGGCTTTTTGATACCACTTGCGTGCCTCTGCGGAGTCTTTGGGAACGTCATGCCCGGTCATATAGATGCGCGCAAGCGTCGTTATAGCGTCTGCCCGAACGTCCATATAGTCTGGATTTTCAGGGTCAAAACCATGACGGTCCTTTTGCGGATTAAACGGAATATTGGCGACGGCCTTAAACCATTTGATGGCTTCGGGCGTGTTTTTTTCAGTGCCCATGCCCATCAGGTGCATCTTACCCAACATGAAGGCAGCGTTCTGATAGCCGATCTTATCCCACGCGGCTTTAAATAGTTTCAGCGCCGCAGGGTAATCTTCGGCATCAAAGGCAGTAAAAGCGTCGCGCAAAGTGGTGTCGTTGCGCTGAATAAAGTTGCGTCCGGCGGCAAACGCTCTATCGGCAGGGCCGCAGGAAGATATCGTGGCGGTATCGTCCGAAGACATTACGCTATTTTCGACATCTGTCGTTGATTGGTAATTTGGATTGCGAGATACATCGCCGTAGGGACTGGATTCCCTGAAGCGGCCCGTACCGTCGTTGTACTCCGACTCCAGATGTCCGAAACTTTGAAGGTAGTTGAGCATCACGTCATCCTGATTTGGATTGTAATCATCCATGAAGGCACAGGATCGCGAAATGTTTGGCGATATCATCAGCTCTTTGGGGTCGGTAGAGGGCAGGGCCTTCTTTCCGACAATCGTGACCTCAGCCGTCGTATCCGACGGCGCGCCGGTCGCAGTCGAGTTTTGGGACAGAGCAGGCAGGGGTAAACACAGGGCAGCGAGCACAGTCGCGCCAGTGAGGTGTCTGAAAATATGCATGGTCCCCTGCCTTGGCTTATACTTTGTTGTTTATCAGCAGACTTAAAGGCAGGGTTGTGCTGACGTCAAGCGGAATTGGCTTTATGTGCACATAGATGATTATTTCATCTTTTCAGCCGCGTAACGCGCAAAATAGGTCAGAATGCCTGAGGCTCCGGCACGCTTGAACGCCAGAAGCGTCTCAAACATCGCCTTGTCATGGTCGGCATAGCTTTTTTCCACGGCGGCCTTGATCATCGCATACTCGCCGGACACCTGATAGACAAAGGTGGGCACGCGGAAAGTCTCGGACACGCGCTGAACAATATCGAGATAGGGCAGGCCAGGCTTGACCATAACCATATCGGCGCCTTCTTCAATATCCATCGCCACTTCGCGCAGGGCTTCGTCGCTGTTGGCTGAGTCCATCTGATAGGTTTTCTTGTCACCTTTCAGAGCATTGGTGCCGACCGCATCACGGAAGGGGCCATAAAAGGCCGAAGCGTATTTGGCGGCATAGGACATGATCAGCTTGTCGCCTAGACCGCGCGCCTCGAAGGCTTTGCGGATTTCACCGATGCGCCCGTCCATCATGTCCGACGGGGCGACGATATCGGCACCGGCCTCGGCCTGAACAATGGCTTGCTGGATCAGGATTTCAATGGTTTTTTCGTTGTGTATCCGTTCCCCCTCAAGGATGCCATCGTGGCCATGTGAGGTGAAGGGATCAAGCGCGACGTCGACGATCAGGCCAATATCCGGCACGGCAGCCTTAATGGCGCGGCAGGTTTGCGCGATCAGACCGTCAGGGTCGTAAGCGGCCTTTGCATCGTCACTGCGCAGGCGGGCATCAATATTGGGGAACAGGGCAATGGCCGGAATACCGAGATCACGGGCATCGCGGGCGTCCTTGACGGCCTCAGCGATGCTCAGGCGGTCAACACCGGCCAATGAGGCAATCGGGTCACGGGCCTTATCCTTATCGTGGACAAAGATCGGCCAGATGAGGTCGGCGGGCGACAGGCGTGTTTCGGCCACCAGATCGCGCACCCACGGACTTTGACGCAAACGACGCGGGCGGGCCAGAGGATAGGCACCGGTGATCGGGGAAAACGTCATGAACTCAACCTCGTAAAACTTAAGGTCGATCTAGGCTTTGACGAAGCGTTTGCCAATGGGTTTGTGATCATTAAGGCGTAAAAAGCCACGAATGGACGCGAATACCATCCACAGTGTTGCCAGTACGGTGAGGCCTGCCGAGATGCAGAAACCGGCAACAATCGCCAGCATGCCCGGAACAGACAGGCGGCTCATATCAAGACGGGTGAGGTCAAATTGCAGGGTCTGCCAGTTGGCGATGCCAGTCTGGCTTAAGATCAGATTAGCAAAGCTGAAGATGGTGAAACCGGTACAGAGCACGGCGATGAAGGTGGCCAGTGCCCAGATGACAAAAGCGACCCAGAAGCTTTTGATTTGATACCGAAAATGGGTCTGTACAAAGGTCGAGCAATTATTCTTTTTGATATAGGCCAGTCCGACGGCAATCAGGGCGGTCAGGCCCAGTGATAGCGGGCTTAAACACATAAGCACATAGATGATAAACGCGAGATTGCGTTCATCTGTTTCCAGCGCACTCAAGGCGTCGACACGTTGTGAAAACGGATTGTCCATAGTGGCTTTAGGTGAGGAAACGCTCATTGTACGGTGTCCTTTTGGGGGCTACGCGTAGATTTAACAATCGCGCATAATCGCAAAAAAAACGCCGCATGGCAAATGCGGCGTTAATTATGGGTAGGGTGGAACGGATTTAATGGTATGATTTAACCGTTTCTACCTCTTCGCGCACCCCAAGAACCACGCCGGTGCGCTGATGCAGGCTATGGGGTACGATATCAAGAATCCGGTCGCGGCCATCGGTGGCCATGCCGCCTGCCTGTTCAATCAGGAAAGAAAAGGGCGCTACCTCATAGAGCAGGCGCAGCTTGCCATTTTCAGAGCCTTTGCGTGTATCGGTCGGGTAAACAAAAACACCGCCACGCGTCAGGATACGGTGCAGGTCGCCAACCATCGAGGCCAGCCAGCGCATATTGAAATCCTTAGCGCGGGGGCCGGTCTTTCCGGCGAGACATTCCTCGACATAGCGACGTACAGGCGGATGCCAGTGGCGCTGATAAGCCATGTTTATGGCAAATTCAGCGGTTGATTCGGGCAGGCGTACCGACGGGTTGATCAGCACCCACGCACCGGTATCGCGGTTAAGCGTAAAGGCGTGCACACCCTGACCCAATGTAAACAGCAATGTCGTCTGCGGGCCATAGATGGCATAACCGGCGGCCACCTGTTCCTGACCGGCTTTCAGGAAGTCGGCTTCGGTCACTTCGCCTGAGGGGGATGGCAGAACGGAAAAAATAGTGCCGACCAGACCGTTGACGTCGATATTGCTTGAGCCGTCAATCGGATCAAAGGTCAGGAGATAATCGCCTTTTGACGGCAACGGGTAGATAGTGTCCATCTCTTCGGAAGCCAGCGCGCTGACGAGGCCATCCCAGCGGGCGGGCTCAAGCATCAAGTCATTGGCAATGACATCCAGTTGCTTCTGGACTTCGCCCTGCACGTTTTCCTGTGCCAGTTCGCCCTGAAGATTATTGAGGGCACTGTTATTGACCGTCTGGCCAATGTCGCGGCAGGCCTCGGCAATGTTGATGATCAGCTGGCGAAGGCTTGCGGGAGCCTCAAGGGTATCAAGGAAGGCGGGCAGATATGTGGGCATTTTTATTATCGCTGATGAGGAAAGATTTGGCTGAGGCTTACACCAAAGGCCAAAGGATTGCACCCGTATTGCACCTATGTCAGAGCGGAATGTCTCTCAAGGCGCGGATTTGCTGGCCACTGGCGTCAAAATTGGCCGGATCAAGCCAGGTTTCGAGGCGGGCGCGTACCTGTGGCCATTCTTCGGCAATGACGGAATACCAGGCGGTATCACGGCGACCTTCGCGGGCCACCTGTGCGTTGCGGAAAACGCCTTCGAAGGTAAAGCCCAGACGCTGTGCGGCGTGGCTTGAGGGCCAGTTCAGCTGGTTGCACTTCCATTCATAGCGGCGGAAACCGTGATCGAAGGCGTGTTTCATCATCAGGTACATGGCTTCGGTGGCGGCGGTTGAGCGCTGAAGCAAGGGTGAGAAGGTCACGCCGCCGATTTCGACACTGCCGTTATGCAGGTCATAGCGCATGAAGCTGGCGTGGCCCACGGGGGTGTTATCTTTCAGTATAGTGAAGGTCTGCAGGCCCTTATTGTCCTGCCAGTCCATGATGCCGTTATGAACGTCTGAGGGGCTTTGATAGGGGCCATAGGGCAGATAGCTCCACATGCGCCCGTCATCGCGTGCGTAGGCCTTATACAGGTCGTCAGCATGGTCAATGGCATAAGGAATGACGCGGCAGGTGCGGCCTGAAAGGTCCGTGTCCGGCAGGCGCGCACAGCCTTTCCAGTCCGGCACTGCCTTGCCGATCGGGTCGCCAAATTGGTTTTCACGCACGCCGAGAGACGGGCTTAGGGTGTCATAGTTTAAGGGCATGAAGCGTTTCCGGTTATTATGGAGCGGCTTTTACCGTCCGGGCGACAGGCTTGCAATCTGTTGCGGAGCAAATTCAGAATGATTTGCATGAGCTAAATTAAGGGTTTGCCTGCGTCATTATGCGCACGGTTCAGCGACAGAAAAAACAGGCGAAAGGCGTTTGTTTATGGCATAAGCCCTGTTCAAGGTAGGGATAAAAGCCTATATCCTGACCTTAAAGATCACGGGCTATAAGCCCGATAACGATGTACCGAGGGCCTGTGGACGTGAAAACGCCCGCGGGTATAGATCGCAAATGGATTACTCTGCCGCCTTTCAGGCCGCTGTTGATACGGTTCGTTCCGAAGGCCGTTACCGCGTTTTTGCCAACCTCAAGCGCAAAAACGGTGATTTCCCGCGCGCCACATGGGCAAAGGAAGACGGCACGGAGCAGGACGTGGTTGTCTGGTGTTCCAATGACTATCTGGGGCAGGGGCAAAACCCTGTCGTCCTTGAGGCCATGCACACAGCCATTGATGAAACCGGTTCGGGTTCCGGCGGAACGCGTAATATTTCAGGCACCACCTGGTATCACAATGAACTTGAGGCCGAACTGGCCGACCTGCATGGCAAGGAGGCCGCGTTGGTCTTCACCTCGGGCTATGTGGCCAATGATGCGACCCTTTCGACGCTCTATAAGGTTCTGCCGGGGCTGATCATCTTTTCGGATGCCTTCAACCACAATTCGATGATTACCGGCATCCGTAACGGCGGCGGACAAAAGCACGTCTATCGTCATAACGATCTGGAACATCTTGAGGAACTGCTTAAGGCGGCTCCGGTCAATGCGCCCAAGCTGATTGCCTTTGAGTCGGTCTATTCGATGGATGGCGACATTTCGGACATTGCCGGTACGATTGCGCTGGCGAAGAAATATAGCGCCCTGACCTATATCGACGAAGTGCATGCGGTGGGCCTTTATGGTGAACGCGGGGCCGGTGTGGCCGAGCGCGACGGCGTCATGGATCAGATCGACATTATCGAAGGCACATTGGGTAAGGCGTTTGGCATGATGGGCGGCTATGTTGCCGGTTCAGCGGCCTTTGTTGACGCCATGCGTCTGTGGGCACCGGGTTTCATCTTTACGACCTCTCTGCCGCCTACGGTCATGGCCGGTGCCACGGCGTCGGTGCGTTACCTGAAAGAACATAATGAGCGCCGCGTTGCCCATCAGGAACGCGCCCAGACATTGATGCGTCGCTTCCGTGAATGCGGCATTCCGGTTCTGCCGTCGGTGTCGCACATCGTGCCGGTGCTGGTCGGTGACGCCAAGCACTGCAAGATGATCTCGGACATGCTACTCAATGATTTTGGTATCTATGTTCAGCCGATCAACTATCCGACCGTGCCTAAGGGCACCGAGCGTTTGCGCTTTACGCCGTCGCCTGATCATGACGATGCGATGATGGATGCGCTGGTTGAGGCTATGGACAAGCTGTGGGCCCATTGTAATGTGGCGCGTATGCCTGCGGTGGCCTAGAGACTATTTCAAAAGATCGTTTTCTGGCCTGCAAAGACGCATCTTCTGCGCTTCCGATGCTCACGTACTCAAGTACGCTGCGCTTCGGTTCTCGAAGAAACGCCTTTTAGTCACAGACTCCAAACTTTTGAAACACTCTCTTAAACAACCGATAGATTTTTTGTTTCTGACTCCGGTAAATGACATGACCTGTCGTTTGCCGGAGTTTTGCTATGCGGGCCTTGATGCTTATGGGCGTGTTATCGTCATTAATGTGCGCCTGTTCGCCGCGCGATGATACGGAAACGGTGGTCAGCAGCGTGGCGGTGCCTGACGCGTCTCAGGTGGCCGAGGCCGTATGGCGGACTGAATCCGTCCCTGCGGAATGGCGTGGTCTGTGGGCTGCCGGTAAATCAGACTGTGAAACAGGTGAAAGCCGTCTGGTGATTGAGGGTGACAGGCTCATCTTCTGGGAAAGTTCGGGGCGGGTCATCCGTGCGACCGGACAGGGGGATCAGATCACCATAGAGGCGGAGATGACGGGGGAGGGAGAGGTCTGGAAAGACAGTTTCCGGTTTGTAAAATCCGCTGACGGGCAATATATTGACATGCTGCTGGACGATGGGGCCGCTTTCAGGCGTCATCGCTGTTAATTGAACGGTTGCTCCGATGTCCGAAATATTGCTCGAATATCATCGTAACGGCGCCTACCTGAAGGTGATCGCGGTTGACGCTGAAACCGGTGAGGAGGTCAGCGCCATGGGGCCTGCCAATGATCCGGTGTCGGTCAAAAATCTGGCGATACAGAAACTGAAAAACAAGCTTCAGACACTTAAGCCGCCGCGCACCGGATATTGGGCCTGAGGGGCTGAAAATTAGGCTTGGAATCGTGCGCGTATAGGCTATACAGGCCGCAATTTCGCGTTACCAACGCTATATATAGCGTTGCCACACCCTAACATACAGGATTATGCCCGTGACTAGTTTTGTCCCCAAAGGTTATTTCAGCAATGATCTGGCGACTGCCGATGCCGATGTTCTGGCGGCGATTACGGGCGAACTGACGCGTCAGAAGGATCAGATTGAGCTGATCGCCTCTGAAAATATCGTCTCGAAAGCCGTCCTTGAGGCGCAAGGTTCGGTGCTTACCAACAAATATGCCGAAGGCTATCCGTCACGCCGTTACTATGGCGGTTGTGAGTATGTCGATGAGGTTGAGCGTCTGGCTATTGAACGCGCCAAAAAGCTGTTTAACTGTGCCTATGCCAATGTGCAGCCGCACTCTGGGGCCAATGCCAATCAGGCGGTGTTCTTCACGCTGCTGCAACCGGGCGACACCTATATGGGCATGGATCTGGCCTGTGGCGGTCACCTGACGCACGGTTCGCCCGCCAACCAGTCGGGCAAGTGGTTCAATGTTGTTCCCTATGGTGTGCGCGAAGACAACCACCTGATCGACTATGATCAGGTCGAAGCTCTGGCCAAGGAACACAAGCCGAAGCTGATCATCGCCGGTGCCTCGAACTACAGCCGTCACATTGACTTCAAGCGTTTCCGCGAAATCGCCGACAGCGTCGGGGCCTATCTGTTTGTGGATATGGCCCACTATGCCGGTCTGGTGGCCGGTGGTCAGTATCCTGATCCGCTGCCGCACGCCCACGTGGTGACAACGACGACCCATAAAACCCTGCGTGGCCCGCGTGGCGGCCTGATCCTGTCCAACGACGAAGCACTGGGCAAGAAGATCAACTCGGCGGTATTCCCCGGCCTTCAGGGTGGGCCCCTGATGCACGTCATCGCCGGTAAGGCCGTGGCCTTCGGTGAGGCGCTTCAGCCGGAATTCAAGCAATATGCCGCTCAGGTCGTGGCCAATGCCCGTGCACTGGCCGAAACCCTGATCGAACGCGGTCTGGGGGTTGTTTCCGGCGGCACCGACAGCCACGTCCTGTCGGTTGATCTGCGCCCGAAGGGTCAGACCGGCAAGGCGACCGAAGCGGCCCTTGAGCATGCCTTCATCACCTGCAACAAGAACGGTATTCCGTTTGACCCGCAACCCTTCACCATCACCTCAGGTGTGCGTCTTGGGACGCCTGCGGGCACAACGCGTGGCTTCCGTGAAGACGAGTTCCGCACCATTGGTAATCTGATTGCCGATGTCGTGGACAGCATGGCCTCCAACTCCGGTCAGCCGGATGAAGCCGTTGTCGCAACGGTACGTGAAAAGGTAAAGGCCCTGACCGCGCGTTTCCCGATCTATAGCTAAAGGTAAAAACTGATGCGCTGCCCTTTCTGCGGACATCCTGAATCTCAGGTCAAGGATTCCCGTCCCTCCGAGGATGGGGCAGCCATTCGCCGCCGCCGTTCCTGCCCGGAATGTGCCGGACGCTTTACGACGTTTGAGCGCGTGCAACTGCGTGAGCTGATGATCGTCAAGCGCTCAGGCCGCCGCACGCCCTTTGACCGTGAAAAACTGGAACGCTCCATTGCCATCGCTACGCGCAAGCGTCCGGTGGAGCAGGAGCGCGTCGACCGCATGGTGTCGGGCATTGTCCGCCAGCTTGAGAGCCTCGGTGAGACCGATATCGGTTCCGAAGTGGTCGGCGAACTGATTATGAAAGCCTTGCGCAGCCTCGATGAGGTGGCCTATGTGCGCTATGCTTCGGTCTATCGCGACTTCCGTCAGACCTCGGATTTTGCCGATTTCCTTAGCCACGAAGGCTTCGATAATGAGACGCCGGACGGGCCGTCCCAGATCAAACGCGGCTTAGGCGAGCAGGATCTGTCGCCCACGGATGATGCATAGGCGGTGGAGGCTCTGAACCGCCCCTTTGTCACGCTGAAACTGGCGACGACGCTTGACGGACGTATTGCGACCCACACGGGCGACAGCCGCTGGATTACCGGCGAAGAGGCGCGGCGCTGCGTGCATGAATTACGCGCCAATCATGATGCGGTTCTGGTGGGTATTGAAACCGCCCTTAAGGATGATCCTGAACTGACGGTGCGTCTGGCGGGCTATGAGGGCTATCAGCCGACGCGGGTTATTCTTGATTCCAAAGGGCGTCTGCCCCTGTCTTCCAAGTTGGTGCAGACGGCACGGGTTATTCCGACCTGGGTGATTACGACCCATGATCTGGCGCCTGAAATACTGGCGGCCGGTGTGCGTCAGATCAAGGTAGCCTCTCATCACCAGCGGGCCGACCTGATGGCGGCGCTTGATGCCCTGTGGCAGAACGGTATTGAACGTCTGTTTGTTGAAGGCGGGGCGGTGGTCGCCACGGCTTTTGTCAAGGCTGACTGCGTGGATCGTCTTGAATGGTTCCGCGCCCCCTCTATCTTAGGAGGGGACGGGCGCGCTGTGTTCGGTTTTCTGGATATTGCGGCGATTGCCGATGTGTTTCGTTTCACACGTGTAGGGCTTCAGGCCGTCGGCAATGACCTGTGGGAAAGCTATGAGCGGGAAGAGTAGATGTTTACCGGCATAATCACGGATGTAGGCGAGGTCGTTTCTATTGTACGCCATTCCGGTGGCGCACGCTTTGAAGTCAAAAGCGCCTATGATCTGAGCAGCATCGATATTGGGGCGTCCATTGCCCATGCCGGGTGCTGCCTGACGGTGGTCGAAAAGGGCAATAGCCGCTATGCGGTTGAGCTGTCGCACGAGACATTATCACTCACGACGCTCGATAGCTGGAAGGTCGGCCATAGGGTTAATCTGGAACGCGCCCTGAAAATCGGTGACGAACTGGGCGGGCATGTGGTCGCCGGTCATGTGGATGGCGTGGCGGAACTTGTGTCGATTACGGTTGATGGTGACAGCCATCGCCTTAAGATACGTGCGCCGAAGCCCTTGCATCGTTATATTGCCCCCAAAGGCTCTGTGACGCTGGATGGCATATCCCTGACAGTCAACGAAGTTGAGGATGATGTGTTTGGCGTCAACATCATTCCGCATACCTGGGCCTATACGACACTGGGACAAATGCGCGAGGGCGGTAAACTAAACCTTGAGATTGATCTGATGGCGCGTTATGCCGCCAGATGGCGCGAAACGGCCTGATCCTATGCGTTCACGCATTTTGGGCGCTCCGGAGATATGAGTACTATGAGCTTTCCCCCATTGACCACCGGCGAGGTGTCGTTTGATCCCGAAAATCCCATTTCGGCGATTGAAGATATTCTTGAAGACGCGCGCAACGGACGTCCCTATATTCTGGTAGATGCCGAAGATCGTGAAAACGAAGGGGATATCTGTATTCCCGCCCAGATGGCCACGCCTGCCGTGGTCAATTTCATGGCCCGCTTCGGGCGCGGCCTGATCTGTCTGGCCCTGACGGGTGAGCGGGCCAGAACCCTGCGTCTGCCGCCGATGGCTGCGGAAAACGGGGCGCGTAACGGCACGGCCTTTACGGTGGCGATTGAGGCGAAGGAAGGCATTACGACCGGTATTTCGGCCCATGACCGTGCACACACCGTGGCTGTGGCCATTGATCCGACCAAAGGCCCCGATGATATCGTTAGCCCCGGACATGTGTTTCCGCTGGTGGCGCGTGACGGCGGCGTGCTGGTGCGCGCCGGCCATACCGAGGCGGTCGTCGATATTTCGCGCATGGCCGGACTTTATCCCTCTGGGGTTATCTGTGAGGTCATGAATGATGACGGGTCGATGGCGCGTCTGCCCGACCTCATTCAGTTCGCCCAGCTGCATGGCCTGAAGATTGGTACGATTGCCGACCTGATCGCCTATCGCCGCCGCACCGAACGCTTTGTCGATCGGGTGCTTGAGCGCAGTTTCGAGAGCCGCTGGGGCGGGACGTTCCGCCTGTTTGTCTATCGTAACCGCCTTGATAATTCTGAGCATCTGGCGCTCGTCAAGCATCAGCCGACCCCGAACAAGCCGACACTGGTGCGCATGCACCAGCTTGATATTGCTTCGGATGTCTTGGGGGCCGTCAACGGGGATCGTTCCGGACGGGTCGAAAAAGCATTGGAAAAGCTGGCGGAATATGATGGCCCTGCGGTCATGGTCATGCTGCGTGACCCTGATCCGACCGTATTGTCGGCACGGTTTTCCGTGGACGGGTCTGAGGGATCAGGCTCAAGGGGCTTGCGCGATTACGGTGTTGGTGCGCAAATCCTGCTTGATCTTGGTGTGCGGGACATGATCGCGCTCAGTGATTCCAACCCGCGTCCGGCCGCTCTTGAAGGGTATGGCCTTAAAATTATTGACTGGAAGGCTTTGGGTTAAACCATGACCATTGAAACCCCTTTGCGTGTTCTGATCGTGGAAAGCCGTTTTTATAACGACATTTCCGATGAACTTTTGTCGGGGGCCAAGGCGGCCCTTGAGGCCTATGGTGCCGACTATGATGTCGTGACGGTTGCCGGTGCTTTTGAGGTGCCCGCCGCCATTTCCATGGCCGAGGAAGCCTCGCGTCGCCCCGCAGGCCGGGCCTATGACGGCTATGTGGCGCTCGGTTGCGTTATTCGTGGTGAAACCACGCACTATGATTATGTCTGTAATGAATCGGCGCGCGGGCTGATGGATCTGTCGGTGCGTCAGCTATTGTGCATCGGCTATGGTATCCTGACGGTTGAGGATGAGGCGCAGGCCTGGGCGCGGGCGCGTCGCTCCGAAGGCGATAAGGGCGGCACGGTCGCCAAGGTGTGTCTGGATATGATTGGCCTCAAGAAGTCCCTGATGAGCGGAGGCGCACATGGCTGAGGCGCCCCAAAGTCTTCAGGCGGTTATTGAACAGCTTAATGCCGCAGACAAGAAACACTTGAGCCTCAAGGACAAGCGCGCACGCACCGTGGCGCGTCTGGTGCTGGTGCAGGCGCTGTATCAGATGGAACTGGCCGGAACCGGCGTTGAGTCTGTCATCCGCGAATTTTCGGATTTTCGCTTTGATGGCGATATCGAGGGCGAAACACTCGGGGCCGCAGATGAGGCCTTCTTTGCCGAAGGCCTGCGCAGCGTTGTTAAGGAACAAACCGAAATCGACGGTCTGATTTCCGAGCATCTGGCGTCCAACTGGCGGCTTGAGCGGGTGGATACCACGGTGCGGGCGATTTTGCGCGCCGGTACATGGGAACTGAAGTTCCGCACCGACATTGGCAAGGAAGTCGTAATCAACGAATATGTTGAAATCACCAAAGCTTTTTTTGGCGATCACGAAGCCCCCTTTGTCAACGGCGCATTGGATGCTATAGCCAAGGTTGTACGTACGTAGCCATGATCTGAATGTGTGGTTCAGGTCGGAGGATGTCGTTATGGAACCCGATCACAGCGAATTCGGTATTATAAATCAGCTCTTTAAACCTCTGGCGGGCATTAATGCCGAGGCGAGGGGGCTGATCGATGATGTCGCCGTCCTCAGTGCGCGCGAAGGGTTTGACCTTGTGGTCACCACCGATGCCATGGTTGAGGGCGTGCATTTCCTTTCGACCGATCCGCTGGATCAGGTGGCGCGCAAGCTGTTGCGGGTCAATATCTCCGATCTGGTGGCCAAGGGCGCGGCCCCTTATGGCTATCAGCTTCTGACCGCCTGGCCACGTGGGATGTCCTATGAGGCCAAGGCCCTGTTTGCCTCAGGTCTTAAGATCGATCAGGAACTGTTTGATTTTGATCTGTTTGGCGGGGATACGGTTGCCACTGACGGGCCATTATTGCTCTCCATTACCGCCTTTGGCCATGCCCCCAAGGGGCGTACCCTGTCACGTGCGGGGGTGAAAGACGGCGACCACCTGCTTGTGGCAGGAAATATCGGCGACGCGCATCTGGGCTTACGTGTTCTGAGGGGCGAATTTGATGAACTGAGTGAGGCCGATCAGGAAGAACTGGTGCGGGCCTATCGATTGCCGGAACCACGCGATGATCTGGCGGATATTGTGTTACGTCATGCCCATGCCTCGATGGATATTTCCGACGGGCTTCTGGCGGATGCGGCGCATCTGGCGAAGGCCAGCGGTGTGGATATCACTATCGATCTTAATCGGGTGCCGACCTCGCTGGCGGCCCGGGCGGCTATCCGGCTTGGGGCGTCACCGCTTGATCTGGTCAGCGGCGGTGACGACTATCAGATATTGTGCAGCGCCAACACCAAGGGGGCCGAAGTTCTGCGCGCGGCAGGATTTACCGATATCGGCGCTTGCGTAAAATCCGAGACGCCTGTGGTACGGCTTTATTCGGATAACCGGCTGGTGGACACCGATGTCATGGGTTTTGTTCACCCCCTTTAGAGCTTTTCAACCATTAAGGTCTAAGCTTGCGGCATGAGCCGATTTATAGACCGCCGTGCCCTGATGATGGCTTTCGTTGCCCTGTGTCCCTTAGGGGCGCATGCCGCAGCCCCTCCGAAGAAAGAGGGCGCGGGCAACAAAAAATATGTACGCCTTGCCCCCGTCGCCTTGCCGGTCGTTTTTGACAGGCGGGTCGTCAACTATGTGTTTGTCAGCATTGATGTACATCTGACGCCCAAGGCTGATCAGATGAAAATAACCACGCAGGAACCCATGTTGCGTGATGCGCTGATACGCGCGGCGCATCGTCATTCTTTTGCAACGCGGGAAAAGCGTGACCGGATCGACGAAGCCTTGTTTGAACCGGTGATGATCGGTGAATTCAGCCGTATTACCGGTAAAGGCACGATTAAATCCGTTGAAATCACGATGCAGAACCCGCAACGCCGCCAGCAATAGGTGTTTCCGTTTGCGGGTTTATTGCTGCAATGCAGTAATAAATGATCTCAATTTCCACTGATTATTATTTAAATTCCACGACTTGCGCCACTGCATAAGTTTTGGCACTCTCGCGCACCGGTCACGGAGCGTAATGGGGCGACTCATAAACTCTGTGCGGCTAGTAAGTCCTGAGTTTTAACGGTGATCTCTATCGATTTTTGCCCGAAAGACTTCAGAAAAAGTATGTGTTGCGTGTTCAGGCCTTTCGAAAGCGGGATGACCTTCATAGAAATAACCATCCTGTTTTGAGTGTTACACAAAAAAGTATGGTGGCAATCGAATGTCACCGCATACATACAGGGGTTTAGAATGTCCAATCAGTTATCGCTGGTCATTGTGGCCGGTTTGATCGGTTTGCTCTATGGCGTTTTTCAGACATTTCGTCTGCTGAAACAGCCTCAGGGCAGCGACCGGATGCGTGAAATTGCCGCCGCCATTCAGGAAGGCGCTGCGGCCTATCTCAAGCGGCAATATACGACCATCGCCATTGTGGGGGTGGTCATTTTTGTATTGGCGTGGGTGTTCCTGGGCCGTTATGCGGCCTTTGGCTTCCTGATCGGCGCGGTACTGTCCGGTGCGGCGGGCTATGCGGGAATGCTCATTTCCGTCCGCGCCAATGTCAGAACCGCCGAGGCAGCCTCAAAAAGCCTTGCGGGCGGGTTGAACCTCGCCTTTTCCGCCGGTGCGATAACGGGGCTGTTTGTCGCTTCGGGCGCATTACTGGGCGTGGCGGGCTATTACGCCGTTCTGACGGAGGGACTTGGGTTTGATACCTCAAGCCGTACCGTGGTCGATGCGCTGGTGGCGCTGGGCTTCGGGGCATCGCTTATTTCGATCTTCGCGCGTCTGGGCGGCGGTATCTTCACCAAGGGCGCCGATGTCGGCGGCGATATGGTCGGTAAGGTCGAGGCCGGTATCCCCGAAGATGACCCCCGTAACCCCGCTACCATCGCCGATAATGTCGGTGATAACGTCGGTGACTGCGCGGGCATGGCGGCGGATCTGTTTGAAACCTATGCCGTGACGATTGTGGCAACCATTGTTCTGGCGACCATCTTCTTTGCGACGTCTGATGCCTTGCAGCCTCTGGTGCTGTTGCCTCTGGCTATTGGGGGGGGCTGTATCCTGACCTCTATCGCGGGGACATTCTTTGTGCGTCTGGGTAAATCTCAGAACATCATGGGGGCCTTGTATAAGGGCCTGATTGCCACGGGAATTTTATCCATCGCAGCACTGGCGGCGGTGATCCATTATCTGCCCGGACTGGGCTTTGATCGGGTCATCGAATATACGGCGGGCGGCGCAGCCCACAGCTTTACCGGCCTGCACCTGTTTTACTGCGGACTGATCGGGCTAGCGGTGACGGCGGGCTTTGTCGTGGTGACCGAATATTATACGGCCACGGGCAAGCGGCCTGTGGTGTCGATTGCGCAGGCCTCCGTCACCGGTCATGGCACCAATGTTATTCAGGGGCTGGCGGTATCGATGGAATCGACAGCGGTTCCGGCGCTGATTATCGTCGGCGGGATTATTTCCTGTTATCTCATGGCAGGGCTGTTCGGGATTGCCATTGCGACCACCACCATGCTGGCGCTGGCGGGCATGATTGTGGCGCTTGATGCCTTCGGGCCGGTCACCGACAATGCCGGTGGTATCGCGGAAATGGCAGGACTTGATAAGGAAGTGCGCCATACGACCGATGCGCTCGATGCGGTGGGTAACACCACCAAGGCGGTCACCAAGGGCTATGCCATCGGATCGGCAGGACTTGGGGCGCTGGTGCTGTTTGCCGCCTATACCTCCGATCTTGGCTATTTCGCGGCCAATGCCGAACCGGGCAGTATCTTTGAAGGGCTGGGGGAACTGACCTTCTCACTGTCTTCGCCGTGGGTCGTCGTAGGGCTGCTGATCGGGGGCTTGCTGCCTTATCTGTTTGGCGGCATGGGCATGACGGCGGTGGGCCGCGCCGCGCAGGCCGTCGTTGAGGAGGTCAGGCGTCAGTTCCGCGAGGACAAGGGCATCATGGCGGGCACCTCAAAGCCTGACTATGGTCGTGCCGTGGACATGCTGACCAAGGCGGCGATCCGCGAAATGATTATTCCGTCATTGTTACCGGTATTATCTCCGCTGGTGCTGTTCGGGGTGGTTTACTGGATTGGTGGCGCGGTGCCGGCGTTTGAAGCGTTGGGCGCTATGTTGCTTGGGGTGATCGTCACTGGTTTGTTCGTGGCTATTTCGATGACCTCGGGCGGCGGTGCCTGGGATAATGCCAAGAAGTCCTTTGAAGACGGTTTTGTCGATAAGGACGGCGTCAGGCACCTTAAAGGGTCTGAGGCGCATAAGGCTTCGGTGACCGGTGATACGGTCGGTGATCCCTATAAGGACACGGCGGGGCCTGCGGTCAATCCGATGATCAAGATCACCAATATTGTGGCGTTGTTGTTGCTGGCGGTGCTGGCACATGGTTGAGCCACACTGGTGGTCTGCAAATAATCATCTTCCTGCGAGACGCTGCTCACGTACTTAAGCGCGGCGTTTCTCGGAAGCTAATCATTTTCGCCACACCATTGTGGCTCAACGAAACAGCCTCCGGAGTATTCCGGAGGCTGTTTTCTATTTTAGCCAGTTTTCGATATCCTTGATGGCGCGGAGGCTCATCAGGCGTTTTTTAGCGCGGCCGCGATCCTTGGGCGGGATTTTCTTGCCGTCTTCGTCGACCTTGGGGGCCTCAAGCGGCGGCAGCAGACCGTAATTGATGTTCATAGGCTGGAAAGAAGACTTTTCATCCGCCAGATGACCGCCGGTGATGTGACCCACCAGCGCGCCCAGTGCCGTGGTTTCCGGCGGGGCCTCAAGCGTTTCACCCTTGGCTTCAGCCGCCGCGAAACGACCCGCCAGAAGCCCCATAGCCGAACTTTCGACATAGCCTTCGACGCCGGTAATCTGACCGGCGAAACGCAAGGCAGGCAGGGATTTCAAACGTAAGCTTCGATCCAGAACCTTCGGCGACTGGATAAAGGTGTTGCGGTGCAGGCCCCCCAGACGGGCGAACTGGGCGTTTTCAAGGCCCGGTATCATGCGGAAGACATCGGTTTGTGCGCCGTGCTTCAGCTTGGTCTGGAAGCCGACCATATTATACAGGGTGCCCAGCGCATTATCCTGACGCAACTGGATGATGGCGTGGGGTTTGACCGTCGGGTTGTTCGGATCGGTCAGGCCGACCGGCTTCATTGGACCAAAACGCAGGGTTTCGCGCCCGCGTTCGGCCATGACCTCGATCGGCAGGCAGCCATCAAAATAGGGGACGTTTTCCCATTCCTTGAACTCAGCCTTGGGGCCATCGAGCAGGGCATCGATAAAGGCTTCGTACTGGGCCTTATCCATCGGGCAATTGATATAGGCCGCCGTTTCACCTGACGGGCCTTCCTTATCGTAGCGCGATTGCTTCCAGGCGATGTCCATATTGATCGAGTCAAAATGAACAATCGGTGCGATAGCGTCAAAGAAGCTCAGGTGGTCGTGGCCGGTGAGGGCGGCGATCTCTGCCGACAGGGCATCGGAGGTCAGCGGGCCGGTGGCGCAGATGACGCTATGCCATTCGCCGCGCTCGATCTTACCCTTAAGGTCGGTGACTTCTTCGCGCGTGATGGTTACCAGCGGGTGGGCCTCAAGCCTTTGGGTCACGGCTTGTGAAAAGCCGTCACGGTCAACGGCTAAGGCCCCGCCCGCGGGTACCTGATGGGCATCGGCGCAGGCCATGATCAGCGAATTGGCCTTGCGCATCTCCGCGTGCAGAAGACCAACGGCGTTATATTCCCAGTCGTCGGAACGGAAAGAGTTGGAGCAGACCAGTTCCGCCAGACCATCCGTATGATGCGCGTCGGTGCCACGCACGCCACGCATCTCATGAAGAATAACCGGCACGTCCGCCTGAGCCAGTTGCCAGGCGGCTTCGGAGCCTGCAAGGCCGCCGCCAATAATATGTACAGGGTTTGTCATGCGCCACCTCATAGCCTTTGGAGGTGAGGGGGGCAATAATCAAAAGCAGACGCGCATCTTTATCCAAAAACCGTTTCACACTTTTTGGGATGCGCTTTACAAGCGAAAACGGTTGTACAAATACAGGCAATGAGTGTCACTATGCAGTCTGCGGCTACGGGGCTTTGGGGGAAGATGAGTTTCGCAAAATCGTTTAATCTGTGGCAGGCGCTGAAAGCCTCGGTGGCCTTCGTGCCTAAGGCATGGGGGCAGGCCTGGCTGGCGCTTGTGGTTCTGTTTGCCCTCGTGGTTGCCGGACAGACGGCTTTTGTTGCGGCGGGCGGTGTCTGGGGGCAGAGAGCCATCATTCTGGCCGTGCTGGTCTTTCAGTTTGTCGTCACTGGCGCGCTCTATCGTATCGCTCTGTTTGGCCGTTATGCCAGAACCGAAGGGCTGGGATTTGGCGGTGTGCAATTCGCCAAACCTGAGTTGCGACTGATCGGGGCGGGGATTCTGGTCAGCCTGTTCTGGCTGATGGTGTTTGTCATGCTCTGTGTGGTGCTGGCGCTGTTCCTCAGTGCAGCGGGGCTTGCGGAGCGGGCAGGCTCGCTTGAGGGGCTGATGCGTGAGTTTGTCACCGGTCCCCAGCCACAGGGCGCTATTCTGCTGATGACCGTCGTTGTTATCATGTTTGTGTTGATCACCCTGTCAATCAAGCTATGGCTGCATCAGGCGGCGACCATTGGTGAGCGTCAGGTGGTGTCGCTCAATGCCTTAAGCCTGTCTTCGGGCCAGACGCTAAAACTGTTTGCCGGTTATTTTCTGCTGACCCTGCCGTTTGTGCTCATTGGCGCGGTCGTACCGGCCACATGGGGACAGGTCAGCGTCTGGTTCAATCTGGCGCTGGGGATCGGCCTGTTCTGGCCGCTGACGGTGGGTTTTTTCGCTTCGGCCTATCAGCAGATCGTTGCCCTTCGGACAGACGCCGCAGACTAACCGCCGATGATATGCAGCAGGTCGCGACCATTGCGGGGCTGTGCCGGACGGGCATTGCTGCCTATCAGGCGCTGATAGACGTCAATCTGTTCAGGGCTGATGCTCAAAGGCGAGGCCGCGACAAGCCATGTCACTTCTTCGGTGCAGGGCGGGGCGGTCAATGACCCCGCATAGGCGTAAAATTCCTCGGTCGCTGGCATCAGGTCGCGGGCATTGAGGAGTACGTCCGGAATGGCCACCGGTGCCCCCGGATCGGTGGGCAGGAACGTCCAGATGGGGGCCAGCATCGGGTCGGCTACGCCAATATCGGACATAACTGAGACGATCAGGGTCTGGCCCTTATCGTTTTCATGCACGAATTGGGTCTCAAGCGCTGCCCGATGACCATTGATGATGTGTTCGGACGGTGTGCGGAAATGGAAGCTTTTGAGCTTGTAGCTGATCTTGTCCATCACCAGTGCGCCGCCGTTTGACGGGCTTACCTGAATGAAGCGTCCGGTGTTCTGGATAGTGGCGGTTGAAGACAGATAATCCAGCGTCAGCTCGGCGACCTTTGCCGGTGGAAAGCCGGTCAGATCAATCGGCGACTGACGTTTTCCCTGACCGCAGGTGACCGAATCGCCGCCGAGGCGCGCCCAGTGTTCGGGGCCGTTGTCACCTGAGTAACTCCAGTCATCCAGTCTGGGGCCAGCGGGGGCGGTGCCTTGGGCCTCTGTGGCCTTAGGCGCATCGGGCTTGCTACAGGCGGTAAGGGCCAGCAGACAGACAGCGGTGGCCATAAGGGCAGGGCGCATGGAGAATTTCCGACTCAGGTAAGGGTTCCTGACCAGTAATGCCGCAACAGGGTTAATGAGGCGTTAGAGGCGGACGGTTTGCCCCCTCCGCCTCGACAAGCTCGGCACCTCCCCCGTTCGCGTAGCTCACAGGGGAGGATAAAGAGATCACGCTTCGGCGTTCGCGGTTTCACCTCTGGGCAATTGGGTGCAGGGCTCTAGGCCCTGCCGGTCGCGGTGGCGGGCGAGGATGTCCTTAAGGTATTTGCCCGTCCATGACGCGGGGTTATTCGCCACCTGTTCCGGTGTGCCGAAAGCGACGATTTCACCGCCACCGTCACCGCCTTCGGGGCCAAAATCGAGTATCCAGTCCGCCGTCTTGATGACATCGAGATTGTGCTCGATGACCACGACTGTATTGCCGTTGTCCGCCAGTTCATCAAGTACCTCAAGCAGCTTACGCGTATCTTCGAAATGCAGGCCGGTGGTCGGTTCATCGAGGATATAAAGCGTCTTACCGGTCGCGCGTTTGGACAGTTCCTTGGACAGCTTGACGCGCTGGGCTTCACCGCCGGACAGGGTCGTCGCCTGTTGGCCGATCTTGATATAACCAAGGCCCACCCGTTGCAGGGTTTTCAGCTTGTCGCGGATCGTCGGCACGGCCTTGAAGGCCTCGGCCCCTTCGTCCACGGTCATATCCAGCACATCGGCGATGGAATGGCCCTTGAAGGAAATATCCAGCGTCTCACGGTTATAGCGCTTGCCCTTACAGACATCGCAGGTGACATAAACATCCGGCAGAAAGTGCATCTCGATCTTGATCAGGCCATCGCCGGTACAGGCTTCGCAGCGCCCGCCCTTGACGTTGAAGCTGAAACGACCGGGGCCATAGCCGCGCGCCTTGGATTCCGGCAAGCCTGCATACCAGTCACGGATCGGGCCGAAAGCACCGGTATAGGTGGCGGGGTTGGAGCGCGGGGTGCGGCCAATCGGCGACTGATCGATTTCCACGACCTTATCGAAATGCTCAAGGCCTTCAATGCGGTCGTGCGGGGCCGGATTGGCGGAGGCATTGTTCAGGCGACGCGCCGCCGCCTTGTGCAGGGTTTCGAGGGTAAAGGACGACTTGCCGCCGCCTGATACGCCAGTGATACAGGTAAAGACGCCGACGGGAATCTCACCCGTCACGTTTTTCAGGTTGTTACCGCGCGCGCCAATCACCTTGAGCATCTTCTTTTTGTTGATCGGGCGACGATCCGGTACGGCGATTTCACGCTTTCCGGTAAGGTATTGACCGGTAAGAGAGTTCGGGTTGGTCTTGATGTCTTCGGGCGTGCCTTCGGCGACGACCTGTCCACCGTGCACACCGGCGGCCGGGCCCATATCGATGACATAATCCGCCGTCAGAATCGCGTCTTCGTCATGTTCAACCACAAGTACGGAGTTGCCAAGGTCACGCAGGCCCTTGAGGCTTTCCAGCAGGCGGTCATTGTCGCGCTGATGCAAGCCGATGGAGGGTTCATCAAGCACATAAAGCACGCCGGTCAAACCCGAACCGATCTGTGACGCCAGACGAATACGCTGTGATTCACCGCCGCTAAGGGTGCCGGAATTGCGCGACAGATTAAGGTAATCCAGACCCACCGCATTGAGGAAGCTCAGGCGATCAAGAATTTCCTTGAGGATGCGCCGCGCAATATCCATCTGCTTTTCGCTTAAGTGGTTTTCCAGATCGGCGAACCATTCGTGAGCGTGACGGATCGACAGTTGCGAGATTTCGGCAATGTCGCGCGCCGTGACCTTGACGGCCAGTGCTTCGGGCTTCAGGCGTTTGCCGCCGCAGGCCTCACACGGGGTTTCGGCCTGATAACGGCTCAGGTCTTCGCGCGCCCATGAGGAATCGGTTTCGCGCCAGCGGCGTTCCATATTGGGGATGACGCCTTCAAAGGGTTTGGAGACGTCATAGCGGCGTGAGCCGTCCTCATACACGAACTTGATCTTTTCGGAGCCGGAACCGTACAGGATCACCGCCTGCACACCGTCGGGCAGGGTGTCCCACTTGGTGCTGACATCAAAACCGTAATGCACCCCAAGGCTTTGCAGGGTCTGGGCATAGAGGGGGGATGAGCCTTTCGACCAGGGCGCAATGGCTCCGTCTTTTAGAGTGCGTGACGGGTCAGGCACCACAAGGTTTTTATCGAAGCTGAGCTTGACCCCCAGACCGTCACAGGTCGGACAGGCACCAAACGGATTATTGAACGAAAACAGGCGCGGTTCGATCTCGGCAATGGTAAAGCCCGAAACCGGACAGGCGAATTTTTCCGAAAAGATAATGCGCTTAGGCTCGTCTTCACCTTCGGCCTTGTCGGCAAATTCGGCCACCGCCAGACCGTCGGCCAGACGCAAGGCCGTTTCGAGCGAGTCGGCCAGACGCTGCATTAACCCGTCTTTGATGACCACGCGATCAACCACCACGTCGATGTCATGCTTGTATTTTTTATCCAGCTTCGGAGCGTCTTCGATGGCGTAATATTCACCGTTTATCTTCAGACGCTGAAAGCCCTGACGCTGAAGATCGGCAATTTCCTTGCGGTATTCACCCTTACGGCCACGCACAAAGGGGGCCAGCAGGAGGATACGTGTGCCTTCGGGCAGGGCCACCAGCTTATCGACCATCTGGGAAATGGTCTGGCTTTCAATGGGCAGGCCGGTGGCAGGCGAATAGGGGACGCCGACCCGTGCCCACAGAAGGCGCATATAGTCGTGGATCTCGGTGACCGTGCCGACGGTTGAGCGCGGGTTTTTCGAAGTCGTCTTCTGCTCAATCGAAATGGCAGGCGACAGGCCTTCGATCAGGTCAACATCAGGCTTGGACATCAGCTCAAGGAACTGACGCGCATAGGCCGACAGGGATTCCACATAGCGGCGCTGACCTTCGGCATAGATGGTGTCAAAGGCCAGAGACGACTTACCCGACCCTGAAAGGCCGGTCAGCACCACCAGTTGCCCACGCGGAATATCGACATCAACCCCTTTGAGGTTATGTTCACGCGCCCCTCTGATTTTGATGAAATCCTGTGATGGCCCCTTGAAACTGCTATGCGGGGCGTCGTGCGTGGCCATGTCTGATCCGAAATCCTGATTACTTAAAGCCCTATATAGAAGCTTATACGGCATCTAAAAAGTGTCAGCAGAGCGGAAAAGTTTTCCATATGTTTTGTATAGCAAAAAAATACCCCGACGCGCGGGCATCGGGGCAGTTACAGGAGGTTGGGTAAAATCTTTATCGCGTCAGGCGGATATTGGTCAGGGACGCACCGGCTGAGGCTTCGACCTGACCGCTGGCTTCGGGATCAAGCCGCCATTTGGTCTGATTGAGCGTCAGTTGCCATGACACCAGCGTCATATGGTGGCTGCTCATCTGAGATTTGGAATTATAGGTGACGCGGCGGCTGGGCAGCCAGATCAGGCCGTTCATTTCGTTGGAGCGGGCGTCATTAAGAATGAAGTCCGAAGTACCAAGGCCCGGCTTTTCGAAGATCAGTATATTCTTGTAGGTGCCTGATGACGGCGCTTTGAGGTTAAGTGCCACATCCGAATTGAACTGGATTTTCGACTGGTCGGCAAAATAGAAGGTCACACCATCGCCGGTCCAGTTGCCGCCATTGACGTTCCAGCCGCCATTTTGAATAACATAGAGGCCGGGGTTCAGCTTAATGTTGGGGCCGCCATTGAAATTCGTCCAGCCGCAATAGGTGCCCGGATTGAGGGTCTGGGTGCCACCATTGATATTCAGATTGCTATGTTGGCAGCTTCCGGCATTTACGGTCGGCAGCTTACCGGCATAGGGGTCGGGATGCGCATCGCATTTCAGTTCAACATTTTTCAGCCCGCGATGATTATCGAGCACGGTAGAACTGGCGACGCAGATTTTCTTGAAATCGAGCTTGATGCCCGAATTGAAAACCGCGGCTTCGCGAGCTGTTGAACGAACATGAATCTCACATTCAGGTGCCACAATATCAGGGCCTGAGTTGACGCGCAGAGTCTGAGAGCCATTCGGATCAAGCACATAGACGCACGGGCCTGCGGTCTTGCCCTTTACCGGCGTGCCCTGAGCGGTCGCGGTGACACTTAAGGGGATGGACTTAATCCCCAATAGGTTCAGGATCGTCGTCGGTGACTCAAATGACGCATTGCCGGTCAGGCTGTTTTCTCCGGGGGTATAGCGGGGGGTTATGCCACTGATATTATCCGGCAGATTGGTCTGGAATACCTTTGCCGCCTCGGTCTGACGGTTCGCTTCGGGGTGACGCAAGCCGGTTAAAACCGAGGCGTCCATCGCATCCTGAAGCTTGCTTTTAAGATTAACCGCCGAATAGTAATCGAGCGCACCGCCCGCAAGCCCCAGAAGTGACATGGCAGATATGCCGAAAATAATGGCAACATTGCCCTTATCGGATGCTTGAAAACGCTGGATTATACGGGGCAGACGCAGACGCATGTGTGGTATCCGGATAAGGTTGATGCATATCAATTATCCGAACGTCATGAAAAACCGGTTAAGCCCTATGGTTATAAATAAATTAAAAATTCTTAATAGGCATCAGGCCTTGTAGCCGCCAGTTAGCGAATGCGACTTCGCTGTTTTCGGCGTGGCGGCTGGGCCATAGCCTGTGGCGGTGCGGCCCTTTTCCCCCATGTCTTCGGCAATGGCCAGTAATATGCCTTCGGAGATGGTTTTAGCGGCCTCAACGGCCTGGGCATGGCGAGCGGATATATCCATGAAGGTTTCGGTCGCGGCCTTGAGGGCGGCCTTGTTTTCCGCGCTGATGTCGGCCAGCAGGGACGGATTGTTCTTAAGACGCAGGGTTTCCTGACGATAATGCGACGACAGGGTGCGGGTATCTTCGACCGAGCCTGCCAGTTCCTGCGGTTTGTGCGCCTCAAGAAGGTCGATTTCAATTCGCAAGCGTTCGCTCAGGCGCTGCGTCAGCAGAATAAGATGTTCGGCGCGTTCATTGGCGGAAGACATGCTTAAGACTCCTGAAGGGCTAAGAGCTGCTTTTGTACCTGATCGGCGATGCCTATGCCGCCGGAACGTACCATCTGCTGGGCGATGGCATCGATATAGAACGAGCGGAACATTTCCTCGCCATTGCCGCCACCGAACATACCGTCTGTCTCGAGGCCTTCAAACATCGGACGCAGCATATTCGACAGCACCATGGTTTCAAACTCAGTGCCGGTCTGTCTGGCCCCTTTGCGTTGCAACTGGGAGGCCTGAAGGTTCAGTGAGGTGTCGGCGGTTACGGGGCTTGAGTAGCTCATATTACATCACCTCTATGTCGGCCTGAAGCGCACCGGCGGCCTTAAGGGTTTGCAGGATCGAGATCATGTCGCGTGGTGACACTTCAAGCGCGTTCAGACCCGCCACCAGATCGGACAGCGCGACCGTGTCATCCAGTATATGCAGTTTGCGCCCGCGCTCTTCTTCGACAGAGACCTGACTGTCGGGGACAATCGCCGTCTGCCCCTGTGAGAAGGGGCCGGGCTGACTGACAAAGGGTTGTTCGTTAATACTGACCGTCAGATTACCCTGCGCAATGGCGACGCGGGAAACGCGGACATTACCGGTAATGGCGATGACGCCATTGACCTCGTCAATCACCACCTTGGCAGGCGTATCAACCTGTATCGGCAGGGCTTCAATTTGCGACACAAAGCCAGACATCGAGGTGTTGGCCGGTGCGCGAATGGCCACAATGGTCGGGTTTTCCGCATAGGCTGTGCCGGGGAAGCGGCCATTAATGGCCGCTGCGATGCGCTGGGCGGTGGTGAAGTCGGGATTTTTTAAGGTCAGGCGCACAATCGGCAGGGCATCAAGCTGAAAGCCAAGCTCGCGTTCGATGACACCGCCCGAAGCAATGCGACCGGCCGTCGGCACGCCCTTGATGATGCTGGAACCTGAGGCCCCACCGGCTGAGATGGCACCGGTCTGAACCGTGCCTTGCGCCACTGCATAGGCTTCGCCATCGGCCCCGAGCAGCGGGGTCACCAGAAGCGTGCCGCCCAGAAGGCTTTTGGAATCGCCCATGGCTGATACGGTCACATCAATGCGTGACCCCGGCGCAGCGAAGGGCGGCAGTTCCGCCGTAATCATGACGGCGGCGGCATTTTTGGTATTCAGATTGGCGTCGCGGATATTGACGCCCATGCGCTCCATCATGCCCTCAAGGCTTTGTTTGAGCATAGGCGAGTTACGGACTGTGTCACCTGTGCCGTTCAGGCCGACGACAATGCCATATCCGATCAGCTGGTTTTTACGCACGCCCTCGACGTCGACAATATCCTTAATGCGTGAGGCCGCCTGCGCCTGATAAACAGGCGTCAGCATCAGCAGGGCAGACAAAAGGGCGGCTATAAAGCGCATGTCGGGTTTCCGTTCGGACGTTAACCATAATGGTGCGCTAAGGGTATGCAGGGAGTGTGCCACAGAAAAATGTTCATTTTCCTAAATAAAATCAGTGGAAAAATTAGTTAATGTGCCTGGGGGTGGGTGGCTGTGCCGGGTATCGGATTCCCATGGGAAGAAAATGCCGGGCGTTAACCGCTGATCAAGTATGTTGTGGCATTCTTAATCTATTCCGCGCGACAAAACCTGCGCATTAAACGCCAGAATGGCCCTGTTACCCGCTATGTCATCCATATATGGGGCATCCATGTCGCTTAAAATAAACGGCCTGACAGGAGCCGGCGTTGCATCGTCGGCTTCCGGCACGGCTAAGGCTTCCGGTAATTTTTCTCTTAAAGGCGCAGCGAGCGCCCGAAGCGCTTCGGCACCGTCTGCGGCCTCAGCTGCTATGAGTCTGGGGGGCATTGACGCTATTCTGGCCTTGCAGGGCGAAGATGATGTACTTCAGGGGCGCAAACGCCGTCAGGTGCGCCGCGCCGGTGATATTCTCGACAAGCTTGAGGAGTTGAAAATCTCGCTTCTCGGGGGCGTGATCAATGACCACGCGCTGATCACCTTGCAGAAAATGATCGAGGCAGAACGTGAAGAGGTTGATGATGCCCGCCTTCAGGGGGTGCTGAATGAGATCGAGACTCGCGCCTATGTAGAGCTTGCAAAGCGCAAGTTAATGTAATCTATCTTTTCTGAACGGTTGGTTTTTCACAAAATCTTGATTGTACGCCTTTGATTCACGGGCTATAAGCCGCGCGAAACCTCATGGCCTGTTTCTTGCTGAGTATGTGGCAAAAACGGCATGAACACATATAATGCGGGGCGTGGTAATTGAGATGAGTGCTGACGACATTTCCAAGCCGGTGGATACCTATCGTCCGGCAGACGACGAAGACTATATGAACGAGCGTCAGCTCGCCTATTTCCGTAAAAAGCTGCTGACTTGGAAAAACGAGATTCTCGCCGGTTCGAAAGAGACGGTTTCCGTGATGCAGAAGGAGACGGAAAATCATCCGGATCTGGTGGATCGGGCGTCTTCGGAATCGGATCGGGCGCTGGAGCTGCGCACCCGTGACCGCCAGCGCAAGCTGATCTCCAAAATTGACGAAGCCATTTCGCGCATTGACGACGGTTCTTATGGTTTCTGCGAAGAAACCGGTGAGCCGATCGGTCTGGGTCGTCTTGAGGCGCGACCGACCGCTACCTTGTCGATCGAAGCCCAGGAGCGTCACGAGCGTTCCGAGCGCGTCCATCGCGACGACTGAGGCAGGGCCTCAGGCTCTGCACCCGTAACAAAGATCAGGTCAGGGTGGATGATGCCGCGCATCAGAAACCAGACCTTTTCTCTTTTAGTCATTGGGCGTATGGAGAGCACCTCTGTGCGCCTTTTTCTTTTCTGGACTTGTACCCATGACCGTTAAGGTTCGTTTCGCCCCTTCGCCCACCGGCCGTATCCATGCCGGTAATGTCCGTGCCGCCCTGATCAACTGGTTGTATGCGAAGAAGCATCAGGGCGTGTTCGTCCTGCGGATCGACGATACCGACCTTGAGCGCTCAACGCAGGAAAACGAAGATCTGATCGAAACCGACCTGAAGTGGCTCGGTCTTGAGTGGGGAGAACGCTATAACCAGTCAAAGCGGTTTGACCTGTATCAGAAGGCGGCCGACACGCTGAAGGCGGCAGGGCGTTTGTACCCCTGTTATGAAACGGCGGATGAACTGGATCGTCGCCGCAAGGTGCAGCTGTCGCGCGGCCTGCCGCCGGTCTATGACCGCGCCGCGCTGAACCTGACCGATGCTGAAAAAGCCGCCTTTGAAGCCGAAGGCCGCAAACCCCATTGGCGCTTCAAGCTTGAGGGCAAGCGCGTCGCCTGGGAAGACCTTGTGCGAGGTCATTGCGAAGTCGATACGACGTCGATGTCCGATCCTGTACTCATCCGCGAAGATGGCGCATTCCTCTATACCCTGCCGTCGGTGGTTGATGATCTGGATATGAAGATCACGCACGTCATTCGCGGCGAAGATCACGTCGCCAATACCGGCACTCAGCTTGAGATTTTTGAAGCGCTGTCGGATTTCTTTGGTGCCGCCAACCTGCCGACCTTTGCGCACATGACGCTTCTGGTTGGCGCGGACGGGGAGGGGCTTTCCAAGCGTCTGGGGTCTTTGTCGATTTCGGAAATGCGCGCACAGGGCTATGAGCCGCTGGCGGTGACCTCGCATCTGGCGAAGATCGGCACTTCTGATCCGGTGGAGCCTTCGGAATCGCTTGAGGCTCTGGCGGCCTTGCAGGATTTCAGCAAGATGGGCCGCGCACCGGCGCGTTATGACCTTGAGGAACTGTTGCGTGTAAATGCTGGCATTTTGCAAGCCATGGCCTATGCGGAGGCGAAACCACGCCTTGGGGCGGTAAACGCTGATCTGGGTGAACTGTTCTGGGACACGGTGAAGCCGAACCTCAGCCTGTTTAAGGATGTGGCCGAATGGGCCAATATCGTCAGCGGTGAGATTGCGCCGGTGATTGAGGATGCTGAGTTTGCCGCAAAGGCGCTTGAGTTGCTGCCCACTGACTATGGCCGCGACAGCTGGAGCGCGTGGACAGGCGCCATCAAGGACGCGACAGGGGCCAAGGGCAAATCCCTGTTCATGCCCCTGCGTCTGGCCCTGACCGGAAAGCCGCATGGGCCGGATATGGGCGCCATAAGCTTCCTGATCGGGCGTGAAAAGATCGCTGCGCGTCTCAAGGGGTAAAGCGTTGACCTCCCTCCTGCCGTGCGGGAGGGAGATAACAAAGACCTAAAGCATCTTGCGCGTGTCGATGCTTTCGTCGTGGCAGCTCATTTCTGAAACCGCATCGAGAATCTGTTCGACCGTCTCCACGCTCATATAGGTGTGCCGGAAAGCCTCAGGCGTGAAGCCTTTTTCTATGGTGTGGTTGACCAGCGCGAAGAAATCTTCCCAGAAGCCGTTGCTGTTAAGGAAGATGATCGGCTTTTTATGCAGATCGAGACGACGCCAGCTTAACAGTTCGATCACTTCCTCAAGCGTACCGACCCCGCCCGGCAGCACGACAAAGGCGTCAGCTTCGTCAAACAGACGCATCTTGCGTTCGTGCATAGTCTGAACGACTACGGTTTCCACATCATCATAAAGCCGTTCGCGGCTGCGCAGAAATTCCGGCATGATGCCGATAACGCGCCCGCCGTTTTCATGCGCCCCGCGCGCACATTCGCCCATCAGGCCGACACCACCGCCGCCATAGACAAGCCGCAAACCGTTTTCAGCAAAGGTCTTACCTAGCGTATAGGCCTCAATCTTGAAACGCGGTTCCACATTATCGGATGAGCCGCAATAGACGCAGATGGAGCGGATCGGGCGTTGGGCTGAACAGGGGGACGGCAGGATGCCGGGAGGAATCTGAACGGGTTTGGAGCCTGTGTCGGCCATGTAAAATCTATCCTGAATATATGCGGCGTCCGTAGAAAACGGCGATAGTATCATCACCTTGATTCTATGGACATTATAACGTCCATAAGCTTATATGGCTTTGGTTGCAAAAATTTGAAGGGGTAATTTACCCCGCCTATGGCCCGTAAATATGGCATTTCCTCCGCTGAAACTGAGCCCCGCCTTTCTCCTGACGGCCTTTGGTCTCCTGACGGCCTGTGGCCTGCTGACCCTGGCGGGCTGCGGGCCATCGGGGGCTCAGGCCGATAAAGATACGCCCTATCTCGCGACGTCCATGGGCTATAGCCGCACGCCTGAGATCACCCATATCGTCATAAACCCCGAAGGTGAGTTACAGGTAAGTGGCATTGCCGTGCCGCAGGGGCGGGTGCGCCTTGTGGCAGCGGATGGCCGTGCCATCGGCGTGACGGCGGATGCGCAAGGGCGGTTTACCGCTGAAGTGCCGCAGGGCCCGGGCGGAAGTCTTTATACGCTGTTGATGGAAAGTGGTGGGCGTTTGATTCAGGCCGAAGGCACCGTCTTCGTTCCGGCACAGTCTGCGGCCACCGATGATCCGGGGGCGGTCTTCTTACGCGAAGGGGCCGCGACCTTACCGATGTCGGCGCGCTCAGGGCTTCTGGCGGCGCTTGATTATGATGCGGGCGGTGGCATGGCGGTGTCTGGCCGTTCCCTGCCGGACATTGTCATTGAAGTGCTGGTCGATGGCCAGACGGCGGCGCGCACCCGTACCGATGCGACAGGGCTTTATCACGCGCTCATCCCGCCCGCTAACCGCAGTATCGGCAGCCGGTTTCAACTGAGTGTGCGTGGGGCGAATAATACTGAAAACCGCATGGTCACCCTAAAGGCGCCGCAAGCCAACCGTATTGAGGCTGAGGACGGCCAGTGGTATGTACACCGCGGCCTGTCCGGCGGCGGAGCCCAGACAACCGTGGTGTTTTAGGGGCTGCATTGATCCCGTGGGTTCATGTGCAAACGCCACCCGTCCTGCTGTGCCGGATTATCTGTAACTATCGGGTGAGAGATTTCGGAGGCTTGCCTCAACGATCTGCTTCTGAAAAAGAATGGCTCCCCGGACAGGACTCGAACCTGTGACAAGTCGATTAACAGTCGACTGCTCTACCAACTGAGCTACCGGGGAACATCAGCAGCGTGGTGAGCGCCTATAGCAAGCCTTTGATCCGGAACGCAAGTGCCTTGCGCAAATTATCCACGAATTATGCCAAAATAAGAAAAAGCCCGAAAAAAAATCTTTCGGGCCTTAAAAGTTTGGTGATGGTGGTGTCTTCAAAAAATCTAAAGACAGCCTGTGATCGCCTGATTTGCGTTAATGTAAGGTTAATTTGTATCCCTGTTATGTGAAGCGTGTTCAGAACTCCTTAACCGGTTCATTTTCTAAGTACGGCGTGGACTGAAGTAACCGGATCAAGTTTATGACATTGCCGCCGATCAAAGCCCGCATCAGGGGGCTGTTTGCTGTATTTCTTATTGTGCTGGGGGCTGTCGCTGTTATGGCGCTGTCGCATCAGGCATTTGTCATCAGTGAGCTGGAGGCTCTAAGGGATGGCAATGCGACGGGGGTAGGCGGGATTGAGGCTGTCTTGGCGCAGTCGCAACAGTTTTCGGCAGGCATCTGGGTCGTGGCTGTTGCGGTTGGTCTGACGGGGCTTGTGGCGGCTGTTTATTTTGACCGTGAGGTCTTTACCGCCCTTGAGCGTATGAGCCGTCACATGTCGCGCTTTGCCGAGCGCGACTTCAGTTCAGACATAACCGGCGCACACCGCAGCGATGAGATTGGTGCCATGGCACGGGCCTTGGGTGTGTTTCGTGAAAATGGCCAGTCCCTGATGGCGCATGAAGCGGAAAATGCCCGCCGTGCTGAGGTTCAGGCAGCGGAACGTCAGGCCGTGCTTCGGGACATGGCTGAAAGCCTGCAATCTCAGGTCTCGGTGCTGATAGCTACCCTGCGTCAGGTGTCGGCTGAGATGAGCGCTTCGGCCGGTCAGATGAGCGGATCGGCGCTTACCGCCATGCAGCGGGTTGAAAACGTCACCACCACCGCCGAAAGCACATCGGCCCATGCGCGGCATGTGGCGCAGACGGTGCAGGGCCTTTCTGATACGGCTGCCGATATCGCTCAGGCGACCGAAGCCTCATCTGATGTGTCCTCGCGCGCCTCCGAAGAAGCGCAGCAGACGGCGGAAATGATGGCGCGACTTGGCCGCAGTGCCGATGAAATCAGCGCCGTAGTCGATATTATTTCGGGCATTGCCCGCCAGACCAATCTGCTGGCGCTCAATGCCACCATCGAAGCCGCTCGGGCCGGTGAGGCAGGGGCGGGCTTTGCCGTTGTCGCCTCAGAGGTAAAGACGCTGGCGCAGGAAACCGAAAAGGCGACGCGCGACATAACCGATAAGGTGCAGCACATTCAGGCCAATACGCTTGAGGCGGTGACCGCGATTGATAATATTGTGGGCACAATTCAGACCTTGCGCGCCTCATCCGAAGATATCGCCCGCTCGGTAGCCGGTCAGCAGGCGGCCACGCGTGAGATTTCAGAAACGGCGGACAATCTGGCGGCGGGCTCACGTTCTGTCGGTCAGGACATTGAGGCGGTGCAGCATGTGGCGTCGGAAACCCATGATGCCGCTGAGGCCGTCAGCCGTCAGGCCGAGGCTGTGCGCGCGGCCTCTGAAGGGGTAAGTGCGGCCATTGATGATTTTATCCGGTCGTTAAGGGCGGCCTGATTGTAGTCTGAACTGCGGCGTTTTAACGCTTATGTCAGTTTTCTGTAGAAATTTTCAGCAAAGGCGTTGCGGTGTCGTGGCTGATCTGATAGCTGGACGAACCGCAAAATTTGCCGCCTTCGGGGCGGGCAGATACAAGTGAGGCCTGATGGCGGAGCGGTTACGCAGCGGATTGCAAATCCGTGTACCCCGGTTCGAGTCCGGGTCAGGCCTCCATTCTTACTCAGCAAAATAGTTATCATGAAAATTTGCTACGGTTAGGTGCGCCTGTATTGCCGCCGCCGTCCTGACCGCCTATAAGCGCCTCAAGCCGTCATTAGTAAGGGATCCGGTCGGATGGATTATTTCACAGCACGTCAGCACATGGTCGAATCGCAGGTGCGGGTTAATGACGTTACCGATCCGGCCCTGCAAAAAGCCATGCGTCACATTGAGCGTGAGCGCCTTGTGGCTCCGTCTCAGGCCTTTGCGGCCTATGCAGAGGTAGAGGCCCAGATCGCCCCCGGTCGCGCCCTGATGCGCCCGCGTGATATCGCCAAGCTGCTGCACGCTCTGAAACCCGAAGCAGGTCAAAAGGTTCTGGCCATTGCCGCGCCCTATGCCGCAGCGGTGCTGGCCCATGCCGGTCTTAAGGTCACCGCACAGGAAGGCGATGCCCGCGTGCTTAGCGTGATCGAGCCTTATCTGACCGAGCTTGGGGTAGAGACGGTCACGCAGGACCTGAAAACCGCTGCCGAAGGGGCTTATGACCTGATCATCTCCGAAGGGGCTGTCTCAGAGGTTCCGGCGGGCTGGACTGATGCTCTGGCCATGGGCGGGCGTCTGGCGGTCGTGGTGCGCACCAGTGCCATTGGCAAGGCGAAGCTCTTTAGCCGTATCGCCAGCGGTGTGTCGGAAACTGACGTGTTTGATTCGTCGCCGTCCATTCTGCCCGGTTTCGAAGCAAAGCCCGCTTTTGTATTCTGAAAAATCCGTAACTCGCCAAAGCGGATTTGTTCTGTCATTAGTGCTTGCGGTAATAACAGGGACACTCTCATGCAGGGCGCAAGACATAACCGGCTGAAATTCAAATGGCAGGGGGCTTTGAGCCTGCTGGCGCTGATGAGCGCTATGGCGGTATCGCCTGTTAATGCCGAAAGTCTGGCTGACGCCATCGCGCAGGCCTATGCGCAGAACCCGACCCTGCAACGCGCGCGTGCCCTGCAGCGGGCCAATGACGAAAACTATGTACAGGCCCGTTCCGGTCTGGGGCCATCCCTTAGCCTCGGGGCCGATATCGGCTATCAGGACCCGGGGCTACAGGGTACGAAATCAACCACCGGTCTTAGTTTGTCCGCCAGCCAACCATTGTTTAGCTCAGGCGGCCTGACCTCTGGCCTGAATGCGGCCGAAGCTGACGTGCGCGCTGGTCAGGAAGACCTGCGCACCATCGAATCACAGGTGCTCCTGCAGGTCATAGACGTCTATACCGCCGTGCGCCGCGATCAGGAGGCCCTGCGCATCCAGCAGGAAAGCTATGCGGTCCTCAATCAGCAGCTTGAGGAAACCCGCGCCCGTTTTGAGGTCGGTGAACTGACCCGCACCGATGTGGCGCAATCCGAAGCGCGTCTGGCCGCAGCCTCGGCGGCTGTATCGGCGGCGCAGGCGAAGCTTGATGCCAGTCGTGCCGCCTATGTGGCGATTGTCGGTCAGTCACCGGTTGCCCTTGATCCTGCACCGGCCTTACAGGTGCCAAACGATTTCACGCAGGCCCTTAACCGCGCCGAAAACAACAATCCGTCCTTGCGTGCTGCGCAATACAGCGAAGCCGCCGCACGGTCACGTGTCTCTCAGGCCCGTTCCGGTCTGGGGCCGAATGTCGGTTTGACGGCCTCCTATGGCGTCAATGCGCCGACCAATGATTTCCGTGATTTAGGAAGCCGTGATGTGGCGACCGCAGGCATACGCGTCACCGTGCCTTTGTTTACCTCGGGACTCAATAGTTCACGTGTGCGTCAGGCATCGGAAAACTATAATGCCCAGCGCATTTCGGTCGAACTGAGCCGCCGTGAGGTTGTGCAGCAAACCGCGACCAACTGGGGCAATATGAATGCCGCCCGCGCCGGTGCCTCGGCTAATCGCGAGCAGGTGCGCGCCGCCTCTGTCGCTGCCGAAGGGGTGCGTCTTGAGCAGGGTGTGGGACTGCGCACCAATATCGAAGTACTGAATGCCGAGCAGGAACTGCGTCAGGCGCAACTGGCGCTGATTGATGCCGAACGCTCCGAATATCTGGCCTCGGCGCAGCTTCTGGCGGTCACCGGTGACCTCAGGGCCGATGCGCTGGTGGCGGGGATTGAAACCTATGATCCAGCGGCGAATTTCGACGCGGTCAAAAATAAAGGCGCCACACCGCTGGAGCCTTTGATTCGCGCCGTCGACGGTCTGGTGGTGTCTGGCGAATAGGGTCGGCGAGCCTTAGGGGCGTTTACAAGCCTGTTATACATAGGAAAATAACCTGTAAGGCGAACTTCCCCGCCTGAAATCGCGCTTAAAGGTTGCCAAAAACCCCCAAGCCATGTCTTTATGACGCAGGTTTATTCTCATTCGAGTGATTCACGACATGTCCGATCAGTCCGCGCACGAACCTACTATGGAGGAAATCCTCGCTTCCATCCGCCGGATTATTTCGGAAGATGATGCCGCGCCCGAAGACGAGGCACCGGAAGCCGTTGAGGACACGCCTGAGCCTGCCGTGGAAGCGGCCCCTCAGTATGAGCCGGAGCCACAAGAAGAGGTGTCTTTTGACGCTGCACCTGAGGACGAAGACGTGCTGGAACTGACGACACCTATCGAAGACAGCCGCCCCTCCATGTCTATTGGCGATATTGACGCCTATGAGCCTATGGCCGCCGCTGCCGCCGTGGCCGCGACCGCTTCGGCCAGCAGCCTCCTGTCGGAACGCTCGGCCGCTTCGGCGATTTCGGCCTTTGGTCAACTGACCTCCTCAAGCGCCCTGCCGCGCGAAGGCCGCACCATAGAAGACCTGCTGACCGAGCTTCTGCGTCCGATGCTGAAAGACTGGCTTGACTCAAATCTGCCTGCCGTGGTCGAATCGGCGGTGCGTGAAGAGGTGGAGCGGTTGGCGCGCCAATCGCGTCGCTAGATTATGGCACGACGTTAAAATCACGCTTTCACTCTGTTAAGTTCACGGCGTCCTGTGTTAAGGACGCCGTTTCTGTTTGTACTCTTACGCCTGGTTAATACCCGATGCTGGAAAAAAACTTCGATCCGAAAACCGTTGAGCCGCGTCTCTATGAGAAGTGGGAACAGTCTGGCGCGTTTAAGCCGCGTGAGGATGAAGAGGCCGAACCGTTTTCCATCGTCATTCCGCCCCCCAATGTGACAGGATCGCTGCATATCGGCCATGCGCTGAACAACACGCTTCAGGACGTTCTGATCCGCTTTGAGCGTATGCGTGGTAAGGCGGCCCTTTGGTTGCCAGGTACCGACCATGCAGGCATCGCGACTCAGATGGTCGTTGAGCGTCAACTGGCGGCAGGCAATATGAACCGCCGCGATATGGGCCGCGAAGCCTTTGTCGAAAAAATCTGGGAATGGAAAGCGGAATCGGGCGGCGCGATTGTGCGTCAGTTGCGTCGTCTGGGGGCGTCGTGCGACTGGTCGCGGGAACGCTTTACGCTGGACGAGGGCCTGTCGGATGCGGTGCGTAAGGTGTTTGTCACCCTGCATAAGCAGGGTCTGATCTATCGTGACAAGCGTCTGGTCAACTGGGACCCGCATTTCCAGACGGCGATTTCCGACCTTGAGGTCGAGCAGAAAGAGGTCGATGGCCATTACTGGCACTTTGCCTACCAACTGGCGGATGGTCTGACCTATCAGCATCCGGTTAAGGATGAAGAGGGCAATGAGACGTTTGAGACGCGCGACTATATTGTCGTGGCGACGACGCGGCCTGAAACCATGCTGGGTGACACCGCTGTGGCCGTGCATCCTGAGGATGAGCGGTATAAGCATCTGATCGGTAAGGACGTTATCCTGCCGATCGTTGGTCGTCGTATCCCTATCGTTGGCGACGACTATGCCGACAAGGATAAGGGCACCGGCGCGGTCAAGATCACACCGGCACATGATTTCAACGATTTCGGCGTTGGCAAGCGGCATAATCTTGAGGTCATCAATATTCTGACGCCCTTCGCTACCCTGAACGATGAGGTTCCCGAAACCTATCGCGGCAAGGATCGTTTTGTTGCGCGTAAGGAAATCGTTGCCCGAGCTGAGGCCGAGGGCTGGCTGAAGGGGATCGAGAAAACAAAGCATATTGTCCCGCACGGCGACCGTTCCGGCGTCGTCATCGAACCCTTCCTGACCGATCAGTGGTATGTCAATGCCGCCGAACTGGCCAAGGAAGCGCTGGCGGCGGTCGAGGATGGCCGCACGGTGTTTGAGCCTAAGAACTGGGAAAAGACCTATTTCGAATGGCTGCGCAACATTGAGCCGTGGTGCGTCTCGCGCCAGCTATGGTGGGGTCATCGCATCCCCGCATGGTTCGGGCCGGACGGGCATATCTTTGTCGAAATGTCTGAGGCAGAGGCTAATGCTGCTGCCATTGCCCATTATGGCAAGGCGGTTGAACTGACTCAGGACGAGGACGTTCTCGATACCTGGTTCTCATCGGCGCTGTGGCCGTTTTCGACCATGGGCTGGCCCGATGAAAACGCGCCGGATTTCCAGAAATTCTATCCGACCCACACCCTGATTACCGGTTTTGACATCATCTTCTTCTGGGTTGCCCGCATGATGATGATGGGCCTGCACTTTACCGGCAAGGCTCCGTTTGAGCGCGTCTTCATCAATGCCCTTGTCCGCGACGAGAAGGGGCAGAAGATGTCGAAGTCCAAGGGCAATGTGCTCGACCCGCTGGTGCTGGTCGATGAGTATGGCGCTGACCCGCTCAGGTTCACGCTGGTGGCCATGTCAGGGCAGGGGCGTGACATTAAGTTAGCCAAGCAACGCATTGAAGGGTATCGTAATTTCTCCACCAAGCTGTGGAATGCGCACCGCTTTGCCCAGATGAACGAATGCGCCACGGTTGACGGGTTCGATCCCGCGACGGTGAACCTGACGCTCAATCGCTGGATACGCGGCGAGACGCACAAGACCATCAAAACGGTCACCGAAGCCCTTGAGGCCTGCGCCTTCGATGACGCGGCCAATGCGCTCTATAAGTTCGTGTGGAACGTCGTCTGCGACTGGTATGTCGAACTGTCAAAGCCAATTCTTAATGGCGACGATGCGGCAGCTAAGGCCGAAACGCAGGCCATGACGGCCTGGGTGCTCGATCAGTGCCTGATCCTGCTGCATCCGGTCATGCCGTTCATCACCGAAGAACTGTGGGGGGCGACGGGTACAAACCGTGCCAATGATCTGATTACCGAAAGCTGGCCCGTTTATGACGCGGCGGCTATTGATGCGGCGGCCGATAAGGAAATTAACTGGCTGATCGACCTGATCTCGGAAGTCCGTTCGGTGCGCTCGGAAATGAACGTACCGGGTTCGGCCAAGGTGCCACTGAGCCTGACCGGTGCCAATGGTGATACGCAAAACTGGATCGGCACGCACCGCGACCTGATCCTGTTTCTGGCACGTCTGTCAGAGGTGGGTGTTTCCGATAATGCCCCTGCGGGCTCCATACCGTTTGTGATTTCTGAGGCTACGGGGCAACTGAGCATTGCTGAATTCATAGACCTTCAGGCCGAGACCGCACGTCTCGCCAAGGAAATCGCTGCGTTCGACAAGACTATCGACGGCACGCGTCGCAAGCTTGATAATCCTGAGTTTGTGCGCAAGGCACCTGACGAAGTCATTGAAGAAAACCGTGAGCGCCTCAGCGATGCCGAAAACGGTAAGGCCCGCCTGAGCGCGGCGCTGGAGCGGCTCAAGGCGGCCCTTTAGGCTCTATCATCCTCCCCTGCAAAAAGCGGGGGAGGACGCGGCTCTATCCGCCGCCACTACTCTTGATAAAGCTCTCCACCAGAGAGCCGCAAACCAGATACCAGCCGTCCACCAGCACAAAGAAAATCAGCTTGAACGGCAGGGAGACGATGACCGGCGGCAGCATCATCATCCCCATGCTCATCAGCACCGAAGCAACCACAAGGTCGATGACCAGAAATGGCACGAACAGCAAAAAGCCGATTTCAAACGCCGTCTTAAGTTCGGAAATCATGAAGGCGGGGGTGACCACCGACAACGGCAGGTCAATGGCCTGAGCCGGACGTTCAGTCTTTGACAGGCGCACAAACAGGTCAAGATCCTTAGGCGAAACCTGTGACAGCATGAAGACCTTGACGGGTTCGGACGCTGCATCAAACCCCTGCGCCAGTTCCATTTCCTGATCCATCAAGGGACGGATACCCTGATCATAGGCCTGCTGATAGGTGGGGGCCATGACGATGGCCGACAAAAACAGGGCCAGTGAAATCAGCACGGCATTGGGCGGGCTTTGTTGCAGGCCAATGGCGGTTCTGAGCAGCGACAAGACGACCACAATGCGCACAAACGACGTGGTCATGATGACAATGGACGGCGCAAGCGACAGAACCGTCAAAAGACCGATCATCTGAATGACGCGCGCGGTCAGGGTGCCGCCTTCGCCGAGATCAAGATTGATCGACTGCGCCAATACATCGGTCGGGAAAATCATCAGGGTAAAACCGGCTATGCCTGCCAGCAGGATCAGCAGATAGGTCAGTTTTGACGGCGATTTAGGCGGCGTTTTAAGGGCGCGGACGGCGGTCATTATTGCACCGGCCCCTTCGACGTAACTGTGGGCGGGGCGGGGGGACGTGGCTTAGGCAACTGACGTGGTTCGATAAGTTCACGGCCTTCCCCCAGAAGCAGCAGGCGCTCCTCATCGTCGATGCGCACCAGAACCACACGCCGTGCCGGATCAAGCACAAGGGTTTCGACAATCTGCATACGCCTCTGGCCGCGCTCAGCCTGAAGCTTGGCCAGCCATTGCGGCGCATAACGGCGCAGCACATAGGCCAGACCGACAATCAGCCCCAGAACAATCGCCAGTGCGAACATGCCGCGTAAAATAGACAGAAAATCCATCTGGGCAGGGCCCCCTTCAGACAGTGGTCATGGTTAATGCGGAATTAATCTTAAAGACTTCGTTAACCAAAGGATGGGCATTATTTGCCGAATAAGCCTAGTTAGGCTGAGTCGCCGTTTTCAGGTAAGGAGGGTATAGCGTGAATCTCGACAAGATTGGTCTGTTCGGCGCCCTGCAAACCAAGATGGGCTGGCTGGGGGAGCGGCAAAAGGTGGTGGCGCAAAACGTCGCCAATGCCTCAACGCCGGGGTTTCGCCCGCGCGACCTCAAGCCGGTGGATTTTGCCGCCGTTCTGGCTGGCGACACCCAGAATAATTCAGTGCCTTTACGCCTGACCAATGCCGGACATATGGACATACAGGGCGGGTCGTCAGCGCATCGTTCAGTCATATCGCCTGATTCGGAGACCACTATGGACGGAAATCAGGTCGTCCTTGAGGAGCAGATGCTCAAAATGGCCGAAAGCCGGATGCAGTTTGAAGCCGCTATCGGTTTTTATCAGAAATCACTTGGCCTGATCCGCATGGCGGGCAAGGCTCCCGGTAGGTAGAGGTTAAGATATGGCCATCAACAAGACCCCGCCGTCCAATCCGGTCATGTCCGTCGCCGCCAGTGCGCTTAAGACGCAGCAGGCGCGGATGCGCATTGTCGCGGAAAATATCGCCAATGCCGATTCGACCGGCCTGACACCGGGGGCTGACCCTTACCGGCGGCGGATTCCGGTCTTTGAGACGCGCAATATCGACGGGGCCATGGGCGTCAAGCTGGCTCAGGTCAGGCCCGATGATTCGTCCTTTACACTGGCCTATGACCCGAGCCATCCGGCCGCTGATGAAAACGGCTACGTTAAGAAACCCAATGTTTCGACCCTGATCGAATCGATGGATATGCGCGAGGCGCAGCGCGCCTATGAGGCCAACCTCAATGTCATCGAAACCGCGCGTTCGATGGATCAGAAAATTCTCGACCTGCTGAGAAGGTAAGTAAATGACACCGCTTTATGCTGCCAAAGCCTATGGGGCCGTTATGGGGCAGGTCTCTCCGTTAGGGGGGACGGCACAGCCGACACAGGTCGCTTCTGATTTTTCAAAAATGCTTCAGGGTGCGATTGAGCAGACCCAGAAAACGACGGCTCACGCGGAAAACATGATGTTGCAGCAATCGCAGGGCAAGGCCGAACTGATTGATGCGGTCACCGCGGTAGCCTCGGCAGAAGCCTCATTAGAAAGTGTCATTGCTATTCGTGATCAGGTGATTTCCGCCTATCAGGAAATCCTCAGGATGCCGATTTAGCGATTTATTAATGGCGTATTAACCATTGAGTGGGTAAAAACTGCCTATTGGTTTTTGAGTCTCCAGCGGCGGGTCAGCGGTTATGACAGGCAATGAAGTTTTAGGGGTAGGGCGCGACGCGATCTGGCTGGTAATCCAGTTATGTGCGCCGATCATGCTTGTCGGTCTGGTCATCGGTGTGGTGGTCGGCCTGTTTCAGGCCCTGACCCAGATTCAGGAAGCGACCCTTGTATTCGCCCCAAAGATCATCGCCATCTTTGTGGCTCTGCTGCTGTTTCTGCCGATGATGGGCGTATTGCTGTCCGGCTTCATGACCGAAATGGCCACCAAGATCGCCAGTATGTAAACCCCTAGAATCGGCGCAAGACAATGGTTATGATACCCCTTGCGCCCACGCCTGATTTCGCCACTGAGGTGACATCGTTTTTTGGCTCGTCCCAGACTGTCTGGGGCGCAGGGCTGGTGTTTTTACGGATCGGGGCGATTGCCATGCTGCTGCCCGGCATAGGCGATCAGGCCGTACCGCCGCGGGTCAGACTATCCTTTGCCTTTCTGTTTACGCTTATCCTGCTGCCGGTCCTCAGGCCGCTGATTCCGCCCTTGCCGCCGACCATGGGGGCAATGGCCGGACTGGTTATCCATGAACTGGTTATCGGCCTGATGCTCGGGATGCTGATACGGGTGTTTATTGCGGCTCTGGCCATTGCCGGTGAGATCGTATCGCTTCAGACGGCCCTGTCCTTTTCCCAGACGGCCAATCCGGCACAGGCCCAGCCGGGCACAACCTTGTCGACCTTTCTGGCGCTGCTGGGGCTGGTGCTGATCTATGCTACAGGTCTGCACCATCTGTTCATCATGGCCATGGCCGATTCCTACAAGATTTTCTCCATCGTCAAGCCGGTGATGGTTGGTGATGCCAGTAACCTTATGGTGCGCACCATGTCCGATACGTTCTTGCTGGCGGTGCAGCTGACGACCCCGCTTCTGGTGTTCGGGCTGGTGTTTAATATTGCCGCCGGTTTCATAGGCCGCATCATGCCGGCCTTTCCTATCTTCTTCGTCGCCGCCCCTTTAAGTATCCTGTTTGGCCTGAGTATTTTCGCCATGGGCCTCGGGATTACCGGCGTGGTGTTCATTGAGCATTACGAAGAATTCCTCAGACTGCTGGTCAGGAGTTAGGCCATGGCTGAGGAGAACAAGGACGATAAAACAGAAGAGGCCTCGCCACGCAAACTTGAGCAGGCGCGGAAAAAAGGCGATGTCGGCAAATCCGCCGACCTGCCGCAGGCACTGTCCCTGATCGGCGCCTGCGCCATTATCGCCTTTTATGGGGATATGATTACCCTGTCTCTGGCTGAGACGCTTCAGGTGTTTCTGGCCATGCCGCATCAGCTGCTGGGCAGCCTGAGGGGCGATGGCGGGCTGGCGATCACCCAGCATCTGGTGTGGAAGGTTATGCCCCTGATCGGGCTGGTCATGCTGGCGGCCATTCTGTTGGGGGTCGGAGGCAATGTGCTTCAGATCGGCTTCCTGATGGCGCCCGAACGCATCAAGCCGTCATTGAAAAAGATAAGCCCGATCGGCGGATTTAAGCGGCTTTTTGGCGTCGATGCTTTAATTCAGTTTGGTAAGACACTGATTAAACTGATTGTGGTTGGCTTTATCGCCTGGCTGATTCTTAAGGGACGGGCAACGGATATGGCGGGCCTGACGGGGGCGTCGCCGCTTATGGTGCTGCCCTATGCGCGCGATGCCTTTATGGCTCTGGCGCTGGCGGTCTGTCTGTTTTTGCTGGTCGAAGGCGGGCTTGATTATTTCCTGCAAAAATACCGCTTTATGCAACGGCAAAAAATGTCGATGACCGAAGTGAAGGACGAATACAAGCAGACCGAAGGTGATCCGCACGTCAAGGCGCGTCTGCGCCAGATACGTATGGAGAAATCACGCCAGCGTATGATCGCCAATGTCCCCAAGGCAACAGTGATCATTACCAACCCGACCCATTACGCTGTGGCACTGCGCTATGATGCCATGGATGCCCCGACACCCTTATGCGTGGCCAAGGGCGTGGACGCACTGGCCCTGAAAATCCGTGAGGTTGCTGGTGAGCACGATGTACCGATTGTCGAGGACCCGCCTCTGGCGCGCGCGCTCTATGCGGCGATCGATGTCGATGAATTTATCCCCGAAGCCCATTTTCAGGCGGTGGCGAAGATCATTGGTTTTGTCATGGTGCGCAAGCGGCGCGGCTATTGAGATAAGCTAAGGCGCGGCATGTGTGCCAAAATGGGCTAATATGATCCGTGATTCGTTTATTAAGGGCTTGAGCTTGACCACGACACCGCAATCCGCCGCGAAAACGGCTTCATTTTCTGAGCGCTTGCAGGAAATGGCCAGTCCCCTGACGCTAGGGATTATTGCCGCGGTTGTGGTGACGGCCTGCGCCGCGTTCTGGCTGGTGTCGGGCGTTCTGCCTGCGGGGGTTATTATTGCCGTGCTGCTGATCGCTGTGGCGGTGGTGGTGTCCTTTGGCCTGTTTGCCTTTTCGACCGATGACGGTTTTGCCGCCGACGAAATCAAGCTGCAAAATCTGGCCGATGCGCTTCTGGAACCGGCAGTGATCGCAGGCTTTGACGGTCGCATACTGGCGGCTAATACTGCCTGGCGCGATGCGGGCGGTCAGGTGCGCCGCTTACCCAAGGGGGAGGAGGCTCCGGCCCTGTTTGTCGCCTTACGCGAAGCCAAGTCGCTCGGCACGGGACGGGCGCTGGTACGTCTCGGCGGGTTTGATTTTGAGATGATCGCCTCGCGTCTGGGCGAAGATCAGGTGCTGGTGCGGGCCGCTTCCCAAGGTGTCTTGGGTAACGGGCTTCTGCTCGGCCACGAACAGGCATCTGTTGTCGATGAAACCCCGCCGATAGAGGCTTTTCCGGCCCTGTCTGAGCCAGGACCTACGCTTTCCGCGCCTGCTTTTGAAGGCTATTCAGCACCCTTTGGACAGGCCCTGCTGAAGGGCACCGATGTCTTTGGTGCGCGCATCGTAACGGTCAACAGCGTTTTTGCACACCTGCTGGGTAAGCCTGAGGCCGAACTGATCGACCAGCCATGGGGCGCCTTGCTGGAGGCTGCCTCACGCGAAGAAGCCCAAAGCCGTCTTGACCTCGGGAAAACCGGGCCAATCGACATCAAACTTCAGAGTCATTCTGACCTGCCGCTTCAGATGTTCGTCGCTCAGGCCAATGACAGCTATATGATCTGGCTGTTTGATGTGTCCGAACAAAAGCAGTTAGAACAAAGCTTTGCACAGGTGCAGAAGATGCAGGCCATCGGACAGTTTGCCGGTGGCGTTGCCCATGACCTGAATAACCTGCTGACCGGCCTTAAGCTGCGCGTCGAAGACCTGTTACATAATCACCCGCTGGGTGATCCGTCCTATACGGGCCTGAATGAAATCCGTCAGATCAGCGTGCGGGCCGAAGACCTTGTACGCAAGCTTCTGGCCTTTAGCCGCAAGCAGACCGTGCGGCGTGTAAACCTCAATATCGGTGAACTGATTTCGGAATTTGAGGTTCTGCTGCGTCGCCTGATGCGCGAAGATGTCAGGCTTGAGACGGAATATGGCCGTGACCTGCCCGACATCCATGCCGACAAGGGGCAGATGGAAATGGCGGTCATGAACCTTGTGGTCAATGCGCGTGATGCCCTGCACGCCACAGGCGGGGGCAAGGTTAAAATCCGTTGTGGCTCTCTCTCGCAATCCGAAGCCATAGCGCAGGGCTGGGCCGATGCCCCGCCACAGGGCGCGGCGCTCATTGAGGTAACGGACAATGGCCCCGGTATCACGCCGGACATCATGACCAAGGTGTTTGAACCGTTCTTTACCACCAAGCCGTTGGGCGAAGGGACGGGGCTGGGGCTGGCGACGGTCTATGGTATTGTCAATCAGGCCGATGGCCATATTGGCCTGAGTTCGGTGGTCGCCCCCGAAGACGGGCATGGCGCGACGTTCAAAATCTTCCTGCCGATCCGTATTGAAACCCACAAACCGGAGGCGGCTCAGGCACCGATTGTCGAAAAGCCGAAAGTCACCCCCAAAGACCTGTCGGGGGCCGGGCGTATCCTGTTCGTCGAGGATGAGGAAATCGTGCGCGGCATTGCTGCCCGTCTTCTGCGTCAGCGCGGCTATGAGGTCACCGAGGCTGCCGACGGCGAAGAGGCACTTGATATCATCACAGACGGAGAAAAGTTCGACCTGCTGATTTCGGATGTCATCATGCCGGGCCTCGACGGGCCGTCCATGCTGAAGAAGGCCCGTCCGCTGCTGGGGGATATTCCGGTGATGTTTATCTCAGGCTATGCTGAGGCCGAATTCTCTGATCTGCTTGAGGATGAGCAGGGGGTGTCTTTCCTGCCTAAACCCCTGGATATAAAAACCCTGGCCGAGCGGGTTAAGGAGCAGCTTTCAGTTTAAAACGACTGCTATTCAGCCCGCTTGCGGGCGCGTTCGTCAGCCCATGCGGTGATAACCTCAGAGATGATGCTCAGCACGGACGGAAAACGTGTCGCCAGTACACCGGCGATGACGGCCGCCACAGAGGCAAGCACGGGGGATTCGCCCTTGAAGGCGTCAATAATGCGCGAAATATGTACGACTGAGGACTGTGTGTAGGCGGCCTGTGCCTGCTGGTTCATGAAGGCCTGCCGACGCTTCTTTTGTGCCTTGTTCAGGTGGTTGACCACCACATAGATAATCAGGGGCACGATCATGCCCGCCCCAAGCGCCACCGGCCCCCATACAGGCCCGAGCCAGATTTTCAGGGCGTTGAACAGGCCGATGCTGGCCCATCCCAATCCGATAACGGCAGCGGCCACCACCAGCGCCATCGTAATCAGGCTATCGCGGAGGTCGCTCAGTTGTTCGGAAAGATTAAACATGACAAGCCCTTATATGTTCGGATAAATATGCGCTCATTCTGCCCCGAACAGATAAAAAAACAATAATCAAGGATCAAAAAACCAATGAAAACCTTGGGTGCCGGTCTGTGGCACATGCTGGGCGTGCTCAGTGGTGTGGGCTATTGGGTGTTAAATCTGCTGTTCATCTGGGGCGGCTTTATCCTGCTGGGCAGTGAGCCGCCGGTGGGGCAGGCGACACTGGCCTTTGTTGTCGCTCTGTTTGTCATACGCCTCTATGTCGCCCGCAAGGTGCCTGTCAGGGTGCTTAATGTCCTTAGCTGTCTGGCCTTTGGTCTATTCGCCCTTGGGGTGAATATCTATCATCATCACAATAGTGCCTGCGGCGTGGCGATACATCCGGACGGGCGGCAAGAGCGTATCTGTCTGTAGAAACTACATTGACAGCCTGTTGTTTTCGCCTATCACCCCAAGCTCATGAAGCCGCCCTCCAGACAGTCTACCCGTAAAAACCGTAAGGCCATCGCCCGCCAGTCGCCGCAATATAAGGCGGCCATGGAGGCGCGTGAGGCGTCAGGCCGCGTGAATTACAAACAGCCGCGCAAGCTGAAGGCTATCGATAAGCCCATTCCGCTTGGTGATGAGGAAATCGTCTGGGTCAGATCGATGCTGGTCTATGAAGACGCCTCGGTGATGGGCTTTAACAAGCCGACCAATCTGTCGTCTCAGGGCGGGCGTGGCAATTTCCATAATCTCGATGATTTGCTATGGGCCTTTGCCAAATCCAACGGCAAGAAACCACGGCTGGTGCATCGCCTTGATCGCGACACCTCAGGCATTATTGTCGCGGCTAAAACCAAACCGGCGGCAGCCTTTTTAGGCCATGCCATTGCGTCGCGTCAGGTGCATAAGACCTATCTTTGTGTCGTCGGAAACCCGCAAAACCTCAAGGACGAAGGCCGCGTTGATGTGGCCTTGCGGCGTGAAGAAGAGGGGCGTGAAGCCTATAGCCGCGTCTGTCCGGCCGATCACCCCGATGCCCTGACAGCACGCACGGACTACCGTGTGTTAAAGCGCACCCCTGAGGCGGCACTGGTTCTGTGTGAGCCCTTTACGGGACGCATGCACCAGATACGGGTGCATATGGCGCATCTCGGTAGTCCAATCGCCGGTGATGTGCGTTATGGCGGGGCCTTGTCACTGGGGGGGATGGCTATACCGCGTCTTTTGCTGCATGCGCGTGGCTTTGCCTTCCCGCATCCTGACGGCGGTCATAAGCAGCTTGAGGCCCCCTTAAGTGCCGACATCCGCCGCATTTGCCTTGAGTTTGATCTGCTGGATCAGACCGATATCTGGTAAGCCATAAACGTGAGATCTGTTAACCACGCCTTTTTTTCAAAAATTAAGCCCGTCCGCCTATAGATAGTAACGGCGGGTATTCCCTCTGAGTTCAGAAAAAAGGCCTGAATATAGTTTTTCAGGCTGGATTTATGGTGAGCAAGGCTCTGATTTATCAGGGTAATGCTGGCCCTGTTTTTGCTGTGTGTGCGTTAAATGACGGCAATTGTCCCATTATCTTTGCGGAAAGCAAAGCTGATCGGCGCAATAAAAGGCATAATGGAATGGGAAAAAAGCAGTTCTCCGGCTTTTTGACGCGGCTTAATGAAGGCTATGGCGCGCTGAAGGCAGAGCAAAGGGGCAATGCGGCCCTTATATTTGGCCTGTCGGCAATGGTGGTCTGTGCGGCGGCAGGGGGCGGTATTGACTTTGCCCGTGTTCAGACCGAACGCAGTCATATTCAGGACGCTGCCGATGCGGCGGTGCTGCGGGCCACGGCCATGCCGAGAGCCTCTCAGACAGAGCAGGAAGCCGCCGCCAATCATGTGTTCCACACTACTTTTCTGGGTGAGCAAAAAAGCCGTGCCCATGTGGAAATCACTAAAACAGAACTGACAAAAACCACTACGGGTAACCGGACGGATATTACCTATACGACCCATGCGCTTGTGACGCCTTTATTTCTGGGGCTGATCGGTATGGGCGAAGGCTTGCCGGTTACGGTGGTGTCCAAAGCACAGGCGCAACTGCGTAAATCCGAAATCGTTCTGGTACTTGATACGACCGGCTCGATGGCCAACAATAACCGCATGACCAATCTGAAATCCAGTATTGGTACGGTTCTGGCGGGTATGCTGAGCGAAAAGGGCACCAACACCAGCGGCACCAAGGTCGCGGTCGTGCCGTTCAGCACACAGGTGAAAATTGCACCGGCAACGGATTTGAGCTATATTGATTACGGTCAGGTGAGCGCCAGTTGCACGAACCTCAATGATAACTATTGCGAATCCATGCATCGGGCCTTGTCAGAGATTTGTGACGATGCCAGCAATGTTTCGAGCTGTAAAAGCACGGCACGCTTTTTTACGCGTGAAGTTAAAAACGGTTCCCGCATAGACTACTATGTGATCGTCAAGGCCAACGAGAAATCGGGTAAGAACTACAAGATATATACCTATAACCGTACCGAGCGTGTTCAGAACGGTACGCGTACCGTAACAGAGGATGCGGGGTCGGTGGTCACCAAAAGTAGTCTTAACGATTACAACTCAAATCCCAGTAATTTCAATCAGATATCGTCGTCCAATGTCGCCGTTAAGGCTGACAATAGCACGGGCTATGATGCCACGCTGGCCAAAGCGCCATTCCCAGCCCTATCGGCCAACCGATCGGCCTGGACAGGCTGTGTTTCCGACCGTGAGCAGCCTTATGATGTGTCCGAGGCCTCACCGACCGTCGGTGTGGCGGCGACCCGCTATCCGGCGCGCGCCTGTAAGGATGCCGGCGATACCAAGCTGAAGCCGATTATGGGACTTACCGAAGACATAAAAAGCGTAAGCGATCATGTGAATTCCCTGCAATCGGATGGCTATACCAACATCTCCATTGGTGTGCAGTGGGGCATGGAAGTCCTGTCCCGCAATATGCCCTATAGCGAAGGCGTCAATTTCAGGGATGAAGAAACCCTGAAATACATGATCCTCGTCACCGACGGGGAAAATACGGAAAACCGTTGGGAATCGCGGAGTGGGGGCAGTACATCGAAGATCGATGCCCGTACCAAGCTTGCCTGCGAAGCGGCACGGGCCCAAGGGATCACGGTCTTTGTTGTCCGCGTGATGGAAGGCAATACCAAACTGCTGCGCGAATGTGCCTCAAGGCCGGAATATTTTTATGATCTCAAAAGCGCGGATCAGTTAGGTCAGGCCTTGCTTGATGTTTTCAACACCATGAAAAAGACCCGCCTGACACAGTAAGACCTTCAAAAAGGCGGCTGAGGATGTTAATCGAAAAACGGTGCGGGTGAGCCTGCGCCGTTTTTTGTTTTGCGGAGCCGGTGTATGAGTCAGAAAATTGACTGGAACGAACTGTTCTTTTCGTCGCATGGGCGCATACGCCAGACGCCGTTTATTATCGCTCTGGTTCTGCTGTTGCTGGCGGTCTGGCTTTATGAGGCCGTTGCCGTCGATGCCCTCAGGCTGCTGACCTTCTGGATTGTCTATCCGTTCCTGTTCTATGTCGCCGCCAATGTGCTGTCGAAGCGCCTGCATGACCGCGGGCGTTCCGGCTGGTGGTCAGCCGTGATTCTCGTTGCCTTTATCATGGTCTGGCCGGTGCCGTCGACGGTGTCCGATGCGCTGGGTGTGGCCGTGCTGTTGTGGGCCTTTGTTGATCTGGTGCTGATGCCCGGTGAGCGCGGCTTTAATCGCTATGGCCCGCCGCTGCGTCCTGAGATAGTGCTGGAAACGATTTAAGCCTCTGAGACTGGCCCGAAACGGGCCACAAAGCTTTGTTTCAGGGCGTAATCCACCTCATCCATCGTCACCGGCAAGCCCAGATCCACAAGGCTGGTGACCCCGTGCTCAGAAATACCGCACGGCACTATGCCTGAGAAATGGCTGAGATCGGGTTCAACATTCAGGCTGATGCCGTGGAAGCTGACCCAGCGCCTGAGCTTGATGCCGATAGCGGCAATCTTGTCTTCCGGTGGCGGTATGATCCCGCGATCGCGACGCTCGACCCACACCCCGACACGACCGTCACGAATATGGCCTTCGACATTAAAGGCCGACAGGGTGTCAATAATCCACCCCTCAAGCGCCTGCACAAACGCCCGCACATCCTTGGTGCGGCGATTGAGATCAAGCATCAGATAGACAACCCGCTGACCCGGCCCGTGATAGGTGAATTGCCCGCCGCGCGCGCTCTCGAACACGTCGAATCGCTCAGGCTCCAGCAAATCCTCACGCTTGGCCGATAGCCCCGCCGTATAGAGCGGCGGATGCTCAACCAGCCAGACCAGTTCCGGTGCATCGCCTTTGTGGATGGCCTCAACGCGTGCCTCCATAAAGGCCACCGCGTCGGGATAGCTGACCTTATCGCGCGCCACGCGCCATTCCGGCAAGGCGGCGTCTGAAGATTTTAAGAAAAAATCAACCTTGTTACCAAGGTTTAACCTGTCATCAAGCATGTTGGTCAAGAATGGTTTTTCGCGGAGCATCAGGCTCCCTTATATGGTGGTTTGAAACCCTTATGTCGAGTGTAATGTCAAATCAGGTCAGTGCGGTGCCGGTCGAAATATCCGTGCTTCTGGGGCGTAGCGTCCTGCCGATGCAGCAATTGCTGCGCATGGGTCGTGGCGCCGTGATACCGCTTGATGCGCGTGAGCACGACGAGGTGTGGATACTGGCCAACAACCATCCGGTCGCACGTGGCGAAATCCAGATTTTTGAAGAAAAAATCTCCATCGTCGTTACCCGTCCGGCGGATGTCTATGACTTTATGGCCTTGGGAAGTTAGGTTCCGATTCAAGGCCGTAAGAAAAAAATATCATCAAATTCGGGGATAAGCTGTTTTTGGTGCTTCACAAACACTACAATGATTGGTACATGGCGCGCCTTCCGATACGTGCGGTCGTGGCGGAATTGGTAGACGCGCAGCGTTGAGGTCGCTGTATCGCAAGATGTGGAAGTTCGAGTCTTCTCGACCGCACCATTCGGAAGTTAAAGAAAGCGCCTGACAAGGGCGCTTTTTTTGTGCCCAATATGCTGGCAACAGGGTGCGTAATGATGAAATTTTTTATACCTATTTTGGCTGTGGCCAGCTTGCTTATAGGCGATATGTCTGTCGCGCAGGCTGAGGGCGATACTCAACGGGGTGTTGATACTTCGGCCGTAATTGACATGGCGGAAGCCGGAAATGTCTGCGCGCAATATGTGGCGGCTGTTTTATATAGTGAGGATGCGTCAGAGTTTGCTGACTCTGAGGAAGAGCTTTGGCTTATTAAGGCGGCTGATAACGGAATGGCCAGGGCTCAGTACAGGCTGGGATTACTATACCTGGCTGTAGCGAACACAGAGGCGGACGGTGAAAAAGCGCGCAAATATTTGCATCAGGCGGCAGAGGGGAGAGAGGTTCAGGCTCAACGTTTTCTGGCTGGCTACTATGACGCTCCGCACATAGCCAGACATGAGGAGGCCACCTATTGGTGGCGTAAAGCTGCCGAGCAAGGCTTAATAATAGCGCAAACTGAACTGGGGCTGCGGTATGAAACAGGCACCCATGTAACCCAAAGCTATGAGGGGGCAGCAAAGTGGTACCTTGAGGCCGCCAGTCAGGGAGATGTAACGGCTATGGGGCAACTGGGGCAGATGTACTTAACCGGTACAGGTGTAGATAAGAATGAATCTAAAGGACGTGAACTGATAGCGGCCTCCCAGTCGGAAGAAAACTACCGTAAATCAATAATTTTAAGCTTGGGGAGCACCGAAGCAGATGTTGATTTTTTAGCTCGTTACGCCGCTATGAAGGCGGACGACACTGAAGAATCCCAACAATCGGTATTTAATGAGGTGAGAGCTGAAGCCGAGAAGGGCGCATCAATGGCGAAGTTCATGCTCGGGCGAATGTACATTTCAGGTTTTGGGACGGAACAAGATATTGGTAAAGGCGTGTCTCTGATCTGTGAAAGTGGTGTTTAGGTGTAAATTTGGTCTTGGTTATAATTCTTAGTTAAGCATAGAGATCCTCGTCACAGAGTGATGAAACAGGTTGCAATCTTTGAAGATTCAGGTGATTCTGACAAAGATTTTAATGCCTTATTTTTAAGCCTTTCAGGGGAGGGTGGTTTCATGTCTCAAAAACCCGGCCCTGAAACACTCGATCATAGAACACCTGACCATAAACCAGATGACGACCTGCGTTTCATTTCGCTGAAAAGCCTGACGGAGGCGGAAATCGCCGAAGCGCGGCTTCAGGATGATGATCTGCCGCCGCTCAATACCCCCGAAGACATCGAAGATTTCGCCCTTCAGGACGACTACGCCCTTAATCCGCAATATATCGCGCTGGTGATCGATTCGGCGGATCGCGGCGACGGGATGCGTCTGCGTGAACTGCTTGATGCGCTGCATCCGGCGGATATTGCCGATCTGATGGGCTTTTTGTCTGCCGATTATCGTGAGCAGGTGATCCCGTGGATACCCGCCGACCTGCTGGCTGAGGTCTTGCCCGAACTTGATGACGGCATCCGCGAAGAGGTGGTCGAAAACCTCCGTCCCGATGATCTGGCCGAGGTGCTTCAGGAACTCGATTCCGATGACGCCGCAGCGGTCTTTGAGGACATGGAAGCCGATCAGCAAAAGGCGGTTCTGGCGGCCATGACCGAGGCTGATCGTGAGGCCATGGTCACGTCCTTGTCGTTCGAGGAAGAAACCGCCGGTCGCCTGATGCAGCGCGAAGTCGTGGCGGCGCCTGATTTCTGGGATGTCGGTCAGGCCATAGACCATATGCGCGCCCATGCCGCCGATCTGCCGGAACTGTTTTTCGACGTCTATGTGATTGATCCCGGTCATCGGCCTATCGGGGCCTTGCCGGTGTCGCTCCTGATGCGCACCGCCCGCGATACGCCCTTGTCGGCGGTAATGGAACCGGTGACCGAAATTCAGGTCGATGTCGATCAGGAAGAAGTCGCCTATATTTTCGGTAAATATCACCTGATTTCCGCTCCGATCGTTGATGCCGGCGGGCGTCTGGTCGGTCAGATCACGGTCGATGATATTGTTAATATCATTCAGGAAGAAAGCCGCGAAGACATTCTGGCGCTGGGTGGGGTTTCCGAAAGTGAAGGCCGTGACGCCGATCTCTGGGAAATGGTCAGGGCGCGTCTGCCGTGGTTGTCGCTCAATCTGCTGACGGCGTTTTTTGCCTCATGGCTGATTTCTTTGTTTGAGGCCGAGATCACCAAACTGGTGGCTCTGGCGGTTCTGATGCCGATTGTGGCCTCTATTGGCGGTAATTCAGGCACGCAGGCCCTGACGGTTTCCGTGCGCGCCCTGTCGTCACGTGAACTGACGACCGCCAATGCCATAAGAACCGTATGGCGCGAGGTGCGGGTGGCTCTGGTCAATGGTGTGGCTATTGCCCTGTTGCTGGGGCTGGTGGCGGGACTGTGGTTCCACAGTCTGCTGTTGGGGCTGGTGATTGGTCTGGCGGTGGTTATCACCCTGACCGCGGCAGCATTGGCGGGCACGCTGGTGCCCCTGACCCTGTCGCGTCTGGGGCGTGATCCGGCGGTCGCCTCGCCGATTTTTGTGTCGGCGGTAACGGACTGCATGGGATTTTTCAGTTTCCTGGCGCTGGCGGCAATAATTCTGTTGTAAATCGGCGCGACCCTATGGTCAGTTGCAATGGTTAACCCTGAATCCGAAGCGTGGCGTGCAAAGGCCCATGCCTTGCTATAGACAGGGCTTAACCTGTAGGGGTGTTCCGTTTTGGGTCAGGATGAGTGATGAGAGCGCGACATAAAGTCTCCCGCGCCGGAGTCGAGCTGATCAAGAGTTTCGAGGGGTTGCGTCAAAAGGCGACACGTCTGGTCGACGGTCGCTGGTCTATCGGCTATGGCCACACCTATTCTGCCCGCGAAGGCGCAAACGTTACCGCCGAAGATGCCGATGCCCTGCTGCGCTTTGACCTGTTGCCTGTGGTCGATGGTCTGAATAATCTTGTGCATACGCCGATCAATCAGAACCAGTTTGATGCGCTGGTGTCCTTTGCCTTTAATATTGGCATCGAAAATCTTGTGACATCGGATGTGTTGCGCCGGATCAATGAGGGGCGCATCACCGAGGCCGCTCAGGCCATGGATAATTGGACAAGTGCGGAATATAACGGTCAGACCTATGTGCTGGCGCCGCTGGTACGGCGTCGGGCGGCGGAAAAGACCCTGTTTCTGACGCCTGATGACGGTGGTGTTGAAATTGACGCCGATATGATCGCACCGGGGGCCATCAGACCGTCCATGCCCGCGCCCACAGCTCCGGTGTCGCCGCCCGTGAAGCCCGTTATTGTACGCGTGGCCGACATTGCTGAGACCCCTGTTCAGGACAGTTACGCCGCCCGTCGTCAGGCCGATCAGGACGCCGCCCTTCAGGCCGAGTATCTGCGTCTTGAGGCGCAGAAAGCGGCGGAGCTGAGACAGGCCGAACGGCTCAGGGCCGAAGCGCAGCAACGCGAAGACGAGCAGCGCCGCTATGAGGCGCAGCGCTTTGAGCAATTGCGGCTGGCCGAGGAAAACCGCATCCGTGAGGAGGTCTTAAAACGCGAAGAGCTGTTGCGGCAGGAAACCCTGCGTCAGGCGCAGGCACTGGCGGCGGCGCGTATCGCTGAGGAGGCCCGCCTTGAGGTGCTGCGCCGTCAGGAGGCCGAACGGATTGAGCGCGAACGCTTTGCCCGTGCAGAGTATGAGCGTTTAGAGCAGGCCCGTTTAGAGGAAGCCCGCTTGGATCAGGAACGCCTTGAGGCTGAGGCCCGTCTGCGTGCCGAGCAGGAGGCACGTGAGCGTGACCGACAGGTCGCCGAAGCGCAGGCTGCCGAAGCTCTGAGACTTGAGCAGTTGCAGGCCGAAGAAGCCGCTCAGGAAGCCGCCGCCCAAGAAGCGGCTCAAGAAGCGGCACAAGAGGCGCAAAGGCTTGAGGCTGAGCGTCTTGAAACGGAACGTCTCGAAGCTGAACTTGTGGCGGCGGAAAATCTGGCCCGCGAACAGGCGGCGGCAGACGCTGCGCAAAAGGAAGAAGAGGCCCGCAAGGCCGAGGCGGCCGCGGCTTTGATGCGCCTCTATTCGCCCTATGCCAATATGGGCGGCACACTCGTTAAGCTGCATAATGACGGGGATAAACCGGACCCTGTACCGGCCCGGATACTGTCAATGACCATGCCTGCGCCATCAGTCGCCCAAACACCGGAAATCCAAACAGATTCGCAGCAAGCGGCGTTTGAACTGTCGGCGCAACCGCTGACGGATGCGGATTCCGGCGCAGAGACACAGGTTGATGTGGTCGCGCCGGCATCCAAACCGGTTATTCCTGTGCCTGCCGATATACCTGTTGTGCCACACTGGCGCGATCAGTTGCAGCGTCCCTTGCCCGGCCAGACAGCGCCAGAGTCAGCGCCTGCATCACAGGTAACCGAGGTGCCGGCACCGGAGCGCACCTCCCTGATGGTGGACTATGTGCCGTCCATGTCGGAGCAAACCGATCCGGTATTTGATGACGATGACGACTGGATAACCGAAGACGGGCGTGTGGCCCTGTCGGCGGATGAGGCCAATGAGGAGGGAGGGGGCCAAAGCGTCTGGAAGATGTTTACCTCGACCCTGTTGTGGATCATCAGCTCGGTGGTCGGTCTGGCGGCGCTTGGGGGGGCGACAGCGTCCTATTATCAGTCTCAGAGCGACGTCAATATAGGGCAGGGGCAGAGTGAGCAGTTCACCGTTATCTCAAGCGTTCTGGCGGTCATTGGCATTATCTGCGTCTGCGTTTCGGTCTATCTGATCCTGAAACGTCTGGGGGGCCTTAAGGATTAAGCGACACGCAGGCAGCAACAAGGCAAAAAAAACGGCGGAGACTGATCTCCGCCGTTTTCATTTTTTAAGCGCCCATATAGGCAGGTAACCAGCTTTCGTGCGCCTGTTTCAACGCCTCAAGCGAAAGCGAGGCCGCACCGGCCAGCACCAGATCGGTTCCCGTCGCAACGCCGACCGTCTGGGCCGCAACACCGGCCTCAGCGGCCCGTGCCAGCACCAGATGTGCCGAAGCTTCATCAACTGCCACCAGATAACGTGCCTGATCTTCGGCAAAGGCAAATACGTGGTCTTCGAGGTCAGTCGGGTTTTTCAACTCGATGCCGACATTTGACGCCGCCGCCACATCAAAGGCTGCCGTCAAAAGCCCGCCGTCAGACAGGTCGTGGACGGCCTTGGCGGTTTTGGTGTGGATCAGGCTGCGGACGAAATCACCGTTCAGCTTTTCCAGTTCCAGATCGACCGGTGGCGGTGCGCCTTCCTCAAGGCCATGCACTTCACGCAGATAGATGGATGAACCAAGCTCACCCTTGGTATCACCAATGAGGATCAGGACCTGACCGTTTTTCAGGCTGTTGAAGCCGATACGGTTCTCATAGTCTTCGATAAGACCCACAGCACCAACCGTCGGGGTTGGGGGAATAGCGACGCCGTTGGTTTCATTATACAGCGACACATTGCCCGACACGACGGGGAAATTCAGCACGCGGCAGGCTTCGGCCATGCCGTCAATCGCGCGGACGATCTGGCCCATGATCTTCGGACGCTCAGGGTTGCCGAAGTTCAGATTGTCGGTGATGGCGATCGGGTCAGCACCCACGGCGGTCAGGTTGCGCCACGCTTCGGCCACGGCCTGCTTGCCACCCTCATAAGGATTGGCCTGAACATAGCGCGGTGTGACGTCAGACGTAACCGCCAGCGCCTTCTTGGTGCCGTGGACGCGTACGATACCGGCATCGGCACCGGTGGCGGAATCGGCCAGCGTGTCAGCCATGACGTGACGGTCATACTGCTCCCAAAGCCAGCGCTTTGAGGCCATGTCAGGGCTTTTGAGGATGGTCAGCAAGGCATCACCGACGGGAGCCACCGGCACGCGCGTCAGAGGCGCCTGCGTGTCAGGCTCGACCCACGGACGGTCATAGAGCGGCGCATCGTCCGACAGCGGACCCAGCGGCAGATCGCAGACGACTTCGCCCTTATGCGTCAGGACAATATGGCCAGAAGTATTGGTTTCGCCGATCACGGCGGCATCCAGACCCCACTTTTTGAAGATACGATAACCGTCTTCTTCGCGGCCGGGCTTGAGGATGGCCAGCATGCGTTCCTGAGATTCCGACAGCATCATCTCATAGGCGGACATGTTTTCTTCGCGCTGCGGCACCTTGTCGAGATCAAGCGTGATCCCCAGTCCGCCCTTACCGGCCATTTCGACCGATGAAGACGTAAGACCGGCGGCGCCCATATCCTGAATGGCGGCAACGGCACCTGAAGCCATCAGTTCAAGCGTCGCTTCAATCAAAAGCTTTTCAGCGAACGGATCGCCAACCTGAACCGTCGGGCGCTTTTCTTCGGAGTCCTCGGAAAATTCAGCCGAAGACATGGTCGCACCATGAATGCCGTCGCGACCGGTTTTCGAGCCGAAATAAACCACCGGCAGACCGGGTTCCGGCGCAGCAGAATAGAAAATCTTGTCGGCATCAGCCAGACCCACGCACATGGCGTTGACCAGACAGTTGCCATTATAGCCCGAATGGAAGTTGGTTTCACCGGCGACCGTCGGCACGCCGACACAGTTACCGTAACCGCCAATACCCGCGACCACGCCTTCGACGATACGCTTGGTTTTGGGATGGTCAGGCTCACCGAAACGCAGGGCGTTCAGAAGCGCCACCGGACGCGCACCCATGGTGAACACATCACGCATGATGCCGCCAACACCGGTGGCTGCGCCCTGATAGGGTTCGATATAGGACGGATGGTTGTGGCTTTCCATCTTGAAAACACAGGCCAGCTTCTGGCCATCGGGGCCTTCACCGATATCGATAATACCCGCATTTTCACCGGGACCGCAAATGACCTTGTCGCCCGTGACGGGGAATTTCCTGAGGTGCAGCCGTGAGGATTTGTACGAGCAGTGCTCCGACCACATGACCGAGAACACCCCCAGTTCAACATAGTTCGGCTCACGGCCCAGACGGTCGAGAATGACCTGATATTCGTCGGGCTTAAGACCGTATTCGGCGGCGTATTCAGCGATGGTTTTGGTGGTGCTCATGATGGTCAATTGTCTCGGAAACTCAGGCGCTTTGCAAAAGACGTTGCAGGCTGTGGAACAGGGGGGCCCCGTCGGCCGAACCCAGTGAGGGTTCAAAGGCGCGGTCAGGGTGTGGCATCATACCCAGAACATTGCCCGCCTTGTTGACGATACCGGCAATATTGTTGATCGAGCCATTAGGGTTTTCCACATAGCGGAAAACGACCTGACCATTGTCTTCGATGCTCTGAAGGGTGTCGGCATCGGCAAAGAAATTGCCATCGGCATTGCCTTGCGTCATCCAGATCGTCTGTTCGTCGCCATAGGCCGACGTGAAGCGCGTATTACGGTTTTCAATCGTCAGTTCAATCGGCTTGCAGATATATTTCAGACCGGCATTGCGCAAAAGCGCACCGGGCAGAAGCCCGCTTTCACACAGGATCTGAAAACCGTTACAGATACCTAAGATTGACACACCGCGTTCAGCCGCCTTAGCGACCTCGGCCATGACCGGTGATTGCGAGGCCATCGCCCCGCAACGCAGATAGTCGCCATAAGAGAAGCCGCCGGGAACGACAATCAGATCCAGACCTGAGGGCAGGGCGGTTTCCTGATGCCAGACCATATCGACGTGACCACCGGTAGTGGTTTCCACCGCTACCTTACAGTCGCGGTCACAGTTCGAACCGGGGAAAACGAGCACGGCGGCTTTCATATTACGCAACCTCAATACGATAGGATTCGATAACCGTGTTGGCCAGAAGCTTTTCGCACATGGCCTTGACCTCGGTTTCGGCGGCGGACTTGTCGGACGCCTTCAGATCGAACTCAAGCACCTTACCGACGCGAACGTTTGACACGTCCGTCCAGCCGAGGCCACCGAGTGCGCCCTCAACGGCCTTGCCCTGAACATCCAGAACGCCATTTTTCAGAAAAATATGAACCTTAGCCTTCAGCGTCATTGCCAAAGCCTCCTTCAATAACGCGGGGCATGTCGCCCATGATACCTAAACGCTTGGCCACTTCGGCATAGGACTCGATAACATTACCCATGTCGCGACGGAAACGGTCCTTGTCGAGCTTTTCGCCCGAGGTCGCATCCCACAGACGGCAGGAGTCGGGGCTGATTTCGTCCGCCAGAATAACGCGTGAGAAGTCGCCTTCAAACACACGGCCATATTCGATCTTGAAATCGACCAGAGTGATGCCAACTGCCGCGAACATGCCCGACAGGAAGTCGTTGACACGTAGGGTGGTCGCCAGAATGTCGTCAATTTCCGGTGTCTGCGCCCAGTTAAAGGCCGTGATATGCTCTTCGGTGACCATAGGGTCTTCGAGGGCATCGTTCTTATAATAGAATTCGATGATCGACCGCGGCAGCTGCTGGCCCTCAGGGATACCAAAGCGCTTGGCAATCGAACCGGCGGCGACGTTACGGCACACGACCTCAAGCGGAATGATCTCGACTTCGCGGATCAGTTGCTCACGCAGGTTCAGGCGCTTGATGAAGTGGTTTTGCACGCCGATATTCGTCAGCTTGGTCATGACGAATTCGGAAATGCGGTTATTGATGACGCCCTTACCCTCAAGCACAGCTTTTTTCTGTGCGTTAAAGGCGGTGGCATCGTCCTTGAAATATTGCACAAGGGTGCCTGGCTCAGGACCTTCGTACAGGATCTTGGCCTTGCCTTCGTAGATTTTTTTGCGACGGGTCGTCATAACGGCCATCTCCGGTCAATGGGCTGAAAGGGATCACGGGGCATTCCGAACTGTCCGTAGTCGTCATATAGTGACGACAGGGATTTTACGAAAGCTGATCCGGAAAGAGCCTTTCAAACGGCTGGGGGCATCCTAAGGGATGCGGACTGAGGCTGCAAATAATCAAAATCTTTTACGATGTAAATGACGGTTTGTGTTGCTTATGGACTTTGCGCAGATTAAAACCATCAATGTAACTGAGGTTTTATCGCTATGACTACATTTGATGATCGTTCCAAGGGTTTTGAGGCACAGTTTGCCCATAGCGCGGAGCTTGAGTTTAAGGCGGTTTCCCGCCGTAACCGGCTGGTAGGCCTGTGGGCCGGCGAAAAAATGGGTCTGACCGGCGACAGCCTTGAAAACTATGCCAAGGCCGTCGTGCGCGCCGATTTTGAGCAGCCCGGCGAAGAGGATGTGATTCGCAAGGTTCTGGGCGACCTTAAGGCCTCGAACCTGACGGTGTCCGAAGGCGAAGTCCGCACCAAGGTCGCCGAATATCTGGCGCAAGCCCGCGAAGCCCTTAAGGGCGAGCAAGAAGGCTAAGTTTTTCGCTAACTGGATTCTAAAAAAGGCTCCGCAATGCGGAGCCTTTTTGTTATGTGTTTGGCTCTCATGCTCCCCCAACAAGTTAGGGGAGCATGAAAGATTCAACAGTCACTGTCGTTTGGTCTTTATCCTGAAAAGCACCGTCTACCTCGGGGCTGACGGGTGCAGGGCCTGAGGCCCTGCCTAGCGTTTCTTCTTTTTACCCTTTGATTTTTCGGTCACGCCCTTGGGGCGACCACTTTTACCCTTCGGCCCACCTTTGCCGGGGGTACGGCGGAGTGTCTCGGTGCGTGACCTGACCCCCAGGCGTGGACGGGGGGCATTGGGATCGGGGGCTTCCGGCTCGGAAAGGGCCGTGAAGACCAGACCGCCGGTCATGGGCATGGCCTCTTTCAGTTCCACCTCAATCGTCCGCCCCAGCCGCCAGCGGCGGTGATGGCGTTCCCCCACCAGCGCATGGGCCTTGTCGTCGTGAATGTAATAGTCGTCATGCAGGCTGGAGGCCGGAATGATGCCGTCCGCACCGGTCTCCAGCAGCTTGACAAACATACCAAAGCGCGTGACGCCGACGATGCGGCCCTCAAAAGTCGCGCCGACCTTGTCCTCAAGGAACGAGGCGACATAACGCTCAATGGCTTCGCGTTCGGCCTGCATCGACCGCCGTTCGGTGGTGGTGATATGTTCCGCCGTATCAGCCAGCGTCTTCATCTCATAGTCCGTCAGGCCATCATCCCCAAGCTTCAGTGCGCGGATCAGGGCGCGGTGCACCGTAAGGTCGGCATAGCGACGAATAGGTGAGGTGAAGTGCCCGTAACGGTCGAGATTAAGCCCGAAGTGACCGGCGTTTTCCGCCGAGTAATGGGCCTGCATCTGGGTGCGCAGAACGACTTCGTTGATGATGTCGGCGTGCGGCCCGTCCTTTTGCGCATCAAGCAGCTTGTTAAACCGGTCGGTACGCGGCGGTTCGCCCTTGTTCCACGGCAGACCCAGCGTCGACAGAAAGTCAGCCAGATTGCCGACCTTTTCCAGCGAAGGCGGCTCATGCACGCGGTAAATCAGCGGCGAGCGGTGCTTCTCAAGCGTTTCTGCGGCCGAGACATTGGCCTGAATCATCATTTCTTCGATCAGGCTGTGGGCCTCAAGCTGGACGCGCGGCGTAATGGCAATGACGTTGCCCTCAGGATCCAGTTGCACCTTGCGTTCGGTTGAGGTGATGTGCAGCGGCTGACGCACCTTGCGGCCCTTCGACAGGCAGGCGTGCGCCGCCCATAAAGGTTTCAGAAGCGGCTCAAGCAGCGGCGCGGTCTTGTCGTCGGGGTTACCGTCGATGGCGCTTTGGGCCTGTTCGTAACTCAGCTTCGCCGCCGAACGCATCAGGCCACGCACGAATTTATGGCTGATTTTCTTACCCGAAGCATCAAACACCATGCGCACGGCTAATGTAGCGCGATTTTCGCCTTCCTGCAGCGAGCACAGCCCCGCCGACAACACATGCGGCAACATCGGTTCCACGCGATCGGGGAAATAGGTCGAATTGCCCTTTTCCCGCGCGTCACGATCCAGTGACGAGCCTGATTTCACATAATGGGCGACATCGGCGATGGCCACCCAGACAACATAACCACCCGCATTGGCCGGATCATCATCCGCATGCGCATAGACGGCATCGTCATGGTCCTTGGCGTCTTGCGGATCGATAGTGATGAACGGCAGGTCACGCAGATCGGTACGCTTGCCCAGATCAGGCGCTTTCGCCTCTTCAGCTTCTTTGACCGTCGAGGTCTGAAAACCGACCGGCAGGCCGTGCGCATGGATAGCCATGATCGAGGCGATGCGCGGACTGTCTTCCTGTCCGATCACCTCAAGCAATTTGGCCGGTTTTGGGCCATAACGATGGGTGCCACCTTGCGGCGACGCCATGACGACATCGCCGTCCTTCAGGTCATCCAGATTGCCGGCCACCAGCACAAAACTATCGCGCGATTTGCGATCCACGCTTTCGAGGCGGTACTCCTTGATCTTGCCACGCTTGCCGATACGCACCACACCGACCAGCTTCGGCGCGCCCTGATCAAGAATTTTCACCAGATGCGCAATCCATTCGTCGTCGGCTTTCTCAAACCGCACATAGATGCGGTCGCCGAGCGTTGGCGGAGTCTGGGCGACAGATTTTTTCAGCGGTGCCAGCCGGGCCAGAGGGGCCTTGCCCGCCTCATCCTTGCCCCAGCGCACCCAAAGTTCGCCATCGACATCGCGTTCCACGACCTCGGCCACGCCGGTTTCCGGCAGGACGCCAACGGCTGAGAAGGTCTTGCGGCTCTGTTTGTCGATCTTACCTTTTTCGGCCAGCGCTTTCAGGCGGTGACGCAAGAGGCGGCGTTCTTCGCCCTTAAGGCCGAAATGTCTTGCCAGCGCCGATACATCGACATCGCGTGAGGTTTTCAGCACCTCAAGCAGGGTATCATCATCGGGTAAGCCCTGAGGGCTGCGCGGCATAAGGGGAAGTTTACTCATGAGTCGAAGTGTACAGACTTTGCCTCAAAGACGATAGCTATTTTGGCAGGGCAGGGTCTTGGACCCTGCACCCATCAGCCCCGAGGCAAGTGGCGCTTTCCAAACCAACAAAAACCCCCGCCGGATTGCTCTGGCGGGGGTTAATTGTATTCAAGGCTGACACCTGCGCCCTGTTACGGGTGCAGGGTCGCGACCCTGCTTACTGGACGATTTTCGCCACGACGCCGGCGCCGACGGTACGGCCACCTTCACGGATAGCGAAGCGCAGCTTCTCTTCCATGGCGATCGGGGTGATCAGTTCAACATCAAGCTCGGCGTTGTCGCCTGGCATGATCATTTCCACGCCTTCCTTCAGGTGAACGATACCGGTCACGTCCGTCGTACGGAAGTAGAACTGAGGACGGTAGTTCGTGAAGAACGGGGTGTGACGGCCGCCTTCTTCCTTGGTCAGGATGTAGGCTTCAGCAACGAACTTGGTGTGCGGGGTGATCGAACCTGGCTTGCAGAGAACCTGACCACGCTCAACGTCTTCACGCTTCGTACCGCGCAGCAGAACGCCAACGTTATCGCCAGCTTCACCTTGGTCAAGCAGCTTGCGGAACATTTCAACGCCCGTGCAGGTCGTCTTCTGAACCGGACGGATGCCGACGATTTCGACTTCTTCACCGACCTTAACGATACCGCGCTCAACGCGACCGGTCACAACCGTACCACGGCCCGAGATCGAGAACACGTCTTCAACCGGCATCAGGAACGGCTGGTCGATAGGACGTGCAGGTTGCGGGATGTAGTCGTCAACCGTTTGCATCAGCTCGAGAACGCGCTGCTCGCCGATTTCAGGGTTCACACCGTCGGTAGCGGCCTTAGCCGAACCCTTGGTGATGGGGATATCGTCGCCTGGGAACTGATAGGAAGACAGAAGTTCACGAACTTCCATTTCAACGAGTTCAAGCAGTTCTTCGTCGTCAACAAGGTCAACCTTGTTCATGAACACGACCAGAGCCGGAACGCCAACCTGACGGGCCAGCAGGATGTGCTCGCGGGTCTGAGGCATAGGGCCGTCAGCAGCCGAAACCACCAGAATAGCGCCGTCCATCTGAGCAGCACCGGTGATCATGTTCTTCACGTAGTCGGCGTGGCCCGGGCAATCCACGTGGGCGTAGTGACGGTTAGCCGTCTCATATTCCACGTGTGCGGTGTTGATGGTGATGCCGCGTGCTTTTTCTTCAGGAGCCGCGTCGATGTCGGCATAGTTCTTGGCGACGGCGCCGCCGGACTTTGCCAGCGTCATCGTGATCGCTGCGGTAAGGGTCGTCTTGCCGTGGTCAACGTGACCAATGGTCCCGATGTTACAATGCGGCTTCGTGCGGTTGAATTTTTCCTTCGCCATAGGACAAGGCTCCGTATCGCCCCATAAGGGCTAAGGTTAAATCTAAAAATGATATGGAGCGGGTAGACGGGATCGAACCGACATCCTCAGCTTGGAAGGCTGCTGCACTACCATTGTGCTATACCCGCCTGATTGCAGGCTGTGATTTGCAGTCTACGGTTCGGTTTCTCTCGGTCGTGCGATGGTGGGGGAAGCAGGACTCGAACCTGCGAAGCTTACGCAGCGGATTTACAGTCCGCCCCCTTTGCCGCTCGGGACATTCCCCCATACGCACGGCGATTTTTAAAACCGGTCGCTCTTTAACTCAACCTTTTGAAAAAGGACAAGTGCAAAAACAAAAAAACGTTTGGGTTTCTGTGGATGCCCGTAATAAGAGAGCCACTTGTTCCCAATGTTTCGACCTTAGCCTCAAATCGGAGCGCGTCTTATAGTGGCCATTAAACGCGAACGCAACGACCCCGCAGCGCGTAATACGCAAAACTTCGGAAAAAAATCACAATTTCAGGGGAAAAGCCGTCAGGCCCCTCCACCAAAAGGTAACGAAGGTCGCGAAAAACCGCAATCTTTTCATAAGCCTAAGGTGTCCGAAGAGGGCTGGGTATGGGGGCTTCATGCCGTTGAGGCGGGCCTGAAAAATATGTCCCGCAAGGGGCCGATCCGGCTCTATCTGACCGAAGACCGGCAAAAAAGCCTGCCTCAGACCCTGCTGAAGCGTTCCGATCTGCATATGCGCGTCACGCCGATGGCCGAATTCAATGCCTTTTTACCGCAAGGGGCGGTGCATCAGGGAATCGCTTTTAATGCGCCGCCGCTCGAAGGCACGGATATTGATTCGCTGATGGAAGCGGCTCTGTCGCGTGACGTGCCAGTGCTGGTCATGCTCGATCAGGTCACTGATCCACAGAATGTTGGGGCGATTTTCAGAACCTGTGCCGCCTTTGGGGCCTCAGGCCTGATCATGCAGGACCGCCATTCACCGGTTATGCAGGGCGTGCTGGCCAAAACGGCGGCCGGTGCTGTGGATGTCGTACCGTTTGCGAAGGTGACGAATCTGTCACGCGCTCTGGAACGACTGGCTGAGGCCGGTTTTGTTTCGCTCGGACTGGCAGGCGAGGCCGAAGGCACGCTTCAGGAGGTTCTGGAAACACAAGGCTGGCGTAAGTCCGCAGGCCCGCGTGGTCTGGTGCTGGTGATGGGGTCGGAAGGGGAGGGCCTGCGCCGCCTCGTGGCCGAACATTGCGATCATCTGGTGAAAATCCCCATGCCCGGTGGCTTTGAAAGCCTGAATGTCAGCCACGCCACCTCTATATCCTTATATGAGGCACTTGGCCGAAACTATTAAAAACAAAAAATTCGGATTATCGGAAAAATCCGGCATTTTCAAACGTCATATATAGATATCGGGCGTAGTGGTTGCCTGTGGCGTTAAATGCAGGCATTGAGTGCGAATGCGAATAGTTTTGAATTTGTTGGGACTGTTTTTTGTGGCGCTCGGGGTGATCGGGGCGTTCCTTCCGGTCATGCCGACAACCATTTTCCTGATTATCGCGGCCATTATCTTTGCCAAAAGCAATCCGGCATGGGAGGCGCGAATCATGGCGCACCCGCAATTTGGCCCGCCGGTACGCGCCTTCCGCGAAAAGGGCGTGATCGGCCCCAGAGCCAAGATGTTCGCCGTCGGCGGCATGACCGTAAGCTCCGTCATCAGCTACTTTCTCATTGACGGTTACTGGGCCTTTGCGCCTGCCATCGCCTGCGGTCTGTGTGCGATTTATGTGCTGTCGCGGCCGTCCCGATAAAAAACAGACCTTTTCACAGTTGTCTTCGCCTTAAGCCTTGCTCTTGGGTCAAAGCGCTGATAAACGGCTGCCCTCTCAGGTGGTTGTGTGATTAAAAACATGTCCTGAACCTGAATACAGGGGTATAGCTCAGCTGGTAGAGCGCCGGTCTCCAAAACCGGAAGTCGTGGGTTCGAGTCCCTCTGCCCCTGCCATTTTTTATAATCGGGGCTTGAAACATGGGTTTCGAGCCTCATTTCTGTTGTTTAAAAGCCTTTTGGTTCTCTAAAAAGTGCCCGAAATGGCTTTAAGAAACGAACAATAGCAAACCGGAAACCGCGCCCAATGGTGAAAAAAACTCCGAATAAGCCTGTGGTGGAAAGCGCCCGTAAGGGCTCAGACATCGCCAAAGCCGCTTTGAAAACAGCGGGCGCAGGCTCAGGTACGACTGGCGGCGCGTCAGCCGAGGCCGCGCCGAAAAAGCGCACAAGCCCCGGAAAATTCATCAATGAGGTCCGTCAGGAAGGTCGCAAGATCAGCTGGCCATCGCGCAAGGAAACCTGGATCACCACGGTAATGGTTCTGATCATGGTTTTGATTGCGGCGGTATTTTTCTATATTATTGACGGTGGCCTCGGATTCGCGGTCAACTACCTCATCAGTATCGGGCGCTAAGGAAATAACTATGGCCGAAACTCTGGAAGCCACTCTGGCCCCCAACCCAAGACATAAGTGGTACATTGTCCACGCCTATTCCAACTTTGAGAAAAAGGTGGCCGAGGCTTTGCGCGATCAGGCGAAAGCGCAGGGGCTTGAGGACAAGTTTTCTGAAATTCTCGTCCCGACCGAAGATGTCGTTGAAATCCGCCGCGGTCGCAAATTCAACTCTGAGCGCAAATTCTTCCCCGGCTATGTGCTGGTAAAGATGGAGCTGACGGACGAAGCCTACCACCTTGTGAAGAACACCCCCAAGGTTACCGGCTTCCTCGGTTCGGCCTCAAAGCCTATTCCTGTTTCGGAAAAAGAAGTTCAGCGCATTATCGGCACCGCCGATGTTGCCGCCGAGAAGCCCAAGATCGTTCTGTCCTTCGATATCGGCGAAAAGATCAAGGTCACCGACGGCCCGTTCGCCAGCTTCGACGGTGTGGTTGAAAGCGTCGATCAGGAGCATGCCCGCCTTAAGGTATCGGTATCGATCTTCGGTCGTGCCACACCGGTGGATCTGGAATTTGCTCAGGTCGAAAAGACCGTCTGATATTTCAGACAGGTTCATAAGAATATCAAAAGCGCTCCGGTTGTTCGGAGCGCTTTTTCTTTGGCCTTGCAGCGGCATAAGCTGTTAGAGCGTTTTCCCATCAAATAGAATTATTTGATGGATAAGAAAGAGCGACAAAACTAAACCTAGAGCAAAATTTCGGATCAATCTGATCGAAATTTTGCTCTAGGCTCAATGGGCGCAAACACAGACCAGACGGGGACTTAGTGCTTAAGAAGATAATCATTGGTGTGCTGGCGGTTGTTGTGTTGCTGACTGTGACCGGGGGGCTTTATATTGCCTCGGTGATTGAGACGCGTCCGGAAGAAACCCCAGCGGTAACCTCCGTGACCTATGTGGACACCTATGCACCGGCAGGGGTAGCGGCAGCGGACTGGCTGGAAACCCTTTATCATGAGCACACTGTGCCCTCGGTGTCGGCGGCAGTCGGCATAAACGGACAGCTGGTCTGGGCCGGAGTCATCGGCTACACGGACATAAAGGTGCTGCACGCCGCCAGACTGACCAGCACCTACCGCGTCGGCAGCATCTCAAAATCCCTGACAGGCGCTGCGGTCATGCGTCTTGTCGAAAACCGGCAGATCGAACTGGACGCCTCGGTTAATACCTATGTGCCGGATTATGCCGATGGCAAGGCCGACTATACGATCCGGCAACTGTTGTCGCATCAGGCTGGCATCCGCAGTTATTCTTCGGATATTTCTGAACTTTTTAGCTTCAAAACCTACACCAGTACGCGCGAAGCGGCGACGATCACCGAGAACGATCCCTTACAGTTCACACCCGGCACAGGCTATGAATATACCACTTACGGCTACACGGTTCTGGCGCTGGCTATGGAAGGTGCGACCGGCAGGCCTTATGAGCAGATCATGTACGAAGAGGTGCTCAAGCCAACAGGCATGAGCCTGACCCACGTTTATCGGGCGGATGCGCTGGTCAAACCGGCCAAGCCCTACATGCTCATCAGCGGCGCCCTGATCGAAGCCCCCGAAGATAATATCAGCTATAAACATGCCGGTGGCGGCTATGTCTCGACGCCGTCCGATCTGGTGCGTTTTGGTAATGGCCTGTTGTCGTCTGCCTTCCTGTCCTCAGCCAGTCGTGACGCTATGTGGACACAGGTGCCGTTTGCAAACGGAGCGGTAAACCCTCACAAATACGGTCTGGGCTTTCAGGTGGGCGAGGGCGCGCAAGGCCGCTATGCCTATCATGGCGGCACGGCCAATGGCACCTACAGCTTTTTGCTGATCTATCCGGATACAGGTGTGGTGGTGGCGCTGGCGTCCAACTATATGCCCACCGGCAACGGCTTTGACCGGCTGGCTGAGGCCGAACGGCTTGCGGCCCTGTTCCGGCAATAGTTTTTAGGTTTAAGGGCTTGTCGGATCAGCCCATTTAGACTATAGGCACCCGTTCTGCCTCAAGGGGTAGATTAAATCCGTGGCAGGGGTTGCCCGCACCACGGCTCTATATATCTGGAGATACATTCAATGGCTAAGAAAATCCTGGGCTACATCAAGCTCCAGGTGAAGGCTGGCTCGGCTACGCCTTCGCCCCCCATCGGCCCGGCACTGGGTCAACGCGGCGTTAACATCATGGGTTTCTGTAAGGAATTCAACGCCCGTACCGAAAACGTCGAAAAGGGTACGCCCCTGCCGACGATCATCACCGTTTATCAGGACAAGTCGTTCACCTTTACGACCAAGACGCCGCCTGCAACCTTCTTCATCAAGCAAGCGCTTGGCCTGAAGTCCGGTTCCAAGCTGCCGGGTCGTGACAGTGTTGGTCAGATCACTCGCGCCCAGCTGCGCGAAATCGCCGAAAAGAAGGCGAAAGACCTGTCCGCACACGACGTTGAAAACGCCGCCAAGATCATCGAAGGCTCTGCGCGTTCGATGGGTCTGAAGATCGTCGACTAAGGGGAATTCTGATGACCAAAATTGCAAAGCGTATCAAGGCGTGGGACGTCGATTCCGACAAGCTGCACGGCCTGACCGAAGCTCTTAACGTAGTTAAGGCAAACGCCAAGGCGAAGTTCGACGAATCCGTCGAAATCGCTATCAATCTGGGTGTTGACCCGCGTCACGCTGACCAGCAGGTTCGCGGCGTCGTGCAACTGCCGTCGGGTACCGGTAAAGACGTTCGCGTCGCCGTATTCGCCAAGGACAAAAAGGCTGAGGAAGCTCTGGCTGCCGGTGCTGAAGTCGTTGGTGCTGAAGACCTCGTGGAAAAGATCCAGGGCGGTTTCTTTGACTTTGACCGCGTTATCGCGTCTCCGGACATGATGGCTTTGGTCGGTCGCCTTGGTAAGGTGCTTGGCCCGCGCGGCCTGATGCCTAACCCCAAGGTGGGTACCGTGACCCCGAACGTGGCTCAGGCCGTTAAGGACGCAAAGTCCGGTGCCGTTGAGTTCCGCGTCGAAAAGGCCGGTATCGTTCATGCCGGTATCGGCAAGACTTCCTTCACCGTTGAACAACTCGAAGCCAATGCCCGTGCCCTCGTGGACGCGCTGGTTAAGGCCAAGCCAACCGGTGCCAAGGGCCAGTACGTAAGACGCATCTCGCTGTCTTCGACCCAAGGCCCCGGCGTAAAGGTTGATCTGGCTTCTGCCCAATAAGGCAGGGGCTCAGCCCCTGCACCCGTTAGCCCTGAGGCAGACGGGACGATCCATATATAGAAACCCCCGTCGGTTTACCGGCGGGGGTTTTTGTTTTCTCCTCCCTATCGCGTGCGATGGGGAGGTGGATTTTTTAGCGTCAGCTAAAAAAGACGGAGGGGTACTAACGCATGGGACGGAAGACAAAATAAGACCCCGTCAGTTACAACACTGACATTATGGACCTTGCCCCACACCTCGGGTCAAATGGGTGCAGGGCCTGAGGCCCTGCGGCCCTGCCTGTCAGTCCTTAGGTTCGGCGACACAGGGGCCGCCATCGGGGCCTACATTGCCGGTGCACTTACGGGTCATCAGGGTGGGTTCTTTCAGTTCCACCAGACGGTTGGTGCCGTTACGCTGACGCTCCAGATCAAAACCGTCATAGAGCTTGCCCGACGCCGTATAGGTGCGGAAAGCGATCTTTTGCTTTGAAACGTCCACGATCTGATAAAGCTCGGTGGCTTCGGCAACCTTGTCAGGCTGATGGCCTGCGCGGTCGTTGAGGCCATACATCTTGGAACCGGCAACCGACACCAGATAGACAGGGCCTTGCGCTTCGCCACGTTTACGGGCGGTGAGACCAGCGGCGTGACCGGCTTCGGACGACAGGCGGCTGTAGCAGTGATCGTGACCTTGCAACACCAGATCGACCTTGTGCTTATCGAACACAGGCTTCCAGGCAGCCTTCAGCACCGGCGTGTCGTTAGGACGGGCGCAGGTAAAGATCGGCTGGTGGAACAGAACGACATTCCAGTTGGCCTGACTTGAGGCAAGGGTCTGCTCAAGCCACTGGGTCTGGGTGTCCAGCTTACCAAGATCAAGTGCAGCCGTGCCATCCAGAATGATGAAGCGCACGCCCTGATAATCGACGAAATAGGTGGTTTCCTTGATGGTCTCCGCGCCATTGGCGGGCAGGGCGAACTGCACCGGCCAGTGCGGGCCGAGGATGCGCGATTCTTCACCATCCGGCAGGATCAGGTCGGCATATTCATGGTTTCCGGTAGCCGGAAGCTGCGGCACCATGGCGTAGTTATAGCTGCCAGCCTGCGTCCATTCACCCCATTCATCGTCGTGATCGAGGTCGTCACGCTGGGCCACCAGATCTCCGGCATGAACCACCAGCGAAATCTTGCCTTCATGGAAGCCCTGACGGATGACGCGCGACGCGAAGGTCAGAATGCCGTTCTGGGTGTCACCCAGATAGAGGAAGCGGAACGGCTTGTCTTCGGCGGCCGCCGTTTTGAACTGGTGCCACTCGCTGTAACCGGCGTGGCCCTTAACGCGATAGGCATAGACGGTGTCGGGCTTAAGGCCGGTGAAACGCACCTGATGATAGTGCGCCAGACCGTTGGAGGACGGGAAATAGGTGGTGACACCCGTGACGGTCTGCGCCTGATGCTCTAAGGTGGGGCCATCAACGGCGACGGTGATCTGGGCCTCGGCGGTACGCTGCTGGCTGTCGGTGCGGAAAGACACGGCCATTTCTGTTGACGGATCAGCGCCTGCCGTCAGGACGACGCGATCTGGAATGGACTTCACGGCATAGGGCAGACCAGCGGTGCGCGGCACTTCCAGCGGCGGCAGGTCGTCTGCGAACACAGGCGCGGCAATAACGCTCAGGGCGGCGGTGCACAGAAGGGTTTTAAGCAACTTCATAAACATCCCTTTCAGGAAAAAAGGGGCAGTCATCCTGTCGTACCAGAATGCTGCCCCACCATTTTTCAATACACAGATCAATAGTTGAATTTCACGCCGAACTTGGCGGTCCAGCTATATTCTTCGTATTGCAGCAGGCGCTTGCGACCGCCGTAGTTATTATAGGCGGTGTAACTTGCGTCATTCAGGTTCACCAGTTCACCGAACAGGCGCAGATTCTTGTTGATGCGGTACTTGGCCGACAGGTCAATCTGCGTGTGCGGACGCACGTAACGGTCGGTGTCCGCGTCATCAAGATCGCCCAGTTCATCCAGATAGCTGGAACGATATGAGGCAGCCGCACGCAGTGACAGCGGGCCTTTTTCGTAACCAAGCACGAAGTTAGCCGTGTGCTTGGCCGAGTTCGGCAGCGAGATCGAGCGCGTCGCGGTTTCATCGATCAGGATGTCACCCTCGGCATCGGTGTAGGTGTAGTTGACGTTGACCAGCAGGCCATCCCATGGCGACGGCAGGAAGGACAGGGCCTGCGAATAGGCCAGTTCAAAGCCCTTCACATCAGCTTCTTCACCGTTAACGGCGAATTCGGCTTCTTCATAGGCAATGCCATGATAGGTGCCAGCCTGATCGGTTTTGTACGTAACAATGAAATCCTTGATCTTCTTAAAGAAGAAGCCACCCTGAATAACCGCTTCAGGGGCAAAATAATATTCCAGAGTCAGATCAAGATTGGTTGCCTTGTAAGGATCAAGGTCGGGATTGCCGAATTCACCCTCAAGGTCCTCGTTGATGACGTAACGCGGGGCCAACTTGCCGAAGCTTGGGCGCATCAGCGATTGCGACGCCGCGACACGGGCCACCAGTTTGTCAGAGACATTGTAGCGCACATTCACGCTGGGCAGGACGTCCGTATAATCGCGACGGACCTCAACCGGTGTAATTTCGAGCGTGTCATCATTGACGTTGGAACCGTTGAGTTTCAGCTTTGTCTGCTCGATACGCACACCACCTATAACCCGCAGGGCACCATTGTCATAACGTCCCAGAACATAGGCGGCATTGATATCTTCGGTCGCGCGGTAATCTTCGATGGTTGACGCCAGAAGGCTATCGTCATCGTTATATTCAAAATCACCGAAACCATTGGCGTTGATGAAGTCCTTTACCTTACCCAGATCCGGCACGACGCCCATGTCCGCCAGACGATAGGTCTGTGTACCGGCGACGTCCGCAAGGGTAAAGCTTTCGCTGCCTTCATACGAGTCATAGACGTCGATGGTCATGTCCAGCTTTTTGTCGCGCTGGCGCAGCTTGGCACCGAACTTCAGTTCAAATGAACCGGAATCCAGATTGAAGTTGCGGGCGGCGTCAAACTTGGCGGACCATTCGGTGTCCTTGGCGTCTTCCTGAGTGGTGCGCTCTAGGACGGTCATTTCGTAAGAGGCGGCATTGTTGAAATTACCCGGCGCGCCAACCACTGAGTAGGCCGGTTTCTTCATGTCGCTGTAGTCGAATTGCAGAACCAGCGGATTGCCGCTGTTGAAGCGGTTGCGGAAGCGGATCGGATCAACCGAACCTTTTTCCTGCTGATCAGCCTGAGAGAAGGCCAGATCATAGTTGAATTTCCAGGCACCGGTGAAGGTCTTGCCGCCAAAGGCCACGGTGCGGATGGTCTGCCATTCGCCACGGTCTTTCAGATCGCGACGTACTTCGATGCGGCTATCTGCCGAGTCGAAGGTTACGGTATCGCCGGATGCGTCAGATACTTCGTCGAATTCAGTGATCAGCACCAGACGACGACGCAGTTCGGTATCATCGAACTTGGAATAGAGCGTGCGCAGATACATCGACGAATTTTCGCCGAGACGATAATCAAAGTTCAAGGTCGCGCCATAGCGCTCGCGACGGACATCGTAATCTCGGTAATCGATTTCTTCGGCAAAATCGACGCCATTATCGTCTGTCGCCCATGAACCGACTTCGACATTGTCCGATTCAAATTTGCGATTGTAATAGCTCAGGCCACCGGCAACCCCCAGGTTGTCCGTCAGACGCGTTGAGAAATCAAAGCTGCCCTTGGGCGAGGTTTCACCGCTCAGGTCATTATAGGAGCTTTCGAGCGAAGCCGAGACAAATCCTTTTTTGCGGTCAAAAGCAGAGGTGGTGTTGATCTCGATCGAGGCACCGATGGTGTCAGCATCCATATCCGGCGTCAGGGATTTTTTGATGTCAATCGATTCAATCAGTTCCGCAGGTACGACATCTAGCGCGACCGCGCGCTCATCACCACCGGTCGCCAGAATGCGGTTGCCGTTCAGCGAGGCCGAGTTCAGGTTCGGATCAAGACCGCGAACCGATACGAAGCGGCCTTCGCCCTGATCGTTCAGGACATTGACGCCGGGGGCGCGACGAATGGACTCGGCGACGTTCTGATCGGGGAACTGACCGATAGAGTCACGCGACAGGGTGGTTTGTACGCCGTCTGCCGAACGCTGACGCGAGATGGACGAGTTCAGATTGGCGCGCTGACCAATAACCAGAATAGTGTTGCTGTCCGTACCATCGGCCGGGGCCAGCAGGACATTGGCGCTGACATCGCCGGTAGCGGGAACGCTGATGCTGACCAGTTCCGTACGGGCACCGGTATAGGTGACGCGCAGCGTATAGTTACCGGCAGGAATGTTGGTGAAACGGAACTGACCGTCACTATCAACCGTATGGCTCTGGTTCAGTTCAACCAGCGTAACTTCCGCGCCCCGCAGAACGGCACCAGTGTCGGTGGCGTCGGTGACGGCGCCGGTCACATTACCGGCGTTTGCCGCCGCAGCGGACACCAGAGCCGTGGACGCCAAAAGAATGGCGGTCAGACGGCGGGAGGAGGTCTTGGTAAACATTAACTACCCTATCAGTTTTGATAATCGATAGGGGCGCTACCTAGTCAGGCTCTGTGACAGTTTAATAACAGGCTGTCTTTGGACGTTAATAATTGTGACAGTGCCTAAGGTGGTGTGTCAAATATATCGCCGTTTAAGTTTGGAAATACTTTAATGTGACGGTTTTATTTCAGTTTTATATCGAATTTATGTCAATCAAATACTGAGCATAGATGTGGATCTATTTTAACGCTCACCGTTTCATTGCGCGCAAAAGCCGTCAGGCTTGAGACGTGGGCATGGGCCTTCGCCCCATCGGCAGCCTCTAGCATCAGGTCACTATAGGCCCCGTGATAGCGGCTTTCGGTAATGCGCACGGCGACCGCCTCAGGCGTGTCCGCCGCCACGACATGAAAGGCCTCGGGGCGCAGGCACAGGGTTACGTCCCTTGCCTGACCGCTGTCGGCTTTGCTGATCCGGCCAAAGCCGGACACAACGACGCCGTTTCCAAGACGTGCAGGCACCAGATTGGTTTCCCCGAGCAAACGTGCCGCGGCAATGGACACCGGATTGAGGTAGCAGGCCTGAGGCGTGCCGGTCTGGATGATCTGCCCCTTATCCATCAACGCCAGACTATGGCCCATCGACAGGGCTTCCTCGGCATCATGCGTCACCACTAAGGCTGCGGCCCCACTGTGCTCAAGCACATTGAGCGTGGCTTCGCGGACTTCGGATTTCAGGTGGGCATCAAGGCCGGAAAACGGCTCATCGAGCAAAATCAGACGCGGTTCACGGGCGAGGGCGCGGATCAGGGCAATGCGCTGCTGCTCACCACCGGACAGGGCGGCGGGATATTGCTTTGCCTTGTCGCTCAGGCGCACCATGTCCAGAAGCGTCGCAATGCGTTCGTTACGCTCTGCCGAAGCCAGATGCCTTAGGCCAAAGCCGATATTTTCCGAAATAGTCAGATGCGGGAACAGGGCATAGTCCTGAAAGACAAAGCCAATACCACGGTTTTCCGGCGGCACATGGGTACGTGGGCCGGACAGCACCGTCTCCTGACGGCTGATAGTGCCCTCATCAAGCGTCTCAAGGCCAGCAATCATGCGCAGAAGCGTCGATTTTCCGCAGCCTGACGGCCCTAGCAGGCAGGTAATCTCCCCCTCCTTAAGCGTCAGGCTGGCCTGATTGACAGCCTTTTGCGCCCCAAACTGGCGGACAACCTTATCTATATGCAGCAGATCGGACATGTTTCAGCTTTTATTTTGGCCGGAGCGCTCGATCCGGCGGGAGAGATAAAGTGACGGCAGGATAGATACGGCCAGTATGATGAGGCTTGGCCAGGCCGCCTGCGCCAGACGTTCATCATTGGCATAACGATCGGCCATGACCGCCAGACTTTCAAGCTCGAACGGACGCAGGATCAGCGTGGCCGGAAGCTCCTTGGCGATATCAACAAACACCAGAAGCGCCGCCGTCAGGAACGTCCCGCGAATAAGCGGTAATTCCACGCGCCTCACGGCTTCGGTCTGGGTCGCCCCTAAGGTGCGTGCCGCCAGAGCCAGATTGGGCGTCAGACGCGTCAGACCCGCCTGTAACGGCTCGTAGGCCGAGGCCATCAACCGTGCCGCATAGGCCAGAAGCAATAGCGTAAAGGCCAGCCACAGGCTTGAGGTCAGGGCAAACTGGTTCCAGAACAGACTTGCGGGCACCAGCAGCCCAATGGCCATAACCGCGCCGGGCGTCGCATAACCCAGACTCATCAGATAGCCGATCAGGCGGTTTTTGCGCATCCCGAACACCACGAGGGTGGCCAGCAATAAGGTCAGGGCGGTGCCGCTGGAGGACAGCAAAAGGGTGCTCTGGGCGGCGGAAATCAGGCGCGGCCAGTCGGGGCTGATATGGACGGCCTGCGCTACCAGCCAGACCACCGGAATAAGCATCCCGAGCATCAGAAGCAGCGTGCAGAACAGAACCGCCGCGATTTTGCCGCCTGTGGACAGGGGTAGGGGGGCCTGTTTCCGCCATCTGGCTGTACCGGCGGCAAAGCGCTTGCCGCGGCGCAGGAAACGCTCGGTCACAAGGAACAAAAGCGCGGCCCCGATCAGCACCAGCGCCAGCTTGGCTGCCAGAGCGGTTGAGCCAAAAATCGACCATGCCCGTACCACGCCCATGGTCAGGGTTTGCACACTGAGGAAATTGACGGCCCCGTAATCGGCGAGCGTCTCCATCGTCGTCAGGGCCAGACCGGCAATCAGGGCCGGACGGCTCAGGGGCAGGGCGACGCGCCAGAAAATCTGGTGCGGCTTAAGGCCCAGAAGCCGCGCCGCATCGAACATATCAGCCGACTGGCTCAGGAAACTGGCGCGTAAGGTCAGGTAAATATACGGAAAATAGGCAAAGGACAGGACGAAGATCGCGCCCCACAGGCTGCGCATATTCAGCGGCAGATCAAACCCGAACGCCTCGCGCCAGCCTGAGCGCAAGGGAGAGGCGGCATCGAGAAAATCCGCCCAGCCATAGGCCAGCACAAAAGCCGGACATGCCAGCGGCAGAACCAGCGCCCATGAGAAAAACCGCCGAAACGGAAACTCATACAATGTCACCAGCCAGGCGGAAAACGTCCCGAGCACCAGCGCGACCACGCCGACACCAATAACCAGATAAAGACTGGTCGTCGCATAACGCCAGAACGGAAAATCGGGCAGATCAGGCGCAGGAGCCAGTGCCTTATAAACCACCGCCACCAGTGGCGTCAGTGTCACCAGAACGGCAATAAGCGCCCCGAGCTTCAGCCAGAAAACGCCATAACCCCGCCGCGATGCACGCAGCGGGGCCAGAGTGTCTTTAGAAGACTGAGGTGTCGGTGAAGCCGGAGGTGTAGTCACGCTTATTTCCAGCCTGCCTGATCAAGCAGCTTTTGCGCTTCGGCCTGACGGGTACCATAGGTCAGAACGTTCACCGGATCAGCCTTGAAACCATCCAGCGCCTTGATGTGCTCAGGCGTTTCCGACGTCGTAATCACAGGGAACTCGTTGTTATATTTGGCAAAGATCGTCTGCGACGCATCATTGGTCATATACTCAAGGAACTTGACAGCATTGTCGCGGTTCGGCGCATGTTTGGCCAGACCACCGCCCGAAATATTGACGTGCGTCCCCTGACCGGCCAGCGACGGGAAGGCCATGGCGGTCTTATCGACCACCGCCTGATCCAGTTCATCGGCATTATGCGTCATGCGCAGGTAATAATAGGTGTTGGAAATCGCTACCTCACAGATACCGGCGGCCACGGCCTTGATCTGGTCGCGATCCCCACCCTGAGGGTCGCGCGCCATATTGGCCGTCACGCCTTTGGCCCATTCGAGCGCCTTTTCCGGCCCCAGATGCTCAATGACCGCAGCCATCAGCGACAGGTTATAGACATTATCCGATGAACGAACGCAGATCTTGCCCTTGAAGCGCGGCGTCGCCAGCGCCTCGTAGGTCGCCACTTCTTCAGGCTTTACCTTCGCCTTATCGTAAATGATCACGCGCGCGCGGCGCGAAAAACCGAACCACTGACCCGAAGGCTCCCGCAGATTGGCCGGAATTTTTGCATTGATAACATCTGATTGCAGGGGCTGATAAAGGCCCGCATCCTGCGCCTTCCACAAGGCACCGGCATCGGCCATCAGGATCACATCGGCGGGACTTGAGGCCCCTTCGGCCTTCATGCGCTCAACAAGCTGTGCGGCCTGCATCTCAAGGCGGTTGACCTTGATGCCGGTCTCTTTTTCAAACGCCTCATAGATATGGGTGTCGGCATCATAATGGCGCGAGGTATAGACATTGATCGAACCGTTGTTCCCAGCCTTCTGGTCTTCAGCCTTCTGGTCTTCAGCCTTCTGGCCGTTACAGGCCACCAGAAGCGCACCAAGGGCGGTGAGGGTGGCCAGGACGCCAACGGCTTTACGAACAGGCGTGCGGAAGCGGGGAGTTTGGATCATCGAATCACCTTTAATGGGGCAGGGGCAAAATACAAACCATCAATGGCTTACCCAGGTGGGGATAAGGCCGGTTTTGTGATCTGTCTGGCATGTTTGAGAATAATTCGCAAGGTCTGGGCTAATAAAACGGTGCTATAGTTGGGCGTGACAGCTTTAGGGCTGTGTTTCTATTGCCCGTGTCCCTATTGTATGTAAACCCTGCGGGCCTTATTGTCAGTGGCACTAAATGTCGCGTACCGGTTGCTACGATAGCTTACACTCACCCCCCCTCCAAGAGGTCAGATGCCAAAAGGTCAGATGCCCAAAGCCGATTTTGCCCTTAAGACCTCAGACGGTGCCGAAGCGGCGCGTTTGCTGGTGCTGACGGGGGACTGGACGGCGACCGGCCTCAGGGATGTCGCTGAACGACTGAAAAAAGCCCTGACCCGCGCTCAGGACGTGCAGGTGGACGTGGCTGACATCGGACGCTTTGATACGGCGGGGGCCTATGCGCTTAAATACGCCCTTGGGGACAGGGCGTCGCCGGAAATCTTTGCCGGTCACGAAAACTATCGCCGCATTTATGAGCTGATTGACGGCATTTCCCCTGAGGTGCAAACCCAGATCAGCGAAAGCGGGCGTTCGGCGTCGCCGCTGGTTAATTTTCTGAGCGGCATTGGCCAGAAAACCTTAAGTTTTCTCGATGATGCGCGCCGCTTTACCCGCTTTTTGGGTGAGACGGTTACCTTTATCTTTCTGACTATACTCAACCCTGGGCGCATTCGCTGGACACCTCTGGTGGCGCAGATGCAGCGCACGGGGCTTGAGGCGCTGATCGTGGTCGGTGTGGCCAATTTCTTTGTTGGTGCTGTGGTCGCTTTTCTCGGGATACTTCAGCTCAAACAATTCGGCGTCTCCGTCTTTGCCGTTGAACTGATCGGTATTGCCGTCTTACGCGAATTCGGGCCCGTAATTGCGGCGGTGCTTATGGCCGGTCGCTCGGCCTCAAGCTTTACGGCCGAGGTGGGCGCGATGAAGATGAATCAGGAAATTGACGCCATGAGGGTCATGGGCATCAATCCGTTTGATGCGCTGGTCCTGCCGCGTCTGTTCGCCATGATCATCACCATGCCGCTGGCGACCTTTTTCGGCATGATGGCGGGTCTGTTTGGCGGATTTATCGTCGTGTGGACGACGCTGGGCTATGGCCCCAACTTCTTTATACAGCGCATGACCGACTATGTACCGTTCGTGAACTATTTTGTCGGCCTGATCAAAGTCCCGTTCTTTGCCGCGGCCATTGCCCTTATCGGCTGCCGCATGGGTATGGAGGTGAAGGAAGACGTTATTTCACTGGGCAAGCAAGTGACGTCTTCGGTGGTTCAGGCCATTTTCGCCATCATCACCATTGATGCCATTTTTGCGATCATGTTCAACGGGTTTGACTTCTGATGCGTGAAGAGATCAAACAGGATATGACCACCGATACCGACTATTCCCAAACCCCGATTGTCGTCAGGGGGCTGCGCAATCAGTTTGGCAAACATATTGTCCATGACGGGCTTGATCTGACCGTCAGCAAAGGCAAGATCATTGGCGTGGTCGGCGGTTCGGGCACGGGCAAGACGGTTCTGCTGAATGCCATTCTCGGCCTCAGGCCGCCGACGGGGGGCAGCATCCACCTCTTTGGCGAAGATGTCCTTAAACTCAGTGAGAAAAAGCGCCGCCCGCTTCAGGCCCGTTTCGGGGTTCTGTTTCAGTCAGGCGCCCTGTTTTCGGCCCTGACGGTGGTGGAAAACATCTGCGTGCCCCTGACCGAGTATGCAAATCTGTCACCGAAGCTGATGCGTGAAATCGGCCTGATGAAAATGACGCTGGTCGGCCTGCCGCTGGATGCCGCCGACAAGATGCCTTCGGAACTCTCGGGCGGCATGATCAAGCGGACGGCACTGGCGCGGGCGCTGGTGCTTGACCCTGAGGTCTTGTTTCTCGATGAACCGACCGCCGGACTTGATCCGATCGGGGCGGCGGCCTTTGATAAGCTGATCCGCAGCTTAAGTGACAATCTGGACCTGACGGTGTTCATGATCACCCACGACCTGGATAGTCTTTATGCGATCTGCGATGAGGTGGCCGTGCTGGCTGATCGCAAGGTGGTTGAAATCGCGCCGCCAAAGATACTGGAACAATCGACGCATCCGTGGATTCATGAATATTTCCACGGGCCGCGCGGGCGCAATGCCCTGACGAAAGGAAGCTGACAATGGAAAGACAGGCTCATTACGCCTTTGTCGGAATGGTGACGCTTTTGCTCGCCGTGGCGACCTTTGGTTTTGCCTACTGGCTGATTCAGGGCAGCTTTAACGAAAGCTATGTCGAATATGACGTGCTGTTCAACACGCCGGTCAATGGTCTGACCGAAGGCGGTGAGGTGCATTTCAACGGCATCAAGGTCGGTGAAGTGCGCGAACTGCGCCTGGGTAAGGCCAACACCACGCAGGTTATCGCCACCATTAAAATTGATGCCGCGACGCCGGTGCGCGTCGATTCAACCGCCGTGCTTGAACCTTTGGGGGTGACGGGTCTGAACTATGTGCAGATCACGCCCGGTTCACATGATGCCGCCATATTGCGCGATGAATACAAAGGCCCGGGCAACCCCATAATCCATGCCACAGGCTCGACCCTGGACAAGCTTCTGGCCGGTTCGGGCGGGGTGCTTGAAAACGCCTATGAAACGCTGAACCGCATCAACCGGCTTCTGTCGGACGATAATCTCAGGACCCTGAGCCGTAGTATCAACAATCTCGAAAGCATTACACGCAACGTCAGTGACCTGACAGCCGACATCAGAAGCCGGACGCATGTCATTGACGAAGCTGAGAAAAGTATTGTCTCGATTGGGGTGGCCGCAGACAATATGAGTAAGCTGGCGGCCTCAACCGATGTGGTTGTGCGTCAACGCCTGCCGCAAACCCTCGACAAGATCGATGTGGCCACCGCCGAAATTGCCAAGGCCGGTTCGGAAATTGGCGGCGTGGCCAAAGACCTGCGCGAACCCATCCGCGAATTGTCTGACACCACCTTGCCGCAGTTGAATGACACATTGCAAAATCTCGATGATGCCAGCCGCTCGGTGCAACAGGTGGTCGAAGAAGTCCGCTCCAGTCCGCAGGGACTGATCGGCAAGCCTAAGGCCCGTGAAAGAAAGGTAAAACCATGACCCATTCGAACCTGACACGGCCCAATCTTACGCGACCCAATCTTACGCGACCCAATCTTACGCGACCCGATCTTACTCGACGAGCCCTGATGGGCGTTTCCCTGCTGGGTTTGGGCGGGGCTTTAAGTGGCTGTGTCACGCTTTTGCCTGAAACAAAGCCGGTGCAGCTTTACACCATCCGCTTTAATCCGGAATGGCTGGTGCCGCCCGCCGCCGTGGCCCCTGCGGTCACAGACGCCGACTCTATTGATGTCTATGTGTCTGTACCGGCCTTTCCGCGTGCGGCTGCCGGTGATCGCATCCTGACGAGCGAAGGCAATGAGGTGTCCTATGTCTCCGGTGGCCGCTGGGCGACCTCGGCGCAGGGCATGTTCCGGGACGTCCTGAGCGAAGGCTTTGCCCGCGAAGGCAACCGTGTCCGTCTGGCCAATCAGGGGCGCATCGCCGCGAAATACCGTCTGGACGTTGAGGTGCGGCGCTTTGAAACCGCCTATGCCCGCCGTCGTCCGACCGTAGTGGTGACGCTTGATGCCCGCCTGGTGCGCACAGACGACCGTGTGGTTGTGGCCGAACGCTACATCACCGTCGAAGAATCCGTGCGCCGCAATAATGTCGGTGACATCGTTCAGGGCTTTGAAAAGGCCTCGACCCGTGCCGTAGCACAGGTCATCGGCTTTGCCGAAGAGGCGACCGCTGCGGCCAAGAACGCAACGCCCGAAAGCGTAAGCTAAACCGTCTTTCATACCTCCCTGCCTTTGGCGGGGAGGGGATTAGCAGAGGGGGAGGCTTTCCGCCCTGCGTCACACGTCCCCTACACAAACCATTACCTGCCTGTAGCCATTTGTTACCCGCATATATCTATGCTGCATGTGCGAGATATGCTATGACAGCGCTGTCAATCAATTATGTTTGTGGAGAATGACAATGGAAAAGATGTTTGAACGTTTCGTCGCCGGTCTGGTCGCCGTGGCTCTGGCCCCTTTTGCTGCCTTTAACTAAGAGGCTATCCAAAGTGTCGTTTTCTGGCCTGCAAAGGCCGGTCTTCTGCGCTTCCGTTGCTCACGTACTTTGAGTACGCTGCGCTACGGTTCTCGAAGCCCCGCTCTCTGAGCTTGGCCTTTTCGTCTCAGACTCCAACCCTTTTGAAACGCCTCTAAGCCTTTTTAAACGGCGAGTTCTCGGCCTCAAGGTCGCGCATAAGCCCGATTATATGCCCCTGTTCCTGCGCGAGAAAATGCGCGACAGGCTGGCGCAGGGCCTTATCGGCGACAAAGTGCGCCGAATAGACCGCCTGCGGCAGGTAGCCGCGTGAAATCTTGTGCATGCCCTGCGTTCCGGCCTCGACGCGTTTCAGGCCGTGGGCAATGGCATAGTCAATGGCCTGATAGTAGCAGACCTCGAAATGCAGGAACGGCACCTCGCGGCCACAGCCCCACTGACGGCCATAAAGCGTGTCTGCACTTCTGAAATTGATGGCACCGGCTACGGCTTCCGGCCCGTCATAGGCAAACACCAGCACGATCTGGTCGCGCATGCGCTCGGTAATCAGCGAAAAGAAATCCCGCGCCAGGTAGGGTTGCCCCCATTTGCGGTCATAGGTGTTTTCAATAAACCCATAGAGCTGATCAAGATGGGCTTCGGTAATGTCAGCACCCGTTACAATACGCATCTGTAAGGCGGCGTTGATCTCGCGCCGCTCCCGGCGGATGACCTTGCGGCGATTGGCCGTCAGGGCCGACAGAAAATCCTCGAAATCCCGATAGTTCTGATTGTCCCACCAGAATTGTTGATCGACGCGTTTAAGCCAGCCCTGCGCCCCCATCTCTTGCCACTCAGGCTCAGTCGGAAATAAAACATGTAAGGACGAGAGGCCATTCGCCTGACATAAGCCTTTGGCCGTCTCAATCAGCGCGGCCCTGACTTCAGGATCAGGCGACAGAAACCGTGCACCGGTGACCGGCGTAAACGGAGAGGCGGATACCAATTTCGGATAATAGGCTCCGCCCGCGCGTTCATAGGCCTCGGCCCAGCCCTGATCGAAGACATATTCACCCATGGAGTGGGTCTTGAGATAAAGCGGCATCACGCCTTTTATGCCGTTATCATCACCTAGCGAAAGATGATGCGGATACCATCCCGTTTCCGGCCCGACACACCCCGTCAGCTCCAGCGCCTCAAGATAGGCATGGGCGGTGAACGGGTTATCATCCGGCCTAAGCCCGTCCCACACCTCGGGCGCGATATCGGATATCGACCGGTGCAGAACGGGTGTAAGCATCATGGCTTAGTCTGCAACCTCAATGGTGGCGTCGATTTCGACGGCAAAGCCGAGCGGGATCTTATACATGCCTACGGCTGAACGGGCGTGTTTACCGGCATCCCCAAGCACCTCGACCATCAGGTCTGAGCACCCATTGATCACCTGCGGGATGTCATAGAAATCCGGCCCCGCCTGAACGAAGGCATTCAGCTTCAGGACGCGCACGACCTTATCGAGGTCACCACCCGCCGCCGCCTTCATCTGCGCCAGAAGATTGATACCGGCCAGACGCGCCGCCTCAACGCCTTCCTCTAAGGTCACATCGACCCCCAGCGTGCCCTTGATGCGGCCATTGCCGTCATTGGACAACTGACCGGAAATCTGCACAATATTACCGGAGCGGGTAAAAGGCACATAGTTGGCGACAGGGGCAGCCGGAACGGGCAGGGTGATCCCCAGTTCCTTAAGACGGGCTTCGGTTTTTGACATTGAAACGCTCTCTGAAGTCATAAAAAGATGCCCGTTTATAGGGCAGTCAGGCCCTGTGCGTCGATAGGTGATTTTTACCTTTTGTTACCTTCCCCTTCACCTCACCTTAAGACAGTCAGGCTATGATCCCGGCTTGAAACAGACAGGTGTTTAAGACTTATGCGTGCGAAAAAAGTCCTGATCGTTGAGGACAACGAACTGAATATGAAGCTGTTTCATGACCTGCTTGACGCGCAGGGCTATGAAACCCTGCAAACCGGTGAGGGGCTGTCGGCGCTGGCTTTGGCGCGTAAGCACCGGCCCGACCTGATTCTTATGGACATTCAGTTGCCGGAAATTTCAGGCCTTGAAGTCACCAAATGGCTTAAGGAAGACGAGGAACTGTCGCATATTCCGGTGGTGGCCGTAACCGCTTTTGCCATGAAGGGCGATGAGGAGCGCATCCGCGAAGGCGGCTGTGAGGCCTATATTTCCAAGCCGATATCGGTGTCACATTTTCTGGATACGGTACGCCGGTATCTCGGGTAATTTGCCTTCCGTCAGCGAGTAGAAAACTCCATGAGTGCCAGGGTCCTTGTTGTAGATGATATGCCTGCCAATGTCCGCCTGCTACAGGCGCGGCTTGAGGCGGAATATTATGAGGTGCTTGTCGCCCATAACGGGGCCGATGCCCTGCGTCTGGCGCGTACCGAGCAACCGGACATCGTGCTGCTTGATGTCATGATGCCTGAGCTTGACGGCTACGAAGTAACTCGCCAACTCAAAAGCGACCCCGAAACCCGCCATATTCCGGTTATTCTGGTCACCGCTCTTGATGGCCGCGATGACCGCCTGTCGGGCCTTGAGGCCGGTGCCGATGATTTCCTCAATAAGCCCGTCGATGAGGTGATGCTCTTTGCCCGCCTCAAGGCGCTGGTGCGACTCAAACTGATGTTTGACGAACTGCGCCAGCGTGAGGTCTCGGGCCGCAAGGCAGGCGTCTTCGACCCCGCCCAACTGCAACGCCAGATCGAAGCCGTGGGTAATGTGCTGGTGATTGACGACAACGAACGTCAGGGCATGCGCATGCTGCGCCAGCTTGGCCGCACCCACCGCTGCGCCTTTGAGACCGATCCTCAGAAGGCGCAGAAAATTGCCTCAGGTCGTGTTGATCTTCTGGTGCTGAACCTGACGGCCAAAAGCTTTGACCCCCTACGTTTTGTGGCGCACCTGCGCTCCACCGAAGCCACGCGCCAGACGCCGGTTCTGGGCGTCTATAGCGCCGAAGGGCGCGACATACTCCTTAAGGCGCTTGAACTCGGCGTCAATGATGCCCTGCCGCGTCCGGTCGATGCCCAGGAACTGATTGCCCGCGCCCATACCCAGATCAGACGTAAACGCTATGCCGATTACCTGCGCAACAGCCTTGACCGGAGTCTGGAACTGTCGGTCACCGATCCGCTGACGGGGCTGAATAACCGCCGCTATATGGACATGCAGTTTATCAACCTGCTGCCACGTCACCTTAAGGCCGGTGAGCCTCTGTCGCTGCTGATGCTTGATATCGACTATTTCAAACGCGTCAATGACAGCTATGGCCATGATGCGGGCGACGAGGTGCTTAAAGAGTTTTCCCGCCGCCTGACCCAGAGCGTGCGTGCTGTTGACATGCCCTGCCGTTTGGGCGGTGAGGAATTTGTCGTCCTCATGCCCGGTGCCGACAGCGAGGATGCCCGCCACATCGCCGAGCGTGTACGCCTTCAGGTGGCCTCAGCCGCCTTTAACCTCAGTACAGGCCATGCGCTGAACATTACCGTTTCGGTCGGTGTGTCGACCTTAAGCGGCACCGGCGATTCCGCCGAAGGGCTTCTGAAGCGCGCCGATGAGGCTGTCTATGAAGCCAAGCAAGGCGGGCGCAACCGCGTCATCCTGCACGCCGCCTGATCCTTTTTCTCCTCCCTGTTGCGTAGCAATGGGGAGGGGGACCGCGCCCGAAAGGGCGTGGTGGTGGGGTGTTTTTTCTCTTTCCCTGTCGCCGCTAGCCAAACACCAGTGACTGATGCAAGCTGGTGCCCGCCACCATGCCACCGGCAACCGCCAGAGCCACCGAATGGCGCATATGCGTAATGTCACCGGCGGCATAGACACCGGTGACCGTGGTTTGGCCCGAATCATCGACACGCAATACCGGCCCGTTCAGGCTGTCATCATAGGTGCACCCCAGTTGCGCAGCGATATCCGAGGCCGCTTCAAACCGCACAGCCGCCAGCATGGCGCTGGCCGCAATCACCTTGCCGTCCGTCAATACGACTTCCGACAGATCAGGTGCGTTACCTTTCAGGTGGCTGACTGGGGCGGTCTCGACCACAATGTTTGCCTTCCGCAAGCGATCAAGGTCATCCTCTGGCAATGTTTTCGCCCCATTGGTCAGTAATGTCACCGGCCCCCATTGTGACACCAGAAGCGCATAATGAGCAGCCATATCGGAACCTGACATCACCGCAATCGGGGCTTGATTGATCTCATAGCCATGACAATACGGGCAATGGCCGATGGACTTGCCCCAGCGTTCGGCAAAGCCGTCAATATCCGGTAATATATCCCGTACGCCTGTCGCCAGCAAAAGCCGTCGGGCGTGATACAGGCTGTCATTACCCACTGTAATGGCAAAGCCCTCAGGGGTTTGAGTGGCTCTTAATGCGTAACCGGTCACAAAGCTCACGCTCGGATAGGCCAGCAACTGGGCGTGGGCGGTCTCCAGCATATCAAAGGGCGATGATCCGTCCTGTGTCAGGAAGCCATGCGACGCAGCGGCAAAGCGGTTGCGGGGTTCGCCGCCATCGATCACCAGCACCTTAAGGCGGGCGCGGGCCATATAGGTGGCCGCAGAAATACTGGCAAAGCTGCCGCCGATAACAATCGCATCAAACATCGGATGTTCCTTTCGGGGAGGGCGCGGGGTGTCTTTTCAGCATGTCTTCAAGTGTCAGGTGGCCTACACGCTCGCTAAGCCCCGCATGGAAACCGGCCCCCAGATCGGCGAGGCTTATGGCTTTGAAACGCGCGATCAGCAGCGCTTCAGCGTCCTCGATGGCCTGATTGAGCGCGGCATTAACCGTCGCCTCGACCAGACAGGCCGGATTGTGATTGCGATGGCCAATGGAAATCAGCGCCGGTGAGCCCAGCGCCTGATGAATGTCATAGAGGCTAACCTTCGCCGGATCACAGTCGATGACCCAGCCGCCACCGTGGCCTTTTTCCGAACGCACCAGCCCCGCGTCACGCAGTCCGGCCAGTGTCCGTCTCACGACCACAGGGTGCGAGGTGAGCATCTGCGACAGCTCATCTGACGTCAGGGGTTCATCAAGCTCAATCATATGCAGCAGCACATGTAAAACGGAGGAGAGTCGATTATCGGCTTTCATGTAACTTTAAATGTTGCATGATACGGCGCGCGTCAAGAGGCAGGCGTAAAAAAATCCGCTACGGGCGAACCGTAACGGATTTTTGAATAGCAGCGCTAAGGGCCGATCTTACTTGATCTTGCCTTCGCGGAATTCGACGTGCTTGCGTACAACAGGGTCGTACTTCTTCAGCACCATCTTTTCAGTCTTGGTGCGGGCGTTCTTCTTGGTTACGTAGAAGAAGCCGGTGTCCGCCGTTGAATTAAGACGGATCTTGATGGAGGCGGGCTTAGCCATGGTGATAGCCTTTTAATCGGTTGGGCCGCTACCAAACTAAGGGCTTGGGCCTTGGTAAACTTTAAGAAGCGCGGAAAATACGCATCCTTGCTGCGAAGTCAATGACAAATCGGGACGAAAGCAAAGTTTCCTGTCCTTAGGCGACCTTTAAGGCGCGTTCAAGGGCGGCAATAAGGTCTTCTACGTCCTCAAGCCCGATAGAAAGCCTTAAAAGCCCACCGGAAATGCCTGCGGTCGCCTGCGCCTCGGGCGACATGGCCGCATGAGTCATTGAGGCCGGATGCACGATCAGGCTCTCAATGCCCCCCAGTGATTCGGCCAGCGAAAACAGATCGACGACATCAAGAACCCGTTTGACCGCTTCAATCCCGCCCTTAAGCTCAAAGCTCATCATGCCGCCAAAACCCTTTTGCTGGGCCTTAGCCAGTTCATGCTGCGGATGGGATTTCAGGCCCGGATAGTTGATGCTGGCCACCGCCGGATGGCCCTCAAGATATTCGGCTATCTTCTGAGCGCTTTCCTGCTGCTGGCGCACGCGCACCAGAAGCGTGCGCACCCCGCGCAGTGTCAGATAGCTGTCGAATGCCGATGGCGTACACCCTAACGCATTGGCCCACCAGTTGAGCCGCACCGCTTCTTCGGCATCTTTGGTGACAATCGCACCGCCGACCACGTCCGAGTGACCATTGATATATTTGGTCGTCGAATGCACCGCATAGTCTGCCCCGAAGCTGATCGGGTTTTGCAGGGCAGGCGACAGGAAGGTGTTATCAACCGCCACCCGTGCGCCCGCCGCGTGCCCAAGCTTGATGAGCTTTTGCAGGTCAATCAGCCGCATCAGCGGGTTCGATGGCGTCTCAAGCAACAGAAGGCCCGCAGGCTTCGACAGAGCCGCGGCAATTGCCGCTTCATCGCCCTGATCGACATAGTCCACTTCGATCAGCCCCTGACGCGTCCGCGCATTCAGAAGCCGCTGCGTGCCGCCATAACAGTCATGCGGCACCACCACGCGGTTGTTGGGCAGTTCCTGCCACAACAGATCAAGCGCCGCGAGGCCCGATGAGGTCATGACCGCACCGGCCCCGTGTTCCAGCCTGGTTAAAACCTCGGCAATGACAGCGCGGGTCGGATTGCCGGAACGCGCATAGTCATAGGTGCGCTTCTGGCCGAAGCCTTCGAACGTATAGTTCGACGACAGATAGATCGGCGGCATGACTGCGCCATGCACAGTGTCTGTGTCGATACCGATATTGACGGCCTTGGTGGCGTCCTGTGCGGTTTCAAGATAGGCTTTTTTGCTCATTCTTCCAAAGACCGTTTAACAATGGCGGACACTGTACTGATTTCCTTAAGGAAAGCATCGTGGCCATAAAGGGAGGGAAACTCAATAAAGACGCTGTCGGCAAGGGCTTCATGCAGGGTTTTCATATCGGCATAGGGCACCAGCCGGTCGCTTGGGACGGCGGCTAAAAACACTTTTGCCTTTATATTGGCCGGATCAACACGGTGACGATCAAGGCTGTCTGACATGGAAATCCAGCGATTGGCATCGGTGGCATAGGCATCGCCGCGTGACCTCAGATAACCGCAGACCGTATAGTTTTCACCGGCAGCCTCTGGCGGCGGGCCATCAAAGCGCTCGGAAAACTCATCGTCTGACCGGTAAGTGGTCATCGACAACTGCCGCGCCAGAGAAATACCCTCTTTTTCGTTGCCGGTCTCAAGCCCGAACCTGAGGATGCGGCGCTGAATGCCGCGCATGGCCGTGGCCATCGGGTGTGAGCGGTGGGCGGCGGATATCACGCACAACCGCTCAACATAGTCCGGATAAAGCTCGGCAAAGGCCAGACCGATCATCGCCCCATAGGACGCGCCAATAAAATTATAGACCTTCTGCACCCCAATATGATCAAGGATCAGCCGCACCAGTCGCGCCTGATCGTGGGTGGTGATGGTATATATCTGTGAGGTCGGCAGACGCGGGGCAAACTCAATGCTCAACACCCGCCAGCGATTAAGATCCAGCGCCTCATTCGGGCCAGCGACCCCTTCCCACCATCCGGGCGCGGTGTCGGTCGTGTCTTCCTTGGCAAACAGGATGCGTCCGGCCGAAATACCGCCTGCCGCCACCACAACAGGGGCGTCGGCAGGGCCATAGAGACGGGCCACGACATCGGTCTGCTCCAGTTTCTGACCGCTCATCAGGCGGAAATCATCCGGAATATCGACACGTATGTCGGTACCAATAAGATCAGGCGCAGCAGGGTTCGGATATGAGGTCATAAATCTGGTCTTCGGGTGCACAAATCAGGCTACTCAGGACCAGTCGGAGAAAGGACGCATGGATATGATCCGCGACGTCACGTCTCTCATCTGTCGAAGTCCGAAATTCGGAACTCCGCAGGAGTTGGCACCATACGTAAAAGCCTGAACTCAGGCTCTTAAGCGGTTGCCCCAGCGTCGTCGGGCCTGTCCCTCGGCTGGTCTCGATGAGTATGGGGTCTTATGTGATGATTTAACGCCGGTCGTCAAGGGGCTTGTCCCTTGTCAGGGGGTATCAAAAGATTATGCCGTTGAAACCGGATTTGTGCAGGTGCGAAAAAGTGGTTGTAAAGGTTCCGGTTTTTCCACTTTTAGGCTTATATATCGCCCGTTCGGTGTAAAATTACGCACCACAGGTTGTGCGTCTCGCATAATCTGTTAGGGTTTTGTTAGGGTTTGCTGCCTAACACTTGGGTGCCAATAGCCTTGGCGCCAGTAGATTTCCTTAAATTTTTGAACCATTTACAACCTGCCGGGGGACTGCCGTGGGGGATAAACTGTTTTATAGCCTCATAGGGGGCTGTCTGCTGGTGCTTGTGACATCAGCTCTGATCCTGTGGCCAGAATCAGTGAGACCTGAATCGGCAAAGCCTGAGCCGGACAAGGGCGTATCGGATGTTTATGCGCATAACGCTAAACTGTGAGACGTCGTTTCCGTCTCACAGGTGCCTGATGACCCAATCATTTTGTCCTGACCGGCGTATAATACTGGCCGGTGCCGTCGCGTTTAGCCTTATGCCCTTGTCGGTGCGTGCGTCCTTGAAAGACGGGCCGAAATCGGTTGTTTCCGATGCCCAAAAGCTGGGCACGGGTCGCTTCAGCTATCTCGGCATGACGCCGTTTACCGTGACGCTGTATGCCCCCGAAGGTCAGTACACACCAGATAATCCTTTCGCGATTCAGCTTATATTCCAGAGAAAAATCAAGGCCAGCCGCATCGTTAGCGTCTCCGTCAACGAAATCAAACGTCAGGGCTTCAAGGATGCCGCCAAACTGGCTGAATGGCGTACCCAACTCGAAAGCTTTATGCCGACTATGGAAAAGAACGGCGACATTACCGGTGTGCGCAACGCTCAGGGCCATGCGATTTTCTATCTTAACGGTAACCAGATAGGGGCCATCAGGGACGATCAGTTCAGCCGGTATTTCTTCGGGATATGGCTGTCTGAAAAAAGCCGCTCACCGGCCCTCAGGCGGCAGTTGCTGGGCGTGTAAGACGCGACCCTTCCGCCAGTATGATCCCGCCAACCACCAGTGCCAGCGCCACGAAATGAAAGCTGTGTAAGGCTTCGCGCAGGATCAGAACCGACAGGATCACCCCGAATAACGGGATGGTATTGATAAATAATCCCGCGCGGTTAGCCCCGATCAGGCCAACGCCTTTGATGAAACACACCTGTGAGATCAGGGACGGGAAAATGGCGGCATAGATGACCACACCCCAACCGGTCGCATCGGGCCAGATGATGCCGGTGTCGCGCGACACCCAAAACAGATAGGGCAGGCAGGCGGCAACGGCCCCGATGGTCGGAATAGCCATCATCGACTTCCAGTGGATCGGCGGCTTCCACCTCAGGCTGATCGTATAGCCGGCATAGATCAGCACATTGATCAGCATCAGCGCGTCACCGATATTCAGCTCAAGCGCCGCCAGATTGCCAATCCGCCCATGACTGGCGGTAACGATGACACCGGCGAAGGTGAGGATAAACCCCGCCACCTGCGCCCAGTTGGCCCGGACGCGAAACAGCGCAAAATTCAGCAGAAAAATGGTCAAAGGCATGGCGGCATGCTCAATGACTACATTCAGCGTGCTGGTGTGCACCAGAGCCGTGTACATAATGGTATTGAAGACCCCGAAGCCTATGAACCCATAACCAAGTAAAAGCGGCAGATGACGTCTGATCACCGGCCAGTCGGCTTTGATTTCCTTAAAGGAAATGGCAAAAATAATCCCCATGGCCAGTACCCAGCGCAAGGAATTAAGCATGGCCGGGCTGATGTGGCCTACGGCAATTTTTCCGCCCACCATATTGCCCGCCCAGAACAGGGTCGCCGTCATCAGGCAGAGATAGGCGGTAAGCGAGGATTTATCGGCTACGCGAAGGGACACGGGCTTTCACCTCAGAAGGTCAGGCCGCGATAGCACAAAAAAACCGGTGCGCGTATTCTTTTTGCTTTGACTTTGTCCGAAAGCCTTATAACCACCCACGCTTATTAATTATTTTTGGCCTGCCGTATGGGCGAAGATCGGGACGGATGTAAATGACCACGCTTGTCGTAAAATTTGGCGGTTCGGTGCTGGTGTCGGAAGCGGCACTACAGCGGGCGGTTTCGGAACTCTACCGTTATGTGCGCGATGCCCATAAGGTGATTGCCGTGGTGTCGGCCTTCAAGGGCGAAACCGATCAGCTTCTGCGTCAGGCCGTAAGCTACACCCAGGCCTCAAGTTCCTCCGCCACGCCGCATCTGATTGGCACAGGCGAGGTCAAGGCCTCATCACTTCTGGCCATGGCCTGTGAGCGTTCGGGCATTGTGACGCGTTATCGTTCCGCCAGCGAAATCGGCCTGATTGCCGAGGGCGATCATTTCAGCGCCAATCCGGTATCGCTCAAAACCGAAGTCCTGACCGAAGACCTGAAAACCGTCGATCTGGTCGTGGTGCCGGGCTATCAGGCCGAAACCGCTGCCGGTCAGCCGGTTCTGCTTGGTCGCGGCGGCTCGGACCTGAGTGCCGTCTTTATCGGCAAGTCCCTTAAGGATGCGGGCCATGACGTGCGCGTGCGCCTGACTAAGGACGTAGATGCGGTCTACGACACCGACCCTGCCGCCTATCCCGACACCGCAAAGCCTTATGCGTCGCTCAACTGGGACGAAGCTGAAAAGATCGCCTTCCCGATCGTTCAGGCCAAGGCCATGCGTTACGCCCACGAAAATGACCTCATCGTCGAGGTGGCGGCACTGGCCAAAGGCTATGAAACCGTTCTCGGCACCGAAACAAAGCTGCGCAACAAGCCGGTTCTGAAACGTAAAATCCGCGTCGCTGTTATGGGCGCAGGCGGGGTAGGGGCTATGTTCCTGCAACGCGCTCAGGAATGGTCTGACCTCATTGAGGTTGACCGTATTCTGGTGCGTGATCCGGCCAAGCGTCGTGATCATCCGCTGTCTGCCAAATTCACCGCCGATGCCCGCAGCTTTGCCCGCGCGGATGTAGACGTGTTTGTCGATATTGGCACCGGCGTGTCGCCTTCGGCAGAACTGCTCGAAGACTTCCTGAAACTCGGCGTTGGTGTAACCTCGGCCAACAAACAGGCCGTCGCCGCTGCGCAGGACAAGCTGAAAGCCGCCTCCAAGGCTTCCGGCGCACTCCTGACCTATTCGGCCTCAGTCGGCGGTGGGGCACCGATCATCGAAGCGCTTCTGCGCGCCGTAAAATCACATAAGATCAAATCGATTGCCGGTGTGGTCAACGGTACGTCAAACTTTGTCATCGATCAGGTCGAAGCCGGTAAAACCTTCGATGCGGCGATGGACGAAGCCCGTCGTCTGGGCTTTGCTGAACCCGATTCAACCGCGGATCTTGATGGTACGGATGTTGGCGCGAAGCTGAAACTGCTGCGTGAGATTGCCTTCCCCGGAATCACACCGAACCATGTCGAAGTCGGCGCCATCACCGAAGAGTCACTGGTCATCCCTGAGGGCAAGGGCCTGCGCTATGTCGCCCGCGCTATCATGACCGACAAGGGCCTTGAGGTGTCCATGAAGCTCGAGGTTCTGCCGCTGGATAACTATCTGGTCGGGGCGAAGGGCGAGCAGAACCGCGCCATCATCGAACTGGATAATGGTGAGTTCTGGTATGTAACCGGTAAGGGCGCAGGCGCATGGCCGACCTCCGAAGCGCTTTTGGCGGATGTGCTGCTGATTGCCCGTGATGGCAATCTGAAGGCCTGATGACGCCCGAAGCCTGCAATGCTTTCTGCGCGGCCCTGCCGGTTGCCACCCATGTGGTGCAATGGGGCGGGGCCGACGTCTGGAAAGTCGGCGGCAAGGTGTTTGCAATTATTGGCTGGGGTGACAATAACCACTTAAGCGTCAGCTTTAAGGTCACGTCCTTAGTCTTTGAAATTTATCAGGATCATTCTGACTGTCGGCCTGCGCCCTATCTGGCGTCGCGTGGCATGTCATGGATACAATATTATCAGGGCGAGACACTCAGTGATGATGACCTGAAAGGGCTGATCACTGATTCCCATAAACTGGTCGCCGCCGGTCTCCCTAAGAAAACGCAGAAAGAGCTTGGTCTGATATGAATTATCGTCACGGCTTTCACGCAGGTAATTTTGCCGATCTGGCGAAACACGCGGTCTTGCTCGCCTTCCTCAAAGACCTGCGCACGGCCGAAAAGCCGCTACGGGTGATTGATACCCACGCGGGCGCAGGCCTTTATGACCTGTCCGACCCGCATTTTGCCCGCTCCAAAGAAGCCGAGGCGGGCATCAAGTTCCTGCTCGAACAGGACGCCCCCGACAGCCTTAAGCCTCTGGCGGACTATGTGCGTGCCAAAAACGCTGCTGCAGGCTTCAGGTCACGCATTGGCCTCTATCCGGGATCGCCGCTGATGGTCGTCGATCATCTGGGGTCTGAGGGCGACTATATCGGCTGCGAACTGCGCGAGGATGACTTTGAGCGCCTGAAAGACACCATTGGTCGCCGTGGCGATGTCGATCAGGCCGATGGCTACAAAACGGCCCTGAAGCGCAGCGACACGCCCAAAAACCTGTTGTGGCTGATCGATCCGCCGTTTGAACGCGGGGATGACTATGACCGCATTTGTGAAGTGCTGGCCGAAGGCCTGAAACTAAGGCCGGACCTCATGGCGCTGGTGTGGTTACCGCTCAAGGATCTGGAAACCTATGACCGCTTCCTGCGTCATCTCGAATGTGCGCTGTTCGAGGATATTTCCGATCATGGCCCTGAGGTTGAGGCGGCGCAAATCCGCCTGCGTCCGCTGATTAACCCGTTGAAAATGAACGGCTGTGCGCTGGTGACCGTCAATGCCCCTGCGGCAGGCTCAATCGCCCTGTCTGCCGTGGCCAGGGACGTGGCCGCCCTGTTTGGTGACGCAGGCTCTAAGGCCGTCATTCAATCGATAGATTGACGCGCTGCTGCCATAATCTGGCTGTGTTCCGACGGATAATCGGGCCAGATATTTACGGAGGACAGCCCTGTGGAAGCCAATGAAATTCATCGTGGACGCCTGATTGATCATATTCAGTTGGTGGTTAAAGACCTGCCTGCCAGCCACCGGTTCTATCAGGCGATATTAAGCGTGCTGAAAGTGCCGATGGGGGATTATATCGAAGGCGATTATTTCTGGGCCGATGAACTGTTTGTTTCGTCCAAGGACAGTGTTGCGGCGCAGGGGCATCTGACGGGCCGTCATCATCTGGCCTTTCAGGCCAATAGCCGCGAACAGGTTGAAGCCTTTTATCAGGCGGGACTTGAGGCGGGCGGCACAGATAATGGCGCACCGGGTGAACGACCCTATCATCCCGGCTATTATGCGGCGTTTCTTATTGATCCTGACGGCAACAATATCGAAGCCGTCTATCATGGCGAAGCCAACCGCTCGGCGACGTCGGTGAAGATTACGTTCTAGAAGGCCTTTACAACCTTGCCTTTATCTCACGGCGTGTCAGTTTAGCGTGCAGGCTTTGTAGGTAATGGGCAGACCGATGGATTCTTATGCTTGAACTAACTGATTATGGTTGTGGGACGCATCATTTTCCGTATGCCTGCTTCGTGTGCCGGAAGTCCTTTAAGCGTCCCTTGGTAAGCCTCAAAAAGCAACGAGGGTTAAACAGGGTGGCGACACTAAAGGCTGAGTTGGCGGCGAAAAGATTTGAACGGACTTTTCGTCACAAATGCCCTCAATGTAGTGGATTATGTCACTTCATGGGGCGTGACTTTAAAGCGCCCAAGACAATGGACAAAAAAGGATGGGCACGGGTTGAGCGGTTTATTTACTCAGGACGTACCTATCACCATGGTACGCCTGTTGATGACGTTAAGTGGCCATTACGTAAACAGGTGAGGCGAACTTAGGCATGAGTGGAAAATTTTCCGAACGCAGTGAGGCAAGCGCGACGGCGCGCCGCGGCCTATGCCGCGCCCTAACGGAGCGGTGAGCCAATAGCGCCCGCGACAAGCGGGTGCGGCGAACTTAAGCGTGAGTGGAAAATAATGGTGCCGGTTACAAGATTCGAACTCGTGACCTGATGTTTACAAAACAACTGCTCTACCAACTGAGCTAAACCGGCATAATCGGCCCGAAAGGCGATCAAGGCGGCCCTTATGCCAAGCTGTTTCGCTAAAGGCAATCGTCTGAATAAGATTTTGTTGTGAAAAACTGACAAGGGAGTGTTTTCGCCCTGCGGATTGGTTTAAGAGATCACGGCGTTTTCATTGTCAGCCACCAGAAAGCCTTATGTCCCGCATCCTCATTACCTCCGCGCTTCCCTATATCAATGGCATCAAGCATCTGGGCAATCTGGCCGGTTCCATGTTGCCAGCGGATGTCTATGCGCGCTTCAAGCGGGCGAGGGGCGATGAAGTACTGTTTATCTGTGCGACCGATGAGCACGGCACGCCTGCGGAACTGGCGGCAGCCAAGGCTGGTCAGGATGTGCGCACCTATTGCGCCGAACAGCATGACATTCAAAAAAGCGCCGGTGAGGCCTATGGCTTAAGCTTCGACTGGTTCGGACGGTCTTCATCGACGGAAAACCGTGACCTGACCCAAAGCTTTGCGCAGGCCCTTGAGGACAACAACCTGATCGAAGAACGGGTAGATCGCATGATCTATTCGATCGATGACGGACGTTTTCTGCCCGATCGTTATGTCGAAGGCACCTGTCCGCACTGTAAATTCGAGAAGGCGCGCGGCGATCAGTGCGACAATTGCGGACGCTTGCTTGATCCGACCGACCTGATTGATCCCTATTCATCCGTGTCCGGTTCTCGGAACCTTGAGGTGCGTGACACCAGCCATCTCTATCTGCTGCAAACCAGGGTCGAACCTGAACTGCGGGCATGGATCGACACCAAATCAGACTGGCCGCAACTGGCGAAATCCATCGCTCATAAACACCTAGAGGAAGGCCTGATTGATCGCGGCATTACCCGTGACCTGAGCTGGGGCGTGCCGGTGGCCTATGAAGGCACGCCGCGTCCGGGCTTTGAAAACAAGGTCTTCTACGTCTGGTTTGATGCGCCGATTGAATATATCGCGGCGACACAGGAATATTTCAACCAAAAGGGTGATCCCGATGGCTGGAAGCGCTGGTGGCGATTGGATCAAGGGGCGGAAGACGTCAACTATGTCCAACTGATGGGCAAGGACAACGTCGCCTTCCACACCGTGAGCTTCCCCGCCACGATCATCGGCTCCGGCCAGCCGTGGAAGCTGGTCGATACCCTTAAGGCGTTCAACTGGCTCAACTGGTACGGCGGCAAGTTCTCGACCTCGATGAACCGCGGCGTGTTTATGGATCAGGCGCTTGAGCTTTTGCCGGCTGATTACTGGCGCTGGTATCTGATTGCGCAATCGCCCGAAGGCTCGGATTCGTCCTTTACGTGGGAGCAATTCCAGTCAACGATCAACAAAGACCTTGCCGACGTTCTCGGCAATTTTGTTAACCGTATCGTCAAATTCACCGAGTCCAAATTTGGTGGTATCGTCCCCGAAGGTGGTGAGGCAGGCCCACTGGAACAAAAGCTCTATGCCGACCTGTCGGCGCTGCTGACTGAGGCCACAGAGGCTTTTGAAGCCATTGAGATGCGTAAGGCGGCGCAAGCCGTGCGTCGTATCTGGGTGCTGGGCAACGAATACCTTCAGGAAGCGGCCCCATGGACGGCCTTTAAAACTGATCCTGAACGCGCCGCTGTGATCGTCCGTCACGGGCTTAATCTCGTGCGTCTCTATGCGGTATTGTCTCAACCATTGATTCCCTTTGCCGCCCAAACCATTGCCGACAGCGCGGGCTTAAGTCTGCCGCAGGACTGGCCGACAACGGACGCCCAAACCGAACTGTCAAAACTCACTGCCGGAACCACAGTGAAATCCGGTGAGGTGCTGTTCAAAAAGATCGAAGACGACCAACTCACGACATGGGCAGAACGTTTCGGCGGCGCCGAAGCCTGACCTTGCCTCTCTCCTCCCTATGCGGAGCATGGGGAGGTGGATCGGCGCGACAGCGGCGAGACGGAGGGGTTTCTTCTTTGCGCCTTCGAAACCTGCATAAATTGTCACACCGATCTGATCCCTACTGGAAATTTATAAGGGTAAATCTATGCTGCCCTCAATGATTGACTTCTCTAAGGATTAAGCGGGGCTTTCCATGAATATTGCCAAGGCATTATTTAGTTTTGACGGGCGACTGAGACGCCGTGATTTCTGGATTTACAGTTTCATTCTGTGGTTGCTGACGGCGGCCTTTGTCGTCGTATTTGGCGGTGACCTTGAGGACGCCAGCCTGCTGCGCCCTTACCGTTTCGAAGGGGCCGGGCTTATCGGTTTTGCCGCCGGCCTGGTGGTGCTCTATGCGACCCTGGCCATACAGGTGAAACGCTGGCATGATCGTAACAAATCATGGCTGTGGGTACTGATTACCCTGATCCCGTTTATTGGTTGGCTGTGGGTCTTTATCGAGTGCGGCTTCTTTGAGGGTACACGCGGTGCCAACCGTTTTGGCCCATCGCCAAAGGACTGAGTTTTACGCCCTGCCGGAATGACTACTCAGATGTTCCGGCGATATACCAATGGCCTTTAGCGCTTTCTGCCAGATCAGAGACGGATCGCGGGCAAAGATAATGTCATGGCTGGCGGGGGCCACCAGCCATGTATTTTCACGAATTTCAGCCTCAAGCTGGCCCGCACCCCAGCCGGCAAACCCCAGCGCCACGACCGCCTTGGACGGCCCCTTGTCTTTGGATAAATCCTCTAGAATATCGCGCGATACCGTAAGCCCCAGACCTTCGCTCAGATCAAGGTCTTCGGGACTGACATTCAGCGGCAAGGTAACATCATCAAGGAAGTAATCGAGGCTGTGCAGGACGAAACCCCGTTCGTTCTGCACCGGCCCGCCGCTGAAAATCCGGCGTTGATTGACGTGATCGTGCGGACTGGGGATGCCGAGTTCCTCAAGCATACGCCCGAAATCAAGCCCGATAATCGGCTGATTGAGCACAAGGCCCATGCTCGATTCGGCGTCATGTTGACACAGATAGATGACGCTGTGATCGAAGTTCGCGTCTTCGAGACCCGGCATGGCGATCAGCAGCTTGCCTTGCAGGGAGTCCGGTTCGAGGGTGGGGGCAGGTGTCTCGCTCATGCCCCTAAGATGGGGGCATAAGATGACGCTGGCAAGGCGAAACATAACGCAAAGAAGGTAATCAGACTTCATCTTCATACTTCCCCATCTGTGATGGGGAAGGTGGCTTTGGCATCGATTGATGCCAAAGACGGATGGGGGTTCTGGCTTACTTGTTATAAAGTCAGCCCCCCAGCACCTGAAATATTATGCTGCCAACTCGCCCTTTATGCCCTGATCCAGCAGGGCAATGGTGCGCTGAAGGCCGAAGATGGCCACAAACGAGCCAAAACGCGGCCCCTGTGATTGCCCCAGCAGCACCTCATAAAGGGCCTGAAACCACGCCCTGAGTGGCTCGAAGCCATGTGCCTTACCGACCTCGAACACAAGGTTCTGAATGGTTTCGGCATCGCGGGTTTCGGGATCAAGCGCGGCAAAACGGTCGCGCAGGTCAACCAATGCCGCTTTTTCCTGATCGCTCGGCAGACGGAAGGTCTTTGAGGGCTTCACGAAGTCCTCAAAATAGTTGAGCGCATAACCCGCCAGACGATCCAGCACCGGCTCGGAGTCCGGCGTCGCCCCCGGAATATAGGCCTTGAGGAAGCCCCACAGGGTGTCCTTGTCGGAGGCATTGGCCGCCGACACCAGATTGAGCATCAGGCCAAAGGTCACCGGCGGAGATTTAATCGCCGTATCGCCTTTCAGGACAAACCACACCGGATTTTCGATCTGCTTGGCCGGTTCCTGATTAGGATAGGCGTCCAGTTGCTGGAAAAATTCGTCGGTCGCCCGCGGGATGACGTCAAAATACAGCTTTTTGGCTGATTTCGGCGACTGGAACATATAGTAGGCGAGACTTTCCGGTGCGCCATAACGCAGCCAGTCTTCCATGGTCAGGCCATTGCCCTTGGACTTGGAAATCTTCTGACCGGCCTCATCGAGGAACAGTTCGTAATTGAAGCCTTCCGGCGGGGTGCCACCCAGGACCTTACAGACCTGAGACGAAACCTTGACGGAATCGATCAGATCCTTGCCGGCCATTTCGTAATCGACGCCCAGAGCCGCCCAGCGCATAGCCCAGTCAGGCTTCCACTGCATCTTGACGTGGCCACCGGTAACCGGAACTTCAAAGCGTTCGCCGTTTTCTTCAAACACAATCGTACCCTTCGACAGATTGCGTTCTAAGGTCGGCACCTGAAGCACATGGCCGGTCTTGGGCGAAATCGGCAGGAAGGGTGAATAGGTGGCGCGACGATCCGGCCCCAAGGTCGGCAGCATGACCTTCTGGATATCATCGAAACGCTCAAGCGCCGTTAGAAGCGCCTGATCGAACTCACCGGACTTATAGCTGTCGGTCGAGGACTTGAACTCATATTCAAACCCGAAACCATCGAGAAATGCCCTGAGCCGTGCATTGTTGTGCGCACCAAACGACTCATGCGTGCCAAACGGATCACGCACCACCGTCAGAGGCTTATACAGATCCTCATGCAGGATTTCAGGGTTAGGGATGCCTTCGGGCACCTTGCGCAGACCGTCCATATCGTCGGAAAAGGCCACGAGGCGCGTCGCCCAGTGTCCGCCGGTCAGAAGCGTAAAGGCCTGACGCACCATGGTTGTGCGGGCCACCTCGCCAAAGGTGCCGATATGCGGCAGACCCGACGGGCCATAACCGGTTTCAAACAGAACCGGACGGTTAAGCCCCTCAAAGGCCTTGAGCGCCTCATCGGTTTTTCCGGCCTCAATCAGGGCCTTGGCCTGTTTCTGGTCTTCAAAGCTTTTCAGACGCGTTTTCAGCAGGCGCGCAATCAGATTGCGGGCTTGCTCGTAAGGCCATGCACGGCCTGTTTGCGCGAGAAGGGTAAGCTCAGAAGACATGAAAAAAGCCTGATCTTTCTTTGAAAATGAAAAGAAGGATCAGGCTTTAAGCTTTGTGTTGCGCCGCGTCAATTCCATTGGGGCAAAAGCGCATTACCCGCTTTATCTTCTCCCTCCTGCTCTGCGGGAGGGTGGCGCCTTGCGTCAGCAAGGTGACGGAGGGTTTTATACGCAGGAACGGGGGGCTAAGCTTAAGCCTCCACAATGCCTTTCTCGGTCAGGAGCGTCTTCAACTCACCTGACTGGAACAGTTCGCGCACGATGTCGGCACCGCCGATAAACTCTTCCTTGATATAAAGCTGGGGAATGGTCGGCCAGTCGGTATAGGCCTTGATGCCTTCGCGTAAGCCTTCGTCCTGAAGCACATCCACACCGGCAAATTCGACGCCTAAGTGATCCAGCACCTGCACCACAAGTGACGAGAAGCCGCAGCGTGGCTGATCAGGGCTGCCCTTCATAAACACGACGACCGGATTATTCTGGACGGTCTGTTCGATGAACTGGCGGATTTCAGGCTGAATGTCTTGGCTCACGACGGTTTAACTCCGGCAAAGGTTTTGTCCGATATAGGCGTCGCTGCTAGTGAAATCCAGAGGCGTTAGTGTCGCAGATCAGCCTTTTTGCTTTTTTATCGGCTGTATCACGTTTGGGTCACGGGTTCTGGGCTGAGAACCGCGCCATTTCGATCTGGGCCGGAACACTGGGGGGCATGTTACGTTCGGTCACCTCTGCCAGCGCCTGAAGCGCCTCAGGCGTCTCGGGGCTGATGAGCACAGAGGTCAGGCACGGCTGGCTTAAGGTATAGGCCAGACAAAGTTCTTCCGCATTCCAGGCGGGTGTCTGATGCAAAAAGGCATAGGTGCCGCTGCCGGCCAATGGATCGGCCGCCTTGAAACGGAACAGACCGCGCCGTGCCCCGCGAGGCACGATATCCGACGCCCTGTGATAGGCCTGCGGGAAATAGTCATGGCCAATGATGTTCATGCTTTTGGATATGGCGTGATCGAGCAGGTGGCGTTTATCCCAGTTGGTATCAAGATCGAAAACCGTTTTCAGTATATCGAAGCGCCCATGATCAACGACGGCCCGTATGCGGTCGGTATTGGCCGACGCCCCCAGATAACGAATCAGACGGGCGTCCATAAGCCCTTCAAGAAAAATCCATGAAGACTCAGGTATTTTATCGAAACCGTTCGCATGGAACATTAACAGATCAATGGTGCCAAAACCATAATCCTGCACCAGTGCCCGCAACCGTTCGCGCAGGGTGCGCAGCGCGTAATCACTCACCGGGTCCTGACTGAGATCGGCATGGGCATTAAACGACAAAAACAGAAGCTTGCGGTCAATCCCGTCAAAGGCCTCGGCCACGCCCCTGAGGAAGTCCGGCTCGCTACAGTCAAAATGATAGGTATTGATGCCGTTCTCAAGCGCCGCCAGTATCAGCTTCTGGACATGCTGACGCCCACGGCCAAAGGCCTCCGGCCCAAGGCTCAGGCCCAGACTGGACAGGGCGGTGCCTGATTGTCCCAACGGGCGATAGCGCATGGTTACGGCGCGCGGGTTTCAAGCGCCAGCGCGTGCAAGGCCCCGCCCATGATATCACTTAAGGCGGCATAGACCTTCTGATGCTGCCTGACCTTTGGCATTCCGGCAAAACCGGCATCGGAAATATAGGCCTTGTAGTGGTCACCGTCTCCCGCCAGATCCTCGACGACAATATCCGCTTCGGGGAAGGCGGCTTTCAAACGGGCTTCCAGTTCGCTTTGGGCAACAGGCATGTCAGGCTTTCTAAACAAACGCGATGAATACGAACCTTACCATACCAAGGTTTAGAACTTGGTTAAACGCCCGTTTGCGCTGTAATTAACAGTCCGGCTGTCAAATGGGGCAAGTTGGGTTACTATGCCGCATAACTGAGGGGACGGATGTTATGAACGGTATGAAAACCATCGCCATAGCCACGATAGTGTCATTCATCGCGCAAGGCTGCGCCGCGCAAGGCTGTGCGCCGCCTGAAACCACGCTTGATAGGGCCATAACTCAGACACGTGACGCTGTGCGCTTGGGCCAAACGCAGGATTTCCTCACGCTTATCGGCCCTGACGGTCTTACAATTGGTTCCGAAGGCGGCGCCTTAAGCCAGACCGACCTTGCCACCGAACTGAATAACCGTCAGGGTCTCTATTGTGATCTGTTTAGCTGCAATGGCCGTAAGGGGCGCCTGAACAGCCTCATGACATCGGGTAATGCCTCCAAGGTCATCAGCAAGGCGCGCAACGGCGATGTTTTTGCCGTAGTGACCCTGCACCGCGGACATGCGACGGATGAGACGGAACTGCACTATGCCTATGTTGACTGCCGCTGGCAGCTTCTGGCCATTGGTACATTATAAGGACTTTTTACGTGGCCCTGACGGACGAACCCATAAAAAAGAAACGCCCCCTGATGACGGTGCTGAAAATCACGCTGGTGATCATCCCGACGGCGCTGTTCAGCATCTGGGGCTATCAGCAATATGAGAGATACAAAGGCGTTCAGGTCTATAAGACGGCGTTTCAGTATGAACTGGAATATGCCGAACTGGGGGTTCTGAACTCACAGGTCTTTGTGGCGCGCGCCTATGACGAAGGCTTCCAGACCGAGATCAACAAGGCCGAAGCCGTCAAATGGTACACCAAGGCCGCGACCCAGAGCCATGCCGAAGCCCAGTACCAGCTGGGTCAGCATTATCTGAATGGCGAAGGTGTGCCGCGTGATGACCGCGAAGGCTATATCTGGGTACAGCGGGCTTCCTTTAAGGAATATGCACCGGCAGAATACCGTCTGGGGCAATTGCTGTGCGAAGGGCGCGGCATTGAAGCCAACTGCGCCGATGGCATAAAACAGATCGAAAAAGCTGCCGGTCGCAACTATCCGGCGGCGCAGATTGAACTGGCGGAACGGCTGGAAAAAGGCGAGGGGATAGAGGCCGATCCGGTCAGGGCCTATGTGCTCTATGCCCTGGCCCATGATGCGCGCCATGCCGATGAAAAAACGCTGCCGCCGTCACCGGACCTGCAACGGCTAGAGCTTCGCCTGACGCCGGAACAACTGGCCGCTGCCCAAAGCGAATTTGAAGCCAGGCGCCTTCCGCGCAACGCAAAAAGACGCTTCCTGTTCTAAACCCGCAATTGAAGACGCCTTATACCTCGGGGCTAACGGGTGCAGGGCCTGAGGCCCTGCTAGTAATTCCGCGAATATCTGAGATTTACCGCCGTCCCTGAAGTCGATCCGGTCTGGGTCAGCACACTCAAGGTGCGTGACAGGGCGATCTCAAGCTGCGTCGCCGTGAAGCCCTTGGCGTCGGTGACGATCTCAATATAGATATTATTGGTCAGATACTGACCCGCCGCCAGTGATGTACCGCGCCCCGCCGCATCATCGGCCCCCAGCACCCTGAGGCGATCAATCCCCGTAGCGGTCCTGAGCTTGCCCAGCGGATTAAGCCCGCCACCGCCACCCTGAAGGCTGTTGAGTGACGCCGCCAGTTGCAGGGCCTGAGTGGCCGACAGGTTGGTGACGCTTTCCCCGAACAGAATACGCGCCAGCACCTCATCCTGTGGCAGGGACGGTATGGAACCAAAGGTGATCTGCGGATTCTGTGCCAAACCATCAATATTGATAGTTCCGGTAATGTCATCGACTTCGGCGGTCGCCAGTATCTCGATTTTCGGATTGGTCAGATTGCCGCCGTCAAAGGTGATTTCACCCTTTTCAATATCAAACTCCCGTCCGCCAAAGGCATAGGTGCCGCGCACGACAGTCATATTGCCGGCGACGCGCGGGGTCACGGTCGTGCCCCTGACGCGCATATCCGTCTTCCATTCGGACTCAAGGCCCATGCCATTGACGAAGATCTGGTTATCGGCACGAATACGTATATCGAGGTTCCAAAGTTGCGGTGCGCTTCGGGTTTCGGTCTGACGCGGCGGCTGTGCGCCACGGATGCGCACGCCCTCAAGCTCGGACACCTGCGATGCGCTTTGCAAAACCACCTCATAACGCAACTCAGGCAGACGCAGATCGCCCCTGATCCACGGGCCATCCTGTGTCGAATTGGTGATGTCGAGGTTCCCGGAAACGGTCGAACTGATGGCCTCCGAATTGGCGATGCGAGCATTATTCAGCTTGGCATTAAGCCGCAGCGGGAAGTCATCGGCAGCCGCCAGACTGATGAAGCCAGACGCCTCAACCGTACCTTCGCCCGCGCGTCCATCAAAGCGTTGCAGATCAAGCTGATCCTGATTGAAACGGCCCTCAAGTGTGATCTGGCGGATGCGTGTGCCAAAGGTCAGGTTTTCATAGGTCAGGTTGTTGCCGCGCACCTGTCCATTAAGGCGAGGGGCATTGATCGACCCTGAGACATCCGCCGCCAGAGCGACATTGCCGCTCATCTGCTGATCGGCCAGACCGGCCAGTGAGAACAGGGCCGAGGCGGGGCCATTAAAGCGCAGGCCGCCGCTCAGGCTGCCTGACATCAGTTGATCAACCCACGCCCCTTCACCACCCGGTGCAATAGTGGCGTCAAATCGGCCAATGGCTGAACCCCGTTGACGCAGGACACCACGGGCGCGGGTACGCTCTCCATTGAGCGTCGCCTCAAGCTGCATATCAAGGGGCGTGGAAATACTGCCGACGGTGGCGCGGGTCAGATTGTCAAAGCTCAGGCGCACCTGTCCGGTCGGGAAGGCGTTGCCTCGCTGGGTGTAATCGACGCTGCCCGTCGCGGTGCCGCTAATGCCCAGATCAGGCCTGACCATATTGGCGAGGCTCAGATCAAAGCTGTCGAACCGCGCCTGAACCTTAAGTTCCTCACCGAAACGCCCGGCCAGATTGACCTTGCCGCGCGGCGTGGCCAGAACAGTCGGGGCCAACACCCAGTCGTCGCCACGCTTGACGATGCGGGCCGGTTTCTCCAGCGAGAACGGCACGCCGCTGGCGTCGCCTTTGGCAGCCACCGTGATGACATCCCCACTGAGACGCGCATTGGCCGCCAGATCAAACGGCGCACCCTTGTCGCCGCTGGCCACCATCTTGATAGTGCCGTCGGTGCCTTTGAGGTCGATTTTCGCACGGCCTTTAGACAGCCACATATCCTGATAGCTGACTTCCGCCAGTTGCACATCGGCGGTAATCAGCGCCTGATCCTCAAGTCGGGCCGTGGCCTCAATAATGGCGCGACCGACGACGATTTCGGTTTCGCCCGGTGTACGGAAATTAGTGGCACGGGCTGATATTTTCGCACCCTGCACCTCACCGAAGGCCAGCAGGTTGGCCGTGCCGTTAATACCCGTCCCCGTAAGGGTCAGGGTGCCGGTGAAGGGGCCGGTATTGCTCTGGACAATGGTGCCTGCGGCATCAATCCCGGCAACGCGGGCCTGAGTGACATCAATGGTCAATGGCCCCTGACCGGTGCGCACCAGCACGTCAGCCAAAAGCGGACCATAGGCAGACTCACCTTCGGCGGTCACGTGATAGCCGTTAGTCTGGGTCTCAAGACGCGCCACCAGATTTTCGATCTGAAGCCCCAGCCCCGGACGCTCGGCACGCAATACGGCCGTCGGCGCTTTAATATTGCCGCCGACCTCAGCCGCCAGAGGGCCATAGGCCTCAGACTGCGCCGTCAGATTGAACCGCAAATTGCCATTCTGGAAATAACGTCCGCTGGCCGAAGTGAGTCTGAAATCCGGCGCATTGAGCGTCAGTCGTTGCAGAATAATGTCACCATTGGCGGCGGTATTGACCGCACCGGAGAACTTCGCATTCCCTCCAAGGAAACCGGCAAGGCCCGAATTATCGATGCGCACGGTCTGGCCATCGACCTTGCCCACCAGACCAAAGCCGCCCCCCGGAAGGGTCTTCAGATCGGCATCGATCACAAGATTCACAATGCCTATGCCATCAATCAAGTATTGATTAATGCGGCCTTTCAAGGCCCCCTGATAGATGCCTTCGCCCAGATCAGCGATCACAATGGCCGTGGCATTGATCTTGTCCGAACGTATCCTAAGATTATCGCTGAGTAGCATATCGCCATCCAGCGCCAAATCACCGTCAATCGTGACATTGCTGACCAGGGATTCCGCAGCGGCATTGAGACCCGTAATATGTTTGGCACGCGCTTTGACCGGAATTTTGACATGGTCACCATCAATGCGTGAGCGGCCTTCGGCATGCAGTTCGTGCACGACGATGTCATTAAAGCCGATGGTCTTCGCATCGATCTTGTAATCAATCAGCGGGCGTTTGAACGGGCCATCGAGATAAAAATCAGCCGAGACATCATTGCCATTAAGGCCCTTGGTGATCGTGGCGGGCTTGAGGACATCGGCCCGAAGCGTCAGTTTGTCGAAACGGCTTTTCCCCAGATCGACCGCGCCTTTGGCCGCCAGTCTCAGACCGTCGGACGCCAGTGACACCTGACCATCGGCACGGCGATCCTTGAAGGTAGTCGATAAGTCTATGGCCAGAGCCGGTGCAAACAGCGCCTGCATCGACGGCCCCAGAATACGGTCGGGATGGGCAATGCCCTTGACGCCAAACAGGCCATCACGCGCCGTCAGCGTCAGGTCCGCCAGAGACTGTTCCCCCAGAGTGCCGAGAAGCTTACCATCCCAGCGCTTCCAGTCACCCTTGCCCTCAAGCGAGGCATTCAGCGGGGCCTCAAGCTTCAGAAGCGGCACAATGGCCCCGTCAGCAGGCGCGTTAATACGCGCCGACAGATCAAGCCGGTTATCATCGGGCGCAGCATCGAGTTTCAGTACGGCGCGATCCCCGCGGTCCCCGTTAAGGGCGGCGTCAATCTGAGCGCGGCCTTTCTTAAGGTGCGCGTGGCCGTTAAGCGTCAGGGTCTGGGCTTCACCGGTCACCGCTTGGCCGAGATATATCTGTTTGATCTCGACCTTTTGCGCATCAATGCGAATATCCGGCAGCTTAAACGGTTCGGACTCTTTCTTTTCCGAGGCAATCAGTTCGGGCAGACGCAATAATTCCACGCGATCCGACGATAACTCGCGAACATCGACATGCTTGCCCACCAGCGCAAAGGGCCGCCAGTCGAGCCTTATGGCTTTGGATTGAAAAAACACCCCGCGCGGATCGGACAGCTTCAGATCACGCACGGTCATGTCGCCATAGATCGACCCGTCTATGCGCCCGACCGCGATCTTCAGGCCATTGGCTGGCTTTTGCGACGCGACCATATTGACGATGAAGCGCTTGCCCGGTGCCGTATCCAGCGCCACAAGCCCGATAGCCGTCAGCCCCAGAAGCCCACCCACAATCCCGCCGCCCCACATAAACGCTTTTTTCACCGGAAAGCGCTTTTTCGGCTTTTTTTCCGGCTCACGCTTCGGCGCGGGCAGATCGTCTTCAGGGCCAGAGGCGGGGGGAACAGGGGTCAAGGTGTCGTTATCGGTCATGATCAGAAAGCCTGTCCTATACCGACATAAAGCGATACCGGTGATTCCCCGTCACGGCGGCTGATGGGGGTGGCAATATCGACGCGCAAGGGGCCGAAATTGGTGTAATAACGCGCCCCGATGCCGACCCCGAAGCGGATGTCTGAAAATTCGGGGAATTCGGCGTGATAGACCTGACCGGCATCAACAAATGGCACAATGCCTAAGTTACCGCCCAGAAAATCCTTGAAGCGATAACGCACTTCGAACGCCAGTTCGACGGCACTGCGCCCGCCGGTCGGGTCATTATTGATGTCACGCGGGCCAAGCTCCTGATAGCCGAAGCCGCGCACCGAACCACCGCCACCGGCATAGAGCCTCCGCGATGGCGCAATCGCTGTCAGATCAGCTCCATAGATCGACCCAAGTCGGGCGCGAGTCGCCAGAACCAGTTGCGGAGATACCTCGCGGTAATAGCTGATGTCACCGACATTAACGAAGAAATTGCCGCCTCCGCCACTCAATGAGACAAACGGCGTTGCCTGCACACCGGCACGGAAACCACGCGACGGATTAAGCAGGTCATTGGTGACATCATAGCCAATTTTGGTCGGCAGCGAGGCATAGAAATAGTTGTCGCGCAGGTTCTGCGTCGTATTCAGGTCAAAGGCTTTTTCCTGCGTCGCCAGAATTTCCGCCCCATAGCTCCAGGTCCATTTCTTCTGCCAAAGGGGCGTAGAGACGCGAGACACACTGCCACTCAGCGACAGTGTCATGGCCTCATAGGAATCATAGGTCTGATTGGCAAAGCTGAGGCCCGCCTGCACCGTGCGGTCACGACGCTTGGCATTTGAGCGACGGAAAGACGCCCCAAGCCCCTGTTCCTGCGTCCCCACCACGGCGCTGAAGATCACCGCACCCTCAGGCGGGAAACGGTTTCTGTGCGTCCATCTGACTTCAGTCCGCAGACCCTGACCGGTCGAGAAACCGATATCACCCGCCAGCGTGCGCGGCTTACCGGCATTCTGCGTCACCTTAAGCGTGACATAGGCCGTACCATCTTCGGCGGTTTCACCCGACAATTCCGGCTCAACCCCGACCGAGGCAAACAGGCCGGTGGCGGTCATGGCTTCCCGCAGGTCATCGACCATGCGCACATCATAAAGATCGCCGCTCTCAAACCGGCTTAAGGTGCGAATATGATCGGCCTTGAAAACCGGATCACCCTCCAGCCTTATGCCATTAAAGCGGCTGCGCGGGCCGGTGGTGACCGGCAGCGTATAGTCACCCTTACGGGTCTGTGGATCGATCACCACATCCCTCAGCCCCAGTTGCGCAAACGGATAGCCCTGCTGCGGCAGGGTCAGGGTGACATTGGCCTCGGCGGATTTGATGAGATCGGCATCAATGGCGTCCCCCGGATTTAGCGGCAAGGCGTCACGGATCAGAGTGGGCGGCTCGGTCGGATCAGCCTCAATAGCGATAGACGACAGCGTGTAGATTTCGCCGGGGACGACCGAAATGACCGCCGTTGCGCGGCTTTCGGGATTATCGGCACTCGGCAGGTCGATGCGCGAACGAACCACAGCATCATAATAGCCATGCGATTTCAGCAACCGCAGCGCCAGAATTTCATCTTCCTGTAAACGGGCGCGAAGCTGGCTCAGATTACCTGCCGTACCCTTGCCATCCCTCAGAACACTAAGGTCTTTGAAGGCACGGTCGATATGAGTGGCATGAAAACCTTCGAAGCGCGTGTCATACCGGACCGGCGGCGGCGTATCAGAATCATTATTGGCCACGACCTCGGCGTCCGGTGCCGCCGTCAGGTCATAGGTCTCAAGCGGCGGCAGGGCGGCCTCAAGCGCCGGATCACTGAGTGGCGGCGCTTCAGGTAATTCAAGATCAGTTAATTCGGCGGTAGTCTCATCTGTCGGTGGCAAAAGCGCATCGACCGGCGAAGGGGTGGTGTCAAGCCCATCATCTGTCACCAGATCCGTTTCCGGCTCCAGATCGGGAAGTGCCGCCTCAAAGCTTTCGTCATCAAGGATCGGGGTTTCCGGCTCGGCATCGGTAACCGCCCCGGAATCAGTCCCGGAATTAGTAACGTCCAGTGGCGACGCCGATTGCGACTGTGCCCCTGCCGGAGACAGGGCGGAAACGATCAGACAGGCCAGTATATACGCGCGCAAGATGATATTACCTGATGAGTTCAGCCCGAAACTTAACTGGATTCTTTACATCCACCTCTGAAAAAGGACGGATAGGGTCTGAGGTCAAATAAAAAAATGATGGGAATTGCAAGCCTGACCCGCCGCAACGCCCTTAAATTATCTAACTATAGCGCGCCAAACTCAGGTCAGCGGTCTCGATCTCAGGTGTCTGACCGCTCACCAGATCACTTAAGACCCGCCCCGAACCGCAGGACATGGTCCAGCCCAGCGTGCCGTGGCCGGTATTAAGATAAAGGTTATCATAAGCCGTGCGACCAATCACCGGCGTACCGTCAGGCGTCATGGGACGCAATCCCGTCCAGTATTCCCCCGCTGACAGGTCCGCCGCGCCTTCAAACAGATCATTGACGACATAACTTAAGGTATCGGTGCGCGCCTTCGGCAGATCATGGCTGAAACCGGCAATTTCAGCCATGCCGCCCACGCGCACCCTTTGCCCGAGACGGGTCATGGCTACCTTGTGCGCCTCATCCATGACGGTTGATACCGGCGCACGCGCCTCATTCAGCACCGGTGCCGTCAGGGAATAGCCCTTGACCGGATAGACCGGCAGCCTGAGCCCCAAAGGCCTGATCAGGCGCGGCGTATAACTCCCCATACAGCCGACAAAGACATCGGCCTCTATATCGCCTTCCGAGGTCTCAATCGCCCTGATGCGCCCGCTTTCCGTTTTGAACCGGTGAATATCGACGCCGTAACGAAACGACACACCCCGTTCCACGGCTTTTTCCGCCAGCGCATTGGTGAACATAAAGCAATCGCCGGTCTCATCTTCCGGCAAACGCAGGCCACCGACAAGCTTGTCTTTGGCAATGCCGGGTTCGGCTTGCAAACAGCCATCGGCATCAAGGATTTCAAACGGCACACCCCGCTGACGCAGGACCTCCGTGTCCTTCGCCATATGATCGAATTGCCTCTGGGTGCGGAAAACCTCAAGCGTCCCTAAGGCGCGATGGTCGAACTGAATACCGGTTTCCTCGCGTAAGGCTCTGTGGCAATCCCGCGAATAGTCGGCAATGCGCACCATCCGGTCTTTATTGACGGCATAACGGCCTGCCGTACAGTTGCCGAGCATCTGCAACAGCCAGCCCAGAGTGCGTGGATCAAGCGTCGGACGAAGTATCAGCGGGGCCCGCTTCATGAACAGCCAGCGTATGGCCTTAAGCGGCACATCCGGCGCCGCCCAGGGAGACGAATAGCCGTAGGACAGTTCACCGGCATTGGCGAAACTCGTTTGCAGGGCGGGGCCTGCCTCGCGCTCAAGCACGGTGACCTCATGACCGGCCTTGGCCAGATACCAGGCCGAGGTCACACCGGTAACACCGGCCCCTAAGACAACGACCTTCATGACACCCCTCCGCTGTACTGACGCTGATAACGTCGCCCCAGTCCGGTCAGTATCTCATAGGCAATCGTACCGGCATCCGCCGCCAGTTCATCAAGGCTCTGATGCGGCCCGATCACTTCGACATAATCCCCTATGCCCAGCGCACCTTCGGGCAGGGCGCTGATATCAACAATGATGCTGTCCATTGATACCCGGCCTGTAATCGGCAGCCTGATGCCATTAAACCAGACGCTGCCCCTATTGCTCAGGGCGCGCGGCAGGCCATCGGCATAGCCCGCCGACAGGGTTGCCAGACGCATTTCCGTTTCAGCCGTCGCCGTACCGCCATAGCCGATTTGCGTCCCCGCGGGTACCGTGCGGGTCTGGATAACGGCGACATGCAGGCTTATGACCGGCTTCATGGGTGAGGGCCGCTCTGCGTTGGGGGCGCCGCCATAAAGCGCAATGCCCGGCCGGACGAGCGCCTGACGATAATCACCCCCCATAAAAATCCCGCCGGAATTGGCAAAACAGACCGGCACGTCCGGAAACAGGGCCGTCATTTCGCCAAGCACACTCAACTGCGCATCGTTTGCCGGATTGTCCGGTTCGTCGGCACAGGCCAGATGGCTCATCAGATAGCGCAGATCGAAATATTTGAGGACGTCAGGGCTTTCGGCCAGAGCGTGGGCCTCATCTGGTGACAAACCAAGCCGCGACATGCCGGTATCAAACTGTAAAACCGCAGGCAGGAACTTGCCGGTATCCCGCGCGGCGTTTGCCCAGTTTTCAATCTGCTGTGGGCTGTTGAGCACGGGAATAAATCCATGTTCAGCACAAAGCGTTTCCGATCCGGGCAGCAGGCCGTTGAGGATATAAATATGAACATCATCCGCCAGCAAAGGATGCAAATCGAAGGCTTCACGGGCGATGGCGACAAAGAAATCGCGGCAACCGGCCTCATAGAGGGTGCGTGTCACTTCCGACGCCCCCAGACCGTAGGCATTGGCCTTGACGACCGCACTGGTTTTCGCAGGCGCGGCACGTTCTGACAGGGCTATGTAATTGTCGCGCAAAGCCCCCAGATCGATACCGAGATATCCCCCGGCACCGCCATTTAATTCAGCGGGTAATCCATCTGGCGTTTTAAGACTCATAGCCGTATTCCATTGTCGCACAAGGCGTGGGTGACTCTTCAGGGATATACCTCCCCATTTTAATGGGGAGGGGGACCGCGATCCGTGAGGATCGGGGTGGTGGGGTAACTTACTTTCTTCCGAAAGCAAGCCAGACTCGCCATCCGCCTTTAGTCGCCGCACATATTCGGAGCCATCCTACGCCTGAAACAGTCGTAAGTTACGGCATTTTACGCCTTATTTTTTCAGATTATCTGCTTAAGCGGCAAATTTAAGCGTGAAAATGACGGAATTTACCGCCCCTCAGACAAGGTCATCGCGCTCACGTGCCGTGGGCTCATAAACCTTTGTCCCCATATAGATTTCCGAATCGAACTCACCTTCGGTCTTGGCGACCGCCAGCGCCACCACCGCATCGGAAGCCACATTGACGGTGGTGCGGGCCATGTCCATGATCCGGTCAACCGGCAGGACAAAGGCAAGGATCATCGCCACCTGTTCGGGCGTGACGCCAAAGGTCGACATGACAATGGCCATGAGGAACAGTGAGGCCGACGGGATGCTGGCCGTGCCGATCGACACCAGCGACGCGGTCACAAGAATGATGGCATATTCCGCTGGCCCCAAGTGGTAGCCAAAGGCCTGAGCGGCAAAGCAGGCCAGTATGCCCTGATATAGCGCTGTACCATCCATGTTGATGACGGCCCCGAGCGGCAGGGTTGAACCGGCAATCGATTGTGGCACCCCCAGCTTCTGCGTGGTGCAGTTCATGGTGACGGGCAGGGCGGCGGAACTTGAGGCGGTGGAATAGGCCACGGCCTGCGCATCGGCCATGCCAAAGAAAAAGCGCCACAGCGGCAGTTTCAGCCACAGCTTGATAATGCCCCCATAGACCAGAAGCATATAGGTGATCAGCGCCAGATAGACACAGGCGATCAGCTTGAAGACCGAGGCAAAAATCTCAATGCCCTGACTGGCGACCGTATAGGCCATAAGGGCAAAAACCCCCAAAGGCGCAAACTCCATGACGATCTGGGTGACCTTCAGAATGGCCTCGGAGGCGGCGGTAAACACATCGGCTACCGGTATGGCTGACGGGCCACACAGGATGATACCGATGCCGAACAGGATCGAAAAGAAGATGAGCGATAAGACATCGCCCTTAACCATGGCTTCGACCGGATTTTGCGGCACAATAGCCAGAAGTCGCTCGGATATGGTCATTGGCTCAAAAGCCACCGCACCGGCACCGACATCCGTCAGCACCAGACCGCTGCCGGGTTGAAGAACCGTCCCAAAGGTCAGACCGATACTGACGGCAATCAGGGTCATGACCACATAGAGCAGCAGGGTTTTTACCCCGACCGTCCCCAGACGTTTCGGATCACCCAGTTGCACAATACCGGCCACCAGCGTGGTCATAATCAGCGGCACAATGATCATGCGCAACAGGCGGATAAACAGGTCACCAAACGGGCCAAGCCAGGTCTTGATCCAGCCTGCCGCCACGGCCTGCGCCTGATCCGGCGCGATACCGATATGCAGGCCCCATGCTTTCAGACCGGCCTGAAGCCCCAGACCGAGTACAATACCGGCCACCAGTGCCATAAAGACGCGTCCCCAAAGGGGAATGGCAAACCACCAGCGGATCATAGGGGGACTCCGTATTGAGACTTGGGCCACGATACTGCCTGAGCGGTTCTGGCGCGTCGAGAGGGGGAGGGGTAAAAAGCGTGCCTGCGCACAATTTTACCGGTCAGGCGTTCGGATGCTTGCGTGAGAAGATCCACTGCCTGTCATCTGACGCTTCCGGCACGAAGCGATAGCCTTCGTAATCAAAGCCCTTAGCCGCTTCGGGATCGGTAATACGATTGTCGATGACATAACGCGCCATCAGGCCGCGCGCCTTTTTGGCAAAAAAGGAAATCATCTGCGTCTTGTCGCCCTTGATCTCAAGGAATTTGACATTCACCACCTTGAGCTTAAGGCCCTTGGTCAGGGCGGCGCGGGCATATTCCTGACTGGCGAGGTTGAGCACCGTATCCGTACCGGCAGATTTGGCATCTTCGCTGAGTTGTGTGGCGATGCGCTCGCCCCAGAAGGCATAGAGGCTGTTACCTTTAGTTGTCTTCAAAGATGTCCCCATCTCCAGACGATAGGGCCGGATCGCATCCAGCGGTCGCAGGACGCCATAAAGACCGGATAATATCCGCACATGCTGCTGGGCGAAGTCCAGACCTGCGGCATCCAGTTCGCGGGCTTTCAGACCCGTATAGACATCTCCGTCAAACAACATGGCCGCCGGTGTCACCGCCTGATCGTCGAAATGGGCAAAGCGTGCGCGGTTCAGTTCGGCCAGATTGTCAGATATCCCCATCAACGCCTTTAAATCGGCTGATTTCAGCTTTTTTGTCACTTTTAGCAGGGTTTCTGTCTCTTTCCCCAGACGGGGTGCACTGGTGGAAATGTCTTTAGAAACAGGGGCTTCGTTAAGTGACTTGGCAGGGGACAGGAGGATAAGCATGTGTTTTGCACTATTTTAAAAAAGGTCAGGCAGATCAGGTGTTTAGTTGTATGATGAATTTAAAGACGTTTTTGCATCATTCGTATCGATTTTAACCAGAAACTAACCTCAGAGACCTATGTTACGTCAAAAGATGGGGCGAAACATATGTCAAGGGGTACAGTACTCGTACTGGAAGATAGCCGTGTTCAGGCGCAATTGATATCAAAGATGCTGGAAAATTGTCAGTGGTCAAGCGTTCTGAGCTTTGACCACAAGATGGCTTTTTCTACCCTAAGGTCCTGTCAGGTCGACCTTTTATTGCTTGATGTCTATGTCGAAGGCGGCAACACGCTGATGCACATGCCTGAGATACGTCAACTGGCACCGGGCGTACCTGTGGCCATTATGACCGCAGGCGGCGCAGGCGGTTCCGCGCTGAACGAAACGCTCAATGCCGCCAGACGCGCTCAGGCGGATTTCGTGCTGCAAAAGCCGTTCACGCCGGATGACATGCGCATCATCCTTGAGGAAGCTATCCGCATGCGCGGTGCGCCGATCAAGCCTACGCATGTGCTTGTCGTTGATGACTGTCGCGTGGTGCGCAAACTGGCCGGTATGGCCTTGGCCGCAAAGGGATATCGTGTGTCCGAGGCCCGCAGTATGGAAGAGGCTTTTGAGCGTATAGACATTGCCCATGTCGACATTGTTATCACCGATATTTTCATGCCGGGCATGGGCGGCATCGAGGGGATACAGATCATTCGTTCGACCTGGCCCGAGGTCAGTGTCATCGCCATGTCTGCCGGTATTGAGCAAAAGGTCAACCACACCCAGGCCCTGTCGGCGGCGCGTCATATTGGGGCCAATGCCCAGTTGCCCAAGCCGTTCACCGCTTCGGACCTGACCATACTGGTTGAGGTGGTTATGGCTGAAAAATATCTGGCGGCATAAGGGATTTGTGGCCGATTATGCGCTTTTCGACTCGTTAACACTCTCAGGATACAGTGTTATTCACAGGATAGTCCTGACGGGCATATCGGAGCAACTAAGAACGCCGATCCGTCACGGAAAAACCAATAATGCCAATTTCGGCAAGCGGTACAGGACAGGGGGCCGCAATATATGAGTTTGGGCAGCGTACTTGTCCTTGATAGTGACCGCGAACAGGCACGAACCGTTTCGCGTCTGCTGGGGCAGCAAAACTGGACATCTGTTCTGAGCTTCAATCAGGATATGGCCCTTAAACTGTTACGAAACAGTCGCTTCCACCTTCTGATGTTCGATTCCTATGTCGACGGGCAAAACATTATCAGCCACATCGACGCCATCAAGGGACAGGCGTCGGATACGCCTCTGGCGATCATGGCCCATGCCTGGCAAGGGGCCAAGGCGCTAAAGGCGGCGCAGGAAACCGCTAAGGCGGCAGGGGCTGATTTTATGATCACCAAGCCGCTGCATCCGGACAGGCTTAAGAACCTGCTTCAGGAAACCAACGCCTATCATCGGGCGCGTCGCACCGAATTTCATGTGCTGGTGATTGATCCGGATATTGACCTGCGTAACCATCTGGCGGCGGTGCTGAAACAGGTCGGCTATAAGGTCTCTGTCGCCGATAATATGGAAGACGCCTTTTTCGATCACAATCTCGGGCTGATAGACGCCGTTCTGACGGCCATTCTTATACCGGGTATTGGCGGCGTCGAAGGCATCGCTCAGATACGCAAGGATTTCCCGCACATACGCACCGTTGCCATGTCTCAGGGCATTGATGACAAGATCGGGGCCATGCATGTTCTGGCAGCCGCCAAGGAAGTCGGGGCTGAGATATTATTACCCAAGCCCTTTGTCATGCCTGAGTTGCTGAATGCCATGGCGACGGTATCGCGCGACAAGATTCAGGCCAAGGCCGCTGAGGTGGCTGGCACCTGATTTTTTTCGCGCCTTGCGCTCAAAGAGCGAAGCGTTAGCGCATCAAAAAAACCGACGCGCGTATCCGGTTTAGAACAGAACGTGCGGATTCATGATGCGCTTCGGATCAAGCGCGGCGCGAACGGCCTGCATGGCGGCAACCGCAGTCGGATCTTTGTACAGAAGCGCTTCCGCCGTTTTCATACGGCCCAGACCATGCTCTGCAGAAATCGAGCCGTTATATTCATTGACCAGATCATGCACGACCTTGGCACCGGCATCGCGCAGGTCATTGAAGGTGGCCGCATCCATGCCTTCGGGCACGATGACATTGAAGTGGACATTGCCGTCACCGACATGGCCAAACGTCACCAGACGCGCACCGGGCAGGAAGGCCTCAACGGCTGCCGCGCCTTTTTCGATGTAGTCGGCCATTTGCGACAGGGGCACGGATATATCGTGCTTCCATGCGGCCCCTTCAACCTTTTCAGCCGCCGAATGTTCCTCGCGCAGACGCCAGAAGGCCTCGGCCTGCGTTTCATTTTGCGCAATGGCGGCATCGAGGATCAGCTCTTCCTCAAAGGCCGCTGTCAGCAGGCGCTCCATCGAGGCCTCGGCTCCGTCCGGATCGCCGGAAGCAACCTCAATCAAGGCATACCAGGGATATTCGCCCTCCAGCGGTTCACGGGTGTCAGGGATATTTTTAAGCACCAGTGACAGACCATACCGGCCCATCAGCTCAAAGGCCTCGACCTGACCGCCGGTTTCCTGCTTGGCGCGTCCCAGAAGATCGATGGCTTTCTGGGCGCTGTCGAAGCCGACAATGGCCACGCTGCGCGAGTTCATGATCGGAAACAGCTTGAGCGAGGCAGCGGTGATGATGCCAAGCGTGCCCTCGGCACCGATAAACAACTGCTTGAGGTCATAGCCGGTATTGTCCTTGCGAAGACGCTTCAGGCCGTTGAAAATCTCACCGTTGGGCAGCACCACCTCAAGGCCCGACACCAGATCGCGGGTCACCCCATAACGCAGCACCGCCGTACCACCGGCATTGGTCGAGATCACACCACCGACCGTGGCTGTGCCTTCGGCAGCCAGAGACAGGGGGAAATAGCGGTTGGCTTTTTCAGCGATTTCCTGCGCTTCCAAAAGCGTAATGCCGGTTTCGAGCACCATGGTGTCATCCGTCGGCGCGACATCACGAATGGTGCGCATACGCTCAAGCGAAATGAGGATTTCGCCAAACGGAATCTGACCGCCTACAAGACCGGTATTGCCGCCCTGAGGGGTGATAGCCACACCGTTTTCGTAGCAAATCTTCACCACCGCCGAGACTTCCTCGGTTGTCTTCGGCAAAACGAGCAGGGGCGTGGTGCCCTTCCACTTGCCGCGCCATTCCGTAAGCTTGGCCGTGACGCGCAGTTCATCGTCTGACCATCCGGCGTCACCGACCACGGCCTTGATCTGAGCGATCACTTCAGCGGCAACAGGGGGAACTTCGGCGAAAACGGGCTGGCTCATGGTAACCAATCTGGGGTGAACAATCTGGAAAGGGTGCTAAGGAGGGTTTTCGGTTTCGTTAAGTGAGGGAGGTCATCAATGCAAGCCCCTAATACAGGTACGCCCAAGGTTTGTGTCGGCGTTGTCTGTATACGTGACGATAACGTCCTGCTGATCCGTCGCGGCAGGCCCCCCAGACAGGGGCACTGGTCCATTCCCGGCGGCAAACTGGAGTTTGGCGAAACCCTGCATGACGCCGCCTTGCGCGAGCTTCATGAAGAAACCGGCTGTACGGCCAGAATAGGTCGCCTCATTCAGGTCTATGAACTGATTGAGGAGGGGTTTCATTACGTGCTGGTGGATTATCTGGCGGAATATATTGAGGGCGAACCGCAGGCGGCCGACGACGCCTCAGAGGCACGCTTTGTCAGTTTTGATGAGGCCGAGGCTCTGATGATTGAACCTGACCTGAAGGATGTGATCCGTCGTGCCCGCACCCTGTCGCAAAAATGACGAATAATTTAAGTGGTGACCTTGGTGAAATACATTAAGGTGACCTGATTAAATCAATACTACGCATTCAAGGGGCTGCGCTTATGGAAATTTTCTCGACCTTTATCGTCATATTGCTGGTGCTGTTGTTCTTTATTGTCTCCAGCATCGTCAAGATTGTGCCGCAGGGCCGTGAATTTACCGTCGAACGCTTTGGCCGCTATACGCGCACCCTTAAGCCCGGCATTTCTTTCCTGACTCCGTTTGTTGAAACGATCGGCAAGAAGGTCAATATGATGGAGCAGGTCTTTGACGTGCCTCAGCAGGACGTGATCACCAAGGATAACGCCGTGGTACGCGTTGATGGTATCGTATTCATTCAGGTGTTTGACGCCGCCGCTGCCGCTTATCGCGTTGATAATCTGAACCATGCCATCACGCAGCTGGCCATGACCAACCTCAGAACGGTTGTCGGCTCCATGGAACTGGACGAAGTACTGTCGCAGCGCGATTCGATCAATACGCGCCTGTTGACCGTTATTGATCAGGCGACTTCCCCGTGGGGCGTCAAGGCGGCGCGTATCGAGATCAAGGATCTGCGTCCACCGCTGGATATTACCGATGCCATGGCCCGTCAGATGAAGGCCGAACGTGAACGCCGCGCTCAGATCATTGAGGCTGACGGTGACCGTCAGGCAGCGATTACCCGCGCCGAAGGTCAGAAGCAGGCTGCCGTCCTTGAGGCTGAGGGCCGTAAGGAAGCCGCCTTCCGCGACGCTGAGGCGCGTGAACGTTCAGCAGAAGCCGAAGCCAAGGCCACCCAGATGGTGTCTGATGCCATTGCGTCAGGTGACACCAAGGCCATCAATTACTTCGTCGCCCAAAAATATGTCGAAGCCTTTGGCAAGTTCGCGAGTTCTAACAACACAAAAACCCTTATCCTGCCTGCCGATCTGGCGTCATTGGCCGGTACGGTCGGTGGTGTGGCAGAACTGATCAAATCCGTCAGTGAGAACGGCGACGCCACACGCAAGACCCGATAAACCCTTGAACGGGGGAGACACGTATGACTGTGATTGATCTGTTGTTTGCCCACCCTGCAGGCTTTCAGGCCTTTTGGGTCTGGCTGGTTATCTGTGGTGTCATATTGGGGTTTGAAGCCCTTATTGGTACGCAGTGGCTGTTGTGGCCGGCGGCGGCTGCGGGGGTAGTGGCTCTGTTGACCCTGACAGGTCTGCCCAACTTGTTTGTGCAGATCGTCGTATTTTTCGTCCTGACCATGGGACTGGCGGTGCTTGCCAAGCGCTATCTCAAGGTCAAGGATCCGGTGCCCGATATTAATGACAGCCACTTACGGCTGGTAGGTCGTGAGGCCATTGTCATCGAAGCCTTTGATGACATCAGCGGGCACGAAAATATCGGACGGGTCATTCTGGATGGGGTTGAATGGCCTGCGGTCTACGAACATGCCTCTAACGATCAGGCCCCCATACTGCCTGAAGCCAAGGTGAAGGTTGTTAAGGTTTATGAGGGCAGACTTTTCGTAAAACCGGCCTGATTCGGTTTTGCGAGGGGGGCTCATGAGATCATTTTTACGATTATGTGTGGTAATATGCGCCGGAGGGTTTCCGGCGCAGGGTGTTGCGGGCGCATGGCCTCAGGAAATCGGCCACATACAGGTCATCAGCCGCGCCGAACTGGCCAGAGCCACTCAGGCCTATGACGCGCAGGGCAATCGCGGTGTTGAACTGGATGGCTGGGAAGAAAAGTCAGTGTCTGTTTTCGTTGACTATGGCCTGACCGAGCGCATCAGCCTGACGGGCAAGGTCAATTTTCAGGATTACCAGACCGAGTGGGAGTCTTTTTCCGGGCTGGGTTCCGTGGAAATCGGGGCCCGCTATAATTTCCTCCGCACAGAGAAAACGGTCCTCAGTCTGGGCATCAGCGCCGAAGGGCTGGGGCAGGGGCGGCGCAACGCCTTTGAGGACGGACGCCCCGACAGTACAGATATCGAGCTCAGGGGCTATCTGGGGCGTAATTTCACGTTCAGGGGCATACCGTCCTTTGTTGATATTCAACTGGCGCGACGTATGCGCAGCCACGATGCCGATCAGTGGCGCGGCGATGTCACGCTGGGGCTCAAGCCGAATGAAAAATGGATGGTTCTGGCGCAGGTTTTTGATGGCCGGACCGATATTGAAGACAATTTTCAGGCCGTATGGGTCAATGGCGAACTGAGTGTTGTCCGCGCCTTTGGGCCTGAAAATGACCTCAATCTGCAACTGAGCGCCCGCCAGACACTCTATGGAAAAAATGTCCCTGAGGTGAGTGGCGCAGCTCTGTCGCTATGGAAAGCGTTTTAGAGACTGTTTCAGGAGGTTGGAGTCTGTGGCGAAAAGACGTGTCTTCGAGAACCGAAGCACAGCGTACATAGGTACGTGAGCATCGGAAGCGCAGAAGATGCGGCTTTGCAGGCCAGAAAATGACCTTTTGAGACAGTCTCTTAAGGCTTTGGCGTTGTCTCAATCTTAAGCCAGGCAATCAGATTGTGGCGCTGCTGCTCATCCTTTATGCCGATAAAGCCCATCTTGGTGCCGGGCACTTCGGCGGAGGGCTTGGTCAGATAGGCATCCAGCGTGGCAAAGTCCCAGGTCTTGGCATAGGCCTTCATCGGCTCTGAATAAGTATAGCCTTCGTGGGTACCTGCCACCTTACCAAACACGCCATAGAGATTGGGGCCGACCATATTGGCACCGCCCGGCACCAGCGTATGACAGGCGCGGCACTTGTTCCACTGCTTCTGACCGTCAGCCAGATCGGCAGTGTTATAGGGAGCGGGCAGGGCGGCCTGAAGCTCAGCCTTTTCCTCAACCGAAAGGCCCGCAGGAACGGGGGCTACGGCAGGGGCCGGCGGCGTGGCAGCGGGTTGCGAACCCGTCGGCCCAGAAGGCTCCGAACCACAGGCGACCAGTCCGAACATAAGGCCTGTGACAACGGTTAAAGACATAATCCTGCGCATAGTCGCCTCCTTCAGGTGCAGCCAAGGGTCTACTAGAGTCCTAAAGACTTGGCGAGAGGTTAAGCGTCTCAAGCTGACAATCGCGCAGCGTAAAAGTGTCGCAGCCATAGGGATTGTCGTCCGTGGCCTTTTCATTGGCCACAACCTTGACGACCCTGACCGTGCCGTTGGGGTGCAGTTCATAGCCATAGGGTGTTGTCCCCAGTTCCGGCCCCTCATGCCATGTCACGCGGTCATCTTCCCTACGCGACAGATAAAGACGATTAACGCAGGCAAGGCGATTGCAGTCATCATCAGAGGTATCTTCTGTGACCGGCTCTACGCGATAGCAATAGGCCATTGTGGCATCAAGGCTCCAGTCAGCAATGCCGTCACCATTCAGGTCGGGGGTGCGATTGATAACGGCCTGACCGTCATAAACGCCGCCTTGGGCCACACATATCTGTTGCTGCTGCCTGAGGAAGGCAATCAGATCCGGCGGGGTTATATCGGCTTGGGTTTCGTCCCAGTAATGCCCCTGAGGCAGAGGTGCCGGTCGCACAACAGGGGTTTTCGTAAATCGGAAGGACCCGGTGATGATCCGGTTTTGAGGCGACCACTCAAATCCGTAGGCACAAGGGTCGGCCCCAAAGCTGCCGCAGGCTGTGCCGTGCAGATTGACCTCTAGCCACTGGTGCTTTTCACCCTTGATCGGTTTGAGCTTATAAAAGCCGATCTGATCGGCAAATATCTGCCGGTAGCTGCCGCTGTCGTCCGCGGCCCATATCTGTAAAGGACAACCGCCGGTGCCACACAGGCTGCCGCTGGGCGCGCGTTCGACATCTATCATCCAGTCAGGCTTGGCGCCACCGGTCAGATTTACCGTCCGTAGAACCTTTTGCCTGAGCCATATATCGGCCTGATTGGGCGCAGGACGGGGCGCATAGGCGGCGTCTTCGGGATCGGAATAATCGTAATCGCCGAAATAAAGGTCTATGGCCTCCGCGACCACTTCAGGCGGGGGTGCGGCCTGAGCGCCCGGACCCGTAAAGGATATGGCGGCAAGTGCAAACACAATACAGGCAGATTTGAACCCCATAATGACCCCCTTGGTGACAGCGCTATGAGACTAGCGCTGAAACTGAGTCGTGCCTATGGGCGAAACGTCAGTCGCCATCCGCATCACCTGTATTCATATGTTGTTCGGTCCCGTCTATATAGATGTCATAGCTATTGCCGGTTTCGACAACTTTCTGGACAATGGCTGGGCCACCATAGCGCTCGATCAGTTCGGGATCGTTGATGTGATGCTGAAGAGCGGGCACGACCGCAAAGGCGAAATCATCTGAGGCGCTAACCTCTTCGCCCGTATTGTTGTCAATCAGACGAAAATTAATTTTAGCCATTTTGACCTCCTGTGGACAGGCACAAGTGTATGCTGACCGGGCTAAATGACAATGGGCGTAAGGTCGCAGCCCATAAAAAAAGCGTCTCCGGTAAACGGAGACGCCTTCTGTAAAAACCGGAAGGGATCAGGCCTTATCCCACAGAAGCTTATAGATTATGCCCCCGATTGCGGCACCGATCAGCGGCGCGAGCCAGAAGACCCACAATTGCGGCACGGCGGCAGTTTCAGCAAAGAAGGCGACCCCCGTTGAGCGGGCCGGATTGACCGAGGTATTGGACACCGGAATGGAAATCAGGTGAATAAGGGTCAGCGCCAGACCAATGGCAATCGGCGCAAAGCCTGCCGGTACTCGCGCAGAGGTGGCCCCCAGAATGATAATCAGAAAAAAGGCCGTTAATACAACCTCGGCAATCAGTACAGCGGTCAATGAAAAGCCGCCCGGTGACAAGTCACCATAGCCGTTGGTGGCAAAGCCGCCGATGCTGGCGTCTGCCTTACCTGTGGCAATCAGATACAGAACCCCACCGGCAATAAGGCCGCCGACCACCTGAGCGACCCAATAGGGGATAAGGTCTCTCCAACTGAATTTTCCGGCAACCGCCAGACCCAGTGATACCGCCGGATTAAAATGACCGCCGGATATGCCGCCCAGTGCATAGGCCGCCGTCAGAACCGTCAGACCGAAGGCCAGCGACACACCAACAAAGCCAATCCCCAGTTCAGGAAAACCCGCCGCCAGTACGGCACTGCCTGCGCCGCCGAAAACAAGCCAGAATGTGCCGAAGGCTTCGGCGCTAAGTTTCTTGATCATGTATTTCCTCCCGTTTGTCATCCTCAGGATGATTGGATGCGACTCACCCATTGGGTGAGCCTGCCTTCCATGCTACACCTGAGCGCGTACTTGTCCAAATAATGCGCAAGGAAACTGAAATGACGGGAGGGGGATGGGATGCGATTGATAGCTGTTGTTTCGGCCTTAGGCGGCCTCACGGGATGCGGGCCGCAAACACTTACGGATGTGGATTTTGGGCCTTTGCTTATTGCCAGTCTGATATTGCTCATGCCTTTTTTGCTGCTTTTATACAGCATGGGGAAACCCAGAGACAAAAGGCATGAGAACACATGGATCGATCCCGATTACGGGCGCAAGCGCGATCGGGATGATTCTTCGGATAATGATACGGATGGCGGTGATGTCTAGCCTATTGGCACACCGGAATGCGGATGCCGCGCGGAGCAATGGTGGAGCGGTCGCCGCAGGCCTGATCCATCTGGGACTGGGTGATGCCGCGTGCCGAACCCATCTCGGCACCTGAGAAGTTCACACCTCTGAGGTTCGCGCCGGAAAAGTTTGCGCCCTCAAGATAGGTGCCGACAAAGCTGGCATTAGTCAGGTTGGCATTGGCAAAGTTTGCATTGGAAAACAGACCGCCAAAGGCATTGACGTCCCTCAGGTCACCACCGGAAAAATTGCTGCGGTTGAAGGTGCCGAGGCTCAGATCAGCCTGACGCAGACGTGCGCCGGAAAAGTTTTTGCCGCTTAAGGTGCGGTTTGAGAAATCAGCCTGAAACAGATTGCAGCCCGCGCAGCTTGAGCCGCCGCGCGCCTTGTTGATCTGTGCGGCATTCTGGGCCAGAGCGGGCGTGGTCGCCGCGGCGATAAGGGCAATAGCCAGAACAATGGGTTTCATCTTGGGACACCTTGCAATAATCTGCCCGACTATAAGCAAATTCTGCGCCTTAGGCTACCGTCCGGTGCGCGGTTACTCGTTATTGGCTTCGTTAAGGTGGTCTGGCTCGCGGGGCGTTTCCGGTTTGCGGTTGAAGGGGACAACGACCAGATTGTCCGGTTGCCCGCGCATAAAGCCTTTGGAAATGAACTGTGAGGCGGCCATGGCTTCGCCGTCACCTTCCTCCTTAAGGCCGCTTCCGTGACCCTGCCCCAGACCATCGGCATTGAGCGCATCGGGATCGGCATTGGCCAGATCGTCGCGGCCCATATAGGAAATGGCCAGTTCACGGAAAATATAGTCAAGAATCGAAGTGGCGGATTTGATCGAGTCATTACCCGATACGGGGCCTGCTGGCTCAAAGCGCGTAAAGACAAAGGCATCGACAAATTCATCGAGCGGCACGCCATATTGCAGGCCAATCGATACGGCGATGGCGAAATTGTTCATCAGCGATCGGAAGGCCGCGCCTTCCTTGTGCATATCGATGAAGATTTCGCCCAATGCACCGTCGTCATATTCGCCGGTATGGATATAGACCTTATGGCCGCCGACACTGGCTTTCTGGATGTAGCCCTTACGCCGGTCAGGCAGTTTCTGACGGCTGCGGTCGCGTTCGACAATTTTTTCGACAATCTTTTGCACCGGTTCGGCAGGGTGCGTGGCCTCGGGCAGACTCCGTTTCGGTGCGTCTTCAAATTCAGGAATATCGAGTGGCTGGTTCACCGGTGCCGGTCTATGGACAAAACTGACGGCCCCGAGACCTTCGGCAGCGGCCAGTGCCATAAGCTTGAGGGCATCCGTAGGCGTCTGATCCCCGTTAAGCCTGATGGGCACAGAGGCGGGGGCACCTGTAAAGGCCTCAAGGGCCTGACGCATATGCAGGCGCATCTTAAGCGACGGCGGCGACAGAACCGCCTTAAGACCGCTGTCGAGCTCAAGGCCTTCAATAGTGTCATGTCCGAAGATATGGGCTTCGGCGGCGGCGATTGCCTCAGGCTCAAAGCCCATCAGGCTCAGGAGGCTGAAATCGGGTGCCTCAAGAGCCTCATCATCTATGCCCCAGATATCCTTTATGAAATCGGCATCAAGCACAGCGGTTGAAAAAGCTGATTGCAAATTGAAAGCGGTTGTCAGGGCGGCATCAACCTGACCGATTTCAACCTCGCTCAAACCCCTGGCCTTGAGGCTTTGAGCGTTGATATGCGGCGCATCATAGAGGCTGCGGCTACCCAGAACATGCAGGCGCAGTCTATCGAGCGTGTCTGTATCGCTCACGGCCTTGCGCACTGCATCATGCAGGATGCGCACTTCTGCGACGTCTTCGCTCTCCAGCGTCGCCGTAAGCCTTGTGACCGGGGCATCGCCTAAAGGGCGACCGATACGTAAGCTCAGGTCTTCGTCGGCAAACAGGGCGGCAATCTGGGTGTTGCGCAGGCCGGTCGCTTTGGCCAGTTTCAGGGTTTCCTGCGCTGCCGTCAGGCAATGCGCCTTGATCTGGCCGGAGCCTTTGAGTGCGCCAAGCCGATAGGGTTTTTGCGACAGGCCATGAAGGTAATGGTCGCGCTCAGAACTAAAGCCCTTACAGGCCCCAAGCCGCACCGCCAGATGCGCCGAGGTCAGCAGGCATTCGCTATTCATCAGGGCCATCAGGCTTGTGGCAAAGTCGATCCCGTCTGCATGGCCATAGCTCAGGTTCTGCGCCATCAGGCAATCACTCAGACCGGCTATGGTCAGGGCCAGAGGCCGTTGACGCTTCAGAAGGGCGGCGGCGGTGTGCGAGGCGCTATAGGCAATCGACGCCTCAATATCGAGGGCAATGGTCCACAGACGCACACAGGCGCTGAAGCCGTCGATGTCAAAGCCGTCATCTGTCAGAAACGCATAGGCGTTGATAGCGGCACGCGGGGCCATGAGGCTGGCCTCAAGCGCTTCGGCGGCCTGAGGATCAAAACAAAGCCATAAACGCCCGCTTTCAAAAGCGGTCTGCGCCGCCAGACGCGCAGACGGATCACCGGCGGCAATCATGTCCCGCGCGGCCGTGACAATGGTTGGTGCCGAAGCGGCACTCTCAGGGGTGACGTGTTTTTGCGACCAGTCGGGCAGGGGCGTGTCTTCACCGAGATTGCGGCTTGACTGAATGGTCAGCTGAATGAGTGAATCGGTGGCCCCAAGTTTACGGGCCTTAAGGGCGGCACGGGCCAGAGCCGGATTGTGTTGCAAGCTCAGGCGTTGCGGCCCGTCTGTGCGGGCAATGGCGGCGGATATATCGGACAGGGCGGCATGAAGCTGATCAGAGGCGGCCTTGGCGATGGTTTCGGAACGCGCCGTCACCAGAAGATTATGCAGGGCCGCCGTAGTCGCATGATCATCAAGCGCCAGAAACCGGCTTTCGGTCGGTTCCGGTAACTGGTCTTCGGCTAGTGGATGTAACCGGTGGCCGCCGCGCAGGCTTTGTGCCGGTGCGGCGAAACCCAGCAGCAGAGACGCCCTGAGTTCACGCCAGAAATGGCTGGCCTCAGGGGCGTCTGTGAAGTAGCCGAGCGCCTTTCCCCAGGCGCTCAGACGGCTTACATAGGCATCAATGGCCCCTTCGAATATATCGCTGAAGGCGTCAGGGGCGTGAGCGTCCTTATCCGTACCCTGAGGTAAATCGGCGGGCAGGGCGGACGCCCAGTCAAGCCAGGCTTCGGCCTGCGCCTGCGTCCAGTCACGCGGGCAGAGAATCGTTTCAAAATGCCCCAGGCGTTCAATCTCACGCACTTCCGGCGACAGGTTGAGGTTCAGTTGCTGTGCGAAATCTGAGGCAGGAAGATAAGAATCGCTGCGCATTTTTCTTCAAGGCTCCTGTGGGGCACCGCCATATTATCATCAGTTTAAGGGTTAATTGCCTTTTGCGCAATAAATCTGGTGGTGCGTGTGAATTTGATCCACAATATGTTGATTGTATGCCGCGGCGTTTATCCCGTGGTATTGCTTGCGTCTTTGGCTTGCCTTGGGGGCGTTTTGGACTTACAAGCGGCCTGATATCTAGTGTTTTAAGGGAAAAAACCCGTGTTGGATAAGGCATTCACCTGGTGGAACGGCGCGACCTTAGGGACGCTGTGGACCATTTTTCGTTCCGCCAACCACGTGGGCACCGATGAGTTCGGCAACAAGTATTACGAAGCCCGTACCCTGAAAGAAAGCTATGGCGACAAGAAGCGTCGCTTTGTCATCTATAAGGGCTATGCCGACGCCTCGAAGATCCCGCCCGACTGGCACGGCTGGATGCACTATATGTACGACGATACGCCGACCGAAGCTGCCCTGCCGAAAAAAGCATGGGAAAAGCCGCACCTGCCGAATTTTTCCGGCACACCGTTTGCCCGTTTCCCCAAGGGGTCACTGAACGCCGAAGCCGAGCGTCAGAAGTCGAGCGGCGATTACGAAGCGTGGAAGCCGTAAGCACATGGCACGGATGCGGATGACGGTTGTAAAATCGGCGCTGCTGCTGGCGGGGGCAACGGCCCTTGCCCTTCCGCTATATGCTCAGAATGCGGGTCAGAATAACGATTCTGAGGTCTATTATATTGACGGCGTGGAATATCGTCCGTTTGTGCCGGATGCCCAGAAACCGGCGCAGCCGTCTCAGGCCTCATCCAATACACCGTCTCAGCCATCAGCCCCTGCTACGGGTTCAGCGACCTCTGTGTCGCCGGGCGGCACGCCCTATGTGACGCCGGATCGTCCGGATGCGTCGGCCGCGTCTGCGGCTGCAGAAAAGCCGGAAACCCCCAAAGCCCCTCCGCCGCCGCCGGAAAAGCGCATTCGCTATGGCTCTGCGGTCATTCAGGCCCTCGATAAGGTGACCGCTGAGACTATGCGGTTTGAGGTCAAGGTCGGGAAATCCGTGCGCTACAAAGGCCTTGTTTTTACGGTGAAAGCCTGTGAAACCAGCGCCCCGGAAGAACCCATGTCGGATGCCATGGCCTATCTTGAGGTGCGCACCAATCCGGCTCCGTCAGCAGCGGGGGTAATCCCCAAACCGCGTCAGGTATTTCAGGGCTGGTCCTATGCCTCGTCACCGGGGCTGAATCCGTTTGAGCATCCGGCCTATGATGCCTGGGTGGTGGCCTGCAGGGCGCCCTTGCCGGTGACTGTGGCCGGTAAGGAATAGAAATCGCCTTCGGTTTCCAGCGCGTTAGCCAGCAGAAACCGGTAATCGTCACGCGGAATTTCAATTACACCGAACTGTTTAAGGTGGTCCGTCTGAAACTGACAATCGAGCAGTCGGTAACCCCCGGCCTTCAGCCGCGCCACCAGATGCACCAGCGCGATTTTTGACACATCGCGGGCGCGTGACACCATGCTTTCGCCGAAAAAAGCCCCGCCAATGGCCACGCCATAAAGCCCGCCCATTAAGGTTTCGCCGTCCCAGACCTCAACGCTATGGGCCAGACCACGGGCGAACAGGGCCTCATAAAGCGACTGAATAGGATGGCTAATCCAGGTATTGTCCCGGTCAGCCGCTTCTTCGGCACACAGTTCAATGATCTGTGTAAAGGCTGTGTCGATTTTGACGGTGTAATCATCTCTGGCCACCGTGCGCTTCAGACGCGAAGGGATGTGAAAACCATCCAGCGGTAATATCCCGCGCATGGGCGGGTCGACCAGAAACAGATAGTCGTCATCGCGGGCATCCGACATCGGGAAGATGCCGGTGCGATACGCCGCGATAAGATCATCAAGGGTAAAACTCTCAGCCATGCAGGGGCTTAGCCCCCGCACCCGATTGACCCGAGGTAGAAGGCCCTGTCCATTGCCCTAAGCCCCTGCTGTCTGTGCCTTAATCCAGTTTTCCAACCAGTGGATATTGTAATCCCCGTTCTGGATGTCTTTTTCATTCAGAAGGTCAAGGAACAGCGGGATAGTGGTTTCAATACCCGTAATAACCGTTTCCTGAAGCGCACGCTTAAGGCGGGCCAAAGCTTCGGGCCGGTCACGACCGTGCACGATCAGCTTGCCGATCATGGAATCGTAATAGGGCGGAATGGCATAGCCATTATAGACCGCCGAATCGATGCGCACCCCAAGCCCGCCGGGAGCGTGGAAATCGGTGACCGTGCCGGGGGAGGGTACAAAGGTACGGGCATTTTCCGCATTGATACGGACTTCGATCGAGTGCCCTTTGAAGTCGATATCTTCCTGCGTAAACGACAGGGGCAGGCCAGCGGCGATGCGAATCTGTTCGCGTACAAGGTCAACGCCGGTGATGAATTCAGTCACCGGATGCTCGACCTGAAGGCGGGTGTTCATCTCGATAAAGAAGAACTCACCGTCTTCATACAGGAACTCGATCGTGCCAACCCCGAGGTAACCAATCTTTTTCATCGCCTCGACAACGATGTTGCCGATCTTTGAGCGGGCGTCGGCATCAATGGCGGGCGAGGGGGCTTCTTCAAGTACCTTCTGGTGGCGACGTTGCAGTGAGCAGTCGCGTTCACCCAGATGTACGACATTGCCGTGGCTGTCGGCGATGACCTGAATTTCAATGTGGCGCGGCTTCTGGAGATAGCGCTCCATATAGACCGTGCCGTCACCAAAGGCGGCAGCGGCTTCGGACTGGGCGCTCATGACCGCTTCGGCCAGAGAGTCCGCATCCTTGGCGACCTTCATGCCGCGACCACCACCACCGGCAGCGGCCTTAATGATCAGCGGGAAGCCGATGGATTTGGCTGCCTCAATGGCTTCTTCAACCGTGGCCACACCACCGTCAGAACCGGGAACTACGGGGATGCCGGAATCTTTCGAGGCCTGTTTGGCCGTAATCTTGTCGCCCATCAGGCGGATATGCTCAGGCTTCGGACCAATAAAGGTCAGGCCGTGCGCGCCGATGATTTCGGCAAAGCGGGCATTTTCCGACAAAAAGCCATAACCCGGGTGCACGGCCTGCGCACCGGTGATTTCGGCGGCGGCAATGATCGACGGGATGTTCAGGTAAGACTTGGATGCCGGTGCAGGCCCGATACAGACGCTTTCGTCTGCCAGATGCACATGCAGCGCGTTACGGTCGGCCTCGGAATGGACGGCCACGGTGGCGATGCCCATTTCCTTACAGGCGCGGATAACGCGCAAAGCGATCTCGCCACGGTTGGCAATAAGAATCTTTTCAAACATTCGGCTTACTCGAAAGCGATCAGAGGTGCGCCAAATTCAACCGGCTGGGCGTCGGAGACGAGGATTTCAGCCACCACGCCGTCTTTCGGTGACGGAATGGGGTTCATGGTCTTCATGGCTTCGATGATCAGAAGCGTCTGACCGGCCTTAACGCGATCACCGACCTTGATGAAGTTGGCCGCGCCCGGCTGAGGTGCCAGATAGACCGTGCCGACCATAGGCGATTTCACCGCGTCCTTCGCGGCGGCAGGTGTAACTGCCGGAGCGGCCTCAGCCGCAGCCACAGGGGCCGCCGCAGGCGCTGCCACAGGGGCAGGAGCGGCCGCATAAACGGCTGCCGGTGCCGCCGTCAGTTGACGGGCCACACGGATTTTCAGGTCGTCCTGTTCGACTTCGATTTCGCTCAGTTCGGTTTCCTTGAGGATGTCCGCCAGCTTGCGAATCAGGTCGGGATCGATGGAATTACCTTTGTTAGACGACATGCATGTACCCTGAGAAATATAAAGGCGTGTAAGTTACTGATCTAACAGGCGAAGGCCTGCGTCAATAGCGAGTTCATAACCGATGGCCCCGAAACCGGCGACAACTGCCTTAGCCGCTTGCGACACATAGGAGTGACGACGGAAAGGTTCACGGGCATGGGGATTGGACAGATGGCATTCGATGACCGGTATGCTCAGGGCCTTTAGGGCATCAAGCAGGGCCACGGATGTGTGGGTATAGCCAGCCGGATTGATGATCAGGAATGACGCTTCGGTACGCGCTTCCTGAACCCAGTCGATAAGCTGGCCTTCGTGGTTGGTCTGGCGAAACACCACGGATGTGTTTTTGGAAGCTGCCAGCGTTTCACACCGCGCCTTGATGTCCTCAAGGGTCGTGTGGCCATAAATTTCCGGTTCCCGCACCCCAAGCAGGTTGAGATTTGGGCCATTAAGGACATATATGGGCTTGGACATCTATCCTCAGCGCGCAACCAGTAAAAAGCGGTCTTTTATCGCCTGTTGCCGTCGCTCACAAGCTAAAGGGTGCAAAAAGCGAAGCTCATGTCTGAAATTGACACAAAAACAGCGAAAATTCTGCTGAATGGCGAGTCTGTCGAGGTCACGGTGACCACTGTGCGGCAGTTATTAGAGTCTATCGGGCTGGATGGTCGCAAGGTCGCCGTCGAGCGTAACCTCGAGATCGTTCCGAAATCAGCCTATGACACCACTCCGATTCTTGAAAGCGACCGCATTGAGGTTGTTCATTTCGTCGGCGGGGGATAATTCGGGGCGGCTAATCGCCTACGACTTGCTCTCGTCGTGCGGATTGGCGCGGTAATAGTCAAATCCGCCCGGATTGAGATTGGTAAAACTCGGCAGGTTTTCCAGCCATTGCTCCGTGCCGGCGGCAGGTGTCAGGGTCAGGCCGCGGGTGTCCGTGACACTGAGGTCAATATCATCACCTTCGTGAATATTCAGGGTATTGATGATATCTTCGGATAAGATAACGGCTAACTGATCGCCCTGTCTGATGACTTTCATTTGGTTCCTCACTTTTTTATAGCTGTTGGTTTTGCATAGCATGCCCAAACGCGACGGGCCAGATGTGTCAGCTTGTCGCTTTGGGTGGTTTTAGGCTGGTCATCATTGCCCAAGGGGCTATATGAGACGTCAGATATAAGTCACAGGATTTTCAAATCATGAGCGATAGCTGGAGCGTAGCGGGTCGAACATTCACATCACGTCTGATAGTGGGAACGGGTAAGTATAAGGATTATGCGCAAAACGCCGCTGCCGCTGAGGCCTCAGGCGCGGAAATCGTCACTGTAGCCGTGCGCCGCGTTAACCTGTCTGACCCGAACCAGCCGATGCTGATGGACTATGTCAAACAGGATCGTTTTACCTATCTGCCCAATACGGCAGGCTGCTTTACCGGTGAGGATGCAGTGCGTACCCTGCGTCTGGCGCGTGAGGCCGGAGGCTGGAATCTGGTCAAGCTTGAGGTTTTGTCCGACCCCAAAACGCTTTATCCGGATATGGAAGAAACCCTGCGCTCGCTTAAGCTGCTGGTCAAGGACGGTTTCGACGTCATGGTCTATTGTTCGGACGATCCGGTCTATGCCAAAAAGCTTGAGGAGGCGGGGGCCTGCGCCATCATGCCTTTGGGCGCGCCGATCGGGTCGGGGCTGGGCATCCAGAACCGCGTGACGCTGCGCATCATTATTGAAAATGCCAAGGTGCCGGTGCTCGTGGATGCCGGAGTTGGCACGGCTTCGGATGCCGCCGTGGGCATGGAGCTTGGCTGTGACGCCATATTGATGAACACCGCCATTGCCGAGGCTAAGGACCCGATTCGCATGGCCGTCGCTATGAAGCACGCCGTCATCGCCGGTCGTGAAGCCTATCTGGCCGGTCGTATGCCGAAAAAGCTCTACGCTGATCCGTCTTCGCCTCTCGCGGGCCTGATTTAGGCTTCGGCTCGTACCGCAGGTTTCCGCTTGCCGCGTCTGCGGCGGCGGGGCTTCTTGCGCACCATAGACAGCAAAAGCCCTTCGCGTAAGCCGCGATCCGCGACCCTTAAGCGCTGACAAGGCCAGAGATTCTGCACGGCCTGCAAAATAGCTGCGCCCGCGAGAACCAAATCCGCACGGTCACGCCCGATACAGGCTTCGGCTTCGCGTCCTTCAGGCCCCATGATCAGCAGGCGCTCAATGACATCACTGCATTCGGTGTCGCTCATCCACAGGCCATCGACGCGTGAGCGGTCATAGCGTTCAAGCCGCAGATGCAGACCGGCCAGCGACGTAATCGCGCCCGACGTGCCGACAATATAGGCATCCTGTGCGTCAAAGTGCGGTCTCAGCGCCTCGGGGGCCTTAAACGAAGACAGGGCCGATTCGACATCGGCAGTCATGGTGTCGAACCAGACCTGTTTGTCGCCGTTCGCCGGTTCTGGGAATCGTTCCGCCAGACTGACGACCCCTGTGGGGATGGAAATCCAGTATTTCGGCACCGGCGGACGGCTGGATACATTCAGCCCGTATCTTGCGCCTCTTATGGGTGGCGCACCTTCAGGGGCTTTGTGTTTTTCCAGTTCGACCCATGATATTTCCGTTGAGCCGCCTCCGACATCCAGCACAATCGCCGCCTTGGCCGGGGCATCAAGTAATGAGGCGCAGCCAATCACAGACAGGCGCGCTTCTTCCTCAGGCGTGATCAGTTGTAGTTTCAGACCCGTTTCAGCCTCAACGCGGCGAATAAATGCCTGACCATTACGGGCAATGCGACAGGCCTGCGTGGCGACGGCCCTGACCTTGACGACCTGACGGCGGGTGATTTTCTCGGCGCAGATTTTCAGGGCGGCCACGGCGCGTTCAATGGCGCGCTCCTGAAGCTGCCCATTTTGCGACAGGCCTTCCCCCAGCCTGACAATGCGCGAAAAGGCCTCGATGATGCGAAACTGACCGTTAGCATAGGCGGCAATCATCAGGCGGCAGTTGTTGGTGCCCAGATCAAGCGCCGCATACAGAGGGGCGTGATCTGGTGTGATGCCACCGGACACGGCTGTGGCCTGCGCAGGGCGCGATGGTCCAGACCGTCTGACGGCCTGGCGGGCTGGCTGGCCAGCCTGAGTTGAGGGAGCCTTACGCATGTGGCTCATACCGCTTATTAATAATGGAAGCGACACGCTGAAAAGCTTATCGCAAGTTGCGTTCACCCTAATAGGGGCAGGGGGGGATGAAAAGCCTTTTGTAAGCAAGCCCCTGAGATATTCCGGACAATCTGTAAAAAAACAGCTCCGGAATTATGGCTACGGAGCGCGGGCGGGGACGCGGCTCTCGCCTGACGATGTAAATTCCTCTGGATAAGGATCAACTAAAGGGGGAAGGGTAATGGCGTAATGGCCATAAGCCGTTACAAATAGCTTCAATCGAGTCCCTGTGTGCTGACAGGGGCTTCTGTTGGGGGGATACGCATGCAACACGTCGGTGATATATCTATGAACCCGTCATCAGACCCGTCAATGCGCGCCGCGCGATTCGTTATCGGTCAGGTCGTCCGGCACCGCTTGTTTGATTTTCGCGCTGTGATCTTTGATGTCGACCCGACCTTTGCCAATGCGGAAGAGTGGTGGCAGGCTATTCCCGCATCTGTAAGGCCGGATAAAAACCAGCCGTTTTATCATCTGCTGGCTGAAAATGGTGAGGAATGCTATGTCGCCTATGCCTCGGAAGCCAACCTCAGCGCCGACACTACGGGTGAGCCGCTGCGCCATCCGCAAACCGGTCTTATATTTGACCGTTTTGAAAACGGACGTTACCTGCCTAAGGGGCGCCTGGCCAATTGATCCTAAGATGATTGTGGGTTGATCGGAACTAATGGTTGACACGATGGTTCGTATTTATGTAGATGCCCGCATCTCTCTTTGAGAGCAGTCTGACTGCGTTCGGATATATCCCAAAGACAGAGACAGCCACGGAGCATTTGAGAGCGGATTTGGCAAAATAATGCTTGATCAAATTCTCACTTGTCTGTAAGTGGTTGAAACAATTGATTAGTTTCAATTGAGCCCGTAGCTCAGTCGGCTAGAGCATCTGACTTTTAATCAGAGGGTCCTGGGTTCGAGTCCCAGCGGGCTCACCAATCTTTCAAAAGATTGGTGAGTTTTTTTTGCCCAAAAAGCGACGTCAATACCATAAATCAGCATAGCTTTGTCACGGCTGTGCGAACGGGCGCGATCTCAAAGCGACATTGAATTTTGATACCATAAGACGGACACAATCCTGTGGCCCCTATGACGTATTCGAGGGGCTCTGGTTCGGATATTTCGGATATCCGAAATAAGCTGTTTGAATATATGGTTTTAAGATTAAGATGAATTTTTGGGTACCGGAGGGGTCGTATGCGTAAGGTGAACCGGCAATGGAGACTATGGGCAGGCGCTATGTCCGGTCTTATCTGTATGAGCCTGGGGGCCTGCGCCAGTAAACCTGATCGCGTCAACATGGTTGAGTCTCATCCGGTCGATGCAGGTGATCCCAAGGTCGAAGACGACGATGCCTCATTCACCGAAACGGTAAGAAAAAGCGCCGGTGATGTCAGGGGCGGTTTTAGCGATGCGGTTTCCGCACCCTTGGTGGACCTCAATCTCAAGCGTAAGGAAATCCCGCCTGTGCTTTTGCGGGCCGTAGCCAATACCTATGACCTCGGCGGGCTATATCAGTGTGAGGAAATGGCCGCCGAAGTCAGGCAGCTTGATGCGGTTCTGGGGCCGGATTTTGATGAACCGCCTGCGCCGAACGAAATCGACACCTATACCGAACGCGGCGGTCAGATGGCCTCGAAGTATACGCTGGATGCGGTACGTGGTGCCGCCACCGACATTATTCCCTACCGCAGCGTTATACGCAGGCTCTCGGGTGCCGAAAAGCACCACAGGGCCTATGAAAAGGCCGTGGATGCCGGTCATGTGCGTCGAGCCTACCTCAAAGGCATAGGCATGCACAAAAATTGTGCGCCGCCAGCGGCACCATCGTGGTTTGTTCCGACCGCTGAGACGGTAAAGGCCGAAGTTCCAGCTCCGGCGATACCTGCCCCAACGAAAAAGCCAGCACCGCGTAAGAAGTAAGGCTAGGCCTTCAGGTGACGTGCGCGGAAATCCTTGCGGAAGGCTTCAAAACGGCCTTCGGCAATCGCCTGACGCATGCTGATCATCAGGGCCTGAAAGAAGGCGATATTGTGCCAGCTCAGCAGCATCTGCCCCAGAATTTCCTCGGCACGCACCAGATGATGCAGATAGGCCTTGGAATAGTCGCGGCTGGCCGGACAATCACTGTTGGCATCCAGCGGTGTATCGTCCTCGGCAAAGCGGGCGTTTTTGATGTTGATCGGCCCGTCCCATGTCCACACCTGACCATGACGGCCGGAACGGGTCGGCAAGACGCAGTCGAACATATCGACGCCGCGTGCGACGGCTTCGACCAGATCAATCGGCTTGCCGACCCCCATCAGATAGCGCGGACGATCCCACGGCAGAATGGGCGCGGAATAATCAAGCGTCTCACACATGGCCTCATGGCCTTCACCGACCGCCAGACCACCAATCGCATAACCGTCAAAGCCGACCTCAAGCAGACGGTCGGTCGATTCGCGACGCAGGGCTTCAAAGGTTGATCCCTGCTGAATACCGAACAGGGCCTGAGTGTCGCGTTCGCCAAACGCCTGTTTGGAACGCAGACCCCAGCGGGCCGAAAGCTGCAACGCTTTCTGGGCGCGGGCTTCTTCGGCAGGCCATGACACGCACTCATCAAGCTGCATGACGATATCAGACCCTAACAGGTCAGCCTGAATTTCAATCGAGCGCTCCGGCGATAGGATATGTTTTGAGCCATCCAGATGGCTGCGGAAGGTGACCGCCTCTTCGGTGACCTTGGAAATCTGCGACAGGCTCATGACCTGAAAGCCGCCGGAATCGGTCAGGATCGGCCCGTCCCAGCCCATGAATTTATGCAGCCCCCCCAGACGTTTCACCCGCTCCGCCGTCGGGCGCAGCATCAGGTGATAGGTATTGCCAAGGATGATCTTGGCATTAGCCTGACGCACCATATCGAGCGTCAATGCCTTAACCGTGGCGGCGGTGCCAACGGGCATAAAGATCGGGGTCGGTATATCGCCGCGCGGCGTTTTCAGGACTCCGGTGCGGGCCTGGCCATCGGAAGCGGTGATTTCAAAAGGAAAGCGTGCCATGCGCGCCTCATAGCGGGCTTGGAGCGGCACGTAAAGACTGGGCACTGGTGCTAAAGGGCGAAAGGCGTATAAGGCCCCTATGACGCAGGACATTGCCCCGTTTTACACCATTGAAATCAGCCGTCTTGCCCATGACCTCAAGGCGCAGGGGCGATCCATAATCCATATGGAGTTCGGTCAGCCGTCAACCGGTGCGCCCAAAGACGCCATCGATGTGGCGCATCGCGTTCTGGATTCTGAGGCTATGGGCTATTGGGAAAGCCCCATGCTCAAGCAGGGGCTGGCGCGCTATTACGCCGATAGCTATGGCATTCAAGTTGATCCGGAGCGCTTTATTCTGACCTGCGGGGCCTCACCGGCACTTGTGCTGGCCTTAAGTGCCGGATTTAAGGCCGGTGCGCGCATAGCTCTGGCAAGACCCGGCTATGTGGCCTATCGAAATGTCCTGAAAGCGCTCAATATGACGCCGGTTGAAATCGGTTGCGGGCCTGAAGTGCGTTATCAGTTGACGGCGGATGCGCTGGCGGCACTTGATCCTGCACCGGACGGCGTGATTATCGCCAGTCCTGCCAATCCGACCGGTACGATCATCGCGCCGGATGAGCTTAAGGCCATTGTCACGGTTTGTCGGGAACGCGGCATTCAGATCGTCTCGGACGAAATATATCACGGCCTGAGCTATGCTGACCCCGCGCATTCGCTTTTGGAATATGCGCCTGAGGCTTGGGTGATCAGCAGCTTTTCCAAATATTTCAGCATGGTCGGCTGGCGTCTGGGGTGGTGTCTGGCACCGGAATCCCACGTCGCGGTGGCCCGCGCCTATGTGGGGAACATGTTTCTGACGGCACCTTCCCTAAGCCAGCATGCAGGCCTTGCGGCATTGGGGTGTCGTGAGGAACTTGAGGGCCATGTCGATACCTATCGCCGTAACCGGCAGATTTTGCTTGAGGCCTTACCGCGCCTTGGCCTGAAGCAGATCGCCCCGCCGGACGGGGCCTTTTATGTCTATGCCGACATCAGCCATCTAAGCCATGACAGCCTGTCTTTCTGTAAGCAACTGTTGCAGGAGACCGGCGTCTGTACGGCCCCCGGCATAGATTTTGATCCCGTCGACGGCACGCATTTTATCCGCTTCAGCTTTGCCGTCTCCATGCCTCAGGTTGAGGAAGCCATTGAACGCATGGTGCCGTGGTTTCAGGCTTACAGCTGAATCTATGACCGATTAGTCAGAAAACAGGCATCGCCATAGGAGAAAAAGCGGTAGCGGTTTTCAATCGCGTGCGCATAGGCGGCCTTCATGGCCTCGGTGCCGGCAAAGGCGGAAACCAGCATAAACAGGGTCGATTTCGGCAGGTGGAAGTTGGTCCACAATATATCCGCTGACCTGACCTTAACACCCGGTGTGATGAAGATCGCGGTTTCTGCGGCAAAGGGGTGAATGACCCGCTGATCGTCACAGGCGCTTTCCAGCAACCGCAATGCCGTGGTGCCGACACAGATAATGCGGCCACCTGCGGCACGTGCCGCATTGATGCGGGCCGCAGAGTCAGGGGTAATGATGCCAAACTCAGCATGCATCTTGTGGTCTTTGGTGTCGTCAACCTTTACAGGCAGGAAGGTGCCTGCGCCGACATGCAGGGTGATTTCCTCGGTCAGGACGCCCATATTGGCCAGTTTTTCCAGCAATTCCGGCGTGAAATGCAGTCCCGCCGTAGGTGCCGCCACTGAACCTTCGGTGCGGGCGAAAACCGTCTGATAATCGTTCAGATCCTGCGCATCTTCACGGCGTTTGGAACGGATATAGGGGGGCAGGGGCATGCCGCCCAGCCGATGCAGGCCGTTGATCAGATCAGCGGGCGACTGATCAAACCGCAGGACGTAGATTCCGTCTTCGCCCTTATCGGTGACGATAGCGGTCAGGGGATCGGTGTCACCAAACCGCACACTGTCACCCTGACGTATCTTGCGACCGGGCTTAAGGAAGGCCTCCCAACTTTGGCCATCAAGGGATTTGATCAGGGTGGCCTCAAAGCCTGCATCCTGCCCGTCACGATGACGCATACCCTTAAGCTGGGTCGGCAGGACGCGCGTATTATTGAGCACAAGCATGTCACCGGCGCGTAAAAGCGCGGGCAGATCCCCCACGCTCAGGTCGCGTCGGCCTTTTACGCCATCGACGACCAAAAGGCGTGCCGCTTCCCGCGGCACCATAGGGCGCAGGGCAATTAAATCTTCAGGAAGGTGAAAATCGAAATCTGAGACAAGCATCACCGCTTAAGAAGCGAGATGCACGTAAAAATCAAGAGGCTAAAGACGGGGTCTCATGGGCGGCGGCACCGGAAATCCAGGCCGAGGTCTCGCCGAAATCCTTGAATACGCGAAATTCGCGGGTGGGAAATTCTTGTCTGTAGGCGGAAAAGCGGGCCTGAACCAGCGGGTCTTCGCTGATGATGGCCACCTTGCGGCCCTTGTCTCGGCCCTTGGCGATTTCGGCCCAGTTCATGGCCAGTAAGGTAAGTTCTTCAAAGGGGACAAAGCCTTCGAAACGCCGCATGTCAAATACCATGTCATAAAGCCATGGCGCGTCCATGGATTTCAGATTGGCCGACAGGGCTTCCACGATCTCATGCCCCGGAAGGTTCCCGATATATCGGATAACCACCAGTTTTTGAGAGTCATCAATATTGAAGCTAAGGCGCGGACGCATAGGGGCGGGCTCTGGCTCTCTGTACAACAACTGAAACGTTTTCTATCTATCGTATGACATATGATAGTTAAGAAAAGCCTTAATGGGTTGCACTTTGTTGCAAAAGCCCGCCCTGATAGCTTTTTATTCAGCGTCAGCAGCGACCTTCATGGATACGATCTTGCCGGGGCTACGGGGTGGTTCGCCCTTAGGCAGGGCATCGACATGATCCATGCCTTCGATGACTTCACCCCAGACCGTATACTGGCCATCAAGGAAGCGGGCATCATCAAAGCAGATGAAGAACTGGCTGTTGGCCGAGTCAGGGTTCTGCGAACGCGCCATCGAGCAGACGCCGCGCACGTGCGGTTCGCGTGAAAATTCGGCTTTCAGGTTTGGCTTGCTTGAGCCGCCAAAGCCCTGACCCTGAGGATCGCCACCCTGAGCCATGAAGCCCGGAATCACGCGGTGGAAGACGATGCCATCATAAAAGCCTTCGCGTGCCAGTTCCTTGATGCGGGCCACGTGGTTAGGGGCCAGATCGGGGCGCAGCTTAATGGTTACGGGCCCGCCTTCGAGTGTCAGGATCAATGTGTTTTCGAGGTCTTCGGACATGAAATGTCTCCACAAAAGGGAAAAGGGTAAGGGGTATGTACGGGAACGAGGCGCAGATTTCAAAAAAATAAAGCCATGCCCTGCGCAAAAATCAGCTATAGTGAGCGGATGAGTAACGAAGACCTGAATGATCTCCCGCGCCGCAAGATGGTAAAACCGCCCACCGGTGGTGAGGCAACCAGCCGTGCCAAGGGCCATACGGCCGTCAAAACGGCCAAACGCCGAACGCAATCCTCGGCCAAATGGCTTGAGCGTCAGCTAAATGACCCGTTTGTACAAAAGGCCAAGGCCGAAGGTTGGCGCTCACGTGCCGCCTTTAAGATCATGGAAATTGACGATCAGCACCGCCTGTTTAAAAAAGGCTCACGCGTTGTTGACCTTGGTTGTGCGCCCGGCGGGTGGGTGCAGGTCGCCCTTAAGCGCGGGGCGACGCATGTGGTCGGTATTGACCTGTTGCCAGTTGATCCGATTGCCGGTGCGGATCTGATCGAGGGCGATTTCACTGATCCGAAAATTGCCGAGCAGCTTGAAGCGCTCATGGGCGAAAAGCCCGATGTGGTCTTATCCGATATGGCGCATAATACGATTGGCCATAAGCAGACCGATCACCTTAAGATCGTTGGCCTGATTGAAATTGCGGTTGATTTTGCCCTGCGTAATCTGAAACCGGGTGGCACCTTTGTCACCAAGGCGTTTCAGGGCGGTGAAACCAAGGATATCTTGCTGACGCTGAAAACGCATTTCAGAGAGGTCAAGCACTTTAAGCCGAAGGCCAGCCGCGCTGATTCTTCCGAGCTATATGTCGTGGCGCTGGGTTACAAGGATAAGGGACCGTCTTGAGTTCAGATTTTAGCCGTCCGTTTTTTCTCTGGTGGAATGTTGCCGAACGTACCAGCCGGATGATGTTTGATTCTGCCGAGGTCATTGAATGCCGTTTGGGGCAGATCGCGGAGGCGAAATCAACGCCCGCCGAGATGATGCTGATGGGGCAGGAAAAAATCGAAGCTGCCACAGAATCCTTTACGGGCATGGGCCTGTACTGGATGGATATCCAGCGGCGTCTTGGCCAGCAGACCCTTAAAACGGCACTGGATATCGGTCAGGATGCCCTGTCGCTCTCCATGAGCCGCACGCCGTCTGAATATCTTACGCATCAGGCAGCCCTGAATCAGAGCCTGTTTAACGGGGCCCGTCAGGTGTCAAAACTGTCGGGGGAGACGGCGCACCTGACCGGAAAGGCGCTCAAGCCAGTACGCAAACGTACCTCGGCCAATGTTAAGCGCTTACGCAGCGTCAAAAAGCGCGGATAATCGTGAAGGTTCGGATCAGGTCTGAAACAATATTTTCCTGCAAAAAGTAGATCCATGCCCTTTACGTGGCGGGCAGTTTAGCCTAGTGACAACCCGCAAAATGGAGAGTCCCCGATGGAGATACGCGAAGGCTTAACCTTCGACGACGTTTTGCTGGAACCCGGCCCCTCAGAGGTCGTTCCGACTGAAGTCGACACGAAAACCCGCTTTACCCGCACGATCAACCTGAACATCCCGCTGGTATCCTCAGCGATGGATACGGTGACCGAAGCGCGTCTGGCGGTCGCTATGGCGCAGGCCGGTGGTCTGGGGATTATTCACCGCAATCTCAGCATCGAACGTCAGGCCGACGAAATCCGCGAAGTGAAGCGTTATGAATCGGGCATGGTCATCAATCCGGTGACGATCCATCCGGATACAACGCTTAATGAAGTGCGTGACATTGTGGCCCGCCGCAATATCTCAGGCTTTCCGGTGGTCGAACGCGACACCAACAAGCTTGTGGGTATGCTGACTCACCGCGATATTCGTTTCGAATCCGACGGTTCCAAGACGGCATCCGAACTGATGACGCGGGAAAACCTCATTACCCTGACGCAGGGGGCTGACCCATCTGTGGCCCGTGGCCTGATGGCCAAACACCGCATTGAACGTATCATTGTTGTTGATGACGCCTATCGTGCCATCGGCCTTTATACCGTTAAGGACATCGAAAAGGCACAGGCCTATCCTCTGGCGGCCCGTGATGAGGCCGGACGGCTTCTGGCCGGCGCGGCTTCGACGGTGGGTGACGCCGGTTATGAGCGCTCTGTCGCCCTGATCGAAGCCGGTGTGGACGTGGTGGTGATCGACACCGCGCATGGTCATTCGTCACTGGTATCTCAGGCGGTACTTCGTTTGAAAAAAGAATTCCCCAACACGCAGATCGTGGCCGGTAATGTGGCGACCTATGAGGCGACCCGCGCCCTGATCGATGCGGGCGCAGACGGTGTTAAGGTCGGTATCGGGCCGGGCTCCATCTGTACGACGCGCATGATTGCCGGTGTGGGCGTGCCTCAGTTGACGGCAATCGTTGACAGCGTACGTGCCGCCGAAGGGACAGGCGTGCCGATAATTGCTGACGGCGGTATCAAGTTCTCTGGTGATCTGGCCAAGGCGCTGGCCGCCGGTGCTTCGACCGCTATGCTGGGGTCAATGTTCGCCGGTACCGAAGAGGCGCCTGGCGAAGTTATCCTCTATCAGGGCCGTTCGTACAAATCCTATCGTGGCATGGGCTCGGTTGGGGCTATGGCGCGCGGCTCTGCGGACCGTTACTTCCAGAAGGACGTGCAGGATTCGATGAAGCTGGTGCCGGAAGGCATTGAAGGTCAGGTGCCCTACAAAGGCCCGATCGCGCCGGTTCTGCATCAGCTTGTGGGCGGTCTGCGGGCCTCAATGGGCTATGTCGGTGCTCCGACCCTGCCTGAGTTCCAGAAGCGCGCCAGATTTGTGCGCATCACTAATGCGGGCCTGCGTGAAAGTCATGTCCACGACGTGATGATCACCCGCGAAGCCCCGAACTATCGCCAATAAAGGAACAGGCACATGACGCAGGAACTATGGGTACTGGTTCTGGCGGCGATCTGGGGTCTGATACAGATTCTGGTCGCTGCAGCGTCACCCATGACGCAAAAAGGCTATTGGGAATGGAATGCTAGCCCGCGCGACACGCCGTTTGATCTGGGGCCTGTGCCCGCGCGTCTACGTCGGGCCTATCAGAACTATCTGGAAACCTTTCCGTTTATCGCCGCCCTGATCGTCGTGACGGCGATTGTCGGACATTCCGACACCCTGTCGCAATGGGGTGCATGGCTTTATCTGGGGGCGCGTCTGTTGTATTTTCCGGCCTATGGGGCGGGGACTAAGTTGCGCAGCCCGTGCTATCTGGTCTCGCTCGTGGGGATAGGGCTGGTAGCTGTTTCTGTGATCGGGAGTGCCCTTTGACCCCTGCTGCCCGCCTGCAAGCTGCTGCCGATATCCTTGATCTGTTGAAAAATTCGCGCCGACCGGCTGAGGAAATCCTCAAAGACTGGGGGCGGAACAACCGCTATGCTGGTTCCAAGGATCGCCGTGCCATTGCCGATAAGGTCTATCAGGCTACCCGTGCACGCGAACGCTTGTCTTTTGCAATGGACAACGGTTCCGGTCGGGCGCTGGTGCTGGGGGCGCTGCATTTCCTTGATGGCGTGACGCTTGAGGAAATCGATGCGCTCTATACCGGCGAAGGCTATGCGCCGCAAAAATTATCCGTTGCAGAGCGCAAGCGACTTGAGGCCGGTGTCGGAGAGGCCCCTGAATGGCTTGAGTCCGGTCTGCCTGCCTTTGTCGTCGAGCGACTGAAGGCGGTTTATGGTGAAGGTGGATGGCTCAAAGAGGCCGAGGCTCTGATGCTGCCGCGCGCGCCGATTGATCTTCGGGTAAATGGTGATCGGACATCGCTGATCGAGGGCCTGAAAATGCTTGGCTATAAGGCTGAGCCAACGCCCTTTTCTGCCCATGGCATCCGCCTGCCTGCTGATCCGCCGCCCAATGTGCGTGCGCTTCCAGCCTTCCGTCAGGGGACGATCGAAATTCAGGACGAAGGTTCGCAACTGGCCGGTTTTCTGGCGGGGGCACAGCCGGGCATGACCATTGTTGACTATTGCGCCGGTGGCGGGGGCAAGACGCTTGCCCTGCTTCAGGCCATGAGCGGTGCCAATGGGGAAGTATCCGGCAGGCTAATTGCTTCGGATGTCGAAAAGACCCGTCTGAACAATATCAAACCACGCCTGAACCGTGCCGGTCTTGAGGCGGATTTACGTCAGCTTGGCCCCGAAGGTGAGGGCCTTGAGGACCTTGAAAATCAGGCCGATCTGGTGCTGGTCGATGCGCCCTGTTCCGGTTCCGGTGTCTGGCGCCGCAGGCCCGAAACCGCGCATCGCCTCGAGGAAACCGAGGTGCGCCGCCTGCATGAGTTGCAATCGGCCATTCTGGCGCGTGCCGCAAAGCTGGTGAAGCCCGGCGGTATGCTCGCCTATGCCACCTGTTCCATCCTGCCGGATGAGAACGAAGAAACAGCAGATCGGTTCGAAGCCGCTCACCCCGAATTTACACCGCGTCCGCTCATTGAGGCGCTGAATAATCCCCACATCACCCCACAAGGGGCAGAGGCGCTGGGTTGGCTGTCGCAAGGTGGCCACCGTTTGCGCCTGTCGCCGGAAACCTCTAACACCGATGGTTTCTTTGTCGCGCTCTATAGGAAGAAAGCCTGATCATGTCGCCCCATGAAAAAGTCCTGATTATCGATTTCGGATCGCAAGTGACGCAGCTCATTGCCCGTCGCGTGCGTGAATGCGGCGTCTATTGCGAAATCCACCCGTTCACCAAGGCCGAAGAGGCGCTGAAGAACGTAGCGCCCAAGGCGGTTATCCTGTCGGGCAGCCCGCACAGCGTCGTTGATCAGGGACCAAAGATCGATAAGGCCTTGTTTACACTGGGAGTGCCGGTTTTCGGTATCTGCTATGGTGAGCAGCTTATCTGTGACCTTCTGGGCGGTAAGGTCGAAAGCGGCCATGACCGCGAATTTGGCCGCGCGGAAATCAGCATCACCGCTGATACACCTTTGTTCAAAGGTCTGGCATCGGTTGGTCAGACCGAAACCGTCTGGATGAGCCACGGCGACCGTGTGACCTCGATCCCCGAAGGCTTCAAGGTTATCGCGACTTCGGAAGGTGCGCCTTTTGCCGCTATTGCCGACGAAGACCGCGGTTTCTACGCCGTTCAGTTCCACCCCGAAGTGGTGCATACGAAAAACGGTACGCAGATTATCAAAAACTTCCTGTTTGAGGTGGCGGGCCTGACCGGCGACTGGACGATGGCCGCGTTCCGTCAGGAAGCCATTGAGAAAATCCGCGCTCAGGTCGGCTCTGGCCGTGTGATCTGTGGCCTGTCGGGTGGTGTGGATTCGTCAGTTGCGGCGGTTCTGATCCACGAAGCCATTGGCGAGCAACTGACCTGTGTGTTTGTTGATACCGGCCTTCTGCGTAAGAACGAAGGCGAGCAGGTCGTTTCCCTGTTCCGTGACCACTATAACATCCCCCTGATACACGTTCAGGCGCAGGACAAGTTCCTGAGCGCGCTTAAGGGGGAATTTGACCCTGAGAAAAAGCGCAAGACCATTGGTCGCCTGTTCATCGAAGTGTTCGACGAAGAAGCTGCGAAAATCGACGGCGCGGAGTTCCTTGCACAAGGGACGCTCTATCCGGACGTCGTCGAAAGTGTGTCGCCGCATGGCGGGCCCTCGACGGTCATCAAGAGCCACCACAATGTCGGCGGTCTGCCTGACTATATGAAGCTGAAGCTGGTTGAGCCTTTGCGCGAGTTGTTCAAGGATGAAGTCCGCGCTCTTGGGCGTGAACTGGGCCTTGATGCCGCCTTTGTCGGTCGTCATCCGTTCCCCGGGCCGGGTCTGGCGATCCGCATCCCTGGCGAAGTCACCCCTGAGAAGGTCAAAACCCTTCAGGATGCCGACGCCATCTATCTGGATGAAATCCGTAAGGCCGGTCTGTATAACGACATCTGGCAGGCCTTTGCTGTGCTTCTGCCGGTGAAAACCGTAGGCGTAATGGGGGATGCGCGCACCTATGAGGACGTTCTGGCGCTTCGGGCCGTGACGTCATCCGATGGTATGACGGCAGACTTCTATGAGTTCCCGTGGGCGGTGCTTGGCCGTTGCGCCACCCGCATCGTCAACGAGGTGAGAGGGGTCAACCGCGTCGTCTATGACGTAACCTCAAAGCCCCCCGGCACCATCGAGTGGGAATAATTTGGCGTCCGGTATAATTGGGCAGTTAATGCACCGATAAATGGTCGCGAGGACTATGTCAGAAGTGGAATTTATCGCTATCAGACTTGTTTTCCGTTGGGCCTTTGGCTAAACAGCGCTTCTCCATACTCCATATGGATATGGTTCCGGTTCGGGGAGTGGCGCAGCCTGGTAGCGCACCTGCTTCGGGAGCAGGGGGTCGCAGGTTCGAATCCTGTTTCCCCGACCATTTAATCAAAAAAGGGATGCCCTAAAGGCATCCCTTTTTTGATTAAAATCTGGCGTCATGTATTCGAACCGTGAAAGGTTCGACGACAAGCAGGTAAATAGTATGCGTCAGCATACTATTTACGCGCAGACGCGGCGGAGCGTAAGCATAGCCAATCCTGTTTCCGGCGCACGTCTTATCTTCCCCTTGGTAACGTTTTGCTGAAGCCAGTGCTCATCGCTTGACGCCTGATGGGGGCGGTTGTACGTTTACGTAAACGTCAATTGCGTGTCCTTATCCAAAAGGACGCCGCCTCAGGACACAGGGAGTCTCATATGGATGCCCGAAGCTACACTATCCGCCAGCTTTCCAAGGAGTTCGGGGTTACGGCGCGTGCCTTACGTTTTTATGAGGATAAGAACCTGATATCGCCTGAGCGCAAGGGGCAGACGCGTATCTATTCGGCCCGCGATCGCGCGCGCCTCAAGATCATTTTGCGTGGCAAGCGCATGGGGTTTTCTCTGGTGGAAATCCATGAAATCCTTGATCTCTATAACCGTGAAGACCGTGGTGTCGCCCAGATGCGGGCCACGGTTGCCAAATATCACAGCCAGATTGAAACTCTGAAACGCCAGCGTGAAGACATAGATCAGGCTATCCGCGACATGACCGAGGGCTGTGAGTGGATGGAAGGCGAAATCGCCGCTTACGAAGCCGCGAATACCGGAAGCCCTGCCTGAAGAAGCGCCTGAAAACATAGGACCTTAAGATGACCTACAAAGCCCCCGTGCGTGATTACCAGTTCCTGTTCAACGATGTGTTTCAGGTCGAGCAATATAATAATCTCAAAGGGTTTGAGGAGGCGTCATCCGATGTGGTTTCAGCCATTCTTGAGGAAGCGGCAAAGTTCACCGAAGAGGTGGTCGCGCCGCTGAATGCTTCCGGTGACAAGGAAGGCTGTACGCTTCATGCCGACCATTCGGTTACCGCGCCCAAGGGTTACAAGGAAGCCTACCGGCAGATGGTTGAGGCGGGCTGGCCCGCGCTGGGGGGGGATGCGGACTATGGCGGGCAGGGCCTGCCACACTATGTGAATATGGCGTTTTCGGAAATGCTGACCGGTGCCAGTTCGGCCTTTGCCATGTATCCGGGGCTGACGGACGGGGCCATTGCCGCCCTGACGGCGGGGGGAACGGATGCGTTGAAGGCGCTCTATCTGCCGAAGCTGATTTCCGGTGAGTGGTCGGGAACCATGAACCTCACCGAGCCGCACTGCGGTACGGATTTGGGGCTTTTGCGGTCTAAGGCCAAAGATAATGGCGACGGCACCTATGCGGTTTCCGGTCAGAAAATCTGGATCAGTGCCGGTGAGCATGATTTTACCGACAATATCTGCCATCTGGTGCTGGCGCGACTTGAGGGGGCACCCGAAGGGGTGAAGGGGATTTCCCTGTTCCTCGTGCCGAAATTCATTCCTGATGCCGAGGGTAACCCCGGTGAGCGCAATAGCCTGCATTGTGCGGGGCTTGAGCATAAGATGGGCATTCACGGTAATGCTACCTGCGTCATGATCTATGAAGACGCAAAGGGCTGGTTGCTTGGGAACGCCCATGAAGGCCTCAAGATCATGTTCTACATGATGAATAATGCCCGTTTGGGCGTTGGTTTGCAGGGGCTGGCCATTGGTCATGCGGCCCATGTGGCGGCGGTGGAATTTGCCAAGGATCGTTTGCAGGGGCGTGCGCTGACGGGGCCTGAGGCACCGGATAAGCCCGCTGATCCTATTCTGGTTCATCCTGATGTGCGCCGGATGTTACTGGAAAGCCGTGCGTTGATTGACGGCGGGCGGGCGTTTCTGACTTGGGTGGCGTTACAGGCCGATCTGGCCAAATCGTCTCCTGATGAGGCAGTGCGTGAAAAGGCCAATGATTTTGTCGGGCTTCTGACCCCCGTGGTGAAGGCATTTCTCACCGAAAAGGGCCTGAAGATCACACAGGATTCCATGCAGGTGCATGGCGGGTCGGGCTTTACGGAGCATTTTCCAGCATCGCAATATATGCGTGATGTCCGCATTACCCTGATCTATGAAGGCACGAACGGGGTTCAGGCGCTTGATCTGGTGGGGCGCAAGCTGCCGTCAAAGGGCGGTCGTGCGCCGATGAGTTTCTTTGCAGAGATCGATGCTTATGTTGCCGAACATGAAGCGTCATCGCTAGTGCCGGAATTTGTCGAAGGCCTGAAATCGGCCAAGGCCAAGTTACTCGATGGCACTATGTGGCTGATGCAGAACGGTATGGGAAACCCGAACGCGGCGGCGGCGGGGTCGCTTGATTATCTGCATATCTTCGGTCTGACGGCCCTGAGTTATATGTGGGCACAGATGGCGCAGGCGGCGAAGCAAAAGATCGATGCCGGTGATACCGATCCCTATTATGCCACTAAACTTAAGGTCGGGCAGGTGTTCCTTAAGCGCATACTGCCGGAAATCGATTCGCACCTGCAGCGCATGAAGGCCGGATCGGAAGACCTGTTCGCCCTCAGCGAAGATGAGTTTTAGGCAAGGGCAGGGTCGCGGACCCTGCACCCCTATGCCCCGAGGTCTTGGGAATCTTCCATGGTTAAGGGGGGAGGGAAGTTCAGTATGGAAGGCGTTTCACACCTCGGGTCTAACGGGTGCAGAGCCTGAGGGCCTGCCTATTGGCTGGCCCAGACAATGCGCGCGATCCATATAAGCTGGGCGCGTTCGATGACCCTGTTGGGAAATTGCGGGTTCAGGGAGCGTAGCTCGACCTGTAAGGCGGATTGACGCACCAGTTCCTTGGCCATGACCTCGCCTTCGGCGGTTTTTAGGACAACGCGGTCGCCGCGACGCAGGTTCTGTGTGTGCGGATCGACAATGATGCGGTCGCCGTCCCGATACAGGGGCAGCATGGAATCGCCTGATATTTCAAGCGCATACAGGCCGCTGTTCTGACCGGGGAAACGGATTTCATCCCATCCCTGACCCAGCGGATAACCGGCATCATCAAACAGGCCATCGGAACCGGCCTGCGCCAGACCGATCAGGGGGATGCCTTTAGCATTGTGCCGGTTTTCGGTCAGGCTGGCAAAATCGGAAAAACTTAAGGCGGTAGCTTCCAGCAGTTTGGCCAGACTTTCGGTCGAGGGCCAGCGTGGTCGCGGGGTGGCCTCAGGCGAAAAGCGCTTGGATTTATTGAAGCTGGTCGGGTCAAGACCTGCCATGCGCGCCAATCCCGAAGGCGTGGTATTTAGCCGGTGGGCAAGGGCATCTATGGCAGCCCAGATGTCGCTATGGGTGAGGGTCACGTGATTTGCTTGTGAGAGGATCTGATCCGAATAGAGGAAAATAAATCTATGTATAGGAAAATCAACCTATATTGGGACTATTATCCTTTTGGCTTCTGTGGCGTGCGGCATAAACGGTGCCTGCCAGCAGACTGAACAGAACGATATAGATGGAAATCAGCTGAATTATGTCAGCAGTGGTTGCGGTGATCCGGGGATTGGTCAGACGAAGAACGTGCCCCATAATCGCCATGCCCTGCGCCGCAGCGGCCCACAGGGGCCAGAGATGCGAAGATTTCCAGCACAGGGCAACGAAGCCTGTCAGGCAAGCTATAGCCGTGAATATCAGCAGGCCATCAGTCGCATACCCGCTGTTGTTTGCCAGAAATATATTTACGCCTGACACGACACCAAAGATCAGCGCACCTTTGCGTTCACGGTCCGCGCCCCATATCACTGCCAGCAGACAAACGAGCGCTATCATTATGTAAGTCGTCTGAACGAGATGTGTCACGGTTCAACTCCAAACCTTTGATAACGGGCGAGGCAAGGTATACACAATTATAAATTGTGCAAATAGAAAAGCGCCCTGAGGTTGTCTTGTCATTGCGCCCAAGTCAGCCGATCAGAAAATGCGCCTGTAAGAGCGCGACCGGATTTTCACGGGCATCCTGCCAGGCGCGGGCCTCGATGTTGGCGATGGTGCGACCGACGCGGTTAATATGGGCTTCGGCATAGGTGCTGACGGGTTTGGCGGAACGCAGATACTGCACGCTGACGCCAACGGGCTTGGGCGTTTGCTCAAGGTTTTCAGCTACGGCCAGTTGCACCATAGCGGTCATTTCGAGAAAGGCCCCGATAACGCCGCCATGCAGGGCAGGAACAAGCGGATTGCCAATCAGGTGAGGCGCGAACGGCATGTGTGTACGCAACTCGGTTCCGGCTATATCCAGCTCCAGATTAAGGAAGCGGGCGAAGGGGATCTGCGCAAACAGGTGTTCGGGCGTTATGGTGGGCTGAAGCGTGATCATGCGGAGGCCTTCTGGTGAGATTTGAGGCTCGGCTTGGAGATAATGAAGGCTGACTGCGCCGCGGCGACCGGATCATGGATGTCGCCGTCATGGGCAAAGGCGCGCACAAAGCCTACGGAGCGGGTCAGCTTGTAACAACTGGCGGTGATGATCAGATCAAGTTCGGGCGTTGCTGGACGCATATAGTCTATACGCAAATCCATCGTGGCTATGGGTTTGAATTCACCTACCGCGTCCCAGACCGCCAGACCGCAGCCGTGATCGAGCAGGGCGGTGACCACACCACCGGCAATGACGCGCGTATGCGGATCACCGATCAGGTCCTCACGGTAAGGTAGTTTCAGGCTTACGCCTTCGGCGTCGTGGCCCAGATAGCTCGCGCCTATAGCTTTCATGTAGGGGATGGTTTCAACCAGTTGCTGGAGTATATCGTCGGAAAGGTGAGGCATTTTTTTTGACACAACTCTCTGAATTAAAAATAATTTTAGAAAAAGGTTTGCCTTAAGTAAAAAGGGGGCTGTTGGCACATATTGCGCCTTGGGGCGGCGGGCGTCAAAAAAAAAACAGTCAGACATGCCGGGAGGGATGCGTTAAAAGCCTTGCAAAATCAGCCAAAAGCCGCATCTACACGTTTTCGTGCTATGCGTTTGTGATGCTTTGAGGAAAAGGTTTTTCCCATGACTGTTACCCTGTCTCAACCGGATCATGTGCCCGCTGACCGTTCGGCGCTGGTGCTGTTTTCAGGCGGGCAGGATTCGACCACCTGTCTGGCGTGGGCTCTGGCGCATTTTGATCGCGTGGAGACGGTGGGCTTTGACTATGGCCAGCGGCATAATGTCGAGATGCAGGTGCGCCTTAAGGTGCTGGAGCGCCTGCGGGAGGTGCATGAACCGGCGCGTCTCAGGCTGGGGGAAGATCATGTGGTCGACCTCAGGGGCTTTGGGGCCGTAGCGGAATCTTCGCTGACGCGTGATCAGGAAATGAAGATGTCCGAGCGCGGCTTGCCCAATTCGTTCGTGCCGGGGCGCAATCTGGTGTTCTTTGTCTATGCGGCGGCGGTGGCTGACCGGCGGGCCATAGATCATCTGGTGGGCGGGATGTGCGAGACCGACTTTTCCGGTTATCCCGATTGCCGCAAGGATACGCTTGAGGCGATGGAGAACGTCCTGAGGCTGGGGATTGAACGCCCCTACGTGATTGATACGCCGCTGATGTATCTGACCAAGGCCGAGACCTGGGAAATGACGCACGAACTGGGGGGCGCGGCGCTGGTGGAGCTTATGCTGGAGGAGACGCATACCTGTTATATGGGGGTGCGCGATAAGCGTCATGACTGGGGCTATGGCTGCGGCACCTGTCCGGCCTGTGAGTTGCGGGCAAAGGGTTTTGCGCAGTGGCGGGGCAAACATGGTCTATAGTCTCAAGGAAATTTTCCTGACCCTGCAAGGTGAGGGTGGTGAGGCCGGACGCGTGACGGTGTTTGCGCGCTTTGCCGGTTGTAATCTGTGGAGCGGGCGGGAGCAGGATCGTGCTACGGCGGCCTGTAGCTTCTGTGATACGGATTTTGTCGGTACGGACGGGGAAAATGGTGGCAAGTTTGCCAGCCCTGCCGATGTGGTGGCCGCACTTGATACGCAGTGGGGCGGGCTTGATCCGGCGCGTAAGGCGGTGGTGTTTACCGGCGGGGAGCCGTTTCTTCAACTCGATGCGCCTCTGATCGCGGCGGTCAAGGCGGCGGGCTATTTTATTGCAGTCGAGTCCAACGGCACGATCAGGGCACCGGAAGGCGTGGACTGGCTGTGTGTTTCACCCAAGGGCGAGAACCGGCTTTATCAGACGTCAGGGCAGGAACTGAAACTGGTCTGGCCGCAGGAAAATGTCGATCCGGCGCAATTTGTCGGTATGGATTTCGAGCGCTTTTATCTGCAGCCGAAAGACCCGCTGGATCAGGATCCGGTGGTGCGGGCGGCGCACACGCAGGCGGTCATCGACTATTGCCTGAAAAATCCGCAATGGCGCATGAGCGTTCAGACGCATAAAATAGTCGGTATAAAATAGCCTGAAGCCCAGATCAGGGCCAGATCACGGGCGGTATTTTTCCAGTTCAGCCGTGGCGATGGCGCAGCCTTTGAGCACCTCATCGCCGATGGTCGCTTCGGCGGTCAGCGGGTATTTGCGGTCGCTCATGCCGTCCGAGCAGGGCTCGTCTGACAGAATAAGGGTCAGTTCATTGGTCAGAAGTTCGGCGCGTTCGCTGCCGTCCTCATAATTCTCGCTGATCAGGAAAATATGCCGGGGCCAGGTCGTTGGCTCCTTATCGGGGCCTTCGAGCGTCACCTGACCGTCCGTGAGGGTTAGAGCCCAGAACGGCTCCGTGCCAATCACGCTCAGGTTGGCGTTAAGATCGACGCCCGCCAATGTATCGATACGCGGGGCTGGCGGCGTCGGGGTTTTCTTCGGGGTCTGATTACAGGCCGCAAGGGCGGTCGCGGCAAGGCCTACGCAGACAAAGCCAAGAGAGGTACGCATGGGCCTTAGTCCTCCGATTTGTCTTTTTTGGATTTCTTTTTCTTTTTGTCGTCATCGTCATCATCGCCGTCAGGGATGGCGGCGCCTACGACCTTACCGGTTGTGCCAACAACGGCACCTGTGACGCCGACAGCGGTGCCGACCACTACGCCGGTGGCGGCTGCGGCGAGACAGCCTTGCAGCAATAAGGGCAGGCCCAGTAGGGAAATTACAAGGCATGAACGGCGCAGGTGTGGGGAGTGGATCATGTGCAGGGCCTGACAAAATGAAGTCTCAGGCTGAAACCGGATAACGGCTTTTTTCAGACTGTTGGCTCATGTGTAGCGGAGATTCCCTCCGGCATAAATACCGGAGGGAAATAATCCACTTTGCTGGAGGGCGTCGTTTTAGTGCGCGTCCAGAAGCAGAATTTCCGAGTCCTCAAGCGCTTCGAGGCTTATCAGGTCTTCGTCGGTAATGGCGGCCCCGTCACGGGCCTTAAGTTCAATACCATTGAGCCTGACACGACCGGCAGCCAGTACCAGATAGACATACCGGCCTTTTTCGGGCGCATAGGTTTCCGTTTGCCCTTTAAGGAGCGTGGCCCCCAGAAGACGGGCAGGGGTATGGATCAGAAGCGCACCGTTTTCGATGTCATCTTCAAAACCGGAAGCCAGAGCAACGAACTTGCCCGCCCGATCGGTCTTGGGGAAGGGCTTGGCCCCCCAACGCGGGGTGTGGCCACGGGCGTCCGGATAGACCCATATCTGGAACAGGGTCGTCTTGACGTCTTCGGCATTATATTCGGCGTGTCGGATGCCTGTGCCAGCCGACATGACCTGAACGTCACCGGCTTCGGTGCGGCCCTGATTGCCAAGGCTGTCCTGATGGGTGATCGCGCCTTCGCGGACATAGGTGATGATTTCCATGTCGGAATGGGGGTGCGGCGGGAAACCGGCACCGGCGGCGATTTCATCATCGTTCCAGACGCGGATCGACCCCCAGCCCATGCGCTTATCGTCATGGTAATCGGCAAAGGAAAAATGGTGGCGGGCATTCAGCCAGCCATGATTGGCATTATAAAGGCTTTCAAACGGGCGCGGATCAATCATGTTGATCTCCTTTCACGTATCTGTGTGGTGTTGACCGTGAATATAAGGATAAACGTCGTTGCGAATAGATGTAACCGCGCGCACTCGGTGTTGCGAAATTCGGAACGCTATTCCGGCTTGAAAACCCCGCCGCCGGTCTGGCCGCGATGGCGCAGGAAGGCATCAAGCAAGGTACAGGCCATCATGGCTTCGGCCACGGGTACGGCGCGGATGCCGACGCAGGGGTCGTGACGGCCCTTGGTGCGGATATCGACTTCGTGACCCGTTATATCAATTGATTGACGCTCGGTCAGGATAGAGGAGGTTGGCTTGAGGGCCAGACGGGCGATTACGGTCTGGCCGGTCGAAATGCCGCCCAGAATGCCACCGGCGTGATTGGACAGGAATTCCGGTTCGCCGTTTTGACCGGCGCGGATTTCGTCGGCGTTTTCTTCGCCCGACAGGGTGGCGGCGTTGAAGCCTTCGCCGATTTCCACGCCCTTGACGGCATTGATCGACATCAGGTTCATGGCCAGATCGGAGTCAAGCTTGCCATAGATCGGTGCGCCCCAACCAGCAGGGACGCCTTCGGCCTGTACCTCAACGACGGCACCAATGGAGGAACCGGCCTTGCGGATGCTGTCGAGATATTCTTCGAACAGCTTAAGGCTTGAGGGATCGGGGGAAAAGAAAGGATTCTGGTCGACCTGCGCCCAGTCCCACTGATCTCGGTTGATGGGGTGAATCCCAAGCTGCACAAGCGCCGCACGTACCTTAAGGGCAGGGAACAGGGTTTGCAGCACCTTGAGGGCCACGCCACCGGCGGCAACGCGGGCAGCGGTTTCACGCGCGCTGGAGCGGCCACCGCCGCGATAGTCACGTATGCCGTATTTGGCAAAATAGGTGTAATCGGCATGGCCCGGACGGAATTGGCGGGCGATTTCGCCATAGTCTTTTGAGCGCTGATCGGTGTTTTCGATCATGATGGAAATCGGCGTGCCGGTGGTCTTGCCTTCAAACACGCCGGACAGGATTTTGGCTTCGTCGGCTTCGCGGCGCTGGGTGACAAAGCGTGAGCCGCCCGGCTTGCGGCGATCAAGCGCCCCTTGCAGATCGGCCTCGGTCAGGTCGATATTCGGCGGACAGCCATCAATGACGCAGCCAAGCGCCGGGCCGTGGCTTTCGCCCCAGGTGGTGACGCGGAAAAGGTGACCAAAGCTGTTATGCGACATGATATCCGAACGGGCAGGCTTAAAAGAAATAAGGCTCTGGATTAGACCAGTTTAAAACAGGGCGCAAATTTTAACTTAGGCGCTGATCCGATAGGTTGGATCAACGCTGTCCGTTTTTGTCTTGTCGCGCATTTTGATCCAAAAACCGCTGCACACTTTTTGGAATGCGCTTGGCTACGCCCAGCGCTTCTGAAAATCGCTCAACAGGTCGGACGCAGGGCGCATCGGGGCCGCAACGGCCTCAAGGCGGATATAGAGATGACCCTGTGGGCGGATATCGGTGGCAGGCAGGCCTTTGTGTTTCAGGCACAGGCAGGCACCGGAAGGGGTGCCACGCAGTATAGGCACGGATTGCGGGCCATGCGGGGTATCTATGTCGATGAGCCCCCCGAAACGCAATGCTGAGGGATCAAGCCTGTGGTGCATCCAAAGATCATCGCCGTTGACGCTAAGTACGTCATGAGGGGTGATTTCTATGGTGAAGCTGTGGCGCGCCAGACCGGTCTGGGCGGCGAGAAGCTGTGCCGTTTCGCCATGCCGTAAACCGGCGGGGAGGCTCAAGGTCAGATTTTGCTGGTGCATCAGGCTCTGGCCTGATTGGCGATCATCAATCAGTTCGAGCGGCATCGGGACGGTCAGAGTCAGTTCCCCCCCCTGCAGGGCCTGAAGGGGGGTAAGGGCAAGGATTTTTGTTTCGTAAGAAATAACAATGTCTTTGGGGTGGCTGTTTACACTGTTTGTGAGGATTTCACGGGCGGCAATAAGCTGACGCAGCCTGTCCTGACTAACGCCCTGCTTATGGGCGGCCATAGCGTGCTGGCGGAAAGCCGTGCGAATGTCTGCCGCAGTGGCTTCGTCTGTCAGGCCCAGCAGGGCAAAGGCGTCAGATACATGCATTCAGGAAAATTAGTGCAGCAATGAGAAAGCGGCACTATGACGCGGACATGGTCAATAACTGGTTAAGGCGACAGATGGTGATTCTCTGTTACAATAGGGTTCGTTTGACGCGTTATGTTCCTGAGGTGCCATGTCCCGTTCCGATCTGATCCCGCCTAGTCCTGACTATGCCGACGCCCATGCCGCGCATGAAGCTGAGATTGACGCGTCCGAGCCCTTTGCCCTGTTCGGTCAATGGTTGAATGATGCGCGGGCAAAGGAGCCCAATGATCCTAACGCCATGGCCGTGGCGACGGTCGATGAAAATGGACTGCCGGACGTGCGCATGGTTCTGCTTAAGGATTTCGATGCGCAGGGGTTTGTATTCTATACCAACACGCAAAGCGCCAAGGGCCAGCAGATACTGGCCAATCCGCAAGTGGCCTTATTGTTTCACTGGAAGTCCCTGCACCGTCAGGTGCGCATCCGGGGAGCGGCTGAGCCGGTCAGTGCGGCTGAGGCGGATGAATATTTCGCATCACGTGCGCGCAATTCGCAGATCGGGGCCTGGGCGTCGGAACAGTCACGTCCGCTTGAGAGCCGGTTTGCACTGGAAAAGCGTATTGCCGAATATGGCCTGAAGTTCGGACTGGGCAAGGTGGAACGTCCGCCGCATTGGACGGGGTTTCGCATTGTGCCGCAATTTATCGAATTCTGGCGCGACAAGCCGTTCAGACTGCATGATCGGGTGAAATTCGAGCGTGCTGGTGAGGGATGGCGACAGTCAAAGCTTTATCCATAAGCTACCAAAGCGACGGGTCGGGACTATAGAAGGGACGGATGTCGGTCACGCTGAGGCCTGCGGCATGGGCGGCCTCAAGCCCTTCGTCTGTGTCTTCGTAGGCATGGGCGTCAGCGGGGGCGATCTTAAGGTTTTCACAGGCCCTGAGATAAAGGTCCGGGGCGGGTTTGCCGATGCCGGTGTCTTCGAAAGTCACCACGGTGTCGAACATAGGGTAAAGGTCTATGGCTTTCAGGGTGGCGGTGACAATGGCGGCTTGACCGCCAGAGGCGACCCCGAGTTTCAGGTGACCCTGATAGTGACGGACAAGGGCTTCGATGGGGGCAATGGCCTTGACGGCCCCGATATGCTCAACAAACAGGGCCGTATTGTTTTCGCTTATGGCTGAAACGTCAAATGGGGTGGTGGAGTGCAGACGGAAGGCCTCAAGCAGTTTGCTGCGCGACAGACCCAGTCGGGCGGCATAAAAGGCCGCGGGAAAATCTATGCCATAGGGGGCGAAGGCGGATTTAAAAGCGCGGTAATGCGCCGGAAACGTATCGGCCAATGTGCCGTCACAGTCGAAAATCAGCGCTTTTTTATGTGCAGGCGGTAGAAGATCAGCAATTAAGGTCATAGAGAAGCTATCGGGTTTTGCAGGGTAAAGGTCAAGGATGACAGATAGGGCTTTGGATCGGGTGCTGACCCTTCTGACCGAGGGGGCCGATGAGGTGATTGAAACCTCTTGCGCGACCGTAGTCCTTAAAGGGGACGAGGCCTTTAAGGTCAAGAAGCCGGTTGATTTCGGTTTTCTCGATTTCACTACGGCTGATAAGCGTCGTGAGGCTTTGGGGAAGGAGTTGCACCTTAACCGGCGGACGGCAGCGGATATCTATCGCCGTCTGGAAGAGGTGAACGGGGAGCCGGTGCTGGTTATGCGGCGCTTTGATCATTCCATGGTTCTGGCCGAGCAGGGGCAGGCCGAAGGATGGGAGCCTGAGCCTGAACTGATGGAGGCTCTGGGGCGCGAGGTGGCTTCATTTCATGCGCAGGCCGAGCGTAGCAAGGATAGACTCCATGCGAAGAATTCCGAATATGTTATTGGTTCCAATCAGAAACATATAGAATCGTTTTCGGAGTATCTGGGGCCTGGGGCGGTGAAAGCCTATCGCCGGCGATTGCATGCGGTCTATCAAAAGCATGAGGCGCAGGTGCTGGCGCGCTTTGACAGCGGGCATATTCGTCGCTGTCATGGCGACCTGCATTTGGGTAACATTCTGATCGAAAATAATGCGCCGGTTTTGTTTGACTGTATCGAGTTCAACGAACGGCTGATGCAGATCGATGTGCTGTATGACATCGGCTTTCTGCTGATGGATCTGGAGGTGAGGGGCCATCACGCCGCCGCCAGCCGCGTATTCAATGCCTATCTGGAGACGGTTGCGCGGCATGAAGGTGAGGTGGGGCTGTATGAAGCCTTAAGCCTTTTGCCGCTTTATATGTCGATCCGGGCTGGCGTCCGCTGTCATGTGTCGGCCCATGCCGGGGATATGGATCAGGCGAAACGCTATCTTGGGGCGGCGCACCGGTTTCTTGAGAGGGCAAGGCCTGAGCTGATCTGCGTCGGTGGCTTATCAGGATCGGGCAAGAGCTGGTATGCGCGGGCTTTGGCGGCATCACAGGGCCATGCCGCCGGAACAGTCATCCTGCGCAGTGACGAGATACGCAAACGTTTGTGGCAAACGCCGTCGCTTGAGCGGTTGCCGCCTGAGGCCTATGGGGCAGATCAGACGGAACGCGTGTACCGGCATATGCTTGATCAGGCGGAGGTTCTCCTGAAAAGCGGGGTGTCGGTGATTCTCGATGCCACGTTCCGCGATGACCGCTATGTGCGTAAGGCAAAGGCTCTGGCCGGTGAGTTTGCGTTTCGCGCCATCTTGATGGATGTGCCGACCGAGGTGCGCCTGAAGCGGGTGGCGGCACGCGAAAACGATGTGTCTGATGCGGATATGCGCGTAGCGGAGCGGCAGTCAGAACCAGAGATTGATCCGACACTGTGGGTGCGGCACTCAAACCTTTAATCCGGTTTTTGGTGGCCGTGCCGGTTGAAATTTGTCGGGGAATGTTCTCTAAATTTCGCCTTTAGTAAGTATGACCGTGACGCAGCCCCCTGTATGCCTGAGTATTGGGGGGAAGTCACGACAGGGAGCAGGTCGGGTGACGGAGACTATACCGGAAACAGAACAGCCGCGTCGTAAGGCAAAGCGGGGGCTGGCCCCTTGGGTGCTGGGCTTGAGTTTTGTAGCACCTGTGGCCCTGGTTGCGACCATGATGGCCACCAATGTCGGCGTGTTCAGCTATGAACTGGGATTTCGGACGATCACGCTTGGGGTCATTCCGAAATTTGCCACGGTGGTGGCGATTGTCTCGGTCTTATCGCTTCTGATTTCGCTTTTTCTTAATCCGAAAAAATACGGGCCGTGGGCACTGGGGGCCGTGTTTGTTTCGGGGCTGGTGCTGGCGGGCTATTATGCCTATGAGCAGCGGCTGAGAGCCTATCCGCCCATATATGACGTTTCGACCAACTGGGAGCGTCCGGTAACGTTTTCGGCGAAACTGATTGAGGCGCGCGGGGCGGATGCCCACCCGGTTATGGATAATCCGGTGGTGCCGAAGGGGATGTCCTATGAATGGGCAGGTCGGCGTGTGGCCGATATCAATGCGCAGACCTGTGCCGGTGCGGTAACCGTTGCCGGACGGGCACCGGTCGAAAGGGTCGTCGAAATTCTCAAAGGCGAAGGCTATGTCGTGTTCGGCCGTTCCGACTGGCGGGTAGAGGCGTTTTACGAAGACCCTTATTTTGGCTTTAAGTCCGATGTCGTGGTGCGTATGGAACCTAACGGGACCGATGTGCGTTCGGTCAGCCGTCATGAGCCGGTTGATCTGGGGGGCAATTGTCGTCGGGTCACGAAGCTGGTGAAGCTTATTTCAGCGATATAGGCTCATACGCCCCATCAGAGGGGGCTTTGTGGGAAGCGAAACAAGAAACCCCCTCCGACATGTTCGCTTCGCTCCATGCCACCTCCCCCTGCAAGCTAGGGGAGTATTCAGGAGGTGCCAGCTACAGGAGAGGATGGAAAGGGTTATCTGCCTCGGGACTAACGGGTGAAGGGCCTGAGGCCCTTCACAGGCTTAATAATTGCTTAACCCTTGTCGCAATCCGGCGATGGGGACGATTATGTGGCTTGGGCTGATCCATTTTGTGTCAAGACGTGCGCTTTATGTGGCGACGGCGTGGTTGTGTCTGTTTATGGCACATCTGATTGCGGCCGGATGCACGCCAGAGCCGGTGATGGGCTATGCCGTAAGGGTTCCGGTGACGTCGCAGGCCGTGGCGCAGGATATGCCCGCAGGCCCTAGTACGGCTGTGGGGCCAGTACGTTAGCGCCTTCTTCCTGCATACGGGCGCGTTTGACGTCACGCATCACCGCTTCGGCCTGAGGGTCACTCATGGCCCAGCCGAAGAAGGACAGGGCCTTAAGGCCATTGGTGGCCGAATCTGCGGCAGCCCCAAACGCGGCGAAGGGCGAGTTGTGGTTCGGGTAATTGACCAGCTTGACCTTGGTATTGTCACTGATCTTGGCCAGTTTTTTCGCCTCATCCACAGCGGTGTAAAAACCGCCCAGCTTATCAACGAGACCGATTTTTTGCGCCTGAGCGCCGGTCCAGACGCGACCCTTGGCAATGTCGCGCACTTTTTCGGGGGCGAGATTGCGGCCTTTGGCGACCTTCTGGATAAAGGCTTCGTAGACCTGATCGATCCAGCCGGAAATAGAGGCCTTCTGGGCCGGGGTAAATTCTTTGCCTGCCGCATAGGCTCCTGCATAGTCGCCCCCGACACCGATCTGGCGCATATCAAGACCAAAACGGCTTAAGGCGTCGCCGATAGCCAGCTTGCCGCCATAGACGCCAATCGAGCCCGTCAGGGTTGACGGGTTGGCGACGATGGCGGAGGCATCCGCAGAAATCCAGTAACCGCCGGACGCGGCATAATCGCCCATAGAGACAATGACCGGCTTGCCGGCGTCTTTGGCTGCCTTGACGGCCTGGGCAATCTGTTCGGAGGCGGTGTCGGTGCCGCCCGGTGACGACACGCGGAAGATGATGGCTTTTACGGCGTCATTATCAATGGCGTCATAAAAGGCTTTGGAGGTGTCGTCAGACAGGATCTGCGCGTCGCCACCAAAGGCTTGTGGCACGCCTTTGCCGGTCATGATCGGGCCTTCGGCGTTGATGACGGCGATGGTCACCGAGCCGCTGGAGGTCGACATGCGATTATAGTCGCGTACATCCAGAAGGGCGGTGTTGGCGTCGCCCTTGGAGAGGGCTTCGCGTTCGGCCTCATGTACCTGACCGAGCTTGGTAATCAGACCCAGTTCGAGTGCTTTTTCGGCACTATAGGGGCCAGCCTCAAGCACGGCCCTGAGGGCGGCCGCATCGCGCTTTTTTTCCGGGCGATCCTGAGCCACAGCAGAGGTAAGGGACTCGTAGATGCCCCCTAGCATGGAGAGGGTGGCTTCGCGGTGTTCAGGCGTAAAATCGCTATAGAGGTAGGGGTTGACCGCGTTCTTGTATTCGTAGCGCTGCTCCATTTCGGGCGAGATGCCGTACTTGTCGAAGGCGCGCTTATAGAACAGGCTTTCGGTGGCAATACCTGTGACATGGAAAGCCGAGCGCGGCTGCATCCAAAGCTCTGAGGCCGAGGCCCCGACCGCATAGCTGGCCATGACCAGTGTATCGGGATAGAGGCCCTGAGAGTGCGCAATGACGGTTTTGTTGGCTTTGCGGACGTGCAGGACAGCGGCGCGGATTTCTTCGGCAGCGGCAGGCATCATGCCGCCTTCGGGCAGACGAATCAGGACGGATTTAACCTTGGGATCGCTGGCGGCATTGTGCAGGGCCTGCACGACGTCCATGGTCGACAGTGACTTGCCGGTAATGAAATCAAACGGCGTGGGGCGGCTCTGGTCCGTCAGACCTTCGCGCAGATCGACCAGCAAGGTGACCGACGAGGGCGCCACCGGCTTTGATGCGGCAGCGATTGAAACAATCAGTATAAACGGGAGAGCGATGAAGAAGAGAAAAAACGCCGTCAGAACCGCGCCAACCGTAATCAGAAACTGTTTCATATATCTTCCTGTCGCCCCCAAATCAGGGGCCACAATAAAGGTTTGTCGGATGGCGTCAAATGAAGACGGTGTAATAATTACCCACAGGCCTGAGGGGGCGGGTCAGAACCTTATGCGGCCTCTGGCCGGTTTATCGGTTGGCGGCCGGTCGTGCTGATATCTGGGGTCGCCGTGGCAATGAGGGCAGGAGACGCCCTTGACGTAGAGCGGGCTTGCCTGATCTTCTGCGGTCAGGGCGTGGTCACAATAGAGGCACAGCGCGGCATTATCCGAAGGTTTCAGGTTGTGATCCACGGCAATGCGTTCATCAAAGACGAAACATTCGCCTTCCCAGAGAGACTCTTCGGCGGGCACTTCTTCGAAATATTGCAGGATGCCGCCTTTGAGGTGGTAAACGTCCTCAAAGCCGTTATCGAGCATCCAGGCGGTATATTTCTCACAGCGGATGCCGCCGGTGCAGAAGGTGGCAATCTTCTTGCCCTTAAGTTGGTCAGCGTTCTGGCGCGTCCATTCAGGCAGGAATTTGAAAGTCGGAATTTGCGGGTCAAGGGCGTTTTTGAAGGTGCCGAGATTGACCTCATAATCATTGCGCGTATCGACAATCACCACGTCATTGCGGCGGATCAGATCGTTCCAGTCCTTTGGATCGACATACTGACCGCGTTTTTCGAGGCTTACCGGTTCGCCCAGCGAAATGGTTTCTTTTTTGAGTCGCACACGGGCCTTACCGAAGGGCTGGTAATCCGCGTAGGATTCCTTCCACTCGATCTTCTCACCGATCAGTTCGTCCTGAAGGTAGGTCAGGAAGCTGTTGATGGCTTCGCGCGTACCGGCTATGGTCGAATTGACCCCTTCGCGCGTGATCAGCAGCGATCCCTTGATGGACAGGGATTGCAGACGCTCAAGCAGCGGGGCCTGCATCGCTTCGAAGTTTTTGAAATCGAAGAAATGGTAGTAGGCGGCGATGACGAAGGGTTTGTCGGATTCTGTGTGTGACATAGGGCGTGCGCGTATCACAAAGCGGCGCTATGGAAAAGCCCTAGAGGGGGTCCCAGCGACCTATTAACGCAGCCTGCCCGTGCAGGGTGCCATCAGGTGCGCTCACGTTCCACAGCACAGTGTCCCTGATGCGGAAGCGTTTGCCGGTCGCCGATATGCGGATGCCACTGTAATCGTTGATAGCGCCTTTTTCGAGCGCAGAGGCCAGCAGCGCTTTACGGTCAGACTGAATTGATGGGTCTGTTTCCGCAGACAGGCGCGAGGGCAGGCGGGTGAAACTATCCCAGTCCATGCCCCACAGTTCAAGGGCTCTTGCATTGGCGTAACGAAATACGGGGTCTGGTTCTGTGCCGTGAGACACAATGGCCTCAGGGGCATAGAATAGCGCTTCGGCCAGTTGCGCGTCCGTTAATGTGTCGGTGGTGGCATCGGCTAATATGGCGCGCGCATTCAGTCGGTGAAAGCTATCTGACATCAGACGGTTATAGGTTTGAACCGGTTTTAAATGATAGGGATGCGCTGTCACTGGCGATAAAGTCTCAAAAGGTTGGGGAAAATTTTTTCAGGGGGATTGCATGTCACAAAAGCTTGGGGTAGTGAAGCGCCTCCTTCGCTGATATGCACTACGAGATCGGTAAGGACATTCCTGCTGGGGAATGGTGTAATGGTAACACTCCGGTTTTTGGTACCGTCATTCTAGGTTCGAGTCCTAGTTCCCCAGCCACTTTCTTTTTCCTGCATCATCAGTGAATTCAAAGAATCCCGCATGTTAGTCGCGCGGTTAAAGGTCTCTTGACGCACGGTCCCCATAATGTCCGAGATGTGCTGGCAACTCACATCTTGAAACAGGCGGGTTAGTACGAGCAAGCGAGCTACGCGATCCAAGATACGCCAGTGATGGTGGCCCAGCATTCCGGTCGGTTCTTACCCCAGGACAAGGCAGCGCTCGCCGTGCAGATCCTTAATCGGGTTTGGGAAGCCGTCTGATTGGGGTGACCGGAGGAGGCGCTCGCTGGAAGCGCGCCTCACTTGTCCAAGGTAACGCCCTCGTTTTTAGTTTAGCTTAAGTAAGCTGTCGTGCTGTTGCCGGTTGCTTTCAAACCAGCATCGACTGTTGAGCAAAGATACCCGCCATTGCGCCTTGCCACATGGTTGTGGTGACGGAGGGTATACCCGGATTGGCGAGGTCACCGGCGGCGTAGATGCCGGACATGTTGTCGGCGCGAGCATTGATAATCTTCGACGGTGGAAAGACTTGGGACTAGCGGATAATTTTCCCAATCTGTCAGATTACATTGTTCGCGGCCAGATGCGTCCTGCATTCCAGCGGGCTTTCGTTAGGCAGGTATCGCAATCCTCTGATTTGAAGCCCGTTTGAACAGGCAAGAAAGCGTCCACGGTTTGCTAATCCGTCAGACATGAATTCATAGGCCGGTGGCGCTTGAACTCAGACTCTATGTCTTGATTAATTAAATTTGATGTATTTAATGCCTTGAGGCTGTACGCGGCGATCAGGCCCCAGACCATGGATAGGTTTTATGGGGTGATCATTCATAAAAATCGCAGCCATAAAAATGAGGACAGGGAAACTATGAACAGACGTCAGCTTTTACTCGCTGGCGGCGCCAGTTTAGCGCTGTCGGCCAGCATCGCGGGGGCCGGGTGGGCCGCGCAATCTCACGCACCACTTCTGGCAACGGGATTTGACGACGGTATAGATCCGGCGATACGTTCACGCCAGCGTCTGGATAAGGACTGGTATTTTGCTCTTGGGCATGCAACCGATGCCGACAAGGATTTCGGGCATGGTCTGCGCCCGTTCTTTTTTGCCAAGGCCGGATATGGTGACGGCCCCGCCAGTAGCGAATTCAGCCATGCCGCCTGGCGTCAGGTTAATGTACCGCATGACTGGGCGGTCGAACTGCCCTTCGATGCGCGAGCGAATACGAACCATGGTTCCAAGGCAATCGGGCGAAACTTCCCCGAAAACAGTGTGGGCTGGTATCGCAAGACTTTTGCGTTGACCGCCAGTGACAAGGGGCGGCGAATTTCCCTCGAATTCGATGGTGTGTACCGTAACAGCGTTGTCTGGGTAAACGGTCATTATATGGGCACCGAACCCAGCGGTTATTCGGGTTTTCGCTATGACATCACCGATTATGTCAATTTCGATGGCCAAAACCTGATCGCGGTGCGGGTTGATGCCACGGTTGAAGAAGGGTGGTTCTACGAGGGGGCCGGTATATATCGCCATGTCTGGCTGACCAAAACCGCACCGTTGCATGTGGCTCAGTGGGGGACCTTCGTCAAATCAACCGTGACGGCGACGCAAGCCGATCTGGATATTGACGTGACGGTTGATAATTCTGCTGAGACAAGTGAAACTTTTATTCTGCGTCATGAAGCCTATGGTCCTGACGGACGAAAGGTGGCTGAGGGTGAAGCGCATGGTCTGACGGTTGAGGCCCATAGCTCTGGTCAGTTTACCGCAAAACTTGCCATTGCCGATGCGGCCTTATGGTCGCTTGAGGCGCCCAATCTCTATCACCTGCGCACGACCCTGATCAAAGGCGGTGCCGTCGTTGATGCCTATAATACGCGCTTCGGTATTCGGACGATTGTTTTTGATCCGGAAAAGGGCTTTTTCCTGAATGGCAAGAACCTCAAGCTACAGGGAACCAATAACCATCAGGATCACGCGGGCGTTGGCGTGGCCTTGCCCGATGGTCTGCAGACCTGGCGCCTCAACCAACTCAAATCCTTTGGTGTCAACGCCTACCGAACCGCGCATCATCCGCCGACGCCTGAACTTCTGGCGGCGGCGGATCAACTGGGCATGCTTGTGGTCAACGAGCATCGCATGATGGGAACAAGTCCGGAAATAAAGGGGCAGCTTGAACGCCTTGTTCGCCGGGATCGCAATCACCCCAGCGTTATTATCTGGTCAGTGGGTAACGAAGAATGGGCGCTTGAGAACAATCCATTGGGCACACATCTGGCAGTCGAAATGCAGGCCTATGTTAAACGGCTTGATCCGACGCGACGCACAACTGTGGCGACCAGTTCTTCGGGCAGGGGCGTGTCACTGGGGGCGGACGTCATCGGCTTCAACTATGGCGCGCAACACGATGTGGACGCCTTCCACCGCGCTCACCCTGACAAACCGGCCATGATGTCGGAGGAGGGGTCGACCCTGACCACGCGCGGCATCTATTTTGATGATCGATCCAATTCGCACCTTAACGCCTATGACCGTCAGGGGCGTCCGGGCAATTCCCTGAGCATCGAAGAAGGCTGGCGGCGGGTTATTGAACGTCCCTGGATGTCGGGCATGTTCATCTGGACGGGCTTTGACTACCGCGGTGAAACCACGCCCTTTGGCTGGCCCGCCATTTCGTCCCAGTTCGGTATGATCGATACGACCGGCGTGCTTAAGGACACGGCCTACTACCTGAAATCTGTGTGGCGGCCTGAGCCTATGGTTCACATCCTGCCGCACTGGAACTGGGCGGGGCGAGAAGGCGAGGCGATGGATGTACGTGTCTATTCCAATGCCGAGGCAGTGGAACTGTTTCTCAATGGCCGCTCATTGGGTCGCAAGACGATAGTTGCCGCCTCGCATCTCAAGTGGGAGGTACCTTATGTGCCCGGAAAGCTGAAGGCGCGCGCCTATACGGGCGGCAAGGCGGTTGCACGCGCCGAGGTCGCCACGACCGGCAGTGCGGCTCAGATCAGGCTGACCCCCGATAAGACTGCTCTGAAAGCCGATGGCGATGATATTGCTGTCATCTGGGTCAATGTGACGGATAAGGCTGGTCAGATTGTCCCGACGGCCTCGGATATGATCCAGTTTGACGCCACGGGGCCTATCCGCATTCTGGGGATGGGCAATGGTAATCCCGGATCACACGAAGCCGATTGTCCGGCAGAGCGTCATACCTATCATAATGTAGGTTCATGGCGGTCACTGGCTGTGGATACGATTGAAGGGCGACCGGAATGGGTTGGCGGGTCAGTCGATACTTCAGACTGGCGCGACCCCATGAAATGGTTGCCCCCCGAACAACAACCCGCATTAACAAAAGGCGTGGTTCTGCAAGGGCGCTTTGATCGTCCGGTGACAGGGCCGGAAGATAAGATCGCCCTGTATATTGATCTGCTTCAGCCCGATCAAAAAGTCTACGTTAATGGCGAACGGGTAACCGCCAAATCGGCGGATGGCGCGCTGTGGATTGAACTGGAGAGGGGGCACCTAAAAGCGGTCAACACTCTGACCTATGTCCTGTCAACCCCCGAAGGGGGCATACCGGGCATGATGGATCGCTCAGTCGGCGGCACCAGATGGGGTGTAATGCGTGTGACGCAACCCGCTGCCCCATGGCAGAGACAGGCGTTTAATGGCTGGGCGCAGATCATTGTCCAATCGACCGGCACGTCCGGCACGGCCACGGTCAAAGCGTCAGGACAGACTCTAAAGGCCAGCGTTGCGACCTTCCGGGTGGGATAGGCAGGCCTTACAGGTGGGCGGCTTGCGCGTAGCTGATGCAGGCCCAGGCCGCTTTCATACCCATGCCTAGTACGGTTTCTGGCCATACACATTGCCTGGGCGTCGATAGCGACAAACGAGAATGTCCTGCGTTTTGCCGGTGGCTTTGGCGCAGCCGAGTTCGGTCGTGGTTGACCAGATCATCTGGGTATAGTGGCCGACATTGGCCCAGTTGCCATCTGTGCTTATGTCCGGAAAGGCGGCGTACCTGAATTTGGCTTTTTCGTCGGCCCAGAGTTGGGCCATCTGTCTATAGCTATAAGCCCCTGCAGTCCCCATCCAGAGGTTTTCGCCATCAGCGCTGGTTGAATGCTGGAACAGGCCGTGGCTTGCCAGATGATTGGCCCAGACCTGAGCATCCTGAGCGAGTTGCGCATTCCATTTGAGAGGGGGCGCACCGACCAGCTGTCGTTCAGTATTGTGCACTGAAAGCATCTGATCGGTAAGGTCTGTGGCGCTGGCGGGGAAGGCGCAAGCCAGCAGGGCAATGATGAGGGTGAATTTCACTATGATCTCCGATGATGTAACCGGATGACCTTATCGGAGATCATAGACTGGGCCATCCCCCGAACAGGGGGGGCGCCTCAGCCCCACCCATTACCTTCGGGGGCCGTGTCGTGAGGGCGTAAGGCTTTGGTGAGAAAGACAATATCCAGCCAGCGATCCTGTTTATAGCCAGCGGCGGGCAGGCTGCCGGTCTCAGTGAAGCCCTGAGACTTATGCAGGTTCAAAGAGGCGACATTATCGCGGTCGCCAATAACCGCATAGAGATTGTAAAAGCCCTGATCCGTGCAGGCGGTAATCAGAGCCTCAAGCAGGGCGCGGCCTGCGCCCTTACCCTTATGATCGGGGTGGACATAGAGGGCGTTTTCGACCCCGTAGCGAAAGGCCGGACGCAGGCGGAACGGGCCGGCATAGGTGAAGCCAATCACCCGTTTATCTTCGACGGCCACCAGATAGGGCAGGTTTTTTGCCCGCAATTCATACCATTGCGACATCATCATCTGAGGCGTCGGTGGCACGGTTTCGTAGGTGGCGGTGGTGTTTAGCACCGCATCACCATAGATATCTGAAACGGACTGAAAGTCTGTGACCTGAACTTTGCGAATAGTTAGGGTCATGATGGGTTTTCCCAGCCCTTTTCGAGCGCCCATATGGCGAAGGCGTAATCAAACGCTACTTCTTTGAGGTAATCGAAGCGCCCTGAGGCCCCGCCGTGACCGGCTTCCATATTGATCTTCAGCAATTGCGGTGCGCCTGAGGTCGAGTAGTCGCGCAGTTTGGCAATCCACTTCATCGGTTCCCAATAGGTGACGCGTGGGTCACTTAAGCCGCCTGTGGCCAGAATTGGCGGATAGGCCTGAGCGGTAATATTGTCATAGGGGCTATAGGACGCGATATAGTCATAGGCGGCCTTGTCCTCGAGCGGATTGCCCCATTCCGGCCATTCCGGCGGTGTCAGGGGTAAGGTGGTGTCGCTCATGGTGTTTAGGACATCGACAAACGGCACCGCCCCGATCAGGCCGCCCCACAGGTCAGGGCGCATATTGGCCACGGCCCCGATCAGCATGCCGCCCGCCGAACCGCCATAGCCGACAATGCGGCCTTTTGAGCCGTAGCCATTGGCAGTCAGATGCTCTGCACAGGCAATAAAGTCGGTAAAGGTATTGGTTTTATTGAATTTTCGACCATCAAGGAACCAGCCATAGCCTTTTTCGGCCCCGCCGCGAATATGGGCAATGGCGTAGATCCAGCCGCGATTGACAAGGCTTAAGGAGCGCACCGAGAAGGTTGGGTCTATGGTGATGCCATAAGAGCCATAGCCATAAAGCAGCAGCGGCGCGGAACCATCAAGCGGCGTGTCACGCTTCATCAGTACCGTGATCGGCACGTCTTCGCCGTCTGAGGCTTTGGCATAGAGACGTTTGGCGACATAGGCTGAGGCATCATGACCTGATGGGATAACCTGTGTTTTGCGCAACACTTTTTCGCGGGTTTCTACATCGTAATCGAAGGTCTGGGACGGGGTGGTTGGTGAGGTATAGACATAGCGGATGACGGTGGTGTCAAACTCAAGCGAGCCGCCTTCGCCGAGGGCATAGGCTTCTTCGCTGACCTCTATGTTGTGTTCGCTGAGGTCGGATTTGCGCACGACCACGAGGCGCGAATTGGCGTTTTCACGCTCAGAACGCACCAGATGGTTCTTATACAGGCTGACGCCGGTAATATAGATGCCCGGACGGTGGGGCGTCAGGGTTTGCCAGGTGTCGCGCGACGGAATGGCCGCATCTGAGGTCATCAGCTTGAAATCAATCGCCTCATCGGCATTGGTCAGGATGACAAAGCGGTGGCCCCAGTGATCGAGGCTGTATTGCAGGCCTTCTTGGCGCGGTTGTACGACAAAGGGAGCGGATGTCAGGGCGTCAGAGGGGGTAAGGCGCACTTCGGAGGTTTCATGGTTGCCGCTGGAGACCACAATATAGGCGTCAGACGAAGTGAGGCCGACCGATGCGAAGAAGCCGGGATCTTTTTCCTCAAAGACGAGCGTGTCTTCGGAGCCGGTGACGGCGCGGCGGAAAATTTTGGACGGACGGCCATTGTCATCGCGATAGACCCAGAAAATCCATTGCGAGTCAGGTGAAAAGACAAATGAGCCTGCCGTGCTTTCGACCGGTGTGCCGATCAGTTGTCCGGTAGAGATATCCTTGATGAAGATGCGATAGACCTCAGAGCCTTGTGTGTCTTCAGCCCAGGCATAGAGTTTGTGGTCGGGGCTGTGGCTTGAGGCGCCGGTCTGGTAATAGTCATGCGCCTTGGCGGCGGCGTCTTCGTCGAGCAGTATCTGTTCATCGGCAGGCACGGAGGCGAACGGCACGGTTTCACGGCTGATATGCGTCTTGGTGCGGGGCTTGCGGGCGTGAATCGGGTGCTGGGCCCCTATGGCGTAACGACTGTAATATTCCCACGGCCCGTCAGGGGCAGGAACGGAGGAATCGTCTTCCTTTACGCGGGCCTTTATTTCCTCGAAGATGGTTTTTTGCAGCGCTTCGGTCGGTTCAAGCAGGGCCTTGGTATAGCTGTTTTCCAGCGTCAGGTGCGATTTGACATCCGCCTTGATGAGTGCGGGGTCGCGCAGCACCGCCTGCCAGTTGTCGTCCTTCATCCATTGATAGTCGTCGGTGCGGCTAACGCCCAGTTGCTCGGTGGTGACGGGGATCTTGGCGGGCTTTGGGGCAGGGGTTTTCGACATTAAACTTTCCGGAGATAAGATGGGCTGGGCGCGCAGGGCTGAGGTGCCTGAGGTGAGCCATACGGCGGCAGAAAGACCGCTGAGGACAAGACGCCGACGATCGGGTTGGGCAGGCATAGGCAGGTCACCTTTGGCCGAGACTTAGACAGAGCTTTGACAGGACTGTGATACGATTTGCTTTGGGGCGTCAATCGGATGTGAACCCTGTCTGTGTTTTAGATATGGCTATTATTTGCGGTATCAAGCTAAGCTTTTGCCGTATTTAGGCAGTAGGGTGCGTTTATGGATGCCGATTTGACACTGACCCTGATCGAAGCCACTGTGCAGATCGATCAGCCCATTGCCGAAGGCCGCCGCATGGTCGGCACCGGCTTTCTGGTTTCAATCCCCAAACGCGATGGCACGCCGGAAATTGTACTGGTTACGGCTGCCCACGTGTTCGAGAAAATGCCCGGTGCCGAGGTGCGTATCGGCTGGCGCATTCAGGGTGACAATGGCGGCTGGCAATATGCGCCGACCCGTATCCCTATAAGGAACACCAAGGGGCCGTTGTGGTATCAGAACCCTGAGCAGGATGTGGCCGTTATTCCCATTGAAGTGCCGCCTGAATATGAAGATGCAGCCATTCCCATGGACTGGCTGGCGGACGAAAACACATTCGGACAGTATAATATCAAGCCGGGCGATGAAATGATGACGCTTGGCTATCCGCATGGCTTATCGGCCAATAAGGTTGGTTTTCCGATATTGCGGGCGGGGCGGGTGTCGTCCTATCCACTGGGGCCGCTGGATGTCTATCCGACCTTTCTTATCGACTTGACGGCTATTCCCGGTAATTCCGGCGGGCCGGTATTTATGACCGATAAACTTAGTCGCGCACCGGACACGGAAGTGCCCTCCATGACCTTTATTTCGGGCATACTGACCAAACAGGTTGAACTGGATAATCAGCGGCTTGAGCTTGGGCTTGTGACCCACGCCGTCTTTGTGCGTCATACCATTACTTTGATGCAGAACACGCGCGCCAGAGCGCCGCTGGTCGTCAGGGCCAGTCCGGCCGCACCGGCACCTATTCGCACACCTGAAAGCACCGGGGCGATAAAAGATGTCGAGCCGGTTGGCCCGCCGCCGGCGCTGATTACCGATCCGGCACCGGTGGAGGTAGAATAGATCAGGCAAAGCCCGTAAGGGGGGGCGCACCCATTTGAATGGCCATGAGGCGAGACGGTGCGGCAGACAGGATGTGTGCTGTATAGACCTTCAGCAGGGCAATTTTGCTGTTCAGCCAGTCCGTGTCGCTGTCACCGTCACTCAGGCGCTGATGTGCGGCCAAAGATCCCTTGAGAAGGAAATAGCCCCCTAACATATCTCCGGTGAGCGTCAGATAGGCGCTGGCACCGGCGGCGACATCGGCGGGAGCCTCGGTTTTTCGCTCGATTAGCCACAGGCTGGCGGCTTCGAAACTGGCCATGGCCGCTTTCAAAGTCGTAATAGCAGGGGCCAGATCATCAGGTATGGCTGTGTCACGCAAAAAAGCCTCAATGTCTGCGGCCAGTTCAAGCGCAGCGGTGGCGTCATTACCCAGCTTGCGACCGGTCAGATCAGCGGCCTGAATGCCGTTGGTGCCTTCATATATCGGGGCAATGCGCGCATCACGGTAATACTGAGCCGCGCCGGTTTCCTCAATAAAGCCCATACCGCCATGCACCTGAAGGCCAAGTGAGGCGACTTCGACACCGATATCGGTCGACCAGGCCTTGGCTATGGGCACAAGGAAGTCCTCACGCCGTTTCAGGCGGGCTTTTTTATCCGGGTCGTCTTCAATCTGCTGGGCGTCGATGTGGAAAGCGGTCTCAAGGCACAGGGCGCGGGCGGCTTCGATCTTCGCTTTTGACAGGGCCAGCATCAGGCGCACATCGGGATGGTCGATGATCGGGGCCTTACGTTCGCCTGTGAGGGGCGAGGTGCCCTGACGGCGTTCCTGAGCATAGGTCAGGGCCTGCTGAAACGCACGTTCGGCAATGCCTACGCCCTGTACGCCGACCATCAGACGGGCGGCGTTCATCATGGTGAACATGGCGGCCAGTCCCTGGTGCGGCTGACCGATCAATTCGGCCTGAGCGCCTTCAAAAGCCATAACGCAGGTGGGCGAAGCGTGGATGCCCAGCTTGTGCTCAAGGCCAACGCACGTGACGGTGTTTCGGGCACCGAGACTACCGTCCGCATTGACCAGATATTTCGGGCAGAGAAACAGCGATATGCCCCGTGTGCCTTCGGGGGCATCGGGCAGGCGCGCCAGTACCAGATGGATGATGTTGTCCCGCGCTTCATGGTCGCCCCAGGTGATAAATATCTTTTGTCCGCTCAGGCTATAGGTGCCGTCAGTATTGGGCGTCGCCTGAGTGGTCAGAAGCCCCAGATCAGAACCGGCCTGCGGCTCGGTCAGGTTCATGGTCGCGCTCCAGTCCCCTGAACTGAGGAAGGGGAGGTAGAGCGCCTTTTGCAGGTCGTCGCCGTGGATGTGAAGGGCTTCGGCGGCCCCCTGTGAAAGGGTTGGGCACAGGCTGAAGGCCATGTTGGCAGCATTGAACAGCTCGTAACAGGCAATCTCAAGGGTCTTGGGCAGGCCCTGACCGCCTTGAGCTGTGTCAGATGACAGGCTGTTCCAGCCGCCTTCGGCGAAGGCGGCTATGGCTTCAGCAAATCCATCAGCGATGATCACCTTATTGTCTTCGAGGCGCGAACCCTGAAGATCGCCTGACCGGTTGAGGGGGGACAATATGTCCTGAGACAAATCGGCGGCGGCATCGAGCACCGCTTCTGACAGATCGGCATCAAATTCAGCAAAAGGGCCTTGTCCATAAAGGCGTCCGATATCCGTGACCGCCTCAAGGGTGAAGCTGATGTCTTTGAGCGGGGCGCGAAAGGTCATACTGATTCCTGAATTATAACGGCTCTGGCTATAGTGATGGCGCAATATGGCGGCTTTGGGGACTCAAGTCTGCGTGAAGTTCCCTTACGTCACAAGGGCTTATATAAAAAGAATATATATGTAACCAATTAAATTACATATCAGGATTGCAATCCTGACTAAGCGTGAGCATACTCAGGTTTAATGAGAAATCACCGAGCGAGTCCCGTTCCATGCAACCTGTGACCTATCACCGTTTCAGCCGTTATCTGCATTGGATTATGGCGGCCTTGCTGTTTTACATGGTCTTTCTCGGCTGGTCGTTTGACAGCGACGACAGCGGGCGTTTTGCGCGTTTTCAGTTGCATAAGTCCGTAGGGATTCTGATCCTGTTTTTAACGGTTTTGCGCATCGGATTGCGGGAGGCCTATAAGGCCCCGCCGGAGTTGCCCGGCCCAAAATGGCAGACGGGAGCGGCTAAAGCCGTTCATATCGGGTTTTATGTGCTGATGATCGGTCTGCCCATAAGCGGGTGGGCGGTGGTGTCAGCCAGCACGCTTAAGATTCCTACGGAGTTGTTTGGGGTTATTCCCTGGCCGCATTTGCCGGTCGATGTCTCCGAAGTCAGCCATGACCGGTTTGCCAATCTGCATGGTTTGCTGGCAAAGCTGTTGATATATCTGTTGATACCCCTGCATGTCGGGGCGGCGCTTATGCACCATTTCATCCACAAGGATGAGGCGATCACCCGCATGTTGCCAGGGTTGGAACCTAAGCCTTCGATTGTGGCGTCGTTACTGAACTGGCGCTGGATCGTGCCTCTGGTTATTGTGGTCGGGGCGTTTGCGGCGGCCTTTGGCCTGTTGCACGGCGCGCCATCGTCACCAGTTGAACCGGCTGTTTCAGAGATCACTGACGCCCCGGGGCAGGCGTCGTCCGAAGGTGAAGCGGAGGCGGTTTCGGCGGTGTCGTCGGTTAGTGTGTCCACTGAGGAGGAGGTGGCGTCATCCACAGCTTCAGAGGCGCGGGTTGAAGTGCCTGTGTGGTCTGTGGATAAGGCCGCGTCGCACATCCGCTTTAAAACCAGTTTTCAGGGGGCTTCCGTCAATGGCGGCTTTAGCGCCTATCAGGCGCGCATCGTTTTTGATCCGCAGCAACTGGATAGGTCATCGGTGAAGGTGACTATTGATCTGACGTCCGTCAGCACCAGCGATGCGGATCGTGACAGCACGCTGAAATCATCGTCATTCTTTGATGTGACGAACCATCCTCAGGCGGTGTTTGAAGCCAGACGCTTCACCGCATCCGGTGGCAATAAATATATCGCCAGAGGCAAGTTGACTCTGCACGGCCAGACGCGTGATTTCGATCTGCCGTTTACACTGGATATCAGCGATAAGACGGCGAATGTCGCGGCAACGGCTACGCTGGATCGTCTGGCCTTTGGGGTCGGCAGTGGGGAGTGGGCTTCAACAAGTGCCATTCCGGCGGATGTGACGCTGGATATCAAGCTGAAAGCTGACACTAAGTAATTTGTGAGGTTGCGCAGCCTGTGCTAAGGCCGCGCCCATGAATGCGACTGTTGCCCAAGCTGTGCTGGCCCTTGAACGGGGCGAACTTATCCACCTGCCGACCGAGACGGTATATGGGCTGGGGGCGCGCGCCGATGATCCGCAGGCGGTCGCCAAAGTCTTTGAGGCCAAGGGCAGACCGCGTTTCAACCCCCTGATCGTGCATGTCGCGGATGTGGCTCAGGCCGAAACGATCGCGGTGTTTGATGCGCGTGCTCAGAAACTGGCCGAAGCCTTCTGGCCGGGGCCTTTGACGCTGGTAATGCCGGTAAAGGACACCGGTCAGGTTTGTGATCTGGCACGGGCGGGCCTTGATAGCGTGGCGGTGCGTGTTCCGGCGCATCCGGTGGCGCAAGAGATATTAAGGGCGTTCGGTGGGGGCGTGGTTGCGCCTTCGGCCAACCGTTCCGGTCGGCCCAGCCCGACGCGGTTTAAGGATGCGGTTGAGGAGACGGGGGCCTTTGTGGCGGCTTCTGTTGATGGCGGTGACTGTCAGATGGGGTTGGAATCAACGGTAGTCAGCCTTATGGGCGAGGCGCGTTATCTAAGAGCAGGGCTTATCACGCGGTCAGATATCGAATCCGTCATTGATGGGCTGGCGGATGATGCGTCTGAGGGGCATCGGTCGCCGGGGCGTCTGACGCGCCATTATGCACCCGATGCGCCGGTGGTAATCAATGTGACTGAGCCGCCTGTGGATTGCGTTTATATGGCTTTCGGGCCGACGGATTTTGACGGGGTGGTAGTTCAGCTTAGTGAGGCCCGTGACCTGCGCGAAGCGGCCGCACGTTTGTTCAGCGCTCTGCGCGAAGCCGATGCGAAGAAGCCGGCGCGGATCTGTGTTGCGCCGGTGCCCGAAGACGGGTTAGGCGAGGCGATCAATGACCGGCTTAAGCGGGCGGCGGGCTTTGTTGGCTGAGATTCAGGTCAATAAGCTTTTCAGTTGGGGCCACCAGATAGTTCAGACTGAAGTCTACGGTTGGCATGAATATGTTGGGTTGGCGGTCATAAAGGCACAGGGGCACGCCCTCGTTCCAGCTCATCCGTCGCGTCAGGCAACTGATAAACAGCCGACGATCAAGGTGAAAGGTCTGATGGTGGTCTTTGGGGCCATGCTGGCTTAGCTCATAGCGGGCGCGACGCGGGCTGGTGATCTTGTTATGCGCATCAAAGCACAAGCGGTCATAGACATCAAACCCCACCCTTTGGCCGATTGTAACGCCATCATGCGCCATCTTGTGGCCATAGGCCTCATAGGCTGACTGGAATAAATCCAAAAGCATGGTGTCATCAATGGCGCTGTCGTCCAGATTATCGAACGGGTAGGGATCAGATCGGTGGGCTGCCACGGATTCCGGTTTGCTCTGTCGCAGGGGACTTAAGGCCGCAAAACGGCTCAGGTCTGTCAGATCGGATCGCCATAACGTCCGGGCACAATGTAGCTGCCGCCCGCCGGAAAGAAATGTTCGGGTTTCAATATATTAATGATGCGCGAGAACCGCGTCAGGCTGAGGTCAATAATGCGTCGGGCCTCGGCATCGCGGTCTATGCCTACAAAGTTTGCGGATAGGCGCTGGCGGCCCCATCCGCCAGGCAGGCAATGTCAAGTGCGCCGAAATGCGTGCTGATAAAGTCTTTGATGTGGGCATAATTATCTAACGAAAGCGGATTATCGACCTGATTAAATAGCGTCTTTCCACCTGCGTGAACCATTATGGACGTATCAAGGTCATAATCAATCTGGTCTTCCAGACCGGCAGAATTGCTGGTCATCTGCGGGACGATCGCCAGTCGCATATCCTGATAGGTGATGATCTCGAATGGCTGACATTCGATAATCTGCGAAACCCCCAGTCTTTCCAAACGACGACGTAAGGTCTGGTTCGCAAAATATTTAATTATAAAAACTTTTTCCGTCAGGTTTGTGGATTGAAGCAGGGCCGGATCAAAATGGTCACTATGCAGGTGAGAAATGTAAACGGCATCACAATCAGCGACATAGGTTTTAAGGTCCTGAGGAGCGTATTCCGGGAAGCTGTGCCAGCCACCGCCACTGGTCGGGCCCGCCCACGGGTGCAGATCAAGCGCGTTTCGGGGCTTTCGATTTTCAGGAATGAGTTGGAAATATGGAAAATGCGCATGGAAAGCCCTCAGGCCGGTTTTCGGGCAATGGCAAAAAGAGATGTCGCGCGGCCTTTCAGCCAGGATGGCGCGTAAGGATTATCGCCGCGAAACGGCAACAGCCAGCGCGCTTTCCAGAAGCGGCTTTTGCCGGTGTAGTACCAGTCGGGCTTGCAGCGTAATCCCGGAAAGATGGAAACCTGTTCAAAGCCGGTCAGGGCAAGAACTTTTTCAAGGGATTGCGGGGTGTAGGGTCTGACGTGTGTAGGGTCGTTATAGAAGTTACGGAAATCCATCTGGAAATTAGGCGTGGACAGAATGATCACGCCGCCCGGTCTGAGCACCCTTAAGGCTTCCTGCAAATAGAGTGTGGCATCAGAAAGGTGTTCAATAACCGCAAGCGAAACATAGATGTCTGCCTGAGCCGTCTCCAGCGGCAGGGATTGGCGTTCAAAATCAACCTCATCTATGTCCAGCCCCAGATAGTCAAAGCCCTGAGCGCGAACCGCCGCTTCTATATATTTATCGCCACATCCGGCATCGAGCAAAAGCGGTGTTGCCTCTGACGGTGACAGAGCCTCCACGTAACCGGCCAGACGCGCCAGACGTAGGAAGGTGTCGACTTCACGCATGCCGAGCCGTTGCCGCGCCGAAAGATGCGCAGCGCCGCGATCAAGGCGGCGATCCTGATAATAGCGGTGCTTTATGTCTGTCGAGGCGGCGCACATGGCAAAAGCAGTGTGATGATTCCGTTCCCGTGGGCAAGTTGGCAGGCATAAAGCGGGAAATTGCCAATGACTGAATAGGTTTGAAATCCCGCCTGTGCCGTTTTTGCCGTTGACCTTGGCCCCGATCATGCCATAAGTGCGCTTCTTTTCGGAACCCGCCCTGTACACAGGCGCGGCTTTTCTTGTCATTAACAGCGGACGGATGATCGGGTCTACGGCCTGAAGGCAGGGTTCGCAAAGGTAATATGGTCTATGCAGGTCGTTGAAAAATCAAGTGAAGGCTTAAGCCGCGTTTTCGAGGTAACCGTCGCGAAAGACGTGCTGGCTTCCAAACTGGACGCCAAGATTAAAGACATGGCGCCCAAGATGAATATCAAGGGCTTCCGTCCGGGCAAGGTGCCTGCAGGTCACGTTCGTAAGCTCTACGGCAAGGAACTGATGAGCGAAGTGTTGCAGGAGCAACTGAACGAGACGTCGCAGGCGACGCTTGATCAGCACAGCATCCGCCCCGCCGGTCAGCCTGAAATCAAGCCTGTCGGTGACATCGAAGCGGTTATCAAGGGTGATGCCGATCTGGCCTATGAACTGGCCGTCGAGCAAATGCCTTCGTTCGAGCCTGTCGATGTGGCGACCCTTGAGCTGAAGCGTCCGGTCTATGAGCCGACCGAAGAAGAAGTGAACGAGCAGCTTGAGAACATCCTCAAGCAAACCAAGCAATATGACGTCAAGGGTGGCAAGGCCCCCAAGGCGGCTGACGGCGACAAGCTGAAGATCGACTTCCTCGGCAAGATCGATGGCGTAGCCTTTGACGGCGGCGCGGCAGAAGGTGCGGAACTGGTTATCGGTTCCAAGCAGTTCATTCCGGGCTTTGAAGAGCAACTGATCGGCGCCAAAAAGGGCGAAGAGCGCACTATCGAAGTGAACTTCCCCGAAGATTACGGTGCCGCCAATCTGGCTGGTAAGGCCGCGACCTTTGACATCACCGTGCATGAAATCTCGGCACCCAAGGACGCAGTGGCCGACGACGAGTGGGCCAAGGGCCTCGGTCTTGAAGGCCTTGACGCCCTCAAGGGTCTGCTGAAAGGCCAGCTTGAGCAGCAGTATACGACGGCTGCGCGTTTCAAACTGAAGCGCAAACTGCTTGATATTCTTGATGAAAAGCACTCTTTCGAGCTGCCTGCGCGTATGCTTGAGGCCGAGTTTAACGGCATCTGGCAGCAGGTTGAGCAGGACAAGGCCCAAGGCCAGCTGTCCGAAGAAGATGCCGCTAAGTCGGAAGACGAACTGAAGGCTGAGTACCGCAAGATCGCCGAGCGTCGCGTGCGCCTCGGTCTGGTTCTGGCTGAAATCGGTACCCGCGCCAATGTACAGGTCTCCGAGCAGGAAGTGGCTCAGGCCATTGCTCAGGAAGCCCGCAACTTTCCCGGTCAGGAACGTCAGGTATTTGACTTCTATCGTTCGAACCCTGCGGCAGCCGCCCAGATTCGTGCGCCGATCTATGAAGAGAAGGTCGTTGACCACATCTTCACTCTGGCGAAGATCGAAGACGAGCCGATCTCCAAGGAAGAACTTCTGGCTGACGACGAAGACTAGCAGGGACGCGGTCCCTGCACCCATTATAGGGCGCTATTTGTCGGGCCGGTGTTAATCTGAAAAACGTAAAGCGCAGGGAGCCACGTTCCCTGCGCTTTTTCGTGTATGGCTTATAGGGGCTGTTAAAGCTGGGGGAACGACAGAAAGTCTCTTGAAAAGACGCAGCCGAATTGCCAAGTTGAACAAGACGGGATGCCCTTACACCTTGGCTTAAAGATTCTGTGTCAGGACTGTCTCATAACGAATATTTTTTTAGGAACTTTCATGCGCGATCCAGTCGAAAATCTGACCAGCTACCTTATCCCGACGGTCATCGAGCAATCGAGCCGCGGTGAGCGGGCCTACGACATCTATTCGCGGATGCTCAAGGAACGTATCATCTTCCTGACCGGCCCGTTTGAGGATGGCATGGCCACGTCAATCTGCGCCCAGCTTCTGTTTCTTGAATCGGAAAACCCGAAAAAGGAAATCTCGATGTATATCAATAGCCCCGGCGGTCAGGTGACCTCGGCGCTGGCAATCTATGACACCATGCAATATATCAAGTCGCCGGTGACAACGGTTTGTATGGGCATGGCGGCATCGGCAGGTTCGCTGATCCTTCAGGCCGGTGAGGCCGGTCAGCGTATCTCTCTGCCCAATTCAAAGATCATGGTGCACCAGCCTTCGGGTGGCGCGCGCGGCATGGCGTCTGATATCGAAATTCAGGCCGAAGACATCCGTAAGACCAAGAAACTACTTAACGAAATCTACGTCAAGCACACCGGTCAGTCCTATGAGACTATTGAAAAGACCCTTGATCGTGACCGCTATATGACGGCGGCCGAAGCCAAGGAATTCGGCCTGATTGACCACGTTTACGAAAAGCGTGCCGATCTGGTCGGCGCTTAAGGCTTCGCCTTAAATACACGATAGTGACCTTCACGGGCGGCTTTGAGCATCTCAAAGTCGCCCGATGTGTCTCCGAAGGCGCTTTGAATCACGACCTCATCGCCAAAGGTGGCTTTCAGGCGGGTGACCTTTTCTGCGCCGCGGCAATTGGGTGAGGCTAGGTCGAGGGTCAGGCGATCGTCCGCGTCAAAGCCAAGCTCAGTGCCGATAGTCAGGTCAGCGCCGATCAAGTGCCCGAATTTGCCGACCAGCAGGGCGGGAGAGGCGGTGACAATAACGCGCTTGCTGTCTGCAAGTGATTGCCATTTGTCCATCGCGTCGGGACGAAACAGGTCATGGCCGGTGGCGGTGACAAAGGCGTCGAAACGGGCCTCAAGTTCTTTGCGCTCAATCGGCCCCATCAGATGAAACAGCAGGTGCGATTTCAGTGCGCCGCGATCTTTTGTTTTCAGGTAATCCGTCAGCATATAGGGGTGACGCAGGAATGCTAACGCCAGCGCTGCATAGCCTTTCTCCCAGACCAGATAGGCCGTAAAGCTGTCCTTATAGGTCAGGGTGCCATCGAAATCGAAGGCATGAAGGGAAACGGGCGCGGAGGACAAATCGGAACGCATGGGCTTTTGGGGCTTCGGTCGGTTAAACGGGTGGCTTTAATTTTGCCGGAAATGACCCATATAGACTTAAGGGCGGTTTCCAAAGCGCTTTTGCACCGATCGGTCAGCCTTAATGGCACAGACGGTTGAGGCGTGGTGTAATCTGTGCATAGATGCCCGTATGCAGGAATAATAGTCCCGATTTGGTTCCAAAATAGCCTTTTCTTAAGGCGCAAAGGTGCCTAGTATCGGTTTGAAGCGTTCGGTTTTCGTCCGTAAGGGGATTAAAGCGACGCGATTAGGTGAGAAGCGAGAATGACCAAAGCCGCCAGTGGCGATAGCAAAAGCACCCTTTACTGCTCGTTCTGCGGAAAGAGCCAGCATGAGGTGCGTAAACTGATTGCGGGGCCGACCGTATTCATCTGTGATGAATGCGTGGAACTGTGCATGGACATCATCCGCGAAGAGCACAAGATCGCCTTCGTTAAATCCAAGGACGGTGTGCCGACGCCTAAGGAAATCCGCGAAGTGCTGGATGATTATGTCATCGGGCAAAATCAGGCCAAAAAGGTTCTGTCGGTCGCGGTGCATAACCACTATAAGCGCCTGAACCATGCCGCAAAGGGCAATGATGTTGAACTGGCGAAGTCCAACATCATGCTGATCGGGCCGACGGGTTCGGGTAAGACGCTTCTGGCGCAGACTCTGGCGCGCATCATTGATGTGCCGTTCACCATGGCTGATGCCACGACATTAACCGAAGCCGGTTATGTCGGTGAGGACGTTGAAAACATCATTCTGAAACTGCTTCAGGCCGCCGACTACAATGTCGAACGCGCTCAGCGCGGCATTGTCTATATCGACGAAGTGGACAAGATTTCGCGCAAGTCCGATAACCCGTCGATCACCCGCGACGTGTCGGGCGAAGGCGTGCAGCAGGCGCTTCTGAAGATCATGGAAGGCACGGTTGCTTCTGTACCGCCGCAAGGTGGCCGCAAGCATCCGCAGCAGGAGTTCCTGCAAGTGGACACGACCAATATCCTGTTCATCTGTGGCGGGGCCTTTGCGGGCCTTGAGAAAATCATTTCAGGCCGCGGTAAGGGCACATCCATCGGCTTTGGCGCGACGGTGAAAGATCCCGAAGAGCGTCGTCTGGGCGAAGTGCTGCATCAGGTCGAGCCTGATGACCTGATGAAGTTTGGTCTGATTCCAGAATTTATTGGTCGTCTGCCGGTTCTGGCGACGCTTGAAGACCTTGATGAACATACGCTCGTCAAGATCCTGTCCGAGCCTAAGAATGCTCTGGTAAAGCAGTATCAACGGCTGTTCGAGATGGAAAATGTGACGCTGACCTTCACCGAAGAAGCGCTCTATGCCATCGCCAAGAAAGCTATTGTCCGTAAAACCGGTGCGCGGGGTCTGCGATCTATCCTTGAGGCGATTTTGCTCGATACCATGTACGAACTGCCGACTATGCAGGGCGTGGAAGAAGTCGTCATCAATGGTGAAGTCGTCGAAGAGCGGGCGCAACCGCTTCTGATCTACGCCGAAAAGCGTAGCGGTGGCGGCGCGGCCTAGGCAGGGCCTCAGGCCCGGTTTGGCGATACGATATTAAAGACGGCTGTGGCTGCCACAGCCGTCTTTTTTATGTCTGGTGTGTTTGTTGCAGACACGATGTCTGATACGCCTGATTGGCGAAAAACGGGACAGTGCGGATATGGATCAGTCTAAGGCGCGTGTGCATTTCATGGATTCCGGCAGGGCCTTGTTCATGCTGCTGGGGATTCCCTATCACGCGGCCATGATCTGTCTGGTCAATGCCGGACGCGGGCCTTATGCGCCGGTGTCGTTTGAAGTCATCAGTCTGATGGCGGCGGTGATTAATGCGTTTCGTATGCCGGCCTTCTTTATTATTGCGGGTTTCTTCTCGGCCCTGATCCTGATGCGCAAGGCACCGGCGGCGTGGCTGAAGTCGCGGTTTTTCCGGCTGGGTGTGCCGTTCATTTGCGCGACCATAGTGATCAACCCGTTCCAGATGTATCTGAGCCTGATCTCGGGGCATTATGCGGGAATGTCGGGCAACTGGGGCGACTGGTGGACGTTAATGACTACCTCCGGCCAGCACTGGGTGCGGCATCTTTGGTTCCTGCCCAGCCTGTTGATTATGTCGGCTCTGATTGCCCTGATCTGGAAGCCTGTGTTTGTCCGTCATGCGGATCGGGTGACGGCGCTTTTGAAGTTGTGCCATCGCTGGTATGCTGTGGCGGCCTTGACCGGGATCGCGGTTGTCTGGGCGATAGGGGTTAAGGCCGTGCCTGCGGTTATCGGGCATGACCTGACGTTCTTTTCAACCATCATCAATCTCCCGATGACGGCAACCTATCTGCCCTATTTCCTGCTGGGGGTGGCGCTGTGCTATGAACGCAGGCTGTTTACCGCCTTCCTGAACTTCAGTCTGCCGTCGCTGATCATTGCCAGTATATCGCTGGCGGTGTTTATCATGTTCTGGGGCGGTACGGATGATCTGACGACCTTCCAGAAGCTGACCAAGACCTTGTCGGGGGCCTTGACGGGGCTTTATGTCAGTCAGTGCCTGTTCGTATTGTTATCGCGACACATGAACGGTCATAGTCGCCTGACGGAGTGGATGGTCTATTTCTCATTTTCCATCTACCTGTTCCACCAGCCGGTACTTGAGGCCATGGGATACGGCTTTATCTTCGTGCCGTGGAATCCGCTGGTTGAATTTGTGATTATGAATGTCGTGGGCTTAGTAGTGTCATTGGGCATTGCTTGGGTAATCCACAAAAGCGTGGCCTTGAGCCTGATGTTCAATGGCGCAAGGCCAAAGCAAATCTGATAAATTGTTCTTGATTTGTTCTGGTGTTGGCGTATCGTCGGGATATGGTTATTCCGACGCTCAGAACCGAACCGATTACGGATGAGAACGCCCTGCCAGATCAGAAGCGCAAGGGCAGGGGATCGGTGTCTAATCGCCTGAGCGGGCGATTTGATGCGCCGGATCGCTATGACACCGACGACGGCTGGGAAACGGAAGAGCGACCGAAACTGAAGACCGTTCTCGGTGTGGATACGGCGCGGAAGATCATCACATTTAACGACTCACCGGATATCGGGTTTGACCGTTCAATCAATCCCTACAAAGGGTGCGAGCATGGCTGCATCTATTGTTTCGCGCGACCGAGCCATGCTTACCTTGATCTGTCGCCGGGTATTGATTTCGAGACGCGGATATTTTGCAAGCCGGATGCGCCGGCGTTATTGCGTAAGGAATTAGCCCATCCTCGTTACAAACCGGCGCCGCTTATGCTGGGGATTAACACAGACGCCTATCAGCCGACGGAACGCACTGAAGGTCTGACGCGCCGGTTGTTGGAGGTGCTGTATGAATTTCGCCATCCTGTGCATCTGATTACCAAATCGGCGCTCATTCAGCGCGATATTGATATTCTGGGGCCGATGGCCGCTGAAAAGTTAGTCACGGCAACCCTGTCGATTACGACGCTCGATCGGCATCTGGCGCGCATTATGGAACCTCGTGCGGCCACCCCTCAAAGGCGGTTTGATACGATTGCCGCCTTGAGCCGTGCCGGTATTCCGACAGGTATGATGATCGGGCCGGTCATTCCGGGGCTGACCTGCCATGAGATCGAGGCGCTGGTCAGGTCAGCGGCTGAGGCCGGAGCGGTGCGGGCGGGCTATAATCTCATTCGTCTGCCGTATGAGGTGAAAATCCTGTTCGACGAATGGCTGACGCATAATTTTCCAGACCGGCGTAATAAGGTGCTGAACCTGATCCGGCAGTGCCGTGATGGTAAGTTGAATGACGCGAATTTTGGCAGCCGCATGTCGGGCGAGGGTGTTTATGCGGAACTGATTCACCAGAGGTTTCACCTTGCGGTCAAAAAGCATGGTCTGGGGCGATTAAGCCGTGATCTGAATATCATGGCATTCCGCGGAGGTGACCGGCAGATGCGCCTGTTCTGATTATGGACATTGCCACACACCTCGGGGCAATTGGGTGCAGGGACTTTTGAGTTGCGCTACCGCTACGCTGCTTGAGCGCGACCCTGCCTGCCTTGAAACTGTAATAATTTATCCCACATTCATTACAGGTTCAGCCGAGGAATCGTCTAAGGTAGGTAGGAACCTGAAAAAAATGGGCGTAAGGTGATCGTTTGATACCCGCCCTTTGGAGCGTATGAATGTTTGATGTCCTGACCATACCCGTATTGCCTTTAAGGGATATTGTGGTGTTTCCGCACATGGTCGTGCCTTTGTTTGTTGGGCGTGAGAAGTCGGTTCAGGCCCTTGATGAGGTCATGAAGGGCGATAAGCAAATTCTTCTGGTGACGCAGAAAAACTCGGATGATGACGATCCGGCGGGCGATGCCATCTATGATATCGGCGTGCTGGCCAATGTCTTGCAGCTTCTGAAACTGCCGGATGGCACTGTAAAGGTGCTCGTTGAGGGCAAGACGCGCGCCAAGGTTCAACGCTTCACTGAGCGTAAGGAATATTACGAAGCTGAGGCTGTTCAGCTTGAGGCCGCGCATACGGCGGGGCCTGACGAAGAAGCGTTGGTGCGTGCCGTCACTGAGCAGTTCGACAACTATATCAAGCTGAACAAGAAAATCCCGCCTGAAGCGCTTCAGGCCCTGGCAGAGGTGTCTGAGGCCGAAATTCTCGCCGACTCCATTGCCGCGCATCTGGTGGTCAAGATTGCTGAAAAGCAGGCCTTGCTTGAGGAACTGTCGGTTTCCAAGCGGCTTGAGAAAATCTATGCCCTGATGGAAGGCGAGATTTCCGTCCTTCAGGTCGAGAAGAAAATCCGCTCACGCGTCAAGCGTCAGATGGAAAAGACCCAACGCGAATATTACCTGAATGAGCAGATGAAAGCCATTCAGCGCGAATTGGGTGAGCAGGACGACACCAAGGATGAAATCCTTGAGCTTGAAAAGAAGATCAAGGCGACCAAGCTGTCGAAAGAGGCCCGCGCCAAGGCCATGTCAGAGCTAAACAAGCTCCGGAACATGTCGCCGATGTCGGCGGAATCGACTGTGGTGCGCAACTATCTCGACTGGTTGCTGGCTATTCCCTGGGGGGTAACCAAGCCGAAGCCGATCCAGCTGGATAAGGCCGAGGATATTCTTGATGCCGATCACTATGGCCTTGAGAAGGTCAAGGCGCGTATCCTTGAGCATCTGGCGGTACAGGCGCGCATGGGTACGCTCAAGGGGCCGATCCTGTGTCTGGTGGGGCCTCCGGGGGTCGGTAAGACCTCGCTGGGTAAGTCGATTGCCAAGGCGACGGCGCGTGAATTCGTGCGCATTTCCTTAGGCGGGGTGCGTGACGAATCGGAAATCCGTGGTCACCGTCGTACCTATATCGGCTCGATGCCCGGCAAGATCATTCAGAATATGAAGAAGGTCAAATCGACCAATGCCTTCTTCCTGCTGGATGAAATTGACAAGATGGGGGCCGACTGGCGCGGTGATCCGGCCTCGGCCCTGCTTGAGGTGCTTGATCCGGCGCAGAATTCGACCTTCAACGACCATTATCTTGAGGTCGATTATGACCTGTCGAAGATCATGTTTGTCACAACGGCTAACAGCCTGAATATGCCGCAGCCGCTGCTTGACCGTATGGAGATCATCCGTATCTCGGGCTATACCGAAGACGAGAAGGTCGAGATTGCCAAGCGCCACATTCTGCCGGTGCTGGCCAAGGATCACGGCCTGAGCGAACAGGAATGGATCGTGCCGGAAGCGGCTATTCGCGATCTGATACGTTACTATACGCGTGAAGCCGGTGTGCGTTCGCTTGAGCGGGAATTGGGCAATCTGGCGCGGAAGACCATTCGTGATCTGGCTAAGGAAAAGGTGAGGTCGATCACCATCGATGACGCGCGTCTGGCGAAATATGCCGGCGTGAAGAAGTATCACTATGGTGAAACCGATGAGGTCGATCAGGTCGGTATTGTCACCGGTCTGGCCTGGACAGAGTTCGGTGGCGATATTCTGACCATCGAAGCCATCAAGATGCCCGGCAAGGGCAATATGAAGGTCACGGGTAATCTTAAAGAGGTCATGAAAGAGTCCGTTTCGGCAGCCAATTCCTATGTGCGGGCGCTGGCACCGAAATTCGGCATCCTGCCGCCGGTCTTTGAACGCACGGACGTTCACGTCCACGTGCCGGAAGGGGCAACGCCTAAGGATGGCCCGTCTGCCGGTGTAGCTATGGTGACGGCCATGGTATCGGTGCTGACCGGTATTCCGGTGCGCAAGGATATCGCCATGACCGGTGAGATCACCCTGCGCGGTCGTGTGCTGGCCATTGGTGGTTTAAAGGAAAAGCTGCTGGCGGCGCTGCGCTCCGGCATCAAAACGGTTCTGATCCCACATGAGAATGAAAAGGATCTGACCGATCTGCCGGAAAATGTGAAGGCAGGCCTTGAGATCATTCCGGTGAAACATGTCGAGGAGGTGCTTAAGCACGCCCTGACCGAAGAACTGGAAGCTGTGGACTGGGTGGAGCCGGTGATACCGCCTCAGGCCGCTATTGAGGAAAAGGACAGCCGTACCGCGCATTAAGCGCAACGGATGCCAATTCATTTATAAAAAATCCGTGTGCCGGATTGATACAGAAGGGCAAGATTCAGGGATTTGATCTCTGGATTTTGCTCTTTTTTTTATAAACCCTTAAAAAAACTGAGTTTGCAGTGCAAAAAGTATGATTTGGCTTTTGACGCGACAGTTTTTTTGTTGTCAGTATCTGTTTCCCCTGTGCGGCGACTCGGAATCGCTCGAAGCGCCTTGGGGCGTTGCCAACATATTGCCCGCTGCGACGGGCTGGGAGAGAGAATATGACGACAAAAGCTGAACTCGTTGCAGCCATTGCCGAACAGGCCGGTCTGACCAAAGAACAAGCCAAGAAGGCCGTTGACGCCTTCACCGACAGTGTTGTGGATGCCCTGAAAAAGGGTGAAGAAGTGCGTCTGGTGGGTTTTGGTACCTTCCTGGCCGTTAAGCGCGAAGCCGGCACGGCCCGTAATCCGCGCACCGGTGAAACCGTTGCCCGTCCGGCCAGCGTCACCGCACGCTTCCGCGTTGGTGAAGGCCTGAAAAACGCTCTGAACGGCTAAGTTCGGGCCTTAGCTGCATTAGCTAACAGGTTTTACAGGCCCTTTGACGATTTCGTGTCAGAAAGGCTTGACTTATATTCCGAGGCTTGGCATTTCCTCGCCTCGGAACTACTTTCCAGACCCTTTTAAATAAGGGACCCTGTCATGGGGGCGATTAGCTCAGCTGGGAGAGCGGCTCGTTTACACCGAGTAGGTCGGCGGTTCGATCCCGTCATCGCCCACCATACAATTTAATTTTCAAAAATAGATATTATCAACATTGCCCACGGGATATGCTCTGACGCGCCACCAGGGGGGGGCAAGTGAGGCGTGAGCTTGCCGCCTCAGTGGCCCAGCACCTTCCTGATCGCATCCGGCCGGTTATGCTCAGCGAACCTGTCCATAATCGTGGCGCTGGCGTCATTCAGGCCTATTACCTCGACTTCGGCACCTGCCTGACGGAATTTAAGTACCGCCCTGTCGATGGCATTGACACCGGACAGATCCCATATATGGGCCTGACTGACATCGATCGTCACCTTGGTAAGAGGCTCGGTGAAATTGAAGCCATTGATGAAATCTTCGGCTGATGCGAAGAATATCTGGCCTTCGATCCGGTAATGACGTTCTTTTTCATCATCCGAAAGTGTTGAGGTGACACGGAGAATCTGCGCGACTTTCCAGGCAAAGAATATGCCCGACAAGAGTACGCCAACCCCAACCCCAAGCGCCAGATTATGCGTCCCGATCACCGTCAGAACCGTCGCCAGCATAACAAGGCTTGAGCGTCGCGGATGATGCCTCAGGTCGGTCAGTGACGACCAGCTAAAGGTGCCGACTGAGACCATGATCATAATGGCTACAAGCGCGGGCATGGGAATAAGGCCTACCATTTCCCCCAGAACCATCAATAAAAACAGAAGCATCACGCCCGCTGTCAGGGTCGAAAGCCGCGTGCGCCCGCCAGACTTAACATTGATGACAGACTGGCCGATCATAGCACAACCGGCCATGCCGCCAAAGAAGCCGCTGGCGATGTTGGCGATACCCTGACCGATGCTTTCACGGTTTTTATCGCTGCCGGTATCGGTCATCTGATCGACAATAGAGGCGGTCAGCAGGCTTTCCAGAAGCCCGACAGCGGCGACAGCAATTGAGGTCGGCAGAATGATCCGGAGCGTTTCCAGATTAAGCGGGATGTCAGGGAACAGCAGCACAGGCAGTGCATTCGGCAATTCCCCAAGATCACTGACGGTACGGATGTCGATGCCGAACGCCAGGGTGAGGCCGGTCAGAACAATGATGCAAACCAGAGGCGAGGGCACGGCTTTGGTCAGGCGTGGGAACAGATAGATGATTGCCAATCCGGCGGCGATCAGCACATAGGTTTCCCATGTCACGCCGATCAACTCAGGTAATTGCGCCATGAAGATCAGGATGGCCAGCGCATTGACGAAGCCGGTCATGACCGAACGGGACACAAAGCGCATGACATATCCGACACGCAGCCAGCCAGCGGCAATCTGTATGATGCCAGCCAGAATAGTGGCGGCCAGCAGGTACTGAAGCCCATGCTCGCGCACAAGCGCCCCAAACAGCACAGCCGTGGCCGCCGTTGCTGCCGAAATCATTGCCGGACGCCCGCCGGTGAAGGATATAACGATAGCAATAACCACCGAGGCATAAAGCCCGACGCGCGGGTCAACGCCTGCGATAATGGAAAAGCCGATGGCCTCAGGGATGAGAGCCAGAGCCACGACGATACCGGCCAGCAGATCAGCACGGATATTGGAAAACCAGTTACGGCGAATTGTTTCTGAGGAGATCATTATATCACGCAATAAAGGACATCATCGGGCCACGGAGCGCGAGCCGGTTTACGGATGATGCGTTTATCTGAGTGTCCGGCGGATCGGCGGCCGGAAGAGCCACCCGGAATTTCACCGGGTCCAGAGCGAATGCCGATGCCTCTGCCATAGGCAGGTCAATCAGGCAAGTAGTTGATATGTTTATGAGCCATGATTTAAAAGTTCAGGAGATACTATTCATCATTGAACATATCTGGTTGTTCCTCCACTTCAATAGGAGTGAATGTGCCCAAAATAGCGTCTAATGCACGATCATCCCGGGGTATTGGTTTTAGCGAAACTCCACTTTTTCCTATTCAACGTGCAGACTTCATTCGACTACAGGTTCCGATCGCGCCAAAGGAAGATGAACCGGAACCTTGGAATGCAGGCCTGACCATTTTAAAAGTGACATCTCCAAACTGGAACGGTGGCTGTCGCAGCAACATGCTCCACATCCTCGCCACCTGTTCGGCTTGGCGAGGATTCAGAATAAAGACATTCGCATCTGTGACGATGACATCGAATTCCCTATCCAAGTGCAATACATCTTCTTGAATTAGCACAAGAGTATCATCGATGAGCCGCATTAACCTATTCCGGGCATTTAGCGTACCCTTGAGTTTGGTAGCTTTTCGAATTCCGACCACACGCCGATTCTGATCGTCCCTGAACTCAGAAAAATAAAAATCTACGTCGCCTGCATGGTCGTGAATGTTGGTGAGATCGCTAAGTGCCCCCGCATCATAAACCGCCGACAGCTCACTCATAAACTCACTGGTGCGCGGCGCATAAACTCTCCTTCGATCCCCATAGTCTTCCGATATATCATGCAACTCCCAATCCGTAGGTAGCCCGTAAAAAATAGCCCGTGTTGTCCTCAGGGTCCCCTTCAACGCTTCCTTGGTAGCACCATCGGTTGGTATGAAATGCATATCCCCGCTGCTTCTGAGGGCCACACCAAAATTCACCGACGCTATGTTTTGAAAAATTGAACTCCTGATCAATCATCGTCTTTATCCACCAGAACGTTTCCACCCAACCTATAGCCTGTCAGTGCCTCCCCTTCGGGCAGGTAATGCCGCCGTGATATAACAGCAAAGGTCACTAGCCGAGGCCTCTCCCTGTCTCGCTCCTTGGTACCGATTTTTGCTTCAACCGTATAAATCTTGTACCCCCAAATTGCGAATATAAGATTCATATAGTCTCTGGTCGCGAGAGCTCACCACATCTATTGTCTTGACGTTTTCACTTGTCCGAGCGCGATGGAAAATAAAATATAGAATCGCCGTAGGCAAGACGAACAGGAATAAGCACACCGGCACCCAAATGGTGTCGTCAACAGCATCGACGCCCCGGATTGACCAGAGCAGGAAAACTGGGCTCAGGCTGGACCAGACTAAAATAAGTCTAACAAACCCGAGGCCTTCGTTCACTTTTCTGATAACCATGCCTCCCCCATTTCTACGATCAAACCCGCAACATTTTTCCCCTATTCGAAGAAGTCCTCGTCGACCTTCTTGACGTGTAAATTTCCTCGATCCGGCAGCCTACGTTGTGTCGGATCATTAATCGGGTCAGTTGCCCTCCATCGATCAACACGATGCGTTTGCTCAGATATTCGGCTGTGTCCCGGGCGCTAGCGGTGAAGGAGGATGTAGTGACGAACAGCCCTTTGGCAGCTTTGTGTCGATCAAGACTGCCAAAGAAGTCGCGTATCGCACCTGAGCTTACGCTGTTGCCCGCCGCATAACGCTTGGCCTGAATGTAAACACGATCAAGCCCCAACTCGTCCTGATCGATTACGCCATCGACACCATCGTCGCCGCTTCGACCAAGGGCGCGCCCAGCCTCGACGGCTGAGCCACCATAGCCCATGGCAAGCAGCAGATTGACGATCAGCCGCTCGAAAAAATCCGGTGGCGCAGCGCGCACGCGGTCGAGCAAATCTTCGGCCAGCGCAGCCTCGATCCGACGATGAGCGGCGCGCATGATTTCGTCAGGCGTCGCTTCTGTCGCATCAGCAACTATCTCGACCCGATCAGGTGCCTCCGTGACAGGGGATATCCCCCGGTCGGTGAAGGCACGAAACTCATCAAAGCGGGCGAGAAAGCGATTATCAATCCGATCAGGTGCCGTCGCCAGCACCTCTTCGCCGCGTGCGGTGATACGGAAGTGACCGCGCCGCGTAGCTTCAACAAGCCCTGCCTTCGCAAGATAGGTCTTTGCCCAATGCACTCGGTTGGCGAAAACGGTTTGCCGTCCCGAAGCGAGCAGCACGGTCCGTGCGGCTTCGCTCAAGCCAAGGATACTCGCCAGTTTCACGATGAGATCGCCGATCCGAATCTCGCCTTCTTCAGCTGCGCGCAATACTGGCAGCATCAGACTCTGATAGTCAGGAACCTGATCGGCAGGCGCTGTGGTTTCCGTTGTCTCGTTCATGTCAGCCCAAAATATCGTTCGAAGAAGGCGGCCAGTTTGTCGAGTACCGTCTGCTTCTTGGTGGCATGGCCGTTGCTCTTTGAAAATCTCGACACGGGCGGCAGGATTTTGGTGATTGTAGTGCCAGTGGTGGGAACGCTGCCATCGCGGAAGGCCTTGTCGATGAAGCTGCGGGTGGCTTCTGCATTGAGATTTTCATCTGCGATTATGCGATCCAGTTCCTCGACCTTCTTCGCTGCCATAAAGGCCTGCCATTGTGCATCGACCTTTGCCTTTGCGGAGACGGAATCGACGAATTGCTCGATGAGGTCTCTCTTGTTGCGCAGGGACGGACTGGAGTTGATTGCGCGCTCGATAGTTGCGCGGATTTGCTTATCCTCGCCTGTCCCTTTGGCTCCAATGTACCGCTCGACGAGCATCAAGATGTAATCGACGTTGATTTCGACCTGTTTGATCAGCTCGATCTCAAACACCACATCGTCGTTGATTGTTTCCTTCTCGGCGTCCGACACGCTGCGAAACTGAGCGTGCAGATTCAGATAGAGGCTTTGATAGTCTTGGAAGTCGCGTTCGCTGAGAATTTCGTTGCCAGCAAAATCGTCGAATGCCGTCAGAATATTCTTCAGCCGCAGGATCGATCCGAACAGCTTGATGAACGACTTCTGCGCAGTCTCGCCGACGATTGGGGCTCCTAAGGGGAACAGCCTCACCAGTTCGGCGATCTTCTTTTCATATTCTGCGTAGTAATCGGCATAGGGTTTGAGCAGAACGATGCCCTTGGCGTCCTTGTTGCCGAACAGCGCCAGCGCATCATTGGTCGCCTGCTCCATATCGCGGAAGGAGACAATGTTGCCGTAGGTCTTAACTGAATTAAGAATGCGGTTGGTGCGCGAATAGGCTTGGATCAACCCGTGCGCGCGCAGGTTCTTATCCACCCAGAGCGTGTTAAGCGTGGTGGCATCAAAGCCGGTCAGGAACATGTTGACCACGATCACGAGATCAAGCTCGCGGTTCTTCAACCGCTGCGACAAATCCTTGTAGTAGTTCTGGAAATTGTCGGCGGAGGTATCGTAGCTGGTGCCGAACTGGGCGTTATAGTCGCGGATGGCGGCGTCGAGAAAATCGCGTGACCCCTGATCCAGTCCTTCAGTCTCGAACTCTTCCTCGCTCAACAGACCGTCCGCCTCGTCCTCGTTGGCAGCGAAGCTGTAGATCAGGCCGATCTTCAGCCGCTGAGCGAGAGGCATTTCTTTCTGCTGGTTAGAGAATTCCGTGTAATAGCGTTTGGCCGCGTCGATGGACGCTGTGGCAAAGATGGAATTAAAGCCGCTCAGGCGTTTTCCGCCGTGCCGGTAGCTGGCGCTGCGTTTCGTCTTCTGGTCGAAATGCTCGCGGATATAATTGGTGACCTGGGTGATACGCTCAGGCGCAAGCAGCGCCCGCTCAGTATCGATGGCCGATACCTGCTTGTCGCGCACGTTCGGCGCAGTCTTGATGGTATTGATGTAGTCGATGCGGAACGGCAGCACATTCCTGTCGTTGATGGCATCGACGATGGTATAGGTATGCAGCTTGTCACCGAATGCCTGTTGCGTCGTTCGCAGGCGCGGATTACCGCCTGTACCGGAGTTTTCGGCAAAGATCGGCGTGCCGGTGAAGCCGAACAAGTGATAGCGCTTGAAGGATCGGGTGATCTCCGTGTGCATGTCGCCGAACTGGCTGCGGTGGCATTCATCAAAAATGACCACGACATGCGCATCGTAGACGGGGTGCTTTTTGTTTCGGGCAACGAAGCGGCTGAGCTTCTGGATCGTCGTGATGATGATGCGGGCGTTGGGGTCTTCCAACTGTCGTTGCAGCACGGCGGTCGAGGTGTTTGAATTGGCCGCGCCCTTCTCGAATCGTTCGTATTCCCGCATGGTCTGATAGTCGAGATCCTTGCGATCCACGACGAACAGCACCTTATCGATTGCGGGTAGCGCGCGTGCCAGTTGCGCGGCCTTGAAGCTGGTCAGGGTCTTGCCGCTGCCTGTCGTATGCCAGACATAGCCGCCTGCCGCCAAAGTGCCCAGTTGCCGGTGATTGGGGGCTGTGCCGATGCGGAGCAATATCCCCTCTGCGGCCACGATCTGGTAGGGACGCATTACCAGCAATTTCCGGTCCACATCGAACACGCAGTAGCGCGTCAGGATGTTCAGCAGCGTATGCTTGGCAAAGAAGGTTTTGGTGAAGCCGACCAGATCGGTAATGGGCTGGTTCTTCGCATCGGCCCACCAGCTGGTGAAAGCAAAGCTGTTGGAGTTTCTCTGGCGGCTTCTTTTGCCGCGTTGCTCCGCCAGATGCCCGTCACGCACGGTGTTGCTGTAATATTTGGTCAGCGTACCATTGCTGATGACGAACAATTGGACATATTCGAACAGCCAGACCCAGACCAGAAGCTGTCTCGGCTGTAGCGATTGATCTGGTTGAAAGCCTCACGAATATCAACGCCCCGGCGCTTCAATTCGATGTGCACCATCGGCAGGCCGTTCACCAGCACCGTAACATCATACCGATTGGCCCGTGCGCCCTCTATTTCATACTGGTTGAGGACCTGAACGCTGTTGTTGTGGATGTTGGCCTTGTCGATCAGGTAGATGTTCTTTGAGGTGCCATCATCGCGCTTCAACACCTGCACATGGGCTTCCTGAATGCGCGCGGTTTTCTCGATGATGCCGTCATTGGTGCTGGCGATACAGGTGGAAAAAAACCGCTCCCATTCCGCATCCGACAGCGTGACCTTGTTCAGCTTTTCCAGTTGGCGGCGCAGATTGGCGACCAGTCCAGCCTCTGACGTGACTGGCAAGTATTCATAGGCCTGAGCCTGCAATTGCCGGATGAAGGCCCTTTCCAGCTCGTTTTCCGATTGATAGCCGCTTTCGTGGGGCGAGGAAGGATCGGGCAGATACTCCGAAACAACTGTGCTTTCGGCCGACAGCGCGATGACGTCATAACGGGAGGGTGACGGCGCTTCCTTCATGCCGCCTCGCGGAAGGTCAGCAGGCGGTCGCGATAATGCTCATATTGCTGGCGGCGCGCCCTGATCTCGGCAGGCAGGCCGCTGGAAAGATCGTTCACCAGTGCGTCGAACTTGTCGAGTATGGAGACGATGCGCTCCTGTTCTTCGAGCGGCGGGATGGGAACCTTGATCTGCGACATGACGTTGCTCATCAGTTTCGGGTTACCCATACCGCTACTGACGTAGTCCACGATCTGATCGAGGAAGGCCGCAAGTCGTTGGCCGTCTATCTCGAAATGTGCCGGGAGAAGGGCATCGAGCCGCGCCGGAAGTTCTCCGGCAAGTTCAATGTCCGCCTAACCCCTGACGACCACGCCGCAGCAGTCATTGCCGCAGCAGCATCGGGCAAGAGCCTGAATGAATGGATTGTCGGGACGATCAGGGAGGCCGCTGAATAGCGGCCTCGTTCGATACGACCGGGTTTGAAAGGAGACATCGCCATGACCGCTTCCACCGTGTCGCTACGCGCCGCCCTTTACCTGCGCGTCTCAACGGCGCGGCAGGCCGAGCATGACGTGTCGATCCCCGACCAGAAGCGGCAGGGCGAAGCCTATTGCGAGTCACGCGGCCTGCAACTGGTCGAAACCTTCATCGAGCCCGGCGCATCCGCGACCAATGACCGCCGTCCCGAGTTCCAGCGCATGATCGAGGCGGGCACATCCAAACCCGCGCCGTTCGATGTTGTCGTGGTCCATTCGTTCAGCCGCTTCTTCCGCGATCACTTCGAGCTTGAGTTCTATGTCCGCAAGCTGGCGAAGAACGGCGTGAAGCTGGTTTCGATCACGCAGGAGATGGGGGGCGACCCGATGCACGTCATGATGCGGCAGATCATGGCGCTGTTCGATGAATACCAGTCCAAGGAAAACGCCAAGCACGTCATGCGAGCTTTGAAAGAGAATGCGCGGCAAGGCAACGGCTCGCTTCCCCCTATCGGCTATCGCACCGTCGCCGCCGAGCAGCGCGGAGCCAAGACCAAGAAGAAGCTCGAAATCGACCCGCTGCACGCCGACACGGTGCGGCTGATCTATCGCCTTGCGCTAGAAGGCGACGGCACCACCGGCCAGATGGGCGTCAAGAACATCGTCTCCTATCTCAACAACCGCCGCATCTTCACCCGCGACGGCGGACGCTGGGGCATTGGTCAGGTTCACCGCATCCTGACACGCCGCACCTATATGGGCGAGCATGAGTTCAACAAACGCAGCAAGACCAAGGAATTGAAGCCGGTCAGCGAGATTGTCACCGTTCCCGTGCCGCCGATCATCGACCGCGAGACCTTCGACGCGGTTCAGAAGCTGCTCAAGGCCCGCAATCCCAAGGTCATGCCCGCCCGCGTCATCAGCGGCCCGACCATGCTGACGGGGCTGATCCATTGCGCCAAGTGCGGCGGTGCCATGACCATTCGCACCGGCAAGGGCGGGCTCTATCGCTATTATGCTTGCTCCATGAAGGCGCGGCAGGGGTCGACCGCCTGCGAGGGCATGGCCGTGCCGATGGAGAAGCTGGACGATCTGGTCGTCAATCACCTTGAAAAGCAGCTTCTACACCCCGGGCGGCTGGAAACCGTTCTTGCCGCAGCACTCGACCGCAGGGAAGAACACGCCGAGCGCCGCCGCGAGCATATCGCCGAGTTGAACAAGCGCTCAGCCGAATCGGAATTGCGTCTCAAGCGGCTCTATGACGCTATCGAGGCGGGCGTGGCCGATCTGGACGACCCGGCGCTGAAAGATCGTATCGACGGCCTCAAGGCCATCCGCGATCATGCCAAGGCCGATGCAGAGCGGGCGCAGGCCATGCTCCAGAACTCGGGGCAGAAGGCGGTCACGCCGCAGATGCTGCGCAAGTTCGCCACGACCGCCCGCCAGCGTATCCGGCTGGAAGGCGGCGGCTATCGCCGCGACCACCTTCGCGCGCTAGCGCAGCGCGTCGAGGTTGCTGAGGGCGAGGTGCGCATCATGGGATCGAAGTCCCGGCTGCTACAGACGCTTGTGGCGGGAAGTGGCGTAAACTCAGTGCCCACTCAGGGACTGAAGTGGCGGACAGAGAGGGATTCGAACCCTCGGTACGCTTGCACGTACACACGCTTTCCAAGCGTGCGCGATCGACCACTCCGCCACCTGTCCGCATTTGGTCACCAAAGGCAATGCCTTGGGAAGGCGGCGGTTATAGCTGTCCTCTGAGAATGCGCAAGACCTGAAATCACGAAAAAACGCATCTTTTTGACTCGTATGGTCAGCAGCTGCGCTTATATTGAGGATAAGTGTCAAAAGGAGACTCTTATGTTTGGTAAAACGCCTGTGCTCATTACCGCTGATCAGGCTCTGGCCGGACGTCCGGAGGCCGTACCTACCGAAACCCAGCATGTGGTTCTTGAAACCCCGCTAAAAGGGCCATTTCCGGAACATCTGGAAAGTGTCGTCGTGGCGCTGGGCTGTTTCTGGGGGGCAGAGCGGTTATTCTGGCGGCAGGCAGGCGTTTATACAACGGCGGTCGGTTATATCGGTGGCTACACGCCTAATCCGGCCTATCGTGAAGTATGCAGCGGCCTGACCGGACATACCGAAGGGGTTCTGGTGGTCTATGATCCGGCGGTCTTTTCGTTCGAGGCGCTCCTTAAGCTGTTCTGGGAGGAACACAATCCGACTCAGGGCAATCGACAGGGAAATGATGTCGGTACGCAATACCGGTCGGCTATATTCGCTACCACAGAGGCACAATATAAGACGGCACTGGCTTCAAGGGATAAGTATCAGGCAGCCCTTACCGCCAAGGGGCTTGGGGCGATCACCACTGAAATAAATGCGCCCGACGCCGGTTTCCCGTTCTATTATGCCGAGGGTTATCATCAGGGCTATCTGGAGAAAAATCCTGATGGCTATTGCGGGCTTAAAGGCACCGGCGTTGCTTGTGTCGCTTAAAGGCGATCTTTGAGTATAGCCGGTATCTGTTCGCTCAGGTCTTCGGCGATCAGGCCGGGGCCAAAGCGGCGCGCGGCCTCACTGTGGAACCAGACGGCAGCGCAGGCGGCATCAAAAGCTTTCATCCCTTGTGCCATCAGGCCGGTGATAAGTCCGGCCAGCACATCGCCGGAACCGGCAGTCGCCAGCCATGACGGGGCGTGTCGGTTGGCCACAAGACGACCGTCAGGATGGGCAATCAGGGTCTCGGGGCCTTTGAGGAGGACGATGGCGCCGCTGACGGCGGCGGCGTCGCAAACGGCGCGTTTACGGTCTTTGATCTGGCCAAAAAGGCGTTCAAATTCCCCATCATGCGGTGTCAGGACGACCGGAGAATTTATTGCTTCAAACAGGGTTTTCGGATCGTCCTTGAAAACGGTCAGGGCGTCGGCATCAAGAACAGCGGGCTTTTGCGCCTTAAGGGTGGTTATAACGAGATCGCGTGTGCGTTCATTGATGCCAGCGGCGGGGCCAAGCATGACGGCGGTCACACGCCGGTCAGAGATCAGGCCGGAAAATTCGGCGACATCCCTTATGGGCTTGGTCATTACGGCTTCAAGTGCGGTGGCATAAACGATCAGTGCAGACGGATCGCAGGCTATGCTGACGAGACCGGAACCGATCCTCAGGGCGGCGCGTGCCGATAATCGCGCGGCACCTGTGGAGGCCAGAGGGCCACCGAGAATAATGCTGTAACCCCGGTCGTATTTGTTACCTTTCAGGTCGGGGGAGGGAAAGTGCTCAGCCCAGTAATCGGGCGAATTGTCTCCGGCGACGGGAAGGGCGGTCATGGGTATCTTTCCTCAGGAAAACCGTATGACAAGTGTCAGTTTCGATAGTGTGACGGGCGTTTCGGCCCATCGGGGCGGCAGGCCGTGGCCCAGCCTCACCATATCTTCGACCATAGCGGCCTGCTGTTCATAACCATAGGCCCGAAACGGTTTATCGGCAACAAGACTGTAGCGGTAGCGACCGCGTTCACGCCACAGATATTTCCAAAGGGTCATGCCGGTTTCATATTGCCAGACATGGGTCAGTTCATGGGCCAGAAGCGCCAGTTGCTCCGGTCGTTTTGACAGATCATCCGGCAGACGCGGCCAGAAAATTTGTCGGCCTCTGGCGACGATCAGCGGGTCTTTATTTATAAGTCTGGCCAGTCGGCAGAGGATATGTGGTGCATCAATCAGTCGGATATGATCGACGGGCAGGGCGTGGATAAGGGCCTGCGGCAGGGCGTTACGTTCTGTATCGCTTAACCGGCGCAAAATCAGATCAGACCTCGTCCTTGCCTGAAGCGAAGATACATATCAGCGTGATGACAGAAGCCAGCAACAGATAATAACCGACATAGGCCAGACCGAAGTTGCTCTGGAGCCAGGTGGCGGCATAAGGGGCCAGAGACGCACCGACAATACCTGCGAAATTGAAGGTCAGCGAGGCCCCTGTGTAGCGCACATTGGCGGGGAAGGGGGCGGCAAGTGCCGTTCCGATCAGGGCGTAAGTCATTCCCATCAGAGCCATGGCAGACATGGAGAAAATAAAGACGTTCAGGTCGCTGCCGCCCATCAGGGAAGGCAGGATGAAGGAGAAGGCGCCGATCAGAACCGTTGTAACGATCAGGATTTCCCGACGGCCGAATTTTTGCGCCAGAAGAGCCGAAAGCGGAATGAAAATACCAAAGGCAATAGAGCCGAATATCTGTATTTCCAAGGCACTGATGAAGTTCATTTCCCTGATTTTGACGTTATAGGACAGCAGGTAAGCACTGCCGATATAGAACAGAACGAAGGTGACCAGAGCGACGAAAGTGCCGAGAAAAAGGCTGCGTTTATGGCGGGCAAAGATGTGTTTCAGAGGGACTTTTACGCGTTCTTCCTTGTCGATAGCCTTTTGAAACTCAGGGGTTTCCGTGATCGACAAACGCACCCAGAGGCCGATGGCGATAAGGACAATCGAGGCGATGAATGGTACACGCCAGCCCCAGCTCAAAAGGTCGTCCTGAGACATGAAGTGCAGCAGGATCCAGAAGGCACCGGACGACAGCAGGAGGCCGATCGGGGCCCCAAGCTGGGGGAACATACCGTACCATGACCGTTTGCCCGGAGGGGCGTTTTCGGTGGCCAGCAGTACGGCTCCGCCCCATTCGCCGCCAAGGCCGAAGCCCTGACCGAAGCGGCAGACGGCCAGCAGCAGCGGGGCCAGAATGCCGATCTGGTGATAAGAGGGCAGGCAACCGATGATAACGGTCGAAATACCCATGGTCAGAAGGGCCGCGACCAGGGTGGTCTTACGGCCGATACGGTCACCAAAGTGGCCGAAGACTATGGCCCCGATGGGCCTCGCGAAGAAGGCAATCGAGAAGGTGGCAAAGGATTGCAGCAGCGCCGAGGTCGGGTCGCTGTCGGGGAAAAAGAGTGCGGGGAAAACCAGCACCGCCGCCGTGGCATAAACGTAAAAATCGAAAAATTCGATAGTCGTGCCGATAAGGCTGGCGAGGAGCACCTGAGCCGGTGAATTTACGGGCTTCGAGGCGGGGGCGGCTGCGGTTGACATGAAGGCGGCAATCCTGAGAGCACCCGTTTTTCGGGCTTATCTCTCTGCCGTAGCGGATTTTCAGGAGTCTGAAAAGAGGGGGCACGTAACGGCGTTGCCTGAGGCGCAAATGGCATCAGTAGAGCATGCAGGGCCAGCAAATCGTCATCATTAAAGATTTCGCCCGCTGTGGGGGCTTTTGCAGGGACCGCTGCCGCAGAGCTTAAGGCCCGAACGGGTTTCAGTTCAGGCGTTCTTTTGAGCACGGTGCGCACATAGTGTTTGTCTTCCTGAAGCTTAAGGCGGTTCATCAGGTGCTCACCGGCGAGAGCGGGTGCCCTGACTTCGGTAAGGTGAACACGCGCATAGATGCGTTCAATGAGGGTCGCGACGCGCACGGCGCGTTCAAGCTCAAGCATGTCTTCGGGAGGGGCCATGTTCTCGGCACAGATGAGCATCCGGTCGGCAAAGGCGCACAGGCGCGCTCTGCGGTCTTCGGGAGTCATCTGTTCCTGTGTGGGATTTGTAGCCATGGGATTATCATAGGGTGAAATGCGAAAACGGGGGTAAAACGGGTGGGAAAATGCGAAAAAAGAGCCACCCACGGCAGGCCGGTTTTGCCCCCACCCCATGAAGGGTGAGACAGTAAGATGCCCCACCACCCCGCCGGCAAACCGGCGCGGTCCCCCTCCCCAATGAATTGGGGAGGTATGATTTTGCCTTAAAGATCTAAGCGCACGGTAACATATACGTTTTTTGACCTTAAGGCTTAGCTGTGCAATTTACGCAGCGTGAATAAGATCAAAAATAAATTTCAGTTTGTCATCAACCCGCCGGTATTTTTTGGCTCGGTAGGTATCATTGCCCTTTTTCTGGCTGTCGGCGCTTTTGCCTCTGAGCAGGCCGAGTTTGTGTTCTCAAGTCTGCATAGCCACATACTTGCCAATTTCGGATGGCTTTACCTGCTGGCGGTCGGGATTTTTCTGCTGTCGGTTATCATCCTGTGTTTCAGCCGCTATGGTGATCTTAAGCTGGGGCCGGATGATTCCGAACCGGATTTCCGCTACGCCTCATGGATCGCCATGCTATTCGCCGCCGGTATGGGCATCGGGCTGATGTATTTCGCCGTGGGCGAACCCTTAAGTCATTATATCGCGCCACCGGATGCCGAGCCCATGACGCCCGCCGCCCAGCGCGAAGCGATGAGCGTCACTTTCTTCCACTGGGGTATCCACGCCTGGGCCATCTATGCCGTGGTAGGGTTATCGCTCGGTTATTTCGGCTATCGCTATAATCTGCCCCTGACTATCCGGTCGGGGCTCTATCCGATCTTCAAGCAGCGTATCAATGGCTGGATCGGGCATGTGGTTGATATATTTGCCGTATGCGGCACCATTTTTGGTCTGGCGACCTCGCTTGGGTTCGGGGTTTTACAAATCAATGCCGGTCTGGAATATCTGATCGGCATTCCTGTCAGCACGACCACTCAGGTGTTGCTGATTATCGGCATCAGCGTGGTAGCGACCGGATCGGTTGTGTCTGGACTGAATAAGGGCGTACGCATTCTCAGTGAGATCAATCTGCTTGTGGCGATTGGCCTGATGCTGTTTGTGCTGCTGGTCGGGCCGACGGTCGAGTTGATGCGTGATTTCGTGCAGAATATCGGGCTGTATCTCGATCAGTTTTTGCTCAGGACCTTCAATCTTTATGCCTACGAACCGCGTCCGTGGATCGATGCGTGGACGCTGTTTTACTGGGCCTGGTGGATATCCTGGTCACCCTTTGTCGGCATGTTTATCGCACGGATTTCACGGGGCCGGACGGTGCGTGAATTTATCGTTGCCGTTCTGTTTATCCCGTCGGTCTTTACCTTCTTCTGGATGACGGTCTTCGGGAACACGGCCATGATCCTTGATCAGACCGTTGCCGCCGGACAAATCTCAGGCGCGGTGTCAGCAGATATATCGGTGGGGCTGTTCAAATTCTTTGAGTACCTTCCATTACCGGCGGTGACATCGACTGTTGCCATAATTCTGGTGGCTATTTTCTTTGTGACGTCGTCTGATTCCGGCTCACTGGTGGTAGATACGATATCAGCCGGTGGCAAAACGGAAACGACGACGCTACAGCGCGTCTTTTGGTGTGCACTGGCCGGATTGGTGGCGATCATACTTCTGATGAGCGGCGGGCTTTCGGCGCTTCAGTCGGCGACGATCGCATCGGCCTTACCGTTTGTTGTGGTCATGCTGGTGCTTGTCTATGGTCTGTTCAAGGGGATGCGGGCGGATGTGGCTCAGCTTAAGGCGGCCAATAGCGGGGCATCGCGCGGGCAGGCCTATCCGGCGTCAGGTTTGTCCTGGCAACGCAGGCTGGCTCTGGCTCTGAAAACGCCGGATGAGGACGAGGTTGCAAGATTTATAAACAGCACCGTGTGTACCTCGCTTGAGGCGGTGGCGGCGGAACTTACCCTTAAGGATCGTCCGGCAATGGTCACTTGCGAGAACGGCACTGTGACCCTGATTTCGGCAGCAGAGGGGATGCGCGATTTTGTGTATGGCGTGCAACTGGCGTCACATAAGCTGCCGGCCTTCTCGGCATCCGAGGCAAGCAATATGGGCATGAGATACGAAGCCCGAACCTTCTTCTCGGACGGTAGTAGTGGATATGATGTGATGGGTATGTCGAGAGAGCAGATCATCACGGATGTTCTGGTGCAGTTTGAGCGCTATCTGGCGCTGGTCAGTTCGCATGAAACGACACTGGTTCTGGAAGCGCCTGAGCACAGTCAGTAAAAGGCTGATCGTCGCCGGAAACGCTTGTCAGCCTTTATACGGGCGCTTATATTATACCTGACGTGTGCTGCGTGCGTCAGGGCTTTTCCCCTAATACGGAGAATGGATGAACCTTTTAGATAAGGGAGCGCAGACCCATGTCTTCAGCCCTCACGCCCAATAAGGGCCGTATCAACTCGACCCTTCGCCGGTTTCTCGATAATAATGCCTCGGCCGGTATTGTTCTGATGTTTGTTGCTCTGGCGGCGATCCTTACGGCCAATTCGCCGTTTGCCGACAGCTATTTTTCAGCGCTTAAAACCTATGTCGGCCCTTTAAGTGTTCTGCACTGGATCAATGACGCCCTGATGGCGTTGTTTTTCCTGATGGTTGGTTTGGAAATAAAGCGCGAAATGACAGACGGGCAGCTATCGAGCTGGTCGCGGCGGATACTGCCCGGCATGGCGGCGCTTGGCGGGATGGTTGTGCCTGCCCTGATCTATCTTGCGTTCAATCATGCGGACGCGGCGGCGATACATGGCTGGGCCATTCCATCCGCGACGGACATCGCCTTTGCGCTGGGGGTGCTGTCGTTGCTGGGCTCACGAGTGCCAACCTCGCTGAAGATATTTCTGGCGGCTCTGGCTATCATTGATGATCTGGGGGCGGTGATCATTATTGCGCTGTTCTATACCACCGGCCTGTCTGTGCCGGATTTGCTGGGGGCAGGGGTGGTGGTTGCGGCTCTGTTTGCGCTTAATCGTTTCAGGGTCAATTCGCTTATCCCCTATCTATTGCTCGGGGTCGTATTGTGGATACTGGTCTATCGCTCAGGGGTACATGCCACACTTGCGGGGGTGTTGCTGGCGCTGACCATACCCATCACGCTGACTCCGGCGACGCCTGAGGCCTCACCGGCGGTGTCGCCGCTGCATCGCCTTGAGCAGGCCCTGCATGTGCCCGTGGCATTCCTGATCGTGCCTCTGTTTGGCTTTGCCAATGCGGGTGTGTCTTTTTCAGGGGTATCGCCGGATGTGCTGCTTGAGCCACTGTCACTTGGGGTCGCAGGCGGTTTGGTGCTGGGTAAGCTGATCGGCGTTTTCGGCGCTGTGGCGCTTATGGTGACGCTGAAATGGGCTGACCTGCCGATGGGCGCGAGCTGGGGGCAGGTGTTCGGTGTGTCGCTTTTGTGCGGTATTGGCTTCACCATGAGCCTGTTTATCGGACTGCTTGCCTTTGGTGATCCGATGCTTCAGGACCGCGTCAAGTTCGGGATTCTGGCGGGCTCACTGCTGGCCGGAAGTGCGGGGTATCTGGTGTTGAGATTTGCCAGACGTGAGACATTTACCGCGAATACACCATAGGATTTTTAGACCAGAACCGGCATATATAAGGGATGCAAGTCCCTGATATTACATGGCCAAAAGATGCTGCCGAAGCCATAGCCATACAGCAGTCTTTGCGACAACAGGTCAGGATTGGTGCCGACGATGTCCCGTGGGGACTCATCGCAGGCATTGATGTCAGCTATGATATCACCAACAACCTGACCCGTGCCGTGGTTGTGGTGCTTGATGCGGTGACCCTCACGCCGGTCGTGCCACCTGTGGCAACGCAGATCGACACGCAATTTCCCTATGTCCCCGGCCTGTTGTCCTTTCGGGAAATTCCGGCGATCCTCAAGGCGCTTTCCTATGTTGAGGTCAGGCCGGACATATTGATGGTGGATGGCCATGGCATAGCCCATCCGCGCCGTTTGGGTATCGCCGCCCATCTGGGGGTGCTTATGGACATGCCGAGTATGGGGGTGGCCAAGAAACGTCTGACGGGAAAATATGAAGAACCGGCATTGGAAAAAGGATCGATGAGTCCGCTGATTCACCGCGAAGAACAGGTCGGCATGGTCTTAAGGAGCAAAGACAGGATAAAGCCTCTGTTTGTCTCACCGGGCCATCGCCTGTCGTTGGTACAGTCTGTGGCCGTTGTGAAGGCCTGCCTGACGAAATATAAGTTGCCAGAACCGACCCGACTGGCTGACGCTATTTCCAAAAAGCCGGATGCCTATATGCGTGGATAAAGGTATTATTTGGCGCGTTTCTTGTCGATCAGGACGGCCTGCTGCCATTTGCCTGGCGCTTTGTCGGTGCGGTGAATACATCCCGCCCAGCAGCAGGGCCGCTTTTTGCCCTCCAGCAATTCCTCAAGGGTGCGCGCGATGCGTTTTTGGCGCGTCTTGTCCTGTTTGGCGTCATCGACCCAGCAGATGAACTCGTTGCGGCCCAAGGGGGTCAGTTTTTCCCAGAGCGCCAGTGTTTCAGGATTTGAGCTTATGGCGGTTTGCAGGTCTTCAGCGGCTTCGTGGACCGTACCATGTAAAAATGCGTTCATCGCTGACCTCAGGGCTATGGAGTTGAAAATCAGACTATTATTCGGGCGTGGACAAATGTTTGACGAGAGTGACGAATAGAAAATTTATGGGTGACGTGGGCTGATGGTATTGTGGTTTATTTGAGAATGGTCGGATATCTATGTACCAGAGGGATGGCGCGGATAAGGCATATCTGTTGACCGGTAATAATGAAGAAAGTGCGTCGCATTGGGAAAATAAGTACCGCGATCTCTACAGTGCGTTGGATTCCGGTTTTTGTGTAATCGAAATGCAATTTGATGTCACAGGTCGCCCGTGCGACTATGTGTATAAAGAACTTAACGCCCATTTTGAAGCGCAATCAGGGTTAAAGGATGTTCTTGGGCGCCGGGCTTTGGAGGTGCTTCCGGATCACGGACAGGAATGGTTCGACATCTATGGTCGGATTGCCATGACCGGTGTGTCCGAGCGTTTTGAGAATCGCATTGACGCCATTGGCCGCTGGTACGAAATTCTTGCCTTTCGCATAGGCCAGCCTGAGCAACGGCAGGTGGGGGTTCTCTTCAACGATATCGATACCCGCAAACGTGCCGAACTTGCGTTGCAGGCCAGTGACGCCCGTCAAAGCTTTCTGTTGAAACTGGGGGATGAACTTCGTCCCGTTTCCGATGCCGCCACCATTCAGCAGATTGCCTCTCAGAGGCTGGCGGAATTTCTCAAGGCCGATCGAGTCGGTTATGCCGAGGATGATGGTAATACGGGCGAAGTGGTGGTGACCCATGACCATGCCCGAACCATTGCCAATATCGAAGGGCGGCATCTGTACGAAAGCTTCGGCGCGGATTTGCTGGCAACGCTGAGGGCCGGACGTCCGGTTATCCATAACGATATTTCAGATGATCCCTTGCTTACAGACGTTGAAAAGCAGGCCTATGACCTGCTGGGCATTGGTGCGGTGCTTAATGTGCCGCTGCTGAAGGACGGGGCGCTGGAGGCTATTCTTTTTGTGCATTATCAGCGCCCGCATGTCTTCACCGAGGCTGAAGTGGCGCTGGCATGGGAGGTGGGGGAGCGCACCTGGGCCGAAGTAATGCGGGCACGTACCGAGACGGCCCTGAAGGACAGTAAGGCCAGTCTGGCGGCGGTGTTTGAAAGCCTTCCGGTCGGTGCAGGGCTGTTTGACGCCGCGAGCGGGCGGATGGTGCTGGCCAATGCGGCAATGAAACCCTATCTGCCGACAGGGGCCATGCCTTCGCGCGACGCGGAGCGTGGCTGGCGCTGGGAAGCGTGGGATGCGCAGGGTAATCCGGTGCCACGGGAACAGTTTCCGGGTGCGCGCGCCTTACGCGGCGAGCATGTCGTTCCCGGAATGGAAATGCTTTATACGTCTGATTCCGGCGAGAATATGTGGACGTCGGTATCTGCGGTGCCTGTACGTGATGAGCGCGGGCAGATAACGGGACAGGTCGGCGTCATTATGGATATTGACGCCATAAAGCGAACCGAAGCCTCGCTTCGCGTTGCCGAAGCGCGCTGGCGTATTCTGACGGACGCCATGCCGCATCTTGTGTGGATTGCCGAGGCACGGGAGGCAGGGTCTATTTATGTCAATGACCGGTTTGCCTCCTATACCGGACAGACGTCAGCGCAATTACTCGGGTTTCGCTGGATGAAATCCATCCATCCCGATGATGTGGAAAGCGTAAAATCGGCCTGGTTAAACCTGCCGGATGATGAAGAGGGGTTTGAGGTAGAGTTCAGGCTCCGTCGCCACGATGGGGTTTATCGCTGGTTTTTGGGGCGGGTGGTTCCGGCACCGCTCACGGATGGAAATGGCCAGCAATGGATCGGTGTGTGCGCGGATATTCAATCGCTGATGGAGGCGCGTTTTCAGGCCGAAGCGGCGGATCGGGCCAAGTCGGAGTTCCTCGCCAATATCAGCCATGAAATAAGAACGCCGCTTAATGCCATTGTCGGGCTTACGTCCATTCTGACCTCAGCTCATTCCAATCCGTCCATGTATCCTAAGTATTTCCGGACTATGCAGGACAGTTCTAATGCGTTGCATGAGTTGATCAACGACATTCTCGAGTTCTCGCGGCTTGATGCGGACATGGTAGAACTGAGTGAGACGGAATTTGCCCTGAGTGATCTGCTGGGGGAGGTGGAACGCATATCGGCCGTCAAAGCCGACGCCAAGGGCTTGTCGCTGGGCATTCAGGATTTCACCGGCCAGACGCGGCTTTATGTGGCGGATGGGCACCGTATCAAGCAGATATTGCTTAATCTGATGTCCAATGCGGTGAAGTTTACCCACAAGGGCAGTGTGAACCTTATGGTGAGTGAAGGGGCGTCGATTGATGGCCGCGAAACCCTGACCTTTTGTGTACGTGACACCGGTATTGGTATTGCCTCGGACAAGCTGGAGGCCATTTTTGAGAAGTTCACACAGGTCGATGGCAGCTATTCCCGCAGGTTTGGCGGGACGGGACTAGGGCTGGCGATCAGCAAGCGGCTGGCGCAGACCATGGGGGGCACGCTAAGGGTTGAAAGTGAGCTGGGTGAGGGGGCGGCTTTCCTGCTGACCGTGCCGGTGAGTTATCTGAGCGGCCCGGCGGATGGGGCCTCGTCGGATGGGGTCATGGGCAACGTAAAGGCGGAAACAGCGGCGCTTCAGCACGCCTTGCTGGTCGAAGATAACCCCGTCAATGCCATGGTCGCGGAAACCATGTTGCAGAAACTGGGCTGCACATTCGAGACGGCCAATACCGGATTTGCGGCGATTGAAAAGTGGCGGCAGGGTGATTTCGATATTATCCTGCTTGATTTGCAGATGCCGGATATGGATGGACTGACGGTAGCCCGCCGCATTCGGCAAATGGAGCGTGAGGCAGGGGCAAGGCCTGTGAAAATCGTCGCCCTGACGGCTCATGCTTTTACCAACGACAGGGAAAAAGCGCTGTCGGCGGGTATGGATGGCTATCTGACCAAACCCTATACAATCCATAGCCTGTCACAGGTCTTGTCATAAAAAAAACAGCGGAGGGGCGCTCCGCTGTTTTTTGTATTTCGGGTCTGGCTTGCGCCCTATTGGGCCGGTTCAAGAGACTTTGTCATCTCTTTCAGGGCGGCTTTTTTCAGACTGTCCATTTCCTTTGCCAGTGACTTCGCCTGTTCCGGGCTCAGATACTGTTTTGCCTTTTCGAAGATTTCATTTTCTTCTTCGTGGACATGGTGGGTGACGGCTTGCTTGAATTCACCAAAGGTGAAATGCCACTTGTCAGTATCGACCGGCAGGGTGCTCAGGGTTTGCAGATACTGGTCGATCTCGTCATGCTCATGATCGGCATGATCCATTTTCTCCTCAACGGCTTTGGAGCGCGTTTCCTTGAGGATAGTCTTGTAGAAGGTCTGTTCTTCGGTTTCAGCGTGCAGTGTCAGTTCAAGTTTGATCTGCTCGAACAGTTTCTGGCGCTGGCCTGAATCGCTGGTGGCGATGACCTGATCCATCAGATCGGCCACCTTCTTATGATCTTTTTTAAGATAGCTATAAATATCCATGATCCTCGGTTCCTCTATGTCGTTTCCGCCTTAAGGGCCCGCCCTTAGGAACAGCATAGAAAAGCAGCGATCAGAACGACATATGATCCGGCGATAGCGGTCGTAATGAATCGGCAAAACCAGAGCCATATACGATCGAAACTGGCTCTAGGTATTTTGCAGGCTGGTCTGGCTGATGGCGCTCTTTGTCGCCCCGATCAGGCAGATGCGCGCGAGGTAAAGGTCAAGGCCGATCAGCGCGATCAGCAAGGGGTAAAGGGCCGGGCCGGTAATGAAATCCGTCAGCGGCCCCTGTCCGAACGAGCGGATAAAGTGCGGCAGCCAGCCCGGGTGCAGCAGGTTCAGCACCATCAGTAGGGCAATAATGACCGCGGCGGCGGTGAAGATGAACGCGCCGATCAGCCCCAGACTTGAGGACAGGCTACGGGTCGTGCGCGACAGCAGGGCCTTTGTCATGGCCACGTGGCCGTTGGAATCGAGCGCCTGCGACAGGCGGTGATCCTCAAGGAAGGGGCGGGCATAGGCCTCGGCCTTGCCGAAGCCCTGAAGGGCGGCGATGGCGGTCTGTCCGGCAGCGACCTTTTCTTCGAGGTGCGCGCGGGCTTCGTTGACAATATCGGCACGCTCATCGGCGGGCAGGGTGTGCAGGACCTCGTCGAGATATTTCAGCCAGAGGTCTATATCGGTTTGTTCAGTCATTTCCCCTCCTGCTTCAGAAAGGCGTTGAGGCGTTCGCTCATCTCAAGCCAGATGTCGCTTTGAACCTTAAGCTCGCTAAGGCCCTGCGGTGTCAGATGATAATATTTGCGCGGGTGGCTGGCTTCGGCTTCGTGCCGCCACTCCGCCTTTATGAGGCCTGCCTTTTCCAGACGGTGCAGCAGGGGGTAAAGCGTCCCTTCGGACAGATCGAGACCTGCGGCTTCGCGTAAGGCCTCAAGGATGCGCAGGCCATACTGGGCGTCATCACGCAACAGGCGCATCAGGGCCAGTTCCAGAATGCCCTTGTACATCTGGGTGCGACGGGCTTCGGTGGTTTTGACCTGAGGGGTGACCTGTTCGGGAGGCATGCCGGTTCGGAAAATGGTTGCTTTGTTATGCAAGATATATGGTCGGGCAAAAATTATGGCAAGTGTAAAATTACCCGAAGTCTCATCAGCCATCACGAAAATAGTACATGACCGGCTTTGAGAAACGGCTTAATCGGTTTGGGTAAAGACTTGTCGGGGTGTGTTATGAGCAAGATTGAATGGATTATTGAGCCACGGGAAAAGGATCTGGGCGGGTTTGTCGTAAGGCGTATTCTGCCGTACGCCAAAAAGCGTCAGGTCGGGCCGTGGCTGTTCTTTGATCATATGGGGCCTGCGGTATTTGCGCCGGGTGAGGGGCTGAATGTACGACCGCATCCGCATATCAATCTGGCGACCGTAACCTATCTGTTTGAAGGTCATGTGCATCACCGCGATTCGCTTGGGAATGACGAGGTGATTTCACCCGGCGATATCAATCTGATGGTGGCGGGGCGCGGGATTGTCCATTCGGAGCGCGAACCGGCGGAAACGGCGCAACAGACGCGTAAGACCCATGGGCTTCAACTGTGGCATGCCTTACCGGAAGCCGATGAGGAGACTGATCCGGCCTTCTATCATTATGATGCCGCCGATATTCCGGCGCTGGAGGTGGGGGGCGTACCTGTGCGGGTGATGATGGGCAGCGCTTATGGTGTTACGTCACCGGTCAAAACCTTTGCCGAGACGCTCTATCTGGAGGCACGTCTGGCCGCCGCCCAGAGCCTTGAGATCAGCGCCGATACGCCTGAGCGGGCCGTCTATGTGGTGACGGGGGCGGTGGATATTGACGGGACTGTGGTCGAGGCGGCGCATATGGCGGTGCTGAAAGCCGGTGAGGTCGTGACTCTGACGGCGGTGGCCGATTCGCAGATCGCGGTTGTGGGCGGTGAGCCGTTCACGGAGCGGCATATTTACTGGAATTTCGTCTCGTCACGCAAAGAGCGGATCGAGCAGGCCAAGGCCGACTGGCGCGAAGGGCGTTTCCCCAAGGTGCCGGGGGACGAGATCGAGTTTATTCCCCTGCCGGAGGCCTGAAAAAAACATGACTGATCGTATAGATGCAGAGGTACATGAAACCCACATAACCCCCTTTAGCGTCAGTATGCTGGTGGGGGGGCATCGCTTGTCGGGTGACGAGCCCGAAGCTAAGGGCGGGCATAATCTGGCGCCGTCACCCTATGATTACCTGTTGGCGGCGTTAGGAGAATGCACGGCCATGACCGTGCGCTGGTATGCGCGGCAGAAGGACTGGCCGCTTGAGGGTGTCAGGGTCAGTCTGAGTTACGACAGGCAGGTGGGGCACGCGTCGGGCAAGGCGGATATCTACAGCAAGACCGTGACGATCATTGGCGAAAAGCTGACGGAGGATCAGACGCAAAAGCTGATTGAGATTGCCGCGAAATGTCCGGTACACAAGACCCTGACGGCCGGTGTGCATATCGATACGGTGGCGGGATAATATTCAGGGGGCGCTATGTTGAAGCCTGTCGTTCTGGCGACTTTGTTGGGTTTGGGGCTAATGGGGCCGGTTGTGGCTCAGGAGGCCCCCATGCGGGATATGCGCGGGTTTCCTGAGGCGGATGGGCCCTTCAGTGCGGCTTTGGTGGTGGTTGATGAGGCCGGTCACACGGCGTTTAATGCGCCATCGGATCAGGGCTTGCAGCTTACGGATGTTTCCGAAGTGGCGGTGGGGCAGCGGGTTTTTGTCAAGGTACTGTTTACCGGTATGGCGCTGAGTGACGGCTTCGGTCTGGTGACCTATGATGTCCGTCTTCTGTCGCCGGACGGGGCAGTATACAGTGAAACGGATCACAAGGGGCTGACGGCGTTTCGTGGGGCGACGACGCGACCGGAACAGATATTCAATAACAGCGCCACCTTAGGCATTCGTTTTGAAGACAAGGATATGGCGGGGCCTTACCGAATCGAAGTCACTGTGCAGGATGTGAATGGCAACCGTCATGTGCCGCTTGTGACAACGCTGCGGCTGGTTAAGTAGGGAGCTGCGGCTATGGCATTAAAGGGGCTGCTGAGCGGGATAGCCATTGCCCTGGCTGTTGTGGGGCCGGTTGCGGCGCAGCCTTTCAAGGACAGGCCTGCGATTCCTGTGTCTCAGGATATTCCCTATGGTGGCACCTTGCGGCTTTCGGTCGATGCCACAGATACCCAGCAACGCATTATCCGTGTCAGACAGGTGATTCCCGTGACGCAGGGCGGGCCGCTGGTGCTGATGATGCCAAAGTGGCTGCCCGGAAAACATGCCGCGCCCCGAATTGTGGATAAGGTAGCCAATCTGCGGTTTACAGCCGGCGGCGAGACAATTGGCTGGCTGCGTGATCCGCTTGAGGTCAATGCGTTCCATCTGGAGGTGCCGGAAGGGACCACGGAGGTGGTGGCTGAGTTCGAGTTTCTGTCGCCCATGACGGCGGCGGCAGGGCGGGTCATTGTCACCGAGACCATGAGCAACCTGCAATGGGAGTTATTGTCTTTTTATCCGGCGGGATATTACACGCGCCGGATTCCGATCGAACTGACGCTTAAGCTGCCGCCGGGCTGGGGGTATGGCAGCGCACTTGAGGTGGCGGGGACGTCAGAAGACAACCGCATCACCTTCAAGCCGATCAGCTATGATCATTTTGTCGATTCGCCGATGTTTGCCGGTAAGCATTTCAAAACGGTGGATCTGACGCCAAAAGGGCGGGCGCCGGTCAGTCTGTTTTTTATGGCTGATGAGGCCGGTGATCTGGTCATAACTGACGAGCAGATCGCCCTTCACCGCAAGATGGTCGATCAGACGCTGAAGCTGTTTCAGTCCGAGCCCTATGATCGTTACAGTTTCCTGCTGCATCTGTCGGATAATCTGGGGGATATTGGGCTGGAGCATCATCGGTCGTCGGAAAATGGTCATTCGCCGGATTATTTCAGGCTGTGGGCCACGGAATTTGTGGGGCGTGATTTGTTGCCGCATGAGTTTGTTCATGCGTGGAATGGCAAATACAAACGCGGCGCTGATTTGCTGACGCCGGATTTTCAGACGCCTATGCAGGGGAGCCTGTTGTGGGTTTATGAAGGGCAGACGCAATATTGGGGCTATGTGTTGTCGGCGCGGTCAGGGCTTTATAGTCGCGAACAGACCTTACAGGCACTGGCGCACATAGCGGCACATTATGATCTTCAGGCGGGCGGCGAGTGGCGGCCGCTGATTGATACCACCAATGATCCCGTCATTGCCCAGCGTGCGCCAAAAAACTGGGTGAGCTGGCAGCGGAGCGAAGACTATTATAATGCCGGTTTACTGGTCTGGCTTGAGGCAGATACGCTGATCCGTGAGCAGACGCGGGGGCGTAAATCGCTGGATGATTTTGCCGCTACCTTCTTCAAGGGGCCGGACGGTGATTTTGAGGCCAAAGCCTATCAATTCAATGATGTGGTTTCAGCACTTAATGCGGTTTATGAATATGACTGGGCCGGTTTTCTGAGCGAGAGGCTATATCAGGCTGGCCCGTCTGCGCCATTGGCAGGACTTGAGCAGGGGGGATACCGGCTGGTCTATCGCGATCGGCCAAGTGACTGGACGCGGGCGCGGGAGCGTCTGTTAAGGCAGACCGATCTGAGCCATTCGCTGGGGCTGGTTTTGGGAACCAATGGCGATCTGCAACAGGTGATATGGAACAGTCCGGCTCACAAGGCGGGATTGGGGCAGGGCATGACCCTGATCGCGGTCAATGGCGAGGCCTATGAGGCGGAGAAGCTTCAGGAGGCCATAGGGGTGGCTAAGACCGGTGGGGCGTTGGACCTTCTGATCCGGCGTGGAAAGACCTATCGCACCTATAAGGTCGATTATCGCGAGGGCCTGCGTTACCCGCATCTTGAGGTCATTGAGGGTCGGAAAAGCTGGCTCGATGAGATTTTGCGCGAGAAGCGTTAGGGCGCGTTGCGTTTCAACCAGGCCGGATAGTCTTCCTCAAGCAGTTTGGCGGGCCATTCGCCATACCAGGCATAGCCGGTGCGCCGTTCGTGATGAATATCCTGATAGTTTGCCACCCTTACGCCATCACGATTGGCGAGGATAACGCTATTGTCATTCAGGTCATAAAAACGTGCCCACAGCGGCGGGGCGGTCGTGTCGCTGACCAGACGGCGGTCGGTGGTCGCGGTGTGATAATCATAGCGTATGGCTTCATCCAGAGTGTAGGTTTCCAGACGCAAGCCATTGAATTTTGAAGACTCGATCCATTCAACTGCGGCAATAATAGCGGTACGTATTTCCGGTGACGGATTGTCGATGCGCATCAGATAGCGGACGACCTCGACGGTTTCCTGCGTCACTATGGCGGGCAGTTCAAAGCTGCGGCCTTTAACAGGCAATAGGGTTACAGGATCATATTGTCCGGCCCATCCCGTCAGGCGGCCATTTTGACGGATTTGCAGGCGTAACAGGCAGGATTCGCCTTTTTGGAGTGCGTTTTCGGCGCGCTGGCGGTGCGATTCGTCGATATGGGTGAAGGGGGCTTTACGTTGCGAGATGGTGCGCAACAGGGTCAGGTTACCGGAAGTGACCTCATCGGCCAGCGTGATCATCGGGTGATAGGATTGACGGGCGGGCACCGTATGGGGCCAGCCACCGCAGGTGTCGATCTGATGGGTCAGAATCAGATCAAGGCCCTTGAGGGCGGCCTGACGATAGCGATTGTCCTGTGTGCGTTCAAAAACCGCAAAGAGATATTCGACCTGCGTATAGATGTTGCGGTTGTCAAAGCTGAAGTCAGGATCGGCTTTTTCAGCCAGCGCCTGCTGGATTTCGGCTTCGCTGAGTATCCTTAAGGGGTCGCGGTTTTCGATCCAGCCGCCGTTATCCCTCTGGAGGAGCAGAATCGTGTCCGCAATGGCGACATAATTATCCGGCTGAAGACGTGCATAACCATCCCCGTGCTTATTGCGCCAGTGATGCACAGCGTCATTAAAGCCGCTGATGTCCGGGGCTGAAAGATGTGTCGGCGTGGCGCAGCTGCTGAGAAGCAGGGCACCCATAAGCCACAAACGGGCAGGCAGGGGGGCAGACGTCATGGCATTTCCTCATATTTTTTGACAGCATATCAAGTGAAACGACAAAATATCAATCCACATGCTTGGCGGGCGGGCCGGACAGGCTTAAAACAGGCTTATGATCCGTCTGTTTATCGCTGAAAATACGCCACCTTTTACCGAAGGTTTGACCCTGGCCCTCAATCCTGATCAGGGGCGCTATCTGGCTGTGGTCATGCGACTAGGGGTGGATGATGAAGTTTTACTGTTCAACGGGCGTGACGGGGAATGGCGGGCGCGTATCCATCTGGTGACCAAGAAACTGGTGACGGTTGAATTATTGCGTCAGACCAAGGCCCAGCCGCAGACAGGATATCCGCCGGTGCTGGCTGTGGCGCTGGTTAAGCGGGCGCGGCTTGAGACGATCATTGAGAAGGCGACGGAGCTTGGGGTAGGAGCTATCCAGCTTTTGATTACGCGACGCACCAATGCCGATCACACCAATGTCGGGCGGCTTCGGCTTATTGCGCAGGAGGCGGCGGAACAGACAGAGCGTTTGGATGTACCTTTGGTTTTAAGCCCAGTTAAATTAGAAGCTTATGTAAAAGAGTTAAGTTCTGACGACAGGATTGTCTATGGGGACGAAGACTCGACCCATGAGACAGAAGGACGTCAGATCAGGCCTATGACAGAGGTTTTAGGCAGGCTTGAGGCCAGCGGTCGGATTATAATTCTGATCGGGCCGGAGGGCGGGTTTGATGATCATGAGCGCGGTAATTTAAGACAGCATGATCAGGCCGTGGCCGTCAATCTGGGGCCGCGTATTCTGCGGGCGGATACGGCGGCCATATCGGCGTTGACGCTTTATCAGGCGACGCTTGGGGACTGGCGATAAATTAGTGAAAATGACTTGTGCGCCTGCACACATAGGCCCATATAGCCAGAAATTGTAACAGTCATTATTCGATTTAAAGGATAGGGCGCTTGGCCAGTTCTCCTGTAATTTCCGGCGATATCGCGCCCGTGGATAGCCATAAAACCCTGATCGATTATTTTGCGGCTGGTGAAAAGCCACAGGCGCAGTTCCGGATTGGTGCGGAACACGAGAAATTTGTTTTCCATCACAGTGATCTGAGCCGTCCGGCCTATGAGGGCGCCAGCGGTATTGAGGCGCTGCTTAAAGGCCTGACGCGCTTTGGCTGGGCCGAGGTGTATGAAAAGGGCAAGCTGATTGCCCTGAGCCGTGGCGGGGCCTCTGTGTCGCTTGAGCCGGGCGGACAGTTTGAACTTTCGGGCGCGCCGCTTGAGAGTGTGCATGAGATAGCCGCCGAGACCGCCCGTCATCTGGATGAAGTGAAGGTCGTTGGCGGAGAACTGGGGCTGGGGTTTCTCGGGGCCGGATTTTCGCCGCTTTGGAGCCGTGAGCAAACGCCGGTCATGCCCAAGGGCCGTTACAATATCATGCGTGCCTATATGCCAAAGGTCGGGAATCTCGGGCTTGATATGATGCTCAGGACATCGACCATTCAGGCTAATCTGGATTACAGTTCCGAAACCGATATGGTGCTGAAGTTCCGCGTGGCCTTAAGTCTTCAGCCGATCGCCACGGCTCTGTTTGCCAGTTCGCCGTTTACAGAAGGCAAGCCGAACGGGTTTGTGTCGGCGCGCGCCAATGTCTGGACGGATACGGATGCTGATCGGACGGGGATGCTCGGGTTCGTGTTTGACGACGATTTTGGCTATGAGCGTTATGCGCAATATGCGCTTGATGTACCTATGTATTTCGTCAAACGTGACGATTATATCGATGCGTCGGGGCAATCCTTCAGGGCGTTCCTCAAAGGGGAATTGCCAGCATTGCCGGGGCAGCGCCCGACGATTGATGATTGGGGGGATCATCTGACGACGCTTTTCCCGGAAGTACGCCTCAAGAAGTATCTCGAAATGCGTGGGGCCGACGGCGGTCCGCAGAGCCATATCAATGCGCTGGCGGCCTTCTGGGCGGGTATATTGTACGATCAGACGGCGTTAGAGGCGGCATGGGATCTGGTGAAAAACTGGACGCAGGCCGAGCGGTTACTGTGGCGGACGCAGGCGGCGAAAACCGGTCTTAAGGGCGAGATCGCCGGACGCGCCGTCAAAGACTGGGCTTTGGATGCGTTGAAGATCGCCGAAGCGGGGCTTAAGCGTCGCGGGCAATTGTCAGACACCGGTCAGGATGAGTCGGTTTGTCTGGCACCTTTGTTTGATATTGCCGATTCGGGGCTGACTCTGGCGGATCGCTGGCTTGAGAAATATTATGGCGAATGGGGTGGGGTGGTTGATCCGATCTATAAAGAAGCGGCCTATTAGTTATGGTCACAGCCACTTAAGCCTATAAGGCACGTGGTTGTTGGCTGTGTAAAAAGATACCCCTCCGTCTTTTTTGCGGATGCAAAAAATCCACCTCCCCGCAGAGCAGGGAGGAGGGAGATTTTGCGCCTTTAAGGTTTATATATTCGTCCAGACTGAGAGGAGGGAAGCACGGGATACAAGGCTTGCCAAATCCCGGCTTTTGGTTTCTGATCCCCAGACAATGATTGGGGATGTCCTATGAATATTGTTATTCTGGTCGGCATAGTTATCACCGTTCTGACGGCTATTCCGGTTCTCAGTCAGTTGCGCAAACACCCTAAGGGGTTGTTTGTCCTGTTTTTTGCCGAGATGTGGGAGCGGTTTTCCTATTACGGCATGCGGGCGTTGCTGATCTTTTATCTGACGTCGCATTTCCTGTTTTCCGATGAAATCGCCAATACGCAATACGCCTCCTATACGTCGCTGATCTATCTGCTGCCGCTGATTGGCGGGCTTATGGCGGACCGCTATCTGGGGACACGTAAGGCGATTGTGTTCGGGGCCATATTGCTGGTGATTGGTCACGGCAGTCTGGCGATTGAGGGTAAGCCCAATATTGCGACCCTGACCTATGAGGCGCAGACCTATGAATTTGTGCGCGACGGGCATCATCTGGGGCCGCAAAAGCTTAAGGTCGGTGAGGGGCTGTATGCTGTGGCGGCGGCTGAAAATGGCGGGTTGCGGATTGTTGATATTCCGGAGAGTGCGCCCTTGCCGCCGGTGCTTGAAGCGGGCAGTTATACGCAAGGTGTGGTCAAGGTTACGCCCTGGGCCGAGCAGGCGTTTTTCCTGTCGATTTCACTGATTATTCTAGGGGTTGGTTATCTTAAGGCCAATATATCTTCGATTGTCGGGCAGCTTTATCCGGAAAAAGACCCGCGCCGCGATTCGGGGTTCACGCTCTATTATTACGGCATCAATCTCGGGGCTTTCTGGGCGGCGATATTGTGCGGCTATCTGGGGGAAACCTATGGCTGGGGCTGGGGGTTTGGTCTGGCGGGGCTGGGGATGCTGGCGGGACTTATTGTGTTTGTCTGGGGCAAGCCGCTGTTTGAGGGTAATGGCGAACCGCCGGAGCCTGAGAAACTGAAAGCGCCGGTTTTCGGGCCGTTTAACCGTGAAACCCTGATCTACGGTTTGTCGATCCTGTCCGTCCCGCTGATCTGGTTTGCGGTTCAGCGCAATGAGGTCGTGGGCTGGGGTCTGGGGGCGGCGTCCGTAGCCATTATCGGCTATGTCGTCTGGTATATGGCACGTTATTTCGCGCGCGAGGAGAATTTCCGGCTGGGGCTGGCCTTTGTGCTGATTTTTGCCTCGGTGATTTTCTGGACGCTGTTTGAACAGGCGGGGTCGTCGCTTAATCTGTTTGCGGCGCGTAATACGAATCTGGAACTGGTCAGTCAGGCCGTTGTGTTTGATCTGTTTGGGCAGCTGATGGTGTTCGGGACACCGGCGCAACTGGCGGCGGTTACGCTTCCGGCAGGCTACTGGCATTTCGATACGACCTTTACCGCGTCACAGACCCAGTCGTTTAATTCGGCCTTTATTCTGTTGCTGGCCCCGCTGTTTGCCATTGGTTTTACCTGGCTGGGTAAGCGCGGACGCGATCCTGATCCGGTCAAGAAATTTGCCTTTGCGCTGGTCAATGCCGGTGTCGGGTTCCTGATACTGGTGTGGGGCGCGGGCTTCGCTGATAATGCCTTCCGGTTGCCGCTGGTGTTTCTCGGGGCGACCTATCTGGTGCATACGATCGGGGAGTTGGCGCTGTCGCCGGTCGGTCTGTCGCAGATCACCAAGTTGTCGCCGCCCGTTATTGTATCCACGATGATGGCGATCTGGTTCCTCAGTTCGTCAGCGGCACAATATATTGCCGGTTTCATTGCCGCGACCACGGCGACGGAAACGGTGGGCGGGCAGGTGCTTGATCAGCGGGCCTCGCTTGAGGCGGCGCTCAGTACATTTGAGGTGATTGGCTGGTGGGGTGTCGGGCTTAGGGTGGCGCTGTTTGGCCTGTCCTATGTGATTAAACACTGGGATTACGGGGCGAACCGGTAGTTATTTCGATATATTCGAGCGATGCGTGCGGGGTGTAATTTCGGTGCTGAAGTGGCGGGTATAGACTTGCGTAAATTCAGCACCGAAAAAGAATATTTGGGTGGAATAATAAATCCAGACCAGAAGCACGATCAGCGACCCTGCGGCACCATAGGCCGAGCTCAGGGCGCTCTGGCCGAGGTAAAGTCCGATCAGATATTTGCCGAATGAGAACAGAATGGCAGTGATGGCCGCACCCACCCAGACATCCCGCCATCTGATTCTGACGTCCGGCAGGATTTTGAAAACCATGGCAAACATAAAGGTCGTAACGATAAAAGATACGGCATGATTGATTATTTGGGCCATGAAAACCGGCGTGTAATCAGAGACAAAGGCGTTAAGCGCCGTCAATGCGGCGGAAATCACCAGTGATATCAGCAGCAAGAAGCCTATGCCGACAATCAGGGCGAAAGACAGAACGCGCTTGCGGATGAACCATGACCAGTGGCGTTTTTGGTTTTCATCAACATTCCATACCGCATTCATGGCGTCCTGAAGCTGGGCAAAGAAGCCGGTGGCGGAAATGATCAGAGTCACCAAACCGATCAGGGTAGCGACTATGCCTGAGCTTTTGCTGGCGCTTGAGGCGATGATGGCCTGTATGGCCTGAGCGCCAATATCACCTACGAGATCGCGGATTTCTTCGTAGAGATACCCGCTGACCGCATCACGCCCGAAAGCCAGACCGGCAATGGCAATGACGATAAGCAAAAGCGGGCCGATGGACAGGACACTGTAAAAGGCAAGGGCGGCCCCGAGGCGGGGCACCTTGTCATTAAGCCATTCCTGTCCGCTCTCCTTAAGCATTTTCCACAACAGGCGGAAGGTCAGGGGCGGTCGTGTCGGAATAGAGTCGCTCATACAGTCCTCACATCGTAAGTCCCTGTATCAAGCAGACAAAAAACCGGAAAAGGTCAATACCTTTTCCGGTAAGTGTGTAGCGTCATCTGTTTGTTATTTCAGATCCGAAAGTGCGTTCAGGTCATAGGCACTTGAATGAGCGGTCAATGACTCGGGCACCTGCACGGGTTTCACCACGGGTGCGGCGACTGGGGCTAAAGCCGGTCGGGTTTGCAGGCAGCGCCCCTGAAAATAGGCACCAATATCGATCGACAGGCTTTCGTGGGTGATATCACCTTCGACATAGGATGAGGCCATAAGCCTGACCTGTTTGCCGCTGATGGCCCCAAGCACGCGACCGCGAATCTCGATGGTTTCCGCTTCGACCGCACCTTCGATATTGCCCGCTTCTCCGACAATAAGATGGCCCACCTTGACGTCGCCGTGTACATTGCCGTCAATCTGAAGGTGACCGGCACCGGTGACATTACCATTAATGCTGATTTGCGGCCCGAGTATCGACGGCGTGCTGCGCACCGGTGTGACGGCGGGAGCGGATGTCGCCACCGGAGCGGCCGCCACAGGGCTTGGGGGTGATGCGGGAAGATCAAGCGGTGGAACCGCCGACGTGTGCTTTACCTGTACGGGTTTGGCCTGACGGGTGGTTTTAGTTTTGCTGAACATAATCTCCGGCCTTTATAAAGCGAGCAGGGTTTTGAGGACGTCCGTTGATCCACACTTCATAATGAAGGTGCACCCCGGTAGAGCGGCCCGTTGAGCCCATGGCCCCTACACGGTGGCCAACACTGACACGCTGGCCGGTCTTGACCGAAAGTGTCTGCAAATGGGCGTAACGGGTTTTGAAGCCGTTACCGTGGTCAATTTCCACAGTACGCCCGTATCCACCGCGCGTGCCTGAGAACGAAACGGTTCCGGGGGCGGTTGCGTGAATAGGGGTCAGGTAGGGCGCAGCAAAATCGAGGCCAAAGTGATTTTTGGGTCGACGGGTGAAAGGATCAAGCCGCACGCCAAAGCCCGAAGTCGTGCGCGCATTGCGCGTCGGGCGGGTAAAGGGAATGTGCTCGGCCGAGGTTTCAAGGCCACGCATGTCCGAGAGGTTAAGCGCGGCGTTACGAATACGTTCGGCAAAGCCCTGATCAACATTTAGATAGGCCGCCAGTTCCTGCGCATTACGGTGTTCAAGCAGAGGGCCATTGGAGGTGCGTCGGCTATAGCCTGCTGGATTGAGACCGGCGGTGCGGAAGGCCAGCCTGAGGCGTTCGGCCCGTGTCTTGGCCAGTTCTTCGGCGCGGGCCACGACCCGTTCCTGATCTGCCCTGACCGCATAGATGCGCTCAACTGGCGGCAGTGTATCGTCAATGGCGGCGGGGGCAAGGACAGCGGCGGCCCCCGGAACCCCCTTGAAGCCCGGCAGCATCTGGCCAAGCGCTATGTGTCTGTTTTCAACGGTCTTTGCCAGTTGTTCCAGCGAGCCGGAGGAGACTTCGTTCTGGCGCATCAGCACATCAAGGCGCGCCTGACGGTCGGCGACCCAGCGTTCGGACTGGGCTTTTAACATAATGATCTGTTTTTCAGAACCAGAACCGGCAGAGGCCGCCATGAATATAACGGCACCGGTGCTCATGGCCAGCCAGGTGATCAGAAAACTGGCCAGAATGGCGAGGGTGAACTGCTTTCCGGTGCCAAAACGATAGCCACGCGTCTCATCGCCTGAGCGGATATAGAGGTGCCGCTCAGGAAAGGTGTGTTCAAGCGCGTCTTTCAGGCGCTGAAAACGGCTTCTGTGCATAAGTTCCCCACTCCCCATCCGCAAATTAATTATGGCTTAACCAAACCTGTCTTGGCAAGCCTTAATCGAATCACCGGAATTGACGACGATACAGGGGGCGGGGTTTCAAGAATAATGCCAGCCCTGACCTTGTCAGGTGATGTACAGCTGTGGGCGGTTTTGGGGGTAATTCGGGGATGGTTTTGGGGTAACTCAGGCGCGCCGCAGGGTTTTAAGGGCTTCGAGGACCGCCTCGACATGGCCTTTAAAGCGCACCTTTCGCCATTCGGCGCGGATAAGGCCTTCGGGATCAATCAGGAAGGTTGAGCGGTCAGTGCCCATATATTTCCGGCCATAGAGACTTTTTTCACCCCACGACCCCAATGCGGAAATCAGGGTGGTTTCGGTATCGGACAAGAGCGGAATGGTCAGATTATGTTTGGTTATGAAACGCTCGTGGCTTTTGAGATCGTCTTTGGATAATCCTGTTATGGCACAATCAAGGGCGCTGAAGTCGGCCTGAGCCGCATCAAACGCCACGGCTTCCTGTGTGCAGGTCGGGGTATTGTCTGCCGGATAAACAAACAGAAGCTGCCATTGGCCACGGAAGTCTTTGAGCGAACGCATATCGTGCTGCACACCGTCTTTTTCAGCCACGGCGACGGGCAGGCTGAAATCGGGCACCTTATAAGGGGGGAATTCCTGTACGGACTGTAATTTTTTTGCCATGACATCGCCTTCTGTTACGCTTATGACTTTAGGGTGCGTTCGGATTAGCCACTTTGATTGCGACCGCACGGGACAAAGTGGATTCGCCTGATACTATAATAGAATAATAAACCGCCTGAATGCCTCCATTGGTAATAAAAATAATCGGTACGATCAAACGGCGGTGGAAGCTTTGTCTTGCAGGCGGATTGATCCTGAGTGTGTTTGCGGGCGGTGTACGTCTGGCGCAGGGGCCTGTGCGTATTGATGGCCTGAAAAATATCATTATTACGCGCCTTGAGCGCACGGTGCCGGGCAGTGACGCCAGTCTGAAACATCTTGATCTGGTATGGTTTCACGACACCAATGCGCTGGGGCTACGCTTTGAGGGGCTGGTCCTTAAGGACGATAAGCAGCGCACTATTGCGGCGTCTGATCAGCTTGAGGCGGCGCTGGCCCTCGATAGTCTTTTACTTTTGCATCTCGCGCCGGCGCATATATCCGCCGAAGGTTTTGAGATCGTCCTGTCCGTATCGCCTGAAGGGCGTTATGAACTGGGCTATGACGCCAGTGGTGACCCCGAAGCCTTTGCCATTGACGAGATTTTCCGTGATCTGACGGGGGATGAGAAACTGGGCCGTCCGGTGTCGTTTACACGCGCCTTCAGCCTTAAGGACGGTTCTATCCGCCTTGGTCAGGTGGGCACTGATCTGAACTGGCGTGCCGAGGTGGCGCGGATTGATTTCTCCAAAAAGCGCGATGATGTGCGGGCGGAAATTGGTCTGGCTGTCGATACGGGCGGGCATTGGTCTTACCTGAGCGCCAGGGCTGTTTCCAAGACGGAGCTTAAAACCGCGCAGCTTGATGTCGATATCAAGGATCTGGTGCCTTCGGATATTTTCCCGAGCGTTGGGGTAACGCGGCCCCTGTCTAGGCTTGAGGCCACGGTAAATGGTACGGGCCACTTAAGTTACAGCACGGCCAAAGGTATCGAAAAAGCATCACTGAATATAAGCGCCGGTCAAGGCAGCTATGATTTTGGCACCAACCGGCAACCGTTTGAGGCGATTGAGGCCAGGGCGGATTACCTGCCTGAAAAAAAGGCGATTAATTTTTCGACCTTCCGTTTGCAGACGCATCATTTGGACACCGACTTAAAAGGTACGGTCTTGCTGGTGCCGGAGAACAAGGCGGCGGATGCGCCCTACAGCATTGCCTTTGACTTTCATGGGCCCAGAATATCAGGGCATCTGGCAGAGGATTTTCCGGCTCAGACACTGAGGGACGTGCATTTTATCGGGGCCTATATCCCCGAACGTCAGCGTCTGGAAATCAAGTCAGGGCGGGGCCTTTTGAATAATGCCCCGTTACATACCGAAGGCTTTGTCTATACGGACGACAAGGGGCAGGTGGGCGCGGAACTCAAGGCGCGGGTTTCGGGGCAATTTGCCAAGGAACAGGTGTTTGCCTTCTGGCCGGAAACCCTGACCTCTGTGCTCAGGGCCGATCTTATCCGGCGCATCGAAGGCGGAGTTTATTCCAATGCCCGTTTCACCCTGAAGGCCCCGCCGGGCAGCTTACGGTCAAACGGCCTTAAGGATGAGCACCTCGATCTGACCTTTGATTATGCCGACATGGCCTTGCTGGTGCATGATGACCTGCCCAAGGCGCAAGGGGTGCGGGGTCAGGGGCATTTGCGGGGCAACAGTTTTGATCTGAGTATTGCCGGTGGAGAACTGGGGGGGCTTCCGGTTAAGGACGGTCGGGTTTCGGTCGAAAGCTTTGACAAGGCCGATAAGGGGCGTACCCATATATGGCTGACCAGTGGCGGCGATGTGGTGCGGGCGGTTGAGATTGTCGACCCGCTCACTGGCGGTCAGCTGGCGCGTCAGGGGCTGACGCGAGACCGTTTATCCGGTGAGACGGACTTTCGGGTTGATATTGGCTTTGTCAGCTTTGCCAGCCCGCTGAATTATGACGTCATGGACATCAGCTTTAAGGCCGATATCCGTAATGGGGCTCTGAGGCAGGCGGCGCTTGGGTGGGATCTCACCAACGGTGAGCTTAAGCTGAGGGGGGATTTGCGCGATGATGTGATTGAGGTGCGCGGCCCTGCGGATGTCGGGCCTTATCGTGGCGAAATCGGGTTCCGTACCGGTTTTGAAAGCCCGAAGTCCTTTATCGATTTCACCGGCAGTTTTAATGCCCGTCAGTTTGGGGGCTCGCCGACGCGGCGGGTGGCGCTTAAAGGTAATCTGGAACTGGCCAATAATATCGGCACCGGTACTATCGCCTCGGATATTTTCAACGGACGCGTGGACTGGAGCGGCACTGACGCCCGCCCGAACCGGGTGACGCTGAACGGGGCCACGCTTTCGGCGGGCATGAAGGGGCAGGGGCTGCCGATATTTGCCCGCTTCAAACCGGAAATTCCGACCGAAATATATCTGATGCGCTCAGGCGATGTCTGGAGCGGGCAGTTGCAGGCCGAAGGGTTTACCGGTGAACTGGCCTATGTCGAAGGGCGTAATCCGCGTCTGGTCTATAATGCGCTGATCACGCCGGATCGGGCGCGTTTGCTGGGCATAGGGGCCTTGCCCATATTTAACAAACCCCGCCGCCTGAGCGTCAATATCGGGCTGGATGCCGACTCGCGAGAGGCCCTTATCCGCCTCGATACCATCAATGCGGTGCTCGGCTGGTCGGACATGGATATGGATGACGAGCCGACGCGGACGCTTAAGGCGAAACTGACGCCGCATGATCTGCATCTTTTGGGGCTGCCCGAAGACTGGTTCACGCCTCTGGCTGATCTTGAGGTCGATGCCCTGTGGGAGCAGGACCGTCGCGGCATAAAGGGACGGGCACGTCTGGGGAATGCACAGGACGTGTTTTTTGACCTGCCGGATATGGATGAAATGGTTCTGACGAACCGGCCTCAGCCCTGGGCGACCATCAGTGCCGATATTGACGGAGCCTTCCTGAGGCAGATCGGCTATCGCGGCCATATGCTTGAGGTCAACGGGCGCGTCGCTCAGCAGCTTAGCCTTTATCAGACCGAAAACACGACCGAAGGAGCGATATCAACCGGTGAGGTGTCAGCGGCGGTACTCAATCTGGATGCCCGGAATGCGGAACTGAGGCTGGGGGGGGCGGACTGGGTAAAGCCGGTTGGAGAGGCCGCAAGCCTGAATTTCAGCTTTGACGAGGGTGGGCCGGAAGGCGGGGTCAATATGACCCGTATTCAGGGAGCAGGTGAGCGGTTTGCCGTCGAAGGTCGTGCGGCACTCGGGGCCGATAGTGATCTGGATTTTGCTGATTTTTCGACCCTTTATCTCAAGGATGTGATGCAGGGCAGCGTGCAGGTCTATCAGGTCGGTGAGCCGCAAACACGGATAATATCCGTAAAGGGCGCATTGATGGATATGCGGCCCTGGCAAAAACCCGCAAAGACCAAGACCGTGGTGAATGCGCGAGGGGCGGCAAAACCGCTGACTGTGCCGGAACCTGTGCCCGTGGTTCCGCAACTGCCGACACGGGTCATACTCAGTCTTGACCGGTTGAAACTGGCCGGTGACGGCACCTTCAGGGATGTACGTTTTGAGGGTGAATGGGACGGCCTTAATAGCTTGCGCGGTGAGGGTAAGGCCCTGACGGATAATAACAATCAGATTTCACTGACACTCCGGCCTGAGGCTGATCTGAGCCGTTTTACCTTTATGGCGGATGATGTCGGGGATCTGTTCTATACAGCCACCGGTGACCGGCGCTTACGCAGCGGGACGCTGATGATGAATGGCGTCTATCGCAATGGTCAGGTGGATGCGACCCTGAAAGGCGAGGATATTCGGGTCAGCCAGATACCTTTTCTGGGGCAGCTGTTGTCACTGGCGTCATTGCAGGGGCTTTCGGATACGCTGACCGGTGAAGGGATCGGTTTCTCCGACTATGAATTTCCTGTGCGTTACCGCGATAATTTCCTGTTTGTTCGTGACGGCTGGGCCAAGGGCGAGGCCCTGCGCATCAATATCCGGGGCGGAATGGATACCAGGGCCAATGTGGTTGACTATAACGGGACGCTTATTCCGGCCTATGGCGTCAACGCCGCCTTTTCGCAGGTGCCGCTTGTGGGGGAGCTTCTGACCTCAAGCCGTGGTGAAGGCGTATTGGGGATCAAGTATCGTCTGAGAGGTCATGCTGATGCGCCTCAGGCGGAAATCGATCCGTTCTCACTGGTCTTGCCCGGTTTCTTCCGGCGTCTGCTGGATAAGGATCAGCCGGACTTGCTCGCGCCTGTCGAAGACGGGAAATAATCAGGTTTTGGCTGGCGTGCGCTCGGCGATACGGGCGCGATTGAGGCTTAAGGCGCGATCGTCCGGCTGCCAGTCTCCGCACCAGCAGGCATCTATGCCGCTCAGAAGTTCCGAAGGATTGGTAAAGCTGGGCTGATAACCTCTGGCCTGCATTTCCGCGATCAGTTGCGCCTGACGGGTCGCCAGATAGCCCAGACGCGGATAGAAAAAACGCACATGCCCCTTGCCCAGCACATAGGTGCGGGGGTTGCGCGGATCATCCGGCGTTTCGCCACGGCCTGAGGCCGCCCGCACCAGTGCGAATATACGCGGCAATTCGCGATATTCGGCCACCAGATGCGGGCCGCTCAGTTCTGTCACGGGGACACAGTTGATCCGCGTCACGATCAGACTGGCCTTACGAGGACGATCTTTTTCTTGCCCTGTGAGACCTTGATGACGCCATCGCTATTGAGGTCGTTCAGGGTAATGTTCTGATTGCCATCGGTGATGGCCGCGTCATTGACCCGCAGACCGCCGCCCTGTGCCAGACGACGGGCTTCGCCGTTTGACTGGGTCAGGCCAATCTGGGTCGCCAGAGCCGCAAGCATGATGCTGGCTTCAAGATCGCTGCGGGCAATTTCAACCGTCGGCAGGTCCGCCGACAACACGCCCTGTTCAAACGCCTTTTGGGCGGTGTCGCGTGCCGTCTGGGCAGCGGCTTCGCCATGCACCATGCGGGTCGCGGCATCGGCCAGTATCTTTTTGGCCTCGTTGATTTCCGCGCCCTGAAGCTTTTCGAGACGAGCAATTTCATCGAGCGGAATATCAGTAAACAGTTTGAGGAACTTACCGACATCGGCGTCTTCGGCATTGCGCCAGTATTGCCAGTAGTCATAGGGCGACAAGGCATCGGCATTGAGCCATACAGCCCCGCCCAGGGTTTTACCCATCTTGGCTCCCGAAGCGGTCGTCAGAAGCGGGGTTGTCAGGCCGAAGGCTGGCTTCTGATTGAGGCGGCGCGTCAGTTCAACGCCGTTGACGATGTTACCCCATTGATCCGAGCCGCCCATTTGCAGGACACAACCATATTTGGAATTCAGTTCGCGGAAATCAACGGCCTGCATGAGCATGTAGTTGAATTCAAGGAAGGTCATTGGCTGTTCGCGCTCAAGGCGCAGCTTGACGGAATCAAAGGTCAGCATGCGGTTGATGGTGAAATGCGTGCCGAAGTTGCGCAAGAATTCGATGTAGCCGAATTCGGACAGCCAGTCGTTATTATTGACCATGATGGCGTCGGTCGGGCCGTTACCAAAGGTAAGGAAGTTGGTGAACACTGACTTGATGCCGTCCATATTGGACTGAATCTGTTCGTCGGTCAGAAGCGGGCGCTGCGTGTCCTTAAAGGTAGGGTCGCCGACCTTAGTGGTGCCGCCACCCATCAGGACGATCGGACGGTGACCGGTCTTCTGCAGCCAGTAAAGCATCATGATCTGCACCAGATGGCCCGCATGCAGCGACGAGGCTGTGGCGTCATATCCGCTATAAGCCGTGATGGTTCCGGCGCAAGCCTGAGCATCTAAGGCTTCCGCATCCGTGCACTGGTGGATGAACCCGCGCGATTGAAGGATGTTGAGGAAATCGGATTTGAAGGTGGTCATGATCTTTTACTTGAAAGCGTTATGGAATACGACTGTGCCTTTACCATGCGCACCTTGCTTTTCCATAGGTATTTCAGATGAAAATTATCGGCTTTATGACCGGCACCTCGCTTGACGGGATCGACATGGCGGTTCTGGAAACCGATGGTGAAGCGCAAGTGACGTTCGGGCCGTTCGCCGAAAAGCCTATGCCGTCGGAGATACGCAGCGTGATCGAGGCGGCGACTCAGGCGGCGTTGAACTGGCCGCGCGAAACGCCTGAGCCTGAGATTTTCAATGAGGCGCGGCGGGTGATTGTTGATTTTCACCATCAGTCGCTATTGGCCTTTGTGACTGAGAACGGTTTGAATCTGGCGGATTTCGACCTTTTGGGCGTGCATGGCCAGACGGTTTTGCATGAGCGCCCTATAGCCGGTGTTAATGGGCGCACGGTTCAGCTTTTTGACGGGCAGCGCTTTGCAGATTTGACAGGTGTGCCCGTGGTGTCCGATTTCCGTAGCGCAGACGTGGCCGCAGGCGGTGAGGGGGCGCCTCTGGCCCCTGTGTATCATCGTGCGCTGGTTGAGGCGGCGGGTGTTGCCCTGCCGGTCGTGGTTGTCAATCTGGGGGGCGTGGCCAATATCACGGTCATTACCGAAGATGACCTCTATGCGCTTGATACCGGTCCGGCCAGTGGTCTGATGGATCAGTGGATGCGGCAGCATACGGGCAAGCTGTTTGATGAAAACGGTACCGTGGCGGCGCGTGGCGTGGCGCGAGAAGATATTGTCGCACAGTATCTTGCGCATCCTTATTTTCAGGCGTCTGCGCCTAAGTCTCTGGATCGGTATGATTTCACGCTTAAGGCGGTTGAGAGCTTAAGTCTGGAAGAGGGTATGGCCACGCTTATGAGCTTTACGGTGGAAAGCTTGCGATATGAAATCGAGAAGTTTGGTTTTAAATTGCAAGCTATTTTTTTGTGTGGTGGGGGGCGAAATAATACGCATCTGGTCAAGGTGTTGCGTCAACGCCTGAGCGATCTGGGGCCAGTGAAAATTGCCGAAGATATGGGCTGGCGCGGTGGAGCGATTGAAGCTGAAGCCTTCGCCTATATGGCAGCGCGGTCGGTGAGGGGCTTGCCGATTTCGTATCCGAAAACAACGGGGGTCAAAGCGTCTCTGACGGGCGGTATTTTGGCTAAGCCTTCAGGAAATCACTAACCACCGGCGCCAGATGGTTGGCGTGGCTATGGATCAGGTCATGTGCGCCGCCGGAGACAATATATAGCCGTGCATCCGGCAGCATGGATTTGAGGCGGTATCCGGTTTCCACGGGGCTTATCGGGTCATTGTCACCGAACAGCAAAAGGCAGGGCTGGGTGACATCAGGCAAGTCGGTTGCCGCAGGTGGCGCATAGTCCGTTATCCAGTTTGCAGCATTGGGGAAATTGCGGCGATAGTCTGGTCGCCAGTTGAAACGGTCTATGCCGCTCATGTCAAAGCCGCCCGAGGTCACCGCCAGAATCAGTTTGCGTACCCGTTTCGGGTATTTGCGCGCCAGATGCAGCGCGATAACCCCGCCCATGGATTGGGCGAATATATCTACCGGCCCATCCCCCATATGACTTTCGGCTAAGGGAGTGAGGGCGTCAAAACCGGTAATAGCGGGATCATGTGGCTGGTTGCCGAGGCCCGGCCAGCTGATGAAACGGCTGTCGGCCTCAGGCAAAAGGTCGGACAGCGGCTGCCATATCCGGGCATCGCCTGAGGCACCGGGTAAGTACAGCCGCCGCACGGTCATCAGTCTTCGGCTTTTTCAGCCAGACGGCGATCGAGATAAGAACCGACATGATATTCGACTTCGGAAAGCTGGTCGTTCCAGAAGTGGTTGGCATTATCGACCAGTTCGTGATCGATGATGATGCCTTTTTGCGAACGCAGCTTGGCAACCACACGGTCGACTTCGGGGGGCGGGACAATGGTGTCATTGGCACCGTGCAGGAACAGGCCGGACGCCGGACAAGGTGCCAGAAAGCTGAAATCATAGGCATTGGTTGGCGGTGACACCGAAATAAAACCATCGGTTTCAGGGCGGCGCATCAGAAGCTGCATGCCGATATAGGCCCCGAAGGAATAACCGGCGACCCAGAATTGCGAGGCGGTCGGGTTTTTGGCCTGAAGCCAGTCAAGCGCGGTGGCGGCATCAGCCAGTTCACCTATGCCTGAGTCAAATTCGCCCTGCGATTTACCTACGCCACGGAAATTGAAACGCAGCACCGAAAAGCCGCGTGTCATGAACAGGTGGAACAGTTGTACGGTCACCGGATTGTTCATATGGCCACCCGCCTTGGGGTGCGGATGTAGAATCAGGGCGATGGGAGCGTTTTCAGTCTTACCGGCCGTGTATCGGGCTTCGATGCGTCCGGCGGCGCCGGCAAGGATCACTTCAGGCATATATTCACCTAGCTGTAACAAAATGTGTCGTTGTGCAGTGCGCAATACTTGACTACAGTAGTCGGAATTATTAAGTCCTCTGCGCTAAGGCTGAAAGCCCTGCAAGTTCGTGCGGTGTAGCACACTCTTTTCGCTTTGCGCAGGTTTTTCGTCATAAGGATCGGATATGAAACTATCGACTAAAGGACGATACGCGGTCATGGCCATGACGGATCTGGCGATGAATGCACAGGGGCGTCCGATTTCCTTATCTGAGATATCAGAACGTCAGCAGATATCGCTGTCCTATCTTGAGCAGCTTTTTGCCCGTCTGCGCCGTGCCGGACTGGTGCGGAGCGCGCGCGGGCCGGGGGGCGGCTACAGTCTGGCGCGCTCTTCGGAAAGCCTGTTTGTGTCCGAGATCGTGCTGGCGGTCGATGAACCCATTAAGGCGACGCGGTGTGCCCACACCTCAAACAAGCTGGGGGCCAACAAGCGTCTGTCGCCGGAAAATGCCGCCCGTGAGATTGGCTGTATGCCCGGCGGGCAGCGCTGCCTGACGCATAATCTGTGGGAAGATCTGGGCTTTGCCATTCATGACTATCTTTCGACTGTTTCGCTAAGTGACGTGGTGCACAAGCGCACCCGTAAAACCGTACGTATCGAACCCTTTTCGCCCTCATTATTGGAAACCGCCTGACCTATGGCCCCTAAGCCGCTCTATCTTGATCATGCTGCCACTTCGCCCGTCAGGCCCGAAGTGCGCGAAGCCATGTTCGCGGCGTGGGACATCGGGGCTAATGCGTCTTCAGTGCATGCCTTGGGACGTAAAGCCAAGCTGTTGCTTGAGGAGGCGCGTGATGCGGTTTTACGCGCCATTAACGGTACGGGGCCTGCGCGTCTGGTGTTCACGTCGGGCGGCACAGAGGCCAATCAACTGGCGCTGCGTCAGGCGAGGGGCTTTGACCGCGTGATTGTATCGGCCACCGAACACGACAGTATATTCAAATCCGCCAGTGCGACGGGCGTGCCGGTGACGGTTGCGCCGGTGCTTGGGAACGGTTTGATTGATATTGCCGCACTGGAGGTGCTGCTTGCTCAGGAGGAGCGTTCGTTCGTCTGCGTCATGCGGGTTAATAATGAAACCGGCATTATCCAGCCGATTGAGGCCATTGCGCCATTGGTCAAGGCTGTGGGTGGGTGGCTGCATGTCGATGCCGTGCAGGCGCTGGGTAAGATCGAGGTCGATTTTGAAGCGCTTGGGGCCGACAGTCTGGCCTTTGCGGCGCATAAGATCGGTGGCCCGCAAGGGGTTGGCGCATTCGTTTATGATGCCGACCGCGATATTGCGGCAGCGGTCACCGGTGGCGGTCAGGAATTCGGTCTGCGGGCAGGAACGGAAAATATCGCAGGCATTGCCGGTTTTGCCGAAGCCGTGCGTCAGATGGGTTTTAAGGGCAATGACGGGCAAGCTGATGCCGAAGCGGCTCTCGTTGCCGCTGGCGTGACTATTATCGGGGTCGATGCGCCGCGCGCCGGTGGCATATCTTGTTTCACAGTACCGGATTGGTCGGCGCAGTTGCAGCTTATCCATATGGACATGAACGGCATTTGCGTGTCCTCCGGTTCGGCCTGTTCTTCGGGCAAGGTTAAATCCAGTCGTATACTTGAGGCCATGGGGCTTCAGGGTGTGGCAGATAAGGCCTTGCGTGTATCTTCGGGCTGGAATACCAGCCCCGATGACTGGCAGCGGTTCGTGGCGGTATGGTCGAAAGGCTATGCGGCGCATAGATCGCGCCAACTGAGTAAAGTAAAGGAAAGCGCCTGATGGCAGCGGTCAAGGAAACCATTGATACGGTTCAAAAACTTGAGACCTATGAGCATGGTTTCGTCTCGGACATCGAGATGGAATATGCGCCCAAGGGGCTTAATGCGGATATCGTGCGCTTTATTTCGGCGCGCAAGAACGAACCTGAGTGGATGCTTGAATACCGTCTGGCGGCCTTTGAGCGCTGGCAGTCGATGGATGAGCCTGACTGGGCCAAGGTCAATTACCAGAAGGTTGATTATCAGGACCTCTATTATTATGCCGCGCCTAAGGCCAAGCCGAAACTGAACAGCCTTGATGAGGTCGATCCTGAGTTGCTGGCGGTCTATGCCAAGCTGGGGATACCGCTGAAAGAACAGGAAGTTCTGGCCGGTGTTGTCGGCTCGCCGAAATATGCGGTGGATGCCGTGTTCGACAGCGTGTCAGTTGTGACGACCTTCAAGGACGAGCTGAAAAAGCATGGCGTGATCTTTTGCGCCATCAGTGAAGCGATCCGTGAATATCCCGAACTGGTGAAGCAGTATCTGGGGACCGTGGTGCCTGTGTCGGACAACTACTTTGCTGCCCTCAATGCCGCTGTGTTTTCGGACGGATCGTTTGTCTATGTGCCTGAGGGCGTGCGTTGCCCTATGGAGTTATCGACCTATTTCCGTATCAATGCGGAAAATACCGGTCAGTTCGAGCGTACCCTGATCATCGCCGACAAGGGGGCCTATGTGTCCTATCTTGAGGGTTGCACCGCGCCGATGCGTGATGAAAACCAGCTGCATGCGGCGGTGGTTGAACTGGTGGCGCTTGAGGATGCCGAGATCAAATATTCAACCGTTCAGAACTGGTATCCGGGCGATGCCGAGGGCAAGGGCGGTATCTATAACTTTGTGACCAAGCGCGCCGATTGCCGCGGGGCGCGGTCAAAAGTGTCCTGGACGCAGGTGGAAACCGGTTCGGCGGTCACCTGGAAATATCCGTCCTGTATCTTGCGCGGTGACGACAGTGTGGGTGAGTTTTATTCCATCGCCGTCACCAACGGGATGCAGCAGGCCGATACCGGCACAAAGATGATCCATCTGGGTAAAAATACCCGCTCACGCATTATCGCCAAGGGGATTTCGGCAGGGCGGTCGTCTTCGACCTATCGCGGGCTGGTGTCGGCCCATGCCAAGGCTTCGGGTTCGCGGAATTTTACGCAGTGCGACAGTCTGCTGATTGGTAAGACCTGCGCATCGCATACGGTGCCCTATGTGGAGTCCGATACGGCTTCGGCGCAGTTTGAACATGAAGCGACGACCACGCGCCTGTCTGAGGATCAATTGTTCTACGCACAGCAACGCGGCCTGACGCAGGAAGAAGCCGTGGCGCTTCTGGTCAATGGTTTCGTGCGCGATGTGTTGCAGGAACTGCCGATGGAATTCGCCGTTGAGGCACAGAAACTGGTGGCCATCAGCCTTGAAGGCTCGGTAGGCTAAAAAGAGAAAAAAATGACAATGCTGAACATCGAGAATCTGACTGTAGCGGTCGAAGACAAAACCATCCTCAAGGGCCTGACGCTGAATGTGCCCGCCGGTGAGGTGCATGCCATTATGGGCCCGAACGGGGCGGGTAAATCGACGCTCGGCTATACGCTGGCCGGTCGCCCAAACTATGAGGTCAGCGCCGGTTCGGCGACACTGAACGGCGAAGACCTGCTGGAGATGGAGGTGCATGAACGTGCCGCCGCCGGTCTTTATCTGTCGTTTCAGTATCCGCTGGAAATTCCCGGCGTTCCGGCCATGACCTTTATCCGCACCGCGCTCAATTCACAGCGTAAGCTGCGTGGCGAAGATGAAATGTCTGCACCTGAGTTTCTTAAAGAAATCAGGGCCATAGCCAAGACACTTAAGATCGATGCGGATATGCTCAAGCGTCCGCTGAATGTCGGTTTTTCGGGCGGTGAGAAGAAGCGCATGGAAGTGCTGCAAATGGCGCTTCTGAAGCCGAAATTCCTCATCCTTGATGAAACGGATTCCGGTCTGGATATCGATGCGCTCAAGGTGGTGTCCGACGGGGTCAACGCCTTACGTGCGCCTGATCGCGGGATGCTGGTGATCACCCACTATCAGCGTTTGCTGGATCATATCAAACCCGACCGCATTCACATTCTGGTGGACGGTAAAATCGTTCATTCCGGTGGGCCTGAACTGGCGCTGGAGCTTGAGGCGCATGGCTATGATCGCTATGTCAATGAGGCCGCCTGATGAACGCGCCTGCCCGTAAGCTGGATATTTTTGATCCCGCGACCTATCCAACGCGTCGTGATGAGGAATGGAAATATTCCGACCTGTCGCGTGCCTTGCGTGAAGCGCCAAAGGCCGTTGGCCTGTCGCATATTCAGGCCGAAGTCGCCGATTTCAACGGCTTTTACTGGCACTGTGCCGGTGATGGTCAGTTGGGCGGGCTTCAGGAAGCCGTAAATCAGGCCAAGGGCCGCCTGTATCTCGATATGGGCGATTTTGGCACCGAAGGTGAAGTGTCCGGTTATCAGGGTGAGGGGCATATCCGGCTTGGGGCCGGTGAAAGCCTGATCCTGCTGGAGGACTATACCGGCGCTTTTGATTATGCCGCCCATACGACGATCCATTTTGAACTGGCCGAGGGTGCCAGCCTGATCCGCGTGGTCATTCTCGATGAGCCGGAAACGGCGACGTCGGTGCGCCGGTCAACCGTTAAAACTGCGCCGGACAGCGTTTATAAGCAATATGTCTTTGCCACCGGTGCGGCGTTTCAGCGTTTTGAAACCCATGTCGATCACGCCGGTCATGGGGCGGTTGTCGAGATGAACGGGGCTTACCTGCTCAAGGACAAGGCGCATTTTGACTACACGACGCGCGTGCGTCACGCTGAGATTGACGGCGTTACAAATCAGCTCATCAAGGGCTTGGTCAAGGATCGCGCCACGGCTGTGTTTCAGGGACGCATACTGGTCGAGCGTGGCGCGGACGGCACCGACGCCCGCATGCACCATCAGTCCCTGATGCTCAATGACGGGGCGCGGGTGCGGGCTAAGCCTGAGCTGGAAATCTATGCCGATGACGTGCAATGCGCGCACGGCAATACCATTGGCGCGATGGACGAGGCGGCTTTGTTTTTCTGTCAGTCACGCGGCATGGATGAGGCCACGGCGCGGGCATTACTGATGCAGGCTTTTGTCTTGCCGGTGGCTGAACAGATCGAAGACGAAACCGTGCGCGACATGGTGCTGAACTGGATTGAACACAAGGCCGGAGGATTCTATGGCCTTTGATGTACAGTCTGTGCGGCAGGATTTTCCGATCCTGTCGCGGGAAATCAATGACAAGCCGCTGATCTATCTCGATTCCGGTGCGTCGGCACAAAAGCCTCAGGCCGTCATTGACGCCATGAGCGGGGCCATGGCCCATTCCTATGCCAATGTGCATCGGGGGCTGCATCGTCTGGCCAATGAGGTCACGGATGCCTTTGAGGCCGGTCGCGAGACTGTGGCTAAGTTCATCAATGCTGCCCGTGTTGAGGAAGTCATCTTCACCAAGTCGGCAACGGAATCGATAAATCTGGTGGCCCAGACCTTCGGGCAAACGCTTCAGGCCGGTGATGAAATCCTGATCACGGAGATGGAGCATCACGCCAATATCGTGCCCTGGCACATGCTGGCGCAACGCAGCGGCGTGGTATTGAAATGGGCACCGATCCTAGATGACGGCTCACTGGATATTGAAGCTTTTGATACGCTTTTGACCGATAAGGTTAGGATTGTCGCCATTGCCCACATGTCCAACGTGCTGGGAACGATCAATCCTGTGAAGGCCATTGTGGCCAAGGCTCACGCCGTCGGTGCAAAAGTACTGATCGATGGGTGTCAGGGGGTCGTGCACCTGCCGGTGGATGTTCAGGATATCGGCGCTGATTTCTACGCCTTTTCCGCGCATAAGCTCTATGGGCCAACAGGTCTGGGGGTTCTGTGGGGGCGTTATGACCTGCTTGAAACTTTACCACCCTGGCAGGGTGGCGGTGAGATGATAGGCAGCGTCTCGAAAGAGCGTATTACCTATGCGGATGTTCCGCACCGCTTTGAGGCGGGCACACCGGCCATCCTTGAGGTCATCGGCCTGAAAGCGGCCATTGACTGGTTGAACCAATGGGATCGTGAGGCGGGTGTCGCCCATGAACAGGCCCTGTATCAGCGCGCCCATGCGGGCCTGAAAACCATTAATTCGGTGCGAATCTATGGTGAAGCGGCGGAAAAGGGGTCGATTCTGACCTTTTCTCTGGCCTCTGCCCATGCCCATGATGTTGCGCAAATCCTTGACCGATACAATATAGCTGTAAGGGCAGGGACACATTGTGCGGAACCTTTGATGACCCGTTTGGGGGTAACCTCAACGGTTCGTGCGTCCATCGCCCTTTATAATACCGAAGCTGAAATCGACGCGCTTATTGCCGGTGTCGAAAAGGCGCAGGGTTTCTTTGAGTAAGGTGTAACATGACTGATGCCGCCGCTGATCACAGAGAACAGTCTGAGCTGTTCACCCAAGCCGAAGCTCCGCCAGCCGTAGAACCGCTGAGTGAAGATGAGATCTCGCGCCTGACCGAAGAAATCATCGCGGCGTTTAAAACCGTGTTTGATCCGGAAATCCCCGTCGATATCTATGAACTGGGTCTGATCTATCGCGTCGATATTAATGACAGCCGCGAAGTGGTGGTCGATATGACACTGACCGCGCCCGGTTGTCCGGTGGCTGGCGAAATGCCCGGCTGGGTGCAGAATGCCGTAAAGGGGGTTCGTGGCGTGGCCGACTGTCAGGTCAATCTGGTGTTTGATCCGCCGTGGGAGTCGTCGAAGATGAGTGACGAAGCCAAGCTGCAACTGAACATGTTTTAAACATCACCCCAAAAGCGATTCGCTAAGGCTTAGTGTCCTTTTGGGGTGGGTTAATGGAGTGATGAGATGGAAGCGTCCGGTCAACCCGTGATTACGCCGCGGATACGTCGCCCTAGACCGGCGGTAGTATCCCTGACTGACAAGGCAGCGGATCAGGTTAAGGCCATTATGGCCCGCACCGACAAGACGTGCATTGGCCTGCGTATCGGCGTGAAGCAGGGCGGCTGTGCGGGGCAGGAATATGTCCTGTCCTATGCGGAAGCCGCTGAACCGCTGGATGAGGTCATTACCGACAAGGGCGTGACCATACTCATCGAGCCTAAGGCCGTGCTTTATCTGGTCGGTACGGTTATCGACTATGAAACTACAAAACTGGCATCGAAATTTGTGTTCAACAATCCGAACGAGACCGATGCCTGTGGTTGTGGTGAAAGCGTTACCATCAAACCGGTATCGGCGTAGTTGCTTTTAGCCAGTCAAGGGCCTCGTCCATGGTCTCAAAGGCACGATTTTCGTCTTTGTGAAGCAAGGCCGGGTCAAATGTATTTATACGTGCGCGTGTAAGCGCGTCGGGTGAAAGGATGGCCGTTTTGCGGTGTGGGGCCGTGGGTGGTTTCTGATCAACCCACCAGGCTTTCAGGCGCTTAACATCCTCATATTCGTAATGGCCGATGGCGTGACGGTAATCAAATAACCGGTTATAGATCCACACCTCTTTAACAATACTATGTGCCGCAATAAGCTGATCTGTCAGTGTGGCGCTAACGATAGTCCCACGCACCGAAAATGAAATGAGCTTAAGTGTTTCATCCACCTCGGTCCGAACGCGAAATCCCTCTTGCATTGGTCACCCCTTATTTTTGATAGACAGTAAGGGGCGGGATATTAAAAAAGCCTGATTTTACGCATTTAACAAAATCATAATATGATTTAATCGTTGATCATTATCGACGCTTTTGCGGGTTCACCTGTGGCTTCGGCAATCAGATTTTGGGTTGCGGTTTCTATCTGATCCTGAAGGAGGGCCATAAATTCGGCCTTCTCCAGGCCGGGCATAATTGGTGGCAGAAATTCAAGAACCGCCGTGCCTGATTTCTTTTCAAATTTTTCTTCCTGCCAGAACAGGCCGAGATTAGTGGCTACCGGCACGACCGGACGGTCAAAGTTTTTATACATATGCCACACGCCGGAACGATAGCGGCGATAGGTGCCCGGCGCATTGAGATGGCCCTCAGGGTAGATCAGTATATGGCGTCCGTCTTTGGCGGCCTGAGCGGAACGGTCACTCAAGGCTCTGCGTGCTTCATGCCCGCCGCAGTTATTGACGACGATGGCGCCCAGCTTGCGCAGAAGTGTGGCCATGAACGGATATTTTTCCAGATGGTCGCCGGTGACAAAGGCCAGATCTGCAAACTGCGAATAGATGCAGAAGCCGTCACCCCATGACTGGTGTTTGGCGGCAAAAATGACGGGTGTATCAGGGATGTTTGCCTTCCCGCGTACCTCAAGGTGAATGCCGGCAATATGGCGCATGCCCCAAACCATCCGGCGTGTGTAGCGCTGAATAACCCATAAAACAGGCTTGCGTCCGGGCATAAACGACAGCCCTAAAGCGAGCAGGCTATAGAGGATGGAGGTAAGCCAGTAGAAGGCAGAGAACAGGAAAGAGCGCATATGATTATCACAGAGGGGACAGGATCACCTCTGTGTAAATACAATTTGAACAATGTTCAATATGTATTTTCAAATTGCGGGCCTCAGGCGGCCGTGACGTCTTTCTGATTTGTGGCGGGCGCGCAGGTAACGCGATTGCGTCCGGCATTCTTTGAACGGTAAAGCGCCTTGTCTGCCCGATCCAGCAGATCAAACGCGTCTTCACCGGCATCACGTTGGGCCAGACCTGCAGAAATCGTCACGGTCCCCAGATCTTCGTTAGTAGAGCGGCGTTTAAGCACGCGCGAGGATATTTCCTGACGCGCTTCGTTCAGAAGACGCTCAACCGTATCAACGGTTTCACCCGGGAAGATCATGCCAAATTCTTCTCCACCGTAACGCGCTGCCAGACGCGGCGGGCGACCCATGCGCGCCAGCACCGAAGCGACATAACGCAGAACCTGATCACCGGTCTGATGACCCCAGGTGTCGTTAAAGCGTTTGAAATGATCGATATCGATGACCGCCAGCGTCAGGACGGCTTCCGATTCGGATTCACAGAACTTATCCAGCGCTTCGTCAAATGATTTGCGGTTGGCCAGATTGGTCAGGGCGTCCGTCATGGCTTCCATGCGAACCTGATCGAGGTGCTTGCGCAGGCGGGACACTTCGCGTGAGGATTCGCTTAGGCGTGTTTCAAGCGAGTTATGCTGCTGAAGGACGCGCTGGGTTGCTGTGGACAGTTCATTAACAAGCGTTTTCAGGCGTCCGGTATCCACATCCACAGCCATATCTGTGTGGGCGGCCTGAAGGGTCTGGCTGTAATGTCTCTGGGCCTTTTGCGCTTCGCCGATAACTTCGGTAATCGAGGCGAGTTCACGCGTCAGCTTAAGACCGGCGTCACGCACCTCATCATTCAGCTTCATGCGCAGAATGAATTTCGACGCCAGACTTTCGGAAATTTCCTCGGTAATCGTCTCGCCTGCATTTACGAGGCGCAGGATTTCCTGTGACAGGGACGAACTGGGGTCGCCGGCGACATGAAGCCACAGCTCATAATTCAGTGGCGTCGGCCATACCCCATGGGCCTCCATTAATCGGAGCGCTTCCTGAGCGAGTGCATAGGCTTGCGGACTTCTTACGCTTACTTCTATGTCGTTTGTCATAGGGGCTCTCAGGGCTTACCTTGGGTCGCGATTTTACGACGCCTTGATCTTACTCAAACTTCTCTGACAGGCGGTTAACAGGAATGTCTTTTTTATTTTTCCTGACCGGCATAGGCGCTTCTGAGGAGAAATGCCGGGACATGAGCACCAAATCCGTTGCCCTCAATATCATTATCTGTTGATTTTACTGGCTTTTTATCGACTTTAATTGGTTCAAGATCACGGTCAGGTTTTGCAGATGTTTTCTTGTTTCCACGCGGTTTGCGTTCCGGTTTCACTTCAAGAGGCGTTTCAGGCGGCGTTTCTGGAAGTTTTTGTTCAGCCGGTTGTTCACTTTTGCGCGGCCGATCCCGTGGCGTGTCCTTGCGACGTGAAGGTTTTTTATCGGCAAAGGCGCGGTTCTGACGTTCGGCGGCTTCTTCAAGCCCGGTCCAGTCAACCTCAAGCTCAAGCGCCTGAGGTTCCTGCTTAATGAGCTTCAGAACCTTGTCGTAGTTTTTTTCGTCATTTGCGGCCAGCAACAGATAGGCTTCGCCGGTACGCCCGGCGCGACCGGTGCGGCCAATGCGGTGCACATAGTCATCGGCATGATGAGGCACGTCAAAGTTAAACACATGACCAACAGCCGGTATATCAAGGCCGCGCGCCGCTACGTCTGAGGCCACCAGCAAGGTCAGTTCGCCCTTGCGGAAGGCATCCAGCGTTTTCATACGCAGGCCCTGATCGAGATCGCCATGAATAGGGGCGGCATTAAAGCCGTGAACGCTCAGGGACTTGGCGACAATATCGACATCGGTTTTACGGTTGCAGAAGACAATACCGTTCTTAATGTCGAGCGTACTGATCAGGGTGCGCAAAGCCATGCGCTTGGCCTTGGCGACAACTTTTGTGCTGTTGTGCGGCACGCGATAGACATACTGGGTGATGTTTTCACCTGTTGTCGCGGGACGTGACACCTCGATACGCACGGGATTTTTCAGGAAGGCCTGAGTCAGACGTGTGATTTCCGGCGGCATGGTGGCCGAGAAAAACAGGGTCTGACGCGATGGCGGTGTCAGCTTGAAGATGCGCTCAATGTCAGGGATAAAGCCCATGTCCAGCATACGGTCGGCTTCGTCGACAACCATGATCTGAACGCCATTGAGCATTACCTTTGAGCGTTCAAAGAGGTCAAGCAGGCGTCCCGGTGTCGCGATCAGCACGTCCACGCCCTTATCGAGCTTGGCGATCTGATCGTTCATCGACACGCCACCAATCAGCAGCGCCCAGTTCAGCTTGCAGTATTTGGCGTATTTCTCAAACGCCTCGGCAACCTGATCGGCCAGTTCACGGGTCGGGGCCAGAACAATGGCGCGCGGCATACGGGCGCGGGAGCGGCCAGCCGCCAGACGTTCGATCATCGGCAAGGTAAAGGCGGCGGTCTTACCCGTTCCGGTCTGGGCGATGCCCAGCACGTCAAGGCCGGTCAGCGCCACAGGAATCGCCTGCTCCTGAATGGCGGTAGGTGTGTCATAGCCTGTATCGGTAACGGCTTTTAAAACATCTGGACTAAGGCCGAGTTCGGTAAATTTGGTCATATATACGTAAGGGATAAGAACCGGAAAAAGGACGGAAAATCGTCAGGGCACCGCGAGGGGGCGCAAATCCACGTATTTCACACGCGAGTTCGGGCTCTCTACTAACAGAATTTATGAAAAATGACAGAGATTTGTTTGGATATAATTACCGTCAAAGAACCTGAAGGGCAGTTACACATCCAGGTCTTCGGCGGCAAATTCGGCATTTTCCTGAATGAAGCGGAAACGCAGTTCCGGTTTGCGGCCCATCAGGGTTTCCACCAGATCCTCGATTTCTGTCTCGTTCTCAGGCAGGGTTACCCGCGCCAGCGTACGGGTTTTAGGGTCCATTGTGGTTTCTTTGAGTTGCGCCGGCATCATTTCACCAAGGCCTTTAAAGCGGCTGATTTCTGGTTTCTTGCCTTTGAATTCCTTTTCGAGAATTTCAAGGCGGTGCGCATCGTCGCGGGCATAGAAAATCTTTGTGGCCTGACTGATGCGGTAAAGCGGCGGCATGGCCAGATACAGGCTGCCCTGACGGATCAGGCTTGGCATGGTGCGGTAAAAATAGGTGATGAGCAGGGACGCAATGTGTGCCCCGTCCACGTCAGCATCGGTCATGATGACGATGCGTTCATAGCGCAGATCGTCATCCTTGAACTTCGCTCCCGGCTGAACCCCAAGCGCCAGACCCAGATCGGACAGCTCCTGATTCGACCGAGCCTTGTCGCCGGTAGCCGAGGCCACGTTGAGGATTTTACCACGCAAGGGCAGAATAGCCTGTGTCGTGCGGTTTCGCGCCTGCTTGGCGGAGCCACCCGCCGAATCACCCTCGACGATGAACAGTTCGGTGCCCTTGGCGTCCTGGCGAGAGCAGTCGGCCAACTTGCCGGGCAGGCGCAGTTTGCGCGTCGCGGAGGCGCGTTGCACTTCCTTGTCCTTACGGCGCTTCAGGCGGTCTTCGGCGCGCTCGGCAATGAATTGCAGCAGGCGGTCAGCCTGTTTGGGCGATGAGGTCAGCCAGTGATCAAACGGGTCACGCAGGGCGTTTTCAACCAGCTTTTGCGCTTCGCTGGAAGACAGGCGATCCTTGGTCTGACCCTGAAATTCAGGATTACGGATAAAGACGGAAATAACCACACCAGCATGGGCCACCACGTCTTCGGCGGTGATGATGCCGCCGCGCTTGTCGCCGGTCATTTCCGCATAGGACTTGAGCGAACGCGTCAGGGCGGCGCGCAGACCCGCTTCGTGGGTGCCGCCGTCAGGGGTCGGGATGGTGTTACAGTAGGACTGCGTAAAGCCATCATTTTCGCCGAAACCGGCCCCTGACCAGACGACGGCCCATTCCACGGCTCCGGCTTCGCCTTTACGTTCGACGCGACCGGAGAAAATGTCTGACAGGGTTTCGGTGTCCTGTACCCGTTCAGCCAGATAATCCGCCAGACCATTGGGGAAATAGAACTTGTCTTCGGTCGGGGTCTGATCGGTAATTTGCGAGGCTGCACATTTCCAGTGGATCTGAACGCCGCGGAACAGATAGGCCTTGGCCTTGGCCATGCGATACAAACGGGCCGGGCGGAAATGGGCACCGACGCCGAAAATTTCGGCATCCGGATGGAAGCGCAGGCGCGAACCGCGTTTTTTAGACGGAGAAATCTGCTCAATTGATTTCTGGGCGTGGCCGCGGGAAAAACTCTGGTGCCATTCAAAACCGTCGCGCCAGATGGTCACATCCAGATGGTCAGACAGGGCATTGACCACGGAGACGCCGACGCCATGCAGGCCGCCTGAGGTTTCATAGGCCTTGCCGGAAAACTTGCCGCCCGAGTGCAGAACCGTCAGAACCACTTCGAGGGCAGACTTGCCGGGATATTTGGGGTGTGGATCAACGGGAATGCCGCGACCATCATCGCGCACACTCAGGAAACCGTCAGCATCGAGTTCAACCCAGATCGCCTTGGCGTGACCGGCTACGGCTTCGTCCATGGCGTTGTCGAGGACTTCGGCGAACAGGTGGTGCATCGCCTTTTCGTCTGTACCGCCGATATACATGCCCGGACGCTTGCGTACCGGCTCAAGCCCTTCGAGCACCTCAATTGAGGCGGCCCCATAGCCACCGGGTTGCGCAGGCGCGGGCGTGGCAGCAGACGGGGCCGGTTTGGGCGCCGGGGCGCTGACGTCATTAGAGGCGACGTCATCAGAACCAAACAGGGAAGATAGCGGCGTAGGAGGTGAATTCGACATGAAACCATACTGAGGTGATTCGGTTGCCTTGATGAATCCGGCAGGTGGGATTCATTGGGGGCAGTTACCAATGCTTTAGACATAAAGAAAAGGCCGCAAACCCGAAAGGGTCTGCGGCCAATTTTTTAACAGCTTAAAGACAGGTCTTAGAAAGCTGCCTTGATGCCGAGAGTGACTTGTTCCTTCGCGAGGCCACGGCCAGCGGCATTCCATGCCATGTCGTGGTCGCCCGTGTCATGGTAACGCAGGTCAAGTGAGATAACTTCGGTCAGGTCGTAACCCAGACCAACGTTCCAGGTGGTGTAGTCACCACCATCAAACTCTTGCTTGCCGATAGCGCCCGACAGAGACAGCTTGTCGGCGACCGGATAGGCGGCGTTCAGTTCGTAGTATGGGTTTTCAAGTGTTTCCCAGTTTACGTACAGAGCCGAACCGATGGTGCCACGGCCGAGCGGGTGGTTGAAGGCGGCCTTCAGTTCACCGGTGTTGTCGATGTCGTCTGAATCCGGATAGGTGTAGTAAACAACGCCGAAATCGAAGTTCCAGTTACCAACGGTCGGCGTTACACCGGCATAGAAGTCCAGCTCAACGCTGGCGTCGTCGTCGAAATCAACGGTCGAAGCCCAGGCGCCGGCGTAGAAGTTGCCGTTGGTGTAGTCGATACCGCCCTGAACGGCGGCGTCTTTATTGGACTGCGAAATGCCGCGCCATACGTAGTTGTTCGTCGCGCCGATGTTGTAGCTGAAGGCGCCTTCGGCCATGGCAGGAGCAGCGACCAGTGCGCTGAGAGCTACGGCGGCAAGGAGGAGGTTTTTCATGATCTGTATCCCTAATTATGATTCATTCGGGCAAGGCCCAATACGCGGTAAATGTATAAGGCAAGCTTTATATGTGGTGTGTTTAAACCTAGCGTTAATCTAGACTTTTTTTTGTCGCATAACACCCCCCGACACACGTTTAGAGATGGTTTGATGTAAAAATGTCACGAAAGGTTAATGGGGGATGATTTTGTCTTATAAATATCTGGAGTTATTGGTTTTATGAGATTTTTATACGAATCGTGTTTCGAATTGATACCTTGAACGGCTGTGAGCATTTCTGGGCTTAGAGGTAACTATGTCACATGAAAAAGCCGCCCTGAAACAGGGCGGCTTTTCCGTTTTTGCACAGATGTGCAGGCCTTAGAAGGCAGCCTTGAGGGTAACGGCTACGCGTTCCTTGGTCAGGTTGTAGGCTTGAGATCCGCCCAGGCCAAAGTCCGAACGCTTGAAGTCTGTGTCGTGATAACGCACGTCAACCGAGAACACGTCGGTGATGTTGTAGCTGCCACCCAGGTTCCAGGTGCCGTAAGAACCGGCGTCTGCAACTTCATAGGTGCCGAAAGCGCCCGAAACAGCGAACTTGTCGTTGATTGGGTAAGCGCCGTTGATTTCAGCGTAGTAGGTGTCGAAGGTGTCGTCAGTGTTGGTGTAGTAAGCTGCACCAACCGAACCAGCGCCCATCGGATAAGACACAGCAGCCTTAAGCTCAGTTGCATTCAGGTCATCTTCTTGCGGGTAAGCATAGTAGATAACGCCGAAGTCGAAGCTGAAGTTACCAGCGGTAGGCTTGATGCCTGCGTACAGGTCAACTTCGTAGTCAGCGTCGGTACCGAAATCAACGGTCGAAGCCCATGCACCTGCGTAGAACAGATCCTTGTTCCAGTCGATGCCGCCTTGCAGGGCAACGTTTTCATCGCTCTGGCTGATGCCGCGGAATACGTAGTCGCTGGTCAGGGCAACATTGTAGCTTACTTCGGCAGAAGCTGCACCAGCAGCGAACAGGGCGGTAACGGCCGTAGCAGCCAAAAGAAGTTTTTTCATTTTTAATTCCTCAGAAGGGTTTTTAAACCGCTCCGAGACGTTTCTCCCAAAGTCATGACTTCATCTTATGTGAAGCTTTTGTGACCTTGTGTATTCACCATACAGGTTCCGCAGGCCTTGCCAAGATGGGTGTAATTGAAACACATTTTGTGTGGCAATTTTACACTAGCGCTAAAATAGCGCCCATTACAAATAACGTTAATATTTTGAAATATTAACAAAAAATGGAGCGCTCATTTCTGAGCGCCCCATTCATTTGTGCAACAGTCTTTAGATTAGTGATCCATGGCTTCGCCGTGCAGGGCGCGGTCAAGACCGGCTTCTTCATCCTCTTCGGAGACGCGCAGACCTGTGGTGTATTTACAGATCAGCAGGATGATGAAGGTACCTACACCCGACCAGATGATGGTGAAGATCAGGCTGGTGAACTGGGTCCACACGCTTGCACCTTCAGCCGCGGCATTGATCAGCGGATCGGCAAAGACGCCGGTCAGGATCGCACCGAGGAAACCACCGGCACCGTGGATGCCGAAAGCGTCGAGTGAGTCGTCGTAGCCAAGCAGCTTCTTGATCCATGAGGAGAAGATGTAGCAGACGGGGCCCGCAATCAGACCGATGATCAGAGCGCCGGTCGGGTTTACGAAACCAGCGGCCGGGGTGATGGCCACAAGACCGGCAACCATGCCCGAAAGGATACCCAGCAGCGAAGGCTTGCGACGGATGCTCCACTCAACGATTTTCCATGTCAGGCCTGCGGCACAGGCGGCGATCATGGTGTTGAGCAGGGCGGTAGCGGCCAGTGAGTCGGCGGCGCCTGCGGAGCCTGCGTTGAAGCCGATCCAGCCAACGAACAGAAGTGAGGCACCGATCAGAACGAAGATCAGGTTGTTCGGTGGCATTTCTTCGGTGCCGTAGCCTTTACGGCGACCCAGGAACAGAGCGGCTACCAGACCGGCTACACCGGAGTTAACGTGAACAACCGTACCACCGGCAAAGTCGAGCACGCCTTCTTCCCCCATGAAGCCGCCACCCCAGACCTGGTGACAGATCGGTGCATAGACAAACACGGTCCACAGCGACATGAACAGAATCAGGCCCGACAGCTTGATACGCTCGGCAAAGGCGCCGGTGATCAGGGCTGGGGTGATGATCGCAAATGTCAGCTGGAAGGAGATCCATAGCATTTCAGGCAGTGCAGGCACGACGTTGAAAGCGGTTTCAGGCGTGACACCGTTCAGGAAAGCCGCATCAAAACCGCCTATAAACATATTTACGGTTGAGGCGGGCAGGCCGAGAACGGGGCCGGTTGGCGTACCGAAGGCCAGACTGTAGCCAACGACAAACCACAGAACGGTAACCACGCAGGTAACGGCAACGGATTGGGTAACTGTGGCGATAACGTTCTTCTTGCGCACCATACCCCCGTAGAAGAGCGCAAGACCGGGAAGGGTCATCATAAGAACAAGTGCGGTGGAAATCAGAATCCAGCCGGTGCTGGCTTCATTTAGTTCAAGTGGCACCTGATGGCCCAGAAGGGCGGGAGCAGGGGCTTCCTCAGCTGCGGGCGCCTCGACGGGCGCAGCTTCAGGGGCGATGGCCGATTCCACTACCGCTTCAGCCGAAGCGACCGTGGCGTCAATGGCCGCGTTTGCGGCGGGTGCCGCCATGAGCAATGCAGCGGCGACCGCTGTGGCTCGAGATAGTTTTAACCAGGTTTTCAAGGTATCCCCCTTGGGTAAGCGAAAGTGGGGTGGCAGATATTGCACGTGCTAACAGTGCGTCTGGAATGCCCCTTCGCAAAGGGATTTCACGGTCATTTCAAGGCTATAGACAGTCTTGAAACGCGGGTGCGTCTTTTATGTTTCAAATTCAACTATATTGGCACGAAATAGCCTTAATTTGATTTGGTTTCATTTGATATTATATTGGTATCAATTGAAACTATAATTTTGACCCCTGGTTTTGGGCTGTGAAGAGGGTGAAAAACAACAAAAAACAAGCCGCCCAAATGGACGGCTTGTTCTTATAATTCAATGCTTTGAGGGGCTGTGTTTAGCCCTTGTAGTAAAGCTCGAATTCGATTGGGTGCGGACGCAGTTGCAGCGCCATCACTTCTTCGGTCTTCAGTTCGATGTAGGAATCGATGAAGTCGTCATCGAATACGCCACCCTTCTTGAGGAAGGCGCGGTCCTTGTCGAGGGCGTCCAGAGCTTCAGCCAGGCTGCCGGCAACTTCGGGTACAGACTTTTGCTCCTGGGGCGGCAGATCGTACAGGTTCTTATCGGCTGCGGGGCCCGGATCGATACGGTTTTCGATACCGTCAAGACCGGCCATCAGAAGCGCGGTAAAGGTCAGGTATGGGTTGCCGAGCGGATCGGGGAAGCGGGCTTCGATACGCTTGCCCTTAGGTGAAGATACCCAAGGAATACGGATCGAGGCCGAACGGTTACGGGCCGAGTAAGCCAGCTTAACAGGGGCTTCGTAACCCGGAACCAGACGTTTATAGGAGTTGGTCGAGGGGTTGGCGAAGGCGTTGATAGCCTTGGCGTGCTTGATGATACCACCGATGTACCACAGGCACAGGTCGGACAGGCCAGCATATTTATCACCGGCAAACAAAGGCTTGCCATTCTTCCAGATCGACTGGTGAACGTGCATGCCCGAACCGTTGTCACCATACATGGGCTTCGGCATGAAGGTTGCCGTCTTGCCATAGGCGTGAGCAACGTTTTGTACGACGTACTTATAGAGCTGTGTACGGTCGGCCATGGTAAGCATGTCCGAGAACTTCAGGCCAAGCTCGTGCTGGGCTGGAGCCACTTCGTGGTGGTGCTTCTCAGGTTCCATGCCGAGTTCGCCCATGATCGCCAGCATTTCGCCACGCAGATCCTGTTCGGAGTCAATCGGGTTGACCGGGAAGTAACCACCCTTAGGTCCAGGGCGGTGGCCCATATTGCCTTCGGCATAGGTTTTCGACGAATTGGTCGGCAATTCGACCGAGTCAAACGAGAAGCCTGTGTTGTAAGGATCGATCGACCACTTAACGTCATCAAAGATGAAGAATTCAGCTTCGGGGCCGAAATAGACCGTGTCACCCACACCGGCGGATTGCACATAGGCCAGCGCCTTTTTGGCGATGGAGCGCGGATCGCGGTTGTAAGGTTCGTTGGTGTCCGGATTGATGACATCACAGAACACGAACAGGGTCGTTTGCTGGTAGAAAGGATCGATATAGGCGGTCGACAGGTCAGGACGCAGCTTCATGTCGGACTCGTTGATGGCCTTCCAGCCGGCAATCGAGGAACCATCGAACATGGTGCCGTCTTCGAGGAATTCTTCATCTACAAGGGCGATGTCGAAAGTCACGTGCTGCATCTTGCCACGCACGTCGGTGAAGCGAACATCGACGTACTTGACGTCTTTTTCCTTGATGAGCTTTAAAATGTCGTTTGCTGTCATTTTTGACGCCTTGGGTGCCTTAAGTAAGTGAGGGGAGTGTCTTAGACCGCTTGAGGGCCGGACTCTCCGGTGCGGATGCGAACGACATCGAGGATATCGCTCACGAAAATCTTGCCATCTCCAATCTTGCCGGTACGTGCCGCGGTCTGGATGGCTTCCAGTGCAGCAGGGGCAAGATCATCGGCGACAACCAGTTCGATTTTGATCTTCGGCAGAAAATCAACGACATATTCCGCGCCTCTGTAAAGCTCGGAATGTCCTTTCTGGCGGCCATAGCCTTTGGCTTCCAGAACGGTCATCCCCTGTACACCGATTTCCTGAAGGGCTTCCTTCACTTCATCCAGCTTGAAGGGTTTGATAACAGCTTCGATCTTTTTCATTAGCTATCCTGATCACTGACCGTGATGTTAGAAATCTGTTGCATTGCAGCGGAATGCAAGTCGGATTCTCACGTAACGGCTCACTTGACTGTAAAGATTTATTACGTTGCGTGAACGCACGCGTGGGCTTTAGCGGTTGCGGGGTGTTTTCACAAAAGAAAAATGCTCTGAATCCGCTTTTTTGCATGCGGTGAGCAGAGACGTTGTGCCGTTTATTAGCTGTTTTTCTCTTGTTTGGCGAGTGTGGAATTTCACAAGAGGTGCATAGGGTGAGGCGCACCTTGTGGGCTGGGTTTTTCAGAAAAGATCACAGCTTATTCGTGCTTCGGGCTTGCCAAGTCCGCCGCATAAGGGTAACTGCCCCCTCAATGCGGATGTGGCGGAACTGGTAGACGCACTGGGTTTAGGTTCCAGCGCTGAGAGGCGTGGAGGTTCGAGTCCTCTCATCCGCACCATTATCTCCGTTCACGCTTATGTTCGCGGCACGCCTCAAGTGAGGTGCGCTGTTCGCTCACCGCTCCACTGGGGCGGCAAACGCTTGCCGGGCCGCGGTCGCGGCCTGTTGGAGCTGTTGGCTGATTTCATTTGGGAGATTTGATCTGTGACCATCACGATATATGGCATCAAAAACTGCGATACCATGAAAAAGGCGCGGGTCTGGCTTGAGGCGCAAGGCGTGGGCTATCAGTTCCATGACTATAAGGTCTCAGGCATTTCCCGTGATAAGGTCGTGGACTGGGTAAAGCAGGCAGGGCTGGCGGTTGTGCTCAACAAGGCGGGCACGACGTTCCGTAAATTGCCTGAGGATATCCGGAACGCTCTGGATGAGGCGGGGGCCATTGATCTGATGGTGGTGCAGCCATCGATGGTCAAGCGTCCGGTGCTGGAGGTGGAGGATCGGCTGATTGTGGGCTTTAAGCCTGAGATATATCAGGCGGTTTTTAAATAAAATGGGCAACCCGTCGGTGTTTCCGGCGGGTTTTTTCATACCTGGTCATTATTTATAAAAAGGTATCTTGCATTAAATGGTAGCTTGTTATACTCAATGGGTAAGAGGGCTGATCTGAAGGAGTTGTGATGCCTGAAATCATTGATGTGCAGTTGAAGAAGGGGGTGCTTGTCCTCTGTGTGCTGGCGGTGCTGGCGCGCAAGGAAAGCTATGCCTATGAGATTGCCAGTAATCTGTCAGATGCTATCGGCATGGGGGAAGGGACGATCTACCCCCTGATGCGGCGGATGCAATCGGATGGTTGGGTTGAAACCTATCTGGTTGAATCCTCGTCTGGCCCGTCACGTAAATATTATCGTCTGACCGAGGCGGGGCATGCCGCCTTGAAAGCCCAGCGGAGTGAATGGCGCACCTTTGTGGTCGCCGTCGATGCCTTGCTGGAGCCTGTATCTCAGGGAGATCAAAATGACCCGAAATGAATTTATAGACAAATTACGTAAGGGCCTGAGCGATCTGCCCGAAGTCAGCGTCAATGAGATCGTCGCTGATTATGAAGCGCATTTCGCGGATGCCGCCGCCGCAGGCCGCAGTGAAGCGGAAGTGGCCAGCGCACTTGGCGATCCTGAGCGGCTGGCGCGTGAACTGCACGCCGAAAGCGGGCTTAAGCGCTGGGAAAAGGCGAAGACGCCGTCTTCGGCCATAGCCGCCATCTTCGCCTTTCTGGGGCTTGGGGCCATCGATATTCTTATTTTGCTGCCGATCCTTATGGGGATTGCCGGATCGCTGGTTGGGATATTTATCGGGGCCTTCGGAACCTTCTTTGCCGGTGGCATCCTGTTTGCCGCAGGGCCTTTCCTGAGCCTGCCCGGTGGGGTGGCGGGGGCCTTGTTGGGTGGGGTCGGGCTTATGGCCGCTGCGGTTATGGTCATCGCCCTGACGGCCATAGTCACTATCTGGATGGTCAATGCGCTGGTCTGGTTTGCCCGCCTGCATTACCGCGTTTTGAAACCCGCCTTAGAGCCACAATCCAACTGAGGGCATGATCATGATCCGCAAGCTTTTTATAATTGCCGGTGCGAGTTTTGTTCTGGCGCTGGGCTGCCTGAGTGCGGCTGTGGTTCTGGTCGGGCGCGATGGCGTGGCCCAGGGCTGGGATTGGCGTAATTTTGAAAAATACACAATCAGAGGGCATCACGATCCTGATGCACAGGTGTTGACGCGTACCCTTGAATGGGGTGGCGGTGAACAACTGATCGTCGGGTTGCCGGTAAAGGTAGTCTATACGCAGGGAACGGTGCCTTCGGTTACCGTATATGGCCGTCAGTCCTTTACGGATAAGGTCAGGCTCGATAATGGCCATATCCGGCTTGAGGGGCAGCAGGCTGATCTGCATGATGCCCGCGTCGAGATTGTTGCGCCTGATGTCAGACGGTTTGACTCAAATGGTGCGGGCAAGCTTGAAATCCATGCCTATAACCACCCCGACATTGATGTGCGTATCAGCGGTGCCGGAAAGGTTGAGGCCAATGGTACGGTTCAGAGCCTTAAGCTTGATATTTCCGGCGCCGGAGACGCTGATTTGGGGCAGCTTAAGGCGGTGGATGCCAATCTGAGCATCAGTGGCGCCGGAAAGGCCGATGTCTTTGCCACAGGTAAGGTTCAGGCGGGCATTTCAGGAGCCGGTTTCGTTAATCTTGAGACGCCACCGGCTTCGCTGCAATCCAATATTTCGGGGGCAGGGCGCATCAATCAGGATTAGTGGTTTGCGCTTCGGCCTCGCGTCTCAGGTAAAAGCGCGGGGCCTTGCCGTTGAAATAGGCCTTGCCCGCCTCAGGGCCAGCGGCCAGTTCAAGCTCAAGGCGTGACTGGTCGCGTTCGCGGGTGTTTTCGGTGATTTCTTCGATGTCATCGGGTTCTACACCCAGGACCTCAAGCGCCTTTTGCCCCAGAATCAGCGCCGATTCGAAGGTTTCACGGATCTGATAATCGACACCCGCCTGAATGAGTCTGGCCATGTGGTGGCGGTCAAAGGCACGGGCCAGTACCGGAATAAGCGGAAATTCGGATTTCATCAGTTCGACGATCTTCAGGGCATCATCGGGCTTATCGACGCAGACCAGCACCGCCTGAGCCTCATGCGCACCGGCGGCGTGCAGAATATCCAGACGGGTGCCGTCGCCGTAATAGACTTTGAAATTGTACTCACCGGCGGTTTTGATCATTTCAACATCATTATCCAGTATCGACACCTTGAAGCCGCGCGCCATCAGAAGCTGGCTGGCGATCTGACCGACACGCCCGAAGCCGATAATCAGTACATTGGCGTTCAGTCCGTTAGGGCCTTCGAGGCCCTCATCGGAAATGACGGGCTTAGGCGTCAGATATTTCATGGCGATAATGGCAATTGGTGTCAGCACCATCGACAGAATGATAATCGCCGTCAGAAGCGCATTCTGTTCGGCCGAGATGATCCCTTCGGAGAAAGCCGTCGTGAACAGAACGAAGGCAAATTCGCCTCCCTGTGCCATCAGCACAGCACGTTCGATGGCGACAGCATGTGAGGCTTTGAGCAGACGGGCAATGATATAGATCGCCAGAGCCTTAACGACCATATAGGCCACGACATAGAAGGCGACCATCTGCCAGTTGGCGGCGACAACGCCGATATTGAGCGACATGCCCACCGCCAGGAAGAACAGACCAAGCAATATGCCCCTGAACGGCTCGATGTCGGCCTCAAGCTGGTGGCGGAAATGCGATTCGGACAGGAGAACGCCGGCGAGGAACGCCCCCATGGCCATGCTCAGGCCGCCCACCTGCATCAACCAGGCCGAGCCGAGCACCACCAGAAGCGCGGCGGCGGTCATGACCTCACGCGCCTGCGTATTTGCCAGCACTCTGAACAGGGGGTTGAGCAGATAGCGTCCGGCCAGCACCATGCCACCCAGACAGGCAAGCGCAATGCCTATAGCGGCCCAGTCTATGCCGGCGTTTCCCGCCTGACTGGCGGCGACCGGTGCCAGAAAGGCGACGGCGATCAGTAAGGGAACAATGGCCAGATCCTCGAACAGGAGGATGGACACCATGCGCTGACCATTCGGGGTGTGCATCTGCTTGCGTTCGGTAAGAATCTGCATGACGATGGCCGTTGAGGTCATGACGAAACCGGCACCGGCAACAAAGGCCTGTGTCAGCGGGAAACCCGTCAGAAGCCCGACGGCGGTCAGCAAAAGCGCACAGAGGCTGACCTGCAACAGACCAAGACCGAAAATCTGATGCCTCATGCCCCAGAGTTTTGAGGGGCGCATCTCAAGACCGATGATGAACAGAAACATCACCACCCCAAGTTCGGCGATATGCAGGGCCGATTCGGGGTGGGCAATGGCCTTGAGGCCGAACGGGCCTATGATGACCCCTGCCGCCAGATAACCGAGCACCGACCCGAGCCCGAGACGCCTGAAAAGCGGAACGGCGATAACGGCTGCCCCCAGAAGCGTTACCACAGGCAACAGGTCTATGGCATGGGCTTCGGATGACATGATAATGCGCCTTTGAAGGGTGTTAGGGATGTTTTCACTTATCGACCATGACTTGTCCAGTATGTGTGCGCGACAGACGAAGCGAAAACGCACCTTTTTAATGGTGCAAATTCCGCTATGTATAGGGCCGCTTTAATAACCGGGACCGCCAATCGTGAGTAGCCACACCCTATCCGTTAAGCGCCTGACCGCGCCCGAAATTCGTGCCCGTAAGGGGAAGACGCCTCTGGTTTGCCTGACGGCTTACACGACGCCCGTGGCCGAGATACTGGATGAGGCTTGCGATATTTTGCTGGTCGGGGACAGTCTGGGGATGGTCGTGCACGGTTTGCCATCGACCATCGGCGTGACGATGGAGATGATGATTCTGCATGGTCAGGCGGTGATGCGGGGGGCGAAAAAAGCGTTTGTTGTCATCGATATGCCCTTCGGTTCCTATGAAAGCAGCCCCGAACAGGCTTTTCAGAACGCGGTGCGCTTACTGAAGGAAACCGGCGCGCAGGCGGTAAAGGTTGAGAGCGGGCCTACGGTGCATGAAACCATTGCCTATCTGACGCAACGCGGGATACCGGTCATGGGCCATGTGGGCTTAAGGCCGCAGGCGGTTAATGTCGATGGTGGCTTCAAGGCCAAGGGGCGTACGGCCAAAGAACGTGACATTGCCTTGCAGGAGGCGCGAGACAGCGCGCAGGCCGGTGCCTTTGCCATTGTTGTCGAGGGGGTGGCTGCCGATCTTGCCGGAATCATCACCGCCGAGGTCGATGTACCGACAATTGGGATCGGGGCATCCAGTCAGTGTGACGGCCAGATTCTGGTGACAGATGACATGCTGGGCCTGTTTGACTGGTCGCCCAAATTTGTCCGGCGCTATGCCAGCCTCAGGGAGCAGATTCGCGAAGCCGCCCTTTCCTATGCCCGCGATGTCGCCAGTCGCGACTTTCCCGCCCAACAAGAGACATATTTTACCAAGTAATATGCAGGCGGGGGAGACGTTTATCCTTAATCGTGCCCTAAACGTGCCTAAACGAGATTGCGTAACATCGCCTCTGAGGGTAGGTTCGCGCCCAGATAAGCCCCAGATGAGACGGTGTCCGGCGGATCACCGTCACTATGCTAAGACAGAGGATTCTAAGTGAGCGATATTTTTGAAGAAGCCGAAGAGGGCCTGCGCCGCGACCGTTGGGTCGCCATTGCCAAGAAAAGCGCGCCCTGGGTCGGTGGAATCCTTGGCGGGGCCTTGATTCTGTCTCTGGGCTACTGGGGCTATACGGCCTGGCAGGACCAGCAGATGAACAAAAGCTCCGAGGCCTATAATGCGGCTCTGGAAATCGCGGAAACCGGTGATCTTGAGAAGGCGAAGGCTGAGTATCTCAAGGTGGTTGAGACCGGCTCGGATGGTTATAAGGCGCTGGCGCTGATGCAGCTTGCCGGTATTGCGCTTGAGGACGATAAACCCGCTGAGGCACTGAAATATTTTGATGACGCGGCCAAGGCCAGCTCAGCGCCGCTGGTTTCCGATCAGGCGGCTCTGAAAGCGGCCTTTATCGCTATTGATACTGGTTCACTTGATGACGTCAAAAAGCGTCTTGAGCCGTTGATGAAGGACGGGCGGCCCTATGCCCCTCTGGCGCGTGAGGCTCTGGCCATGGCCAAGGTGCAGCACGGTGATATGGCGGGGGCCAAGACCGACCTTCAGCTTCTTTCGGTAAGCCTTGATGCCCCTGAAGGGGTAAAGCAGCGCGCCGAAGCAACGCTGGCGGCGATTGATTCCGGTGCTGCTGAAGCGGCACGTGAAGCGCTTAAGTTACCTGAAGCCCAGCTTCCGCAACAACCCCCTGCCCAATCCGCGCCAGTTCCGGCACCGGCACCCGTGCCAGCACCGGCCCAGTAACACGATAATAAAGCCCCTGACGAAAGATCGCACACGCATGTCTGCCCTGATGAAATTGTCTTCTTATGCGAAAACGTCTCTGGTTAAGTCCTGCGCCGTCACGGCGCTGGCGTCAGCGGTGTTTCTGTCGGGCTGTTCGACGGTCAATCGCTTCAATCCGTTTACCGGAAGCGAAGAGCCGAACGATGTAGCGACACAGGGCGAGCGCATCTCCATTGTTGCCTTTGAAGAAGGCGTCACAGCTTCCGAGCGTCTGGCGGGGCAGGACTATTACATCCCTGCACCGCGGGCTGTGGCGGCCTGGACGCTTAGCACCGGCCCTCAGGGAGCGGAAATTGAAAACATCGCTGCCGCGGCTGATTTTGAGATCGCCTGGTCGAAATCCGTAGGCGTCGGCTCTAAGGGCGAGTCTCAGGTTCTGGCTCAGCCGGTATCTGACGGCCAGCTGATCTACACTATGGACGGTGAGGCGCGTGTATCGGCCTTTGACGCTGAAACCGGTCGGCAGGTGTGGAGCGAGAATCTCAATCCGGATATTCGTCGGGATAAAAATGCTTTTGGCGGCGGGCTGGCGCTGTCGGGGGAAACCCTGTTTGTCACGTCCGGCTTCAGGTTCATCAGCGCGATTAACGCCAAAACCGGCGCAACGCTGTGGACGAAAACGCTGGAAACACCGGTGCGTGCCGCGCCGACCGTGACGCCAAAGCTTGTTCTGTTCACCGATATTGACAATCAGCTGATGGCGCTCGATCAGGCCACCGGCGAAATGGTCTGGAACTATCAGGCCATTGTTGAGCCTGCGCGTATTCTGCGCGCCTCGGCACCGGTCGTGAAAGATAATCTGGTGATTGCGCCATTTTCATCCGGTGAACTGATCGCGCTCGATATCACCAGCGGCACACCGGTGTGGACACAGGTTCTGGCGCGTACCACCCGTACCAATGCCCTGTCTGAAATCCGCGATATTTCCGGTCGTCCGTTGGTACAGAATAATCTGGTCTACGCCGCCAGCCATTCGGGTATGTTTGCCGCGCTTGACCTGAAGTCAGGTCAGCCCCGCTGGACCATTCCGACCGATTCGATCAATGCGCCGTGGGGCGCAGGTGATGCCGTATTCCTGACCACGGTTCAGGGGGAACTTCTGTCGGCTAATGCCAATTCGGGTCAGGTCTACTGGATCAAAGACCTGAATGAAGGGCTGGCCAAAACGAAAAAATCCTTCTTCTCCATGGGCTCAGGCAAGAAGGCGGCAAATCTGCCGGTATGGACGGGACCGGTGCTGGCTTCCAACCGTCTGGTAATGGTCAATTCGGTGGGGGAGGCGGTGACCTTTGACGCCAAGACCGGTGAGCGTCAGAAAACCCTCAAACTGGGTGATCCGACCTATCTGGCCCCGATTGCGGTGGGTAACAAACTTTATATTGTAACCAATGCAGGTAAACTGGTGGCTATCCGCTAAGTCACGCCGATAACTGCGTCAGCAAAATGAAGTTCGCCATAGCCACGGAAGGTTTTCGTCTGTAAAGACGGGGCATGACTCTGAAAATTGCTATTGTCGGCAGACCGAATGTCGGCAAATCCACCCTGTTCAACCGCCTTGCGGGTAAAAAACTGGCGATCGTCGATGATCAGCCGGGCGTTACCCGTGACCGGCGTTATGCGACAGGTAATATCGGTGACATCGATCTGGATCTGATCGATACGGCGGGCTTTGAGGATGTATCCGACCAAAGCCTTGAATCGCGTATGCGTATTCAGACGGAAAAGGCGATCGAAGAAGCCGATGTCGCTTTGTTCGTCGTTGATGCCCGCGAAGGGGTTACGCCACTTGATCGCATCTTTGCCGATATCCTCCGTCTGCGCGACAAGCCGGTTCTGCTGATTGCCAACAAGGCCGAAGGTCACGCCGGTTTTGCCGGTGCCGAAGAAGCTCACGTACTTGGGTTTGGCGCACCGATCCATCTGTCGGCCGAACATGGTGAGGGCATTTCCGAGCTTTATGAAGGGCTTGAGAAATATCGTCAGCTGATCGAAGGCGATTATATGCCTTCGGAAGATGAGGACGAAGATGACGATAGCAAACCTATTCGTATTGCCATTATTGGCCGTCCCAATGCCGGTAAATCGACGCTGATCAACCGTTTGCTGGGCGAAGACCGCCTGCTGACCGGCCCCGAGGCCGGTATTACGCGCGATTCGATTTCGGTGAACTGGGAATATGAAGGCCGTAATATTCGCCTTGTCGACACGGCCGGATTGCGCCGCAAGGCACGCGTTCAGGAACGTCTGGAAAAGATGTCCACCGCCGACACCATCCGCGCCATTACCTTTGCCGAGGTCGTGGTTCTGGTTATGGATCAGGAAAACGCCTTCGAGACTCAGGATCTGCAAATTGCCGATCTGGTGGAGCGTGAAGGTCGGGCGCTTATCTATGTCATCTCCAAATGGGACACGACCGAGGAACCTCAGGCCCGTCTGCACGAAATTCAGGAAGTGGCCGACCGCATGTTGCCGCAGTTGCGCGGTGCGCCTCTGGTGGCGCTTTCGGCGCTTAACGGACGCGGTCTTGATCGCCTGATGCCTGCGATCCTCAAGGTTTACCGTAACTGGTCGGCCAAGGTGAAGACGCGCGACCTCAATGACTGGCTGGCTCTGGCTATTCAGCGTCACCCGCCGCCCGCCGTGGATGGCAAGCGTATCAAGCCAAAATATATGGCGCAAACCAAGGGGCGGCCACCGACCTTTGTGCTGTTTGCCAGCCGTGCCTATGCCATGCCGGATCATTACCGGCGCTATCTTATCAATAACTTGCGCGAATCTTTTGATATGCCGGGTGTGCCTATCCGTCTGACGGTGAAGGCCAATACGGGCGAAAACCCGTATGATGATAATTCGGCGTCCAAGACGACGTCCGGCCCGCCACGTGTGCGCAAGATCAAGCCTAAGCCCAACGTAAAGCCCGCACATCCTAATCGTGTGCGGCAAAAGCCAAAATCAGCACCGGCAGCGCCGAAGGTCGTCGTTAAGGCGCGTTCAGAGCGTAAAACGGGGCCATCAACCAAGCCGGGGGCCGCAGCGCCGGGCGGGCGGACGCGTCCAAAGGGGAAGTAAGGGGCTTGAAAACCTGAGGGGCAGACCTTAGGTTTAGTGATAGATCATCAGACGGAGACTGTGTGTAATTATGGATTTTTCTTTGAAAACAAAGACCTTGCCCCTTGTTTTCGGAGATTTTTTCCATGCCTGCATCTGTTGTTCTGTCCCGCCTGTCCTGGTCGACGCCTGACGGTTTTCGCCTTTTTTCCGAGCTTGATCTCTCATTTGGACCTGAGAAAACCGGCCTGATCGGGCGAAATGGCGTGGGGAAATCTACGCTTTTACGTCTGATTACCGGTAGGCTGACGCCACAGGGCGGGCATATTAGCGTCAATGGCAAGATTGGTTTGCTGCCTCAGCTTACGGAAGTCGGTTCCGGCCTGACTATCGGTGATGTCTTTGGCGTGGCTGAAAGCATCGCGTGCCTGAAGCGTGTAGAAACCTCTGAGGCCAGCGACGCGGATTATGCCGAAGCTGACTGGACGCTTGAAGCAAGGCTTGAGGTGGCGTTACGACATATGGGGCTTTCATTCACGGCAGATTCACTGCTGTCGGACATGTCCGGTGGTCAGCGTACCCGCACGCTGATTGCTGCCCTTATGTTTTCACAGCCTGATATTATCATACTCGATGAGCCGACCAATCATCTGGATCGTCAGGGGCGCGAGGCCCTTACGGATTGGATCAGGGGTTACAAGGGGGCTATCATTGTCGCCAGCCATGACCGTGAACTTCTGGAGGCAATGGACACTATCATAGAATTGTCCGGTACAGGCGCACAGGTATTTGGCGGTAACTGGAGCCATTATCAGCACCGTAAGGCGCTTGAGTTATCAGCACACCAGCACGACCTTAGTGCAGCGCAGAAGCAGATTGATCTGATTACGCAGAAAACGCAGCAAATCCGTGAACGTAAAGCGCGGAAAGATGGCGCAGGCGCACAAAAACGCGCACGCAATGATATGCCGCGCATTCTTATGGATGCCCGTCGTAACACCAGTGAAAATACCAGCGGTAATAATGCGCGTCTGGCGCAAAAGCGTATTGAAGCGGCCAGAACAACGGTAGAGCAGGCGCGGGAATATATTGAAATCCTTGAGCCTATGCGGGTTGATATGGCTTCGACGGGTTTACCTCTGGGCCGCGAAGTGGTGCGCCTGACACAGGTGAGCGGTGGCTATGATCCCCATATACCGGTGTTCAGTAATATATCTTTGGTGGTGAACGGGCCGGAGCGTATCGCCATAGAGGGGGCGAATGGTTCAGGAAAATCGACTCTTTTATCCCTGATGACTGGTGCGCTTGAGCCTGTTTCGGGTCAGGTGAAGGTCAGTCGAAGCCATGTGTTTCTCGATCAGGATGTCGCCCTGTTGACGGCATCGGAGACCATTCGCGACAATTTCAGGCGGCTTAATCCGGCAGCAGACGAAAATCAGTGTCGTCAGGCACTGGCGCGGTTTCGCTTTCGCGCCGATGCCGCGCTTAAGGTGGTGGGAAATCTGAGCGGCGGCGAAAAACTGCGGGCCGCATTGGCCTGTGTTCTGGGGGGGACGCCCCCTGAACTACTGATGCTGGATGAGCCGACCAATCATCTTGATCTTGAGGCCATCGCCGCCGTCGAGGCCGGGCTGAGGGCCTATGACGGGGCGCTGATCGTCGTTAGTCACGACGAGGCTTTTCTTGAGGCGATCAATATCGACAGGCGATTTAAGCTGTAGGCTCTGCCCATTCGCGGCGGTCTATGGTCTCAAGTGGCGGCACCTTGTCGGCGCGGGCCAGATCAATGATCAGTGGAATGATCTCTTCGGGCGGGGGAAGGGCGCTGGCGTCTTCGCCGGGATAGGCGGAGGCCCGCATCTGGGTGCGCATAGGCCCCGGATTGACGATGGCCGCGCGGATCGGTGTCACATCCACTTCATCGGCCCAAGTGCGCACCAGCGCCTCCATGCCCGCTTTCGAGGCGGCATAGGCTCCCCAGAAGGCGCGTGGCTTAGAGGCCAGCGTGGTGGAGATGAAAATCGCGCGTCCGGCGTCCGAAAACCGCATGACCGGCTCCAGTGAACGGATCAGGCGATAGGAGGCGTTGAGATTAAGCGTGATGACGCGATTGAAATCTTTAGGCTCAAAGTGCGAGACCGGCGTTAGCGATCCGAGGGTTGCCGCTGCATGGACAAAGATATCCAGTTTTTTGAAACGGTCATAGACCGCTGGCCCGATACGTTCCAGCGCCCCGCCGTCAGCCAGATCAAATGGCATCAGGGTGGCATGCTTGCCCGTGGCGGCGAAGATTTCGTCATCAAGTTCTTCGAGCGCGCCTTGGGTGCGGGCGCAGGCGATGATGTGAGCCCCCGCTTTGGCCATGCCTAAGGCCGAGGCACGGCCAATACCACGGGATGCGCCGGTCACCAGCGCAATGCGACCTTCGAGAATACCGGTCATGAGTTGGCCAGAAGCGAGAGTTGCAGGCCATCGGATTCGGATTCGCTGTCGGCGATTTCCTTATCGGTGAGGCGTGTCGGGTAATCGCCGGTAAAATAGTGGTCGGTATATTGCGGCGCCTTATTATCACGGCCTTCATGGCCCATGGCCTTATAGAGGCCATCGACCGACAGAAAACCCAGGCTGTCGACCTCAAGCATGGCCTTCATTTCTTCGATCGTATGCTGGGCAGCCAGCAATTTATGGCGATCGGGCATGTCGATACCGTAATAATCAGGCCACAGGATCGGCGGAGACGCCGAGCGCAGGTGAACCTCTTTGGCACCGGCGGCGCGTACCATGCGCACAATCTTTACCGAGGTGGTGCCGCGCACAATTGAGTCGTCAATCAGGATGACCTTCTTGCCTTCAAGCACGACCCGGTTCGGCGAGTGCTTCTTACGCACCCCAAGATCGCGGATATGCTGGGTCGGCTGAATAAAGGTACGACCGACATAGTGATTGCGGATAATGCCCAGCTCAAACGGCAGGCCCGATTGTTCGGAGAAGCCCAGTGAGGCGGGTACGCCGGAATCAGGCACGGGCACAACGATATCGGCATCCGCCGGATGCTCTATGGCCAGTTGGCGCCCCATGCGCTTGCGCACTTCGTAGATTGACTTGCCATTCACAACCGAGTCGGGGCGGGCGAAGTAAACATATTCGAACAGACAGGGACGGGCGGATTTACGCTCAAAAGGCTTAAAGGATTTCAGACCTTCGTCGTCAATCTGGACGACTTCGCCATGTTCAACGTCGCGTACAAACGTCGCGCCAATCATATCCAGCGCACAGGTTTCCGACGCCAGAACAAAGGCGTCCCCCAGACGACCGATAACCAGAGGGCGGATACCGAGAGGGTCGCGCGCACCGATCAGGCCGTTACGCGTCAGGGCCAGAAGCGCAAAGCCGCCTTCGATGACACGCAGGGCATCGACAAAGCGGTCCATGATCTTCAGGCCGCGTGAACGGGCGATGAGGTGCAAAATGACTTCGGAGTCAGACGTGGACTGGAAGATCGCGCCTTCGGCAACCAGCTTTGTCCGCAAGGTCATGAAGTTGGTCAGGTTACCGTTATGCGCAATGGCAATACCGCCTGAGTCGAGATCGGCAAACATTGGCTGTACATTGCGCAGGTGTGAGCCGCCAGCGGTCGAATAACGGGTGTGGCCGATGGCTGAACGGCCGGGCAGGCGCTCAATGAGGTCAGCACCGGTGAACACATCCCCGACCAGACCGTGGGCGCGTTCGGTATAGAAGCGTCGGCCATCGCTGGTGGCGATGCCGCAGGCTTCCTGACCGCGATGTTGCAGGGCGTGAAGCCCCAGCACCGTTACGGCCGCAGCATCTTCCATGGCATAGATACCGAATACGCCGCATTCGAGGCGCAGACTATCGTCGTCGGGGTCGCGTGAAATAAAACTTTCAGACAGTTCCGAAGGCGATGAGGCGTTACGCATGATGTGTCTCTTTGACCTTAGCCGCGCCCGTGAGTGAGACGCGAAAACTATTTTTTACCGCTGGCGACCTGATCGGCATAGTGCGCCCAGGAGGGGGCCACCGATAATATGGTCTTTGCACACTGAACACTCAAGGGGTAGGTCTTGGCGTCCGTGAACCACTCGGGCTTGTCTTTAGGCAAGACGACCGAAAAAAGCAAATGGATAAACCCAAGAAAAACCAAAGCCCGTGCTACGCCGAAGCCCACCCCTAAAATTCGGTCGGCATAGCTGAGGACGGATTGTTTGTTTACCTTCTCGGCAACGGCATTGCCCATAAGGCGTATGCCGAAATAGGTCAGTATAAAGACGATCACCAGCGCAATCAGCGACACCATCTCATCGAGATTAAAGGTTTCTCTGAGCCAGGGGCTTAGCCAGATGGCAATCAGTACCGCCAGTATGAAGGACGCCGTCCCGACAATCTCACGCGTACCGCCCCTCAAGAGGCCCGACAGGACCGAAAACAGTAATATACCGAGAAAAACCAGATCGTAGACCGTCATTTTACCCCCCTATGTTTCAGTCAGGTCAAACGCACCCAGCGCATTAACCATGTGTGCATAGGCTTTTACCTCAAGTGGCGCATTTTCCAAAGCCTGACCGGGGGCGATAGCGGTTGAGAAGCCGAGCTTGAGGGCTTCTTTCATGCGGGTTTCCATGCGGGACACGCCGCGGATTTCGCCAGACAGGCTGATTTCGCCAAATATTACAGAGGCTTTGGGCAGAGGTTGATCAAGAAGTGCCGAAATAAGCGCCATGGCAGCCGCCAGATCGGCGGCGGGTTCGTTAATTTTCAAACCACCGGCAACATTGAGGTAGACGTCTTTCTGACCGAAACCCATGCCGCAGCGCGCCTCAAGGACGGCGAGAATCATCGCCAGCCGGCCCGAATCCCAGCCGACCACCGCGCGCCTTGGGGTGCCATAGGCGCTCGGGGCCACCAGCGCCTGAATCTCCACCAGCACAGGGCGTGAACCTTCGATACCGGCAAATACAGCAGAGCCAGAGGCGCGTTCATCGTTTTCGCCTAAAAACAAAGCCGACGGGTTGGGTACCTCACGTAGGCCGATATCCCCCATTTCAAAGACGCCGATTTCATCGGTCGCGCCAAAACGGTTCTTGGAGCCGCGTAAGATTCGGAACGGATAGCCGCGCTCGCCTTCAAAAGACAGAACCGCATCGACCATGTGTTCGACCACGCGCGGGCCGGCAATTTGTCCGTCCTTGGTGACATGTCCAACAAGGATCATGGCGGTGCGGCTTTTCTTTGCCAGCCTTACAAGTTCACTGGCACAGGCGCGTACCTGAGACACGGACCCCTGAGCCGCTTCCACAGCATCACTCCATAGTGTCTGAATGGAGTCGATGATCACCAGATCAAAGGTTTCACGCTTAAGCGCATCAAGAATAGTACGCAGTGAGGTTTCTGCCGCCAGATCAACGGGCGCTTTGGAAAGGCTCATGCGGGCGGCGCGGCCACGCACCTGTTCAACGGCTTCCTCGCCGGAAATATAGGCAACCTTGAGGCCATTCAGGGCTGCGCGGGCAGTCACTTGTAGAAGAAGAGTGGATTTCCCGACGCCCGGGTCACCAGCCAGCAAAATGGCAGAGCCCGGCACAATGCCACCGCCACAGACGCGGTCAAATTCTTCGATACCGGTGGCCATACGCTGAGGCGCTACGTCCACCGTATCAAGCGTTTCAAAACTGAGTTTACCCATACGCGAAATGCGCGAGGGCGATGTTTCCACCTTCAGGGCCCCCGGTGGCGCAGAGGCGTTTTCCTGAACCAGCGTGTTCCAGGCCATACATCCAGTGCATTGGCCCGCCCATTTATTGTGCACTGTGCCACAGGATTGGCAGATATAAACGGCCTGTACCTTCGCCATGTTCGCCCCTTAAACCGGAATCGCGCACAACATAGGTGAAGGCACAGAAAATTTAAAGAACAAAATATGAACTTTTTGGCTATTCGTGATAACTCTCGTAACGATCCTGACGGACAAGGTTGCCAAACGCCCTCAAACAGCGAAGCGGTAGGGCCAATAAAAGCGATTTAGCCGAACGGGTTGCGACTATTCGTGATAGCTATCGTAGCGATCCTGACGCGCGAGGTTGCCAAACGCCCTCAAACAGCGAAGCGTTAGGGCCAATAAAAGCGATTTGGCCGAACGGGTTGCGACTATTCGTGATAGCTATCGTAGCGATCCTGACGGGCAAGGTTGCCAAATCGCGTGACATTTTCGTCGAAGGCCAGCCGGACGGTGCCGATAGGGCCGTGACGCTGCTTACCGATAATGACTTCGGCGGTGCCGCGTACCTTGTCCATCTCGTCCTGCCAGGTCAGGTGTTCGGGCGTGCCTTCCTTGGGTTCGGCACGGCCTAAATAATAGCTTTCGCGATAGACGAACATCACAATATCGGCGTCCTGCTCGATCGAGCCTGATTCACGCAGATCGGACAGTTGCGGACGCTTGTCGTCGCGGCTTTCGACCTGACGCGAAAGCTGCGACAGGGCGATTACCGGCACCTGAAGCTCTTTGGCGAGTGATTTCAGGCCCATGGTGATGGTGGACACTTCCTGCACGCGGTTTTGCTGGCTGCCTGTGTCACCGAGCGTCACCAACTGAAGGTAGTCGACCACGATACAGTCAAGCCCGGCGGTGCGTTTCAGGCGACGGGCGCGCGCCGTCAGCTTGGCCAGACTCAGGCCACCGGTATCGTCGATATAGAGGGGATAGGACGCGATCTCCATGGCCGCATCCTTGAGGCGGGAGAACTCAACGGCGTCTATTTCCCCCTTACGCAGGCGATCAGACGACACGCCGGACGCATCGGCCAACAGACGCGTAGCCAACTGATCGGCGGACATTTCGAGCGAGTAAAAAGCCACAACACCGCCATCTACATTCTTGCGTGTCCCGTCGGGTTGCATTTCAAAGCGATAGCGTTTGGCGACATTCATGGCGATATTAGTCGCCAGCGCCGTCTTACCCATCGACGGGCGACCCGCAAGGATGATCAGATCAGATTTGTGCAAACCGCCAATCTGACGGTCAAGGTCATCCAGACGTGTGGCCAGACCGGACAGGCCGCCGTCACGGTGAAAGGCTTCTTCGGCATTGGAGATAGCGCCGGTGACGGCTTCGGAAAAGGTTTTGAAGCCGGTCGATGAGGTGCCTTTTTCGGCCATGTCATAAAGCTGGGCTTCGGCTTTCTCGATCTGGTCACGGCCATTCTGTTCGGTGGACGCAGCACGGGCAATGTCGCCGCCCAGACGGATCAGATCGCGCCGGAGCGCCAGATCATAGATGACGCGGGCATAGTCAGAGGCATTGGCCGCCGGAGGGGCGCGGTCCACGAGATCGGCCAGATAGCGTATGCCCCCCAGATCGTTGAACGCCTGATCGTTTTTGAACTTATCCATCAGGACAATGGGTTCTGCCAGATGGCCGACCCGTATCTGTTCTTCGATGGTGGCAAACAGTTTCTGATGGAAAGGTTCGTAGAAATGCCTTGCCGCTAGCCCGTCATACAGGCGCTCATAGGCTCCGTTATCAAACAGAAGGCAGCCAAGCAGGGCCTGCTCTGCCTCAAGGTTGTGGGGGAGGCTTTGGGGGGTGTCGGATGCGGTGGGCATGGGAGAATCTAACATGGCCGCAATTAAGCAGGTGCGCCTGTGTGTGTCTTCGGCATGTGGTGGCTTATCTACAGCAATCCTGTCCACGGTCTGTGGGTAACGGGGATAAGTCAGTCGGCGGCAGGCACACAGGCCCCCTGAGGGAGTTCCCGACTGTCGCCGGTATCGTGTCGCACGACATAGCATTTCCCGTCGCGTAAAATGAGATCAAAGCGCACGGGCAGGGCGGCGCTGCGGGTTTCGTGCTGACTGACCGGCGGCGGTAAAACCGTTAGGGAAGTGCTTTGGGTCGGGTCCGAAGGCCCCAGATCGATGTGCCTTGTCTGCATCATTTGACTGAGAGCCGTCTTAAGATCATTCAGGCTGTCAGCCTTCGGGGTGAGCCATGCGGCCTGATCCGCGGCCACAGACTGACAGGCTGTGAAGCCTAACAGGCCTGTCAGGGTAAGGATCAATCGCATGGTCACCTCTATCGGCCGGGCATGGTCATATCGCGGTTCGTATCCATAATCGATCGTGAAGGCGGCTTTAAGGCCGGATAGTTGCTGTAAGCATTGCCGAGCCGTGCGTTTGACGATCTGATGGCCCGTGTCGCCAGACTAAGCGGTGCCGGACAGCTGTTGGTTTGCCGATAAGCCAGGGCCGTGGCCAGCAGGCCTTCGTTTATGTTGCCGAGATCGTGCGCAAGGTCATCGCTCATTTCGCACCCCGGCAGACGTACCCCGTATGGGGCGGAAGAGTTCTGGGGTACGAAACCGTCGGCATAGTCGCCAAAGTCCTTGTTATTGACACCTTCGAACTGGATGGTGAAATAGGTTTCGCCGCAGTTATCAACGGCATAGAAGCCATAGGGTTTGCCACAGGTCGTATTGCCGATGAGGATAACCTCAACATCAATGCCGCGCAGGCTGTTGATTACGGCCTCGCTGGCGCTACAGGTCATATCGGTTGCCAGAACAAACACACGCGACAGGTTCAGATTAGGCAAGGCCGTGCCCTGTGGGACACTGAAACCAAGACCGGTATTCAGAAACGGGACAGGTGTATTTACCTTACCCGTTACAGGGTTCAGATTCCCCGCCGATGCGTTGAACTTTTGTTTTTCAAAGATTTTTCCGTCCGTCCGCGACGGACCGGCGATCATGTAGCTCAGTTGTGAGGCAATCGCCAGAAGCCCGCCGCTGTTGTAGCGCAGGTCAAGTACCAGATCGCTGACCGACTGATCGCTCAGGCTCTGCATGGCGTCAACAATTTCCCGCTCACTGGAAAAGGGGCTGAAGGTATTGAACAGGATATAGCCCACCTTACCGGTGGGGGTATCAAAGACCTGTGTCTGGTTGACCGGCTTTTCCTGTACATTTGCAGATGTTAGCGTGACCGTGCGCAACGTGCCGTCGACTTCGCGTAAGGTGAAGGTTGTTGTCGTGTTCACTGCGGACGGAAACAAAGCATTATTTATAAGATCAATCTCGGCGGTTGTGGCACCGCCATAGACCAGATCCATGCCGTTTACCGTCAGTATACGCGCACCACGCTGAATTTTAGGGTGTCCTGAACCGTCGGCCTGAGACGCAGGTGAGTTCGGCTCGACATAGGCCACACGGATATCCCGGGGCGCGTACAGTGAGATTGGTAGCAGGGTCATGCCATAGGAGGCCGGTGCCGCTGAATTACGCGCAGCCAGAAATTCCGATGTCGGCTGGCTGAAGTGATGTTCGTCTTTGAAGCGACCCGAGGCCGTCATCCGTACCGTGCGCAGCATGGCGAAATAGTCGGTCGGTTTGGGGTAGAGAGCAGGATTAAGGTCAGCCACCTCTGTGTTCCAGAGATAGGTTTCCTGCGTCCAGCTGCGCAGCCAGTTTTTTTCATGCAGAAGCGTGCCCGGTGTGTCCTGAAAAGGGGTACCTTCTATATCGGCACCGGTGCGCGGCGCAGCACATTTGTTTTTGAAGGTGCTGGCGGGTTCGTAAACACCTGTTTTCCAGGCCGTCACAGTACCACCTGGCGTGGGAGCCGGCGGTGTGGGCGTGCTGCCGCCGCCTGAGGAACCCCCGCCACCGCCGCCGCCTCCGCCACAACTGGCTAAAAGCAGGGGGGCCAGAAGGCAAATAAGCGCCGGAAAGTGCGGTGTCATGGTATGTGTTTTTTTCATGGCTGAGAAATGACCATGTTATTCAGATTCAGGCAATACCCTTCATGCGAAAAAACCCCGCCGGTGCAACCGACGGGGTTTCGTCATTTCAGCCTGTGCAATTTTACCAGTTATGGTTCAGGCGCAGATAGACGTAACGGCCGTTAAACCCAAACGGCGAGAAGCGCGTGAAGGCCAGTGCGCCAATACCGTTACCCGAGCCAATGTTGATGTTTGCCGGTGTGGCATCGGGATAGACGTCAAACAGGTTGTCGGCCCCCAGTACAACAGACGTACCATTGCCGAAGCTGTAGGTTGCCGAGGCATCGAAAATCGTCTTTTCACCGGAATGCACATCATTGAGGATGTTGTTCGACGGATCAATGACGTCACCATAATAGGTGGTACGTGTATTGACCGTCAAAGGTCCACCCGTCCAGTCAACACTCAAGGTCGCCTTGTTCTCTGGGGCGGCATTGGTCAGGATGAACTGACGGTTACGCGGGAACAGGGCGGGCGGATTAGTCACAATGGCGCTCAGGTTGTACTGTGGGTACTTCTTGATGACGGTGTTAGAGCTGTTGAGCGCCAGCGAGACGTCAAAACGACCAAGGCTGTCCGTCAGGTGACGGTAGTTGGCGACGATATCCACACCTGTCGTCTGGGTGGTGACGCCATTGGTAAAGAAGCGGGCTGAGCGCACGCCATATGGCTCAAGCAGGGCCAGAATCTCCGCATCACCCGTAGGCGTGTTGTCCGAGAGTACAATGCGGTCATTGATGCGGATGTCATAGCCATCGACCGTCAGCTGGAACGGGCCTTTGCGGAAGACAAAGCCCAATGCGTAGTTCAGGGACTTTTCCGCCTCAAGCGGCGTGGCTCCGAGCGCTACGGAAGCCGGATGCGTCGCCGGGAACAGGCCGGTTTCAATCACAACCGAAGGCGTGACATTGGTGTTCACGACTGATGCGGTTGAAGTGAAGTATTGCTGAGCCAGAGACGGTGCGCGGAAGCCGGTCGAAACCGAACCGCGAACGGCAAAGGCGTCGTTGAAGTCATAACGTGACGACAGCTTGCCTGAGAAGTTTCCGCCGAAGTCCGAATAATGTTCGGCGCGGGCCGCGACTTCAAACTGGAGCTTTTCAGTCGCTTCGACTGAGACGTTGGCATAGGCACCGACGTTATCGCGGTTGACGTCAACTTCGTTTGACGGCTGGAAGCCTGTGAAGCCTTGCGAACCGGGCGAAGCACCCGCTATGCCGCCGAAGGCATAGGACTGCTCTTCACCGCGACCGATCTGATAGGTTTCATGACGCGCTTCAACGCCCAATGCCAGTGTCAGTGGGCCGTACAGGCCGATATCGAACGGGCGGCTGATGTCGGCGTTGAAAACCACCTGATCATACTGAATGTTACCGGCATAGAATTCGGTTTTCGAGTTGGTGCCGTAGGACGGGCTGACGCTGTTCAGAACAGTGTAATCCAGTTCATTGCGACCCCAGCCGATGCTGTAATCGGAATCCCAGTCACCCCATTGGCCTTTAACGCCACCGGTAGCCGAATAATCCTTGGATTTGGCATTGATGAGCGGCAGGAAGCCGTTCGGGTGGATGGAGGGCACGTTACCGGTGCTGGCGGCCGGACGCGAGAAAGCGGCCGAGGTCGAATCGAGATCCTGATAGCTGGCGAAGCCATAGAGTGACCAACCATTTTGCAGAGGCAGACCGGCATTGGCAAACAGGCCATAGGATTCGGTTTCAGGATCACCGTAACGCGACGTGACGCGTGCGGGCGTAACGGTGTTGTTGATGTCGCCGCGGCTCGTTGGGTTACGCTTGCGGGCTTCACCGGAAACGGTCAGAAAGCCGTCCTGACCGAGTGGCAGGCCAATCCAGCCGCTCAGATTGTAGGTTTCTCCGTCCTTGACATCACGTGAGGAATTGGCTGGCTCGACCTTGGTGATGTACTGACCAACCGTTGCGGAGATGCCGCCGCCTTCACGGGCTTCGCGCAGGCGCAGGTTCAGGACACCAGCAATGGCATCAGAACCATATTGTGCCGAAGCGCCGTCACGCAGAACTTCGATCGTATTGAGACCAGCGGTCGGGATGGCGTTCAGATCAACCGCGACCGAACCGCGACCGGCTGAGCCACCGACATTAACCAGAGCCGAGGTATGGCGACGCTTGCCGTTGACCAGAACCAGCGTCTGATCCGGCGACAGGCCACGCAGCGAGGCGGGACGGATGCTGTCGGTGCCATCAACCGCGGAAATACGCGGGAAGGTCAGGGCCGGAGCGATACGTGACAGGGCCTGAGCCAGTTCGGTTGATCCTTGCGCGTCCAGAGCGTCTTTGCGAACGACATCGACGGGAGCGAGCGTATCAAGCTTAGAACGCTGAACGCCACGTGCGCCGGTGACGACGATTTCTGTGACTTCTGTATCGGTTGAGGATTGGGCAGAGGCGGGCACGGCCAGAGCCAGCGAAAGGCTCAAAGCGGTCGTAAGGCTTAAGGCCTTAAGGGTAAAATTAGTCGTTTTCATAAAAGCACCTGTCAAAGGGGAGGAGAGGTTGACCGTAATTTTGTGCTTTTTTGGCCAAATTTAAAGTATCACAAACAGGAGTTGTTATGTGATCACTAATTAGAAAAACTAATTCTGCACGTATTGGTGAAAAAGTTTTGTAAATCTGAAAATGGAATGTGGTAAAGTTATCAAATAAGTTCAGTGTGTTATAACTTTTTGTATCTATGTGGTTTGGTTGCGGCGCCTAATTTTTGGTAGCCGCTTATCAAATCCATACAAAGGGCTGGGATTTATCAGTATTAAATTGATAGGAATAAGTGGCTTGTATGTGACACTTTTTGCGAACGAATGTCACATTTGAGCCATAAAAAAGCCCCCCGGAAAAACCGGAGGGCTCTTAAATCGTGTCTTCAAAGAGCGATTAGAGCTCTTCGTACGACTCAGCAACGGCCTGACCGGCGCCACCTTCAAGCAGATCAGCCGTAGCGGCTTCATCAGCCAGACGATCTTCTTCAAATTGGGCAGCGATCACGTTTTCACCAGCGGCCTGACGCTCAGCTTCGTCTTCCGAACGGGCAATATTGACCGTAATGGTGACAAAGACTTCGGCGTGCAGGCGAACCTTAAGCGGGTGAACGCCCAGGGCCTTGATCGGGGTGTCCAGAACGATCTGGTTACGCTCAACCTTACCGCCTTCGGCAACAATCACTTCAGCAACGTCACGACCGGAAACCGAACCGTAAAGGTGACCGGTTTCACCCGCCTGACGGATGATGACGTATTGCGTACCGTCCAGATCAGCCGCTTGCTTTTCAGCCGCTGCCTTTGCCGCTGCGTTGCGGGCAATGATCTGTTCCTTCTGCGCTTCGAACACAGCCAGATTGGCCGAGGTCGCGCGCAGTGCCTTGTGACGGGGCAGGAGGAAGTTACGGGCAAAACCGTCTTTTACGGTGACGACTTCGCCAATGGTGCCGAGATTATCGACGCGCTCTAACAGAACAACTTTCATAGGGGCGTCTCCTTACTTCACGACGTAGGGCAGGAGTGCCAGGAAGCGGGCGCGCTTGATGGCCTTGGCCAGTTCACGTTGCTTCTTTTGCGACACAGCGGTGATGCGCGAAGGCACGATCTTGCCGCGCTCGGAGATGTAGCGTTGCAGCAGCTTCACGTCCTTGTAGTCGATCTTCGGGGCATTGGCACCGGAGAACGGGCATACCTTACGACGACGGAAAAACGGACGACGGGCAGGGGCGTTACCAACGGGCGCGCCCGGTGTTGCGGCGATATTTTCTTCAGACATGCGTATCCCCTCTCTTATTCGGCGGTGTCAGCTGAGCGGTCGCTACGTTCTGAACGCTCAGGGCGGTCACGGCGCGACAGGACGGGAGACAGTTCAAGGTCGAGTTCCTCAACGCGAACGGTCAGGTAACGGATGACGTCTTCGTTGATCGACAACTGACGTTCCAGTTCCTTTACGGCAGCGCCGGGGGCGTCGATAGCCAGCAGGGAGTAGTGGCCCTTGCGGTTTTTCTTGACGCGATAGGTGAGATTACGCAGACCCCAGTATTCGATCTTGGCGACCGAGCCGCCTTGTTCTTCGATAAGGGCTTTGATGGTATCGTTCAGAGCTTCCGCCTGTTGCGGCGAAATATCCTGCCGTGCAATCACGACATGTTCGTATAAGGCCATATGATCCTCTTCCGATGAGCGAGGCGGCGTAATTTCGGGCGGAAGTCCCGAAAATCACGATGGATCAGTCCCGACAATCAGGAATGACCGCCTCGCAGGTGAAGCGCGGCCTATAGGGGATAAAACCCTGTAAGGCAAGCCGTATATGGCTATTTCAGCTTTTTCGTCGCCTCAAGCAGGCCCGGCACATGCGTCGCCTCGTTCATGGAATCATGGGCGTAAAGGATGCGCCCGTCCTGACCAATGAGAAAGGAGACGCGTCCCGACATATCGACCGCCGGAAGTTTGGCGTCATATTGTTTGGCGATGCGGGCCTTGAGGTCTGAGCCTACGGGGAATTTACCGGCGCAGTCTTTTGTCGAAAAATCGGTAAGGGTATCAATGCCATCCGCTGAAAGGCCGATAACGGACACGTTTTTGGCTTTGAACTGATCTATGTTTTCCGAAAACTGCTGAGCCTGTAGCGAGCAGCCCTTGGTGAAGGCCTTGGGGTAGAAATAGACCACCACGGGCCCGTTTTTAAGGGCCTGAGACAGGGAGAAATCACCGACCTTGCCATTGGTGGCGGCCTTGACCTTAAAGTCAGGGGCCTTATCGCCGGGCTTCAAGGCCGCCAGCGAGGGTGTCGCCAAGAGCAGGGCGCTGGTTAGCATAGCGGATAAAAGCACAGATTTCATGATGATCTCTCCCGATTTTGGAACAGCTTACACCCAAATCAGGCAGTTAATAAGGCGGATTATGTGTCTCCAGAAACTGTACCATGGTTTCAAGCGTCTGAAGGCGGGTTGGCTCAAGGGATAACCAGTGATCTTCTTCTTTCAGCATGACAAATTCAAACGGTTTAGCTTCCTTTTTTAAGGCATCGCGCATGCGGTAGGATTGCTCGATAGGCACAACCGTATCGTCCTTACCGTGAATAAGCAGGATGGGAACCGTAACATTAGCGGCAAAACGATCCGGAGAAATGTCATTCCAGCGGGATTCGTCACCCAGAAAGCGTTTCCAGTACAGGATGGTGGAGGCGTTTTTCTTTCCGCCCTGTTCGCTGATTTCCCAGTTAATCATAGCCTTGATGTTGGATACACCAGCGATAGACACCGCGCAGCGATAAACGCCCTTATCAAGTGTTACGCCTGCCAGAGCGGCATAGCCCCCGTATGAGGCACCGGCGATACAAACCTTTTGCGGATCAATAAGACCTTCGGAGGCCAGATGTCTTACGCCGTCAGACAGGTCAGTCTGCATCTTTCGGCCCCACTCGCCGTGTCCCGCATCGATAAAACTTTGACCGTAACCGGTTGAGCCTCTGAAATTGGGTTGCAGTACGGCATATCCGCGTGAGGCCAGTGCCTGCGCCTGCCAGTCAAAGCCCCACTCATCGTTCGCCTGAGGGCCACCGTGTGGCAAGACAATCAGCGGCAAATCTTTGGCGTCGCGTCCGGGAGGCAGCGTCAGATAGGCATGGATTTCCAAACCGTCGGCGGCCTTGTAGGTAATCGCCCTCTGCTCAGCGATCCATTCAGCCGGAATGTGTGGGCGGCGTGAGCCCACCAATGCAAAGTCTCCGGAGATAAAATCGACGAAATAATAGGTGCCGGCATCGTCATCACTTTCACCATATAGAATGACCTTGCGCGGGTCATCGGCCATGGAGACGATGCGCTTGATCTTATAGCCTTCCATAGCTTCATCAATCGGCCCCTGGAGCTTCTGTAAAACCTTGTCATAGAAGGTGTACCTGACACCATCAGGGTTATATTCGGCGAAACCGGCCAGTTTGCGTGTCGCAGGATGAAAAATAGGTGCCAGCTGATAGCTTTCGAAATCAAAAGCTTCAGAAAATGTACCGTCAGGCGAGACTTCGTAATAATAGCCGCCATCATCACCTGTCTTCTTATAGACAAGCACAGACTGTTCGTCTCTGCCGCGCCCGACCAGTGAGGGGTAATCAATGGCCTCCTTGACACTATAGATGGATTTCCATGATTTTCCCTGCCTGTATCGCAGGTTCCAAACCTTGGTGTCGCGGTCGTGCTCGGCGCGTGCCAAAAGCTCACCATCAGGTTTAATGACCCAGTCATGTATGTGATGTGGATCTTCATCAAGCAGAAAACCACGCCCTGTGTCGAGGCTGAAGCCATACAGGCTGCGGAAGCCATCCCATTCGATTTTTACATTTGACGCAGTGACCTGATATTTGTCCTTCACCTTGATGCGATTAAAATCACCCATAACCACGGGATAGAATTTCTCCATCCCGCGAAACATGCCATGAGTTTTCCCCTTACGGAGATTGATGATCTGACCGGTGTACCATTCGCTGCTGCCGCCGACGAACTCTCTGAGGTTGGCCGTTTGCGAGGCCACCAGAATAATATGGTCATCGTCACCCCAGAACAGGGTTCGGATTTTAGACTTGGAGACGCTGGCAAATTTATTGTCACCGGTGGCGAGGTCATGATCAATGATAATGCGCTGGTTATCAACATCCTTCACCAGCGCCACGCGTGTACCTGAGGGCGACAGAGCGACATCCTCGATGTCTGGCAATTTACCATAGGCAGAAAGCGGCGGACGCGTTTCAGGGGCAGGTGCCGATTTGGGTGGTGTCTGCGCAATGCCCGTTATAGGTACCAGCATGCAGGCAAATAAGGCACTTATGCCACAAGCTGACATCAGCGCAGATATTTTCTTTTTCATTATCTTCCCCCCGTTCAAGACGCTTACTTACCCTGAATTGTAAACGGCAAAATCACGCCTTAGGCAAGGTGATTTTTTAATCTGTATACAGGGTTGTATATACAGGCTTGTCTTGGCCCTGAGTTTCCCCTAACCCAAGTGAATATTTGAGACTCAGCGGCTTTAGAGGGATACCAAGATGACACTGGCATTTGTTTTTCCGGGACAGGGCTCACAAAGCGTCGGTATGGGCGCCGAGCTTTATGATAATTTCGCTGCCGCACGTGCGGTGTTTGATGAGGTCAACGAAGCGCTGGGGCAGGATTTGTTCCGCCTTATGCGCGAAGGGCCTGAAACGGACTTGACCCTGACAGAAAATGCGCAACCGGCGCTTATGGCGGCGTCTCTGGCTGTTGTACGTGTTCTGAAAACCGATTTCGGCGTTGATGTGTCAAAAGCCGCCTTTGTGGCCGGGCACTCACTGGGGGAATATTCGGCGCTGGCCGCTGCTGAGGCTTTTTCGCTTTCGGACACAGCCAGATTACTGAAGCGTCGTGGTCAGGCCATGCAACGTGCCGTACCGGTGGGCGTCGGCGCTATGGCAGCCCTGATCGGAGCCAAAGCCGATCTTGATCTGGCCGAAACCGCTGTGGCCGCAGGCCAGTTGGTGGGTACGGTGTCGATTGCCAATGACAATAATGCCGGTCAGATCGTTATTTCAGGCCAGAAAGAGGCGGTCGAGGCTGCGATTGAAAAGGCCAAGGAGCTGGGGGCCAAGGCTATGCTCCTGAACGTATCGGCCCCTTTCCACTGTCCTCTTATGCAACCGGCGGCAGATGAAATGGCCGAAGCCCTGGCTCAGGTCGCTATCCAGACACCGAAAGCGACACTGGTGGCCAATGTCACGGCGCGTCCGGTTGCGGATCACGCTGCCATTTCCGGCCTGCTGGTTGAGCAGGTGACGGGTCGCGTGCGCTGGCGCGAATCAGTGCAATGGCTGGCCGGTGAAGGGGCTGTGACGCACTTTGCCGAACTGGGGACAGGCAAGGTACTGACCGGTATGATCAAGCGCATCGCCCCGGACGCACAGGCCATAGCCCTCAATAACGCCGCCGATTTCGAAGCTTTTGCCAAGAGCCTCTAGGCTTTGTCACCGGAAATAGACTTGATCGTTACGGGGCTTTGCTATACGGGGCTGCCCCTTACGATTTTTATCGCAGGAGCCAAATATGTTCGACCTGACTGGTAAAACCGCCCTTGTAACCGGTGCAACCGGTGGCCTTGGGGCGTCTATTGCCCGTTCGCTCCATGCGCGCGGTGCGAAGGTTGTGCTTTCCGGCACACGCGAAGCGGTTTTACAGGAACGGCTGGCTGAGCTTGGCGAAAACGCCTTTTCTGTCACCGCCAACCTGTCTGACGCTGCCGAAGTTGATAGCCTGATCGGTCGCGCTGAAGAGGCCGCGGGTTCACCGCTGGATATTCTGGTGGCCAATGCGGGCATTACCAAGGACGGTCTTATCCTGCGCATGAAAGACGAAGACTGGGACGCAGTTATTCGCGTTAATCTGGAATCCTATTTCCGTCTGTCCCGCGCTGCGGTTAAGGGCATGATGAAGCGCCGTCATGGCCGCATTATCGGCATCACATCCGTTGTCGGTGTGATGGGTAATCCGGGCCAGACCAACTATGCGGCGTCCAAGGCCGGTATGATCGGTTTTTCCAAGGCCCTGGCGCAGGAAGTGGCCAGCCGTAACATTACGGTCAACTGCATTGCGCCCGGTTTTATTGCTTCGCCAATGACGGACGTATTGAACGACGCCCAGCGCGACGCTATTTTAACAAAAATTCCGGCCGGAAAGCTGGGGGAGGGAAGTGATATCGCTTCCGCCGCCGTCTATCTGGCCAGTGACGAGGCAGGTTATGTCACAGGACAGACCCTGCACGTCAACGGCGGCATGGTGATGATCTAAAATCACGCATTATGCCTTAGCCGTGAACGGTTGTGGGCGGGTGACCACTTAAAATCGCTTGAAACCCACACTTAAGGTGAATAAAAGCGAGTTAACCCGGATTCTATCGGCCCCTTCAAAGGCGTAATCGTCGGGTCGTATATTTAAACCTCTAGAGGGCCTAATATGTCTGAAGTTCTTGAACGCGTTCGTAAGATTGTTATCGATCATCTGGATGCTGATCCTGAAAAAGTCACCGAAAAGGCGAGCTTTATCGATGACCTCGAAGCCGACAGCCTCGACATCGTTGAGCTGGTTATGGCTTTCGAAGAAGAGTTCGATATCGAAATTCCTGATGACTCAGCTGAGCATATCCTGACGGTTGGCGATGCGGTCAACTACATCAAGGAAAAGCTTTCCGCTTAATCCGTTGACGGATTTAAAGGCGCGGTTTCGTACGGCTTAATGTGGCCGGATCGAAGCCGCGCCTTCTTAGTTCTGATTGATTTATAAGGATAAGGTTACATGGGGCGTCGCGTCGTCATAACGGGTTTGGGTTTGATTTCGCCTTTAGGGGCCGGAGTTGATATCTCCTGGAAGCGTCTGCTGGACGGACAATCCGGCGCCGGTAAGATCACGGCCTTTGATACGACGGACTATGCCTGTCAGGTAGCCTGTGAAATCCCGACCGTAGACGGTCGTGGCGGGGGTTCGCCCGATTACGAAGGTGCCTTTGATCCTTCGACGGTTCTGTCCAACAAGGAACGTCGTAAGGTTGATGACTTTATTCTTTATGCTATTGCCGCGTCCGACGAAGCCCTTAAGGACGCCAACTGGCATCCTGAGACCGAGGATGATCAGTTTCGCTCCGGTGTGCTTATTGGTTCGGGCATCGGTGGGCTGGGCGTCATTGCTGAAACCGCGCTTGAGCTTCAGGAAAAAGGCCCCAAGCGTATTTCGCCTTTCTTTATTCCGTCTTCGCTGATCAATCTGGCTTCCGGTCAGGTGTCGATACGTCATGGCCTCAAGGGGCCTAACCATTCGGTCGTAACCGCCTGTGCAACGGGTGCGCACGCCATTGGTGATGCCGCGCGTCTGATTAAAAACGGCGATGCGGATGTCATGGTCGCCGGTGGCGCTGAATCAGCCATTGTGCCGATCGGGATTGCTGGCTTTATCGCCTGCCGCGCTCTGTGTACGGCCTTCAATGACGAGCCCACCAAGGCTTCGCGCCCCTATGACAAGGACCGTGACGGCTTTGTCATGGGTGAAGGCGCAGGCGTTGTGGTTCTTGAGGAATACGAACACGCCAAGGCGCGCGGGGCCAAGATCTATGCCGAGGTTCTGGGCTATGGTCTGTCAGGCGATGCCTATCATATTACGGCCCCTTCCGAAAACGGTGAGGGTGGCTATAGGGCTATGATCTCTGCTCTGAAAGACGCCAGGACTGATCCGTCCGAAATCGACTATATCAATTCACATGGCACCTCGACCATGGCTGACGGCATTGAGCTTAAGGCCATTGAACGTATGTGGGGCGAACGCGCCAAAACCGGCACCGTGTCGTCCACCAAATCGGCTATAGGCCACCTGCTTGGGGCGGCTGGAGCGGTTGAGGCCATCTTCTGTACGCTGGCCATTCGCGATCAGATCGCGCCGCCGACAATCAATCTGGATAATCCGGATGTGGAAACACCGATTGATCTGGTGCCACATAAGGCCAAGAAGATGAAAATCGACAAGGTGATGTCAAACTCCTTCGGGTTTGGTGGCACCAATGCGGCCATCGTTCTGGGTAAGGTCACAGACTAGGTTACGGGGAGCTGCGGGGGCATGAGTGCGAACAAAAATGGTGTCGCTAAGAAGCGCCCCCCGAAAAAACGTCTGACAAAAACGCCTTCTGGACGGAAGGCTAAAAGCAACCGCCTGATGGCTCCTTTTGTGGGCTTATTGGGCGGTATCCTGCTTCTGGTTACGGCGGCGGGGCTTTATGCCTTTGGTCCCGGACCGGCTGCCCGTTCAGGCGAGCTTACTGAGGTGACGGTCGAGCGCGGTCAGGGGCTTAATGCCATTGCCAGCAAGCTTGAAACCGAGGGTGTGATACGCTCTGGTACGGCTTTCAAAATTGCCGCCCGTCTGAGCAACAAGCCCAAAGGCTTGCGGGCAGGCACCTATGAATTTCCATCACGCCTTTCGATGGTTGGGGTTTTGAACCACCTGCTTGAAGGGCGTGTGGTTCAGCACTTTATCACCATTCCCGAAGGACGTACCTCGGCGCAGGCCGTGCGCATTCTAATGGCGGCAGAAAAGCTTACTGGCGATGTTGATATTCCGCCCGAAGGGGCCGTATTGCCTGAAACCTATCAGTACGAACCCGGAGAAACCCGTCAGGCTGTACTGGAGCGCATGTTGTCGGCGCAGCGGAAAGTAATGGATGAATTGTGGGCGCAACGTGCGCCTGATCTGCCGGTCAAGACCAAGGAGCAGGCGTTGATACTGGCGTCTGTGGTGGAAAAGGAAACCGGCATTGCCTCCGAGCGTCCACAGGTTGCCGCCGTTTTTGTTAATCGTCTGCGGCTGGGTATGCGGTTGCAGTCTGATCCCACGGTGGTCTATGGCGTGTCAAAAGGTGAGCCTCTGGGCCGTGGCCTGAGGCGCAGCGAACTGGATACGCACACGCCCTGGAATACCTATCAGATTGATGGCCTGCCGGTGACGCCAATCGCTAATCCGGGTAAGGCGGCAATTCAGGCTGTGCTTAATCCGCCGAAAACCTCTGATCTTTATTTTGTCGCTGATGGAACCGGTGGGCATGTTTTTGCCCAAACCTATGATCAGCATCTTGAAAACGTAGCGCGGTGGCGCGCCATTGAATCCAGCGGCGTGGTTATTCCGGTGACGCGTCCTGAGACCTCCAGAGAACTGACTACGGTAGAGCCATGAGTATATCGGCATTCCATCCGTCATCCATGACCGGATTTGCCCGCCATGAAGGCAGTTTCGGTGACATTCAGTGGATGTATGAAGCGCGTTCGGTAAACGGGCGCACACTGGATGTGAAACTGCGTTTGCCCTCAGGTTTCGAAGCGATCGACCGTGCCGCCAAAGAATTGGCGCGCGCTCGTTTCCAGCGGGGGCAGGTATCCCTTACCCTTAACATCAAGCGTCCGGAAATCAGTTCTGATTTCACCGTCAATCAGGCGGTGCTCAATCATTATCTTGAGATTGGTAATAGCCTGCTGGCGCAGGGGCAGGCGACCATGCCGAGTCTGGATGGCCTTTTGGCGCTCAAAGGCGTTATCGAGACCCAGACCGATGAGGCAGGTAGCGATGAGGGGCTTGAGGCCGTATTGCTGGCGGGGCTTGAGGTCGCGCTTGATAAGCTCAAACAATCACGCCTTGATGAAGGGCAGGCCCTGTCTATGATACTGACGCAGCATCTGGCGGGGTTGTCCTTATGCGTGACGCAGGCTGAAGCGCTTGCGGCCCAGCAGGTTCAGGTGATACGTGACCGCTTTGAGCGCCGTCTGTCCGAGCTGTTGCCCGGCGAAGATTTGCAGGAGCGCATACTACAGGAAGCGGCGGTGCTTGCGGTGAAGGCTGATGTGCGTGAAGAACTTGACCGCCTGAAAGCCCATATTGTATCAGCGCAGCAGCTATTGTCCGAAAAAGCCTCTCAGGGCCGCAAGCTGGATTTCCTCAGTCAGGAATTCATGCGCGAAGCCAATACCCTGTGTTCCAAGGCGGCTTTCACCGAACTGACCCAAACGGGACTGGAACTGAAATCGATTATCGATCAGTTCCGTGAACAGATACAAAACGTAGAGTAACCATGCCCCATACCCAACGCCTTCGCTCACAAATTCGTCGCGGTCTTATGTTGATCGTGTCGTCGCCTTCGGGCGCAGGCAAGACATCCTTGTGCCGTCGCCTGATGGCCGACCATGGTGACCTTGATTTGTCGGTTTCGGTAACGACGCGCGAGCCGCGTCCGGGTGAAAAGCACGGTCGGGAATATCATTTCATCGATAACCAGAAGATGGATGAACTGGTTGAGAACGACGCGCTTCTGGAGTGGGCCGCGGTGCATGACAATCGCTATGGCTCTCCGCGCGAACCGGTAGAGGCCGCGCTGGCTCAGGGGCAGAATGTATTGTTCGACATCGACTGGCAAGGCGCGCAGCGTATTTCCGCCAAGGCCCCTTCCGATGTGGTGCGTGTCTTTATTCTGCCCCCAAGTATGGAAGAACTGAAGCGCCGCCTCTATGCCCGTGCACAGGATTCCGATGAGGTGATTGAGCGCCGCCTCAGTCGTGCAAAGGGTGAAATCTCGCATTGGGCGGAATATGATTATGTCATCCTCAATGATGACTTTGACCGTTCCTATGCCGAACTGGTGCATATCTATCATTCGGAATCGGCACGGCGGTCACGCGGTCTGTGGATCGCACCGTTTGTCGATGACCTGATGTCTGAGCCGATCTGATTATATTAAACTGGCCAGACGCAGAAAATCCGCAGGCGCTATGACTTCTGCCCGTGCGGTTGGGTCGATGTCTGCTTTTTCCAGCAGGGTTTCGCCCCCCAGACCCTTTAGAGAGGCTCTGAGCATCTTGCGGCGTTGTCCAAAAGCGGCCGCCGTGACTTTTTCGAGGTTCTTTATGAGGGCCTCTGTCGGACGGTTTGCTTTGGGCACCAGCCTGACGACGGCGCTATCGACCTTGGGCGGCGGTGTGAAGGCACGGGCAGGTAAATCCATGACCTTTTCACAGTCACATAAGACCTGAGAAATGACACTCAGGCGCCCGTAATCATTGCTGCCGACCGGTGCCACTATGCGCAGGGCGACCTCAAGTTGAAACATCAGCGTCAGGGATTTCGGCTGCCAGGGGCCGGTCAGCCATTTGATCAACAAGGGCGTGCCGACATTATAGGGCAGGTTGGACACCAGATGCGCTTCGGATGGCAGATTGCGTTCAGCAAGCAAGGTGCGTTCATCGACCTTCGTGGCATCGGCTTCGACGACATCGAAACGTGCCGGATAGGCGTCATTCAGTTCCGTAAGCAATTCAATAAAGCGCGGGTCTTTTTCAATGGCCACAACCTGAGCGGCGTCGGATTCCAGCAAGGCGCGCGTCAGGCCGCCGGGGCCAGGGCCGACCTCAATGACCGTATCACCGGTAAATGGCCCGCCCAGACGCACAATCTTACGCGTCACGTTCAGATCAAGCAGGAAGTGCTGCCCAAAGCTTTTCTTGGCCATCAGGCCGTGCTGTTCAAGGCTTTCACGCAGGGAGGGGAGGGTCATGATACTCGGTTCAGGCTTATGTGGTGCGCGGCTTCTATGGCCGCAATCAGGCTGTCGGGGCGGGCTATGCCTTTGCCGGCGATGCTAAACCCTGTGCCATGATCGGGTGAGGTGCGGACGATGGGCAAGCCCAGCGTGATATTGACGCCGCCCCAAAAATCCAGCGTTTTCAGCGGAATAAGTCCCTGATCATGATAGAGGCACAGAACGGCATCATAGGTCTGACGTGCCTCTTCGTGAAATAAGGTATCGGCCGGAAATGGCCCCCTGATGTCAATGCTTTCGTTTTGCAACTGAGTTATTAAGGGCGTCAAAAGATCGATTTCTTCTCGACCGATGTTGCCATCTTCACCTGCATGCGGATTTAAACCGGCCATAACCAGACGCGGACGGGCAATGCCAAAATCACGCTTTAATGCTTCATGCGTGATGCGCGCCAGACTATAGAGACCCTCTGCCGACAGGTGCGTCGTCACCTCAGACAGGGAAATATGGATGGTGGCCAGTACCACCCGCAAATCTTTGGCCGCCAGCATCATGACCGGCCCGCGCGTGCCGGCATAGGTGACAGTTTTCGTCAGGTCGCCTAGATATTCAGTATGGCCCGGAAAGTTGAAGCCTGCGCCGTATAGGACTGATTTGGCAATGGGGGCGGTCACAAGGGCGCGTGCTGCACCAGAGAGGCAGAAATCAACGCCTGTCCTGATCCAGTTGGTGATAAACGGGGCATGGATCTGATCCGGCTGGCCGGTTATTGCCGGTTGCGACAAGGGATAATCCAGCACCGGCAGACGGTTGGAAAAGCACGCCACTGCATGATCAGGCGTGGAGATTAACGAAATGTCCGTGCCCGCATTGGCAAGCGTCTGTGCATCACCAATGACGGCAAACGCCAGTTCAGGCCTGTGGCGCAAGCGCCTGTGGGCCTCGGCAATCAGTTCCGGGCCTGTACCGCAGGGATCACCGAGACTGATGACCAGAGGGGCATGAGGCATCTATCGCACTTCGATGGTGGCACCGGCACGGATATCACGCAGATAGCGACGGCCCAGCATGGCCACCTTATCGGCCATCAGCTTGTCTTCAATCTGCGCACGGGTCGGGGCATTGTCACCGGCCAGTGTCTTGTCGCAGACATAAAGGACGTTCATATTCAGGTCGTTACGCATCGGCTCCGTCACCTGACCCGCACGCAGGGGGCGCAAGGTTTCGGCATAATCGTCACGCAGATCACTCAAAGGAGTCTCACCCAGATCGCTGATGCGAATCTGACCTGAGTTTTCAAGCTTGTCGCAGGATGTATTGCGTTGCTTATAAGCCGTAAGCGCGCGCTGCGCCGCCTGTACCGCGCTGGCGTCCGCGTCAGCGGGCAGGGTGATGGCGGCCTGTCTCAGGCGCACCTTGGTGTCGGCATTACCTTCGGATTTTTCACGCAGATAATAGATGTAAACACCGTCTTCGGTCACGATCGGGCGGGTCAACTGGCCCGGTGTCATGTTCTGTAGGGTAGTTTCAATGCGTGGGTCGATCGTACCGGACACAAGCCAGCCCGCATCGCCGCCTTCCGCGGCTGAAGGGGCATGTGAAAACTGACGCGCCACGGACATGAAGGGCGCGGCCCCCTGAACGATTTGGTCGAACAGTTGCGCGGCACCGGCTTCGGCTTCGGCCATACCGCCATCCAGCAATGTCGGATCGAGATAGATTTCAGCCACCAGATACTGTGGTTTCTGGCTTTCTTCGGTCAGACGCGCCATGAACAGGTCAACCTGTTCCTTACTGACGCGGGCCTTGGAACGGAATCGGCCATTGACCAGATAGTTCCAGCCCACCTCGGCCTTGATCTGGCTACGCAGGGTCTGTGGCTCAACGCCAACGCGTTGCAGTTCTTCAAGCAGTTGCGCACTGGTCAGGCCACTCTGGGCCGCCATACGGGCAATTTCCTCGTCGATTTCAGCGTCGGTAACCTCAAGTTCCCAGCGCTCCATTTCCTGAAGCTCAAGACGCTCATCAATCAGGTTGCGCAGGGCCTGCTGCTGAAAGGATTGATAGTTCTGTTGCGTGACCTGTACGCCGGAGGTGACAATCAAAAGCAGCATGCGCTGGCGCAGGTCATAGGACGAGATCAGGCGGTCATTGACCGTGGCGATAATACCTTCACCAATAACCGGTTGCGTGGCGACAGGGCTTTGCTGGGCCGTGGCCGCAGGGATGCCGAAACTGCATGACAACAAAAGCGCCGCCACACCTGCACGCAGGCCAGCCTTACGGTAAGATGACGGTGCGATATTTTTTATGGTTTTTATCATCATGAGAAGTACGGCAAGGCCTTGGCGAAGGAATGTATGGCGGAGATGCTTAACGGAAATCAGTAAAATCAGAATCTGATGTCGTCAATGTGGCAAGACTGATGCGGACAGATAATGAGGATGACGAGCGGGTGTTCTGCCCGCCACCGACAAGGGTTTCATCACGCTCATACACCAGTTCGAGGCGTGTGCAATCATCCCGATAGATCAGGGCGACTTCAGATCGTGTCCAGTTCTGATTGTTTATATCTCTGTTCAGGCGGCCGGAGACCCCCCAGTTGCGGGTGAAGAAGTGCTGGCCGCTCAACTGAACTTTTTCATAACGGGTATTGTCGTCAACAAATTGCCCGCCCACCAGGCCCGGTTGGGTATTGTCGACGATGTAGCGTAAGGTGGCACGGCTTTCCTTACGGCTATAGCTCAAACCGGTTTCGCCACGCCTAACCTTGCCATTATCGCTGTCGAGACGATAGCGGCTGTAGCCTCTCAGGCCAATGGGTGTACTGACTTCAGCCTGTACGATCCAGTCGGATTTTGTGCCCGCCAGACCGGAGGGATCATATTCATATACGGTTGTGCTGCCGCTGGGGATATATGTTTGCAAATAAACCGGTTCGACTTCGGCGCGATAGGTGCGGCCAATCAGGGTGCTGATATTATATCCGGAATTGAATTTCAGTTGGGTCTTAAGCCCGAGGCTCAAGCGCTGACCGTCTTCATAGAGGTCAAAGCCCGGGGATTTGTTGGCCCTAAACAGAGTCGACGCATCAAATTCAAACACCTGACTGTCTTCGTTGGTCAGATAGGGTTCAACTTGTGAATCCGGCGATATGGCCACCTGTGCCATGGGTTCAATAATGGCTGTGAAGCTATTGAATTTACGTATTAAAGGGTAGCTCAGATCAATCCCCGCCGTGCTCAGAGTGCGGGAAACACGGTAATCCTGACCGCTATTGTCATATTCTGAGATATTATATTCGTCATGACGGACATCGATAAAAGGCGCGACCTTAAGACCAACCGGCGTGATGATATCCCGCCGCCAGTTACCGCCGACGCTTAAGCGCGAAGAGTCCACCGAGCCTGTAGCGCCCTGACCGATGTCAGCAATTGGTCTTACATAGCGTTTTATGGCCACACCATTAAGCATAAAGCTGGTTCTGCCGCCTAATACGCGCATGTCGGGTGACCAATGGGCCTCAACCATAGGCGCGATAGCAGGCATGGTGTTCGATTGTGGCGCTATCATTCGGTATTCATCTGTACCGGCAATGAGCGAACGTGTGCCTATCCTCAGGTTTTGAAACGTCATCATCGATAGTGACGCATAGGCGTTATCGCTTTGACGGATGAGATTCGCCTGATTGATCAGTTGTCGCGAACTGGCGCGGAACTCACCGGTTCTCGGGAAGCCGTCGCTTACTTTGTAGCGCTCAAAGAAATTGGCATAGGTGCGGTTCGGATAAGCATCGGAGTCATCCGTTCTATCAAACACGTGCTGCGCCGTAAAATTCCAGCGCCAGTCCGGATTGATCTTAAATTCCCCATCGGCCAGCACATAGCCACGATTGTCTTTTTCCCCGAACCGGTCACCGCGATTGGTGAAATAGGCTTCATTCGTAAAGCCGAACCGCGTGTTTAGTTCGCCGGAATAGAATTTCCGGTTTACTTCCATATTCAGAAGCGGATTGATCTTCTGATTAAGCTGTGGACTGATGATGATGTCCGTATAGGGTGATACCGCCCACAGATAAGGCAACTCCAGAGACAGGCCACGCCGCTTTGAATTGCTGTACTTCGGCATCAGGAAGCCAGAAGCGCGATTCATGCTCGGGTCAGCATGCCATAAGATCGGCGTATAAAGTACCGGCACGCCCTTAGCCTTAAAGACGGCGTGGCGGTAATAGACCATGCGCCGGTTCTTATCCTGAACGATCTTAGCCGCCTGAATGGACCAGGTGGGTTCCTGCGTCTTGTCGTCCTTGACGCACAACTCACACGGTGTGAAAATAACTTCACTCAGTTGGCTGGTGTTATCGTCAATCCGTTCAACCTTGTTGGCGAATAGCTTGCTGTTGTCTTCGCTGATGGAAGCTACACGATCGCCTGAGCCGGTCTGCTCGCTGTCAATGAACTCCAGACGGTCGGCATATTGTATCGAGCCGTCCGGATTTATGGTCTGGGTATTACCGCTGGCAACAATATGGCCGGTTTGCTGATTATAGCGCACTTCATCAGCGCGTATCAGGCGGCCGTCATAACGCATCTCAACCTGACCGCGGGCGACGATAAGGTTTTTTTCCTCAGCTGTGACTTCATTGGCAGAAATAAAAGCGCCGTCATCCTTAAGGCCATCATCGCCTTTTTGCGAATTGGCCAGCTCCGCCCGGGCCTTGGCGTCTGCGGCATCCTGAAACGGGGTGGCACGGGTGACAATCGGGGCATCTTCGAACGCGACCTGATCTGTGACGATCGGATCGACAGCGTCCTGCGCCCAGGCAGGCACAGTCAAGCTGGCTGCTGAAATAAGCGTCGCGACGGCTACACCGAATTTAAGCGTCGTTCTGAGGGTAAGACAGGGTCTTGTCATTGTGTTTCCTGAGCCGTCCGTGCCTTTTAACCGTCTTCCGTATAAACAAGCAAGGTCATGGCCGACAAAAGCGCCAGCACCGGCGTTGCCCATCCGGCCAGAAAAATAGGAATGACCTCGGCCTTACCCATGGCCCCGCAAAGCTGGTTCACGAAAAAGACGGCAAAGCCAAGCCCAACCCCTGAAACCGCCAGCCGCGCCATGCCCCCCAGACGCATAAGCCTGAGGGAAAATACGGCCCCAAGGGCGGCCATGGCGGCAAACATGACCGGTGTCGCCAGAAGCTGGTGCAGTCTGAGAATATAGGGTGCCGCCGTGAAACCGGAGTTTTCGATCTGACGGATGAGCAGGGGCAGTTTCCAGAACGGTGTCGATTGCGGTGAGGCGCGTTTATGGAACGCATTACGCGGGTTAAGCGTCGACTCAATAGACAGGGCGGCATATTCCCGCACGGGCTCACCGACAAAGGCCTCACGGGCATTTTTAAGCTGCCAGGTACCGGGCTTCAGTATGGCTTCACCGGCGTCAATACGGCTTTCGAATTGCGGCGTACCCTTATCGTCCAGCACATAGGTCCAGAAGGTGGCATTGGTCAGCTGATTGCCTGTCTGACCGACCATGGCGCGGATAACCGTCTGCTTATTATCCTCACCTTGCCTCAGATAAATGATTCCGCCTTCGCCATTGGCGACAATATCCTTGCCTTCAATGGTGTTCTGTATCTGGTCGTACCGCTCACCCAGTGAAGAGGCGATCGGATTAAAGATCGTAATGGTCAGGACGCCGATCAAAAACGCCATTCCGGCAGCGGGCAGTACAAAACGCCAGGCCGATACGCCTGCCGCACGCATGGCCACAAGCTCACTGCGCCGGTTAAGGGATACAAAGGCCCCCAGGGTGCCAAACAGAAAGACAAACGGCAAAAGCACCAGAATGACGTTCGGCGATTTAAGGAACAAAAGACCGATAACGTGAATGCTGGTCAGATCCGCCCGCTGGCCAAGATTTTTGGAAACCTCAACATAGTCGATCAGAAATATAACGCTGGTTATGATCGCCAGAGTTCCGCCGATTGTGATCAGGCACTGCCTGAGAATATAGGTCTCAAGGCGGCGGTTGCGCCAGGGATTGATACGCTCCAGTATGGCACCAAATGACATCAGGCGGCTCCCTTCGCGTTGGGGGCGCCAATTTCACTCAGGCCGACAAGCTGGGATTTGCGGGTCGTGGCAATGGTGCGGTCACTTTTGTTGATAGTACGGATGCACATGAAAATCAGGCCGAGCGGCACCGCATATTGCAGTATATTCAGGGCCGGCGTACCGGAACAGGCGGCTTCAACCGCAAAGCCGAATATACGCGTACCTGCGGCAATGGCGGAGACAATGGCGATCCGGCGCCCATAGCCGTGGCGGCTGAAATGTCCACCCAGAACGCCGACGACGGCCAGCAGGCTGAAGCCCAGATTATACAGAGGTCCGGTTATGCGCGCATGACCTTCTGCCATAAGCTTTTTCCATGAGCCGCGTTCCCACTCCATAGCGGTATTGGGGAAGAAAAGTTCATGCATCCAGCGGTCGGAATCCTTGTAATGCAGGAAATCATCCGATGAAAAATATTGCGCCACATTAAAAGAATATTCTTCGAAAGTCAGGTGATTGAGGACACTATTTTCCGCCACCTGCTGGGTGGAGCCGTCACGCAATATCAGAATCTGTCCGCCGCCTTCAGGCTTCACCAGACGACCTTCGCGTGCCAGATAGGTACGGTCAGCCCCGGCTGGGCCGGGGGTGCGGATATAGATTTGTCTCAGAAGCCCGTTTTGCTCAATGCGCTGCACATAGATGGTCATGTCCGAGGTCGTGGTCGAGAAGTCACCTTCACGTACCGCCGCCGCGATCAGGTCTGTCTTTACGCGGAACAGTTCCTCACGCATGGCGCGCGACGCTGCGGGCTGTAAAAACAGACTCATGAGCAGGCTGATGAGGGTGATATAGACACCAAAGCGCACCACGGGAGACGATATCTGCTTCAGGCTCATGCCGTTGGCATAACAGGCGACGAACTCCTGCTCGTTATGCAGGCGATTAAGCGCAATCAGCGTGCCGACAAAGATAGCGATGGGGAAGATCAGGCCCGTCAGTTGCGGCAAGGCGAAAACGGTGATCTTCAAAAAAGTCATGACGCTTTGGCCGCGTTCGATGATCACTTCGATCTGGCTCAGGGATTGCGACAGAAGCGCCACCAGTGTCATGGCCAGTATGGCCCCGATAATTGGCGAGCGCATCTGGCGTGATATGTAGCATTCAATCGTGCGCATAAACGGAAGAGGGCCTTAAAATCAGGGGCTGGCTTAGTAAATGAGGATGCTCAGGGCTGTTCTGGCCCTATCCGGTAATCAGATCAAGTGATTTGCAAAACAGGCCATAAATTAATCACCCGAATGTGGCTTAAAAACGCGCATGGCATATAAAGCTGTGTACGCCATTGTGAGTAAGGTTGAAATCGGTGTAGGTCACACCCAGACTTTAATGGTTATACCGTTTCAGGAGTGTTACAACATGCTTATTCAATGGGCGCAGGCGCCAGCCGCCAATTCAGTTCTGGCGGTCATTGCCGGTGAAACCGATACCTTCAGTCCGGCCGCAAAAAAGCTGGGGGAAGACGCCCTGAAGGCCTCTCTGAAGCTTTATAATTTCACGGGCACTGCCGGTAAAAATCAGCTGGTTCCGGCCCCTGAAGGCGTAGCTCACCCCGCAGTAGTTGTCGCGGGCGGAGGTAACCTCACGACACTTGAAGGCTTACGCCTCGAATCACTGGCGGGCAGCCTTTATCATGCGGTTAAAACCTCTGGCTTTGATCACCTGAGCCTTGATCTGACAGGTTTCACGGCGGCACAGGCCGCCACGGCGCGGTATGCCCTGACTTTGGCCTCGTACCGTTTTGATAAATATTTCGGCCCCGCCAAGCAGGACAAGGCACCGGCGCTTAAAACCGTCACGATCGTTACCGATAATCCTTCCGCTGCCGAAGCCGCCTTTGCGCCGCTCAAAGCCGTCGCCGACGGAGTCATTCTGGCGCGTAATCTGGTGTCCGAACCGCCTAATGTGCTTTACCCCCAAGCCTATGCTGATCTGATCAGGGGCTATGAAAATCTTGGTCTGAAGGTTGAGATTTTGGGTGAAGAAGAACTGAAATCTCTTGGTTTTAATGCGCTTATTGGTGTGGGGCAGGGATCTGAACGCGAGACGAAGCTTGTGGTCATGCAATGGAACGGCGCTGATGATCCTCATGCTCAACCGGTGGCTCTTGTCGGCAAGGGGGTAACCTTCGATACCGGCGGCATTTCCATCAAATCCGCTGAGGGCATGGAGGACATGAAGTGGGATATGGGCGGTTCCGCGACCGTGGTTGGCACGCTTGTGGCGCTGGCGGGTCGTAAGGCTAAGGTCAATGCCGTCGGCGTTGTCGGTCTTGTGGAGAACATGCCTGATGGTAATGCCCAGCGCCCGGGCGATGTCGTCAAGGCCTTGTCCGGTACGACTATCGAAGTGATCAATACCGACGCCGAAGGTCGCCTCGTTCTGGCGGACGCGCTGTGGTACACGCAGGAGCGTTTCAAGCCTCAGTTCATGATCGATCTGGCGACCCTGACCGGCGCGATGATCATTGCTCTTGGGATGGATTATGCCGGTGTTTTCAGTAACAACGACGAACTATCTGAGAAACTCATTGAAGCGGCCAAAGGTGAAAATGAAAACCTCTGGCGTATGCCTTTGCCCACGCAATACGAAAAGCAAATCGATTCCAAAATCGCTGATATCCGCAATATTGGCGGCCGTCCCGCAGGTTCGATTACCGCCGCCCTGTTCCTGCAACGCTTCGTCAATAATGTGCCCTGGGTGCATCTGGATATCGCGCCTACGGCCTGGACGAATGAGCAACGCATCCCGACGGTGCCCGAAGGCGGCACCGGTTTTGGTGTGCGTACGCTCAATGCGCTGATCAGGGATCATTACGAGGCATGACCGAGGGCGTTGAGGTCTGGTTCTATCACCTCGAGCGCACGGCGTTGAAAGACGCCTTGCCTGACCTTTTGGAAAAGGTGCTGGAACGCGGCCTGAAAGCCTATGTGCTGGGCGAAGGCGAGGGGCTGTTATCCGATCTCGATCAACATCTTTGGGCCTGTAAACCTGACTCGTTTATTGCCCACGGACTTGAGACCGAAGATCAGGCCGAGCGGCAACCTGTCCTGATCGGCAGTTCTGAAAAAGCGGCCAATGGTGCGGATATTCTGCTGTGTGTCAGTGCCATGAATTTGCCTGATCTGTCAGGCTATAAACGGTGTCTGATACTGTTTGAAGGTCATGATGAGTCTCATCTTGGCTGGGCACGGCAACAGTGGAAGCAACTGAAATCACAAAGCCTTAATCTGGCTTACTGGAAACAAAGCGAACAAGGCAAATGGGAGCGGGCGCAATGAAAAAATGGATAGGCTTACTGCCGTTCTGGGTACTGGCCGCCTGTGCCACCACCGACACGCCTGCGCCGCAACCCGCAGCCCCGGCCCCCGTCGCCAGACCGGCCCCGCCACCTGAGTTTAAGCCGGTTCAAACGGATTCCTGCGGAGCCTATGCCTTGCAGGAACTGATCGGTAAGCCGCGCAGCGAAATTCCGGTACCTCTGGAACCATCGCGCCGTCGCGTGCTTTGTTCGACCTGTGCCGCTACCATGGACTTCAATGCCCAGCGTCAAACCATCGTGTTTGATACGGATACGGGTATTATTAAATCCATTACCTGTGGCTAGGGTTTTGTAAAAGCCGGACTTATTACAGTCCGGCTTCTGTCTTAGCGGTTTCATAGATTTCAGCGGCATCCATCCAGGCGGCCTCAAATTCCGCCATTTCTGTTTCAAGCTTTCCTTTTTGTTTCCCAAGGCTTACGGCGCCATTCGGATCTTTTACATAAAGATCGGGATCGCCAAGTTTTAGCTCGATCAACTTGATCTGGTTGCCGTGGTTTTCGATCTTGCGTTCAAGATCATCGGCTTTTTTCTTGAGTGGAGCCAGTTCAGCGCGCTTTGCAGCCGCCTGTTTGCGAGCCTCTTTGGAATTAACCGAGGGTGCTTTTTTGGCGGCAGGTTCGTCGCCGCCCGTGGCCGTCTTGGCACGTTCCAACACCAGCTTGGCGTAATCGTCCATGGTGCCCGTATAGGGTTTCACTGTGCCGTCATTGACCAGCCACAGCCGGTCAGCCACCATTTCCATCAGCGAACGGTCATGGGTGATAATCAGCACCGCGCCTTCATAGTCATTGAGCGCATCAAGAAGCGCACGACGGGAATCGATATCAAGGTGGTTGGTCGGTTCGTCAAGAATAAGCAGATGCGGGGCATCCATGGCCACCATATTCAGAAGCAATCGCGCGCGTTCGCCACCGGAAAGATCGCGACAGGTGGTTTCCACCTTGGTCGCCGTCATGCCGAATGACCCGAGACGCGCACGTCGTTTGGCTTCGGTTTCTTCAGGACGGGCGCGGCGCATCATATCAAGAGGGGTTTCATCCGGATCGAGCGCTTCGATCTGATGCTGATGGAACCAGCCTACCGTCAGGCGTCGATCACGCCAGTGCGTGCCGTGTTTTTCCTTCAACGCACCGGCAATCAGCTTGGCGAAGGTCGATTTACCCGCTCCGTTCACCCCCAGGACGCCAATGCGATCATCGAGATCAAGCCGGATGTTCACATTACGCAAAATAACGCGATCATCGTAACCAATCGCTACATCCTCAAGACGTAATATGGGCGGCGCCAGCGGCTTTTCCGGTGACGGCAGGATGAACGGGGCCACACGGTCTTCGATGCTTGCAGAAATCGGCGGCAGTTTCTCAAGGCGTTTCAGGCGCGACTGAGCCTGAGACGCTTTGGACGCCTTGGCGCGGAAACGGTCGACGAAGGATTGCAAATGGGCGCGTTCGGCTTCCTGTTTGGCGATATTGGCGGCATTCAGACGCGCTTTTTCGGCCCGCAGACGCTCAAAATCGTCATAACCGCCGCTGTAAAGCTCCAGTTTCTGACTCGCCACATGGACAATGGCATTGACCGACTGATTGAGCAGGTCACGGTCGTGCGAAATCACCAGAGCCGCATTCGGATAGCGTTTCAGGCGCGCCTCAAGCCACAAGGCCCCTTCTAGATCGAGATAGTTGGTCGGTTCATCCAGCAGCAACAGATCAGGTTCGGCCAGCAAGGCGCCGGCCAGTGCCGCCCGCATACGCCAGCCACCGGAAAAATCCGAGATCGGGCGTCTCAGGTCTGAGGTTGAAAACCCAAGTCCGCTCAGGATTTCCGCGGCCTTTGAAGGCGCACGGTCTGCGCCAATGCTGAACAGTTCGGCATGGATTTCGCCCTGTTGCATCGGATCTGCGGTTTCCAGCGCCTTAAGCAAGGTCTCACGCCGCACATCAAGGGCCAGAACCTCATCAATCAAAAGCTTGGGCGAGGCGGCGATTTCCTGATCGACCGAGGCGATACGCCATGATTTGGGCGTGGTAATCTCACCGCCGCCGGGTTGCAGCTGACCGAGTATAAGCTTGAACAGGGTCGATTTGCCCACGCCATTAAGCCCCACCAGCCCCGCCTTGGTGCCGGGCGGCAGCGAGAGCGTTGCCTCATTGAAAAAGCGGCGGCCATAGGCGTCGAAGACAAGTCCGGTAATTTGCAACATTCAGGAAACTTTAATACGAAATCGGGTTGGCGAAAGGTGCGGGCCTCGCTATAAGCCAGCGCACTTCAAACGCAAAGACAATTCAGGAACTTTCAATGTCCCGTACATTCTCCATTCTTAAGCCAGACGCCACTCGCCGCAATATCACCGGTGCGGTTAACGCCGTGATCGAGGCCGCTGGCCTGCGTATCGTTGCTCAAAAGCGCGTTCACTTCACCAAGGCTCAGGCCGAGCGTTTCTACGGCGTTCACTCTGAGCGTCCGTTCTTCGGTGAGCTGGTTGAGCAAATGACCGCCGCGCCTGTCGTTGTTCAGGTTCTCGAAGGCGAAAACGCCGTCGCCAAGTACCGCGAAGTTCTGGGTGCCACCAACCCTGAACAAGCCGCCGAAGGCACTGTGCGTAAGCTGTTCGCTCTGTCGATCGGTGAAAACACCGCGCACGGTTCAGACTCCGACGAAAACGCCGCGATCGAAATCGCCCAGTTCTTCTCGGAAGCCGAAATCGTCGGCTAGCAGGCAGGGTCGCGTACCCTGCACCCGTTTGCCCCGAGGTAAATGGAGCTTTCCATAATGAAAAACCCCCGTCAGGTTTGATCTGGCGGGGGTTTTCTATCCGCATTACAACGCGGAAAATATCTTCCGTACTGCTGCCGGATAAAGCTGATGTTCCTGCGCAAGCACCCGTGCCGCAAGGGCATCAGGTGTGTCACCATCAAGAATCGGCACGCGCGCCTGAAGGATCACTTCACCATCATCGACACCGGCATTGACCCAGTGAATGCTGGCCCCATGCTCCGTGTCACCGGCTTCGATCGCGCGTTCGTGGGTATGCAGGCCCTTGTATTTTGGCAGCAATGACGGATGGATATTGATCATCTTGCCCGACCATTGCCCCACAAGCCAAGGGGTCAGGATACGCATATACCCCGCCAGACAGATAAATTCGACACCGCGCTTACGCAGTTCGGAATCTATAGCCTTTTCATGGGCTTCGCGGTCTTTGTTAAAGTCGCGATGACTAATGGCAATGGCCTCAATGCCCTGCTGACGAGCCCATTCAAGCCCGCCTGCCTCAGGATCATTCGCCACAACCACCACATATTCCAGCGGAAAGTCAGCGGCTCTGGCGGCGTCCACCAGAGCCATCATGTTCGATCCGCGACCGGAGATAAAAATCGCCGACTTAATCTTATCAGGCATCGACCAGTTGTCCGCAGATGAAGGCGTCTTCTTCGGCATTCAGCAGCGCCGCGAGAACGGCATCGGCCTTATCGGCAGCGACATAAAGCACAAACCCGATGCCGCAGTTAAAGGTGCGTCGCATTTCATGCTCGGTGATATTGCCGGTTTCCGACAGCCACTTGAATACGGGCGGCAGTTCCCACGCATTGTAGTCAAATTCAGCCTTAAGGCCATCACGGATAGCGCGGCCGGGGTTTTCGATCAGGCCACCGCCGGTAATATGTGCGCCGCCCTTGATCAGACCGCCCTTGATCAGTGGCAAAACCGACTTGATGTAGATATGGGTCGGTTCAAGCAGTGCCTGCGCCAGTGATTTTTCCGGTGCAAACGGCGCGTCACTGGCCCAACTCAGACCGGAGACCTCAACTACCTTGCGCACCAGAGAATAACCGTTTGAATGCGGGCCGCTGGAGGCCAGACCAATGATCACGTCACCGGCTTTTTGCGCCTCAAGATTTGGCAATACCTTGTCACGATCGACGGCTCCAACCGAAAAACCGGCCAGATCATAGTCTTCGCCTTCGTACATGCCGGGCATTTCAGCCGTTTCACCACCGACCAGCGCACAGCCTGCACGCTTGCAGCCTTCGGCAATACCGGCAATGACACGGCGCGCCACATCGACCTCAAGGCGAGACGTGGCATAATAATCAAGGAACATCAGCGGCTCTGCGCCCTGCGCCAGTAGGTCGTTGACACACATGGCCACCAGATCAATACCGACCGTGTCGTGACGGTTGGTATCAATGGCAATGCGCAGCTTAGTGCCAACGCCATCGGTCGTAGTGACGATCAGCGGGTCATTGTAACCGGCAGCCTTAAGATCGAACAAAGCGCCAAAACCACCAAGACCGGCTTCGGCCCCCGGACGGCGTGTTGATTTCGCCAGCGGCTTGATGGCATCGACCAACGCTTCGCCTGCGTCAATATCCACGCCCGCCTGCGCGTAGGTTAAGCCTTTTTCGGGTGCTGACGGTTCGGTCATAAAAAATTACCTTAAGTGTTCAGTTAGGGCACGATTTATGCGGTACATATCCGCAAAGCCGCTTTTCGCGGGATTAAACTTTGCTATAGCTACAAAATGACACCAATTACAAATACCAAAGCGCTGATTCAATTTTGTGAGCAGATTTCTTCCGCCCCGTTTATCACGGTGGACACGGAATTTATGCGCGAAACGACCTACTGGCCCAAGCTGTGCCTCATTCAGGCGGCGTCCGCAGACCATTCGGCGATTATTGATCCGCTGTCCAAGGATCTGGATTTAAAGCCTTTTCTCGATATTCTGACCGACCCGAAGATTCTCAAGGTGTTTCATGCCTGCCGTCAGGACATTGAAATCTTCTATAATCTCGGGGCCATGCCCACGCCCGTATTTGATACACAGGTCGCGGCAATGGCCGCAGGCTTTGGAGATCAGGTGGCCTATGATTCGCTGGTGCGTCAGGTTGTCAAAATCGAGATCGACAAGGGCTCGCGCTTTACGGACTGGTCGCGTCGCCCCCTGAGCGATCAGCAATTACATTATGCGTTGGGCGATGTGACCCATCTGGCCAAGGTTTACCCCAAGCTGGTCGATAAGCTGGTGGCACAGAAACGTTATGAATGGGTTGCGGCGGAAATGGCCGACCTGACCGACCCGAAGCTTTATAACACTTCGCCGGATGACGCGTGGAAGCGTCTGCGTCCGCGCAAGCACAGCACCAAATATATGGCCGTCTTCAAGGAGGTCGCCGCATGGCGTGAGCGTGTGGCACAAGAACGCGATCAGCCGCGTGGCCGTATCCTTAAGGATGAAGGCGTAGACGAAATCGCCACCCAATTGCCGCTGGATGCCGGCGCCTTTGATCGTTTGCGTTCAACGCCCAAAGGTTTTGGCGCGTCCAAATTCGGCAGCGAACTGATTGAGGTCATTCGTCAGGCGCTGGACGATCCTGACGCCTATGCCCCCAAGGTTGAGAAATCGGCCCCACCGGTGCAGGTGCCGGGTTCGGTAGTTGAACTGCTCAAGGTTCTGCTTAAGGTGCGTTGTGAGGAAGAAGGCGTGGCCCCGAAACTCATCGCCTCGGTCTCAGAGCTTGAGAAAATCGCCCTTGATGACGAAGCCGATGTGCCGTCACTTCAGGGCTGGAGGCGAAAAGTTTTTGGCGAAGATGCCTTGCGTCTGAAACGCGGTGAACTGGCGCTGGTGCTTAATGGCACCAAGGTCGAACTGGTCGAACTCGATTAGGCAGGCAGGGTCGCGGACCCTGCACCCCTATGAGCCGAGCCAGATGGCCGTTTCCATGGTAATGAAAGACGCCCCGCACCTCGGGTCTTACGAACAGGGCCTGAGGCTCTGCCTAGAAGAGGCTCAGGGTTTCGTCCTTGTCGGCGGGTTTGGGTTGTGGTTTGGGTGGAACGAAATCACGGACGACCTTTTGCGTGAAGCCCGCCTTGTTCTTTTGCAGGGCCACCAGAAAATCCTTAGGCGTATCGGTAATGTGGTGGCGGTTTGACCATAGCATGATCTCGACCAGCACCGGTGCCAGATCCGCCCCTTTTTCCGTCAGCCTATAGATATATTTGCGCGCATCTTCGGGGTCAGCCTGTTTGCTGATCAGACCGGATTGCTCAAGACGCACCAGACGGTCGGCCAGAATATTGGTGGCGATACGCTCTTCGGAATTGAGGAACGCCTTATAGGTCGAATGCCCGCGAAACATCAGATCACGGATGATCAGCAAAGACCAGCTATCCCCAGCGGCTTCAAGCAACAGATTAATCGGGCATTTTGAACGCGGCTGACGCGGCGGCAGGGGCGTGACATTGGTTTTTGGCTTTGCGGCTTTTGGAGCGGCTTTTTTGACCGCTTTAGCAACGGGTCGATTAGCGGGCGCTTTTTGCGCGACTGACTTTGACATGGCTTTCGGCCCTGTGAATTGCGTTTTGAAATCAATGTCGCGGTTAATGGCAGATGACAAGTTAATTTATTGCCACCTGCATATCGATTTCAGTTTACAATCTATCTGACTTCCATCCGTTTGGCCGCGTTCCAGAGATCGTCCATTTCCTCAAGACTTGACTGATCCGGCGTCTTGCCGAGTTTTGCCAGTTCGGCCTCTATGGTCTCAAAACGCCTGACAAACTTGGCATTTGTGCCCCTTAGGGCATCTTCGGGTTCAACCCCCATCTTGCGCGCCAGATTGGCCAGCACAAACAATATATCGCCCAGTTCAGCCCTGGCTTTTTCCGTGTCGCCCGCTTGAATTTCGACCTTAAGCTCGGCCACCTCTTCGTCCAGCTTGGCGAAGACCTCATCGAGCGACGGCCAGTCAAACCCTACACGCGCCGCGCGTTTGGTCAGCTTGGCAGCACGGGTGAGGGCGGGTAATCCCACGGGTACATCCTCAAGCAGGCCGGTTTTGGCCTTGGCCTTACGCTCTTCGGCCTTCTGATCTTCCCATGCCTGATTTTGCTCATCTGCCGTGCGGTCGCCGACATCACCAAACACATGCGGATGACGGCGGATCAGCTTATCGGCCATGCCCTGGGCCACATCATTAAAATCAAACAGCCCCTGTTCGTTGGCCAGATGGCTGTGGAACACCACCTGAAACAGAAGGTCACCCAGTTCTTCCTTAAGGTCGCGCATATCCTTGCGTGCAATCGCATCGGCGACCTCATAGGATTCTTCGATCGTATAGGGCGCGATGGTATCGAAATTCTGCTCACGATCCCACGGGCATCCCGTTTGCGGATCGCGTAGCGCTTTCATGACCTCAATCAGTGCCTCAATGGGGTGGGGTGTTGGCTTTGAGGTCATGTGCAATTAATCCTTTGGGGCACTTAATCCTTTGGCTTTCAACCCGTCCAGAATCTGCGCGTGGCGTTCAGGCGTCAGGTCATAGGATTTCATAGCCCACGCCCCGAGCAATAGGAAGACCACAGGCAGGGCCACGAAGAATATCTGCACCCACATCAGGGCTTCGGGCGTGTTTTGAGCGGCACGGTTATCAAAACCCACTAGCGCCAGCGCCGATAGGGTCAGGATCGACATGGCATAGCCGAGCTTGGTCGTGGCCGACAGGATCGACATCAGCGTCCCCTTGTGGTCATTGCCGGTCTCAAGCAGCACTTCGTCGCCAATATCGGCCATCAGGGCGCGGGTCAGCAACAGATAGGCAGCATAGGGGATGCCCGCCAGAAACACCAGCACGGCGGTCAGCGGGAAATTACCTGCGGGTAAGAACGCCAGACAGCCATAGATACCGGCAAAGATCAGGCTTGAGACGATCAGGGTCTTATGCTTGGTGTATTTTTTCGACGCCCAGCTCCATAAGGGGGCACCAACCAGACCGGCGACAAAATAAAGCGCCATGGCGGCAGAACATTCGGCACGGCTCAGGCCTTTGGTCTGCATGAAGAAAAAGAAGAACAGCGCGCCCATAATCCCCGGCGCCAGACCCAGCAACAGATCCGCTAGCAGCACGCGAATAACGTTCGGTCGCCGGATCATTTTGAAATAGTCGCCCAGCCGGATGTCATTGGCCGACGTTTCACTGACGCGCTCAGGCACAACCCACAGGGCTATGCCAATCATGATCGGCAACAGCACCATAATAAATACACCCATGGCCTGTACGGCTGTACGGTAGGACTCATGAAGCACTGATTGGGTGATAACCGGTATCAGCAGCACCAGTATCATACCGACAATATTGCCGACCTGCCAGAAGGCGAATATCTTGGTACGCTCGTCGTAATTATCCGACAGCACCGACCCCCAGCTGGCCTGACTTAGGGCGGCCATCGAAAAGCCGGTGTAGGTTATAAACAGCCACACCCCAAGATAGACGGCAGATGCTCCGACCGGTGCCAGAAATAAAAAGCCTGTGGCAATGAACAGTACCGGCAGACAGGCCAGCATCCACACCTTGAAGCGTCCAAAGCGTGTGCGGGTCTTGTCCATGCCCCAACCGATCAACGGATCGGTAAATATGTCCACCAGCCGCACCAGCATGAACACCATACCAACCACGCCCAGATTTATCCCGATTTCGGTGGTGTAGTATTCGGAAATGATCACCGCCAGAGGCAGGCCGAGCGCTGCAAAAGGCAGGCAGGGGCCTGTAAAGGCCAGCAATTGTCGAAAACCAACCGTGCTTTTGACCGTCATGTCACTGTATCCTGAACAAATGACTCCTGTACAAACTGGTAGCACAGGTTTTTGAAATGAACAATGTTCATAATCTTTTCGCCTTACGGGCGATTTATTCCGACCGGTGCGGGCATAAGGCCTTGACGCATCAGGATAATACCGGAATTATCTACCGGTTTACAGGTTTGCAAATATTCGCGTTATCCGCCAGATAACACCCGTCATTTTTAAGTGCGCACGACTCCAAAAGGCTGCGGATGGATCATCACAATATCTCGCTCATTACCACCATTGCCTCCGGTTTCGGGCTGGCGCTTGTGTTTGGCTTTCTGGCCGAACGGCTTAAATTGCCAGCGCTTTTGGGGTATTTGCTTGCGGGTATTGCCATTGGTCCCTTTACGCCAGGGTTCGTGGCCGATGTTCAGATTGCCTCTCAGCTGGCCGAAATCGGCGTAATGCTGCTGATGTTTGGCGTCGGGCTTCATTTTTCCCTCAATGATCTTTTGTCGGTGCGCCGGATTGCCTTGCCGGGTGCCGTCGTTCAGATGGGACTGGCAACCCTTCTGGGGATGGGGATGGCCATGTGGTGGGGCTGGGGCGTGTTTTCCGCGCTTATCTTTGGCCTGTCATTGTCCTGCGCCAGTACGGTTGTGTTGCTCAAGGCCCTTGAGGCCAGAGGTGTGCTTGAGACGCAGAACGGGCGCATCGCCGTAGGCTGGCTGGTGGTTGAGGATCTGGCGACCATTCTTGTGCTGGTTCTGATGCCGCCTCTGGCGCAAATCATGGAATCCAATACCAATGGCGGCGGCATTCCGGCGGGTCTGATCTGGACGGTGGGGCAGACGCTTTTGGGGGTAGCCGTCTTTATTGCGGTTATGCTGGTGCTCGGGCGCCGCTTTTTGCCTTGGGTTTTATGGCAGATTGCCCGCACCGGTTCGCGTGAGTTGTTTACGCTATCTGTCGTCGCGGCCGCCATCAGTATCGCCTGGGGGGCGGCAGAACTTTTCAGCGTGTCCTTCGCGCTTGGGGCTTTCTTCGCCGGCATGGTGATGCGCGAATCGAAATTCAGCCATCGTGCCGCCGAAGAATCCCTGCCTCTGCGCGATGCCTTTTCGGTGCTGTTCTTTGTCTCGGTAGGTATGCTGTTTGACCCGCAGGTCATCATTCAGCAGCCCGTACATGTGTTGGGTGTCGTGGCCATTATCATTGTCGGCAAGTCGCTGGCGGCGGCCGGTCTGGTGCTGGCCTTCCGTTATCCGCTGAATACGGCGATGATCGTCTCGGCCTCTCTGGCGCAGATTGGTGAGTTCTCGTTCATTCTGGCCGGACTTGGGGTCACCTTAGGCATGCTGCCTCAGGAGGGTATGAATCTGGTTCTGGCCGGTGCCCTGATTTCCATCGCCCTTAATCCGTTATTATTCGCCAGTATTGAGCCCGCGAGCAAGTGGGTGCTTAAACGCTCTGCTTTTGCCCGCAGGCTTAATGCTCGCGAAGATCCGTTTGCTGAACTGCCCATGAGCACCGAGCGCAAATATCTGCACGGGCAGGTCGTCATCGTCGGCTATGGCCGTGTCGGCAGACGCATCGCCAATGCCCTTGAGGCCCACGATATTCCCTATGTCGTTGCCGAGCAAAACCGTGAGCGTGTTGAGGATTTGCGTGAACGGGGCATGGCGGCCGTTTACGGCAATGCCACTGAGCCTGAGGTGCTGATACAGGCCCATATTGCCAATGCCGCCATGCTGGTGGTGGCCACGCCGGATCTGCTGAATGTGCAACAGATGGTGGACAACGCCCGCAAGTTAAATCCTGAAATCGAGATCGTCCTGCGTACCCACAGCGAAGACGAAATGAAGTTCCTGCGTGACGAAAAGCTGGGGGACGTCTTCTTTGGCGAAGAAGAACTGGCCAAGGGCATGACCAGCCATGTACTGCAACGCTTTGCACCTAAGGCGGCGGCTTGAACCCTTTGAGCTCATCCTTGGTCAGGTATCGTTCCGACAGGTATGCCTTACGCACTGATGCGTCGGTATTGTGCTCACCGGGCTTGATCCACTGCGTGTGCCAGGTCAGGAACCAAAGCCAATCAGCGTCAGGCCCGAGCCCATCAGGATCAGGGATCGGGCCGTTTTCGTGCAGGCAGATAGGCACGGTATCGCCGACCTGTCCTTTTACGAACTGAAACAACTCGTTCTGTGGCCCATGATCCTTGGCGTATATGTCCGCTCCGGCGATATCGACATATTGCCGGCCGGGATAGTAGCCGTCCTTAAGTATGTGCGCGTAGCCTAATACCCATATCAGGTTGTTGAGGCCACGCTCTGCGGTAAAATAGGTGTGCATGGCGCGCCACAACGCCTTGAAGGCTTCGGGGCCTGTCATGCCCCACCAGAACCATTCACCGGTAAATTCATGCAACGGGCGCCACAGAACTGGTACGCCCTTGTCGCGCAAAACCGTCAGATGATCGGCGATAATCGCCATATCGCGCCACATGGCGGCATGTTCAGGCGTGCCTTCGGTTAAGGCCGCAGGCAGATCAAAATAGGTTTGTGAACTTTTATAGCCGGTACCCAACAGCGGGTTGCCCCAGTGCCAGCAAATTGAAGGTATGCCGTTCTCACGGCGATACCAGCGTGCGGCGCGGCGATTGACGCCTTTGTAATCCTTGGGATCAATGTAATCGAGACCGCGAATGGCCGGTAGTTTTCCTGTCGTGCGCTTAATGTAGTTCAGTTCGTAGCGTGATCCGCGTACCCAGGTGGATTCCTGCTGTCCCGTCAGGGTTTTTTTCCCATAGATGCCCCAGAGATAGTCATACAGCGCTTTGGCTTCGGGCGAAGGTGAGGGCACACTTAACTGCCCTTTGGCCGGTAGAGGTGCTGAGGTGGCCGAAGCCTGAGTGGCCGCCATCACAGTGGGCAGGCTACTTAAACCCCCAAGAACGATACGCCGCGAAACTTCCATGTCTTATTCCTCACCTTCAAGGAATAAATAAATTTGAAATTGTAATTCGGCAAGCCGTATTTTTTACTAACTCTCAGGCATCCTTATCCTGCTTCAGGGTGTAAGCAACGATGGCATTGGCGTGGCCATGTCCCATACCGTGCTCGTTTTTCAACACCGCCACCAGTTTCATGTGCTTCGCCGGATAATTTTGGCGGACTATATCCTGCCATTCGGCAATCGGTCGGCCATAGGTTTTTTCTATTGACGGAAAATAAGAGGCCGGGCCTCTGACGGGCTTATCGGGCATGGTTGCCTCCCTTCGAATACGTCATCATCGACGGCTTTGGGGAAAAGCACAACTTTGAAGGCGCTAACCCGTATTTGTAATGGAGGGAATGGGAAGTGGCGGACAGGGTGGGATTCGAACCCACGGTAGGCTTCCACCTACGGCGGTTTTCAAGACCGCTGCCTTAAACCACTCGGCCACCTGTCCGGCTTTAGGTGAGTGGACGGCGCTTTTAGCTTGGGAATGTGGCTTTGCCAAGAGGCAAGACGCATAAAAAATCAGGCTGCACACAGAAACTGTCTTAATGTCTGTTAACCAAGCTTTTCCCTTTTATCCATAAAGCTTTAAACGGGTATTCGTCACACACAGGAAACCAGTGACCGGACATATTACATTGAACGCCACTTTTGCCTTATCGCGTAAGTCTGCTGGCTTGTGGGTAATGCTGGCCGGTTTGATTTTTCTGTCGGCCTGTGCTGGCCCCAAACCAAGGTTTAATGCTGGCGGAGTGCCTGCGCCCAAAGTGGCCGATGAAGCGCAATACAGGCCCGCCAATCTCAGGGCCTATGAGATCCGTGGTAAAACCTATCGTCCCTATATCCCGCGCACAGGTGAAACCCAGACCGGCACGGCGACCTGGTATGGTCATGAATCCGGAAATCTGACCGCCACAGGTGAGCGGTTTGTGCCCGAAGGCATTAGCGCGGCCCATAAGACCTGGCCTTTACCCAGCATTATCGAGGTTACCAACCTCGATAACGGGCGTTCGCTGCGACTACGCCTTAATGATCGCGGGCCGTTCGTCGATGACCGTATTCTTGATCTGTCCAAAGGCGCGGCGAAGCATCTGGGTATGCACGAAGCCGGTACGGCGCGGGTACGAATCAAGTTTCTCGGGCCCGCAGAAGGCGGCGTGCCCGCCGGACAAATCATCGCCTCGCGACCACAAAATTCGGATAGCGATCGCTATCGTGTCCAGATTGGTGCCTTTTCCAATCGGGATAATGCCGAGCGGGCCAAATCCATGCTGAACGGGCGCATAGAACGATCACGCGGGCTATATGTTGTCTATCTTGGGCCATTCAAAGGCACGCAGCAGGCCGAACTTGAGCGGCAAAAAGCCATGTCACAGGGCTATTTTGACGCCATCTTGACCCGTGCACAATAATTCTGTCCCTTAAGGCTTGTAATGCGCGCCGATTTGACGATTTATCGCAGGTCTTATGAGAGGTCAGTTCATCACATTCGAAGGCGGCGAGGGGGCGGGTAAATCCACTCAGGTCAAGGCTCTGGTGGCACGGTTACGTGATCAGGGGTTTGAGGTGGTGCAGACACGCGAACCGGGTGGCTCAGGCGGGGCGGAAGCCTTGCGTGAATTGCTGGTGACCGGTGAGGCGGGCCGATGGTCGCCCATTTCCGAAACCCTGATGATGTATGCGGCGCGCGCCAATCACCTTGAGCAGACCATAAGACCGGCCCTTAAGCGTGGTGCCTGGGTGGTGTGTGACCGTTTCTCCGATTCGACCCGCGCCTATCAGGGGGCGGGTGGCGGGGTATCCACGGCTTTCATTGATCACATTGATCAGAGCGTGGTCGGCAAGGATCAGCCTGATCTGACGCTGATCCTTGATATGCCCGTAGAGGCGGGTCTGAAGCGGGCACTGTCACGCGGTGATAACGAGAACCGCTTTGAATCCAAAGGACTGGATTTCCATCAGCGTCTGCGTCAGGGCTTTATCGACCGCGCGGCCACTGACCCGCAGCGCTATCATGTGGTGAATGCCGACAAGACGATCCCTGAGTTGGGTGAGGACATCTGGCGTATCATCACTGGCCGCTGGCCCGCCCTTAAAGGGGCCTGAGCATGAATGCCGAGGTCACAACGGTTGCCCATCCGCGCGCCATCTATGAACTGATCCATGCCGAGGCGCAGGAGCAGGCTTTTCTTGAGGCCGTTTCGCGTGGGCGACTGCATCATGCGTGGTTGCTGACGGGGCCGGAAGGGGTTGGCAAGGCGAGCTTCGCTTATCGCGCCGCACGTTTCCTGATGGGGCATGACCGCGATAAATCCTATGGTTTACTGGGCATGTCGCCGGATGATGCTGACGCGCGCCTGATTACCGCTCAGTCACATCCTGATCTTCTGGTTCTTGAGCGCGAAGAAAAAGACGGCAAGACCCGCAAAAACATACTGGTTGACGCTGTACGCGAAGTCGGGGAGTTTTTCTCGAAGGCTCCGTCGCGTTCGGCCTATCGTGTCTGTATTGTCGATGCGGTTGATGACTTGAATGTCAATTCTGCCAATGCCTTATTGAAAATTCTTGAGGAGCCGCCTGAGCGTGGCGTTTTGTTTCTCATTTCCCATTCACCGGGCAAGTTGCTGCCGACCATAAGGTCCCGCTGCCGTCGGCTGGGGTTTACGCCGTGGGATGACGAAGCCGTCAAATACTTCATCGAAAGCCGCGCTGAAATCCCGTCGGAATCGCTTGAGCGTCTGGTGGTTATGGCCAGAGGTTCACCGGGCAGGGGTTTGCGTCTCTGGGCCGAAGGTGCCCTTGAGATGGATCAACTGGCGGAAAAGCTACTGTCCGGCGAACCGCCTTCGCGCATGGATATGCTGCCCTATATAACCCTGTTTAAAACCAATTCTGCCAAGGTCGATGGGCCGCAGAAGTTTGCCCAGTTCATCGCGGTATTAAGTAATCGCGTTCAGGAATTGGCCTTAAGTGCGGAAACGCCCGCCAAGGCACGTCAATGGTCAGAAATGTGGGCACGGTTGAGTACAGTGATTGCGGAAACCGAAGGTATTAATCTCGATCGTGGTGAGTATTTCTGGTCTATATACAAATCATTAAGCGATATTTCTTAAGTTAATTTGTAAGGTAAATCGATGCTGCTTATCGACAGCCATGTGAATTTGCATGCGCCCCAGTTTGACGAAGACCGCGAAGACGTAATCGCACGTGCGCGTCAAAGCGGCGTCGGTTTGATGCTCAATATCTGTGATCGTGTATCGAACTTTGACGCCTGCTATCAACTGGCAGATGACAATGCCGATATATGGGCCACGGTCGGCACCCATCCGCATGAAGCCAAGGAAAATCCTGACTTGACGGTTGCAGACCTTCTGAAACTTGCCGAGCGCCCGAAGGTCGTTGGTATTGGCGAATGCGGTCTGGATTTTCACTATGATTTCAGTCCCCGTGATATACAGGCGTCGGTTTTCCGCACCCATATAATTGCGGCCCGCGAAAGTGGCCTGCCATTGGTGGTCCACACGCGCGAAGCGGATGAGGTTATGTGGGAAATACTAAGCGACGAGCATCGCAACGGTGCCTTCAAGCTTCTGCTGCATTGTTATACGTCAGGGGCTGAACTGGCTAAGAAAGCCGCAGATATCGGCGCATGGTTTTCGGTATCCGGTATCGCCAGTTTCAAGGCCGCACAGGATGTGCGTGATATTGTTGCCGATATGCCCGCCGCCAAGATCATAGTCGAAACCGACTGCCCCTATCTGGCGCCGGTGCCCATGCGCGGGCGGCGTAATGAACCGGCCTATGTCACCCATGTTTATGATAAGGTGGCGGATATTCGCGGCTGGACGCGGGAAGATACCATTACCCGCACTAATCAGTCCTTTTTTGACCTGTTCGACCGGATTCCACAGCCATGATACGGATTCTGAAAACAACCATTCTGGGCTGCGGCTGCTCCACCGGTGTGCCGCGCGCAGATGGCTATTGGGGAAATTGCGATTCACAGAATCCAAAAAATCGCCGCAGCCGGTGCAGTGCTTTGTTTCGGGTCTACAGCGACGGAGAACCAGTCCCAACCAGCCTTCTGGTGGACACCTCACCGGATTTTCGCGAACAGGCCCTCAAGGCTGAACTGACTCATCTTGATGCCGTTTTGTGGACGCATGATCATGCCGATCAGACTCACGGTATAGACGATATGCGCGCCTTGGCGGCCATGGGGAAGCGTCAAATCCCGGGCTTTATGGATCAGGCGACACACGATTCTCTGATGGCGCGCTTTGGCTATGTATTCACCGGTAAGCTCGGCTATCCGCCTATCTGTACACCTGAATTATTGCCGCCATTAGGTGCGGCATGGGCCATAGACGGGCAGGGTGGCCCCGTACCGGTCACCATCTTCGATCAGGCGCACGGCCCTATTCGTTCGGTCGGGTACCGTATCGGTGATGTCGCCTATTCAAGCGACATAAGCGACCTACCCGAAAGCAGTTTTGACATCCTTAGAGGCGTGAAGGTCTGGATTGTCGATGCCCTGAGATATAAGCCGCACCCGACCCACGCGCATCTGGATAAAACCTTGTCCTGGATTGAGCGCGTCAGACCGGAGCGGGCCATATTGACCAATCTGCATCAGGAACTGGATTATGAGGTCTTGCGCCAGCAACTGCCTGCAGGCGTAGAGCCTGCCTATGACCAGATGACGATAGAGACCGTTTTAGCTGATTAAGTGTCTGGCCGACCGAAAGAGAGGTTTAAAATAAGGCCCGCAATAATAGCGATTGCGTAAAAAAGCCGACCAGACCTGAGGAGCAAACCATTAGTTCGCAGGTGCGTCATCCCCTGAACAGGGGGGCTGCCCGCAATTATTTATAGCATTATCAAGCACACGGCCTGAGCCGCCAGACCTTCCTCACGGCCAGTGAAGCCCAGTTTTTCCGTGGTTGTGGCTTTGACGCTGACCCGTGAGACATCAACCCCCAAAATTTCGGCCAGACGTTGCTGCATAGCCTGACGATGCGGTTTGATTTTGGGCTGTTCGCAAATAAGGGTCACATCGACATTGATAATTTCACCCCCGCGTTCGCGAATAAGCCGCGCGGCGTGTTCCAGAAAAATATAGGAGGGTGCGCCCTTCCATTGCGGGTCGGTCGGCGGGAAATGTTCGCCAATGTCCCCAAGGCCTGCTGCCCCCATAAGCGCATCAGTGAGCGCATGAAGGCCTGCATCGGCATCCGAATGGCCGATCAGAGTCTTGTCATGACTGATCTCAATGCCACACAGCCATACGCTTTGACCGTCTCCCCAGCGATGAACGTCAAACCCCTGACCGACTCTCATATTTCTTAAGGACAGCGGGGGGGACATCAGAGCCTCCAGAACGGCAAAGTCATCAGGATAGGTTAGCTTTTGCAGGCGCGCATCGCCTTCGACGATCCCGACCGCTATGCCTGCATGTGCTGCCATCATGGCCTCATCCGTAGCCTCCTGATCGGCGGGCCAGAGTGCAAAACCATGCGAAATATCCGCCAGACGGAACGCTTGCGGGGTTTGTGCATGCCACAGGTTTTCACGTGAAGGAGCGTCTGTAATGACTTGATCTTTAATTCTTTTCAGGGAATCGGCAACCGGCAAGGCCAGTATGGCCGCACGCATCGTCTTAAGCCCCTCAAGCAAGCGATTGACCAGCTCAACCGTCAGAAGCGGGCGCGCCGCATCGTGAATAAGTACAATGTCTTTAGGCCCCGCCGTCGCCTCAAGCGCCTTCAAACCATTTTCGACCGACAGCGCGCGCGTGGCACCACCACTGACGATACGCACATGGGGCAAGTCTCCGACAATGCTTTCGGCCAGCGCCATATCATCCACAGGCACGACAACGACAATATCGTCTGATCCGGCCCGGACAAAGGCGTCGACCGGCCACCACAGAACCGGACGCCCGCAAAAGGCGCGCCATTGCTTCTTGCCGCCGGAACGCAGGCCCGAACCGCCCGCTACGATGATAGATTTAAAACTCATACGGCCTGTTTAAAGCCTGAATTGTTTTTTGCAAGGCAGGGCCTCAGGCCCTGCCCCCCTATGAGCCGAGCCAGATGGCTCTTTCCATTGTGGCACCTAAACCTCGGGGCTATCGGGTGCAGGGTCCGCGACCCTGCCTGCCTGTCTTGCGGAAACTGTGTTTCGGCGGCATAAGCGCGGACATGACGCAGAATGGCCTGGAAATTGGTGACGTTACGATAGGTGGGCGGGTGCTGATTGCGCCCATGACCGGCGTGTCCGATCTGCCGTTCCGGCGGATGGCGTCCAAATTAGGCGCTGCCTATGCGGCCACGGAGATGGTCGCCTGTGCCGAGCTTGAAAAGGGCCGTCCTGATGTGGTGCGCAAAGCCCAGCTTGGCGAACATGCGGGCCTAAAGATTGTTCAGCTTATCGGGCGGGACGCGGATTACATTGCGCGTGGTGCGAAACTGGCCGAAGAGTCAGGCGCGCATATTGTCGATCTGAATTTCGGTTGTCCGGCCAAGGAAGTCACCGGCGTGTTGTGCGGTTCGGCTCTGATGAAGGACCTGGATACGGCCTGCCGTCTGATGGAAGCGGCGGTTCAGGCGACTAATCGCCCCGTGACGGTGAAAATGCGTCTCGGTTGGGACGATCAGAATCGTAATGCCGCCGAACTGGCCCTTAAGGCGCGTGATATTGGCGTCAGGGCCGTTACCGTGCATGGCCGTACCCGCCAGCAATTTTACAAGGGTCAGGCCGACTGGGCCTTTGTACGTCAGGTTAAGGAGGCGGTGGATATTCCGGTTATTGTCAACGGCGATATTACTGACGCCGACACGGCCCGTCAGGCGCTTGCGGCATCGGGGGCAGATGCCCTGATGCTCGGGCGTGGTATTTATGGTCGACCCTGGCTGGCGACGCAGCTTGATCGGGCGCTTAAGGGTAATCAGGCGGTGGAACCTCACTCATCGCTACGGCTTGAAATTGTTTTAGAGCATATGCACGACAGCCTGAGTTTCTATGGCACCGCGCTGGGCCTTAAGATGTTCAAGAAGCATTTGGGGTGGTACATTGAAGCGGCCGATTATAATGCCGATCCGCTGATCCGGCGTCACGATAAGGCACGGCTGTGCCGTCTGGATTGTCCGGAAGCCATTACACGCGAATTGCAGACCATAATGGCCTGAAAGGCTAATTTTGCTTACACAATGTGATGAATTTCTGCCAGATTCAGAGCCTATGTGATATATTGGTGTTGATATTCAGACACAGTGGTGCGCAAATGCCATGTGTGTTTTTGGCAACTACTTTGCCTGAGCAAACTGCCAGAAGGCCCATTATGATCACCTTCACAGGACCCGTTTTTTGAAGGACACAGGTATCAAGCGTCGGTTTGGGGTTGAGTGGCTGCGCCTGCAACGGGCAGCAAAAGGTGCGCGTCCGCAAGGGCTGGGCCTGCCCGCTGGCTATGCCTTATCTGCGCTGACCACCCTGCTGATCATTGGCATGATTATCGCCTCGCCTGATGCCGGGCCGGGGCCTTCGAGCACATTCCTATTTGCTATGGTCTGTGCCAACCTGCTTCTGTTGCTGGTCCTGACCTTCTTTGTCATCCGCCGCGTATTCCGCATCGCCCAAAGTCGGGGGGTGGATGCCGGTGCACGGCTTCATGTGCGCTTTGTGGCCCTGTTTGCGCTGGTGGCGGTGACACCAGCCTTTGTTGTGGCCCTGCTGTTCGGCGTGCTGGTCAATAAAGGCGTTGAGACCTGGTTTTCGGATCGCGTTCAGTCATCAGTCGAAAACGGTGCCTATATTGCCCAGACCTTTCTCGATGCGCAGGTCAATACTGCCAGCGATACCCTTACGGATGTGGCGACAGACCTTGAGCACGAACACATGCAGGCACTCTATCCCAATCGCCTGAGCTTTTCACTGGCCCTGCGTGACCTGATCAGCATTCGCGGTGAGTTGACGGCAGTTTATCTCATTGATGATTCCGGACATATTCTTGCGCGTGCCGAAAACCCCGGCGCGCCGGTCTATCTGGCACCATCCCAGACCGCGCTTGATACCACCGCCGAAGGTGATATCGGCGGCGGTGTGTTTGCCGATCCGGATGCGGTGCGGCTGATCTATCCGCTCAAAGGCTATGACGGGGCGAAGCTTTATGGGGTGCGTTTACTGCAACCGGGCATTCTCGCGCGTCTGAAAACGGCAGAGCAGGCCATTGTTGACCTGCGCGAGGTTTCCGAAAACAATGCCCGTGTGCAGGGCGTATTTGCGCTGGCCTATATTGAGACGGTGTTGTTGGTGCTGGTGGGGGCCATCTGGGCTGGTATTTCCGCGGCTGATTCGATTGCAGTGCCTGTGGCCCGACTTGTGCAGGCTGCCGATAAGGTGGCCTCGGGGGATCTTAACGCACGCGTCATGACTGAAAAGCAATCCGAAGACATTGCCGTTCTGTCGCGCGCCTTTAACCGCATGACGTCTGACCTCCAGAGTCAGCAGGCCGCACTCAAATCGGCTGGGGAAGAGGCCGAAGAACGACGACGTTTCATTGAAACCGTGCTGTCAGAAATATCCGCCGGTATTGTCGGTATAGACACCAGCGAATCCATTTCGGCGCTCAATCGCCATGCCGCCAACTTCCTGGGGATCAATGCCGAAGACGCTATCGGCGCGCCAATTCGCGAACTGGCACCGGAAATTGCCGAACTTATCGATAATGTGTCACCGCATAAGGTTGAAGAGCGCGAGGTCGATCTGATACGCCACAGCGAGACGCGTCGTCTGCGTGTGCGCGCCTCAAGCCTTGAAACCGGCGGCATGGTGCTGACCTTTGACGATATTACACGCCTCGTGGCTGCTCAGAGAAATGCCGCTTGGAAAGACGTAGCACGGCGCATTGCCCATGAAATCAAAAACCCGCTAACACCTATTCAGTTGTCTGCCGAACGCCTTAAGCGGAAATATCGCTCACAGATTGAGACAGACGTCGAAACCTATGACCGCCTGACCGATACCATCGTGCGTCAGGTCGGTGATATTGGCCGCATGGTCGATGAATTTTCGGCCTTTGCGCGCATGCCAACGCCTAATTTTGCCGAAGAAGATGCCGCCGAACTGGTGCGTCACGCGGTCTTTGCGCAACGCGTTGCCAAGCCTGACATCGACATTAGGATCGTTGATCCCTTGCCGGACATCAAGGTAGTCTGTGACGGACGCATGCTTTCTCAGGTGCTGACCAATGTGCTGAAAAACGGCGGGGAGGCCATTGCCTCGCGTCATGCACAGGCAGGCACGAGCGGCCCTGAAACCGGTCAGATGCGTGTCGAAATGTATCAGGAAGCCGGATTTGTCACCATCGATATCGAGGATGATGGTATAGGGTTGCCGGAAAAAGATCGTGACCGCCTGACGGAGCCTTATGTCACCACGCGTGAAAAAGGCACAGGTCTGGGGCTGGCGATTGTAAAGCGGATTTTAGAAGATCACGGCGGTGAATTCCATTTACTGGATGCCGTTCACTTAAGCGGCGCCCGTGCCGTTCTGCGTCTGCCCAAGACGCAGGAAGGTACTGGCGTAACGGAGGCTCCTGACGGAGCCAGACTGATGAGGGTATAATGAAAGTCTCTTCGGGTGTAGATATTCTGGTCGTGGATGATGAGGCCGATATCCGTGAACTGATTGCGGGTATCCTTGAGGATGAAGGCTTTGCGGTACGTACTGCGCCGGATTCCACTTCGGCCCTTAAGGCGGTCAAGGCACGTAAACCGTCGCTGGTGGTGCTCGATATCTGGATGCAGGGCGGGGGGCTTGATGGTCTTGAGCTTCTGGATGTGCTGCGTGAGCTTGATCCGGATATTCCGGCGGTGATGATTTCCGGCCACGGCACCATCGAGACCGCTGTGTCGGCCATAAAGCGCGGTGCCTATGACTTTATTGAAAAGCCGTTCAAGACCGAGCGCCTGATCATGGTCATTGAACGGGCGTTGGAAATGGCTTCGCTTAAGCGTGAAAACCGTCGCCTGAGAAATCAGGCGGTTGTACCTGATGGTCTGATCGGTAATTCGGCAGCTGCGCAGCTTCTGCGCTCGACCATCTCCAAGGTGGCGCACGCCAATTCGCGCATCATGATTTCTGGCCCGTCAGGTTCGGGTAAGGAACTTGTGGCGCGGATGATCCATGACGCCAGCCCGCGCGCCCAGTGTGAATTCCTAGCCATTTCTGCCGCTGGCATGACGCCGGAGCGACTCGATATCGAACTGTTTGGCGAAGAAGGCGAGGAGGGGCGTCCACGCAAGATCGGGGTGTTTGAACGCGCCCACGGCGGCACCTTGTTCCTCGATGAAGTGGCCGATATGCCGATGGAATCGCAAAGCCGCATCCTCAGGGTGTTGGTGGAGCAGCGGTTTGTCCGTGTCGGCGGGGCGCAGGACGTTCAGGTTGACGTGCGGGTTATTTCCTCAACATCCAAAGACTTGCAACAGGAAATCGCCAATGGTCGCTTCCGTGAAGACCTGTTCCATCGCCTGAATGTGGTGCCGGTACGGGTGCCGGGTTTGTCCGAGCGCCGCAGCGACATTGCCGAACTGGTGACCTATTTCATCGATCGCATCTCCAAGGGGCACGGCCTGCCGAAGCGCACGCTCAGCGAGGACGCCATGGCCACCCTTCAGGTGCACGAATGGCCGGGTAATGTCCGCCAGTTGCGTAACAATATCGAACGCCTGCTGATTCTGGCTTCGGGTGACCCCAATGAGCTGATCACCGCTCAGATGCTGCCGGCAGAGGTTGTCGAATCTGCCGTGGCCGGTGCTATCCGTCCTGAACGAATCATCGCCCTGCCATTACGCGATGCGCGTGAAGTCTTTGAGCGGGAATATCTGTCCTCTCAGATCGTGCGCTTTGGCGGCAATATCTCCCGCACGGCCAATTTCATCGGCATGGAGCGCTCGGCACTTCACCGTAAGCTGAAGTCACTGGGTCTGGCTCATATTCGTGGCGCTGAGGACGAAGAATAGTTCATGTCGCGTATCGCCTATGTCAACGGGGCCTATGTGCGCCAGAACCATGCCTCGGTGTCCATTGAGGATCGCGGCTATCAGTTTGCCGACGCCGTCTATGAGGTATGGGCAGTATTTGACGGTCGGGCAGCGGACTTAACAGCGCACCTTGACCGGCTTGAGCGCTCATTGCGCGAGTTGCATATTGCGCAACCCATGGGGCGGGCGTCTCTGGTGGTCATCCTTGAGGAGGTCATTCGCCGTAATCGTATCCGTGAGGGTATGATCTATCTTCAGGTCAGTCGTGGCGTCGCCCCACGCGACCATTTCTTTCCGGCCACACCCGTGAAACCCTCAGTGGTCATTACGGCGAAACCGGTTGATCGTGACGCGGCCCGCCGTAAGGCTGCCAAAGGCATCAAGGCTATCAGCCAGCCGGATATCCGCTGGGGCCGCTGCGATATCAAGACGGTCGGGCTTTTGCCCAATGTGCTGGCCAAGCAAACCGCGCGCGAAGCCGGTGCGGACGATGTGATTTTGGTGGATTCTAACGGCTATGTCACGGAAGGCGGCTCGGCCAATGTCTATCTGGTGAGCGGCGACAAGACGATCAAAACCGCGCCCCTGACGGCTAATATATTGCCGGGCGTGACCCGCATCAGCCTGATCAGCCTGCTGAAATCGCAAGGCTATACGGTCATCGAAGAGGCCTTTACGCTCAAAGACGCCTATGCAGCCTCGGAACTGTTTCTATCGGCGGCCTCAACCTTTGTCATGCCGATTGTTGACCTTGACGGGCATGTGATTGGCGATGGCATGCCCGGTGACGTCGCCACGACCTTACGCGAAGCCTATATCCAGGAAGCCACACATTCTGCGGGTGTTTGGTCGGCATCCGGAAATAATAATTTATAGCCCGAAGGTTGAATTACGGGCATTATCCATTATCATATAGCTTCTCTGTCTGTGTGGGGGGCGCTGTTGCCCTTCGTCATTTTAAAATAGAAGGGCTGAGTAATGTCCCACGATAAAAAACAAAATCTGCAAGACACTTTTCTGAACAGTGTCCGCAAAACCAAAACCCCTCTTACCATCTTCCTGATCAACGGCGTCAAGCTTCAGGGCATTGTGAGCTGGTTCGATAATTTCTGTGTGCTCCTGCGCCGCGATGGTCAATCGCAACTGGTGTACAAGCATGCGATCTCGACCATCATGCCAGCGGCACCTGTTCAATTGTATGAACAGGAAGAAGATTCCGAAGACTGAGTTTAAGGCCACCTATTGAGCCAAAAATTTGTAGACCGTCTGCCTGAAATTCAGCGCGCGGTTGTTGTAGATCCCGATACCGGTTCCCTATCCGCCGCTTTGCGCAGACACGATGAGTCACGTCTGGACGAAGCGGTGGGTCTGGCGATGGCGCTGGATCTCAAAATCGTCGGTACCCATACGGCGCGTGTTCGCAAACCCAATCCGGCGACCCTGTTCGGTCAGGGTAAGGTCGAGGAACTGGCCGATCTTTGCGAGCAGCTTGAGGCCAATGTGGTGATTATCAACACCACCCTGACGCCTATTCAGCAACGCAATCTTGAAAAAGCGCTGGAGGTGAAGGTCATTGACCGTACCGGCCTTATTCTCGAAATTTTCGGCCTCAGAGCGCGAACCAACGAAGGTAAGCTTCAGGTCGAACTGGCGCGCCTTGAGTACGAACGGTCGCGTCTGGTACGCACATGGACCCACCTTGAGCGTCAGCGGGCGACCGGCACCACCGGCGGCCCCGGCGAAACCCAGATCGAACTCGACCGGCGAATGATTGCCGACAAGATCAAGCGCTTGAAGGGCGATCTTGAGGAAGTGCGCCGTACACGCAACCTGCATCGTAATGCGCGGCGTAAGGTGCCCTATCCGATTGTGGCGCTGGTTGGCTATACCAACGCCGGTAAATCGACCCTGTTCAACCACCTGACCCGAGCCGAAGTTCTGGCGAAGGATATGCTGTTCGCTACGCTGGACACGACCTTGCGGACGCTGAACCTGCCTAACGGGCGTCCGGCAATCATTTCGGATACGGTGGGTTTTATTTCTGATCTTCCACACGAGCTTGTGGCGGCGTTTCGTGCCACACTTGAGGAGGTCATCGAGGCCGACCTGATCCTCCACGTGCGCGATATGTCAAACCCCGAAGCCGAAACGCAAGGGCGTGACGTTGAGCAGGTTCTGGAGCATATACATCCAGACCTTGATCGTTCACGCTTTGTTGAGGTGTGGAACAAGATCGATCTGGTGGACGAAGAGGCGCGCGACACCCTTTATGCCCGTGCTATCACCAGCAAAATGGCTAAACGCCCGATTCCGGTGTCAGCCATAACCGGTGAGGGGATAGACGCCTTGCTTGCGGCTATCTCACAGGGCGTTGATTCGGATGGTGCCGAGATCGATATCGTTCTGGCCCCGCATGAAGGGCAAAAGCTGGCCTTTCTCTATGATCAGGCACGCATTCTGAGTCGTTTTGAGGATGATCAGGGGCGGGTTCACTTGCGGGTGCGCCTGTCGGATCAGGCACTGGGTCGTCTGGAGCGCATGGGCTAGCCTGACGGTTGTTTTCGGACAGACTCAAAGGCATAGTGGTGCCATGATCAGGCCAGTTGACCACGACACCTATATTGCCGCAGCACCGGAGCCGTTTCGCACCGTGTTGGATCGATTGCGCACGCAGCTAAGGCGGGCTCTGCCTGATGCTCAAGAAGTCATGAAATATGACATGCCCGGATTTCAGATCGATGGTGTGATTATCGCGGGCTATGCCGCCTTCAGCAAACAATGCGGGCTATATGTCGATCCGGGTGCCATAGCGGCCCATACCAATGAAATTGAGTCCTTGAAACTTAAGGCGACCAAAACCGGAATTACCTTCTCACACACCAAGCCGATACCCGATGGACTGGTGGCGAAACTGGCCGCTAGCTCACGTAAGCAAAAGGGGTTTTAGTACGAACCCATTTTCAGATTGAGCTTCAGGGCATTGGACAGGGCCTTGGCCCGCTTGCGCGTTTGCTCACCCAACAACAGGTCTTCCCAGCCCGCTCTGGCCTCAAGCACCAGATCTGCATCCTGTCGGGAAAGCTGGGCGTGGCGTAACAGTTCCGCAGATTTTGCCGACAAATCACACCCAAGACGTAGGGCCAGCCCCAACTGTGTGGCCATAACCAACCCTTCATCACCTAAAATCCGGCGTATAAGCACCGGTTCCTTGGTGTAGGCATCACCGGAATAACGCGTGAACAGCGTACAGGCGAGAAACACGCGTTCCGAATGGCTTTGGCCGGGAATAGGGGCGCGCAAGACCTGATCACAGACCAGTTCGGCCCGATGATCGGGATGCAGGCAGGCCCCCATATCCGCCAACTTCGCCGCGGCACGAATCAAACGACGTTCAGGGCGGCTTTCCGATGCGACTTCAGCCTGATCATAAAATTCACAGACCCAGCGTGAAAGCGCGGAACCAATCTGGTTGGAAATGCCCAGACGTGCGCCAAGGGCAGCACAGCCCTCAATCAGCGGGTCACGTTTTTGTAAATCCGCCGGCAGGGCATCAAACAACAGGCCTTCCCGCAAACCGTTGGCCGAGAAGATGACGGTTTCAAATTCAAAACATTCAGTCAGGCACTGAAGCACCAGCGCGGCATAGGACAGGTTTTCCATGCGCCGTTTGGTGACTCCTCGAATCTTTTCCAGAGACGACGGCGACTGACTGGCGATCAGGGCGCAGATATTGATGACTTCGCGGGCAGGAAGTTCAAACTGCTGAACAATTTCCAGCGGGTAATTGGCTTGCTGCATCCAGATGACCGCCAGATTGCGCCAGGCGCCGCCAACAGCATGGAACTCACGGTGGCTGAATCGCGCCTTATGGGGCCTCAGTACCTCTATAATCGCGGCGCGCGTCCTGGTAATATCTATGGGCTTAGGGGAACCCAATGCAAACGGCCCGAGTGGCAGAGTGATGCCTTTAAACGCATCTTCGCCCTCAAGCGCCAGCAATTCCAGACTGGACCCCCCCAGATCGCCGACTATGCCCCTGGCCTCATTATGACCGCACACCACGCCGGATGCGGAATAAAAGGCCTCTTCGGAACCGCTTAGAATACGCACCTTAAAGCCGCTGTGCGCTTCGATCTGACGGGCAAAATCAGGCCCGTCCTCGGCTTCACGTATAGCCGCGGTCGCCACGGTATGAACATGACTAAGGGCATAGGAGTCGACGATGGCCCTGAAACGCCTGAGGGCGATCAGGGTTTCCTCACAACCGGCCGGATTGAGTTTGCCCGTGACAAACAGGTTCTTACCCAGTCCCGCAAGAACCTTTTCGTTATAGACCGGCCAGATCGAACGCCCTTCAATGCGATAAATAACCAGACGCACCGAGTTTGACCCGATGTCAATGACACCGGAAAAGTAGCTGTCAACCGGAGGCCTGGCTGACAAAGCGGTAACGCCTGTCGGCGCAGAACTATTTACGGACACCGACATGATCAAAGGCCTGGGGCATATCTTTCACGCCGCGACCTCTACCGGACAGGGACGGGTTTGTCATGAAATAATCGTGGGCCGAGAACGGTTTTTCCAGATGTGACACATCGTGCCGGTAATAACTACCATCCGAATTGAGATGCCAGGTCTGGGCTTCATCGTTCATATTGGCAACCATGATCTGATCCAGAACCTGACGGTGCACGGTCGGGTTTTCGACCGGAATCAGCACCTCAACCCGACGATCAAGGTTGCGGCTCATCCAGTCTGCGGATGAAATATAGAGCCGCGCCTGATCGGACGGTAGTTCCTGACCGTTACCAAAGCAGACAATGCGCGTATGCTCCAGAAAACGCCCCACAATGGATTGCACGCGAATATTATCCGAATAACCGGGCACCCCCGGTCGAAGGCAGCAAATGCCACGAATAATCAGATCAATCTGTACGCCCGCCTGTGACGCCTGATAAAGCTTGCGGATAATCACCGGATCGACCAGTGAATTCATCTTGGCCCATATCTGCGCAGGCTTACCCGCTCTGGCGTTATGAATTTCCTGATCAATCAGATATGTTAAACCTTTTTTCAACGTTACCGGCGAGAAATAGAGCTTTTCCATTACATCAGGCCGCGCATAGCCGGTGATGAAATTGAAGATGCGCATGGCATCACGGCCCAGCGCCGGATTAGCTGTAAACAGGCTGAGATCGGTATAGACCTTGGCGGTTACCGGGTGATAATTTCCGGTGCCAAAGTGACAATATGTTCTTAAGCTTTCACCTTCACGTCTGACAACAACCGACAGTTTTGCATGGGTTTTGTACTCAACAAATCCGTAAACCACATGTACGCCCGCCCGCTCCATGGCGCGCGCCCACTTGAGGTTCGCCTCTTCGTCAAAACGCGCCTTGATCTCAACCAGCGCCGTAACATTTTTCCCCTGTTCGGCTGCCTCAATCAGGGCCGCGACAATCGGCGAGTCTTTTGAGGTGCGGTAAAGGGTCTGCTTGATGGCGATGACGTTCGGATCGCGTGCCGACTGACGTAAGAACTGCACCACCGCATCGAAGCTTTCAAACGGGTGGTGAACCAGAATGTCTTTTTCACGAATAGCGGAGAATATATCTCCACCGGAATCGCGAATACGCTCAGGGAAACGCGGCGTATAGGGCTTGAATTTCAGGTCATTACGATCAGGCGGAATGAGCTGAGACAGTTCTGCCATACCCAATATGCCGTTGATAACAACGACATCTTCCGGCTTGGCATGAAGCTGCTCGATCAGGAACTCGCGCAGATCATCCGGCATGGTTTGCGATATCTTGACGCGTACCACAGACCCCAGACGCCTTTGTTTGAGCAGGGCCTCAAACTCGCGCACCAGATCTTCGGCTTCTTCTTCCATTTCAATATCGCTGTCACGTACGATACGGAAGACGCCCTTACCAAGGATGTCAAAGCCTGGGAAAATCTGGTTGACGAACATCATCACCAGCCCTTCAAGGGTGATGAATTTGCGCTTGGTGTTTGATCCACGCGATACGTTTCCGATTTCCCAGAACCGTTTGACGCCCGTTGGAATGGGAATCAACGCATAAAGTAATTTCTGATCAGACCGGCGCAATAGTTTGAGCGCAATAGAAAAACCAAGATTGGGTATAAAAGGGAAGGGGTGCGCCGGATCAACCGCCAGTGGCGTCAGAACCGGAAACAGTTGCTCATTAAACCGTTTTTCCAGCCAGATGCGATCCGTCTTATTGATGTTCTTATGGTCGATAAGTTGCAAGCCGCTTTCGGCCAGTTCTTCGCGCAGGCGCGACCAGATGCTTTGCTGCTTGAGCATCAGGCTTGAGGCGACCTTATTGACGGCCTCAAGCTGTTCGGCGGGAGTATGGCCATCCTCGGACAGGATACGTACACCTTCGCGAACCTGTCCCTGAAGACCGGCGACCCGAACCATATAGAATTCATCGAGATTGTTGGCTGAAATCGATAAGAACCGCAGCCGCTCCAGAAGAGGATGACGCGGATTTTCCGCTTCCTCGATCACCCGCCGGTTAAAGGCCAGCCAGGACAGTTCGCGATTGATATAGAGGGCATCGCCAAGCGTTTCGAGCGCATCAAGATCAAGATCAGCCTGAGGCACATGCGGTGCTTCGGCACTAACGGTATTGATCTGCCGCTCCCCGGAAAGTTCAGATGTTTCCTTGACTGCATCAGGAGCCGACATGGCGTTTTGTATCCTCTTATTAAACGGGGAAATTAAATCGCATCCCCGTCACTTAACCAAGACAAATTTTCGGTCTTTTCAATATATTCACGGGCCAGAGCACGTGTAAAAGCCCGGCCTCCGGCATATGCCTCGATTTCTGTGACAATTTTTTGAATTTCGGAAAAACTGCGATCGATGCGTCGGCTCAGATAGTCGAGAAACTCATCCGAAGGCGTGATGGCTCGTGCGGCAAAACGACTTTTGAGGACAGCCTTAATGCCCTCATCATCCGGTTGCGGCATGTCGATAATTCGCATGGCCAGAAGCCGCGACCGGAGGTCAGGCAACTTTATGTCCCATTGCAGGGGGTGTTGGCGTGACAGTAGCAACAGACGGCCATTTTCCGCCGCCGTTCGGTTACACAGGTGAAACAGATTTTCCTGATCGAACATATCCGCGTCATCGACGACAAAACATTGGCCCTCAGGGGGTAAATCGTCTCCGGCGTACAGATAGTGACCGCCACACAGGCGGGCGAAGACATGCGCCGTATGGGTCTTGCCCGAACCTTCCGGCCCGACCAGAAACAGATGCGGATTAAGCCAGTCATCATAGTCAGTCAGAAGCGCATGCAGTTCCGCATTGGCGCTTGAAACGACATAGTCCTTTGTTTCAAAGCGCGACGGCGTTGTCAGGTCGAGGGGCAGTTGCTGAGACACGAGTGGCCTTAAATCCGGTGCAGTTCGTACACTCTATGTAAGCAGAGCCGTGCGGCGTGGCAATGTGGGCCGTTTTGATAATTGCGGGCTAAAGCGGGGATAAGACAGGGAAAATGTGCCTTCGTTTCACCCTCACATTTCCCGAAAAAGCTTGACAAGGCGCGGGGTTCATGTGTCCTGCGCCCAAACATTTTGTCTGCCGGATTCAGAGACTTTCATGCATATTTATCGTTCTCATACCTGTGCCGCCCTGCGTTTATCGGATGCCGGTCAAAACGTACGCCTGTCGGGCTGGGTACACCGTAAGCGTGACCATGGCGGTCTTTTGTTTATTGATGTGCGCGACCACTATGGTCTGACGCAACTGGTGTTCAACCCCGAAAGCGCAGGCTTTGCCAAGGTTGAGCGCCTGCGGGCCGAAAGCGTTATCCGCATTGATGGCGTGGTTGTAGCCCGTGAAGCCGAGACCGTAAACGCCAATCTGCCAACCGGTGAGATCGAAGTGCGCGTCTCAGACGTCGAAGTGCTTTCTGAAGCCGCCGAACTGCCCCTGCCGGTATTTGGTGAGCCGGAATATCCTGAAGAAATCCGTCTGAAAAACCGTTTCCTCGACCTGCGCCGCGAGACCCTGCACAAGAATATTGTCCTGCGCTCACGTGTCATTCAATCGATCCGCACGCGCATGGTTGAGCAGGGTTTCCTTGAGTACCAAACCCCGATTCTGACGGCATCATCGCCCGAAGGCGCGCGTGACTTCCTTGTGCCGTCACGTATGCATCCGGGCAAGTTCTATGCCCTGCCTCAGGCGCCGCAGCAGTTCAAGCAGTTGCTGATGGTGTCGGGCTTTGACCGTTATTTCCAGATCGCACCCTGCTTCCGTGACGAAGACTTGCGCGCTGACCGTTCGCTTGAGTTCTATCAGCTCGATGTCGAGATGAGCTTTGTCACACAGGAAGACGTGTTCGCCTCGATCGAGCCGCTGATGCACGGTCTGTTCACTGAATTTGGTGAAGGCAAACGCGTTTCGCCTTATCCGTTCCAGCGTATTCCCTATAAGGAATCGATTGCCAAGTACGGTTCAGATAAGCCCGACCTGCGTAACCCCATCGAGATGCAGGACGTGTCTGACCATTTCCGTGGCGGCGGATTCGGCCTGTTTGCGCGTATTCTTGAAAATGCCGCTAATGCGGTCTGGGCTATTCCGGCTAAGGGCGGCGGGTCGCGAGCTTTCTGTGACCGCATGAATTCCTGGGCGCAAGGCGAAGGTCAGCCGGGTCTGGGCTATATCTTCTGGTCCGAAGATCAGGGCGCATGGGGCGGGCCGATTGCTAAGAATCTGGGGGCCGAAGCCACACAAGGCCTGATGGCTGCTTTGGGCCTGGGGCAGGGCGACGCCGCCTTCTTCGCCGCGGGTGATCCGAAGGTATTCTATAAGTTTGCAGGCTCGGCCCGCACCAAGGTCGGTACCGATCTCAAACTGGTGGACGAAGATCAGTTCCGTTTCTGCTGGATCGTCGATTTCCCGATGTTTGAATGGAACGAAGACGAGAAGAAGGTCGATTTCTCGCACAATCCGTTCTCCATGCCGCAGGGTGAGATGGAGGCGCTTCTGACCAAAGACCCGCTCGATATCCTCGCCTATCAGTATGATATCGTCTGTAACGGCTATGAACTGTGCTCCGGTGCCATCCGTAATCATAAGCAGGACATCATGCTCAAGGCGTTTGAAATCGCCGGTTATGGCCCAGAGTTCGTCGAAGCCCAGTTCGGCGGCATGCTTAATGCTTTCAAATATGGCGCACCGCCGCACGGTGGTCTGGCACCCGGTATTGACCGTATCGTCATGCTGCTGGCCGGTCAGACGGCGATCCGCGAAGTCATTGCCTTCCCGCTGAACCAGCAGGGACAGGACGTGATGATGTCGGCCCCGTCAGAGGTTGATGACAAGCAGTTGAAAGAACTGTCAATCCGCACGGCCCTGCCGATCAAGGTCTCCTGATCGGCGAAAAGCGCCTAACGACGTAGCTTAAAAAAGCCCCCTCAGTTTCCTGAGGGGGCTTTTTGTTACCTGAGGCCGAGCCACTTCCGCACCGGCGGGATACGCTTCAGAACCAGAAATTCAATCAGTGCCATGACAATAAGTGTAATCGCCATCATCGGCAGGAACAGCCCCAGAATGACGATCAATATGCCAAAACCGGACCCCAACCGTTCCTCCGGTAAGGCGGCAGGCACGCCAAGCGTCTGATCATCGGGGCGCCTCTGCCACCACATGACCATGGCCGAAACACACAGTGTTATCAGACCCAGAGCCGTCAGAACGCCAATCAATTGGTTGAGCGGCCCGAATAACTGACCTTCATGCAGGGATATGCCGGTACCCACCACCTTATCGACGATCTTTTTGTCGGCAAAGGTTTCGCGCGACACCATGGCCCCTGTGTGCGCATCAAGCCTTACAGTGACGCCCCTGGGCCGGTTCTGAGTCTGCGACACGCCCTGCCAGTGAGGGGTGCGCTCAGTCGGGCTGGTCAGTACGACCGGTGGCGGCAGCTTAAGGTCACGTACCGCCTGCGCGTAGATGTCGATATGGCTCAAATCGGCCGCAAGCGGGGCGCTATGCCAGCCATGATGGCCTTTGTTGGTGACTTTTTCGGCAGCCCGACCGCTTGACCAGTCGGCCTGTACCTGATGGGTTTCGATGGCCTGACGGATATTGCGGAAATTACTCCCCCAGACATTGGTCCACGGCAGACCGGTCAGGATCAGGATAATGGCGAAGGCCGAAACATATATGCCAACAACCCCATGCAGATCGCGCCAGAAGATTTTCCGCCCCAGTCCGGTACGTGGCCAGAGCACACCCGCCAGTCCTCGGGCCTGATGCGGCCACCACAGATAAAGACCTGTGATGATCATGATCAGCGCCCATGAGGCGGCGGTTTCGACAATCAGCGTACCAAATTCGCCCATCGTCAGTTCACCATGAATGTTCTTTACGATGCTGAAAAAGCGATCTTTTTCTTTGATGGTTTTGAGAATGGCAAGGCTTTCGGGATGCACATAGACCCTGACCCGCTCATCATGCTGCATGAGGGTGACCCGCGCCGCATCATTAAGGTCTTGCCGGACATCAACGGAAACAAACTGGCTGTGCGGCAGGGAGGCAAGCGCTGCCTGAACCTGCACCTCAAGGCTTTTGGGTTGCCCGCTTAAGGCATTATAGGGGCGGTCAATGGCCGCCTCGATCTGCGGCTTGAACAGATATATCGGCCCCGTAAGCGATAGAATAATCACAAACGGGATACAGAACAGGCCGGCATAAAAGTGCCAGCGCCAGATCATGCGATAATTGATCATGCCCCGTTTGCTTTTTCTGACGGCCTGTTCGTTTGACATGGTTACCTCCTATTGACCGGTGAGCTTAAGGCCAATGAAAACGGCGCGCCCCTCACCGGGCCAGAAGGCGGCTTGCGAAGCGAAATTAGTCACCGAATTGACGCTTGAGATATAGCGCTTGTCGGCCAGATTGCGGCCTTCGGCAAATAGCTCAAGGGACGAGTTTACGCGCTTGGACACCGCCAAATTCCACACCGTATAGCCGGGTGCGGTTTTCGTATTGGTGTAATCGACCCAGACGTCTTCGGGTACCCATTCGACCGAGGGCGCAACGCGCCAGCCATCATCGTGAGTGAAACTCAGTTCCCCGCGATAATAGTGTTCCGGCACCACGGGCAATTGTCCATTGCCGTAGGTCTTGTCGTTGTCGAACTTGAAATCCGACCAGGTATAGGTCTGGCGCAGAACGCTGACCCAGCCGCCGATATCAGCGATCTTCCAGTCCAGCGCCGCTTCAAGCCCCTGATGGATGGTATTTTCCGCATTGAAGGTGCCGGGAAGGTCCGGCGTTGCCGTAAAGGCCAGCATTTCACCGTCAATCTCGGTCCGATAGATGGCTATGTCCCAGATAAACCGGCCGTTGCGGCCCCGCGTCCCGATCTCAGCCGTCACAGCTTCCTGAGGCTGAACCGAAGTGAATTGCGGGAAGGGAGTCTGCACCAGCGCGCCATAGTTTGGCGCTTCGACCGACTTGGTAACATTGGCAAAGACCTGCTGACCATTGGCGTTTTGCCAGATAAGGCCGATGCGTGGGGCAAACCAGTCAAAATCCTTAGATGTACTGTTGGCGGCATTCAGATGATTGACATAGTCACGCTTCGTCCAGCCATAGGAGCCACCCGCCGTCAGCGCCACTTCGTCCGTGACAAACAGGCGGCCTTCCGCAAAAACATCCCAGCTTTCGGCGTTTTGCTTCGCTTCACCCATCACCATACCGGCAACGCCGTTTGCATTTGCGGCGGTGTGGGCATCCACCAGACCTTTACGATAATTCGCTCCGAGGAACAGATCATAGGCCTTTGACCCGATCATACCCTTGCCATCAAAGCGGGCAAACGCGCCATAGTTTTGCGATTGCTGATCGATATGAATGACGATGGGATGCACCAGATGCTTCCACGCCGCATAGACACCCCCTTCAAACACCCAGTCGTCATTTAACCGCCACTCGGTCTGCACGGTTGTCCGCAAAGATTTGACATCGCGGCCATATTTCAAATCCGGATAGTTAGGTGCGGTTGTGATTTTTGGATTATTCAGTGCATTGGCCAGACTTAATGTGCCGGATATGCGCTGCTCGAGATCATTGCCCTGAAAGATCAGACGCACTGAACGATCTTCGCCAAAGCTGCGGCCGACATTCAGGGTTATACGTTTGGCATCCTGTTCGGCATTATCACGCCAGCCATCGGCATGAAGCACTGTGGTGGACAAATAAAGATCATAATCACCGATGGTATCGGCAAAGGCCAGATGCCCGCGCTTCGTGCCAAACGAGCCGCCCTCAAGACGCAGCAGCGTACGATAACCGGCATTCTGGCCATTTGTGGTCACGAAATTGACCGCGCCGCCTAGTTGCGATCCGCCAAAGCGCAGGGCATTGCCGCCTTTGTAAACCTCGACATAGCGGGCCGCCAGAGGGTCGATTTCCTGAAAATCGCCTGAACCATCGGCCTGATTAAGCGGGATGCCGTCAATGCTCAGCCATGAGCCACGATTATGGATATTGTTGCCAATGCCGGACCCCCGGATAGAGAAGCGCGCGTCTTCACCGAACTTCTTTTGCGCAAAGACGCCCGAGACGTTTTTCAGCGTATCAAACAGACCCATGGCATAGCTGTTTGAATAGGTCTCATTGGCCACGACCGATACCGCACCGGGGGTACGCGACAGTTTGGTACGTGTGACGCGCACAGCCTGCGGGTCTTCGGGATTAAGATAACCGGTGACGATAACCGTGGGAATGTCTTCGACAGAATCGTCAGCCAGCACAGCGGTGGCATTAAGCGCGATAACAGATACAGCACACAGCAGCGCAGTGTTTTTGCGCCACGCAATATTACGGGTTTTCATAAAATAAACCTTGTCAGAAACAGTCAATCAGTCCGCGCTGCACGCGCAGACGGCTTCAGATTTCAGACAAGTTGCGGTGGACCACAGGAATGCGGGCGAGGGGGGGCACGCGCCTTCGGACGTTCGGACTCACGATCAGGTGTGAGGACTGGTGTCAGCGCAACATAGATAACCGGTGTAAAGACCTGATCCGGTTGCGGTAAGGCCGTCATCGACAGGAACACACAGTCGGTGCACTTTTTACCGATAGCGTCGCCTTTTTGCGCTTTCTCAGCCTGAATAGCGGAGATCAGCGGCTGATCAACAGCCGGCGCATCCATATTACAGAGCATAAAGCCCGAGCCATCGACCTTGGCGGCAAACAGATGCGCGGGAAATAACACCTGCACGCTGATCGCCATCGCCACAGCCATGATCGTCCAGAAGCGTAATTCGCTCCGGAAGGCGTTGGTCAGGAATCTGGGCATGTACATGGCCATACCTGCGGCCTTACGCAAGCCCATAGGCCCTGTCAAGGCAAAGCTATTGATGACAGATTGTCGCACCGGCCACAGCCTCAGGCGGCCTCAACCATCACTTCTGCCAGCTTTTGCAAGGTGACGTAATCGGTCTTGCCTGACCCCAGAACCGGTATGGCTTCAACCTTCACCAGCTTTTTGGGAATGGCAATCGCGGGCGTACCATGCGTCTTCGCCCAGTCACTGAGACGATCCAGATCAGGGGTCGGATGATCGGTAATCAGAACCAGCCGTTCGCCTTTCTTGTCGTCTCGCAAGGCCACGACCGCGTGGCGGTTATCGGGCCAGACCTCATCGGCAATGCGCTCAACGGCGGTCAAGGACACCATTTCACCGGCAATCTTGGCAAAGCGTTTGGCGCGACCAAGAATGGTGATAAACCCGTCCTTATCGAGGCTTACTATGTCACCCGTATCATGCCACCCGTCATGCGGGGCTTCGATACGATCGGGATTTTCCAGATCAATATAACCGGCCATGACGTTCGGCCCCTTGACGTGCAGTCGTCCGCCTTCGGGGATACCTTCAATAATTTCAAGCCTTAGCTGCATGCCGGGCAGGGCGTGGCCCACCGTACCATGGCGATTGTCATGCGGATAATTGACCGCCAGCACCGGTGAGGTCTCGGTTACCCCGTATCCTTCCAGCACCTTAAGGCCGCCATATCGCTCTTTAAACAGCTTATGGGTCTCTTCGCGTACCTTTTCCGCGCCACAGACAACGAACTCAAGACTTGCAAAATCATCCGGTTCGGAATTGCGCGCATACTGGTTGAGGAAGGTGTCGGTAGAAAATATGAGCGAGGCCTTTGTCTCCTTAAGTAACCCCGGAATCTGCTTTACATGCAGAGGCGAGGGGTACTGAAAACTGCGCAGCCCCCTGAGCAACGGCATAATCACCCCGCCGGTCAGGCCGAGAGAATGGAAAATTGGCATAGGGTTAAAGCAGACCCATTCCGGCTTAAGGTCTATATGGGTTTTGATCTGGGCGACATTAAGCACCAGATTGGCATGGGTCAGCACCACCCCCCGCGGCGTGCCGAAACTGCCGGAGGTGAACAAAATCACCCCTATATCCGAAGGCTTTGCATGATGAGCATGAAGACGCGGTAAGGTTGAGGCCCTTAGGCCGTAAAGCTTATCCGTCACGCTTACGGTTTTACGCAAATCATCAAGATAGATAATCCGCACGAAATGGCCCATGGCTTCAACCAGTTCCTGAAGTTTGGCCTGTTCGACAAACCGGCGCGCCGTAATGACGGTCTTGACCTTAGCCGTCAGGCAGGCCGATTTCACATTGGCCAGACCAGAGGTGAAATTGATCATTACCGGCGTGCGGCCATGGGCATGCAGCGCAAAAAATGACAGGGCACCACCCACGGAGGTTGGCAACATCAGACCGATACGCTTTTCACGCTTCAGGACACGGTCAAACAGGCGCGACAGCACAAAGGTGCGCAGAATGAAATCCTTATAGGTAATGGGCTGGCGGTCCTGATCCTCGATGATCACCTTGTTCTTGCCAACCGTATCCGCGGCATCCAGCAGGGCCGTGAACAGGGATTTGGTTTCCGCTTCAATATTAAAGGCTTCCGACATTCGTCCCGGTGTCTCCGCTGCGAGGGCAAGGCTTATAACCTGCACATATATGCCTGTTATTCTAATCAGGCCGCAAGTTGCGAGGCAAGATAGGATTTCAAAGCATTACGGTCAGGAATTGTAATGAACTGACAAGATTTACTGCGTTCACAAACGCTTTGGCTGCGGGCGATGTCGCTTTCTGCCTCAAGCCAGTCCACAGCCATGCTCAGCTTACGCCCCTGTGCGGCTTTGCGCGCTTTGTCGGTTTCTTTTAGCCAGCGCTCCGTGACCCCTTTTAGCCTCAGATCAGGATTGGCCCTTTGCCAGCGATGGGCGATGCGCCCCCAGTCATCCTCAGGCAACGAATCACCCGACCAGCCTTCGCTCTCCGCCTTATCCGGCCCGCCCCAGACCTGATGCAGATAAAGCTTTTGAATGGGCGGCTTATCAAGGAGAATGGCCGTCCACGCACCGGAGCCATGCCCCAAGACATACAAGGGCTTATGTGTATCCGGCCGGATAATATCGGAAATCAACGCGTCGGCACCGTTCACAGAATGTCTGAAGTCAGGCGTATCAACCTGTTGATTTTCAAGCATATAACGACCCGACCCGCCCTGTCCCGGGGCTTCATATATCCACACACTCATATTTTCAGCCTGAGCCAACCGGCCTATGTCGAAATAAACCTCCGCCGGCCAGGCCGCGTCGGCCAGAATAAGAAAATGTGCCTTCGGATTTACGGGCGGCGCACCCACGCCATAACGCGCCTCGGGCATCTTGCCCACCTTTAGCCCGCTCCAGACGAAACCGGCAGGCGGATAATGTTCCGGTGAAAGTCCCGGCGGAATTTGCGGGTCAATAAAGGCCTTGCCACGCGCGTCTGCCTCCTGACGCAGGCCGCATCCAGACATACCTCCAGAGACCCCTAAAGCCAGGCCTCCCCATAAAACATGGCGACGCGATAGATGTGACGTGCGGGAACAAACGGGGAGGGCCATATCCTCAATCTTAGGCCAGATTCGACGGCCTTGCTATCGGCTTGTTACAGCTTGTGACCGCCCCGGCATGTGGAATTGACTTGATATATAAGTGTAATAAGCCCAATTAGGACACCAAGGTTTCATAATGTAACGGCTTATAGATGGTCACCCTAATCAACCGGCTGGCTTCAGCACCCAAAGGTGAATTGCGACATCCGGAAAAACAGAACCGGCCTGAAACGCCGGTTTTGAAAAAACCTGACTGGCTGCGTGTCCGCGCACCGGGGTCGGCTACCTTTAATGCCACGCAGAAAACCGTGCGTGACGCCAAACTTGTGACTGTCTGCGAAGAGGCGGCCTGCCCGAATATCGGTGAGTGCTGGTCAAAGAACCATGCGACCCTGATGATTATGGGCGATACCTGCACGCGGGCCTGCGCGTTTTGTAATGTCAAGACCGGCATGCCTCAGCCGCTTGATGTCGACGAACCGAACCGTGTCGGGCAAACCGTAGCGGCCATGGGTCTGTCGCATGTGGTGATCACCTCGGTTGACCGCGATGACCTCAGTGACGGTGGCGCCAACCACTTCGCCGAAGTTATCCGCCAGATTCGCGCCCAGTCACCTAAAACCACTATCGAAATTTTGACACCGGACTTCCTGCGCAAGGACGGGGCCGCCGAGATCGTTATCGACGCCAAGCCGGATGTGTTTAATCACAATCTGGAAACCGTACCGCGCAACTATCTGAAAATTCGCCCCGGTGCGCGCTATTTCCATTCCCTGCGCCTGCTTGAGCGCGTCAAGGAACGCGATCCGTCGCAATTCACCAAATCCGGCATCATGGTTGGCCTTGGGGAAACCAAGGAAGAAGTCATGCAGGTCATGGACGATATGCGCTCTGCGGGTATCGATTTCATCACCATCGGCCAGTATCTGCAACCCACGCGTAAACACGCAGCCATTGACCGCTTCGTTACGCCGGATGAGTTCAAGGCCTACGAATCCATTGCCCGTGCCAAGGGTTTCCTGATGGTCTCGTCTTCGCCTCTGACCCGTTCCTCACACCATGCGGGCGAAGACTTTGAACGTCTGCGCGCCGCGCGTGCCGCTCAGGGTGCGGCGCACTGATGGCACGCTTCCATCTGGATCGTGTACTGCCCTATAGGGCAGAAGATCTGTGGCGTATGGTCGGTGACGTCCAGCGCTATCCGGAATTCATACCCTGGATTACATCTCTGCGTACCTATAATCCCGTGACGCCGGCCGAAGGCGTCTGGGCCTTTGATGCCGATGTCGCCGTGGGCTTCAAGATGCTGTCCGAGCGCTTTTCCACGCGCGTTACCAAACACGAAGCCGGTCACACCATCCATATGGGGCTTCTGCGCGGACCTTTAAAACGGCTTGATGGTTTATGGCGTTTCACCACGGTCGAAAGCGGCACCCGTATCGATTTTGACATGGACATGGACTTCAGAAATCCGCTGCTCAACGCCATGCTCAGGGCCAACTTTAATCTCGCCGTCAGTAAGCTGATGAGCGTCTTTGAACAGCGCGCCCATCATCTTTATGGCCAGACACCGTCTAATCCCTAAGGCGCGGCCTTAAGGTGTTTTAATGCCCACTGCAGGGCAAAGCGCACAGACTGCTCACGTATATAGTCGCGTCCGTTGTTTTCAAACACATGTACGCTGGCCAGCGAGGTCGGTGTTCCATCGGCTTCACGAAACCCGAGCCCGAAACAGACCATACCGACGGGCTTTTGCTCAGTGCCGCCATTGGGGCCGGCAATACCTGTGACGCTCATGGACAAATCCGCATTCACCGCCTTTAAAGCGCCCTTGGCCATGGCCTGAGCGGTCTGAAGGCTAACCGCGCCATATTCAACGATCGTCAGTTCCGGCACCCCCAAAAGCCGTGCCTTGGCTTCATTGGAATAGGTGACATAGCCTTCATGGAAGCATTCTGAAGCGCCTGCAACCCGCGTAAGCGCCGCGGCAATCAATCCGCCGGTGCAGCTTTCAGCGGTCGTGACAGTGACTTTTCGCTCACGCGCCAGCTTTAGAATTTCAGTCGCCGTGGCATTAATATCAATTCCGGCGTCAAAACTTTCTGCATCAAGCATAACCGACCTCCTTTGATTTTGAGCATATCTCAGGAGAAATAAAAAAGCGGGACAAAATGCCCCGCCTTCCTGAAATTCTTAGTCTAAAGTCTGACTTAGACACCCGGATGCAAAGGCGCATCAAGGTTGTTATTAGCAAATTCCCAGTTCACGAGGTTGTTCAGATAGGTCTCAATGAATTTCGGACGCAGGTTCTGATAGTCCAGATAATAGGCGTGCTCCCAGACGTCGATGGTCAGGATCGGCTTATCGCCCTTGGTGAACGGGGTTTCAGCATTAGCCGTCTTGACGACCTTCAGCTTGCCGTCTTCACCCAGCACCAGCCAGGCCCAGCCGGAACCGAACTGCGTAGCGCCTGCGGTCTTGAAAGCTTCGGCAAAGGCATCAAACGAACCGAAATCGGCATTGATTTTTTCGGCAATCTTGCCGGTTGGTGCGCCGCCACCATTAGGTGACATGGAATGCCAGAAGAAGGTGTGATTCCAAACCTGAGCAGCATTGTTGAATACGCCCTGATTATTCCCCTCGGAAGCCTTAACGACCTCAACGAGGCTCTTGCCTTCGAATTCCGTACCAGCGATCAGCTTGTTCAGATTGTCCACATAGGCCTTATGGTGTTTGGCGTGGTGGTAGCTGAAGGTATTGGCCGACATGTGCGGCTCAAGGGCATCGGCAGCATAGGGAAGGGGGGGGAGTTCAAAGGACATGGCGACCTGCTTTTTGAAATGGAGCAAAAAATAATTAGCTACGCCATGATATATGGAGGGCAAAATACCTTTTCAAGCCATATTTAATTGATAATGATTCGCATAAATTTCCATATAATTGAAACGGTTATAGAAAATTCAGCGCTCACGCGGTGTTCGACTTCATTCCGTCAGGTCACAGCCCGAATTTCCGCCATAAAACCGGCGTCTGTCATCTGAAGCATTCCGCGTCCGGCATCGCTCTGTATCCGAGGTTTGCGGAAACATACGGCTGGCCGGGACATCCAGCGACCGCCCGGTAATTCGCGCGCCCGGTAAGTGATCTCCGTACAGGTATGGATCATATCCGTAAGGTGAATAGTCGTAGGGATAGCCGTAGCCATAACTGTTCTTGCCGTGATCGGTTTTACTGAAAGCGATTCCGAGCATGCCATTTTTACCGAGCGGAATCGTTGAGGCAATATAGCCACTCCGGTATCCGCCCGTACCGACGCTGACGCCGAACTCGCTGCGAATTCTGGGCTTTTCAATAACCGGTTCGGCAAACGAGTCTGAAACTGGCTCAGAGCTGCCAAACGGGTAGTTGGTCACACGTTCAACCGGAACATAGCCTGATAGACGGGATAATACCTGATCCTGCGCCAGTGCCGAAACCACCGGAGACTTATCGGTTGCGGAATTATCCGAAGATACATTCTGGCTAGATGGCCTCACGACAGTGCGTGTGGATATGGCGGCATCATCAGCAGCTAAAGCCTCAAAGGCAAATGGCATTAGAAGCATAGCCCCAAGGTACGTAAATCTCCGTTTCAACTGACGATTACGCATAGCACGTCCTTCAGGCCCTGAACTGTCATTGACGCAACATGGCCGACAATTAAGGCTGCATTATAACGAACAATCTTGCCTTATATCCAGTTTACGACGGTATAATTTCTCATAATCTATATTATGCGAGAAATAGGTTAGATCACCGATAGAAAGGACACGCCTCTCACGGATAGAAATGACACAGTCCGTAAGATTGTTCTGCCTGCCGGGCCAGTCTCCACAGTGTCACAGCTTTGTTTGGTTCCTTCTTGCACATCTCCACATGCCCTCATAAGAAACCGTATATTCGGTATATTTCTGGAGCCCTTTATGAGCCCGTCGTTCATTGCCTATTCCGCACTGGGTTTAGCCATTCTCTTTGAAATTACCGGCACAACTTTTCTGATGAAGTCGGTTCAGTTTACAAAGTTGATACCCACGGTAATCATGGGCCTTTGTTACTTATGCTCATTCTTTTTCCTGGCACAGGCTCTCAAAGTTGTCCCTCTGGGTATAGCCTATGCCATGTGGGGTGGACTGGGTATTGTTCTGACGGCCATTATCGGCGTTGTCGTCTTCCGTCAGTCACTGGACGTCCCTGCCCTTGCGGGTATCGGCCTGATTGTCAGCGGCGTTGTGGTTCTGAACCTCTTTTCACACTCGACGACGCATTAAACAGTAGCGCGTAAAAACAGCCCGAACCTGTACAGGCGCACTCTGCTTGATGTAGCACGCGCAGGCTGGCTGAGCTCTCTGGTGCAGATATACCTGAACGCGCCTTGATGCAGGCGCATCTGATTGGCGCGACACACCGTCATCCGCAAGGGTTACATCAACACACGCAAAGTTATTGCGAATTAGTTTCATTTCCGCAACACTCGCCCTGCTTTAGGCTTATTCCTGCGATTTATTATCATTATTGTTATCAGCCGCCCTTGCATAAGGGCGGCTTGCGTGATTGAGAGGCGCTCGCAATTATGGAGTACCTCATGCTTACGAAAATGAAACGCACCCTCCGCTCTTTGTTATTAGCCAGCAGCTGCCTGATGATCGGCACGCTCGCATTGGCGGCACATGCGGATTCTGTGTCTGATGTTGAGGAAGTGACCGAAGTCGTTGTTACGGCTGCCGGTTTCCAGCAAAAAATCGAACAGGCTCCCGCCTCTATCAGTGTCTTATCACGTGATGAGCTTGCGTCTGAACGCCATCAAAGTCTTGCTGAAGCTCTGGCAAATGTTGAAGGCGTAGATGTAGGTAACTCGGCCGGTAAAACTGGTGGCCTGAATATTTCTATTCGTGGCATGGGTAATGACTATACATTGGTTCTGGTGGATGGTCGCCGTCAAAATCCAGCTGGCAGTGTGACTCCAAACGGCTTTGGCGAGACGGCCTCCAGTTTTATTCCCCCCATGTCAGCCATAGATCGTATTGAGGTTGTGCGTGGCCCAGTATCGACGCTTTATGGCTCAGACGCCATGGGCGGTGTGGTAAACATTATTACCCGCAAGGTTGGGACGCGCTGGGGCGGGTCGGTAAATATTAATAGCACAGTACAAAGTGATGATCAGTTTGGTAATATTTATGGCGGAAGCGTCTATGCTAATGGCCCGCTGATTCAAGATAAGCTAGGCTTGGCTTTGCGTGGCAGTTATCAAACACGAGAAGAGGCATCCCTATCTTATGAGAGAGCGGATGGTACAACGGCAAATGTGAGCACACGCGGCGAAAGCCCGGTTGAAAACAAAATATGGTCTGCGGGAGGGCGTTTAAGCTTCACTCCCAGTGAGAACCATGACATTTTGCTGGACTATGACGTAAACAAGCAGTGGTACGATAATTCCAAGGGCCAACTCGGGGAAGTAGGTGTTCGTGGTTATGCCAAGGAGCAGGAATTTGAAAATCAGGAAGCCATTTTAGGCCACAACTGGCGTTTAGGTTTCGGTGAACTGCAATCGACCCTCTCATATGGTAAGCGTGAAACAATTGGTCGCATTCTGCCGGATGATGTTCCAGGAACTGACCGCAAAAAGGGTGATCCCCGCACGCTTGAAGCCACTAACATAATTTTCGACACTAAATTCTTTTCTAATTGGCGCAACCATACCTTCACGGTAGGCGGTCAGTACTGGGATGCTGAGATGGTCGACGGCGTAGCTCCGGCACCATATGAGCACCAGCAATGGGCATTGTTTGCTGAAGATGAGTGGCGTTTTACGGATACGCTGGCATTAACTATCGGTGCGCGACTGGATGACCACAGCGTTTTCGGCCAGCACACAAGTCCCCGCGCCTATCTGGTATGGAATGCCACTAACAACTGGACTCTCAAGGGCGGTATAAGTCAGGGATTCAAAACACCTTTACTCGATTGGATTGCACCCGGAATCACCGGTTTTGGCGGTCAGGGAACATCACCCAATATCGGGACGCCTACTCTGAAACCAGAAACCTCGACTTCAACAGAGTTTGCGATATTCTATGATAATCGTAGTGATTTCCGTGCAAACCTGACTTTTTTCCACAACAAGTTTGAAGACAAGATTGTTACCAGCACTGACCGGCTTCTTAGCTGCGCTTATAATCTCACGCGCGCTCAATATGAAGCTGGCGAGAGAACACCAAACTGTAACGCTGATTACGGATGGTGGCCCGGCAGCTTCTATGTCGGAAGACCTGTTGAGCCTAGTGATGTGAGCATGCACCAATATTTCACTCAACGTGTGAATGTCGGCGAAGTAGAAACTCAAGGTATTGAAGGTGCCTTCAGATACTTAATTGGTGAAGGTTGGTCTCTAAGCGGCAACTACACCTATACAACAAGTGAAGAGAAAGACACAGCGACAGGTGAAAATGTTCGATACCAGAACACACCTCGACATATGCTAAACGGATCAGTACGTTATCAAGCAACGGATAACCTGAACCTGTGGTTGCGGGGTGAGTACCGCTCTAAACGCTATCGTTCGGAAGATAGTGCTACTAGCTTTGCCAAAGCCACCTATGGCGATTACAGAGCTTATGGTTTGTTCCATGTCGGCGGATCTTATAAATTTAATGATAAGGTCAGCTTGAACGCTGCAATTTACAATTTGTTTGACAAGGATTTTGTTTCATATGGGCCGTACAAGACCTTGAATAATAATGGTGTCGCCTCCACAGCATATACACGCATCTATGCCAATAATCAGGAACCGCGTCGCCTGTGGCTGTCATTGACCACCGAGTTCTGATTGATGAAAAACCCCGCCGGAAACGGCGGGGTTTTTGTTACTTCAGATAAACCGCTTCGAAACGCGCCAGCGGGGTCATGCGCGCCTTATTGAGTGACAGGTTGTTGCCATTTAAGGAATAATTGTCCGCCGTCCGCAGCGCTTCATGCAGGCCCTGCTCAACCTCCATCCCCTCGGCGCAAGCCATAAGGGTTGACGCTACACCAACAAACCGGACACGCAATGTCTCTTCATTAAGCTCATAACCGCCGCTGAAACCGTTGCAACCACCGAAGCCTGACACACGATTACCTTCAGCCTTCAAAATAAGGTGAGGCTCGCGCTCCAGCGCCTTAACCGGCTGTCCGTTTAGTTCAACCAGTTTCCAGTATGTCCCTTTAATATTGGCGGTAGGGGGTTCGGTTGATGATGCACTTCCATCGGTAGCACAGGCCCCAAGGGCTAAAAAACCCGCACAAGATATGGCAAACAGAACCGATTTCATAACCGCACCATCCCAATATTAAACATGCGCGATAGTAATAGGTATCGCTCGCATAAAATGTCGATAGGGCTTTGATGAGTTCCCAACGCATGAAAGCAGTAGCGTTTTGCCGCTACCGCCTATAGAAAACCATCACAATTATGCGTTTGCTTTCAGGAACCGGATTATGACCGACATTCTCGCCCAAATTGCCGCCTACAAACGTGAGGAGGTTGCCGATCGCAAGGCACGCGTCTCTGACGGTGAACTGGCCGCCAATATCGCTCAGGCGGGTGCGCCAAGGGGATTCATGGACGCCCTTGTCCGTAATAAACGGCCCGGAAGCCTGTCTCTGATTGCTGAAATCAAGAAAGCCAGCCCTTCAAAAGGGCTGATTCGCGAGGACTTTGATCCGCCCAAACTGGCCCGTGCCTATGAGGAAGGCGGTGCCAGTTGCCTGTCTATTCTGACGGACTCCCCCTCTTTTCAGGGCCACGAATCGCATTTTCAGGCCGCCCGTCAGGCAGTCGCCCTGCCCTGTATCCGCAAGGAGTTTCTGGTTGATTCATGGCAGGTAAGGGAATCGCGCGCCCTGGGGGCTGACGCCATTTTGGTCATCATGGCCATGATTGACGACGCCCTTGCGGCCGATCTGATTGCCGAAGCCCATGCCCTTGGCATGGATGCTCTGGTTGAAGTGCACGACGCTGAAGAAATGGAACGCGCCCTTAAACTGGAATCAAAGCTTATCGGTATAAATAACCGTAACCTCAAAACATTTGATGTCAGCCTATCCACAACGGAAACACTCTCATCAATGGTCGGGCCAGAGCATATTCTGGTCGCCGAAAGCGGCATCTTCACCGTCGATGACGTCAGACGTCTTGAGGCGACCGGTGCCACTTCCATGCTAGTGGGTGAAAGCCTGATGCGTCAGGCAGACGTCACAGAAGCCGCTAAAAAGATTCTGTCACTTGCTTGACAACACCTGTGAACACATGCAGAACACGCAACACAGGTTCATGACTTGTTCACTTTTTGAGCGCCATTATGGCGCAGGTGGATGAATCCGTTAAGGGGTGTGACATGCTGACGACCAAACAACGCGAACTTTTGATGTTCATTCATGAGCGCATCAAAGAGACGGGCGTTTCTCCCTCATTTGATGAGATGAAGGAAGCACTGGATCTCGCCTCCAAGTCAGGCATTCACCGCCTCATTACAGCCCTTGAAGAACGCGGCTTCATCAGGCGTCTGGCGCATCGGGCACGTGCCCTCGAAGTCATTAAACTGCCCGATCAGGCCACAACCGCTGCGCCTCCGCGGGGACGTCAGGCCTTTGTCCCTCAGGTCGTCGAAGGCTCAAAACCGACTCCTTTAGCACAACCGGCTGTAGAAGATGGACGTGAGTTACCGCTTCTCGGTAAGATCGCCGCCGGTGTACCGATAGAAGCCATTGGCCAGGAACGCGATCGTATCCGCGTGCCGGACATGTTTGTCGGTGCCGGTGAACATTATCTGCTCGAAATCGAAGGCGATTCGATGATCAATGCCGGTATTCTTGATGGCGATTATGTCATCATCAAAAAGAGCGATACGGCACAATCCGGCGAAATCGTTGTCGCTCTGGTCGAAGGTGAAACCGCTACCCTCAAGCGCCTGCGCAAGAAGGGGGCGTCCATTGCCCTCGAAGCCGCCAATCCGGCCCACAAGACGCGCATCTATAATGACGGTGAAGTAGCCATTCAGGGTAAACTGGTTGGCCTTATGCGCCGCTATCATTAAGCTTACGCGTCCACGGCCTCTGCCCTCTTTGCGGTTCAGAGGCCCTTATCTGCCATTGCCCCTTTGTACGCCTTAGTTCCATAGCCCCCAGTCGCTTGAAGTCACTGCGGGTAATGCGGTTCACCTTAGCACAGGCGCCGGGCCATGCCTCTATGTGGCTACGTATGATCACAAGGTCACTTTTGCGGCACAGGGCCTCAAGCCGCTGAATATCTGGCGGCTGATTGCCAAAGGCAAAACCCACCGGAAAGGCGGCCTTTTCTGTGGGTACACAAACATGGCGCTTACAGGCATAGTGTTCACCTAACTGCGCATCGCCGTTTTTCAGATGATAATGCTGAACCCATTTTTCGTAGCCGAACTGTTGCACCTTCGGGCGCAGTGCGTAGGCACCCGCCTCTGTGTGTATAGCGGCATTGGCCCCTTGCGGATCGAGCCATATGTCGGGTGGTGTCACTCTTGGCCAATATAACACGGCACAGGCGGCCAACAGTCCGGCCCAACGCGCCTTGCCCCTTATCAGACACAACCAGATAATACCCGCGAAGGACAACAGTATCGCTATATCCGGCGGGCTTGCCACATTTGCCACGGCCCCGGGCAATCCGGCAATGCCCGTTGAAATCCGGTCAACCACATATAATCCTGCACCGGACACGTATAGAAAAGGTGCGCCAAGAGATGTGCCGCTTAAGGCCGTACCGATGGCCAGCGCGGGCATGACAATCAGCGCCGTTACCGGTGCCTCAAGCATATTGGCCGGCAGGCTATAAAGCTGTGCGCGGTTAAAATAGAATATTCCGAACGGTGCGGTCGCCAGACCGGCCACCGTACTGGCCGCAACCGTCAGCCTGACCCAGCGCCAGCCGCCTTGCCATAACTTGACCCACACAGGAACACTCAGTTCCTTAGGCATTGGCCTGATCGTTTCCGCCAGCGCCAGCAAAGCTGCGGTCGCGCAAAACGACATCTGAAACCCGACCTCAAACACCGCTTCCGGCGTGATCATCAGAACGATAATGGCCGCCAGCGCCAGCGCCCTTAAGCTTAAGGCCCGACGGTCAATCAATATGGCCCCGAAGGCCACAATGGCCACTATGGCGGCACGTATGGCCGGTGCCGGTGCGCCGGAAATTGCCAGATACAGACATACGGTTACGATCCCGAAACATGCCGCCAGCTTTTTGACCGGATAATTTAAGGCTATAGCCGGAATTAACGCCATTATCGCGCGCGCCAGAAAAAATGAAAACCCTCCGACAATCGCCATATGCAGGCCGGAAATAGACAATATGTGCGCCAGCCCCGAATCACGCATATCCGCCACCAGATCGGGTTCAAGAAACGCCTGATGTCCGGTCACCAGCGCCGCGGCAAAGCCGCCCATACGCGTTCCCTGCCCCCACTGCCCCTCTAGCCTGTCAACAATCGTCTGCGTCAGACGCCAGCGAAACCCGTTCAACGCCATCTGGCGCGCAAGCCTGCCGGACACCTCAGGGGCCTCTGAAATAGTAATACTTCCGGGTATAAATCCCACACCACCAAAGGCATCAAACCAGGCTGAACGCGCAAAGTCATACCCGCCGGGCATGGAAGGCCCTGCGGGGGGATGCACAATGGCAAAGGCCCTTATGCGCTGTCCCGGCATCAGCGCTGGTTCGGTATTGCGTAATCCCAGCCGCAAGCGGATCGGCGTATTCTCCGGCGATAGACCCGACACTCTCAATGGGGCAACGACAATGCGCGGGCTGACGCTATCCTGACCGGTTATATCCAGAACAACGGCATCTATAAAAAACTGAGTCTCTTCTCCGCTCAGAACCGGGGCCGCCACGCTCTCGGTGCGGGCCTTACACAAGGCCATGCCCAATACAAAGACCAGCACCAGCCAGCTTAAGGTAACAAGCCCCCCTTGACGGTCACCCCGCCGACTGAGCCACACGCCTGCCCCACTTAAAACCGTCAACAGGCCGATCACCACCCACAAAGGCTCAAACGGCAGACTGAGATAAACCGCGCAGCCGCCCCCCAAAGCCACAGGCACCCACAGCATCAATCGTCCCGACTGGGCCTCGCAAGCCTTACCAATGGCTGCCTGCAAAACAGCGAAACGCGAAAAAAATGCTGATTTCACCCCGTCTCCCCCTAAAAGACTGTTCTGTGGCCCCAAGAAGCGTATAAGAACGCCATTCATATCCCTTAGAGTTCCATTATCATCATGGCTTCTGCACCCTCGCAACCCGTAGTTACGCGCTTCGCCCCTTCGCCCACCGGTTATCTGCATATTGGCGGTGCCCGTACGGCGCTGTTTAACCGTCTCTATGCTCAGGCCACGGGCGGCCGGTTTCTGATCCGCATCGAAGATACAGACCGTGAGCGCTCAACACCCGAAGCCGTGGACGCCATCTTCAAAGGCCTTGAGTGGCTTGGCCTGACCAGCGATGAACCGGTTGTCTATCAGAGCACCCGTGAATCCCGTCACAAAGAGGTTGTGCAGGTCCTCTACGCCTCCGGTCATGCCTATGCCTGCTTTATGACGCCAGAAGAAACCGAAGTTGCCCGCGAAGAGGCACGCGCCAATGGTCATGCCCTGCGCTCGACATGGCGCGACCGCACACCGACGGCGGACGAACTCATGCAGCCTCATGTCATCCGTTTCAAAGGCCCGCTGGATGCGCCTCTGATTATCGAAGATGCCGTACAGGGTCGGGTCACCTTCAACACCAAAGATATGGATGACCTTATACTTCTGCGGTCGGATGGGACGCCGACCTATAATCTGGCGGTCGTGGTTGATGACCATGATATGGGCATTACTCATATCATTCGCGGCGATGATCACCTGAATAACGCCGCCCGCCAGACCCTGATCTATCAGGCCGCAGGCTGGGATGTGCCGACCTTTGCCCATATTCCACTAATCCACGGGCCGGATGGGGCCAAACTATCCAAGCGCCACGGTGCTCAGGCGGTCGGTGATTACGAAGCTCTGGGTTACCTGCCCGAAGCCATGCGCAACTATCTGGCACGTCTGGGCTGGTCGCACGGCGATGATGAAATCTTCACTGATGCGCAGGCGGTTGAATGGTTTGACATTACCGATATCAACAAGGCCCCAGCCCGTCTTGATTTCGCCAAGCTTGGCCATGTCAATGCGCACTGGATCAGGGAATGTGATACGGATCGTCTGGTGGAGCTTGTCTGGACTGAGCTTTTGCGGCGCGGGATCGATGAATCACAGCGCGAAACGGTAACCGAACGCCTGCGTCTGGCCATCCCTCAGGTGGTTGAACGCGCCCAGACGATTCCGCTTCTGGCCGATGCAACAGCATTTGCACTGGTGAAACCGCCTTTTACCCTTGATGAAAAGACGCAGAAGCTGCTGACGGAAGAGAATTTAGAACGACTTTCACGCCTTCACGAAAAGTTGTTATGTCTGACAAAATGGAGTGCGGAAACTCTTGATGCCGAATTAAAGAATTTCGTTGAAAATGAAGGTATTAGCTTCGGAAAAATAGGCCCTGTCTTGCGTGGAATCCTCTCTGGCGGACAGCCCGCACCAGATATTTCACGCACACTTGCGGCTTTGGGTGCCACAGAAAGTGACGCCCGTTTCAAGCAGGCCCTTTTCATTTAGAATTGCAGTTTATATAGCAGGCGCAGCGAAAATAGTTGCATTGCACACTAACACGAAGGTGAGCCAAAAATGACCCAAGGTTCCAATCCGGCCAAGATTACCATCGGTGAACAGGTCATAGATTTGCCCGTTCTGAAAGGAACGCTCGGTCCGGATGTCGTCGACATCCGCAAACTCTATGGCGCAGGCGATGTGTTCACCTACGATCCGGGCTTCACCTCCACGGCATCGTGCGAATCCAAGATCACCTTTATCGATGGTGATGAGGGCGTTCTGCTGCATCGCGGTTATCCGATCGATCAGCTGGCTGAGAAGTCAAACTTCCTGGAAACCTGCTATCTGCTGCTGCATGGTGAACTGCCGAACGCCGCCGCCTATGAGCAGTTTGAAAACACCATAACCCGCCACACCATGCTGCATGCGCAGTTTGACCGTTTCTTCGAAGGCTTCCGTCGCGATGCGCACCCGATGGCCATCATGACCGGTGCGGTCGGTGCTCTGTCGGCCTTCTATCATGATAGCCTTGATATTCAGGACGCCAAGCAGCGTGAAATTTCGGCCCATCGCCTGATTGCGAAAATGCCAACCATTGCCGCGCGCGCCTTCAAATATTCAGTCGGCCAGCCCTTCGTTTATCCAAAGAACGACCTCAGCTATTCGGAAAACTTCCTGCGCATGTGCTTTGCCGTTCCGGCCGAGGAATATGTGCCGAATCCGGTTCTGACCAAGGCTATGGATCGTATTTTCATCCTGCACGCCGACCACGAACAGAATGCCTCGACCTCAACCGTGCGTCTGGCCGGTTCATCAGGTGCCAACCCGTTTGCCTGTATCGCGGCGGGCATTGCCTGCCTCTGGGGCCCAAGCCATGGCGGGGCCAATGAAGAAGCCCTGAACATGCTCAAGGAAATCGGCACGCCTGAGCGTATCCCTGAGTTCATTGCGGGCGTCAAAGACCGCAAGTACAAGCTGATGGGCTTTGGTCACCGTGTCTATAAGAACTACGACCCACGCGCCAAGGTTATGCAATCGACCTGTCACGAGGTTCTGACGGCTGTGGGTGATCCAAATGACCCGCTGCTTCAGGTTGCCCGTGAACTGGAACGTATCGCCCTGAACGATGACTTCTTCGTTTCGCGCAAGCTGTACCCGAACATCGACTTCTATTCCGGCATCACCCTGTCGGCCATGGGCTTCCCGACCACCATGTTCACCGTGCTATTCGCTCTGGCGCGCACCGTGGGCTGGATCGCTCAGTGGAAAGAAATGATCGAAGACCCATCGCAAAAGATCGGTCGTCCGCGCCAGATCTATACCGGTTCTGCGGCACGTGACTTTGTACCGCTGTCACAACGCGGTTAAGTCGAACAAAAAAACCGCTGCAGTTATCTGCGGCGGTTTTTTTATAGATTTAAGTGTTTTATGACCGCCGCCGCCGCCAGTTCCGCAGGCGGCTTTTGTCCCCGCCCCATCAGATCAAGTGCCGCAAACTGTTCCGCCGTCTGACGCGCCCTAAGACTGGGGTCATTCAGCCTTGTGCTCACAGCTTGCACCAGATTATCGGCCGAGCAGTCTTTCTGGATGAATTCCGGCGCGATGTCCTTATCCGCCACGATGTTGAACAGGGTGACATATTTAAGCGGTGAAAAACGCTTGAAAATAAAATAGGTCAGCCATTCCACCTTATAGGCGATAATCATCGGACAACCCGATAGCGCCAGTTCCGTACTCACGGTTCCCGAACAGGCCAGAGCCACATCCGCTGCCTGCATGGCACTGAGTTTATCCGCTTCGGTGTCGGTCATAATCAGGGGCAGATCAAGTCCCTGAACCTGTTCAAGCACCCGCTTACGCACTGTATCGGCAACCGGCATAACAAACCGAAGTTCAGGATAGACAGCCGACAGATGTTGCAGGGTTTCGATGAAAACCGGCATCAGGCGTCTGATCTCCGCCGGACGGCTGCCCGGCAGGACCAGAAGCAGAGGTGTATCCGGCTTCAACCCGTGGGCGTCGCGAAAGCCCTCAGGATCGGCACGGGAAAAATCGACATTGAGCGCCGGATTGCCAACGACAACCGTCTCAAGTCCTTCGGCCTCGAAATAGGGCGCATCCATCTTATGTAAAGCCAGAAGCAAATCAACGCTTTGCGCCAATGTCTTCGCACGGCCGGGACGCGTCGCCCACACCTGCGGCCCAACATATTTGATCAGGGGAACGTCCGGCATGACCTCACGAATGCCCTTGGCCACCCGCAGTGTGAATCCCCATGAGTCGATCAGGACCACAGCATCGGGCTTTTCCGCCAGCGCCAGCGCCACGGTGTCCGCGACACGCGCCTTGACGCGTTTGTAGGCCTTAAGCCCCTCGCTCATGCCCAGAATGGACAGTTGGGCAATATCGAAAGGGCTTTCGACCCCCAGCGCGCGCATCTGATGACCGCCTACGCCACAAAAGGTCAGCGGCGTTTCAGATTGCGCCACCAGCGCCCGCATAAGCCCTGCCCCCAGCGCATCGCCAGAAGCCTCTGCCGCAATGATCATCAGTTTTTTGGGCACCCCGGCGTCAGCCGTGGATTTATCCGGCGATATGGCCATAGATGAAAAGCCCCAGTTCTTCTGCACGCGCAAAGGTGCGCGCCTTATCGACAACCAGTATAGAGCCCGCCTGACCAACTATACCACATAAACCGGCCTCAGAGGCGGCCTCGACCGTCGCCACACCAATCGTCGGCATGTCCAGTCGCCGATCCTGAATGGGCTTGCAGACCTTGGCCAGCACCCCTTTGCGGTTATATGCATTCCCTATCAGAGGCTGAGGCAGGGCGGGAATGCGGCGAAGCATCGCATCTGTGCCTTCCTGTGCCTCAACAGCCAGCGTAATCTTGCCGGCCACCACAGCCGCCTGCCCGATGTCTAGCGCCCCTATAGCCGTCGCAATGCGAAAGGCTTCTTCAAGGTCTTCCCGCACCACCGGTGACGGTTCAGGCCCCGCTAGTAAGCCCTCCGTCAGCAATAACTGCGGATTGGCCTCGTGCGCGCCTTCGATAACAAAGCCCTGAGCCTCGAACATACGGGCGACCTGCCGCAACAGACCGTCATCACCACCGCGCCCCGCTTGCTCAATGGCCGGCAGATGCGCCACACCGCCGCTATCGCGCGGCATGGTGCCGAAATCCGGTCGCTTAACATAGCCAACCATGCAGATATGGCGAACCTGCGCCTGTGCCAGAGCGGTAAAAATCTCGGCAAAATGGCCGACAGATATATCCCGCCCCGGATGATCCGATAGCTCTACCTCCGCCATGCCTTCAAGGCGAACCACATAATAGGCGCGTCCGCTCTGCTTCAGATAACGCGCCACCTCGACCGGCACGGCACCGCCGCCCGCTATCAGACCGATCTTGGGCAGACCGATTTTAGGCTGAACCTCAGGCATCCGGCAAACAGATCGGACGGTTGGAGTCCTCACGGATGTACTGAACAATCTCTACGATTTGCGGAATATCAGAGAAGTTTTCCAGCACATCGTCCAGTCGCTCCTGAAACGTGCCTTCGGGGGCAAACATCATGCGATACGCCGTTCGCATGGAATTGATCAGGTCGCGCGAGAAACCACGCCGTTTCAGCCCCACCAGATTAAGCCCCTCAAGACGCGCATGATTGCCCCAGACGGAACCATAGGGAATCACGTCCTTGGTCACCATAGCGGCGCCGCCGACAAAGCTGTAACGACCTATGCGCACATATTGATGCACGCCGCAAAGCCCGCCGAGAAACACAAAGTCCCCGACATGCACATGGCCACCGATAGAGGCATTATTGGCCATCACGACATTGTTGCCGACTTCGGCATCATGAGCGACATGCGAGCCAACCATAAACAGGCAGTCATTCCCCACCCGCGTCTCACCGCCACCGCTGACCGTGCCGGTATGCATGGTGACATGCTCACGTATCTGGTTGCGCGCTCCAATAATCAGACGTGTATCTTCGCCCTTATGCGCCAGATGTTGTGGCGCACCACCTAGAACGGCAAAGGGATGCACATGGGTATCTTCGCCCACCTCGGTAAGACCATCCACCACGACATGCGATTGCAGATGCACACCGTCCTTAAGCGTCACCTGCGGCCCGACGATCGACCACGGCCCGATACGCACATTGCGCCCCAGTCTGGCCGCGGAATCAACTATGGCCGTAGGATGAATGACGGGCGTCGCCTCACTCATTTAGGCACCTCAACGACCATGGCGGAAAACTCAGCTTCGCAAACGACCTTACCATTAACCTTGGCTTCGCCACGGAACTTGAAGACGTCACCCCGGTGACGCACCACCTCAACATGCAGCTTAAGCTGGTCGCCCGGACGGACAGGACTGCGGAATTTAACGCCATCCACCCCAAGGAAGAAGATAGTCTTGCCTTCGACGGACACATCGAGAGACTTGGACATCAGAACCGCACCGGTCTGCCCCAGAGCCTCGATGATCAGCACACCCGGCATGACCGGATTTTCCGGAAAATGACCATTAAAGAACGGCTCATTGAACGTAACGTTCTTGATGCCGACCATTGATTTGTTCTTGATCCAGCTTTCACCGCGATCAATCAACAGGAACGGATAACGGTGCGGAATCCGCTTCAGGACTTCCTGATAGCCGACATCCAGGCCACTTTCTGCTTCCGCCACATCTGACGTATCTTCGATTATCATATCCGTTAACCCTTATCCTTAGACGCCGCGCTCTTGGCCAGCCAGGCCGCTTCACGCAGAAACTGGCGCGACGGCTTGGCCGGAAAACCCGACCACATCTGCCCTGCCGGTACATCCTTAAACACGATAGCGCCCGCCGCAACGATAGCGCCTTCACCAATATCAATATGGTCGATAATGCCCGCCCGTCCGCCAAACTTGGCGCCGTCAGCCACCTTAACCGACCCCGAAAGCCCTGAGTGGGCCGCCACAATCACATTTCGCCCCAGCCTGACGTTATGCGCGATTTGCACCATATTGTCGATCTTGGACGCTTCGCCGATTACGGTGTCGTCATAGGCCCCACGATCAACGCAGGTACCGGCCCCTATACTGACATCATCCTGAATGATAACGCGGCCCAGCTGCGGCACATCCACCAGACCCCGGGAATCATGTGACACGCCAAAACCGGCCTCACCAATTCTTACCCCCGCAGACAGTTGCACCCGATCACCGACCAAAGCACAATAGATAGTCGCCTGTGCGCCTATACGGCAATTGCGGCCAATCGCACAGCCTGGCCCGATGACCGTATAGGCATCGATACGCGTCCCGCTGCCGATTTCCGCGCCCTGACCGATAACCACCCCTACCCCCAGCGTAACATCAGGCTCGATACGCGCATCGGGATGAATTGCCTGCGCGCCCTGATGAAACTTGGGACTATAAAGGCGCGCCGATAGCCGCGCCCACGAGGCCTGCGGCGAACCGCTGATCAGGGCCACACTGCCCTCAGGCACCAGAGCGACATCCTTGCGATGCACAAAGACGTATTCGGCTCTGGTTTGTTTAAGACTGGATAGATAACGCCGGTCACTGAAATAGGTTGCCTCACCCCTGCCCGCTTCAGACAGAGGTGCGCAACCGGTCACATAGCCACATCCCCGTTGTGCTTCATCAGCCACAACGGCACCCGAGAGTTCCAATATCTGATCGAGTTCAATCCGCGACCCGACATCAAAAAACCGCAGATCCGGCATGTGTGCGACGTACTTTCCCGGTATTAACCGCCTTATTAACCGCCTTGCTGCGCCTCTTGCTGGGCCTTGAGTTGCAGCAAACGCTGACGGTCGGCCTCATTGATGACCACGCGCTTGATGTCTACCGTTACGTTCGAAGCATTGAGCTTGTCAATCACTTCGCTGGTGATATCCATAGCCGGATTGGCGAACAAAACAGCCGCGCGATCAACCAGCATACCGCACTTACGGCTTTCATAGGTCGTATTCAGCACAGGGCCGATGACCTGAGCCAGTTGGGCATTGGCCTGCTGTTCGGTGCGCGACAGCTCCTGATTGACGATGAACGCCTTGTCAGAGAAGGTCTGCGCCTTGGTGCTCAGGGCCTGAACCAGCGGCTGAAGGGTTTGCTGGGTTGCACCGGCCTGCTGTTGTTTCACAATAGCCTCACGTTCCGTCTCAAGCACCTTGAGATCAGGGGCCAGTTCGGCTTCGGCAGCGGTCGAAAGCTGCTCAAGGCGCGTCATGGCCGCCTTGGAAACGTTAGCGTTACGCATAACGGCTTCGTTGGAATAGACGCAGACGCCCGGAATGACCGGTCCGGGGTTGGTTACAGGTGCCGGCGCGGCAGGCGCTGCGGGGGTTTGTGCCTGAGCCACAGAGGCCACAAGCATCAGGCTGAGCGGAAGAAGATATGTTTTCATGTTCGTTTACTCTGTAGACCTATGAGATAAGGCGTTAACTTGAATTTGACTTAGAATTGTGTCGATTGCGAGAAGCGGAAGGTTTCCGTCTTGTCGTAGTCTTCCTTGCGGATAATCTGGCTGATATCGAACTGGATCGGGCCCATGGGCGACTTCCAGCGAATGGTGACACCGGCCACAACGCGCAGGGACAGATCATCGACAATGTTTGCATTGCGTTGTCCGGCCGCACACTGTCCAGCCAGTGCCTGCGTAGAGGTGCAGTATTTAAGGCGATCATCTACGCCACCCAGTGTCCCGACATCCATGAACAAGGCGGTTTTCAGGCCATATTGTTCAGGCAAGCCGTTAGGAATCCCCAACTCCACCGTCCCGATGGCATAGGTTTCCCCGCCAAGCGCATAGGTCGTTGAGTTGTCCCGCGGGCCGATACCGGCGCTTTCAAAGCCACGGAAGGTCGTGCCGCCCTTAAAAAAGCGGTCGTTGATGCGGATCGAGTCACCTTGCCAGGCAGCAATATTTCCGACCTGACCATTTACACTGAGGATCATGTCCTTGCGGAAGCCATGATACCAGCTGCCTTCCAGTTCGGAACGGATATAGGAGACATCGCCCCCAAGACCGGCGAAGTCCTGACGCAGATTCACAACCCAGCCACGCGTCGGCAGCATATAGTCGTTACGGCGGTCGAACGACAGCGTATAGCCGACCGATGAGGTCAGGCCGTTACCGCAGCTATAGAGCAGGTCATCACAGTTGAAGCTGGTGCCATAGTTCAGCTTGTCCTGACGCAGGTTATAACGCAGACGCAGTACACTGAAACCATTCAGGTTATAACCGACACGTACGGCCGCACCGGTGCTTTCGGACTGATAGCCGGAATAGCGCGCATAATCGAGCTGGCTGTGGAACAGGTCAAAACCGGCGGAGACATCACGGCCCATAAAGCGCGGCTCAGTAAAGCTGAAGTCGATGTTTTTCTGGATTGACCCCCAGGACACCCGCGCCCGCACGTTCTGACCGCGACCTCGGAAGTTACGCTCGGTAATACCGACATCGAGAATGAATTTTTCATAGGACGAGAAGCCCGCCCCGAAGCTCAGTTCGCCCGTTGGCTGCTCGGTGATCGCCACTTCAATATTGGTGCGATCCGGCTGGCCCGTCGGTTTATCGGTGATCTCAACATCCTTGAAGAAGCCCAGCGAGCCCACGAACATACGCGAACGCTCAATCAGCGCCTTGTTGTAGGCATCGCCTTCGGACACCAGCATTTCACGGCGAATAACGCGGTCGAGCGTACGGGCATTGCCGACAACATTGATCTTGTCGATATAGACGCGCGCACCTTCACGTACATTGAAAGTGACATCAACCGTGCGGGTTTCAGGGTTTCCGGTATCCTGCGGACGCACGTCCACAAAGGCGAAACCGGCCTGTCCAGCGGCATAGGTCAGGCCTTCGACGGCCTTTTCGATCAGGTCGGATTCATAAAGCTGACCCGACTGAACCGGCAACATGCGCTCAAGGTTTTCGGCGCTCAGACGGTCGTTTTCCGTCTTTACCGTTACGCGGCCGAAATTATATTTCTCGCCTTCGTCAATCGTATAGGTGATGGCGAAGTCCTTGCGGTCAGGCGTCAGTTCTGCCACCGCCGAGACTACGCGGAAATCATAATAGCCGCGATTAGTATAGAATTTCCGCAATTGCTCGCGGTCATAGTCAATCCGGTCAGGGTCGTAGTTGTCGTTCGACGAGAAGAACTTCCACCAGGATGATTTACGGGTAACGATCACACCCGCCAGTTCATTATCCGAATAAGCGCGGTTGCCGACAAAGTTGACATTGGAAACGCCGGTCTTGACGCCTTCATTGATCTCAAAAATAAGATCGACGCGCTTTTGCGGCAGTTCAACGATCTTAGGCGATACAGTCGCCGAGATACGGCCCGAACGGCGATAAAGCTCGATAATACGCTGAACATCGGCCTGAACACGGGCGCGCGTAAAGATGCCGCGCGGGCGAATGGTGACCTCATCACGCAGTTTGTCTTTCGACAGGGCGCTGTTGCCCTCAAAGACCACCTGATTGATGATCGGCGCTTCGACAACGCTGACGACCATTTCCTGTCCTTCAAGTACGATCTGCACGTCCGAAAACAGTTCCGTGCGGAACAGGGTCTTTACCGATTCATCAATCAGCACGTCATTGACCGTCTGACCGACCTGCACCGGCAGATAAGATGTGACGCTGGCGGCATCGATACGTTCATTGCCCTCAACACGAATACGGCTGATGGTGATGGTCGGAGACGCCGGTGCGCGTGTCGCCACCGGATCAGCGGGAGCCGTCTGCAACGGATCCGTCGGCGCACCCTGCGCCAGAGCGGCAGGAGCCGAAAATGCCGTGGCCATAACGGCCAGCATGAGTGCCGGAAGGCTTACGCCTGAATAAATAGATGAATCGCGTTTCATATGGCCTGTCATCTGTGATCTGTTCGTCCTGCCGAAAAAGCTCCGGCAGGCATTCTTATAATTTGATCCGCTCACGAAAAAAGCCCCCCGAAGAATTTGACCAGCCCCATGCGGTTCAGGTCATTCCATGTAGCGAACAACATTAAGCCTAACAAGGCCATTAACCCAAATCTGTAGCCTATACCCTGTACAGCGGCGCTCAAAGGCTTACGGAACAAGGCCTCAAAGGTATAAAAAACCAGATGCCCGCCATCAAGAACTGGTATGGGCAGCAGATTGATAAACCCGATTCCGACCGAAATAATGGCAGCCATCTGGATCATGGTAAAAATCCAGTTGATCGCCTTATGACCGTTCGGCACATCATCCGCCGCTACCTGAGCGGTCATGTCTCCGGCGACCTTTGTCATGCCCAGCACGCCACTCAACTGGTCACCACTTTCCTTACCGGTGAAAATGCGCCCGATATAGGTCACGGTGGTGTCCAGAATATTGCCGGTCATCTGGACGCCGCTCCACAGCGCCTCATGCGGCCATAACATGCGACGCGGCCCGTCGCCGACACCGATCCCCAGTTGTCCGCCATAGACAGGCACATGTTCGTCCGGGCCGGACATCAGCTTACGCGCCGGGGTCGCCGTAATCGTCAGGGGTGACCCATCACGCAGGACATCCATCCGCACAGGCGTATCAGCCCTCAGATGAATAAGCATCACTACATCCTGAGACCGTTCGATCTTGCGCCCGTCAACCCTTAGGATACGGTCGCCAACCTTGAAACCCGCCGCTTCAGCCACACTGTCAGGCATTACCTGAGAAATTGTGCCGGGCGCCATGCCTTTGCCCGTAATGCCGAAAACGACGGCAAACAGGATAATCGCCAGTACAAAATTGGCCATTGGCCCTGCGGCAACGATCAGGAAGCGCTGCCAGACGGGTTTGAAATGAAAATAGGCCTTTTCCGCCCCATAGCCCTCACGGGCCGCAATGGCTTCGCGTGCCAATTGCAAATCCTCAGCCGTTGGCGACATCGAGGACACATGCTCATCGCCTGAAAATTTGACGTAGCCCCCCAAAGGCAGGGCGCTGATGCACCACAGCACACCATTCTTATCCCGACGCGACCACAACACAGGGCCAAACCCAACAGAGAACCGGTCAACCTTGGTTTTAAACAGACGCGCAACACTGAAATGCCCCAGCTCGTGAATGGTCACGATCAGTGAAATCAGCAACAGAAACGGGACAATACCAATCAGGAAGTTCATATAGCTTTTCGTGTCTCCGCCGCGCCCAAAGTTTCTGAAACCACCTGCCGCGTCAGCCGATCCGTTTCAAGTATCGTGTGCATATCATGGCTTGTTGCCTGACTTAAAGCCATAGTTGGCGATTGCGCCTTCATCATGGCCATTTCCACCGATTCAGCAATGGCCATAAACGAGGCTTTTCCGTCGAGAAACGCCTGCACCATGACCTCATTGGCGGCGTTATAAACCACAGGCATCAGCCCGCCCGCCTGTAGGGCCTCACGCGCCAGCCTCAGCATCGGAAACGCCGCTTCATCCGGCGCATCAAAGCTTAAGGTGCCAATGGTTTTGAGGTCAAGCGTCGGTGCCTGCCATTTCAGCCGGTTGGGCCACCCCAGTGCATGGGAAATTGGCACGCGCATATCCGCAGGCCCCATCTGCGCCAGTGTCGAGCCATCGGCATATTCCACCAGACTATGCACGACGGATTGCGGATGGATCAGCACGTCAATCTTTTCCGGCGGCATATCAAACAGATAAGCTGCCTCGATAAACTCAAGCCCCTTATTGGCCAGTGTCGCGCTATCGATCGTAATCTTCGCGCCCATGGCCCAGTTCGGATGCTTCAGTGCCTGTTCACGCGTCACAAAACGCAACTGGTCGCGGCTATAGCCTCTGAACGGCCCACCCGAAGCGGTCAGGATCAGCCGGTTGATACGCGCCCGTTCGGACTCTTCAAAGACCTGAAAAATGGCATTATGTTCGGAATCGACCGGCAGAATACGGCCGCCATGCGCCTCGGCCCGCGCCAATAATGATCGTCCGCAGCAAACAAGGCTTTCCTTGTTGGCCAGCGCCACCACAGCCCCCGTCCCTGCCGCCGCCCAGACCGGTCCAAGACCCGCAATGCCGACAATCGCCGCCATGACCCAATCGGCCTTACGTCCCGCTGCCGCCGTTACCGCCTCAGCGCCACAGGCAATCTCAAGAGCGGAGCCCTGCATCAGTTCTTTGAACAGCGGCCACTGGCTTTCATCCGCCAGTACCGTAATCGCCGGTCTGAATTTACGCGCCTGTTCGGCCAGAAGCGTGGCATTACGTCCGGCACACAGGGCCTCAAGGACATAGTCCTCACCGGGCCGGAGTGTTTCCTCAATCAGATTGAGGGTTGAAATACCGATCGAGCCGGTAGAACCCAGAATGGAAATACGTCTCATATCACCGTCCCGAGCATGACCAGAACCCTGATGCCGCCAATGGCGACAATCGCAAACATCAGCCCATCGACCCGATCAAGCAGTCCGCCATGGCCAGGTATCAAGGTGCCGGAATCCTTGACGCCATACCGGCGCTTGAGCATCGATTCCCATAAATCCCCGCCCATGGTCGCCAGTGCCGTAATCAAGCCGACCAGAAGCGCGGCGGTGTTGGATTTAAACAGATTGGTCAGATCCGATAATGTCCCCGCCGTCAGCATGCCCGCGATCATGCCCCCGGCAAAGCCCGACCATGTCTTGTTGGGCGAGTATTTGCGCCACAGCTTAGGCCCGCCGACCAGTTTACCTACCAGATAGGCCGCACTGTCTGCCGCCCAGGCAATCAGAAAGGCGAAAAACACCCAGTAGGTGCCGTTATCCGTCCCTCTTAGCCAGATCAGCACCAGCGCTGGCCAGCCTATATAAAACACGCCATAGGCCGCATCGAGATAAGGGCCTTTCAGCAGACGGATATAAACACCCGCACAAAGGGTCCCAATCCCCAGGACCACCAGCCCCAGGAACATGTTCCCGATATAGACCGTAAGGGTTGCGGCAATAATAGCGATACATATGGCCGCCGCCATCTGACGCGCCAGTTTCGGGGCCGCCATTACCCCCCATTCATAACTCAGAAGCGCAACACCGACACACAAAAGCCCAAGAAAAGCCCACTGCCCGATGACAATGATCCACAAAACCACCGGTATCAGCACCAGAGCCGAGGCCACCCGAATGGGCAATTCACTATAGCTTTTCTTGCGTCTGGACGTAGCCGTTGCTGGCGTCACAGACCCTTTATCAGGCTGAGACGACATGACCGGCTCCAACCGCGCCGAATCGGCGCTCACGCCGCCGGAATATATCCAGCGCCTCTTTCAATGCCTCAGGTCCGTAATCCGGCCAGAGAATGTCCTGAAAGATAAATTCGGCATAGGCGGCCTCCCACAAAAGGAAGTTCGACAACCTGTGCTCACCTGAGGTGCGGATAACAAGATCAAGCGGCGGCAAACCACTGGTCGACAACAGACCCGTAAACCGTTCGATCGTCAGGTCTTCAGGTGCGGCCTCACCTCGCTGTACGGCACGGGCAAAATTTTGTGCCGACGCCACAATATCGGCCTGAGCCCCGTAATTCAGCGCTACCTGCAAATAAAAGCGCGAATTGTGTCTGGTCTGTTCATGCGCCTCATGAATATCCTGCACCACATCGGCAGGCAGATTATCGGTCTGACCAATAATGCGTACACAGACCCCTTCGCGCCTCAAACGTTCAAGGTCAGAACGGATAAAGGCCTTAATCAGGCCCATAAGGTCAGAGACCTCGCTTTCCGGTCGCCGCCAGTTTTCCGTAGAAAAGGCAAAGACCGTCAGATGAGACACACCCATTTCAGCCGCGGCACTTATGGTCCGTTTCAGGGCATTGACGCCCGCACGATGGCCAAAACCGCGCAACTGGTGCCGTGCCTTGGCCCAGCGGCCATTACCATCCATGATAATGGCCACATGCAATCCGTCAGACAGCCCCGTCCGTCCGTCAGCATCTGCTACGGCTTCAGATAAGGTATCGGGGCCGCTTAAAGCCATAGATTTAATCCCCTGCACTTAGGCCCTGATATCACCGAACCGCCACGGATAGCAAACAGGTGCTTAGACCTGCATGATCTCCGCTTCCTTGACCTTCAGCGCCTCATCTATACGCTTGATGGCTGCGTCGGTAAGTTCCTGAACCTGCGTCGTCAGCTTCTTTTGTTCGTCTTCTGAGATAACCGAGTCTTTTTCGGCTTTTTTCAGGTCATCATTGGCCTCGCGGCGAATATTGCGCACAGCTACACGCTTTTCTTCGGCATATTTGCCAGCGATCTTTACCAGTTCACGACGACGCTCTTCGGTCAGCGGCGGAATAGGCACGCGCAGAACCGTACCATCCGTCACCGGATTAAGCCCCAGGCCTGAGTTACGGATCGCCTTTTCGACCGCAATAACCAAGGCCTTGTCCCAGACATTGACGCTGATCAGACGCGGCTCAGGCACGGAAATCGCTGCACAGGACGTAATCGGCATGCTGGAGCCGTAGGCATCGACCGTAATGGTTTCCAGAAGACCGGACGAAGCGCGTCCGGTGCGCAGACCACCAAAGTCATCTTTCAGCGCGGCGACCGACTTATCCATGCGGTCTTTATATTTGGTCAGTTCGGGTTTGCTCATGCTTACCACCCCTTTGGTTTTAAGTTTCTGTTGTCACGCCATGTTTCCGGTGGCCGTTTCGGCACCGAAAATAGCCTCTAATTCTTCTCGGCGATCACCGTATAGATACCGTCGCCATTTACCACCTGTTTCAGGGCACCCGCCTGACGAATGGAGAACACAACGATCGGAATACCGTTTTCACGCATCAACGACACCGCCGACGCATCCATGACCTTCAGGTCCTTAGAGAGCACCTCATGATAGCTCAGGTGCTCATAGCGCGTAGCGTCAGGCACCTTCTTCGGATCGGCTGTATAGACGCCGTCAACGGACGTCCCCTTAAACAGGGCATCACAGTTCATTTCCGCCGCCCGAAGCGCTGCCGCTGTATCCGTCGTAAAATAAGGCGCGCCCGTGCCCGCCGCAAAAATAACGACGCGCCCCTTCTCAAGATGACGCAGGGCGCGACGGCGAATAAAGGGTTCACAGACGGCATCCATCTGAATGGCCGACTGCACGCGGGTATCCACCCCAAGCTTTTCAAGCGCATTTTGCATAGCCAGGGCATTCATGACCGTCGCCAGCATGCCCATATAATCGGCGCTGGAACGCTCCATCCCGACCGCAGCCTTCGAAAGGCCTCTGAAAATATTGCCGCCACCGATGACCAGACATAACTCAACGCCGGTACGCGCCACTTCGGCCACTTCTTCGGCCACCGCCTTGACGGTGTTCATGTCGATACCGAACCCCTGATCCCCCATCAGCACCTCACCTGAAACCTTCAGCAGGATGCGTTTATAGGCAAGTTCGGCGGGTGCGGTCATAGCAGGGTCTTTCATCTAAATATCCGCTGCGGAAACGTCCGGCAGCAGACCACAGTGCGGGCATCTTGATTCTTCAAAATATATCCCGCTCTAGCCGAGATTCACGGCTTTGAACAGTCAAAGGGCGCAGGTTCCGACATGCGGACTGCGCCCTTTAAACTTATAGCCGGCTAAACTTCAAGCCGAAACAGGCCTGTATCAGCCCTGTCCCATCATCGAAGCGACTTCAGCCGCGAAATCGTCAACCTTCTTTTCCACGCCTTCGCCGAGGGCGAGACGGGTAAAGGCCGTAACCTTAACCGGTGTACCAAGCGTCTTGGCCGTTTCTTCAATCAGTTGCTCAACCGTCTGATCAGGGTTCATAACGAAAGGCTGCTTCAGAAGAACAACTTCACGCTGGAACTTGGCAACCTGACCTTCAACGATCTTGGCCAGCATAGCTTCAGGCTTGCCTTCTTCGCGGGCTTTTTCCGTCAGAATGGCGCGTTCACGCTCAACGGCTTCCGGATCAAGGTCTTCGGTCGAAAGCGACAGAGGCTGCGTTGCCGCAACATGCATAGCGATCTTGCGACCCATTTCGTTCAGCGCATCGGCATCACCAGCTGATTCAACGGCCACCAGAACAGCGATACGACCGAGGCCCGGAGCAATCGCGTTATGAACATAAGAGGCCACAACACCCTGAGACACCGTATGACGAGCGAAGCGGCGCGCCACCATGTTTTCACCGATATTGGCGATCAGGTTGGTGATTTCATCCGAAATCGCTGCCTGCACACCTTCGATAGAGTCGTTGTTCAGACCGGCCTGAGCCGCATTGCGGGCCAAAGCCTGGAACAGATCATTACGCGCAACGAAATCGGTTTCCGCATTGACTTCAACCGCTACAGCCGTCGTGCCATTGCTGGCCACAGCCACCAGACCTTCGGCCGCAACGCGATCCGACTTCTTGGCTGCCTTGGACAGGCCCTTGGTGCGCAGCCAATCCGCCGCCGCTTCAATGTCACCATTGTTTTCGGTGAGCGCTTTTTTGCAGTCCATCATACCTGCGCTCGTCTTTTCGCGCAGTTCCTTCACCAGAGAGGCTGTAATTTCCGCCATGGAATCCTCCATAAATCTTAAAGCTGAACCCTCAGACGGATATCTGACCCAAGGGTGTGTCAAACCAATGACAAAAGACCAATGACAACGGAGCCCGAAACAATCAGGCTCCGTTACATGGCACGTACGTAAATATTAGGCTTCGCCGGCTTCAGAGCCAGCTTCCGCTGCGGCCTGAGCCAAAACCGGCTCAATCGGTGCTTCAGAGGCACCAAGATCGATACCCGACGCCGCCTGACCGGTCGCCAGACCATCAAGTACCGTGTCAGCGATCAGGTCGCAGTAAAGCTGAATAGCGCGGGCGGCGTCATCGTTACCCGGAACCGGGTAGGTGATGCCGTCAGGATCAGAGTTGGAGTCCAGAATACCGATGACAGGAATATTCAGCTTGCGCGCTTCCTGAATGGCGATGGATTCCTTGTTGGTGTCGATGACAAACATCAGGTCGGGGATACCGCCCATGTCCTTGATACCGCCCAGCGACAGCTCAAGCTTATCGCGTTCGCGCGTCAGGGTCAGAAGTTCCTTCTTGGAACGGCCAGCCGGATTGTGGTCCAGAACCTGTTCCAGTTCACGCAGACGCTGGATCGAACCGGAAATGGTGCGCCAGTTGGTCAGGGTGCCACCGAGCCAGCGGTGATTGACATAATACTGCGCCGAACGCTTAGCAGCGGCAGCCACCGGGCCAGCGGCCTGACGCTTGGTACCCACGAACAGTACGCGACCGCCATTAGCTGCGACTTCGCGCACCTTCAGGAGCGCCTGATGGAACAGCGGCAGGGTCTGCGACAGGTCGATGATGTGGATATTGGAACGCGAACCGAACAGGTAACGCTCCATTTTTGGGTTCCAGCGGTGGGTCTGGTGGCCAAAGTGCGTACCGGCTTCGAGCAGCGCACGCATAGACAGTTCAGGCAATGCCATAATCATAATTCCTTGTTTATTCCGATAATCCGCCGCAGATTGAAAAGCCCCTGAGGAACCTCGGAACGGACGAACCGGATATTCCCATTGGGAAAACCCGCTCAACCGCATATCCGCGTGAGAGATGCCGCGCACCTAGGCACAATCATTGAAAAAATCAAGCGATTTTCAGGAAAAACACAAATTTTCAGCGCTACATCGCACTGATTTCAGACATCTTCACAATAAACCACGCCTGTCATGACATTTAAAGCCCCTCTTAAGGTGCCGTCCAGTCTGTACCGATCCGGCAACTTAAGTTCGACCTCACGCTGGTTATCAATATCACCAAATACGGTGATTTCTCCACCTTCGCGACTACGTGCCGCGTCCAGACTGGCCTTAAAGGCCGCCAGATCGAAATGACGGGCACTGACATGCACCCGTAAGCCCATATCGTCAGTCTTCAGACTGCCGCTCATCGGTTCCGCCGCCTCACCAAAGAAGCGCACCTCACCGTCACTGCCCTTACACCGCACCCTGACAATAATCGATTGCCCCGGCTCGAGGTTTTCCCGATATTTGCGCAAGGCTTCCGGTTGGAACAGCACTTCATATTCACCGCTGGGGTCAGACAAGGTCACAAAGGCGAACTTTTCTCCGGTTCGTGCCGAAGCCCGCTCCTGACGTCTGCGCACGACACCGGCCATACGGAAGGCCTCGCGCCCTTCCTGTGCCAATGCCATCGCCTCAGCAAACAAGGTCACATTACGGCGCTTAAATACATCAAGCATGTCCTGCAACGGATGGCCGGACAGATAAAATCCGACCGCCGACAGCTCTTCATCCAGACTGTCGGAAGATGCCGCCTTAGCCACATTCGGCAGGCGCGGGCGCGATGCAGCGCTGCCACCAAATAAACTGACCTGCGCGGCGGCGCGCTCCGCCGCAACCGATTGCGCATAGGCCACCAATATATCCGCCGATTGCACAATTTGCGTGCGGTTGGGATGGATCGAGTCAAATGCACCGGCCCGCGCCAGATTTTCGATTGCCCGCTTGTTTACCGATTTCGGGTCGATACGTTCAAGGAAGTCAAACAAATCCTTAAACTTGCCCCCCTCTTCGCGCACCGCAACCACGGTCTGCATAGCCTCAAGGCCAACATTGCGTATAGCCCCAAGCGCATAAAGCACTTCACCATTTTCCACATCAAAATCGGCCATGGAACGATTAATATCCGGCGGGCGAATGGTCACGCCAAATTGCCGCGCATCCTGATAAAATACCGCCAGTTTGTCTGTGTTGGCGATATCAAGACTCATGTTGGCGGCAAAAAATTCAACCGGATGGTTCGCTTTCAACCAGCCAGTCTGATACGAAATGAACGCATAGGCAGCGGCGTGTGATTTGTTGAAACCATAGCCGGCGAACTTGTTGACCAGTTCAAAAATACTGTCAGATTTTTTTTCCGGTACGTTCTTTTCCTTGGCACCCGAAATGAACCTTGCCTTTTGCCGGTCCATTTCGTCTTTATTTTTCTTACCCATGGCCCTCCGCAAAAGGTCAGCTTCGCCAAGGCTGTATCCGGAAAGTATCTGCGCGATCTGCATCACCTGTTCCTGATAGATAATCACCCCATAGGTTTCCTTGAGCACAGGCTCCAGAGACGGGTGAAGCATATCAATATCAGCGCGACCAAACTTACGGTCGACATAGGTATCGATATTGTCCATTGGCCCGGGACGATAGAGCGAAATCAGGGCGGTAATTTCCTCAATCGACCCACAGCGCATCTTGCGCAGGGTGTCACGCATACCCTGACTTTCAAGCTGGAACACCCCAATCGATTGCCCCGAGGCCAGCAATTCATAAGTCGCTTTATCGTCCAGCGGCAAGGTGGAGTAATTCACCTCAACGCCACGTTTTTTCAGATAATGCCAGGCGCGATTCAGTACCGTCAGGGTTTTCAGGCCCAGAAAGTCGAACTTTACCAATCCCGCGCTTTCAACCCACTTCATATTAAACTGGGTCGCCGGAATATCCGAGCGCGGATCGCGATACAGCGGCACCAGTTGCGTCAGATCACGATCACCAATCACAATCCCTGCGGCGTGCGTGGAGGCGTTACGATAAAGCCCCTCCAGTTTTAGGGCTGTATCAAGAAGCTTGGCTACAGCCTCTTCCTCGTCGCGGGCCTCACGCAGACGCGGTTCAATTTCCACCGCCTGAGCCAGTGTCGTCGGATTGGCCGGATTGTTGGGCACCATCTTACACAGACGATCCACCTGCCCCAACGGCAGTTGCATAACGCGCCCCGTGTCCCGTAAAACGGCCCGCGCCTGAAGCGTACCAAAGGTAATGATCTGCGCCACGCGCTTACGACCATACTTCTCCTGAACATAGGAGATGACTTCTTCGCGGCGTTCCTGACAGAAATCGATATCAAAGTCGGGCATGGATACCCGTTCAGGATTCAGGAAGCGTTCAAACAGCAGGCCAAACCGCAGGGGATCAAGATCAGTAATCAAAAGCGCCCAGGCCACAAGTGAACCGGCCCCCGAACCCCGCCCCGGCCCGACTGGTATATCATGGCTTTTGGCCCATTTGATAAAATCCGAAACGATCAGAAAGTAACCGGGAAACCCCATTCTCTGGATAACACCGATTTCACGCTCAAGCCGATCCCAGTAATCCTGCTCAGGAAACGCAGGTGTTACCTCAGTAAGGCGTTTTTTTAGCCCTTCTCGCGCCTGAAACGCCAGTTCTTCGTTTTCATCGCGCCCTGCCCCCGTATCAAATCGCGGCAGGATCGGATCATGTTTAGGCACCAGAAACGCACAACGTTTGGCAATTTCCAACGTATTATCACAAGCTTCCGGCAGATCAGAGAAACTTTCCCGCATCAGAGCCGCAGGCTTAAACCAGTGATCCGGAGTCACCTTGCGCCGGTCAGCAACACCTAAAAAGGTACTGTCAGAAATGCACAAAAGGCTTTCATGCGCCTTAAACATACCGGCTTCGGCAAAATAAACATCATTGGTCGCCACCAGCGGGACATCATGCCCATAGGCAAAGCGCACCAGCCCCACTTCGGCAGGACTATTTTTTACGCCTCCATGCGGGCTTCCGTCATGGCGTTGCAACTCAATATAAAACCGGTCGCCAAAAACCTCATGCATTGCCTTAAGGGCGCTGGCGGCTTCATCCGGCCGGTTTTGCGTGTACAGCGGATCAATCGGGCCATCGGGTCCGCCTGACAGCAATATAAGACCCTCACTACGCTTCGCGACCTCTTCCCAAAGAACGTGGGGCTCATCCGTCGCCTCTATATCCACATAGGCTTTGGAAGACAGTTCCGTCAGATTGAGATAGCCCTGCTGATTTTGTACAATTAGGACAATAGTCGGGATCTTGGCCCAGCGTTCCGCTGACGTCCCGCCTATACCTTTTACGGGTATGGCGCAGGCAATAATGGGCTGAACGCCAGTATCCTTGCAAAGCTGCGAGAACTCGAGGGCACCGAACAGATTACTACGGTCACATATGGCGACGGCCGGTTGCCCCGCCTTTTGCGCAAGCTTGCCCAATTCGGAGGCCTTGATGGCCCCCTCAAGCAGTGAATAGGCTGAGCGCACACGTAAATGCACAAATCCGTCGCTCATGTTTCAACTGCCCTTCTTCATCAATCAGGCGCAATGTCCGGTGATTCACGCCACCAGAGAAGCCACCTGACACATCACGACTACAAAAGCGGTTACGGAAGCGAATGACAACAGGTTATGCAGAACAGCCATGGGATTATCCACCTTTTGATCCGAAGATTAATTCATGATTTGTTCTATATTCTCCATTTGTTCCACACGCAAGTCAAAACCATCCACACCGTGAACAAAAAATGTACACCGTTGTTTTATAATGAAATTATTTAAAACTCTTCCGGCATCATTTCGACCAGTTTGCCGTCCTGTAGACTGACTACCCGATCCATATGCCGCGCCAGACCCAGATTATGGGTCGCAATCAAAGCCGCAACCTTTTGTTCATGAACAATGTTCCGAAGCGCATCAAAGACGTTCTGTGATGTCTCAGGATCCAGATTTCCGGTTGGCTCATCGGCCAGCAGCAGCTTCGGTTGGTTCGCCAGCGCCCGTGCAATCGCTACCCGCTGCTGTTCGCCACCTGACATCTGATTGGGTTGGTGCTCCAGACGCGCGCCCAGCCCCATTTGCTCAAGCAGTGCCTGCGCCCGTGCCTCGGCCTCTTTCTGTGAACGCCCCAGAACCCTTTGCGGTAAGGCCACATTCCCCAGAGCCGTAAATTCCGGCAAGAGATGATGGAACTGATAGACAAAGCCGATCTTATGCAGACGGGCGCGTGTCCGCGCCGCATCGGAAGCCCGCGTGAAATCTTCATCATCAATGATCAGCCGCGCCTCTTCAGACGCTTCAAGCAGGCCAACACAATGCAGCAGCGAAGACTTGCCCGACCCCGAAGGCCCGATCAGCCCAACCACTTCACCGGCGCGCAGTTCCAGATCAACCCCTTTGAGCACCTGAAGTTGTCGACCGTCCCCCAGGGCATAGGCATGGGTCAGGCCCGTCAGGCTGAGAATGACATTACTCATTACGCAAGGCCTCCACCGGCTCCAGTTTCGAGGCCCACAGGGCGGGGAACAGGGTCGCCACACAGGTGGATAACATGGCAAAAACAACAATGATCGCGACTTCGCTGACCTCGACCTTGGCCGGAATATAGGCAAGATAATAGACTTCTTCGTTGAACACCTTGACGTTAAACACGTATTCAACCGCCTTCTGAATAGGCTGAATGAAGATGCAGAACAGCGTCCCGACCACCAGACCGGTCAGCGTCCCCCCTGCCCCGATTATCGAACCGGACAGAAAAAAGACCCGGGTAATTGACGCCCTGTCAGCCCCGAAGGTCCTTAGAATGGCAATGTCACGCGTCTTGTTTTTAACCAGCATGACTATGCCGGAAATAATGTTCATCGCCGCAATCATGATAATCAGCATAAGGATCAGACGCATCACATTGCGCTCAACCTGAAGCGCATTCCACATGGCTGCATTACGCTGCGTCCAGTCCTGCACCAGCGCCCCTTGCCCTGCCGCTTCCATCAAGGGCTGATGATAGTTGGCGATATGATAGGGATCATCGACCTTGATTTCGATGACGTCCCATTCGCCTTCACGGTCAAAGAACAGCTGTGCCTGCTCGATCGGCATAAAAACAAAGGCGGCATCCAGTTCACTGACGCCACTTTTGAACACGCCGCCGATCGTATAGGCCTTGCGGCGCGGCATGGCACCAAAAGCTGTTGATCCTGAAGGTGATAGAAGTGTTAATTCATCCCCTGCATTAACGCTCATGCTGCGCGCCAGCCCCTCACCAATCAGGATCAGGTCGCCGCCGAAATCACCTTCACCAAAGCCCTCAAACGAACCCTGCTTGATATTATCGCGAATGATGTCGGTATTTTTAAGCGCTTCGGCATCAACGCCACGCATATAGGCCAAGCCGGCCTGAGAATGCGGCCCCTGCGCCAGTCCGGGGGATTCAATATAGGGCGACGCCTTGTTGACACCCGGTATGGCCTCAAGCCGTTTCAGGGTTTCGTCACGATTTTCCCAGTCAGTCAAAGGCGCACCATAGACATAGGCGTGACCGTTGAATGCCACCAGTCGCGACACCAGTTCGTCGCGAAAGCCGCCCATAACGGACATGACGATAATCAGCACCGCCACCGCCAGCATGATACCGACAAAGCTGATTATAGCGATTAGGGCAATGCCACCATCCTTACGCTTGGTGCGCAGGTAACGCAGGGCCAGATCGAATTCCCACGCGGAAATTGAAAACAACGACTTCAGATCAAACGACCCTGCCTTGGCCCCTGCTTTTGCCATGGGTTATTCCGCAATCAGACGCGCCAGAAGCGCTTCATAATTTTCGGTTACGCGCTCACCGGTGGCACGAACCTTAAGCTCTGCCTGACCTTCGGCAATACCCTTTGGGCCAATGATCAGCTGCTTGGGTACGCCGATCAGGTCCATAGAGGCAAACTTGGCACCGGGCCGTTCGTCAGTGTCGTTATACAGAACATCCTTACCGGCTGCCGTCAGCGCCTTATAGGCTTTTTCACAGGCCTCATCACAGGCTGCATCGCCGACACGCAGATTGACCACGGCGACATCAAAGGGGGCCACGCTGTCGGGCCAGATGATGCCGTTCTCGTCATGGCTGGCCTCAATGATACCGCCCACCAGACGCGAGACCCCGATACCATAAGAACCCATATGGACATTGACCTGAGTGCCGTCGGGCGCACTGACTTTTGCCCCCATAGGCGCAGAATATTTCTCGCCGAAATAGAAGATGTGACCCACTTCGATACCGCGTGCCGAAAGCTGCTTATCGGCAGGCACCGCATTAAACGCGCTTTCGTCATGCATTTCTTCGGTCGCCGCATAGAGTGCCGTACGCTCATCGACAAGCGCTTGCAGGTCATCCCAGTCCACATCATGACCGGGTGCGGCCATGTCCACCAGATCCTTATGGCAGAAGACGGCACTTTCGCCCGTATCGGCCAGAATGATGAACTCGTGACTCAGGTCTCCGCCAATAGGGCCGGTATCGGCACGCATCGGTACGGCCTTGAGGCCCAGACGGTTAAAGGTGTTCAGATAGGCGATAAACATGCGGTTATAGGCACGTCGTGCCGCCGCTTCATCGATATCGAAGCTATAGGCATCCTTCATCAGGAATTCACGCCCGCGCATCACGCCGAAACGCGGACGCTGCTCGTCACGGAACTTCCACTGGATGTGATAGAGATTAAGCGGCAGGTCCTTATAGGATTTCACCGTGCCGCGGAAAATCTCGGTGATCATTTCCTCGTTGGTCGGCCCGTATAGCAGATCGCGCTCATGGCGATCCTTGATACGCAGCATTTCCTGACCGTAGTCGTCATAACGACCGGACTCACGCCACAGATCCGCAAGTTGCAAGGTTGGCATCAAAAGCTCGATAGCCCCTGCCTTTGCCATTTCCTCATGCACGATCTTTTCGATCTTGCGCAGCACCTTAAGCCCCAGCGGCAACCAGGCATAGATACCGGCGGCTTCCTGACGGATCATGCCGGTACGCAACATCAGGCGATGCGAGACAATCTGGGCTTCAGAAGGGTTTTCTTTGAGCAGGGGCAGCAAAAAGCGCGACAGGCGCATGGAGATATTCCGGTAACAGCAGGTTTGAGTTGGGCGAAAGCTAAAGCGCTTTGGCCGGTTTAATCAATGAGAAAAGCAGGCCCTTAGCCCGCTGCCGATGGAAATACCGGCAACGGAATGAGGTTGAAGTGAATAATGACCATCACCACGGTAAACACCACGGTGGCCGCAACCGTGGTAATGATCGCCTTTTTCTTGAGATTATGTACAACGGGCGCGCCGGGATCACCACCATCTGTGACCTCAAGACCGGCTTCGTGATGGCTGATATTGCCAATCGGCAGCACCATGAAGAAGCAGACCCACCAGATGATGAAATAGATGGCAAAAAACGTAAACGGCCCCATGTCAGCGTCCTTTTCAGATCAGGCTCAGGGTTTCATCCAGCCCCAGCACAATATTCAGGTTCTGCACCGCCGCCCCTGATGCCCCCTTGCCGAGGTTATCGAGAAGCGCCACCAGACGCGCCTGCTGGCCCGCCTCATCGCCGAATACATGGATGCGCAGGTGATTAGTGTCATTCAGGATTTCAGGCTGCAGGCCTTTCAGGGCTTGCGTTTCCTCAAAATCTGCCACCGTGACAAAGGTTTCACCGGCATAATAGTCGTCATAGACTTCAAACAGACGCCCCAGTTCCGGCTCATCGGGTAAGGCCCAGAGCTGCAACGGGATTTCAACAATCATACCCTGCGCATAGCGTCCCACGGCAGGCGTAAAGACCGGCGGAGACTCGAGGCCTGAATACTGCGTCATTTCCGGCAGGTGCTTGTGATTAAGCCCCGTGGCATAGATGCGATAGGCATCATCCGTGCCACCTTGAGCCGCTGATTTTTCAAACTCGGCGATCATCGACTTGCCGCCACCGGAATAGCCGGACACCGCATTACAGGTCAGTGGCCAGAACGGCGGCAGAATCCCCGCCTCCGCCAATGGCCGCGCCAAGGCGATAAATCCCGTCGCATAGCAACCGGGATTGGAAATGCGCTTTGACGCCGCAATCAGGTCACGCTGATCTGCTGTCATTTCGGCAAACCCGTAAACCCAGTCAGGATGCGTCCGGTGCGCTGTTGAGGCATCGATGACCTTAACCTCAGGACTGCTTATCAGGGACACAGCTTCCCGCGCCGCATCATCCGGCAAACACAGGATCACCGCGTCGGCTGAATTCAATGCCTCACGCCGAGCCTCAACGTCCTTACGCTTGTCTTCCGGCAGGCGGATCAGCTCAATATCCGTCCGGCCTTCCAGCCGCTGACGGATCTGCAATCCCGTTGTACCGACATCACCATCAATGAAAACCGTATGAGACATATTTTTATCCTGACCGCTGGGCCTTTTTATCCCTCCCATGACTTCGCACAGGCAGGAGAAGAAATTATGGCACCAGCTAAAGTTCATCAGCGTTTTGCGCAATAGAAAACCGCGCTCAAACAGCGAAGCGGTAGCGCAATAAAAAAGTGCGGAGCCTTTCGACTCCGCACCGGATAGTCCGTTTGGCGCAAACAGCCGCCCCAGACACCCGGTTTCGGGTGCAGGGGCCAAGCCCCTGCTAGCGCTTCGAGAACTGGAAGGAACGACGTGCCTTGGCGCGACCGTACTTCTTACGTTCAACAACACGCGAATCGCGGGTCAGGAAGCCAGCGGCCTTCAGGGCCGGACGCAGGTCAGGCTCAAAATAGGTCAGCGCCTTCGACAGGCCGTGACGGATCGCACCGGCCTGACCGGAAAGACCCGAACCCTGAACCGTGACGAATACGTCAAACTGCGTGGCGCGTTCGGTCAGGTTGAGCGGCTGGGCAATCATCATGCGCAGAACGGGACGTGCGAAATACACTTCCTGCTCGCGACCATTGATGATCCACTTGCCGGAACCTGGCTTGATCCATACGCGGGCAATAGCGTTCTTACGCTTGCCGGTAGCATAGGCGCGGCCGTACTTGTCCAGTTGCTGAACGCGCGGTGCCGGTGCGGCAGCGGCTTCGGAAGACAGAGCCTGCAACGACTCCAGACCTTGGGATGTAGTGGCTTCGGTCATAATCAGACGCTCCGGATGTTTTTACGGTTCAACGCCTTGAAGTCGATGACTTCCGGCTGTTGCGCTTCGTGAGGATGCTCTGAACCGGCATAGATACGCAGGTGCGTCATTTGCGTACGGGCCAGTGGGCTTTCCTTCGGCAGCATACGCTCAACGGCCTTGGTCAGGACGCGCTCAGGGTACTTGCTGTTGAGGATTTGCCCCATGGTGCGTTGCTTAACGCCGCCGGGGTGACCGGTGTGCCAGTAGAAAATCTTGTCAGCCAGCTTGTTGCCGGTGAAATGCACCTTGTCGGCATTGATGACGATGACATAATCGCCAGAATCGACGTGCGGTGTGTAGTCGGGCTTGTGTTTGCCGCGAAGACGGTTAGCGATGAACGCTGCCAGACGGCCGACAACGGCGTCCTGTGCGTCAATCACGATCCATTTCTTCTCGACTTCGGCGGGCTTAAGCGCCGCCGTGTTCGATGACAGGGCCATGGTAACTTCCTTAAAGATCAGGGGACGAAACATGGCCACGGAGACCGCCACACACCTTCCGTCCGGAAAGAGTTGTGCGCCTATAGACGACCCCAAACGCATCGTCAACCACTATTTTCACATAAACCTTATAGATGCCACTGAATTTATTGATATTTTCGCCAATGGTATTAAATTACCGCAATATATTGTCATAAAAACTTGACTGTTTATAAAGTCAGACACCGCCCATAGACAAACTGAAGATAAATGTTCCGAGGTCATCCTATGTCCGCCCTCTCCCGTCGTCGCCTCCTAAGCTCTGCACTGGCCGTTTCCACCGGCTTTTCAGGCATAACCCAACTGGCCCACGCCCATCGCATCACCGAAGGGGCCGCGGACACCTATGTCAACGAGATTGCGGGCTATGGCCCCCTTGTCAAAGACCCCGCCGGACTGATCGATCTGCCTGAAGGTTTCAGCTATCACATCTTTTCCCGACAGGGCGAAGAGATGAACGACGGCTTTCTGGTGCCCGGCATGCATGACGGCATGGCGTGCTTTCCCTATGCGAAGAATAAGGTCGCTCTGGTGCGCAACCACGAGATAAAGCCCGCCAGAACCGGCATCGGCCCCTTTGGCCCGAACAATGAGCGCGCTGACCGCCTTAAATCAGGCCTTGCCTATGCCTCAGCGCCCGACGGCACGCCCCTGCACGGCGGCACAACGACCCTGATCTATGATATCCAAAAGCGCGAACTGGTCAGGCATCACCTGTCCCTGACCGGCACCTCAACCAACTGTGCTGGCGGGCCAACCCCGTGGGGCTCATGGCTCAGTTGCGAAGAAACCTCCGACCGTGCGGGCGAAATCTCTGACAAAAACCACGGCTATGTCTTTGAAGTGCCGTCAAAATCCAGACGCCCTGTCAAACCGCGCCCGCTCAAGGCCATGGGACGCTTCGATCATGAAGCCGTGGCGATCGACCCGAAAACCGGCATTGCCTATATGACCGAAGATACCGGCGACAGCGCCTTTTACCGGTTCATCCCCAATGACCGCCGCCGTCTGCATAAGGGCGGCAGGCTTCAGGCTCTGGTCATTCGTGACCATCCGCACGCCCTGACCGACAACCGCACCGGCGGCCTGATCTGGCAGGCCGGACAAGCCTTCAATGTTGACTGGATCGACCTCGATGAGGTTGACAGTCCCAATAACGACCTGCGTCACCGCGCCCATGCCAAAGGGGCGGCGCAATTTGCCCGTGGCGAAGGCATCTGGTTCGGAGAGGGTGAGCTTTATTTCGCCTGCACCTCCGGCGGCGTGCATCAGAACGGTCAGTTAATGCGCTATGTCCCCGGCCCCTATGAAGGCACCGAGCACGACGCTACCCTCAGCGGCAAGCTTCAGCTGTTCGCCGAACCGAATAACGACCTGCTGTTCGATTACATCGATAATGTCACGGTCGCGCCGTGGGGACATATCTATGCCTGTGAGGATCGCTATTCCGACACGCTGAAAAACCACATCCGCATCCTGACCCGCGACGGTAAGGTAGCCACCTTCGCCCGCAATACGGATGTGAAGAATTCCGAATGGGCCGGTGCCTGCTTCTCACCCGATGGCTCGACCCTGTTCGCCAACCTTCAGGCCAATGGCTGGACCGTAGCCATCACCGGGCCTTGGGATCGTTTCAGGGCGTAACCTCAAAGCCCGAACCTCAGACCGAAAGCGCACCATCAGGCGTTTGCTTCAATGACCCAAGCATATAGCTTTCGGCCTCACCTTCCTTAAGGGCCTTGGCAAAGCCCCAACCCTGCCCGAAATGGCACCCAAGCTGCGCCAGATTCTCGGCAAGAACCATATCCTCGACCCCTTCGGCCACGACCTCAAGTCCGAAGTCACGCCCAAGCGTCAGAACCGAGCGCACAATCTTCTCAGACGCCCGTTCGGTGATCATGGTGCTGACGAACGACCGATCGATTTTCAGCGTATCGAGCGGCAGGCGCGCCAGATAGCTTAAGGAGGAAAAACCCGTACCGAAATCATCCAGAGCGATCCCTGCCCCCGCCTCCCTCAGCGACCCCAGCACCCGCGCGGCGGCATGCGGGTCACGCATGACATCGCTTTCGGTCACTTCCAGCTTGAGCGCCTTTACCGGCAATGCATGGCTGCGGATCAGGCGGGAAATATCCTCCACCAGATGCGCCCGCTCAATATCCGCCGCCGACAGGTTGACGCTGATGAAAAAAGAGTCCGGCAAATCATAGGCGGCCCGCCATTTCGCCAGATTTTTTACGGAATGACTGAGGATGATATTGGTCAGATCGCACAGCAATCCCATATCCCGCGTCAGCCCGAGAAAATGATCAGGGCGTATCAGGCCCCGCTTGGGGTGCGCCCAGCGGGCCAGCGCCTCAAAACCGGCGATACGTCCCGAACCGAGGTCGATAATCGGCTGATAGTGGGCGATAATCTCACCGCTGACAAAGGCCTTTCGCAACTCGGCCTCCAGCGCCAGTTGCGTCAGGCCGTCCGTCTCAAGATCGTGCTTGTATGACGCCACACTGCCGACGCCCTTGGCCTGAGCCACTTCAACGGCCATCTCGGCACGTCGCAACAATTCACCGGCCTCAAGGGCGTGCTCGCCCCCATCAACGGACACCGCGCCCATGGAAAAGGTCGGGTGAATATCAAAACCGGCCACCGTAATAGAACGCTCAAGCGCTGTGCGCATACGCTCGGACACACGCGGAAAACCGCGCAGGGTGAGAACGGCAAATTCGTCTTCGCCAAGCCGCGCCAGAAGTGCCTTATCGTCGAAAACCTCCCTGAGCCGCCTAGCCAAAAGCCCCAGAACCAGATCGGCGCGCTCATGCCCCAGCGCTTCGTTCAGACGGCGAAACCGGTTAAGATCACCAACCACAAGATCAAATTCACCCGACTGCTGCAAAATGGTTTGCGCGGCTTTAAGAAATCCGTAGCGGTTATAAAGGCCTGTCAGCGGATCGATATGCTCACTCGGCACCTTAAGCCCCTGCATCGCATGCATATGTGCCGGAAGGTCATCCGTCACATCCGTAACAAGGCCACTGATCAACGGCTGATCATGGCGCTTATTGCCTTTGAAATAGAGAACCCTGTTCGCCTCTGTCGTAAGAAAGCAACGTACCGCTTTCCCCTGCTGCATACCCGAAGTCAGGCTACTTAAGGCATCCGCTGCAAAAAGCGCATTCAGATCACTGAGGTCTGAGCCCTCAAGTTTACCCTGAAAATCAAACTGAGCGCGGATCAGGTCATAGGTCCAGGCCACGAACCCTGCGGCTTCGACATCACCCGCTAGTTGCGCCGCCCCTGCGTTGTGTGCAAGCACGCCGGATTTGGTATCCGATTTGGAAGCCGACTTCATCTGCACACCTGCCGCACGGCTCTCCGTCCCCCGACGGCTGAACCCAAAAAGACTAACGCCTGACATTACTCAACTCGGCAGAAAATAAAACTAAAGGCGGTTATAGCGGCCATTTATTTATTTTCAGATAAAATCAAAGTTTATTGAATAAAAATAATAAGAAATTCCCCTCGGTTTTCTCAGCCCCTCAGAAAGTCTGCCGGATCTTTTTTCATGGCCGGCCCTACAATGGCCGAAGCTATTCCACCAGACAGTACCCGCGCCCCTACCCGTTTCAGATCATCAACCGAAACCGCATCCAGCCGCTCAGACTGCGTGGTGAGGCTGTACACCTGCCCATAGGTCAGCATCTGACCGGATAAGGTGCCCGCGCGATGCGCCGCATTCTCGTCATTCAGATAAAGACCGGTCTTATACTGCGCCCGCGCCCGCTCAAGCTCTGCCTCAAGCGGCGCGTCCGCCAGATCGTGCATAACCGAGCAAATCAGCTGACAAAGTCCGGCGGCATCCTGAGGCGCACAACCGGCATAGACCCCCAAAAGCCCCGTATCCCTGAAGGCAGTGGTAAAGGCATCGATACTATAGGCCAGTCCGCGATTTTCACGCGCCTCCTGAAAAAGCCGTGACGCCATTCCACCCCCCAGTATCTCGCCATAGAGCTTAAGGGCATAGAGATCGTCATCATACCGGTTAAGCCCCGGAAACGCCAAAGCCATATGGGTTTGCTCGATTTTGCGTTTCTGACGCTCATGTCCGGCCATAAATACCGGCATCTGCGTGGCCTCACGCCCGCCGCGACCTTCGACCTCACTGAAATGACGCCCAATGGCCTCAAGGTCCTCCGGCCCGATACTGCCGGACACGCAGACAACCGTTTCCGATGGATTATAAAGCCCTTCAATATAGGCCCTGAGACTTTCCGACCGTGCCGGTGCCAGACTGTCAGACGTTCCCAATATAGGTCGCCCCAGGCTGTGATCGCCAAAGACCGCCGCCTGCAACAGGTCGAACACATGATCGTCAGGCGCATCAAAGGCTTCGGATATTTCCTGCTCGATGACCTTCTTTTCGCGCTCAAGCTCAGCCGCATCAAGCACCGGGCGGAACATCAGGTCACTGACCACCTCAACCGCCAGCGGCAGCAATTCACGCATGCCCCGCACTTCAAACCGCGTATGCTCATAGCCGGTTGACGCATTGATCGTACCACCCCGATGCTCAATGGCTTCGGCCAGTTCCCGCGCATTGCGACTGCCTGCGCCCTTGAAGACCATGTGCTCGCTTAAGTGCGCCCAACCGGATTGCGCCGGCGTTTCAAACCGCGCCCCGCCATGAATAATGGCCGTAAGCGCAAAGGTCTTGATCGGCATAGGGTCGCAAACAAGGCGTAGCCCATTCGGCAATGTGAGGGAAAATACACCGCCCGCTGCCGAAGAACTTGATAACATGGTCAAACTTTTTCCTTAGGTGCTGCCCGTAAACGGCGGCGAATAACAGCGACATAGATGGCCACAAGCGTCAGCCCCAGCGCATACCAGGTCAGGGCATATTCCAGATGCCGGTTGGTCAGGTTACGCGTCAGATCGACCGGCTTCGCCCCCAGCACATTACCTTCGGACAGGGCCAGATAGTAGTCATCGCGTAAAGTCACACCCCAGCGGGCCGATAAATCCTCAACCCGCCGCTGATACCAGTCATCGGCAGCCGGATTATTTGGCGGCATGAAACTGTTGGGAGTCTCAAAGGGCCGCAGGCGGCCCAAGACACCAGAAACAGTCACAGGCGCAGTCTCAGATGACTTTTCACGCAAGAAACCGATATCAGTGAGAATATATCCATCCGCCACCGGACAAGGGGTCAGCAGATGATACCCTGCCTCGGCATCGGCGACGCCATGCAGATAGACTATCCGTTCAGGTGAAATTTCACAGTCCCGCAACACCGCCTGCCGCCAGGCTACATTTTCCGGGCGATTAAGCAGGGCCTCGATGGCTACCGGCGGCACGACCTCGGTGCGCGCATAATCCGCAAGCAGGGCCTGCTTCCAGCCGAGACGCTGCAATTGCCAGGTCCCCAGCCCCACTAAGATGACCAAAGCGACAACGGTGGCAATGGTCAGACCGACCGGAAAACGTCCGGATGCACCCGATTTAAGCCCGTCCGACATGCGTCACCCTGCCCGTTCTCCGTATAAAAGTTCGCGGCCCTTATAGCCTATCAGAATCACAAAGACGACCGGAACAGTTCCGGTCGTCCTGTAATCATTATCTCAGTATGGACCGGTCGGCCATAAATGTTTGATCTACACAAACACCACATAGATGAAGGCAAAGAGGAACAGCCACACCACGTCAACGAAGTGCCAGTACCAGGCCGCCGATTCAAAACCAAAATGCTTCTGCGGGGTGAAATCGCCATTGAACAGACGGATCAGGCAAACCGCAAGGAAGATGGTTCCGACAATAACGTGGAAGCCGTGGAAGCCGGTGGCCAGAAGGAAGGCCGAGGCATAGAGGCCGGAATTGGCTGCTGCTTCGTTGAAGAAGTAATGGTGGTGGAAAATGTGGTGATATTCATAGGCCTGCACCGCCGTGAAGCTGACCGCCAGAACCAGTGTAATCGCCAGAGCCAGCTTGGCCCCACTGCGATCGTTTTTCAAAATCGCATGGTGCGCCCAGGTAACCGTTGTACCTGACAGAAGCAGAAGCAGGGTATTGACCAGCGGCAATTGCCAGGCACTGACGGTCTCAATACCTGCAGGAGGCCATGCCGACCAGGCCAGACGGACTTCTTCGATCGCCGAAGCCGCGCCCGCACGGTGTTCCCAGAACAATGCGCCTTCAAAGAAAATCCAGAACCAGGCCACGAAGAACATCACTTCCGAGGCAATGAACATGATCGAACCATAACGCAGACCAAGCTGCACAACCGGCGTATGGTCGCCCGCTTTCGATTCGCGGATCACATCACTCCACCAGAAATACATAACCGCCAGGACGCCTGCCAGACCAAGGATAAAAACCAAAGGCCCTTCCTGTCCAAAAAGCCCCTTCATCCAGATCACTGCCCCAAGGAACAGAACGACCGTTGCAATCGAGGCAAGCAAGGGCCACGGGCTGGGGTTGATGATGTGATAATCGTGGTTCACGCCGTGCTGGGCCATGTTCGCTCAACTCATCTCTGGTGTGTCGCGCGAAAACCTTGCGCGAACGGTTATTGTCTATCGGGACTAAAACCCTGAATGTCCGGTCTTAATCCAGATCGTTTTTAAACACAATCGGTTCGCGGGGCGTATCTGTTACTTTTTGCCACACCCTGCGCCATAAGGTCGCAGCTGCGTCTATTTCCCGGCCACCGCAGCCACATTTTGCGATTCAAAGAAGGTATAGGACATGGTGACATTGGTTGTCCCCTTGGTGTCGCTATTCTTCAGCATCTCCGGATCGAGGAAATAGACTACGGGAAAGGTGCGTTCCTCACCCGGTTGCAGCGTCTGATCGGTAAAACAGAAGCATTCCAGCTTCATGAAATAAGGCCCCATGACATCCGGCACGACATTATAGGTCGCCCGCCCCGTCTGCGGCTTATCGGAGTTATTCTTTACGGTAAAATAGAGCATGTTTGTCGCCCCGACCGTGGTCAGTTGCGACGGCTGCTCAAATTTAAACGTCCAGTCCAGCCCGTTCACATTGGTATCGAACAGGACCTTCACCGGCTTGTCCGTCACCAGCGTCGGCGCTGATTCGGCCTTCATAGTCGTGCCACCAAAACCCGTCACCTGACAAAACAGGCGATAAAGCGGCACTGAGGCATAGGCCAGACCAACCATGAAGGCCGGAACAATGAGAAACCCGATAAGAAACTTCTGATTACGCGACAGTTTCTTCATTGCATTTAATATCCCAGCCCTTGCCGGATGCGCACAACCGTCACAACAAACACCAGCACAATAAAGGCGGTCAGGGCCAGCCCAATGGCAATGTTGCGGCGTTTCTGAGCCGCCAGATAGGCCTTTTTGTCGGCATCCGTAACCGGAACAACAGGTTTATCAGTCATGGCTATACTCCCGTAAAGGCGTGGTGCAGCAACAGAGCGGCAAACAATGCCGTCAGATACAGAATGGAATAGGCAAACAGGTTACGCGCGGCGACCGCTTCCTTTTTCACATCATAAAGCGAATTTTCCCCACCCTCCGGATGGTCACCGGCCTTCGACAAAAACACCCGCATGGCCAGAAACACAAAGAACAGACCGCCAAGAACCGATACAACCGCATAGGAAATGCCGCCCATACCAAACAGGATCGGCACGCAGGCCACCGGCGCCATGACAAGGCTGTACAGCAGAATTTGCAGGCGCGTTGATTTCGCGCCTTTGGCCACGGGCATCATTGGAATACCGGCATTGGCATAGTCTTCGGTCGTATAAAGCGCCAGCGCCCAGCTATGGGGTGGCGTCCACAAAAAGATGATAGCAAACAAGACCCAGGCCTCAAGCGGCGCAACACCGGTTGCCGCTGCCCAGCCGATAACCGGTGGAAACGCCCCTGCCGCCCCGCCAATGACGATGTTCTGCGGCGTGCGGCGCTTAAGAATCATGGTGTAAAGCACGACATAATAGACAATGGTCAGCGCCAGAAGTCCCGCCGCCAGATCATTAACCGACAGCCACATCATCGACACGGACAAAAACGCCAGTACCCCGCCAAAGGCCATGGCGTCCTGCTTGGTGACGCGCCCTGCCGCCACAGGCCGACCACGTGTCCGGCGCATCAGGGCATCGGTCGTCCCTTCAAGCGCCATATTCAGCGCCCCGGCCGAACCCGCCCCAAGCGCAATACACAGCACCGCCACAAAGGCCAGCAACGGATGCATGTCCACAGGTGCCACCACCAGTCCCGTCAGACCGGTGAAAACCACCAGTGACATGACGCGCGGTTTCAGAAGCTGGAAATAATCCGCCGGAGAGGCCCGCAGCGCCTTTTGCGCATAGACGGCCTCAGCGCCGGATGCGGCTTCTTCGGGTCTGTCTTCAGTCAGGGCGGTGTTTGGGATCATGGCGCTCAACAGTATATAGCCGTTTAGATACGATTGGGGGATGAGGTGCCAATGCGCCCCATCCCCCGATAGTTTTCCCTAAAAGTTCAGGGAATTAGTGGTGACCGTCATCCTTGATCACAGGCAGTTGCGAGAACTGGTGATAAGGCGGCGGTGAGGACAGTGTCCACTCAAGGGTCGTAGCCCCTTCACCCCAAGGATTGGCCTCTGCCTTGCGGCGACGGATTGCGGCTTCAATCAGAAGGATAAAGAAGACGCCCACACCGACGATGGTGATCAGGTAACCAATGGTCGACACCTTGTTCCAGTAGGCGAAGCCTTCCGGATAGTCGATGTAACGACGTGGCATACCTTGCAGACCGAGGAAGTGCTGCGGGAAGAAGATAACGTTCACGCCAATGAACATGATCCAGAACTGGATTTGTCCCAGAAGTTCATTGAACTTCACGCCGAACATCTTCTCGAACCAGTAGAAGAAGGCCGCAAAGATCGAGAACACAGCCCCAAGCGACAACACGTAGTGGAAGTGTGCCACGACATAATAGGTGTCATGCAGTGAGGTATCGATAGCGTTGTTGGCCAGAACCACACCCGTCACACCGCCAACGGTGAACAGGAAGATGAAGCCGATGGCCCACAGCATAGGCACCTTGAAGTCAATCGACCCGCCCCACATGGTCGCGATCCACGAGAAGATCTTAACCCCGGTAGGCACAGCGATGATCATGGTCGCCATAACGAAGTAGGCACGCAGGTTGAAGCCCATACCGACGGTGTACATGTGGTGCGCCCACACGACGAAACCGACAACACCGATGGCCACCATAGCATAGGCCATGGCCAGATAACCGAAGACCGGCTTTTTCGAGAAGGTCGAGACGATATGGCTGACGATGCCGAAGCCCGGCAGGATCATGATGTACACTTCGGGGTGACCGAAGAACCAGAACAGGTGCTGGTACATGACCGGATCGCCGCCGCCAGCCGGAATGAAGAAGCTGGTGCCGAAGTTACGGTCGGTCAGCAGCATGGTGATCGCACCCGCCAGAACCGGCAGCGAGATCAGCAGCAGGAAGGCGGTGACCAGCAAAGCCCACGCAAATAGCGGCATGCGGTGAAGCGTCATGCCAGGTGCACGCATGTTAAAGATCGTGGTGATGAAGTTGATCGCACCGAGGATCGACGAAGCACCGGCTACGTGCAGGGCAAAGATCGCCAGATCAAGCGACGGCCCCGGATGGTATTGGGCGTTCGACAGAGGCGGATAGACGGTCCAGCCGCCCCCGAAGCCCTTATCAGAAGCACCGACACCGCCCGGAACGAACAGCGAGATAACCAGCAGAACAAAACCCGCCACCAGAAGCCAGAACGAGATATTGTTCAGGCGGGGGAAGGCCATGTCCGGCGCACCGATCATGAGCGGTACGAAATAGTTGCCGAAACCACCAACCGTTGCCGGCATGACCACAAAGAACACCATGATCAGGGCGTGGGCGGTAACCACAGCATTATAGCCGTGCTTGCCTTGGAAAATACCCAGTGAGTCGAGCATGCTGCCTTCAACAAAAAGCTGAAGACCCGGCTCATAAAGCTCCCAGCGGATCAGACCCGACAGGCCACCACCGATGATGGCGGCAAAGATCGAGAAGAAGATGTACAGAAGCCCGATATCTTTGTGGTTGGTCGAATAGAACCAGCGCTTAAAGAAAGGCGGCGTATGGTTGTCGTGATCGTCGTGATGATCATGAGCGACTGAAGCGTTCGTAGCCATTGCGTTCGTCTCTCTTTACTAATTATTGGGCCGCAGCGGCGGCAGAAGCTGATCCACCATCGGTGGCAGCGGCGGGCGCGTCGGAGGCAGCTGTGGCCGCGTCGGTGGCAACCGCCGAAGCACCAGCCGCTTCAGCCGTGTCCGCCGCGGCAGCGGCTTCTGCAGCCGCCTGTTGTTCAGCAAGCTTGGCCGCAGCCGCTTCCTGAGCGATCTGGGCGCGGGTCTTGCCACCGGCAGCGATGATATAGTCGTCAAATTCTTTTTGGGTCACAACGCGGATAGCGATCGGCATATAGGCATGGTCGATACCGCACAGTTCCGAACACTGGCCATAGAAGATGCCGGTTTCACGGGCCTTGAACCACAGATTGTTCAGGCGCCCCGGAACCGCGTCAATTTTCACACCAAAGGCCGGAAGGGCAAAAGCGTGGATAACGTCATAGGCGGTAACCTGAACCTGAACAACACTGTTTACCGGCACGATCAACTCATTGTCGACACCCAGCAGGAACGGCACATTGGCGGCACGCGCGCTCTCCAGTTCACGGGCTTCGGGCAGCAGCCGCGATTCGATACCTTCGACACCCAATTCAGGGAAATCATAGGCCCAGTACCATTGATAGCCGGTCGCCTTAACCACCACGTCAGGATCAGGCATATTCTCGTATTTACGCATCAGCGAGAACGAAAAGAACGCAATATAGACAAGGATCAGAACCGGAACGACCGTCCACAGAATCTCAATGGTCGTATTGTGTGAGAAGCGCGCCGGGGTTGGATTGGTGCGCTTGTTGTAACGCAACACGATCCAGATCAGCAGGCCCAGCACCAGAACGACAATCGCCGTAATGATGGGCAGCAAAATCCAGTCATGGAAGAAAATAGCGTCGTCCTTAAGCTCCGACACAGACTTTTGCAGATGGATGGCCTTATCAGTCGGCAGCCCTGCCACCTCTTCGGCGAAGGCCATACCGGCCCCCACAAACCACGCGCTCAAAGACGCTAGTATAGCGCCGATCCCAGCCTTACCGGCCCGGACGCCAGCCATGGTCAGCCTTCGGATGCCCATTCCCACTATCCTCAATAATGACGGCCTTTTGCCTGCCGCCTTTCAATCAAGGTGCGGCAGGTGCAAAGCCAGTTAATCCTCGGTCGCCGTCCCTGCCCTTATGAAACCGGTCAGGGTGACAGCGAAGGTGACGACTTATGACAATATGTCTCACCTTTGCGTACGGTTCCCATAATGCCATATGAGCAAATTGCAAAGGGCTAAAACGCGGATTCCCTGATATGAACAGGGAGAATTATTTCAAATCCCCTGCATCACCCTGACAGGTGCGATCTTTTGTCGCGGCTTTGAGCGCATGTGCGCCCGCCTCCCCATCTGACGGCTCATCTGACAATAAATTCGTACGCCCCATAGCCTTTGACCGATTTCGCACCTAAATAAAGAACAGTTTCAGGAATAATGACCGGTTTTGATATTCAGGCGAAACGGTCGCCGTTACCCGTTGTACAGAAGTGAGTTTCAATGCCCTTAGACCACGCCACCTCACCCGCTGCCTTCAAGGATCTGGACATTCAGGCCTGCCAGCGTCTTTTTGACGAGGCCATGACCGGTGCGGATGACGGGGAAATCTTCTTCGAATCACGTGAGACAGAATCACTTGTTTTCGATGATGGTCGCCTGAAGGGAGCCAACTATGGGGCCGATCAGGGATTTGGTCTGAGAATCGTCTCCGATGAGACCATAGGTTTTGCCAATGCCGCCGAACTGAGTCTTGAGGCCATCCGTCGGGCTGCCGATGCCGCTGCGCAGGCCAAACAGGGCAAGGCCCTCTCCTTAAGCCTGTCCACGTCTAATCCGCCGCGCAGCAACCAGCGCTATTACGGCGCGCACGATCCCATCAGCGACATGGATTTTGCCGCCAAGATTGCCCTGCTCGAATCCATCAACGCCTATGCCCGCGACAAGCATTCCGGCGTCGTACAGGTATCAGCCTCCATTGCCAGCGATCAGCGCCACATAGCCATTCTGCGTGCAGGCGGCGAAATCTATCATGATTACCGCCCTCTGGTGCGCATCTCGATTGGTGTGTCTGTCGAAAAGAACGGATGTCGCGAAACCGCCTCTACCGGCGGCGGTGGACGCATTGGCCTGACCGAACTGGTTGATCCGAACAACTGGCAGGCTCAGGTCGATGAGGCCTTAAGACAGGCTCTGGTCAATCTTGAGGCCATTCCCGCCCCCACCGGTGAAATGGACATTGTCCTCGGCAATGGCTGGCCGGGCGTACTGCTGCACGAAGCGGTCGGTCACGGCCTTGAGGGTGACTTCAACCGTAAAGGCACCTCGGCTTTTTCAGGCAAGATGGGACAGCAGGTTGCCGCCAAAGGCGTCACGGTCGTTGATGACGGCACGATTACCGATGCCCGCGGCTCATTGAATATTGACGATGAAGGCACGCCCACACAGGCCACAACGCTCATCGAAGACGGCGTACTGGTGGGCTATATGCACGACCGTCTGTCCGCACGTAAGATGAACGTGAACGTCACCGGCAATGGTCGCCGTCAGTCCTATGCCCACCAGCCCCTGCCGCGCATGACCAACACCTTCATGACCGGCGGCAGCGATACGCGCGCCGACATGATCGCCTCAACCAAACGCGGTCTCTATGCGGTTAATTTTGGCGGCGGTCAGGTGGACATCACCAACGGCAAGTTCGTCTTTCAGTGCACCGAGGCTTATCTGATCGAAGACGGTAAGGTCACCACGCCCGTCAAAGGTGCCTCGCTGATCGGTGACGGCCCCGCCGTCATGCGCCAGATCGAGATGATCGGCAATGACTTTGCCTTTGACCCCGGTGTCGGCACGTGCGGCAAGGCTGGTCAGAGTGTGCCGGTCGGAATCGGTCAGCCCTCGTTGAAAATTCGCGGCATTACGGTGGGCGGCACCCAATAAATCTCAATTATAATATAAATTAACCTTTTGTGTTTAATCGTATTTAGCCGCACATATGCCGCATTGAGGCTTTATGGGCTTGTGAAACTGTATCCGTTGTTACATAATGTAACCTATTGCCGCATCGGTATTTTTCGTAAAACCATATTCAAGGGTATCTGGTTTAATGCGCCTGAAGGCCATGACATCCGCATCGGTTCTGGCGCTTTGCCTTGGTTTCGCAGGGGGGCTTATGGGGCCGTCCGCCGCGGCCGCACAGGTAAGCTATACCCTTTCTGACTTTACCGGCAAATCTGTACATTCCGCTGAAGACATGGTGCGCCATATACCGAACTTTGTGCTTTCGGGCTCAAATGGAAACGGAAATGTACTGATTGATGGCCAGCGTCCGGGCGAAGGCCTGTCTGAGGCCCTGCGCCGTGTCCCCGCCTCTATGGTTGAGCGTATTGAACGCATCCCCGCAGGCACCGGCAGTCATGATTTTCAGGGCCACAACGAACTTATAAACATCGTGCGCAAGCCGACCGATAAGCCCGTCGTGACCCTCAACTACGGCGGCAATATCTATACCGGCGGACGCGTCAAACCGCAGTTCGGCCTGACATGGCTGAAAAAACGTGCGGGCAAAACCCTTGAAGCCGGTCTCAACTATTTCCAGAACAATGACGACGGCACAGGGCGCGGTGACAAATACACCACCTATGCCGACGGCACTGAGAAACACCACATCACTCAGTCACGCGGCAACAGCGAAGGCCTTGAGGCGCGGGTGAAATGGGCCGGTTCGGCCTATGGCGGCTATATGTCTCTCGAAGGCAAGGTGCGCCCTCAGGTGTCGGGTTTCGATGCCGACTACACCGGCGACACGCTGGAAAGCGAAGCCCGTAAGACCGAAAACCTGAACACTGAATTTTCCGGCAGCTATAACCGCGACGTCGTGAATAACGTCAACCTCAGGCTCGATATGTGGGCGCGTGAAAACCGCAACACCTATGAGCGCAACTACCTGAGGCCGACCTATACGTCGGATTATGTTGAGGAAAAAATCACCGCCGAAGGTAATCTCAGCGGTCAGGCCACATGGCGTAAGAATTCTGCCCTGACCCTTCAGGCCGGTGCCGAACACCGTTACAATGTCTTCGACAGCGAAAGCCTCTCGACCGGATCATGGATGACGCCTGACGATATTGTCACCCCCGGTGTGGTTCACGGTGAGGAAAACCGTGGCAAGGTCTATATCAGTTCCAACTGGCGGCCTGCAGACAATATAACCATCGATGGTGGTCTGATGGTTGAAACGGCCGATATCTATCATCGTGGCACCTATAGCGCGCGCGAGACCTACAGCTATTCCAGGCCGCGCCTGTCGGTGAACTGGCGTCCCGATGACCGCCTTCAGGTGCGCATCAGCCGCGAACGCGAAGTCGGCGGTCTGGGCTACTGGGATTTTGTATCTGTCGCGCAATGGCAATATGAAAAGCCCGAACAGCTTCTGGCCCCTGTCAATCTTGTGCCCTACCGTCAGTGGGCCGACCAGATCAGCCTCGATTACCGCTTTGCCGATAAGGGGCAACTGGTCATCAACTATCAGCAGTATCAGATCGAAGACGCCATTGAACGTGTCCCCGTTTATACCGAAAACGCGGTTCATGACGCCGTTGGCAATATCGGCGATGGTGAAAACCAGCGCCTGAGCACACGCCTGAGCCTGCCAACCGATGGCCTGCTGACGGACGAAGGCGGCATGGTGCATTTCAATGCCACCTGGAACGAATCCGAAGTCACCGATCCGGTCACCGGTGAAAAGCGCCGCATCTCTGGTCAGACGCCTGTCACCCTCTCCCTGAACTTCTCTCAGGACAAGCCGCTCTATTCGTGGGGCTGGTCGGTCGATAAGGGCTGGGACAACACCACATGGCGCTATAATCAGGTCAGCCGTTCGCTGGGATCACCGTGGGTCAGCCTCTATGCCGAATACCGCCCAAACCATAAACTGGCTATTCGTGGCGAGTTGCAAAACCTTGGCTCGCGCACCTCGACCTATGAGGCCACCCGCTATGAGGGCCTGCGCGGCATCAGCGAAGTCGCTTATCACGAAAGCTCAGTGCGCGATTCCGAGCCCCGCCTCTACCTGCGCATCCGCAACGAACTTTAACCAGCGCCTAAGGCAGGGTCTGAGACCCCGCCCCATAGAAGGCCCTGTTTTTACGATTCTGCCCCGTCGCGCGTTGCCCCGACGCGCTGCGCCAGAGCCGCCCCCATAAAGGCATCAAGGTCACCATCCAGAACCCCCTGACTGTCAGAGGTTTCCACGTCCGTGCGCAGATCCTTGACCATCTGATAGGGTTGCAGAACGTAGGATCGTATCTGGTGTCCCCAGCCAATGTCTGTCTTCTGGTCCTCAAGCGCCTGCTGGGCAGCTTCGCGCTTTTGCAGTTCCACCTCATAGAGCCGCGCGCGCAACATCTTCCAGGCTTCGTCACGGTTCGCATGTTGCGAACGACCGGCCTGACAGGCGACGGCGATACCGGTCGGAATGTGCGTCAGGCGCACCGCCGAGTCGGTCTTGTTGATGTGCTGACCGCCTGCGCCTGAGGCGCGATAGGTGTCGGTGCGCACATCCGCCGGATTGATATCGATTTCGATTGTGTCATCGACCACAGGATAAACCCAGACCGAGGCAAACGAAGTGTGGCGGCGCGCGTTGGAATCGAAGGGTGAAATCCGCACCAGCCGGTGCACACCGGCTTCGGTCTTCAACCAGCCATAGGCGTTCGGCCCCTTGATAGTCAATGTTACGGACTTGATGCCCGCCTGTTCGCCCGGTGTTTCTTCTTCGATTGAGACGCTCATACCATGCTGGGTCGCCCAGCGCGTATACATACGCAACAATATACCTGCCCAGTCACAAGACTCCGTGCCACCGGCACCGGAATTGATTTCGACATAGGCGTCATTACCATCGGCCTCACCGGACAGGAGGGCCTCAAGCTCGGCACGCGCCGCCCGCTCCTTGATGCCTTTAAGCATCGCACGGGCTTCCTCAAGCAAATCCTCGTCGCCTTCCATATCCGCCAGTTCGGCGTATTCGAGCGCGTCTTTCAGGTCTTTGGACAGAGCATGAACCGCATCCATGGCACTGGCCAGACGCGTGCGTTCCCGCATGACGGCCTGAGCGTCGTCCGGCTTGTCCCACAGGGTCGGGTCCTCGACCCGCGCATTCAGTTCGTCGAGTTTTCTGAGCGCCACATCCCAGTCAAAGACGCCTCCTGAGCAATCCGATGGATTGCTCGATGTCGGTGGCAGAAGCCTCCACATCCAGTCGCATGTTAATTCCTTAAGTCCTGAATATTCAATTGGTCGGGATACGCACCCGCGTTCAGCTTGGCAAGGCTTTCCTAATCCTCATCCACATAGCGCGGCGGTGGTGTCGCACGTGACGGATCAAACGGCACCAGATCAGGCGCGGTTTCGGTCAGACCATCACGCCATACTTCCGTGTAGGGACGTGGCCCCTGCTCGACCACAGGCGCTTCGACCGGTTTTGGTTCTGTGCCGGGACGGAAGGCCTCTTCGTGACCGCGAACTGAAACGTAGACCGCGTCTTTCGGTTTGTGGAACTCTTTAACCGGTTTGCCTTTGTTTGCCGTTTTCATAAAGTCGACAAAAATCGGCAAGGCCGTCTGCCCACCAGTTTCAGACGAGCCCAGCGGCCGGTTATCATCGAAACCGATAAACACGCCCACCACCAGATCGGGTGAAAAACCGACGAACCAGGCGCTGCGATATTCGTTGGTTGTACCGGTCTTGCCGCCAATCGGGCGCTCAAGTACCCGCGCACGCGTCGCTGTGCCGCGTTGAACCACGCCCTGCATGAAGGAATTGACCTGATAGGCAACAATCGGATCCATCACCTGCTGACCATCGGGAACAAGGCGCGGCGATTCCGTACCATCAAACGCCCTGCGACAACCCGACGGACAGTTACGGCGTTCGGCCTTATAGATCATCTTGCCTTCATGATCAGAGACCGTCTCAATCAGGTGCGGTGTCACCCGACGCCCACCGTTGACAAATAACGAATAGGCCGAAGTCAGCATAAAGGGTGTCGTTTCGGCTGCCCCCAGCGCGTTGGGCAGATAGGGCTCCATCTTGTCGACCGCGCCATAGGATATGACCTTTTGCGCGACATTCTTCATGCCCACCTTATCGGCCAGACGCACTGTCATGGCGTTACGCGACAGCTCAAGCCCCTTACGCAGGGTCTGCGGCCCGTAATAGGTGCGCGAATAATTGCGCGGCGCCCAAACCGAACCGCCCGCACCACGGAAGCTGATCGGGCCATCGACCACGATAGAAGCCGGTGTGAAATCCCCCTCAAGCGCCGTGGCATAGATGAACGGCTTGATGGCCGAACCGGGTTGTCTGCGGGCCTGCGTCGCCCGATTGAATTTCGACAGAGAATAGCTGTAGCCGCCGACCATAGCCATGACGCGGCCCGTCCACGGATCAACCGCCACCAGCGCACCATTGACCGCAGGTACCTGATGCAGCCGATAGACGCCATTGCTGCCCGTCGGTGAGACAAACACCAGATCACCAGCCTTAAGGCCCGCCCCGCCCCGTGCCCAGCTCAGGTCTTCACCGCGCAAGGTGCCACTGTCGCCATTGGACACCAGACGGATGCCGCCCGCGCCGGGACGATCGACCTGAGCCGCCTGCCATTCAGGCCGCTCAAACGGGGCCTGACGGTTCTCAGCCAGCGCCGTTTCCGCCTTACCGGCCAGATCCTGCCAGCCTTCGGAAAGCTCGACATTACCCCACGCCCCGCGCCAGCCATGGCGGCGGTCATAGACCTCAAGTCCATCCATCAGCGCGATACGCGCCGCTGTCTGCAACCTGGGGTCAAGGGTTGTTTTAACGTAATAGCCCGAAGAATAGATATCTTCACCAAACAGATTTTTCGCGCGGCGCTCAACTTCGGCAACAAAGAAATCGGCATCGCGGTACTTGGCCCGCTGGGGGGCAGCCTGCACCACAAGGTCTTCTTTTTGCGCGGCCTGCGCTTCGACCTGCGTGATCCAGCCGACCTGTGCCATTTCCCCCAGAATCCAGTTTCGGCGGGCAATGGCCTGCGCCTTACGGCGTGACGGATGATAGTTGGACGGCCCCTTGGGCAGGGCCGCCAGATAGGCCATCTCAGACAGAGTCAGTTGATCAACCGATTTGCCAAAATAGTTAAAGGCGGCGGTCGCCACACCATTGGAACGATAGCCGAGATAGATATCATTCAGATAAAGCTCAAGAATCTGCTCTTTACTGAGGGAGGTCTCAAGCCTGCGCGCCAGAATCACTTCTTTCAGCTTACGCCCCAGCGTCCGCTCATTGGTCAGAAGGACGTTTTTAGCCACCTGCTGGGTGATGGTTGATCCCCCCTCAAGCCTGCGCCCCTGCGCGGCATGTGAGACGTTTTTCATCATGGCGCGACTCAGGCCGCCAATATCCACACCCGAATGCGTGAAGAAATTACGGTCTTCCGCCGCCAGAAACGCCTGAGTCAGCCGCTCAGGCAGACGGTTATAGGGCACAAATATCCGCCGCTCCTGCGCATATTCGCCAATAAGCGTGCCATCCCAGGCAAATACGCGGGTGGAGGTCGGTGGCCGGTAGTCAGCGATTTCATTACCATCCGGCAGATCGTGAAACAGCCAGGCTGCATATATAGCCATGGCAAATCCGGCCACAGCGACGGTGACCATCATGATCACGCCCGCTACGGCAAACCAGCGTTGTGACAGCAGGTGTGACGCTGACCGGTGTTCTGAGGGTTGTGGCAAACGACCTCCGTAGCCTCGGGTGAGGCTTAATCATAGTTCTGCGCCGTATGTACCAAACCGTACGCAGCAGGCATAGCCATTGTCTGAAATTTCACCCTGTTGCGGCTTTTTTTCGGCATACCGATCATGAAAAAACCTCGCCACAAAGGACGAGGTTGATCCGGAAGACTATAGCTTTTTGGCTTTTTAAGGGATCAGCGCAAAGGAGGCATAGGCCACATCATTAGCGAAATACTGATCAATGGCCTTGGTCACCTGCCCCATCATCCGCGACTGATAGCCCGAATCATTGAGCAGTTTTTCATCCTCGACATTGGACATAAAGCCCATTTCAAACAGGATGGCCGGAACATCGGCCGCCAGCAGAACCACAAAACCGGCCTGCCTGTGGCTCGATTTCACTAACGGCGTGGTGCCCTCAAGTTTACCCAGCATCAGTTCCGCAAACGTCGCCGAGCGGTTCTTGGTCGCCCGCTGCGTCAAATCGACCAGAATACGATTGACCATCTTGTCATCAGACGCCTTGGGCAAGGACCAGTCACCGGCATTCATGGCGTTGCGCGCTGCCCGTTCTGTACCTGAGTCAGACAGGGTATAGACGCTGGCACCGCGCGTACCCGGACTGGCGCTGGCGTCGGAATGCAGTGATATAAACAGATCAGCATTGGCGTTGCGCGCAATACGCACCCGTGCCACCTTATCCACATAGGCGTCTGTCTCGCGCGTCATGATGACCCTGTAACGACCGGTGGCCTCAAGCTTCTTTTTCAGAGTCTTGGCTGCCGCCAGATTGACATCTTTTTCCCACGAAAAACTGCCTCTGGCCCCGGGGTCCTTGCCGCCGTGTCCGGCATCGATAACAATGATCTTCTTTGCGTTACGCTTATCGACGACCGGCACCGCAGCGGCACGCGGCTTGGGCGTGGGGGCTACAGCAGCCTGAACCACCTGAGGGGTAACGCCATTTTTCGGCACAACATCAATCACGTACCGGTAATGACCAACGCCATCACCTGGCGGCAATAAAAACCGGCGTGAAATTCTGGCTTCGCCATTAAATTCAATTTTCAGACGCGTGATACCGGCCATGCTCTCAAGCTTCCACGAACGGATAAGCCCGCGGCCCTCACCGGACTGCCCCTTAGGGATACCGCCCCCCGAAAGACCGAGCACCGCCTGTGAATAGTCTGTGTCACGACTTAAAAGTTCACCACGCACACTGGTGTCCAGATCGATGACCAGACGGGTCTGAGATTGCGTCCCCCCCAGTCTGACCTTTAACGTATCTGCCTTGTCTGCGGCGGCTACGGTGGGCACCTCAGCCACGGCCACACTTATGGTGGCGGCCATGAGCGCGCCAGCCCAGACCTTACCGGCTGCCTTAAAGCGGCCTATTCCTACAAAGCGGCAAAATTGCCGGATCATATAATTGCTCCACGCATCACGTATTTTATGTTTGTGTGTAAACTCTTACGCCACACCCGTAGCTATCCCGTTAACGCAGAAAATAATTGACGACTTTTCTTTTTGAGGTGCATGTTGCATAGTAACATGTCCTCTTTGAGACCAAAGGCGGGGTTTATTTCTCCCCGGCCGTATGATCAAGGTGACATGTTGCAGATTTCGGGGCAGACTCCGGGCCGGTTCGCTTAGTTCAGCGCCTTATATGTCCGACTGGTATTTGTGAAACGAAATGAAGAATTCAAAGCCCTGACGGCGACGCACTCGCGCTCAAGATCAGGCTTTGCACAGACGAAGATATCCGGTTGGTTTTCCCCTCAGGATATAAGCGTCACCCTGAATAGATTTAACGCCACGCCCCTTTAAGGGCCGACGCGTCCAGTTTTTAAGGTATCAACCTCCCCTATGGGCTGTGCTGCTATTATATTGCCGTTGTCCTCAGTGACCCGATGCGCCACGCGCGCCGGATCGGCCAGATGCGCACGCCTCTCAACCCAAATTCGTCACCGTTCATTATCGTCCCCAGTCCCCAAGGGTTCGCCCGGGCTTCTGTGCGCGCGACTGACACGGTGCCGAGGAGCACTCTATGTCCAAAACCATGTTAATAGATGCGACGCACGCGGAAGAAACCCGCGTCATCGTGTTGAACGGATCCCGCGTCGAGGAATTTGATTTCGAAAGCCACGCACGCAAACAACTGCGTGGCAATATATATCTGGCCAAGGTAACGCGCGTGGAGCCCTCGCTTCAGGCGGCCTTTGTTGAATATGGCGGAAACCGTCACGGTTTTCTCGCTTTTAATGAAATTCATCCGGACTATTACCAGATTCCGGTCGCTGACCGCGAAGCCCTTATGGCTGAGCTGGCCCGTGAAGCTGCCGCCAATCAGAGCGCCAGGGATAACGGCGATGAAAATGGCGAGGAAGAGGATCATGATGATCATGACGACCTTCCTGACGAAGAGCGCCGCCTGCGCGCCCACCTGATCAAGCGCTACAAAATTCAGGAAGTCATCAAGCGCCGCCAGATTCTTCTGGTGCAGGTCGTCAAGGAAGAGCGTGGCAACAAGGGCGCGGCCCTGACCACCTACATGTCGCTGGCCGGTCGTTACTGCGTGCTGATGCCCAATACGGCTCGTGGCGGCGGCATCTCGCGCAAGATCACCAATTCCAGTGACCGTAAGCGCCTTAAGACCGTTGCGGCGTCGCTTGAGGTGCCGCAGGGTATGGGGCTGATTATCCGTACCGCTGGGGCCAAGCGCACCAAGCAGGAAATCAAGCGCGACTATGACTATCTGTTGCGCGTCTGGGAAAACATCCGCGAAACGACTCTGCAATCCAATGCACCGGCGCTGATCTACGAAGAAGAAGATCTGGTCAAACGGGCTATCCGCGACCTGTTCGACAAGGACTTTGATTCGGTTCTGGTCGAAGGCGAGGACGGTTACCGGTCGGCCAAAGAATTCATGCGCATGATCATGCCGTCCCAGGCCAAGAAGATTCAGCTCTATAAGGCCAATTCGCCACTGTTTGCCCGTTATGGCGTCGAAGATATACTGAACCGTATCTATTCGCCGGTCGTACCCCTGAGATCGGGCGGCTATCTGGTTATCAACCAGACCGAAGCCCTGGTGGCCATCGACGTCAACTCCGGCAAATCGACCAAGGAACGAAATATCGAAGCCACGGCTTTGAAAACCAACCTTGAGGCCGCCGAAGAAGCCGCCCGTCAGATGCGTCTGCGCGATCTGGCCGGTCTGGTGGTCATCGACTTCATCGACATGGATGAGGCGAAAAACAACCGCGCCGTCGAAAAGAAACTGAAAGACGCGCTGTCCGAAGATCGTGCCCGCATCCAGATGGGCAAGATTTCCGGCTTCGGCCTGATGGAAATCAGCCGTCAGAGACGCCGCACCGGTTTCCTTGAAGGTACAACCGTTGTCTGTCCGCACTGCGAAGGTCAGGGGCGTGTACGTTCGGTCGATTCTTCTGCCTTGACGGCCATGCGTGCCATCGATCTTGAGGCCATGACCCATGGCGCCGGCGCCATCACCATCAAGCTGCCGCAGCCTGTGGCGCTTTATGTGCTGAACGAAAAGCAGGTGCATCTGGCCAAACTCAGGCTCGAATGGGGCCTGAAGGTCAATGTCGAGATCGATCCGGATCTCAGCCATGCCGAATTTGAAATCACCCGCACGGTTCATGCCGATGAGGTCGATTTCACACCGCCGGTACGCCCTGAGCCGATTATAGATCTCGGCCCCGATATCGAAGAAGACGAAATCGACGACGAGGAAGTTGAAGACGAAGCCGTCTCTGAACGTGACGGCGACGACAGCGAGGCGTCATCTGAAAATGGCAATGGCGATCGCAATGGCCGCCGCAATCGCCGCCGCAGACGTCGCGGCGACAGGGGCGACCGCGAAGAGCGCAAGACCGACGAAACGGCCTCCGATGAAGCCTCTGACGCAGACAATGACGATGGCGAAAACGGCAGCGAAGGCGAAGACCCGCGTGGCCGCAAACGTCGCCGTGGCCGTCGCGGAGGTCGTCGTGGGGGCTTCGACAGCCGTCCGCGCGAAACCTATGGCTGGGTACGCGCCCGCACGCCGTCGCTCGAAGACCCCTATGTGTGGATCGATCCGCATGAGGAGCACCAGAAGCGTTTTGAAACCCCTCAGGGTGAAGACAAGCCGCAGGTGACGGACACGACCACCTCTGAGGCCTCCGTTCTGGGTGAAGCCACGCAGTCACCGACCTCTCTGGTGCCTGAAGGTCTGCAAAATCAACCGGCACGTAAGGGCAAACGCCCACCACGTCGCGGTCGCAGGGGTTCCGGTGCTGAGGAAGCAGTCGCTGAAACCGTCACCGAACAGGCAACTCTAGCCGTTGAACTTGAGGCCCCGCTGCCCGAAGTCAAAACGGAAAGTGCGGAACCTACGGAGGCAGAAATTTCCAAACCTGCCCGCCGGACACGCACGCGCCGCAAGAAAACCGACGTGACGGAAACATCTGAAAACACAGAAGCTGAAGCACCTGTGGCTGTGGCTGAAACAGTTGCGCCCGAACAGCCCCCAGAGCCCGTAGCGGAAACGGTTTCAGAACCAGCCGCCGTAGCCGAAGCGCCCATCGAAGCGTCTGCACCAGTATCCGCAGAGCCTTTGGTGACCTCCTATGCACCAACCGTGAGCGAACCGGTGGACACGCCTGTAGCTGATCCATCCGAAATATCCACCCCGCCGGAAAAACCCAAGCGCGGCTGGTGGCGACGCTAACCCACTGCAAAGCCTCCGGTTTTTACCGGAGGCTTTTTCATTAAGCGCAGCGGACTTGCCTCAGGGCCTTAGATTTGTCACTGTTGCCGCTATATATTGCGGATTGGGGATTCATAGGGCGTATATGATGGCGTTTGGCGATCTGATCAGAAACAGGTTTAAACCGCTGGCGGCGGCCTCAATGATGGCGCTTGGCCTGATCAGTTTTTCGCCCAAGGCTGACGCGCAATCGATCATCCGTGACACCGAAATCGAATTGTTTCTGAAAACCGAAACAAAGGTTATTCTCGACGCCTCCGGCCTCAATCCTGATCAGGTGCTGTTCCTGCTTATTGCCGACAATCAGCTTAACGCCTTTGCCACCTCGCGTCAGATTATCGGCCTGAATACCGGCCTGATCCTTGAGTCTGAAACCCCGAACGAACTGTTTGGCGTTATCGCACACGAAGCCGGTCACCAGAGTGCCGGTCACACAGTTCGTTCGGACGAAATCTATCAGGCGGCCAAGGCCCCCATGGCCATATCACTTGGTCTAGGGATTATCGCCCTGCTGGCCGGTGCACCGGATGCCGGTGCGGGTCTGCTGGCCAGTTCGCAGACCTTTGGCACGCTTGGCGCGCTGCGCTACATGCAGACGCAGGAATCTGCCGCTGACATTGCTGGCATCAAGGCCCTGGAGCGCGCGGGCATGTCGGGCAAGGGCATGCTGACCTTCTTTGAGCGCTTCCGTAACGCCGAAACCTTCAGTAATGCCGAACGCTATCAGTATTTCCGCAGCCACCCCCTGTCACGTGACCGGATTGGCGTCCTGCGCAAACTGGTCGAGGCGCAGCCCCATTACAATGCCGTCGATACGCCGGAAACCATCTATCAGTTCGATATCATGAAGGCGAAGCTATCAGGCTTTCTGGAACATCCGATCTATGTCTTCCAGAAATACCCCGAAAGCGACACCTCCTACCCTGCCCGTTATGCCCGCGTCATTGCCTGGTACAAACAGACCGATCTGAAAAAAGCCCATTCCGAGCTTGATCTGCTGCTGGCTGACTATCCGGACAATCCCTATCTGTGGGAACTTAAGGGGCAGATATATTTCGAAACCGGTCAGATTGATCAGGCGATACCGGCGCATCAGCGGTCTGTCGAGCTCATGCCCGGTGCGCCGCTGCTTCAGCTTAATCTCGGTCAGGCGCTGGTAGCCAAGGGTGACCGCCCCAATCTGGAAAAGGCAGTATTTCACCTCAAAGAATCGCTCAAGGCCGAATCTGACAACAGTTTCGCGTGGAACCTGCTGGCACAGGCCTATGACGGACAGGGCCTGAGCGGCGAAGCGCGTCTGGCGGCCGCTGAGGCCGAATTTCATCGCGGCAATATTCAGCAAGCCCGCACTTTTGCCGTCTGGTCGCAGAAAAATCTTGAGACCAATTCACCGGAATATCGTCGGGCACGTGACATTGTGCTGACCACCTCATCACTGATGGGGATTGATCCGGTTGATGGCGAAACCCCCTCACGTCGCAAATAAACACAGGACTAATCGTGACCGACACCCCGACCGAACCGGTAATCTCATCGGCTAAGCCCACCGCTAATTTTTTCAGCAAAACCAATATTGCTCTGGCATTAGCTGCTAGTGCCTTTGTGCTGGCGGCAGCCCCTTATGTCGTACCACAGGTTCAGAGCCTGATTGTGCGCGGTGGCGTGCTGTCCGGCCCAAAAGTTCTTGAAGACGGCTACGAGGCCTTGCAGGCTCACAACGAAGCCGAAGCCGCCAAAGCCTTTGAGACCGCCTACAAGGCCAATGAAAGCGTCCTGATTCACCCCGAAGACCCGATTCTTGGTAATCCGAACGCACCGATCACCATCGTCGAATTTCAGGATTACCTGTGCGGCTACTGCCGACGCATCGCGCCACAATTGGCGACTTTTCTGAAAGAAAATCCGGATGTGCGCATTGTCGTGAAGGAATATCCGGTCATTACCCAAAACTCACGCCTGCTGGCGGCCTTGGCTCTGGCGACACGTGACAGCGGAAAATATGAGGCGGTTCATAACGCCATCTATGCGGTTGATCTGAAATCCGATGAGGACGTTAATGCCCTGCTGTCCTCAGTGGGACTTAATCCGGCAGAGATCATCGCCAAATCACAATCCGCCGAGGTTCAGGGCCATATCGACGAGACCCTGAAAATGGGTAACAGTCTGGGCCTTACGGGCACACCGGCTTTTATTATCGATGGCGTTCTGGTGGGGGGGGCCGATATGAAGCAGATTGAAACCCTAGTGGCCACGCAACGCTCCAAGGCCAAAGGATAAAAAAAAGCCCCGTCCGATAGACGGGGCTTTTACTTTATTCGACAACCCTTGCCGGAACCGACAGATCGCAACCGGAGAAATCCGCGCTGCTCTCTTTACGCTTCTGATCGATCAGCGCCTTAAACGCCGTACCCGAAGTATCCATGACCTCGACCTTCGGGCGTTCGGCTTCAGGAATATCCGCCAGAATCTGCACCTTAGTCATCTTGTCGGGATCAACCGGCGGTTCACCGAGTTTCAGCTTACGCACGACATCAAGGCCCACCAACGTCACCCCAAAAGCCGTATATTTGCGTTCCAGCACATTGTTATAGTTACGCATCAGGAAAAACTGGCTATTAGCAGAATTAACATCACCAGCCCGCGCCATACCCAAAACACCGGGGCAATATAAGCCCCAGGCATGCACCTTACCATCCTTGGTAATGGCCATCAGGTCATCAGACTGGGTCTGAACGGGCATGGCCTTAAGGTAGCCCACGACCGAACCGCGCGGCGAAGCGGCAACCGTCATCGGAAAGCTGGTGTCGCGACGAACGGTGAATTCTGCCGACAGGTTAGGCAAGTTGGAACCGCCTTCACCTGTGCCTTGCGGATCTCCGGTCTGGGCCATGAAGCCTTCGATGACGCGGTGAAAAATCTGGCCGTCATAAAAGCCCTGACGTGTCAGAGTTTTCATTCGCTCCACATGCTGCGGTGCCAGTTCAGGGTACATCTCAACAATGACGCGCCCCTTGGTGGTATCAATCACCAGCGTATTTTCCGCATCCGCATCCCGATAACCGGGTGCCGCGGCTAATGCGCTACCCGCCGTCATCACTGCGGCAGCCCCCAATACCATCACACGCGAAATCGTGCGCTTCATCCCCATAGTGAAAGCCATACAGTTATTTCCCAACCTTAAGCAAAAGCCGCTCTGCCACCAGTGGTGACACGAATGGCGAGATATTGCCGCCCAATTGGGCTATTTCTTTGACCAGACGCGACGCAATCGCCTGATGACGCGGATCAGCCATCAGAAAAACCGTTTCAATCTCACGGTTGAGTTGCTGGTTCATCGCCGTCATCTGGAACTCGTACTCGAAATCCGCCACCGCACGCAAGCCACGGATAATGACATTGGCCTCAACCTCCTGCGCAAAGTGCATTAGCAAGCTGTCAAACGGCAGAACATCAATCCGATCGGCATGCGCGCCACAGGTTTCACGGATCAGTTCAACCCGTTCCTCAAGGCTGAAAACCGGTGCCTTGCCCGTGTTTCGCGCCACGCCGATAACCAGACGGTCAACCAGCTTGACCGCACGACCGATAATGTCGCTATGGCCATTGGTGATGGGGTCGAATGTCCCCGGATAAAGCCCAATGCGCATGAACGGCTATCCCCTTACTTTACCCCAAAGCCTTATCAGGCTTCAGGCGCGTTATCCACATCGGGTGTATTATTGCCGTCGCTATCTTCGCCAGTCTCATTACCGGCTGCATCCTCAGCACTTTCGGCCAGACGCTCAACCGACACCACCTTATCGCCAGAGGTGCGGAAGATCGTCACGCCCTGCGTATTGCGTCCGGCGATGCGTACCTGCCCGACCGGCGTGCGGATAAGCTGGCCACCGTCGGTCACCAGCAAGAGCTGATCGCTGTCGTCGATAGGGAAGGAAGCCACTAGCTTGCCACCACGCTTGCTAAGATCGATAGCGACAATCCCCTGCCCGCCCCGACCGGTGCGGCGGTAATCATAGCTGGAGGTCCGCTTGCCAAAACCGGTATCGGCAATGGTCAGGATAAATTCTTCGGCGGCACCCAGTTCAGCTATACGCTCAGGCGGCAGAACGGCATCCTCAGTTGCTTCATCGCCCTCATCCTCAACGGTTACCGCAACATCTTCGCCCTCGCCACTGATCGCCGCACGCATAGCCGCCGCATGTTTCAGATAGGCCGCCCGTTCCGCAGGCGTTGCATTGACCCGACGCAGAATAGCCATCGAAATGACCGTATCGCCTTCGCCCAGACGCACGCCACGCACCCCGGTCGAACTCCGGCCCGCAAACACGCGAACCTCATCAACGGCAAAGCGGATCGAGCGCCCCGAAGCTGTGGACAAAAGCACGTCCTGATCGTCACGGCACAGGGCGACGCCGACAATTGCGTCATCGTCCTCAAGCTTCATGGCAATCTTGCCCGCCCGGTTGACATTGACGAAGTCGCTCAGCTTGTTACGCCGCACATCGCCGGAACGCGTAGCGAAGATAATATCCAGATTATCCCATGCCGCCTCATCTTCGGGCAGGGTCAGAATATTGGTAATGGTCTCTTTTGACTCAAGCGGCAGCAGGTTGACAAAGGCCTTACCCTTGGATTGCGGCGTCCCGAGCGGCAAACGCCAGACCTTAAGCTTATAGGCCTTACCCGCCGATGAGAAAAACAGCATTGGCTGGTGCGTAGACGCCGCATAGATGCCGGTGATGGCATCTTCGTCCTTCATCGCCATGCCCGAACGACCCTTACCGCCGCGATGTTGGGTACGATAGGCGCTTAAGGCCGTGCGCTTGACATAGCCGGTGTGGGTAACCGTGACGACCATGTCCTCACGCGGGATCAGGTCTTCGTCCTCAAGCTCAGCCTCACCATCCACAATGGTTGTGCGGCGCGGCACGGCGAACAGTTCACGCACCTCAAGCAGTTCATCGCGCACGATCCCAAGAATACGCTCACGCGACGACAGGATCGCCAGATAACCCGCAATGGCATCGGCCAGAGTGCGAGCTTCCCCAAAGATTTCATCACGCCCAAGCCCGGTCAGACGCGACAGGGTAAGCGCCAGAATGGCACGTGCCTGCTCTTCGGTCAGACGCACTTCACCGCCATCAAGGACGATGGAACGCGGATCGGCAATCAGGTCGATCAGCGGCGACATGTCACCGGCAGGCCAGTTGCGCGTCGTCAGACGTTCGCGCGCTTCGGTCGGATCGGCGGACGAGCGGATGATGTGGATGACTTCGTCGATATTGGCGACGGCAATCGCCAGACCGACCAAGACGTGCCCGCGGTCACGGGCCTTGTTGAGTTCAAACTTCGTGCGACGGTAAACCACGTCCTCACGGAATTCGAGGAACAGTTCCAGAAGCTTGCGCAGGCCCATCTGCTGTGGACGGCCATGATCAAGCGCCAGCATATTAACACCAAAACTGGTCTGAAGCTGGGTGTAACGATAAAGCTGATTGAGGATCACATCGCCCGAAGCATCGCGCTTAAGCTCAACAACCACGCGCATACCCTGACGGTCGGATTCGTCACGAATGTCGGAAATGCCTTCGATACGCTTGTCGCGCACCAGTTCGGCAATATGCTCGATCATCGTTGCCTTGTTCACCTGATAGGGAATTTCAGTAATGATGATGGCTTCACGATCCTTGCGGATGGTCTCCACCGAAGCCTTGCCGCGCATGATAACCGAGCCGCGCCCCGTCAGAAGCGCCTGACGTGCACCGGAACGGCCGATAATTTCAGCACCGGTCGGGAAGTCCGGCCCAGGCACGAACTCAAGCAGTTCCTCAAGCGGAATCTGGGGGTTATCCATAAGCGCCACACAGGCGTCAATGATTTCCCCCAGATTGTGCGGCGGAATATTGGTCGCCATACCGACCGCAATACCGCCCGCACCATTGACCAGCAGGTTCGGGATGCGCGACGGCAGGACCGTCGGCTCTTCTTCCTTGCCATCATAGTTCGGCTGGAAATCGACGGTATCTTTTTCAATATCCGCCAGAAGCGGCATGGCCGCCTTGGCCAGGCGACATTCGGTATAACGCATGGCCGCTGGCATATCGCCATCAACCGAACCGAAGTTCCCCTGCCCCTCGATCAACGGCAGCCCCATCGAGAACGACTGGGCCATGCGCACCAGCGCCATATAGATGGCCGAATCGCCGTGCGGGTGCAGGCGACCCATGACGTCACCGACCGGACGGGCGCACTTCACAAACGATTTTTCAGGCGTATAGCCTGACACCGACATCATATACAGAATACGCCGATGCACGGGCTTCAGGCCATCGCGCGCATCCGGCAAGGCTCGCGATACGATCACGCTCATGGCGTAATCGAGATAGGAACGCTTAAGCTCATCCTCAATCGAAATATGAGCTATGCCAGAAGGTAAAACGCCGGAAGTATCAGAATCGGTCATCAGGTCAATTTCTGTTTATTTTCATGCGGATAAAAGGAATCACAAGGTGGCTCCTTATGCAGAAGCCACCCTATCACCCTTAGGCGTGAATCCCAAATTTTCCTGAAATCTAGAACGGGATTTCATCATCCAGATCGAAATTCTGCGACGGGCCGGAACCTTGTGCCTTTGGCCCTGCCGATGACGGCGCACCATAGCCCGAATCGTCGCCGTAACCGCCGCCCTGATCATAGCCGCCGGAGGACGCGCCACCGCCGTCACCACGACCGCCCAGAAGCGTCAGGTTGCCGTTGAAACGTTGCAGGACGATTTCAGTCGTATACTTTTCAACGCCTTGCTGATCTGTCCATTTGCGGGTCTGCAAAGACCCTTCGAGATAGACCGTAGAGCCCTTGCGCAGGTACTGCTCGGCAATCTTCGCCAGACTATCATTAAAGATAACCACGCGGTGCCATTCAGTTTTTTCCTTGCGCTCGCCCGACATCTTGTCGCGCCATTGCTCAGAGGTCGCCACCGTCAGATTGGCCACGCGATCACCGGAATTCAGTGTGCGGATTTCAGGGTCACGGCCCAGATTACCAATGATAATGACCTTGTTGACTGAACCCGCCATGCCGGTTGTCCTTCTTTCTGGAATAGATATGCCTCAGGCGGAGATAAGCCGAAGGTGAAGCGCGGACACTAAAACGAAACGCCAGCCCCCGCAAATGACGTTAACTTTTTATTCACACCTAATCGACACTTAGCGCTTTTGCGCCGGAAGATTGTCCGGCACCGCTGTGACATCTGAAAAATCGGGCTTTTCCTGAACAATAGTGCCCGGCATCACCAGCCGTCCATCCGGTGCCTTAACCAGAAGCACAAACCGCGGCCCCTCATAGGTCTGACCGGTGCGGACACCGCGCGAATCAACAAAAAGGAAGGTGCCCTGATAGGTGCCCACCAGATTGGTGCGGGGTGATCCCATACGCAGGAAATCAATCCGCAGCTTGTCGAGATGCGCTGCGCAATATTCAATACTTTCAACGTCTTTTTCAACGACATTGAACTTGGGGGCCTGATCCTTGGGGAAGCCCACATGATAACACACGCCCCGATCCTTTGGGGCAATCAGCCGGTTATTGTCGCAGGCCGCAAGCCCCGCTACAGAGACAACCGCCAGCCCCCCGATAATCAGTCTGCTTACGACACGCATCGGATATGCTCCTACTTTACCGAACATCCGGCACCCTGCTCGACCAATGTGCGGAAATTGCGGTTGTCTTCAGAAATTTCTACCCGCTTGGGCACCAGACGCAGGCTTTGTGCACCCCACCGTCCGTAAGACGCAGATCCCGGACGCTCACAACGCCCATCATAGAGCAGCGTCACACACGCACCCAGGGTGAGCGAATCGGACAAACGGTTCCACTGACCACCCGAATAACGCAGGCATGCCGCCACAGGCCCTGATGCGGTTCTCGGAGCTTCTGGCACGATCTCCGAAGGCTCATTTGATACGGGCGCGGCACCGTCACCGGTCGCATCAAGCGATGGCAGTACCGGCGGCGGGGCAAGTGACGCCGTTGGCGCGGCAATCATTTCACCGCTTTCGTCAATACCAACATCGAGCGCCTGAGCGGCTACGCCGTTACGCTTGGCACATTCCGGAATCGATAGCATGCCGACGAATTCGCCATTCACAAAGCAACGCAATTCTTTCTGGGCATCAAGCGTTGGTGCCTCATCTATATTCAGCACCAGTCCGGGTGATGTCCCCTCGTTCATGCGGGGGCCGTCCTTATGTCTTGAGGAAAGGGAGAGCGCGAGAACAATAGCCAGCACTAAAGCGGCAGCGCCGCCAATTGCCAGCCATATCAACCGCTTTCTGTCCTGTACTGCCATAGAATGCGCCTTTGAATTGGGAAAACCAGTTTCCCTTTAAAGGCCTGTTTATCCGCCGCCTGTCAAGCGCGACAGCGCGGCCTGATAATTGGAAAGCTGGCTCGTCAGATAGGCCGGAACCTGACCGCCGGTTTTGCCGGGGGTATTTGCGCCGTCCTCTGACTGGTCACCATAGCGTACATGACGATAGGCACTACGGACATTGCGCATGGCCGCCGCAATCAAATCCTTGGTATCAGCCAGGGTATCGATATTGCCAATACTCAGTCCGGAATCGAGCGACAGACCAAACAATTTCATATCATTCTTACCCAACTTGGTCGCCGGAGAGGCTTTATTCGTCACCAGCCCCTCGCTTAAGCCCAGACTATCCAACGCATCACGACCATCCGCACCGCGCACAATCTCGATTTCAGCGTTCTTGTATTTTGGGGTAATGGTCAGAACCGATTCACCGCCTGATCGTGTAACCTTAACGGACATCTTGTGACCGGTGGCGCGGGTAATTTTGGTCGCCAAACTTTCGAGCGTGTCCTTACCGTCGATGGTGATTTTCTTTTTCACACCGGTTTTAGGATCACGGATGAAAAATTCATCGCCGGCACGGGCCGAAGTACCCGAGGTAACTGTGGTTGAATCCTTATATAGCAAGGTGCCCCCGGGCAGACCCAGTTGATCCAGCACACTGGTCGAATTTTTGGAAACCGCTATGGCATTGGGATTAACCTCGCCATCCTTACCTGTATAACGGGTTTGCCAGCCCACCTGACCGGTGGCAACATCCATACGCGCCAGAACCGCATCCTTTTCACCCAGCTTTGTCGTTCCCGCAACCTCGCCCGTCGTCTGGAAAGCAATCCAGGCCTGACCTTCCGAGAAAGTGACCTTCGCATCGCGCTCGGACTTATCCGAGCCGTAATAAGCCACCGTATCATGAGCCGTCTGGGCAAAATCCGTACTGACAGACAAGGCAAAAGCGTCGAAGCCACCCTTATGGGCACTGGATACGGCAGCACCACTCATCAGTGCGGGCTGACCGCCCGTAGACGTAATATCCGCACTCCCGCCCAGATAAACCTTATTGTCATGGATAGAGATCGAACTGATGCTGCCCCCTCCCAGATGCCCGAGATTACGGCTGTCAGTCAGAACCGGCTGGCCTGAACTCAGGTCATAACGATGCAGAACCGCCTGACCGTTTTCATTAGAGGCCACATAAAGATTGCTCCCTTCAACGGTCATGGCACTGACGGCGTCCGTACCGGTCGTGCCGAATTGTGTGGTGGCCTGATAGGTACCATCAGCCCCATAGGACATGACATAGGCATCCCAACCGCCCTGTGAACCAACGGCGGCAGGCGCGTCTGTGCCATCGGTTGCACCGGTCATCACACCTTGTGCCCGCCCGCCAACATAGACAGAACCGTCCTCACCAAAGGCAACCGAAAGACCCTCATCCTGTCCGATTGAGCCACGCCGTTGCGTCCACTCTTCGACACCACTGGCGTCAAAGACCGTCACGAAGCTATCGGTAATGGATTTATCGTATCCTTTTGAATAGTTGTAACTATTCTGACTGTAGACCGCCCCGCTATCCGTAGTAAAAGAGTATGTCGTTTCCGTTGTTAACTGCCCTTTGACCGAACCGGTAATAGCGACGCGCCCATCATCACTAATGGCCATAGCGTAGCCCGAAGCCGTATCGACCGCTCCAAGCGTACGCGTATAAACGACATTACCCGCTGAATCGTATTTAATAAGGGCGACGTCCTGCGCCCCCTTAATGCCCTGCCCGTCAATTTCACCATCGACATTCGCCAGCACATAAACCGAGCCATCCGGCCCTGAAACGGTCTGATGCACCGCCTTTATGGAGTCCTCAAGTGAGGATTGCGTAGACCGGCCCTCTACCCAATAGCTATCGCCCACGCCAGATCGCGTGACCGAGGCTTGAGTATCGGAAATATCAGCCTGAAACTTCAGTATCTGCCGGCTCAGGTCGTTAAGGGTCTCAGGCTTGTTTTTATTGTCATTATCTGTGTCACCGCTTGTTTGCACGACATAGACGGAATCAGACATTTTTTCCGCTGAAAAGCTGAGGATTTCAGTTGTCGACCCATTTACCTTAAGGGCAAAACTGTCCTTACCCTTATCAATGATCACTTCCTTGCCATTGACCATCGCCTTTTTGGGCACCGCCGGTGTGCGTTCAACGGAAAAGCGTGTGGACACGCCCTCTGCGCCAAGCTTTTCATTGATGAAGGCCGTGACATTTCCCATGCTGCGGGTAAGGCCGGGCTCCATATCCGCCAGATTAACTTCGATAACCTTGGGCTCGTAGATACCCGCCTTGGGCGGATCAATGCGGATGGTAAATTTAACATCGCCTTCAAATGCCTTAACCGAATCGGTCGCCGTTCCCTGATGCACCGGCTTGCCCACATAGGTCGGGTTGGCGCGCGGCACACCGGTCGTGCTTTTGAGGCGTTCAGTCAATTGCCCCTGAACCAGCCCCACATGTTCCAGTGTGGTCTTATCCAGATAGCCCTGTATCTCGTTCATACCCTTGGCAAAGACACGTTCCAGCGTCCGCATAGAGGTTGCCGAAACATTTTTTTCCTGCGCCCGCTCAACAATGCCCTGAAGGGTATTTAGCGCCTGATACAGGGTGAACAACTTTTTGTAATCCTGAGACGCGCCGGGCAAATCAAGGGAAATGTTGGATTCCCTGATAAATTTGGCCCCCAAAAGGGCTTTTTTAGCCAGATCAGACGACCCGTCTGCATTGGATTTGGCATCCCAGGGCGCCGTCGGTGCCTTGGTGGTACCGGTAGGTGATGCGTTTTTGACAGGGATATTCATCGCCGAGCCAGTACCGTTTTTGGCAGCGTAATAACTTGTCAAAAAGCTGGCATCGAAGGTGATCAAAACAGATAGGCCTCAGGTGCAAAATGGTTCTGACCGAGTATGCCGATACAGTCCTTAAAATGCGTTAATAAACGACAGAACCACTTGCGCAAAGGCTTTGAAAACAAGCCAAAGCGCTATATCTCTATTAACCGCCCCGGAAAAGACTCAATATGACCTGTGGCGCCTGATTGGCAATTGAAAGCGCTTGCGTACCCAGTTGCTGCTGTACCTGTAGTGCCTGTAGTCGCGCACTTTCCTTTGCCAGATCCGCATCCACCAGATTACCAATACCAGCCGTCAGAGAGTCTGTTAGTTTGCTAACGAAGGTCAGGTGCCCCTCAATCTGCTTGGCCTGCGCTCCAAGTGCGCCCAAGGCCGAATTGACATTTTTAATTGTCGTGTCCAGCCGACCCAGTATTTCCGTCGCTGCGGAAACCGACGCGCTTTTGCTTCCGGCAACGTACAATGAATCATCCGAGAACAGGCGGATATGCGGGATACTGGTGGTTGCAGGTGATGCCGTCGTAGCGACCGAAGCCGCCGATGCCGCCCCCGCAGCAGAAGATGTTGCATAGACCTTGAAGTTCTGCGAGCCAAGATTAATGGTCTGGCCTGCGTCCGCGTCAGCAATGAAATCAATGCCGGCGGGAAGCACACCATTGAGAATATTCGCGCCATCAAACTTGGCGCTCTCGCTCATCTGTGCAATTTGACGCAACAGAGCCTGAAACTGATCGTTATAGGCAATGCGTGATTGCTCATCGATAGAGGGGTCCATTGCCGCAACAACGTTCTCACGCATCTCATTCAACAGATCAGAGATGCTTTCCCCCGCCGCCATAGCTACATCTGCAATGGAAGTGGCGCGGTTCAGGCTGGTGGTCACCGCTGAAAGCGAACTGAGGTCAGCACGTTGCCCCTGCGCAATGGAATAGACGGACGCATTGTCCCGGGCGCCACTGATATTGAGGCCTGTGCTGATCTTATTTTGCGTTGACTCAAGCCGCGTCGTTGACGCGTTCAGATTCTGCAACGCAATCATTGCAGACTTGTTTGTGTGTACACTGGCCGTCATGTGCAAGCCCTCCATAATTCTGCGTTCCGGAGACCGATTCGTTTAACGGCCATAACTATAAACGCGACTCACAGTCTTAAGAATTATGGTAACCAAATAGTTAATGCACGCAAACAGCAATATCCGCACGCAGTTAAGCGTACGGTGGATAACAAACCTTAACCACAAACCGATGGTCAGATATCGGTCGTAATTACCGATCCTGGCTGATAGGCTGCTGAATGACGCATACTGACCAGTTCTTTCTGCGGAAGCTGACGCACCACTTCACCGGTATGACGATCTATCGCCTTATAGATAAACTCTCCCGTATCAGGGTCCTTATCTACCGTCAGTTTAAGCATGTAATTAGGCTGAGGATGCGCGTGCGATCTTTCAGATAAATCACTGCGCTTATCAGATTTTTTTGCCGCCTCTACAGTCGCGACACCGTTCACCTGCTTCACCAGTTCCGGTGACGCCCGTACCTGAGACACCTCAGGCGATACAGCAGGTACACTGACTATGTTGTTGATCATCTCCATAATTACGTCCGTTGAAGCCTGGGCTGCAACCAAACGCCCTCTGTTTACATATGGGCCTAAAGCAGACAGCGCCAGCTTCCTTTTCAGGGAGCCGGCGCCGCTGGTTTTTACGCTTAGCGGAACAGGCTCAGAACCGTCGAAGTAGACTGGTTCGCGATCGAAAGCGCCTGGATACCAAGTTGTTGCTTGGTTTGCAGCGCTTGCAGTTTCGAGCTTTCCTTCGCCAGATCGGCATCGACCAGGTTACCGATACCGGCCTGCATTGAATCCGACAGCTTCGAAATGAAGCTTGCCTGATTTTCAAGCTGCTTGGAACCCGTGCCCAGTGTGGACAGTGCCGAAGAGACATTGTTGATTACGGTGTCAATTTCCGCCAGACGGGTAGCTGCCAAAGCAGCAGAACTGGCATCCGTAGCAGCAGAGAAAGCGGCAATGCTGGCCATGTTCACACCGTCACCGGCACTGGACGTCGATGTGAAGTTAAATGACTTCAGTGAGATCATGTCCTTAGCCGATACTGCAGCCGCACCAGCCGTACCGGAAGGCCCGGTCGCGCCAGCAGCGGATCCTGCTGTTGGGCTAAGCCCTGAAATAACATTCAGGTTTTTGGTTGCATCAGCCTTATCACCGGTCAGCAGGTTCACACCATTAAAGGTGGCGCCGTTTGCTGCATCGTTGATTTGCGAGATGATCGACGTATAGCTCTCAACCAGAGCCTCACGCGCCTCATCCTTAACACCGGAGTCAGCAAGCGAAACGGTTACTTCTTTCAACTGACCCAAAAGATCAGAGATAGATTCACCGGCCGCCAGGGCTACATCAACGACAGATTGACCACGGTTCAGAGATTGAGACACCGCATTCAGAGCCGTCACGTCGGCACGCTGCGATTGGGCGATGGCATAGATAGCGCCATTGTCCTTGGCAGACGAAACCGCCAGACCGGTATTGATGCGGTTCTGGGTCGTCGTAAGTTGTGAGTTGGTTTTATTGAGGTTTTGCAGAGCTACGGCCGCGCCGAAGTTCGTATTAACGCTATTGAGCGCCATGAGGTCATTCCTTATTCTGGATGAACCGACGACATTTTGTCTGTCGGTAGGCATTTTGCCTGATGGAAAGATTGCAAAGAACGTTCCACTCGCAACTCTCAACTAAAATAATTTATAAAAATTTGATTTAATTGAATTTTTTTTAAATATTCAACCGAAACACCCCGGTAATTTTTGCCTCAACGCACAATTACCGGGAAGATTCTGCCGACCATGAGGAAAAATTTTCCTCATAAAAAAATGGCGGGAGCTTTTGCCCCCGCCTTTGTTGTCATTGCCCAAACAGGCTAAGCACCATTTGCGGTGCCTGATTAGCAATACTAAGCGCCTGAATGCCCAATTGCTGCTTGGTCTGCAACGATTGAAGCTTGGCACTCTCTTTTGCCAGATCTGCATCGACAAGATTGCCGATACCCGCCTCCATGGAATCCGACAGTTTGGATACGAATGTAATGTGGCTTGATATCTGCTTGGATGCCGTACCAAGCGACGACAAAGCCCCCGACACGTTCTTAAGGGACAGCTCAACCGCAGCAAATTGTGCCGCTGCCGCCGTAACACTTGCGAAAGTAGCTGCTGAGGACAGGGTCACAATAGTGCCACCCACATCCAGGTTTTTAGCCTCTACTCTCATCTTATCCCCCTTAGTGGAGGACAAGGGTGAAACAGATGTCTGGCTTCCGTCAATAATGTTTACACCATTGAAAGTCGCCCCCTGCGAAACCTGTCTGATCTGATTTCGCAAAGCCTCAAAGTCTTCTGCAAGGGTTGCCCGTGCCGTATCATCAAGCCCCGTATCCTGCGCGGCTAAGGTTATCTCCTTCATCTGAATAAGGATATCTGAGATACCTTCACCCGCCGCTAATGCCACATCCACTATAGATACAGCACGATTCAGGGATTCAGTGACCGCATTAAGGGCCTTAACATCGCTACGCTGGCTCTGGGCAATCGCATAGATTGCCCCATTGTCCTTAGCGCTGGCTACCTTCAGGCCTGTATTAATACGCGTTTGACTCTCATTTAGTGCCTTATTCGTTTTATTTAAGTTCTGGAGCGCAACCATTGCGCCCACGTTCGTGTTTACCGATACAGTTGCCATCGGTTATCCTTTCCATTCTGGTCGGGGATTTTAAGCGGCAATTTTACCGCAAAGCCATTTTGGCCCAACGACACTTTTGCAAACCAAATGCCAGCCAGAAAGGAAAAATTAACTTTCCAAGTAATTGATTTTATTTAATAAAATATAATTGAAAAAGGGCAGGAATCAAGATTCCCGCCCTTTAATCCGATATTCACCCGGCAATATTAGCCGAAAGGAAAAATTAACCGACCTGTTCCGTTCCTGCTGCGGGCATCAACCCCTGCATGATTATACGGTTGATCTCAATCAAAGGACCAATATCTTCCTTATTGCGGATAACCAGCGAAGTGTGACGACCAACCCAAAGGGACAATGAAATAATCTGCGCCCGTAGCGCAGGTGACAGACCATTTCCTTCCCCTGAACAGTCATTGGCAAAAACGGTCCAGACCTGACGATTATGGTCCAGAGCCGTTATACGGGTCTGCATATCAGTCTTATCAGCGTGTTCCGCCGCCATAAGTGCGCGTGTAACCTGAGCGAGCAGCCGGTACTCAGTTTGACGCGGATCTTCGTTGCGCGTTATCGCTGTTTGATAAGCCTGTAACGACATGCCTACTCTTTCGTCCCTAACCTGATATCTTCATAATCAATCAATTTGCGGCACCCCATAAGGGCTTTGTAGTATTCACCAGCCATAACAGCCCGTGAAATAGCTACACAATTCTGGAGAATCTCCGGATTGGAAATCACACCTACAAAATCATTCATACGCAGCAGGAACTCTTCCTGATACTTCGCGGCACCACCTTCATCCAGATACATCATCATTACGGGAAAATATATTCGTCTGGCTGGCGAATTGACTTCATTCTCTTGCATGATGTCTTTTTCACGCAGGACCGATGCCTTGTTCTGCAAAACCAGTGAACACCGTCTGTCACCGTTTTGAACAACCGCACCATTCAGAACAAACTTTTCTCCGGGCTTCAGAGACAGCTTCAGAGGCATATGGCTTTCCTTGGATCTGATCCGGCACAGACCTATAGTAAACCATAGCTTTGGCCGGGTTAAAACTTAGTTCATGCGCCTTAGAATTCCTTAGGGGTTCAGGCCCTATAATTCCTTAGGTAAGTGCGGCACGAATCTCTTATGACGTAATGACATGATTTACGCGTAATCGCACTATTCACCTTACGCACGAACCTTGCCGAATTATGCAGAACCCTGACGTAGCGGAGAAAAAAATGAACAAATCCTCCTTACCTTTTTCTCAGCCCACAACACCGGCCGACCTGAGTCAGGACATTCTGAACAATCTGCCAAGGTCGGATTTTATCAAGCCCTCCCTCATTGCTGCCGGTATGGTGGGCGACAGCGGGTCCCGTGATTCCCTCAAACGGCTCGAGGTTATTACCGATAAAAACAAACTCTCAAAGACTCTGAAAACACTTCGCGCTGCCCTGAAAGCCCTCCATCGCAATGATTGGAAAAAAGGCGCAGAACTGGCGCAGGAGGCGCTGAAACTCGATGCGGCCGCTGCTGATGCCTGGCATATTCTGGCTATCACGCAAGAGAAACAAAATCTTCTTGAAGATGCCTTTCACAGCTATGAACAGGCGCTAAAAATCCGCCCGCACAACTTGCCTGTTGCCAATGATCTGGGGCGTCTGGCCTACAGGCTCGGCCATTTGCCTATCTGTGAGAAACTGTTCAGTTACGTCCTCAGGCACGAACCGGATAACGAAGAAGCCGCGAACAATCTGGCGACGTCCCTTAGAGACCGAAGCCAGTTTGAAGATGCCATAGATATATTGCGTAACGCACTTCATTTTCACCCCCAAAGCGCTTTGTTATGGAACGCTATCGGTACGGTTGTGGAAACGCAGGGCGATTTAGAAAATGCGCGCATATTTTACAACGAAGCCATTACCTATGAGCCGCACAATTCACTGGCCCTGTATAATATGGGCAATACCCTTAGAGAGACCGGAGACTTTGAGGAAAGCATTTCGCACCTGAAAAAAGCGCTTCCCCATGCGACAACCGAAGAACGAAACAAAATTAATCTGTCCATCAGTTTTTCCAGCATGTGCATGGGACGCTTTGCATGGGATTATTACGAAGGCCGCCTGTACAAAGGCACCGATACCGAGATCATTCACCTGATCAACCGCCCGCAATGGACCCCCGAAATCGATATAAACGGTAAGCATGTATTTATATGCGGCGAACAGGGTCTGGGGGATGAGGTTCTGTTTGGCTCATTACTTCCCGATTTAATCAGGGATGTGGGGCCCTCAGGTAAGATTACGCTCGCCGTAGAGCCGCGTCTGGTATCGCTTTTCGCCCGTTCTTTCCCAGAAATGGATGTGATTGGCCATATTACCGTTAAATGGAACCAGAAACGCTTGCGCGGCTTCTCAAACCTGCCCGACCCCAATATCTTTGATGCATGGACACTGCTGGCTGAACCCGCCAAAAAATACCGGAACAGTGTGGCTGATTTCCCCGCTGAAAACGTTTTCCTGAAGCCTGACCCTGAACGGGTGGCGTACTGGAAGGCCGAGCTTGCCAAACTCGATGATGGCCCCAAGATCGGCATTCTGTGGAAATCACTCATCAAGCACTCTCAGCGGGACCGGCATTATTCACCCTTCGAGCAATGGAAACCATTGCTACACACGCCCGGAGCGCATTTCATCAATCTGCAATATGGTGACGCGAGCGCAGAACTGGCTGAGGCCGAACGTGAAGGCCTGAAAATCTGGAACCCACAGGGCATTGATCTCACCAAAGATCTGGATGACCTGTGCGCCCTGTGTCGTGCGCTCGATCTGGTCATTGCCCCGCCTAACGCCACCAGCAATCTGGCCGCCGCAGCGGGCGTCAAGGTATGGAAATTCAGCGCCGCCCATTCGTGGGTAAGACTGGGCACAGACTATTACCCCTGGTACCCGACGGTCAGAGCCTTTAAATATTACAATTATGACTGGTCAGCAGTAATTCAGGAAATACGCGAGGCGCTAATTAAGGAATTCAACCTGATCACCTGAGGATCAATGCGCCATATAGAGGTTCAGGCTCGTGTTTTGCAGCAGCGCACGGGTCGTGCCACCAAAGGCGAACTCCCTCAGACGTGACCGCCCGAACGCCCCCGCGACCATATATTGCGCATTATGCCGCTGATTTGCCTCAACAAGCGCGCCGACCAGATCATTGCCCTTGGACAAAAGGTCAATTTCGGTCGTCAGGCCATGATGGGCATAATATTGCGCCAGACGGCCCAGATCGGCGGGGGCATCCCCTACCGGCGCACCGGCTATGACCACCTTAGAGGCTTTCTTGAGTAATGGCACCGCACGGCGCGCCGCACGTGAGGACGGCTCCTTACCATCCCATGCCACCAGTGCCACGCCGCCAACCTCAAGGGGCTGACGCGCGATAAACACCCCTGCGCGCTCTTCCATCAGCACCTGCTGAAACGCCTCAGCCAGCAGCCCGCGACCGCGTGCGCTGTCGGCACCAAACACCACCAGATCAGACAGGCGTACCTCGGTAGCCAGATCCTGCCACACAGGTGATTTCAGGAACGAAAAAGCCTTATCCGGATAAGCTATTGCCTCATAAACTTCGCGTGCCGCCGCCTCGGCCTCATCGGCAGCGTTTTTCAGGCCATCCAGCGCCGCCATCTGCACGGTACCCATAAAACCCTCCCCCAGCCAGGGGGCCAGTTCTGCCGGATCGGGCGGTGTAAACAGCACATTCAGATGCGCACCAAAGCTTTCCGCCAGCTTCGCAGCGATTTCCAGCCCTGAATTCTCCGCCACAGCACCGGATACAGGCGTACTGACCCGCGCCCAGGATGTATGGTGATGGGCTGTGGATTTTGGTGCGATACCGGCAGACATGGCGCATCTCCGTTTGTATTATTAAGGCCTTGAGTATAGGCCACATAGGGCCGCAAGGGTACGCGGCATATGATCACGCACCTGCCGTTTCCGTCAATCTTTTGTGAGTTCAGCCTTGAAAGCCCCCGCTTCCCGCTCCCGCACTAATAAGTCGCCAGCCCCGCGCGCCTGGCAGCGTATGTTGTCGGGACGCCGGCTTGACCTGCTCGATCCGGCGGCGATTGACATTGAAATCGATGATATAGCGCTCGGGCTGTCACGGGTCGCCCGCTGGAACGGTCAGACCACAGGCGAACATGGCTTCAGTGTCGCCCAACACAGCCTTGTGGTCGAAGATATCTGCGGCCACCTCGATCCGCATCTGCCGGTAAGCTGGCGCATGGCCGCCCTCCTGCATGACGCTTCTGAATATGTCATCGGCGATATGATCTCGCCGTTCAAGACCGCGCTCGGCCTTGATTACAAGCGTTTTGAGGCGAGCCTAGAACAGGCAGTGCATATCCGCTTCGGCCTGCCTGCGCGTATGCCCCCTCAGATGAAAACCCTCATTAAACGGGCCGATCGCGCCTGCGCCTATTTTGAGGCCACGCAATTGGCGGGATTTTCGGATGCCGAAGCCCGGCAATATATCGGTGAACCGCCCAAAGGTTACAGTCTTATCCTCACTCCGCTTGCCGAAGCCGAGGTGCGCAGGCTATTCATAAGGCGCTTCAATGAATTGAACGCGAAACTTGTCAGGGAATAAAGGGAGCCAATACGGCGTGAGTATCGAACTATCCATCGAGCTGTCCGCCGTTGTCGTGACCATTAAGGACAATGAGGCGATGGTGCTGTGCCTGAGCGGTGCCGCCGACATGCCTGTTCCGGCCCTGCCGTCCGGCCCGTTTATACCCTCGGCCCACCGAACCTTTGATCTCGCCGTTCGGGCCTTTGTGACCGAACAGACCGGTTTTGATGTCGGCTATGTCGAGCAGCTCTACTCCTTTGGTGACGAAGGCCGTCAGGCCTTAAGTACCGGCCCCCAGTCGTCTCAAAGGGTCGTGTCGCTTGGTTATCTGGCCCTGACGGCGGACAGCGCTTTTCAGTCAGCCCTGAAGGCGCAATGGCGGCCCTACAGTGCCTTTTTCCCGTGGGAAGACTGGCGACGCGGAGAACCGCGCAACCTGAAGGACAATCTGCGCCCTGCCCTGAAGGACTGGTGTGCACAGGCCTCAAGTGAGACAACCCGTGATCTCCGGCAAGGCCGGATCGACACCCTGTTCCCCGATGATTTCGATCACTGGAACGAGGAACGGGTGCTGGATCGCTATGAACTGCTCTACAGCGCCGGATTAGTGGCCGAAGCCTGGCGCCGGACACCTGGAAAACCTGTGATTAATCACGGACTGAATATGGCCTCTGATCACCGGCGCATTCTGGCGACAGGTCTGTCACGCCTCAGAGGCAAGGTAAAATATCGCCCTGTTATTTTTGAACTTATGCCCGAACGCTTTACTTTGCTGGAACTGCAAAAATCACTTGAAGCCATAGCCGGTTTCAATCTGCACAAGCAAAATTTCCGCCGCGCACTGGAACGCACCGGCTTTACGGCCCCCACGGGACTATATCGCGATGATACCGGCGGACGACCTGCGGAACTCTATGTCTATAACCGTGACCAGTTCCGCTTTAGCCCCTCATTGGGCCTGAGCCTGCCACGGGTTTAGTGCGCCTCTCAGGCCGCCCTCTGCGCCAGACGTGCCGCCTGTGAAATCCAGTTTTCCCTGACAATACGCGGCGCAAAATGCAGGTGCCTGGTGAGCCACCTGACATGCTCAGGGTTCCAGCTTGCAATTTGCCAGTAATGAAAAATCCCCAAGCGATTCAACTCGTTTTCATTGACCATACCAATACCGGAAATAAGCTTCAGGTCATCGGCCATGCCTTCCGGCTCCGACAGCAGCACCGGCTCAAGGCTTTCGTCCGCTTCGCTGACCTTAAGCTCAACGACCTCAGGCGTCATATCGGCCAGCGCCGACCGTTGTGGTCGATCCGTTCGGTCAATGGGTTCACTTAAGGTATCATGAATGTCACTGACCGGCTCCTGAACCTCATTCGCAACCTGAGCGCTCTCAACGTCCGGCGCGGGGGTTATCCTGACCTCATCAAAGGGCGTATCAAGTCCGGAAAAGTCAGATTTTTCGCTAACCTCATCAAACAAACTGATACGACGCCTTTTCACTTTCGGTTTGGGCGCAAGACTCCAGCCAATAACCCCACTGATCAAAAAGGTGACCAGCAACAGCCCCAGTGAGTGTATCCACAGAATGATCATGACTTAACCTTCTGTGCCCGACGCGCCAGAAATCCGGTAAACAGGCCCAATAGGGTGGCGATTCCAATGAGCCAACGCAACTCAAAGACCAGATACAACATCAGTGATCCTTTCCTGTATGCGTTCAATGGTAAGGGGCTTACGCTCAGGCGCGGTGATGGCCTCCAGCACAGGGCCATAGACATAGCCGCCGCTTTGATTGATTTCAAAACGCAAGCTTTCCGGCAATTTCGCTGACATCCGCTCCGGCCAGTCATCCTTAAGCGCCAGAACCGTGTCCGCCGCTTCTTTCAGGCGTGCCTTTGGCTGAGGATGCGTCGCCCCGTCCTTCATCACAAGATATACCGACAGGCCGGACACCTCAGCCGTGACATCATCAACGCCTGCGGCAATCAGGGCATTATCCGCCCGTTCCTGTAATTCAGCTTCAATTGGTGGCAGCAGCTTATAAAGCCCGACAGCCGAAAACATCGCCAGCCCTAAAAACCCCAGACTCCAGACCGTTTTTGCAGACATACCCCTCCCCGTCCCCTTGCCACCCGACAGTTCCCGTCAAGGTTAACGCCATATGGCTCACAAAACAATGGCCGCAGGGCATAAACCCTGCGGCCATTAACCTAATGACGAATGATGTCATTGCCAAGACTTACGCCCAAAAGGCGAAAATCAGTCCTCGATCTGAGCCGAAGCTTCGATCTCGACCAGCCATTCGGGATTGATCAGGCCGGACGTACCAATGAACGACGACGCCGGACGGATTTCGCCAAACACTTCACCGTGGGCACGGGCTGCACCCTCCCACTGGGAAATATCGGTCAGGAAGATACGCGTGCGGATGATGTCCGTCACCTTACCGCCCGCCTGCTCAACAGCGGCAACGATGGTTTCCAACACAACCTTGGTTTGCTCATAGGTGTCGGAACCTACGACCTTGCCTTCGCGTACCGGCGTCGTGCCGGACACTTCGATACGGTTGCCGATACGCACCGCACGGGAAAACCCGATCTTGGGCTCAAACGGTGATCCCGACGTAATCAACTGACGCGCCATGTAAATTCCTTATGCCTTTTCAAGTGCCTGATCGACATCGGCAATGATGTCGTCGATATGTTCAATGCCTACCGAGATACGTACCAGATCTTCGGAAACACCGGCCTTGGCCAGTTCTTCGGGTGACAACTGACGGTGGGTTGTCGACGCCGGATGACAGGCCAGTGACTTGGCGTCACCAATATTCACCAGACGCAAAATCATCTGAAGCGCATCGATGAAACGGCCACCGGCTTCCTTGCCGCCCTCAATGCCGAAGCTCAGAATCCCCGAGCCGGAGCCCTTGCTGATCTTTTGCGCAAGCGCATTGTAAGGGCTGTCGGACAGACCGGCATAGTTGACCCATTTGACCTTGGGATGGTTTTTCAGATGCGTCGCCAGTTTGAGCGCATTGTCGCAATGGCGCTCCATACGCAGACCAAGAGTCTCAAGCCCCATCAGAATGTTGAACGCATTGGTTGGCGACAGGGCCGCGCCGGTATTACGCAGTGGCGCGACACGTGCACGGCCGATATAGGCCGCCGCACCCAAGGCCTCGGTATAGACCACACCATGATAGGACGGGTCAGGCTCATTAAGGATCGGGAAGCGCGCCTTGTTGGCCACCCAGTCGAACTTACCGGAATCAACAATGACACCACCAATCGATGTACCATGTCCGCCGATATATTTGGTCAGAGAATGCACGACAATGTCCGCACCGAAATCGAACGGGCGGCACAGGTAAGGCGTGGCCACCGTATTGTCGACGATTACCGGCACACCATGACGATGGGCAATTTCCGAAATCTTCGCAATATCAACAACATTTCCTGCCGGGTTACCAATGGACTCAAGGAACACCGCCTTGGTGCGGTCGTCGATCAGCTTTTCCAGACCTTCGTAATCGTCAAAGGCCGCCAGACGGCATTCGATACCCTGACGCGGGAAGGCATGGACAAACAGATTATAGGTGCCGCCATAAAGCTGCGAGATCGAGACAATATTATCGCCGACACCGGCAATGGTCTGAATGGCATAGGTGATCGCCGCCATACCTGACGCCAGCCCCAGCGCTGCAATCCCGCCCTCCATCGCCGCCACACGCGCCTCAAGCACGGCGGTGGTCGGGTTCATGATGCGCGTATAGATATTACCCGCCACCTTAAGGTCAAACAGGTCGGCCCCATGCTGGGTGTCATCAAAGGTATAGGAGGTCGTCTGATAGATCGGCACCGCCGCCGAACGTTCCGGCGCTGCGGACTGATAGCCATGATGCAGGGCAAGGGTTTCGAGTTTCATAGGCGTTTCCTTTGATTTATGATTACGGCTCAGACCAGACGGCTACGTTCCAGTGCCGCCGCAATGAAGCTTTTGAACAGCGGGTGCGGCGTAAAGGGACGCGATTTGTATTCAGGGTGATACTGAACGCCAACGAACCACGGATGGTCGTCACGTTCAACAATCTCAGGCAGCAGACCGTCAGGCGACAGGCCTGAGAACTTGAGGCCAACGGCTTCAAGTTGCGGAATATAGTCGCGGTTGACTTCGTAGCGGTGGCGGTGGCGCTCGGAAATCTCGGTCGAACCATAGATTTCAGCCACTTTTGACCCCGGACGCAAGGCGGCATCAAACGCGCCCAAACGCATAGTGCCCCCCAGATTGCCACCGGCGGCACGCTGATTAAGTTCATTGCCATTGAGCCATTCGGTCATCAGACCGACCACCGGCTGACCGCCTTCGCCAAACTCACTTGAGGTGGCCTTTTCGACACCGGCCAGATGCCGTGCGGACTCAAGCACGGCCATCTGCATGCCGAAGCAGATACCGAAATAGGGGATATTATTCTCACGAGCAAAGCGGGCCGCCGCGATCTTGCCTTCCGCGCCACGCTCACCGAAGCCACCGGGCACCAGAATGGCGTGAACCGTCTCAAGGCGCTGACGCACCGTATCGGGTTCATCCTCAAACAGTTCTGATTCTACCCACTCAATATTGACGCGGGCGCGATTGGCCATGCCGCCATGATAAAGCGCTTCGATAAGCGACTTATAGGCATCCTTGAGGACGGTATATTTACCGACCACGGCAATGCTGACCTCGCCATCCGGATGGGCATAACGCCCCGTAATGTCTTCCCACAGACCGAGATCAGGTTCCGGCGCATCATCAATGCCGAACACGTTCAGCACCTCGGTATCAAGGCCTTCCTTGTGGTAGTCGATGGGCACCGCATAGATATTTTCCGAATCCAGCGCCTGAATGACCGCGGTTTCACGCACATTACAGAACAGACCGATCTTCCGGCGCTCTTCTTTTGGGATTTCATGTTCGGTACGGCACAGCAGGATATCCGGCTGGATACCGATCGAGCGCAGTTCCTTCACCGAATGTTGGGTCGGCTTGGTCTTCATCTCACCGGCGGTCTTGACGAACGGCAACAGCGTCAGGTGAATGAAGCAGCATTGGCGACGCGGCAGTTCCTGCCCCAACTGGCGAATAGCCTCAAAAAACGGCAGGCCTTCGATGTCACCAACCGTGCCGCCAATTTCCACCAGAATGAAATCGGCATCCCCCTGATCGGACAAAACGAACTGCTTGATCTGGTCTGTGACGTGCGGAATGACCTGCACCGTCGCACCGAGATAGTCACCGCGCCGCTCTTTTTCGATGATATTGGAATAGATACGGCCGGTAGTGATATTGTCCGATTTACGCGCATTGACGCCGGTAAAGCGCTCATAGTGGCCGAGATCGAGATCCGTCTCTGCGCCGTCATCGGTGACGAAGACCTCACCATGCTGATAAGGCGACATGGTGCCGGGATCGACGTTCAGATACGGATCAAGCTTACGCAGACGCACCTTATAGCCACGCGCCTGAAGCAACGCCCCCAGAGCGGCCGAAGCCAACCCCTTGCCCAGAGAAGACACCACGCCCCCCGTAATAAATACAAAGCGCGCCATATCCTTGGTCTGAGCCGGCATATCAAGAAAGCCTCATACACGTCAGGGAAGGCGCGAACATACACGCAATCCCCGATGATCAATATTTAAAAAAAGAGTGGCCCAAAAAAATGTTTTTGCAAACACCCCTATGGGCCACCCACGATTATAGCTTCAGGCCCGAACAGCCTGAAAAGAGATTATTCTGCCGATTCCGAAGCGGTGCCTGCGGAAGGGGCCACGGTAACCGGTGCCGGAAGATCCGTCAGTGACGGCGCGGCTTCACGTGGTCCGGCAGGGGCCTGCGCACCACCCTGAGCCGGTGCCGTGGTCGCAGGGGCATCGAGCGTGATGGAATCAACACCGACGCGATCGACAACCGATGTCCCTTGCTGATCGTAGTTACCCACAATGGTCAGGGCGATACAGTTGATAAAAAACGCACCAGCCAGAAGCGAAGTCGCCTTGGTCAGAAGATTGCCTGCCCCCCGCGCCGACATAAAGCCGCCACCACCACCGCCGCCAATCCCCAACGCGCCGCCTTCGGAACGCTGAACAAGAATCAGCCCCACAAGCGCGAGACCAATAAGGATTTGTATGCAGAGGAGAATGACAAACAGCATCGGAGTTTTCGTATCTTTCGCCAGGCGATGAAGAGTTCGCGCTTACCTGAAACGCAGTTGGTGACGCCCTTAGCATCCTGCAAGGGGTTTTGCCATAGCCAATTGCATTACAAAATTCAGTTTTCGTGCCAAATTCAAGACAGCCTCAAGACAGATTTGAGACTAAGCCTGATCCGCACTGCGAATTATGCTGAGGAAATCCGGCGCTTTGAGCGAGGCCCCGCCAACCAGCAATCCGCCCACGCCCTCAAGTGACAAAAGATGTTGGGCATTATCGGGTTTTACCGAACCACCATACAAAAGATGCGGCACCACATGCCCCTGAAACCGCTTGTCCAGCACCTTGCCAATAAGGGCAAAGGCATCCCTGATCTGATCATCGGTCGCAATCAGCCCCGTGCCGATCGCCCAGACCGGTTCATAGGAGACATGAAACCTTTGCCCCTCCAGTTCCGCAGGTAAACTGTCGCGCAACTGACGACGCAAAACCTCGTGGGTACGACCGGATTCGCGCTCAGAGAGGGTTTCCCCGATGCAGATCATCGGCTCAAGCCCCGCTTTCAGGGCGGCCTTTACCTTCAGGGCTACCTGTGAACAGGGCTCCTTATGGCCATGACGACGTTCGGAATGCCCCAGCAGCACAAGCCCCGCGCCTGCGTCCTTAAGCATGGTGGCGGAAATATCCCCGGTAAACGCCCCTTGCGCCTCATAATGGCAGTCCTGCCCGCCCAATTCGATATGGGGGGCATCTTTAAGCGCCTCACTGAGACGCGACAAAAGCGTTGCCGGCGGACAAATCGCCAGACGCGCCGTCGACTTGCGGCTTTCGCGCGCAATCTCTTCGGCAACAGACACGGCTTCGCTCAGGCCGTGCATCTTCCAGTTGCCGACTATAAAGGGGGGATTTGGCATTTCTATTCTGATGGCTTTGTTTTTGTTTATGAACCTTTTTTGTAACCCACCATCGATCAGAAGGCCAACAAAAACCCCTCAACAAATAAATTCCTATTGTAACAGCCTTGATCCGGCCCTGATTGCTGCCTTATATGGCCGGATGCACTCCGGGGCGGGTATGGTGACTGATACCTCACGCCCCTGCTCACTTTAAAAGGTTCCTCGCCTCATGATCAGCGCTTTCCGGGCTTTCACCAAATCATTCGCCTTCAAGATACTTATGGCGTTGCTGGTTCTGAGCTTTGCCGTCTTCGGCATGAATGACGTTTTCAGAGGCGGCGTCAGCAACAACGTAATCGAAGCCGGGCCGCGCCATACGACGGCGGCGGACTTCAAACGGTCTTTCGACCTTCAGAAATCCAGTATCGAGGAACGCGCCGGTCGCCCCGTTTCCTATGAGGAACTGGTCAAGGAAGGTGTTCACCAGAACTATCTGAATCAACTGGCCAGCGACGATTCGCTCTATGGCGCGCTGCATAAGGCGGGCATTCGCCCCTCACCTTCCCTGATCGTCAGTCGCATCCAGAAATTTCCGGTATTTTTTGATTCGATCACCGGTCGCTTTGACAAGACCCAGTATCAGACCTTCCTCGGTCAGCAGGGGCTGAACGAAACGCGTTTTGAACAGATCATCAGCGATGAAATGGCCGGTGATCATTTCAGCACTGCCGTGGCCGCGGGCTTTAAGCCCCCACGTATCTATGCCGCGCTTCAGTCGTCTGTCTTCCTTGAGACACGCGAAACCAACTTCGTCATGCTGACACCGGAATCGGTGGAAAAGCCGGGTCAGCCGACCGAAGCCCAGCTCAAAACCTTCTATGAAGAAAACAAGGAACGCCTGCGTCGCCCTGAACGCCGTCAGTTCACCCTTGCTCGTTTCTCCGTAAAGGATTACCTCCCGCGCGTAACGATAGACGAAGCGGCCCTGCAATCGCGCTATGAGTTCCGCAAGGATTCGCTGTCGACACCTGAAACCCGCTCTTTCGTTCAGATCACCGTCCCTGATCAGGCCACGGGCCAGAAAGTGGTCGACGCCCTGAAAAAGGGTCAGGAACCTCAGGCTGTTGCGCAGGCCAACAAGGGTACCTCCCTTGTCTATGACGCCAAGCCAAAATCGGCCGTGGCAGACCGTAAGGTCGGCGATGCCGCCTTTGCCCTGAAAGAAGGCGAAACCTCTGGCGTCATTCAGGGCGACCTCGGTCTGGCGGTTGTACGCGTCAACAGCATAAGCCTCGGGGCCACCCCAAGCTTTGACAGCGTGCGTGAGCAACTGACGGCGGAATATCGCGAAGATCAGGCCAAGGAGCTTCTCTACAAGCAGGTTGAAGCTTTTGAGGCTGAGCGCGCAAATGGTCTTGATGTTCTGGCAGCCTCCAAAAAGCTGGGCGTCCCGCTTATGGAAATGCCGGCAGTGACCGCCGAAGGTGAAACCGCCGATGGCCAGCGTTACACGCAGTTCCCGCAAATCCTGAAGTCGGCTTTCGAGCAGCCCAAGGGCGGCGAAACCGATATTGCCGACCTCGGCAACGGCGAATATTACGCCCTGCGCGTCACCGAAATCTTCCCTTCAGAACTGCCGCCGCTCGAAACCGTCAAGGCTGATCTGACCGAGGTGTGGGTGACTCAGGAATGGAACAAGCGCGTTTCAGCCAAGGCTGACGAAGTAGCCGACAAACTGCGCAAGGGCGAAGACATCGCGGCTGTAGCTACGGCCGCCAAGGGGCGCGTTGAAAAGGTCCCGGCTCTTGATCGTCAGTCGGCCGGTCAGGCACTTGGCCCGCAATTGTCCGCTCAGATTTTCAATGCCAAATCCGGCGAAGTGTTCAAGACACCGTCACCGGATGGCCGCGCCTATCTGGTGGGCAAGCTTGAAAAAATCACCCGTCCGTCACCGGAACAGATCAATCAGGTCTCGGCTATGGTTGGCCCGCAACTGGCGCAAGGCTTGTTTGCCGATATTGGCGCAAGTTCACGTAACGGCGCACGCGCCCAGCTTAAGACCCGCATCTATCCTGAAAATGCGGTCAGGGCGCTGGGCCTGTCCGAAGACGTTACTACTTCCCAAGCTGCGAAATAAGATGGCCCAGACCGACCCCGATTCCGCAACGGCGCCTCTTTCTGAGACACGCCGCCCCCTTATTGTATCACGTCGACTGACGGACGATCTTGAAACCCCGGTTTCGGCCTATCTGAAACTGGGGCGGCAGCAGCCCTATTCGTTTCTTTTCGAATCGGTTGAAGGCGGCGCGCTTGCCGGTCGTTATTCAATCCTGACACTGCGCCCTGACCTGATCTGGCGCTGCGTCGGGGAAAAGGCGGAAATCGCACGTGGCGAAGCGGCCATTGCTGCCGGGACATTCACCCCCGAAACCCTGCCGAGCCTTGAGTCGTTAAGGGCATTGGTCAATGCCAACAAGCTCACCATTCCCGATGATCTGCCCCCTATGGCTTCGGGTCTGTTTGGCGTGTTCGGCTATGACATGATCCGGCTGTATGAACCTTTGGGGCCCGCCAATCCCGATCCGCTGAACTTACCGGACGCGGTGATCGTCAGGCCTTCGGTTATCTGCGTCTTTGATAATGTCAAACATGAGATCCTGCTGGCGACTACCGTATGGCCAGATAGTAACGATACGGTCGATGCCGCCCATGCGCGTCTTGATCGCGTCGAGGAAGACCTGCGTCAGTCGCTGCCGCCCAAAGCGGTTCCGGTTGAAAAGCCACAGGCACCATTCACCTCGCCTACATCTGCGGCTGATTATGGTAACATCGTCGAACGCGCCAAATCCTATATCGCTGCCGGTGATATTTTTCAGGTCGTCCCCAGCCACAGGTTCTCCGCGCCCTACAGCGCCGATCCCTTTGCCTTTTACCGATCACTGCGCCGTCAGAACCCCTCACCCTACCTGTTCTATCTGAACTTTGGCAATTTCCAGCTGGCCGGTTCGTCGCCGGAAATTCTGGTGCGGGTACGCGATGGTAAGCTGACCATTCGTCCCATCGCCGGAACGCGTCCACGTGGCCAGTCGGTCGCCGAGGACAAGGCGCTTGAGGCCGATCTGTTGGCCGATCCTAAGGAACTGTCCGAACATCTGATGTTGCTTGATCTCGGGCGCAATGATGTCGGGCGCGTCGCCAAACCCGCCAGCGTGCGCGTGACCGATAAATTCTATATCGAACGCTACAGCCACGTCATGCACATCGTCTCCAATGTCGAAGGCGACGCCCCCGAAGACCTTGATCCGGTCGATGCACTTCTGGCGGCGCTGCCTGCGGGTACCGTTAGTGGTGCGCCCAAGGTACGGGCCATGGAAATCATTGATGAGCTTGAGTCCGTAAAGCGCGGCGTCGGCTATGCCGGAAGCGTCGGCTATATCTCAGGCTCCGGCGCGGTTGATCTGTGCATCGTCCTGCGCACAGCCCTGTTCACCGAAGGCCAGATTCATGTTCAGGCCGGCGCCGGTGTCGTCGCCGACAGCGTGCCGCAGAGTGAATATAACGAGACCGTCCATAAGGCGCAGGCCCTGATCCGTGCGGCCTCCGACGCCTGGCGTTACGACACGGGCAATAGCTGACTTCGTGCCCCTGAGGCTTTACAGCCTTAGGGGATACGCGAAATCTCAAAACCGCCTGCCTCACCTGAAGTATCTGAGGGCCCGGGGATAAGGTCTGCGATGGCCTCCGCCTCACTTACCGCGCGCGGCCTGTCCCTGTCAGGGCCCAGAATCATCATCCCCGCCAGTGCTACAGCCGAAATCGCCAGTGCCACGGATGCCCCAAAGGCATAAAGCGGTGATGCCGGTCGCCTTTCGGGCGTCGTCAACATCTCTCTTATGGATTTGAGCCTGTCGGTCATTGCACAACTGTAGAATGATTCCCCACCACGCCCCAAACACGCCTCTTTCACTTTTTGACTGGATTTATGCCACCAAACGCCTATGTAAACAGGGATAACGGAGCCAAACCCATGATACTGGTCATCGATAATTACGACAGCTTTACCTATAATCTGGTGCATTATCTGGCCGAACTGGGGGCAGAGACCAGGGTCTATCGCAATGACGCCTTAAGCGTGCAGGATGCTCTGGCTCTTAAGCCCAAGGCGATATTACTGTCCCCCGGCCCCTGCGCACCGGATCAGGCGGGCATCTGCCTGCCGCTTCTGCGCGCCGCCCCCGAAGACCTGCCTATTCTTGGGGTGTGTCTGGGGCATCAGTCCATCGGTCAGGCTTTCGGCGGCGATGTTGTCCGCGCCAAAACCGTGATGCACGGTAAGACCAGCCAGATCAGCCACAACGATATCGGCCTGTTCAAAGGCTTGCCGGATCCGTTTACTGCCACACGTTACCATTCGCTGGCGGTAAAGCGCGAAACCCTGCCCGAGGAACTTGAGATCACGGCATGGACCGAAGACGGCGAAATTATGGGTCTTCAGCACCGCACCCGCCCGATCCACGGCGTGCAGTTCCATCCCGAATCCATCGCCACCGAAGGTGGGCATCAGTTACTGTCCAACTTCCTGTCTCTGGCCGGTCTCGAAAGCAAGCTTGTCTATGTCTGACGCCTTTAAACCGCTTCTGGCCCGCCTTGCTGACGGTCAGACCTTGTCCGAATCCGATGCCGAGGTGTTTTTCGCCGCCTGTTTGCGCGGTGAACCCACCGAAGCCCAGATTGCCGCCGCCCTGACCGCCATCAAGATTAGAGGCGAGACGGTGGGCGAAATCGCCGCGAGCGCCCGCGCCATGCGCGCGGCCGCTAAAATGCTTCAGCACCCTTATCAGGTGATCGACGTCTGCGGCACCGGCGGTGACGGGCTGCATACGCTCAATATCTCAACCGCTGTCGGTTTTGTCGCTGCCGGTGGTGGCCTTAAGGTCGCCAAGCACGGCAACCGCGCCGTAACCTCCAAATCAGGTACGTCTGATGTCGTCTCCGCCTTAGGTGTCAATATTGACGCCAGCCTGGAACAGCACCTTAAGGCGCTGGGCGAAGCGGGCATATGCTTCCTGTTCGCCCCTGCCCATCACGGCGCCATGAAGCATGTCGCACCCGTGCGTCAGCAACTGGGCTTCCGCACCATTTTCAACCTTTTAGGGCCCTTGTGTAACCCTGCCGGTGCCCGACGTCAGGTCATGGGCGTGCCCTCGCCACGCTTTGTTGAACCTATCGCCAAGGCGCTGGGCCAGCTTGGGGCTGAACGGGCATGGGTTGTGCACGGTTCAGGCCTTGATGAACTGACGACCACGGGCGAAACGGAGGTTGCCGAATGGTATGACGGGCGCATTCGCCTGTTCACCATTACCCCCGAAGCGGTTGATCTGCCACGCGCCGCTCTGGCCGATATTACCGGCGGCGATCCGGCCCATAATGCCGAACGCCTCAAGGCGCTTCTCGATGGCGAAACCGGCCCCTATCGCGATATTGTTTTGCTCAATGCCGCCGCCGCGTTTCTCGTCGGCGACAAGGTCGAAACCCTGCGTGAAGGCGTGGCACTGGCTGCCGAAAGCCTCGATAGCGGCAAGGCTAAGGCCGCCCTTGAGCGCCTTATTCGCATTACAAACGCGGCTTAGGTTTTGACAGGGCGGTAAGCTCTCCCTACAAAGGCGGCATGACTTTTCAAAGCCTGAATGCCGCCCTTTCCGACCTGCAGCCCTGGATGCAAAGCCTGATCGGCATGGCGGTCCTGCTGCTTATCGCGTTGGGCAGCCACATCATCCTTAAATTCGTTATTCTGCGCACGCTGAAAAACCTGTTCGGGGTTTTTGTCCGTACAAGCCATTCAGACCTTGTCGGCCGCATGGTGTCGCGTCTGGCCAATATTCTTCCGGCCATAATCATTGCCCGGGGCATTGAATGGATCGCCCACCTGCCTGAAGGCGTGGTCACGGTGGTCAACAACGTCTGTACAGCCTTTATCGTCGTCAGCATGTCCATGGCGCTGGGCAGCCTGCTTGATATCTTCAATCTTCTATATCAGAAACGCCCCGAAGCGGCGACCAAACCCATTAAGGGCTACATAGAGGTCGTCAAGATCGCCATCTATTCCATTGCCGCGATACTGATGATTGCGGTTCTGATTGATAAATCCCCGCTCCTGCTGCTGTCTGGCCTCGGGGCCATTGCCGCCGTCCTCATGCTGGTCTTCAAGGACACGCTTTTGTCGCTTGTGGCCTCGGTTCAGATCAATGCCAATGACATTTTGCGTGTCGGTGACTGGGTTGAGATGCCGCAATTAAACGCTGACGGCTTTGTCATCGACGTGGCTCTGCATACCATCAAGATACAGAACTGGGACAAGACGATCACCACCGTGCCGACCCAGAGGTTCATTTCCGATTCGTTCAAAAACTGGCGCGGCATGTTTGAATCGGGCGGGCGACGCATCAAGCGGTCTTTGTTTATCGATCAGCGCAGCATCAAATTTCTCAATGAAGAGGAAATCGCCCGTTTAAGGCGCTTTGCCCTGATCGATGATTATCTCGATGAAAAATCGAGAGAGCTTGATGACTATAATCTGCGCCTGACCGAAGCCGGACGCGATCCGGTCAATACGCGGCGCGTCACCAATATCGGCACCTTCCGCGCCTATATTCAGGCCTACCTGAAGTCGCACCCGCAAATTCATCAGGACATGCTGCTTCTGGTGCGTCAGCTGCAGCCAACCTCTCAGGGATTACCGCTGGAAATCTATTGCTTTACCTCCGAAACCGCGTGGGTGCTGCATGAAACCATTCAGGCCGACATATTTGATCACCTGCTGGCAACCATTGATAAGTTCGATCTGAAGCTGTTTCAGGAACTTAGCGACTCAAGCTTTCTTAAATCCGAAGCCGATTAATCTGCGCCCCAATTGCGCTCGATATAAAACAGCCTGAAAGGCACATTAAATATTTCAATTTTATTTAATGTGCCTTATAACAGGCTTACAAATACGATCATAAAAAAGAGAGGAAACATCATGACCTTTAGTCTGTCCCGACGTACGGCCCTGCTCTCCACCCTCAGTCTGGCCGCCCTTGCAGCAACGGGGTGCTCTACCAAGGCCGATAACAAAGCCAGCAAATCTACCGGTTTCATTACGGTTGAAGGCCCGCATTTCAAGCTCAACGGCGAAACCTATCGCTTTGTGGGCGCCAATATCTGGTACGGCGCCTATCTCGGGGCCGAGGCCGCTTTTGGCAACCGTGAACGCCTGCATCAGGAACTCGACACGCTGAAAGCGCTCGGTGTGACTAACCTGCGTGTTTTGGCTTCCTCCGAACTGTCCCCGCTTAACAATTCCCTTGATCCGGCCTTCCGCACCAAGGAAAACGGCAATTACAACAATGACCTGCTGACAGGCCTTGATTATCTGATGGCCGAGATGGCCAAGCGTGACATGAAGGCCGTACTCTATCTGACCAATTTCTGGGAATGGTCAGGCGGCATGGTGGCCTATATGGATTATGTCACCGGCAAATATATCAACAACGGTGATCCGAACCACCCTTGGCCCGCCTTTGCCAAGTTCTCATCACAGTTCTACGCCAATGCCGAAGCCGTAGCGCTCTATCATGATTATGTGCGCTTCCTTGTGTCGCGCACCAACAGCATCACGGGTAAGGCCTATGCCGACGACCCCACCCTCATGGCCTGGCAATTGTCCAACGAGCCACGTCAGGGTGGCGACGAAGTGGATGCGGCCGCCAATTCGGCTGCCTATCTGAAATGGATCAAAGATACGGCTGACCTGATCCGCTCTCTCGATAAAAACCATCTGGTCTCACTGGGCCACGAAGGCACCATGGGTGCCGTTGGCAGCGAACAATATGTCATCGACGCCCACGAACATATTGACTACCTGACTGCTCACATCTGGCCGCAAAACTGGAGCTGGGTTGACGGCAAGGACCTGCCCGGCACCTTTGACGCGGGCATGGAAAAGGTTCAGGCCTATATCGACCAGCATATCGCACTGGCCGTTAAGCTGAACAAACCCCTCACCTTTGAGGAATTCGGCTTCCCGCGTGACGATGTGAAATATGAACCGGGCACGCCAACGGTCTGGAAAGACAAGTTCTACGCCATGATCTACAAGGCCGTGGAAGACGCCGTGAAAACCGGCGGCCCGGTCGCAGGCTCCAACTTCTGGGCATGGGGCGGCTCAGGACGCGCGCTTAATGCCGATTACCACATGAAGCGCGGCGAAACGGCCTATATGGGTGACCCGCCGCATGAGCCACAAGGCTGGTACAGCGTGTTCAACACCGATACCTCCACTCAGGAACTGATCAAAAATCACGCCGCCGCCATAGCTGGTATTTCCTGAGCAAACCCACTTCTGACCGACTGACTGACAAGCCTTCTCCTCCGTGAGAAGGCTTTTTTCTTTTCAGCCTGTGAAATCTGGCGTATGGGCCCCGTTATGACCGCCCCCACCTCCAGCCTGAACATTGACGCCCGTGGCTTTCATTGCCCTGTGCCGACTCTTAAGCTGCGTAAGGCCATGGCCGATAATCCCGATACAAACGTCGTCGTCCTTATGGCCGACGATCCCATGGCCCGCATTGATGTTCCGCATTTCTGCAATGAAAACGGCTTCACTCTGACCGACATGCACGAAGACGGCACCGCATGGACATTTACGATCCACCGTTAAATCCGTGCCATCACAGACACCCATTGCCCCTTTACTTATAAGCGCAACGAATCGATATAGTTTCCGGGCGGGGACATTTCAGGAGCATTCAACTTGACGATACAGGCGCGTGTCCTGATGCTGACCAAAAAGCAGGACCCGGAGCAGGACTGTTTTGGGCGTCTGGGGCAGGAGCTCGACAGACTCGGGTGGCGTACCATTACGACATCGGATGCGGACGCCGCACAGGCCTGCGTCAGCGACCTGCAAATCGAAGCCATACTGATCGACAGCGCGCACCCCTCGGCAACCCCCGAAGGCCTGAGCCTCCTGCGATCGGCCTGTGCGCCGCGCCGCCTGCCCGTCTTGCAAATTGCCCAAAGCCGTGATTTGGAACTGCCTGATGGCTGGGACATGGTCTTTGATTATGACGCCCACGCCCAGCAAATCGCCCTCAGCCTTGAACATATTGTCCGGGCCAATGTCGCTCAGGAAGAATATGAGCTGCGCCTGAAAACCCTTGCGGCGCAAAATATTCCCCTCCCCGCACCGCCCGAAGACAGACCATTGTCTGTTTTATCCGTCGGCCCGCCGGTACCGGATTTTCTCGCCTTAAGTCATCATATGCGCGCCAGAGGCGCCGATGTACTGGCGGCTTTTTCCAGCTACAGCGCCTTTGATTACCTGCACGACCATACCTTTGATGCGGTCGTCCTGTGGGGCACCGATTCCGTCAGCGAGCCCCTGTCCATCGCCACAGGTATGCGCCGTAATACACGGCTTTATCATATGCCGGTGTTTCTGCGCCTGCAAAAGCCGGTGACGCTTGATCTGGGCGATGCCTATCTGCGCGGCGTCAATGATATTTCCGCACCGGATGCCAGCGAACCTGAAATAGCCGATCGCGTCATCCGTCTGGCGCAATCCTATCGCCGCCAGACCAATACCCGTCGCGCCCTTGAGGACATCCGCCATAATCCGCGCATGGATACCGATACCGGCCTGTTCACGCGTGAGCTGTTTGCTGCACATCTGGCGCGCCTGTCCGCTGCCGCATCCGAACGCAACCGGCCCTTAAGTGTCTGCGTACTGAAAATAGCGGAAACGCCCGAAGTCACTCAGGCAAGACAGCGCAAGGCCCTGCAACGCGCGATCCCTCAGATCGGCAACATGATCGCCCGCCTTGTCCGCGCCGAAGACACCGCCGGTCGCCTGTCGGATGAAGTCTTTGCTCTGGCCCTGCCGGCAACCCGTCTTGAAAACGCCCGCATTGTCGGTGAGCGTATCGCCGCCGTCATTAGCTGCACCGCCTTTGAATCCGGCGGTACCGAGCGCCCGTTCGTTGTCGAGTTTGAAATCGGTGTGGCTGAGCTTAAAGAAAATGAACCGGCGGCCGTTGCCCTGATGCGGGCCGCCGAGTCCATGAGCGTTTCCGCCTAAAGCGCCGCAATCCGCGCCAGTTCGCTTACGATTTTTTCCGCCGCATTGAGGCGTAAAGCCGCATCCGGCCATTCCCCCGGCACCAGCAACTTCTGGTCAGGACGTAACCGCCAGCCGGAACGGCTCTGGATCAACGCGATCAGGCCTGCCGGATTGGCAAAATGATCCTGCCGGAAGGTAAGCACGGCCCCCTTCGGCCCGACATCAAGCTTTGAAATATTGGCCTCACGACACAGGCCCTTGATGGCCACAACCTTGAGCAATTGCTGCGCTTCCTCAGGAATAGGCCCGAACCGGTCAATAAGCTCCGCCGCCAGCGCTTCACGGTCATCGCGCTTTTCGGCCTCGGACACGCGCCTGTAAAGCGACAGGCGGATATTAAGGTCGGGAATGTAATCCTCAGGGATCATAACCGCAGCACCGGCATTGATCTGTGGCGACCAGCCGCGCTGATCGGTCAGGGGTTCACCACTTTCTTTCATCTCGGCCACGGCGTCTTCGAGCATCTGCTGATAAAGCTCAACACCGATTTCACGGATATGGCCGGACTGCTCATTGCCCAACAGGTTGCCCCCCCCGCGTATATCAAGGTCATGACTGGCCAACTGGAAGCCAGCCCCCAGATTATCCAGAGACTGCAGCACCTTAAGACGCTTTTCCGAAGCCTCATTGAGAATCTGGTGCGGGCGCGTCGTCAGATAGGCAAAGGCGCGCGTTTTAGAGCGACCCACCCGTCCCCTGATCTGATAAAGCTGCGCCAGACCGAACATGTCGGCGCGATGCACGATCAATGTGTTGGCCGTCGGTACATCAAGGCCCGATTCGACAATGGTCGTCGCCAGCAGCACGTCATATTGCCCGTCATAAAAGGCGGTCATGACGTCCTCAAGCTGGGTAGGAGTCATCTGGCCATGTCCAACGATGAACTTCACTTCCGGCACCTGCTCACGCAGATACTGCTCAATGTCCGGCAGGTCTTTCAGGCGCGGCACGACATAATAGGCCTGCCCGCCGCGATATTTTTCCCTGAGCAGCGCCTCGCGAATACTGACACTATCAAACGGCAGAACATAGGTGCGCACCGCCAGACGATCGACCGGCGGCGTAGCAATGATCGACATATCGCGTATGCCCGACAGCGCCATTTGCAAGGTCCGCGGAATAGGCGTCGCACTTAGGGTCAGCATATGCACATCGGCCCGGAAACTTTTCAGTTTTTCTTTGTGCGTGACACCAAAATGTTGTTCTTCATCAACAATTACAATGCCTAAGTCCTTAAAGCTCACCTGATCCGACAACAGGGCATGCGTACCGATAACGACCTCTATCTCGCCGTTTTTCAGCCCCTCACGGGTTTCATTGGCTTCCTTTCGGGCGACCATACGCGACAACTGACGCACCTTGATCGGCCAGCCCTGAAAGCGCTGGGTAAAAGTCTTATAGTGCTGACGTGCCAGAAGCGTGGTCGGGCATATGATCGCCACCTGCTGACCGGACATGGCGACCACAAAGGCCGCCCTGAGCGCCACCTCGGTCTTGCCGAACCCGACATCCCCACAGATAAGCCGATCCATAGGCTGCCCTTTAGACAGGTCATCCAGCACATCATGGATGGCATTGAGCTGATCGTCAGTTTCTTCATAAGGAAACTGGGCGCAGAACTCGTCATAAAGCCCCGAAGGCGGATCGATCTGCACGCCCACCTTGAGCGCCCGCGCTGCCGCCAGCTTGATCAGGCCATCAGCCATTTCACGCAGTTTTTCCTTGGCACGGGCCTTACGCCCCTGCCAGCTGGCCGAACCCAGCTTATCAAGCTGTGCACTCTCAGAATCGGCCCCGTAACGCGTCAGCAGGTCAATATTCTCAACCGGCAGATAAAGCTTGGCGTCAGCTGCATATTGCAACTCAAGGCAATCATGCGGCGCATCATTGACATTCAGGGTTTTCAAACCATCATAGCGCCCGATGCCGTGTTCAACGTGAACCACCAGATCGCCCTGCGATAGGCTTGAAGCCTCCGCCAGAAAATTATTTGCTCTCCGACGCTTACGCGGACGGGCTAATCTGTCACCTAAGATATCGGTTTCGCTAATAACCACCAGTGCATCGGTTTCAAAGCCCTGCTCAAGCGGCAATATGGCCCGCTGAACCGGCTTGGCCTTGGTTCCTGCCACACCAAATGACACCGCATCGGCAAAGTCTTTGGCCAGACGCGTCTGCCCCAGACCGTGATCGGCCAGCATGACCCCAAGCCGGTCAGAAGACCCTTCAGTCCATGAGGCAAACAAGACGCGCTTACCTGACTTCGACAGAGCCTTGGCGTGATCAGCGACCGCGGTAAACAGATTGACACTGTCCTGCATACGCTCGGCCGCAAAGCTGCGCCCGACCCTCGCCCCAATATTGATGTCTGCCGCCTTACCGGCATCAAAGGCTTCGAACTGCCGCACGCGTCCGCGCGCCAGCCCTGATTGCCATTGGTCAGGATTCAGATACAGAAACGCTGGCGGCAAGGCGCGATAGCCGCCCTCCATTTTGACGCCGCCCTTGGCCATAACACGGGCGTCGGTCGATTGCGTGCGGGTCTCATACGCGTCCTGAATGGTTTTCTGCCGCTCGTTAAAGGCCTCCTGTGCCAAGGCATCAAGCAGAATCAGGCTCTTTTCCGGCAGATAATCAAACACGCTGTCCAGTTGCGCATAAAACAAAGGCAGCAACGGCTCGACGCCCTGACGGCGGATGCCCGAAGACACCGCGGCATAGATCGGGTCATCCCCCGGTGCGCCAAAATTTTCCAGATAGCCCTGACGGAAACGGCTGATACTGGCTTCATCCAGCAATATCTCGCTGACGGCCATAAATTCTATGGCCTTCAGTTGCTTCAGAGAACGCTGGGTTTCCGGATCAAAGCTGCGGATGGTTTCCAGCGTATCACCAAAGAAATCAAGCCTGACCGGCTCCTCATGCGCCGGTGAAAAGACATCAATAATCCCCCCACGCACCGCAAACTCACCGCGTTCAGACACGGTCGAGACACGGTTATAGCCATTACGGGTAAAATAGGCCTCAAGTTCTTTTGTATCTATGACCTGACCGGCCTTAAGGCCCAGATAGCTGTCAGCGGTAGCACTGCGCGGCGGCACCTTCTGGCTTAAGGCCCCCGCCGTGGTGAGAATAAGCACCGGCTTTTCCGTCTTACCCGCCGTCAGGGCCTGAAGCCGTGTCAGACCCGCCATACGCTGGGCAATCAAACCGGCGGTTGGGCTTACGCGATCATAGGGCAGACAATCCCACGCCGGAAACCGGATAATATCGAGATCAGGCGCATAAAAAGCCAGTTCCTCGGCTATGGCATTCATACGCGCATAATCACGCGCCACAAAGGTGATCAGACCTTCGGCGCGACACGTATCAGCGGCCACAAGACTGTCATAGCCCGGCGGACAACCGGTGATCGACAAATGGCCAGAGGCCTCGGTTATTCGGCGAATATCGGACATATGAACTTAAATCTTGGTGTAAGCCGTTTTATAGTACTGATTGAGCATATTCATGATTTCTGATTTATGCTCAGGCGGCGTCGGATCGCGCTCAATGATCCAGCCATAGAGATCCTGATCAGGCACCTCCAGCAGAACTTCAAAAATATCCAGTTGCTCAGGCGTCAGAACGGACAGGTAATCGTCGGCGAAATTACCCAGAATAATATCGGCCTCCTTGAAGCCGCGCCGCCAGGCACGAAACGACAATTTGCGTAAACGTGCCTGATGCGCATCATTCGTCTGATCGGCGTCGGTCATGCGTTATCCTGTCCTTTGCGATAATACGGACGCAATCAGGCTTCTCATCAGCCCCGTTTGGTGCTTGATAAGAGCCATGACTCGCGACCTCACATCCGGGCGGCGTCCCGAAATTCTGTTTCCCTATTACACGTCTTTGACCGCCCTGAAAGGGGTCGGGCCAAAAATCGCGCCGCACCTGATCAAACACACCGGCCCCTATGTACGCGACCTGTTGTTCACCCTCCCCGTACAGATGATCGAGCGCCCCGTCACCCGCATAGCCGAGGCCCGCGCCGGTCAGGTACAGACAATCCGGGTAACGATCGGTGCCTATCATACCTCAGCGGGCAAAGGCCCCCAGCGCATCAGCGTTTATGACGACAGTGGCGACTTGCAACTGGTCTATTTCCACGCCATTCGCGGCTTTGAGCAAAAGCATCCGGTCGGGTCACAACGCTGGATCAGCGGCAAGATTGAAGCCTTCGGTCAAACGCTTCAGATGACCCATCCGGACTATGTCGTTGATCAGGATTCCCGTGACCAAATACCGGAATTTGAGACTGTTTATCCGGCGACCGCCGCCGTGTCTTCGCGCCTGATGCGCAAATTTGTGCAGGCCGGTCTGCAAAACGTCCCCGATCTGCCCGAATGGCTGTCTCCGCCACCCGATAGTGGATTCTCCGAGGCCCTGCGTTCCGCCCACAGCCCCACGGCCCCCTCAGACCTCCTGCCGCAGGCGCCTGTGCGGCAACGTCTGGCCTATGACGAAGCGCTGGCGCATCAACTGGCGCTCAAATCACGCAAACAGCACCGGCAAGCCAGCCCGGCCCTGTCGATCAGTGAACACCTGTGGGCCGACAAGGCACTGGCAGCCCTGCCCTTTACCCTGACACAGGCTCAGTTTCGCGCCCTTGAGGATATACGTGACGACCTGCGCTCAGGCTTTCGCATGAACCGCCTGATTCAGGGCGATGTCGGCTCAGGCAAGACACTGGTAGCCCTCATGGCCATGATCGATGTCGCCGAGGCCGGTCATCAGAGCGTGATGATGGCCCCGACCGAAATTCTGGCGCGTCAGCACTATGAAAAATCCTTGCCGATCCTTGAAGCCTTGGGAATCAACACCATCCTTCTGACCGGACGCGACAAGGGCAAGGAACGCGAAGCCCGCCGCGCACAGGTCGCGTCCGGCGATGCGCGCGTGGTGTTCGGCACCCACGCCGTTTTTCAGGATGGAGTGGATTTCCAGTCCCTGCACTTCTGCGTCATAGACGAACAGCACCGCTTTGGCGTCGGTCAGCGCCAGCGCCTGTTTTCCAAGGGCGAAAGTGTACACTATCTCTCCATGTCGGCCACGCCTATTCCGCGCACACTGGCCCTGACGCAATATGGCGAAGCGGACTTAAGCATACTTGATGAAAAGCCTGCCGGTCGTCAGCCTATCCACACCGCCGTTATCCCGCGCGCGCGCCTGTCCGAGGTGTTTGACCGGTTGAAAGCGGCCATAGCCAGCGGCTCACAGGCCTACTGGATCTGTCCGCTGGTTGAGGAAAACCTCGAATCTGACCTGATTGCCGTCGAGGCCCGTCATAAATCCCTTCAGGACGCCTTGGGCCATGAGGTCGGGCTGGTTCATGGGCGCATGGCCTCTAACGATAAGGAAGCGGTCGTCAGCCGTTTCGCCAGTGGTGATCTGCCGCTACTGTGCGCCACCACGGTCGTTGAAGTCGGCATCGACGTGCCCAATGCCTCGATTATCATCGTTGAACAGGCAGAACGCTTCGGTCTGGCACAGTTGCATCAGCTGCGCGGGCGCGTCGGACGCGGTGCGGCCAAAAGCGCCTGCATCCTGCTTTATGACACACCATTGGGTGCGACAGCCAAGGCCAGACTTGAACTGCTGAGGACCACCGAAGACGGCTTTGTTATCGCCGAAAGTGACTGGAAACTGAGGGGTGAAGGCGACATTCTGGGGGCGCGGCAATCCGGTTTTCCGGCCTATCGCTTCGTTGATCCCGTCGCCCACGCCGACCTGATCAGTAAGGCAGCCCGAGAAGCCCAATATATATTACAACAGGAATCACAGCTTTCACCCGAACGGCTGAAAGCGCTGGATGTTCTACGCGGTCTGTTCGACTGGCGCGCCGATCAGGCCGATAAGGCCGATTAATTATCTTCTGCGTTTAATTCAATGCGGCGATAAGCGAACCATCTGGCCTCACTATCCACCTTAAGATCACCATAGAACAGATTATAATTATAAACTTTTTTCTTATCCGCCCACGACCCTTCACTATTGAAGGATGACAGTGATCTCTTGTTGACCGCCAGCACCCCGCCCCGACAGCGGGCACTCACTTTTCGCGGGATCAAGGCCGGCGCGACGCCCCACTCAAGTCCGGTGGCATTCGCCGCCCCCTGACTATGGCGCACATCGATATCTTCGTTAGTCACTGTGCCAGACAACGGATTAACACACAAAGGCCGTGCATTGCCCAGAGGCTCCAGCCAGTCGCCTTTCCAGGTCATGGCGCGTTGCAGACCCTGAATGGCCTTATCCGGTCGCACATTATCGACGCTGAAATAGGCAACCACACAACCGGCCTGTTCCCGCGCTATACAGGCCGGAACGGCTTGTGTTGGTCCATAGGCGTCTGACGGCGCCAGCGTCTCGAGAAAATAGGCCGCCACCAGTTTTTGCCGCAAAGCTTCATCCGGAATAATCACATCGTTGAGCAGACGCTGAGCGATCAGCCCCCCCTGCTCGACGCCAACAATTATAAATCCATCATCGTTTCGTCTCTGCCGCAGGAAGGCCTGAAACGCCTTTTCCACATCCCCATAAGCAAACTGCCGGGCTTCCCGTGCATCTTCACGACGCGTAAGTTGCGTATAGAGGCTGGCCTGACGGTATCGCGGCGCATAGACGTAGCCAATGGACGAAAACGGAGCGGCATAGTTCGGCAACTGAATGTCGACCACCTCACGTGCTGCCGCGCTATCATCCACGGCCCCAAGCCAGGCCTTGCCGTCGAAGCTGGTAGCATGGATGAAAAACACATCCACCTTCTGTGCATTGCGGTTACGCCGTATCTCACGGCTTTCGAGCGCCGGATTGAGATACCAACCGCTGCGTGTGGCATAGTCCGGTGCCCTTGGCGGCTGATAGGTCTGAAATGGCACCTTGGGGTCAAGATTGTGCCGCATGATATCGTCGCCCCAGAAGACAACGATCATGAGAAACACCCCAAGGCTGGCGATAATCACACCCACCAGAGCCAAAGGCTTAGCCTGCAACCATTTTCTATTGAACTTGATAGGCATATAGTAAAGCTATCCCACCGGACGCCTGCGTGACGAAAGGGCCATCTTGAAGCTATAGCCCCAAGTTACAAGCCTTCTTTTCTCACATATTGTGACGACAGTTGTCAGTCGGGCATTACCCGTCGATCCGGCGCTTATAGGCCGAATTGGGCCAGCGCTTATGCACCCAGAACCATTCTTCGGGGCGATCACGCACAACCTGCTCGACAAAGGCGCTGACCTTTTTGACCGTCGCCTCAATATCACCCGCACGGCTGCCGGTTTTCTCGACCTCAATTGGCTCGTGCACAATTACGCGAAAGCGCGCCTTGTTAAGCCGCTCAACCGTCATGGGCTGCAACACCGTACCAAATCTGAGAGCCAGCCGTGTCGGCCCCGGTGCCGTATCTACAGGCGTGCCAAAAAACGGCGTAGACACCCCACGATTGAATTTCTGATCATTCATCAGGGCGACCGATTCACCCTTACCCATAGCCAGCAACAGCTCTCTGGCCCCCTCTTCGCCCTTGGGCGCAAACAGATCGACGCCATAGCGCTTGCGACCTTCCTTTATGCGCTGATCGACATAGGGGTTATTGGCTTCACGATAGGTCATCTGGCAGCGCACACCGCAATCGACGATCGTAGACGGCATGATCTCCCAGTTGGCAAAATGGCCTGAAATAAACACCACCGGTTTGCCGGACTCCGCTATGGCCTTTAGCCGCTCAAGCCCCACGACCTCGACACGGCCATTGCCGATACGAATACGATCCATAATGGCAAATTCGGCAAAGGTGCGCCCGAGATTATCCCATTGCGCCCGGATGACACGCGCCTTCCACGCCTCATCCTTATCAGGAAAGGCGATGTCGATGTTCTGACGCACCGTCTTCTGCACCGGCGACAAAGGCCCGATAGCCTTGAGCAGCCAGGCCCCGAGATCCGAAGCCGTATCGACCGGCAGACTGCGGACAACAGCAACAAAGGCGTCATAAAACACCGCCTCAATGCGCCAGCTCAAATCCTGCCAGAATGAAGGGGGTTTTCTGCTCATTGTACCTTGGATAATCCGTTTTTACTCTGTTTGGCCTTCAATATGCGCCAAAGGCGTTTGACCCGCGCCTCTGCCGCCAGATGACTGCTGATCAGTCCGTCGATTCCCCCCGTAAAATGGCAGCGGAACAGGAAATACTTCACAAAAACCAGCGGATATTCAAAAGGCAAACGCAGCAAAATAACCCACGCAGGCTTTTTCAAGGCCTTGGCCTGTAACTGGGTATAAGAATCGAGCTTTTGACGAATGTGCGCATAGGAACGGGCGGAAAAATGCGTCGCTGAGCCTTTCAGTTGCCCAACCTTTTCGTCTTTGGTGTCAACCGTGTCATGCACGGGCGATTCGCGAAAGCGTACCTTTGTCCGGTCATAGAGACGGACATAGTTATGATAATCCGCCCAAAGACGCGGCTTTGATTTTCCCGGATAGACGTTCTTCAGCTTAAACCGATAGGCACTCAACGCCGGCCCCGTTGCCATCAGCGCCCTGATTTCGGCAAAAAGCTCTGGCGTCACCACCTCATCGGCATCAAGATTCAACACCCAGTCATGGCTGGCACAGTCTTCACTGAAACGCTTTTGCGGCCCGTAGCCCGTCCAGTCATTATAAAAAACCTTCGCGCCCAAACCGGCCGCCACCTCACAGGTCTTGTCAGTCGAGCCACTGTCAACCACCACCACCTCATTGGCCAGCCCTTCAACCGCACGAATGCAATTACCGATACGATCGGCTTCATTTTTGGCTATGATGCACACACTTAACGGCGCAGGCTTCGGGCGGGGCATATCCTATACCTTTATTCGGTGATAAGGCTTTGTCACCCGTACAAGGCCGCGTCAACCCCATCTGCCGGAGTCCTCATGAAAGCGCAAATCAGTGTGTCCGAACTGTCGCCCCTTATCGATGAGGGTAAGGTGAAAATTCTCGACGGCAGTTGGGCGCTGGATGGCACCGACATGCAGGCCCTTTACCGCGCTTCACACATACCGACCGCGCAGTTTTTTGACCTTGAGGCCATTAGCGACCGGCAAAGTTCTCTACCGCACATGGCCCCGCCCCCTGAGGTTTTTGCCGGGGCCGTCAGCCAGATGGGCATTGCGCCCACGGACCATGTTGTAATCTATGACCGGCAAGGCCTGTTTTCCGCCGCCCGCGTCTGGTGGACATTTCGACTGATGGGACATGAGACCGTACAGGTTTTGCGTGGGGGGGTGCCCGCCTGGCAGGCTGCGGGCCTGCCTGTATCTTCTGATATGTTGCCTAAACAACCCGCGTCATACCCCACCCCTCAGGTCAATAACTTATCCATTAATATCAATGATCTGAAAGATATTCTTAAATCAAACACGTCGGCAATTCTAGACGCACGACCTCTTGCCCGTTTCAAAGGTGAAGCGCCTGAGCCCCGCGCAGGCCTGCGGTCAGGCCATATCCCTGAAAGTCTTAGCCTGCCGTTTTCTGCCTTGCTGCATGACGGTGCCCTGAAACCGGAAAATGAACTGAAAACCCTGTTCAGTGCGCTTGGCCTTAACAAAGACACGCCGGTCATTACCACCTGCGGGTCAGGCATTACCGCCGCCATTATCGCACTGGCGCTTTTTGAAGCCGGCTATGACAAGGTAAGGCTCTATGACGGCTCATGGGCCGAGTGGGGGCAGGAAGGCCTTGATACGCCCGTTGCCACCGCCGCCTCATCGCTAAGCTGATCTACCCATCGCGTTTGAAGGGCACGCATTTCATGTCCGCTGATACCCTTATTGCCCTGATACTCTTTGCCTTCACCACCTCCATCACCCCCGGCCCAAACAACATGATGCTGCTGGCCTCCGGCGTAAACTTCGGCTTCAGGAGAACAGTCCCTCATATGCTGGGGATAGGCGCAGGCTTCTTAAGCCTGTTACTGGCCACAGGCTTTGGCCTCGGCGCCTTGCTGCATTCTGTTCCTGTTCTCTATACCGTGCTAAAATTCGCTGGCGGTGCCTATCTCTTGTGGATCGCGTGGAAAATCGCCACCTCAAGAACCCTCTCCGAAGGCAGGACGACAGCCACGCCCATGACCTTCACTCAGGCGGCTATTTTTCAATGGGTCAACCCGAAAGCCTGGGTCATGGCGGTGACGGCCATGGCGACCTATACTGACGAAACCAATTATGGTCTGAGCATCGCTGTCGTCAGTCTGGTCTTTACGCTGATCAATGTCCCGAGCGTGTCAACATGGGCGGGGTTTGGCTCAGCCCTACGCGACTGGCTGTCTCATCCGCTGCGCCTGAAATGGTTCAATATCACCATGGCCTGTCTGCTGGTTTTCAGCCTCTGGCCTATGCTGAAATAGGTTGCCACATCCCCTAAGAAATGGCGACTCCGACAGGAATCGAACCTGTAACCGTCCGCTTAGAAGGCGGATGCTCTATCCAATTGAGCTACGGAGCCATTAAAAAAGCGAATCAGTGCGTCCAGCTTTGACGGCGATTAGGCGCAAAATTATCTGCATAGGCCTTGATAATCTTGGGCGGTACTTCCGGTTCAATCAGACGGAACGGAATACCGTGCGTCTCCGCATAGGCAATAGCCTGATCCTTGGAATCAAAGGTCAGACGTACCTGAGCCTTGGTATCAGCGGAACTCGTCCAGCCCATTAGCGGATCCGGCTTGCGCGCCGTCGCAGGCACAAACTCGAGTATCCAGTCTGTGGTCTTGGCCCTGCCAGACTGCATAGCTGTTTTTGCCGGTTTATAAATACGCGCGAACATGGCCGAACCTCTTGCCACCGGGGACTGATAACGCCCCCTGTTACTATTAACCCCGCCCCTTGCCAAGGGGTAGAGACCGGTTTCCGTGAGAAAGAGAGGAAAAGGTTTGCACATCGCGAGGCGAGAAGATTGGCTGCGCCGCGTCTGAGCCCAAGCAATGTTCGGAAAAGTGTGCAGCGGTTTTCCGCAAAACATTGCGATCAGCAAAAAATGCAGAGGCCTGATGCAATCAGGCATATGCACCGTCGAACCTCTTAATCGGTTCGAACCATGCGCTGAATATTCATTAAAAAAGCCTGCCCCAGAATAAGGAAGAAAGCGGCCTGTGCTAAAGCGAGAGGATTGGCTCCACTTCGCTCCGCCGCGTCTGCGCGTAAATAGTATGCAGACGCATACTATTTCCTACTGGTCGTCGAACCTCTTAATCGGTTCGAACCATGCGCTGAATATTCATTAAAAAAGCCTGCCCTTTGGGGGCAGGCTTTTTTAATGAATGGTCGGGGCGAGAGGATTCGAACCTCCGACCTGCTGCACCCAAAACAGCTGCGCTACCAGGCTGCGCTACACCCCGAACATTACCCTCTTACGAGGAGGCCGCTTATTGCCACTTTCGTATTCGCTCTGCAAGTGGAAATTACTGCGGTTTTGGCCCCTTTCCCTCGAAAAAGCGATGTTCGATGCGATCTCCGGGCTTTATCCCCAACTGATCGCTTAATCCGCCGTTGATTTCGAGCACCGCTACCGCTGCCCCAAAGGAAGGCAATGGCGTCCGGTCATAGGGAATCGCATTTCTCTGAATGGAGACCACCTGCGCTGACGACGAAATATAGATAATATCAAGCGGCAACGGCGTATTGTGCATCCAGAAACTGCGCTCAGCCATATCCGGGAATAAAAACAGCATCCCGTGATCCGCAGGCATGGATTCACGATACATCAGCCCTTTGGCACGCTCATATTCATCATCCGCGATTTCCACCTTGAAATCACGCACCCCGTCGGCGGTTACGACCCGAACCGGCTCCAGCGCCACCTTGGCCACCGGTGCCGATGTTTGCGCACACGCACTTACCGGCAACGCCCCGGCCAAAGCCAGCGCAAGAATCAGCGCCTTAACAAATCCGGTCTTCATTTTTACGTCCTGAAAAAGCAATGACCACGGAATCCGATGAATCCGTGGCCATTTCAAGGAAATAGTTTTTTATCAGTCCTGAAACCTCAGACCCATCAGGCCATGGCTCTGGGGCGCACCTCGGTTACCACAAGCCCCTTGGGGCCCTCACCAAAGCGTACCTGCAACACGTCGCCTTGCTGGGCATCTTCGATACCAAACCGGCGCAAGGTCTCAATATGGATGAATATATCCGTAGGATCATTGCCACGCACCACAAAGCCATAACCCTTGGTGCGGTTGAACCACTTGATTGTGGCTTCCTCAAGTTCGCCAACGGCGACCGAATGCGTATTAACGTAATGACTAGAACGAACCGCAGACGGATCACGCTCAGGCCTTACGGGCGGCGCACCGGTTTCTTCAAGCGATTCAATCGAGATAACCTGCCAGCCCTTGGCGCGCTTGGCGATGGTGCAATGAATAGCCGCCCCTTCAGAAGCAAAATCGCGCCCCATGTCCCTGAGCGTGGACACGTGCAACAATACATCACGCATCCCCGTCAGGGTCGCATTCTCGGGAACAATAAATCCATACCCCTTGCCCGTATCAAACCATTTCACACGACCCTGAACCTCAAGGCGTTCTTCGGAGTCGTCACGGTCATTATAATCAAACAAACTCATTATCCTCACCACACCCCATAGCTGAAGACTTTGGGACACCCTCTAATATAACGTCGGTATATATAACAGGCAAAATTATACGCCCGCCAACTTGTCGTTTTGCGGGAAACTACACCAATAAATCGCTTATAGCGAGAGAAAAGTGAACAGAAAGCCCTCTGCGGTTTCCAAATATCCTTGCCCGCAGTAAAAAACAAATCGCAGAACAACATTCTGCATAAATATCTGGCAGGTGCAATTGCAAGTTTTGGGTGAAATACCTTGGCAGTCCCTAGGGGAATCGAACCCCTCTTTTCAGGTTGAAAACCTGACGTCCTAACCGATAGACGAAGGGACCGCACTTAAGGTCTTAGCCAGCTTGATTCAGCGGCTTATGTAAAATCTCTTTGGCAGTCCCTAGGGGAATCGAACCCCTCTTTTCAGGTTGAAAACCTGACGTCCTAACCGATAGACGAAGGGACCGCACTTAAGAGGTGCGCTAGATAGCCTCACAAAATCAGTGATGCAAGCGCTATTTTCACCTTTATTGCCCTAGCTTGTGAATATATGGGCAATATCCTCAATTTCAAACTGCACACCGTTACGTCCCATATAATCATCGGCCTTAAGTCTGCCGACAACATGTACAGCACCGGCCGGACGCAGCAGGGCCTGACCAACGGGCGTATCCTCGGCCCGCCAGGCCATGGCCTTTATTTTACGCCCCTGCTCGTCCACAAGTTCACAGCGTACATGCCCGCCCTTGAGCGCCGAGGCATAGCCTACCCGCATATTGGGCAAAGCAAATACCGGCTCAGGGTTTCCCTGACCAAACGGGGCCATGACCTCAAAATGATTAAGCAGGTCACGCGTTGCGCCGGCCCCACTTAAGGCGGCGTCAATCTCAAGCCGCTCGCGACGGTCTTCTTCGGACGTCCGCGATGACACATAGTCATTCAGAAACGCACGCAGTTCATCAATGCGATCCCGGCTCACACTTAAGCCCGCCGCCATGGCATGTCCGCCGCCGGCCATAAGGATGCCTGCCTCATAGGCCGCCCCGATAGCCTGCCCGAGATTTATACCGGTCTGCGAGCGTCCGGAGCCCTTGCCCACGCCGCCGACCGGATCAATGCCAATCACGATGACCGGCTTGCGCCAGCGCTCACGCAAACGCCCCGCGACAATGCCGATAACCCCCGGATGCCAGTCTTCGTGCGACACCACGATCACCGGATCATCTGTCGGCCACAGCTTGCGCGCTTCAGCCAGTGCCACCGCCTGTTCCAGCACAGCGGTTTCCACATCACGTCGCGTCTGGTTCAGTTCATTCAGTTCCTGCGCCAGCTCCAGCGCTTCGGCCTCATCTTCGGTAGACAAAAGCCTGACCCCGAGATCAGCCCGCCCGATACGCCCCCCCGCATTAATGCGCGGCCCCAGCACAAAGCCGGAATGAAACACGCTCATCAGTTGCGGTGTCTTTTGCGGATCACTCAGGCCGGCCACCTGCATCAGGGCCTTAATGCCCTTGTTCTCAAGGCGCGACATGACCTTAAGGCCCTGTGTCGCCAGCGCCCGGTTAAACCCCGTCAGTGCCGTAACATCACAAATCGCCCCCAAAGCCCCTAGATCAAGCCATTGTGTCAGATCGGGCTTGGGGCGGTCGGCAAACAGGCCGCGTTTTTCCGCTTCACGATTAAGCGCCGCCAGCACAACAAACACCACGCCCGCCGCCGCCAGGTTACCCTGCCCCGATGTACATCCGGGCCGGTTCGGATTAACAACCACCCGACATTTCGGCAGGTCTTCGCGCATCAGGTGATGGTCGATGACCACGACCTCAAGACCGATTGACGCGGCATAATCCAGCGCCTTATGGGCCGAAGCGCCGCAATCCACCGTAATAACCAGTTCCGCCCCTTCGGCCTTTAAGCGGTCAAAGGCCTTTTCCGTCGGCCCGTAGCCCTCAAGAATACGGTCGGGCACATAGACGTTCAGTTCATGCCCCATATGCCGGAACCAGCGCACCAGTTGCGCCGCACTCGTTGCCCCATCGACATCATAATCGGCAAAGACATAGGCCTTGCGCCGCGCCACAAGCGCCTCAAGGATCGCCTCCACCAACAGCGACATATCCAGAAAACTGTCCGGTTCAGGAAACAGAGCCTTCAGGGTCGGCTTAAGATAATGCTCCAGCGTTTCCGGTGTTATGCCGCGTCCGGCAATCGAACGGGCGACCGGATCGGCATAGGCGTCAGGCACCACATTTTTAAGACTCAGTTGCTGGGTGATATGCTGAAGGTGACGCGGGTTAGTACCTCGCGCTGCCCAGAAACGGCCCGATACCGAGGCTTCAACCCCGAGATAGGCTTGTGGCGTTTGCGTATCGGCCATCACCACACCAGCGGACGGCGGGTATGTATCTTGCGGCTGGTGCGTGTGCGCGAGTCAAGCACGAGGCTTTCGGTGGTGACATAGATATCCCCTCCAGTCGCCACTTCCTTTTGCACCCCGCGCAACAAAGCCCCGTTTGTCACGCCCGTCGCCACGAATACAGCGTCACCACTGACCAGATCGTTCAGGCCATATTTGCGATCAAAGTCCGTCAGACCAAGCCGCTCGGCGCGTTTGCGCTCTTCATCGCGCTTAAAAACCAGCCGCCCCTGAAACTGACCGCCGACCGACTTCAGCGCGGCACAGGCCAGCACCCCTTCGGGTGCCCCACCCTGCCCCAGATAGATATCAATGCCGGTTTCCGGCTGCGCCGTATGGATGACACCCGCCACATCACCGTCGGTAATCAGATGCACCCGCGCACCGGCCTTACGCAGTGAGGCAATAATGCCTTCGTGACGCGGTCGATCGAGCACACAGGCGACAATCTCATTGACCTTGACGCCCTTGGCCTTCGCCAGAGCCTGCACATTGTCTTCGGGGCTGGCATCGAGATCGACCACATCCGCGGCATAGCCCGGGCCAATCGCCAACTTGTCCATATAGGTATCCGGCGCATGCAAAAGTCCGCCACGCGGCGCAAAGGCAATGACCGCCAGCGCATTGGCCTGCGCCTTGGCCGCAAGGGTCGTCCCCTCCAGCGGATCAAGCGCGATATCGATCTCCGGCCCTTTGCCTTTGCCAACCTTTTCACCGATATAAAGCATAGGGGCCTCATCACGCTCCCCTTCCCCAATCACGATACGGCCGTCAATATTCAGCGCATTCAGCGCCGTGCGCATGGCGTCAACAGCGGCCTGATCGGCCCGCTTCTCATCGCCGCCACCGACCTCACCATAGGCAGCGACCGCTGCATCTTCGGCCACGCGGACAATATCGAGACTTAAGGTAAACTCACGGTTTGGCATTGTTTCTACCCGTTTTTTTATTATGTGGATCAGTCAATCAACGGCGGCGGCACGGCACGCGCGGCCTGTTCGGCTGCGAAGCGATTGGCCGCGTCACGTATATTCTGCGTGACAGGCTTGCTGAGTTCGGGATCAAGCCGGGCAATCGTACTCAGCGAAAAGCTGTCCGGATCATGGCGATCCCACTCAATGGCCGCCACCTGCGCCAGTAACTGACGCTCGCGCGCATAGATATCGCTCACTTGCGCCCTGATCACGGTGGTGCTGGGGACGTTTTGCGGCAGGGGCGGAAATTCCGACCATCGCGGATAGCCCTGTGCACCCGGGTTCCCACCTTGGGCCATTACCGGCGCAGCCAACACGCCAGCCGCCATCAGGCCAAGCGCCAGACACGATATTTTCGGCCGGTTTCCGGCACGTTGTAAAACCTCACGGGTCATAGAGAACCCTCCTGATGATTTACTCAAAAGCAAAAAAGCGCCTCGATGAACAGTCATAAAGTGCGCCGTGCGGCATTTAAATGGCTTTGCACTGAAATGCGTTCACATTTGTGACCACAGACCGACATGAATTGATTACCCGAAGCGCGTTTAATGTCGCCGCCCGCCCCTCAATTGGTCTAAACAAAGATACGCGATTCACAGGAGACCGTCATGCCGAGCCCCCGCCGTCCACGCCCCTCAGCCCAAAAGACCGTATCCGCACCTGAAAAAACACAGACCGAGCCGTCGGCAAAGGCTGCGGCAAAAGCAAAACCGGCGCCTAAAAAAGCCGCTGTCAAAAAAGCGCTCCCTGAGAATACGGCGCCCGTTAAAAGCGCCCCCGTTAAAAGTTCCGGGGCAAAACCAGCACCGAAAAAAAACACAAAGCCAAAGCCTGAGCCTAAAGCACCTGAGCTTGAAACGCCTGTGTCACCGCCGCCTGCCGATAAACCGCCTCATGAACAGACAGGCCGCGAAAAGCCAGAGGCGGCGGCATCCGCAAGCCCGTTCGATACTGAAATGTTCCGGCGGCTTGAGGACATTTCGGTCAATATCACCAAGGCGGCCCTGACGGCGCAAACCGCCCTCGCCCAGGCAGCCGTAAAGGCGCAGGACCTCAATCAGGCAGGCAATGCGGTCGATCCGATGCAGGTCGGCCCTGCCATGACCAATGTCATGACCTCTCTGGCCTCGAGACCGGAAAAAATCGTCGAAGCGCAGGCTGACCTGCTGAACGGCTATATGTCGCTGTGGTCGGACGTCACCCGCCGCACCCTAAGCGGTGAAACAGCCGCTGACGGCACCACTCAGAAAAAAGACAAGCGCTTTGCCGACCCGATGTGGGAGCAGAACATCGTCTTTGACATGATGCGTCAGTCCTATCTCTTGTCGTCAAACTGGATCAACGGCCTCGTCTCAAGCGTCGATGACATTGACCCGCTTGAAAAACGGCGTGCCGAGTTCTTCACCAAGCTGGTGACCGACGCCTTTTCGCCGTCTAATTTCCTGATGTCCAATCCGGCGGCTTTGCAAACCCTTATGGAAACCAATGGCGAGAGCCTTGTCAAAGGCATGCAGAAATTCGCCGACGATCTGGCACGCGGCAATGGCAAGCTGAAGATTTCACAGGCCGATTATGAGCATTTCGAGGTTGGTAAGAATGTCGCCACCTCCGAAGGCAAGGTCATCTGGCGCGGGCCTCTGTTTGAACTGATCCAGTACAACCCCACCACGGAGACAGTGCGGGAAATACCGATTCTCATCTTCCCGCCGTGGATCAACAAATTCTATATACTTGACCTTCAGCCTAAAAATTCACTGATCAAATGGCTGACGGATCAGGGCTTTACCGTCTTCATTACCTCATGGATCAATCCGGACGCTTCCCTGAAGGACACCACTTTTGAGGATTATATGTTCGGCGGCATCTATCAGGCCGCCCACAAGGTAAAGGAACAGACCGGCGCCAATAGCGTCCACGCCGTCGGCTACTGTATCGGCGGAACCCTTCTGGGCGTCGCGCTGGCCCACATGGCGGCCAAGGGCGACACAAGCATCAGCTCAGCGACCTTTTTCACCGCCCAGCATGATTTCTCCGAGGCCGGAGATCTTCTGCTGTTCACCAATGAGACATGGTTGAAAGAACTTGAGCGCCAGATGGATGCGGCAGGCGGCGTCCTGCCCGGTGCCGCCATGGCCGATACCTTCAATGCCCTGCGCGCCAATGATCTGGTGTGGTCGTTCTTTGTCAACAACTACCTGCTGGGCAAGGATCTGACGGCGTTCGACCTTCTGTGCTGGAATGCCGACCAGACGCGTATGCCCAAGGCCCTGCACATGTATTATTTGCGCAAGTTCTACAATGAAAATGCGCTGTCACAGGGGCTTATGAAGCTGGCAGGCGTCGATATCGACCTGAAAAACGTCACCATCCCCATTTTTGAGCAGGCAGGTCGTGAAGACCATATCGCGCCGCCGGTATCGGTGTTCAAAAGTTCACGCCTGTTCGGCGGGCCGGTTAAGTTCGTGCTCGCCGGTTCCGGTCATATCGCCGGCGTGGTCAACCCGCCTGCCGCCCAGAAATACATGCACTGGGTCAATGACGAACCGGCGGAAACCTTTGGCGAATGGCTGGAAAAGGCCGTCGAACATAAGGGGTCATGGTGGCCGCTTTGGGCCAAATGGCTGCATGAACGCACCGGAAAGCTGATCCCGGCCCGCGATCCCTCCAAGGGCAAGCTCAAGCCAATCGAAGACGCCCCGGGCAGCTATGTACGTGTAAAAAGCTAGGCAGGGCCTCAGGCCCTGCACCCATATGAGCCGAGCCAGAGCCCCCTTTCCATTGCGATGGAAAGGGTCACTTACCTCAGGTGTGACGGGTGCAGGGTCCGCGACCCTGCCCCTGCCCTGCTTAGAGCCTTAAGATAATCGTTTCCACGATCGGACGACGACCCCAGATATTCTGAGCTGCCTTCTTCAAAACGCGGGCCACGGTAATTTCTACCGTTTCATCGTCTTCACGCTCTTCGCGCGACAACTTGGTGATCGCCTTTTCCACCAGATCGCACATCATCTCCAGTTGATCCGAAATGGTGTCATCATTCTCAAAGGCCAGCCCCAGACCGCGCACATCCACATAGGACGCCAGCTGGTTTTTGGCATTAAGCGCGAACGAGACAAACAGCATACCATTATGTGCCGCATGACGGCGCTCACGCAGGGCATCAGAGGCTTCGGATACAAGCACCCCCCCATCAACGAACAAACGGCCCGCAGGCACTTCGTCGATGATCTCAGGTTTGCCCGGAGCCAGACGCACCATGTCACCGTTGCGCGGCGTCACCTGCTCGGGCACACCGATTTCGGCGGCCAAACTGGCGTGCTTTTGTAAGTGGCGACGTTCGCCATGGGTGGGCACAGCAATTTTCGGCCGCGCCCAGCCGTACATCTCGATGAGTTCCTCACGGCACGGATGGCCTGAGACGTGAATACCCGGATGATCCTTTTCGGTGTGGATTTCGACCCCAAGATCAGACAAACGGTTCTGAAGCGAACGGATACCGATCTCGTTGCCCGGAATAACGCGCGAGGAGAACACGCAGGCGTCACCCTCTTTCAGCTTCACCTGCGGATGGTTGCCATCGGCAATACGCGACAGAGCCGCACGCGGCTCGCCCTGCGATCCCGTACACAGATAAAGCACTTCATTGTCTTTCATCCGCGCCGCTTCGCCTTCGGTGACGAACTCATTAATACCGGCCATAAGCCCGACCGACTTCGCCGCTGCCGCCATACGGTGCATGGAACGCCCAACCAGACAAACCGAACGGCCACAGGCTTCGGCGGCACGGATCACGCTATCCATCCGCGCCACGTTTGACGCAAAACAGGCCACCGCCACACGCTTTTTCAGCGTCCGGATCAGCTTTTCCAGTTCCACCTTCACATCGGCTTCGGAACCGGCACGGCCTTCGACAAAGACATTGGTCGAATCGCAGACCATAGCCAGCACGCCCTCGTCCCCCAGCGCCGTAATGGTGCTGATGTCCGTAGGTTTGCCTGTGATAGGATCGGGATCGATCTTCCAGTCACCGGTATGCAGGATCGTCCCCAGTGGGGTCTTGATCGCCAGTCCGTTCGGCTCAGGAATCGAATGGGTAATCGTCACATAGTCGATGCCGAATGGCCCCAGATCGACATGCCCACCCAGCGGTACTTCGGTCAGTTTGAAATCATCCACACCCGCTTCACGCAGCTTTTCACGGATCAGGAAGGCGGTAAACGGCGTGGCATAGAGGGGGGCCTTAACCTTGTCCCACAACCAGCCGAGCGCCCCGATATGGTCTTCGTGCGCATGGGTCAGGATGATCCCGAGAATTTCCTCGCCCTCAAGGAATTTCGGATCGGGCACGATGACCTCAATGCCCGGCGTCGTCAGATCACCAAAGGTCACGCCGACATCGACGATGATCCATTTACGGTCATGCTCCGGCCCGAACCCGTAAAGGTTCAGGTTCATGCCGATTTCATTCGATCCACCCAGCGGCAGAAACACCAGTTCGTTGTTATTTTTCATCTTTTGTTGTGTTCAATCGTACGTTTATAGATTTCAAGAAGACCCTTAAGGGTCAGGTCAGGATCAAAGTGATCAATTTTTGTGGTTGCGCCTTCAAACAGTGAGGCCACGCCTCCCGTTGCCACAACCGTCATGGACTGGCCGTATTCGGCCTTTATATGGTCAATCAGATATTCAATCAGGCCGACATAGCCCCAATAGATACCTGACTGCATGGCAGACACCGTGTCCTTACCAATATAGTGTACCGGTTTCTCAATTGCTATGCGCGGCAGCTTGGCCGCCGCCTGATGCAGGGCCTGCACCGACAAATTGATCCCCGGAGATATGGCGGTCCCCTCAAGCGCTCCATCCGCCGCCACAACATCAAAGGTCGTCGCCGTACCCGAATCGATGACAATCAGCGGCCCGCCATGTTCGATAAAGGCCCCGATGGTGTTCACAAGCCGGTCAGCACCCGCCTCAGAGGGCTTATCAATACGCACCTCAATCCCAAGGTGGGTATTGTCACCCACAACATAGGGCGTAATCTGGAAATAGCGTTGCGCCAGCTTGCGCAAATTAAACAGGGACTGCGGCACAACTGACGAAATAATACAGGCATCAATCCCGCTGAAATCCATGCCACGCATCTGTAACAACTGATGCAGCCAGACCGCATATTCATCGGCCGTGCGCGTAGATTCGGTCGCCGCGCGCCATTGCGCCACCCAGTGCGCGCCGTCATGTACGGCAAACAGCGTATTGGTATTGCCCTGTTCAATCGCTAAGAGCATGAAACCTCCTGATAACGCACTGTCCCCGAAGATACCGCCTGAGTGACACCTGATTCGGTCTCTATAAGCAAAGCCCCATCCCCGTTGAGACCCGCCATCCGTCCCGTAATAAGGCCCTCATCGGCGATGCACTTCTGGTCACGGCCATAGGCCACAGCGAACCATTCTTTGGCCATATCGCCAAAGTCCCCCGCCTGCCATTGCGCGAAACGGATTTGAAAGTGATGACTCAGGCGCATCATCAGAAAATCAGCGCTCACATCTGCCTGAGCGATATCATTGAGCGCAGCCGTGCCATAGGCCTCAAGCTTCGGAGCCGATGTCACATTCACACCGATCCCGACCACGACCCCCGTCCGACCCGTCTCCAGAGGCGCACTCTGAACCAGTATGCCACAGAGCTTATGCCCGTCATAAAGCACATCATTGGGCCATTTGATGCGTAACCGGGCGGCCTCACGCACCAGAGGCCGCAGCACATCATGCACGCTTAAGGCCGCAACAAAGGCCAGTTGCGGCATGTGCCGTAAATCCAGTTCAATCGCCTGATACCATGAGGCGAACAGATTGCCCTCCAGACTTTGCCAGACAGGCCCCTTGCGGCCCAATCCGGCCGTCTGCGTACGCGCCTGTATCCAGCGCGGGCCATAATCCCCCGTCCTCAGACGTGACAAGGCTTCGGTCTGAGTGGACTCAAGACGGTCAAATACCTCTATGGGCACAATGGCTGGATGATCGACCAACCGACCTCCGTAAAAGAAGCAACGGGGAAAGCGCTGAAGCACCCTCCCCGTTATACTCAGGTTAAATTAACTCAACGCTCAATTCAGTCCGAAACTTTTGATCGCGTTTTCCGCCAGCGGATAGAGCCAGATCAGGGCAAAGGCTGACAGCGGGAAGGCAAAAGCGGCACTGGCATACAAAATCCATTTTGTCGCTGCCGGTGCGGCGTCGATCTCTTCGGCCCCGCCATCAAACCACATCAGCTTGATGATGCGCAGATAGTAGAAGGCCGCAACAACCGAAGCCACCAGACCAATGGCTGCAAACACCCAGTGACCGGCTTCGATGGCTGCCCCAAAGACGAATACCTTGGCCCAGAAGCCTGAGAAGGGCGGCATGCCCAGAACCGACAAACACAAAAGCGTAATGGCGATAGTGATCGGCATGCTGACCTTCGACAGGCCCGCCAGCTGATCGATCCTTGTCAGCGGAACACCCTTACGGCTCAGGGCCATCTGCGCCGAGAACAGGCCGGTCGTGTCGATGGTGTAAAGCACCATGAACAGCAACAGAGCCTGAACGCCATAGCCTGTACCTGCCGCCAGAGCCAGCAGCGCATAGCCCATATTGGCAATCGACGAATAGGCCAGCAGACGCTTAATGTCTTTCTGCATCAGACCACCCAGCGCGCCCACAAGGAACGAGAGTGTCGCCAGCAGCAGGATAACCTGTGACCACTGGCTGTACAGATCGGCAAATGTATCGGTCAGGACACGGGCAAACAGCACCAGTGCGGCAAACTTCGGCACACCGGCAAAGAAGGCCACAACCGGTGTCGGCGCCCCTTCATAAACGTCCGGCGTCCACATATGGAACGGGGCCGCCGAAATCTTGAAAGCCAGACCGGAGATCAGGAAGACGAGACCGAAAATAACGCCAACTTCGGTATTGACCTTCAGCGCCTCAGCAATGGCTTCAAAGTTCATCGAACCGGTGAAGCCATAGATCAGCGATGCGCCATAAAGCAGCAGACCCGACGCCAGTGACCCAAGCACAAAATACTTCAGACCGGCTTCAGACCCCTTGGGGTCGTCACGACGGAAGGCCGCAAGGATATAGGCCGACAGGGACTGAAGCTCGAGGCCGACATAAAGGGCAATCAGATCCCCCGCCGACACCATCATGCTCATGCCGAGCGTCGCCAGCAGGATCAGGATGGGGAACTCGAACTTGGTCTGGTTCAGGCGGTCAAAATACCCCTTGCTCAGAACAATAATGGCAACCGCCACAATATAGATGAACACCTTGGCATAGACGGCCACGCCATCGGAAATGAACGAGCCGGAAAAGCCCGAACCGTGGCTGCCGAAAGCCGCCGCGAATGCCGCAGCAATCAGGGCCGCACCCGACAGGGCATTGACCGTAAAGGCCGACTTGTTACCGCGCAATGCGCCGTAAACCACTATGCCCAGAACCGATATCGCAAGGATCAGTTCAGGAAGGGCCAGATTAAGGGAGGCAGATAAATCCATTAAGGCCGCTCCTATCCGCCGATCAGTGTCTGATATTGCGCAACAAGCGCATCAACACTGGCGGTGGTAAAGTCAAAGACAAAGGCCGGATAGACACCCAGCGCAATCGTACCGACAATCAGCGGTACAAAGATGAGAATTTCCCGCGCCGTCAGATCAGGATGACCTTTAAGCGCCTCGTTGGTCACTTCGCCGTACATGACGCGCTTATAGAGCGTCAGGGCATACATGGCCGACAGGATTACACCGGTCGCGGCGACAAAGGCCGCCCAGGTCGACACCTGATACAGGCCGGTCATGGTCAGGATTTCCCCGACAAAACCGGACGTACCGGGCAGACCGACATTGGCCATGGTGAACAGCAGGAAAACAAAAGCAAAGTGCGGCAAAAGCTTCGTCAAACCGCCATAGAAGACGATCTCACGCGTATGCCAGCGGTCATAAACCACACCCACACAGAGGAACAGCGCACCTGAAATCAAGCCGTGGCTGATCATCTGATAAACCGCGCCCTGCACACCTTCCTGATTGCCGGCAAAGATACCCATGGTCACAAAGCCCATGTGCGCCACAGAGCTATAGGCGATCAGCTTCTTGATATCCGTCTGGCGGAACGCAATCAGCGAGGTCACGACAATGGCAATAACCGAAAGCGTCAGCACGAACGGCGTGAACATTTCCGACGCCAGCGGGAACATCGGCAGGTTAAAGCGAATAAAACCATAACCGCCGAGTTTCAGCAAAATACCGGCCAGCATGACCGAGCCCGCGGTCGGGGCCTGAACGTGGGCATCCGGCAACCAGGTATGCACCGGCCACATCGGCATCTTGACGGCAAACGAAGCAAAGAAAGCCAGCCACAGCCACGGCTGCGCCGCTGCCAGAAACTCGTATTGTGCAAGTTCCGGAATGCTTGAGGTACCAGCCACGCCAACCATGTACAGCATGGCCGCCAGCATCAACACCGAGCCCAGAAGCGTATAGAGGAAGAACTTGTAGGACGCATAGATACGGTCCTTGCCGCCCCAGATACCAATGATCAGGAACATCGGCACCAGACCGAATTCAAAGAACATATAGAACAGGAACAGGTCGAGCACGGTGAACACACCGATGACCGCCGTTTGCAGCACCAGAAACGCGATCATATATTCGACCAGACGTTCCTTGATGTTCGTCCATGAGGCCAGAATACACAAAGGCATCAGGAAGGCCGTCAGGGCGACAAACAGAACCGAAATACCGTCAACGCCCATATGGTAGCTGAGGTAAGAGAACCACTGCGCCTTTTCCACGAACTGATAGTCCGTCGTCGTGCGGTCAAACTGCGCCAGCAGGACAATCGTAAGCGCCAGCGTTGCCAGCGTCGTCCACAGGGCAATCCATTTGGCATTGGTGCCGATCACCGCCTCATCGTCTTTACGCGACAGGGCCTTGACCGCCAGTATCACCAGCGCCCCCGCCAGAGGCAGGAAAGTGATCAGACTAAGGAGATTGGGAATAGCCATTGTAAAACCTGAAACTCCTTAGCGTGCCAGAAAGAAGACAACCCAGGTCAGAAGACCGGCGATGCCAAGGAACATGACGAAGGCGTAGTGATAGAGGAAACCGGTCTGTGATTTGACGAGATTCTTAGCCGACTTAAGCGCCGTAGCCGCCACCCCGTTCGGCCCAAGCCCGTCAATGATCTTCACATCCAGAATCTTCCAGAAGAAGTCACCCAGTGCCTTGGAACCCTTAACAAACACAACCTGATACAGCTCATCGAAGTACCACTTGTTGTACAGGAAGCGGTAGAAACCACCCTGTTTTGCGGCCATGGCCTTGGGCACATCCGGACGCATCAGGTAGTAATAGACCGCCCCGAGCGTACCGAGCAATGTGACCACCAGCGGGGCAAACTTGACCCACTTTTCTTCGATATGGTGCGCATCATGCAGCACATGATTATGCGGGCCATGGAAAATGGCATGCCCCCAGAAATCGTGCGCATGATCACCGACAAAGTAAGGTGCGAACACGAAACCGGCAGCCACAGCCCCGACCGACAGGACAAACAGCGGGATCAGCATGACCAGCGGACTTTCATGCGGCGTATGGGCATGGTGCCCGTGCCCGTGATCATCATGCGCATGATCATCGTGCGCATGGTCATCATGATGCGCTACAGCCGCATGCGCATGATCGCCATGAGCCTCATCATGGGAGTGATGATCGTCATGACCGTGTTCCCACTGCTTCTTGCCGTGGAAGGTCATGAAAATCAGACGCCAGCTGTAGAAGGCCGTCAGCAGAGCCGCAACAACACCAATCCAGAAGGCGAACATGCCTTGCGGTGTACCGGCTGCCGCCCATGCGGTTTCGATGATCGTATCCTTCGAGAAGAAGCCGGCAAAGCCGATTTGCGTATAGGGAATCCCCAGACCCGTGATGGCAATCGTACCGATCATCATGACGGCATAGGTCGCGGGCAGATACTTATAAAGCCCGCCCATATTCCGCATGTCCTGCTCATGGTGCATGCCATGGATAACCGAACCGGCCCCAAGGAACAGCAGTGCCTTAAAGAAGGCGTGCGTAAACAGGTGGAACATAGCGGCCTCATAGGCCCCTACGCCAGCGGCAAAGAACATATAGCCGAGTTGCGAACAGGTAGAGAAGGCAATGACGCGCTTGATGTCGTTTTGCGTGAAGCCAATCGAGGCGGCAAAGATCGCGGTGATCGCACCGACATAGGTGACAATCATCTTGGCGACCGGTGCCAGTTCAAACAATGGCGACAACAGACAGACCATATAGACACCGGCGGTCACCATGGTGGCCGCGTGGATCAGCGCCGACACAGGCGTCGGACCTTCCATGGCGTCAGGCAACCAGGTGTGCAGGAAGAACTGCGCCGATTTACCCATGGCCCCGATGAACAACAGGAAGGCGGCCAGATCAAGCGCCGAGAAGTGCCAGCTTAAGAACGCCCAGCTTGTCGCCTCTTTCGAAGCCAGCAGCGGGAACAGTTCAGCAAAGTTGATCGTGCCAAATTGCCAGTAGATAGTCATGATCCCGAGCGCGAAACCGAAGTCACCGACGCGGTTGACGACGAACGCCTTGATGGCCGCGCTTGAGGCAGAATCCTTATGGAACCAGAAACCGATCAGCAGGTAAGACGCCAGCCCCACCCCTTCCCAGCCGAAGAACAGCTGCATGAAGTCAGCGGCGGTCACCAGCATCAGCATGGCGAAGGTAAACAGCGACAGATAGGCAAAGAAACGCGGCTTGGACGGATCTTCGGCCATATAGCCCCAGCTATAAAGGTGCACGAGCGATGATACGCTCGTCACCACGATCAGCATGGTCGCCGACAAAGCGTCTATGCGGATCGACCAGGCCGACTGGAAAGTGCCTATATTAATGAAGTCCAGCAACTTGACCGTGAACGGCTCAAGCCCACCCCATGTATGCTGGGCGAACACATACCACGACAGGGCACAGGACAAGAACAGAAGACCGGTCGTCACACCCTGAGACAGGGTATTGCCGATGCGGCGACCAAACAGGCCCGCAATCAGTGCACCCAGAGCCGGTGCCAGAACCAGTAAAGTAACAAGCGTTTGCATGATGATGCTTACCCTTTCATCATGCTGGCGTCATCGACTTCGATGTCACCGCGATTACGGAAGAAGGTCACAAGGATCGCCAGACCGATAGCCGCTTCGGCAGCCGCGACGGTCAGGACGAACATGGCCATGATCTGCCCCTGCACATTATGCAGGTGCGCCGAGAAGGCCACGAAATTGATATTCACCGCCAGAAGGATCAGTTCGATCGACATCAGGATGATGATGATATTGCGCCGGTTCACGAAGATGCCGAACACCCCGATGGTGAACAGCATGGCCGACACGACCAGATAGTGCGTCAGATCGATGTTCATTTGTTGATGTCCTCAGGGATTTGGATGCCTTCGCCGGATTTGACCGAAACAATTTTCACCGCGTCCTTACGACGGCGTGTGGTTTGTTCGTGAATATCCTGACGCTTGACGTGCGTGCGGTGTTGCAGGGTCAGGACGATCGCACCGATCATCGACACCAGAAGCACCAGACCCGCCGCCTGAAACAGATAGACGTAATCGGTATACAGAACGCGCCCGATGTCCTCGATATTGCTCATCTCAGGGCCATAAACCTTAGGCCCCTTGCCAGCGGCGGCCCCGCGTGTCGCGACCGCATTAACAATGAGCACCAGTTCCACCAGCAGGAAGGTTCCGACCACGCCGCCAATCGGCAGATAGCTGGCGAACCCCTTGCGCAGTTTCACAAAGTCCACATCCAGCATCATGACAACAAAGAGGAACAGCACTGCCACCGCGCCGACATAGACGACGACCAGCAGCATGGCTAGAAACTCGGCGCCCATCAGCACGAACAGACCGGCCGCGTTGAAAAAGGCCAGAATGAGGAACAGAACCGAATGCACCGGATTCTTAGACAGGATGACCATAGCGCCGGAAAACACCGTCACCGTGGCCAGTAAATAAAAGGCTATCGCCAAAACACTCATGATCCGCGCCTCTTACCTGTAGGGGGCATCAAGTTCAAGCGCACGGGCGATTTCGCGTTCCCAGCGATCGCCGTTGGCCAGAAGTCGTTGCTTGTCATAATAAAGTTCTTCGCGCGTGTCGGTGGAGAACTCAAAGTTCGGTCCCTCGACAATCGCATCGACCGGACAGGCTTCCTGACACAGGCCGCAATATATGCACTTCACCATATCGATGTCGTAACGCGTCGTGCGGCGCGAGCCGTCCTCGCGCGGTTCAGCCTCGATGGTGATGGCCTGCGCCGGACAGATGGCTTCACACAGCTTACAGGCGATGCAGCGTTCTTCCCCGTTTGGGTAGCGACGCAGCGCATGCTCACCGCGAAAACGTGGGCTGAGCGGCCCCTTCTCGAACGGATAGTTGATCGTCTTTTTGGGCCTGAACATGTATTTCACCGCAAGGCCCGTGGCCCCGACGAAATCCAGCAACAGAGCGCCTTTGACGGCTTGGGTCAAACGGCCGATCATTAGAAGTCACCTCCGAATACGCGGTAGGCCGCGATCAGAACAACCGCACCCAGCGAGGTCGGCAGGAAGATTTTCCAGCCCAGACGCATCAGCTGATCATAGCGGTAACGCGGAACAATAGCCTTGGCGATGGCGAACATGATGAACCAGAACACAACCTTGAGCACGAACCAACCGAGGCTGATCAGGTTGAACCAGATCGTGCCAGGGGCCACGAAGCTGTCCATCGGAATGGGCGAATGCCAGCCACCGAAGAACAGAAGCGTGATCATGGCGCACATCAGAACGATGTTGGCATATTCGCCGATCATGAACAGAAGATAGGGGGTCGAGGAATATTCAACCTGATAACCGGCCACCAGTTCGGATTCCGCTTCAGGCAGATCGAACGGCGGGCGATTGGTCTCGGCCAGTGCCGAAATATAGAACATGATCATCATACCGAACATGATCGGCAGCTTGATGATCCCGAGGCCCAGCAAACCGCCGCCGCCAAGGAAGTTCCAGTTCCAGAACCCTGCCCCTTGCGCATCAACAATCTCGGTCAGGTTCATCGAACCGGCCAGCAGTACGACCGTGATGATGATGAAGCCGAGAGACACTTCATAAGACACCATCTGAGCCGCAGAACGCAGACCGCCAAGGAACGGATATTTCGAGTTCGACGCCCAGCCACCCATGATGATGCCATAGACACCAAGCGACGAAATCGCGAACAGGTACAGGATACCGACATTGATATCCGAGCCGACCCAGCCCGGTGCGAACGGAATAACCGCCCAGGACATAAAGGCCAGAATAAAGGTCAGCAGCGGTGCCAGCAGGAAGACCGGCTTATCGGCGCCGGCGGGAATGATCACTTCCTTGAACAGGAACTTGAAGAAGTCGGCAAAGGACTGGAAAAGTCCGAACGGGCCAACCACGTTCGGGCCTTTGCGCATCTGCACACCGGCCCAAACCTTGCGGTCGCCCCACAGAAGAAAGGCCAGCGAAACCATGACGCCCATGATCACCGCCAGAGCCTGAAGGCTTGCGAGAATCGTCCAGCCGATCGGGCCTGCCCAGAATGAGGGTTCAGTCATCATCTTACTCCGCAGCCTGAATCAATGGGGCCGCTCTTACGCCCGAACATTCCGCCATCGCCGTAGAGGCGCGGGCAATCGGATTGGTCAGATAGAAGTCGCCAATATTCGACGCCAGAACACCTTCGGCAACATCGCCCTTAGCGCCCAGAGCCTTAATGTCAAATACCTTCGTCGAAGGCTTCACATCTACACGGCCAAAAGTCGGGTGATCGGTAATCAGGGCCTGACGCAGATCGGACAGGCTGTCATACGGCAAGGTCTTACCCAGACGCGCCGACAGGGCACGGAAAATTGACCAGTCTTCCTTGGCCTCGCCCTTTGGGAACACCACGCGCTCGGCAATCTGAACGCGCCCCTCAAGGTTGACATAGATGCCGGTCTTTTCCGTATAGGCGGCACCGGGCAGAATAACATCGGCCACACTGGCCCCCGCATCCCCATGCGTACCGACATAGACGACAAAGCTGTCCTTCAGCTTCGTAGTGTCAATTTCATCGGCCCCGATCAGGACAACGACCTCTAATCCACCATTGACAATTGCGCGTGTATTCAGCCCGCCCTCACCCGGCACAAACCCGAGATCAAGCGCCCCCACACGGGCCGCCGCCTGATGGACAATATTGAAGCCGTTCCAGTCGTCACGCACCACATTGGCCGTCGCCAGAACCTCAGCAGAGATCAGGTTCAGAAGCGCCGCGCCATCTTCACGTGACAGTGGGCCGGAACCGACCAGAACTACCGGATTTTTGGCCTGCGCAAAGCGCTTGCCGAAATCAGATTTCTTAAAGCTCTTCAGGGTCTTGGCATCCGTCCCCAGATGTTCGTACTCATAGGTCAGGTCATAGGCTTCACCGATCACAGCAATATCGACCGCGCCCTTAAGCCATGTTTTGCGAATGCGGGCATTGATCAGCGCCGCTTCGTGACGCAGATTCGTGCCGATCAGCAGAATGGCATCGGCCTGTTCAATACCGGCAATGCCCGTATTGAACAGATAGGTTTCACGCTGTGAACCCGCCGCGCCAAAGGCCTCGCCATACTGACGTGAGTCAATATTGATAATTCCAAGCGACGTGAACAGATCCTTGGCCGCCTTAAGGCTTTCGGCGTCCTGAAGGTCACCGGCAATTACCCCCACCTTGTCCGCAGGCGCAGCCGTCAGTTTCGCCGCCACCGTATCAAGCGCTTCGTCCCAAGACACGGGCGTCAGTTGACCGTTTTTACGCACATAGGGGCGATCCAGACGCTGACGCGCCAGACCATCAACCGCATAGCGTGACTTGTCGGTGATCCACTCTTCGTTGATCTCTTCCTTGAGACGCGGCAGAGCGCGCAGAACCGCCGCCCCGCGGTTATCCACGCGGATATGCGCCCCCAGAGCGTCATGCACGTCAATCGTTTCGGTCTTGGTCAGTTCCCACGGACGGTAGTTAAACGACCAGGGCTTGTGCGTCAGCGCACCGACCGGACACAGATCATTAAGATTACCTGAAAGCTCCGAAGATACGGCCTGCTCCAGATAAGACGTGATCTCAGCGCCTTCACCGCGCGAAATCATACCCATTTCCGTCACACCGGCGACTTCGGTCGAGAATCGCACACAGCGCGTGCACTGAATGCAGCGGGTCATATAGGTCTTGATGGTCGGGCCGAGATACTTTTCTTCAACGGCGCGCTTGTTTTCCGAATAGCGCGAACCGTCACGGCCATAGGCCATGGCCTGATCCTGAAGGTCACACTCACCGCCCTGATCGCAGATCGGGCAATCCAGCGGGTGATTGATCAGCAGAAATTCCATCACGCCTTCGCGGGCCTTTTTGACCATTGGCGTATTGGTGAAAATTTCCTGCCCCTCGGCAGCCGGCAGCGCACAGGAAGCCTGCGGCTTCGGTGGTCCGGGCTTTACTTCCACAAGGCACATGCGGCAGTTACCCGCAATCGACAGGCGCTCATGATAGCAGAAACGGGGGATTTCCTCGCCTGCCAGCTCCGCGACCTGAAGCACGGTCATGCCGGGATCAAATTCGACCTCGACGCCATTTACTTTGGCTATGGGCATGGGCCTTAAACCTCACACTTCGTCATAAGAGGGATCAGAACCATGTCCGTTTTCCCACAACATATTCTTCGTAAAATTTCTGATCCGACTTCACCAGATAGACGATGAACTCGATGAAAGCGATGACACAGACGGCCAGACCGGGCAGAACCAGCAGCCAGCCGATCGTTCCGCACACCAGCATGATTATACCGGCGGTCGTATAGCCGAGGTAGAATTTGTGAACTCCGAACATACCCAGAAAGAAGGCCAGCAAAGCCGCTACGATCTTGTTCTTCTCGCTGCCGGTCTGCAGGATATAGACGCTGCGCCCTACACCGTTATCGCCTTCAAAATCGACCGTGGTACCGGCCGCGACCGAACGCGCCCCGCCCCCCAGATCGCCACGCGTAAAGCTGTAACGGTTACCGTCATCGCCGGAAATCAGGCCCTGAGCGGTATTATCGTCAAAAGATAGAACCTTGCCACGCATACGCCCGCTCCTATTCTGCCGCTATGGAATGACCGGCGAAGTTGGACTTCGTCGAACGATAAAGCGTAATGCGGTCTTCGATCTCGTGACGGAAATGACGGATCAGGCCCTGAATAGGCCAGGCCGCCGCGTCCCCGAGCGCACAGATGGTGTGCCCTTCGACCTGCTTGGTAACCTCAAGCAGCGTATCGATCTCCTTCGGATCGGCATCGCCCTTGACCATGCGCTCCATTACGCGCCACATCCAGCCGGTGCCTTCGCGGCACGGCGTACACTGACCACAGGACTCGTGCTTGTAGAAATAGCTCAGACGGGCAATGGCCTTGATGACGTCAGTGGACTTGTCCATCACGATCACCGCCGCCGTCCCGAGACCGGAACCGAGCGCACGCAGGCTGTCGAAATCCATAGGCAGGTCTTCGCATTGTTCTGCCGTAATCATCGGTACGGACGAGCCGCCCGGAATAACCGCCTTGAGGTTGCCCCAGCCGCCACGAATACCGCCGCAGTGATCATCGATCAGCTTGCGGAATGGGATCGACATGGCCTCTTCGACATTACACGGACGCTCGACGTGACCGGAAATACAGAACAGCTTGGTGCCCGCATTGTTTGGCGCGCCAAAGCTTGTGAACCACTCCGCCCCGCGACGCAGGATCGTGCCAACGACGGCAATCGATTCGACATTGTTCACCGTTGTCGGGCAACCATAAAGACCGGCACCGGCAGGGAAAGGCGGCTTCAGACGCGGCTGGCCTTTTTTGCCCTCAAGCGATTCCAGAAGCGCTGTTTCTTCACCACAGATATAGGCCCCGCCGCCGTGATGGACGAAAACGTCAAAATCCCAGCCGTGGATATTATCTTTACCGATCAGCTTCGCCTCATAGGCCTGCTTGACAGCAGCCTCAAGACGCTCACGCTCATGGACATATTCACCGCGCAGGTAAATATAGGCGGCATGGGCCTGCATGGCAAAAGACGCGATCAGGCAACCTTCGATCAAAAGATGCGGATCATGACGCATGATCTCGCGGTCCTTACATGTGCCGGGTTCGGATTCATCGGCATTGACCACGAGGTAATGCGGGCGATCCTTGACTTCCTTCGGCATGAACGACCACTTGAGACCGGTCGAGAACCCTGCCCCGCCCCGACCGCGCAGGCCGGAGTTTTTCACATTGGTGATGATCCAATCACGGCCAAAGGATAGAATATCCTTGGTAGAATTCCACGCCCCGCGCTGCTTCGCGCCTTCAAGGCCCCAGTCATGGAAACCATAAAGGTTGGTGAAGATACGGTCCTTGTCTTCGAGAATACCCTTGAGTGCCATTACGCCTTCACCTCTGCTTCGGGAGCGTTGGGAATTTTCACCGGCTTGGCCGCCGAACCGTCATAGAGCGACGCCTCAAGCAGGCTCGTCGCGCCCCCCAGAGGCTCAGACGTATGACGACCATTATACGGGCCGGGCTTTGGTTCTTTACCCGCAGCGAAATCATCGATGATCTGAGTCAGGTTTTCCGGCGTCAGGTCTTCGTAATAATAGTCGTTGATCATGGCCATGGGCGCATTGGTGCAGGCCCCCAGACATTCAACTTCCTGCCAGTAGAACTTGCCGTCCGCCGACAATGTGTCCTTCGGCCCGATCTTGTCCTTACAGACCTTCATCAGGGCTTCGGAACCGCGCAACTGACACGGCGTCGTACCACACACCTGAATGAGCGCTGCGGAACCCACCGGTTCCAGCATGAACATCGTATAGAAGGTCGCAACCTCATAGACGCGGATTTGCGGCATATTAAGCAGCTTGGCCACGGCAGTAATTGCAGGTTCTGAAACCCACCCTTCCTGCTTCTGCACCAGCCACAAGGCCGGAATAACCGCCGATTGACGACGGCTTTCAGGATATTTCTTGATCCACCAGTTCACTTTTTCAAGCGTTTCCGGCTTGAATGCGAAGCTTTCCGGTTGGACGGCACTGAGACGGCGAACGGACATCAGGTCTTACTCACCCTTTTGGTCTGAAGGCATTTTATCCGCTTCCCAGCGCTTGTTACGCGCATCCAGAAGGCGGGCAGACGCCGCTTTGGCAACCGGCAGACGACGCGCCACAAGCATGGCTGCCACCGCAATGACCACCGATCCGAGGATCAGCGGTGAATTATCCGGCTGAGGATTATATTCGAGGTAAATACGCACCCCGAAAATGATGATCAGCAACGGCACATATGAGGCAAACACCTCAAGCAGAATATCATTCAGATATCCCTTTGCGCCGCCACCGTGATAGGGCCAGGCCGCCTTGCCGAGGCGGTAGCGCAGGAACACCGCCAGCGCCAGAAACACCGCAACGATGCCTACGGAAAAAAGAATGTTACCTTCCATCAGCGATCCACCTCTCCAAACACGATATCAAGCGAACCGAGGATCGCCGATACGTCAGCCAGCATGTGGCCGCGATTCATCCAGTCCATCGCCTGAAGGTGCGCAAAACCGGGCGCTCTGATCTTGCAGCGATAGGGCTTGTTGGTGCCGTCAGACACCAGATAGACACCGAATTCGCCCTTAGGCGCTTCAACGGCGGCATAGACTTCACCCTCAGGGGTCTTGAAGCCTTCGGTATAGAGCTTGAAGTGATGGATAAGCGCTTCCATCGAATTCTTCATTTCGGCCCGGCGCGGCGGGGTATATTTGTGGTTCTGCGCCAGCACCTCACCATCGGTTACCCGAAGCAAATCAATGACCTGTTCCATTATCTTCAGAGATTCGCGCATTTCTTCGATGCGACAGAGATAACGGCTCCAGCAATCGCCCTTCTGACCGAGAACAATGTCGAAATCCAGTTCGTCATAGCACTCATATGGCTGCGAACGACGCAGATCCCACTCAATGCCGGAACCGCGGATCATGACGCCTGTCATGCCCCAGTCAAAGGCCTCCTGAACACTGACCACACCGATATCAACATTGCGTTGCTTGAAGATGCGGTTCTCAGTCACCAGCGCCTCAAGATCCTTAAGGAACGGCGGGTATTCCTTGCACCATTTTTCGATGTCATCGATCAGTTCAGGCGTAATATCCTGATGTACACCACCGGGGCGGAAATAGTTGGCGTGCAGACGCGCGCCCGACGCACGCTCATAGAACACCATCAGCTTTTCGCGTTCCTCAAAGCCCCACAGCGGCGGCGTCAAAGCGCCCACGTCCATGGCCTGAGTGGTGACGTTCATCAGGTGGTTCAGAACACGACCGATTTCACAGAACAGCACGCGGATAAGCTGACCGCGTCTGGGCACTTCCAGCCCCAGAAGCTTTTCGATCGCCAGACAGAAGGCATGCTCCTGATTCATCGGCGCCACATAGTCGAGGCGGTCGAAATAGGGAATGTTCTGCAAATAGGTGCGATATTCCATCAGCTTTTCGGTGCCGCGATGGAGCAATCCGATATGCGGATCGACGCGCTCGACGATTTCTCCGTCAAGATCAAGCACCAGACGCAAAACCCCGTGCGCAGCCGGATGCTGCGGGCCGAAATTGATCGTGAACTTGCGGTTATCGAAATCCGCCGCTGCCGATCCTTGTCTTACATCATCCGCCATGGGTAAAACCCTTTACTCCGTTTGCCGCCCCCTTATCGGAAGGCGGCGATTTTGCTTTCGTCCCTTGCGGGCCAATACGCCTTACTTCTGCTGCGCCTTCTCGTCGCCGGGCAGCACATACTGCGCCCCTTCCCACGGCGACAGGAAATCGAACTTGCGGTATTCCTGCATCAGCTTCACAGGCTCATAGACCACCCGCTTCTGCTCATCGTCGTAACGCACCTCGACATAGCCGGTCATCGGGAAGTCCTTACGCAGCGGATGTCCCTCGAAACCATAGTCCGTCAGGATGCGACGCAGATCGGGATGTCCTGAAAACAGGATACCGTACATGTCAAAGGCTTCGCGCTCATACCAATCTGCGTTCGGATAGACATCCCGCGCGCTGGCGACCGGAACGGTCTCATCGGTCTCAACCTTGATACGCAGACGAATATTCTGCGTCATCGACAGGAGATGATAGACCACATCAAAGCGACGCTCGCGCTTTGGATAATCCACACCCGTCAGGTCGATCAGTTGCTGAAAATTATAAGGCGAGGCCTTAAGCTTGGTCAGCACTTCAATCAGGCGCTCACGCGCGAAGGTCACCGTAAGCTCACCAAAGGCGAACACCGATTCGATCAAGCCGTCTTTAAAGTCGGCCTTGAGCTTTTCCGCGAGGTTCAGGAGTTTTTCTTCAGACATGCCCTGCTCCTAGCGCCGGATATTGCCGTTACGGCGAATCTTTTTCTGCAATTGCAGAAGACCGTAGATCAGTGCCTCAGCCGAAGGCGGGCAACCGGGCACATAGACATCCACCGGCACCACGCGGTCACAACCGCGCACCACCGAATAGCTGTAGTGATAATAGCCGCCGCCATTGGCGCAGGAGCCCATCGACAGGACATAACGCGGATCAGGCATCTGATCATAGACTTTGCGCAGCGCCGGTGCCATCTTGTTGGTCAGGGTGCCCGCAACGATCATCAGGTCGGACTGACGCGGTGACGCGCGCGGGGCCATACCGAAGCGCTCCATATCATAACGCGGCATCGAAGCCTGCATCATTTCCACAGCACAGCACGCCAGACCAAAGGTCATCCACATCAGCGACCCGGTACGGGCCCAGGTGATGACGTCATCGGCCGAAGCGACCAGAAAACCCTTGTCGTTCAACTCAGCCGAAACGGCCTCGAAAAACTTGTCATGCACGGCGGGATCATAACCCTCAACCGTGCTGCGCCCAGCCTGACCATAGTCCAGACCTTTTGGGGGAACGATTACTCCCATTCGAGCGCTCCTTTATTCCACTCATATATAAAGCCTACGGTCAGAACCCCCAGAAACACCATCATCGACCAGAAGGCGAACTGCATCTCGGCCTGAGGCAGATCGAACATCGATACCGCCCAGGGGAACAGGAACGCCACTTCAAGGTCAAAGATAATAAAGAGGATCGAGACAAGATAAAAACGCACGTCAAACTTCTGACGGGCGCTGTCGAAGGCATTGAAACCACATTCATAGGCCGACAGCTTTTCCGTGTCCGGTGCCTTAGGGGCGATAATCAGCGCCCCGATCAGGAAGGCCAGACCCAGAACAAGGGCGATACCCATAAATATGACGATCGGCAGATAATTAATAAGCAGGGCTTCCATAGGACGTATGAACCTCACCTTGCCGCCGCGTCACCGGTTTTACACTAAAAACACGTCTGCCGGAGCGGATTCGTCAAAACAGCCGCAAATCAGTGCAGCCACAATCGAGTGCCTATTAGACCACCTCGCGCCAAGCTTCAAACCATACAAACAAAGAAATTTACCTAAATGCCCTTTTTATACCAATTTTATTAGCGATTGAAAATCAGTTGCAGATTAAAGGCTTCCATCCACAGCCAAATCGAAAAACCACTGGTTTTATAAACTCAGCGCTTGACACCCCACCTGCTTGCGAACTATCTAGCGCACCTCCTCGGCAGACACCTTCGGGCAAACGCTGAGGCGGTAAAATTCAGGACTGCGGGTGTAGCTCAGTTGGTTAGAGTATCGGCCTGTCACGCCGAGGGTCGCGGGTTCGAGTCCCGTCACTCGCGCCATCCTTAACCGGATGGCTTCGCAGCCTGAATTGAACCATATATAAAAAGTGTGATGCGGGTGTAGCTCAGTTGGTTAGAGTATCGGCCTGTCACGCCGAGGGTCGCGGGTTCGAGTCCCGTCACTCGCGCCATCCTTAACCGGATGGCACCGCATCTCATCACTTTTCCTTTTCTTCCTGAAAATTTGCATAGGCATTCCGGACGGATTGCGTATAAATCACCGGCAACACGTCTTTGCGGGGGAAGATGCCTTTGGGTGTTTCGAGTCTTGGTCACTGAACCGGTTCATAGTTTCCGGCTTGTGACTTAATGACATAGAATAGCCCACATTCCTCCGGAAACATTTCCGCCATCGGACTCAGTGCCTGATCCATTCAAACACAATTTATAACGAGTGAAACAAAAGACCATGCGCAAATCCCACCTGTTCAACGCCACCGCCCTCGGCCTGATCACCGCGTCTGGTCTGATCTTTACCGCGCAGGCTCAGGCGGAAACAACGATTTCGACCGCGCGCACCACGCCTGCGCTGACGGCGACTATCAATTCCGGCAATCCGGATGACATCAAAATCGCCTCGGCAGGCAGCATAGCCCTCGAAAGCGGGACCGCCCTGACGATCAATTCGAATCATAAGGCCGTCATCGAAGGCTCTATTACCATCGCCAAACCGGCTGATAATGCGACCGGTGTACTGATTGACGGTGCCCGCACAACCGGCCTGACCATGAATGGCGGCACCATCAGCATCACCGACGACTATACGGCGACCGACACGGATGACCCCAAGGACGGCCTGATCGACGGTGATTTCGCCAAGGGCACAAACCGTTACGGTATTCGCTCTACCGGCGCTGTCACCGGCGATATCGCGATTAACAACACCACCACAACCACGGCCCGCATCGTTGTCGAAGGCAATCAGTCAGCCGGTATAGCCCTTGAAAACGGCCAGACTGGCAATTTCACCTTCGATGGCAATCTGAGCATCACCGGCACTGATGTCACCGGCATCCGTCTGGCTGGCGACCGTACCGGTAATGTCTATGTCAGCGGTGCGATCACCTCTCAGGGGCCGAACGCGACAGGTCTGGATATTTCCGGCACCCAGACCGGCTCGGTCATTATTGATTCGAGCATCGGCAATTCCGGCTATCGCTATCCTAATGGCGTGAGCACTGACCTGCTTGAAAAGCTCAAGGCCGAGCACAAGCAACAGGGCAAGTCCGCTGTCTCCATCTCCGGTGATGTCACCAAAGGCATCCTGATTGGGGGTGCCGTGGCTGATACGGACGCAGACAAACCCGTCGCCGAGAGAAACAACGATGAAAACGGCAACGGTCTGACCGATTCGACCGAAAGCACTGCGGCGATTGTCCAATACGGCAGCGCGCCAGCTTTCCTGATTGGCTCAGCGACGCAGGACATCACCATCGGTGCCGTGACATATAACTCTAATGCCACCGACCGGTATAAAAACCAGACCTATGGACTGGTCAATCGCGGTTCGATTTCCGCCAACGGCGTCTATAGCGGCATGAGTGCCACAGCCCTGCAGGTCGGCGGCCTCGGTCACACAGTGACGCTCGAAAACGGCATCTACTCCTCCGGCACCCTGAGCGCCGCGTCTCTGGACGCTGATGCGCGTGCTGTCGCCCTGTTGGCAGGCACACAAGCGGATAAATTCATCAACGCCGGAAGCATCACTTCCGGTGCCGGAAGCGCCGAAGGCGCACATTCGGCCTATGGTCTGTCCATTGGTTCGGGCGCACAGGTTCCGGCCATTGAAAACTCAGGCGCTATCACAGCTCAGGCCACGGGCAAAAACATCAAAGCCTATGCCGTGCATATTGGCTCGGGCGGTCAGACCACTTCACTTCTGAACAGCGGTGCCATTGGCGTTCAGGCCACAGGCAAGGATGCTCAGGCCGTGGCTATCTTTGATGGCGCAAATACCCTCACCAGCCTGACCAACACCGGCAGCATCTCTGCGGCTATTTCCGGTGGTGCCGACAGTGACGGTAATGCCCAGACGGCGACCCATCGCCCGATTGCCATCGACACCCGCGGCAATACGGTTGGCCTGACCCTGATCCAGAATGATACTTCGACCACAGAAGCCCCAAAGCCTGCGCCCTTCATTGCCGGCGACGTTCTGCTTGGGGCAGGCAATGACGTCATCACTATCAATGGCGGTTATATGCTGGGGACACTTGATTATGGTGCCGGTCAGAACAGCCTGACCATCGATAAGGGCGGTCGTGTTGGTGGCATCCTGAAAGGCACGGGTACACTTGCGCTTGATATTATCGACGGGCGTCTGGAGCTCGGACGCGGCACAATCGCCAATCTCAGCCAGTTGAACGTCCGCAAAGACGGTGCCCTGCGCTTTAATCTGAACACCGAAACGCCCACTCAGGCCGTGCTGATCTCCAGCGGTGCCGCCACCTTTGAAAATGGCGCAAAGGTAGAACTGGGCTTCGACAAGATCGTCCGCAGCAGCACCCGCTATACCCTCCTCACCGCCTCGAACATTTCGTTCGGCACGGTGAATGTTGAAAACCTCGATCAGTCCCTGCCCTATCTGTACATGGCAAGCCTTTCGACAGACACAGCCAGTACGGCCCTCTATGCCGATGTGCGTGTCCGCACTCAGGCCGAGTCCGGCCTGTCCGCAAGCGAATACGGCGCGTTCGATGCCGTTCTGACGGCGGCTCAGGGCAGCACAGCGGCGACCAATGCCCTTCTGGCCCCCACAACAGAAGCCGCTTTCCTCAAATCCTATATGTCCTTCCTGCCGGACTTCTCGGGTGAAAACATCCTGACGCTGGCCAAGGGTAACGAAGCCCTGAGCCGCACCCTGTTCGCCCAGTCGGTCGTCCCCTCTGCCGGTGAAACCCAGTACTGGCTTCAGGAATATGGCTATGAAATCACGCGCGAGCGTGGCGACAGCGCCGGTTTCGAAGCCCGTGGCTTCAGCTTTGCCGGTGGCGTTGAACGCGGCCTGAGCTCCACACAGGCCGTCGGCCTGTTCCTCGGCTATACCGCCGCCTCTCCGACCGATTCCTTCGCCACCCCCGAAGAAGACCTGAGCGCCACAGACCTGAGCCTCGGCCTTTACTGGCGCGTGGATAACGGCAGCGGCCTCAAGGCCTGGGCACGCGGCGGCGTTGGTCGCGCCAGCTTTGAATCTGAGCGTCATATCCTTGAGACCAACTTTATTGCCAACGGCAAATCAAAGTGGAACGGCGTCTCCTATAACGGCAGCGTCGGCGCCAGCTATGAATTTGGCGCCGGTTTCCTGACGGTCACCCCCTCGGTCAGCGCCGACTACTATGGCCTGAAGGAAGATGCCCATGACGAAACGGGCGGCGGGGCCGCATTTGACCTGTCGGTCGAAGAACGCACCAGCCATCTGTTCAGCGGCACGGCCCTGCTTAATGTCGGACGCGCCAACAAAGACGCCCTGTTCAAGCCTGAGGTCTGGGTAGGCTACCGCAATAACTTCTCGGCCGAACTGGCCGACACGGTCGCCAGCTTCGAAGGTGGCAACCCCTTCACCCTCACCGGCGGTGAGGTCGAAGGTGGCGGGCCGGTCGCGGGTGTGCGCATTGCCGCCAGCAACCAATACAGCTACTTCGGCATCGAAGCCGAATATGAAAAACAGGATGCCTACGAGAACAAGTCTCTGGCCATCCGCGTGCGCTTCCAGTTCTGATAAGCGCAACGATCAAAATAAAAAAAACCGCCAGTTATCTGACTGGCGGTTTTTTTATGCGTCCCTGCCTCAGGCCTATGAGTCAGGAAACTTGATATTACAGCCATAGGGTTGCGTAGCGGCCGGACTGGGCTTTTTGCCCGCCAGAACCGCATCAATGGCGTTGGCCCCGTGCGGCACCGCCTTGGCCAGTGTCTCCGCCTTGGCCGAAGGAATGCTGTCTATAGCCCCGTTATATTGCAGGACTCCTGCCTTATCGATGACATAGATCTGCGGCGTCGTCTTGGCATCATAGGCCCGCGCCACCTTGCCGTCATAATCGGTCAGCACATATGTGGCCGCATTTTTCACCCGCACATTTTCCTTTTTCATGTCTGCGGGCGCATGATAGCCCTGCTTACCCGGAGCAGACGAATGGATGGTCAGCCAAACCACGCCCTTGTCTGTATATTTCTTCTGCAAGGCAGGCAGGTTGCCACTCTCATAGTGCATCTTGTCAAAGGGGCACTGATAATTGGCCCAGTCAATGACCACGACCTTGCCCTTAAGGGACGCCAGCGTAACGGTCTTGCCGTCAACGTCCTTAAGGCTGAATGCGGGGGCCGCAGTGCCCGGACGGGCAGCATGGGCGATATAAGGCCCAAAGCCTATGGCGGCTGCCATCAAACCAACGCTTACTAATCTACGCGAATATTTCATAAGACTAACTCCTTCTTGTATAAATCAGGACAGTTTTTCCCGCACAATGGCGGGGGTCAGGACTTGGGGGAGGACAACCGGCTCACCAGATGGCGGATAATAGACATAGAGCGGCACGCCATTACGGCCAAATTGCGCCAGCCAATCCGTGATCGCCGGATCGGCATTGGTCCAGTCGGCGCGGATAACCGTTATATTCCTTTCGGCCATAAACGCCTCCACCTCAGCCGTATCAAGCGCCACGCGCTCATTGACCTTACAGGTAATACACCAGGCCGCCGTGCCATAGACAAACACCCCCTCGCCGCTGGCCCGCGCCTGTTCAATGCGGTCTGTGGAAAAGGCCGTGCCTGTATTCTCAACCTGTGCCTCCCCGCCGCGCGCCAGAATCACAAACGGGAACAGAGACACAAGCGCAATAAGCACAGCCATCACGACCCGCACCTTTCCGCCCGATACACGCCGCCATACCCACACGGCCAAAGTGAAGACCACTAACCCCGTAAGCACCAGAGCCGCGGCATTGATGCCGCCCTGCTGCCCCAGTACCCACAAAAGCCACACCGCCGCCAGATACATCGGAAAGGCAAGAAACTGCCGGAAGGTTTCCATCCACGGCCCGGGCTTCGGCAACTTACGCAACAGGGCAGGAAATACGGACAGCAGCAAAAACGGAAAGGCCAGCCCAAGCCCCAGCGCCGCAAATACTCCAAGCGCGCCTATTGCTGGCAAGGTCAGCGCTGCCCCAAGAGCCGTAGCCATGAATGGGGCCGTACAGGGCGTGGCCACCAGCGTCGCCAGCGCCCCTGTGGCAAAGCTGCCGCTCCAGCCATCCGTCTGCGTCAGGGACTGTCCACCGCCAAAACTGAGCGTAATATCGTAAAGGCCCGACAGATTAAGCCCGATGACAAACAACAGATAAATCAGGGCCGTCACCACCAGAGGTGACTGCATATGGAACCCCCACCCCACCGCATCACCGCCTACCCGAATAAGCAGGAACAGCCCGCCGATCAGCAGGAAACTGATCACCACACCCGCCGTATAGGCCAGCCCATCACGGCGGATATGCGCATCGCCCTGTCCGGCTTTACGACTGATAGCCAGCGCCTTAAGCGATAAAACCGGAAAGACGCAGGGCATGGCATTGAGAATGATGCCACCGGCAAAGGCCGACAACAGAATCAGCCAGAATCCCGTGCCGACATCGGCGGATGCGCTGACCGGCGATACATCCGGTGCTGTGATGACATAATGCCGCAAACCGTCCGCATCACGCACTTCCAACAGCCCCTCAAAAGCGTCGGGCACCTCAAGCATGCCACGCGTCAGCCGCACCGTCAGGACATTGTCCTTAAGGTCAAACGGCTGGGCGGCCACGGTTTCAATGACCCCCGCCTCACGCGGGTAAATGTATAAATCCTGAGGCCGTGCACCCTGATAAGGCAAACGCAGTGTCAGGCTGGTCTCATCACTCGTGAGTTCAGTTATCGGCAGGGCCTCTAGGCTTGCCGTCTGCACCAGCCGTTTAATATCCTCAGACTGTGCAGACGCCACGGACACCTCGCCTACAGGCACTGTCAGGCTTAGTTCCGCCTCCTCGGGGATACATTCCTCCTCACAGACCAGCCAACTCGCACTGACCTTAAGCGGCAAAGAGCCTTTTAGCCCCTCTTTAGGCGGCGTAATCTGCACCAGATGATAGGCTACATCACTGTAACCATAGTTCATAAGCGGCCCAAAGGGCTGGCGGTGCGGCGGCTGCCACACGATCTCACCGGCCTGAACGCCCTCAGGTAAATCCCACTCCAGAGACGGGGCAAGACCCGAATCCCCCGGATTAATCCAGTAGGTGTGCCAGCCCTCCTGAATATCCAGCCGGAACAGCACCCAGAACGGTGACTTACCAGCAATCTGGCCATCAATCTGGCTATATTCGGACACAAGCGACGCTGTCGTGTGCTCAAGCGCAACCCGCTCCGCCGCCAAAGCCCGCAAAGGCATAAGCGCGGCCAGCATAAGGCACAGGCTGAGGAACCATCTGTTCATGCGTATATCTTCCGTGATCAGGCATTAAACGCACGCCACACGCATTTCCGTCTGCTTTCCTCAATGAACACGCCTTAAGCTTATAAATAATCACCTCCCTCCTCCAGATTGAGGAGGCAGAGACACCGCGCATAAGGCTTAGTGTCCGTCTGGTAACCCGGATGTTGCAAATGCGCTCATTGATGCTGATCCCGTCGTTGATTTTCAGTTTTGTTAGCGTGCCGCTGCACGCTCAGACCATCAACAGGCCCACCACCAGCGTCAGGCAAATCCCTAACAACATCGCGTTTAATAAGGCCGCCACCTTATGCCGGATTGATAACTTCAAACATTCCGAAAAACTGATCCCCGGCGGGCTTTTTTTTGTCAGCACGCAACCCAAACGCGCCGCCGCGCCGGTCGTGGCGAGAACCGGCAATCAAGTGCTTTATGGCATTCCTGCCGATGCCCAGCAGAACACGACCGGTCCGACAATCAAAAAAGTCTATTTTTCATATGAAGTGGTTAATCCCTATAGCCACTGGCGGGTGGCTTCGGTCGAAACCGTACAGGGTGCCATTCCCACAGGCACGACCGACTGGGTGGAATTCCGCGTCCCGCCCCTCAAGGAACCCTTCCTGCCACAGAAGGTTACGGTGCACGTTGAAACCAGCCAGTGCAACACACATTTCAGCATGGATATTGAACCAAAATATGTTCGCCAGCGCTGGTTTCCGCCTGTAAATACAACCGTTTGCAGCCAACCCGAAGGCCCGAACCGGCATCTGTGGCGTGAATTTCAGCCCGGACCCACCGCACAGACACGCTTTGGCGGCATGCGCACCAATTTCTGCGGCCCCTGGACAACCTATCATTACGCAGATGCGGCCCTGATTGATTCAAACGGCCGAGTGTCCAATAAGCGCCGTGATGCCTATGAAATATGGCACGGCGGCGTGGCCCGCGACATACGCGTCGGCATTGTCCATCTGACAAGTGACGCCTGCACATTTGAAGAAACCATCACTCAGGCAGCCGTCTCAGAGGGTCAGGGCGGGCCATATGCCCTTAAGGATAAGGTCGCTAACGGCGTCTCCAGAGCCAGCACGCATATCTCGGTCGATTGGTATTCCAGAACGCGCGGCGGCGCCATGTGCCCCTACCATCTGTTGTTCGAAGCCTCGGTTCCGCGCGGTTTTCCGGCAGACTGGTCGACGCCCGTAAAATGGACCGCGTCAGGCCGCCCCACCCAAACCGTACGCATGACTCATGATCAATCCGCGTCCGTTTTCCGCTGGCTTGATGATAATGGCAAACTTCAGGAGCAAAGGCTGAACCTCAAATGAGTCCCCTTTTCCTTCGTAGTGCCCACATCCTAACGGCACTCAGCTTTCTTCTGGCCTCATCAACGCACGCTCTAACGCTTCCGCGGAGCGAAACCCTGCGCCAGCCACCTGATATTTTACGCGGGCCAGTCAAACGCCTGAGTCCAGATCCTTGCGGCACCGGACGTATCGCCTCCACACAAATATATCCAGGCACACCAACAGGTAATCTCAGGATTGATCTGGCCCCCGGCGCGGCAGATTATCTCAAGACGAAAATCGACATAAAATCGGCCTATATTGAGTATTCCAAGGCACAACGCGGCAACAGCTGGTCGAAGGCCGACCCCATAAAGGTCGATCTCATCAAGGTTCATGCCACAGGTTCAACGGCAGAATTCAAGGTTCCGGATAGTGTCTCACAGCACCTGACGCAAACCGTACGCGTAACCCTTTTTTCCGGCACCTGCATCATACGCTTTAATACCGAGCTGAAAACCTCGCCGCTGGGTACAGGGCGCTGGTTCCCTCCGCTCAGGCGCGTTGCCTGTGCGGCTAAAGCCGCCAACAGCGGACAGGGCAGTCTCCAGTTTCAGGGGCGGGTCAATACGCAGGTCGGTACGGCGGACATCTGTCCGGCGGATGACTGGATCGGCGCCCATACCAAAGGCGGTACCCATACCGGCAGCGGGGGCTGGGCCGAAGACCGCATCCAGATCATAGACGACGGGCAGATTCATGGCCGCAAGATCAGTCTGGTTGATAATGGGGCCTGTGATTATCAGCTTAGGGAAACCCCGATCACCACGCACCACAGCTATGGCGAAAGGCCGGTGGGCTTTACAGGCAGGGCGGTCGAGCTGAGCGTTCGCTTCAAATACAAATCCGGCCAGAACTTCTGCTGGTACAGCATTGTCGTCAAAGGCCGCGCGCCGGAAAACCTGTTCAGCCGCAGCCACGCCGGGTCGTGGAACGGCGCAGATCAGAAAACCTCGACACTCGAAATCGGCGGTCGCAAACACGTGCTTCGCAACAACTAGGGGAACCTAATGAAGGCTTTGTTTTTAACGGCCATATCAGCCTCGTGCCTCGTGGCCCTGCCCGCCATGGCGGCCACAGAATCGACACCGGTCAAATGCCGAAATGTATTTGAACCCTATACCGGCCCTGCCGATGAATTAGGCTCCGGCGGTTACATTGTTGTGACACAATTTCAGATTCCCGACATGCCTTACCCTAAGGATTTTGTGGCCAGAGGCGACTTACTGTTTCGCGGTGACGACTTCAAAAAGCTGATTAACAAGCTTCCTGAATCTCAGTGGGTGCGTGGCGGTTGGGGACAGGTGGGCCGTAACCGTGTTGGCGTGAATTGGGCCTATGGCTGCCGGGCAACCCTCAGCTGGACAAAACCAACGATGACGCTAGGCACCCCCGTTCTGTCAAACCGTCCCTCAGACCTGACACAGAAAAGGCAACTGATTGTTCCGTCGGCGCAAGCACCGCTCGTTAAACTTGCCGACGGCAGCTACATCAGCAATGTCGATGGCAAGCGCGAAAATATTGTCTTCAAACTGGGCAGTACGCACCGTATCAATGGCAAGGGCTTGTCCGGCGGTACAGCCGGATGGATTCTCGGGACAACCTATGGCGGCTCAATGCTTGAAATCGTCAGCGAAAGCGATACGCAACTGGTCGTGAAGGTAACAGCAGTCTCAGGTGCCCGAACCCGCTGGCCCGCCAACCAGATTCAATATAAAAACCAAAGCAGCGTCCGGATGCGCATTGAGGCCAAACACGGTGATCGTGTTTTTGAATTCAGCCTGCCCAACTCTGTCTATGACTGCAAACGCACTGAAGCCAATTGCATCGGCAATTAACTGACAATCTGAGGCAATGTAGCTTTCCGCCCGGGCCACAGTATAAACAACCCCAGTAAAAGGAAAAAACCGGCAAAGCCGGCAGCCAGCAATGGCTCAAACCACAGGCGCAGAAAGTCCGCAGGCATGGCCGTCTGCGGCACACCCGGCTTATACACCACCTCAAGTATCTCCCGATCCTTAAGTGCCAGAAATTTAAACTGGGTCCTGTAAGGCGCATTAATCAGACGCCCTTCCGGCGTTTCAAAAGCGATCAGCGCATGATGCATAGTGCTGCTTCGGCCTCTGGGCGGAACCTCCCATGTATGTATAGTCTCGGCCTGCACCCGCAGCGCCGTCTCAAGGAAACGCCGCCGCTCATTAATTTTATCGGCGCCAAACCATAAAAATGCGCACTGGGCAACAACCAACCCAATGATCAGCCACCGTGCATAAACCGGTTGACCCGTCACCGGAGTGGCACACCACGCGGGCCGTTGATATTCAGCGTCAGGCGATAGATCGATTCACACTGTGACGCCCCTGCATACAGGGTCCACGGTGCCGATCGCCTGCGCTGCACCCCCCAGTCAATCATAATGTTATCGCCGTCCCATCGGTGGCTGTACTGGCCAAAGCCGGTATAGCGTATCTCGCCAACGTCGGTATCGACACGGGATTCGAGCCTGGGGAACCAGACATCGAAACTATGCACCCAGAAACCGGGCTTGAGGTTGAGCTTTGTCGTATCAATACGGTCGGTGCCCGGCTGAAAACAGGCGTCATTAGCGCCTTGTTCGACATAGCGCCTTATGGTCGCACCATTGGTAGCATTGGTCACCGTATCGGCAAAGCGGCCCTTGGGATAGCCCAGAACCCCTGCCGGAAACACCGTCAGCCTGTGCTCCTCACGCGCGGCATAGAAACCATTGCTGCGGTTTTCGAGCGCGTTCGCCCCGACCGGCCCGACCACCAATGTTACCTTCGGCACATCCGGCACGCCGGAGAGGTCGGCAGGGATTTCGGCATAGATACGCTCATCCGACCAATGCAGAATGTTGAGCGCAATGGACTTACCGAGCGCATTTTCCTTGAGGAACACCGTGCCCTTACGCGTCCCGAAACCCTTACCGCGGATCTGGTATTGCCCGCCCGGTTCATAACGCCCGTTATCCACGCCATCAATGCGCGCAATATGCGGGCCGGTGATCGTAAGCGGCACTGTGATCGTGGCAATCGTTTTCGTTTTGGCGTTGGCTGCGGCTACCCGCGCTTTCTGCTGCGCCGCATTTTCCTGTCGTCGCGGATGTACCAGGCGTTGTGGCGCCCGCGCCTCCAGCCGTGATACCGGCTCAAGTTGCCTCGCCTTGTACTGCTCAAGCCTTTTGGCATCCACAGTCACCACCGCCTTCGGCGCAGTCTTGAGGGTGGGTCTGGGTGACGCGCTCTGGGCCAAAGCCGCAAACGGAGCCAAGGCCACACACCCACTGAACAGCAACGACACGGCATATGGTTTCATGTAAATTCCCGCAATTAACACTACAGGGATTTACGATAGCCATCTGACACGCATGACTGTCATCCTTCAGATTAAGGAGGCGCACAAATAATCACATCTCGTCACGCTTGAGGGCTGGCAGGGCAAGCTGCGACATCAGCGCCAGCAACTCCCCCTGATGCCTTACGTCCGCCTTCGCCAGAATACTGGAAATGTGCGATCTCACCGTAGATAACCTGATGGCATACAGTGCGGCCACTTCCTGAGCCTGAAGCCCCTTACCCAGAGCGACCGCGACACGGGCCTCAGCCGCCGTCAAACCAAAAACACTGATCAGATGATCTGCCTGATGCACCTGTGCCTCAACAGGCTTGAGGAGTATCAATGCACATTTACCGCCGTCTGCACCCTCAGGGGACGCAAAGGGGCTGACATGCGCCGTCACCATCGCGTCACTATCCTCTGGCGTACGCAGGGTGACATAGCCGCTTTGGCCAATAGCCGCGTTACTGGCGCCAGCCAGAAGCTGCTCCCACTGCACCCGGCAATCAGGCCGGCGCACATAAAGTTCACCGCGCATACAACGGAATACCCCATCCGCTCTTGACACAATACGGTCGCCCAGACGGTTAGCATATTGCAACCGCCCCTGAGCATCCACCAGTATTGCCCCTATCGACAGAGCATCGAGCGCCCCTGCGGCATGGGCATGTTCAATACGCAGGCTTCCCAGTTGTTCCCGTAAAGACAGCGCCCGCTGCACGGTGCGCCCGATAACGCGCAAAAGACGGACATCGGCCTCATCAAACTCCGCCTGGGTACGTCCCCGCTCAAGATCGAACAACCAGCTTTCGCCTTTGTCACTTTTCAGTCTGTAACCAAGTGTGCTGTGGAAATCCTGCGGCGCCATCCACTCATTCCAGAACGCCGTCCGGCGTAATTCGCCGCCCTGCACAGGAATGTCATGGCTATAGACCGTGTCGGGCCTCAGACGCTCCGCCGCCTGCCAGAGCAGGTTGTGATCCACATAATAATCAAGATAGGCAAACTGAAAATCGGCATCAGCGGCGCTGGCTAAAACATTTCCGGCCGCCCGCCCCGACCTGCCGATACATACCCCCGAAGCGTCAAAGGTCTGCCTTATGCCCTCAAGCGCCACTGGCCAGCACTGATCGTCGTAGGCTGCCTGATAGATGGTATCCACCACACCGGAAATGGCGTCGAAATCACTCAGACTCAGATTACGTGGCAAATCCTGAGAGAAAGGTGTTACCGCAACTGGTGGATTTCGGCGCATACTGACTTCCCAACCCTCTCCCCGCCTGACAAAGCATTTGTCTAAGAATTCACCGCTACGCACACATTACAGGAACATTAAAATAGGCATTATCCTTATACAACCACGAACTTGCGCCAAGGTGCTTCGCTGAAATCAACCATCGGCCCCGCCCGTGAGAGCCGCAGGCCAGAGGGGCCGGATCTGACAACAGAGCCCGCCCCCCTCCGTGCATTACACGCTTTCTTCGGCTGCCCTTTTGACAGGCCGGCCATGCACCAGACGGTAAAGCGCCGGCAGCACCACCAGTGTCAGAAGCGTCGAGGAAACGATACCGCCGATCACCACCGTCGCCAGTGGTCTTTGCACCTCTGAGCCAACACCAACATTGAACGCCATAGGCACAAAACCCAGTGACGCCACCAGTGCCGTCATCAGCACCGGCCTGAGACGCGTAAGCGCCCCCTCGCAGATGGCCGGTTCGAGCGGCTTGCCTTCCTCACGCAAGGCCTTGATGAAGCTTAGCATCACCACCCCGTTGAGCACCGCTACCCCCGACAGGGCAATGAACCCTACCCCTGCCGAAATCGACAGCGGAATATCACGTAAGGCCAGCGCCACCACCCCGCCGGTCAGCGCCAGAGGCACGCCGGAAAAGACAATCAGCGCATCGGTCAATGACCTGAAAAGCAAATACAAAAGACCGACAATCAGCAACAGTGTCATCGGCACCACGACCTGAAGCCGCTTGGCCGCCGAGGTCATATGTTCAAACGTACCGCCGTAACTGAGCCAGTAACCTTCGGGCAGCTTAACCTCACGTGCCACCTTGTCCTGCACACGCGACACAAAGGTCCCCAGATCCTCACCCCGCACATTGGCCGTGACCACAACGCGGCGCTTGCCCTGTTCACGACTGATCTGGTTGGGGCCATTGATCATCTCAATAGTGGCCACATCCGACAGGGGTATGAAGGCCACCGCCTCCCCATTGCGCACCGGCACCCTGAGACGCCCGATTTCCGCCAGATTGGCCCGACGGTCTTCGGGCAGGCGCACGATCACGTCAAACCGCCGGTCCCCTTCGAATATCTGACCGGCCTGCGTCCCCCCAAGCGCCGTCGCAACCACATCCTGCACATCCGCTACACTCAGACCCAGACGCGCCATGGCCGCCCGATCAGGCGTGATCTGCAACATAGGCAGACCTGACACCTGCTCAACGCGGACATCCTGCGCACCGGGCACAGTCGCCATGACCTTTTGAATGTCGTTGCCAGTTTCCAGCAATTGATCCAGATCATCACCGAAAATCTTCACCGCCACATCCGAACGCACCCCTGAGATCAGTTCGTTAAAGCGCATCTGAATCGGTTGCGTGAACTCGTAATTATTGCCGGGAATAGTTTCGACCGCTGTCTGCATCCGTTCGACCAGACTGTTTTTCGACTCCTTGGGATTGGGCCATTCTTTGCGGGGTTTAAGGATCACAAATGTATCCGCTACCGAAGGCGGCATAGGATCGGTCGCCACCTCTGCGGTACCAATCTTGGCAAAGACCCGTTCGACTTCGGGGAAGGCTTTCAGTTTCGCCTCAACCGCGCCCTGCATCGCCACAGATTGCGTCAGGCTGGTGCCGGGGATACGCATGGCATGTAAGGCCACATCACCTTCGTCCAGTTGCGGAATAAACTCCGCCCCCAGACGTGTGGCCAGAAAACCGGCCAGCACCGTCAGCACCACCGCCCCACCGATCACCACCACACGCGCCTTCAACGCCCAGCGCAAGACCGGCGCATAAAGGTTACGCGCCCCGCCCATGATCGGGCTTTCCTTTTCCTGCACCTTGCCTGTAACAAACATAGCCACAGCCGCCGGCACAAAGGTCAGCGATAGCACAAGCGCCGCCGTCAATGCCATGACAACGGTCGCTGCCATCGGATGGAACATCTTGCCTTCCGTGCCCGACAGGGCAAATATCGGCACATAGACCAGCGTGATAATCAGCACCCCAAACAAAGACGGACGGATGACCTCGGCCGATGCTTTTGACGCCAGTTCAAACCGTTCTTCACGTGTCAGCAGGCGCCCCAGATTATGTTGCGCCTCACCAAAACGCCTCAGGCAGTTTTCAATAATAATCACGGCCCCATCGACGATCAGGCCGAAATCAAGCGCCCCAAGCGACATCAGATTACCGGACACCCCTGCCTGAAGCATACCGGTCAGGGTCATCAGCATGGTTATGGGAATAACCATCGCCGTAATGATCGCCGCCCTTATATTCCCCAGCAGCAGGAACAGAATAACGATAACCAGCAAGGCCCCTTCGGCCAGGTTTTTCTCGATGGTATTCAGCGTGCGCTCCACCAGCGTCGTACGATCATAGACCGCCACCGCACTGACCCCTTCGGGCAGGGCGGCATTGGCGACCTTAAGCTGCGCCGCGACGGCCCTGGCCACGGTGCGACTGTTCTCGCCGATCAGCATATTGACCGTGCCGATGACGACTTCCTGACCGTTCTGGGTCGCGGCACCGGTGCGCAATTCCTCACCGAGTATGACATCGGCAACATCCGCTACCCGCACCGGAACCCCCATACGGGTCTCAACCACTATCTGCGACAGATCAGCAATGGTGCTGGCCTGACCGGGGACGCGCACCAGAAACTGCTCGCCGCTTTTTTCGATATAGCCTGCGCCGCGATTGGCATTGTTGCGCTCTAACGCAGCAATCACATCACTGAGCGTCAAACCATAGGCTGATAACCGTTCCGGATAGGGTGTGACATGATATTGCCGCTCAAAACCACCGATCGTATTAACCTCGGTGACCCCTTGTGTGTTGCGAAGTTGCGGACGGATCACCCAGTCCTGAAGCGTACGCAAATCCTCAGCGCTATAGGGCGACCCATCGGCCTTGCGGGCATTGGCTTCGGCCTCAAGCGTGTACATGAATATCTCGCCCAGTCCGGTCGAGATCGGCCCCAGTTGCGGCTCAAGACCTTCCGGCAACTGGCTGCGCACCGATTGCACCCGCTCATTGACAAGCTGCCGCGCGAAATAGATATCCGTGCCTTCCTTGAAGACCACGGTGACCTGCGACAGGCCATAACGCGACAGAGAACGGGTATATTCAAGCCCCGGCAATCCGGCCAGCGCCGTTTCAACCGGATAGGTAATCCGCTGCTCGGCCTCAAGCGGTGAATAGCCCGCCGCCTCGGTATTGATCTGAACCTGAACATTGGTGATATCCGGCACCGCATCAATCGGCAGGCGCAGGAAGCTTGAGACACCTATGGCCGACAAGGCCAGCACAACCACCATGACGATCCAACGATGCCGGATCGATTGCGCAATTATCTTTTCCAACATAATGCGCCCCTTAATGCTCATGCCCCGCAGCGGACTTTTCAATGTCCGCGCGGATCAGGAAAGCGCCTTTGGTGACATAGGTTTCCCCCGCCTCAAGACCGCTCACTATCTCGGTCGAAGTGCCGGTCTGACGTCCGGTCTGAACAGGCCTTGCCCTATAGGTCGTACCGGTTTTCACAAACACAACGCTACGGCCTTCATAGGTCTGGATTGCATCGGCAGGTACTACAATGTTGGCCTCGGTACTGCCGGTGACAAACTGGCCTTCGATGGCCATACCCGCTCGAAACGCCCCTGCCGCCGAGGCAGGCAGCTTCACAATCGCCGTAGTGGTCTGCGTGGCCGGATCAAGCGACGGCAAAAGGGCGGATACCTTTGCCGCAATCACCTTCCCCCCCAGCGTACGAATATTCACCGACTGCCCCGCCCGCACCGTTTCGGCATCACGCGGAAACAAAAAGAACGCCGCCCGAAGACTGTTCGGATTGGCAATCACATAGATAGGCCGGTCATAGGCCATATCACCGACATTGGCGTTCTTCTCAACGATTACGCCCGAAATGCCCGCCGGTATCGCATAGGTCTGAAGGCTCTCGCTTGATTCGACCCGCGCCAGTGTCTGGCCCTTCTTAACCGGCTGCCCCACCTGTGCAGACAAAGACATGATGCGCCCCGGATACCAGGCCCGCACCTCACCGCGTCCTTCGGGTGAAATTTCGATACGACCGGCAATGTCAATGCTCTGCTCAATCAGGCCAGCACCGGCAATGCCAACCTCTACCCCCGCCGCCCTGGCGGCTTCGTCCGTCAGGCTTGTGCTATCGCTTCCTTCATCGCCGTGCTCATGACCATGGCCGTCATCGTGGCTGTGCCCCTCTTCGGCATGGTCATGGTCGCCCTTGGCAGACACAGGTTTGTCACCGCAGGCGCTCAGAGCCAACAGGGCCGCACCAATCACCAAAAAAGATTTTGTCGTTTTCATTGTGCATCCCCTGATACGTCACCAGCCCTGTCAGTCACAACAGAGGCAATCAGCGGCACCCATTGCCCCGTCAGACGGTCACGTTGCGCGCGCTCCAGATGATAGTCTTTAAGCACCTCAAGACGTCGGGCCTTGGCGGCAATCAGCACCTCCTGAGCCCCCATTACGTCACGATAGGTAAAGCCGCCCCGGGCAAAACCGGCCCGCACTTGCGTCACCGCCCGCTCGGCCTGTGGAATAAGCTCGGCCTCTATGCGCCGCACTTCTTCGGCATAGCCCTGCATGCGCGCCGTGCTGGCAGCTATGTCCCGCGCGCGCTTCTGCTCCCAGACGGTAATATCTGCCGCCGTCGCGGCATTTTCCGCCTGCGCTCTTTCGATATTGCCGCGATTGGTGTCGTAGATACCCAACGGAATGGAACCGCCTACTAAAAAAGCCACAGCCCCATCCGCCCGATAGTGACGCACCCCGACCTGAAGGGTCATGTCCTGTGTTGTGCGCGTGCTTTCCACCCTGACCTGTGCCGAAGCCAGACGGGTCTGCGCCCGCATGACCTCAAGCTCCGGCGTATCCCTTATAACCGGCACAAGATGCGCCGCACTTGTGTCCCCAAGCCAGCCGGCATCCAGTTCAAAATCCGCCGCCCCACCCCAATAGGCCGCCAGTTGCGCCCGTGCCTGACGCGATTTGGCTTCTGACTGATCAAGGGCAATCTGCACACGGGTAACCTCCGCATCCGCCAGAGAACCGGCAAACAGAGGGTCACGCGCCGCCGACACCCGACGCCCGATCTCCGACTGCGCCTGCCGCGCCATCATCAGCCGTTCCCGCGCCAGATTAACCTCGGACGCCGCCACGGTCGCCTCGACCCATAGTGTCTGAACCTCGCCCATCACCCCATAGGCGCGAAGACGGCCCTGAGCGACAGTGACATCCCGTTCAGCAGACGCCGCGCCGATACGGGCCTGACGCTTGCCGCCCCGCTCAAGGGTGTGCTCATAGCTGAGGGTCGTTTCGACCTGATCAATCCCGCTGTAGGGATTTGATCCCAGCATGTTTTCCACTTCCAGACCAATGGACGGATTAGGCCGCACACCGGCCTGACGCACACCGGCGTCAGACGCCGCTTTGCGCTGTTGCGCCGCTTCACGCGCCGGATCAGCACTGGCCGCACGGATCATGGCCGTGGACAGGCTTAAGGGCTCAGCCTGAAGTGCGCCTGGCACACCCGTCCACACCAGCGCGGCACCTGCCAGAAGCAGATGGCGCATATATTTGATTTTCATAAGGAAGTATCTCTCTACACCATTTCTGAACGCACCGCGACGGCGGCGCACGAATTGTCAGAAAGGCTCAGCCTCGTGGCGGCTGATCGAGAGAAGACGGCAAAACACCTGTAAGAGAAACAGTCTCCCCCGGCCGTAAGGTCAGGTTACGCACACAGCCCGACGACGAAGCCTGCGCCATCTGAGGCAAGGGCGCAGACACCGTCTCGCTGAAATGGTGGTGGTGTTCAACGCCTGTATTGTCGCTGTGATGTTTCACAAGCGGTGCGTGGTCGTGGCAACCGGCACCTTCGCCGCCACAGGCGGTTGCCCAACCACCGTCAGGCAGCAGAATATCGCCGCTGGCCATATGCACGGTGTTCTGAACCTGCGCGTCCACGGTGATGACGGACATGTTGACCACAGCCGCCAGGCACAGGGTCAGGCAGAACATCCAGTAGCGCGACAAATGATGGCGAAACGCTTGCATAATGCAGTAACTCAGGGGCGTACAGACCCCACCTATCACACAACAAGAAAAAAGCAACCCTTTTCAATATGTTACGTGATAACAGAACCATATCCCTGCCTGACACGCGTCCCTATTGCGGAACCATTCGGCTACGACACAGCAAGGCTTACCCACCTCAGCTTAGTTTATGTATTTTAAGAGGGAAGATGGCGGAGACGGTGGGATTCGAACCCACGGTACCCTTTTGGGGTACGCTCATTTAGCAAACGAGTCCCTTCGGCCTCTCGGGCACGTCTCCGTTAAAACCCACTTAGCGTGATCATTTATAAAACGCAACGGGCAAACGTGCGCCAGTCGTTGATAAAATCCCACGCCTGCAGCATTCACCGTTTCAAACCCTCCTGTATAAAAAAGTGCGGGCCGTTAACCGAAGCCTAAGCCCGTTAGGATTAGGTTGCCCCCATGACACCCGATCAGCCCAGACAGAAGGTTATGCTGGAAGCTTTGAAACGCGATAAATCTGCAAAACCAGACGCATCGCGCCCCACTGATGACTTCGAGCCTGTTGATCCGGCCCTGAAACCACAGATCAGGGCCGTTTCACCGCACGCACCCTCGCCCCGTGACCGGCGCGGGCCTTTTCGACCTGAGCGACTGATTTCCCTGCGCGAACGCCGCGCCAATGACATGTACGCCCGCATGTTCCGCTTTGCCGATGCGGTTGTGCTGGCCTTTCTCAGCTTCATCTGCGCCAGCCTGACCTCAAGTGCGGGCTGGCTTGAGGCGCATGTTTCCGAAACCCTGCCCTTCCTGACCGCCCTTCTTCTGGCTTGCTGGGCCTTGGGCAGTTTTGGCCTTTACCGCTTTGCCCGTACCGAAAGCCTCGGCATCCACATAGCCAAGGTCAGCCTTGCCGTGGTCGTTTCCGCAGGCCTGAGCGCCATTGTGGCGCGGGTTTCATATGACGTCACTCAGGTTTTATCACTTCTGGGCCTGTGGGCTCTGACCGCTCTGGGCAGCCTTATCCTGTTACACCTGTCATGGTTTTTGTGGGTTACCCGCTGGCGGCGCTTAGGGCTCCTGACGCCCAATATTGTTATTGTCGGGGCTACAAAGCACGCCCGCCGACTGGTTGATGAGGCCCTGAAACGTCGCGACGTCAATATTCTCGGTGTGTTTGATGACCGCCTGTCGCGCAATCCGGACTCAATCGGCGGCGTACCGGTTCTGGGCGATACACAGTCCCTCCTCAGCCACAAGATCACCCCCTATGTCGATCAGATCGTCATTGCGCTCGATCCCTCGGCCAAGGCGCGCGTCAATGCGATCATTGAAAAGCTGAAAGCCCTGCCCAACGACGTGTCGCTGCTGGTCGACATCCATAACGAAAGCGGCCGTCAGGCCGCCCTGTCGCGCATGGCTGACCTGCCGCTGGCCAAGGTCTCCGGCATCTCCGAAGACGAGAAAAAAGCCTTCCATAAGCGCGTACAGGATGTCTTTATCGGCACCACCGCCCTGATCGTGTTTTCCCCGATCATGCTTCTGGTGGCACTGGCCATCAAACTCGACAGTCCCGGCCCGATTTTCTTCCGTCAGCGCCGCCACGGCTTCAACAACGAAGCCATAGGCGTCTGGAAATTCCGCTCTATGCGCGTCGAAGCGACCGATGCCACCGCCTCGCGTCAGGTGACAGCCGGAGATGACCGCGTCACCCGGGTCGGCCGCTTCATCCGTAAAACAAGCCTCGATGAACTGCCGCAACTGTTCAATGTGCTTGCTGGCGAAATGTCGCTGGTCGGCCCCCGTCCGCATGCGATTGGCATGAAGACAGGCCCTGACGAATCCGCCCTGCTGGTCGCTGAATATGCCTGGCGTCACCGCATGAAGCCCGGCATGACCGGCTGGGCCGCCATTCATGGTTCGCGTGGCCCGCTGCACAATGCTGAAGACGTGCGCCGTCGCATTACGCTTGATGTCGAATATATAGAGCGTCAGTCGGTATGGCTTGATCTGTACATTATGGCCCTGACCGTTCCGTGTATCCTCGGCGACCGCCAGACCATAAGATAAAGGCGTCAGATGTTCTGGAAAGGCTTATGGGGTTATCTGCCCGCCAATATCCTGCAAGGGGTGATCGGTTTCGCCACCCTCACCGTCTTTACGCGCATATTATCGCCGGATGACTATGGCCGCTATGCGCTGGCCATGGGAGTCTCCAGCCTTGCACAGACGCTGTTTTTCACCTGGATCGAAGCGGCCATGGCTCGCTTTTATCCCGCTGAATCCCTGAAAAACCCCGAAGCGCCCCGCCTTTACGGCACTCTCTATCGCCTGTTTGCCGTCGTCACTGTCCTGTTCGCGCTCGTCTGTGGCTTAGGCTTATGGCTGTGGCCCGCCGAAACCGAAGGTGCACAGGCCCTGAAACTGGCCATTGGCTGTGGTCTGGGGGCCGTGGTGTTCCGCAGCCTCATCAAGATGGTGCAGGAACAACGCCGCTCCGCCGGACGTGTTGGCCCGGCCTCTCTTATTGATATGGTTCAGACCGCAGGCGGTTTCGGCTTTGGTGTGTGGCTGGCCACGCTCGGCCTTGGCGGTGGTTCGCCCCTGCTTGGGGTCGCCCTCATCGCCGCCCTGACCCTGCCCTTTATCGTCTGGGAAGACTGGGGCCGCGCCTTTAAGGGGCGTTTTGATAAGCGCCGTGCCCGTCACTATGCCGCCTATGGCTTTCCCGTTGCCGCCAGCCTCATTCTGACACTTATTCTCTATACAATTGACCGCTTCCTGATCGCGCACTTCCTTGATGAGGCTCAGGCCGGTGCCTATCACGCAGGCTACAGCCTCGCCTCACGCATCCTCGATGTGCTGTTCATCTGGTTCGGTGCCGCCGGAGGTCCCGCCATGGTACATGCGCTGGAAAACGGCGGCTATGAAGGCCTGAAGGCCACCGCCAGAGAACAGATCAACACCATGGCACTTGTGCTGTTTCCATCTGTCGGCGGCCTGATCATGGTTGCCCCGCCACTGGCAGAACTTCTGATCGGTGAAGGCCTGCGGGCACAAGCCCTGTCGATTACCGGCATCATCAGTGTGGGCGCGTTATTCTCCGGCCTGAATACCTACTACTTCCTTCAGGCCTTCACCCTGTCAAAAAAGACAAAGCTGCTGATACTGGCCATGAGCGTACCGGCGGTCGCCAATATAAGCCTTAATCTGCTGCTGATCCCGCTGTGGGGCCTGTGGGGCGCAGGTGTCGCCACCACCCTAAGCTTCGCCATCGGCCTTGTCGGATCATGGCTTATCGGTTTGCGCACACTAGCCCTGCCCGTCCCATTCTGGAATCTGGCAAAAATTGCGCTATGTACTCTGGCCATGATGGCTGTGCTTTACATCATCCCGTCACTGGGCGGCATAGTCGAACTGCTGCTCAAAAGCATTATTGGCGTGATCATCTATGCCGGACTGGCCCTGCTGCTGAACCTGAATGGCGTTCGCGATGTTGGTCATCGGATCTTCAGACGTTTCGGTATAGGTTAGGCCCATGACCCGTTCTGCCGCCCGCCTGACCGATAATCCCGCCTATGAAGCGGCCACACCGCGCCTGTCGGTGCTGATCCCTTTCTACAAAGAAAGCCCCGTCGCCCTGTTCAAGGCTCTGTGCCTTGAGGCCACGCCGGATATCGAAGTCATATTGCTTGATGACGGTTCACTCATGCCGGAACTGACCCATGAGGTCGAGACAGCCATCGAAACCGCCCCTCTGGCGGCGCGACTAATCACCTTACCGGCCAACGAAGGCCGCGCGCGGGGCCGTAACCGCCTGACCACCGCCGCCCGCGGCGGCTATTTCCTCTGCCTCGATGCCGACATGCTGCCCGACAGCCCGGACTTCCTGCGCCGATGGTTGGACACCACCACAGATAATCCGGCGGTCGTCTTTGGCGGCTTCAGCCTGCTTCAAGCCCCGAAGGACAAACGCTTTGATGTCCATCGCCTGATGGCCACCAAAAGCGATTGCCTGAATGCCGCTACCCGTTCGCAGCAACCTGAAAAATACGTCTTTACCTCGAACCTCCTGATCCGCGCTGATGTCTTCGGCGCTCAGGATTTCGATGCTGATTTCACAGGATGGGGCTGGGAAGATGTTGAATGGGCGATGCGTATCGCCAAGACATATGGCGTCGGCCACATCGATAATACCGCCACCCATATGGGCCTTGATACGCCTGAGACCCTGACGCGCAAATACGAGCAGTCGGTGCCTAACTTCGCCCGCGTGGTCAGAAAACACCCCGAAGTCGTCTCTCAATATCCCAGTTATAAGGTCGCAAAACTTATCAGGAAACTACCCTTCCGATCCCTGCTGCGCCAAAGCGTTAAATCCGCAGGTCTTAATACCAAACTGCCGGTCAGAAGCCGCGCCTTTGCCCTCAGGCTTTACCGCGCTGCCCTTTATGCCGAGGTGGTCTGATGCCAAATGACGTTTCTGAGACTTACGCCAGCGCCTATTCCGCCGACCGCTCGCTTTATGGAAAGCTGCGTCGTCGCGCCTCAAAGCTCATGCATCGCAAACCGGCACAGCTGAGCGGCCTCGAACGCCCGCTCCTGACCTTTTCGTTTGATGATGCCCCCCTGACGGCTGCCACCACTGGCGCGGACATCCTCGAAGCGCACGGCTTCAAAGCCACCTATTATATTTCTGCGGGCCTGATGGGGCAGGACAGCCATTTCGGCCCCTACGCCGACGCCGCACACATCAAGGCCCTCAATGACCGTGGCCATGAAATCGCCTGTCACACCCTGCTGCATATCGACTGCGGACGCGCTTCCGCTTCAGAAATCGCCTTAAGTACAGACGAAAATCAGAAGCTTATTCAATCTCTTGATATAAAATCCTCAGACACTTTCGCCTACCCCTATGGTGACGTCTCGCCTCAGGCCAAGAAGGTACTGAAAACCCGTTACACCGCATCCCGCGCCTTGCACCACGGCCTGATCACCACCGGCACTGACCTCAATCAGACACCCGCCGTAGGTATTGAAGGCGACAACGGCAAAACACTGGCCCTTGACTGGATGCACCGCGCCATCAACGCCCCCCAAAGCTGGCTCGTGCTCTATACCCATGACGTGCGCGAAAATCCGTCACCGTGGGGCTGTACACCTGATACCCTTCGCGAACTCGCCGTCACCGCCGAACGCCTCGGCTTCGAGGTCGTCACCTACACCCAAGGCGCCCACCGCGCCTCTTAGGCTTCATACCTCCCCATCTGTGATGGGGAGGGGGACCGCTTTGCGTATGCAAAGGGGTGGTGGGGCATCTTCCCCCCCCCAAAACCCCCTTCTCTCACCCCGATTATTTTCACCAGAACAACACCGCTTCACGGGTGACAAACCAGCATCCGCAAAACCACAATTTTACGAGTAAAAACACTCTCCACCCCCGCGCCACGCGTTTTCCCCTTTGCAGCCCTGCGGCCTTGGGGCTATAGGAAGCGCGAACCATTCCCGCCCATCTGACTTTAATTAAAGGATATTCTTCATGGCGAAGATCAAGGTAGCCAATCCGGTCGTTGACATCGACGGCGATGAAATGACGCGCATCATCTGGCAACTGATCAAGGATAAGCTGATTTTCCCTTACCTTGACATTGACCTGAAATATTTCGACCTCGGCATCGAAAAGCGTGACGAGACGAACGACCAGATCACCATCGACGCCGCCGAAGCCATCAAGCAATACGGCGTGGGCATCAAGTGCGCCACCATCACCCCTGACGAAGCCCGCGTTGAAGAATTCGGCCTGAAGAAGATGTGGAAGTCGCCAAACGGCACCATCCGTAACATCCTCGGCGGCGTTGTCTTCCGTGAGCCGATCATCTGTAAGAACGTACCGCGTCTGGTACCGGGCTGGACCCAGCCGATCATCGTTGGCCGTCACGCCTTTGGCGATCAGTACAAGGCCACCGACTTCCTGTTCCCGGGCAAGGGCACCCTGTCGATCAAGTTCGTTGGCGACGACGGCGAAGTCATCGAACACGAAGTCTTCAAGGCCCCGTCTTCGGGTGTGGCCATGGGCATGTATAACCTCGACGAATCGATCCGCGACTTCGCCCGCGCCTCGTTCGAATACGGCCTGAACCGCAACTATCCGGTTTACCTGTCGACCAAGAACACCATCCTCAAGGCCTATGACGGTCGCTTCAAGGATCTGTTCCAGGAAGTCTTCGACGCCGAATATGCCGATAAGTTCAAGGCCGCAAAGCTGACCTACGAACACCGTCTGATCGACGACATGGTCGCTTCGGCCCTGAAGTGGTCCGGTGGGTTCGTCTGGGCCTGTAAGAACTACGACGGCGACGTACAATCCGACACGGTGGCTCAGGGCTACGGCTCGCTCGGCCTGATGACTTCGGCTCTGGTGACACCGGACGGCAAGACCCTTGAGGCCGAAGCCGCCCATGGCACCGTGACCCGCCACTATCGTCAGCACCAAAAGGGCGAAGCGACCTCGACCAACTCCATCGCCTCGATCTATGCATGGACGGTTGGCCTGAAACACCGCGCCAAGCTTGATGGCAACGAAGAGCTTAAGGTCTTCGCTGAAACCCTTGAGCGCGTCACGGTCGATACGGTCGAATCCGGTTTCATGACCAAGGATCTGGCCCTGCTGGTCGGCGATACCCAAAGCTGGCTGACCACCGAAGGCTTCCTCGACAAGGTTTCCGAAAACCTGTCGAAGGCTCTGGCCAACTAAGCCCCGTACATACCTCCCCATCTCTGATGGGGAGGGTGGCATCGCGAAGCGATGACGGGTGGGGCAACCCTTAAACATTAAAACCGTCGGTCAACCATGACCGGCGGTTTTATTTTGTCCTCTCACAACATCCTCCCCTGTAGCGCAGCGTACGGGGGAGGTGCCGAGCGAAGTCGAGGCGGAGGGGGCAATCCCTTGACTCCCCCTGCCTGACGGTATTCATTGCCGCAAACATAATTGCGGGGAATATCATGTATAAAACGGCGGCTTTCTTACTACTCGCCTGTACCAGCCTGTCCTTCTCAGCCTGCGCTCAGAAAACCGCTGAAAACCTAACGCTACACATAGAAGGTCGCGTAGCTGAATCTGATATGGTTTTGCCGGATACGACCATCCCCCGTTACACTCACCAATGGCCGGGCGTATATTTTGAAGCTCCATTCAAGGGTACCAGCGTTACCCTGCATTTCGAAGACCCGCATAATCGCTATAAGCTTTACATTGATGATCAAGCCCCACGCCTTATTGATCGTCCCGGTAATACACCTGTTGAAATCAAGGGCCTTAAAAACGGACGGCATAATCTGAGGCTTGAAAAAATCAGCGAAAGTCAGGCCCATCAGGGGTCTTTTTACAACATTACTTCCGCCGGAAACCTGAGCGCCGCTCCCCGCGCCCGTCAGATCGAATTCATCGGCGACAGCTTCACCGTAGGCTACGGCAACACCTCAACCACCCAGACCTGCACCGAAGCCGAGGTCTGGAAAACCACCGACACCTCTCAGGCCTTCGGCCCCCTGACCGCCAAGGCCTTCAGCGCCGATTACCAGATCAACGCCTTCTCAGGCCGTGGCGTTGTGCGTAATTACGACAGCTTCAAAGGCCCGACCCTGCCCGAGCTTTACCCCTACGCTCTGTTTGATGGCCAGACCGTCTATAATAACCCCGACTGGCAGCCTCAGATTATTGTCATCGGTCTTGGCACCAATGACTTTTCGACCCCTGTCAAACCAGACGATAAATGGGCCGATACCGAAGCCCTGCACGCCGATTACCGTCGTGGCTATGTTGCTTTCGTCAAGGACCTGCGCACCCGCAACCCCAATGCGCATTTCATCCTGATGTCGTCTGACCGCTTTGACGGCACTTTGCGTGATAATGTCCGTCAGGTCGCCGATACCTTGCGCGCCGAAGGCGAAACCCGCGTCGATACGCTGTTTTTTGAGGGCCTCGACTATGGCGGCTGCCATTTCCACCCGTCACTGGCAGATCACCTGAAAATCAACGCTCTGCTGAAAACCCACCTCACCGCCCACCCCGAACTCTGGCAAAATAAATAACGCCCCCTTTCATACCTCCCCCTGCTTATAGGTGCTGCCCCTTCTACTCCTCCCTGCCTTTGGCGGGGAGGGGGACCGCGATCCGTCAGGATCGGGGTGGTGGGGTATCTTTCTTTTTCACTCGGCCTCTCCCTGACAAATCCGATTTTCATGCTACGATAGGGTTAATACCGGTCATGGGGGAACAGGCGCGTGTTGAAACTCTTATCTCTAACTATTGTATTGCTGATTGCCGGTGCGCTGGCCGCCTTTGCCATAGGGCCGGTCTGGGCGTTCTACGACCTGCGCTCAGCCGCCGAATCCGAAGACATCAAAAGCCTATCCGAACTCGTGGCCTTCGATGACGTGCGCACCTCCCTGCGTAATCAGCTTCTGGCCGATGCCGCCGGTCAAACCACTGCCTCTGCCCCGCCCCCCAGCGTCCTCAAAGACCCCGTAGGGGCATTAGGCGCGGCCATCGGCAAGACCATTACCGACATGACCGCCCCCCCGGCCCTGAAACCTGCTGCCGTCAATCCCGATGCCTATCTTACGCCGCGTGCGCTTCTGGCCCTGTCCTATGGGGCCGGCAAATCCGCCAGTACCGCAGACCCCAAATCGGTAATTTCCGGCAAACCGCCCCTGCCCAAGGTCTTATACTGGAGCATCGACCGCGCGCGCCTCGGCGTTGTTCATCCCGATAGCGGCCAAACGGTCTTTTCCATGAAGCGTCGCGGCCTGTTCAGCTGGCAGGTGACTCATATCGGCCTGCCCAATCCCGAAACCATCCCTGATGTTCCAACATCAGCTTCAGCGGTCGAATAGAGGGTTTGCCTGTTCACCCTGAACGCTCTTGGGATTTTGTCTTGTCGCGTATCCGAAAAGCGCTTCACACTTTTCAGAATGCGCTATTTACCTTGTCGCGCATTTTGATCTGAAAAGCTCTTCACACTTTTCAGAATGCGCTATAGGACGACGCATGTTTGACAGCCTGAGCCGCGTTCTCCTTTTTTTCAGCTTTGTCGGTCTCGGCATTGTGCTGGTCAGGCTTGGGCGCCTGAAATCCGAAGGCCTCGATGGCTTAAGCGCCTATTTCTACTGGCTGGGCTTCCCCGCCTATCTCATCCATGCCTTTTCCCATACAGCCCCGCTAACCCTGACATCGGTCAAATGGCTTGGCGTCTATGGTTTGGGCTTTCTGATCACCGGCCTGTTGTGTTTCCTCACCGTCCGCAAACTCGAGGGCACCACAGGTGACGCCAGCGGTGTCGGCATGGCCGCCTTCATTTCCAACTCGGCTTTTCTCGGCCTGCCCATAGCTACCGGCCTGTTTGGCGCAGGCGTACGCGATATCGGCCCGGTCTTTTTTATCGCCGATTTCCTGATCCTGTTCTTTATCGGTTGCGCAGCCCTGTCGATGGCGGGCGGCAAGGGCACAGGCTTTGCCCTGAAACAAACCGCGCGCAACCCGACGGTGATCGGCAGCCTGACCGGCCTCGCCATCCTGTTTTCCGGCATCACCTTGCCCCCCATGCTTGATCAGGCCCTGAATATTATGGGTCAATCTTCGGTGCCTGTGGCACTGGTCGCGCTCGGCGGTATGCTCGGCCTGATGCCGGCTTCCAAACTCCTGAGCCTCAACCGTCTCAACAGCATCGCCGTTGTCGGCAAACTTCTTCTCGCGCCCGCCCTGATCGCGCTACTGATGTGGGCCTTCGGCGCACCACCGCTTGTCCTCAAAACCGCCGTCCTTTTGTCCGCCTGCCCTACCGCCGTCAGCGTCTTCATTCAGGCCCGCATGTACGGCCTGTGGTACGAAGGCGCAGCCATTTCCATCGCCCAGAGCACCCTTCTGTCTCTGCTCACCCTGTCCGGTCTGGCCATTGTCCTGACGGCTTTCTGAACTAAAACGGCCTCACGGGCTGACGTAAAAGGGTCTTGAGCTTACGGGCTTCCGTCTTGCGCGGGTCGCTCAGATAAATCTCATGATGCGGGCCATTAAACGTCAGCCCTGCCTGCGGCATGACCTCATGATGCAATCTGGCCAGCAGTGGCCCTTCATCATCATAGCTGCCGACATGCAGGGCCTGAAGCGCCTCCCCTTCCGCATAAATCTCAAGACGTAAACTTTCCGGCGGCCTCGCTCCCTCGCGCTTCAGAGCCACGCGTCTTACCGCCTCAGCAAACATTTCATCCGTGATAAAATCGGGCGCCATGATCATCATCGTCCAGCGCCACATATCCTTTTGTCGTGTCAAGAAATGCGCAGGGTCATCCGCCCACCAGAGCCCTTCAAGCGGCGGCACAACATAATCCCGCCCAAAGCCTGTCTTTGCCGCAAATTTCAGGCTAAAACTCACTCCATAAAGCCACACAACGGCATCCCTGTATGCCGGTGACGTATTTGGGTCTCCCTCGCCATCCACCTTCAGAAACTGCATCGACGGCACCTTAACCGACACAAACCTGTCCACGGGCGCACTAAAAAGCGGCTTCAGCGTCTTTTTGTAATCGATCTTTTCCATCTCACCCCTGCTTCGGTAAATACCGGTAAAAACCCTAACATCCCTTGACCCCTGTGCAACAGGTGGCTAGAAACACGCCCATCCCTAGGGGAGTAACCGCGTCGGGCCAAGCACCCGATGGATAAGGTCAACATACTTGTCCGGCATGGACATGGCCTTATCGCTCTGATGTCTTATGACTTCAGGATCAGGTGAGACCTGCGATCTGCCTTGTCGCCAAAGATTGGCCGCGACAGTGCGGATTGTTGTGTCTGACCTTTGGCCGATCCTGATTGCACCCTATGCCCCCCTATCTCGATGCCTTCCTGAATTCCACACTTCTGGTGGCCGTCTCTGAAATCGGCGACAAGACGCAGATTCTGGCCCTGATCCTCGCTGCCCGATACCGCAAATCCGTACCCATAATATGGGGCATATTCATTGCGACCCTGGCAAATCACGCTTTAGCAGCATGGGCCGGACATTTTATCTCCGGCCTTGGTGTTACGGATTATTTGCCCTGGCTTGTGGCCATTGCGTTCATCGTTCTGGGCTTATGGATACTCATCCCCGATAAGGTCGATGATGACGAAACCCCGAAACGCGATTTTGGCCCCTTCCTGACCACCCTCGTAGCGTTTTTCCTCGCTGAAATGGGCGATAAGACCCAGATTGCGACGGTCTTTCTCGGGGCTAAATACGATGCCCTGTTTGCGGTTATCCTCGGCACCACGATCGGCATGATGATCGCCAATGTGCCCGCCGTCCTGTTCGGCGATAAACTCCTGTCGCGCATACCTATGCAATGGGTACGTTACACAGCCTCGGTTCTGTTCATAGGCTTTGGCCTCTTCAGCCTGTGGCAAGTACTCAGTTAATCGGGGCGCGGGACGGCACTTTCCGCCCTATTTAGGCGAAGAGGCCGTCCCCGCCAGGACCCCACCGTCAATATTGAACTCGGAACCGGTAATAAAGGTCGCTTCATCAGAGGCCAGTAATAAAACCACAGCCGCCACTTCATCAGGGCGTCCGAACCGGTGCAAGGGCGTACCCGCGGCCACCGCTTCCCTGTCGGCCTCGTCCTTAAGCATGGCTTCCCACATCGGCGTAAGGATTGCCGCCGGATGTACGGAGTTACAGCGGATATTCAGCTTTTGCTCAGCACAATAAAGCGCCACTGTCTTGGTGTGATTACGCACCGCTGCCTTGGACGCCGCATAAGCCGCCTGATGCGGTATGCCTACCAATCCTGATCGTGACGACATATTGATTATGGAGCCGCCATTGGGTTTCATCACCCGAATGGCGTGCTTACAGCCCAGAAACACCCCGTCCAGATTAACCCGCATGACCCGTCGCCAATCCTCAAGCGAGGTATGTTCGGGATCATTCGGCACCCCATTGCCGCGGCCCGTGATGCCGGCATTATTGACCAGAATATCCAGACGGCCGAACTCCGCAATGACATCATCCAGCGTCTTTGCCCATTGAGTCTCTTCGGACACATCCAGATGACGATAAATCGCCGCCGCGCCAATATCCGCCGCCAGAGCTTCCCCGTCATCCGGATCAATATCGGTGATGATAACCCGGGCACCTTCATTGGCAAAAGACCTGACTATGGCCTCTCCAATACCCTGCGCCCCGCCGGTGACTAACGCTACCTTGTTATGCAACCGGCCCATATCATCTCCTTTTAAACCAAAGCGGCCCTTATAGCCTCAAGCCCGGCCTCAGCCTTTGACGCATCCGGCGCACCACCTTGCGCAAAATCAGGCTTGCCACCCGCCCCCTGCCCCCCAAGAGCAATCACCGCAGCCTTAGCCAACTCCGCCGCATTGAACCGGCCCACCAGATCAGGTGTAATCGCCACCGTCACCGCCGCCTTGCCCTCAAGCACACCCACAAGCGCGACAATACCAGACCCGACCTGCTTTTTGAAATCCTCCGCAAGGGGCCGAAGATCTTTACCGCCTACGCCCTCAAGCACACGGGCAATCAGCTTAACGCCATTGACCTCTTCAGGGCCGGAAGCCGCCCCACCGCCGCCCACCGCCAGTGCTCGCTTGGCTTCCGCCAGTTCTTTCTCCAGACGCTTGCGCTCATTGACCAGCGCCTCAACCCGCGCGCCAACCTGCGCCACCGGCACCTTGAACTGATCCGCCAGAGCCCTTGCCACACCGGCCTGTTCCAGCAAATACTGACGCGCTGCCTCCCCGGTCAGGGCTTCAATCCGGCGCACACCCGCCGCAATGCCACTTTCCGAGACGATCTTAAACAGCGCAATATCACCGGTGCGGGCAACATGCGTCCCGCCACACAACTCCACCGAGAACCGGCCTTCGCCCTCAAGCGCATGCCCAAGCGTCAGAACACGCACTTCCTCGCCATACTTCTCACCAAACAACGCCACCGCACCGGCTTCAATCGCCGCCTCAGGGGCCATCAATTCGGTCCGCGCCGCCTCATTTTGCAAAATGACCGCATTGACCTCAGCCTCAAGACGCTCGATCTCTTCCGGAGACAAAGGTGCGCCATGACTAAAGTCAAAACGCATGCGCTCGGCATCAACCAGTTGCCCCTTCTGCGCCACATGCGGGCCAAGTACCCGTTTCAAAGCGGCATGCAGCAGGTGCGCCGCCGAGTGATTGGAGCGCGTGGTCGTGCGCTTGTCACCATCGACCTCCAGATGCACCAGATCACCTACCGCCAGAATACCATCCGTGATTTCCACATGGTGCACATACAGGTCACCGGCCTGTTTCTGCGTATCCACAATCCGGCCTTCGCCACCCTGCCAGCTTAAGCGGCCCGTATCACCGGCCTGCCCGCCGCCCTCGGCATAGAAGGGGGTGCGATCAAACACGACCTGCAACGCCTCACCCACCAGACCTTCGGAAACGCTTTCGCCATCACGCACAATAACACGGGCATGGGCCTGCGCCCCCAGATGCTCATAGCCGACAAATTCCGTCGCGCCGACCTGATCACGCAGACCAAACCATTCCGTCGCAACAAACTTTTCACCGGAACCCGTCCAGTTGGCGCGTGCGCGGTTACGCTGCGCTTCCATAGCGGTTTCAAAACCATCGACATCCACGGTCAACCCCTTGGCCCGAACCGCATCCTGCGTCAGATCAAGCGGGAAGCCATAGGTGTCATAAAGCTTGAAAGCTGTTTCGCCCGCCAACATACCACCTTCGGCAAGGTTACGCGTCGCATCATCCAACAGGTTCATGCCACGACCCAGGGTGCGACGGAAGCGCTCTTCTTCCTGACGCAGGGTTTCGACAATCGTCGCTTCCGCACGCTTGAGTTCACCGTAATGATCGCCCATTTCGCGCACCAGCACAGGTGCCAGACGCGGCAGCAGCGGAGTCTCGGCCCCCAGCAGATAGGCATGGCGCATGGCCCGACGCATGATCCGGCGCAGCACATAGCCGCGACCTTCATTCGATGGCGTCACCCCGTCGGCAATCAGGAAGCTTGTAGAACGCAAGTGATCAGCAATAACGCGATGTGACGGCAAGGCCTCACCCTCAGCGGCCACACCCGTTTCAGACACACTGGCAGAAATCAGGTTACGGAACAGATCAACATCATAGTTGTTATGTACGCCCTGCATGACCGCTGCCACGCGCTCAAGGCCCATGCCCGTATCAATCGACGGCTTCGGCAGGTTCAGGCGTGTCCCGTCTTCCTGTTGATCATACTGCATGAACACGAGGTTCCAGATTTCGACGAACCGGTCACCATCCTCTTCCGGTGTTCCCGGAGGGCCACCCCAGATATGATCGCCATGATCATAGAAGATTTCGGTACACGGGCCACAGGGGCCGGTATCCCCCATGCTCCAGAAATTGTCAGCCCCCGCGATCCGCGCAATCCGCGACTCAGGCAGGCCGGCAATCTTCTTCCAAAGCGCAAACGCTTCGTCATCATCCACATAGACCGTCGCCATCAACCGGTCAGGATTAAGTCCATATTCCTTCGTAACCAGCTTCCAGGCATGCTCAATCGCCTCCGCCTTGAAATAGTCCCCGAACGAGAAATTGCCGAGCATTTCAAAGAAGGTGTGGTGACGTGCCGTATAGCCGACATTATCCAGATCGTTATGCTTGCCACCTGCCCGCACCACCTTCTGCGCCGTCGTCGCCCGCTTGTAGGGACGCGTCTCTGCACCGGTAAAGACATTCTTGAATGGCACCATGCCCGCATTGGTGAACATGAGTGTCGGATCATTCTGCGGCACCAGCGAGGATGACGAAACGACTTCGTGGCCATTGGCAGCAAAGTAGTCCAGAAAAGTCTTACGGATATCGTTTAAGGAAGGCATGGGACTCCGGAGGGCTCAACGCGTTTGCCACAAGGCGCAACTGACAGATTCAGCCGTATATAAAGGGGCCTGAGAGCAATCGCAAAGACCTTTGATGCAGAGCGGATATTTTTTACAAATAAGGCGCTTTTCCATCATGGGAAAAACGCCTTACTGTGTTCAAAACGACCTATTCGTCGCCATCGCCATCAACTTCAGGCGTCCCGAGCAATTCCTCCGAAAGCACACCCGACTTGGAACGAACCGCGTTTTCGATCTCCGCCGTCATTTCGGGATTGGCCTTCAGGAACTCACGGGCATTTTCCCGTCCCTGCCCAATACGGGTCGAATTATAGGAATACCAGGAACCGGATTTTTCAATAATACCGCCCTTGACCCCAAGGTCGATGATTTCCCCAAGCTTGGAAATACCTTCGCCATAAAGAATATCGAACTCGACCTCACGGAACGGCGGCGCCACCTTGTTCTTGACAACCTTGACGCGGGTGCTGTTGCCCATCACCTCATCACGCACCTTAATGGCACCGGTGCGGCGAATATCCAGACGTACCGAGGCATAGAACTTCAGCGCATTACCACCGGTCGTCGTCTCAGGCGATCCATACATCACACCAATTTTCATACGTATCTGGTTGATGAAAATGACAATACATTTCGACTTGGAAATCGAGCCGGTAAGCTTACGCAGAGCCTGAGACATCAGGCGCGCCTGAAGACCAGGCAGGCTGTCGCCCATATCGCCTTCGATTTCAGCCCGCGGCGTCAAGGCGGCCACCGAATCGACCACGACGATATCCACCGCGCCCGACCGCACCAGCGTATCGGTAATCTCAAGCGCCTGCTCACCATTATCAGGCTGCGACACCAGCAGATTATCGAGATTCACCCCCAGTTTCTGGGCATAGGTCGGATCAAGCGCATGCTCCGCGTCGACAAAGGCCGCTGTCCCGCCCGCTTTTTGAATTTCGGCCACCGTATGCAGGGCCAGAGTCGTCTTACCTGACGATTCCGGGCCATAGATTTCAATGACACGCCCTTTGGGCAGGCCACCAATACCCAGCGCAATATCAAGCCCGAGTGAACCAGTGGATACCGATTCAATTTCGACCACCTTGCCGCCTGTGCCCAGTTTCATAACCGAACCCTTACCGAAGGCACGGTCGATCTGCGCCAGCGCCGATTCAAGGGCGCGTTGTTTTTCTGCGTCGTCTTTTGCCACGAGTTTCAATACCGCCTGAGACATAACCAAACCCTCCTATGTCACGATTCCCACCCCGAAGGTCTATCCCTCATCGTGAATCTCCGGGTTTTAGTCGTACCCCATTTGTTCCAAGTTCGCAATATGTTCTCAAAAATAATTTCCCCCCCCATCACACACCATAAAAAAACGGCCCCGTTTCCGGAGCCGCTTAATCCTAGTCCACCTTTTCGCGACGCTTGCGGAAAGTCGGGTTCAGGGTCTTCTTACGCAGACGGATGTTCTTCGGTGTAACTTCCACCAGTTCATCGTCCTCGATATAGGCAATCGCCTGCTCAAGGGTCATGCGGCGCGGCGGCGTCAGGCGGATCGACTCGTCCTTACCCGAAGCGCGCACGTTGGTAAGCTGCTTGGCCTTCATCGGGTTGACATCGAGGTCATCCGAACGTGAGTTCTCACCGATGATCATGCCCATATAGGTCTTCTCACCCGCATTGACGAACATAGTCCCGCGCTCTTCGAGGTTCCACAGCGCATAGGCCGCCGTTTCGCCGTCCGAGTTAGAGATCAGCACGCCCTTACGCTGCTGGTCGATCGGGCCCTTATAGCCTTCATAGTGGCTGAACACACGGTTCAACACACCCGAACCACGCGTATCGGTCAGGAACTCGCCCTGATAACCGATCAGCGACCGCGAAGGCGACTTGAGGGTGATACGGGTCTTGCCCGCGCCCGAAGGCCCCATGTCCTTCAGTTCAGCCTTACGCGCCGACAGCTTTTCGATCACGATACCGGTATAGTCATCGTCCACGTCGATCATGACGTCTTCGATAGGCTCCATACGCTCACCCGTCTCAGGGTCCTGCTGGAAGACCACGCGCGGACGCGAGATCGCGACTTCAAAGCCCTCGCGGCGCATGTTTTCAATCAGAACGCCCAGCTGAAGTTCACCACGACCGGCAACTTCATAAGCGTCTTTTTCAGCCGTTTCCGTGACGCGGATAGCCACGTTGGACTCAGCTTCCTTCAACAGGCGATCACGAATGATACGCGACTGAACCTTGTCACCTTCACGACCGGCCAGCGGCGAGTCGTTAACCGAAACGGTCATCGAGATGGTCGGCGGATCAATCGGTTGCGCCGGCAGCGCATCCGTCAGCGACATGTCACACAGCGTATCGGCAACCGTTGCCTTAGCCAGACCCGCAATAGCCACGATGTCACCAGCTTCGGCACCTTCGTCAATCGGCTGACGCTTCAGGCCGCGGAAAGCCAGCACCTTGGTGATACGGCCGCGCTCGATTTCGTTACCGTCACGATCCAGCGCCTTGATGGCCAGACCCGGCACCGCCTTACCCGAAGCAATACGGCCGGTCAGAATACGCCCGAGGAACGGATCGGATTCGATCAGCACCGACAGCATCTGGAAAGGCTCGTTGACCTTCTCGACCACCTTTGGCGCAGGCACGTGATCGACAATAAGGTCGAACAAAGGCGCCAGATTATCGGACGGCTGATTAAGATCGAGCGTCGCCCAGCCCGAACGGCCCGAGGCATAGATGTGCGGGAAATCGAGTTGTTCTTCGGTCGCGCCCATAGCGGCGAACAGATCGAAGGCTTCGTTGTGCACGCGGTCAGGATCGGCGTGAGCGCGGTCAACCTTGTTGATACACAGGATCGGACGCAGGCCGAGCTTCAAAGCCTTACCGAGCACGAACTTGGTTTGCGGCATGACGCCTTCTTCGGCGTCCACAAGGATGACGCAGCCGTCAACCATGCCCAGAATACGCTCAACTTCACCACCGAAGTCAGCGTGACCTGGGGTGTCGATGATGTTGATGCGGGTTTCACCGGCCTTGCCGTTCCACAGAACGGACGTACACTTGGCCAGAATGGTAATGCCGCGCTCACGTTCCTGATCATTGGAGTCCATAGCGCGTTCGACGGTCGCTTCGTTGGCTCGGAAAACGCCGGACTGGGCCAGAAGGGCGTCGACGAGCGTTGTTTTACCATGGTCAACGTGGGCGATAATGGCGATATTGCGTAAGTTCATGTGACTCCGGGGGCACCTTGGGTTTCGGTAAGAACCTGTTCTTTTCCAACGAAAAAAGGGCCTTTCGCTTTCGCGCACCACAAAAGGGATGCCCGACAGGAGGCCCAGAAAAGAAGCAATTCTGAGTGGATTTCGCGCGCTCTATAAACGAATCGAGACCATAAAGCCACCCCTGCCCCGCATTTTTTCGCAGATGCGGGAGGAGAAGGTTTATGAGACGTTCGGAAACTGTAAGTCAGATTTGCGCCCAATGCGGATCTTGGCGGTGGGCTACGATGAAACACCAAAAACAGACATTCCGGACTGTTCTGGACGCAAGTCTACACTTAAGTCCCCTTTCGACCCGCGTCTTTGATCCATCCAACAACCTTTTCAATGAACGCCCATACGTCATCCGTTCCCGCCTTGACGTAATCCTCTGCCACGGGATCGCCGCCTAGTCGTTCAAGCATCGCTATGGTCCAATCTGTTTTCTTACCAGGCACATTTAAATTTGGCAGCCAGTCCTCCAGCTCACCGCGTCGCACTGTAAACACGCCATATTTTTCGAGGCTGCTAAAAAACTCATCTGCGGCCGCTAGCTTATCGCCTTCTAATATTTCCAGACCGCCATCGTTTTTCATGTCCTTACCGGACTCTTTTAGGGCTTGGAGCACTGAAGCACGCTGCTGCCCCAACCCGATATGGAGCATTTCCGGCATTTTGGCTCCTGTCAGCCAGTCTGTAAAAACCTTGCCTCCATCTTTCACGATATCAATGTCAGGAATGGCCGCCGCTGGAACACCAAATTCCCTCAATGGCCCCATGATGTCCTTGATGGTTTGCTTGTTCTGTGCGTTTACGAATAGAATTGAGGGATAACCGGAGCGCCCTTCTGACAGGCGATAATAAATCTCCGAGTAAAATGCACGATCGTTATCTGACTCTAGGATCACGACACCATCGTGAAACAAGGCGGAAATCACGTTCGCGCTCCGCATCAAGGGACGCTTTAGGAAGCCCTCAAGTACCTTATGATTGATTACGCGTGCGCGTGACTTACCGTTGCTATATTCGAGGCGAACCACCTGAACAGGCGTTGAACCTTGAACGCAGCCCATTAAAAAATCCGAGCTGTGTGTAGATGCCATTAGAATACCATCGCGCTCACCAGCGATCTCGCTTAAGTTCTTACCTAGTTTTCGCGCCAGCGGCGGATGGAGAAACGCTTCGGGCTCGTCGATCAAAATTGTATGAAATTCACCTGAACAGACGGCCGTGACGATACCCGTAAATGCTTGAACACCGTCACTCGCATCCTTAATGTGGATGGCCTCAGAGAAAAACTTCCGTGCTTCCGCGTTCAGGGATTGCTCATCTGTAAGCACCGGTTTCGTGGAAAGCCTGACCCTTAGCTGTCCAAGATTTGTTGGATCGATAACGAAATTGAGATCAAAAGCTTCATTGACGAGCTTTCTAACCTTACGCCTCGTCGGATCATCCTGAAACAAATGAGCCAAGGTATTCTGGGGCGGGCCGAGAAGATCTTCTCCTAATTGGTCATTAGTCAGATTGAACCGGGATCGTCCATCCAGCCTTAACACACCCCATTTGAGATATTGATTCATCAGATAATGTTTATTAGATCTGATTTTTACTTGGGATCTAAAGGATTCCTCGTGGATGTGGTGGACCTCTCTTCCCCCTTGGCTAATCCGCGCCATTTCAACATGCCCAGTGGGTACTTGTTTCGAGGATCGAATACTGTTTTTTGTTATGGACAGATTTACCTGTTCTATCGTGGGCCACGAGACCTGAAAGTCTTTCAAAATTATAGATTTAAGTGGCCCTTGGAATAGGCTGAAGGCTTCCTCAATTTCTTTGAGGACAAGGCTCTTTCCTGAATTATTAGGACCGACGAACACCGTAATACCTTTCGTGGGCAATACGAGCTTACCGGTCTCGGTGAAATTCAGTTCAATTGACTCAAGCATACTTCCCCCGATTATCACACTGGTGCATATCTACCGCTAGATAGAGGTGCCCTTTTCCGAACAGAACAAGTTATATTGTCTTTTTGGTATTTCAAGGCAATGATTCGAGGTTGTAATATCCGCCATAAGGCGCGCAGGTGGTGAGGCGGTTCGTAGTTGATCTCCGAATTTACGAAAGCGTTGTCGAAATCCCCGCTAATAGCGCTGGCAATCATTGTACTACCCAAGACTGCTTCGCATTGACGACGGTGTGGATTAACAACGACGGGTAGCTTAACACTCTTGGTGAAGAGGCTCACATCGCGACGCCAATAAATGTGCGGCCCGTTACTTCCAAGCGGTAGCTGACGCGGAATGGAGCTAGGAAGTCAATGGAATATAGCTCCGCCGTAGCGCTGCAAGCATGTCCACTTTTCGCGCTTTGAACAAATGTGTGAATGTAGCCTTAGGGCTATTACGCGCCCCCATATCCTAACCCCGCACAGCCGCCTCGATCTTGGCGACATCGATCTTGTGCATCTGCATCATGGCCTCAAAGACGCGTCGCGCCACCTCACACGACAGATTGCCACCTGCGCCATGATTGGGTACATTCCATACCCATGAAGCCGTCTGACGCCTTAAACCTTAACCGCAGAAGTATCCGACGCCTCACTGAGCGCTTCGGGCTCAAAAATCCGCGTGTTTTCGGCTCAGTCCTCAAAGGCACCGATAAGGAAACCAGCGACCTCGACCTTCTGGTTGAGCCACGCCCTGAAACCACCCTGTTTGATATCTGCGGCCTTCAGGTCGAACTTGAGGAACAACTGGGGGTGCGTGTCGAAGTTCTCACCCCTGACGACCTGCCCCCGCGCTTCCGCGATCAGGTCGTCCGCGAAGCCGTCGCCATATGACTGCCCGCGATAGCCGTTTAGTCTGAGCCTGACCTAAGCCCTTATCACACTACAGGATACGACGCGGCTGATCTGAAGCCGTCCAACCCGGCGGAAGCGGCTCTCCATACCCTTCAGGCAATGTATAATAAGAGCCGTAATTGAAATGACCTATCGCCCCCTTAAACCCTATAATGTACCAGACTTCCCGAAAATAATCATAGGCACGGTCACGGTCTGCCGTTTCCAGCCACGCCACGGACTTGATCCCCTTACCAATATGGTCTGATGTCTCTTTTGCAGAAACCTTGTCATTTGGCATGGCCAGAACGCCATCAATAAGGGCATGAATAGCCGCATTGGCTATCCTCTCATCCTCAGGCGTTGCCATGCCCGTGTACATATCATCAGCGGCAAACTTCTTTTCCGAACGCAAGCGCTTGAGCAACGCACGCTTTTCAGCCGTAAGGTAAACCACCTCGTCAGAAGCGATTTGCGTTGCATCTGTCATTCTGAACGCCCCAAGCCCTATGACCCCTGCTATCAGCGCGATGATTACAATAACCGCTATCCGCATAGTCGATCCCCCGTTTACCCTCAGCACATTACCTGAACCTCACGCTTTCACAAAGCAGTTCTAAAAGACCTAACCCCGCACCGCCGCCTCGATCTTGGCGACATCAATCTTCTGCATCTGCATCATGGCCTCAAAGGCGCGTCGCGCCACCTCGCCACCTTGCGCCAGCGCTTCGGTCAGTACACGCGGCGTAATCTGCCAGGACAGGCCCCATTTGTCCTTGCACCAGCCGCATTCACTCTCAACACCGCCATTGCCGACAATCGCGTTCCAGTACCGGTCGGTTTCCGCCTGATCTTCGGTGGCAATCTGAAACGAAAAGGCTTCCGATTGCGGGAAGATATCCCCGCCATTAAGCCCGATACAGGCCACACCGCACACCGTAAATTGCACCGTCAGCACATCACCGGCCCTACCACCCGGAAAATCCGCAGGCGCCCGAAACACCGCATCGACCGAACTGTCCGGAAAGGTCTCGGCATAAAACCGCGCCGCCGCTTCCGCATCGTTGTTGTACCACAGGCAAATCGTATTCTTGCTCATCACGTCCTCCTTTTGGTTATCCGACACTTCCCCACCAAAACCGGACATCATTAAGGCAAAAAATCATACCTCCCCAATTCATTGGGGAGGGGGACCGCGCCGGTTTACCGGCGGGGTGGTGGGGTATCTTCCAGTCCCCCCTTCATGGGGCGGGGGCAAAACCGGCCTGCCGTGGGTGGCTCTTTTTTCGCATTTTCCCACCCGTTTTACCCCCGTTTTCGCATCTCACCCTATGATAATCCCATGGCTATGAACCCACGGACACCGCAACAGTTGACTCCCGAAGACCGCAGAGCACGCCTGTGCGCCTTTGCCGACCGGATGCTCATCTGTGCCGAGAACATGGCCCCTCCCGAAGACATGCTTGAGCTGGAACGCGCCGTGCGCGTCGCGACCCTCATTGAACGCATCTATGCGCGTGTTCACCTTACCGAAGTCAGGGCACCCGCTCTCGCCGGTGAGCACCTGATGAACCGCCTTAAGCTTCAGGAAGACAAACACTATGTGCGCACCGTGCTCAAAAGAACGCCTGAACTGAAACCCGTCAGGGCCTTAAGCACTGCGGCTGCGGTCCCTGCAAAAGCCCCAATAGCGGGCGAAACCTTCAACGATGACGATTTGCTGGCCCTGCACGCGCTGCTGATGCCATTTGCGCCTCAGGCAACGCCGTTACGCGCCCCCTCTTTTCAGACTCCTGAAAATCCGCTACGGCAGAGAGATAAGCCCGAAAAACGGGTGCTCTCAGGATTGCCGTCTACATGTCAACCGCAGCCGCCCCCACCTCGAAGCCCGTAAATTCACCGGCTCAGGTTCTGCTTGCCAGCCTTGACCATGCAACCGCATTACCCACCCTAATTAAAAAAGGGACGCCCTTAAAAGGACATCCCTTTTTTAATTAAATGGTCGGAGCGACAGGATTCGAACCTGCGACCCCTTGACCCCCAGTCAAGTGCGCTACCAGGCTGCGCCACGCTCCGACATCTGTTCAAATATATGAAGCAGAGGACGGCGCTTATAGAGAGGAAACCGCCCCCCCGCAATAGCGGAAAAGCCTTTTTCCACCCAAAACCGTAAAACTTTCCGCACGCTGAGGCTTAAGACGAATGCCGACCGATGTGCCGCCCCAAAAGCGCCTGCGCGATCTCAAGATTTCGCGCAATCTCCAGAAACTGCGCCCGCGTCTCGTCCCCGAGCGCCTGAATACGTGCCTCACTGAACACGACTCCTTCAGGCGTCTCTGCAACCGGTTCCGGCTGAACTGACGAGCCCCGAACCGGCTCAACCTCAGGCGCGACAGCCCCCTTGTATGCCACCACCAGCGCCTTCAGACCTTCCTCGGCATAGAGCTTCTGCACGCCACGGATCGTATAACCCTGATCATGCAGCAAAGCCTTTACACCCGCCAGAACCTCAACGTCCTGCGGGCGATAAAACCGTCGTCCGCCTGCACGTTTCGTTGGCGTGATAAAAGAGAATTTGGTTTCCCAAAAACGCAGCACATGCTGAGGCACGTCCAGAGTTTCAGCGACCTCGGAAATCGTGCGAAAGGCTAAGGGGCCCTTTGACACGTCCTACTCACCTGCCCCTGCATCAACACGGGCTTTCATGATTTGCGAAGCGCGGAATGAAATCACCTTGCGCGGATCAATGGCCGCAGGCTTACCCGTCTTTGGGTTCCGTCCGACGCGGGCGTTTTTCTCACGCACCTGAAACACACCAAAGCCAGACAGCTTGACGGTTTCGCCTTTTTCGAGCGACTCAATCACCAGATCAAGCGTGCGCTCGACCAGAGCCGCACATTCCTGACGGGGCAACCCCAGATCATTATGGACACTTTCGAAAAGTTCTGCCCGCGTTAAGGTAGGCCCCTTGCTCATCATCCACTCCCGTTAGAGTCATGCAACCCGAACAGGATACGCATTTTTTCCCGTTCGCGTCAAAGACTTATGCGCGTCACATCATCAAATATCAGAGAAGACACAAAATCTCTAAACCCGGATGGCCGCCGCAGCCCATGTCAAACCGCCCCCCAGCGCCTCGATGAGCACCAGATCACCGGTCTTGATCCGACCGTCTTTCGTCGCCTCATACCAGGCCAGCGGAATAGACGCCGCCGAGGTATTGGCATGGTTAGCCACCGTGGACACCACCTTGGCCCGATCAAGCCCCAGCTTGTCCGCTACGCCATCAAGGATACGCTGATTGGCCTGATGCGGCACAAACCAGTCCACATCGTCATGGGTGATACCGGCCTTTTCAATGGCTGCCTCGGTGGCCTGCGCGATTTTCTGCACGGCGTGACGGAAAATCTGATTCCCGACCATACGTATCTTGCCGATGTGGTTGTTATTTTCGAACACGCCGCCATCAACATACAAAAGATCGGTCTTGGTACCGTCGCACTGCAGGTCAAAGCTGAGAATGCCGCGATCCGCAGACGTCCCCTGCCCTTCAACCGGCTCAAGCACCACGGCACCCGCCCCGTCCCCGAACAGGATACAGGTGCCCCGATCCGTATAATCGATGATCCGGCTCATGACCTCAGCCCCGATCACCAGCGCCGCTTTGGACAATCCGCGCGCCACGAAACCGTCAGCTACACTTAAGGCATAGACAAAGCCCGAACAGACCGCCTGAACGTCAAAGGCAGCGCCCTTGGCACCCATCTTTGCCTGCACGATCGACGCCGTAGACGGAAAGGTCATGTCGGGCGTCGTCGTCGCGACAATGATCAGATCAATGTCAGAAATATCACGCCCCGACGCCGCCAGCGCCACCTTGGCCGCCTCTACCGCCAGATCACTGGTGACCTGACCTTCGGCCGCCTTATGGCGCTGCTTTATACCGGTGCGTTCGACAATCCATTCGTCAGACGTATCGACCATGCGCGTGAAGTCAGCATTGGTCAGAACCTGCTCGGGAAGATATCCCCCGATGCCCGTCACAGCTGTACGTATCACACTCATGCTCACGATACCTTTTCGTCCGCCCGTTCAGCCACTTCGGCTGTTTCGGCCATGGATTGCCTGACCTGCGCCAGAGCGCTGCGAATGTCGTTCACGTAATTGGATGCCGCCAGCGAAATCGCCACCGACACCGCATTGGAATAGGCCCAGGCCTCAGCCCCGCCGTGGCTTTTGACCACAATCCCATTCAGCCCCAGAAGCGGCCCGCCATTAGCCTGACCGGGATCAACCCGACGCGCCATTTTCTTTAGCGCCGGTGCCGCCAGAAGCGCGCCCAGCATAGCCAGAGGTGATGACTTTAATGCGTCCTTAAACAGATTTTTGACAAACCGCGCCGTACCTTCGGCGGTTTTCAGGGCGATATTACCGGTAAAACCGTCCGTCACCACGACATCGGTCGTCCCGAGCGCAATATCATCGCCCTCGACAAAGCCATGATAATTGATACCGAAGCCACCTTCCCGCAGAAGGCGATGGGCTTCACGCACCTCTTCATGGCCTTTCACATCTTCCGAACCGACATTCAGCAGGCCCACGGTTGGCTTATCGACACCGCGCACCGCGCGATGGAAAGCCGTGCCCATGACGGCAAATTCAATCAGTTGCTGCGCATCCGACGTCACATTGGCCCCGACATCAAGCACCGTGCCCATGCCCTTGAGATTCGGCCAGCCACAGGCAATCGCCGGGCGCTCAAGATCCGGCGCCATCATCTTGAGGATCATTTTCGACAGCGCCATCAACGCGCCAGTATTGCCCGCAGACACAACCGCACTGGCCTCACCGGACTTGACGGCGGCAATGGCCATAAACAGGCTGGTGCCCTTACGACGCAGCGCCTGCGCTGGCTTTTCATTCATCGCCACAGACTGATCTGTATGCACGATGCGGCTGATCGCCTTAAGCGCCGGATAGCGCGCCAGTTCAGGCGCAATCAGGGCTTCGTCACCATGAAACTGAAAGCCCAGGCCGGCGATATTTTCGCGCTCAAGCGCCTGCGCCGCGCCAGCAACCGTGACACGCGGGCCATGATCTCCCCCCATGGCGTCAATGGCTATGACCACACCCTCCGTTTTTTTCACGGATGGGCGCAGACTATCGGAGGGTTCAGACGTATTTTCAGATGACGAAGACAAAGGAAACGCTCAAAACCTCTCACAACGGAAAACCGTGATAACAATGCTGTGAAACACCTATTCATAAGAAAACGCAACGGAAAAACGCGTTTCCCGATGGTTAGTCGTTGGGCTTTAACTGCGACAGCACCGCGAACGGTGACGGTTCCGGCGCGACATCAGGCTCCTCGAATACCGCACCCGGTTTGCGCGCAAAGGGATCATAGGCCTCTCCCAGCGCTTCAATGACATATTGCCCGATATCGATCTGACCATTTTCAATACGATCCGGCTCATCAAGATCATCAAGGCTCAGTTCCTGCTCAGGCTCATCGCCCTCAGCCGACCGGCGCTTTTCCACCAGCGCACAGACCACATCAATGTCAGCCTCAATTTCGTGACGGAACAGATCAAGCGTCACCCCACATTCCTGCGAGACCTCGGCCTTTACCGCGACGCTGACGACCACCACCTCGCCCCGATTGCCTTGCGTGCTGCGGGTTTTTATACGCGCCTCAAGGTGATGCAACTCACTCATGCCAAAGCCCTCGGCAATGACCTTAAGCCGCGCCGTATCGGCCCCAAGCGTCAGATCAAGCCCGCGCGCGGCTTCATCGAAACGCACCGTATGCGGCCACAATGGCGAATCAGGTGTCTGGGTATCAGTCATGGCTTAAGCCTCTGCGTTAAGATGTGATGTTTCGCTGACCGGCGGCCAGTCCGTCTGCAACCAGTCAGCCTGACCGGTCAGCAAACGCGACGGCTCAATGCCTGAGCGTATACGTGTAATATAGTGGCTAAAGGCCTCCGCCCAAAGGGGACGCCGCGAATCAGCCTCTTCTTCGTCCCCAACGGCATACACCGTGCGCAGCAGGTAATCAGTCTGCACAGCATGGTCACCGCCCTGATCCCAGATATCGATCCAGGCATGCAAACGCGCATTGACGGTTTCCGTCAGTTTCTTCATCTTCTTTGGTACAGTCAGGTCACCCACCCCCTGCTCACGCAAGGTGTTGTCCAGCGCCAGAAGAAACGCATCAAACAAAGCCTGAGCCGTTTCCTTACGCTGCTCGTCATCGGCCTCGGCCCGCAATATGCCAATAAGAATCAGCACATGGACGGTCAGCACCTCAAACCGCGCCCCGATCTCGTCCTTGACGCCATAATCGGTGAAAAGACGTACATCACGCGCCTGAGCCACCGTCTGGGCATAGAGCGTACGGCCAATCGCATCCGATGGACGGGGCTTAAGCCCGATAATGGCCTTCATTAGCTTGTCGAGCATGATGCGAACCTGTAAACTGACTTGCAAAGCACATATAAATATGGCCTTCATTCAGCCTTAACTATGCAGTAAGTGCCTTAAGTGCAATGCGAAAAGTGTGAAGCGCTTAAAGTGTTTCGCGTGCTGTACAGGTCAAACCCCGCCTATGGATTAATATGAAAAAGCTGTCGTCTCTTCTGCCCCTCAGTCTTGCTGCCCTCTTAGGCCTGAGCGCCGCTGCCTGCGCGCCTACCATGTCACGTCAGGGCTATCTGGCTATCGAAGCGGACCCGGCCAAGGACATCAAGGTTGGCGAAGACACGCAAACCTCGGTACGCACAAAATTCGGCTCCCCCTCTCAGGTCGCCACCTATGATCCGGGCATCTGGTACTATATTAGCCAGAGCAATATGAAGATGACCTATAAGCCGACCACCGTGACCGCCCGCAGCGTCACAGTTGTCGAATTTGATCGTGACACGCAGGTCGTCAAGGAAGTTCGCAACCTGTCACTGGCCGATGGCCGTGACTTTGCCCTCAACCCCAACAAGACTCCGACCCGTGGCCGCGAACTGACCGCGTTGGAACAGATTCTCGGTAACGTCGGCCGTCAGACCATCGTCAACGAAGAAGACCAGCTGGGTGGCCAACGCCGCCGCGAGTAGGCAGGGTGCTAGCACCCTGCACCCGTTTGCCCCGAGGTGTGGGGCTTCTTCCATGATTAAAAAAGCTCCGAAACTTCCTCGGAGCTTTTTTGTTGTCTTCATCCTCCCCTGAAAGCGGCGGAGGGGGCATCTCTCCTCCCTACGCTTGCGTGGGGAGGTGGCTCGGCGCTTTAGCGACGAGACGGAGGGGTATAAACCCAATCGCCCCATACGCTTTCCCCCTTCCAATTACCCACAAAAAAACCTCCGCAGTTGCCTGCGGAGGTTTTTTTCATATAACCGGCCCCACATACCTCGGGGCTAACGGGTGCAGGGCTATTAGCCCTGCGGCCCCTCAAGCAGAACTTCTGCCGGCAACGGTTCCATAGCTTCTTCACGCTGGTGCGCCAGAGCTTCGTCACGCTTGGTGGCGATACGCTGGAGCGAGCGCAGATAGGCACCCGTACCTGCCGGAATCAGACGACCGACGATTACGTTTTCCTTGAGGCCGTCGAGCGTATCGATCTTGCCGTTGACCGAAGCCTCGGTAAGAACGCGCGTCGTCTCCTGGAACGAAGCCGCCGAAATGAAGCTGCGCGTTTGCAGCGATGCCTTGGTGATCCCGAGCAGAACCGGCTGCGTAAGTGCCGGACGGCCCCCACGACGCTCGGCCTTAAGGTTTTCGAGGTCAACTTCCGGCTTGTCGAGGTGATCACCCTTGATCAGGCCAGTATCGCCCGGCTCAAGGATTTCGACCTTTTGCAGCATCTGACGCACGATGACTTCGATGTGCTTGTCGTTGATCGGCACGCCTTGCAGGCGGTAAACTTCCTGCACTTCGTTGACCAAATACTCAGCCAGAGCCTCAACACCCTGAATACGCAGCAGATCATGCGGATCTGGGTTACCGTCGATGATATAGTCACCCTTCTGGATGATATCGCCGTCATGGACGGAGATATGCTTACCCTTAGGGATCAGGAACTCGACGGCTTCACCACCATCTTCCGGCGTGATCTTGATGCGGCGCTTGTTCTTGTAGTCGCGACCAAATTCTACGCGGCCATCCATTTCGGCGATGACGGCGCAATCCTTCGGACGACGGGCTTCAAACAGTTCAGCAACGCGCGGCAGACCACCGGTGATGTCGCGGGTCTTGGCACCTTCTGTCGGGATACGGGCGATGATTTCACCGGGGCGAACCTCATCACCGTTACCGACCGACAAGATAGCCCCGACCGGCAACAGGTAGCGGGCTTCCGCACCACTGGCCAGACGCAGGTAAGCCCCATCGGCATCAATAATGCCCATGGTCGGACGCAGTTCCTGTGCCTTGGAGGCGGCACGGAAATCAACAACGACGCGGTTGGTGATGCCGGTGGCTTCGTCGGTTTCCTCACGGACGGACTGACCGTCATTAAGGTCTTCGAAGCGAACCTTACCACCCACTTCGGTGATGATCGGGTTGGTATAGGGGTCCCACTCGGCCAGACGCTGGCCTTTTTTGACCTCGTTACCCGCCTCAACGCGCAGACGCGAACCATAAGGTACCTTATAGGATTCACGATCCTTGCCATCATGATGGATAGTGATGATCAGGTTACGGCTCATGGAGATCAGATCGCCATGCGAACCGCGAACGGTCGGCGCCGTATTGAGCTTCACCACACCGTCAGAGGTGGTTTCGTAGAAGGACTGTTCAGCCACCTGAGCCGTACCACCAATGTGGAAGGTACGCATGGTCAGCTGGGTTCCAGGTTCACCGATAGACTGAGCGGCGATAACACCGACCGCTTCACCCATGTTGACGCGGGTACCGCGGGCAAGGTCACGACCATAACAGGCCGCGCAGGTACCTTGTTCGGCTTCACAGGTCAGTACCGAACGTACCTTGACCGACTGAACGCCCGAAGCGTCAATGGCATCGACAACATTTTCGTCAATATAGGTATCGGCAGGCACCACGACTTCACCGGTAGCGACGTCCTTGATGTCTTCCGCAGCCGTACGACCCAGAACGCGCGCGCCCAGAGACACCAGCACATCACCGCCTTCGACCACAGCGCGCAGCGTAATGCCACGTGTCGTGCCGCAGTCTTCTTCCATGATGATACAGTCTTGTGCCACGTCCACCAGACGGCGGGTCAGGTAACCGGAGTTAGCGGTCTTCAACGCGGTATCCGCAAGGCCCTTACGCGCCCCGTGGGTCGAGTTGAAGTATTCCAGAACCGACAGGCCTTCCTTGAAGTTCGAGATGATCGGCGTTTCGATGATCTCGCCCGAAGGCTTGGCCATCAGACCGCGCATACCCCCCAGCTGCTTCATCTGGGCCTGAGAACCACGAGCCCCTGAGTTGGCCATCATATAGATCGAGTTGATCTCTTTTTCGCGGCCATCTTCATGCAGGTGCTTACGGCTGATTTCCTTCATCATTTCGTCGGAAACGCGATCGGTCGCCTTCGACCAGGCATCAACCACCTTGTTGTACTTCTCACCCTTGGTGATCAGACCGTCGGCATATTGCTGCTCGTATTCTTCAACCAGCTTACGGGTTTCTTCAACGATCCCCTTCTTGGTTTCAGGGATAACAATGTCGTCCTTACCGAACGAGATACCGGCGCGCGCCGCTTCCTTGAAGCCCAGAGCCATGATCTGGTCAGCAAAGATCACCGTCGCCTTCTGGCCGCAGTGGCGATAAACCACGTCGATCAGGTTACCGATTTCCTTCTTGGTCAGGTTCTTCTCAAGAACCTTGAGGCCAATCGAAGCGTGACGCGGCAGAAGCGCAGCAATTTTCATGCGGCCCGGTGTCGTATCAACAACGCGGGTGCGGGTGACGCCGTCAGGGTCCACTTCGGTGAAGCGGCACTTGACCTTGGCATGCATCGACACCACAGCAGCATCGAGAGCCGACTGAATTTCGTTCAGGTCGGCAAAGATCATGCCTTCGCCCTGCTCGTTGTCCTTAACCAGCGACAGGTAATAGAGACCCAGCACGATATCCTGCGAAGGCACGATGATCGGCTTGCCGTTGGCAGGCGACAGGATGTTGTTGGTCGACATCATCAGGACGCGGGCTTCAAGCTGGGCTTCAAGCGACAGCGGTACGTGCACAGCCATCTGGTCGCCGTCGAAGTCGGCGTTAAAGGCCGAACAGACGAGCGGGTGCAGACGGATCGCCTTACCTTCGATCAGCTTAGGCTCAAAGGCCTGAATGCCAAGACGGTGAAGCGTCGGTGCGCGGTTCAGCATCACCGGATGTTCGCGGATAACCTCTTCGAGGATATCCCAGACCTGAGGCTGTTCGCGCTCAACCATACGCTTGGATTGCTTGACGGTACCCGACAGGCCCTTGGCATCCAGACGCGCATAGATGAATGGCTTGAACAGTTCCAGAGCCATCTTCTTCGGCAGACCGCACTCGTGCAGTTTCAGTTCAGGTCCAACTGTAATAACCGAACGACCGGAATAGTCGACGCGCTTGCCGAGCAGGTTCTGACGGAAACGACCCTGCTTACCCTTAAGCATGTCAGCCAGAGACTTGAGCGGACGCTTGTTGGCACCGGTGATGACACGGCCACGACGACCGTTGTCGAACAGGGCGTCAACCGATTCCTGAAGCATACGCTTTTCGTTGCGGATAATGATGTCCGGCGCACGCAGTTCCATCAGACGCTTCAAACGGTTGTTCCGGTTGATAACGCGACGGTACAGATCGTTGAGGTCGGAGGTGGCGAAACGACCACCATCCAGCGGCACCAGCGGACGCAGTTCCGGCGGGATCACCGGCACAACCGTCAGCACCATCCACTCAGGCTTGTTGCCGGACTCAAGGAAGGCTTCGATCAGCTTAAGACGCTTGGACGCCTTCTTGGCCTTGATTTCCGAAGGATTATCCGCCAGTTCCGCGCGCAGCTTGTCGGCAACCTCATTGAGGTTCATGCCCATCAGCATGTTGCGGATGGCTTCAGCACCGATTTCAGCCGTGAAGCTGTCGTCGCCGAATTCTTCCTGATAGCGATAATATTCGTCTTCGCTCAGAAGCTGGTTCAGCTTCAAAGGTGTCAGGCCAGGCTCTGTGACGATATAGTTTTCAAAGTACAGAACGCGCTCAACGTCCTTCAGTGCCATGTCGAGGAACATGGAGATACGCGAAGGCAGAGACTTCAGGAACCAGATGTGGGCAACCGGCGACGCCAGTTCGATGTGGCCCATGCGCTCACGACGCACGCGGCTGAGCGTAACTTCGACACCACACTTTTCACAGATGATGCCCTTGTACTTCATGCGCTTGTACTTGCCGCACAGGCATTCGTAATCCTTGGTCGGGCCAAAGATACGCGCACAGAACAGACCATCACGCTCAGGCTTGAACGTACGATAGTTGATGGTTTCCGGCTTCTTGATTTCACCGAACGACCACGAGAGAATTTTCTCAGGTGCCGCCAGTGTGATGCGGATCTGGTCGAAGGTCGGGGCGACCTGTACCGGATTAAAGATATTGAGGACTTCCTGGTTCATTCCAGTGACTCCATGTGCGCCTAGGCGCCTAAAAATTCAGCAGATAGTGGCGGAGGGTTGGGGGGTAAGGCTTGCGCCCTACCCTTGACCGTTTTCCAGTTCCACATTCAGACCCAGCGAACGCATTTCCTTGATCAGGACGTTGAACGACTCAGGGATACCGGCTTCGAAGCTGTCATCGCCACGGACGATGGCTTCATAAACCTTGGTACGACCGGCGACGTCATCGGACTTAACGGTGAGCATTTCCTGAAGGGTATAGGCGGCACCATAGGCTTCAAGCGCCCAGACCTCCATTTCCCCGAAGCGCTGACCACCGAACTGCGCCTTACCACCCAGCGGCTGCTGCGTGACAAGCGAGTACGGCCCGATAGAACGTGCGTGGATCTTATCGTCAACAAGGTGGTGCAGTTTCAGCATGTAGATGATGCCGACCGTAACCGGACGCTTGAACTGCTCACCCGTCAGACCATCAAACAGGATCGACTGACCCGAACGCTCAAGACCGGCAAACTCCAGCATGTTCTCGATGTCACCAATGTGGGCCCCATCGAATACCGGTGTGGCAATCGGCACGCCGCGTGCAAGGTTCTTCGCCAGTTCAATCAGTTCTTCTTCCGTTTCCGGAAGTTCCTGATCGGCGCCATAGGCCCCCTTCAGGTGATCGATAAGCGCCTGCTTCTGGCCGCCATTCTGCCACTCTTCAAGCAGGTTAGTGATCTGCTTGCCGATGTTGGCGCAGGCCCAGCCGAGGTGGGTTTCAAAGATCTGACCAACGTTCATACGCGAAGGCACGCCCAGCGGGTTCAGAACGATGTCCACATGCTCACCATCCGCAAGGAACGGCATGTCTTCCACGGGAAGAATTTTCGAGATAACCCCCTTGTTACCGTGACGACCGGCCATCTTGTCACCGGGCTGAAGCTTGCGCTTCACGGCAACGAAGACCTTGACCATCTTCATGACACCAGGAGGCAGTTCATCACCGCGTTGCAGCTTCTCGACCTTGTCTTCAAAACGACGGTCAAGACGCTTACGGGCTTCCTCGAACTGACGCTTCATGGCCTCAAGTTCGCCCATGACCTTTTCGTCTTCAAGGGCGATCTGCCACCACAGCCCGCGTGAGATTTCCGAAAGCTTGTCTTCGGTGATCACGCCACGACCAAGACCCTTAGGGCCAGACAGGGCGTTCTGACCGAGGATAACCTCTTTCAGACGGCCATAGATGTTACGCTCAAGAATCGTCAGTTCGTCGTCGCGGTCCTTGCCCAGACGTTCGATTTCATGACGTTCAATCGCCAGAGCGCGTTCGTCTTTTTCGACACCGTGACGGTTGAAGACACGTACTTCAACGATCGTACCGGCAACGCCGGGCGGCAGACGAAGCGAGGTATCGCGAACGTCGGACGCCTTTTCACCAAAGATGGCGCGCAGGAGCTTTTCTTCCGGCGTCATCGGGCTTTCACCCTTTGGTGTTACCTTACCGACCAGAATGTCACCCGGTTGCACTTCGGCACCGATGGCCACAATACCGGCTTCGTCGAGGTTACGCAGGGCTTCTTCACCGACATTCGGAATGTCGCGGGTGATTTCTTCAGGCCCAAGCTTCGTATCGCGGGCCATGACCTCGAATTCCTCAAGGTGGATCGAGGTGAAGATGTCGTCACGCACGATACGCTCGGAGATCAGGATCGAGTCTTCGAAGTTGTAACCGTTCCACGGCATGAAGGCCACGAGCACGTTACGACCCAGTGCCAGATCACCCAGATCGGTCGAAGGACCGTCAGCGATGATATCGCCACCGGCCACCTTGTCGCCAACCTTAACGATCGGACGCTGGTTGATACAGGTGTTCTGGTTCGAACGCTGGAACTTCGACAGACGATAGATATCGACGCCGGGCTTGGCCGGATCGGTTTCTTCGGTTGCACGGACAACGATACGGGTCGCATCCACCTGCTCGACCACACCGGTACGGCGGGCAGCAATGGTTGCACCGGAATCGCGGGCCACGACTTCTTCCATGCCGGTACCGACGAAAGGCGCATCGGCCTTAACGAGCGGAACGGCCTGACGTTGCATGTTCGAACCCATGAGGGCGCGGTTCGCATCGTCGTTTTCAAGGAACGGGATCAGGGCCGCCGCGACCGAAACAACCTGCTTCGGCGAGACGTCCATATAGTCAACCTGTTCAACACCCGCCAGCGTCACGTCGCCGTTGATACGAACCGTCGTCAGATCGTCAATGAACTTGCCATTGGCAATCGACACATTCGCCTGAGCGATGGTGTGCTTGGATTCTTCCATGGCCGACATGTAGGTCACGTCTTCCTGAACCACACCGTCGATCACACGACGATAAGGTGATTCAATGAAGCCGTACTTGTTGACGCGGGCATGGGTAGCCAGCGAGTTGATCAGACCGATGTTCGGGCCTTCCGGCGTTTCAATCGGGCAGATACGGCCATAGTGAGTCGGGTGAACGTCGCGGACTTCAAAGCCGGCGCGCTCACGCGTCAGACCACCAGGGCCCAAGGCCGAAAGACGACGCTTGTGCGTGATTTCCGACAGCGGGTTGGTCTGGTCCATGAACTGCGACAGCTGCGACGAGCCGAAGAATTCACGCACCGAAGCCGCGGCAGGCTTGGCATTGATCAGGTCATGCGGCATGACCGTGTCGATATCGACCGAGGACATACGCTCCTTGATGGCGCGTTCCATACGCAGCAGACCGATGCGGTACTGGTTTTCCAGCAACTCACCGACCGAACGTACACGACGGTTGCCGAGGTTATCGATGTCATCGATTTCGCCACGGCCGTCACGCAGACCAACGAGGATTTTCAGAATCTTAAGAATGTCGTCCTTGCGCAGGGTGCGCTCGGTGTCGGCAACGTCCTGCTCAAGACGCATGTTCATCTTGACGCGACCAACGCTCGACAGGTCGTAACGCTCAAGTTCAAAGAACAGGCTGTTATACATGGCCTCAGCCGCTTCGATGGTCGGCGGCTCACCCGGACGCATGACGCGGTAGATGTCAAACAGAGCATCTTCACGTGACGTGTTCTTGTCTACGCGCAGGGTCGAACGCATGTACGGCCCAACCGTTACATGGTCGATATCGAGCACGTCGATGGTCGAGAAGCCCTGCTCCTCAAGCACAGCAATCGCCGCCGCATCCAGTTCATCACCGGCTTCGGCATAGATTTCACCAGTTTCGAAGTTCACGGCGTCACGGGCCAGATAACGGCCATTCAGCGCGTCCGGCGACAGCAGCAGCGAAGAAACGGTTTCCCCCAGCTTCTTGGCGGTACGGGCCGAAATCTTGATGCCGGCCTGCGCAATCACTTCGCCAGTATCAGCATCAACCAGATCAAACTCCGGCTTCACACCGCGCCAGCGTTCCGCCTTATAGGGCGTGACCCAACCGGTCTCGCGCTTCTCGTAAGGCACAACATCGTAGAAGGTTGTGAGAATCTCTTCACCGTCCATGCCCAGCGCCATCAGGAACGATGTGGCAGGCAGCTTGCGGCGGCGGTCGATACGCACATAGACGATGTCCTTGGCGTCGAATTCAAAGTCGAGCCACGAACCACGATAAGGAATGATACGCGCCCCGAACAGAAGCTTGCCCGAAGAGTGGGTTTTGCCCTTGTCGTGATCGAAGAATACGCCCGGCGAACGGTGCATCTGGGAAACGATAACACGCTCCGTACCGTTGACGACAAAGGTACCCTTGTCGGTCATCAGCGGGATATCGCCCATATAGACGTCCTGCTCCTTGATGTCCTTGACCGAACGGGCGCCTGTGTCCTCGTCGGTTTCAAACACGATCAGGCGCAGCTTGACCTTCAGGGGTGCGGCATAGGTGATGTCACGCTGAATGCACTCTTCGACATCATATTTCGGCTCTTCGAACTCGTAGGACACATACTCAAGCGTCGCCCGATCGTTGAAATCCTTTACCGGAAATACGCTCTTGAAAACGGCCTCAAGCCCTTCGTCATTGCGCTCCACGGCGCGAACGAAGCGTTGCAGGAACTGTTCATAGGATGAGCGCTGAACCTCGATGAGGTTCGGCATGCGGATAGCTTCGGGGATACGGCCGAAAGACTTGCGAATCCGCTTTTTCTCGGTGAACGATAAGGTCATCGTTATTCCTTGTGCGTGGGACGCGATAAATTTTCAGGTTTACCACCCCTTGCGGGGCGTTTTGAGAAACGTTCAACGTGCCTGCTCTTTTATGATGATGGCTCATCAAAGACACTGTTTTTCAAAGGCTTTCAGTTCCGAAAGCGTAAGCCCCTCGCCGGTAGAAAGAGCATAAGACCGGCTTCAGGCCTATATTCAAGGCGCAATACGCCTCAAAGGGGAGCGTGCCATACCGCACTTATCCCCGTTTGTCGAGGGGAAACTTCATGCAACTACAATCGGTTTTTATTCAACAATTCATGAGACAAAGCCACGTGAGCCGCCACATAGGCTTGTGAGGAATAATCTGCCCTTGTTCTTTGCGCTGCACGTTTCGCCTTACCTGTTGCTTCATCACGGTTTTGGCGAATATGCACGGCAGAATCATACAGGGATGTATTTGAAGCGTGTTCCGCGAAATAGACCTCGTCATTAGAAAAATAACCGTCGATTCCACCAATATCTGTAACGATGAGCGGCTTTTCAAACAAATTTGCCTCAAAGATAGCCGTTATCCCCGAAGCATGCAGATTATGCTTCAAAGGCACAATGGCAATATCAGCCTCCATATAGGCCTCAATCAAATCGGCTTGCCGTGAAACGGGGCTTATATTAATATTTGAAGGCAAATCTCTTTTGCTGACGCGCGTAGATACAATGCGCACATCAAAATCGGTATTGGAAAATTGCGCAATAAGGGCATTCCAGTCACGGTGCCTGTCATTCCCAACCGCCATGATTTTGCGCCGCTCTTTTGCCGGAACGCCGCTATTTAAGACACCAAAACCGTCAGGATTAATGCCAAAATGTACCATGCGTACATCTTTGTCTGGTAACAGCTTCCGACAGGCGTCCCTGTTCCACTCAGAAAGAAAAGTTAAAACATCGGCCTGCTTTAGTAATCTCAAATACAACCACTTATGCAGCGGAGACAAACGGTTAAATTCGTCCATAAGCCAAACACTTTGACATATCATTTTGGGGCGCTTGATGTTGAAGAGCATACACAGGCACAAAATAGATAGATGCTGACTTTCGGTATGCGTCCAGATTACATCCGCCTTCTTCCATTCACCACGATTTCGATAGGCATGCAAAATATCAAACCCAAGCAAAAGGCGCAGCGCGCCTCTTACGAGCATTTGTAGAAAATTATACGAATGATCCGTTGAATAGGTAACGCGACATCCCAATGCCTGTGCCAGATAATATCCGTAGGCGTAAGCATCATTACAGCCTACCAATTGCCCGTTGATATATTTTTTGTGCCAGTTTTCCGCACCAAATCCATAGGCAACATGCACAAATACATTCATAAAACCCTCTTGAAATTGCCCAACATTATCACCGTACAATCACGCCTTCACATTTCCAGAAAAATAAAACTGGCGACACTTTGCCCCAGATTTAAGGCCCGCCACACCCGTTCAATCGAAAAAACAGCCCGCCACAAGTGTACCGTACATTCTAAACACAAAACAGGCCCGAAGGTTTCCCCTCGGGCCTGCTGTCTTGTAAATTTGGCAAAAGCCGGAATTACTTAACTTCGATCTTGGCGCCAGCGTCTTCAAGCTTCTTCTTGATGTCGGCAGCTTCTTGCTTAGAAACGTTTTCCTTAACGTTCTGAGGTGCGCCCTCAACCAGATCCTTGGCTTCCTTCAGACCGAGGTCTGCACGGATGCCACGGATTTCCTTGATCACGTTGATCTTCTTGTCGCCGCCGTCAACCAGAACAACGGTGAACTCGGTTTGCTCTTCAGCAGCTTCAGCCGGAGCAGCAGCAGCGCCGCCAGCAGCAGCAACAGCAACCGGAGCCGCAGCCGAAACGCCCCAGGCTTCTTCAAGAGCCTTCGACAGCTCAGCAGCTTCGAGAACGGTCAGGGTCGAAAGTTCTTCGACCAGCTTTTCAATCTTAGACATGGTATTTCCTTAAAAGGGTAGTGTGTGTGAATTACGGAACAGCTGATTAAGCGGCGTCTTTGGTCGCGTAAGCGTTGAACACGCGAGCCAGTTGACCTGCCGGAGCCTGCAGTACGCCTGCAACCTTGGTTGCCGGAGCTTGCAGAACGCCAACGATCTTGGCGCGGAGTTCGTCCAGAGACGGCAGAGTGGCCAGAGCCTTGATACCGGCTTCATTGAGGACTTCCGTCCCCATCAGGCCGCCAATGAGCTTGAGCTTGTCATTTTCTTTGGCGTACTGAGCGGTAATCTTGGCGGCGGTCACAGGGTCTGAACCATAGGCCAGAGCGACAGGGCCTTTGAACAGGGCATTGCCTGCGTCACCGACCGAGCCATCAAGCGCCTTAACGGCCAGACGGTTTTTGAACACCTTAAGCACAGCGCCTTCTTTACGAAGACGGTTGCGCAGTTCAGCTAATTCCACAAAGGTCAGACCCGAGTACTGGGTCACAACCACGACGCCGGATTCGGCGAAGACGCCCTTGAGCTCTTCGATCGAACTGGCTTTTTGTGCGCGGTCCATTGCGGCCTCCAATTGAGGTGGTGCCTTGCAGGAACAGCCCTGCAAAGCGTAACAACGACAAATACGCCAGAGACTAAACTCTGACGGCCTGCCGACTGTCCATGTGATGAGAAGCTATACCCCAATAAGGCTGCACCGCTTTCCTTTTAACGGGAAAACCATGTAAATCCTTGTGGCGTTGCGTCCCGTCTATTTTCGGCGTCTGAAGGCTTTCAGACAATTATGGCTCAGGTGGCCCCTGCGCCCCGAAGGTCTCGGACAGAACGACCTGAAGGTTGCCCTTCATGCCGAAGGCCGCCCAATACACACAATGCCCGGTGAAATCAAGCCTGTTCCGCGCACTTGCTTAATCTTATAAGGAATTTCAGAGTGAGAGGGGAGCTAACCGGCTAATGAAACTACCACTTATTTTTCAACGATCACATCGCGCCAAATCGCTTAAATTCATAGGCATTATGGTCGTATTACTCGTTTTGTTTTTTGTGTGCGATGAAGAATTTATCAGCAATTCCCGAAAATTAGGCCGCCTTGCAGAGGCAATTGGCGTGACGCCTGTCATGTGGGGAATGCGTATATTCTTCATGTCCCTGTTTCTCCTTTTACTTTTGGCATTACCGGACGGCGCAAAAACGGATGAAACTATCGACCGCATGGCCCGCCAAAAACATCAATTCGACAACAGTATCCGGCGCGAAAAATAGCCCCTACTCTTTTACCGCCCAACCGCCTATAGGGAGCGCGTTTCCCACTTACCCCGCTCCGTAGGCGGGGATGAGGCCCCTATGCGTAACCCTGCCGTTGTCGCCTGTATACTGGCGCTGTTTTCCGCCCTGTGCTGGGGCATTGCCGGTACGCTGGCCCAGTTTCTGTTTCACCACAAAAACATAAGCCCCGAATGGCTGGTCACGGCGCGTATGCTTGTGACCGGTGTTCTGATGACTGCCTTTGCCCTGATACGCCGCCCCAAAGTAACCTTGTCTGTTTTCTCAGATCGCAAAGACACCTTGCGGCTCTTATCCTTCAGCATCCTGGGCATGTGGTCGGTGCAATATACCTATTTCGCGGCTATAAATGCCTCGAATGCTGCCACCGCGACCATCATACAGTATGTCGGGCCGGTATTGATTGCGGGCTGGTACGCGGCCATAGAAAAACGCTGGCCCCGCCCCCTTGAGTTCCTGTGTCTGTTCATGGCTATCGGCGGCGTCTTCCTTCTGGTGACGCACGGGCGTCCGGACAGCCTGAGCCTGTCGCCCATGGCCCTGTTCTGGGGCTTGCTCGCCGCCGTCGCACTGGCGGTCTATACCATCCAGCCCCTGCAACTGATGTCGCGCTATCCGACCGAAGCCGTCATTGGCTGGGCCATGCTCATCGGCGGCGGCCTGTTCAGCCTCATAAGCCAGCCCTGGCATATCGAAGGCGTCTGGGACCCTCAGTCCTTAAGCGCCTTTGCCTTCATTGTCGTCTTCGGCACGCTTTTGTCGTTTCACGCCTATCTGACTGCCGTAAAGCTGATCGGTGCCCGCCCCGTCAGCCTGATGGCCTGCGCCGAACCCCTGGCCGCGGCAGGCATAGGCATTGTCTGGTTGAAAATACCCTTCGGAGCCTATGACTGGCTGGGGGCGACCCTTATTCTTGGCACCATCCTTATTCTGACGCTTCAGGAACAAAAACCGCCAAACACAGAGACCGTGAAACCTGCAACCGCTTGCACACCTTCAGACCTGCTGGCAAAAGACGCTCATGCTGAGTGAGATACACGCCTTTTTGCAGTCCGAAACCCCGCCGGAGTGGGTCGATGCCGCCCTGTCTAATCAGGAGCTTCTGCTGCTGGATCATAAGGCCTGCGAATACAAGGCCGCCTCCAATGCGCTCAACCTGATGGCCAAATACAATACCCATGTCGAACTGATCGACGCCATGAGCCGTCTGGCGCGTGAGGAGCTTGTGCACCACGAACAGGTCATGAAGCTGATTAAAAAGCGCGGCATCGCCTTAAGGCCGATTTCCGCCGCCCGTTATGCTTCGGGCTTACGGGCGCATATCCGGCGCAAAGAGCCGCACATGCTCGTCGATGTATTGGTGATTTCAGCCTTTATCGAAGCCCGTTCCTGCGAACGCTTCGCCGCCATAGCACCGCATCTCGATGCAGAACTTTCAAAGTTCTATTTCGGCTTGCTGGCCAGCGAAGCCCGTCATTATCAGGGATTTCTGAAACTGGCGCATCTCTATGGCGACGCTGATGACATTGCCGCCCGCATCCAGACCCTTCGCCCCATCGAACAGGCGTTAATTGCTGACCCTGACCCCGAATTTCGGTTTCACTCAGGGAAGCCACAGGGCCTCAGGCCCTGCACCCATTAGCCCCGAGGCAGGTAACGCCTTCCTTTATCCTCCCCTGTAGCGCAGCGTACGGGGGAGGTGGCGAGCTTGTCGAGCCGGAGGGGGCAAACAGGCGATTACCCCAGTTCCCGTGATCGCTTTTGCGCCGCCAACACGGTTGCGGTAATCAATTCATTCAAGCCCTGCCCTTCGGCCCGCAGAAATTTCAGACCCGCTTCGGTCGTTCCACCGGGAGAGGCGACTTTCTTGATCAGCGCCTCAGGCTCCTCACCGGAAATATCCAGCAGGTTAGCCGCAGAAATCAGTGTCGCCCGCGCCAGCACCCGCGCATCATCCGCCTCAAGACCGGCCTCAAGCCCCGCTGCCTCAAGCGCTGCCGCAAAGGCATAGACATAGGCAGGCCCCGATCCGGAAACCGCCGTCGCCGCATCAATCAGCCCCTCATCACCCAACACCACCGTCGAAGCTATCGGCTCAAAAATACATTTGGCCGCCTCAAGCGCTTCGCTTTCAGCTGCATAAAGACTGGCCACGCCCTTGCCGGTCGCCACGCCTGTGGTCGGCATGACCCGTGCCACCTTGCGCGCGCCAAAGGCCGCCGACAGATCAGTGGTGCGCACACCGGCCATAACCGATACGATCACGGCATCAGCCCTCAGCTTGTCACCAAAGGCTTCCGCCACCGCCCGCCAGCCCTGTGGCTTGACGGCGACGATCACGGTTCGGGCTTCGGCCAGCACATCAGCCTCAGGATTAAGCCTTGCCCCCAGTTCGCCATAGGCCTGCGCCTCTGCCTGTGGATGAAGATCAAGGATAATAACGTCTGACGGATCAACCGTCGTCGTCACCCGCAACCCCTTAAGGATCGACCCTCCAAGCGCCCCTGCGCCGATAATCATCAAAGGCAAAGCCAGCATCTTAAAATCCGGAAATTAAAGTCATATTCAGGCGACGGGCCGCCCCGAGCCTGAATATGTCAAATCAGAAACCATGAAAAACGTATTTTGGCCAAAGGCCAAAAACTTTTTCATGATCCCCCTATGCCTCCCCCACCGTCTCAAACAGACAGGCCGTTATCGCGTCAGCAGGCGACTGCCCGCCACGAATAAGGAAATCAAACGCTGGATAGAAACGGTCAACCGTCTCTGCCGCGCTGTTGATCATGTGGGCGGTTTGCATTGGGCTTGGGCGCTCCGCCGGACTAAAGGCCATGGTGTGCCTGAAGACAATATCCGCCACAGACGCGCCATTGCCGCCGATTTCATCCTGATACAGTTCAAAATGCCCGAACCACACCCGCTGATTAACCAACGTCAGAAGCTCATAGAGCCTGAGCAACTGCACTTCGGTAAACGGCAGATCAAGCGTGCAACACAACTGTATGCACTCGCCTTCCGGTCGCCAGGAAAACCACAGGTCATAGGTTTTCCAGTCCCCTTTAAGCGAAAAGATCACCTCGCCCTCAGGCGTGCGTTCAAAATTCAGCCCTTCATCGCTCAGAATGGTTTCGACCATCTCAAGCGGGTCGGAACTCATGTCGGCATCATAGGCCTGTGGCAAATCCATAATATGTACTTACTCTGCGTCAGTCTCGGGGGTAGTGTTTTCTGGTGTCGCTGTCTTTTTGGCCGCAGGCTTCTTCACTGAAGCAGACCTTAGTTCGGCAATCTCAAGCCTTAAGGCCGCGATCTCATCCTTCAGCGCCAGTAATTCATCACGGCGCACCAGATCAAACTCGGCGACAAACTTGTCCCCCTGCGCCTGAAACGCGGCCTTGGCCTCATCGCCTGCCGATTGCATCAGCGACATGGCATTGGCTGACATCTTGGCAAATTCATCGAGGAACGGATTTTTCGACTGCACGACTAAAGCTCCTGTTAAACGGGTGTCACGCCCCGCCTATACGCGTTACGCCTACTGAAAGAAAGTTTTTCACGATTCTTGCCCCGCTTCGATGATTCCTTTAGGTCTGAAGCAACTGTTTCACAGGTTTGCACCACATCATGACATTACCGGATATCGATCCTATTCTCCTGCAGATCGGCCCTGTGGCGATCCATTGGTATGCTCTGGCCTATATTGTCGGTATTGCGCTGGGCTGGTGGTATCTGCATCGCCTGATCAATAACGAAGCCCTGTGGGGCCCCAAGGGCGCGCCGCTTGATAATACCCGCCTTGAAGACATGGTTCTGTGGCTGGCGCTGGGTATTATTGTCGGCGGGCGCATCGGTTACATTCTGTTCTATGATCTGGCCGCTGTCATGGCTGATCCGCTGCGCGCCTTCCGCGTCTGGGAAGGCGGCATGGCCTTCCATGGCGGTTTTATGGGCGTGGTTATAGCCGCGCTCCTTTATGCCCGTGCCCAAAAGATCAATCCATGGTCTCTGGGGGATTTGCTGGCCTGTGCCGCTCCTATCGGCCTGTTCCTTGGGCGTATGGCCAACTTCGTCAATGGCGAGCTTTGGGGCCGCCCGACTGATGCACCGTGGGGGATTGTCTTCTGCAACAGCTATACGCCAATTAACGCACAGGGCGCGTGCATTGCCGGTCTTGCCCCCCGCCACCCGAGCCAGCTCTACGAAGCCGCCCTCGAAGGCCTTCTGTTGTTTGTCATTCTGTTCGTCCTCACCCATGTCTATAAAAAACTGCGCCAGCCGGGCCTGCTGATGGGCATTTTCATCGCCGGTTATGGCCTCAGCCGCATTCTGGTGGAAACGGTTCGCAACCCCGATGAGCACATGACCAATTTTCAGGTCATCACCATGGGCATGATCCTGTCGACGCCGATGGTGCTGGCGGGCCTGGTGATCATCGCACTGGCTCTGAAAGGAAAGACGCAGGGAAAGCCTGACTGATGGCTGACCTGCCCCCCCTCAAAGTCCGCCTGACCGAGCAAATCCGCCTCGATGGCCCGATGACCATTGCCGACTATATGTGGGCCTGTCTGCATGACCCATATGGCGGCTATTACGCCACCCGTCCGGCTCTGGGGGCAGAGGGTGACTTCATCACCGCCCCGCTGGTTTCTCAGGTATTTGGCGAACTGTTGGGCCTGTGGGTGTTGCAGGTCTGGCAGGATATGGGCGCGCCAGAGCGTATAAATCTTGTCGAAACCGGCCCCGGTGATGGCACCCTGATGGCCGATATGCACCGCGCCTTTGCACTGATGCCCGCGTTTCAGACCGCCGCCACTATCTATATGCTTGAGGCCTCCGCCCCTCTCAAAGCCCGTCAGCTTGAGCGTCTGCCGCATATCAAACACCTCGACAGCCTGCACCATATCCCGACCGACGCGCCGGTGATTGTTATCGGCAATGAAATCCTTGACTGCCTGCCCGCCCGTCAGTTCCAACTGGCCCCTGATGGCTGGTTTGAACGCCGCGTCGGCCTGACTGAAACCGGCGAACTTTGTATCGGCCTGATCCCTGCCCCCGAGGGCTTTACCGCCCCGTTTGACGCCGTATCGCCACAGGTGGCCGAAATCTCTCCGGCGCAAAACCAGTTTATCGAAGCCATTTCCGGCATCGTCAAATCCGCCAGCGGGGCCGCCCTGTTCATCGACTATGGCCGCGACACCCCCGAAGCCGGCGACACGCTTCAGGCCCTTTACCGCCACGAAAAGCGCGACCCGCTCGAAGCCCCCGGCGAACATGACCTGACCCAGTGGGCGGATTTTCCCTCGCTCATGGCCACCGCCGCCCGTTCCGGCCTGCATGTCGCCCCCCTGACGCCTCAGGGTCTGTTCCTGCAACGCCTTGGCATTGAGGCCCGCTTTGAGGCGCTGGCCTCGCAAAACCCTGATCAGGCCGAAAAACTGTTCCATCAGTTTGAGCGCCTGACCGCCGAAGATGAAATGGGCACCCTCTTCAAGGTCATGGGCCTCAGCTACCCGCCCAAGCCCTTACCCGCTCTGGATCCGTCTTCATACTCCCCTATCTCTGATGGGGGAGATGTCACGAAGTGACAGAGGGGGAATCTTACTTACTAAAAAGGCATAATGCCCCATGACAGCCCCCCTGCCCCCGCGCATCCTGCACCCGCTCCTTGACCTGCCGGAAATCACCCACGGTTTCTTCACGCGTCTGGGCGGCGTCTCCGAAGCGCCCTACCTCAGCCTCAATGCCGGAGCCGGTTCCAAAGACGCCCCCGAAGCCGTCGCCGAAAACCGTCGCCGCATCGCCTCTGCCTTTGATCAGCCCCCTGAACGCCTCCTGACCTGTTATCAGGTACATTCAAGCCGTGTCGTGACCGTAGATGGCCCATGGGTAACCGATGCCCGACCTGAAGCCGATGGTCTGGTGACCCGCACCTCCGGTCTGGTGCTCGGAGCACTGTCCGCCGATTGCGCGCCGATATTATGGGCAGATCCGGTTAATGGCGTCGTCGGGGCCTGTCACGCAGGCTGGAAGGGGGCGCTTCACGGCATGATCGAAGCCGAATACGACGCCCTGATCGCTCAGGGCGCACAGCACGACCACCTCAGAGCGGTCATTGGCCCCTGCATCGCACAAGCCTCCTACGAAGTCTCAGCCGACTATGAGACCACCTTCCTTGAAAATGACGCCGATAGCGGCGCGTTTTTCCTGATGGGAGACACGCCTGACAAACGCTGGTTCGACCTGCCGGGCTTTTGCCTGATGCGCCTGAAACGTCTCGGTCTGACGCAAATCGCCGCCACCGGCCACGACACCTGCGCGCAGGCCGACCTCTTTTTCTCAAACCGCCGCACCTTCAAACAGGGCGAAGCGGACTATGGCCGCCTGATCAGTGCGATCGCCTTGCGTTAAACTCACCAAAACCACACCCGACGGATATTTTAACACTTTTGAGACAAAGCCCTTGCCCCTGTCGACGCACCTGTTAAAAGCCCCGAAATAATCCAAACCTGCTCCGCACCGGAATTGATATCATGAAACTTCTGTCGGCAAACTCCAACCGCTCTTTGTCTCAGGCCATTGGCAAATATCTCGATGTCCCCCTGACCAAGGCCCGCGTTCAGCGCTTTGCCGATAATGAAATCTTCGTCACCATCGACGAAAACGTGCGCGGCGAAGACATCTTTGTCATTCAGTCGACCAGCTATCCGGCCAACGACAACCTGATGGAACTGCTGATCTGTATTGACGCCCTGACCCGCGCCTCGGCCAAACGCATCACCGCCGTCATCCCCTATTTCGGCTACGCCCGTCAGGATCGCAAGACCGGTGGTCGCACCCCTATCTCGGCCAAGCTGGTTGCCAACCTGATCACGCGTGCCGGTGCGCACCGCGTCCTGACCATGGACCTGCACGCCGGTCAGATTCAGGGCTTCTTCGATATTCCGACCGATAATCTCGTGGCCATCCCGTTCATGGCGCGTGACATCAAGGACAATTACGAAAAATCAAGCGACATCATGGTCGTTTCCCCCGATGTCGGCGGTGTGGTGCGCGCCCGCGCCCTGGCGGACCGCCTCGGCGGCGATCTGGCCATTGTCGACAAGCGCCGCCCCAAGGCCGGTGAATCCGAAGTGATGAACATCATCGGTGAGGTCGATGGCCGCGACTGCATCCTGTTCGACGATATCGTCGATTCCGGCGGCACGCTGGTCAATGCCGCCAAGGCGTTGATCGATCGTGGTGCAAAATCCGTTTCGGCCTATATCAGCCACGGCGTCCTGTCGGGCGAAGCCCTCAACCGCGTCGACAGCTCCGTCCTCAAGGAACTGGTCATCACCGACTCCATCGAGGTACCGGAAAAAATCCGCAATCACCCGAAGATCCGCATCGTCAGCGTTGCCCCGCTGATCGGTGAGGCCATCCGCCGTATCGCCAACGAAGAGTCGGTCTCAAAGCTGTTTGACTAAAAGAGTGGCAGCAGGTCCTGATCCTTACAGGCTTTTTACATCTGCTTAACGTCATATTAACCCTGAAACCGCGTCATAAGGCCGTAACATTCGCGCCGTTAAATGAGGCGGTTCGGGTGTGCATTTCCGTTTTCCTCCCCTGAGTCCCTCAGACACCACGTCATACTTTTGGCGCTTTTGTCTGGGTTCTTTCTCATTTGGGGAATCGTATTCTGTCAGCGGTTGTAATTCATTCCTTTCGGCGCAGCATATGCTGAATTACCCGCAGGGATTGCCCAAAGGCAGAGTGCCGATGACAGAGTGTCAATAAATCGTTTTACCTGCCCAGGGCCACAGGGGAGTAATAGGTTATGAATTTCGCTATCGGGGCATCGCAACCCGTCTCAAAGAAACGCTTCTGGTTACGCTTAAGCGCCGGTGTTGTGACACTGGCCATGGTTGCGGCCTGTAAAACCGTTGAGCCACCTCCCCCGCCACCGCCGCCTCCAGCGCCTGCTGGCCCACCGGTGTCCCTGTCGCCGCATGTGTCTGATGCGGCTTCGATCTATGTCACCTATGTCAATCTGGCCCGCAATATGGGTTCGGGCCTTGCCGATGGTCAGGCGGTAGCCACCCGTCTTCAGGAAGGGGCCAGCTACGAACCCACCCAGATGGCCACAGGTGCGGTGGCCTATGGGGCCATTGTCGCCATGCAGGAACCGGCTTTCCGCTCACAGCTGCGCGGCTACGCCTCCGATGAAGCCACCCGTCGTGAGATGGTTGATCGCCTGATCCGCGACCCGTCTTACGCGGCCTCGATCCCCGGTGCCAATATCGCCGCCCGCCGCGTCATTCTGGCCCTGTCGTCTGACGGCGAAGCCATCTACAAGAAAGGTGCCGAGTTCAAACAGGCGGCCTATTCCATCCAGAAAGAAAAATGGGCCAAGGGCGTTGTCACTGGCCCTGCCGAGCGTCTGGCAGCCACCAAACTAGCCTCATCAACCAAACAAAGCGTCTTTGCAGACGAAAGTGCCCACCTTATGGCTTCGGCCCTGTCGGGTCAGGGCCTGAAAACCTACGCCTCAACTGGTGCCTTAAGCGCCGAAGCCTCGGCCTATGACGCAGGCACCGCCACCACTCCGGCACCTGTCGCAGATCAACTGGTTACCACGGCAGCCACCCCCGGTGCCTTTGCCCGCGAAGACCTGTTTACCACGCCCTATACGGCCGGTGTAAACCGCTCACTGGCCATTGCCGCCCTCTCCATTCTCGGTGAAGGCACAGGCGCTAACGAAGAAGCCATTCAGGCCATGCTGAATGACGGCCATTCCTCGCGCTGCCTTAACGAATCAAAGCTGAACCTCAACCAGTGTCTGGCGGCCTCGCGCTTCCATTTTGATGATGTCTTCTGTGTCGGACAGCACATTCTGATGGATACGGGCAACTGTATCGGCGAACTGTCTTCCAATGCGCTGGACCTCTCCCCCAAGCGTCAGGTGGCCCTGAATGCCGATGGCACCGAGGCGATGAAATACGCCAACGCCAAGCCCTATATACAACCGGCAAAACCGGCGGCCAGAAAGACAGCGGCCAAAAAGAAGAAATAACCTGCCAAAAGCGGCCCTGACGGGCCGCTTTTTTTATCATTGCCTCTGGACAAAGGCATAAAGACAGGTTTTAAGCGCCGCAAATGGTTGCGTTCTACGCATATTATGTGTATCTACGCGCCTCTTGAGATTTACGGGATATTCCCACGCTGCGGTTGTCGGGCGTTATGTCATGACGACGGCGGCGCGTTTTGTTTGAGGAAATGGCTGATGGCCGATATCGTTTTAGACGTAGAAGTTCGTGAGCGTACCGGTACCGGTGGCGCCCGTGAGACCCGCAATGCAGGTAAGGTCCCCGGCGTACTGTACGGTGGCAACAAGGAGCCTGTGGCCATTGCGGTCAAGCTCAATGAGTTCAAAAAGGCCCTCTTTACCGGTCGCCTTAACGGTCACCTCGTGACCGTTAAGCACACCAAGGGAACCGAGAAAGCCATCGCCAAGGCGATTGACTTCCATCCGGTCACCGACGTGCCCCTGCACTTCGACCTGTACCGCGTCGAAGAAAACCAGTCGATCAAGATCAATGTGCCGGTGCACTTCAAGAACAACGAAGCCTCTCCCGGCCTGAAAAAGGGCGGCGCCCTGAACATTGCTCTGCACGAAGTTGAAGTTCAGGTTCCGGCTGGCCACATCCCTGAGGATATCGTGGTTGACCTGACCGGTCTCGAAATCGGCCAGAGCGTTCACATCAGCGACCTGAAGCTGCCTTCAGACGCCGCCGCCACTCAGGCAGGTGACGTGGTTGTGGCTTCGATCACCGGCGTTGCTGCTGCTGAGGAGCCTGCCGAAGGCGAAGCTGAAGCCTAAGGCTTTCAAAAACATTGCAAAAAGACCCTGTTCCTGCCAAAGGGACAGGGTCTTTTTGTATCTGAGGGTTCGATATGTATCTGATCGTGGGCCTGGGTAATCCCGGTGGGCAATATGCCAAAAACAGGCACAATATCGGCTTCATGTTCATCGACGAGTTGATCCGTTCCTCAGGCTTCGGCCCTGAGCGTAACAAGTTCCAGTCGGTCATGTCCGAAGGCACGGTGCAAACCGCCAAAGGCCCCGTAAAGGCTCTCGCCCTCAAGCCCCAGACCTATATGAACCTGTCCGGCAATGCCGTGAAGGAAGCCGCTGCCTTCTACAAGATCGATCCCGACCACATCATCGTCTATCATGACGAGCTTGATCTCGCCCCCGGTCGCCTGCGTATGAAACTCGGTGGCGGGCATGCCGGTCACAATGGCCTGCGCTCGATCATGAGCCACCTAGGCCCCAACTTCGTCCGTGCGCGTATGGGCATCGGCCACCCCGGCCAGAAAGAACTGGTACATAGCTGGGTGCTGTCAGACTTCTATAAGGCTGACACATGGGTTGAACGCCTGAATGACGCCGCCGTATCCGCCCTGCCGCTGCTACTGGCCGGTGAAACGGAAAAATACCAGACCGAGGTGATGCGTCTGGCCCCCGCTCCCAAACTCGACCCGAAACAGGCCAACCCTCAACCATAGTCTCTGGTCAAAACCCGTCTGGCATGTTAGCCACGCGCCAATTCCTTTTTACAGACACCACCGGATTATCATGGCCCTGAAAGTCGCTATCGTCGGTCTGCCCAATGTCGGCAAGTCCACCCTGTTCAACGCCCTGACGCAAACCGCTTCAGCACAGGCTGCCAACTATCCGTTCTGCACCATCGAACCGAATACCGGTGACGTGGCCGTGCCGGAACCGCGCCTTGAGGTGCTGGCAAAGATCGTCGGCTCAAAGGAAATCATCCCGGCCCGCATCAACTTCGTTGATATTGCCGGTCTGGTGCGCGGCGCGTCAAAGGGCGAAGGTCTGGGCAACCAGTTTCTCGCCAATATCCGCGACTGTGACGCCATCGCCTTTGTCGCCCGTTGCTTCGTCGATACCGACATCACCCATGTCGAAGGCCGCATTGACCCCTTAAGCGACCTTGAGATCATTGAAACCGAGTTGATGCTCGCCGATCTCGAATCGCTCGAAAAGCGCTTGCCGCAACTGGAAAAGCGCGCCAAGACCGGCGGTGACAAGGAAGCAGCGCTTACCGTGTCTCTAATCAATGCCGCTCTGGCCGAACTGCGCGAAGGCCGTCCGGCGCGCATCGCCGACGAAAAGGGCAAAATATCCAAAGAAGACCGCAAGGCGTGGGAGATGCTCCAGCTTCTGACCTCAAAGCCTGCGCTTTATGTCTGCAACGTCGATGAAGGCTCCGCCGACAAGGGCAACGACCTGTCCGACTCCGTCGCCGTCCGCGCCAAGGCAGACCATGCCAATTCCGTGGTCATCTCGGCCCAGATCGAATCGGAAATCGCCCTGCTTGATTCTGAAGAGCGTAATGAATTTCTTGAAACCCTCGGCCTTGAGGAACCTGGCCTCAACCGCCTGATCCGCGAAGCCTACAGCCTTCTGGGCCTGCAATCCTACTTCACCGTAGGCCCCAAGGAAGCCCGCGCCTGGACCATTCCCGTCGGAGCCACCGCCCCTCAGGCCGCCGGTGTCATCCATTCGGATTTTGAAAAGGGCTTCATCCGCGCTGAAACCATGGCCTATGACGACTTCGTCAAGTTTAACGGCGAAGCGGGCTGCAAGGAAGCCGGAAAATTCCGTCAGGAAGGCAAGGAATATGTCGTCAAGGACGGCGATGTCCTGAACTTCCGCTTTAATGTCTAGTTATTTGAAGCTCAATGCCGGAAATCACACGATGTCGTAAACGCATTGCTCTCCTAACTGTTTTAGCAGGCGGAAATATACTGGTTTCTCTATTGATTATCAGTTCCGCATGGTGGACCGATGCTCCGGTTTATATGCGTATAGCTGGCCCATTCTTTGGCATTTTCTGGCTTATATATAGCTCTAGAGAGATGTTCAGCCGATTTAGGACGTCTCTCTACATAGCCGATTATGGTGTGGGGATAAGCTATGGCAATGGTCCCTTAAAATGGATACGCTGGGATAGCCTGAATAACGCGTCTGAGATTTCTTTGTCGCATGTCCGCTTCTTACGGTTTCGCCTGAAAAACCATACCGACTGGTTATCTCAGTTCACCGACAAGGAACTAAAATATTTATCGCACGTTATGATGTTCAATATATTTTCCCGGCCCTTCAAACGGCTAACTCATGCGCATGTTGAAAGCACTACAGTATCTTTTCCAGAAAGCAGGCTGAGAAAAAAGCTGACAGAATTTTATCTGCGCGATCGTCAGGATCAAGGGCTGGATATAACCTTTAGTCACCTTCTTTGTTCAAAGGACGATTTAAGAAAAATCGAAGCATCCTACCTAAAATGGGTAAAAGACCATTCGAAATGACCGCCCCCCTTCCTGCGATGCTGAGCGAATATAACGAAGCTACCCTACCTAATGAATCAACTGATCCGGCGGCACCTCATGCACCCTGTGCCCGCCGCGCCCGCCGCGCTTGGCCTTATACAGCGCACCATCGGCCTGCTTGAGTATCTGGTCAGCGCTATCATTACTGCGGATAAGACTGATACCGACACTGGCCCCGATGCTCACCGCATGCCCCTCGATCCTATAGGGCGCACTCAGCTTCTTCACCAGACGCCGCGCCAGCCCTTCGGCATCGTCTTCAGACTGTATATCCGTCTGGATAATGGCAAACTCATCGCCCCCAAGACGTGCCACCGTATCGCTTTCACGCACCAAAGCCCTGATACGCGCCGTTACCGCCACCAGCAGCGCATCGCCCACCGCATGGCCCATGGTGTCATTGACGGCCTTGAAGCGATCCAGATCAATATAGTGCATGGCATGCAACCGCCCCTCACCTGATGTCTCAATGGCCTCCCCCAGCCTCTCCCTCAGCACCACACGGTTACACAGCCCCGTCAGAGCATCATGATGCGCCAGATAGGCAATGCGGCTCTCGGCCTGCCTGCGCTCGTTGACGTCCTCGAGGACACCGATCCACTGCGTCCCACTTCCCTCACCTGTTCTGAAGCGTGCACCGCGTGCCCGCACCCATACCCAACCACCCTGAGCGGTGCAGACACGAAATTCGACATCAATGTGCCCCTTGCCGTCCAGAGCTTTTTTCCATTCAACCGCCACGCCGCTACGATCATCGGCATGGATTTTCCCCATCCAGCCGTCCCCCAGCGCGTCCGTTTCCGTCTGCCCTGTAAGCTCTTTCCAGCCGGTCACCGTGCGCACCTCACCGGTTTCTTCACGTATCCAGAACACCAGCGCCCCCGCCTCAGCCAGCGTCCGGTAGCGGCGCTCACTTAAGGCCAGAGCCGCCTTCGCCTGCTGCTCAGCCTCAACCTTTTGCCTGAGCACGTCTTCGGCCCTTTGCAGGCTCTCACGCAACTGATCAAACTCCCGGACAAAGCTTTCCGGTACATGGGGCGGAATGTCGTGATCCGCGCCCTCGTTTTCAGCAATATATTGCGCTCGTTCTGCCAAAGCCCTGACCGGCAGCAACAGCTTGCGCGTCGTCCACAGCGCCAGAAAAACCCCCAGCAACAGGGCAAAGGTCAGAACAACTATCAGCACCACCAGAGGCGGCGCCCACCTGGCTGTATGAGAGCCGGACGCCTCACCCACCGTCACCATCCACCCTGTACCGCCGACAATGTTTCGGGCGGCATAGGTGACCGGTTCCCCAAACAGGGTATAGCCCTGAAAGCGGTCCCCGTCGTCCGGAAGATGCTGAAGTTTGCTCCAGTATTTCGTCTGCCTGCCGATACTCTCGGCAGCCTTTTCTGAGCGCGCAATAACACGGCCATTGGCATCCGTTACCGTAATCAGAAGCCCCCTGCCGCTCTGCTGATCACGCTGAATCCCCCTCAGAAGCCGCTCTGCCGGTATAATCTGAACCGCAATGCCCGAATGGCCTCTCCCGCGTCCCTGAGGCACGGACATGGCAATGCTGGGTTTGTCTGGCCACGCAGATCCGGCGTCCGGCACAAACACTTCCGACAGAGCCATTTTGTTGGGAAAAGCTATCTGTGCGGCAATTGCCTGCGAAAGGCCCTGAGCCTTTAATTCTTCGACCCGATCCGTACCGGCGGCGAATATAACCGGATTGCGCAGGGCTTCAGTATCGGCGTAGCTGTGTATATCCGAAGCGGTGCCCTCGCCATCGATGAGCAACGCATTAGCCCTGCTACGAAATATAACGGCATTGATCGACAATTCGCTACCGATACTCTGCGATAGCGACCGTGCGGTTTCCGAAAGCTGCGCCCCTGCGGCATCCTGATAGGCCTTACCCGCCCACCACACCGCCACTACCGAGGTGGCGACAACCGGCAGGAAGGCAATAATGAAAGACCCAACCGCCAGTGTACGGGCACGTCTGCCCTTTAACAAGCTGCCGAAGAAGTGAGTAATTTTCACACGCACCTGCCTGATCAATGTGAATCGGGCGTCATAGCCAACAGGCCAATACTATCAGGCCTTTATAATTTTTCGATAGACAAGCCAGACTTAATCAAAACTTACCAGCGTCACAACCTCATGTCCTGCCGCTCTTAACCGCGCCGCCCCACCCAGCTCGGGCAGATCAATCACAAAGGCGCAGGCCACGATCTCAGCCCCCGCCTGCGTCAGAAGCTCCACTGCCGCCAGTGCGGTCCCGCCCGTGGCAATCAGATCATCCATCAGCAGAACCCGCTCACCGGCCTCAATGGCATCGGCGTGCATTTCTATGCGGTCATGACCATATTCCAGTTCATAGCTCGTGCTCAGGCGCTCCCCGGGCAGCTTTCCGGGCTTGCGCAACGGCACCATACCCGCCCCCAGCTGATGCGCCAGTGCGCCCCCCATAATAAAGCCCCGCGCCTCAATACCGGCAACCTTGTCGATATGCAGACCGCTGAAATGGCCCGTCAGTTCATCCACCGCCTGCGCAAAGGCGTGCTTGTCCCCCAAAAGCGTGGTGATGTCGCGGAACATGACACCGGGCTTCGGATAGTCGGGGATGGTGCGTATGGCGTTTTTCAACATATTTGCCGTAACGGAAGGTTTCACTTGCGGCCCCCATAGGCGTTAAAAGCGTCAGGATTGCGACACCCTAACAAAAAACCCCCTGAGTCGCCTCAGGGGGTTTTTACATCTCAATCAGACCCTCAGGCCTGCACCTTAGTGCTTGCCGTGCCAAAGCTGACGGTAGGCCGCATAGGTCAGTCCGCCGAACAGGAACAGGTAGATCAGAACCGCCACACCGGTCTTCTTGCGAAGCGTGGTGTGCGGGTCGCCTGCCCACTGAAGGAACGCCGAAACGTCCTTGGCATAGTTGTCGACTGTTTCCGGCGTACCGTCATCATAGGTTACCGCGCCCTGATTAAGCGGCGGCGCCATGGCCAGAACCCCACCGACGGGCACGTGATGTGGATCACCATCCCATTGGGTAGCCAGCGAACCGGCCATATAAGGGTTATAGTACTGGCCCGGAGCGACATTCAGCCCCTTAGGCGGCGTCACATAACCTGTCAGCAGCGAATAGATATATTCCGCGCCACCATGACGGGCCTTGGTGATAACCGACAGATCGGGCGGGATAGCCCCACCGTTACCGGCAGCGGCGGCATAGGTGTTCGGATATTTCTCAGGGAAGTTATCCGAAGGCGTGGCCGGACGGGTGATGTCTTCACCGGTGTCGGTGTCGATATCGGGCACTTCAAATTCCGCCGCAATCGCCTTCACGACAGGGTTGTCGTTCGGGTTCTTGTACTTCGGATCGTAGAAAGGCCCGCCCTTCTGCCCCAGGTTACGGAACGACATAAGTGTCGCCGAGTGGCAGTTGGCACAAACTTCCTTATAGACCTTATAGCCGCGCTGAAGCTGTCCCTGATCAAAGGTGCCAAACGGCCCCTTGAACGTGAAGTCAACGTGCTTGGGGTGTTCGGCCCCACCGGCCGCATAGGCGCCCGAGGCCCCGGCGAGGGCAGCGGCAACAGCCACCGCTCCCAATACCTTTTTGAGGCTTTTTGTCATAAAAGCAGACATCTGACTTAGCCCTTCTTCTTGGCATGTTCGGCGAGAATAGCCTCGCTGATGGACGCCGGTACCGGCAGAGGTTCTTCCTTCAGACCGATCCACGGCATGATGACAAGGAAGAAAGCGAAGTAGTAGAGCGTCAGGAAACGCGTCAGCCACAGATAGGAGTTAAACGCCCCATCGATCAGGTTGAAGCTTGGCAGGCCAGGGATAACCGGCGTGTCAGGCAATTGCGCCCCACACCAGCCCAGCGCCAGACAGACCACAACAAAGATCACGAAGAACCAGCGCATTACCGGACGGTAACGCATGGACTTCACCTTCGACGTATCAAGCCATGGCAGGATGAACAGCACGGCAATAGCCGCGAACATCGCCACAACCCCAAGGAACTTGTCCGGAACAGCGCGCAGGATGGCGTAGAACGGCAGCAGATACCATTCCGGCACGATGTGCGCAGGCGTCACCAGCGGGTTAGCGGGGATATAGTTATCCGCGTGACCCAGTGAGTTCGGCAGGAAGAAAACGAAGATGGCGAACAGGAACAGGAAGATAATGATCCCCAGACCGTCCTTGACCGTTGCATAGGGCGTGAACGGAACCGTGTCTTCTTTCGACTTGATCTCAACGCCTGCCGGGTTGTTCTGGCCGGTGACGTGCAGCGCCCAGATATGCAGGATAACCACACCGGCAATAACGAACGGCAGCAGGTAGTGCAGCGAGAAGAAGCGGTTCAGTGTCGGCTGGTCGACGGCGAAACCACCCTGCAACCAGGTCAGGATCGGGCCACCGATGACGGGGATCGAACCGATCAGGTTGGTGATAACCACCGCGCCGTGGAACGACATCTGGCCCCAGGGCAGAACATAGCCCATGAAGGCGGTCGCGATCATCAGGAAGAAGATGATACAGCCGAGGATCCACAGAACTTCGCGCGGGGCCTTGTAGGACCCGTAATAAAGACCGCGGAACATGTGAATGAACACGGCAAAGAAGAACATGGACGCGCCGTTGGCGTGTACATAACGGATCAGCCAGCCATAGTTGACGTCGCGCATGATACGCTCGACCGACGCAAAGGCGTGATCGATATGCGGCACATAGTGCATGGCCAGAATGATGCCGGTGACGATCTGAATGACGAGACAGACGGACAGAATACCGCCGAAGGTCCACCAGTAGTTCAGATTACGTGGCGTGGGATAATCGACGAAGCTGTCATAGGCCAGCCGCACGATCGGCAGACGCTTGTCGAGCCATTTCTCGACACCCGTCTTGGGGTCGTAGGTTGAAGGATGTTCGCTCATGATGTCCTCGTTAACCGATCTTTACGCGGGTGTCGGTCAGATATTCATAGGTCGGCACTTCCAGATTGGTCGGCGCAGGGCCAACGCGGATGCGGCCCGACGTGTCATAGTGCGACCCGTGGCACGGGCAGAACCAGCCACCGAACTGACCTTCACCGAAGGTCGGCACACAACCAAGATGCGTACAGGAACCGACGAGGATCAGATATTGTTCCTTACCGGCGGTCACGCGATCGGAATCGGCCTGCGGGTCCTTAAGGTCAGACAGCTTGACCTCCTGCGCCGCAGCAATTTCCTTGGGCGTGCGATAGCGGATGAACAGAGGCTTACCGCGCCACTTGATCACCACCTGCATACCTTCGCTGACCTTGCTGAGATCAAACTCGGTCGAAGCCATAGCCAGTGTATCGGCTGCCGGATTCATTTGCGCCACCAGAGGCACAACCACCGCACCGACCGCACCGACCGCTGCCGCGCCCGCCGCTATATAGATAAAATCGCGGCGGTTAGGGTCACCTTCGCCGCCATGATCCTTTTCAGGTTCGCTCACCTTGACACCTCATTCGTCTTGCGCAGATGCGCAGCCCACATTTCGGGGCATATATTTCAGACACGTCTTGCGGCGGATTACCCCAAGCCCGTATCCTTGAAATTCCCAAAGAACCGTTTATGCCCCTGTTGGCTGTTGGACACAGTCCATGAAGCAGGCGCGACTCTTTGAAGCAAGCCTCGTCGTCTATAACCACAATTGCGTGACGGATACAAACCACCGCTCGCAAAAAACATGGCCTTAAAATGCGTTTAGCTCTTTTTCAACCGGATATTCCACAAAATCTCGGCAGCGCTATCAGATTATCGGCCTGTCTGGGGGTGTTTCTTGACATAATTGAGCCTTGCGGCTTTCCGCTAGACGACAAAGCCATAAAAAGAGCGGCCATGGATTACACCACCTGCGCCAAAGTGTCGCGGCACGCCTCATTTGACGCTTTTTGCGATTTTCGCCGAAAACTCGCCGATGATGGGCGCGTCATCCTGTTTACGACCAAAGCGGCACAGCCCTATACGGACTTTGCCTTTCGCCCCTCGGACATCCTGCTGATGGGCCGCGAAAGTGCAGGTGTCCCTGACAATGTCCATGCCTATGCCGACGCACGGCTCTATGTCCCCATGCAAGCGGGTGCGCGCTCCATCAATGTCATTAATACCGCCGCCATGGCTTTGGGCGAAGGCCTGCGGCAAACAGGCGGCTTTGCAGCCCCGCTCTGAGAGGCTATAGGCGACCCATGACCGATATTTCTGATCTTGAGACCCGCCGCGCACAGGCCGCCACTTGGTTCAAATCCTTACGTGATTCGATCTGCGCCGCCTTTGAAGCCCTCGAAGATGACGCCCCCCCTGCCCTTTACGGCGATAAGGCCGGACGCTTTGAGCGCACCCCCTGGACGCGCGAAGCCGGCGGCGGCGGTGAAATGTCGATGATGACCGGCCGCCTGTTTGAAAAGGTAGGCGTACATATCTCGACCGTTCACGGCACCTTCAGCCCTGAATTTGCCCAAACCATTCCGGGCGCTGCCGGAGACCCGCGTTTTTTCGCCACCGGCATCAGCCTGATTGCGCACATGACCAATCCGCACGTCCCTGCGGTGCATATGAACACGCGCTTTATCACCACGACCATGAGTTGGTTCGGTGGCGGGGCCGACCTGACCCCGCTTCTGGCGCAGGATCGTTCTCAGGACGCCCCTCAGGCACAGGCCTTTCATGCAGCCTTCAAAGATACCTGCGACCGCTTTGACCCCGCCTATTACGATAAATTCAAAAAATGGTGCGACGAATACTTCTTCCTGCCCCATCGCAATGAACCGCGCGGCATCGGCGGTATCTTCTACGATCACCTGACCTCTGGCGATCATCAGGTGGACTTTGACTTCACCAAAGCCGTGGGTGAGACCTTCCTCGATATCTATCCCCGTCTGGTGCGTGAAAAAATGCACCATCCATGGACCGAAGACGAACGCGATCAACAGTTGATTCAACGCGGACGCTATGTCGAATTTAACCTGCTCTATGATCGTGGCACCTTGTTTGGCCTGAAAACCGGCGGCAATATCGACTCTATCCTGTCGTCCATGCCCCCCCTCGTCAAATGGCCCTGACCCTCACATTCATACTCCCCTAGCTACGCGGGGGGAGATGTCACGAAGTGACAGAGGGGGTATCTTCCTTTTTGTCGCCACTTCCGGAAACACCTGATGATCGTCCGACCGCGCCCGACCCTTTTACACCTATTTATCGTCCGGCGCGGTTCGATCCTCATCCGTATCTGGCCCCAGATTCTGGTTGTCGGTTTGCTCTCGGTTCTGGTGGTCATCAGCCATGACCTGTGGCCACGTTATCTGCCGGGCTTCAGCAGCGCCCCCTTCGCCCTGCTCGGTATCGCCCTTTCCGTCTTTATGAGCTTCCGCAACGGGGCCTGTTACGACCGCTGGTGGGAAGGCCGCAAACAGTGGGGCGAACTGATCTTCCTGACCCGTAACCTCGCCCGTCAGGCCCTGATCCTGCCCGAAGCCCACCGCGAACGCCTGATCCGCCTGACCATCGCCTTTACCCATGCGCTGGTTCAACACCTCCGCCCCCAAAGCGATACCCGCCCGCTTGTGCGCCCCTTCGTAACCTCCGAAGACATGGCTTTTCTTGAGGCCAGCCCCAACCGACCCAACGCCGCCCTGCACATCTTAGGCACAGACCTGAGCCAGATGCACAAAAGCGGTCAACTAAATGACATCCCCTTTCAATTGCTCGATAAAACTGTTTCTGAAATGGCGCTCGTTCAGGCGGCCTGCGAACGCATACGCTCAACCCCCGTGCCCTTTGCCTACAGCCTGCTGCTGCACCGCACGGCTTATCTGTTCTGCTTTCTGATGCCGTTTGCCTTTGCCGATACGCTCGGCTGGCTGACACCTCTGGCGGTTATGCTGGTCGCCTATACCTTCTTCGGCCTCGATGCCTTGGGTGACGAACTTGAAGAACCCTTCGGCCTTGAAGAAAATGACCTGCCCCTGTCAGCCCTGGCCACCACCATAGAGCTAAACTTACGCGAAGCTCTGGGCGAGACCAACCTCCCGCCCTTACCACAACCCGTTGATTATCAACTGACTTAACAATACCTCCCCATCTCTGATGGGGAGGGGGACCGCTTTGCGCAAGCAAAGGGGTGGTGGGGTTTCTTATTTACCCTCCAGAAACCGCGAAATAGCCGTCAGCATGCTGTCACGCGTTGAGTCTTTCTCAAGGCTTTCCACAGCCTGATCAATCAGCTTGTCGCCAATCTTGTGCCTGCGTCCTTCCCACAGATCACGGGCATAGGCTGCCGAGAACTCAGGATGGCACTGAAACGAAATCGCCTTGCGATCCGTATAGCGCAACGCCGCATTAGGCGTAAAATCAGATGTCGCCAGAACCTCCGCCGTTTCAGGTTTTTTCACCACCTGATCCTGATGCGACACGGCAACCCGTATCTGCGCCTCATCCTTACCCGTCAGGGCTTGCCAGGTATTAAGGTCGCAAACCTGATAGTCATGCAGCCCCACGCCCCAGCCCTTGTCTGATTTCTCGACATGCCCGCCCCAGGCCTGTGCCATGATCTGATGACCAAAGCAGATACCGGCCACTGGCACAGACGGATCAAGGGCCTTAAGCCACTCAATCAGGTCTGAAATCCACGGATCATCCTCATAGACCCCTGCCGGAGAACCGGTAATCACCACCCCATCCAGCGGTGCGCCCTCAGGCGGCAATTCCCCTTCAAGGGTTTTAAAAACACGAAATTGACGCCCCGGCCCTGCCAGCCCCTCAATGAACATATCCGCATAGCTGCCATGCGCCTCATCAAGCCCGTTAGGTGGCACACCGGTTTCAAGAATGGCAATATAGGACATGATTAAACTCTCGGGCTACGCGCTCAATTTAACTTACCCGCCTATGTTTGTCCGATTTCTTATATCGTCAACGGCCTTTGTGATCACATTTTGCGAAAAACCATTATTAAGCCAATCGGTCTCAATGCGTTTAAGCTCACGCCCCAGTTCCGGCCCTGCTGATATCCCTGCTGCCATCAGATCCGCAGCTTTCAGCGGAAACACCGGCACAGTCATATCCGCCAGCCTCGCCTGTCCCTCAGCCCATACCTCCGGCGTCAACCCATCTCGTGCGGCCCTGAGCGTCAACACATCCTGAAGCACCGCACGCCCAAGTACATAAAGCGCCTTGTAGTAATCACCTTCATAATCAATATGTTCAAGTGCATTTTTAAGTCTAGAACTGAACTTACCTGAAAGCCTTAAACGCCTGACAACCGCCTGTATGGCCTCCGGCGTCGCCCCTTCCGGCCACAGCAATCCGGCCAGTCGCAGTTCAGCGTAAGGCGTCAGGGCGCACACCGCCCTCAGCAACCGCCCACTGACCGCGACACCGCCCAAGGCCTGCGCCATAACGCCGTCCGCGATCATGCGTTCACACACCGCCACCGGATCAGGCACGGCTAAAATCCGCAGTAACTCCTGCGCAACCCGCTCCCCCGACAGATGATCTATCCCCGCCTTCAGCGCCTCACAGGCCTTAAGTGACGCCGCATCAAACCCGTGCCCATAGCCTGCCGTAAATCTGAAAAAACGTAATATCCTCAGATAGTCTTCGCGGATTCTTGTCTCGGCATCTCCGATAAAGCGCACCCGTCCCGCTTCGGCATCCTTAAGGCCCTGTCCGGTCGGATCATAGACCTGCCCGCGAATATCGGCATAAAGCGCATTGATATAAAAATCGCGCCTGAGCGCATCCTTGCCCCAGTCATCGGTAAAACTGACCACCGCGCGTCGGCCATCGGTTTCAACGTCTTCGCGCAATGAAGTGATCTCATAGGACACCCCCTCAACAATGGCGCTTATGGTGCCATGTGCCTTGCCTGTCGGCACATGGCGGATACCCGCAGCACTCAAGGCCGCCTCGGTCTCATCAGGCAAAAGCTGCGTACAGAGATCAATATCGCCCGCCACGCGTCCCATTATAACATCACGCACGCAGCCTCCGACAAAGCGCACACAGCCCGCCCCGCCCTGAGCCTCCAGCGCAGCAAACACCCGCTTCACGGCAGGCTCAGTCATGGATTCGGGTAAATCAATCTGTTTCACGCATACAGGTTAAAGCCCATTCCCCCTGTTAGGCAACTCTCTTCATACTCCCCCGGCTTGCAGGGGGAGATGTCGCTGCGGAGCCGCGACAGAGGGGGTATCTTACTTACCGCCCTCACACAAAGGCACCTCAAACCTTTGCCCCTCAAGCGTCAGCCACACACAGCCCTCGCCCGTCTCAATCTGCACGGCATCAAATAACCGATAGGTTTCCGCCCGCGTCATCCGCGCCCAGAGATCGCCTCTGACCCGCAGGCGCGGCAACCATTCATCGCCGAGTACATCGATCATCAACGGATGCGCCTCCCCCAGAGGCAGCCGCACCCCCTGATCGCTGACAAAGGTCAGCCCGTCCCTGTCCACAATACGAAACGGCAGATCCTCGACGGTGATCCGCAGCTTCTCAACCGGCGTCACAAGGAAATAGCCCCGGTCCTCGTAACGCAACAGCTTGGCAAACAACCGCACGATCTCCGCACGTGCAATCGGACGGCCTTCATGCAACCAGGTGCCATCCTTTTGGATCAGCACATCCATTTCCCCACACAGGGTCGGGTTCCACTTATCTACCGGATAGGTTTTATCAGGGAACCGCTCTGCCTCGGCCCAAAGCGCCGATATGTCGGGTTCCCTGTCCATCAGCGCCGAACCAGCCCCGTCAAAGGCTTGCCCTGAAAGGCCGGACTATAGGCGATCATCACCCGCCGGTAATCGACCGGCCCGGGCAGGCTCAGGTCCTCTGCCCCTTCAAAACCGAATTTTTCAAAATAGGCCGGCGTCCCCACCAGCACCACCGCCCCAAGGCCTTTGGCAAACGCCGCCTTCAGCGCCGCCTCGACCAGCAACCGCCCGATCCCCGTTGACTGACAATCCGGATCAACCGCGATGGGGCCTAAAAACGCCACTTCGGTACGGGTTTCCTTTACGGGATCATGAACCGTAACCGGCCACAGACGCACAGAGGCGACAAGCTGAGGCACACCGTCCTCAGGCAACTGACGCGCCACAAAACTCAGATCCGCATAGGGCGCATTGTTTTCGCGCAACCGCTCCGCGGTCTTGGCGAAGCGTCCCGGCCCGAAGGCGCGCCCTACCACCTGCTCAATCAAGGGCGCATCGGCCTCGGCCTCAGGTTCAATCAGACGCTTAAAAGATAAGGTATCCAAGCTGAAAACACCTGCGGTCACACGGATAACAAAAAAACGCGATTACGCTCAAACCTTCAGCGGGTCAACAGAATCGGCAAAGAAAACCCTATCCCCTGCTGGCAAAGGCAGCAAAGGCGGCCTGCGCCTCAGGCGACGCCAGCTGCTGCCGGAAAATAGCCCCTTCACGCAGTATGTGCTGCCAGACCTGATCGGGATTGCGCATCAGCGCCTTGGTATGCACCACCGCCTGCGGCGACAATTGCGTCAGCCTGTCTGCTGCCGCCTGCGCCTTGTCCCCAAGCGTCTCCCCGTCACATATGCCATTGGCCAGCCCCCAGCCAAGCGCCGTTTCGGCATCGATCACCCGCCCCGAGGTCAGCCAGTCAAAGGCCCGCACATGCCCGATACGCTGCCTCAGCAACAAAGATGACCCCGCTTCCGGCACCAGCCCCAGCCGCACAAACGGCAGGCTCAGGCGTGCGTCCGGCCCCAGCCACACCTGATCACAATGCAGCAGCATCGTTGTGCCGATACCCACAGCCTGTCCCTGCACCGCCGCCACCAGCGGCTTGGCAAAAAAAGTCAGGGCTTTCAGGAAACGGAACACAGGCATATCTTCGGGCGCGCCCTTATGCGCTGCCATGGCCGGAAATTCCATAATATCATTACCTGCACAGAAATCAGGCCCCTCTGCGCTGATCAGAACGGCACGCACCTCCCTATCCTCACCGGCCCGCAGCAACTGGTCGCTTAAGGCCCCATAGGCCGCCCCGTTTAAAGCGTTCTTTTTCGCCGGCCGATCAAGCCTCAAGCTCAGAACCCCGTTCTGTAAATTCACGGCAATATTGTCAGACATTTACACCTCCTGAGCCTTTATTTGTCATATAGTTAGCCCCTGTTTCAGACAGTTTTTTCGCTTCACCCCCAAGACCTTATTTTTTCCTTACTTCGGGTGAGTCATTGCCTTGCCGTGGTCACATCTTGCAGATAAACCATGCACAGGTTCAATACCGGCCTCAATGCCGGTCCAAGTTAGACATGTATGCACTTCAGGGAAGCCCCTTCTATGATCAAACTTAGTTTACCAGTCGGGTTCACGCGCAGCCTGAAGCCTCTGGCCTTGACGCTTCTTATGGTTGCCGGCTCCGGTCTGGCCACCGCCAATGCCCAGCAGGCTCAGCCGAATGACAAGAACCGCGAACGGGCTCAAAAAGATGTGCCTGCGCTTATTGCCGCAACGGGGGCCACCTGCGCACTCGCTGACACCTTTTTCGTCGGCGAATCCAAGGGCAAAAACGCCGAAGGCAAGACCACCAAGACTCTGGTCTACGAAGTCGCCTGCACCGGTACCAGCGGCTACATCCTGAGCCAGACGGAAGGCAGCAACAGCATTGACGTCCTAAGCTGCACACAGGCCCACGCCCAGAACGCCGCTGACCCTTCACGTATCAAATGCGTCCTGCCGGGCAATCAGCCACACCATGCCTGGCTGAACACCCTGATCCAGACCAAAACCCCTGACTGTACCGTCGCTGACGCCCGCTGGCTCGGCAGCGTACCTGACCAGAAATTCGACCGCTACGAATATAGCTGCACCGATAAGGCCGGTGCGATTGTTGACGTGCCTCAGGCCGGTTCCACCTATCCCCTGACCCTGACCCCGTGTCTTCTGACCGTTGGCACCAGTTCGGCCTGTACCCTGAGCACCGCGGACCAGATTGCCCAGACCCTCAGCCCTCAGGCCAAACAGGCCTCGGCAAGCTGTCAGGTCAATAATGCCCGCTGGCTCGGCCGCATTGCCGCAGAAAGCACTGACTATTATGAAATCGGCTGTGCCAATGAGCCGGGCTTCCTTGTCGCCACGGACCTTCAGGGCACCTTCAAAACCACCGTCGGCTGTGACCGCGCCGGTACGCTCGGCCCTTGCCAGTACACGGACTCAGCCGCCCTCGAGCAGGCAGCCAATACCAAGCTTGCCAATACCCTGAAAGCCGCAGGCCGTACCTGCACCGTCAGCGACTATAAGGTTCTTGGTACCCAGACCGGCACTAACCGCGACCTGATCGAATTCCAGTGCCCCGAACAAACCTATGGTGTAATGGCTTTCATCCCTAATCCGGGCAGCACCTCTCAGGCAGATATCTTCGACTGCTACACGGCCGCGGGCCGTAACCGCGCCTGTGAATTTGTCACCGAAGACGTTCTGATGAAAAACATCGACGCCCTGGCCAAGGCTGAGAAAAAAGACTGTGACGTCAAGGAAATCCGCTACGTCGGTATTGCCGATGATGACGCCGTAATCCTCGAAATCGCCTGCACCAACAAGCGTGGCTACATCGCTGATCTGCTGAAATCCCGCAAAGGCTTCGGTGCGATCGTTTCCTGTAACATAGCCAAGAGCCGTGGCTATGAAACCTGCGCCATCCCCGGCAACGGCACCTACGTGTCCACCGTCGGCGCCAACGACTGATCTATAGCCAGACCTGAAAAAAAGCCTGCGAGGATCACCTCGCAGGCTTTTTTCTTTTAATCCGGCCCCGTTTACGGGGAAGGTGGCAGGCCAGCCCTGAGGCTGCGCTGTCGGAAGAAGGAACGTGTCTAAAGCGTTTCCTGAAAACGACAGGCCTCACCCTGTGACGGCAGTACAATCTCATCGTCACGCATGACCACCTTGCCGCGCACGATCGTCGCCTTGGGCCAGCCGTGAGCCTCAAAGCCATCAAACGGCGTCCAGCCACAACGCGACCGCTGCTGCGCATGGGTAATGACCCGCTTTTCTTTCAGATCAACCAGAGTGATATCGGCATCATAGCCCTCGGCCATGCGCCCCTTGCCCGCCACACCAAATACACGCTGCGCCCCTGCGGACGTCAGATCCACAAGCCGCTCCAGCGACATGCGCCCCGCCGCCACATGAGTCAGCATCACCGGCAACAGGGTCTGCACCCCCGGCATCCCCGAAGGCGACGCCGGATAGGGTTTGGATTTTTCCTCAATCGTATGCGGCGCATGGTCAGACCCCAGCACATCCGCAATACCGCCATTGATCCCGTGCCACAGACCATCGACATGATACTGGTCACGGATAGGCGGGTTCATCTGCGCATAGCCCTTCAGGCGCTGATAGGCCTCAGGTGCCACCAGCGTCAGATGCTGCGGCGTGATTTCCACCGTGGCAATATCCTTGTTCTGCGCCAGAAATTCGATTTCCTCAGCCGTCGTCACATGCAGGACGTGAATACGCTTACCGGCCTCACGCGCCAGCTTGACCAGACGATGCGTCGATTGAATGGCTGACTGGGCATCGCGCACAAAGTCGTGGCTCGTCCAGTCCCCTTCACGCGCCAAAGCCCGACGCTCCGCCAGACGATATTCGTCTTCCGAATGGAAGGTCGCCCGACGCCGCACGTTCTTCAGAACGTTAAACACGCCCTCGTCATCGGCGATCAGAAGCGTCCCCGTTGAGGCCCCCATAAACACCTTGACGCCGCAACAGCCGGGCAAACGCTCAAGCTCGCCCAGTTGCGTCACATTTTCATGCGTCCCGCCGACATAAAAGGCATGGTCACAATGCATCCGGTGACGGGCGCGTTTGATCTTGTCCTCGAAATTCGCCACATCTGTGGTGTTCGGATTGGTGTTGGGCATTTCAAACACGGCCACAACGCCACCTAATACCGCCGCCTGCGATCCGGTCTCGAGGTCTTCCTTCCACTCAAGGCCCGGTTCACGGAAATGCACCTGCGTATCGATGACCCCCGGCATGGCCAGCAGCCCCGAAGCATCAAACACCTCCGCCGCCGACGCCTGAGACAGATCGCCGAAAGCAGCAAACTTCCCGTCACGAATACCAATGTCGCCCGCCCCCCGTCCGGCGTGATTGATGATGTCGGCATTTTTGATAATCAGATCATAGGTCGCGGGCATGTCTTATCTCTCAGTAATCATATGCCTGTTACATATACCCATATGAATGTCTTAAAAACGATAATCCGACTTGCCGTCTGAAAAAACACCCTCATCTTATATTATACCTCATGCCTCCCCATCTGTGATGGGGGGACCGCCGCGCAGCGGGGGTGGTGGGGCTTCTTCCTTTCTGACTGAGCATCTCATGACCCTGATCGCCCTGCCCCATCGCGCCCTGATTGGTTTTACCGGCCCTGACTGGGCCGTATTCCTCAATGGTCAGACAAGCCTGAATACCGAATCTATCCTGCAGGACGTGTTAAATAATACGGCCACCCCCCTGTATTACGGCAGCATTCTAACCCCTCAGGGCAAGCTGATCTGTGATTTTTTCCTGCACCCGCTTAATGCCGAAGAGGCGTGGATCGAAGTCCCCGAAGCCTTGCGCGACGAACTTTATAACCGCCTGAACCTCTATAAGCTGCGGGCGAAGATCAAGCTCTCCAAACCCGACGCCCGCGCCTATGCCGCTATCGGTGACGCTTCCGGCCTGCTGCCCGACCCGCGTGCCACAGCTATCGGCCGCACCGACCTCTATCGCGGCTATGGCGATTTTACTGCCGACACGCCCCTTGACACCTACATCGATTACCGCCTGACCTATAATCTGGCTGATCCGCTGGCCGACTTCCCCAAAGAATATCTCTATCCGATCGACATCAATCTTGATGTCTTAGGGGCGATCGACTTCAAAAAAGGCTGTTTCGTGGGGCAGGAAACCACGTCACGCATGAAGCGACGCGGCACCATCAAAAACCGCCTCCTGCCCCTGACGCACACTCACCCGTCACTCCCCTTCGGCGCTGAAGTCCTGCTGGGTGATCGCCGTGCCGGTGAAATTCTCGCCTCCGCCAATGGCCGCTCACTGGCCCTGATGCGCCTTGACCGCATGGACGGCGACCTGACCGCTGAAGGCCACGCGGTCACCCTGTCCCTTCCCGACTGGCTCAAACCTGTCGTTACAAGCTAACCCCACCAATCCTTCCTTGTTTACGGGGAATGTGGATTTTTTGCGTTAGCAAAAAAGACGGAAGGGGCATTGCAGCCTCTCAGGGTTTCAATTGTCCCAAGCGTTTCAATTGCCCCAAGGGTTTCAATTGTCCCAAGGTTTCAATTGTCCCAAGGGTTTCATTTGTCAATGATGCGGCCTGTCTATATGGTCAGGCTGTTACACCATTGAGGATTCCCATGACCGACCTGAGTCTCGCCATTCAGCCGCTGAAAAAATATTTCGATTTCAAAGGCCGCGCACGACGCACCGAATACTGGCTGTTCTTCGCTCTTCAGGTCGCAATCAGTGTCGTTTTCAACCTGTTTCAGGCCGCAGGCGGGGCCACCGCAGGCATCGCTACAGGTTTAGGGATGCTTGTCTCGCTCGGGCTTCTGATCCCTTCGCTGGCCGTCGGCGTGCGCCGCTTCCATGACACTGGCCGCACCGGCTGGTGGATTATCTTTTATCCGGTTGTCTATATCATCAGTGTGTTTGCCTTCGCCTTCACTCATCCGCATCTGGCCGAAGGTCTGGCAGGCCTTGACCCCAGCACCCTGGAATCCGGTGATCCCGAAGCCCTTACAGCCTTTTTCAATATTCTCGGCCCTCAGGCAATTCTCTGGGTCGTGCTGCCGACATGGATCGCCAGCCTTGTGACCTTTGTGTTCCACGTTCAGGACGGGCAGCCTCAGCCCAACAAATTCGGTGACGACCCCAAAGGCCGCGGCGTCACCAGCAACGAATATATTTTCTAGCCCCCTTGCGTCCCAAAGCGGCCTCATTTACCCCTGTCTGACCATCAGGGAGGGGAAATTCATGTCATTACAACTTATGTTCCAGCCGCTGCGTAAGTATGCGGATTTTCACGGTCGCGCCCGCAGGACTGAGTACTGGTTGTTTATGCTGTTTCAATTTATGCTGCTCGGAATCATTCAGGCCATTCTGATGGTGTCCGTATTTTCAAACTTTGCCGCTATCGATATGACATCGGATACGCCTCCTGATTTTGCAGGTCTGACCGGATTAATGCTTATTGGCAATCTGGCTAATCTGGCGTCATTGGCATTTTTAATCCCAAATCTGGCCGTCGGTGTGCGCCGCCTGCACGACACCAACCGCACAGGCTGGTGGTTAGTCATGCCGACGGGCGTATTGATAGCGGGCTTTACCTTGTTTTTGATTCTCAATGCCGCCACAATTGGTGAAATATTCCGTGCAGAAAACCCGCCTCAGGAGGCTTTCTTTTCGATTATCGGACAAGCCATTTTATTGATCTGGCTGCCAGCTGTTATTGCCGGTCTGGTGGTGTTTGTGTTCACGGTTCTGGAAGGCACAAAAGGCCCCAACAAATACGGCCCTGATCCAAAAGCGCCCGCAGCGCCTCCATCACCTGCTTTCGAAGCTGACGCCCCCGCCTGAATCGGCTAAGACACATACATGCCTGATTTTTCGATTGAATCCGCTTTGATCGGCCCTATATGCGGCGTAGATGAGGCCGGTCGCGGCCCCTGCGCCGGCCCCCTGTGCGTCGCCGCAGTTATACTCGACCGCGACAACCTGCCCGAAGGTATAGGCGATTCCAAAAAATTGACGGAAAAACAGCGCTTTGCCCTTGAACCGCTGATCAAACAAAGCGCTCTGGCCTGGTCGGTCGTGGAAATATCCCCCGCCGACATCGACCGCATGAATATCTTTGCCGCCACCATGTCCGGCATGTCACGCGCGGTGGAAACCCTGTCGCTTAACGCCGCCCATGCCCTGATCGATGGCAACAAATGCCCGCCCATGTCGATACCGGCCCATGCCATCGTCAAGGGGGATGACAAATCCCTGTCGATTGCCGCCGCGTCTATTCTGGCGAAAACCGCCCGCGACCGCATCATGATCGACATGGATATCCATTATCCGGTCTATGGTTTCAAAAAGCATAAGGGTTATCAGGCGGCCGCGCACATCGAAGCCATCCGCCTCCACGGCCCCTCGCCCATCCACCGCATGTCATGGGCGACGGTTAAAAACGTCCTAGCCCCTTCATACTCCCCCATCAGAGATGGGGGAGATGTCACAGCGAAGCTGTGACAGAGGGGCAGCAGGGTCGCGGACCCTGCACCCGTTAGACCCGAGGTGCGGGACTTCTGACATCTCCCGCTCACCTCTCCTCCCTATGCGTCAGCATGGGGAGGTGGCTGGCCAGAGGCCAGGCGGAGGGGTATCCTTCCTTAGCCAAAAGAACAAAACGAATCCAAAAGTGAGTCTTTTTCGACTCACCCCGATTAAAATGCACCAGCCGATTCGCACCGAGTCAAGTTTTTACCTTTTGTTAACCGCTAAAGATTCTATTCCTTAGGATTCAGCGCCTTACTCTTTTGAGGCTAACCGCTTATCCCAAGGATCGACCATGACCCGTCCGGTTTCCACCAAGTCCGTTGTCAATTCAACCGCGCTTGAACTGGATACGATTCTGATCGGCGAATGCGTCGAAAAGCTGAAAACCCTGCCGGACAAATCGGTTGATCTCGTCTTTGCCGATCCACCCTACAACCTGCAACTCGGCGGTGATCTGCTGCGCCCCGATAACTCAAAGGTCGATGCGGTTGACGACGAATGGGATCAGTTCGCTTCATTTGAAGCCTATGACAAATTCACCCGTGAATGGCTCAAGGAATGTCAGCGCGTCCTCAAAGACGACGGCGCCATTTGGGTCATCGGCTCCTACCACAACATTTTCCGCCTTGGGGTAGCCATTCAGGATCTGGGCTTCTGGGTGATGAACGATGTCATCTGGCGCAAATCCAACCCGATGCCAAATTTCAAGGGCACACGCTTTACAAATGCCCACGAAACCCTGATCTGGGCCACCAAGGGCAAGGGCCAGAAGCGCTATACCTTCAATTACGATGCCCTCAAGGCGTTTAACGAAGACACCCAGATGCGTTCAGACTGGACGATCCCCCTGTGCACCGGCGAAGAACGCCTGAAAGACACCAACGGCGACAAGGTACATCCGACTCAAAAACCCGAAGCCCTGCTCTATCGTGTGCTGCTGGCCAGCACCAAGCCGGGCTATGTCGTGCTTGACCCCTTCTTCGGCACCGGCACCACAGGCGCTGCCGCCAAGCGTCTGGGCCGTCACTTCATCGGCATCGAACGCGATCAGACCTACGCCAAGGCCGCTCTTGAGCGCATCTCCAAAGTCGTTCGCGCCAATGAATCCGACCTCAAGGTCATGGGCTCGAAAAAAGCCGAACCCCGTGTACCTTTCGGTGCACTGGTCGAAGCTGGCCTCCTGCAACCGGGCGACACGCTTTATTGCCCCAAGGGTCAGAAAACCGCCCGCGTCCGCGCTGATGGCTCATTGGTACATGGCGAACTAAGCGGCTCGATCCATAAGCTGGGCGCCATGCTGGAGCAGGCCCCGGCTTGCAACGGCTGGACCTACTGGCGCTTCAAATCCGATGCGGGTTTGAAACCCATCGATGACCTGCGCTCACGCATCCGCGCCGACATGAACTGAGACTTGATTTCCCCCTTAGATATATGCTCATAGACGGCATATACTTAAGGGGGAAATTCCATGACAGGTTTCATTTTCGACAACCGCGCTAATGGCGCAATGGCTATCATTCTGGGTCTTTTGCTGTCCTTCAGCCCAATAGCAGGCGTAAGTTTACCCAAAGCGCAGGCCCAGACGCGCCCTCCCGTAACCTACACCCCACCGACACGCCCCTTACCCCCTCCCAATTCACGCACCAGAACGGACGCCTCTGGTCGCACGACCTTCAACCGCCCGCCCGCTGCCTTAAAGGCAGGCAATCTGAAAGTTATACAAAAATGGGCGACACAGGCGGATGCGGCATGCGAAGTCATTAGCGAAACACAAAACAAAAACGATACCGTCATCCGCGACGGAAAACCTCTGCCCGGTCAAATTTACGAAGTCGCCTGCCACAACACGCGCGGCTACATTCTGTTGATCAAAGGCTCAAAACTATCCGAAGCCATCCCCTGCCACATAAGCTGGGAAATGCGTGGCCAGAACCCCAAATCCTACGCCTGCCGTATTCTGGCCAACCGCTATTCCCCTGACTGGATCAGCGATCGGGCCAATGCCAAATTACCAGACTGCAGCCCGGTTGACGCCTTATGGATCAGTGGTTTTGGCAAGGACACCAGTATCATCGAAATCCATTGCGCCAACGGTCTGGGGGGCGTCCTGTCCTTCCCCTCCCGACGCGACACCTCCGATTCTCAGGTGACCCTGATTTCCTGCCTTAAACTTCTGGACACTGAGGCCAAATGTCAGAACACCAATGCCACACAGGCGGCAAAGACCTTCGGTGCAGTATTCGCCGACAAACTACCGGCCTGTACGATCAATAATGGCCGCTTTATCGGTGCGAATGCCACGGTCGAATTTTACGAAATCGGCTGCGCCGACGCTCCGGCGTTTATTCTGGCCACCTCTGGCACCGGCCAGTTCCTTGATCTTCTTGGTTGCGAAAAAGCCGCCAATGTCGGTGGCTGCCAGTTTAGCCCAACGCGAAACTGAGCGCTTAGGCCATATCGATAAATTTCAAAGCCTTGCCGAAAACCGTCGGCAGGGCTTTTTTATCGCTCCACGTCAATAGTTGATACTTATTGTGCTGTCGCAAATATTCGGTCATTTCGGTCACGGAAAGACAACGCACCAACACCTCCTGCCTAAGGGTGAAGTGGGTAAAAACATGGGTGTAATTTCCGGCACAAATTTCGCCGTTTTTTGCCGAAATTCCCTCATTTTCCCCTATGCGCCCCCACGGCTCCACCCGCCACTCCAGATGCGGCAAACCAAGCATCCCCCCCAGCAATCCTTTGTCGGGGCGACGCTCGACCACCACCCCTTCCTCCGAATAAACCACAAAGACAACCCCGTGCCGTACAGGCTTCGGCACCTTCACCGCCTTGACCGGATAGGCCTCCGGTCGCCCTTCCACAAACGCCTGACACCCTGAATTTAAAGGACATTTTTCACAAAGAGGTGACTTTGGCCGGCAAACCAGGCTGGCCATATCCATCAAAGCCTGCGGCCAGTCCCTTGCCCGTTCCGGCCTGACCCAAAGCGCCGCCAGACGCCGCAATTCCGGCCGCGCCTCAGGTACTGCGGTTTTTACCGCATAGAACCGGCTCATGATGCGCTCAACATTACCATCGACCACATTGGCCGCTTCACCAAAGGCAAACGCCATCACCGCCGCCGCTGTATAGGGGCCAAAACCCGGCAATTTCAGCAACTTACTTTCATCTTCTGGGAAAGCACCTTCATAATCAGAAACCACTATCCGCGCACATTTCAGCAGGTTTCTGGCCCGTGAGTAATAACCAAGTCCGGCCCATTCCGCCATGACCTGCGCATCTTCTGCGGCGGCTAAATCCCTGACCGTCGGCCACAACTGTGTAAACTTTTCAAAATAGGGCGCGGCATGGGGCACCGTTGTCTGCTGAAGCATGACTTCGGACAGCCAGACCTTATAAGCATCAGATTTTTCTTGAGATTCAGGCCCAACACGCCAGGGCAGCACCCGCGCATGCGCATCGTACCACGCCAAAAGGCGCTGACGGAAAACCGAGACATCATCCGCCGAAGCCGCTATAGTCATATCCATGAAACGCGACCTGCCGTCCCTTGAAGAAGCCGTACACATCTTACGCTCAACGCGTACCCGTCGTGCGCCAAAACCGCCACCGCCGGTTAACCGACAGATAGCGCCCCTTTTGAAATCGCTCAATGAGAGATTTGAAGCCTATGACACTGGCGCAGGCCGCCTCAAAAGCCGCTGGCCTGAGATCGTCGGCGAAACCGTTGCCCGCCTGAGCGAACCGGCCAAAATCATCAAGGGCAAGGCCGGCACCCTGGAACTTAAGGTCGAAGGGGCCTATGCCGCTGCCATCCAGCACCAGAGCCAGCCCATCATAGACCGCGTCAACCTGTTTCTGGGGGCAGGCACCATCAGCCGTCTGCGTATCGTTCAGGGGCCGGTGACCAAGGCCAAAACCACAACCGCACCACAACCCCTTAAACCGCTTCCTGCCGCCGAAGACCTGAAACTTCAGCAAAGTCTGAGCGATATAAGCGATGAGAAACTGAAACGCGAGCTTCTGAAACTGGGACGCGCGGTTTTACAAAAAGGTAAATCCTAGAACGCCTTACCGCGGGCTGTAATCACTTGCCAAACGCCCCGATATGGCTCTAGGAATGAGACCCAAGGATTCCGCCACAAAACACAAGAGGCCCCTCATGACCCTGACTCGCAAAACCCTTGTCAAAAGCGCATTGGCGACTGGCCTTCTGCTCGCGGGGCTTGGACTCGCTGCCTGTGGCAACAAGGCCGCAAATATCGGTGCCGATGACATGAGCATGGGTCCGGCAGACGCCAAAGTGACCCTGATCGAATATGCCTCGGTCACCTGCGTGCATTGCGCGACCTTCAATGAAAAGGTCTTTCCGGCCATCAAGGAAAAATACATTGATACCGGCAAGGTACGCTACGTATATCGTGAATTTCTGACTGGCCCGGCCGATGTCTCCGCTGCGGGTGTACTGGTTGCCCGCTGCGCCGGTAAAGATAAGTATTTTCAGGTAATTGACGCGGTGATGCGTTCTCAGAACGAAATCTTCACTTCGGGCGATTCCAAAGGCGTTCTGATGCGCATTGCCTCATCGGCAGGCCTGTCGGAAGAGCAGTTCACGCAATGCGTAAACGACCCCGAAGGCGTAAAGCGCATCAATGACAATATGGAAACCTACGTCAAAACCTATAACATTACCGGTACGCCGTCGTTCTTCATCAACGATAAGAAATACGAAGGTGATATTACTGATCCCAATGCGCTCGGGGCTGCGCTTGATGCCGCCCTGGCCGAGGCGAAATAAGCATGAACCTCTCGGTCCGGCATAGCCGCAAACTCGGAGCGCTGGTCATAGCTGGCGCCATCATCAGTGTCGCGGCGACCCTGGCCTTTCAGGTTTTTGCCGACACGAAGCCGGTTCTGATTTCGCCTTCCAAAGGCTCGGATAAGGCACCGGTTACCCTGATCGAATATGGCTCTGTGACCTGTAGCCATTGTGCCAACTGGCATAAGACGGGCCTGCCCACCATTGAGAAAAAATATATCCGCACCGGTCAGGTCAGATATGTCTTCCGCGAAGTAGCCACCTCGCCGGCCCCGATTGCCTTTGGCGTCTATCTGATCGGTCATTGTGCGGCCAATAAAAAGACCCTGTTCGGCACAGGCGGGCAAAAGGCCTACTTCACTGTGATCGACGGCTTTTTTGCCAATTACGACAAGGTCATGGAGACAGGTGACGCCCAGCCAACGCTGAAATCTCTGGCCAAAAAGGCGGGCCTGTCCACGGCCGAATACGATGCCTGCCTTAAGGATGAAGCCCTGCTTGAGGCCATTTCATCACGTATGCAAAACCGTATGGAAGCCGATGATGTCAAAGGCACACCGTCGTTTTTCGTCAATGGCAAACGCGTCAGCGGCCATGGCCTGAAGGACGTCGAAGCGGCCATACAAACCGCACAAAAAGCGCAATAGACGTCAGGTGCGGTTTGCAGTTTCAACGGCTGAAACTTTCAGGCTTTAAATCCTTTGTTGAGGCCACGGAATTTCGCATTGAACCCGGCCTGACGGGCATTGTCGGGCCGAACGGTTGCGGCAAATCGAACCTCCTCGAGGCTCTGCGCTGGGTCATGGGCGCTACCTCTGCCAAGGCTATGCGCGGCGCGGGCATGGACGATGTGATCTTCGCCGGATCGGACAAACGTCCGCCGCGCAGCCACGCCGAAGTTACCCTCACGATTGACAACAGCTCCCGTCTGGCCCCACAGCCGTTCACTGATCAGCCTGTGCTCGACATTGCGCGGCGCATAGATCGCGGTCAGGGGTCAACCTATCGCGTTAATGGCAAGGAAGTCAGGGCGCGCGACGTTCAGCTTCTGTTTGCCGACGCTTCGACCGGCGCCAATTCTCCGGCTCTGGTGCGTCAGGGGCAGATTTCCGAACTGATTGCCGCCAAACCGCAAAACCGCCGCCGCGTGCTTGAAGAAGCCGCAGGCGTCTCAGGCCTGCATACCCGCCGCCACGAAGCCGAACTGCGCCTCAGGGCAGCGGAAACCAACATGTCGCGTCTGGACGACATATCCCGCGAACTCGATTCGGCCCTGTCGCGCCTGAAACGTGAAGCCCGTCAGGCCGATAAATACAAGAAAATATCGGCAGAAATCCGTGCCTTGCAAAGGGCAATCTGGCACGCCAAATGGCTTGAGGCCATTACCGCTTTTCAGGCCGCCAATGCCGATATGCAGGCACGATCCCTTCAGGTTGAACAAACCGCCAGTGCCGTGGCTCAGGCACAGGTCACAGCGCTAAAAGCCGCAGAAGCCATCGGCCCCTTGCGTGAGGAAGAAGCGGTTGCCGCCACCCTCACCCATCGCCTGAACATTGAAAAAGAACGCCTGGACCTTGAGGCACAACAGGCACAGATTGAGATCGAACGCCTGAAAAGCGATCTGCGTCGGCAACAAACCGACCATGCCCGCGAGCTTGAACTGGCCGAAGACGGCAAAAGCCAGATCGCCCGCCTGACCGATATGCTTGAGCGTGTGCGTGAAGACATCAAAGACGCCCCATCGCGCGAACCGGAACTGAAGGCCGCCGTGCTGATTGCCGAGGGCGAACGCGTCGAAGCCGATCAGCGCATCGAAGAACTGGCGGCGGAACTGGCGGCCCTGACCGAGCGTCAGCGCCTTGAAAGTACACGCCTGAAAGAAGCTCAGTCACGTTTTGAGCGTCTGCTGGCCCAGTCCAATCAGGCCGAGCGCGACAAGCAGGCCCTGGGCCTGTTCGACCACAGCGCTCTTAGAACGCTTCAGGACGCCACGCTTACCGCTCAGACCACCCTCGATGCCGCCCGCGAACAGGCCGAGACGCTGGAAAGCGAACGCCCAACGCACGTCAATGCAGAGGCGCAGGCGCGTAAGACGGTGCGTGATATCGAAGACCGGCTGGGGCGTCTGACGGCTGAGTCACGCGGATTGGCCCAGATACTCAACACCAATGCCCATAAGGCGTCGAAGCCTGTGCTCGATACGGTGCGCGCCGATAAGGGCTATGAGCTGGCGCTCGCCGCCGCGCTCGGGGATGATCTCAATCTCAGCCTGTCGAAACGCAGCGCACAGGACTCACTTGCCTTCTGGAGTGAGGACTTTGCCTCCGAAGCCACCCTGACCGACCTGAAAAATCTGGGCGTCAGGCCGCTGGCGGAGGTCGTCACCGCTCCCCCTGCCCTTGCCCTGCGCCTTAAAGCCATCGGCATTGTCGATCAGGCACAGGGCGATGACCTGCAATCACGCCTGCCTGCGGGCGCACGCCTTGTGTCCATCGAAGGCGATCTGTGGCGCTGGGACGGCCTGATTGTCCGCGCCAGGGCCCCAAAGCCCGCCGCCATACGCTTGTCGCAACGCACGCGCTTTGAGGAGCTGGAAAACGAGATTGATGGCCTGAAACCGCAACTGACGGACGCGCAGACACGGTTGACGGAGGCCACCAACCGTCTGAAAGACTATGAAGACCGCCTGCGTCAGGCCCGTCAGAAACTGCCGGAACTTGAGCGCGATCTGCGGCTTAAGGTGAGCCAGTCCGAAGAAAGACAACGCGCCAAGGCCCAGCATGAGGTGCGCCTCGAAGGCCTTGAGGCGACGCTTAAACGGCTTGGGGACGAATTGCGTGAGGCCAAGACCACCTATGAACAACTGGCGGACGCGCAATCGACACCGGAAAACCTGTCGGAACTGAATGATACCCTGATCACCGCCCGTCAGCAGGCGCAGGAAAAGCGTCAGGCCGTCCTGTCAGCACGCTCCGCACTGGATGAAGACAATCGCAACCGTACCGCCCGCGAAGGGCGCGAACGTAACCTCAGCCGCGACCTCAACGACTGGACGCGCCGCCACGCAGACTCAGGGGCACGGGTGGCAAAGCTGTTGGCTGAGCAGGAACAGACGGCTTCATTGCTGCAAAAAGCCGAAGCCGCACCGGATAGCTTTGAAACCCGACGTCTGCAACTCGTTGATTCGCTGCATCAGGCTGAAACGCGCCTCAATGCCGCGCGTGAAGCCCTAAGTCAGGCCGAGCAGGCCAAACGAGACGCCGATCAGGCCGAGAAAGCCTCCGAACAGGCGGCGTCTCAGGCGCGTGAGCATCGCGCTACGGCTCTGGCCCGCCTTGAGGCCGCGACCACTAAAAAGGACGAGATCACCAGCCTCATTGCTGATCAGACGGGCGATACGCCTGAAACGCTCGGTCATAAGCTTAAGGAAGAGGCCATCGCGACCCCTGCCGATGCGGCAGGTGCCGAATCACTGCTCTCAGGCCTTGAGCGCGAACGCGATCAACTGGGGGCCGTGAACCTCAGGGCCGAGGAAGAGGCCAGCGAATATCAGGAGCGCCTTGAAAACATAAGCCGTGAGCGCATTGACCTGACGACCGCCATCGGCAAACTACGAGACGGGATTGATGAACTGAATGCCGAAGGGCGTGAGCGGCTTCTGGCAGCCTTTGAGGTCATCAACGCCCATTTCAAGACCCTGTTTGTTGCCCTGTTCGGCGGCGGCTCTGCGGAATTGCGGCTGGTCGAATCAGACGATCCGCTTGAGGCAGGCCTTGAAATCTATGCCTGCCCCCCCGGAAAGCGGCTTTCGACCATGAGCCTGATGTCCGGTGGCGAACAGGCCCTGACGGCTACGGCCCTGATTTTCGGGGTATTTCTGGCCAATCCCGCACCCGTTTGCGTGCTCGATGAAGTCGATGCACCGCTCGATGATGCCAATGTCGATCGCTATTGCCGACTGCTGGCGGAAATGCGTACCCGCACCCAGACGCGCTTCATTGCCATCACCCACAACCCTGTAACCATGGCGCGGATGGACAGATTATTCGGTGTGACCATGGCAGAACGCGGCGTATCACAGCTGGTCAGCGTTGATTTATCTCAGGCCGAAGCGTTGGTCAGTGAATAGAAACCGCTGAACAGACTTTATAATTCAAATAGATCAACTTTCTGTCATTGCGTTGCTTGACCTTTTAACGCACTACGATTAGGTTCCGCGCCGTTCGAAACAGGGTAGCGGCCTCAAAACCGTTCACCTGCCTGCAAAGTTCTGAACATGACACATGACCCCGATCAGCAAGACTCCGAACTGGAGAAGCTTGAGGATATCGACCGGAAACTTAAGGCCATTGAGGCCCGTAAATCCGCGAAGACATCTTCTCATGCTGAAAATGAAGTGGGCGCCGGTAAGGGCTATCAGGCTCTGGGCGAACTTCTTGGGGGGATATTTGTCGGTCTGGGGCTTGGGTGGCTAAGCGATACCTATCTGAACACCGGCCCTTTCGGCGTGATTGTCGGAACCATCGGCGGGATGATTATCGGGGTCTATCTGGTTGCCAAAAGCGCCAATGGCCATAGTCGTCAGGATTCGAAAAAAGATTAAGGCCGCTATTTGTGCGGTTTCTAGTGCTTAAATATAGATGAGGTTGAGGGCTTATGGCCGATCCGTTGCACCAGTTCCAGATTCAAAAAGTCGTGGAACTTCCGGCGTTTGAAGTTGCGGGTATCCCTGTTGACCTGTCAATTACCAACTCGGTTCTGGCGATGATGTTCGCTGTCGCCGCTGTAATTGTTTTCTTTTCGCTTTCCACCGCCCGCGCTGGGATCATTCCCGGTCGCGGACAGGTGATGGCCGAGGGCCTGTTCAAACTGGTAGACGACCTGACCGAGTCCATTATTGGTCATGACGGTCGCGCCTTCTTTCCGTTCGTCTTCACTCTGTTTCTGTTTGTCCTGAGCTGTAACCTTATCGGGATGACCACCTATTTCACGGCGACGTCACAGCTGGCGGTCACCCTTACCCTTGCACTTCTGACTATCGGTACAGTGATCGTGGTTGGCGTACTGCGCAACGGTCTGGGCTTCTTTAAGCTGTTCTGCCCATCGGGCGTGCCTCTGCCAATCCTGCCGATCCTCATCCCGATTGAAATCATTTCGTTCCTGATGCGTCCGATCACCCTTACCCTGCGTCTGTTCGGGAACATGGTTGGCGGTCACATCGTTATGAAAGTCTTTGCAGGCTTCATCGTGTCTCTGGCGTCTCTGGGCTTTCTGGGGTATCTCGGCGGCTTCGTGTCTCTGTTTGCGGTCGTAGCCCTTACCGCGCTCGAATTCCTTGTCGCCTACCTTCAAGCTTTCGTGTTCGCGGTTCTGACGTGCGTTTACCTCAATGACGTGGTCAATCTTCACGACCACTAATTATCTAATACTGTCTTTCTGATCCCTACTTCTGGAGTTTAAAATGGATCTCACGGCTTACAAGTTTATCGGTGCTGGTCTGGCTATGCTCGGTATGATCGGCGCTGGCGTCGGTCTCGGCATCCTGTTCGGCAACTTCTTTCAGGGTGCTATGCGCAACCCTTCGGCTGCAAAGTCGCAACAAACCAACCTCTTCATCGGCATGGCGCTGACCGAAGCTCTGGGCATTCTGGCGTTCGTTATCGCCATCATGATCCTGAACGGCTAATTCAGCCTTTTGCCTGAATTTAACGGCGGGTCAGGCTTGAAATATCAGTCTGATCCGCCCGTTTGTTACAGACCCTGACTTCGCAAATCCTGTTTTGCGGATCATAAAGGATCACTCCATGAGCGTTACCTCAAGTTCTGAGGCACCGGTGACCACGGTCGCTACGCTTGAGCCAATTGTTACCGCACCGGCTTCGGCTGAAGCGGCTCATGATGCGGCTCATGCGGACAGTCACGCCGCGACAGCCCACACCGAAGAAGTCCACGGTCACGGCGATGCACACGCATCGGGCGGCCTCCCACAGTTCCAGATGGAACACTGGGCCGGTCAGATGATCTGGCTGGTTATCCTGTTCGGTATTCTGTTCCTGCTGATTGCCAAGGTATTTGCCCCGCGTCTGCGCAAGGTCATTGATAATCGTGGCTCGACCATTGCCGAAGATCTGGCCAATGCCCGCGCTATCCGTGATGAGGCTGAGGCTCAGGCCAAGGCCGCGGCGGCTGAAACCGCTCAGGCTCAGGCCGCTGCACGCAAACTGGCGTCTGACGCAAAGTCAAAGGCTGCGGCTGAACTGGCTGCCGCTCAGGCGGCCGAAGATGCCCGTCTGAACGCGGTTCTGGCCGAGTCCGAAGCCCGTATCCGTACGGCCCGTGACGAAGCTCTGTCGCATGTCGCAGAAATTGCGACTGACACCGCTTCAGCTCTGGTTGAAAAGCTGACCGGTAAGGCCCCGACCAAGGCCGCCCTGTCCGCAGCCGTGAAAAAAGCGTAGGAGACACCGATGTTTGAAAATCCCGAAACCTGGGTACGCATCGGTATCCTTTCGTTCTTCGCACTTCTGTTTGTTCTGAAGGTTCCGCAAAACCTGTGGAAATCCCTCGGGGCTACAGGCGATGCCGTACGTGCCGAACTTGATGAAGCCGTGCGCATCCGTCAGGAAGCGCAAGGTCTTCTGAACAGCATCAAGGCCCAGCGCCTTGAGGCCGAACAAAAGGCCAAGGAACTGGTGGCGTTTGCTGAAGACGAAGCCAAGCGTCTGGCAACCGAAGCTCAGGCTAATCTTGAGGAGTCGATCAAACGCCGTCAGGCTCAGGCCGAGGCCAAGATTGCTCAGGCCGAAGCCCGCGCCGCTTCGGACGTTAAGGCCGCTGCGGCGGATCTGGCAACCCAGATCGCCGAAGATGTTCTAGCCAAGCGTGCCGCCAGCCTGAAAGGCGACACTCAGGTTGATGCCGCTATCAGCCAGATTGGCAAGCGCTTCGCCTGACAGGCATACGCCCAATAAAAAACCCTCCGGTTCTGCCGGAGGGTTTTTTATTGGGCGTATGCCTGCACATACTACAAAGTCGATTTGATACGGTTGATATGGCCCATCTTGCGGCCTTCGCGCGGCTCGTCCTTACCGTAGATATAGAGACGTGAATCCGCCTCCTGAGACAGGGCCTCCCACGCCAGAATGTCCGGCCCCAGAAGGTTTGTCATCTCAACCTGAAAACGGGCCATCGTATCGCCCAAAGGCCAGCCAGCAACCGCCCGAATATGCTGTTCGAACTGGTCACACAGGCACCCGTCCTGCGTCCAGTGGCCGGTATTGTGTACGCGTGGCGCAATTTCATTGAGGATCAGCTGGTCGCCCTCAAGCACAAACAGCTCGACCCCCAGCACGCCGACATAATCAAGCCCTTCCAGCACACGTCGGGCAATATCTTCGGCGCGGCCTTTCAGGGTCTCTGACACCTCAGCCGGTGCCAGTGTCGTCGACAGAATACCCTTAATGTGATGGTTTTCACCGACCGGATAGACGCGTACCTCGCCGTCATATCCCCGGGCAGCAATCACTGAAATTTCACGCTGGAAATCAGCCCTGGCCTCAAGAATAGCAGCGCGGCCGTTCAGGCTGCTGAAAGCCGCTTCGGCCTCGGACACATCCCTGATCCACACCTGCCCCTTGCCGTCATAGCCTTCACGGCGGGTTTTCAGCAAAGCGGGCACACCGTTTTCAGCTAGCGCCGCCTCAAGATCGGACAGGCTGTTGATTTCATAGAAATCGACCGTGCCTATCCCTGCCTCACGGGCAAAGCTTTTTTCGAGCACGCGATCCTGAGTGATCCCCAGCGCCCGCGCATTGGGGGCGACCCGTGCGCCCTTCCCCACCAGATATTCCAGCGAAGATACAGGGACGTTTTCGAATTCAAAGGTAATTACATCACAGGCGGCGGCAAAACGATTCAGCGCTTCCTGATCCGTATAGCGGGCCACCTTGGACACCGCCGACACATTGGCCGCCGGTGACATGGCGTCAGGGCCATAGACCACGACATTGAACCCTAGACGGGACGCAGCCTGAGACAACATACGGCCCAACTGGCCATCACCCAGAATGCCTATTTTCGAACCTAACGGAAGCGGAGCCGTCAAAACCTAATCCTCAACACTATCGGGAACACCATCGGTCTGCGCCGCCCTTAAGGCCTCGACACGCGACATCAATTCGGGATCGTTCAGCGCCAGTATCTGCGCCGCCAGTAGACCGGCATTTTTCGCGCCCGCCTCACCTACCGCCAGCGTACCGACCGGCACACCGCCCGGCATCTGGACAATCGACAAAAGGGAATCGATGCCTTTCAGGCCATCACGTACCGGCACAGGCACGCCCAGCACCGGCAAAGGCGTCAGGGATGCCGTCATGCCCGGCAAATGCGCTGCACCGCCCGCACCGGCAATAATGACCTCAAAGCCATTATCTTTTGCCGATTTGGCAAATTCGACCATACGCTCAGGGGTACGGTGCGCCGAGACGACACGGGCCTCATAGGCAACCTGAAGACTATCCAGTGCTTCAGCGGCTTTTTTCATGACCGGCCAGTCCGACCGCGATCCCATAATGATCGCGACTTTCGGTTTTGCGGCCGGATTTGCGGCTAAAGACCCCATGATTCGCACCCTTGTATGTGGACAAAGCGAAAAGACGGCGTAGTAAAGCCATATAGGCTTAACGGCAAGCCTAAATCAGTCTGCAAAAGAATCCGTTACGCCAGCAGTGAATCAGTTCATGAATCACGCAGAACGGCTTTATTCACTCTGTGTTTGCGGAATCCGGCTCGCCTCATGAACCTCAGTCGCCACGTCCTTACACTTATGGATACGCCCAAAGATACTGAGGCGCAGACGGGTGACGCCTGGCCATTTGCGGCACGCGCCCTGATCGACAGCCTGTTGCGTGAAAATGCCAACCTCAGGACTGAGATCAAAAAGCTTAACGAACGTATCGAACTGGCCGAGCAGACGGCCTCACAGGATGTGCTGACGCCGACCCTTAACCGGCGGGCCTTTGTGCATGAAATGACCCGCGCCATGGCCGATTGCAGACGGTATGGCGAGGAGGCGTCGCTGATCTTTCTCGATATGGATGGCTTCAAGGCGGTTAACGACACCTATGGCCATGCCGCCGGTGACGCCGCCCTGATTTATGTCGCGGAAACCCTTAAGTCCAATATCCGCGAAGGCGACAGTGTCGGGCGCATTGGTGGCGATGAATTTGCCGTGCTGCTGCGCCATGCCGATGCCGATATTGCCCGCGCCAAGGCGGGTAAGCTTGAGGCCGAGCTTGAAATCGGCACGTTTGCGCATGGCGGGCTTTACCTGAAGATCGGCGGATCGTTCGGTGTGCGGGCCTATGAAAACCACCACAGCGCCGAAGCCTGGCTGGCCGAAGCCGATGCCGCCATGTTCCTCGTGAAGAAATCTTCTCGCTGATTATATAGAAAACAGGCTGCGGTGCTGCTCGATGGCATAGGCATCCGTCATGCCCGCAATGTAATCACAGATCACCCGCGCACGTCCGGTTTCATTATCGCGGGCCTGTAACCGGCCATACCAGTTAGGCGGCAGCACCTGTGGCTCACTACGATAAAGCTCGAACAACTGATTGAGAATGCGCCGTGCATGGGAACGTGAGCGATTGACCTGCCAGTGCTTGTACATCCGGGCATGCAAAAACAGTCGCAACTGCTTCAGGCCGCGCTGTGTCTCACCTGAAAAGGCCACCATCTGGCGTTTGGCGCGCCTGACGTCTTCGGCGGTTTCAATGCCGTCTTCGGTAATGCGCCGCAGGGTTTCATCATAGACATCGACAATCATATCACCAATGACACGCCGCACCGCCTCAAGCCGCCACATGCGTTTGTCCATCAGCGGCCAGTCAGCCTTAACCGCCTTAAGCGCGGGGCCGATCAGTGGCACCTCAAGCAGGTCTTCGATATCAAACAGGCCTGCCCGCAAACCATCATCAACATCATGGTTGTTATAGGCAATGTCGTCGGCAATGGCAGCAATCTGCGCCTCAAGCGAGGCATAGGTGTCAGGCCGCAAATCCCAATCGGCGGTGAAATCACTAATCGCCTTCCATGACGGCTTATCCAGCCGGTTGGCCACCGGCCCGTTATGCTTGACTATGCCCTCAAGGGTTTCCCACGTCAGGTTAAGCCCTTCAAAGGCTGGATAGCGGTGCTCGATGCGCGTAACGACCCGAAACGCCTGTACGTTATGATCAAACCCGCCCCACGGCTTCATCAGCACATGCAGTTCGTCCTCACCGGCATGACCAAAGGGCGGATGGCCCATATCATGCGCCAGAGCAATGGTTTCGGTCAGGTCTTCATCCACCTTAAGGCTATGAGCCAGCGAACGGGCGACCTGCGCCACCTCAAGCGAATGGGTCAGGCGATTACGGAAATAGTCGCCTTCATTAGCCACAAACACCTGTGTCTTTCCCTTTAGGCGGCGAAAGGCGGTCGAATGGATGATCCGGTCACGATCCCGCGCAAACGGTGTGCGCGTATGGCTTTCGCGCTCCTCATGCAGGCGCCCCCGGGAGGCGGCAGCGTTTTCAGCGTAAGGGTTCAGAAGCTGGGTCATGGATCGAAAACGGCTCAGGTGACAGGGTATTGAAGGCGGCTATACCGCAATATTTGCATTTGATTTAAAAATAAGCCGATTCCCCTCTAAAAACCTGCGCGCTCATGGATTATATTGCCTGCATGACCGATATCAGCCTCTCCCGCGCCGCCGCCCGTCAGATCAATCACCTGAGTGATGAGGCTGGCCACACGATTATGCTCCGCGTTGCCGTGGACGGTGGCGGCTGCTCCGGCTTTCAGTACACTCTTGATCTGGTCGAAGTCTCAGAACCTGAAGACACCCTCATCGAGCTGGATGGCGCGAAGGCGCTTGTGGATGAGGTCTCCGTGCCCTTCCTGAGCGGTTCAATTATCGACTATGTCGACGAACTGGCCGGTTCGCAGTTCAAGATACTGAACCCTAACGCCAAAACCTCCTGTGGCTGTGGCGTCAGTTTTTCGATATAAGTCCGCTTCATGAAAATCTTTACGTTCAACGTCAATTCGGTCAATGCCCGTTTGCCGGTCATTCTTGACTGGTTCCGCGAAGCCGAACCCGATGTCTGCGCCCTGCAGGAACTTAAGTGCATCGACGAGAAGTTCCCTTACGAAGCGTTTGAATCGCTTGGGTATAATGTCGCTGTACACGGCCAGAAAACCTATAACGGCGTAGCACTTCTGTCGAAATACCCCTTGAGTGAAGTGACCAAAGGGCTTGCGGGCGAAGACGAAGACGACCATGCCCGCTACATAGAGGCGCTGGTCGAAGCCCCTGTGCCGGTTCGGGTGGCGTCTGTCTATCTGCCGAACGGCAATCCGGTGGGCACCGAGAAATATGCCTACAAACAGCGCTGGTATAAACGCCTGCAAGACCGTGCGAAGGCGCTTTTGGCATTAGAGGAACTGACCGTCCTCAGCGGGGACTTCAACACTATTCCGGCGGCTGAGGATTGCTATCGGGAATCGGTCTGGCTTGATGACGCGCTCTATCAGCCGGAAATCCGTGCCGCTTACCGTACCTTGAAAAACCTCGGCTATACCGATGCGTTTGATGCCATGCCCTGCGCTGACAATCGTTATACCTACTGGGATTATCAGGCCGGTGCCTGGCAAAAAAACGAAGGCATCCGCATCGACCATCACCTCCTGTCGCCACAGGCGGCCGACCGGCTAAGGGGTGTTGAAATCCACAAACATGTACGTGGCTCTCAGCACGAAAGCGCCAAGCCGTCCGACCATGTGCCGATCGGGGTCGATTTACATACCGAAAATTAACACCCGCGCCGTAAGGTTTGATTAAGCATATCTTTTTCAAGGCATTTGAGTACGGATGGAACAGGCGGCGCGCGTCGTATTATGGTTTGTCTTTGCTGGCGTCGTTTTGCTGGCGGTGACATCGACGCTGTTGTGGTGGTTTGAAAACATCCGCAGATTAACGCGGGGCCTGACCGGTGCGCTGGGTAAGCCCGCCGACGCCACCGTTTATGATGTCTATGCGCAAAAAGCCGCCGGGCTTGATTTTACCCACGGCGATCTGGCGATTTTGTGGAACACAGGCCGCAACGGTCTGGTCTTCGCCTTTGACGAGATCGACGGAGCGGAACTGATTGTCGATGAGCGTGTAGTCGCCCGTGCGCAAAAAGGCGAACCACGTCGGGTACTGGAGGAAACCTACCCCAATGCCTCGCAGGTGGTATTGCGCCTGCTGTTTTCGGACATGCGCACACCTGAGTTTGAACTGCACCTCTATGGCGACCTGCCAAGCGGCAATGTGCAGCCCAAAACCGCGACCGAAGCCGTGCAACTGGGGCGTAAATGGCTGTCGCACATTGATGCCGTGATCAAACGCCAGCCTGCCAGCCGCGCAGATCCCGAATACGCCCCCGAAGACGCTTCCGCCTGAATTCCCCTTAACTCTTTCCTGCATTTATGGTTAAGATAAGGCTGCACTTGTGATGGGGGGAATTGTCAGGTGGATCCGTTCATGCCGACATTGATCATACTTACGGCGGCAGGACTGGCGATTTTGCTGATCATCTATCGCATCTGGGATTCCCGCGTTGAGGCCCCGCGCAAGCTTGAAGATGAAATCAGCGATGCCCTTGAGGGGCGACGTCCTGATGTCGAATCCATAGAACCCGTGCGCGCGGCTGCGGCGGCCTTAAGCTATTACAGCAACAAGATCGTCATCGTGCGCAATTTCGGAAAGACCCCGACCAGGGTTTATCCGATACGCGACCTCATCGGCATTGAGGTCTTTGTCGACGATAAGGTTGTCGCCCGTATATTGCGCTCAGGCCCGCACAAGATGTTTGACGACATCGCCCCTCAGGTGACGCGCGTCACCATCCGGCTGGTCTTCAGCGATCCGGCCCATCCGGATTTTGAGCTGCCCCTGTGGGACCCACAGGATGCGCTCACCGCCCGCGCCGAAGGGCCTCGGCGGGCTATGGAGACGGCACGACGCTGGTTTTACCATGTCGAGGCGATTATCCGCCGCCCCCTCGATGAAATCGTCAAGGAAATCGAACCGCAACCGGTTGTACTGGCGGCCCCAGCCCCGTCCATAACGCAAAGCCCCTCGCCCTCACCGGCAAAGCCTGCTAAGACCGACGAAGGCGATATATTAAACGCCCCGATCATCCCTTATCTGTAAGTTTCCCATGCTTTTACTGGCTTTAGCCTGCGCTTTCTTTCTGTTTCTGCATCTGTTTGTGGCCGGTACATCCGTCAAGGCACGGATCATCGCCCGCATAAGCGCCCCTGCCTATTTTGCGCTCTATGGTCTGGCCTCATTGTTTGGCCTGATCTGGATATTTTTTGCCTATTTTGGTGCCATGGGTGACCCGCTGAATGCCCAGCTTTGGCACGCGCCCTACTGGCTTAAGATCGTCGCCCTGCTGGTTAATTTCCTGGCCATACAACTTATTGTGGTCGGCACCTTAAGCCCGTCGCCCGTGCGCCTGAAAGCCAATGCCGTACAGCCGGACAAGCCCATCAGCGGCATTATCCGTGTGACCCGTCATCCGGTTCTGGCGGGCCTGAGCCTGCTGGCTTTCATGCATATGATCTGTAATGGCAATCTGGCGTCATGGGTCTTTTTCGGCACCGTTCTGGCTCTGAGCTATCTCGGGTCCTACAATCTCGACCTGCGCCGCGAAGACCGTTTGGGCGATCACTATCGCACCATCCTGAAACACACGTCTTTCCTGCCCTTTGTTGCCATAATACAGGGCCGCACGCGGTTTGAATTTCTCGAACTGGGGCTCCTCAGACTGCTGGTCGGGACGTCGCTTTTCGCCGTTTTAGTGACCTTGCATGAACTTCTGTTCTTGCGTCAGGCGCTTTAAGCGCATTTTTTTGCCTGAGGCACAGGCTTGCCTGAAAGTAACCGTTGAAATTATCCCCACAGTCTGAATAATTCAGACCACCGCTGGCGGGAGCGGACAGGTGTGATCGGGCATTGGGGGCACATGAAACCGACAGCTGAAACCTTATTGCTGTTTTTCATATCGGCAGCACTGGTTATGGCCAGTCTGATCGGCCACTTCCGCCTGTTTGATGCGACGGCGGTCGATGTCATGACCCATTACAAATATCCGCTGATGGGTGTGGGCTATGGAATCCTGAGCCTGAGCCTCATCCTCAGGGATCAGCCCTGAGGCGCCACCGCCGCATCCACCATTAACGCCAGCTCCAGCGCCAGAAGCGCCTCATCGCCACCGGCCAGCGGACGCCCGCCCTCACCCCGCACAGCGCTCAGGAAACGCCCGACACTGGTACCCAGCGGATCACGGGCAATATCAGCCTCAGCAAAATCCGGATTAAGCGCAAACGGCGTGTGGTTTTCGAATTTGCGGTTGAGCATATCGATGAACACTTCACCGGACGGGTAAATAAGCTTCATCGTGCGTTCGCGCGCTTCGGCCATGCGTGAGGCTGAGAAGCTGGCACTAAAACCATCGCCAAATTCGACCTCAGCCTTAAGTTCATCCGCCCCCACGGCCTTATAACCTTCGTCCTGACGGTAGCGCGCGGTGGCGGTCACCGCCTCTGCCTGCCTGCCCGCCAGTGTAAGGCCCAGATCAAGATCATGGATCATCAGATCAAGCCCCACCGACACATCGAGATTACGCGTCGAGGCCGTGCCATTTCGTACCGCCTCAAGGCGGATCGGACGCTCAGGCACATCATAAAGGCCCATGGCTTCAAACACCGCCCGCTCCTGATGGCCACAAGCCAGAACGAGTCCCTTTTCCGCCGCCAGAGCGACCATGGCCTGACCGTCCTCAAGGCTTATGGCCAACGGCTTCTCGACATAGACATGGACGCCCGCCTCAAGCGCCTTAAGCACCACGCCGGCATGTGCAAAGGCCGGAACCGCTACGGTCAGTACATCGATCTGCGAAACAAATTCGCCCCACTGATCCCCGGAAAAGGCTTGCGTGCCGACATTTGCCGCCGCTGTTTCGGCGCGGGCGGTATCAAGATCATAGATGCCCACGAAGGTTATGGCGTCAGCCTGTTTATACTTGTTGGCATGATAGCCGCCAAATACCCCAGCGCCTGCAACACCTGCGCGCAACACCTTTGTCATATCGTCCTCATGAGTCGGGTCTGATTACCGTGAGCCGTTTTACACAGCTTTCCCAAAAACTTTAAAACAGAAATTGATAAAAACCGGCGCTTATCCATAAACGGGCTTTAAACAGCGCATGGTTTCGGGATACAACCGCGCCGGATTATTCTAACTCAGACTGGAGCCTGTGCGCTGTGTCCCGCTTGTTCGGAGCCTATGTGATTGTTGACTGGAGTGCCGCCGAAGGTAAGAAAACCGGCGAGTCCTCCGTTTGGATTGGTGTGGCCAAACGCGATGTTCGTTTCCGCCTGACCTATGAGGCGCATAATCCGGCCACGCGTGCCGAGGCCGTCACCCTTCTGAAAACGATCCTTGCCGACCTGCATAAGCGCGGTGACCGCATTTTCCTGGGCTTTACCTTTGCGCTGGGCTTCCCGCGCGGCACCGCCTCAGCCCTGAAACTCGAAGGCACCCCTTGGGAAGCCATGCGCGATTTCGTGCTGAAAAATATTGTCGATAAGGCGGACAATACCAACAACCGCTTTGCCGTTGCGGCCAAATTCAACCGCCTGACGACCGATGAGGCCTGGCCGTTCTGGGGCGCGCCCAAGTCACAGGCCCAGAAATGGCTCTCGACGCTTAAGCCCGACAGTTTCGGCAACTTCCCCGAACTGCGCCTGACGGATGAAGCCACCCACCACCTGCCCAAACTGGCACAGGCCAGGAGCCTGTGGCAGATGCACGGGGCCGGTGTCGCGGGCGGACAAACCTTCTTAGGCCTTCCCGCCGTTAAGGCTATCAAGGATACACTTGGCGACAAGGCGAAAATCTGGCCATTTGAAACCGGCTTTGGCGCATTGAATGACGCCGCACTTGAGGGCATCAATACAGTCATCGCCGAGGTACATCCGCCGATGTTCTCAGGCACGCCCGAACCGCTTGAGGTCAAGGACGCCACTCAGGTACGCCTGACCGCCACGGCCTTTGCCGAACGCGACGACAAGGGTGAGCTTGGGGCTCTGTTTGCGGCCCCCAAAGCCCTGTCAGAAGCCGACCTGAATACGGTTCAGACCGAAGAAGGCTGGATACTCGGTCTATGAAAACCCTGATCATATATGTGCTGGCGGCCTTAAGCGAAATTGCGGGCTGCTATAGCGTCTATATGATCCTCAGGCTGCAAAAGACGCCGCTGTGGCTGATACCGGCGGCGATCTTTTTGATGCTGTTCGCTTATTTGCTGACGCTGACCGATACAGATACGGCGGGCCGGACCTATGCCGCCTATGGGGCCATCTATATTGCCGCCTCCATTACATGGATGTGGCTGGTCGAAAAGCAGCGCCCCGATACCTGGGATATGGGTGGGTTGTTACTGTGCTTGATTGGCGCGGGTGTTATCCTGTGGGCACCCCGCGCCGTTATATGACCGCCTTGATCGGACGCTTATCAAGCCAGAAAAACCGCCCGACGAGGAAGGTGCCAGACATCAGGCTGGCGACAATCACCGCATAGATCAGGCCGGGCACACCGTGCTTAAAGGTTATGGCAAACAGCCACCCCAGCGGCATCATGATCAGGCCGTAGGAAATGTAATGGATGACGGTCGGCATGACGACATCCTTACGCGCCCGAAGCGCCTGAGCCGCCACAACCTGAAGCCCATCCGGCAGGAAAAACAGACACGACAGCAAGAGCGCCGCCTGAACCCCCGCAATGAGCGCCACATCATCGGTATAGAACCGCGCCAGTGCCCCTGCCCCGATCACCACCCCTAAGGTCACCATGATCATAAAGGCCGCTGCGGTCATAAAGCTCACGCGTCCCATCATCCTGATAGCCTGAGGATCACGCGCCCCAAAGGCCCGTCCGACCAGCACCGAACAGCCCACGGCTACGCCCATCGGCACCATGAACACCAGTCCGGCAAAATTGAGCACAATCGCCCACTGCGCTACCTCGACCTCCCCCAGACGACCGGCAAAGAAGGTCATGGCCGCAAAGGCCCCGACCTCGATGAAATAAGACGCCCCTGCCGCGTAACCAATCCGGCGCTGATCGACCGCCGCAGGTTTATCGGCAGGATGTTTTTTGAAAATACCATATTCACGCGCCTGAGGCAGGCGGGCGACATAGATCAACATGGCGACCATCATCATGGCCCGCGCAATCAGGGTGGCTATGGCCGCCCCCACAGCGCCATGTATCGGTTCAATATGACCCGGCACCAGCAGAAACAGCAGCGCGACATTGACGACATTGGCCCCCATCATGATGAACATGCTCTGACGCGTGCGCCCAAGGGCTTCAAGGAACTCTGAGCAGCCTATAGACACCATATAGAAGGGCATGGACAGGGCAAAGATCATCAGCGGCACGGTCGCACCCGCCGCAAGGGTTTCGGTGACGCTGGCACGGAAAAGCGGCGGCGCAAACAACATCATCAGAACCATTGAGCCAACACCCAAACCCAGCGCATAGCCCATGCCGCGCCGGAACACCGCCCCGATACGGTGGGTTTCCCCTGCCCCCAGATAGTGTGAGGTCTTGACCTGAAGTCCCACCAGAAGCCCGATGGACGTCACCAGAAATACACTGGTCGGTGCCCAGGCCATCGAATGAAACCCAAGCTCAACCGAGCTATAGTGACCGACAATCACCGTATCCATCAGGCCCATCAGCATGATGCCAAAACGCGCAATCACCACCGGCCAGGCTAGGGTGAACAGCGCACGGAAGGCAGAACCATAGGTCGAGGCAAGGGGCACAGATACGGACATGTGCGCCCTGTACCTCAGTCCGGCCCAAAGGTCTATCTGTGATCACTTATGGCGCGATGAAGCTTTTTTGTCAGGCCGCAAACCGACGGCGCGGGCCGAGTCCTTAAGCTGATCGGCAATCAGGCCTTCGTCTTCGGGACGAAGCTTGCCGTCATCAAAAATACGCGCAATGACATCGCGATATTCACGATAGTGACGCAGTTCATAGGCCGCCGCCATCTTATCGGCCTGACTGGCGTCTTCACGGCTCAGGTCACGCATGATCTGGTAAAACCGCTGGTAGCGTTCGTGGCGTCTGCGCTCAAGCGTCGTCTCGATATAGACGCTACCCGCCCACGCAAGCACAATCAGGGGCAGAACCAGAAGCCCCCATCCGATCATGTCCTGAACACTTACCAGCATATGTCACCTTACCAGAGGAAGCCTCAGTTTACGCACTTCACGCCGAAAACTAAAGACATTCTCCTGAGGCGGTATTATGGCTCAGGTGATCACAGCCCCTCCTCCCTATCGTGTAACGATGGGGAGGTGGCGGCGAAGCCGTCGGAGGGGTACTTTCTTTGGGTTGCCCCTAAGAAACCCTCTCGTCACCTTGCTCACATCCCCCCTTCCGCACAGCACGAGGGAGAAATCACAAACAACCTACCACCACTTCGACGGTTTTTGCGTGAAACCTGCCGCCTGTTCCAGCACAGAAGCGATGGACAGGACGGTACCTTCGTCCAGCGCCTTACCAATGACCTGAAGGCCAAGCGGCAAACCTTTGGAATCAAGCCCCGCAGGTACTGACATGCCCGGCAATCCAGCCAGATTGGTTGTAACCGTGAACACATCGTTCAGATACATCTGTACCGGATCGGCCGCCTTGGCCGTATCCCCCAGTGCGAAGGCCGATGACGGTGTCGCAGGCGTCAGAATGACATCGCAAGCGTTGAAAGCATTGGTGAAATCTTCGGCAATGCGGCGACGCACCTTAAGGGCCTTGACGTAATAGGCATCATAGAAACCCGCCGACAGCACATAGGTGCCGATCATGATGCGGCGCTTCACTTCCTTGCCGAAGCCTTCCGAGCGCGACAGCTCATAGGTATCGGTCAGGCCCGTAACGTCTTCGGCACGATGACCGAAACGCATGCCGTCATAACGGGCAAGGTTCGACGAGGCCTCAGCGGGGGCCACAATATAATAGGTCGGCAGGGCATATTTGGTGTGCGGCAGCGAGATTTTGACGATCTCGGCACCGGCATCCTGAAGCCATTTGATCCCCTGCTCCCACAGGGCATCGATTTCCGCCGGAATACCATCCAGACGATATTCGTCAGGAATACCAATGCGCAGGCCCTTGACGGATTTACCAACAAACGAGGCAAAGTCCGGCAGTTCAATGTTCAGGCTGGTGGAATCCTTAGGATCGTGGCTGCACATGGATTGCAGCAGGATCGCGGAATCCTCAACCGTCTTGGTGATCGGCCCCGCCTGATCGAGCGAGGACGCAAACGCCACCATGCCGAAGCGTGAGGCACGGCCGTAGGTTGGCTTGATGCCCACCGTGCCGGTAAAGGCCGCCGGTTGACGGATTGACCCACCGGTATCCGAAGCGGTCGCCGCCAGACAGAAATCAGCGGCTACCGCTGCTGCAGACCCGCCCGAAGAGCCACCGGGGGTCAGTTCAGCATCCGAACCACTGGCCTTCCACGGATTGACCACCGCCCCCCAGTAAGAGGTTTCGTTCGATGAGCCCATGGCGAACTCGTCCATGTTGAGCTTGCCCAACATAACTGCGCCCTGATCCCACAGGTTCTGCGTGACGGTTGATTCGTAAGGCGGGATGAAGTTGCCGAGGATTTTGGAACAGGCGGTCGTGCGCACACCCTTGGTGGCATAGAGATCCTTGATGCCCAAAGGTGCGCCTTCAAGCGCGCGGGCCTCACCCGAAGCGATACGCTTATCAGAGTCTGCCGCCTGTTCACGCGCCTTGTCAAAGGTCGTCAGCACATAGGCATTGATCTTGGGGTTGCCCGCTTCGATCGCGCCAATAAAGGCTTCGGTCAGTTCGCCCGAGGAAAATTGCTTGCTTTTCAGGCCATCAACAGCGGCCTTAAGCGTCAGTTTGGTCAGATCGGACATTACTCAACCACCTTAGGCACAACAAAGAAGCCATCTACGGTTTTGGGCGCATTGGAGACGACATCAGCGACCTTATTGCCATCGGAAACCACGTCATTACGCAGAGGGGCCGCGACCTCAACTGCCGAGGTCATGGGCTGAGCGTCGGACACATCGACCTCATTGAGCTGTTCAATCCAGCCGAGAATACCGTTCAGTTCCCCCGCAAGGCTTTCCAGCCGCTCATCCGCTTCGCGCAGACGCGACAGGCTGGCTACTTTCTTCACCGTCGCCACATCAATGGCCATGAGATAAGGCTCCTTAAAATCTATGGTTCTCGGTTAGCTTTTGACAGCCGCTTTGACAAGGGGTAAGCCCCAAAAACCCTTTTCTCTTTTGATCTGTATCATGGCCGTTGTCGATATCACCGAACTGAAATCCGCCCTCACCCCGCGCACGGGTTTGCTGGGGCTTGATCTGGGAGAAAAGACCATCGGCGTTGCCGTGTCCGACATTTCCCTGATAATTGCCACGCCGCTGGAACTGATTAAAAAGACCAAGTTCACCCATGAGGCCGAGCGCCTGTTTGCCCTGATGGCGAAGCGCGAAGCCTCGGGCCTGCTGATCGGTCTGCCGGTCAATATGGACGGCACCGAAGGCCCGCGCTGTCAGTCGGTAAGGGCCTTTGCCCGCAACATTCTGCGCCTGCGCGATGTGCCGATTGCCTTCTGGGACGAACGCTGGTCCTCAAGCGTCATGAACCGCTTTCTGATCGAAGAAGCCGACCTGACCCGCGCCAAACGGGCCGAGGTCATCGACCGCTCGGCAGCGGCCTATATCTTACAGGGCGCACTGGATCGGATGCGCAGCTACGACTGATGGGCTTCTGGAGCACGCTCACCGGCATAGCCCCCGTCTTCATGCTAATTGCGCTGGGCTATATCCTCAAAAAATCAGGCTTCCTGCCGCTCAATGTCTGGGGGCCAATTGAGAAATTTGCCGTCTATGTCCTCTATCCGGGCTTTCTGGTTCCCGCCATCTGGCACGCCAACCTGAGCGGGGCATCCGCCGGAGCGGTCGGCCTGTCGGTTCTGGGGGCCGCGCTGATTTCAGCGCTTCTGGCCATCAGCCTGCGCCCCGTCCTCAAGGTCACCGGCCCGACCTATACGAGCGTGTTTCAGGGCCTGATCCGTTTCAACACCTTTGTTTTCATCCCTGTGGCTACCACGCTTTTTGGCGAAGGCGTCATGAACATGGCGGCGGTAGGCTTAAGCGTTCTTATCCCAACCACTAACTTCATCGCCATTGTGGTTCTGGCGAAATGGGGGGAGCCGGTGGGGGGCAAAACTCATGACGGCAGCCTCATAAGCCTTTTATGGGTGGTGATCAGAAATCCGATCTTTGCCGCCTGTATGCTGGGGCTGGCGCTCAATTTCCTGAAAGTACCGCCCACTCCGGTCTTTGACGCCTTTCTGCAAAGCCTTGGCGAAGCGGCCATCCCTACCGGCCTGATACTGGCGGGCGCGGGCCTGAGCTTCGCCTATGTCGCCGCAAGACCCTGGCTGGTCAGCGCCGTATCGGTCTATAAGATACTGATCATGCCCTTGATCGCATGGGGGCTTTGTTATCTGCTGGGAGGCGATCAACTGGCGCAGGGCGTTGCCATGATGATCGGTGCCGCGCCGTCCGCCGCAGCCGCCTATGTTCTGGCGCGGCATATGGGCGGGGATGCCACCTTTATGGCGGGCGTCGTCGCCATCACCACCACCGCCTCGGCTGTCACCATGCCGCTTTTACTGTGGGTATTTTATCTGGTATCCTAGGGCGCAGGCTATATCACCCCATATTAAGGGCGAACCACCTCACGGAGCAAGCCATGTCCCTCGCCAAAGCCTATGCCGCCCACGCCCCCAAAGAACCACTTAAGCCCTTCACCTTTGAACGTCGTGAACCTAATGACGATGATGTCGTCATCGACATCCTGTTTAGCGGCATCTGCCACTCTGATATCCATCAGGCGCGCGAAGAATGGGGCGAAGCCATCTTCCCAATGGTCCCCGGACATGAAATCGTCGGTCGCGTCGCAAAGGTCGGCGCCAAGGTCACGAAATTCAAGGAAGGAGACACCGTTGGCGTCGGCTGCTTCGTCGATTCCTGCATCCATTGCCAGACCCGCGACGTCGACAAGGAACAGTATAATTTCCCGGAACTTGTTCTGACCTACAACAGCCTTGACCGCGATGGTCAGCCAACGCAGGGCGGCTATTCGGATCATATTGTCGTCAAGGAAGGCTATGTCCTCTCGGTGCCGGATAACCTGCCTCTGGATGCCGCCGCCCCCCTTCTCTGCGCAGGGATCACCCTCTATTCGCCGCTCAAGCATTGGCAAGCCGGACCGGGTAAAAAGGTCGCCATTATCGGCCTTGGGGGTTTGGGCCATATGGGCGTCAAGATCGCCCATGCGCTAGGGGCTGAAGTTACCGTGCTCAGTCGCGGCACAGCCAAACAGGCGGATGCCTCACGTCTCGGGGCCGATCATTATCACGACACCACCGACGCGCAAACCTTCAAAACTCTGGCCAGCACTTTCGACCTGATCATCAACACCGTCGCCGCCCCTATCGATTGGGGCGCTTATCTGGGCCTCCTCAAAGTAGACGGCACCATGGTTCTGGTGGGGATTCCTGACGCGCCTGTGCCGCTGCATGCCTTCCCGCTGATCCTTGGCCGTCGCAGCCTTGCCGGCTCCAATATCGGCTCGATCAAGGAAACGCAGGAGATGCTCGATTTCTGCGGTAAGCACAACATCGTCTCGGATATTGAACTGATCAATATTCAGGACATCAACGAAGCCTATGAGCGGGTCATCAAATCCGACGTCCGCTATCGGTTCGTGATTGATATGGCGTCACTGAAAAACGAAGCCTGAGCCGCATAAGCTATGGGCCGCTGATTTTCGGATCGCGGCCTATTCCCTTTGGCTAATGTGTCGGTTATAGCAAGCTTTTATGACCACACGCGCCCTCACCGACCCGCAAGCCTTACGCGACCTTATTGAATCGCGTCTGTTCGCTTTTCCCAAACGTCATTTTCTCGCCTCTCAGGATCTTGATCCGCCTGACATTCTGGCGCTGCTTGATCTGGCCGACGCCTTTGTCGATCTGAACCGTCAGACGACCAAGAAACTCGATATCCTCAAGGGGCGCACACAGGTCAATCTGTTCTTTGAGAACTCGACGCGTACCATGTCGTCGTTTGAACTGGCGGGGAAGCGTCTGGGGGCCGATACGGTCAATATGAACCCGCGCACATCCTCCGTGGCCAAAGGCGAAACCCTAATCGACACAGCGGTAACGCTGAATGCCATGAAGCCCGACCTGCTGGTGGTACGTCACTCAGCGTCCGGTGCCGCAGAACTTCTGGCGCAGAAGGTCGGCTGCAGCGTGGTCAATGCCGGTGACGGTCAGCACCAGCACCCGACTCAGGCGCTTCTGGACATGCTGTCGATCCGCCGCGCCTTTGGCCATGTCGATAGCCTGACGGTGGCCATCTGCGGCGATGTCGGCCATAGTCGTGTTGCGCGCTCGAACGTCATATTGCTGAATGCCATGGGGGCCAATGTGCGCCTAGTCGGCCCGCCGACACTGATCCCGTCAGATGCCGATCAGTGGGGCGTTGAGGTCTATCACGACATGCGCGAAGGCATTGCCGGTGTCGATGTGGTGATGATGCTGCGTCTTCAGCTTGAGCGCATGGACGGGGCCTTTATCCCTTCGGCACGCGAATATTTCCGCTTCTATGGGCTTGATCGTGAAAAGCTAAGTGTGGCTTCGCCAAATGTGCGGGTTATGCACCCCGGCCCGATGAATCGTGGCGTCGAAATTGATTCAGAAATCGCCGACGATCTGAGTGTGTCACTCATTCAGGATCAGGTCGAGATGGGCGTCGCTGCCCGTATGGCCGTTCTGGCATCCCTTGCTGCACGTCTGGAGGCCTGAAGATCATGCTCAAACAAACCCAACCTATCGCGCTGGTCAATGCCCGCCTGATCGACCCCGAAAGCAACTATGACGGCCCCGGAAGCCTGATTGTGGCGGATGGCGTCATTACTCAGGTCATCCATTCCGCGCACCTGCCGTCAGGCTCCTCGGACCTTAAGGTCATTGACTGTGACGGCCATGTGCTGGCCCCCGGCCTGATCGACCTGCGCGTCAAGACCGGCGAACCCGGTGCCGAACCTAAGGAAACCCTCAAATCTGCCAGCCTTGCCGCCGCCGCCGGTGGTGTGACCTCAATGGTCGTGCAGCCCGACACCGATCCGGTGATCGATGAACCGGCGATGGTTGATTTCATCCTGCGCCGCGCGCGTGATATCGAACTGGTGCACGTCTATCCCGCAGGCGCTGCCACCAAAGGCCACAACGGTAAGAAAATGGCCGAGATCGGCCTGATGCACGATGCCGGTGCCGTCTATTTTACCGATGTCGAACACCCCATCGTCAATTCAAAGACCTTGCAGCGTGTATTGTCCTACGCCAACGGATTCAACGCCCTTGTGGCTCACCGCCCCAAGGAGCCATGGTTGTCCGAAGGCGCTGTCGCGACCTCGGGCGAAATGGCCTCACGCATGGGACTGAGCGGCGTTTCAGCACTGGCGGAACGTATCGCCCTTGAGCGTGATCTGGCGCTGGTGGAACTAACCGGCGCAAGATTGCTCGTCGATCAGATCACCACGCATGAGAGCGTTTCGGCCATTAAACGCGCTCGCGCCCGTGGCCTTGAGGTCTTTGCCTCGGCCTCAATCAACCATCTGGTGTTCAATGAATATGACATCGGGGATTATCGCACCTTCTACCGTCTTGATCCGCCCCTGCGTTCGGAAAATGACCGTCTGGCGCTTACCGATGCTCTGGCTGACGGCGTAATAGATGTCGTGGTGTCCAACCATTCGCCCGCCCCAGCCGAAGACAAGCGCCTGCCGTTCTCCGAAGCCACCGCCGGTGCCATCGGCCTGCAAACCCTGCTGCCTGCGCTGATCGGCCTGCACCATGACCGGAACATTCCGCTGATCGATCTGCTGCGCACCGTGACGTCCAATCCGGCGAATCTCATTGGCCTTGCGGCTGGACGGTTGAGCGTCGGGGCACCGGCTGATCTGGTGCTGGTGGATATCGATGCGCCGTTTTCGTTGCGCGAAAAAGACATCCTGTCAAAATCGAAAAACTCCCCCTTTGAAAACCGCACATTGCAAGGCAAGGTGGAACTGACACTGGTGGATGGCCGAATCGTCTACCAAAATAACTGATATCAGGAACGCCTTTTATGACCGATCTGCCCGCATGGTCGATCTTTGCCCTGTCCGCATTTGGTGGCTATTTTCTGGGCTCCATCCCGTTTGGTGTCCTGACCACCCGCATGGCAGGCATCAATATCCGCGACATCGGTTCGGGTAATATTGGCGCGACCAATGTCTTAAGAACCGGACGTAAGGATCTGGCGCTGATCACCTTTTTAGGTGACACAGGCAAGGGGGCCGCCGCTGTCGGTCTGGCCTGGTTCCTGTTACTAGGTCTTGATCAGCCCACACGTCAGGCAGGAATGGCGCTGGCCGGTGGCGGAGCATTTCTCGGCCATCTGTACCCCGTCTGGCTTAAATTCAAAGGCGGCAAAGGGGTTGCGACCTTCATCGGCACCCTGTTTGCCGCGGCCTGGCCGCTGGGGCTGATTGCGTCTGTGACATGGCTTTTGACGGCCTTTATCTTCCGCATCAGTTCCTTAAGTGCGCTTGTGGCTGCCGCCCTGATTGCGCCGCTGGGCCTTTTGTTTGATCAGCCCTATCCGTTTCTCGTCATGGCCATATTCATGTCGGTACTGATCTATCGTCGTCATAATGAAAATATCCGCCGACTGCTTAAGGGCGAAGAACCTAAGATCGGCCAAAAGAAAAAAGCAGAGAGCTGACGCCCATGAGCCTGTTTGATGAGGATTTCCCACAGACAGGCTTTCCCGCCTGTACAACGGACGCAGAACGCTTTGCCCGCCTGCAATTGTCGCGCACACCGCGTATTGGCCCCGTTCATTTCCAGCAGCTTATTCGTCGTTTCGGTAGCGCCCTTAAGGTCATTGAGGCCCTGCCCTCCATTGCCAGACGCGCGGGCGGTGCCATTCAACCCGCCAAACCCGAACAGGTCGAAGCCGAAATCGCCCGCGGTGAAGCCTCAGGCGCACGGCTTGTGGTTCTCGGCGATACGGCCTACCCGAAACTTCTGGCGCAGATTTCCGCCGCCCCGCCGGTCTTATGGATATTGGGCGAACACACCGCTTTCCCTGCGCGGGCTGTGGCCATTGTCGGCGCACGTAATGCCTCTGCCGCCGGTCAGAAAATCGCCCATCAACTGGCGGCCCAACTGGGCGAAGCCGGTTATCTCATTGTCTCAGGCCTTGCGCGTGGCATAGACACACAAGCTCATCAGGCCAGTCTGAAAACCGGCACGGTTGCCGTTCTGGGCGGTGGCATTGATGATATCTACCCACCGGAAAACACCGATCTTTATCATTCGGTCAGAGCCTATGGCGCCCTCGTGTCCGAAAGTCCCATGGGCTATCGGGCACGTGCCGGTGATTTTCCCCGCCGTAATCGCCTGATCAGCGGCCTGTCACTCGGCGTCATTGTCGTCGAAGCGGAACTACGCTCCGGTTCACTGATTACCGCCCGTCTGGCCGGCGAACAGGGGCGCAATGTGTTTGCCGTCCCCGGCTCCCCGCTTGATCCGCGCTGTCGCGGCACCAATGGCCTGTTGCGCGAAGGGGCCACTCTGTGTGAAACGGCCTCAGATGTGCTTGAGACGCTTGAGGCCCAGAGTGGCTTTGATGAGCCACTGCACAATTATCGCCTGTCACAGAACTGGGCGGCAGACACCCTGAATCATGCCAGCAATGAGACGCTTGAAACCACTATCGACAGTCTGCGCGACCGGCTTTTCCACCTGATCAGCCTGACCCCCACCTCACGTGACGAACTTCTTCGTCTGGCTCAGGCGCCGGCCCATGCAGGCTTTGCCGCCCTTGGGGAACTGGAAATTGCCGGTGTCATTACACATACCGGCAACGGCCACTATGTACGCGTCTAGAGCGTTTTCCCATCAAGTGGACTCACTTGATGGAAAGAGCGACCACTAAAAAACTAGAGCAAAATTAGCGATCCAATAGGATCGAAATTTACTCTAGTTATCGCTCTGCGGCTGCGAGGCAAATTTGGCTGCCTGCTTTAATTGCTGAGAGAGGTCCTGATTTCCAGCCACCGCCGCCAGTTCTGCCAGTTGCGTTGCCATGTCGGATATATAATCATGTACCAGTTTCGGCTCAGAAGGCACCGCCGTATTATCCTTAGTCGCCATACTCACCTCCAGCGTGCAACCCTTAATAAAGAAACCAGATATCAACTTAAAGACGAATTACAAATAAATCAATCTTAAATTGCAAAACTCTTGCAGTGGGCGAGTTGACAGAATTTAGTGCCCGCGCCATGACTGATCCCATATAGCCATGCGCCTGTCTGGCGATTTTACCGCTGATATGTCTTAAAACCGATTGAACTTCTTTTATTCGCCCCTATTAGTGATTTCATGAACCTCGTCATCGTCGAAAGCCCGGCCAAGGCCAAAACCATCAACAAATATCTGGGTAAGGACTTTACGGTTCTGGCCTCTTACGGCCACGTACGTGACCTGCCGTCCAAGGACGGGTCCGTAAAGCCTGACGATGACTTTGCCATGATCTGGGAGGCCGACCCAAAGGCCACCAAGCGTCTCAATGAGATTGCCGACGCGGCTAAGAAATCCGACCGCATTATTCTGGCGACCGACCCCGACCGCGAAGGGGAAGCGATTTCCTGGCACGTCCTTGAGGTGCTTAACAAAAAAAAGGTTCTAAAAGAAAAGTCGGTTGAGCGCGTTACCTTTAACGCCATTACCCAATCAGCGGTTCAGGAAGCCATGGCCGCCCCGCGCCAGATCGATATGGAACTGGTCGAGGCCTATCTGGCACGTCGGGCGCTTGACTATCTGGTGGGCTTTACCCTGTCGCCGGTTCTGTGGCGCAAGCTCCCCGGGGCGCGTTCGGCAGGCCGTGTTCAGTCGGTGGCGCTGAAAATCATCGTTGACCGCGAAATCGAGATCGAGAAGTTCAAATCCGAAGAATACTGGACCGTGGACGCCGAGGTATCGGCCAATTCCCCGCCCTTTACGGCGCGTCTGGTCACTCTTAACGGCAAAAAGCTCTCTAAGTTCGACCTGAACACCGCCGACCTGGCCGAAGGCGCACGCAAGGCCATTGCCCTGTCGAAATTCGCCGTTGAATCGGTTGAGCAAAAACCCGGCAAGCGCACCCCGCCCCCGCCCTTTACGACCTCGACCCTGCAACAGGAAGCGTCACGTAAGCTCGGTTTCAACGCCTCCCGCACCATGCAGACGGCCCAGAAACTGTACGAAGGCGTCGATATCGGCGGTGAAACGACCGGCCTGATTACCTATATGCGTACGGATGGCGTCTATATCGAGCCTGCGGCGATCAATGAAACGCGTAAGGTCATCGGTGATCGCTTCGGTGCTGCCTATGTGCCGTCCGAGCCACGTCTCTACAAGATCAAGGCCAAGAATGCGCAGGAAGCCCACGAGGCCATCCGCCCGACGTCTCTGCATCGTCGCCCGGAAACCTTAAGGCTTGAGGGCGATCAGGCACGGCTTTATGAGTTGATCTGGAAGCGCACCATGGCCTCGCAGATGGAGGCCGCCCGCGTTGAACGCACGGTCATCGAACTCCTGAATCAGGACAAGCAGACAGGCCTCCGGGCCACCGGTCAGGTCATTACCTTCGACGGTTATCTGGCGCTGTACGAAGAAGGCAAGGACGACGAAACCGACGAGGATGGCGGCCGTCTGCCGCAGCTTCGCAACGGGACTCTGGTCGATGTCCATGACATCAAACCGGTCCAGCATTTCACAGAGCCCCCCCCGCGTTATTCCGAAGCCTCACTCGTTAAGCGCATGGAAGAGCTGGGTATCGGGCGACCTTCGACCTATGCCTCGACCCTGACGGTTCTGCGTGACCGCGACTATGTGCGCATGGATAAGAACCGCTTCATCCCTGAGGACAAGGGACGGCTGGTAACCGCCTTCCTCGATGAGTTCTTCAATCGCTACGTTCAGTATGATTTCACGGCCAGCCTTGAAGAAAAGCTGGATCTGGTATCAGCGGGGGAACTCAACTGGAAGGCCCTGCTGCGTGAATTCTGGCAGGAGTTCCACGCCAAGACCGGTGAGATTGCCGAATTCCGTGTCTCCGAAGTGCTCGACAAACTGAACGAGGCTCTCGGGCCACATATCTTCCCCGACAAGGGTGACGGATCCAATCCGCGCGCCTGCCCATCCTGTTCCAATGGCCTCCTGAGCCTCAAGACCAGCCGTTTCGGGGCCTTTGTCGGTTGCTCCAACTATCCGGAATGCAAATTCACGCGCCCCGTGGGCAATCCCGAAAACGCTTCAGATGATGCCGCCGCGTCCGGCGACCGCGAATTGGGCACCGATCCTGAAACCGGTAAGGTCGTGGCTCTGAAAATCGGGCGCTTTGGCCCCTATGTGCAACTGGGCGAAGCCGAATCTAAAGACGATAAGCCCAAGCGCGCCTCACTCCCCAAGGCATGGCCCGCACCTTCTATCGATCTTGAACGCGGCCTGAAACTGCTGGCCCTGCCGCGTGAGGTGGGCCTGCATCCCGAAGACGGTAAGCCGATCACCGCGGCCAATGGACGGTTCGGGCCGTTCATCGCCCATGACGGCACCTATGCCAACCTGCAAAGCTTTGAGGATATCTTCGAAGTCGGCATTAACCGCGCCGTGGTTCTGCTGGCCGAAAAGCGCGCCAACCCCAAAGGCAAGGCGACCTCGGTGGCCCCGCTAAAGGAACTGGGCGACCACCCCGAAAGCGGTGACAAGATTCAGGTCATGGCCGGACGCTATGGTCCCTATGTCAAATGCGGCAAGGTCAATGCCACCATCCCCAAGGACACCAAACCTGAGGACGTGACGCTGGAACAGGCCCTCGCCCTGATCGAAGCCAAGGGCGGCGTGAAGAAAACGGCTGCGAAAAAGGCTCCGGCGAAGAAGACAACCGCCAAGAAGCCAGCGGCTAAAAAGGCCCCCGCTAAGAAGGCACCTGCTAAAAAGGCCAAGACGGAAGAATAAGGTTATGGGGCCATTGGCCCCAAACCCCATAATCTTACAGTCTCCTTAAAACGATCTCTGCCTGAACACACGCTCGGCACGGGCAATGTGCCAGGCCAGCAGTGTGGCGATGATCAGGACGATTACCGCCCCCATCTGATGCGCCAACCCGGTATGGATATGTACATTGGTCACAAGGGCGGCGACCCCAAGGGCCGCCTGCACCCAGCACAGAACCGCCAGTCCCGCCGCCAGCCCCTTGATACGGCCATCAAGGCTTTTACGCGCCACCATAATGGCAAAAATGGTCACAAATACCAGAAGCCCATAGGCCGTCAGGCGGTGCAGGAACTGCACCATACCCTGATCGTGGAACAGAACCAGCCAAAGCCCCTTGGAATAATCGACATAGGGCGCGAACCGGCCATTCATCAGTGGCCAGTCATTATAGACAAGCCCCGCATCGTTACCGGCCACTAACGCGCCAAGCAGGGCCTGAAAAAACACCAGCCCTAGCAACGCATAAGCGGGCACCTGCCATTTCGCTGACGCGCCGCGCCCACGCGACTGCCCCGCCCACGCCTCAAGCGCCGTCCAGATACACAACACCAGCAGCACAAGCGCCAGCCCCAGATGGGTCATCAGACGCTCAGGCGCCACATCCACACGCGCCGACAAGCCGGAATAGACCATCCACCAGCCAACCGCACCCTGAAGGCCAATCAGCAGCATAATGGCCCCACAACGCCAGATCAGGCGTTTCGGAACTTCTTTTACAAACAGGAAGACCGCAAACGGAATAATGATCGCCAGACCGATGACACGACCTAATATCCGGTGCGCCCATTCCCACCAGTAAATGCCCTTAAACTCATCTAAAGTCATATTGGCATTTATCTGATTATATTGAGGAATCTGCTGATACTTGGCAAATTCTTCTGTCCATTGCGCAACCCCCATCGGCGGGATAACGCCATGAATGGGCTTCCATTCGGTGATCGACAGACCCGATCCGGTCAGACGCGTCGCGCCGCCCACAAGTACAATCAGCACAATGAGCGCCGCTACCACATAAAGCCATGACGCTACGATCGGGGATTTCAAGGGCAGTCTCACGGATATTACGCCTCACAAAATATTGTCGTCGCCTTTACACGGCCTGTTCTATTTGTACCGGATTGGCTCTATAAGCAATTAAACCGGCAGGCGCGATTTGCCCACAGAGGGCCGCGCTTTTCAAGTTCGGACGGTGATTAAACAGAAAAGGTTCCACAAATGGGTGTTCAGGACTGGATTCTTGCCGCCATGACCGGTTTCATTATCGGCTGGATTGCCAACGCCCTGACCAAAAGCCGCTACAGTTTTATCGTCAATATGTTTGTTGGCATTTTTGGGGCCATTTTACTGAATTATTTTATTCACATAATCGCCATCTATCCGGAACGCTTTTTTCTGACCCTGCAAACCTCAGCCATCGGCAGTTCGGCCTTGTTACTGCTGTTTCATTTGACACGTGCGCTTGAAAAGACAAAAAAGCGCCTATGACCGAACCCACGCCCCCCCCTGTCAAAGGCCTGAGCCTCCCCGTCCGTCGCGTCATTGCGTGCGTAGGCATTGTTGTATTCCTGATTTTCTATGTGGCGCTGATTTCAAACATCGGTCAGGCCCTGCCGGATAATCAGGTCATCCGCATGCTGTTTTACGGGCTGGCCGGCATTCTTTGGGGCATACCGGTATTACCCATTATCAGCTGGTCGGAAAACTATAAAAAGCGTCCTAAATCCTGAGCGGTAAACGCGCAAAACCTGTTTTACATTTGCGGTCATCACCCGACACTGGTAGCCTTTGTCCTACATTGGTACTTAAACAGGGCGATCATGGCTAACGACCCACTCCGGCTTAACATCAATACGGCTGCCCGCCCGCGTATCGGCCTGACCGGACGGGACAAATCCCCCGTCACCATCATTGATGATGTCCTGATCAACCCCGAAGCGCTCAAGGCCGAAGGCCAGGCCGCGACCTATAGCACCGAACACCGCACCTTCTATCCGGGTCATAATGGCGTCATCGACCGTGAAAGCGTGTTGTCGGTCATCAGCGCCCTGAAGCCCGTCATTGAAAACGTCTATGACCTGCCGCTCACTAACCAGATTCGTTTAAGCGGCTATTTTGGTCTGGTATCCACCCCGCCGGAACGCCTGCATCTGGCGCAGACCATCCCGCATTATGATACGACCAATCCCCGCATGCTGGCGGTGCTGATCTATCTGTCAGGGCCTCCATACGGCGGCACCGGTTTCTATCGCCACAGGGCCACCGGCATTGAACGCATGACCCGCGAGAACATAGCCGACTATAATACGGCTCTGGCAGACGAGATGGCCGAGCGCGATGCCCTGCCCCGACGTTACTTCGATAATTCGGATGATCAGTTTACCTGCATCGCCAAGGTGGATGCGGCCTATAACCGTGCCGTGATTTACCCTGCCAATTTGCTGCACTCCGGCCTGATCGATCCAGCGCATCTGTCGGATGATCCGCGTAAGGGCAGGATCACGGCCAACATGTTTCTTACGATGCCCTAAGCATAAAAAAAACCGGCAGATCACTCTGCCGGTTTTTCATTTTACAGGTTAATCATCTTTCCGTCGGCATCAAGTGACGCCTCAAGAATGGCTTCCGACATGGTCGGATGCGGGAAGATCGTCCCTTGCAGGTCCTCTTCGGTGGCTTCCATAGTGATCGCCAGACAGAAACCCTGCACCATTTCGGTGACATTGGCCCCGATCATGTGCGCCCCCAGAAGGGCACCGGTTTTCTTATCGAAGATCACCTTGACGAACCCACCCGGCTCACCGGCGGCAATCGCCTTGCCGTTGGCCTTGAACGGGAAGCGGCCGATTTTGACATCGAGCTTCTGTTCCTTGGCCGCCTGTTCGGTGATACCAACCGAAGCGACTTCGGGGGTGGCATAGGTGCAGCCCGGAATCGGTGGATTGAGGTTCGACAGCTTCTTACCCGCCATATAGTCAGCGGCATGAACGGCTTCGTGCGACGCCTTATGGGCCAACCAGGGCGGGCCAGCGCAGTCACCGATAGCGAACAGGCCCTTGACGTTGGTCTTACCGTGGCTGTCGTTTTTCACGTGGCCACGATCAAGCTCGACGCCCAGCTTTTCAAGGCCGAGGTTTTCGGTATTGGCGACGATACCAACCGCAACAATAGCGACATCAGCCTTAAGGGCTTCGGATTTGCCACCGACCTCAAGATTGACGGTTACGCTGTCTTTCGACTTCTCAAGCTTGGTTACCTTGGCGCCTGTACGGAACTTGATGCCACGCTTTTCAAAGGCTTTTTTGGCCTCAGCCGAGACTTCCTGATCTTCAACCGGCAGAATGCGGTCAAGGGCTTCGATCACCGTCACATCAGCACCCAGCGACGTATAGAAGCTGGCAAATTCGATGCCGATAGCGCCGGAACCGATGACCACCATCGTCTTCGGCAGGGCCGTCGGCGTCAGGGCATTACGATAGGTCCAGATGCGCTCGCCGTCAGACACCGCGCCAATGGCCGGAATCTCACGCGCTCGCGCCCCGACCGCCAGCATGACGTTCTTCGGCTCAAGCACCTGCTCGCCGCCCTTATTGAGCTTTACGCGCACCTTGGGGGCGTCCTTACCGGCTTCAAGCGTAGCAAAGCCTTCAATGACGTCGATCTTGTTCTTCTTCATCAGATAGCCGACGCCGCCGTTCAGTTGCTTGGCAACCGCACGTGAACGTTCGACGATCTTTGTGAAGTCAAAACCGGCCTTTTCCGCCTTGAGGCCATAGTCCCCAAGGTGATTGACCTTATCATAGACTTCAGCTGACTTCAGCAGCGCCTTGGTGGGGATACAGCCCCAGTTCAGGCAGATACCGCCCAGAAGTTCACGCTCTACGATAGCGACCTTAAGGCCGTTCTGAGAGGCGCGGATCGCGCCCTCATAACCACCGGGGCCGGAACCGATAACAACCAGATCATAAGACATGTTTTCGGTCCTTTCCTACGCCAGCAACTTGATGGGGTCTTCGAGCAGGCTCTTCAGTGCGGTAATATATTTCGCACCGATAGAACCATCGACCACACGGTGATCGCAGGTAAGGGTCACGGTCATGACCGTTGCCACGGCCAGTTGTCCATGTCTGACCACCGGACGCTGCTCACCGGCACCCACCGACAGGATACAGCCCTGCGGTTCGTTGATGATCGAGGCAAATTGCTTGATGCCGAACATACCGAGGTTGGACACCGAGAAGGTGCCGCCCTGGAATTCTTCGGGCTTCAGCTTACGGTCACGGGCGCGTGCGGCAAGGTCTTTGGTTTCCTTGGCGATTTGCGACAGCGACTTGGTTTCAGCCTTACGCACGATAGGCGTAATCAGCCCCCCATCAATAGCCACCGCCATAGCGATGTCCGCATTGTGGTGCAGGGCGATACCTTCAGGCGTGAAGGAAGCATTAGCTTCCGGCACCTGCTTGAGAGCCTGAGCCACGGCCTTAATGACGATGTCGTTGACCGAGACCTTGATCCCTTGAGCTTCCAGCGCCGAATTGATTTTCGCGCGGGCTGCCAGCAGGTTGTCGAGTTCAATATCAACGGTCAGCGGGAAGTGCGGAATGTCACGGAAGCTGTCGGTCAGACGACGCGCAATCACCTTACGCATGCCATCGAGCGGCACGAGGTCATAGGAACCCGGCGCAATACCCAGTTGCTCAAGGCTTTGGGCCTTGCGCGGTTCAGCCGCAGGGGTCGAGGCCGAAGCCGCGCCAGCCTTACCTGTGCCTGACTTAAGCGCTTCGTCGATATCACGCTTGATGATACGGCCACGCGGGCCGGAGCCTTTGACAGCCTTAAGGTCAAGCTTGTTGATATCGGCCAGACGGCGGGCCAGAGGCGAGGCCTTGATGCGATCTCCCGACGAAGCCGCCACAGGTGCGGCCTTTGGTGCTTCGGCTTTTGGGGCAGGCGCAGCTTCAGCCTTGGGAGCCTCAGCCTTAGGGGCTTCAGGGGCCTTTTGTGGCGCAGGAGCAGCAGAACCACCTTCACCGGCCAGACGCGCGATAGGCGTGTTGACCTTAACGCCTTCAGTACCGGCTTCGATCAGGATGGCCTCAACCACACCTTCATCGACGGCTTCAACTTCCATCGTCGCCTTATCGGTTTCGATTTCAGCAATCACATCGCCAGCGTTGACGGTATCGCCAACCTTAACGTGCCACTTCGCCAGAATCCCCTCCTCCATGGTGGGGCTAAGGGCGGGCATTAAAATGTCTGTCATTTCAAATTCTTCCCTGTTGTCCTAGCGATAGGTCACGGCCTTGACGGCCTTGATGATCTTGTCAACCGAAGGCACCGTAAGGGCTTCGAGGTTTGCGGCGTAAGGCATGGGCACATCTTCCTGATGCACGCGCGCGGGCGGGGCATCCAGTTCGTCAAATGCCTGCTCGGTCACCAGTGCCGACAACTCGGCCCCGACGCCACACGGACCCCAGCCCTCTTCTACGGTCACCAGACGGTTGGTCTTGCGAACCGAGTTGATGATGGTTTCCGTATCGAGCGGACGGATCGTGCGCAGGTTGATGACTTCGGCAGAGATGCCTTCTTCCTCAAGCTTTTCAGCCGCCTTCAACGCGAAGCCGACCATGCGCGAATAGGTGGCGATAGTCACGTCCGTGCCTTCGCGCTGGATCTTGGCTTTGCCGATTGGCAGGATGAAATCTTCAACGTCAGGGATTTCGAACTCGTTGCCGTACATCATCTCGTGCTCAAGGAACACGACCGGGTTCGGATCACGAATAGCCGCTTTCAGCAGGCCCTTGGCGTCCGCCGCATCATAAGGCGACAGAACGATCAGGCCGGGAACATTGGCATACCAGGCCGTATAGTCCTGAGAGTGCTGGGCCGCCACGCGCGACGCGGCACCGTTCGGGCCACGATAAACGATGGATGACTTGATCTGACCGCCGGACATATAGAGGGTCTTGGCCGACGAGTTGATGATGTGGTCAATCGCCTGCATGGCGAAGTTAAACGTCATGAACTCGATGATCGGCTTGAGGCCCGCCATGGCCGCACCGGCACCGACACCGGCAAAGCCCATTTCGGTAATCGGCGTATCGATAACGCGACGATCACCAAATTCGTCCAGCAGACCGCGGGACACCTTATAGGCCCCCTGATACTGAGCGACTTCCTCACCCATCAGGAAGACGCGTTCATCACGACGCATCTCTTCGGCCATAGCGTCACGCAGGGCGTCACGTACGGTGATCTTGATGGTCGGCGTGCCTTCGGGGATTTCCGGATCGCGCAGTTCTTTTTTCTTAGGCGCTTCAGCCGCTGCTGGTGTCGTATCGGCATAGGTCTTTTCGCCGCCCTCGGCCTTGACCTCATCGGCACCACCGGCGGCACCTTCCGAAGCGGTCGGGGCTGGCGAAGCACTTTCACCACCAGCTAAACGGGCGATCGGGGTATTGACCTTGACGCCTTCGGTACCGGCTTCGATCAGGATGGCCTCAACCACACCTTCGTCAACAGCCTCGACTTCCATGGTCGCCTTGTCGGTTTCGATTTCCGCAATGACCTGACCAGCGGAGACTTCATCACCGGCCTTGATGTGCCATTTGGAAAGGGTGCCTTCCTCCATGGTCGGAGAAAGCGCGGGCATAAGAATGTCAGTCATATCGGATTATGCCTCAAGATAAACGTCGGTATAAAGCTCGGACGGATCGGGTTCGGGGCTGGTTTGCGCGAACTCGACAGCCTCAAGCACGATGGCCTTGACTTCGTTGTCGATGGTCTTGATCTCGTCTTCGGCCACGCCTGCCTGTTGCAGCATGGTCTTGATGTGATCAATCGGGTCACGGGTCGTCTTGACCTCATCGACCTCTTCCTTGGTGCGGTACTTGGCCGGATCGGACATCGAGTGACCACGATAGCGATAGGTCTTCATCTCAAGGATGTAAGGCCCCTTGCCCGAACGGGCATGTTCCGCCGCACGCTGGCCAGCCTCGATGACGGCAAATACGTCCATGCCGTCTACCTGCTCGCCCGGAATACCGAACGAAGCGCCGCGCTGATAAAGCTCAGTGGTGGCCGAAGCGCGCGCCAGAGCCGTGCCCATGGCATATTCGTTGTTTTCGATCACATACACGACCGGCAGCTTCCACAGCTGGGCCATGTTGAAGCTTTCGTAAACCTGCCCCTGATTGGCGGCGCCGTCACCGAAATAGGTGAAGGAGACATTGCCGTTCTTATTGTAGAAATCGGCGAAAGCCAGACCGGTACCCAACGACACCTGCGCGCCGACGATACCATGCCCACCATAGAAGCCGGTCGCGATGTCGAACATGTGCATCGACCCGCCCTTGCCCTTGGATGAACCACCGCTACGGCCGGTCAGTTCAGCCATAACTTCCTTGGGGTCCATACCGGCAGCCAGCATATGGCCGTGGTCACGATAACCGGTGATCACCTGATCGCCGTCAATGGAGATTTCTTCCATGCCCACAGCAATGGCTTCCTGCCCGATATACAGGTGGCAGAAACCACCGATCAGGCCCATGCCATAAAGCTGGCCCGCACGCTCTTCAAAGCGGCGGATGAGAACCATCTCGCGATAATATTTAAGCAGGTCGTCTTTCGACACATTGCGGTTGAGTTTGTCACCGGCAGTCTGAGTTCCGGTGTCTGCCTTGGCGGCACGCGCCATATAAGCCTCCCTAAGAAATAGGCCTAAGAAAATAGGTTTAAAAAAAGCCCAGCGCCTTAAGCGAAATGCGAGAGCTGTGGATTTTTGACGGCAACGGCAATTTCTGCCGCAGCCAAAACCTTGCCTAACCTCTTAGGCAAAGCTTGAACGCGCGTAAAGTCCCTCAAATGCTCAGGATTGATCGTCTTTCACGACTCGATCACGGATGACGTACTCATCAGGCGCATTAAGCCCCAGAAGAATACGCGCCCGCTCCTCAAGTAATTCTTTTGATAAATTATCAGTTCTAAGGAAACGATCACGCGCCTCAAGGTCCTTTCGGACCGCCTTAAGCTCCGTGAGTCTTTTTTCCTTTATAGCCAGTTCGACCTGTCTTGATTCTTGTGAAAAGAACCCTTTATCACCGGTCAAATACTGAACACTACAATAGGCAATGACTATAGCGATAAAAGCCGTAGGCAAATATGGCCTTAATTGCATAAACACGTCTTATGCCCCTTACGTACTGCAAAGCGAACCTGATCACCATTTCGCTCACGCAACTTTAACAAACTGTTACCAATCATGTCACATCAGATGAAAGAATTTATCACAAAACCGCGCTAAAGCAGCGAAGCGGTAGCGCAAAAAAGGAGCGGCACGGGGCATCCGTACCGCTCTTTTTGTCATTTCTGTAAAAACCGTTCTCCACAACGATCCCTAAGCCGGGGCGATTAACCGCGAATAACGCTCAAACCAGCATAGACCGCTTCGTCATCAAGCTGGGATTCGATTCTCAGAAGCTGGTTATATTTGGCCAACCGGTCTGAACGCGCCAGCGAACCGGTCTTGATCTGACCGCAGTTGAGCGCCACCGAGAGGTCGGCAATCGTATAATCTTCGGTTTCACCCGAGCGGTGCGACATAACCGAGGTATAGCCCGAACGGTGCGCCAGGTCGACGGCATCGAGTGTTTCCGACAGGGTGCCGATCTGATTGACCTTGACGAGGATCGAATTGGCCAAACCTTCGACAATGCCGGTTTCCAGACGCAGCGGGTTGGTTACGAACAGATCGTCACCAACCAATTGCAGGCGATCCCCCAGACGATCCGTCAACAGCTTCCAGCCTTCGAAATCATCTTCACTCATGCCGTCTTCGATCGAGGCAATCGGGAAAGCATCCGCCAGTTTCGCCAGATAATCGACCATACCCTCAGGCGACAGGGTCTTGCCTTCGCCCTCAAGATGATATTGGCCCCCTTTGAAGAATTCCGTCGAGGCGACATCAAGCGCCAGCCAGAAATCCTGACCGGCCTTATAGCCTGCATTTTCACCGGCCTTAACGACAAAGGCCAGCGCTTCTTCGGCAGATGACAGGTTCGGCGCGAAACCGCCCTCATCGCCGACATTGGTGTTGTGGCCAGCGGCCTTCAACGCCGACTTCAGGCTGTGGAAGATTTCCGCCCCCATGCGCAGGCCTTCCGAGAAGCTCTCGGCACCGGCCGGAACGATCATGAATTCCTGAATGTCGATGGGGTTGTCGGCGTGCGCCCCACCATTGATGATGTTCATCAAAGGCACAGGCAATACGCGGGCAGAGATACCGCCGATATACTTATAAAGAGGCAGGTTAGCGGCATTGGCGGCTGCCTTGGCGGTCGCCAGAGACACACCGAGAATGGCATTGGCCCCAAGGCGGCTCTTGTTAGGTGTACCATCAAGATTGATCAGGGTCTGGTCGATGCGACGCTGATCGCGGGCATCAAAACCGGAAATGGCGTCATAGATTTCGTTATTGACGGCATCAACAGCCTGACGCACGCCCTTACCGAGGTAACGTGACTTATCGCCATCGCGCTTTTCGACCGCTTCGTGTGCGCCCGTTGAGGCCCCCGAAGGCACAGCCGCACGGCCAAACGAGCCGTCTTCAAGCGTAACATCGACCTCAACGGTCGGATTACCACGCGAATCGAGAATTTCACGGGCGACGATATCGATAATTTCGGTCATGCAACGGTTCCCAAACCAACAGAAATAAAACAGACCTGCTCTAGCAAGAGCCTGTGACAGTTACAAGCGTGTTCCCACATAATGAAACTCACGCAGGCCTGAACAGCCCCTTGCGACGCAGGATCAGGCACAACACAAGCGCCGGCACTCCACACACCGCCGTACCGATGAAAAAGGCCTGATAGGCGCCGAACAGCCCCATATCCGGCGTCAGGCTATCAACGATCTGACCGGAAAAGCCTTTGAGCAGCTTGCCCGAAAAGGCCGCCATCGAATACATCAGAGCATAGTGGGTCAGGGAAAACTCACGCACCGCCAGTCGCGTCATAAAGGCGATAAAGGCGGTTTCAGCAATACCATTGGCGACATTGTCGATGACCAGCGTCGCCCCGAACACCGTCAGATCGCCCGGATAGACCGCCATCATGGCAAAGGCGACATTGGACAAAGGCCCCGCCAAAGCGCCTATCCAGAACGACCGCTCAATGCCCAGCCACAATATACAGCCCCCGCCCAAAGCCACCCCAATCAGAGACGCGGTCAGGCCTACGGTTGAACGCATATAGGCTATGGCCGAATTGCTCAGGCCCGTATCTTCGTATAATGGCCCCGCTACCGGCCCGATCAGATAGTCCGGCAGGCGATACAACGCCAGCGTCAGCAATATTAATAAAGACAGCCCGCCATATTCCCTGAAAAAGCTCTGAAACGGCTCAATCAGCAAGGTTTTCAGATTTTGTGGCTTGGGCGTGACCGACAATTCGGCTTCGGACGGTCTGGCCAGCAGCGTGGCGATCACGCCAATCCCCATGACACAGGCCAGACCAATCACGGATTTTGGCCACCCGTGATGTTCTGCGGGAATAAGGATCAGCGAACCGCTCAGCAGAACGGCAAAGCGAAACCCATAGGCATAGAAGGTCGGATTCAGCCCCTCATCGGCCAGTGTTTTTGTCTGCTCAATCCGCCAGGCATCAATAGCGATTTCCTGTGAGGCAGAAGCAAAGGCGACAAACAGGGCCGACAGGGCAAAGGCCGTCAAATTGCCCTTGGGGCCTATGGTGGCCATCAGTATCAAGCCTGCGGCGATGGCGATCTGTGAGACCAGCATCCATGACCGCCGCTGCCCCAGCCACCCATAAAGCAACGGCAGACGCACCTTATCCATCCACGGTGCCCACAGAACCTTTAGGCCATAAAGCAGGCTCACCCACGACATAAAGCCGATGGCCGTCAGGCTGACGCCTTCCTCGCGCATCCAGAAACCGAGCGTCGCGCCGGTCATCAGGAACGGCAAACCGGCCGAGAACCCCAGTGCTAGCAACAACCACGACGGCGCGTGTTTAAGGGCCGTCAGTATATCCCGCCAATGTGCTGATCGCGTTTCACTCATGGGCGGATGGAAGCGCGATTCTAACGTTGGAAAAATAGGGGATATTTCTCTTCATCCTACCCTGTTTACGGGGGAGGTGGCGAGCCTGTCGAGCCGGAGGGGGCATTACCGGTAGAGCCCCCCCCTTCCGTTAGCAGCTTCGCACTGACACCTCCACCATGAACAGGGGAGGATGTTTAACCGCTTTTCTTTATAATGCCCGCTTGCCTGCCCCTGCCCGCCCCTTTATGTTCGCGCACAATTATAACTGCGTGTGCATACTCATGGCCAAAGCGACCTCCACCCCCTTGTCTTTTCAGGATCTGATCCTGACCCTGCATCATTACTGGAGCCAGCAAGGCTGCGTCATTCTCCAGCCCTATGACGTCGAAGTCGGCGCAGGCACCCTGCATCCGGCCACCGTCCTCAGGGCGCTCGGTAAAAAACCGTGGAAAGCCGCCTATGTTCAGCCGTCACGTCGTCCGGTTGATGGACGCTATGGCGAAAACCCCAACCGCCTTCAGCACTACTACCAGTATCAGGTGATCCTCAAGCCGAACCCTGAAAACCTTCAGCAGCTTTATCTCGGTTCGCTTGAGGCCATTGGTCTGGACACTAAGGTGCATGACATCCGCTTTGTCGAAGACGACTGGGAAAACCCGACCGTCGGCGCGTGGGGTCTCGGCTGGGAAGTGTGGTGTGACGGCATGGAAGTCACCCAGTTCACCTATTTTCAGGGCGTCGGCGGCATCGAGGTCGATGTCGTGTCCGGCGAACTGACCTATGGCCTCGAACGTCTGGCCATGTACCTTCAGAATGTCGATAATGTGTACGACCTGAAATTCAATAATGACGGCGTAACCTATGGCGAGGTTTTCAGGGAACAGGAACGCCAGTTCTCAGCCTTCAATTTTGAGGCCTCGGACGTCGAAACCCTCAAACGCCAGTTTGAAGACATGGAACGCAACGTCACCCGCATCCTGAACACGGAAAACAGCCTCGGCTATAAGCTGGTGCTGCCCGCCTATGACCATGTCCTTAAGGCCTCGCATCTGTTCAACCTGATGGATGCGCGCGGCGCGATCGCCGTGGCGGAACGTCAGTCCTATATCGGCCGTATCCGTGACCTGTGTAAGGCATGTGCACTCGAATGGGCTGCGCAGGAAGAGGCGCGTTAATTTAAATGACTCAATTACTTATCGAACTTTTCTCAGAAGAAATCCCCGCCCGTATGCAGCTTGGGGCCGCACGCGACCTTGAGCGCCTGTTTGACGCCAGACTGAAGGCGCAAGGCATCGCGTACAAAAGCCTCAAGGCCTATGTCAGCCCGCGCCGCCTGACCCTTCATGCCGAAGGCCTGCCGCTCGAACAGGCGGCGATCACCGAAGAGGTCAAAGGCCCCAAGGAATCCGCGCCCCCTCAGGCACTCGAAGGCTTCCTCCGCAAGGTAGGTCTGACGCGTGAACAACTGGTGATCGAAAACGGTGTATTCATTGCCCGCATCGAAAAGCCTGCCAAGAAAACCGCCGACGCTCTGCCGGATATTCTTAAGGACGTCATCTTAAGTTTCCCGTGGCCGAAATCCATGCGCTCGGGCACCTCGACCTTCCGCTGGGTGCGTCCGCTTAAGCGGATCATTTTCCTGTTCGACGGTCAGGTTCTGCCGTTTGAAATCGGCGGCGTGACGGCCAGCAATATCACCGAAGGTCACCGTTTCCTCGGAACCGGCGAACCTTTTGAGGTCACGGACTTTGCGTCCTACAAAAAAGGGCTGAAAGACAACTTCGTTGTTCTCGATCACCTTGAGCGTCAGTCGATCATCCTCGACAAGGCCCACGAAGTCACCGCCGCTGCCGGTTGCAGCCTGATCGAAGATCATGGTCTGCTTGAGGAGGTTGCCGGCCTTAATGAATGGCCGGTGCCGCTTCTGGGGGACATGGATGAAAAATTCCTCAGCCTGCCGCCCGAAGTCATCCGCACCTCGATGCGCACGCACCAGAAATATTTCGCGGTGCGTGACCTGACGAACGGTAAGATGGCAGCGAAATTCGTCGTCGTCTCCAACCTTAAGGCCTCCGACAAGGGCGCGGAAATCAAGCGCGGTAACGCCAAGGTGCTTTCGGCCCGCCTGTCGGATGCCGTCTTCTTCTGGTCAGAAGACAACCGCGCCGGCAATTTCGATGCGTGGAATGAAAAGCTGAAAGGCGTCACCTTCCACGCCAAACTGGGGACCATGGCGCAGCGCGTTGAGCGTATCATCGCTCTGGCTCAGAAAATCGCGCCGGTTGTCCGCGCAGACGTCAGCATGACCGCAGATGCCGCCCGTCTGGCCAAGGCCGATCTGGCGTCCCAGATGGTCGGAGAATTCCCTGAGCTTCAGGGCATTATGGGCGGCTATTATGCCGAGGCCGCAAAGCTTCCGCGCGACATAGCCGATGCCGTTCGTGATCATTATAAGCCTCAGGGGCCGTCCGACAGCCTGCCCGAAGGTGCGGTATCGGTAGCGGTGGCGCTGGCCGATAAGATCGACACCCTGACTGCCTTTTTCGCCATTGACGAAAAGCCGACGGGTTCAAAAGACCCCTATGCCCTGCGCCGCGCGGCCTTAGGTGTTCTGCGTATCCTGCGTGAGCATAATGTGCGTCTGTCGCTCAATGACCTGCTTGAGACCTGGTACTACAGCCTGCTGAACTATGCAGGCCCCAAGCGCGCCGTCTATGTCGATACGGATAACTGGCGCGGATCGGCTGGCCCGCGCTGGAATCACAATGGGTCGACGACCTATGACAACTATCTGCGTGATTTCCGTCAAGGCCTGCTCGAAAGTGCGGTCTATGTGCTGGAAACCGACCGTGACCACGACCTCGACATCACCTTTGAGCATGTCGAAAACCAGACGCCGGTTGAAAACGCGCTCCTGACCTTCCGTGATTATAAAACCGTCAGCGCCGAATTTAACGCCTTCTTCGCCGACCGCCTCAAGGTCATGCTTAAGGACGAAGGCGTGCGCTTCGATGCCATCGAAGCCGGTTTTGCCGTAGCCGACACGGACATTTTACGTACCGTATCGCGTATCCGCGCCCTTGAGACGGCTCTGGCGTCTGCAGACGGCGACAATCTTCAGGCAGGCTTCACACGGATTAACAACATCCTGAACGCCGAAGCCAAAAAAGGCCAACTGCCCGAAGGCCAGCCTGCCTCCCTTGCCGACGCACCGACAGTTGAGGCCGAACTGATCCGGCTGTTTACCGTCACCCAACCGGCGGTACAAAAGCTCGTCGCCGAAGAAAACTATGCGGCGGCCCTCACGGCTCTGGCCAGTCTGAGACCCGCCATTGACGCCTTCCTTGACGGGGTGCTGGTCAATGCCGAAGACGCCGCCATCCGTGACAATCGCCTGAAACTGCTGGGAAGCCTAAGAAAGCTGTTTGGCTCGGTCGGTGATCTATCGAAACTGGTGTAAAAACATAAGGCGCGAAAGTTCAGGCTTTCGCGCTTTTTTATTTTTGCTCAAGGGCTTGTGATTGGTAACCAAATGAGATTCGAGCATAAATGCTGCACCGCAACGCAAAAACGCACAAAATCAGATGTGGATATATTTTTTTACACGAATCTATTCAGACCAGAGATCATTTTGCGTATAAGGGCGTTAAATCCGTCTGAAAAAGACTGAAAAAACAATATAATCATACAATTACCGCCTGAATTGATCACATATCAGACAGGTTTCGGGAAAAGGAAAGAGGGATAGTTTTCCATGTCCAAACACTGGGTTTACGCCTTTCAGGCCGGAAAAGCCGACGGCGATGCAACCATGAAAAATCTGCTGGGGGGCAAAGGTGCCAACCTCGCAGAAATGTCATCTCTGGGTCTGCCGGTACCGGCGGGCTTCACCATCACCACTGAGGCTTGCGTCCACTATTACCAGAACAGTCAGGCCCTGCCGGACGGTCTTGTGGCTCAGGTCGAAGAGGCCTTGAGCGCCCTTGAGGCCTCAACCGGCAAAGGTTTCGGCAGCGTCGAAAACCCGCTGCTGGTGTCAGTACGTTCCGGTGCCCGCGCCTCGATGCCCGGTATGATGGACACGGTTCTGAATCTCGGCCTGAACGATGCCACGGTGGGTGGTCTGGCCGATCTGACCGGTGACCGTCGCTTTGCGCTCGATTGCTACCGCCGCTTCATCACCATGTATTCAAACGTCGTACTCGACGTAAAGCATCATGCTTTCGAAGACATTCTCGATGATCATAAGGATCGTCTGGGGATCACGATTGACACCGACATCACCGCCAAAGACTGGGAACGCATCATTGCCGACTACAAGGCACTGGTGAAGCAGGAACTGGGTCACGACTTCCCGCAGGACCCCAAGGACCAGCTCTGGGGCGCCGTTAAGGCCGTGTTCGGTTCTTGGATGAACGACCGCGCCAAGTTCTATCGTAAAATGCACGATATCCCCGAAGACTGGGGCACCGCCGTCAATATTCAGTCGATGGTCTTTGGCAATATGGGTGATACCTCCGCGACGGGCGTGGCCTTTACGCGTAACCCCTCGACCGGCGACCCTGCCCTTTACGGTGAGTTTTTGCTTAATGCGCAGGGTGAAGACGTGGTGGCCGGCATCCGCACCCCGCAAACCCTGACGCAAAAGGCGCGTGAGGAGATGGGCGAGCGTAACCCATCAATGGAAGAAGCCCTGCCCGACGTGTTTGCCCAGTTCCGCGACACGGTGGAAACCCTCGAAAAGCATTACCGCGACGTTCAGGACGTGGAATTTACGGTCGAACAGGGCAAGCTCTATATGCTCCAGACCCGTAACGCCAAACGCACCTCACGCGCGGCACTGAAAATCGCGGTCGACATGGCCCGCGAAGGCCTGATCACGCCTCAGGAAGCGCTTCTGCGTCTTGACCCCTCAAGCCTCGATCAGCTTCTGCACCCCATGCTTGACCCCAAGGCGGATCGCACCCTGATCGCCCGTGGCCTCCCCGCCTCTCCGGGGGCCGCTGCCGGTAAGATCGTATTCACTGCCGATGATGCCGTGCGTCTGGCGGCGGCGGGCGAAGACGTCATTCTGGTGCGCGATGAAACCAGCCCCGAAGACATCCACGGCATGCACGCCGCCAAGGCCATTGTCACCGCGCGGGGCGGCATGACCTCGCATGCTGCCGTGGTGGCCCGTGGCATGGGCCGCCCCTGCGTCTCCGGTGCCGGTGAACTGACGATTTCGACCGAGCGCGGTGAATTTACCGCGCGGGGTGAAACCTACAGCCACGGTGACCTGATTACGCTTGATGGCTCGACCGGTGAAATCTTCAAAGGCACGGTGCGTATGATCGAGCCGGAATTCTCTGACGATTTCCATCAGATCATGGCCTGGGCCGATGAGTTCCGCACGCTTAAGGTACTCACCAATGCCGAAACCCCGACCGATGCGAAAACCGCACTCGGCTTCGGTGCCGAAGGCATAGGGCTGTGCCGTACGGAGCATATGTTCTTCGACGAAGAGCGTATCACCGCTGTGCGTGAAATGATTCTCGCCGATGACGAAGCCGGTCGCCGCAAGGCACTGGCCAAACTCCTGCCCTATCAAAAGGCCGATTTCGTCGAACTGTTCCAGATCATGGACGGCCTGCCGGTCACCATCCGCCTGCTCGATCCGCCTCTGCATGAGTTCCTGCCGCACACCGCAGACGACATCAGGGGTGTCGCCGAAGCGCTTGAGGTTTCCGAAGACAAGCTGGCCAAGCGCGTCAAGGAACTGTCGGAAACCAATCCGATGCTCGGCTGGCGCGGCTGCCGTCTGGGGATCACCTTCCCTGAAATCTACGAGATGCAGGTCGAAGCCATTTTCGAAGCGGCTTCAGATGTGCGCGCCAATGGCCTGAACCCTCAGCCTGACATCATGCACCCGCTGGTCGGTACGCGTGAGGAAATGGCCAATCTGGTTGCCCTCACCCGCCGTATCGCTGAGGCGGTTCTTGAGCGCCGTGGGGCTAAGGTGGACTATAAGGTCGGCACCATGATCGAACTGCCGCGCGCAGCCCTTCTGGCCGACAGGCTGGCGGAAGCAGCCGAGTTCTTCTCATTTGGCACCAACGATCTGACCCAGACCACCTATGGCATCAGCCGCGATGATTCGGGCCGCTTCCTGAACCCGTACATTGAAAAGGGCATCTACGAAAAAGACCCGTTCGTCTCGCTTGATCCCGATGGGGTCGGCGAACTGATCCGCATCGCCACCACCAAGGGCCGGGCCACGCGTCCTGACATCAAGCTCGGCATCTGTGGTGAGCATGGCGGTGATCCGGCGTCGATCACCTTCTGTCAGTCAGTAGGCCTCGATTACGTCTCCTGCTCGCCTTACCGCGTGCCGGTGGCTCGTCTGGCCGCCGCTCAGGCCGCCATCCGCGCCAATAGCTAAGACACTTAAGACTATTGTTTATTTTCACCCTGGCAGCCTCGGTTGCCGGGGTTTTTTATAGCCAGAAACCGGTCACGCATGATAATGCGTTCCTGGTATTTTTTGACCATTGGTCACGCTTAAATGGGGGAGATAAATATAATGTCTTATCGTCAGCTATGGCTTACCGCTTCGGCGCTTGTCTTTTGTACGCTGGGGGCCACAGGTCCCTTGTCTGCCGCCCCGACCACTCCGGCAAAGGCATCAGGCGCGTCAGCGAGCGAGTCGCTGAAGGCCGCCGAAACGGCTTTCGAAGCGCGGGATTATGAAACATCCTTTCCCCTCTATCAGGATCTGGCGCGTAAAGGCGATGCCGAAGGCCAGTATATGCTCGCGATCAGCTATGACTTTGGCTATGGCGTAGAAAAGAACGAAGCCACTGCCGTAGACTGGTACAAGCTGGCCGCTGCGCAAGGCCACGCCAAGGCGCAATATAATCTGGCCATCAGCTACGACGAAGGTCAGGGCACGCAGAAAAATCCGAAAAAGGCTGAGGAATTCTACGAAAAGGCCGCCCTTCAGGGACATGGCAATGCGCAATATAATCTGGCGCAGCTCTATTACGCCGAAGACTCAGGCATCCCCCAAAACTATCCCAAGGCATTTAAATGGTACCTTATGTCCGCTGAACAGGGGGAACCCAAGGCCCAGTTTCGCATAGGCTATATGTACGATGAAGGCGAAGGGGTAGAGGTCGATAAACCGAAAGCCGCCGCTTGGTATAAAAAAGCGGCGATAGCGGGCCACCAGTGGGCACCGTTCAATCTGGCACTTATGTACGATACGGGCGACGGCGTGGCGGTTGATAAGAGCGAGGCCCTGAGGTGGTATCAGCAATCTGCCTATGCCGAAGACGAAAAGGGTCAGTATAACCTGGGGGTGATGTACGACAACGGCGAAGGTACGCCGGTTGACCACAGGGCGGCGGCCTTCTGGTACAAGCAGGCGGCGGCTCAGGGCCATAAGGGGGCGCAATATAATCTGGGCATCAGCTACTATAAGGGCGAAGGCGTCGATGAAGACGAAGCCCTGGCGATTGAATGGCTGACCAAGGCCGCCGAACAAGGCCACGAGGGTGCCGCCGACGCCCTGAAAACCATCGCCGAATAGCAAAAAAAGCCTCCACTGTTGCGGAGGCTTTTTTCATTCAGCATACCCGCCTGTTTGCAGGCATGTGGTTAGCGACGGTCGTAACGCCGACGATCGTGATGACGGTCATTACGCCGGTGGTCATGACGATCATAGCGCCGGTGGTCACGCCGGTCATAATGCCGATTGTGGCCCCTGTGATGATCATAATGATCCCGGCGGCCATGGCCATAGTGATGATGATGATGGACGGCGCGCGGCGGGGCATAGTGGCCATAGTAGCGGTCACGATAAACGCTGCGATAACCATAGTTCGGACGCTGGTTATAATAGACCGTCACATAGCCGCGTGGCGGCGGTGGCGGATCATAATAACCGGCATCATAGCTGTAATAACGGTCTTCATAGCAACTGACGCTGGCATTACCCGCCATGCCCCCGACAGCGGCGCCTACGGCGGCACCGGCCACTGTATTACCGCCGCGATCCCAGCGGTTTGAGGCTTCGTTGCCGATCACGCCCCCGACCACGGCCCCAAGAATGGCACCGGTCGCCGTGGCGTTTGATTTTTTCTGATAACAATAGCCGTCATATCTCTGGGCGCTGGCAACAGACGGCAGACTTACAACAAATGCCAGCCCCAGCCCCATAAGGGCCTTGGGCATATGGCGGGACAGGAAGGATTTCACTTGCATGGCACTACCCCTTTGGGCGAAATTTACGCTATAGCCCATGTAACAATTTTGAAACTGAACATTGCCTGAATGAAATATGGCCGGATTGGGGCCAGTTTCATCGCTTTACCCTCAGGCTATGACAACCAAAGTTGTTTTTTAGGGTTTCCAACAGCGATTGCCCCTTGATAAGCCGCTTGGCTTGAGGCATAAGGCCCGCCTTCCGGACGGTTTTCCGCCCGACATGATTTGCGTGCCTGAGAGCATACCTCAAAAAAGCTTTCGGCGATTTGAAGAATAAGAGAGACGAAAATGGCCGTACCTAAGCGGAAAGTATCGCCTTCACGGCGCAACATGCGTCGTTCGCACCATGCGCTCGGTGCCAACTCCTTTGTTGAAGACAAGGACACGGGCGAGCTGCGCCGTCCGCACCATGTTGACCTGAAGACCGGCATCTATAAGGGCCGTCAGGTTATCACGCCTAAGAAAGACTAAGTCTTCTTTTGGTGTGTACTAAGCGTTTTAAACGCGGCTTTCATTATGAAGGCCGCGTTTTTCGCATGCTTAACCTAACCGACAGGCCCTGATCCACGCCTCAGGCCACAGAGCGCTTAAGGCATCCGCCAGCGCATGGGCATCCGCATCTGAGGCGCACAGGGCAAAGCAGGTCGCCCCTGACCCCGACACACGCGCCAACTGCGTCTGAGGCTGCGCTCTCAAAGACGCCAACACCTCACCAATAACCGGATTTAATCCGACCGCAGGGCTTTCCAGATCATTACGTCCCTGTTTCAGGCAATCAATCAGTGCCGCCGCCTGTTGAACAGGCTCAAACCTCAGTTCCGAAGGCGGAAAAACACCTTGCCGGTCATAGGCGGCATAGACCGCAGGCGTCGGTGAGGCCACCAGCGGGTTAATCAGGACACACGCAAGCGTTGGCAGACTAACAAAGCGTAGCTTTTCGCCATACCCCTGAGCCATTGCCGGTCTTGACCACAGACACATCACCCCGTCCGCGCCCGTAGAAGCCGCTATGGCCTCAAGCCGGTCGTCAGGCATGTCCGGCGCATAAAGCGCTCTCAGCCCCCTTAAAACCGCCCCAGCGTCGGCACTTCCGCCACCGACCCCCGCCGCCAGAGGCAGGTTCTTACTGAGGTGAACGCGATGGCTGATTCGCGTGCCCGTCTCTGCTTCAAACCGGCGCAAGGCCTTAAGGATGAGATTGCCCTCCCCCGCCCCCAACCCTGCGGAAAACGGCCCGTCAATGGTCAGCAGAGGCCCCTCGCCATCGTCTGTAAACCTGATATCGTCACCGATATCGGCAAAGGTCACAAGGCTTTGCAGCGGATGATAGCCACGATGATCCGGTGCCTCGACATGCAGACACAGATTGACCTTGGCTTGAGCCAGAACCTGCATGGATTACGGCGCTTTGGCGGTGGCAAGCCTTGGCTGAGGCATCTTAGCCGCCGCATCCAGTTTTTTCTGAACACTGGCAATCTGCTTTTCGTCGGCATCGAGCGTCAGCACACGCGCCCATTGATAACGGGCCTCAATGTGACGGCCCATCGCCTGATAGACGTCCCCCAGATGCTCATTGACCTCAGGATCAGCCGGCTCAAGGGCAATGGCCTTTTCAATCCACTCCAGCGCCTCGGCATATTCGCCCTGGCGGTAATAGCCCCAGCCCACCGAATCCATAATCGCCCCTGAATCCGGACGGCGAATCAGGGCGCGCTGCACCATGCTCAGGGCCTCATCAAGGTTCTGGTTACGCTCGATCCAGCCATAGCCGAGGAAATTCAGCAGGTCGGGATTTTCCTCATCCAGCGCCAGACCTTTTTTCAACGCCGCTTCCGACCGTTCCCACTGATCCAGTTCGTGATAGATAATGGCCTGAATGAACCAGCCCTGCCAGCTGACGGCCTCTTCGCCTTGCGCGGCAACAAAGCCCTCAAGCACCTCAAGCCCCGCCTGATAGTCCTTCTTTTCCCACAACAGGCTTACCCGCTGCACCACCAGATCGATGTCAGCCGGATTTTCCGCCGAAAGCTGTGAAAACAGCGCCAGCGCCCCGTCATGGTCATCCTGCTCCTTAAGGCTCCAGGCCATGCGCAGACGGGCTTCGTTATAATAGACCGAAGACTCGGCCACCTGTGCCCATTCGGCCTGAGCAGAGTCATGGTCACGCAGTTTAACAAGCACCTGCCCCAGCAACAGGCGAGTGCGGTCATCGCTCAAACTGTCGGTTTCAGGGGAGGCATATTGCGCCATCCTCAGGGTCGCCAGCGCCATTTCCGGCTGCTGCTCGCTGGCATAGAGCGTCCCCGTCATAAACAGGTTATCGGCCATGATCTGACGGTAGGACGGCTTTGGCGGTTTTCTATAGCCTTTGCGCTCCAGCGCCTGATAGGCGCGACGCACCTGCGCATCCTCCGATGAACTCAGGATGCTGGCATAGAGGTCTTCAGCCTCGGATTTACGACCACGCCGTTCAAGAAACGCCCCGTAATAGGGGCCGAACAACACGGTTGCCGGCCCCGGCTCACAAATCAGCTTATAGAGTGCTTCGGCTTCTTTGTGCTTGCCCCGCAGTTCCAGAAGCCGCGCCTGATCCGCTGCCTGAAGGTAAAGCATAAGGCCGTCGCGTTGCGTCAGACCGCCCGTCAGTTTGGCGGCCATATCCTTGTCTATGGCCTTGTCCCACTGTCCGGCCATGGCATAGGCTGCCGGTTGCAACAGAAGACCTGAACGCTCATCGGCATCGATATCGAGGGCTGCCGCCAGTTCCGGTAAGGCCTCACGTGGTTTATTGGCACGAATGGCCCTGAGTGCCTTTACCTCATGGCCGACCATGCGTGAAAAACGGCTTGAGGAATCCGACTGAGGCGCATTATCCGCCGCAAAATCGAGATACCCCCCCAGAACGGCCGACAGGAAAGCCTTTTCCTGAAGGGCGCGATTATCGGGGTCTGATTCTGCTGATTCCATCAGGGCGCGCGCCGAAATCTGCGTGTCGCCTGCATAGATGGCATATTTGCCAATCAGATACTGACCGTAGGCGCGATTAAAATCGGCCTGAGCCGTTGAGGCCGTCAGCGGCGTCAGGCTGAAGGCCAGCATCGCCGCCCCGGTCAGAAGATATTTTCCGGCGGTCTTTCGTGCCGGTGAGCACAGGGTCAACTGAGCGGGCATATGATCAAAGGCACTTTCTGTAAGCGTGTATTCTGAGTGAACCTCTGAATGACGGCCGGATCAAGTCCCCCGCTCGCTTTTACCGCTAAATTACATATTCGGATAGTTGGGGCCGCCCCCGCCTTCGGGCGTCGTCCAGACAATATTCTGTGTCGGGTCCTTGATATCACAGGTTTTGCAGTGAACGCAGTTCTGGGCATTGATCTGGAAACGCGGCTTGCCGTTCTCCTCCACCACCTCATAAACCGCCGCCGGACAATAGCGCTGCGCCGGTTCGGCATATTTCGGCAGGTTGATGGCGATCGGAATCTCAGGGTCCTTAAGTTTAAGGTGAACCGGCTGATCTTCTTCGTGGTTGGTGTTGGAGACAAATACCGACGACAGCTTGTCGAAGCTCAACACCCCGTCCGGCTTCGGATAGGCAATCGGCTTGTAGTCCTTAACCAGTCCCGTGGATGCGGCATCGGTCTTGCCGTGCTTAAGCGTTCCCCACGGTGAAAAACCACCCAGAAGCCCCGTAAGCGTCATGTCCACACCGCCCAGAATCGTACCGGCGAAGGTGCCGAAACGACTCAGGAGCGGCTTCACATTGCGCACCAGCTTCAGTTCGCGGGCAATGTCGGACGCCTGATAGGCCTCGTCATAGGCCGTAAGCGTTGCCGGTGCCTCAGCGCCGGTCAGGGCCGCAAAGGCCGCATCTGCCGCCAGAATACCGCTTTTCACGGCATTATGACTGCCCTTGATGCGCGGCACATTTACAAAGCCTGCCGAACAGCCAATCAGCGCCCCACCGGGGAAGCTTAAGCGTGGTACGGATTGATAGCCGCCTTCGGTAATCGCCCGCGCCCCATAGGACACGCGTTGCCCGCCCTCAAGGTGTTCACGCACCACCGGATGCTGCTTGAAACGCTGAAATTCATCGAACGGCGACAGATAGGGGTTCTTGTAGTTCAGATGCACCACAAAGCCCACGGCGACATACCGGTCACCAAAATGATAAAGGAACGAACCGCCCCCCGTGGCATTATCCAGCGGCCAGCCAAGCGTATGCTGCACATAGCCCGGACGGTGCTTGTGCGCCGGAACCTGCCACAGCTCCTTAATGCCCGTGCCATATTTCTGAACCTGACTGTCGCGGGCCAGATCGAATTTTTTGATGACCTGCTCCGACAGCGATCCGCGCACCCCTTCGGCAAAGAAGGTGTATTTTGCCCTGAGTTCCAGACCGGGCTGGAAATCGGCTTTTGGCTTGCCCTCACGATCAATGCCAAACACACCGGCCACAACACCGGCCACAGCCTCGTCTTCGTTATAAAGCACTTCCGAACAGGCCATGCCCGGATAGACCTCGACGCCTAAGGCTTCGGCCTGCTCAGCCAGCCAGCGCGTCAGATTGGCCAGAGACGCAATATAGCAGCCGTGATTTTTCATGTAGGACGGCATAGGCAGCCATGAAATATCCAGCGCACCTTGCGGCCCAAGATAGATAAAATGATCCCCGGTCACGGCGGTCTCAAGCGGCGCACCGCGTTGTTTCCAGTCGGGGAAAAGCTGATTAAGGCCCGACGGATCAATCACCGCTCCCGACAATATATGCGCACCGATTTCAGAGCCTTTTTCCAAAAGCGCGACACTAATATCTGTGCCCGCCTTTTCCGCCTGCTGCTTCAGGCGAATAGCCGCCGAAAGGCCCGCAGGGCCGCCCCCGACGATGACCACATCATAGTCCATCGACTCGCGCTCAATGCCTGCAATGGCCGCCGCTTCGGTCATGCCGTCGTTCCTTCTTCCTTGACGCCTCGGTATTTATATGGCGATTGGTTGTGACACAGCTTCCGCAAGGATAGTCAAAAGCTGTCTTTGATTATTGTGGCAATTTCTTCAGGCATTAGGGTTCATGTCTTCTTCCGTCAACAGCCTGTCTTCGGAATGGGAAAGCTATCTGCGCTTTTTCCTCGATCATGAGCTTGAAGAAGCCTATGAATTACAACCTATTAACCGAACCGTCGAAGAAAATAAATCCCGTTTTGCCCCAAAGCCGCCCGAAGTGGTCGCCACCCTTGTGGCACCGGCGGCTACAGCGGCCACGGGTGCGGCCTTACGTCCTGAAAATCTTAAGTATTTTGACCTTGATCTGGCCATATCTCAGGCCAAAGACCTGATAAGGTCAGCTACGGACATGACCGGCCTTTATAAGGCGCTCGACGATTTCGAGGCCTTTCCGCTCAAATATGAAGGGGCCAGACAGAGGGTTTCAGGACGGTTTGCGAATCCGGAAAGTCAGACCTCAGACTATCTGATTATCGGCGATGTCCCCGACACAGACGAAGACAGCACCGGCCGCGTCTTTTCCGGAAAAACCGGTCGCCTGATGGATACGATCCTCAAGGCGCTGGGCATTTATGACCAGAGCTATCTGTTGCCGGGCCTGTACTGGCGACCGGCAGGCGGGCGTCCGGCCACCGACGAAGACGTGCAGCTTACGGCCATCTTTACGCAAAAAGCCATAGAGCTTCTGCGGCCTCATCGGGTGATCCTGCTGGGCGCGACCGGCGCACGGGTGACGCTCAATACCACCGAAGGCGTACAGAAACTCAGAGGCCGCCGCTTTGATATTTCCTGCACGGATGGCCACAAAATCCCCGCATTCGCCAGCTACCACCCCTCCCTTGTCCTGACGCAACCTATGGCCAAAGGCCTGCTGTGGCGGGATTTACTGCGTGCCACGGCCCCCTCGCCCAAGGCATAAGGCTAAACCGCGACCTGAGGGGTTGCCCTGTTATTAATATTTGGTTAGGTTTCCCCCCTCACCCTGGGCGGGCCCTTACGACAGCTTAACCGATCGGCAGTTTTGTCGAAACTCTGCGAAGGAAGCAATGCATGATGACTGCAGGTTTGCGTCCGCTTTTTTGCGCTGTATCTGTCTGGGCTCTGCTCAGTGTTCCGGCCCTTGCCTCAGACACCGTTACCACCGCCTCAGATGACGCCAACATTAACGCCTTCCTGCAATCCAAAACGGCGGTTAAAACCCCCGATAAGCTACTGGCCTCCGCCCCGACATCTGAGTCCGGCCCCAAACCCTATACCAGCCTGCGCCAGTCACGCCCCCTGAACTCCCCCCTCCGGGGCATGAGCCTCAGTGATACCGAAGCCTACCGCACGGCCTTTACCCTGATTGACAAGGGCGATTTCACCGCTGGCGAAGCGGCAGTGGCCAATGTCAGTGATACATCTCTCATGGGCTATATCAGCTTCAACAAGCTGTTTCACGCCAACTACAGTTCGACCTACGAAGAACTGATGCAATGGCTTGATCTCTATCCCGATCACCCTCAGGCCATGCGCGTCTGGAATCTGGCAAAACGTAAGAAACCCCAAGGAGCCGAAGACCCGCCCTTCCCGATTCTCGCGGCCAATTCAGGCACTGCGCGTAAACTGACCATCACCAGCCAGAGCCTTGGGCCGCGCACCGAAATCAAGGCGGCCACCGCTGGCCCCGATTCGAACCTGACGCCGAAATCCGCCCGTTCCGCCTATAATAATAATCAGCTCGAAGAGGCTATCCGCTTAGGCATTCAGGTAGGCGACCGCTGGGTGGCCGGTCTCGCCGCCTGGCGCTTGAAACGCTATGCCGAGGCACAAAAACACTTTGAATTTATCGTCAATGACCCAAGCCAGAACGCCTGGAGTCAGTCTGGCGGGGCCTATTGGGCCGGTCGCAGCGCCCTGAAACAGAAAAAAGCCGAAGAGGCTGATTTCTATTTCAAAATCGCCGCCTCATTCCCCTTTACCTTCTATGGTCTGGTGGCCGAGCAAAGTCTCGGGGTTGAACCGGCGGTCGTACGTGCCCAGCGCGGGCTTCATCCCGTCCACAGCGCGGACACGCGCGGCCAGTATAGCGCCAGCCTCAAGGCTGATCTGAACTGGACAAGGGATGACCCGCAGGCACTACGCGTCAATCACCTCATTCAGCTGAACCGCCGCACCGATGCCCGCACCGAACTTCAGGCCGCGATCCAGAGTTCACCGGACGAAGAGGCGCGCAACCGCTGGCTGGCCTATGCCAGTCTCCATGATCTGTCGATCAGCAAGATCAAGCCTACGGACCGTTTGTTTGATCCCTCACTCTATACCATGCCGGAATTTGAACCCTCCGGCGGCTATAAGATCAATAAGGCATTGATCTTCTCTCTGGCTAAAAAAGAGAGCAAATTCAATCCCAAGGCCAAGAGTTACGCTGGCGCCTACGGCCTGCTGCAACTGGCACCGGCCACAGCGGCCATTGTCACCAAAGACAACAGCCTGATGCGCAATCCTGACCGGCTGCTTGATGCCAACTATAATATTACCATTGGTCAGGACTATATTTTACGGCTGCTGGGCACCAATATTGTCGATGGCGATCTGTTCCGTGCCATTGCGGCCTATAATGCCGGTGAGAAGTGGGTCCTTGAGGCCAAGCGGTCACTGGGGGAAGATGCCGATCCGCTACTGTTCCTTGAATCGATCCCTGTCGCCCAGACCCGCCAATATACCGAAGAGGTCATCGCCAGCTACTGGATCTACCGCCAGCTTATGGGCAAGGAAAGCCCCACCCTTGAGCACGCCGCCACCGGCGCACGCCGCATCGATATCCTCAAAGACCTCTGATCAGTTGGGTTTCTTCGTTGGCGGCTTGGGCGGAAAGCCCAGACCATAAAGCACCAGACGGCTAAATCTGGTCACCAGCGACAGATACCAGCCGCCCCTGCGGAAACGCTCCCCATTGGTGACAAGCGCTGCCGGTATGGCCCGCAAACGCGCCCGACCGAGCGCCAGATCCATCCCCAGATCCTCATAGACCACCCGCTCCTTATAGCCGCCCACCGCATCATACAGCGGCCGCGACAACAAAAGCCCGTGATCACCGGTCGGCAAGGCCAGCCAGCGCGAATTAAAGGCTACAACCTCACCCCACAATCGGGCAAACCATGACGGATCATCAAAGCTCAGACGGAAATATCCGGCACGCAGCGGATGACGTTTGATATGCTCCTCCACATGGCTCATCCAGCCCTCCGTCAGCAGGGAATCGGGATGAAGGATCAGAAGCCAGTCCCCCCTTGCCTCACGACAGCCCTGCCACAGTTGCAGTCCACGATTGGCGTCGGTTCTGACAATGCGGCAACCGGTCGAATCGGCGATCTCAAGCGTGGCGTCTTCGGAACCCCCATCGGCAATGATCACTTCCTTGATCAGCCCGTCCACCACCGCAGGCACCAGACCTGAAAGGGTGCGCACCAGCGTCGCTTCGTCATTGAGGGTCGGGATGATAACCGAGATCAAAACCTGTGCCTTTAATTATCGTGAGAAGACGGCCACCAGTTCCACATGGGTTGACCATAAGAACTGATCTATAGGCGTCACCTTATCGAGTTTAAAGCCCGATTGCGTCAAAATCTGAGCGTCGCGGGCAAAGGTTTGCGGATTACAACTGACGCCTATAACCTTACTGACCTTTGACTGCGCCAGTTCACGGGCCTGCGCCTCGGCACCGGCACGCGGCGGATCGAACACCACCGCATCAAACACCGACAGTTCTTCCCTCACCAGCGGACGCCGGAACAGGTCACGCGTCTCCGCCCGAATGGGCTTAAGACCAGGCGCACGGCCAATCGCCGCCTTAAGCGCACTCACAGCCCCACCCGCACCGTCAACGGCATAGACACTGGCAATTTCAGCCATCGGAAAGGTAAAGGCACCCGCCCCGCAAAACAGATCAGCGACGTTTTTACAGCCGGCAATCGCCTCTTTCACCAGTCCGACCATATCCGCTTCGGATTTGGCGGAAGCCTGTAAAAACGACGCCGGCGGCAAGTCGACCAGTGCCCGACCAAAACGCACGCTCGGCAAGCGGCTCTGATAGAGGATTTCCTCAGACAGGGTAATGCGCGCAATATCATGTTCGCCCGCGATCATAGCAATCTGCATACGAGCATCAGCACTTAAGCCGCCGCTTTTGTTGCGCTCAACCCCCCTGATGTCGATATCCAGCCCCGTCTGCGACAGGGTCACCTGAAGGATCGGTGCCGATTTCGGATGCTCAAACAGCACCGACGCAATCTCAGACAGATAGGGTATGGCCCTGATCAGCGCCGGATCGGCCACCGGACATTCCTCAATGCGGACCTGTTCCCAGGATCTGCGCATCTTGAAGCCCAGTTCGGTGCGCCCCTTTATCTTTTTGGCATGAAGCCCAACACGGCGACGCGTCTCAGGCGGTGTCGTCAGGATTGGCCCAAATTCGGTCTCAAGGCCAGCCTTTTCAAGGACAGATATAACCATGTCGCGCTTCCACGCGCTGTAAGGGGTCATCTCCCAATGCTGCAAGGCACAGCCACCGCAGACACTGAAATGCTTACAGGGTGGCTCTGTTCGCTCAGGGCTAAGGCTTAATACCTCAAGCAGGCGAGCCTGATTGTCCTTACCCACGGCAATACGCACCTGTTCATCCGGTAAGGTTAAGGGCACAAACAGGCCCTCAGGCGTAATACCATCGCCCTGAAAGCCTACGCGCGTGATTGTACTGACCTGTTCACCCATAACCTGTGCCTTTAAAAACCAGCGCTGTCATAAGGTCAAAGCCGCGCCGGAACCAAGCCCTAATTCCCGTTTCATCCGCTTTTCTAAAAAAATGCCCGATGAACGAAGATGAACGAACCTCTCAAGTGCCGTTCAGGTTCGCCCCCTTATAAAGGGTCTCATCAACGGCCCCACAGACGAAAGTCCCCCAGACAAAAGTCTTTAAGGCCAGAAATGAAGGAATTAGATCATGTTCAAGACCAGCAAAACCCAAAAGATTATCATGTCGGCATTGGCGTCTGGCATGATCCTCAGCGCAGGCCTGGCCGGTACGGCCTCTGCCCGTGACTACCGTCATTACGATAACCGCTACGAAACCTGCGGTGATCGTAAGAGCACCAACAAGACCAACGGTGCGATCATCGGCGGTCTGGCCGGTGCGGCCCTGGGTAACGGCGTCGCCGCTGACAATGCCAAGACCGAAGGTATGGTCTTAGGCGCGGTTCTGGGGGCAGTTGTCGGCTCTAAGGTCGGTAAGGACAATACGACCTGCGCCAATACCCGCTACTACAGCAATGACCGCCACTATGACCGCCGCGACAACCGCCGTTATGACAATCGTCGCCACGACCGTCATGACCGCTACGACCGCTACGGTCGTCGTTACTAGATTATGACTTCATACTTCCCCATCTTTGATGGGGAAGGTGGCAGCGAAACAAATGTTTCGCTGACGGATGGGGTTTCTTACTTCCTTTTAAGGTAAGGTAAAAATTCCCACCGCCACTATTGAAGCATACAGACTTGGATCCAACTCCCCCGCGTCACCCCACGACGCGGGGATTTTTTTACTCACACATAGCCCTTCGCCGTTACTAACAGTTCGTCAGCAAACCTATAGATATCGTCCAATGACTCGATCTCATAACGGGTTTCTTTTTTATCCTGATCAAACAGTCCGATGTATTTTTTAGCCCTATTAAAGTGCCGGCGGCATAAAGGCTTTCTATTGTTATCGTCAATTAGCACACCAAAATACGATCTGGTGTCACGGCTACTCACCCTGCCAATATCAATTTCTTTTCTGACTATTGCTTTAACAATATGAAATCCATCAACCTCATCTTGTGTGGTCACAATATCTTCGCCACTCTCTTCGTCACTCTTTATCTCAACATCAACTTCGTCTGCGACCGTCGTTGCATTTGAGCTCTTCAGAGCAGCTTTTAAACGATCACTAACTTGATCATTAATGTATTGGGAGAGTGATTTTTTGACCAAAACAGAAAACTGGTCTCTTACTTTTTTCGTAAGCGTGCCGTCATAAACTTTTGTAGCAAAAAATCTTACCAATCCTTCTTCAGGATGAAGAATTTGGTTAGAAATTTCCTTTTTAATCTGGCCAATATATTTCAATTCGCCAGCAGAGCTAATAATTGAATCAATATCAAAATATTCTTTTGTTAGCTTCTTTAATTCCACAATATGATTGTCGTTTACGGACAATAAATCCAATTCCAAAAATGGACGTTCATCCATTTTATTAGGCGCGTCCAGATCGGTGAAAAATTTGTAAATACGTCCATTCGTAAGAATGGATATTCTAGCTTTTTCAACGTGGAAATATCTGAAAAGCTGAGACGCATTATTAATATTCAGCTCTTCACCAACCTTCTTACACTCAATCAGAATTTGTATGTCGCCACGATTCACAATTGCGAAGTCTATTTTTTCGCCTTTTTTTGTGCCGATATCGCATATGTGTTCAGGAATGACCTCATTAGGATCAAACACGTCATACCCAAGTACGTTGCTTATAAACGGTAAGATTAGGGCATTTTTCGTGGCCTCCTCCGTTTTAATAAAGGGAGCCTGTTGTTTCACTTTTTCCGACAGAGCGTAAATTTTTTTTGGGTAAATTCCATTTTTCCCCTCCATAAATAAAGCATAAATATGGAGGAGAAATGTTAACTTACGGTTGCCTAGGCCGATCACACAACCACTAACTCCCTTTTTTCTGGTTCCACGCCAGAACGCGCGACGCCCAATAGTTCAGGATACCGATCAGGAAGGCCGGAATAACGCCCGCCAGAATGAACTCGACCTGCGCGGACTTAAGCAAAATGCCGATCCACCAGTTCAGGATCGCCCCCGGCGTACAGACCAGACAGAAGATAATCAGCCCCTTAAGGATCGGACCAATACCTTTCAGGCGATGATCACGGAACGTCAGACTGTTATTAAGGAAGAAATTCCACACCATGGCCAGACCAATGGCCACAATCTGGGCATGGCCAAATTCCGTAACGGTTGAATAACCGATCAGCTTGAAGAAAGTCAGGATCAGTGCGCTGACAACCACACCAGACATACCGACGGCGGCAAACAGCACGAAGCGCGCCGGAAGCAGCCCGCCGGTGCCTTTTTCAACCAGCAGCGCCCCCAGATCGAGGATGACGCGCAGGTCGAGCTTTGATTCGCCGCCCTGACGCTGACGCAGAGCCGCCTTAACTTCGGCAAAACGCGGCTTGACCTTGGTCGACGCCACCAGATCGACCAGAATTTTGAACCCCACCCCAGTAAGATTGGGCCGCGCCGTCTCATACCAGTCGCGCGTCATCATAAAGCAGCCGCTCATCGGATCGGAAAGCGGCGCTTTCAGCACCAGATGCGTCGCCTTTGTGGCCAGACGCGAGGCAATATCACGCCCGAAACTTAAGCCTGTATCGGATTTCCCCAGATAGCGCGACACACACACCAGATCCTTGTCACCCTTAAGGATAATGTCCGCCAGTTGTCGAATCGCCTGAGGGTCGTGCTGCCCGTCGCCATCCATAATGCCCAGTATCCGGCCATGCGCGACTTCCCAGCCCTTTATGGCCGCAGACGACAGGCCGCGCTCCCCCACCCGCACCTGAAGGCGCACACGTGGATTTTCCTCGGCCACCCGCAGCACTTCAGCCTGCGTATTATCCGAAGAATCATCATCTACGACGACGATTTCGTAATCAATCCCTGTTAGGGTATCACAAATTTCATTGACAACACTGGCAATGGCGGCACCCTCATTAAGGGTGCAAATGATCAGACTAAGATCGGGCGAAGAACGCGTTGACAAGAAAAACTCCTGAATTCTTTTCTATATGCCATTTTTCGGGCCCATATGATCGTCTATTGGGGCAAAACCAAGACCAGCCTTATAGCTTCTTTTCTGCGAAAGCTACACATTGTCTCCAGTCGCCAAACGCATTTTTCCGTCACATATAAAACAGTGGCTGATCGCTCTTTTGTTCCTGTTACCACTTACCGGTGGACTGATAGGTAAGCTGGATCGCTCAGACAGCTGGTTCGGAGATTACAGGGCTATAGCCTGCGGCGCCCAAAAGGTGATGGAAAACGGGCGTCTCTATGACATGGGCCTGCATTGCAAAGGCTTCGACAAGACGGCGGTCTATGTCTATTTACCGGTCGTCGCTGAAGCCACCGCTGAAATTGTTGAGCGTGTTGGTCAGCAAGGCCTCCTGTTCCTGCATATAGTCCTCTATGGCCTGAGCCTTTGTGTTCTTTTAGGAGGCGTATATCTTCCCACCTTCAACCGCCTAAGCCTGATGCAGAAGATACCCTTTGCCGCCTTTCTGACCGGAAGTGCGATCTCATGGGGCAATGTCGCCGTGGTCTGTCACGCCTTAATTCTCCTGACCGCCCTGAGCGCAAAAAGGTTCCCGTGGCTGTTTGTGGGGGCGGTTGTGCTATGTGGCATCATCAAGCCGGTCTTCCTCACCTATCTTATTGTCCTGCTGCTTCTGGACATACCGGTCTGGAAACGGGTCAGTTGGTTCTCTGCCGGAGCCATTGCCGGCGTTGCACCTACGCTTTGGTTTGCCGCTCAGGACACGGCTTTGTCGCAACAATGGGAGGCAACTCTTTCCTATTTTGTCTACGAACTTACCCCCGGCGACAGCTTCTATGGCTGGCTCGACCTGATCGGCATCAGCGCCGACAACCCCTTCGCCGCGTTGGGCTGGGCTTTGTATGCGGGCCTGATGACCTTAAGCGGCATAAGCCTTGCCGAAGGGCTAAAACTTGATGCCCGAAGCCGTATCTGGCTGGGCCTGAGCCTTGGGGTGTTGCTGATTCCGCGCCTGATGTCACAGGACTTTTTTCTGATCGGGGTGGGTCTGGTGATCATCGCCCTTAATACGCACACGCTCGAAAGCGCAAACCGGTCTGTCCGGTTTATAGCCGATCGGGGACAAACCGTCCTTACCACCATCTGTGTGTTTGCGCTGATTGGCGGCGCGGTTGATCTTGGGGACTATACGACACGCATCGCGACACTGGCCCTCAGTCTCTATGTACTTGCCTTGGGCGGACTGACCTTCACCCAGCGTTATGGCGACATTCTCGGGTGTCTTTTCCCCTTGAAAACCAACCTGCTCAAGGCCCCCCAATGACGACGAACGTGCTTGAGCGCTACACCCGCAAGCCCTGGCAGATAAGCTTGTGGGCTTTCTTTTTCACCATGCCCGTATGGTCAAGTCTTCTCGGGCGTCTGGTTAAGGGCAAGTGGTGGTTTAACGATTTCGATGCGCTCATTTGCGGTGCCGACCATTTGCGGCGCGGCCTGTCACCCTATAGCCTTACCCCTGTATGCGAAGGCCTCAACCCTGCCCCTTACGTCTATGCGCCGCAGATCGGTCAGGCCTTTGCCCCCTTGCTTGAAATGCTCGGCTTTTCCGGCCTGAAAGCCCTTTATGCCCTGGCACTACTGGCAGTACTGGGGTTCTCCTTCTGGTTTATCCTGATCAGGAAATGGCCACGCGTACCGCTGGTGTGGCGGCTTCTGGGTTTTGGCGTTCTGACCGGCTCATCGATTGCCAGCGGCAATATCGGCCTGATGCTGCACGGCCTGATCCTCATAGCAGCCCTGAACCTGCATCGTTCCCTTATTCCGTTCGTTATTATAGTTCTGCTGGCCGCCTGCATTAAGCCCTTCCTGCTGACCTATATGATCGTCCTGATGTTTACCGAACAGCCTTTCAGAGCGCGCCTTGTCCAGACTGCGGCCGCAACTATGGTAGGCGCAGTTCTGGTGGCCGCCCTGTTTCTTAATGCCCCCTATGCCGCCGAATGGTCCACCTTGCGCGATTCGATCGTCGCTCAGGAACAAAGCGGCATGAGCTGGTTCAGCTGGATGAATGCGCTGGGCTTTGACACCTATTCCCCCACAAGCCTCGGCGGACTGGTGATCTATCTGGCATTGACCAGCCTGTGCGGCCTGATAATTGCCGAACGCTCCGGCGCGGACCGAACCGAACGCATTATCATTGGCCTGACCTTTGCCCTGCTGCTTAATCCGCGCCTGATGGACTATGATCTTCTGCTCATGCCACTGGGTATGGCGGTGATCGTCGCTTTAAGCGCTTCCGCCGGAACCAAACCCTTCCGCCTGATCAGCCTCAGCTATCTGGCTCTGTCCGCCCTGTGTCTGGTTCTGCGCATGGCGGATATTTCAGGCTATGCCCCCGACAGTGTCGCCGTACTGGCCTATGTGCTTCTGGCTTATACACTGGCATTTTTGCAACGCCGTCAAAGCTTTATCATACCGCCTTCACGGTAATTTGCCTCCCATAGGCTACATCCGCCGCATTGATAACACAAATGCGCCCCCTTCGCCGCAATGCGAACGCAAACGCCTTATTGCGGCTGCAATTTGTCTTATTGCGCAAGCGCACAACACATTTCGCACGAAATATCTCCTTAATTCCGGAGCTGATTGGAGAGAATAATAATCAGCCTCCGATCCATAACATGCCGCTCAATGCTGCCCTTTTTCGCTTCACGCCCCTATGGTGGGGTTTAGTTTGCACCCTGCCCCTCATCAGCGGCCTGCTGGGACGTCTGATCAAACAAAAGCCGTGGTTTGTCGATTTCGACGCCATTGCCTGCGCGGGCATGACCTTATCGCAAGGCGGCAATCCCTACAGCCTGTCTCCGGCCTGCGAAGGGATGCACCCGGCTGTATTCGTCTATGCGCCAGTAATCGCCGAGAGCCTTTCGGCTGTAGTCGCCTTTATGGGCCTTGAGGGGTTCCGCGTAATATATGTACTGCTATGGCTGGCGGCTCTGACGGGCATAGGGCTTTATGTCTGGAAAAGTAATGATCAGGACTGGCGACTGAAATTACCGGTCTTTGCGCTTCTGACCGGCGGCTCTCTGGCCTCAGGCAACATAGCCCTGCTGCTGCACGGTCTGATTCTGGCCGCCGCCCTCAGCCTGCCCAAACGGGTTTCACCTTTTATTATTGCCGTCACTATGGCCGCCTTAATCAAGCCGACCTTGCTTACCTATCTGATTGTACTGGTCTACCTTGATAAGCCGCTGCGCTGGCGTATAGGCACACTGGTTACAGGAAGCCTGACCGGCCTTGCCGGCTATGCGCTTATATCCACCGGAACCGGCGACCTTCACACCCACTGGCACACCGCCCTTGATCAGGTGGTCCTAAGCCAGCAGCCCGGCATCAGCTTCTTCAGCTGGATCGACGCCACCGGCCTCAATCATACAGGCCTGCCGTCACTAATCGGGTTGGTCCTGTTCATGATCATCTTAAGCCTGTCCGGTCTGGCTCTCGCAGAACTCGGCAAGGCAGGCCCCGCAGGCAGGCTGGCTATTGGCCTCGGCATGGCGCAATTACTTAATCCGCGCCTGATGGACTATGACCTGTTGCTGGTTATACCTCTGCTCGTCACCGCCGTCAGCCTCAGTCAGGCCACAGGTCAGTCATGGGCGCGCTATAGCCTTCTGACTTTAAACGGGCTTATGGCGTCTGTCCTGATTCTGAATATGCTGGACGCACCACCGGTTATGCCCGTGCCACTGGGTGTCTTGGGCATCAGCCTTATGGTCATCGTTCAGGCCGGTGCACTGGCCCTGAAACGCCTTGAATTTCCGGCCTACCTCAAACCGGCCTTTTATGCGCAGAAACCGTCAGACAGTTAGCGAACCTAGCCCGCCGCCGGCTCCGGTGCCTTGGCCGCCGCCTGCTTGGCAGCGGCGTCATCCTTCTGACGGAACCTGACCTTCATGCTGGTGACCCAACCGGCAAAGCTGTCGCTCTGGCTGGCGGCCAGCGAAAAGTCTTTCACATCAAGCGGGCCATTATCCATCCCCGCCAGAGCCACCCGAATGGCATCGCGGTTTTGGGCTTTTTCGGCATAGCGTCCGTAACGCGTCGACAGGCGCGTCAGACCGGCCTGATCTTCGGCAAGGCTATAGGCCACCCCCGCCCGAATCAGCAGGGCTTCTTCAGCGAGACTTAGGGGCGCTTCCCGTTTCCAGCGCTCCCCCAGACGTTTCTCAAGCAGATCACCGGCCTTTTCCCAGGCCTTGTCGTGCCAATAGATATCCGCCCGCACTTCCGTGGCCTCAGGCGATTTGTCTGCCCCCAGAACCTCAAGCGCATGCTCGGTGCGATTAAGCTCCGTCAGCGCCCGCGCCTCGAGCACGCGGCGCTCGGACAGAACCGCCCGTGGCAGCAAACTATTGCGCGTCTTCCACAGCGCCTGAAGGGCTTTTTCCGGCTGACGGTTCATTAGGTAAATACTGGCCAGATCCGTAGCGACCGACGCTTTGGCCACACCCACCAGACGGTTATCCACCTGATACTCCAGCAGATCCGCCGCCTGATCCAGCAAATCAACATCCACCAGACGCCGCACCAGACGCCGCACCATCTCATCGCCGTCCGCGCCCACCGGCGTCAGTTCACGGAAATCATAAAACAGCCCCAGCGCCTCAACCGGTTGCAGGCCATCGGCCCGCCCCTCAAGGAACAGGTTACGGAAAGCGGCATTTAAACGCTGCGTAATCCCCAGCGCCTCTGGGTGATTAAGAAAGGCCGTGCCGCCACTGCGCAACACCTCAAGGGCGTCGCGATACCGGCCCTGCGACAGGTAGATATCGCCCATGGTACGGACGATTTCGATTTCCGTATCGTCACCCCGCCAATGAAACCGCAAGGCGTTCATCTGCGTCAGGCTGTCTTCCGCCTTCATCTCGCCCAGTTCATACTTCAACCGCGTGGCCCTGAGTTTTGCCGGTGTGCTGATACGCGCCGAAGACGCCTTGCCCACGGCATTATAAACCCGCATGGCGCGTTCCTTGTCGCCCTGCGCCTCTATGACCTGCGCCAGCACAAGCTGCGCCTCAAGCCGTTCCAGCGGCGGCACTTCCTGAGTGACGGCATAGTTGATCAGTTCCGCCGCCGCCTTGGTATCGCCCGTCATCAGCGCCGCATAGGCATTGGCTGCGGCAAACCGCGTCCGCCACACCGGTGGAAAGCGCTCCAGCGCCCCTGCACCACTCTGAAACGCCTTACGCGCCGCTGCATAGTCACGCGCCTTGGCGGCAAGGTAACCACGCCACAAAAAAGCCGCCGGATCATTGGCCAGAACCGGCGACATCAGATCGGCCCGTGCCTCATTCAGACGCCCGCTCAAAATCTTCGCCTGAGCCAGCAAGCCCCGCACATGCGGGTCATTGAGGCTGCGCGGGTTTGTCCGCCCCAAAAGCTCAAGCACCCCCTGAGCCTCGAAATTCAGCCCCTGCCCGATGAGAAATCGCGCCAGATCAAGCCGTGACGTATAAGGCCCCTCCGCCCCTTCGGCGGCTTCGTTTGCAGCTTCTGCCTGCAACAGATTATAGTGCGTCAAAAACCCTTCCGGCGGCAAGGCCTGCCAGTTATCCATATTCATCAGGGTCGGATAGGCCGCCGGCACATAGGCGGCGCGTACCGGCACACTGGTGCCGCCTTCATTGTCACCAGACAGGGACAGACCACCCGGACGGCTTATTTCAATGACATCACTTCTGACAGTCACCGTAATGTCAGGCGTCATGCGCTCCACAACCACCCCATGCGCCGTGGCTCCCAAACTGGCTTCAGGCGTCAGACGTCCACTCAGGAGCGGCTTGATCGGCCCGGGCGCCGTAATCACCGCCATACGATCACCGACCGCCGGATCCCGAATCCACGCCACTTTACGTGCCCCCGCCAGATTGACCGTCATGGCCGGTGCGCCGCTGCTGTCATCACGTGCGATGCGGACCTCACCGGTCTGGCTCTTCAGCGGGCTACCGCCCAGACGAACCGACCACAGGCCACCTTCGGCATTGACACTCAACTGACCACTGGCCGGAGCCATAAGCCTGAGGGCTGTAAAACCATCATTACGCGCCCAGTTGGCATCACGCACGATCTTGCCGTCCTTGAGACTGGCGGGCAGACGCAGGTCAACTTCGCGGTCAAACACAATCCACACGGCCTCACCGCGCCGGAACACCGCTGCGGCAGCCTGATCGGCAAAAGGAAAGTCAATGTGCATGCCACCGTCGATCATCGCCGCACGCAGGGCCACAACCGGCACCTGAGCGGTAGCGACGGGGGCTTGAGAACCTGAGGAAGCCGCTGAATTTGCCGCCGCCGAGCTTACAGAGGGCTGATTCGCCGTACCGTCCGTTTTTTCCGAGGCTGGCGGCGTCAATCGGGCCTGAGTCTGTTGTGCGGCCTTCGGCGTATCAATCTGAACGAAGACCGCCACGCCGGAACGACCGAATCGCGCCTTGGCGGTATCATCCAGTGTCAAAACGATTTCCGTGGCCCGATCATCGCGCCTGAGGTTTATACTGCTAACCCCTGCAGGCGGATTGGCGCGCAGGGAACCGATATCCGGCGTCCGGTTTCCGGGTAAGCGGATGACCACACGCTTACCGTCCATGCGTACCGAGGCCCGCGCCCCCAAAGACCCGTATATCTCAAGCCGACCACCACTGGCATTACGACCGACGCGTATATCAATTTCAGATTTCGGGGCGGTTGCCGCCGCCACAGACCCGTTTGACGCGGGCACGGAAGGCGCCGAAACCGCCAGTCCCGATGCCCCGAAACCGGTCAGGGCAACCATGGCAATAGAGGCCTTTAGCCCGCGTGTACGCCAGACATTCCCCTCAGGTACGGCTTCACCGCGCCACCGGCTATGGGTGTCGCCATCAAGCGCAGCCTTAAGCCGCGAGCGTTGGGGGTCGGAATGTCGTGTCATCTGGGGATGAACTGTGCGTTAAGCCGTTTAAACTTTGGTTAATCCGATATTAAAATTCACCCGACAGGCGCATTGGCGGATTAATTCGCGGGGCGATTGGCAGGGGCCCCCGTTTGGGGCGCTGTCCCCATCTTATCAAGCTCGGCGCGTATCCCCCCTGCCTTATCCATACGCGTCGCCAGCTTTTCCGTCAGATCCCGCGCGCCTGCTGGCGTCATATAGGACAGGATGGCCGCCAGAGACCGCTCCTTCATCCGCGCCGCGATGGGCAAACGCACATCGTCCTTCATGCTTTCAAATACCTTGGCAGCATCCTTGGGTTTCATGGTCTCATAGACCTTGATCATCCTGAGCGTATCGGCATCCGCCACCTTGGTGGCCTGATCAAGCATGCCCTGAAGCTGCCCTTTCATGCCATTCATCTGCTTGATGCGGCCATCAAGCTTGGCCTCGGCAGCCGCGACCAGATTTTCCCGCGTATCGAGTTCTTTCTGCCGTGCATCGAGATCGGTACGCCGCTTGCCCAGACTTTGCAGAATCCTTAACTCCGAAGGCGACATGCCCGCCTGACGCGCCAGTTCATCAACCGAGGTCGCACATACCGCTGCCGCCGCTTCACTGGCAACCTCATCGACGCTTGGGGCCGCTTCAGACGCAGACGCACTCAAGGCGACTTCCTTGGCCGCCTCACTGGTGGCCTCGGCGTCACCGTCCGGTGTTTCCGTCCGACCTTGCGCAAACGCCACGGCTGATTTCAGCGCTTCGGGCACAACCTCAAAGCTTGAGACCGCGCGCAAGGCAATGACCCCGCCTACGGCAATGGCGATCAGCGGTAAAAGGCGGGGAAGATTGGACATGGGGCGATGGCCTGTGGATTAGCGATAACGGCGGAACAGTGACGCCGCAGATGGGGGTGTTGAGGTTTCCGGCACCGTCTCAGCTGGCGTTTCAGGCGATGGCGTATTGCCCGATACGGGTCTGTGCGGGCGGGAAATTTCGGTATCGAACAGATCGTCTTCGCCGGGATAGGGTTGACGGCGACTGGGGTTAACCGCCGGACGCAAGGGTTCTGCGCGCGGTGCCTCGGCAACAGGGTTTGATATTTCAGGCTTTGCGCTTTCCGGCCGCGCGAACGTCCGCAGCATCTCGCTGATCGCCGCCAGCCCGACCTCACTGACGTCCGGACGGGCATCCGCTTCCGCTTCGACCGGATTATGAAAGCGGTCATTGGCGTCACGCACGTCACGCTTTACCGTTTGCGGCGCCACTTCTGTCCGGCTTTGCAGCCCCGTCTGCACCCGTTCGGCGCGCTCAATCTGAACCTCTAGTTTCTGAATGAGGTCACGCGCCGCCAATATACGCCCATGCAGCAGTTCCTGCGATTCATCGGCATCGGTGCGCAAATCCTTAAGGCTGGTAAAGGCCTTGATTGCCGCAGTATCCAGTTCCGCTACCGCCCTGGCAAAGCCCTCCTGCCCCGCCTTAAGCGCCTTGAGCCGCCCATTGAGCCGCACGCCGAACCACAGGGCGGTCAGCAACAGCCCCATCAGCAGCAGATCCATGATAATTCCGGCGGCGGACATGGCGTTATTTCTTCTTCATCTGTATCAACCGCCTGCGGGTTGATGTCGTCAGCGGCGTATCGACCCGCACAGCAATGGAATGACCCTTGCGCCCCATGCGACCGTGGGTCAGGGGAATGGTGCCACACCGCAACTGTACCGGCGAATCAGCCTGTGCATTCAAAACGATAGTATCACCGACCTTGAGATCAAGCACCTGCGATAAGGGCAACTGATGCTCATCCAGAACGGCACGCACTTCCATCTGGGTCGTCCACAGTTCGGTAGCGAGGTGGCTTTCCCAGATATTATCGCGCCCGAACTTTTCGCCCATAAACTGCTGGAGTAGCATTTTACGGATCGGTTCAAGCGTCGCATAGGGCAGCAAAAGCTCCACGCGCCCGCCACGATCTTCCATATCGATCCTGAGCTTGACCAGAATGGCGGCATTGGCAGGCCGCGCAATGGCCGCAAAGCGCGGATTGGTCTCAAGACGATCGAGATTAAAATTCACCGGCGTCAAAGGCTCAAAGGCCATGCGGGCATCATTGAGGATCACCTCGACCATACGCTGCACCAGCACGCGTTCAATGGTCGTATAGGGACGCCCTTCGATCCTGAGCGCCGCTGTGCCGCGCCGCCCGCCCAATAACACGTCAACAATCGAATAGATCAGGTTGGAATCAACCGTCAGAAGCCCGTAATTATCCAGTTCCTCGGCACGAAACACCGCCAGAATCGCCGGCAGCGGAATCGAGTTCAGATAATCGCCAAACCGGATCGACGAAATATTATCGAGCGACACCTCGACGTTATCTGAGGTAAAATTACGTAAAGATGTCGTCATCAACCGCACCAGACGGTCAAAGACAATTTCCAGCATCGGCAGGCGTTCATAAGACACCATGGCCGAATTGATGATCGCCCGGATACCTGAGCGCTCATTATAGTCGTCTTCGCTGAGATCAAACCCCAGCAGGCTGTCGATTTCGTCCTGATTGAGAATACGCTCGGCACCGGTAGGCATATTGAAGCGGGAATCCGCCTCCCCGCCGCCGACCATGGCTTCCCATTCCGCCGCCAGATCGGCCCCGTCCTGCGCGCCGCCGCCACCACCGCCGGTATTAACGGCTGCGGCTTCCGCCTCGGCGGCCAGCTCGGCCTCCCATTGGGCCATCATGGCTTCCTGATCGACTTCCTCGGTCACGTTATTAACATTTCCTCGATCAGAACGGCCTTAACCTTGTGCGGGGCGAGCACCAGATTGATACGGCGCAGGATTTCAAGCCTGAGCTGGAAACTGCCCTGAGAACCCGCCAGATCTTCGGGGCGCAGTTCGCGCAGAAAGCCCTGAAGCACATCATCGACACGCGGCATATTGGCCTCAATGGCATGCACAGCCTCTTCGTCTGTGCATTCAAGCGTCAGCTTGAGCTTAAGATAGCTGGTCTTGCCTGATTGCGTCTGCATATTGGACAAAATGTCCGGCAGGCTGACATAGGTCACCCCGTCAGGCCCCGGCGTCACGACCGGCTGGGTCTTCGGATCAACCGCACCACCGCCCTTGCCATGCCCACCCTTGTCGGCTTTTTTTGTCTCTTTTTTCTTTTCGGCCTTGGCCTCACCCTCGACAGCCGGTTTCGGCTTCATCAGGAAAAAGGCACCGGCACCACCGCCCCCCAGCACCAGAACCCCGGCCGCAATGGCAATAATCAGGATCGGCAGTTTCTTCTTGGCGGGCGCAGCTTCACCGTCTTCACCCTCAACGGGCGGCTCAGTCTCATTTTTCGGCTTTTTTTCCTTGGCCATGACTTGCGTTCGACTACGCCCCAAAAACAGGTTTAGGCAGCAGGTTAGACCAAAGCTTTAAACAAACCTTAACGCCCGCCGCACGACTTAGGGCATCTTTACAAAACATGGTTAATGATTTGTTTTTATCGACCCTGTCGAAGCCTTGGCATGATTCTGAAGCCAATGGAATTTATGCCCGCAGTGACGCACCGAAGCGATGCACCCCTTCCGGTTGACCGGCTCAAATAATGGCCTTAAATCGAAGCTATCTTTTCCGCACAGACAAAGGCCCCCACGCATGACCCAGACCATTAAGAACCTTAGCCCCGCTGAGGTTGCAGACGCTCTGGGCGCAGGCACTATCCACCTGATTGACGTGCGTGAACCAGCTGAGTTTAATCAGGTCTCTGTCGAAGGCAGCCTCAGCCTGCCTCTGTCACAATTTCATCCGGATGACCTGCCGCCGCCTGACGGTAAGGAAATCGTCTTTATGTGTGCGGGCGGTGTGCGCTCGATCAAAGCCATAGAGTTGACGCGCGCCTATGGCCGCGATGTTTCAGCCCATCTGGCCCCCGGTATCCGCGGCTGGCTGATCGAAGGCTATCCGGTTATTTCTGCATAATCCGGTCGTAGATACCGCCATTGTCAAAATGGCGGGCCTGCACCGCGGCCCAACCGCCCAGATCGCGGATGTTGATCAGCCGCGTCTGCACAAAGCGGTCAGCAAACCGAGACGCAATCGCGGGATCAGACGGCCGGTAATAGTGCTTCCCCGCCAGAACCTGCCCTTCCGCACTATAGAGTTGCTCCAGATAGGCTTCGGCCACTGTACGCGTGCCTTTTTGCTCTGCCACCTTGTCAATCACCGCCACCGGCGGCTCCGCAAGGATCGACAGCGACGGCACCACCACCTCGAACGCATCGGCCCCCAGCTTCTCCAGCGCCAGAAACGCCTCGTTTTCCCAGGCCAGCAACACATCCCCTATGCCGCGTTCGACAAAGCTGGTCGTCGAGCCGCGCGCACCGGAATCAAGCACAGCCACATTGTGATAAAGTCCACGAACATAATCTTCGGCCGCCGCCTCAGTGCCGTAGGTCTCAAGCGCCCAGCCCCACCCCGCCAGATAGTTCCAGCGCGACCCGCCGCCTGTTTTCGGATTGGGCGTGACAATGCCGACACCGGCCTTCACCAGATCACCCCAATCGCGGATATGCTTCGGATTGCCCTTGCGCACCAGAAACACAATGGTCGAACTGTAGGGACAGGAATTGTACGGCAACCGGCCCTGCCAGTCTTTGGGCAGCAAGCCGATTCGGGCCGCTATGGTGTCTATATCGTGCGATAGCGAAAGCGTCACCACATCTGCCGCCAGACCGTCAATCACCGCGCGGGCCTGTTTACCCGACCCACCATGCGATTGCTTGACTGTGACTGATTGCCCTGCGTTCTCCCGCCATTTACCGGCAAACACCGCATTATAGGCCTCATAGAACTCACGCGTCGGATCATAGGACACATTGAGCAATTCAATCGCACGGTTCGCCTGAGACCCAGACTGAGGCTTTGGCTGACATGCCCCCAAAAGCCCGACACCCACCAACCCCATAAGCACATTCCGACGATGCATCGGCACTTTTCCTCTTTTAAACACTAAAAAGCCGGCGCAACGCCTGAACGTTACACCGGCCTGACTCATCAGATGAAATCGATCAGAAAGCCTTACGCAGGGTGATACCAACAAAGCGCGGGTCACCCGGATCACCGAAGATAGCACCCGAATTGCCTTGCTGGATGCTAACGAACTTCAGATATTCTTCATCGAGGACGTTCTTGACATAGATGAACACTTCCGTGCCTTCGCTGGCGCGGTAACCCAGGCGCAGGTTGAGAACCGTAGATCCCTCGATTTCAGCATATTTCGATACCGATGCGTCCGAGTTCCAGCTGGAACGATAGGTAGCGTCGGCGCTGATATAGGCCTGCCCCTGAAGCGAATTAAACGGTGCAGCGAAGCTGTATTCCCCGCCAAGAGTCCCCGCCCACTTGGACACACCCGGTAATGGTGTCCCCGAAAGATCGGCAATGGAGGTTCCCGACGACTGCAACTCAAGCGGAGCCGGCGCGTTGGCAAAGGAGGCATATTCTGCATCCGTATAGCTTACGGCACCATAGAGATTGAGGTTGTCCGTGGCCCGCAGGCGCCCATCGACTTCAATCCCCTTGACCTCAACCTTATCCACATTGGCCAGATAGCCGCGCAGCGAGCCGGTGCCGGAGTCAACGACATTGGCCTGATAGTCCTTGATCTGGCTGGTATAGGCCGCGAAATTGAGCGTGCCGCGCTTGTCCCAGAACTGGGTCTTGAGACCTGCCTCAAGGCTTGTAACCTCCTCGGGATCAAGCACCGCGCTCTGGATGACCGGATTACCGCTGGTGTCGGTCGGGATACCGGCCGCATTGATACCACCGGACTTATAGCCCTTCGATACACTGACGTAACCCAATACGGTCGGCGTGAAGCTGTAGGACGCACTCAAAAGACCCGACGGGCTGCCGTCAGACAGTTCCGCCTGATAGAAATAGGTGCGGGAAATAGCGTTTTTTGCCGCAATATGTGACGGCGTGGTCGTCGCCAGACCACCCGAGGCCACCTGATCGTAAATCTGCTCTTTTTCCTCATGCGTGTAACGCAGGCCCGCCGTAACTTTGAGGCGCTCGGAGACATTCCACACCAACTGACCAAAGGCCGCATAGGACTTGGTTTTGGATACGGCATGGATGGACTGCGTATAGCCGTCCAGCAGGTTTTCCGGCAAACTCGTGTCCGCATTGTACCAGCGCGTCGCGTGGAAGCCCCAGGCTTCGGTGCCATTGGTTTCAACCCTTTGTGTAAAGGCATAAAGCCCAACTACCCAGTCAATCGTCTTTTCGCCATTAGACGCCAGACGGAATTCCTGACTGTACTGCTGCTGCTTTGACGGATTGGAGGAACGGGTGCGAATAGACAGAGATGTGTAATCGCGGTCGTTCTGCGGCCACCATTCCCACTTGCGCCAGGCGGTGATCGAGGTGAAGGTCGCCCCGCCCAGATCCCAGTTTACCGTGCCTGACAATCCATTGATGCGTTGCTTGGCCTGAATGATGTCATTCACATCCACCAGACGATCATAGGGATTGCTCGAGGCTGGCTGATAGTTATAAAGACCCGCCAGATAAGGGAACTGACGGTTAGCCGCACGCAAGGTCGGGCCATAGCGTACAAAGGCCTGCGTATTGGCTTCGGGATCAGACAGGGCAAAGTCATAGCTGAGGCGAACCTTCAGCGCATCAGACGGCGTAAACAGCAATTGCGCCCGCAACACCTGACTGTTCTGGTCATTTTGCTTGGTGCCGGTCGTCACATTCTTGAACAGGCCGTCACGGCGCGTCGCCCCGAACGACAGACGCCCCGCCAGCTTGCCATTGATCAGCGGGCCGGAAATAGCGCCCTTGGCCTGCACAAAACCATAGTCACCGACTGACAATTCCGCGCGACCTTCCGGCGTAAAGCTCGGCGCACGGGTCGAGATACTGATGGCACCGGCAGTGGTGTTCTTGCCGAACAAGGTACCTTGTGGCCCGCGCAGGACTTCGACACGATCAATGTCGATCAGATCAATCAGCGCCGAACCCGGACGCGCATAAAAGACTTCATCGACATAGATGCCCACCCCCTGCTCAAGACCGTCATTGGTCAAACCGATCGTCGAACCGAGCCCGCGGATCGTCGTGGCGGTATTACGGGCATTAGACGTAATAAGCTGCACACTGGGTTGCGTGCGCTGAAGCTGATCGATGTTGTTGATGCCCTGCCGGTCAAGCTGCTCGCCACCGACCACCGATACGGCAATCGGCACGGTCTGCACATTTTCAGAGCGACGACGGGCGGTGATATAGACTTCGGTTATATCGCTGTCGGCGGTGCTGACAGCAGCATCCGCCACTTCATCGGCAAAGGCTGGTGCCGTCTGGATTGCGCCATAGGAAACGCTGGCCAGCAAGGCCAGAAGCGCGGTTTTAGTCCCCTTGCGGGCGGAACGGAAAGCGGTCACGGTGGTATCTCCTTGAGATGTCATGTCTGTGTTTTTTTCGCTCTAAGCCGCCGTGTCTCTGGTGGGCAAATGGGCTTGTTTTTTAAAGTTCGCTTTACGCCTGACCGGACTGAAGCTGTCTTCTGGTCACAGTCTGACGGTCTCCGGCTATGCAAACCGGAGGGACAAAACGGATAGGAAAGAATGCGCTTACTGGATGACTCTACGCGGAAGCCCTGCGACTTCGGGGACAGGTTTCAGGTTCGCCCCCTCAGGCTTCAGACGTTTTTTTACTATCGAAACGGAACTTTTCGCTCTTCTCGATCTGCACGATACGAGAGTCATGAATGACGACCTCCACTGTCCCGAAACGGATTTCGGAAATGGCATTCAGGATATGCTGTTCCGCTTCGCTCAAACGGGATTGCGGAGCGGACGGATGGGCATCACTCATAACTTCTCCTGGGGTACAAATCAGATAGGGGTACAATTAAAAGACGACTACATAAGTTTTATATAACACTATTATTGTCAATAAAAATAAGCTTCAGTTTAGAAAACATGTACATTCAAAACCTTCCCCCAGCTTAACAATGTCCCTCTGAGGGTGACCCGGATAATCCGCATACAAACCAGCCGAAAGCCTCTATAATGACGGAAATCAAAAGCCACACAGGCAGGAAATATCATGGTCTGGCCCCTTAGATCCGTTCCATTACATCAATACGACCACAACACCGCCCTCAGGAAATGTTTAGCCAAACTATCCAGATTATTGACCCTAACGGTAACTTTAATAGCCACCCTCTCGACCCCCTTAAAGGCAGCTGACCTTATAGGATTTTGGGGCACACCTCAACGCGGGGCCAACAGCTTTAACGGCTTACCGCCCGATCAGGCTTATTTCGACGCCCTCTCGGCCACGGGGGCCACATGGGTGCGCCTGACCTTCAGCAAATGGAAAGGCGAAGGCCGCGATTTCCTGATAGGGGATATAGATAATTATCAGGGACTGGTGACCTCCGACCTGAAGGTTCTCACCGATACGCTGGATCGCGCCCATGCGGCAAACCTTAAGGTCGTCATTGTGCCGCTGGGCATACCCGGCACACGCTGGGCCCAACAAACCCCTGACGGCAAGTACGACAGCCGTCTGTGGCGCGAGGAGGTCTGGCAGGAACCCGCCATACGATTCTGGGGCGATCTTGCCGCCGCCCTCAAAGACCATCCGGCCATCGCCGCCTATAACCTGATCAACGAACCGGTGCCAGAACACAAAAGCAGCCTTGAACAACATAGTGACTACGCCGCTATGGATGCATGGTACACACAGCATCAGGGCAGCTCCCGCGACCTCCTGAAGTTCTACGACCAGACAACAGACGCTATACGCAAGGTTGACCCCCTCACGCCCGTAATGGTCGATGCCGGCTGGTATGCCGACGCCCGCACCTTTGGCTACTGGCCGCGCGCCCTTAAGGATCAGCGCACCCTATATGCCTTTCATATGTATGAACCCTATGAGGCCACCTCAGCGCCAAATATGCAGCGCCGGATACCTTACCGCTATCCCGGCACAGAGCTTGAACAGAAGAAGTGGACCCAACTCGCCGTCTGGGCGCACATAGACGCCCCTGTGCATTGGGCTGCCAAACACAATATCCCTACAAACCGCCTTGTGGCCGGTGAGTTTGGCTGTATGCGCCTGTGGGCCGACTGCGGCACCTATCTTGAGGATGTCCTCACAAGGCTTGAGTACCGTCAGATGCACTGGGCCTTCTACAGCTTCCGCGAGGACGTCTGGGACGGCATGGATTACGAACTCTCGCCTGACCTTAAATCCGGTCAGTTCTACTGGATGACTGAACAAGGCCGCAGCGATGAATTCAAACGCGACAACCCCTTGTTCGATATCATTAAAAACTATCTGAAACGCAACGACTGAAAAGAGTTGGCAAGCGCGGCCAAACCGTCAATACTCAGACAAAACAAACCTACAGGGAACGTGTCTTATGTCTGTGAAATTTGACCGCCGCGCCATGATGTTCGGCGCCGGAAGCCTGCCGCTGCTCGCCTCAGCGGCCTCGGCGCAGCCAAAGCCCGCCAAAGCGTCTTTAGCGCCTACCCCGCCTATGGGCTGGAATAGCTGGAATTCGTTTGCCACCACCATCACCGAGACCCAGTCGCGCGAAAACGCAGCCATCATGGCCGACAAATTGCTGCCCTCAGGCTACGATGTGTTTACCGTTGATATTCAATGGTATGAACCCAATGCCACCGGCTATGACTATCGTCCGGGGGCTGAGCTGACGATGGACGAATTTGGTCGCCTGTGGCCTGCCGTCAACCGCTTCCCCTCGTCTGCCAATGGTGCCGGTTTCAAGCCGCTGGCCGATTATGTCCATAGCCTTGGCCTGAAATTCGGCGTCCACCTTATGCGCGGCATTCCGCGTTTGGCCTATGAGCGTAACCTCAAGGTTTTCGGCACCCAGGTTCGCGCCCGCGACATAGGTAACCCCAATTCAACCTGCACCTGGAATACCGACATGTACGGCGTCGATATGTCCAAAGACGGCGCACAGGCCTATTACAATTCGGTCTTTAAGCTATTTGCCGACTGGGACATAGATTTCGTCAAGGTCGATGACCTCAGCCGTCCCTATGGCAATAACTGGGCCGAGGTCGAAGCCATCCATAAGGCCATCAAGGCCTCAGGCCGCCCGATGACCCTGAGCCTGTCGCCCGGTGAAACCGACCTGAAATGGGCCGCACACGTGGCCGAACATGCCCAGATGTGGCGTATTTCAGACGATTTCTGGGATGAATGGGAACTGCTGTTTGATCAGTTCAAACGCCTTGAGAACTGGAATCCCTATCGCAAGTCCGGCGCATGGCCCGATGCCGATATGCTGCCGCTGGGGATGCTGGCCATGGGCAGCCGCCAGACGCGTTTTACCCCTGATGAGCAGCAAACCGTCATGTCCCTGTGGTCAATCGCGCGCTCGCCATTGATCATGGGCGGCGATCTGCGCCACCTCGATGCGCCGACATTGGCCCTGCTCACCAATCCTGAGGTCATTCGCCTCAATCAGCATAGCTACGGCAACCGGCCCGTCTCCAATGACGGCAAGGCCGTCGTCTGGACCGCTCAGGACGATAACGGGCATTATCTCGCCTTGTTCAATATTTCAGACGCGCCCCTGACCATCAGCCAGCCCCTTAAGGCGCTGAACCTCCCCATCCGCCTCAAGGCCCGTAACCTGTGGACGGGCGAAAATTTGGGCGACATCGACATGGCTCTGACCGCAGAACTTAAGCCGCACGCCAGCGCCCTCTATTATCTGAGTTAAGCCCACCCCTCATGTAAAACCAGCCTGACATTTCTTTTTAATGTCAGGTTGACTTTACATTTTTTGCAATGTAAGCTTTGCCTTACATCCGGCCGGATGTCTTTCCCATTCTGAAGGACAACCTCAATGAACCTGAAAACCCCGCTTGCCCGCTACACTATCGGCATGACCGTGTGGATGCTGCTCTATGCCGTCTGCCTGATAGCCTCCATCACCTTCATCCGGCAGTATCACCCCGAAGGCATTGTGCTATACGCCGTTGCTATCCTGCCCAGCCTGCCCATAGGCGGCACCATCCATGTCGTTATGCGCTACATGAAAGAAGCCGACGAATATATCCGCGGCCTGATGAGCCACCGCTTCATACTGGCGACGGGCATGGTTTTGTTTATCTGCACCTTCTGGGGGTTTGCCGAAAACTTCGCTCAGGCTCCACAGATTCCGCTCTATCTGGTGTACCCCATGTTCTGGGCCAGTTTTGCCCTGATCTGTCCGTTTGTCAGGCATGCGAAATGAAAAACAGTTTACGTGAATTGCGCGCAGAACGCGGCCTGACACAGGCTGATCTGGCCGCCCTGATTGGGGTGTCCCGTCAGGCGGTGATCGCCATCGAAAGCGACAAACACGATCCATCGCTCGATCTCGCCTACCGCATCGCCTCTGTATTTCAGTTAAGCGTAGAGTCTGTGTTCCCCAATCCGCACCGTCCGCTTCAGGACAGCCCTACGGCCTGATTCTATTTCCGATGGCTCTCAAACTTCTGCTTTGACAGCTGCTTGGCTTCCTCAACCGAAACCGGGGTGACCGATTGCGCAAAGCAGGGGCTTTGGAAACCACCCGGACTGCGCACCGATACATCGACATCGATCGGATCGCAAATCTGGGTGGTGCCACGATACTTGAAAATCAGCGGGTCATGTGGATTGAGGCGACAACCGGCCACTTCAACCCTCACAGCGCTGCGGTTGTGGTCGGTAATCAGCAAGGTCTTTTCATCAAGCACATGCGTATCCGCGCCTGCCCCGTTAACACAAGCCCGAATCTCAGGCTTTCCGGCTTCGTCTGAGGCAGGGGCCTGCGCCAGACTTGGCGCCACAACCATGGCTGATAACGCCACAGCCACCCCCGCCGCACAGGCCATCCATCCGCCATTGGATTTCAACAACTTCGACATGTAACGCATACTCCGGATGAATTAATAGGCCTTGGCCTGCTCAGGCGTCAGCGGTGTGACCTTTGAGATCAGGCAACGCACAGGCTTTTCGGAAAAACGGGAATAGAGAATTTTCACATCCCGCTTATCGCAAATCATCGAAGATCCGTTAAATTCGAAACCGATCTTGTCCAGCTCATCCAGATTCGCACAAGGGGACGAAAGTGTAAGCAGGGCCGCCCGCCCGCCGTCTTCGACAAACAGGGTCTGCTTGTCGACCACGCGCTTGGTCATCAGGCGACCGGCATCGACGCATTGTTTGTTGTCAAGCCGCGGCTCAGTCGTCGCGACAGGACGCTCACCGGCGGCAAAGGCCCCGAGCATCAGCGCCGCTACGCCCCCGGCCATCAGTATCTGTACCTTAGGAAAACGCATGTGATCTATCCTTTGTCAGGTTTTTTGCGGCCAAACTCGATTTTACGCGCTTCATTTTCTTCGTGGGTAAAGGGCCGCACATTGGTCACCTGACAGCGGCTCAAACGCCCGCTGCCGAGTTCACGATAGAGGATTTCGGCATCAAATCCGCCGCAGACACGATCCGAACCATTGCGTCCGCGGAAGCCAAGCTTCATGGCATGGTCAATATCCATGCAACCGCCCATCAACCCCAGTTCGTAGAAATCACCGCTATAGGTTTCAACAATCAGCTTGCGCCGGTCGTCATTGTCAAACCCGCGTATGTCATTCGTACGAAAGCACTGGGAAATCTCACGCGGCTTGGCCGCCGGTTTTTCCGACGTTTGCGCCTGAGCAAAGCCCAGTCCTGTAATCAGCAGGGCACAAGGGGCCAGAACCGCCAGTGTTTTTACAAATTTTTGCTTCGGCATTTGGGTACAGAGCCTCTTTGCAGGTAATCGCAAAGTAAATCCTTTACGCTTCAGCCTCTACGGAATACCCGAATTCCGGCCATTTAATGACTAAGCTATGGCCGTGGCGTTTCCCTTCCGCTAAAACCTTTCGATCCTTAGTATTTGTCGGGCACTGTGGCTTAAAGGCGACGGCACCTTCAACGCCTGACACACCAGTGCCCGCCCCAGAAGCGGGCCAAGACAAAAGCCACGCGCCCCAAGCCCTGTCAGCACAAAAAGCCCCTCCTCCACCTGTCCCATGACCGGCAGATGATCGCGTGTCGTAACCCGAACCGAGGCGCGTGACGTCAGTTCATCGGGCGCGACAGCCGCCTCATCCGGAAAAACCTGCGTCAGGGTATTGAGGTTATACAGACGATCCTCAGTCCTTAAATCCGTTTGCCGGTCACCACGGATATGGGTTGAGCCAAAGACATAGCCCTCCGGCACCGGCACATAATAGCCGCCCCAGGCTGTCGCCTGAGGTGACCTTTTGGTTGATTGCGCCATTTCAATCTGTCCGCGCACCGGCCTGAGATCAAGGCGCTCAGTGACATCCGGCCTGAGATCAAACACCCCGTCCCCGCAGGTAAGATAGAGCTGGTCATAGCCGCCGTGGGTTTTATGGCCCCGTAAACACCACCCGTCTGCCTGACGATCAATATGCGTGATCCCCTCAATAATGAGAGCCTGCGTCCCCTTTAACGCCTCCAGCACCTTAAGCGGCGCAATCGCCAGCGCTTTACGCATCGACAACCCGTCGTCATCAGCCACTAAATCGTCAGGGGCAAAACAGGCCTGTTGCGCGATCTTTTGGAACCGCCCCATATCGCGCGGGCCGGAAGGTCTTTGCCTGACGCCTTCTGACAGAATAGCCTCAGGACAAAGCCGCCGATAAAGCCCGTGCGAATAATAAAAAGCATCGGCAAACAATTGGCTGATCACGCCACCACCGGCATCAAGACGCGGCGTCATCAAGCCTGCCCGATTCCCCGAAGCGCCGCCCCCCAGCCCATTTGCGTCGAAAATATCGGCCTTAATACCCACGTCTTCCAGGGCATGGGCTACCGAAAGACCGGCAATGCCTGCGCCTATGATCGCCACACGTGCGGGCCGTGAGGTCGAAACCTCAATGCCCGCATCAGGTTGATGCACCGCTTCCAGCTGCTCACGCTTTTTACCAAAGCCCGGCACCTTGCGCGGCACAAAACCCGCCGCCTCAAGCCCGCGCCGCACGCCACCCGCCACCGTGAAGGTCGCCAGACGGCCACCCGTCACCGTGTGCTGGCCGATGCGCTGCAATACATCCTCGGCCCACATGTCCGGATTAAGCGCCGGCGAGAACCCGTCAAGGAACCACGCATCCGCCTGACCACACCAGTTATCAAGCGCATCCCGCACCTCCATCAACGCCAGAGTCAGACTGACGCCCCACTGCGGGAAAGACATATGATGAAAGCCGCGCCGATGCGGTGGCCACTGCGCCAGTATGGCCTCACTAAATGCAGCCAGTTCCGGCCAGGCGCTCAGGGCCTGACGCGCCTCATGCGCCTGCATCAGAAAGCCTTCGACCGAAAATATATGCAGGTGCCCGTCCTGCGGACGATTCTCTGCCCACAAAGCCATCAGGGCGCAAATATTCAGCCCTGTCCCGAACCCCAGTTCCCCTACCGTAAACTGTGGCCGTCCAGCCCATATCTCAGGCATATGACAGCCCTTAAGGAACACCGCACGGGTTTCACTCAGGCCGTCCTCAAGCGAGTAATAGATATCGCCAAACCGTTCCGAACGTGGCTGACCATCCTCAGCGAAATAAAGACCGGGATCATGGCTTTCGCTCACCTGACACACATCCTGAATAACAAAAAAAGAGGAATGCCCGCGGGACATTCCTCTTTTCATAAACTCAATCAAAGCGCCATGAAAGGCGCGATTGATTATTGAGCAGCAACCGAAGCGGCAGCAGCGTCAACAGCTGCGTCGGTAGCAGCCGAAGCCGCTTCAGAAGCGGCTTCAACAGCAGCAGAAGCGTCAGCAGAAGCGTCAACAGCAGCTTCAGAAGCGGTGTCAGCAGCTTCAGTAGCGGCTGGTTGCGAACAAGCGGCAACCGAAAGAGCAGCAACAGCAGCAGCAGCGATCAGGGCTTTACGGATGATTTCGGAGGTCATGGATCCAGATCCTTAATTCTAACGTTAGAGCGCTAAAGGCTATCTCTGCGCCCGACCATAGTCATACGATAATTCCGGTGTTTTCCGCAAGAGGGATTCTCACAAATATGTGATCAAAACCTGCCCTATGGGTCAAACATTGGCCTAAAATAAAGCAAAATAACGGAAAAAAAGCTGAAAAAACGCCGTTTAACGCTTAAAAAAGCGTGACAAAAAGGTCAACCCCACCCAAAAAGCGCCCCCACACCCCTCGCGATCACGTTTCGTGATCACGAATCGGCAGGGATATTATTCAGGGCTTCTTCCATCTCAAGGAAGGTCGGTTGCAGCGGTGTCGGGATATGGCCGCGTCCGATTTCAACCGAAATCTGCGCTGCGTTTCCGTGTAAATGCGCCACCAGAACGGCCTGAATGATCTTGTAGAACGAACCCTCTTCGTTGACCACAGCCCCCATACGTGAGGCAAAAGGCCCCACCAGACCATAGGCCATAAACACCCCAAGGAACGTCCCCACCAGCGCCCCGCCGATCAACGCGCCCAACACTTCGGGCGGTTCGGTGATCGACGCCATGGTCTTGATAACCCCCAGAACGGCAGCAACAATACCCAGCGCCGGAAGGGCATCAGCCATGTTTTGAAGGGCATGAGATGGCTCAAGCGCTTCATGGTGGTGCTTTTCCAACTGCTTTTCCATGGCGTCTTCGACCTGATGCGGGTCTTCGAGGTTCATGGTCATCATACGCAAGGTGTCACAGATGAAGTCCACCGCGAAGTGATCCTTCATGATGCGCGGGAAGCGGTTGAAAATGGTTGATTCAGCAGGCTTTTCGATATGGCTCTCAAGCGCGATAACGCCTTTGGATTTCATGGTCTTGGTCAGCAGGAACAGAAGCGACAACAGGTCCTTATAGTCCGTTCCCTTCCATTTCGGCCCGGAAAACACCTTACCGAAGGAACCGGCAATACCTTTGAGGGTTGTCAGGGAATTACCGATCAGGGTCGCCGCGATAGCCGCGCCCCCAATGGCGATAAGTTCATGCGGCGCGGCATGAATAATAGGATCCATCTTACCGCCGAAGGCGATATAACTGCCGAACACGGCCCCGAAAAGGAGCACAATACCGATAATCTGAAACATTAAACGCCGCTATCCCAAGCCCTGTACGGCGTTTACCCTAAGGATTAATCATTAAGGCAGGTTTAAACACACCTCCAAAAGTGCGCGACGGAATGCTAATTAACCTTAGTATCCCGCAGGGATTTTAAGCCTCAGTTCTTCGGCCAGTTCCGGCGTCAGATAGCCATCCGCTGGCCGGCCATTGGCCTTTTGCCATTCGCGCAACGCCTTACGGGTACCTACGCCGACAACTCCATCGACCGTTCCGGCATTAAAACCGAGCGCATTAAGCGCCATCTGCGTGTTTTTACGCTGATCAAGTGAAAGGGGCTGCTCAGCGGGCCACGGGGTTTTGAGGGCCGGTTTTCCGGCAATACCATCGGCGATGAAACCAACCGCCAGGGCATAGGCCGTCGAATTATTATATTTGCGGATCACATAATGATTAGGCAGTGCGAGAAACGCAGGCCCCTTGGCACCGGCAGGCAGAATCAGGGTTGCATTGACCGCCTTTTCGCCTTCGGTCCATGCGGCACCATCAGCGCGTATAATCCCGCGTTCAGCCCACCACACAGGCGTCTGGCTTTCGGTTTCCGCCAGATAGTAGTCAAAGTCTGTCGGCAAGGTGACTTCGACGGCCCAGGCCTGACCGCGCTGCCAGCCCGCCTTACTCAGCAGATTTGCCGCAGACGCCAGCGAATCAGATTCTGACGCCCATATATCGATGACGCCATCATTATCGCCATCAACCGCCAATTTCAGATAGTTTTCCGGCAGGAACTGCGTCTGGCCCATGGCCCCCGCCCAGGAGCCCTTGAGGCGCTCACGCGTCGCCTTGCCGTCACGAATGGCGGTCAGGGTATAGAGCAGTTGCGTTTCCGCCCAGTCGCGGCGACGTCCGTCAAAGGCCAGCGTAGCAAAGGCCGTGACAACATCAATATCGCCCTGCACGCGACCAAAGTCGCTTTCCATGCCCCAAATGCCGCCTAAGATCGCCGCAGGCACGCCATAGGTATTTTCAATGGTCGGCACATGGGCATTAGCCGCAAGGCGTGTGCGCCCGCCGTCGATGCGTCCCTGAGACACCGCATTGCGGATATAGACACTGACGGGGCGGGAAAATTCCGGCTGTGAGGTATCGGCACGCACGACCGAGGCCTGAGGCACGACATCCCTGAGCTGAAGTTCGACAAACCCGCGCTCAAACCCGCGCGCCACGGCCTTATCGATAAAGCTGCGCTTCCAGGCCTCATAGGGCGCTTCACTCACCAGAGGCGACGTCTGCGGGGGGGCAGGCTGAGGGTTCAGGGTCGGAGTTTGCGCCGTGTCCGGTGTGCTGGCCGCCGTCGAACATGCCCCCAGAAACAGACATAAGGTCACAATACGGCTGGTCATCATCAAAGTGCCTTTGGTCACGGGCAATATTTCCTGCTGTTAAATCTGGCCCGATTCCTTATCGCAGGATTGTGGCGGTTTCCAAGCCGCGGCAGATAACATAACTGTTATTTATTGGGGCCTTATTTATCGCCGGTGTCCACAAGCGCCGCCAGAACCTCAAGATAATCGGCAAAGGCCTTACGGCCCGCAGGCGTGACCAGCACCCGGGTCAGGGGTTTGCGCCCCTGATACCCCTTCTGGATGTCAACATATCCCGCCTCTTCAAGTTTACGCAGGTGCACCGACAGATTGCCCTGAGTGGCCTCCAAAACCGCTTTCAGCTCGTTGAAATCCGCCACCTCGGCATCCATCAAATAGGCCATGATCCCCAGACGCAACCGCCCGTGTATCGCCTCATCCAGACGCTTGATATTAAAGCCAGCCATATTTACGCCTGCACTGCCTGCCGCGCCTGACGCATCATGATATAGCCGGGTACAGCCATTAATCCGAACAGGGCCGCCGAAAGGATCAGCATATATTCCGCCGTCTCGATCCGCCAGGCCAGAAGCAGCGCGGTCACAAACCACCCTCCCGCCACCAGAGCCAGCCACCCCTTACGCCGGATCATATAGGCGACATAGAGAGCCGCCCCCAAAAGCGCACACAGCACCGCCGGATAGAGCATCCATATCAGCCACATCTGGTATTTGAAGGCGACATAACCGAACACCAGATTCATGATGAGATTGGCCAGCCCTGCCCCGCCAAAGGCCGCATTGAGCGCGCGTGTCGCGACGCCGGAATGCTTCACCCGCCGGTCACGCCACATGACCACCGCTACGACGATCAGAAACAGGACGGTAGGCAGTATGCCGTTGATCAAATGGGCCATATCGCTGAAGGCATACAATCCCGCAAAATGAAGCCAGTGCACCAGACATTGCAGGCCATAGAGCACGCCCCCCGCTATCAGCACGACCCCGCCATTAAGTTGCGCGCGCGTGCCCTCCCCAACCAGAGACCGTACATAGGCGATATCCTTCAGGTTTTCGGAGACTGATGCCTGATGATTTTCGGTCATTGACCTGCCTCCTGAGACAAACCCTGTGGACGGGCGCGCCTACCATTCAACAAGCGCCCGATGATAGTATAACGCACCTGATATCTGTAACTGACAAGGGCCACAATCGCCGTGCCCGCCACCACAAGAGCGAACTTGACCAGCGCCGGCAAGGCTACCCCCATCAGCAGATACTGACCCAGCAAAACCAGTGGCAGATGCACGATATAGACCCAATAGGACGAATCGGCCGCGAACCGCCAGAAAGAACTCGGGCGTGACAGGAGACTCAGGGCCATGCCCGTAAGCCCCAGAACCCATGACCAGATCGCTACCACATAGGCCAGCGCATAGACCGGCATAGCCTTGCCTGCCACGCTTTCATAGGTCGGAACCAGACCGGCTTCCTTTAGACACCAGGCCGAACAGATCACCCCCAGCAGGACATAACCCGCCCAGCCTTGTTTCAGGTACCGCAGGCAGTCTTGCAGACGATGCAGCACCCAGCCGAAACCAAAGGCCGTGCCATAGGCCACCAGCGCCAGATTATTGGGCATCAGGCCGATATCGGGTGTCGGAATGCCGCCCCAATAGCCCCAGACCGGCGTCACCATTAACAAGGCAAACAACGGCAGCCCCAGCACCAGCGGCCCCAGATGAAAGCGTAATATGGCGGTGATCAGGCCATCCACTCCCCGTCTCAGATATTGGCCACGGTCAATAAGGGCCGCAAGCCCGCATAAAATGACCGCTGCCGCATAGAACCACAGAAGCAGATACAAAAACCACAGATGGGCCAGCGGAAAGGTCGATATAGTCAGGGGCGGTTGTGGCGGCGGCGCCTGTCCGGCCAGTTCAGGATGCGCCTTGAGGGCTGCAAAAATCAGCAGGGCCACAATTGAGGCCATAACCGGCAGCCAGAAGATCACCAGCGGCAAGCCAACCCGCTTCAGGCGATTAGTCATAAAACCTGCCGCCCCGCGCTTCTCATAGACCAGTCGCGCGAAAAAGCCCGCCAGTACAAAAAACAGGCTCATACGGAATATATGTATCAGGAAAAACACCGCCGCCATGACCGGCGACGAGGTCTCATCATTGACCACCCAGAAATGTGGCTCGGTATAGGCCAGTGCGGCATGTACGCCGATACCCAGAAACAACGCCCCTGCCCGCACAGCATCCAGCGCATGAAAACGGTTCACATCCGTCATTTTATTCTCCTGACTGAGCACACCCCGATGCTCACATATCGTCGATATATAAACAGGTTTATTTTTTAAACAAGAATAAAATATCTGGGCAAACGCATTGCCCGGCTGATTTTTGCCCCCCTCGTTTAGTGAAATGTGCAAAAACCGTTACGGCCGCGTTGACTTGCGCCAGCCTTTCCGTTAAGCACCCGCCCTCACAACGCCTGTAAGACGTGTTTCGCATGACTGACCGGGCTCAGGTTTTTTTATTTAACAAGTCAGGTTGGGACCATGAAAGTCCGTAGCTCGCTCAAGTCGCTTAAGACCCGTCACCGGGACTGCAAGATCGTGCGCCGCAAGGGCGTGGTCTATGTCATCAACAAGACCGATCCGCGCTTTAAAGCCAAGCAAGGCTAATATAGCGCGCACGTTTTGTGCGACCAATTCAAAAAGCGCTTAGAGCACCGGCTTTAAGCGCTTTTTGCATGTCATTTCATCCACAAGCTATCCCCATAAATCCGGTGGCTTGCGGATTGAGGCTCAGGCCCTGAGGCCTTATGGTTAAGCCACAGCTTTCACAGGTTTCCTTAATGTCCGAAGATTCCAATCACCCCGACGTCATCACCGCTGCCGCCCAGGGGCGTCTGCGCACCATCATCGAGCGCGTCGAGCGTCTTGAGGAAGACAAGGCCGCCATCAGCGCTGACCTCAAGGAAGTCTATGATGAAGCCAAGGGCGAAGGCTTTGACGTGAAAATCCTGCGCAAGATCGTCCGCCTGCGTAAGCAGGACAGAATCAAGCGCGAGGAAGAAGAAGCCCTGCTCGATCTTTATCTCTCGGCTATTGGCGGGCTATAGGCGTCACCTTGACGTTTTATGCAATTACCGTTTCTTATGGACGGTATGGGCACCTATCCTAATCTGAGCGGACAGACTTATGGCGTTTAGTTCAAAAACGCCACGTAAGCCCCTGCGCCAGAAAGCCCCCTTGCAGTCCAAAGCCCCCCTGCAAAGCCGTACCGCGCTAAAGGCAGCGCCCCCTACCTCTGCCGATCAGAAAAAGGCCCTGCAGAAATCAACGCTCAGGGCGCTGGAGCGGGCAAGGCTGGCGGCGGCTGAGGCCGGTGTCGATCTGTCGGAATGGGAAACCGACTTTATCGACACTGTGTCCGAGCGTGTAAAAACCTATGGCCGCGCCTTTGCCGATCCGGACAAGGGCGCGATGAATGGCACTCTGTCATTGCGTCAGGGCATAAAACTCAAGGAAATCCGCAAAAAAGCGAAAGGCCATACAATGAAAGGCAAGGGCACATGAACCGCCGACATCTGCTGGCCGCCCTGTGCGCCCTGCCCTTTATTGGCCCCGTATTCGACCGCGCCCTTGCCCAGAGCCGTCGCAAGGAGATTCTGGCTTTCTATTATGGCTGGTATGCGACCCCCGATATCAGCGGCAGCTATCAGCACTGGCTCAATCCCGACCTTAAGGCGCGTACGCTTGAGGAATCGCCGGACTATCCAGCATCAGGCCTGTATGACAGCCTTGATCCAAAGGTCATGCAGCGCCATGCCGATGAGGCCAAAAGAGCCGGTCTGACGGGGCTTATCTGCTCGTGGTGGGGACAAAACGATCACACGGACAAACAGTTAGGCCCGTTTCTTAAAGTGCTGGCCGCACAGGGCTTAACGGCTACCGCCTATATTGAGCGGGCCGAAACCGTAGAGATGCTGGTCGAAGATATCGCCTATCTGCATAAACGCTATGCCGATCATCCCGCCTGGCTGAAGGTCGATGGGCGACCGGTGCTTTTTCTGTTTGATCGGGTGATCCAGACCATAGGCCTTGAAGGGTGGCAAAAGGCGCGTGAGGCGGTCAGATCGCAATTGGGTGAAGCCTTTTACTTTGCGGGAACGGCCAACACGCTTGAGGAAATAGAAGAACGCACGCCGCATTATGACATTCTGCATATCTACTCCATCCAATTCGAAGCCGCTGAATGGCGCCTGAGCCGCAGCCTGTGGCGCGGACGGTTTTACAAAAACTGGGTTGAGGCACAAAAAAACCCGCCTCTGGTGCGCACCACCGCCACCCTATTACCGGCCTTCGATGATCGCGAACTGGGGCGCGGCAAAAAACGCCCCGTCGTGCCACGCGATAATGGCGAAACCCTTGCGAAATTCTGGCTGGCAGCAATTGACGCCAGACCTGATTGGGTATTGCTGGTATCCTTCAACGAATGGCATGAGGACAGCCAGATTGAACCGTCCGACACCTATGGGGAACGGGATATGCTGATTAACGCCAAAATGGCCAGACAGTTTATGCCTTAAGACGCAACTTTTTGAATATGTAAGTGGTCAGATTGGCAATGACCGCATTATGCTGCTCAGCCGTCAGGGTGCCTCCCGTCGTATAGATGCTGAGGAATAACGGACCATATTTCGGCATACGAATGATGGCCACATCATTGACCGCGCCATTGGCTCCGCGTCCGGTTTTATCGGCAACAACGGCATTTTCAGGCGCCCCCGCATGGATCATCGCCTTACCGGTCTGGGATTCGCGCATCCAGTTCTCAATTCGTCTTGTATGGCTGCGACTTAGTGACTCACCTGTGAAGACACGCTGCATCAGTTGGGACATCGCTTCCGGCGTAGTCGTGTCGCGTTCGTCGCCCGACAGATTACTGTTGAGTTCCGTTTCATAGCGATCAAGGCGTGTGACCGTGTCTCCATTATCCCGACAGAACTGCGTCACAGCCTCAGGGCCACCGATCTGCCTCAGCAAAAGATTAGCCGCCACATTGTCGCTATGGACCAATATGGCGTGACAAAGCTGCTCAACCGTAAGCCTGCCATCCGCGAGATATTTTTCGGTGACCGGCGCGTGCGGCACCAGATCAGCCTTACCGAAACTAATCATCTGATCAAGCCCAAGGCGGTTCTGTTGCACCTCACGCAGGACAGTCGCCGCCAGCATCCATTTAAAGGTCGAACACAGGGCAAAGCGATGATAATCACGGTAACCGGCGAACAGCGAGCGACCGGCAATGTGTACCCCGATTGTCAGCCCCGTCTCTTCCTCAATTTTAGAAATCTCGGGAAACACTTCTGGTAAACAGGCACAGCCTGTGGATGGTAGCGCCAATAGTGACAGTCCCCCCACCCCAGCAGCTATACCCGCTGTGGTTAGCCCTCCGATCATCATCCCCCTGCGTGAGACCATCTTACTGGCCCGCCTCTGTATGTTCCTTAAGCCAGTCAAACACCGTCTGGTGCCATTTCAGCGAATTATGCGGCTTGAGCACCCAGTGATTTTCATCGGGAAAGCGCAGCATCCTTGATTTGACGCCGTTCATCTGAAGGGCGGTAAAGGTGCCTATCCCCTGTTCCGGCATGACTCGGAAATCATTGTCAGAATGGATAACCAGCATCGGCACCGACCAGTCCTTGGCATGCAGTGCCGGATTGAATTTATCGTAGTTTTCGGCGTGATTATAAACGTCCCCGCCGTTCTCCCACTCAGAGAACCACAGTTCCTCAGTGGCATAGCCCATGCCGCGCGTATCAAACACGCCATTATGGTTGACCAGACACTTCCACGGGTCTTTCCACTGGCTGGCGATCCAGTTGACCATATAGCCGCCATAGGAACCACCCAGCGCACAGGCCCGATCCGCATCAAGGAACGGATAGGCCTTAAGTGCGTGGGCATAGCCTTTTTGCAGGTCCTCAAGCGGCCGATCGCCCCAGTGCTGTGTAATCGAATCGGTAAAGGCCTGCCCGTAGCCGGTTGAGCCGTGGAAATCGATCATCACCACAGCAAAGCCTTCACCGGCATAGGTCGCAGGATTCCAGCGATAGGACCATGAATCCGAAAACGACCCTTGCGGCCCGCCATGGATCAGGAAGGCTATAGGGTACTTTTTCCCCTCAATAAAGTTTGCCGGTTTGATGACATAGCCATAGACGGTTTCATCGTTCCAGCCTTTGAAGCTGAACTGCTCATAGGCGCCAAAGGTGCGGTTATGCAGGACGTCATTATTGATCTGCGTCATGGCCTGAGGTTCATGATCTATGAACATATCGCGTGGGGCCTGACGATAAAGCTGCGCCGGACGGTTCAGGCTGTTCTTCAGGAAAACAAAGCCGTCATCTTTCTGCGCAAAAGCATCGATGCGACCTGAGGCTGACAGTGGCGTTACCGTTTGCGTCGCCACATCAATACGGAACAGCCGCGTAATGCCGACATCTTGCGCGATGACAAACAGGCTCTGACCATCTTCTGACCACTCAAGGCTATCGGCCGAGCGATCCCAGTCGGCGGCAATACGGCGGGTTTCACCGCTTACGAGGTCTTTGAGATAGATGCCAAACTGATCGGCCTCAAACCCCGGACGCTTCATGGCGCGATAGGCCAGTGTCCGCCCATCCGGCGATACCACCGCGCCGGTATCCCACGCCTTATTGGCTTCGGTCAGATTGGTCAGATGCACCGCCCGCAACAGGTTCGGATTAAAGGCAATGTCTTGCGGATGCACCAGATCGATCTGGTAAATGTCGAAATTGGTCGAACGCGGCTCATCCTGTCCGGCCACGCGGCCTGAGAAAAATACTCTGCGCCCGTCAGGTGAAAAACTATACTCACTTTCGTCGCCGAACGGTTTTGACGGCACATCCCCATCAAAACCACCAGTCAGGGCCAGAGGCTCACCACCGGCAAATGAGATATAAAACAGATGGTTGCGCGTGCCATCTTTCCATTCATCCCAATGGCGTACAAACAGACGATCATAGATCACGCCGCTGGTTTTTGATGCTTTTTGCTCAGCCTCACGCCGCAAGGTGCAGCCGATTTCCCCTTCAGGATCGGTATGGCATTCCGGAAATACCGAAAGAGACACAATCAGGCCCTTCGCGTCCGGCGACAGCTTATATGACCCTACCCCCAGTGGCAGATCGGTAACCTGCGTGGCCTTTGTGCCTTTGAGGTCGGTTTTCCACACCTGCACCGACCCTGAGCGGGCAGAAAGAAAATACAGCGCCCCATCCCTCCCCCATTGCGGCGCAAAGGCACCGCCGTCGGATATCGCCAGACGGTATTCAACGGTTTGCGGATGATCGACATCCTTAACCCACAGTGACGTTACGCCCCTGTTGGCCTCAAGGTCGGTGGCCCGCACCTGAAACGCCGCATAACGACCGGTGGCATCAAGCGTCAGGCCGGACATCCGGTCAAGCGACACCATGTCCTGATAGGTGAAGGGCTTAAGCGGTTCGGCCTGTGCCAGCGGCGTCAGAAGAACCGTCGCCAGACAGGCGGCTTTGAACGACAAGACAAAGGGCTTCATATCCATTCCTGATCCGCTAAAAAACAAAGGGCATCACCCTTACGGAGAATGCCCTATTTAGCCTTGATTTTGTAAGCCCTGTCGAGCGCCTTTAGGCCGCCTGACGTACCCTGATTTCAGCCTTAAGCCGTTCGAGGCTCTCAGCGATAAATGTCAGATTGGCTTCGTCTGTGAAACGCCCATCAGTTATTTTCTTATCTACCGCGGCAATAATGACCTCGGCGCCCCCAAGCGGATAGGCACCAATAGCCGCAAGCGTGCTGCGAATTGGCGATTGCGCCCGCACGCCGCCGGTCGAACCGGGCGAAGTCGTAATAATCAGTATCGGTTTACCAACCACTGCGGCCTTGCCATAGGGACGTGACAGCCAGTCGATGATGTTTTTAATCACACCCGACATGGTGTAATTATATTCCGGGCTGGCAATGATCAGGGCATCGGCAGCCGCAACCTGATCGCGCAGGGTCTGTATGGCAGGCAATACCGGCTCAACATCGATGTCCTGATTATACAGGGGAATTTCGCTGATGTCGGCCACTTCGACTTTAAGGCCGTCATAATCGGTAGCCGCCAGCGTATTCAAAAGTGCCGTATTAAACGAGGCCTTACGCAGGGAACCGGTAATCGCCAGAATTTTATAAGGGGCAGACATAATAACTCCACACAAACTGTACTCAATAAAGATACAGTATTGTGTGTTCGCACCCGCAAAATCAATGGGTAGATAACAAAAAATATTGCTTCAAACTGAACCGCCTTAAGGTCCTTATCACTTATCAACCGATCGGCCTGAGAGTTCTATGTGCGTCAGGATCGGATAATGATCAGAACCTATGTCGCCTAATATGCGGGTTTTGCCTTTCGGAATATTTTTAATGAACGCATGATCAATCTGCGTCGCCAGAGGCCAGAACTTCGTTGGCCAGGTGTAGCCCCAGCCTGACGGCGACAGCGATTTTATGTTGTTTCCGGCCAGGGGCTGCAAGGCATGAGACCAGAGGCTGGCATTAAAATCGCCTGTGATCAGAACGGGCTTCTGGCTTTGAGCCGTCAGGGCCACGAGGGTTTGCATATATAGCTGATTATCGAGCGCAAACTTACTGTTCAGAGGCGGTATAGGATGAACCGCAAGCAACACATAATGCTCAAACTCGGCATAGACCAACGGTAACTGCAACGCGCCTACATAATGAGTCTGCGCCTTGAATGGCTGATCGGCATATATGGCCATACCGAAAAGATCGTTGCGCGGCTCTAAGTGGCGGTAGGGAAAATCAGCCTCGGCCAATTTAATACCGGTAATCCAGTTGGAATCGGCTTCCGCCAGCACGACCACATGCGGCGCTTCGGCTTCAACGACCTGCCGCAAGCCATCATAATCCGTGTTGTTTTGATTTACGTTGGCAAAGAGGACAGTGCGGGAAACCAGAGCCTGATCCGCTCGTGCCTCTTGTGATGGCGTCGGGTAAAAGGTCGCTATTCGCCCGCCCATAGCCATCAGATTCAAGATCATGATGATTGCGGATAAGGTCAAAGCCGGTTTTGACTTCAGCCACCACCCAAGTGGCAGCATCAAAACAGCCCATATGAGCGCCTGTGGCCTGAAGGGCGTGAATAGATCAAAGAACCACCACTGGGATGCCGCAAAGCCTACAAGGGTGCAAAAGAGCACTACCCACAGGCTCAAAACTATAGTTTGAGATAATAACCGCCGCATGCCCCCTCACCCTTATTCTCTGCCGCCGCTTTTATCGTGGCAGAACGGATTGATTTTGGCTAGGGAGGGGTGCAGGAGTTTTACCCATGTCCCTTACCCGCACCTATGACGGCGACGAACCGCAACGCATCAACAAATGGCTGGCGCAGACCGGCGTCTGTTCGCGGCGTGAAGCCGATACCCTGATTGCCGAAGGTTTCGTGACCATTGACGGCGAAGTGGTGAAAGATGCCGGTCGCAAGATCGAAAAAGGACAGACCCTGACGCTTGAGGAAGATGGCGGCACCAAACTGACGGTCATCTATAATAAGCCTCTGGGCATTGTCTCCGGTCAGCCCGAAGCCGGTGAAACCCCCGCCGTGCGCATGATCCGCCGCCCCAATCACTACGGGCAACTGACTCAGTGGCCCGACCAGCATTCACGACTAGCCCCTGTCGGTAGGCTGGATAAGGACTCGCACGGACTTCTGATCCTGTCTGAAGACGGGGTGATCGCCAAGGCCATCATCGGCCCCAACAGTGAGCTTGAAAAAGAATATATTGTACGTGTGCGCGGCCCGATCTTTGAGGCTAAGCTGAAATGGCTCAGGCACGGGCTGGAACTTGACGGCCGCAAGCTCAGGCCCGCAGGCGTCGAACAGATTGGCGAGCAGACGCTGAAATTCATCCTGACCGAAGGCCGCAATCGCCAGATCCGGCGCATGTGCGATATGTGCGAACTGCGGGTTATTGACCTTTATCGCCACCGCATCGGCCCCATTCATATCGGCGATCTGCCCGAAGGTCAGTGGCGTCTGATCAGCGACACTGAGCGTACTTCCCTGATTTCCGGCACCAAACCAGACCGGTAACCTTTTCGTTCCCTGAGAGGCATTAGCTTGCCTGACGCCCCCTTTCATGCCAAGCCTGCTGTCAAAAAATAATGCCACCAGACTAATCGGTGAGTAACTGACTGTATTTTTGGGGAATTCGATGCAAATCGCGGATTTGGGCGTACTTTTTTTCATCCAGATGTTCGTTATTCTGGCGTGTTGCCGGTTAATCGGCTGGGGTCTGAACAAATATCTGGGGCAACCACAGGTCATCGGTGAGATGATTGCCGGTGTGTTGCTGGGGCCATCACTGTTTGGCCTTTTACTGCCTGATCTTCAGGCTGCCCTGTTCCCCACTGAGTCCCGGCCCATACTTTATGTGATATCGCAATTCGGCATCGGCCTGTTCATGTTTATCGTCGGCATGGGGTTTCATACTGACCATTTCAAAAGCAACACCAAAAGTGCTTTTACCATCTCGCTGTCCGGTATTATCGCGCCGTTTATTATCGCCTTTGCGATTACGCCCCTGCTGTTCAAGGTGCCGGGACTGTTTTCAGAAAACATTACACTCTATCAGGCAAGTCTGTTCCTCGGGGCCTGTATTGCCATCACCGCCTTTCCGGTTCTGGCGCGCATAATTCACGAAAAGAAACTGCAAAACACGCGTATCGGCACGCTCACCCTGTCATCAGCCGCCATTGATGACGCCGGTGCCTGGTGCGTGGTCGCTCTGGTTCTGGCGACCATGGGCGAAGGCGCAGGCGTGGCCATTAAGGCCGTGGCCGGCGGCGCAGCCTTTGTCGCCTTCATGATCCTTTTGGGGCCAAAGATTATGGCGCCTCTGGCAAAGATAGTCGAACGCGAAGGTCAGATGACACCTCTGGTGCTGTCCTTCATGCTGATGCTGTTTATGCTCAGTGCCTACGCCATGGATGTGGCAGGTCTGCATGCGGTGTTTGGCGGGTTTATACTTGGAACTGTCGTACCACGCGGCAAGCTGACCGAAGAATTAAAGCGTGCGCTTGAGCCCTTCGCCATTCTGGTGCTGGTGCCTATTTTCTTCACCTATTCGGGACTTCACACGCAGTTAAATATCATCGGTTCGCCCCAGATGATGCTGATCGCGATGGGGGTTCTGGTCGCCTGTGTGCTGGCCAAGGGCGGGGCCTGTTATCTGGCAGCCAGACTGACCGGCGAAGATAACAAGACCGCCTTAAGCGTCGGCACATTGATGAACGCGCGCGGCCTGACCGAGCTGATCATCATCAATATCGGTCTGCAAAAGGGCATCATACAGCCCGGCCTGTTCACGGTTCTGGTCATCATGGCCATTGTCACGACCCTGATGACCTCGCCGGTGTTCGACCTGATCAACCGCAAGCGCATCCCGATTAAGGACGCCGTCGAGACGAACGTCTGATCAGCGCCCTAAGCGTTCATAGGTCTCAAGCGTGGTGCGGTAACTCGTCAGGGTTTGCCGCGCCAGTTGCTCGTGATCAGGCTGATATTGCGGCAGGAAGAAATAAGCCCCCGCAGGCTGGTTGCCGATTTTTTCAATAAAGACCTCCAGCCCCTCAACCTGACGACGCAGCATGGCGGTTTGGGACGCCGCGTCAACACGCGTCCCCGCAGCGGTCTGCGTCAGGCGCTGCACATCCCACCAGCCAAAGGGCAATTCAGGGTCGATCTGACGTGCTTTTTCATACAGACGCTGCGCTTGCGCTTCATCCGGCGCATTGCGGCCCGCAACAACCAAAAGCGTGGCATCCTTCTGGCGCTCCCCCAAAAGCTCTGCTTGTTTAATGAGATCATTGCGCCCTTTGGTTTCCCGGCCGGTGGCAAAATAAAGCTCCGCCGCATCCAGTTTTTTGGGTGCAAATTTTGCGTACATTTCCTCAAGGGCCGCATGGGCCTTTGACTGATCGCGGTGAATATTGGTGTATATCCACGCATTGGCAAAATAGTCTTCAGCCGTTTTCGGATTAGCTCTGATTTTCTGGGAGCGGGTGATGTCGCCGAGACCCGACACTTCATGGCCGATCTCACCAACCCCTTTTTCTATCAGGCCCAGCCTCTCGCCTACAGTTTCCGTGGCCGTCTGCCCCTGACCGATCAGCATCAGTACACCGAAGGTGATCACCGCAAACAGGCTGAAACGCAGGGTGTCGCATGCCTTGCAATGCGCCCGTTCCGCCACAGCCTCTTCGGTCAACGGCTTTTGCCCGAAGACCTTTTGCAGACAGAAAAAGGCAAACACCGCCGCTGCCAGCAGAAAAAGCACCGCCAGCAGATTAGGATTAAGAATACTGGTAAAAAAGCCCGCCAGATCACCCGCCAGACCAATGGCCCCGCCTATGAGCGCAAATACGCCCGTCTGATGGGCCGAGATATTTTTCGGCCAGATAATATATCGCAAAGATTTGAGTTTGATCGCCATGTTTTCCCCTCCACATCCCTGGACAGGGAAAACCAAAAACGGCTTAAGGTCAAATCCTGACTAAACGCTACAGCGGAAGCAGGTCTGCACATGGTCATCGACCATGCCCACAGCCTGCATATAGGCATAGATAATCGTCGATCCGACAAAGCTCATGCCACGTTTTTTCAGGTCTTTGGACAGGGCATCCGATTCCGGCGTGGAAGCGGGTACGTCTTTCTGGGTCGCCGGCCGGTTGATTTTCGGCTTACCACCGACAAAGCGCCACACATAGGCGTCGAATGACCCGAATTCTTTTTGAATGTTCAGGAAGGCAACAGCGTTTTTCCTGACCGACCAGATTTTCAGGCGGTTACGGATAATGCCGCTGTCGGACATCAGGGCTTCAAGCGCGTCATCGGTCATGGCCGCGCACTTGAGCGGATCAAAATTATGAAAGGCCTGTTTGTAATTATCGCGGCGTTTGAGGATGGTTTCCCAACTCAAACCCGCCTGCGCCCCCTCAAGAATCAGCATCTCAAACAAAAGCCGGTCATCGTGAACCGGCACACCCCATTCATGGTCGTGATAATGGATATAATGCGGTTTGTCCTCATTTACCCACCCGCAACGTGAAACCAGCCCCTTCATTATATCGCCTCACCTCTGAAAAACGCGCCACATCTAGCCGTTAAAGCCACCGAAACCTGTCAGTAAGGCTGATTTCCCACGCTGATTGTCTATAATTTCGAACACATTGTGGGCCATTTTTATCATTTCCTTATGCCTGCTCACACTGCATGAAATCAGCCCTTTTGGCCTCAGTTCACTTGCAATGCTCACTGCCGTAACGCCGATTTTGCAAATCATACGCAGGCAACCATTCGGGTTTGTCTCCGCATGGCCACACTAATGCGACCACTTTCATCATCAAAGGCGTTACTTCACGCCACAGGTCACACAATCGTGTCCTGAATGCCTCAGCGCATATGCCTCTGGAAAAATCGCCCCCTACGTAATCACGGGAGCGCCTCAGGTTACCGCTGCGGAAATAAGGCCGAAACGTGTTTTACGCCGCTCCCCGTCTCGGGTGCAGGGCTTATGGATCGTTTCCTTATCCAGGCTTTTCTAACCTGATCTCAACAAGGCGATCCTGGCCCGAAACGGCCAGACAATAATCCGGATCACCTCTGTTCCCAATTTCATGGGGTTTCGCTGAAGCCTCTCCCTCCATTCAAGGACTAAAGGAACATATTATGAAAACCCAGGTATCAAAGATTGCTATCGTATCTGCTTTTGGTGCGGCTCTGGCTTTTGGCCCGGCCATGGCTCAGGACGCGACCACCGATGCGGCGACCCCCGCTATGCCGGGCGCTGAAGCCACGACGCCAGCCCCTGCTCCCGAAGCTCAGGCCAGCGATGCCGTGAGCGTCACCGGCACCGTAGCCGCCGTAGAAGCCAATGGCGCCTATACCGTCACCGTGCCGACACAATCAGGCTCTGTGCGTGACATCGCTGTTGACGCTTCCGCCGTCTCCGCGGCTGAAACTCTCGCAGTCGGTGACGAAGTGACTATTGTTGGTACACTCGATGCCGAACAAACCAAGCTGACGGCCTCTTCGATCACCAAGGCAGCTGCTGAAGATGCGGCTCCAGCTGCCCCAGCCGCTCCGGCTGAACAACCTGCGGAATAAGGCATACTGATCTTATAATCTGAGATTATGCCTGAACAAAAGCGCTCTTCAGACCCTGTCCGAAGGGCGCTTTTTCGCACCTCCCAGTCTTCCGCACCTCCCAGTCTTCCGTGCCCCCCAGTCTTCCGTGCCCCCCAGTCTGTCAGGCCAATCCGCGCTGAACGGCAGCCAGAGTGGCTTCAGCACGCGATGAGATGTTTAGTTTCTGATAGATGGTTTTGACATATGAAGCCACGGTCTGGCTTTTCAGGTCAAGATTTCGGGCAATTTCGTTGATCGTCAGGCCCCTTGCCAGCAAGGTCAGGGTCTCGGTTTCACGGCTGGTGAGGTTAACAGTAGTGCCGATGGTGCCTGCCGGACGCGCTTTCTGATGGAAATAGGTCAGAAGGCGTCTGGCCACCGAAGGCGAAAGCGGCGGCTCGCCCAGTTCGATACGTCTGAGGTAATTCAGAAAACGGGCCTTATCCTGATCCTTCAGCAAGTAACCTTTCGCCCCAGCTGAGATAGCTTCAAACAGGTGTGTATCATCATCATATATGCTTGAGACGACACTGAGGGTTTCCGGAAATTCCTGTGTCAAACGATAGATCAGGCTGATCCCCGAACCATCCGGCAACCCCAGATCGATCAGGGCCAGCCATAGGGCCTCTGGGCTACGCCTGTATCGGTCAAGCCATTGATTAGCCTCGCGGCGGTTCGCGGCTTCGATAATCTCCGCATCCGGATAGGCCTCGCCTATCAGCGCACGCAGCCATTCACGGGTAGCGACCTGATCCTCCACCAGCAAACACACCCTGCGCGCGTCACTGCCTGCCATCGGCCCAACCGACATGTTACACTCTCCCCGTTTGCGACGGCACGACTATGAGCGGAAGCCTGAGGGAAAAACAGACGCCCCCTTCTGACTGCCCCCCTTCTGACTTAATGGCGACGGTACCCCCGGCATCGGCAAAGCGCTGACGTATCCCCCTAAGGCCCTGCCCCGTACCATCCGCCAGCTGACTGTCAGGCATAAGCCCCCGGCCATTATCGGCCCATTCGAGATAAAGCGTATCATGGGTGTGTTCCACACGCACCGTCACCTGCGTCGCCGCAGAATGGCGGATTGTATTCGAGACAATCTCCCTGAGGCCTGACAACAGGGCCTTTTGCCCCTGCGGGCCGATCAGGCTCGGCTCATCCGGCCACCCGTCCCACACAAACCCGATATCGGCAGCCTCAAGACGTTCGGCAGCCTCATGACGGGCCGAAGCCAGTATGTTCTCAAGCGGTGCCGGTACCGCCAGCATGGCCGTCGAAATGGCACGAATATCGGCCAAGGCCGCCTGAAATATGGGCCGTGTCCGCTCGTCAGCCACCACAAGACCGGACAGCAGGCGCGCCCCGACATCGTCATGCAGGTCCTGCGCCACCTTGCGCCGCTCTTCAGTCGCCCCGCGCTCATAGGCCTCACGGCTCGAAATGGCGCGGCTGACCAGTTCAAGCACATGCTTCATGAAGCGCAGGTGGGCAGGCGTAAACAACCCTACGCCATATCGCGGCCGCGACAGGCTTAAGGCCTGCCCCTCAATGAGCGATGGCAAACGCATGACTTGCCCCTCACTGAGCATCTCCACTTCGGACAGGTGTAAAGGCACGATCTCAAGCTGTCGCGGCTGAAACAGGCTTTGGATCAGGCCCGACCAACGCTCGGCACGGGCTTCGGGAGACGGCGCATAGACAATCTCAAACACCGATGCAAACAAGGCCTGATCATCCGGCTGCTTCATGCGCACAAAGCGTCGCCACATATAGTCTCGCAGGGGCAGGTAACCGAAGGCGGTCAAAAGCACGGCAAAGGTCATGGCCGGTGCCTGCTCCATGTGGGCGACATAGACCAGCCCCGCATCCACCATGACGAAAACGACCGCCGCCACAACAAAGAACAGGGCACGAAAGGCCCAGTCTGAAATCTCGAACAGACGGAAACGGCTGACAGCAAAGGCCAGCCCCATATAGATCAGGAGAAAACTGAGAAAGGCATAGGCCTCAGGCATGGCCGACAGATCACCTGAGGCGGCATAGAGGGTGACAATAACCACCCAAAGACAGGTGCCGACCCCTATCGACATCCCAAGCCACAAAAGCGCAGCCCTGTGGGACGGTTCATGACGCGTAACATAGGCCTGAAGGGCCAGCAGACACAGGATACCAAGGGTTTCAATGCCATGAATAGCGTAGCTGCCGCCGGGGATGCCCAGCAGGCGCAACTGATCGGCGGCAAAGAGCGGCACAAAGCTGGCCAGCATGACCCATGCCCAGAACGGCCTGACCAGTGACTTGGGGTAGATCAGCAGCAGGGCCAGAATGGAAGAACCAAAAAGCTGTGCACCGGCGTGGTTGAGACTCATAAGCGATCTGAACCACTCCCCCTCTATCGCCAGAGGCCGCGCCCCGTATACAGCCAGCGGCAGGGCCGACATGGCCAGCCCCAGCGCATTGATAAACAGAAGCTGCGTGGCTTGGGCGCCGGGCTTAAGCGCCCAGACCGTACCGCCGATAAAGAACACCAGAATGCCCGTTAGAAACGGTGCCCAGAAGGCGGGGGGCAATTGCGTCAGGGAGCGCGAGCCTGCCATCAGATTAACCGGTTCGCCGTCGACGATGATCTTCAAATCACCGGCATTCAGCATACGCTGATAGATGTCCTGACGCTCGATGAACCGGTCATAGGCGGCATAATCGGGTAAGGTATCCGGCTCATGCACCAGATCAGTCGTTTCTGGCACCAGACTGAGACCCGCACCGGATATCAGGCTGACCGTACCGGCATATGCCTCACTGCGGGTATGAACCGCACCCTCATCAACATAAAAAACCCCGCCGGTCGTGCGCAGGCCCAAAGCCCCCCACAGGGTAAGACCAATAATAAACACCCCCAATAAAGCCACAATCCAGAGAGCGGCGTTATGCAGGTTGATCGCAGTTGTTTTACGCTCTGCCTGAACAGCGAAAGTCACCTGATTACTCTTGCCTGAATGTCTTGGTTTACCGGCAGGCCCGCCCCACCCCTTTTACATCTGAAAGAATAGCCCTAAATCGGCGATTTTGCCAAACGACAAATCTTAGGGCACATCAGATAAAATCAAGCGCCTATGGCCTCTGACAGGGTGCTTTTCAGGCTGCCAAAGCACCGAACACGATAAATTTCCTGCCGATTGTGCAATTGGGGTTTTGACAGGAGGCCTTTCTGGTGGCAAGGGAGCCAAAGCAAATACATTTTTCACCGAATTTCCAACGAGGACGATCCGTGGCTGACCCCGCCTTAGGCACCAAGCAGATTTGCCCGAACTGCACGGCAAAATTTTATGATTTGATGAAGCGTCCCGCACATTGCCCGAAATGTGCCTTTGAATTCGACCCCGAAGAAGCCCTGCGCACCCGCCGCACACGCGTGCGTCCTGTCGCACCTGATGAATATAGCGACGACGATACCGAAGATCAGGTCAAGGGTAAGGCTTCAGGTGATGAGGACGAAGACGACGAACCCGAAGTCACCGCACCGGAAATCGACGAAGTGGTCGCCGATGATCCGGTTCTGATCGACGAGGACGATGACGACCTTGATCCGGCTGATCCGGCCCGCGTCACCCCCGACAGCGTCGATATGGATATCGAAGATGCTGATCTGGTGGATGATGCCGACGACGACGACGTCCCCTTCCTTGAAGACGATGACGACGATAGCTTCGACGAAGAAATCGACGGCCTTCCCGGTGAAGGCGACGACGACAACTAATCTGAACAAAGGCCGCAGCATCCGCTGCGGTCTTTTTTTGCGTCCTTTCAACGGTGACAGCACCGTTCTTCACGGACCTGTGAAAAACTCGGGAAAAGGATGAAAAAGGGCTTGCAAGTCAATTTGGGCTGCACTAGAAGTCGCCACCTCAGGACGACACAAGGTTCTGATCCATCGAAAAGATGGGGCTATAGCTCAGTTGGTAGAGCGCTTGAATGGCATTCAAGAGGTCAGCGGTTCGACTCCGCTTAGCTCCACCATTTTCCAGTTTTCTCTGAAAATATGCAAAATGGTGCGCCGGATTTAGGTCCGCAGCTATCCACACATGTCCTGTATCCGCCCAGCGGTTTGCGCTTGCGCGCCCCATCAAAACCCATTAACACAACAGCTTCTGACACAGGCCCCTGTGGTGGAATTGGTAGACGCGCCGGATTCAAAATCCGGTACCGAGAGGTGTGTCGGTTCGAGTCCGACCGGGGGCACCATATCCTGAAATTAGATAAATACTCAGCGGCTTACAAAATGTTTGTAAGCCCGGATAGGCCGACGAATTGCAGCCTACCCCAGCCCCACCGGCTCGGCATCAACCCAAAGATGCCCCTCGTGTAACACACCCGACAAACCAAACACCTCACGCAGCACCTCAGGACCGATGACCGCCTCAGGTGCACCTTGCACCACAAGATGCCCGTGATTCAGCACCAGAACCTCGTCACACATCTGCACCGCCAGTCCCAGATCATGCAGACTGACGACCACCGTATGCCCGTCTGCCGCCAGTTGTTTTAACAACCGCAGCACCTGCCTTTGCCAGGCCGGATCAAGTGCCGCCAGAGGTTCATCAAGCAGCATAACCGGACACTGCGTCGCCATAAGCCGCGCCAGCAGCACCCGCGCCCTCTGCCCGCCCGACAGATTAAACACGCCTGTTTCTGCATGCCCGCCCAGGCCGACCCGCTCAAGCATGGCCTCAGCCAGCGCCGCCCGCTCACTCACCGCCCGCCCCATCAACCCCAGTTCGACGATCTCGCGCGCGCTCAGGTTCCACGCCACCATGCGTTCCTGCGGCAGGTAGCCGGTCTTTGCCGCCCGCTCAGACAGTGGCATATCCCCCAGAGAGGCGTCGGCAATGCGGATGTCGCCCTCATAGGGCAAAAGCCCCGCCAACGCTTTCAGAAGCGTCGTCTTGCCCGACCCGTTAGGACCGATCACCCCATAAAGCTTACCGCTATCAAGCCGCGTCGTCAGCCGGTCAACCGCCAGAGTTTGGCCGATCCGTACCGAGACCGAATTTACATCAATCATTGATTTCCTCCGACCCAGACCCGTGCGCTTTTCCATGCCAGCAGCACAAACAACGGTGCCCCCACCAGTGAGGTCAGGACGCCCAGCCGGATGTCATTTGATGTCGGCAACAGCCGGATAGCGCTGTCGGCCATAAGCACCATGAACCCGCCTGCAAAGGCCGATGGCCAGATCAGACTGTAGGGGTCTTTGACGCCTAACGCCCGCACAAAATGCGGTGCTGCTAATCCGACAAAGCCGACCACACCGGCCACAGCCACCGAAAGTCCAGCCAGCACACTGATGCACACCACCGACATGGCCGCCACGCGCCTGAGGTTAACCCCCATCGACCGGGCGGTTTCCTCCCCAAGCGTCAGAAGGCGCAACCCCTTCCCCAATGCCGGTATCATCAGCGCAGCTACCCCAAGGCCAAGCACCGCCAGTCCCGCATCGGCCCAGCTGCGGTTTTCGACAGAACCCATCATCCAGCCCAATATTTCCGCCGTCGTCACCGGAGACGGCGACAGATTGAACACCAGCGCCATCAGGGCCCCGCACAGGCTCGATAACCCGACCCCCAGCAATATCAGGGTCTGCCGGTCAGGAAAGCGGGCAACGAACCCCAGAATAATCAGCGACACCAGACCTGAAAACAACAGGGCCGATACCTCCACCGCCCAGGGCGTCAGCCCCAGCCCCAGTACAATGGCGATCGCCGCCCCAAGCCCCGCCCCGGCCGATACGCCCATAATACCGGGCTCGGCCAGAGGATTACGGAAATAGCCCTGCGCAATCGCCCCCGCCACACCCAGCATGGCCCCCACCCCAAAGGCGCAGAGATTGCGTGGTAACCTAATCTGCCAGATAATCTGTCCGGCGATACTCTCAGGTTGCGACATCGCCTGCGTATAATCGGCCCACCCCAGTGACACGTCCCCCAGCGTCAGCAGCCCCATCAGGCTCAACAGGGTCAGCAGGCCAAACACGGCCATTATCAGTTTTGAATTCATACGGATCATTTCAACTGACTCGCCATGCCTTTAAGTTCAAACGCGCCATACCACGCCGAGCAGGCAAGTACAGCCGAAGGCACGGTAATCTGCTTGCCCGCCGCCTTCGCCGTCTCCAGTTTTTTGCGTACCAGAGGATGCCGCCCCGGCACACGCCGCATGGCATAGGCATCCGCATAAAACCCGAGCGCGTAGACATCTGCCGATTGCCGGATAAATACCTCAGGCGACAGATAATGATAACTCGCCTGCTCTGAGGCCATCGTAAAGCCAAGGGTTTTGAAAATCTCGCCCACCCATGTCTCCGGCCCCGCCGACCAGGCCGAGGGCGTATAATAGAGGACACGTCGTCCCTTTCCTGTCGCCTCAGCCCCTTTAAGCGCCTTTTGCATGGCCTGACGTTGCGACCGACCGGCTTGCGGCACCCCCAGCATTTCTCCGACGCGCACGACCTCATCACCTGCCTGAGAAAAGTCAGACACCTCATTGATCTGTATTATTTTTATACCCCGCGCCTCAAGACCGGACAGAAGCTTAAGATCGCCGCCCCATGTCCGTATCACCGCATCGGGTTTAAGCATCAGAAGCGTTTCAAGACTAAGCGGCCTTTGCGGCACCCCTGCCGCGCGCTGTTGAAAATAGGAGTCCGTATGACGCGAACGCTTCGAAATTCCCAGCAGATTTTCACGTGGCAACAGGCCCAGCGCATACTGATCCGCACACATATCAAGCGACACAACCTTTAACGGCGCAACAGAAGCAGGCGCGCCGAAACCGAAGGCGAAAATTGCAAAACACACGCATAAAGGGAAATTAATCCGCATCAACACTACCGGCAATTGGTTACCCTCAACACACGCATGTGCTTAATAAATTGTTAACACACCCCTAACGGGAACAGATGCAGGCAGGGGGGAACATGCCACATTCATCTACGCTGTACATAGCTGATTTCCGCCAGAAATGGCTGAATGGCGTTACGGCCCCCTTACGACCCGCTGTCACACCTGAGATAGCTGCCCTTGCACGGGCCTTCAGCGCCCGCTCCTGCCTGTCTGTCTGGCAGGTTGTGTTTCTGAGTACGGGCCTCCTAACCGGTATAGTCTGCACATATCTGTGGCCCTATACGGTTGCCACCTGCCTCTACTGGCTGTTTTTCAGCGGCTTTATGCTATCTGCGCTCATCCGTCTTTTCGCCAGCCTCATACCGGTCGCCCGGGCCAAACCGCCTAGCGTTAATCGCGCTTCCAACGAAAATTTGCCGTCCTATAGCGTGATCGTCGCCATGTATAAGGAAGCGCGTATCGCCACCCAGCTGATTACCGCGCTGAACCGCCTTGATTATCCCCGCGACCGGCTTGAGGTTTTGTTTGCTCTCGAAGACGATGACACCGAAACCATCCGCGCCTTTGAACAGGCCCTGTCCGGCCGTCCCGAACTCCGGCACATGCGCATTATCCGCGTCCCCGACGGCACGCCGCGCACCAAGCCCCGCGCCTTAAACCATGCCCTGATCCACGCCACTGGCGACCTGACGGTGATCTATGACGCCGAGGACATGCCTGACCCGCAACAGCTTATGACCGCCGCCCGCACCTTTGCCGAAGGCCCGTCACATCTGGCCTGCCTTCAGGCCCCGTTGCGCCCCCTGCACAGAAACAATTTCATATCCCGACATTTTGCCGCCGAATATGCCGTGCAGTTTGAAGTCATCCTGCCCGCCATGCACCGGTTGGGCCTGCCGTTCCCGTTGGGTGGCACCAGCAACCACTTCAAAACCGATATATTGCGCCGGATCGGGGCATGGGATGCCTTCAATGTCACCGAAGATGCCGATCTTGGCCTGCGGCTCACCCAATATGGCTACACAAGCGGCCTGATCCCTACACCTACCTACGAAAGCCCGCCTGAAAATGTGCGCACATGGATTCCGCAACGCACCCGCTGGATCAAGGGCTATATGCAAACCATCGGCGTCCATACACGCCTGCATACCGCCTTCAGGTTTAAGGTCTGGCTGGGTCTGGCCCTGAGCATCGGCCTGAGCGTGCTTTCGGCCCTGTGCTACGCGCCCTTTACCAGCCTGATCCTGACCACGGCCCTGATCAACCTGTTGCAGCCTGAGGCCATCACCCTACTGTGGCCGGACAAGCTACTCTTCATCGTCGGCATAATTTCGGCGCTCACGGCACTGGCCATAGGCACACGGCGTGCACGCGCGGTTTTCACCTTAACCGATATGCTGACCCTGCCCGCCTACTGGTCGCTGCAATCGATCGCTTGTTTGCATGCCCTGTGGCAACTGATCGTCTGCCCGTTCCACTGGGACAAGACCGAACACGCGCCTGTATTAGCGCCCGCTGAAACAACCCGCTGATTGACGCCATAGGCCGCTTGCGGCGAGAGCGTTTTCCCAATAAGTGGCTTCACTTATTGGGTAAGAAAGAGCGAAAAAATAAAAAGTTAGAGCAAATTTCCGATTCAATTTGAACGGAATTTGCTCTATGTGCGAAACATGAGCGTTTCAGATCATCCCATCACCCTACGCACCCTGCCCTGGCGGGATTACGCCCTGATCGATTCAGGCAATGGCCGCAAGCTTGAACGCTACGGCGACTATCTGGTCGTACGCCCTGAGCCACAATGCTGGTGGCAGCCGAAATATCCCGCCCTGTGGGATAAGGCCGACGCGATTTTCGACGCAGAAAACGAAGACGAAGACGGTGGACGCTGGGCCTTTTCGCGCCGCCCCGAAGAGCAGTGGGTATTGGGTTACGACCGCGTAAAATTCTACGGGCGCTTTACCTCCTTCCGTCATCTGGCTTTTTTCCCCGAGCAGGCGGCCAACTGGGGCTGGCAAAAATCAATCATTGAAAAACGCGACGACCAGCCGCACGTGCTGAACCTGTTTGGCTATACAGGCGTTGCCAGTCTGGTCTGCGCGTCAGCCGGTGCGCGGGTCACCCATGTCGATGCCTCAAAAAAATCCGTGGCCTGGGCGCGCGAAAATGCCGTCCTTTCGGGCATGGAAGACGCGCCCATTCGCTGGATCGTTGAGGACGCGCGCAAATATGTGCAACGTGAAGTCAAGCGCGGCAATAAATATGACGGCATCATCCTCGATCCGCCGAAATATGGCCGTGGCCCGACCGGCGAAGTGTGGCGTCTGTTTGAAGATCTGCCAGAACTTCTGAGCCTTTGCGCACAGCTTCTGTCCGATAAGGCCGCCTTCTTCCTGCTCAACGCCTATGCCGCCCGCGTCTCAGGCCCCGCCCTCGCGCACCTGATGGCCGAAAGCGTACCGGCAAAACTCGGGGGCCATATCGACTACGGCGAACTGACCCTGATGGAAGACGCAAAGACACCTAAAGGTGCCAAACCGACCGACATTGCCCCGCGTGAAATCGGCCTGTCCTTCTTTGCGCGCTGGAGGGCTCATGTCGATTAAACAGATCACCTCCCTGACCAATCAGACCATCAAGGACATACGCGCCCTGCATATGCGCAAAGAACGCGAAGCGACCAAAACCTTCCTGTCTGAAGGTCTGAAAATCGTTGTCGATGCCCTTGAACAAGGCTTTGTGCCGCGCATCCTGATCTATGGCAAGGACGCCGACCGCCACCCGCTGCTTGAGCGCGCCATTGCCGACACCCTTAAGGCAGACGGTCAGGTCTTAGAGGTAACCCGCGAAATCCTAGAGAAAATTTCGCGAAAGGATAACCCCCAGATGGTTCTGGCGGTCTTTGATCAGGTCATCTACAGACTAGGCGACATCGACCCGCAAACCAACCCTGTATGGGTGGCACTGGAACAGGTACGCGACCCGGGCAATCTGGGGACTATTATCCGCACTGCCGATGCCGCTGGTATTGGCGGCGTGATCCTGATTGGTGATTGTGTTGATCCGTTTTCCGTCGAAACCGTGCGCGCCACCATGGGGTCTGTCTTTGCCCTGCCTATCGTCAAATGTACGCGTGAAGAATTTCTGTCTGACCGCGCGCGCTGGACAGGTTCGGTTGTCGGCACCCTTCTGACCGCGACCCACAGTCATCGCTCAGCCCCTTATCAGCGCCCGACCCTTATCGTCATGGGCACCGAGCAATCCGGCCTGACACCGGAAATCGCCGCCACCTGCGACACCAATGTCAAGATTCCCATGCGTGGCAAGGCCGACAGTCTCAACCTTTCGGTCGCCACCGGCATCATGATCTATGCGGCCTGCGGCGACTGATTAAGCGCAGTTTGCGGCCGGTATCACCTGATTGATCGCACTTAGCAAACTATACGCCTCATCGGCATGATCCGCGGTTACTTCAAACAGCATGATCCCTGCCATGCCGCGTTCAAGGATCAATTGCGCCTTGGCGCGGGCCAGTTCCGGCGTCTCGAAGAAAACATGCGCCATGCGCCCCTTGTTCAGCGGCACTTTCTTTGCGTGGGCCTGCACCACCAGATCGCTGTAATCATGATGGCGGACGTCTTTCTTCTTGCCGTCAACAAACTCGATGCCATAGGCCGGCATACCAACGGTCAGCTTTTCCGGCACAAATCCCCGCTCTGTGACATAATCCAGCGCCCGCTTAAACGTCTTTAAATCCGCATGATGCCCTATCGGCGATGCCTCCCAGGCGCCTGTAAAATCATAGGCCATCAGCACGACATAGTCGGCATGATCCTGCAGGGCACTCAAGTACTGGTCGCCTACCCACGATCCGGCAAACACATCGACACTGAGAATCAGCGGGCGCGGCAAGGCTTCACGCAACGCCTGCATCAGGGCCACAAGCCGCTGGCTTTCCTCAGGGTCATTGCCCCCCTTGTTCTTCGCGTTCTGATAGGTCCAGTATTCCCAGTCAATATCCACCCCATCAAACCCGTTGGCCTTCACATAGGCCGCCAGATTTTCAATAAATTTCGCCTGAAGTTCAGGGTCACGCGTCAGGGATAGAAACGCCCGGCTCCCCTCACCACTGCCGCCGACCGATAATATGACCTTCCTGCCCTTGCTATGCGCCGTCTCGACAATCGCCGTGGCCGCTTCAAGGCCTTCTGTAACCAGACTTCCGTCTTGCGCCGGATAAGCCGAGGCAATGGCCAGATGGGTGAACCTGTCCCACGGCAGGGTTTCCGGCGGATGTGATGCAAATTTCCATACCGGATAGACGGCAATGACAGGCTTGCAGGCTTTGCTGACAGCAGGTTCCGCCGCCCCCTGACAGCCGGTCATTAGAACCGCCGCCCCACTCAAAGCCCCGCAGGTAAATCCGCGCCGCGATACAGGCATATTCGCCCCCCTGAGATAACTCCACTATGTCTAACAGAGCCTCGTCAGAAACCTAATTAAACTCCTGAAAGGTCTTCGATGTGCATGGGCCAGCCCCACTCCTTCTCCTCCCTATGCGATAGCATGGGGAGGTGGCGGCGAAGCCGTCGGAGGGGTATCTTTTCTTCGTGTTGCTAATCAAAACCCTCCTGTCATCTGGCTAACACCATCTGCCACCCTCCCGCTAAGCCGGAGGAAGAAAAAGACTTAAGACACCCCTCGGTTTTGCAACACTTTCCCCCTTGTGCAAACCCTCAGGTACCCCTCGGTTTTGCAACACTTTCCCCCTTGTGCAAACCCTCAGGTACCCCTCGGTTTTGCAACGCTTTCCCCCTTGTGCAAACCCTCAGGTACCCCTCGGTTTTGCACGGGCGGTCGCATCCGCGTTTTTCGGGTCCTCCGGCCACACATGCCGCGGATAACGGCCTTTCATTTCGGTACGTACCTCAGGCCATGAACCGTCCCAGAAGCCGACAATATCCTTAGTAATCTGAATAGGCCGATGGGCAGGCGACAATAGCGCCAGCGTGATCGGTGTCTTTTTCGGCCCCACTGACGGATGCACCTTCGTGCCATAAAACTCCGTCACACGCGCCTCGGCCCGTGGCCCGCCTTCGGCGGCATAATCGATCCGCACATGACTGCCGGTCGCCAGTTTCAACATCTCCGGTGCCAACCGATCAAGTTCACGCTGCTGGTCATAGTCAATCAACCCCAGCAAGGCCTGAGACACATCCCCCGCCGACAACGACATGAGCGGCTTACCCGCCGCATAAGGCCCCAGCCAGTCCGACAGCGCACCCAAAAGCGCCGCATCCGACATATCCGGCCATGCCTCATCCTGCGTCCGCAGGAAATTGACCCGCGCTCTTATCCCTTGCGCATTCTCTGAAAACCTGAGCGCCTTCAACCCTTTGGAACGAATTTCTTCAGCTTCGGCTTCAACCAGCAATTCCGGCGGCACGGCCTTAAGCTGCCGCGACTGAAGCACAAGTTCCCCTAACCGTGTCTGTTCAAACGCCTTAAATCCCGAAGGCCCGCGCTCAAGCACAACCCGCTTGTCCAGCCGATCAGAAAACAGGGCCAGAATCTCAGCTTCGTCCAATGCCGCCGCCAGAAGCACACGGTCACGCCCCGTCCCGCCCCCCAGATCGCCGACGGCAATATAGTCTGCCCGCGCCAGAGCATCATGTTCATCCACATAGACGCCCCGCCCGTTGGCCATGACAAATTCGCCCGCCTTACCGCCTGCCATCTTTCTGGCCTTGGCCACCCGCTCGGGAAAACATTCCGCCAGCAGCGCATGTACCGATGTTACCGCCCCTGTTCCCCCATTGCCCGCCAGCTTTTCCGCCATCTTCGCCCAGTTGGCCGCCAGTTGCCGCGCTTGCATTACCTTAGGTGAGCGATCACGCGACAAGGCCTCAAGCCGGGTATTGAGATCAGTCGAACGCCCCCCCAGACCATTTTCTGACAACAGAACCGCCAGAGCCGCCCCCTTGTCCGACATACCCTCTCGCGCCGCCAGCAACAGCATGTGCGCCAGTCGCGGACTGAGCGGCAATTTGCCGATCACCCGTCCGTGCGCCGTCAGATTCCCCTGCGTATCCAAAGCCCCCAATCCGTTCAACAGCTTTTCGGCCTCAGCCATAGCCGCTTTTGGCGGATGATCCAGAAGCGCCAGCCCCTCGGTCGTCTTTGCCCCCCACAGCCGCAAATCCAGTACCAACCGCGACAGGTCGGTTTCCATGATTTCCGGCTTGGCAAACGGGATCAGAGAGCGGTCATTTTCCGCGTCCCAAAGGCGGTAACAATCGCCCGCCTGCGTCCGTCCGGCCCGCCCGCGCCGCTGATCGGCGGCCGCCTTTGAGACGCGCTCCGTAACAAACCGGACGACACCCCGCGCCGGATCGAACCGCCCGAGCCGTGACACGCCGCTATCGACAACCATGCTGACCCGATCCAGCGTCAGGGATGTCTCGGCAATCGCCGTCGCCAGCACGATCTTCGGGCGGATGTTTTTTGCCAGCACCTGCGTCTGGTCACGCGCCTCCATCGCCCCATAAAGCTTAAAGACATCAATATGTTCGGGCAGTCCCTTTTCAGCAAGCATCGATGCCACGCGATGTATTTCGCCCTGACCGGGCAGGAAAACCAGCATCGTCTCAGGCGCTTCGGCCTTAAGTTTAGCCGACAGGCGATGGACGGTTTTCGCCACATCTTCCTCAAGTCTTATGGCCTGATTACGCCCGACATAGTGCGTCGTCACCGGAAAGGCGCGCCCCTCCGAATGAAGCACCTCAGCCCCCTCAAGCAAACCACTGACCCGCTCGCCATCAAGGGTCGCGGACATAACCAGCACCCGCAAATCCTCACGCAGGACACTCTGGCTGTCACGGGCAAAGGCCAGCCCCATATCGGCATCAAGGCTGCGCTCATGAAATTCATCAAAGATCACGCAGCCGACGCCCTCAAGCGCCGGATCATCAATAATACGCCGTGAAAAAATCCCTTCAGTTACCACCTCGATGCGTGTTTTCGGCCCCATCCGGCTGTCACCGCGCACGCGATACCCCACCGTTTCGCCGACCTTTTCCCCGAGCAACTCCGCCATACGCATAGCCGCCGCCCGCGCCGCCAGACGCCTTGGCTCAAGCACAATGATCGACTGCCCCAAAAGCCAGTCTTCATCCTTCAGGGCCAGAGGCACACCCGTAGTCTTACCGGCACCGGGCGGTGCGATAATAACCGCCGTGTTCGCCTGCGCCAGATGCGCCCGCAGCGCCGGAAAAATCTCTTCGACAGGTAAGGACATGTTTCTGCCCTTAACAGACATGTGTTCGGGGTCAAGCCGCCGACCGCCAAAGCGTCTGCATAAGCGCATTGTCAAATCAGGATTATGACGATAGCGTGTCTGTAAAACGCCGGTATTTTCAGCGCAACAGGGGTCAAAAACACACTATGTCCGGAATTTTTGCACGCCTTGGCCTCAAGAAATCGATTCTGAAAATCCAGACCGAGGCGGCCCGAAGCCCCCTCAAACGCAGCCTTGGGCCGCTCAACCTGATCTCACTTGGGGTTGGCGCCATTATCGGTGCCGGCATTTTCGTCCTGACCGGTGAAGTGGCTTCCGGCTATGCAGGGCCGGCCATCATCTTCTCGTTCATTCTGGCGGGCATTGCCTGTGCGCTGGCGGGTCTGTGTTACGCGGAACTTGCCTCGACCATGCCGGTGTCAGGTTCAGCCTACACCTATGCCTACGGCACCATGGGCGAAATATTCGCCTGGATCATGGGCTGGCTTCTGGTGCTGGAATATGGGGTCGCCGCCTCAACCGTCGCTGTCGGCTGGTCAGGTTATGTCGTCTCCATGCTGGGCGATTTCGGCATCAATTTCCCTCAGGTAAGCGTTGCCGGTAAGGACGCGCCTGCGCTTGCCACCCCGCTCATTCAGGCGGCGAACATTCCCGTCCTCAACGCGGCGGGCGAAGAGGTGCATCGCACGGTCTTTACGATGACCGGCACCTTTAATCTGGTAGCGGGCTTAGGCATCGCCGCCGTCTCCGCCCTGCTGGTCGCAGGTGTTTCCGAATCGGCCAAGGTCAATAACGCCATTGTCGTCATCAAGGTCGCGGTCCTCCTGACCTTCATTGCGGTCGGCATCGCCTATATCAACCCCGAAAACTGGCAACCCTTCATCCCGCCTCAGGGTGAGACCTGGGACAAGTTCGGTTACGGCGGCATCCTGCGTGGCGCGGCGATTATCTTCTTTGCCTATATTGGCTTCGAAGCCGTATCCACCGCCGCAGCCGAGGCCAAGAACCCTTCGCGCGATGTGCCTATCGGCATTCTGGGCGCGCTTATTGTCTGTACCGCCCTCTATATCATTGTGGCTCTGGTTATGACCGGCGTTGTGCCCTTCCCCGAACTGGCCAGCCCCGCCCCTATCGCCGTTGCCATTGACCGCATGGGGCTTGAGTGGGCCAATGTGCCTCTGGCCACTGCCGAAGGCGGCCAGCTCAACCTTATCAGCTTTCTGGTGAAAATCGGCGCGGTAACCGGCCTCGCTTCGGTCATGCTGGTACTGGTCTATGCCCAGACCCGCGTGTTCTACACCATGTCACGTGACGGGCTCCTGCCCGCCGTCTTCTCTAAAATTCACCCGAAATACCGCACCCCGTGGTTAGGCACCATTGTGCTGGGCGTAGCGATTGCTACCGCTGCCTCGTTCCTGCCGATCCGCATTCTGGGGGATCTGGTGTCATTAGGCACGACCATTGCCTTTGCCATTGTCTGCCTCAGCGTTATCTATCTGCGCGTCAAACACCCTGAGATGGAGCGCCCCTTTAAGGTTCCGGGCGGCGTATATACGGCCGGCGCAGGCATTTTCGCCTGCCTAGGCCTGGCCGCTTTCAACTTTGCCCCGATGATCGAACACGCCCTGAACGATAACCCTCTGCCGCTTATTCTGCTGGCCTGTTACGCAGGCGTCGGCGCGGTCATCTATGCCGCCTATGGCTTCTGGCACTCGAAACTCGCCAAGGGCATCGACATCACCGAAGATACCGAGCTTTCGTCAGCCACGGACGCTTTCCGCGGTGATATCGACGACAAGAAATAGACCTTTCGCCAATTCAGGTCTTGATCTGAAGGTCCCCGTCACGGCACATACGGGGGCCTTTTCTTTTACCCAGAGTATCCCCACATGTCCGCCGAACCGCCTGTCCGCCTGTTTGTCGCCCCTGTCACACCGCTTCAGCAAAACTGCACGGTCGTCTGGTGCACCAAAACCCACAAGGCGGCGGTCATCGATCCGGGTGGCGACATCGAGCCGGTGCTGGCCGAAATCAAGCGCCGCGGCCTGACAGTTGAAAAGATATGGGTCACCCACGGCCATGCCGACCACGCAGGCGGCACACAAAGCTTACGTGAAGCCACCGGCGCACCGGTCGAAGGCCCGCACAGGGACGATCAGTTCTGGATCGACCAGATACCGGACAATGCCAAACGCTGGGGCATCTATGACGCCCAAAGCTTCGTGCCGGATCGCTGGCTGGAAAACGGAGACACGGTGACACTGGGTGACACCGAATGGCAGGTCATCCACTGCCCCGGTCACACTCCCGGCCACGTCGTGTTTTATCACGCCCCGTCACAATTCGCTCAGGTCGGTGACGTCCTGTTCAAAGGTTCTATCGGACGCACAGATTTTCCGCGTGGCAACCACGCCGACCTGATCAACGCCATCACGACGCGCCTGTGGCCGCTGGGCGATGTGCGCTTCGTCCCCGGTCACGGGGGCATGTCGAGCTTCGCCGAAGAACGCCGCTCAAACCCGTTCGTGGCCGATAGCGTGATTGCCAACTCGGCCCCGAACTCAAGCGGCTTCGGCTAGCATACCTCCTCATCTCTGATGGGGAGGGGGACCGCCGCGCATCAGCGCGGGGGTGGTGGGGGTTCTTACTTCATAAGGTAAAGCCGCCTCACCCCTTCAACAGCGGGATTAACTTCTGCGCCAGCATCATATCGCCCTGCACCTTCAGCTTGCCCTGCATAAAGGCTGCGATGGGATCAAGCTCCCCCTTGGCCAGCGCCTTGAAATTATCCAGTGACACATTGATCGTCGTGTCGGCGTCGCCGTCTTCATTTGTGACCGTATTCGGCACTTTGGCCGCATTGATCAGCACCTTGCCCTCATCCCCCAGATCAAGCTTGATGATCTTGCCGATACCGGAATCCTCCCCCAGAGCCGAAGCGATTTTTTGCGTAATGGTGGCCAGATCGGTCATATCACTCTCCTGAGTTTGCATATATTGGCATATGACCTTAAACCGGTTTCAGCTTTCAACAAGCCTGTCCCTGCGTCAGCTTGTGACTAATTTTTCAGGATTTTTGTCGTTTTGCCCAGATTTGATGCGGTTATAATAGGTGCCGGTGCCGCAGGCCTGATGTGCGCCATCGAAGCCGCCGGTCGCGGTCGCAAGGTTGTGGTGCTTGATCACGCCAAGGCCCCTGCCGAAAAGATCCGTATCTCAGGCGGCGGGCGCTGTAACTTTACCCACCTTGAGGCCGCACCGAAAAACTATATTTCGGCCAATCCGCATTTCTGCAAATCGGCCCTGAAACGTTTTGGCCCGTGGGATTTCCTCGACCGCGTCATCGCCCACAAAATCCCCTACCACCATAAAACCGAAAACCAGCTGTTCTGCGATAATTCCGCCATGGATATTATCGACATGCTGCTGAATGAGCTACGTCACAAAGGCGGCGAACTGTGGCTGCAAAGCCCTGTGACGCATCTGGAAAAAACCCCCGAAGGCTTCCGCCTCACCACGCCCGACGCCGTTCTTGAAACGCCCAAACTTGTGCTGGCCACCGGTGGTCTGTCGATCCCCAAGATGGGGGCAACCGGCTTTGCTTATGAAATTGCCCAACGCTTCGGCCACAGCCTCGTCCCGACCCGCGCAGGCCTTGTGCCCTTTACGCTAGGCGGTGAAAAGCTCGACTATATCACCGGCCTTTCCGGCGTCTCAATGACCGCCAACATCACCTCCGACAAGACCCGCTTTACCGATGGCTTCCTGTTTACCCATCGCGGCCTGTCGGGGCCTTCGGTGTTGCAAATTTCCTCCTATTGGCAACCGGGCCAGTCCATCAACATCGATCTGAGGCCCGATATCGACGTGCTGGCCGCATTAAAAGAACGCCGTCAGACCACCCCGAAGCAGCTTATAAGCACTGTCCTTGGCGACATACTGCCGTCACGCCTCAGCGAACGGATACTGGAACGCACAGCCATTACCGGCCGCATCGCCGACCTGTCAGACAAGCACCTGACCGCCCTCACCGCCCTGATCCAGCCGTGGACCTTGATCCCTGACGGCACCGAAGGCTACCGCACCGCCGAAGTCACTATCGGCGGCGTCGATACTCAGCAGATTTCATCCCAGACCATGGAAAGCCAGATTTGCCCCGGCCTGTACATCATCGGCGAAGCCCTTGATGTCACCGGCTGGCTTGGCGGCTATAATTTCCAGTGGGCATGGTCCTCCGGCTGGGCCGCTGGGCAGGGCCTATAGGCAGGGCCTCAGGCCCTGCACCCGTTTGCCCCGAGGCTTGCTTCTTCGTCCGTTATATAAACTCCCTTATCCATGCCTTGCGGAAGGGAGTACCTGTACATTAGCAACGCGATCAAAAGGCGTTTAAACCTACTCACATATTGCGGGATAATCGTAACAAATCGCATCAAGACGATATTCCAAATCATCCTTTTCATTTTGCAAATCTGCAACTTTTTCTTGCAGTGCTGTTATTCGATAATGCGCATCACGCGCGTTATTAAACGCTAAATCAGCATGCTTATAGGTATCGTCAATCACGGCACTAAAACCGAAAATAGACAATATAAACGCAACAACAATTAAGATCATTTTCCGCCCCTCTTAGACATAAAAAAAGGAAGCATATGCCAAGCAAACGCTAAACATACACCTCCTTTATTTCACCAAGCATTAAATGCTTCAGAGACAAAATAGAACGCACTAACGTTGTGTCAATCTCTGAACTATGCTGCCTTGGTCAGTTGATCCTTAAGGCCATGCAGACGCTCGGCCACAAGGAACGACAGTTCCAACGCCTGATCCGCATTGAGGCGCGGGTCACAGTGCGTGTGGTAACGATGGCTCAGTTCGTCCTCGGACAGGGCACGCGCCCCCCCAAGACACTCGGTCACGTTCTGACCGGTCATCTCAAGGTGCATACCGCCCGGATGGACGCCTTCGGCGGCCGCCACATCGATGAACGAACGCACCTCCGAAAGGATACGGTCGAACGGACGAGTCTTGTAGCCGTTATTGGCCTTGATGACATTGCCGTGCATCGGGTCAATCGACCAGACCACCGGCACGCCATGTTCTCTGGTGGCCTTCATCAGCGCCGGCAGACGCTCGCCGACCTTCTCTGAACCAAACCGCCCGATAAGCGTCAGGCGACCCGGAATAGCTTCGGGGTTCAGGGCATCAATCAGGCGCTTCAGGTCATCAGGTTCCATGGTCGGGCCGCACTTGACGCCGATCGGGTTCTTGATGCCCTTCATGTAATGGACATGGGCCCCATCAAGCTGACGGGTGCGCTCACCGATCCACAGCATATGCGCCGAGGTGTCGTACCAGTCACCACTGGTCGAATCGACGCGCGTCAGGGCCTGCTCATAATTAAGCAACAGGGCTTCGTGCGAGGTGAAGAAGTCCACCTGACGGATTTCCTGCGCCGTTTCCGAGGTAATGCCGATGGCCGACATGAACGACAAGGTCTCGCTGATCTTCTCAGCCAGATGGCGGTAACGCTCCCCCTGCGGGCTGTCCGAAATGAAACCGAGCGTCCACTTATGGATGTTATACAGGTCCGCATAACCGCCATTCGCAAAGGCGCGCAGCAGGTTCAGCGTCGCCGACGACTGATGATAGGCCTTCACCAGACGCTGGGGATCAGGGATACGGGCTTCAGACGTGAAGTCCATGCCGTTGATATTGTCCCCGCGATAGCTCGGCAGGGTCACGCCATCGATGGTTTCAATGGGCGAAGACCGCGGCTTGCCGAACTGACCCGCGATCCGGCCAACCTTTACCACCGGCTTGCCACCGGCAAAAGTCAGCACCGCCGCCATCTGAAGGATCAGACGGAAGGTGTCACGGATATTGTCAGCGGAGAACTCCTTGAAGCTCTCGGCGCAATCGCCCCCTTGCAGAAGGAAGGCTTCACCCTTGGCGACCTTACCCAGAGCGGTCGTCAGGCGACGGGCCTCACCGGCAAAGACCAGAGGCGGAAGACCTGCGATTTCGGCCTCTGCGGCGCTCAACGCTGCCGCATCGGGGTAATCGTCAGGAATATGAAGTGCCGGCAGTGACCGCCAGCTTTGGGGGGACCATGTACTTGTCATAGGTGCTATTTAGGGCCTTATGCACGCAAACTCAATATCCACAGTTACACATTATTTTGCACCTGTGTCCAGAAAACACCTGAAAGTTCAGGATATTATAGTTCAAACTGAAACCTTTATAGTTTAGTTTGCAACGGCATCACCCGGACGCACTGCCTTTTGCACCACAATCATCACCACCGTCGCCAGCGCCCCGAGCGCCAGCCACCACTCCTGCCAGATGCCGAAACTTAAGCAGGCAATGGTGAAAAAGGCCGATGCCGTTGCCAGGGCATAGGGCCGTGTATCGACCTCGACGCCCACCGTCGGCGAATCCAATGACTGAAGCTCAGTCAGATTTACCCCCGTCGCCTCTGCCCCTCCCCGCCCGATACGCAGGATCAGATACCCCCAGAAGACCGCCAGAATAGCCACGCCGACATAGCCCAGTTCAAGGCCCACCTGTATCGGCATATTATGCGGATGCAGCGGAATGTTCTCGCCACCAAAGGTACGGCTTGAATTAAAGCCCCAGCCAAGCAGCGGCTTTTCAAACAGGCGTTCCGCCGCAAACTGCCAGATGTCGATCCGCGCATCCCATGACGGCGGCGCAAAGCGTTTAAATGCCCCCAGAATCCCCGTATGCACCACCGCCGGCGTCGCCAGAACAAATACCGCCACAAGACCGGCAAATATCTTATAGACGCTTATCCGCCCGATATAGGGGGCCTGTCTGGCCGTATAAAACACCGCCACCGACACAATAAGCGCCAGAACCGGCGCATTGGCTCCGGTAATCAGCGGCACCAGCACACAGGCCAGCAGCGTCACAATGCCCGTCCTGTAGGTGTGCTTAACCCGCGTCAGCAACAGGATCGGCCAGAAGACCAGCACCAGCGCATAGGCGGCAATCGACAGCTTGACCATGGCCAGATCGGGCCGGATCGGCTGATAAAGGGCGGCGGATAACTGCTGATAGATGGCCGCACCGGAGATGGCGTCCAGCAGCACCCACACACTTAAGGCCAAAACCCCGTAAGCGACCCATTTCGCCAGCCATCCGGCGTGCCGCGCCTTCAGATCAAACGCCGCCAGCACCAGCGCCGGATACCACAGGGTCTGGAAAGCTATCAGCACCCAGTCCTGCGCCGTCCCGCTTTTCAGGTCAATGACGCCCGTTGCACCTATATCCGACATCAGCGTGCTGCGATAACCAATCCAGGCGACCATGCCCAAAACCAACAGCACCAGCCCCCCCAGATGACGCACATTGCGCCAGTGTCCGAGCAGCAAAAACCCGCCCAGCGTCGCCGTAAGCGCAAAGGCCAGCGGCCCGACATAGCTGAACACCAGAAACAGACTGAGAATGAATGCCAGAACGCCCGCCGTATATCGCGGAAACTCCAGCCGTTTGATCGCTTCAGCCATTGGCTATCCAACTCCTTGCATACCTCCCCATCTCTGATGGGGAGGGTGGCATCGCCTTGGCGATGACGGGTGGGGTATCTTACTATCCTGCCTTCACGCGGTTCGCTTATCGCGCAAGGTAACAAACTCCTCCGCTGCCGTCGGATGCACCGCGCAGGTCGCATCCCACTGCGCCTTGGTCAGTCCGGCCTTCACGGCAATACCGGCCATCTGGATGATCTCGGCACTGTCAGGGCCGACCATATGCACCCCTAAAACCACATCGGAATTATGATCGACAATCAGCTTCATGAAGGTACGGCTTTCCCCGCCCACAAAGGTCGTCTTCATCGGACGGAAACGCGCGGTATAGATATCCACGCGGATGCCCTGCGCCACGGCCTCGGCTTCCGTTAAGCCCACCGTGCCGACTTCGGGCCGTGAAAACACGGCGGTCGCAATCAGCGCATGATCATAGGCTGTCGGATTGTTTTTGAACACCGTTTCAACAAAGGCCACGCCCTCACGGATCGCCACCGGCGTCAGGTTAACGCGATTGGTGACATCGCCCACGGCATAGATATGATCCACCGAGGTTTTGGAGCAGTCATCGACGCGCACGGCCCCGTCCCAGTTCAACTCAACCCCGACCTTCTCAAGCCCCAGGCCCGCCGTATTCGGCGTCCGTCCCGTGGCATAGAGCACCGTCTCAACGACCATTTCCGTGCCGTCCGTCAGCGTGACCTTAATGCCGTCATCGACCTTCTCCAGCGCCGAAGGTTCGGCATGAGTCATGATCTTAATGCCTTTTTTGGCCATTTCCTGCGTAACGTGCTCACGCACCTCATGGTCAAAGGGGCGCAATATATGCTCCCCGCGATAAAGCAGGTGCGTCTCAACCCCCAGCCCATTCATCACACCGGCAAATTCCACGGCAATATAGCCGCCGCCGACAATGATCATCGATTTCGGCAAATGATCGAGCAAAAACATATCATCCGAAGTAATCGCCAGTTCGCGCCCGGTCACCTCAGGCACAAACGGCTTACCACCAACGGCAATCAGTATGTGTTTTGCCGTCACCTCATAAGCGGCATCGCCGTTTGACGGCGCAATCGATACCGTGTGCGGCCCCTTGAGACAGGCTCGCCCGAGCAAAAGATCCGCGCCCGCCTTAACCAGATTGGCGGCATATATCCCCGCCAGTCGATTGACCTCAGCCTGATTGGCATCCCGAAACTTCGGCCAGTCAAATGTCCCGCACTGCGCGCCCCAGCCAAAGCCACGGGCATAGGCCACCTGCTCCGGCACGTCAGACGCATAGACCATGAACTTCTTGGGCACACAGCCGCGCAGCACGCAGGTGCCACCGGCACGGTCTTCTTCGGCCACCCCAACCTTAAGCCCCAGTTGCGCCGTCAGACGTGCCGCACGCACCCCGCCGGAACCCGCGCCCAGCACAAACAGATCGTAATCGTACTCAGACATGAGGCCCCTTCAGAGACAAAACAGAAATCATTTTCATACCTCCCCATTTTAATGGGGAGGGTGGCATCGCGTCAGCGATGACGGGTGGGGTATCTTGTTTCCGCCAGGATTCAAAGCATTGTAACACTTTAGGGGTGAAGCACTTCCACACCCTCATCAGTGCCGATCAGGGCGATATCCGCCAGATCAAGGAACAGGCCGTGATCCACCACACCCGTGGTCGCTTTCAGCGCATTCGCCAGTCCCGATGGATCATGAATTTCCCCGCAGGCAATATCGAAGATAAGATTGCCGCCATCGGTTACAAACGGCTCACCGCTCTTTTTGCGCAGGATCGGCATTTTAGTGATGTCGAATTCGCTCAGCACATCGGTCACACGATTAATCGTTCCTTTGTATGCAAAGGGTTCAACCTCGATCGGCAGGGCAAACGCCCCCAGCACCGGCACATGCTTGGCCGCGTCGGCAATGACGATACAGCGATCGGCCATTTCCCAGATCAGCTTTTCCCTGAGCAACGCCCCGCCGCCGCCCTTGATAAGCGACAGGCCCGGCCCGATCTCATCGGCCCCATCCACACAGACATCCAGCCGCCCGACATCATTGATGTCCTTGATCTCAAGCCCCAGAGACTTCGCCAGTTGCGCCGTCTGCACCGAGGTCGACACCAGCGTCAGCGTCATCCCCGCCTGCACTTCATCAGCCACCGCCTTGACAAACCAGGCCGCCGTTGAACCGGTACCCAGACCGACCTTCATGCCGTCCCTGATATGATCAATGGCCGCCAGTCCCGCCGTCTGTTTCTGAATATCTGCGCTCATGCTTATCGATCCTGTTTTTTAAGAGCGGCCTTTTCAGCGGCCTTGCGTTCACGGAAAGTCTTTGCCCAACCAGCTTTTTCACTCTGACGCGAGCGCTCAAACGCCAGCGCATCAGGGGCGACATCATCGGTTATCACCGATCCGGAGCCAGTAATAGCCCCGGCCCCCACACTTACCGGTGCCACCAGCGCGGTATTGGAACCGATAAAGGCCCCCTCGCCGATGGTGGTCCTATGCTTGATATAGCCATCATAGTTACAGAAAATCGTACCGGCCCCGATATTGGCCCGCGCGCCGATATCCCCGTCCCCCAGATAGGCCAGATGGTTGGCCTTGGCCCCTTCGCCGATTTTGGTGTTTTTCACCTCGACGAAATTGCCGATATGCACATCGCGGCCAATATCGGCGCCGGGGCGCAACCGCGCATAAGGACCAACCAACGCCCCCGAAGCCACCCGCGCGCCCTCAATATGCGAAAAGGCGCGGATAACCGCCCCGCCTTCAACCACAACGCCCGCGCCAAACACCACATTCGGTTCAATCACCGCGCCCGCTTCGATCACCGTATCCCACGCCAGAAATACTGTCTCCGGCGCGATCATCGTCACCCCGTCACGCATCAGTTCGGCACGACGACGTTGCTGCCATATCTTTTCGGCAAAGGCGCGTTCGCCCTGCGAATTAATGCCCGTCACATCGGCCTCAGGTGCAAAGGCGACCTTGGGCTTAAGCCCGCGTGCCCGCGCCAGACCGACCACATCCGTTAAATAATATTCGCCCTTGGCATTGTCATTCCTGACCTCACTTAAAAGCGAGAACAGCACCGCCCGATCCGCCGCCAGCACGCCCGAATTACAGACCGTGATCCCAAGCTGATCCGGCGTCGCTTCCTTGGCCTCGACAATAGCCTCAAGGTCATCTTCACCGGTGATAATCAGCCGCCCATAGGCTCCGGCATCTGCCGCCTCAAACCCCAGCACCGCCAGATCAGACCGGTCGGCCAGATCAAACACGCCCTTAAGCACGCCCGCCGTAATCAGCGGACAATCGGCATAGGACACAATCACCTGACCGTCAAAATCCGCCAGAGCCTCTTTGGCCGCCAGCACCGCATGACCTGTCCCCAGCGGCGGGTCCTGCACCACAACGCTTGCCTCGCCCAACCGCTTGCGCGCCGCAATCCCGACTTCAGCCGAATGGGCGCCGACCACCACGACCACGCGCTCACACCCCAGCCCCTCGGCGGCATCAATCGCCAGATCAAGCAGGGTCCGGCCACCGACCGTATGCAGCACTTTGGGCACCGGCGACTTCATGCGCGTACCTTGTCCGGCAGCAAGGATAACGGCGGCGCGTCTGGATGTCTGGCTCATATTTCTGATTCACCTGTTGCAGTGCGTCTGGATTTAGCCCAAAGCACAGGACAATTCGACGCCTAATTGCTTATTCATCAAGTTTTCTGGCTCTCTCAACTTTATGGCAGGATTACATGAGCGCAAGCCCCTTACCCGACCTCAGCGGCTATTGTCTGGCCTTTGACCTCGACGGCACCCTTGTCGACACCGCGCCGGACATTATCGGCACGCTGAATGACCTGCTGGCCGATCACGGGGCCGCCCCCTTCCCCGTTGAGGCTGCCCGTCGCTTTGTCGGACGCGGGGCACGCTCCCTGATCGAGCGCGGCTTCAGGGCCGCCAGCCTTGACATCGGCCCTGAAGCCGAAGACGCCCTCCTGCCGGTTTTCCTGAGCCGTTACGCCGAACGCATCGACCACGAAAGCCATCCGTTTGACGGCGTTTACGACACGCTTGATCTTCTGTTGTCCGCAGGCGCGAAACTGGCCGTCTGCACCAACAAACCCTATGACCTGTCGGTACTTCTGCTCACGCGTCTGAATATGATTGACCGCTTTGGTGTCGTCGTCGGTGCCGACAGTGTGGAACTGAAAAAACCCGATCCGGCCCACCTTAAGGCCTGCACAGATCACTTCGGCCTGCCCCTGTCGCAGTCCATCCTGATCGGCGATTCCGAAACTGACTTCAGAACCGCCCGCAATGCCGACGTGCCTTCGGTACTGGTCAGCTTCGGCTATAACGAAGCCCCCGTCGCCGATCTTGATCCCGACGCCCTCATTCATCATTTCAATGAGTTACCCACTGCCCTGATTGATCTCGTCCAATAAGGTCTTGTCAGCCTGATTTTGAAACGCTAATACCCGCCACCTCGCAATTGGTTCGGACTCGTAGCTCAGCGGGAGAGCATTCGCTTCACACGCGAAGGGTCACAGGTTCAATCCCTGTCGGGTCCACCATAACGTCTCATATTAAAGTCCTTCGCTTAGCTCAGTGTACTTTAATGTGAGGTCATCACGAAAAAATCAGCTCGAAGCGGTTCTTCGCTGATTTTTGCATTTTTCTCCAGTTCATTACGACAGCACGCCGCGAGGGCGGCGAACGATCGCCGACGCCCGGTCGGGCGCTGGGCAGCGCTGACAATACATACCTCCCCAATTCATTGGGGAGGGGGACCGCGATCCGTCAGGATCGGGGTGGTGGGGTGTCTTACTTACTTTGCTGTCGAAACAGAAAAGCAAGCCTGCATCCGGCTTGACTCTGATAAGGCCACATCACGCACGCCTTACAACTCAGTTTCTGAACAACCCCATTCTAAAACATGTATTGCAAGCGGGCATAAGATGCGTCTCCGCTGGAAAAAAAACGCGCAGAAAACCGATCAAACAGACCTTATCCCCCTGTACGACACCTTTTTGCACTCACCCGCAAAATTTGTGCATCATCTCGCAAAAACCCTATTCCCCCCACACCCTGCGCACCCACCATCGCCGTTGCACTTACAAAACAGACTTACCCAATTAGAACATTGTTTATATTAATATAATTTATTTTCACAACACTGCATTATTTCACTTGAAAGAACTTCGTTTTAAAAATAACGTCCCGACAAATCAGGCGTATGGGGGATAACTCAATGAAAAAATTTCTGGCAGCGATAACGCTGGCCGCAGGCCTCGGGCTGGGCACAATCACACCTACTCATGCCGCCACGCCTGTCACCCATGTCGCTATCGAAAAACCGGCTCAGGGTACGACCATACTCATCGTCACCCCCGAAGTCAGCCTGGGGATTCTGACCGCTTCAGGCATAACCGAACCACGCGCCGAATGGTCAAAAGCCGCCACCGGCTACTTTTCTGACGCTCTGAAAAAAGCGCTCGAAACGCGCGAATATGCGACACACGAAATCCATCTGGACACCTACGAAGACCCGCGCGCCCTGCAAATGCTCAAGCTGAACGACGAGGTCATCTCATCCATCATGCTCAACGCTTTCTACAAACTGCCGACCAAGACGACCTTCGACTGGACTCTGGGTGAAAACGCCGAAATTCTGATACCTGCCGATCTCGCAGATACCGAAACAGCCCCGCGCTACGCCCTGTTCCTGCGCGCCAGAGGCAGTTACCAAAGCTCAGCCAAGGCCGCGCTCAATGTCGGCATGGCCTTGCTGGGCGGGCCAATGCAGTTTGGCGGACAGGCGGTTCAGGCTACTCTGGTTGATCTCAATACCGGTCAGATCGTGTGGTATGAAATGGACGCCGTTCCGGCCGGTGAAGACATCCGCGAACCCGAAGGAGCCGTTTCGGTTATTGAGCGCCTGTTCAAAAAACTGCCCCTTTAAGCGGTGAAGTCCATGCTGATATCCGCAAACCGTCTATCCGGTCTTGTTGCTGTCCTGATGCTGGGAACCGCCCTACCGGTTATGGCCGCCGATGACATTCGCCGCCAGCCGGGCCAGCAACCCGAAGCCAACAGCCTTGAGCAGTCCATATGGGAGGAAACCCGCAAATCCGAGCGGGCGGCCCGCACCTCAGGCGAACGCAACCACGATCCTGAACTGAATGCCTATCTCAAGGGCATACTCGATAAGGTGTCCGGCGAATACAAAGGCGACCTCCGCCTCTATGTGATGAACCGGCCTTTCTTCAACGCCAGCATGGCCCCCAACGGCTATACCGAGGTGTGGACAGGCCTGTTGCTGCGCGCCCAGACCGAAGACGAAGTGGCCTTCGTCATGGGCCATGAATTTGCGCACTTCCGGCAAAACCACTCCATAAGGGCCTTTGAAAACGTCAAAGCCAATCAGAATGCCGCCACGGCCGCCACGATTGTTATCGCCGTGGTCGGTGCCGGTGCCGCCGCCAATGCCGGAAGCTACAGCGCCGCGCGCGACATCTCGAACCTGACCCGCGGACTGGTGGACGCGGTTTATCTCGGCTCGATTGCCGCCTATTTCGGCTATTCACGTGAAACCGAAGAAGACGCTGACCTGCACGGCGGCGAAGTAGCACATCTCGCGGGCTACGATCCCTATGCCGGTGCCCGTATCTGGCGCTTTCTCCTCGATGAGACCGCTGCGTCTGATTATGAACGCACCCGCCGCAGCCCCTCGCGCATCAATATATTCGGCTCGCATCCGCTGGAAATCGACCGCATTAGCGCCATCGAAAGCGCGGCTAAAAAACGCGGCGCGACACCCCTTTCGGACGAAGACCTGAAACAACAGCGTCTGACCTACCGGCAAAACATACGCCCCTATCTCGCCCAGTGGCTGCGCGACGACCTTCGCCGTCAGGACTATGGTCAGACCCTGTTTATCATAGAGCGCCTGAGCATCGACAATCAGGATCAGGGGCTTCTGAACTTCTATGCTGCCGAAGCCTATCGTCTGCGCGGCAAGGGCGACGACCTGACAAAGGCCGTTACCCATTACCAGACCGCCCTCACCTTCGAAGATGCCCCCGCCACGACTTGGAGGCAGCTCGGTGACGTCTATCGCCGTCTGGAAAGCACCGATGACGCGCTCATGGCCTTTGGCCGCTACATCACACTTCATCCTGACGCTGAAGATGTCTGGATGGTCGAAGATCAAATGACTGCACTTAAATCCGGCGCGACCGCGTCTGTTCCGGACAACCATCTTTAACGCACTTACAAAAAGCGCTTGGGGGAATTATCATGCGTATTTCGAAACCCGCCCTTGGTCTGGCACTGGCCGCTGTTCTCCTCAGCGGCTGTAGCGCCGTTGTTCTGGCCCCTAAGGGTAATCTGTCGGTGGGCACCACATCGGTCACCCTGAGCCGTGACTGGACCGATATCACCAAGCTCTATTATAACCGTGCCAAAAAGGTGAAAATCCTGTCGCTCGATGGCCCCGGCCTCAACCGCCTGTTCATTTCTGAGGGTTTGTCGAGCAAAGACCCGCTGATGGTTCACCCGCAACGCGGAGATCGCAAATCCGCGCCCGCCCCGCGCGGTAAATCCAATATGTCCTTTCAGGAACATATCGAACTGGTCACCACCTCTTTAAGCATTATTGACCTGCAACAGGTCACCACCTCAGCGCCGAAGCCCGTTGATCTTGGCGGCACACGGGCCGTGCGCTTTGACATCACCGCCAAATCGCCTGAAGGGCTTGACCTAAAGGGGATTGCACAGGCCACCAGCAAGGGCGGACTGAACTATTATATCGTCTATATTGCCCCGTCCGAGCATTATTACGGGGCCGCGCTCAATGATGTACTGGCCACAATGGACAGCGCCAAACTCCCCTAAGCCGGAAGTCTCTCGCAACTAAGACAGGGGCCTTTTATCCCGCCCCTGTTTTTCGCGCTATAATAGTTGTCTATCTGCCCCAGTGGGGCCTGCAAAGACGCTTAAAAACGCTCAGCAAGCCCTTCCACACTATTTTTCTTTCGTAAGCCCCCCACCCACCCAATAATATAATTTTATATAAATATATTATTTTATCAATTTTACTTATTCTGCTTCCACAACCTATTGTCCGTGAACGCATCCTCACAAGGGTGGAATATACGGAGATAACAAAATGAGTGAAGCCAAATGCCCCTTCCTGCATGGTGCGGTTCAGACCACCACCGCAGGTAACCCCATAGCCGATAATCAGAACAGCCTGACTGCCGGGGCACGTGGCCCTGTACTTTTGCAAGACTATCAACTGATTGAAAGACTGGCACACCAGAACCGGGAACGCATCCCTGAGCGGGTCGTGCATGCCAAGGGCTGGGGTGCGCACGGCACCTTCACCGTGACGCATGATATTACGCAATATACCCGCGCCAGAATTTTTGGTGAGATCGGCAAGCAGACGCCGCTGCTGGCGCGTTTCTCGACCGTGGCCGGTGAACTGGGTGCAGCCGATGCCGAACGCGATGTGCGCGGCTTCTCGCTGAAATTCTATACCGAAGAAGGCAACTGGGATCTGGTGGGTAACAATACGCCCGTGTTCTTTATCCGCGATCCGTATAAGTTTCCCGACTTCATTCACACGCAAAAGCGTCACCCGAAAACGCACCTGCGTTCGGCGACGGCCATGTGGGATTACTGGTCCCTGTCGCCCGAAGCCCTGCATCAGGTCACCATTCTGATGTCGGATCGTGGCATTCCGGTATCGCCCATGCACATGGATGGTTTTGGATCGCACACCTACAGTTTCATCAGTGCCGAAGGTGAGCGCTACTGGGTGAAATTCCACTTTAAGACCCGTCAGGGCAAAGTGAACCACACCAACGAAGAGGCCGCACAGGTGATCGGCCAGACACGTGAATCCTATCAGGAAGCCCTGTTTGGCGCCATTGAGGCGGGCAATTACCCGGCATGGGACCTGAAGGTTCAGATCATGCCGGAGACTGACGCCGAAAAGACGCCCTATAATCCGTTCGACCTGACCAAGGTCTGGCCGCACGCCGATTACCCTCTGATCCCTGTCGGCACGTTTGAGCTGAACCGCAATCCTGAGAACTATTTTACCGATATTGAGATGGCGGCCTTCTCGCCCTCCAATATCATTCCGGGGATCGGCTTCTCTCCGGATAAGGTCTTACAGGCGCGTATCTTCTCCTATGCGGATGCGCACCGCTACCGTCTGGGAACGCACTACGAAGCCCTGCCGGTCAATGCCCCGAAATGCCCGGTCAATCATTATCACGCTGACGGCCCGATGCGGTTCTTTACCAATTTCTCGAACCCCGACGCCTATTATGAACCTAACAGCTTCAGCGGTCCGAAACAGGCCCCTGAATATCGTGAACCACCGCTGAAAATCTCAGGCGATGCAGACCGCTATGATCACCGCGCAGGTAATGATGATTACAGCCAGCCCCGCGCCCTGTTCAATCTGTTTGATGAGGGGCAAAAGGCCCGCCTTTGTCAGAACATTGCTGGTTCAATGAAAGGCGTGCCGGAATTCATTATCGAACGCGCCCTGAGCCACTTTGAGAATATCCACCCTGACTATGCCTCAGGCATCAGAGCAGGGCTCTAGACCTTAAAATTTAAGCCTCTGCGCCATACGGCTCAGGGGCTTAAATGTCTAAATCTCCATCACATCTGATCGATCTTTGCGTTTGCGTAGGGATATAACGACCAACTCAACCAGAATGAAGCCGATACCTATACCCGCCAGCGCCGCCATAAGCGGCAGCTGATCACGGTTGACCGCCGCGCTCAGTATCCAGAACAGCGCCCACATCACCGGCAGGGCATATAGCCGGCTCCGCGTCAGCCAGATCATCGTCATGGCAAACAGAACCAAAACCATAAGCACAAAGCCTGAATTCATCGGCACACGCGGGTCAAAGGCGGCAAAGCCGGATTCCACCAGCGCCGAGGTGATATTGACCGTCAGGGCCGCACTCACCCAACCGGTCACAAGCGCCAGCGGCAGGGCGACAAACAGAATGTCCTTAACATCCAGCTTCTGATGTTTAAGCTGCATAAGCGCCGACAGGCCTGCCACAACGCTTATAACGATTATGATGACACTGGCCGGATCAAAACCCCGGAACGGCACCCAAAGCGCCCAGAAACCATTCATGACAAATATCAGCGACAGGCATAAAACCGCAAAACGGAAGCGTTGCGGGCGTGTATTTGCAGGCAAAACAGCCCAGATACCGGAAACCACCCCCAACAGATAGATCAGGCTCCAGATGCTAAAGGCCGCCCCTTCCGGCACCAGCGGGTGCTGGGCCTGAAAGGAACGCTCGTTAACCGCTATGCCCCAGTCGAAAACGGCAGGCAAGACAGCGCCAATGATCTGAAACAGAGCCGCCGCCAGCAAAACCACACCGACAGGGTTCACACCTGAGCGCGTGCGGTCAGAATGAGAACCACCAGAGTGATGAGCAGATGTATTATTCAAAGGGTCAGGCCGCACCTGAGGCTCATGAACCGGTATCACCATAACGACACTCCGTTAGCTTATCTGGATATCCCAAGAGTTAGCGCCTTCAGAAATGTTATATAAATACCGTCTGCCACTACCTGCATAAGCAGACTGTAAGTCAGGCCTTCTTGATAAACTCGGTCCGCAGGACGAGACCGCGCACCTTTTCGTGGTTGCACTCGATTTCGTCTTCGTCATAGGTCAGGCGGATATTCTTGATCAAGGTCCCACGCTTAAGCGTCACGCCGCCGGAGCCTTTAACCTTAAGGTCCTTGATCAGGGTCACGCTGTCGCCATCGCTCAGGCGTGTGCCATTGGCATCCTTTACGATCAGTTCTTCATCATCAGCCATATGGGGAATCCTTTTATGAATGCCCCTAGCTATCCTATGGGTTTAATCGCGGCAATAGCCTTCACCGGTTTTCACCACAATACAGTCGCGCTTATCCATCAGCCATTTCATGCCGGTGTCGATACCGCTGCCGTGCACGACCAGCAAAGACTCACCATCGCGATTGATACGAATGCCCTCACCCTCAACCGAACCTTTGAAACTGCGCATACCATCCAGGTTTTGCAGAGAAACCTCATATCCACGCCCAAGCGCCGTAATCTCGGCATAGGTGCCTTCCGGTCCGTTCCACCTTCCGACAAAGTCACTGCCGATGGTCGCCGCACTTGAGGCCGCGACAGATACAGCGACCGCTTCGGGTGGCAAGGGCGGCTCTTCCTCACGCGCCGTACAGGCGGCAATAACGCTGATCGCTCCGATTACAAGATACCTACGCCACATGATGATCGCCCCTTTACAACTTTCACCGTTAACCTAGCTGTAAGTGGCGCATAAATTCATGCGTAGATGTAGCTATAAAATAAAAACCGCATAATCCCGCCGCAGCAGAACGCACAAGAAATTCACGCAATTATCTGATTTCAAAATAAAAATCAAAACAACGCATCAACTTCGCTTTGCAAGGTGCTGCCAACCGGTTCGCGCCGACCATGAATATGCGAATCCATCTCCAGCACCAGAGCCTTCATGGCCTCCAGCCGCGTCTCAAGATCATCACGCGGGGCCGGTGCGGCCTCGCTGGAACTTAAGAGGATATGAATAGCCGATTCAAACACCTCAAGCGCGTGGGCGCAACAGTCATCAAAGGCCTGACGTGTAATGATGTCAGCCTGCTCATAGGCAGCGATCACCACATCCTTCTGCTCAAAACCGGATTGATCGAAATGCGCCTGATACCCACGCGGCGCCCAATCCATCAGTTCCTCGGCCATGTCAGGCATGTCTATGCCCATTTCGAACAGCATAATCGCTTCATTGAACAGGTTCAGATAATCGGTAGCCAGACCCGTTGCCGGATTGACGTTCGCTGCCCGTAATGCCTCTTCGTCATAAAGCCGCATAGCCCTGTCTTATCCCCACGCCCACATCCGGTATTGCCGAATCTCTTTCGTTACCGGCCCACATTGACACAGCACACCTTACCAAAGGGTGGAGATAGCTATTCGGAAGGACGCAACCCGTCAAGAAGCCGTGAGCGTATCTCCGGCAGAGGCTGATTGAGCGGATGAAATATATGCCGCTCAAGGAAGAATCCGGTCAGGCCAAACCCGTCTTCCAATGATTTTCCGCCTCGCACCCCCTGTGCGGACAGCATGAATTCCGGCAAGGCCAGCAACTTGCTTTCGTAAGGCGCACCGGCCTTGCGGCTGACGGCGCGGCCCGATTTCGGACTGACATAGATCAGGTCGTCCATCTCACCGGTGACGGCACAGCTGCTCAGGTCAAGGCCAAACCCCATCGCCTCAAGCAATCCCGCCTCAAAGCGCACATAGACATAGGGCCAGATATCCGGCCACTCAAACGACCGAATAAGCGCGGCAAACGCCTCGAAGGCCCCCACCTGCGGATCACGCTCCGGCAGAGCGGCCCGGGTCATGACACAGGCGCACTGAAGCCCCAGAAGCGCCAGCGGGTCATCCAGCACATCGGCGCCCTCACCTAACGGCTCAAGGGTCGCCGACCCCAGATTATCCGAGGTACGCGCCCTATAACTGAGGCGTACATGACTTGCCGGTTGCAGATAGGGCTTAAGCCGCCGTGAGGCCGCACCCGCCACATGGGCGGCGATATGCCCATGCTCACGCGTCAGGAAATGCACCACCGCCCCTGTCTCACCGTGCGGACGGGCACTCAGGACAAAGGCCTCATCCTCATAGATCACGAGTCGAATTCTAGCCCGAACTGGCTGTACAGGCCGCGGTCATCTGTCCAGCGCTCATTGACCTCGACATGCAAAAACAGGTGCACCTTGCGATCAAGGATCAGCATCAGTTCCTCACGCGCCTTCTGTCCAATCCATTTCAGGGTCTGACCGTTCTTACCGAGAACGATCGGACGCTGGCTTTCGCGCTCGACATAGATAGTTTGTTCGATACGCGCCGAACCGTCCGGCATTTCCTTGAAGTCCGTACTGGCCACAGCTGCGGCATAGGGCAGTTCTTCGTGTACGCGCAGGAAAAGCTTTTCGCGGGTAATTTCTGCCGCCAGAATACGTATCGGGGCATCCGCCGCCTGATCTTCCGGATAGAGCCACGGGCTGGCAGGCATTTTATCGGCCAGCGCCTGCTTTAGGTCAGCGACCCCATGCCCCTTATCGGCCGAGATCATGAATACCTGCTCAAAGATACCTTCCTTGAACAGATGATCGGCCAGCGCCAAAAGGTTATCGCGTCTCAGAAGATCGATCTTATTAAGCGCCAGAATGACCTTTTTGCCATTGGCCTTAAGGCTTTCGATAATGGCTTCGGCATCGGCGACATCGCGCTTGTCGGCCCCGGACGCCTTGGTGTCTTCGGTTGGGAAATGGACATTCAGGTGTGCCGCTGCATCAATCAGCAAGACCACAACGTCTGCATCATCCGCCCCGCCCCAGGCCGATTTAACCATGGCGCGATCAAGCCGACGGCGCGGCTTGAAGATACCCGGCGTATCCACCAGCACAATCTGAGCGTCGCCTTGAATGGCAATACCGCGCACCGGAAAGCGCGTTGTCTGGACCTTTTGCGTGACAATGCTGACCTTGATGCCAACCAGTTGGTTGACCAGTGTGGATTTTCCGGCATTAGGCGCGCCGATAATGGCGGCAAAACCGGCTTTTGTATCAGAGATAGCAGACGTATCGGACAAGGGAACTCTTCTTGAATAGGATGATTAAGGCTTATCAAGACCGTGGCGCTCGATAAAACCGACAGCCGCCGCCTTTTCCGCCTCCTGCCGTGACCGGCCCTTGGCGATTAACACCTCATACCCTTTTAGCGTCAGTTGCATCGTAAAGATAGGGGCATGGTCAGGGCCTTCGCGTCCGACCACCTCATACTCCGGCGCAGGCAGCTTCTGACGGGCCGCCCATTCCTGAAGATGTGATTTGGGATTGAGCACAGCGCGGCGCACACCGGCCTTAATGCGCGGCAACCAGTAAGGCAGGATGATGCGGTCAACCGTCTCCTTACCGCCATCCAGATACAGTGCCGCAATTACGGCCTCACAGGCGTCGCCTAGTATACTGAGGTTCTTGCGCCCCCCGCTGCGGGTCTCACCGGCGGCCAGACGCATGACCGGCCCCAACTCCAGCGCCTGAGCGACCTCGGCACAGGTTTCACGGCTCACGAGGCCATGCAGGCGCTGCGACAATTCACCTTCATCGACATCTGGGAAACTGCGGATCAGGTTTTCGGCCACCATCAGCCCGAGAACGCGATCGCCGAGAAACTCAAGGCGCTCATAGTTGACGACCTTGGTATCCGTGACACTGGGGTGCGTAAGGGCAGCATCCAGAAGACTTTTATCTTTGAACTCATAGCCCAGCCGCGTTTCAACGGCGCTCAGTTGACCGCGACGATGATCGGACGTGTCTTTTTTCAGTATGCGTACCATCCAGAAGGTTGCTTCTGGTCTAGTGCAAGGACTTGAAGAAACGATCCCAGCGCAGATCAAGCCATGTCCACGGCTTCCACAGAGACGCGCCACGGTTCCATGACAGCAGGATCATGCTCGCCTTTCCTTCAAGATTTTCTGCCGGCACAAAACCGACGCCATCCGCATAGACAGGGAAGCGGCTATCGGCCGAATCGTCGCGGTTATCGCCCATGACGAAGTAATGGTTTTCAGGCACAATGAAGGCTTCGGTATTATCGCCCTGTGTGTCGTTACGCAGGTCCTGAATCTGGTGGTTTTTACCGTTCAGGCTTTCCTGTTGTATCGTAGCATAGGCATTACCGTATTTTTCGAGCACAGGCCCCTGATCGATCAGGGGTACCACCTCGTCATTCAGGAACAACTGCCCGTTACGCATCTGCACCTTATCACCGGGCACGCCGATCACGCGTTTGATGTAGTCAGTCTTGTTGTCACGCGGCAGCTTGAAGACGACAATATCCCCACGCTCGGCCTGTTTAGCAAATATGCGGCCTTCAAACACAGGCGGCGAAAACTGAATGGAATGCTTGGAATAGCCATAGTTCCATTTGGAAACGACAATGTAATCGCCTTCATACAGATTCGGCTCCATCGAAGCCGATGGAATGGTAAACGGCTGAAACAGGAAAGTACGGAACACCAGCGTGATCAGAAGCGCAATCAGCACCGTCTTGACGATATCCCACGTATCTTCCTTCACCGGTTTATCGGTATCAACGCCTGTATTATCTGCGCTCATGAATATGCATTCCCCATAAATATCAGGCCTGACTATCGCCGTTTTGTGGCATGGATAAGGCTTCAATGACCACATATGCCCCCGCATAGGGCCATTCGTCCGTCAAGCTTAGATGAATATGTGCCTGCTGACCAGATGGCGTAAGCGCCCGAAGCCGCTCAAGCGCCCCGCCCTTAAGGATGACCGACGGCTTGCCCAGATCATCCCGTGCAATTTCAACATCCGGAAAGCGGAACCCTCTGAGGCCCGTCCCCAGCGCCTTCATCACCGCTTCCTTGGCGGCATAGCGCTTGGCGTAAACAGCCACGGGCTTAGCTACCGATTGCGCATAGGCCTGTTCCGCAGGTGTGAAGACACGGTTGACAAAGCGCTCACCAAAGCGGGTCACCGACTGCTCAATGCGGCGTATATCACACAGGTCTGTGCCGATACCGATGATCACAGTCGGGCCGCATCCATCAGGTAACGCATCCGGCGTATGGAGGCATTAAGCCCCGTAAAGATCGCCTCACCAATCAGAAAATGGCCGATATTCAGTTCGCGTATCTGCGAAATTTTCGAGATAAAGCTTACGGTGTCATAGTCGATGCCATGACCGGCATGGACTTCTATACCGACCTCATGCGCCAGATTGGCTGCCCATTCCAGACGCCGCATCTCATCATTGAACAGGGTCATTTCCCCTGCCCGCCAAGTATCGCACAAGGCACCGGTATGAAACTCAACGACCGGCGCACCTATATCAGAGGCCGCTGACACCTGTGCCGCATCCGCCGCAATGAACAGAGATACACGAATACCCGCCGCCTTGAGACGCGCGGTCGCTTCGCCCACCTGATCCGTATTGCCCGCCACATCAAGCCCGCCTTCGGTCGTGCGTTCCTGACGCCGTTCCGGCACCAGACACACCGCATGCGGCTTAAGCTTAAGCGCGATACCGATCATTTCATCAGTAACCGCCATTTCAAAATTAAGCGGCGTATTCAGTTCGTTACACAGATCACCTAAGGCCCAGATATCCTTATCGAGCACATGCCTGCGATCTTCACGCAGGTGCGCCGTAATCCCGTCAACACCCGCTTCAATCGCCTGTCGGGCTGCGCGAACCGGATCAGGCGCACTGCCACCACGGGCATTGCGCACGGTCGCTACGTGATCGATATTCAATCCTAAACGAATACGGTTGGGGGTCATCAGGAGGCTTTCGATATCCGGCGCGAACCGGGGTCTTCAACCGGAACCGCCGCCAGCTCAGGCGGCAGGGCATCCGCCGGATAAGCGGGCACCTCTAAGGTAGCCAGAGCGATCAAAGGCACCCCGACATCGGCCTTACCCCCCGAACGGTCAACGATACAGGCCGCAGCCACCACCTCACCACCGGCGGCCTTAATGGCAGCGATACATTCGCGTGACGACAGGCCCGTAGTGACGATATCTTCTACCATCACCACCTTTTCACCCGGTTCGATATGGAACCCGCGACGCAGCTTGAATTCGCCGTCCACACGCTCAACATAAAGCGAGCGCACCTTCAGGTGACGTGCCGTCTCATAGCCCGGAATAATACCGCCGACCGCCGGTGAAATCGCCACATCGACCTGACCGACTTCAGCGGTAATTTTTTCAGCCAGCGCCTTACACAGGCGCTCGCAGCGCTCCGCCTCCATGAACACCAGATTCTTTTGCAGGAACAACGGGCTATGAAGACCACTTGAGAGAACGAAATGACCTTCACGCAGGGCATTGGCGGCGCGAAATTCGTTGATTACGTCTTCAGAGGTCATGCGGCAGATTCCTTAACTAACAGCGCTTTCCTTTACCCCAAGCCGCGCCGCAGACGCAACGCCTTTCAGCAGGGCTAGCGCGCTCAAGCAGCGAAGCGGTAGCGCCTCACAAAAGCCCCTGCACCCGATTGACCGGAGGTGTGAGGCGTCTTCCTTTGTAAATGACGACATCTAGCACTTTTTTTTGTCTTATGGCGTGACTTACTCATCCATCGTTGACCCTATGCCCCTGTACGCTCACGCCACAGGTAAGATGCAATGTGATATCGGAATGGACGAGGTTTCACACCTAGGGGCAATCGGGGGCAGGGTCTAAGACCCTGCCTGCCTAGCCCCGAACGCGTTCGACACCTTCAACCGACGGACAGGTGCGAATAGCGGCAATGATATTGGCCAGATGTCGGGCATCCATTACCTCGATGTCAAAGCGGGCATCAATGAAGTCCACCTGTTGATCGGCCAGATGAATATTGACGATATTGCCCTTGGCCTCCCCGATCAGGCCACAGACCTGCCCCAGAACCCCCGGATTATTACGAATGCTCGCCCGGAGACGCGCCGTCGAAATGGTGTTCTTTTCGGCATTAAGCGTCCATTGCAGATCGATCCACGCCTCCTTGTGGCCTTCAAAGGCCTCAAGCGTATCACATTCGATAGAATGGACATGCACGTCGTCGCCATCGACAATACCGACAATGCGATCGCCCGGCACCGGCGTACAGCACTTCGAGAACCACACCTTCTGATGCGGCTTCAGGGCCTGACCGCGTACAAAGTTGCCCATGTCGTCGCCGTCCTTGATACGGCTCAGGGCGTCGGTCGTCAGGGTGGCGGGCAGCTTCAGGCCGGGGAACAGAACCTCAAGCACCTTAAGCGTCGGAATCTTGCCGCGCCCGACCAGTTCATAAAGCTCGTCTTCGGTCTGGACCTGAAAACGCTCCAGCGCCGGACGCCAGCTTATATCGGTGATGGACTTGTCAATCTGCGCCGACGTCCGTTCAATCGAAGCGCGCCCCAGACGGATAAAATCTTCTTTTTGCGTCTGGCGGATATGGCGACGAATGGCCGACCGCGCCCGACCGGTAATGGTCAGAGAAAGCCAATCCGGATTAACACGCGATTCAACCCCGCTGATGATTTCGACCTGATCACCGTTTTGCAGTACGCTACGCAGGGGTTTGTGTTCTCCGTTAATGATCGCACCAATTGCCGTTTCACCAACCTCAGTATGCACCGCAAAGGCAAAATCAAGCGGCATAGCCCCCCGTGGCAACGAAATCAGACGGCCCTTGGGCGTAAAACAGAAGACCTGATCGAGGAACATCTCAAGCTTCGCATGTTCAACCCATTCTTCCGAATCGCCGCCGCTTTCTACGATCTGAACGATATTGCGCAAAGAGTTGATCGGGTTACGGCCATCCTTTGTCGCCGCTTCTTCATCGAAGCCATAGGACTGATTCTTGTAGCCCCAGTGCGCCGCCAGACCTTCTTCGGCAACACGGTCCATGTCTTCGGTGCGAATCTGCATTTCGATCCGCGTGCCCTTATGGCCGATGACGGTCGTATGCAGGGACTGATAGTTATTGCTCTTGGGCGTCGATATGAAGTCCTTGAAGCGTTCCTGCACGCACGGCCAGGCGCGGTGCAGCACCCCAAGGGCGCGATAGCAATCGTCTTCGCTGTCGACGATCACCCGAAAGGCATAGATATCCGAAAGTTGCGAAAAGCCGATGGATTTTCGCTGCAACTTCTTCCAGATCGAATAGGGTGATTTCTCACGTCCCGACACACGCGCCCTGATACCAGCCTCAGACAGATGCAGGCCAATGTCGCGGGCAATTTCGGAAATGGCCTGCCCTTTGTGGGTGCGCATTTCCACCAGACGGTGGGTAATCGCCTCAAGGCCACGCGGATTGATAAAGCTGAAGGCCAGTTCCTCAAGTTCGGTCGCAATGCGGTTACAACCGATCTGACGCGCCAGAGGGGCATAGACCTCAAGTGTTTCGCGCGAAATGCGCTCACGCTTGTGTTCCGGCACAAACTGCAGGGTGCGCATATTATGCAGACGGTCAGCCAGCTTGACCAGCAGCACCCGTACATCCTTTGAGATAGCCAGAATGAACTTGCGCAGGTTTTCCGATTGCTTGGTGTATTCCGACTGAAGCTCAAGCCGCGTCAGCTTGGTCACGCCCTCGACCAGTTCGGCAATTTCCTCACCAAACAAAGAGGCGATTTCCTCATGCGTAGCGGGCGTATCTTCGATGGTATCGTGCAGCAGTGCGGTGACAATGGCCGCCGTATCCAGCTTATAGTCCGTCAGGATACCCGCAACCTCAATCGGGTGCGCGAAATAGGGATCACCCGAAGCCCGCAACTGTGCGCCGTGCATACGCATGGCATAGACATAGGCGCGATTGAGTGTCGCCTCATCCATGGTCGGATCATAGGCCGCCACTTTTTCAAGCAGTTCCATTTGACGTAAAAACCGGCGCGGTGCCGGTTTTTTTTCTTCAGTCTTTGAGATTTGAGGCGCGTCCATAGGCGGCGGAATTTCCGTCGGCGGCGAAATGGGCGGCGTTTCCGCTGGCGGGGTTATCGGCGGCGTCTCGCTGGGCGGATCAATGGGCGGCGTTTCCGGCGGTGGTGCCGGTTCTTCCTCATTGGGTTTCTCAGGCGGGAAGCCGGGCGGCACCTTTGGCGGATCGTTCGATTCCGTCAGATAGCCTGCTACACCGGTTTGGCCTTCACTACTCATCTCACCTGCCGCCACTCAAAATTCCGAGGCGTGCGCGTCCGTCCAGACCGCCTCACCCTAAGATATATAGGAAGCTTACGCCCAACCGCCCGTCTTAGCTACAAAATATCTTGTGAAGACTTACAAAAAGGCACGAAAAACCGCGCCACCCTACGGCAGCGCGGTTTGAATTTCGGCTTAATACAGGCCAAAGCCTAGTAGCGCTCTTCCTGACCACCGTCACGATCCGACTGCAAAGCGCGGATCAGTTCCGATTCCGACATTTGCTGATGTTGCGGATCAGCCAGCAGGGCGAGGGTTTCAGCCTCTTCCTCAGCTTCCGTGCGTTCATCGACGCGTTGCAGGCTGGCAATCAGGCTTTCGGTCAGGGTTTCCGGCGGCAGCACCTCATCGGCGATTTCGCGCAGGGCCACAACCGGATTCTTGTCATTGTCGCGGTCGAGCAGCAAGGACGCTCCCGACGAAATGGCGCGGGCGCGATGAGCGGCCAGCAACACCAGATTGAAACGGTTATCGACCTTATCGATGCAATCTTCGACGGTAACGCGCGCCATAAAAACCTCTGTAAAAATGACAATAACACCGCAACCGGCAGGGCAACCCCATCGGCTTAGCGGCGCATCAAGTCCTGTGCTGCGTTTTCCTTACAATCAGCGCCGCTAAAATACAAGAACTTCCTTGCATCCTAAATGGGCGTGCATACCCGCCCGAAGCGCAGGGATTTTATTTTTACATCCGCAGTCGATGACACGACCTGTAAGTTAGTGGCCATGCCCAGACTATGGTTTTGCACCTCATAGGGGCCGTTAAATGCCTTTTTACCCGTATAAAGTTTCAAACTGACGTCTCCATAGACATTCCACAGAACATCAGCTCTGAAGTCCGCCTTCATATCCTGACGATGGCTGAAAACATGTTCCGCAATCTTCTCGCCATTTGCCCACAACTCCGTCTCCACCTGCATGGATACTTCCCCCTTCGGACGCCTAAAGCGGAGAATATAGCTGGCTGACGGGCCGACATCAAAGATCAGCGCTACGCCCGGCGACCAGTTAGGATGCGACTTCAGGGTTCTGAACTGGCCCTCGATCCGCACCCCTTCGTATCCGGAAGGCACAGTGAGGCGTTCTTCCTTATAATAGCCGGCATTCGGCCTATGCATATAGGCGTGGGTTTCCGGATGCCATTGGCACAGGGCCATATCGACAGGCTGCGCCTGAACCTGAGCGGCCAGCAGGCCATACGCAAAAACAGCTAATATACCTAAGGTTTTCATTCCCCACTCCTCGCCCCTAAAGACCTAAAGTCCCGCCGTCCGAAGTCAAGCGATTTAACAGACACCTTGCTTTACAGACCCGGCAGGCATACGGAAGGCCTATGTCCACCTCTGCGTCTAATTCTGGCAACAGACTGAACCTTCTCATCGGCTATGCACTGGCCTTTGCCGGATCGTTCCTGTTTGCCACCAAAGGCATATTTATCAAGCTGGCATACGACTATAATATTGACGCCATTACGCTTTTGACCATTCGCCTTCTGATGGCCACGCCGTTTTTCGTCATAGTCGGCCTGATCACCCGCTATCAGCAACGCCACCTCGACCCCCTGCCCCTGAGCCTGTACGTCAAGGCTCTGTTCGTGGGTGTGCTCGGCTACTGGTTCGCCAGCTATACGGATTTTGAGGGATTGGTACATCTGACGCCACAGTTTGAACGGCTGATCCTGTTCACCTATCCGCTGTTTGTCATCCTGCTCGGGGCCATGTTCTTTGGCCATAAGATCAAACCTCTGGCCTTAAGCGCCTTTGGTATCTCCTATGCCGGACTGGCCTATGTGCTTGTCCATGACCTTCAGGTGCGCGGCGATACGATTGTCACAGGTGCCATATGGGTCACCATATCCTCGGTGGCCTTCGCGCTTTATCTGCTGCTGGCCAAGCCGGTCATCAAACGCATGGGACCATCACTATTCACCTCGGTGGCCATGATCGGCGCAGCACTGGCGACCTTTGTGCATTTTGGTGTGACGCATGAACTGAAACTACCCGCCTTTACACCGGAACTGTTCTGGCTGTGTCTGGGACTGGCAATCGGGGCGACGGTTCTGCCGGGCTATCTGATCAACTTTGCCCTGGCGCGCATCTCGTCTCAGGCCAATGCCGTCATCGGTTTCATCAATCCGGTGATTACACTGGCCTTGAGCGGGCTTATCCTGCGCGAATATATCACGCTGGCCGACCTGATCGGCACGGCAATGGTGCTAACCGGCGTGGCCCTCTATACATGGCTCGATCAGCGTAGCCAGTCACGCCGCACGTAACAATCCACAACCCACATTGAATTGTGCATCGCAACATAGACATTGTGTGATCACAGCTTTGCGGCTATAGGCAGGCCATCCAAGGAAACAAAACCATGTTTGACCACCTCGTCACCAACCGCGCCACACTGAGCCTCGACATCTTCGCCCTTATTCTTCGGGCATTCCGCGCCGTTCGCTAGTCGCGAACACGTATCTCGGGCAATCCTTCAATCGGCGTCAGAACCATCCGCCGGAAGAAGGTTTCCGCCCCTTCCGACTGCAACTGAATGCGTCCATGCGTTAAGGGCTGACAGACACCGGCCTCATCCGGCGCACAGAGGTTCCATGCCTGCATCACCGGCACACCATTCAGGACGTGCACGGATTTGTCACCATAGACATAGAGATCAAGCACATTCCATTCTCCGACCGGTTTTTCGGCATCGGACCCGTTCTCGATGTTCCAAACCGCCGTATTACCTACCGCCTGAGATTCCAGCCCACCCAGCATAAAGCGCCGCTTCGGGTCGATGATGCTCTCATCGCGAGCCACGGTCGTCGTCACACTCAGCCCCTTACCCACCGGCACAATCATGCCGGTTGAACCGTACATGATCTCATATTCCACCGAGGCCATCCAAGTGCCCCATACCGCGCCATGTGGCCCATGCGAATGATACAAAAGCCCGTTATTTTCCGGCTCATTAAGGCGCGGCGCATGACGCACCCCGCTCCATTTATATTCAAGCCGCAGGTGATAGTTGCTGTAATCGCCCGTGTGCACCAGCGATCCCCAGATCGCACCATCCACCCGTAAGGCCGGTTCGCCGTCTTCCTTAACCACCGTAAACATCGCGGGACTATCGACGCGGCCAATGGCTGGGGCATGATCGGCCTGATAGGTCTGGGCCGCATCGGGATAGCCCAGCCACTGCTCCCAGTCCTTCAGATCAGTCCCGTTAAACAGACTAATCGCCTCACCGGCCGGTTCAGGCACGCCCCTGAGCTCAAGGGTCTGGGCCACGAAAGGCGGATCGTTTTTCGTCAGTTCCTCAAGCGATTGCGCCTGCGCATTTATCCCGCCTGCAAGTAAAAAAAGGCATCCGGTTATAACATAAGCCTTGCGACGCATATCATTTTCCTCACTTGTTTCTCTTCTTGTTTTCTTCGGCCTAACATGCGCTGATAACGTTGTCATCAGGTTATGATGCAAGAATAAAGCCCCTGCCTTACAACAGGGGCTTTTAGGCTATCATACTTCCCTACCTTGTTGGGGAAGGTGGTTTTGACATCGCCCGATGTCATAAACGGATGGGGTGTCTTCTGTCTTATGGCGAAGAAAGATAAATCCCTAGGCCAGACTGGCCTCAAGTGTAATCGGCACCGCCGACAAGGCCTTTGAGATAGGACAGTTTTCCTTGGCACCCTTAGCCAGTTCGTCAAATTGCGCCTGATCGATACCCGGGATATTGGCCTTGAGCTTCAGGGTAATGCCGGTGATCGAAAACCCGCCATCAGAGGGTTGAATCTCCACATCGGCGGCGGTTTCAAGCAACTCTGCTGTAAAGCCAGCCTTAGCCAGCGCAAACGACAGGGCCATGGTGAAACAACCCGCATGGGCGGCGGCGATCAGTTCCTCAGGGTTTGTCCCCGCCTTACCGTCTTCGTCACCAAAGCGGGTTTTGAAGCTGTAAGGTTGGGCGTTGAAGACACCACTCTGGGTCGAAAGTGTGCCTGCGCCGGTCTGGCCATCGCCGCGCCATTGCGCCGTTGCTGTGCGTTTCATAGGTAGCTCCTTAAATGCGTGTGAACGGCGTTATTGGTAATCACATAAATATAAGGTGGCAATGACAAGCGCACTTTATGCCGCTTTTGTGAGTATGATCGCTTGCTTACCCCTTCTGAAACCGTCATCAATAAGGCGATAACCCACCTCTGACGGTACAGATTTCTATGTGCGAACTTTTGGGCATGAGTGCCAATGTCCCGACGGATATCCGTTTTTCCTTTTCGGCGCTCGCCAAACGCGGCGGCGAGACCGGCCCGCACAAGGACGGCTGGGGCATCAGCTTCTATGAGCAAAAGGGCTGCCGGTCCTTTCACGAACCCAATGCCAGCGCCGGTTCCGAACTGGCGCAGCTGATGAAAAACTACCCCATCAAAAGTCGTACGGTTATTGCGCATGTCCGTAAGGCCAATCGCGGGCGCGTGACGCTGGAAAACACGCATCCCTTTACCCGTGAACTGTGGGGACGGGCCTGGACCTTCGCCCATAACGGCCAGCTTAAGGGTATCAAAGCCCTCCCCTTAAGCTTTTTCCGCCCCATTGGCACGACCGATTCCGAACATGCCTTCTGCTGGATCATAGATCAGCTGTGCCGCACCTATACGGATTATCCGTCTGCGGCCACGCTCGATAAGGAAATCAAACGCTTGTTCCACGTGCTGCGGCAGATGGGTGTATTCAATGCGCTGCTGACGGACGGGCGTTCGCTTTACGCCAGTTGCTCGAAAAAGCTCTGCTATATCACGCGTCAGGCCCCTTTCGGCACAGCCTCGCTCATTGACGAAGACCTCAAGGTTGATTTTTCAACCGAGACCACCCCAGACGATCGCGTCAGCGTCATCGCCACCCAGCCCCTGACCCACGATGAGATGTGGACACCGCTTCCACCTGACAGTTCTGCCATTTTCCGCAATGGCGACTTTATCGCCTGACAAGGAGTTTTCATGCCTCTCGCTATTCGCGTTCATGCCACCGGAGGTCCCGAAGCCCTGACGTCCGATGACATCGAAGTCGGCGCCCCGTCCGCCGGAGAGGTCAGGCTGTGCCATACGGCTATCGGCGTCAATTTCATCGACACCTATTTCCGCTCGGGCCTTTACAAAAGCGAGCTACCATTCGTGCCCGGTGCCGAAGCCGCAGGTATCATCGAAGCCATAGGTGAAGGCGTGATTGATTTTAAGGTCGGCGATCGCGTCGCCTATGCCGCAACAACCGGTGCCTATGCGCAACAGCGGATGATTATGGCTGACCGGCTGGTGCCGCTGCCCGACGACATTCCTGATGACATTGCCGCCGCCGTTCTGCTCAAAGGCCTGACCGCACAGTTTCTGCTGCGACGTACCTTTAAGGCCGGGCCTGAACACACGATCCTGTTTCATGCCGCCGCCGGCGGTGTCGGGCTGATCGCCGGTCAGTGGGCAAAACATCTGGGGGCCACAGTCATTGGCACCGCCGGATCAGCCGATAAGATCGAACTGGCACTGAAAAACGGTTATGATCATGTCATCAATTACCGCACAGACAACTTTACCGCACGCGTCCTTGAGCTGACCGAAGGCCGCAAGGTCGATGTGGTCTATGATAGTGTCGGCAAGGATACGTTTGAGGGCTCGCTGGATGTCCTCAAATCACGCGGCCTGTTTGTATCTTTCGGACAATCCTCAGGCCCGATCCCGCCGTTTGATATAGGCCTTCTCAATGCCAAGGGGTCACTGTTTGCCACCCGACCATCTATCTTTGGTTACAACAGCGAACGGGCCGATCTCCTGAGTGCTGCCGAGGAGCTGTTTGATATGATCCGCCAAGGCGTTATCCGAGTCCCCATTCACCAGCGCTTCGCCCTCAAAGACGCCCGTGCCGCCCATGAGGCTCTGGAAGGCCGCGCCACCACCGGTGCTACCCTGCTCATCCCCTGAACCATTCCCCGCGCAGAACCTTAGAGCGCCAGACTGAGTTGCGGCCCGTTATCTGCGTCTGTGTCGCCCCCCTTACCGAGTGACGACAGACTGACGCCCAATAAACGTATACCCTTAGCCAGAGGAAACACCCCCTCAAGCAAGCTGGCGCTTAAACGCGACAGTTCCGAAGGGTCGGCCACCGGAGCCGAAAGCGTATGACTGCGCGTGACCTGCCGGAAATCATTATATTTGACCTTGAGCGTGACCGTGCGTCCCCGCGCCCCGCTCTGTTCGCAGTACCGCCAAACTTTCTCAACAATGGGTGACAGGGCCTCACGCGCCGCCTCGAACGAGAAAATGTCCTGAAAGAAGGTATTTTCCGCCCCGACTGATTTACGAATACGATCAGGATTCACGCGGCGATGATCGACCCCGCGGGAAATATTATAATAGTGCTGCCCCGATACACCGAAATGCGCCGTCAGAAACTCAAGGCTCTGCGCCCTCAGGGCCGCCCCGGTTATAATACCTAACCGGTTCATTTTCTGCATGGTGGCCGGGCCAACCCCATGAAACCGCTCAACCGGCAAGGCCTCAACGAAATCCGCCCCCATACGCGGCGTAACAACAAACAAGCCATCCGGTTTATTGTAATCAGACGCCAGCTTGGCGAGAAACTTATTATAAGACACACCTGCCGAGGCCGTCAGGCCGGTCTTGAGGCGAATGCGTGCCCGTATTTCCTGCGCAATCAGGGTCGCGGACTGAATGGCCTTATGGTTTTCCGTGACATCCAGATAGGCCTCATCCAGCGATAATGGCTCAACCAGATCGGTATAGTCGTTGAAAATATCCCTGATTTCCCGCGATACAGCCTTATAGACCTCGAAGCGCGGCTTGACGAAAATCAGTTCCTGACATTTCCGCCGCGCCGTCACCGAGGCCATGGCCGAGCGCACACCAAAACGTCGCGCCTCATAGGACGCCGCCGCCACAACCCCGCGCTCACGCTCGCCGCCCACCGCCACAGGCTTTCCCCGCAAATCCGGATTATCGCGCTGCTCTACCGAGGCAAAAAAAGCATCCATATCCACATGGATGATCTTGCGCATCGCCCTGTCTTCGTCATGTCCGGTCACGACCTTACCTCACAACTCAAATCGGAACATAATGAGAACATAACATAGCTTGTTCTCTTTTCAAGTTTTTTTCGCACCCCGCTTGCCACCTGTGGTTTTTACAGCCTATCCTTCGCCCCTGAGTATGGGGGCGGACATGATCATAAAAAAACTTATCGCTATGCTAGCCGTAGTTGCGGCGTTTTTCAGCGGGGGCACAACGGCATGGGCCGACAACTGGTTACGCGCCGAAAGTCCGAATTTCATTGTCTATTCCAATGCGCGCGAACGGGTGACACGGGATTATGTAAAGCAGCTTGAAAGCTTTAAATACCTGACCGACACCATGCTGGGTAAGGATTCAAGCCTCACGGTTCAGGCACCGAAATTTCCCGTCTATCTGCTTAAAAGCACCGAGCAGATGAAAGAGGTTCGCCCCAAATTCGCCAGGACTGTGGCAGGCGTTTATTTCACCTGCGGCGAAGGCGTCAGCGCCTATTCCGGCATTATCGAATCAGACAAAAATATTGCCGATTTCGGTCTGGAGGTACTGTTCCATGAATATGGCCACCACGTCATGTTCCAGCACGCCAAATTGCGCTACCCGGCATGGTATGTCGAAGGTTTCGCCGATTATCTGAGCACGGTTCAGTTCACCAAGGGCCGCATTAGTGTCGGCCAGTCGCCCCTATCACGGATCTATACGCTTTCACAGGACAGGTGGATTTCTTTCGAGACGATCCTCGATCCGGCCTATGATACGCTTGAGGATAAAAAAAGACGCAAGGACGAAGTCGGCAAGTTTTATGCGCAATCGTGGCTGCTGACCCACTATATGCTCAGCGATCCGCAACGCGCACGTAATATGAACGATTACTTCGCCCGACTGACTATGGGGGAAGACTCCATCCCCGCCTTCGAAGCCGCAACGGGCCTTAAGGTCAATGATCTGGCCGGCAAACTGCGCACCTACATGCAGCGCACGCCCTATGTGGACATCAAAAATACCGAGGTGCCTGATTCGGATATTCGCATCGTCCCTCTGCCTGATCATACCGATCAGTACCTTTTAAATGCCTCCCTGCTGCAAACCTGTGTGCCCGAAGAACAGGGCAAGGCCATACTTGATGACCTGCGTACAAAAAAAGCCACCCTCGCCCACGACCCGAACTTCCTGCTGGCCCTGACCCGCGCTGAAATTCTGCATGGCACGCCTGAGAACGTCGAGGAGGATATCTATAAGCTTACGCAATCCGATCCTGACAATTATGAAGCGCACTACCTTATGGGACGCCTGTATGAGGCAATTGCCCGTAAGGCCCCGCCTGAGGAATATGATGAGCTGATATCTATCGCCAGAGGCGCCTATATGGACGCCTACAAAGCAAACAAGTTGCACGCGCCCAATCTGTATTATCTGGCCCGCACTTTTCAGGGCGAACGGGATTTCCCGAACCAGAGCGCGGTCAATGCCGCCTTTGGGGCCAACCGGCTGTCTCCTGGGGTGTTTGAATACGCTCAGTTTGCCGCCTACGTCCTGATTATTGACGGTAAACGCGATGAGGCCGTTATGGCTCTGACCCCTTTCACCGGTGATCCGCATAATCCTGAGCAGGCTCTCAGAATTCGCAAGGGTATTGAGGCCATCCAGAATGGCAAGCCTGTGGAAGAGGTGATGAATACCCTGTTCTCTTCACCTCGAGCTTCGTCCGATGACGAGGATATGCCCGAGGCGGATGAGCCTGACACGCACACGGAACACTGACCGACATAGAAAACCCCCGCAAGGCTTACCTTGCGGGGGTTTTTTATAACCGTAACGGTCAAACCTATTACGAAGAATAGTATTCGACGACGAGGTTCGGTTCCATCTTAACCGGATAAGGCACTTCGGCCAGTTCCGGCATACGCAGATAGGTAGCCTTTTGCGCCTTGGCATCGATTTCGATGTAGTCCGGCACATCGCGCTCAGGCGACTGCAGGGCTTCGAGCACGAGGGCCAGATTGCGCGAACGCTCACGAACTTCGATCACGTCACCGACCTTAACGCGGTAAGACGGGATGTTTACGCGCTTGCCGTTGACCAGAACGTGACCATGGTTGACGAACTGACGGGCAGCCCAGACGGTTGGCACGAACTTGGCGCGGTAAACGACGGCATCCAGACGCGATTCCAGAAGCGCGATCAGGTTCTCGGAGGTGTTGCCCTTACGGCGGTCAGCCTCTTCGTAGGTACGCAGGAATTGCTTTTCGGTGATGTTACCGTAGTAACCCTTCAACTTTTGCTTGGCGCGCAGTTGCAGACCAAAGTCAGAAACCTTGGACTTACGGCGCTGACCGTGCTGGCCGGGGCCATAGGAGCGCTTGTTGACGGGGGATTTCGGACGGCCCCACAGGTTTTCACCCATGGCGCGGTCGAGTTTGTACTTGGCGCTGTGGCGCTTTGACATACTATAAGACCTTATGTCTAACCCTGACCGGCTCCCCGCGAGAGTGCGGAAAACGATTACAACGGCGGCTTCAGGATCAACCCGTAGTACCCCGCACCTGCAAAGCGGGTGGGGATGAAAGAGGGGCTTATGATCACTGAATGGCCCCAAGTCAAGCTTTCACCACAAAAACCGTCTCTTTTTTCCATCCTAAACGGTAAGCAAAGGCCTTTGGCGCCCCATAGTTAACGGTTGAGAAACCGATTCCACATCACGGTGATATTCTCAGTAATCAGCTCGTGTGGGGCGCACATGTTTTCCCGTTCTTTGTCGGCCAAGATATCTCTTATCGGTGCCGTCAGCGTCGCTGCCGTTTTTGGCATCGGCACCCTGTTCATATCGCAACAGACCAATTCAACCCTGTCCGGGCAAAATGATGTCCTACAGTCTAATGTCGCGGAAAATCAGGCCGCACGTGTGCAGAACCGGCTCGATCTGGCGGCACGTACCGCTCAGGAAACCGTCTCGGCGATGGGGGCCTTACGCGCACAAGGGGTCACTGATCGTGCGGTCTATGATGGCATACTGAAGAGCAGCCTTGAGGCCAATCCGGATTTGCTGGGGGTATGGTCAGGCTGGGAGCCGGATGCCCTTGATGGCAAGGATGCAGATTACGCCGGTACAGACGGCCATGACGCCAGCGGGCGTTTCGTCCCCTACTGGAACCGCGGCGCGGGTTCGGTCGTAAAAGAGCCTCTGGTTGGCTATGATCAGGACGGGGCCGGAGACTATTATCAACTGCCCAAGAAAAACGATCGTATGATCGCCATTGAGCCTTATAGCTATAGTGTCGGCGGCAAGGATTTCCTGATTACCACCTTCAGCGCCCCCATCAAGGTCAATGGCCAGTATTACGGTACAGCCGGCATTGATATTGCCCTGAACGACCTCAATGCAGAACTGGCATCGGTTAAACCCTTCGGTACCGGCTTTGTCGCTCTCGTCAGCTCCGCCGGTATGGCCGTCAGCTATCCTGACGCCGCAGCCACAGGCAAGCCCCTGAAAGACACTGATCCAGCGTCTGCCAAGGTGGCCGCCGAAGCCATCGCCACCAACAAACCCGCCAGCACGGACGCCACCACCAAGGGCGAAGGCTGGCATTATCTGGCCCTGCCCGTGGCTGCTGGCGGCACGTCAGAACGCTGGGCCGTTGTGGTCGCGGTTCCTAACGCCACCCTGAATGCCGAAGCCAATAAAAACAACACTATCATGTTGGCCCTCTCGGTCTTGAGCATACTTATTGCGGCAGGCATTCTTTTCCTTGTGCTCAACCGGATGGTCGGCGCGCCCCTCAAAGTCCTTGGGCGTACCTTTGACCGCATGGCCTCAGGCGATCACAATGCCGAGGTCCCCGAAGCCAGACGTGCCGATGAAATCGGTCAGATCGGCAAGGCCGTCTTACGTTTCCGTGACAGCCTGCGCGACCGCGTCACCGCCGATGCTGATGCTGAACATCATCGTCAGTTGCAAGCCGCCGAAGAGCGTAAGGCCGCGATGGACAAGCTGGCTATCGAATTTGAACAGGCCGTCGGTGGCGTGGTCGATCAGGTGGCCTCGGCCTCGATTGATATGCGCAATTCCGCCGAAGCCTTAAGTCAGATCGCTTCCAATGCTTCCGGCCAGACAACAACTATTGCCTCGGCCACCGAACAGGCAGCCAACAACGTCCGAACCGTTGCCGCTGCCTCCGAAGAACTGACCAGTTCGATTAACGAGATCACCTCCAAGGCCGAGGCCTCATCGACCATAGCGCGCCGCGCCGTGGACGAAGCCAACCGCTCCGACGCCCGTATCCGTGAGCTTGAGGCTGCGGCAGGTAAGGTCGGTGAAGTCGTTACCCTCATTCAGGCTATTGCCCAGCAAACCAACCTGCTGGCGCTTAATGCCACCATCGAGGCGGCACGTGCCGGTGATGCCGGTAAGGGCTTTGCCGTGGTCGCCACCGAGGTCAAGTCTCTGGCCAATCAGACGGCGAAGGCAACCGACGAAATCGGCGAGCAGATATCGGCCATTCAGTCAGCGACCAACGGCACGGTTGAAGCCATTGCCTCGATCCGCGACATCATCCACGAAATGAGCCAGTTCTCTCTGGCCATCTCCGAAGCCATGACCCAGCAGGGCGCGGCCACCGATGACATTGCCCGCAACGTCCACGAAGCGTCACAGGGCACTGACGAAGTCGCCACCCATGTCCACAGTCTGGCCATGGCCACTCAGGAAACCGGTGAGGCCTCCTCACGCACCCTGAATACCGCTGCCCAGTTGGTGCAGCAGTCTGAAACCCTGAAATCACAGGTGCAGGCCTTTGTTAATCAGGTGCGACACGGCTAATCGCCCCTGAAAACGAAAAAACATAAACCGGCGCAGTCATCTGCGCCGGTTTTTTGTTGCGCCGGTGAAATTGATCCGTAAAAGCTCCGCGCTGTAAGATTGGAGTTAAACATGCCCGCACTGGAACGTCTGGTTGAACGTGTCATCCTCTCAAGCCGCTGGATACTGGTGGCCTTTTATCTCGGTCTGGCCGCAGCCCTCGCCGTCTATGCGGTATCCTTCGCGCTGAAATTCTGGAAAGTGGCCAGCCATGTCTTTGATTACGGCGAAAATCAGATGATCCTGGCCATGCTTGGCCTGATTGATGCGGCGCTGGTGGCCTCACTGATCGTCATGGTTATGATCTCAGGCTATGAGAACTTCGTTTCCCGCTTTGACGAAGAAGAAGGCAAGGGCGACGTCAGCTTTATCGGCAAGCTTGATGCCGGTTCGCTGAAAATCAAGGTTGCCTCCTCCATTGTCGCCATCTCTTCCATTCATATGCTTCAGGTGTTCCTGAATATCGAAAAATACAGCTCCAACACTCTGATGTGGGTGGTGGTCATGCATATGGCCTTTGTCTTTTCCGCCCTGTTGCTTGGGGTCCTTGAGCGAATGGGCGTCAAGAAGGGCAAGGCTGAAGATTACCCCAAACTGTAATGTAGAATAAAGAAAGAAACCCCATCCGTCTTTGACATCTGACGATGTCAAATCCACCTTCCCCATCAAAGATAGGGAAGTATGCAGGACACCCGCTTCATCCCTTTCATACCTCCCCATCTCTGATGGGGAGGGGGACCGCCGTGCATAGCACGGTGGTGGTGGGGCATCTTTCTTACTAGATTGACTGTCCGGCAACCACGGCTATGACCACCAAACCTACAACGAAAAGAACTAAAATAACAATACCTTGCCAACTTCCCGGCTCTATCCCGACCCCATAAGCTTTCGGCCTGAACCATTCGTCCGGATTTCCCAGAAGTTTCCGTAACAGATTTTTCAGACCAAGCGCTTTATTCATTCGTGATGCGTATCCTTCTGTTTCCGCTCTCCCTTTGGGATTACCTGAAACAAAAGCTTGTCAATACGCCGCTCATCCATGTCGATGACCTCGACCTTGAAACGGCCGATACGCACATACTCCCCTTCCTTTGGGAAGCGTTCGAGCTTGTGCAGCACAAGGCCCGCCGCCGTATGATAGCCTGACCCCGGCTCGAAATCCTCGCCCAGCGTCTCAGACAGTTCGAACAGATCCGCCCGACCATCCACCAGATAGGAGCCATCCTCGCGTTGCAGGATCATCGGCGCGGCATCGTCATGCTCTTCGTTGAAATCACCGGCAATCATCTCAAGCAGATCGGTCGGCGTCAGAACGCCTTCGATGGTGCCAAATTCATTAATGACAAAGGCAATATGCAGCTTGGAGGCCTTGAACATCTCAAGCGCCTTCAAAAGCGACGTCGTATCAGGTATATAGATCGGGGAAACCACCAAGGCCTCAAGGTCAAGCGCCTCACCGCTCAGCAGCACATCGGCGACATCGCGTTTATGCAGAATGCCGATCGGGTCTTCCATATCCTGTCCCCGCGCCACAACAATGCGCGAATAGGGACAGTTACGGATATCCTGCGCCAGCGCTTCTTTTTCGTCCTCAAGCGATATCCAGTACACTTCGGGACGCGGCGTCATGGCTACACGCACAGGACGGTCGCCCAGACGCATCACTTCGGTCATCATCGCCTGTTCTTCAGGCTCGATCAGGCCCGCGCCCATACCTTCGGCCAGAGCGCTTTCGACCTCTTCCTTGGTGATGGTTTCGCCCTTTTCATCCTTGATGCCCAAAAGCTTGAGCACCAGCATGGTCGATGATGTCAGAAGCGTGACAAACGGCCCCATGGCCAGCGCCATGAACGATAAAGGACGCGATACAATACCGGCTATGGTTTCAGGGAACATCAGCGCCAGACGCTTGGGCACCAGTTCGCCGACAATCAGCGACAGATAGGTAATCAGCACAACAACGATACCTGTGGCGATGCCCTGCGAGTAAGGCGTCAACACCGGAAAATTGTGTTCGATAATAAGATCAAGCTCGCCCGCGATGGTCGCCTGACCATAGGCACCCGCAAGAATACCGATAAGCGTAATCCCCACCTGAACGGCAGACAGAAAACGCGTCGGATCATTAGACAGTTTAAGGGCCTGCGCCGCCCCCTTATCGCCTTTTTCAGCACGGCTTTGTAACTTGGGCCGCCGTGAGGATACCACCGCCAGTTCGGACATGGCAAAAATGCCGTTCAGCACCACCAGCAGCAGCACAACAGCACAGGCAAAAAGTAACATTGAAGGAAAAATCCGGAACGAAGCCTTATGCGGCTCCGTCTGGAAATCTAACGTCTAATATTAAGCGAGGCAATCATTTCATTGCGCCCCATCCTCGGAAACCGGTTTAAATTCTGCGTGATCAGACAGTCGGTAGCGCATCATGACCGCAGGCATAACCACGGCAACGCCGGAATTGGCCGTACCTATATGGATTTCAATCGAACTTTCACGCTCAAAGCCCAGAGTCTGGTAGAAGCCTTCGGCGTTCAGACCCGAGTAGCAGACAAACTCTTGCGCGCCAGCGGCCTTCGCCTCTTTTAGGCAATGATCGAACAAGCGCCGCCCAAGACCATAACCGGCATAGTCAGGGTGTGTGGCGAAATGGCGAATATGCGCTGTGCCTGCGGTTGGTTTAGCTGTTCCCGGTGCCGAGAAGCTATAGCCGCCACAGGCTGCAATCTGTCCGTCCATGTCCGCCAGCACATAATAGGTGCCGCTGGTCAGAAGCGTTGGCTCAATGTGCGTCAGGAACGGTATGATCTGATCGATCAGGTCAGACCCATAGGCATGGCTCAGGCCCTCCTCGAACGCAAAGCCCAGAGTTTCCTCTATGGTTTCCCGATCTTCGGGACGGGCCACACTCAGGGCTAGGGTTTCGACATAATCGAGCTCATCGCCCTTGTCGGCCCCGAAAAGCACCTGCTCTTCCCACGGCCAGGCCCCCTTCCAGTTTTTCTGCAAACAGACCGAATGGGCCCAGAAATCCTGCGCCAAGGGTGAAAACCGTCCGGCCCGCCAATGTGGCATCCACGTCGCCGTCAGCGCCACTGCCGCCTGCTCATTCTCTATCGTTTCCGAACAGAAGATGCAGCTATAGGGCTCAGGCGGCATGGGGATATCGTCATCATCATCGGTCATAAACGGGTCTCAGTGGTACGAACCTAATCGGAATCAAAGCTGTATAAGGGTGCGCCGCTTCCGGCAAGCTGAAAGGCCCACCTCACAACGCAGGCAGTTGCCAGTCAATAGGTTGCTGCCCCTTATCCGTCAAAAAGGCATTGGCCTGAGAGAAGTGACGGCAGCCTAAAAATCCGTTATGTGCCGACAGGGGCGACGGATGCGCCGCCTTAAGCACCAGATGACGACTTTGATCGACAAAGGCCGCCTTTTTCTGCGCATAGGCCCCCCAGAGCATAAACACCACCGGTATGTCGCGTTCATTGACTCTGGCGATCACCGCGTCGGTAAACTGTTCCCAGCCGCGCTTCTGATGCGACGCCGCCAGCCCCGCCTCAACCGTCAGCACACTATTGAGCAGCAAAACCCCCTGTTTGGCCCAATGCTCAAGGAAGCCGTGTCGCGCCGGTTCAATCCCGAGGTCGGTCTTCAGCTCCTTATAGATATTAACCAGAGACGGCGGGGTGCGCACATCGGGCCGCACGCTGAAACACAGGCCGTGCGCCTGCCCCGGCCCGTGATAAGGGTCCTGCCCCAGTATCACCACCCTCACCTGATCCAGCGGCGTCAGATTAAGGGCGTTGAAATATTCTGAGCCTTTTGGGAAGATAGTCTTTCCGGCGGCTTTTTCCGCCTTAAGAAAGGCTTTCAACGCCGCCATGTACGGTGATGCGAACTCAGGGGCCAAGGCCGCCTTCCAGCTAGTCTCAAGGGCAATAGTATCGTCCGACATCCTGTCCACCTGACGCATGATAAGGTGGCATAAAGCAATGACTCCATCAGACGGGTCAAGGCCAGCCTCCCTATTGAATCCTTACGGGCAACGGATTTTGTTACCATGCACGTATCACAGTATGTTGATAACCGTTCGCAGGCATGCCATGCTTTGCACCTGCTTCAGTCTATATTTTTAAGGGTACTTAAATGCGTAAGACGCTTTCGCTACTGGCCGTAGCCGGTATTCTCTCAGCGGTTCCGGCTCTGGCCCATAACCACACCGAATCGGGTGCAGGCACGATCAAAGGCAATGACGGCAGCGTACTGGGGCATGTCACCGCTCAGGCGGCCCCCAAAGGCGTTTTGCTGCGCGTGGACGTTAAGGGCCTCACCCCTGGCTGGCACGGCATCCACTTCCACGCCAAAGGCGACTGCGGCGATCAGGAAAAGTTCCTTAATTCCGGTGCCCATGTCCACCATCATGGCCTCGAGAAAGCCACGCACGGCCTGTTGAATGCCGAAGCCAACGATTCCGGCGACCTGCCCAATATCTTTGTCCACGCCGACGGCACGGCTCAGGTCGAACTGTTCTCGACCTTCGTAACCTATGATCCCGTTGAAGGTGACGACCGTCCGGCCCTTAAGGACGCCGATGGTTCGGCGCTGGTTATACACGCCAATCCTGACGACCATATCACGCAGCCCATCGGCGGCGCAGGCGCACGCGTTGCCTGTGCGGTAATACCGTAAAACAACTGATTTGGGTGCGACAGAATATCCTGCGCACCCGCCCCTTGTGTGGTGTAAAAATCACACCATATCGGTGTCAGAGGCGGTCGCTTAAATCAAAAAGGGCCGCCTTATATTCAATCCGCCGACATGGGGAGCCACCTTATGAATCCTGAAAAATACACTGAAAAGACACAAAAAACGATCCAGAGCGCTCAGGCGATTGCCCAAAGCCGCAATCATCAGTACCTGACGCCACTGCATATCCTTAAAGCCCTCACCGAAGATCGCGATGCCATTGCCCGTCACCTCATTGAGCGTGCTGGCGGTCGTACCGAAGCCTTTATAGGTGCCGTCGATACGGCCCTTGGCAAGCTGCCGTCCGTGCAGGGCGAGGGTCAGCAGCTTTATATGCACAACGACACCGCCAAGCTGTTTACCGAAGCTGAAAACGAAGCCAACAAACAGGGCGACGCCTTTGTCACGGCGGATCGCCTGCTCGTGGCTGCGCTCAACAATACCGAAGGCGCTAATCTGCTTAAGGCCGCAGGTATAAGCCTCGGCAAGCTGAAAGAGGCGCAAACAGAATTCCGCAAAGGCAAGCCTGCCAATTCATCAAACGCCGAATCTGGCTTTGATGCGCTCAACAAGTATGCCCGCGACCTGACGCAGGACGCGCTGGACGGCAAGATCGACCCAGTAATCGGCCGCGATGAAGAAATCCGCCGCGCCATTCAGGTTCTGGCACGCCGCACGAAGAACAACCCTGTCCTGATCGGTGAACCCGGCGTGGGTAAGACCGCCATTGTCGAGGGTCTGGCGCAGCGCATCATCAATGGTGACGTGCCTGAATCCCTTAAGGACAAGAAACTCTGGTCGCTCGATATGGGCGCGCTGATTGCCGGTGCCAAATATCGCGGCGAGTTCGAAGAACGCCTCAAGGCCGTCCTGACCGAAGTCACTCAGGCCGAAGGTCAGATCGTGCTGTTCATTGACGAGATGCACACTCTTGTGGGTGCCGGTAAATCTGATGGCGCGATGGACGCCTCTAACCTTCTGAAACCGGCTCTGGCGCGCGGTGAGCTTCACTGCGTTGGTGCAACCACGCTTGATGAATACCGCAAGCACGTTGAAAAAGACCCTGCCCTTGCCCGCCGCTTCCAGCCGGTATTTGTGCAGGAACCAACGGTTGAGGACACGATCTCCATCCTGCGCGGCCTTAAGGAAAAATACGAACTGCACCACGGCGTGCGCATTTCCGACAGCGCCATTGTCTCGGCGGCCACCCTGTCGAACCGTTATATCGCTGATCGCTTCCTGCCCGATAAGGCCATTGACCTCATCGACGAAGCGGCCTCGCGCGTGCGCATGGCCGTCGATTCCAAGCCCGAAGAACTGGATGAACTGGATCGCCGCATCGTCCAGCTTAAAATCGAGCGTGAAGCCTTACAAAAGGAAGACGATTCTGGTTCAAAGACCCGCCTTGAACGCCTCAATGGGGAACTGGCCGAACTTGAGGAAAAATCAGCCGAACTGACCCTGCGCTGGAAGGGCGAAAAGGACAAGGTCGGGGCCGCATCCCGCGCTCGCGAAGCGCTGGATCGTGCCCGTAACGAACTGGCTGTCGCCCAGCGCAACGGTGATCTGGGCCGCGCCTCGGAAATTCTTTATGGCCAGATTCCGCAACTCGAAAAGCAGCTTGCCGATGCCGATCAGGCCTCTAACGAAGCGCCCCTGACGCCCGAAGTCGTCGATGCCTCGCAAATTGCGCAGGTCGTCTCGCGCTGGACAGGAATCCCCGTCGATAAGATGCTTGAGGGTGAACGCGAAAAACTCCTGAAAATGGAGGACGAACTGCGCAAACGCGTCGTAGGTCAGGACGAAGCGCTTGTCGCCGTGTCCGATGCTGTGCGCCGTGCCCGTGCGGGCCTCAAGGATCCTAACCGCCCCATCGGTTCGTTCCTTTTCCTCGGCCCAACCGGTGTGGGCAAGACCGAGCTCAATAAGGCTTTGGCCGAATTTCTGTTCGACGACGAAACGGCCATTACCCGTCTTGATATGTCCGAATATATGGAAAAGCACAGCGTCTCGCGCATGATCGGCGCACCTCCGGGCTATGTCGGCTACGACGAAGGCGGGGCCCTGACCGAAGCCGTGCGCCGTCGCCCCTATCAGGTGGTGCTGTTCGACGAGGTGGAAAAAGCCCACCCCGATGTGTTCAACATCCTGCTGCAAGTCCTGGATGATGGTCGCCTGACCGACGGACAAGGACGCGTGGTTGATTTCCGCAACACTCTGATCGTCATGACCTCGAACCTCGGGTCGGACATTCTGGTCAATATGGACGATGAAGTGGATATCGAAACCATTCGCCCGCTGGTCATGGAGGTCGTGCGTCGTCACTTCCGTCCTGAGTTCCTCAACCGGATCGACGAAACCATCCTGTTCCATCGCCTTGGCCGTGAGAACATGAACGACATCGTCCGCATCCAGCTTAAGGGTCTGGAAAAGCGTCTGGCGGATCGGGACATGACACTCTCGATCACCGATGCCGCCCTCAGCCATCTAGCCGACAAGGGCTATGACCCCGCCTATGGCGCGCGCCCGCTCAAGCGCGTGATCCAAAAGGAACTGGTCGATGGCATCGCCAAACGCATCCTTAATGGCGACTTCAGCGATGGCGATGTCCTGAGCGTAGATTTCAACGGCGACGCCCTGACCATCAACCGCCCCACCGTCAACTAGGCAGGGCCTCAGGCCCTGCACCCGTTAGCCCCGAGGTGTGAGACCCCGACCATACCGCTCCCCCTCTCCCTCTCCCTCTCAGGGAGAGGGTCGGGGTGAGGGTTTCTTAATTTACTTCGCCCGTACCGTGCGCGTCACCAGCCAAATCCCAACACAGACCAGCACCAGCGCCATAAGGTTCTTGGCCTCAAGGATCGTCTCGCCCAGAAACAGGCCCGACAGCAGAACGCCAGCCACAGGAATAAGAAACTGGAACGTCGCCACCAGCCCCACGGGATTGAACTTCATCAATATCCCCCACAAAGCAAAGGCTACCGACGATAACAGCACCATATAGGCCAGCAAGGCCACAGCCTCAGGCCCGACCGGCCCCATATGGCCGCCGCTGATATACCCCACCACCGTCAGGGCCACACCGCCGATCCCCAATTGCCAGCCCGTCATAACAATGGCGTTCATGTTCTGCGATAGACGCTTGCCGAATATCACCGCCGCCGACAGTACAAAGGCGGCAATAACCACAAAGCCTTCGCCCATAAGCGAAAACTCAAGATCAAGCGCCCCCGGTTTGAAATTGACAACCATCACCCCGATAAACCCGAGCACGCACCCCAGCGCCTTAAGCGGCGACAGCTTATCGTTCTGATAGATAAAATGCGCCAGCAGTACGCTGAAAAACACACCCGTCGCGTTCATAATGGAGGCCTTGACGCCCGTGGCATTAGCCACCCCGACATAGAAGAACACATATTGCAAACCGGTCTGCCATAGCCCCAGAATGGCAATCTCACCTGCCTGACGCCGTGTAAAACCGAACACCTTCAGGCCGGTAAAATGCGCAAACACCAGAAGCACCAGACCGGCAAAAACAAAGCGCCAGCCGGCAAACACCAGCTGTGACGCAATATCGCTGCGTTCAATCGATAGAAGCTCGTAACCGATTTTGATGGCGGGATAGGCGCTGCCCCACAAAAAGCAGCACAAGGTTGCACAAGCGAACACGACCTTGCGGTCGCTGAAAATCTTTTGGAAATCCATAATAAGCACTCAGCCGGTCGCAAATCTCACGCGCCTGCCCTGCTCTTAGCCCGTCCGCTACACAAAGTCCAACGAGGCGCTCAGGACACCAGACGCATTGCCATCTCTGGCTCCCGCAAATACTGGCGCACGGCGCAATTGTCACTGAGCGAGCAGGCCTGACAGATGCGCGTCTCCATCGCCTCCATGTCACTCATTTCCACCTCGCGCCCCTTGAGGTGCACCCCCATGCCCTTAAGCTGCCCCAGAGCTCGCGAAAAGGTTTCCGGCTCCATCCCAAGTCCTGACGCCAGGACGGATTTGGTATAGGGCAAAGGAAAGCGCTCCGGTGCATAATCGCGCTCGGCACACAGATGCATCAGAAAGCAGCCCAACCGCTGCGACGCCTTAAGCGTCAGTAATTGCTCACGATCACGCCGCATCTGCTGCACCTGACGCGCCGAAAGCTGCAACAGATTAAGCATAAGCGCCGGATGGGCACTCATGGCCAGTCTGAAAACCGCCCGCGGAAACATCAGCGCGCGGGCGGACTCCATAATCTCCGCTGAGGTACTGTAGTGGCCACTGTCTTCCAGTAACTCCGTCTCGCCCAGTAACTGACCGGGCATAACAATATGCAAACCCGCCACCTTACCTTCGGGCGTTTCGCGATACAGCCTGACCGCCCCGCTCACCAGAAGGAAGACATGACCAGCCACCTGTCCGCACCTGAACAGATGGTCTCCCTTGGTCAGATGTCTTGTCTGAGCCGAGGCCCCAAGTTGAACGCGGGCCTCAGGGGACAAATCGGCAAACAAATCCGGCGCTATTTTTGCTAAAGGCATCAACCCCTCCGAATCATTTTTCAGCAACACAACTAATGATTGAATGCCATCGGTTAACAATTCATGGAAGCGCGCAACCTGATTTCTGATGGTGCCGCGTCACGGTCGCTTGACAAGGCCTTGCGCAACCGTTCCACTGCCGTAATGTCAGCCTCTCCGCATTCCCTTAACGCGCCCTTCATCAGCCATCAGGGCACCTCACCTCTGGTTATCGCTGCGCCACATGTCGGCACCTGTTTACCGCCTGACATTGCCAGACGGATGAACGACACCGGCCTGAGCGTCAACGAAACAGATTTCAATGTGCATCGTCTGTTTGACTTTGCACAGACCGAAGGCGCATCTACCCTGTGGGCAACCCATTCGCGGTATGTGATCGATCTGAACCGCGCGCCCGACAGTTCACCTCTGTATCCGGGACGTTTTGAAACCCCGCTGTGCCCGCTGACCGACTTTGATCTCAACCCGATCTATAAGGCCGGTGAGGAACCGGATCAGGCTGAGATAAACCTCAGGCGACAACAGTTGTGGTGGCCCTATCATGCCGAGCTTGAACGCCTGCTTGAGGCCGCCCGCGAACAACATGGCTTTGCCCTCCTGATCGATGCCCATTCCATCAGGCCGGAAATACCGACCCTGTTCGAAGGCCGCCTGCCCGACCTTAGTTTCGGCACAGATGACGGCCAGACCGTCACCCCCGCCCTGAAGCTCAAGCTTCAGGACTATCTCACCATAAGCCCGTTTTCCGCCGTGCTCGATGGCCGGTTCAAGGGCGGCTACACCACCCGCGCCCACGGACGCCCCGAAGATGATATCTATGCCGTACAGGTCGAAGTTGTGCAGGACGTCTATCTGGATATGGCGGCACCGCAAATCTTCGACGAAGACCGCGCCCAACCCCTTATTGACGCCCTGAAGGTGCTCACCAAGGCCTTGCTTTTGGCGGCAAAAAGGGTCAATTGAAACCCGATTAATTCCGGAGCCTGATCATGACCGTTACCGTTCCCTCTCCACGTGGCAATATCATCGATGGCTTCGGTTACGCGAAGGGACTGCGTGAGCGGATCACCACTCAGGTCGCGGCCCTCAAGGCTGATCATGGCCTTACGCCCTGTCTTGTGGTGGTCATTGTCGGTGAAGACCCCGCCAGCCAGATCTATGTGAAAAACAAGGGCGAAACCACCAAGGCCGTCGGCATGGAAAGCCGCACCATTACCCTTCCGGCAACCACCTCTGAGGCTGATCTTCTAGCATTGGTAGCAGAACTTAATGCAGATAAGGCCGTCAATGGCATTCTGGTGCAACTGCCTTTGCCGGAACATATGTCATCCCTTAAGGTGATTGACGCTATCGATCCGCTGAAGGACGTGGACGGCTTCCACATTCAGAACGTCGGCAAGCTGTCGGTCGGCCTTGAAGCGATTGTCCCCTGCACGCCGCTGGGGTCGCTGATGCTCCTGAAGGACGCGATCAAAACGCATGGCAACGGCAGCCTGTCGGGCCTGAACGCCGTCATCGTCGGACGCTCGAACATTGTCGGCAAGCCGATGGCCCAGCTTCTGCTCAATGAAAACTGCACGGTCACTGTCGCCCATTCGCGCACACAAAATCTGGCTGAGGTCTGCCGCAGCGCCGACATTCTCGTGGCCGCTGTCGGTCGTCCTAAATTCATTAAGGGTGACTGGGTCAAGGACGGTGCCTATGTCATTGATGTCGGCATCAACCGCATCGATACCGCAGATGGCAAATCGAAAATCGTCGGCGATGTGGACTTTGACGCCGCCAGGGAACGTGCCACGGCCATCACCCCTGTGCCACGCGGTGTAGGCCCGATGACCATTGCTTGCCTCCTGAACAACACGCTCCACGCCACCCGCCTGCAACACGGCATCGCTGCCCCGCAAGAGGCATAGATGTCAGGCGTCGTCATTATCGGCGCCGGTCATGCCGGCGGCTCGGCAGCGGCCTTTTTACGCCAATACGGCTATGAAGGTCCGATCACCCTGATCGGCGCGGAACAGAGCCTGCCCTATCAGCGCCCGCCCTTATCAAAGGCATGGCTCAAGGGTGAGGCCGGTGAAGATGACCTTCAGCTACGCCCGCAGGCATTTTATGATTCCAACAATATAACTGTACATCTTTCGACATCGGTCGAAGCGATAAATACCGATGCACAGGAAATCATCCTTCCCACGGGTCGCTTGGGTTACGACCACCTGATCATTGCGACAGGCTCCAAAGCGCGACCGTTTACACTCCCTTATGCGGATGAGACACCCTATTTTACTCTACGCACTATTGAAGATGCCGAACGGCTAAAACCGCGGCTTATTGCCAACGAACCCATAGGTATTATTGGCGCCGGTTATGTGGGGCTTGAAGTTGCCGCCGTAGCCCGCAAACTGGGCTGCATCGTTTCGGTTTTTGAACGCGAAAACCGTATATTGTCGCGTGTAGCTTCCCCCACCTTGTCTGCCTTCTACACCCGTATTCACAAAGACAATGGTGTACTTCTGTACACTGATGCACAGATCAAATCCATTCAGCCGCGCAGTGACGACGTAACCGTCGCCATGCAGTCGGGCGACAGCTTCCCGTTCCATGCTCTGCTGGTCGGCATTGGCGCGCTGCCTGCCGATGATCTGGCTCAGGCCGCGGGTATCACCTGCGCTAACGGCATAGTCGTCGATGCTGAGGCCCGTACCTCAGTGGCCAATGTCTTTGCCATAGGCGATGTTACCTCGCGTGAAATCAAGCCGTGGTATGAGGGCCGCTACCGCCTTGAGAGCGTGCCCAACGCCCTTGAACAGGCCAAACAGGCCGCTGCCGCCATTACCGGCTTCAAAGCCCCGACACCCGAAGTTCCATGGTTCTGGTCGGATCAGTACGAATACAAACTTCAGATTGCGGGCATTTCCCGCGCTGACGCGCAGCTGATTACACGCGGCGACCCCGACAGCGGCGCGTTCAGCGTCTTTCACCTAAACGACAATCAACAGTTGATTTGCGTCGAAGCCGTCAACCGCCCCGCTGACTTCATGGCCGGAAAGCAACTGATCGCCAAACAGGTCCCGCTGGACGCCGCCATTATCCGTGACGCGGACGCCTCCCTCAAACCGCTTCTGGCCCGCTATTAAGCCAGCATGTTTTTCTTATGTTTGGGCAAGGGTTTGCGTTTCGGCTTGCCGCCCGTTGAAGGCGCTTCAGGAGGCGGCATCTCTGGGGCAGTAGTCGCCATTGCGGAAGGCAACGCAACGGACGTTACCTTCTCAGGCACAGCCTTTTTGCGGGCATCTTCCAACCGCAGCAGATCAGCCTGAGCCGCTTCGATCATGGCTTTGATCGTCGCCTCCTCGTCCCAGACAGTCTTGAAGTCGTGCAGAGCCTGCCAGACCTCAATATTTTGCTGAGTGATGGTCTTGTCATACTTCACCATTTGCGGCTTTTGAGTGGGCTCCGCAGGCCCTTCAGGCGCATCCAGCGCCTTGCGCAGATCATCAAACAACTGGCCGGATTTTTGGTGCAATATCCGCACATGCCCAAGTCGGGCCTCAATGACTGCCAGCAGTTCACGCGCATACTGAAGCTGAAGCCCCCCCCCGGCGCCTGCGGCGCGTTTAAGGTGATAGGCGATACTGTCATAGATAAGGCTGACACTGGCGCTAGTACGTTTGCGATACAGATACTGCCCGGCAAAATGCCCCAGCCCCCAGCCTAATAACCCTACACACGCTATGATCAGCAGAAAAAGAAGTATCAGCCGAAAGTCCAGCATATAGAACAGGCTGTCCCCCGTGCGCTCATAGACAGAACCGCCAAAGGGATCGGCAAAATCATCAGGTGTGTCAGGATACATGAGGTTTATGTCCTGATGATTTAGCCTGCAAATGCCCATGCGCCAGACCGTCAGGCGGCGACCAGCCCTCTGCCCTGAGCAATTGCGTCTGCGCCCCATGATAATAGGCGTGTATCAGAACCTTGTCCCGCCACAGGTCAGACAGCTTCTGCAAAGCAAGCCACAGACGCGCGGCCCTCGATAGCGCGAAAGACCTCCCCTTAAGCTCAGATGATGCCTCGGCAATCGCAGTACAATCCGAAACCGGTGGCACAATCTGACCGCTTTGATTGACGGCTATATTAATCACCGTGCCGTTGGCACCCACAGCCCCACCGACCGGGCCAGCCCCCTGACGCCGCCTGATATCTTCGGCAGTCTCTGCACGCTCGCCCGTCGGTGACAGGGCGCTCGACAAGGCCTTGGTGCGGGTTTCCAAAAGTTTGGCAAAAGCATTCAAACGACCAAAGGCGCTTTCATCGGCCCCAAGTACAGCCTTAGCATGGGTCTCTACATCGGACTGGCTGCCCGTAGTTCCGTCCGAAATCGCCCTGTTTACCTGATGTAGCCTGCCGGATATATCCTGTCCCTGCCTCAGGCCACGGCGGAAGGCGACGAAGGCACAGATGGCCGCAACAGACACACAGACAAAGATCAGGCTGGCCCCGAGGATTGTGGTCAGCAACAGATCATGCAAGCGCGCTTCATCCGTAAAGCCGCCAGACGCAGATGTATAATAATCGTTGTACATGCCCCCGCCCCGCTGCCTGTGCTACCCCTCACACGACAAAAAGGTTAACAGAAGGATTTAAGCGAGGCGAGTCCTAAGACTGACAGTGAGGCGACAAATTTAGGCTCAGGTTTTGCTCTGGGCTTTGATCGCAGCATCCTCGACACGACGCAGCAGGTCTTTGAGGGTCTGGATTTCCTCCGGTGACAAACCAGCCAGGACTTCTTTTTCATATTCCACGGCGGAGGGAGACACGTCGTCAAACAGCCTCTGCCCCTCAACGGTGAGGATTAGGTGGTGTGAACGACCATCATGCTCATGCGGGGCGCGGGTGATCAAGCGACGTTTGGCCAGCGCCTGAGCGGCACGGGAAATGGTCACCTTATCCATGCCGGTACGCTTGACCAGCGCCTGCTGCGTCGAAGGCCCGTCCTCGTTCAGCACCCAGATCAGACGCCATTCCGGCACCTTAAGGGCATAGAGACTGTCATAGGCCGTCGAAATAAGGCTTGAGACCGCATTGGAGGCGACCGAAAGGCGGTACGGCAGGTAGTTATCCAGAGCCAGTTTTGTAAAAGCCATCGATGCCTCCTGATTCGTATAGACATCCACAGGATGCAACGAATTTCAGCCTATGCCAAAGCCATTTTTTTCAGCACCTTATAGGCCTTGATGACACGCTGGAGCTTGTCTTCAGCGGACCGGTCACCACCGTTATTATCCGGGTGACAACGCTTAAGGAGTTCGGTGTAACGCGCACGTACCTCTGCCGGATCGGCACCGGCCTCAAGGTCAAGGTCTGCATAGGCCTGACGCTCGATCTTACCGTACTGACGCTTGGAGGCTTCGGCCTTCTCACGGATCGGCGCGGCACCGGCCCCAAAGACGCTATGGGGGTCATAGAAACCATTCCCCTTACCGGTTTTGGCGGTAAAGGCTGCGGCTTCACGACTGGCGGATGAGGCCCGAAAGGCCCATGTCGGACGACCGCCGGTCATGGTGGCTTCGCGATGCTGCTTGGCCTCACCTTCGCTCATGCCGGCAAAGAAGTTCCAGTTTTTGTTATATTCGCCGGCGTGCTGCTGACAGAACTGATAGTATTCGTTCATCATTTCACGCGACTTGGGCGCGCGCGCACTGGCGGCGCGGTGGCATTCCGGCCATTCGCAGCGTACCTGACCGGGCTTGAGCGACAGGACATCATCCTCAGGACGCTTACCCTGAACCTCACCCTCCTTGGGCGGGCGGATACGCATATCCAGACCAAACTTCGGTTTAAATTTATACCCTTCGCTCATTACGAACGTACGCCCCTGATAAAGCCCTCATGTCAAAAGCGGAGACCGACTTTTGAAAAAAACATGCGGCGTCAGATTAAATAATAACAGACTCACCCCATATGGGCGCTCTAGCATAGAGCTTCAATGAGGTAAAATTATGGGAATGATCACCGACCGCATCACCGCCAAACTCACCGAGGCCTTCCAACCCTTGCGTCTGGAAGTCACCGACGACAGCGACAAACATAAAGGTCATTCGGGCGCACGTGAAGGGGGCGAGAGCCATTTTTCTGTGTTCATTGTCTCAGAAAGCTTTGTTGGGCAGAACCGTGTGGCCCGTCAGAGACAGGTCAATGCCGCCTTGCGCGAAGAACTGGCCGGGCCGGTACACGCCCTGAGCCTGCAAACCTTGACACCTGATGAGGCGGAAAAGGGCTGAATAAAGGCCGGGCGATAACTTTCCGTTCACGTCAATTTGTGAATAGCCAATTCGCAAATTGGATATATGTTTGTGTTTAAAGTCATTTGTCTGTCTTACAGACAGTGAACACAAAACAATAACGGAGGTGACCGGATGAAGTTGACGGACAGGGTCAAGCGCGAGTTCATTTTCCTTAAGCGCCTGCTGCGTCTTCTGAAACGCATCAAGTCTATTTCTCCGACCTCTGCGGAACTGATCTGCGATAATTTTGAGGCGGTCGTGGATAAACATGCCACCCGTCCGGCCCTGCTGTTCGAAGGGCGCACCCTGACCTATGCCGAGACAGACGCCCTGGCCAACCGCTATGCCCACTGGGCGCGCGGACGGGGTCTTAAGGCGGGCGATACGGTCGCCGTCATGCTGCCTAATCGCATAGAATATTTCCCCCTCTGGCTGGGGCTGAACAAGATCGGTGTGGTCGCCGCCCTGATCAATAATTCACTTACCGGTGCCGGACTGGCGCATTGCGTCAATATATCTGATGCCCGAATCAGCATCGTCGATTCCAGCACAGTCAGCGCCTTTAATGAGATCGAATCCGAATTGACACTCAGCCAGACCGTCTGGGTGCTCGATCTGGCGCGCGAAGACGAAACTGAGCATCGCCGTTCGCTTATGCATGCCCTCAAGAGCGTAAGCTCAGTGCGGCCTGACAAGGAATTGCGCCACGAACTGTCATCCGCCTCGACCGCGCTCTATATTTATACCTCCGGCACCACAGGTCTTCCCAAGGCCGCAAAGATATCCAACGCCCGTGTTCAGCTCTATATGAAGGCCTTTGCCGGTGTGACCGGCATGACGCCTGATGACCGTATCTATATTGTCCTGCCGCTCTATCATTCGACAGGCGGACTGTGCGGCATGGGGGCGGCCCTGCTTAATGGCGCATCGGTTTGCCTTAAGCGCAAGTTCAGCGCCTCGGCCTTCTGGAGCGATATCACTCAGCATAACTGTACGCATCTGGTCTATATCGGCGAACTGTGCCGCTATCTGATCAATTCGCCTCCGGCTCCCAATCCTGATGACGAGAAAAAGCACAAGCTCCGCATGGCCTTTGGCAACGGGATGCGGCCCGAAGTCTGGGAAGAATTCCGTAAGCGTTTCCGCATTCCGGTGATTGTTGAGTTTTATGGCTCGACTGAAGGCAATGTGTCCTTGTTCAATCTTGATGGTCATCCGGGCGCGATCGGACGGGTGCCCTCCTACCTCAAGAGCCAGTTCAATATCCGTTTGGTACGCTTTGATGTCGAACAGGAAATCCCCGAACGTCGCATGAACGGCCTGTGTTATGAATGTAAGCCCGGTGAAATCGGTGAGGCTATTGGTGAAATCGCCAGCGACCCGCGCCATGCCTATAGCGGCTATGCCGATAAGGCCGCATCCGAGAAAAAAATCCTGCGGGATGTCTTCAAGAAGGGCGATCAATGGTTCCGAACCGGCGATCTGATGCGTCAGGACAGGGACGGCTACCTGTATTTCATTGACCGCATCGGCGACACCTTCCGCTTCAAGGGAGAAAATGTCTCCACCTCAGAGGTCGCAGAATACTGCGCCCGCGCTACCGGCGTGGATGAGGCCATCGTCTATGGCGTCGAGGTGCCTCATTATGATGGCAAGGCGGGTATGGTATCGCTGATTGTGGATGACAACTTTGATATCACGGCATTTGGCGAACATGTGCGTGATCACCTGCCAACCTATGCGCGGCCACGCTTTGTCCGCCTGTTGCAGGAGGCAGAAACCACCGGCACGTTCAAGTATAAGAAAATGGATCTGGTCAAGGCAGGCTATGATCCGGCCTTAGTCACAGACCCTCTGTTTGTTCTGTCTCCGGATAGCGACACCTATGTGCCGCTTGATGCGGCCTGTTACGGCCTGCTGACAGATGGTGAATACCGCTTCTGAGCCCCCCCCCCTTCTCCTCCCTGCGCTGAAGGCATGGGTGGTGCCTGAGCAAAACGAGGGCGGACAAACAGCCTTCAAATCGAAATGACATCGATGTCATTTTTCTTGACTTGCCCGTTCACTCCCCTAATTTACCGCGCATAATCATAATAATGCCGATCAGGATTTTCCGGTTTTCACACCGGAGAACGACACGTGCAACTCAGGGGAGCTATCATGAAACGAGCCGTTCTTTATCTGGCATTAGGCTGTCTTTCATTGGGCCAGTCTGCCATCGCCAAAGATTTTCTATCGACGCAGGGCCATCACATCATCAACGAGCGCCAGGAGCCGGTTATATTACGCGGCATGGGGCTGGGTGGCTGGATGTTGCAGGAAGGCTATATGCTGGAACTGTCGAACTTCGGCACGCAGCAGGTTATCCGCGCCGAAATTGAAAAGCTGATCGGGCCACAGAAGACAAAAGATTTCTATACAGCATGGCTCGATAACCACACCACCAAGGCCGACATCGATGCCATGAAGCGCTGGGGATTCAACTCCGTGCGCCTGCCGATGCACTACAACCTCTATACCCTCCCCGTCGATCAGGAGCCGGTGAAGGGGGAAAACACCTGGCTAGAGGACGGATTTCGCCGCACAGATCAACTGATTGAATGGGCGAAGGCCAATGACATCTATGTCATTCTGGATCTGCACGCCGCGCCGGGGGGACAGGGTAATGACCTCAACATATCTGACCGCGACCCGACAAAACCGTCTTTCTGGGACGACATGGCCCACCAAGACAAGGCAGTGGCGCTGTGGGTTAAACTGGCCGAGCGTTACAAGGATGAGCCCTATATCGCCGGTTATGACCTGATCAATGAGCCGAACTGGGGGTTCACTGATCCGGCCGATAAAAACGGCTGTAAGGAAAAGGACAACACACCTCTGCGGCAGTTCCTGACGCGGGCCACCAAGGCCATCCGCGAAGTCGATACGAAACACATCATCTTCATTGAGGGCAATTGCTGGGGCAATAATTACGAGGGCGTGTTCAGCAATGGTGTCTGGGATGACAATATGGTCATCAGTTTCCACAAATACTGGAACCATACGACGCCTGATACGTTGGCCGGTGTTCTGGCCCTGCGCGATCAGCATAATCTGCCGCTGTGGCTGGGGGAGACGGGTGAAAATTCCAATGACTGGTTCGCCCGCACCGTTCATCTGGCTGAAAGCCATGGCATCGGTTGGGCGTGGTGGCCGCTGAAGAAAATCCGCTATAATAACCCGCTGCAAATCGTACCGAACGAAGGCTACAACCGTCTTCTGGCCTACTGGCAGGGTAAGGGTGAAAAGCCTGCGCCTCAGGAAGCGGAAGCCGCCCTGATGCAGTTTGCAACTCACGACATACATCATGATAACAACATTTATCACCCCGATGTCGTCGATGCCCTGTTCCGTGCGCCGCACACCGACTCCACAGTCCCGTTTAAGGCGCATAATATCGGGCCGGAAGGCGGGTCTGTGCGCGCCGCTGATTTCGACATGGGGCGCAATCATCACGCCTATTTTGACCTGACACCGGCCAATTATCATGTCTCAGACGGCGGGGAACGGGTGACATGGAATCCGGCCATGACCTATCGCAATGACGGGGTTGATCTGGGGATCGCTCAGGACGGCAGCGTCTTCGTTGCGGATATGCAGGCGGGGGAATGGCTGAAATTCACCTTGAATGCCGAAGCCGACGGGGCCTTTGACCTGACGGTTGATAAAAGCGGTGGTGAGGTTGCGCTGTACCTGAACGGGCAAGTTCTGCCTGACCTTACGGGTGTAAAGCTTCTGAAAGGCAGCAACACCCTAATAGTAAAGGCCGAAACCAATGGTTTCGACCTTTATGGCATCGATTTCGCGCCCGTAAGATAATCTGCGCGCCTCCCTCCTGCTTAGCGGGAGGGAGGTTGAAAATCCTAGTACTTCACCCGCAGGGTCAGGCCATAGGTTCTTGGCTGGCCCATAAAGGCATCGTAGGTATTGCTATCAAGCGTCGCATTATAATAGGTGCCATCCGGCTGAACCGTGGGCTGGAAGCCTGAGCCCTGCATTGGCGCATTGATGACCACCTGCTTATAGGCCTCGTCAGTCAGGTTCTGCGCCCAGAGTTCTAGCATCCAGCGCTGATCCGGTGCACCAATGCCGAAGCGGGCATTCACCAGCGTGTAGCCATCCTGCATCTTGAACGGGATCAGATCCGAACCGGTATTATAGGAGTCCGAATATTTGGCCGAGATATTGGCCAGACCGCGCAGATTTTCCGTAACCCGTCCAGTCCATGTCGCCGCCAGAGAGCCTGACCATTCCGGTGCAAACGACATCTGCGCACCGGGCAAAAGGGACAGTTGCGGGAAGCGCGCCGGATTAGACAGGTCCCCCGGCCCGAAGTCGCCAAACTCGGTCTTGGCATAGGACAGGCCACCTTGAAGGCTCAGGCCACGGATAGGCGTGTTCCAGTAAATGTCAGCATCGATACCCTGCGACGTCAGTTCAGGGATCGATTCCACCACAAAAGCCGTTCCCAGGAAGGTATTGAGTTGGAAGTCATGATAGGTCTGATCGAACACCGAGACATTGAGGATCAGGCGATTATTATAGAAATTGCTCTTAACCCCGAGTTCATAGGAATCGACGGTTTCCGGCCCGAAGTAGAGCGATGCCTCAGGCGTAAGGCCGGTTGTGGCCCGATCCAGATTATAGCCCCCGCCCTTATAGCCACGGGCATAGGAGGCATAGGCCATGAAATTATCACTGAAGCGGTAGCTGCCCTTAAGGGTGCCCGACCATTCTTTTTCGGTGACTTTTTCGGCCAGCGAACGGTTGGTGAAGGCCGGATTGGCCCAGAAGGTACAAAGATTGCCCGCTAGTGTCGCGGCGCGGTTATTGGTTGGGGTTGAAGCGGCAATTGCCCCGATCCAGTAAGGGTTGGCACCCGCACCAATGGCCGCAGCAGCATCACCGTTGTTTTGCGCATAGAGTGCGCCCGCCTGCTGATAAACCGCCAGTGCCGAACCACAGCCTATGCCGCCATCGGTATTATTGTAATAGGCGGACATCTTCTTGGTTTCCTGCGTATAGCGCAGTCCCATAGTCACTTCGAAGCGGTCAGTGAACTTGTAGCTGTTGTTGGTAAACAGCGCGAGGCTTTCGGAATTTTGCTTATACCTATCAAGTGCCTGCTGCCCGCCCACATAGGAGGTGCCCGGCGCGCGTCCGGTCAGTGCCGAAATAAAGGTCGGTGTCGCATTGGCCTGACCGAGCATATTGGCCGACAGTACCAGTGACAGATAGGTTTCGTACTGGCTGCCGTAAACATAGGAGTCGTTACGCGTCAGGTCTTCGTCGGAATAGAAGGCACCCACCAGCCAGTTGAGCCGGTCATTGCCGCCTGCCAGGCGCAGTTCCTGAGAAAACGTGTCGAACTTGGCAGAGAAATCGCCATTGTCATTGCGATAGAGAATGTCGGCACCGGTATAGTCGATATCCTGACCATTGACGTTCTTCCAGCTACGGATGCCGGTCACCGAGGTCAGGGTCGAACCGCCGAAAGCGTTAAGCTCTTGGTTGACCTCGACCGTTACCCCGCCATCGGTAATGCGCTGGGCTGTGTCGCGGTTGGAATAAGCGACACGGGCTTCCGGGTCAGCCGTAGCCGCAATCCCCTGCCCGCCCGTCAGCATGTTGATAATCGCGCCTGTCGGGCCGGTACGGGTCTGAACGGTGGCGCAGCAATATTCCGAACGGCGCGAATAGTCGCCGATAACGCGGATCTTGGTGCGCTCAGACGGGGTAAATAGTAACTGACCACGAATAGTGCCAAAATTCTGCGTGGCATCTTCGGTAACGGTACGCGGCCCGATACCGGTATTCACATCATAAAAGCCGCCGCGTTCGCGCTTGGCGATATAGAGACGCGCTGCCACCTGATCCTCAACCAGAGGACCGGTTATAGCCGCCGAGAAACCGCGCGCATCATAGTTGCCCACCGTGGCTTCAGCTTCGGCCCCGAAGAAGAAATCCGGTTCCTTGGAGATAATATTGATCACACCGGCCGAGGTATTTTTACCAAACAGCGTACCTTGCGGCCCCTTAAGGACTTCAATGCGCGACAGTTCGCCCAGATCACCAAAGCCTACGCCATTACGCGGGCGGTAAACGCCGTCAATAACCACACCAACTGACGATTCCATGCCGGGATTATCGCCCACCGTACCCACGCCGCGAATCCGCGCGGTGGTCAGGCTTTCGTTCTGGGTTGAGGTCACCGTCAGGCCAGGTGTCAGCACCTGCATATCCTTGATGTCACGTACACCGGCATCCTGAAGAAGCTTGGCCGGAAGGGTCGTGACCACAATCGGCACATCCTGCAAGGATTGTTCGCGCTTTTGCGCCGTGACTGTAATAGTCGTGACTTCATCCGTTTCATCCTGGGCATAGACAGGCGCCAGACCACTGAGGACGAAGACAAGACTTGTGGTGACCATTAAAGACTTATTAAGGGTAATTTTCGCTTTAACTGAATTGACGGTGCGCATTTCACTTCCCTTAGGTAAACAGGCGTCAGTACATAACCCACGCAGGCACTACAAAGGGTTAATAAGTGACGCGGACGGCGTTCCTATCTTATAGTTTCTTAATTCACACCCCGTTTGGGGGTTACATTACTTTACCCTAAGAGTTATGGCACAGCACGAAGGCATGACAATTCATAAATTTCATTGCACTGCACACAGCATGTTTGAATAAAGCGGTGGATAAACGGATTAAAAATGCGCCGAAAAAAACCCAACAACCATAAAAACCAATGAATAATTGACACTTACGTAAACGTAAAGTTTATCCATGAACGCGCAACCGCCATATTGCGCCCGCACATAGCCGATATCACAGTTGCGTCATATTTTGTTCGCTATGGTATTTTGATCACCATTCCCATAGGTAAGGCGATTAATCGCGCATACTGATGCGGTTTAAAGTGCCGATTTACAAACATAATTTTTATATTCTGCGAAAGCGTTCCGCATGCCCTCCTTACGCACCTATCATCCTGATCCGCTTTTGAGTCGCAGCGGCATTGATGTGCTCGATAGGGTAGAAGCGGCAGATTTTCCGCAGACTGTATTGCGCTATCGCAATAATTGGGCGGCGGCGTCCGTTGGACTAGACGACCTGTCTGATGCCGAATGGCTGGCCCATTTCGGGCGATTCGCCCCCCTGCCCAACAATCAGCCTCAGCCGCTGGCCCTGCGCTATCACGGCCATCAGTTCCGGCAATATAACCCCGATCTGGGGGACGGACGCGGATTTTTGTTTGCACAATTACGCGATAATCAGGGGCGTTTACTTGATCTTGGCACCAAGGGGTCAGGCCAGACCCCGTGGTCGCGCGGCGGTGACGGACGCCTGACCCTCAAAGGCGGCGTGCGTGAGGTACTGGCCACAGCCCTGCTTGAGGCCGTGGGCGTCAACACCTCAAAAAGCTTTTCCCTGATTGAAACGGGAGAAGCCCTGCAACGCCACGATGAGCCCTCTCCGACACGTGGCGCAGTTCTGGTGCGCCTGAGCCATAGTCACATCCGCTTTGGCACCTTTGAACGCATGGCCTATCTCAATCAGACCGATGAGATGACGCAACTGATCCGGTTTGTGGCCGACACCTACTACCCTGATCTGTCAGCTCATGAAGGCGCGGCCTTAAGCGCGGCCCTATTCGATCAGGTCGTCAGCAAAACAGCTCAACTCTGTGCGCAGTGGATGTGCGCAGGTTTTGTGCATGGCGTGCTGAATACAGACAATATGAACATTACCGGCGAAAGCTTTGATTACGGCCCTTACCGTTTTCTACCCTATTATCAGCCGGACTTCACAGCGGCCTATTTCGACCGTACGGGGCTTTATGCCTATGGCCGTCAGCCGGAAGCCGTGTTCTGGAACCTCAACCGTCTGGCACAGTGCTTCCTCCTGACCTGTGAGGACAAGCCGCTGATTGCATCGCTGGAAACCTTCGGTGAACGTTTTGAGGCAGCGATGAATATCGCGTTTCTCAGGCGGCTGAACCTCAGCCCCAGAGATAACGAGAGCGACACTGCGCTTGTGGCAGCAGGCTTCAAAGGCCTGGCGCACCTGTCACCGGATGGCGGATTTGAAGGCTTCTTCTTTGACTGGTTTGGTGGTTCCTTAAGCGAAGCCCGCGCCCTGAACGGCCCGCGCAAAGCCTTTTATCAGGACGAAGCCTTCGCACCGTTTCGAAACTTGCTTGAGCCTTACGAGGCCGTGGACGCCACCCGACTGACGCACGCGGCCTTCGCCCAGCCAGAACCTGTGACACTGATCTATGAAGAGATCGAAGCCCTGTGGACACCGATAACCGAACATGACGACTGGTCGCTATTTGAGCAAAAACTGGCCGAGATAGACAACTACAGGCAGGCCTTAAACCTGTAACCTATTCCGGGCAGGGGATTTTCGTCGCATCTTCGGCCAGAAGGCTATAGCCCTGCACCTTGGCACGCGCCGTATCTTTCGCCGCAATGCTGAAGATCACAATACGTCCGTCAGGGTAGCCGCACGCCGCCGGATACATCCGGCCATCGCTTCCACAAGAGGCGTCGGTCACCCTCACACCGGCCTGCGCCAGTTCACCGCGCAACGCATCCAACGACTTCCCGCCGTCTTCACATTGCTTTGAGCCGGTGGATTTAGACACCTGAATGGTCTCGGAAAGCACCGGTCCGTTGACCGCCTCATCGCCTGTGGCGCAACCGGTCATCAGAACGGCGGCCAATAATGGAAATACCAAACGCATTTTTCGTGCCTTTCGGTTGTCAGACCGCCGCCATACGGGCAATGGTCGCCTCATCAAGCCCCAAAGCAAACAGCGCCGTTGCCACAATACCCGAGGCATCCAGACCCGCATCACGATACTGGTTTTCCGGCTTGTCGTGATCCTGAAACACATCCGGCAGGGTCAGGGTGCGTATCTTAAGCCCCTTATCCAGCGCCCCCACTGAAGCGAGATAATGCAGCACAAAGGCCCCGAAACCACCAACCGCGCCCTCTTCGACCGTAATCAGGCATTCGTGGTGTCGCGCCAGTTGCAACACCAGTTCCGTATCCAGTGGCTTGGCAAAACGGGCATCGGCCACAGTCGTTGAAAACCCCTTGGCATTAAGCGTATCTGCTGCCTTAAGCGCTTCCTGCAAACGCGTACCAAAGGACAGGATGGCGACCTTTGAGCCCTCGCGGACAATGCGCCCCTTACCGATTTCAAAAGGGGCCGCCACTTCGGGGATGGAGACACCCACCCCTTCGCCACGCGGATAACGAAAGGCCGAGGGCCCGTCATCATAGGCGGCGGCGGTGGCAATCATGCCCGCCAGTTCCGCCTCATCCGAAGCGGCCATCAGCACCATTTGAGGCAAGGCTCCGAGATAGCCGATGTCAAAGGTACCGGCATGGGTCGCGCCATCGGCTCCGACCAGCCCCGCACGGTCAATGGCAAAGCGTACCGGAAGGTTCTGCAAGGCGACATCATGTGCCACCTGATCATACCCGCGCTGCAAAAAGGTCGAATAGATGGCGCAGAACGGCTTCATGCCCTCTGCCGCCAGACCGGCGGCAAAGGTCACCGCATGCTGTTCGGCGATCCCGACATCATAGGTACGGTCGGGGAAAACCTCAGCAAAACGATCAAGCCCCGTCCCCGAGGGCATGGCAGCGGTAATACCGACAATTTTCGGATCGATCCGCGCCTGTTTGATCAACTCAGAGGCAAAAACTTCGGTGTAGCTTGGGGCATTGGCCTTAGGCTTTGATTGTTCGCCGGTGATGATATCGAATTTGGAAACACCGTGATATTTGTCGGCGGCCTCTTCGGCAGGGATATAGCCGTGACCTTTTTTGGTGACCACATGCACCAGCACAGGGCGGTCGTTGATCTCACGCACCTTCTTAAGCACCGCCAGAAGATGCTCCAGATTATGGCCGTCAATCGGCCCGACATAATAGAAGCCGAGTTCCTCGAAAAAGGTGCCGCCGGTAAACCAGGTGCGGGAAAATTCTTCGGATTTACGCGCCTGCTCATAAAGTGACTTCGGCAAACGCTCAGCCACTGACTTGCCCCAGCGACGCACCGCCTGATAGGCTGTGCCGGACACCAGATTTGCCAGATAGGCACTCATGCCCCCGACCGGAGGCGCAATCGACATATCATTGTCGTTAAGGATGACCGTCAGATTTTTGGTGGTTTCGGCAGCCTTGTTCATCGCCTCATAGGCCATGCCCGCCGACATGGAACCATCACCGATGACGGCAATCACCTTATTGTCTTCGCCCTTAAGGTCACGCGCGGCACAGAAACCGAGCGCTGCCGAAATCGAGGTCGCGGCATGGGCTGCACCAAACGGATCATAGACGCTTTCAGAACGCTTGGTGAAGCCCGACAACCCACCGCCCTGACGAAGCGTGCGGATGCGGTCACGCCGTCCGGTCAGTATCTTATGCGGATAGGTCTGATGGCCGACATCCCAGATGAGAATATCGCGCGGGGTTTCAAACACGTGATGTAGGGCCACCGTCAGTTCGACCACCCCAAGCGCTGACCCCAGATGCCCGCCGGTTTTGGAAACCACCGATATGGTCTCCTGACGCACTTCATCGGCCAGAACCTTCAGGTCAGCCGCCGTCAGATCGCGGATTCTCTCAGGAGCGTCGAGCGTATCAAGAACAGGCGTAACGGGCGAATGCAGCATAAGGGGCAGATACTCTGTGGCCGGATCAGGCTTAGGATGCGATCCTATCGCGGGGTTTATAAAAAGTCTGCGTCGAAAAACCGCGTTTTCTAATCAGATTAATTCTGGCGGTTTAGCACGAAATCAACACTATCGCGCAGGATTTGCGCCGATGACCCGAAAATATCAAGTCTCGCCTTGGCCTGTTCAGATAAAATCTGCACCTTACCCTTGGCTTCGCCCAGCCCCAGAAGGGTGACGAAATTGGTTTTTCCCTTTTCCGCATCCTTACCACCGGCTGCTTTCCCCAGAAGGTCGGGGTCACCTTCTACATCCAGAAGATCATCCGCAATCTGATAAGCCAGCCCGACATCCTGAGCGAAATGGATCAGGGCGTGGGATTCCTTTTCACCGGCATCGGCAATAATAAGCGGAATTTCAAACGCATAACCAATTAAGGCCCCCGTCTTCAGGCGCTGCATACGTGCCACGCCCCCCAGATCGTCCGTCACACCAATCAGGTCAATCATCTGACCACCCGCCATGCCCTGTGCGCCCGATGCCTGCGCCAGACGCATCATCAACTCGCAACGGATCATGGGGTCTTCGTGGGTATCTTCGTGTGACAATATTTCAAAAGCCACGCTTTGCAGGGCATCGCCCGCCAGAACGGCCGTCGCCTCATCATAGGCACGGTGCACCGTCAATTGCCCGCGACGCACATCATCATCGTCCATACACGGCAGGTCATCATGCACCAGCGAATAGGCATGGATACACTCAAGCGCACAGGCGGCCCGCAATACCGCCTGAGGGTCAGCGTCAAACAAACGACCGGTTTCAAGCGCGAAAAACGGACGCAAGCGCTTGCCCGGACCAAGCACCGCATAGCGCATGGCTTCCATCAGGCGGGACTCAGGCCCCTCACCGCGCGGCAGAAGCTGATCAAGGGCCATGGTCACAAGATCAGCCGTCTCCTGCATGCGTCGCTGCAACGGCGGAAGATCAGAATTGGCAGCGGTCAGAGGCAAATCCATATAATCCTAAAGTATGTCCCGACTGGCCGAAACCAGGACTCTCATTAAAACGGCTCTAATTAAAATCGGCGGCGGCGGTTCCCTCAACCTGCCCTGCCTTGTTAAGGGTAATTTTTTCAACCTGCAAGCGCGCGGCCTCAAGCCGCTGTTCACACAAGGCCTTAAGGGCGGCCCCTCGCTCATAGAGTTGCAGCGATTTTTCAAGCGGTGCCTGACCGGATTCCAGTTCAGCCACGATCTTTTCAAGCTGAGACAAGGCGTCTTCGAAGGACAGGGTATCGGTAAGATTTTCGCTCATTTTACAGGTTCTCTAATTTTTAAATTAGTGGCTACGCTTTTCGTAGCGGCGACAGCCCCAGTACTTAAACCCCTGCTCGCAGGTTTGGCCATAGCCCGCCTTCACCAGTTCCAGAGAAATCATAAAATTGAAATAGCCATGCGCCATCAGCAGCACATCGCCGCCTTCAGAAGCCTTTTCAATCAGGAAACGGGCGGCCTCACGTGCGCGCACTTCGGCCTGTTTGCGATTTTCCTGTCCCTGATGATGGTTAAACGCCCACCACCAGATTCGCGATATCCCACCCCAGTATTTAGGTGAAAACCTGATGAAATTCGGAAACTTCGGCGGTGGCAAAGGCGCTTCGACAAACAAGGGCAAGGACTGAAAAGGTTTACCGTCTGACACGGCCTTAGCGGTTTCAATAGAACGTGGCAGGGTCGAGGAGAAAATATAGGCGGCCTCTCGCGCATAGGCTTTCAGGCGCTCAGGCGGAATCTGCCCTTCAAGCAGACCGGACTCATCATAACGCCGCCACCAGTCGCGATAGCCTTCGGCGGTCAGCTTTACCCGTCGGGACAAGGCCGGTTCACCATGCCGCGTCAGGGTAATTGCGCCGTAAGGCTTTGCCCCGTCTTCGGTTTTCACCCTATCCTGCACTGGCTGCACTGCGCCCCCAAATCGGTAACCGTCCGCACATCACAGCCGATTCTCCGTTTGTTGTTAAAGGAACGGGTTTGGTAGCCCGCTCAACAAGGGGTTACAAGTGTTTATTGTGCTGTCACTTTGCGGCCTGAGCGCAATTTCCCAACCCTATCCCCAATTAGTTTGCCGGTTTTTGCACCCCGAAATGCACGACATTGGTGCGTCCGGTGCGAAAACCGGCCTCACAATAGGCGAGATAGAAGAGCCAGAGTTTACGGAAGGCGCGGTCAAATCCGGTGATGCGCCCCTCCGTCCATGCGGTCTCAAACCGCTGCGCCCACAGTTTCAGCGTCAGGGCATAGTCATGCCCAAAACCGGCATCAGACAAGACCTCAAGACCGGCTTTTTGTGTCTGATCTTTCAAGCGCCCTATTGAGGGCAGCATACCCCCGGGGAAGATATACTTCTGAATAAAATCAGGCCGTTCCTTATATTCTTCAAACAGATCATCGCGAATGGTAATGACCTGAAGCCCCGCCTTGCCCCCGGGTTTCAGACAGGCCTTAAGCTGTTTAAAATAGTCGTCCCAGTATTGCTCGCCCACGGCCTCAAACATCTCGATTGAGACAATGGCGTCATACTGGCCGGTAACATCACGGTAATCGAGAAGCCGGATATCAACCCTGTCACTCAGCCCCAGACGCTGCATACGTTCGACCGCATAGTCATATTGGGCCGGTGAGATGGTCAGGCAGGTCACTTTTGCCCCGATCACCCCGGCGGCATATTCGGCAAAGCCACCCCAGCCACAGCCAATCTCAAGCACATGCTGGTCAGGTTTAAGCTCAATCAGCCTCGACAGGGCGGCATATTTCTCGGTCTGCGCCGCCTCAAGCACTTTTTGTGCATCAGCCTTGACGATCGCCTGCTTTTTAAACAGAGCCGAGGAATAGGTCATGGTGGCATCAAGCCACTGACTGTAAAAAGCATTACCCAGATCATAGTGGGCGAAAATGTTCTTCCTTGAGCCTTCGCGCGTATTGCGATTGAGGAAATGGCCAATGCGATTGACCATTTTGATGACCGGATGGCCTGTCAGGAAACGTTTCAGGCGATCTATATTGAGGGTGACCACCTCAAGCAAGGCCGCCAGATCCGGTGTATCCCACTCCCCTTTACGGTAACCGTCACAAAATCCGATATCGCCTGAAGCCAGAACGCGGCGCAGGAAACGGAAATCATGCACCTTAAGAATGCCTTTCGGCCCCGGCTCCTGTCCTTTGATCTCATAGACGCCACCATTGGGGAAAATGATTTCCAGCGTGCCCGTGCGCCAGTTGCGCCCCAGTGTCCTGAGGCTGCGCCTTAAACCCGCCGGTACGATCTGCATATCCGGCACGTTCAGGGATTGTGTCTCAAAGGATGTAGAAACCATAAGCTACGTCTCCTTAAAGGCATTAAATAACAAGCACAGCTAACGGGCCTCGACCGTAAAAAATCCATACATAAATCATAGAACCGCATCCCCCCTGAACAGGGGTTGTGTGACGGTCTCTGAGCACGGACACTTGGTCACCTATTCTTTGAAAGCTTCAATCATGCTGAAACGCGCAGTTATTTCCGTCTCTGTCCTGTGCGCCGCCCTTTTGCCCGCCATGGCCCATGCAGATGTTTATGTGGTGGATTCGCTGGCGAATGGTGCCACGGCGATTTTCGTCAATACGAACATTGCCGAACCCGCCCCACAGTTGCGGCGCGCTACCATAATCATGGTCAGTAACGGCCCGGCCATTAAGGACGACATCAAGCATACGCACATTACCTATGAGATTAACTGCGCAACCAGTCAGTTACGCGCGGTCGGACTCAAAGCCTATAACACCAGCAACGCCCTGACACTTAATGATGATTCCGTTGATAGTGCCTCGTCTCCAATCAAAACCGGCAGCGTGTTCGACACCATAAAACAGCTGGCTTGCAGCACGCCGGAGGCCCGCGAAACCGATTACGGCAAGCGTAAGTTGCCTGACGATAAAATGGTGGCCTTTGCCGATTACCTCTTTAGTAATCCCGAATAGTCAGGCAGCAAAAATAAAGCCCGAAGCATGCGCTTCGGGCTTTACGTTTTTATGGCTTACAGCCTATCTGGACTTTACCGTCAGAGCCTTACCTGTATAGGCCACCTGTGTATCGGAGGCTTCAAAGTCGGTGGTTTTGCCGCCGGCCCTGATGAAGCGCACCTTGAACTGACGGTTGGCCACCATGCCCTCGAAGTTGCCTTCGCGCGCGGCAATCGTCAGTACACCCGACTTGTCGTCATAGCTGAAGTTAATGCGGCTATGGGCCCCTGCCTTCTGATAAGCATTGGTCACGCCATCATCCTCATAGAGGCTAAAGGCCCCATCAGCGCCCGTATAGACATTGATCGTCAACGGTGCATCCGGCTTTTCATCGACATATTGCGTCACCGGCCCCATAGGGACAATCGAGCCCGCCTTGACAAACAGCGGCATCTGATCGAGCGGTGCGGCGACGTTCAGTTCCTGACCGCCGGTATGCTTCTGACCGGTATAGAAATCATACCAGTCTGCGCCCGCTGGTAGATAAACCTGACGTGACGTGGAATCGAACTTATAGACCGGCGCGACCAGGAAAGCCTTACCGAACATATACTGATCGTTGAGGTTACGTACCTTCGGATCGTGGTCGAAATCGAATACCAGACCGCGCATCAGGGTGCCGGACTTGTAATAGCTATCGGACGCCGAAGCATAGATATAGGGCATCAGGCGATAACGCAGTTCAAGGAACCACACCATATTGGCCCGCATATCGCTGCCTTCGGGGGAGATTTCGTGGATTTCCCGCTTCACCCCTTCGCCGTGTGAGCGCATCAGGGGCGAGAAGGCCCCAAACTGCCACCAGCGTTGATTCAGTTGACGCCATTCGCGGATGTCCTCAGCCGTGCCAGAACCCCCGCCACCACGATTTTCCTGAAGCATGCCGACCTGAGCACCCTGAAAACGGGTTTCCTGCGCATAGCCGCCAATGTCATGCGTCCAGTTCGGCACGCCCGACAGGCCGGTCTGTACGCCGGCGGAAATCTGGTCAAGATAGTTGGCCCATGTGCCGACCACATCACCGCTCCACAGAGCCGCAGAATTACGCTGCACACCGGCAAAGCCTGAACGCGTCAGAATAAAGTGACGTGTATCGGGCTTATCGCGTTGCAGGCCGTCAAACACCGCCGCCGTCGCCACCAGAGAATAGGCATTATGCACCAAGGCCCCCGGCCCCATCTGGGTCGGCGTGATCAGCTTGGCGAAGTCTTCTATACGTTCGTTGGAATTGACATCAGGCTCGGTATTATCGATCCACCAGGCGTCAATGCCGAGATGACCAAGTTTACTGCTAAGCTGGCGATAGTACATATCGCGGGCTTCCTGATTATAGGGCGAGTAGTGGCTGTTAAGATAGCCGGGCCCGACCCAGTCCTTCGTACCGTTTTTGACGTTCTGCGTCCACATATAGCCTTTGGACTCAAATTCTTTGTAGTGTTCGGTATTGGCGTAGAACTTACCCCAGATCGAGAACATGATGCGGGCATTTTTGTCATGCACCTCATCCACCATCGCCTTAGGGTCAGGGAAGCGCGACTTATCGAAGTCGTGTGAACCCCACTGGTCTTCGGGCCAGTAGAACCAGTCCTGTACGATATTATCGATCGGCCACTTGTTTTCACGGTAGGTGCGCAGGACGCTCAGAAGCTGCTCCTGTGTCTCATAACGCTGGCGTGACTGCCAGAAACCATAGGCCCACTTCGGCATCAGCGGCGCTTCGCCGGTCACATGACGATAGCCGCCAATGACCTCATCAAGGTCCGCACCTGAAATGAAGAAGTAGTTGAGGCCGGTACCGGCTTCTGAGGTCAGGTTCAGCGAGTGTTTATCGATATCCGGCCGTGGATTGTTATGATGGATGGCGATCATGCCGCCCGCCGGTTCCCATTCGACCTGAAGCTTAACCGGCTCTCCGGCTTTAAATTCCTGCTCGAAATTGTGGTACCAGGGGTTCCAGTTCTGACGCCAGATGCGGTCAAAGATGGTCTTACCATCGACCTTAAGGGTGGCATAGTCAGACGAGTACATCCGAAGCTTATGCACGCCGCTATGCTCCGAGGTCATGGTGCCTTCCCAGACCACCTTAACCTTCTTGCCTTGTGTCGCTTCGCGTGTCAGGGCGGCGTCTTTCGGCCAGAACTCGGCTACGTCCTTGAGGTACTGATAACGGATGTCGTCTTCGATGCGGGTCAGCACCAGTTGACCATCGACATAATATTTCGCGGTCAGGCCTTTGGAGCCATCCACCGCCGTCAGCTTCAGGTCACGGCTGAACAGGGCATAGGGTGTCGGATTACCGAAACGTGTGACGGAGTTATTATCCCACAGGATGCCATACTTCTTGTTGGACACCAGGAACGGAATACCGATGTCCATATTGTGCTGGCGCAGCTCGACATCTTCGCCGTTCAGATCCATCTGGGCGTTCTGATGTTGCCCCAGCCCATAGAAGCTTTCTTTGGTGCCACGGTTAAATTGCGCGGACACCGATACAAAGGGCTTGCCCTCAATGGTTACCGGCGTGATTGAGCTCTGGTGCTCATTAAGAACCGCCTCGCCCTTGGCATTATAGAAGGTCAGCTTGCCATCGGTAAGCGAGACATCAGCCGATGCCTTAGGCAGGGTGATGCGCACCTTGCCACCCGTTTCACTGGTCTTAAAGTCACCCGAAGGCTTCGCGACCTGCATCAGGCTTTCGATCTGCTCACGCGCCGGATCATCAACCGCCAGCACCTGAATGATACTATCGCCATAAACGGTCAGGCGAACTTCTTTGGCGCTACCTGTGTCCGGCTTTACGACAATGCCGGTTTCCGTGCGCTCCCATGTGCCTGCCAGTGCCGTCGAGGCCATCAGACAGGCCACAAGCGCCGGTGCAAACATATAAGGTTTCATAGTTTTCTCCCAGTTTTATATTCGTATTAATAGGTTGCCAGCTTGACCTTGAGGATGCGGGGCGCATCCGTCAGGTTCAGTCCGTAATCCGTCTGGTCACCGTTCCAGATGCGATCGACAACCCACTTGCCGTCAACGAAGCGGCCCTCTTCGACCGATCGGTAAATCACATTCTTGCCCTTTTGTTTGTCGCCGACATCAAAGGTCACGCGGGCATGAAGCCCCAGAAGCAGAAACTCGTCTTCGGACAATTGTGCGACCACCATGCCGCCATTGGGCTTTTCACGCCCAGGCACAGCCTCGAAATCCCCAAGCCATGTCCAGTTCTTGAACCCGAACTGCCATTCGCCATAGGACACAGTCGCCTTCCAGCGGCCATTGAGATCAACCACCTGATCTGCGCGGTCATCACCTTCGGCAACGCCCCATGTCTGATTTTCAAACGCCAGCTTCGCCCATTCGCGTTGCGCGGGGCCAAACAGGGCATAGACCTTCGAAAAGGGCTTCAGGCCTTCCGGACTGATGTCCTTGCCGCCCAGCGGATAGTTGGTGTAGCCGGTGTAGTCGATGCCAAACGGGGCAAAGCCGATACCACCACGCCCGAACACACTGAAGGCGTAACGGGCAAATTCAGTATCCGAGCCGGTTTCCGGCACAAACAGCGGGTTATCGTACTTGCTGTAAAGATCAAGCACGGCCTCGTAGTTCTTCGAATCGCGCTTATAGATATCCGGCGCGATGATATCGATTTTGGGTGCCGCCGCCTGATAGATGTCGATCACATTGTGGGTAGGCCCGCCCGAAGAATAGGACTCCGGCCCGACATCCAGAAGTGGCTCACGAATAGCGGCATTGACATACATCGGCAGGTCATATTCAGCACGACCGGCTTCAGCGACGCCATTAATATAGCTGGCGATATGCCAGGCATGGAAATATTCGTCCGCATGTTTGCCGAACACCTGTTCCCAGCTGTTCTGGCCTTTGGCGGGTTTCAGACCCTTCTTTTTCAGAAGCGCTTCGGGCACGGGGCCCTTGAAGACTTTTTCAGCCTTGGGCGAATAATCGCGTACCGAACCATAGGTGCCGCTCTCGTTCTGCACCTGCACCATAATGACCGTGTGCTGCTCGCCATCGATTTTCTTGAGGTGGCGCATCAGGGCGGCAAAAGCCTTTTTGTCGGCCTCAAGCGTCGTTTCTTCCATTGGCGACAGACAATAGGAGATGGTGCCATCCTGCTTGGTCATACGCGGGAAACGCTTATTGTTCAGTTTCACCCAGTCCGGCGCATAGTGCGGCGAGGTATTTTTCCACGTACCGAACCACAAGAGCACAACGCGGACATTATTTTCACGCGCCTGAGTGACCAAAGCATCGACAAACGAGAAATCATATTGGCCTTCGACCGGCTCAACCTGCTCCCACGCGACATTGACCTCTACGGTGTTGGCACCGATGTCTTTCAGCGCTGGCCACACATACGGAAGCTGTGACGGATAGTTCGAAGAATTGTTCACCTGCGCCCCAAGCATCAGGTAGGGCGCGCCATCCACCATTAACGCCGCCTTGCCATTCTTTTTGACAAGATGCGGTATAGGCTTAGGGGCGGATTGTGCCAGTGCCGCAGGGGCTGCCGATACCGACATGACCATCGCCGCCGCAGCCAGTGTGAGCACACCCTGACGAATGCCTTTGCGAATGACAGCGCTTACCTTAGACGTCGAGCTACCGGATAATTTCATGTGCATATGTGTCTGTGTCTCCATCCCTCAAGCCAGATTGCAGCTGTTTACCATACCGCTGGCCCTGATTTATCTTATAATTTTGTGTAGCATTATAGATTTAAAGCACAAGCCAAAAGTGATAACGCTATCATCACAACGACTTTAAAATCCCCAACCCATTATAATTATAGATGAAATGAGACAACAGCCTTTGACTTTTTAACGAGATTGACTATGGCTGTGTTGTACACTTACCCTCTGGACAATTACGGTATTTTCTGCCGTTAAATATAAGGGTGTCCGTTTTTAAACCGTAACGCCCATTTACAGGCAGGCCAAATTCTTATGCGCACACCTCACGGCGTCAGCCTTACCTACGGATTACTGGAAACGCTCGGGCAATCGATTGTCTCCGGTGCCTATGACGGGCGGGGCTTTCCGACCGAAGCCGAGCTTTGCACGCAATTCAGCGCCAGCCGCACGGTGGCGCGCGAAGCGGTTAAAATGCTGACGGCCAAGGGCCTGTTGAGCGCACGTCCACGTCAGGGCACCAAGGTGGAACCGGTCAGCCGGTGGAACCTGCTTGACCCCGATGTCACGCGCTGGCTGATGGAACGCCCGTTCTCAAACACGATCTATCGCGAATTCACCGAGGTACGTCTGGCGATTGAGCCGGTGGCGGCATCGCTTGCGGCCACGCGCGCCAACCGCAAAGATATTCAGGCAATCCGTGACGGGCTTAACGGCATGCGCGATAATGCCAGTGAACATGAGCAGGCCCTTCAGGCTGACATCGAATTTCACGTGGCCATCCTGCGCGCGTCGGGTAATCCGTTCTTCTGGCAACTGCGGGAACTGATCAACACCGCCTTACGCATATCCATTAGCATTACCAATAAGGTAGCGGGGCACACGGCGTCCATTCCAGCGCACGAAGCCGTCCTGCTGGCGATCGAAGCCGGTGATGCCGAGGGCGCGCAACTGGCTATGCAGGCCATATTGCGCGAATCCCTCGACCTTATTGGCACCTATCAGCCGGAACTGGCCTGAACGGTTTGCCGCAACCGTAAATAATTCCCCTAAACGCCAATTGACGTGTGGGCAGGGCTTTTGTAAGACAGCCAGACTCACAGTCCCTTCTTCAGGAACCGCTATCCATGGCCGATCACAACTCTGACCACATCAAAGGTGAAATGGACATCCACGAACAACGCGCCAGCTATGAGTTGTTCGGCAACCTCACCAAGTGGGGCAGCCTGATCGTAGCCGTTGCCCTCCTGTTCTTCACCATCTGGTTTGCCGTCAGTGGCGCAGGTTTCCTGCCCGCCGCGATTACCGCTATTGTCGTTTCGATTATTGGCTTCTTCATTCTGAAAGAAAAGCCCGACGCGCACTGATAGCCTGATAAGCCATCATCACTTTCCGAAAGCGCCGCGGGTTTTAACCTTCGGCGCTTTTTTATTACGGTCCCTCAATGCCCCCTCACCCGCTGGCCACCTATCTTCAGCCTGCTCGCCGGATCATCCGGCAGGGGCTTGGATATCTGCCCCCTACCCTTGCCGAATTTGTTCTGTTTGGCCTGAAAATGGCCTGGGCCTGCCTGTTTGGCGCGGTGATGCTGGGGCTGCTAATTCTCACGCACCTGTTCTGGCCGGAAAACGCGCCCATACATCGCTACGATTTTCTGTTTGTCGCCGCACTGATCACACAGATCCTTATGCTGTGGTTTCGGCTTGAGAGTCTTGAGGAAGCCAAGGTTATCCTGCTCTACCATCTGGTGGGTACGGTAATGGAGATATTCAAAACCCATGTTGGGTCATGGAGCTATCCGGAACCAGCTCTGATCCGCATCGCGGCGGTGCCCCTGTTTACCGGCTTTATGTATGCCTGCGTCGGGTCATTTATAGCGCGCGCCATTCGCATATTCGATATGCGCTTTAATCGCTATCCGCCTTTTTGGCTAACCGGCTGTCTGGCGGCGCTGATCTACGTCAACTTTTTCACACACCACTATATCTATGACATCCGCTACCTGCTGTTCGCCGCCATAGCCCTACTGTTTTTCCGCACCATGATCGTCTATCGCATAGACCGTAAAAACCGGCATATGCCCTTCATTCTCGCCAATATACTCACGGCGTTTTTCCTGTGGGTAGCTGAGAATATCGGCACGGTTACGCGCACATGGGTCTATCCCGACCAGCAGACCTGGCACCTTGTCAGTCTGCACAAGATGGGAGCCTGGGCGCTGTTACTGGTCCTCAGTTTTGTGATGGTGAGTACGGTTGTGAAACCTCAGCCCGCGGAAAAGAAATAAGATCATGCCCCACAAACAATTTGACACCGGTGTCACATACGTTTTTATAACACCGTCATGAAAAGAGGGCGCGCCTGACAAACTGTAACAAGCCTTTACAACATGCTTAATTCTGCTAAGGCCCTAAGCCTGCACCGAATAATAACAAACTCTTACACGTCAAAGAATTTACGGCTTTGCGCCGAACATTCTGAGGAGACTTAACTTGGCCATAAACATAGCCATCACCAAAGAAACCCGATCGGGTGAGACGCGGGTCGCCGCGACACCTGATACTGTGAAAAAGTGGGTGTCCGCCGGTCAGACGGTTCTGATCGAATCCGGCGCCGGTATTTCTGCGTCGTTTTCCGATGACGCCTTCGCACAAGCCGGTGCGACCATCACCACGGCTCAGGAAGCCAAATCGATGGCAGACATCTGGCTTAAGGTACGCGGTCCCGAGGCCTCAGAGGTTGCGGGCCTGAAATCCGGCGCGACCGTTGTCGCCCTTCTGGATGCGCACCGTGAAAAGGATGCCCTGAAAGCTCTGGCCGATGCAGGTGCCACTGCATATGCCATGGAATTCGTGCCGCGTATTACCCGTGCTCAGGTCATGGATGCCCTGTCGTCTCAGGCCAATCTGGCCGGTTACCGCGCCGTCATCGACGCCGCCTACCTTTATGGTAAGTCGTTCCCGATGATGATGACCGCTGCGGGCACGGTTGCCCCCGCCAAGGTATTCATCATGGGCGTTGGCGTTGCCGGTCTTCAGGCCATCGCCACCGCCCGTCGTCTGGGGGCGGTCGTGACCGCCACTGACGTGCGTCCGGCCACCAAGGAACAGGTCGAATCGCTGGGTGCCAAGTTCCTTGCAGTTGAGGACGAAGAGTTCAAAAACGCCCAGACCGCAGGCGGCTATGCCAAGGAGATGTCGCCGGAATATAAGGCCAAGCAGGCAGAGCTTGTGTCTTCGCACATCGCCAAGCAGGACATTGTTATCACCACCGCCCTGATCCCCGGCCGCGCCGCCCCTGTGCTGGTGACCAGGGCTCAGGTCGCTTCGATGAAAGCCGGTTCGGTTCTGGTTGACCTGGCAGCGCCTCAGGGCGGCAATGTCGAAGGCACCGTCGCCGACACTGTGGCCGATGTGAACGGCGTCAAGATCTATGGCCCGACCAATATCGTCACGGCCATCGGCAATGATGCCTCCGCGCTCTATGCCAAGAACCTGCAAGCCTTCGTAGGCCTGCTGATCAACAAGGAAGGCCAGTTCGCGCCCGATTTCGAAGACGAAATCCTCAAGGCGGCTCTGGTCACCCAAAACGGTGCGGTTGTGCACCCTGCCCTGCAATCATAAGGGGGAGCCATAATGGAACATATCAATCCTACCGTATTCTATTTCGCCATCTTCGTACTGGCCGTCTTTGTCGGTTACTACGTTGTCTGGTCAGTGACCCCCGCCCTGCACACGCCGCTTATGGCTGTGACCAACGCGATTTCATCCGTGATCATCGTCGGTGCGCTCATGGCGGCTGCCGCGTCGGGTTTCGGCGCAGGCGCATGGGTATCCAAGGGATCTGGCGCAGTTGCTGCTGCCCTTGCTGCGGTCAATATCTTCGGGGGCTTTATGGTCACCCGCCGCATGCTGGCCATGTATAAGAAAAAAGAAAAGCCCGTTAAAAAAGAAGGGGCACACTAATGTCATATACGGATTTCTCCGCACTCGCCTACCTTGTGTCAGGCGTGCTCTTCATCCTTGCCCTGCGCGGGCTGTCTTCGCCTGAAACCAGCCGTCAGGGTAACCTCTATGGCATGGTCGGTATGGCTATTGCCGTTGGCGTAACGCTCCTTGGCCTGTTTATCGGTGGCTCGCTCGATGTCGTTACCATCGCCCTTATCCTTGGCGGCATCGCCGTCGGTGGTATCGCCGGTGGTCTGATCGCCAAAAAGGTCTCCATGACCTCCATGCCGCAGCTTGTGGCCGCATTCCACTCACTGGTTGGTCTGTCGGCCTGTCTGGTGGCTGTCGGTGCCATGTATGCCCCCGAAGCTTTCCATATCGACTCCGGCCTCGGCATCAAGACGGCATCTCTGATTGAACTTTCGCTCGGCGTGGCCATCGGTGCCATCACCTTCACCGGTTCGGTCATCGCCTTTGCCAAGCTGAACGGCAACATGTCCGGCGCGCCGATCATCCTGCCTGCCCGTCACCTGCTGAACATCGCGCTCGCCGTGGCTGTGGTCGTGCTGATCGGTGTCCTGATCGCCACTGCCGGTCAGGCTGTCTGGGCTTTCTGGGCTATCTTTGCTATCGCGCTGGTGCTGGGTATCACCCTCATCATCCCTATCGGTGGTGCGGACATGCCGGTCGTCGTGTCGATGCTGAACTCCTACTCTGGTTGGGCCGCTGCGGCTCTGGGTTTCACGCTGGAAAACGTTGCCCTGATCATCACCGGTGCACTGGTCGGTTCGTCAGGTGCCATCCTGTCCTACATCATGTGTAAGGGCATGAACCGCTCATTCTTCAGCGTTATCTTAGGTGGCTTCGGCGCCGACACCTCTGCGGCAGCCGGTGGCGGCAAGGTCGAAACCCGTCCGGTAAAGCAGGGTTCGGCTGACGATGCGGCCTTCATCATGAAGAACGCCTCCAAGGTCATCATTGTTCCCGGTTACGGTATGGCCGTGGCTCAGGCCCAGCACGCCCTGCGTGAAATGGCCGACAAACTGAAGGAAGAAGGCGTCGAAGTGAAGTACGCCATCCACCCTGTTGCTGGTCGTATGCCCGGTCACATGAACGTACTGCTGGCCGAAGCCAATGTGCCCTATGACGAAGTGTTCGAGCTTGAGGACATCAACTCCGAGTTCTCAACGGCTGACGTGGCCTTTGTTATCGGCGCTAACGACGTGACCAATCCGGCGGCCAAGACCGACCCGACTTCGGCCATCTTCGGCATGCCGATCCTCGATGTCGAAAAGGCCCGCACGGTTCTGTTCATCAAGCGCGGCATGTCTTCAGGCTATGCAGGCGTTGAAAACGAACTGTTCTTCCGCGACAACACCATGATGCTGTTTGCCGACGCGAAGAAGATGGTCGAAGGCATCGTTAAGGCGCTTTAAGATCAAAGATAAGATTCAAGGGGCCTTAGGCCCCTTGACCCCATACCTAAGAGCAGATGGCAACATCTGCTCTTTTTATTTGCGCGCCATTAAATTAGTGATCATCATGCGCCCATGCGGGGGAAAAAACCAAAATTGCAACCAGATGACAAGCAAAGCATATATGTGCGCTTTGTTTGCTCCCATTTGGTTGACGGGCAAAGATACAGACTGGGCCTGTTTCAGGTTAGGGATTACGTCAGAACCAATGAGCACTCCGAAGGTTGGGCCTTAAGCCTCATCGAAGAGGCCAGTCTATGGTTTGAAGAAAAACTGGAACGCCCCACTATATTTAATTATGGCCAGAAAAAAGACGCTCAGCAACCCATCTGCTGGTTTAAGCCCGAAGCGCGGGAACATATTCAGCGCATGCACGATCTGAAAATCGCCTTCGAAGCCTGCGGTATTCACGTAGAGGTTCTGCGCACCCGTGATGTCGGAAAAATACTATACGAAGACGAACATCAAATCGCCGCCATTCCCAATCGCTTCACCTTCTGAGAAGGCCATTAGCCTTTGCGCTTGAATACAGCTAAGCTGCACCAAAAATCTGCCGAGGTTCATTGTGCTGCCAGTTACGCGTTATTTCGTTTTTCGTATGGTCTTGTTGCTGACGGTTCTGGCCGTCATCGGCGGGTATTATGTGCACCCGCTGATCTATCGTGCGCTTTATGTCCTGCTGCCGCTTTCGGCGCTCGGCATCTATGACCGCGTGCAGACCCGTCACGCCATCTTGCGTAACTATCCGCTGATGGGGCATTTCCGTTTTTTGTTTGAGAGCATCCGCGTCGAAATTCGTCAGTATTTCATCGAAGATGATCAGGCCCCTGTCCCCTACAGCCGCGAACAGCGCGCACTGGTTTATCAGCGCTCAAAGAACGAAACCGATAAGCTACCCTTCGGCACCATCAAGGACGTCAATGCCATCGGCTATGGCTGGTTATCCCACTCGCTGAAACCCGTCTCTAATCTTGATCATGACTTCCGTCTGACCATGGGCGGTAAGGACTGTCAGAAGCCTTATTCAGCCTCGATTTTCAATATTTCCGGCATGAGCTTCGGGGCCATGTCGGCCAATGCCGTTCTGGCCCTCAGCAAAGGTGCCAAAACCGGAAACTTTGCCCAGAATACCGGCGAAGGCTCAATCAGCCCTTACCACCGTCAGGGCGGCGGCGACCTGATCTGGCAAATTGCCTCCGGTTATTTCGGTTGCCGAACCGCCGAGGGGCGATTTGACCCTGAGGCCTTTGCCCGTCAGGCCGCGGATCCTCAGGTAAAGATGATTGAGATCAAGCTGTCGCAAGGGGCCAAGCCCGGTCACGGCGGCATATTGCCTAAGGCCAAGATTACCCCTGAAATTGCCGCTACACGCCTGATTTCCCGCGATCATGACTGTGAATCACCCGCAGCTCATCCGGAATTTTCCACTCCGCGTGAAACCATTCAGTTTATCGCCAGACTACGTGAACTCTCCGGCGGCAAGCCCGTTGGCCTTAAGCTGGCTATTGGGCATCGTTCTGAATTCTTAAGCCTTGTCAAAGCCATGCTGGCGATGGGTACCGCGCCTGATTTCATCGTCGTCGATGGTGGCGAAGGCGGCACGGGGGCCGCACCGCTTGAGTTATCCAACAATGTCGGCCTGCCGCTGATTGAGGGCCTGAGCTATGTGCACAATGCCCTGCTGGGGGCCGGTCTGCGTCAGGAAGTCCGCGTCGGTGCGTCGGGTAAGATCGTTTCGGCCTTTGATATCTGTCGTATCATGGCGCTGGGGGCCGATTTCATTATGGCTGCGCGTCCGTTCATGTTCTCGGTCGGCTGTATTCAGGCCCGCGCCTGTCATACCAATAAATGCCCGACCGGCGTCACCACTCAGGATAAGAAACGCCAGAGCGCACTGGTCGTCGAGGACAAATATATCCGCGTCGCCAACTATCATCGCAACACTATGAAGGCGCTGGCTGAGATGCTGGGCACCGCAGGGATAAAACATCCCGGCGATGTGCGTCCCTGGCATCTGCATATCCGTGCCAATACCGGTGAGATTATTCGCGGTGATGTCGCCTATCCGCGCGTCAAAGACGGCGCGCTGATCGATGGTACGGCCAATGAAGCCTTAATGCGCGAATGGCATCGGGCGCAGATCGACTCCTATGATCAGATGGACGAAAGCATTGTAAAGGCAGTGACTACGCCCGCTTGATAAATCCTTGTCGTCCCCCACATTGGCTTTCATCTCCCGTTCAGCCTTAATTTGGCAATATAGGCATCCTATATTACGCATATGCACATATTGATGAGAGAGACTATGACAGCCAAAGCGGTAAAGGCCCTGTTGCTTGGGGCCGCCCTGAGTACAGCCAGCTTCACCGCCGTTACACCCGTAATGGCTCAGACCACTCAGGACGGCGTCTATCGTAACGAAGTTGCCGCCGACAGAGCCTTTCCGCTGCTGAAGGGCTTTCTGGGCCTGCCCGTTGCGGAACGCGATGCCATCAATCTGAACTACGTTCTGCGCATCAAGAACGGCAACCCGAAGGATGCCCAGATTCTGCTAAAGCAGGGCGGGCAGTCAACCAGGCTCAGCATTCTGGCCGATGGCCGCATCTCGCCTCTGCCGACATTGGCGCAGATGAATTCCGGTGCGCGAATCGAAGTCACCGGCCCGTCTACCATGTCGGTCGCCATGCGCCTGAGGGTCTATGCGACGGCCAAACCGGCGAAAACCATGCCGACAGCCCCACTGGCCAAGGCCGTCGATCAAACCAACCGTGTCGCCCGTAAGGTCGGCGGCGTGATGGCGCTGGCCATCCCGCGTCAGGATCGCGTTTTCTTCGATGGCGCGGGCAATGGCACCGTGACGCTTTCGGACGGCAGCACCAGAGCCCTGCCCAAGACCCCGCGCAATGATGTCGTTCCCGCCGGAACGCCCTTCTTTGTTCCGGCCGATTTCAAAAACGCCACCTCTGTGACCTTTGATAATGTGCCAAGGCGCATTATCGTTAGTGATCAGGTTAAATAGTCCCCTGCTGGCGCAGGTGACGCATGGTCGCCTGCATCCCCGCCAGCCCCGCCAGATAGGCCGCTACGCCACAGAGCGGGATACTGATGAATACGACCCAGTTCGGGTGTGGAATAATCAGCAGGTGAAGCAGGAAACCGGCATAGAGCAATATGGCCGTCAGCCACGCCGGATAACCGCCGGTGCGGGCAATACGTGCCGCCAGATATCCCCCGCCAAACGTGCCCAGCGTCCAGCCCAGAAGCTTGACAATATAGGCATCCGCCGGAATCGTATCAAGCAAGGCGCGGATATCTTCCGACGAGGCCATATCCAGTGTTGGCGGCGGCGGGAATATAAAATTGCCGGTCAGCCGGAACAGGGTATCCAGCACCATGCCCGCCAGAAGGCCGGTCAGTACAGCCAGTGTGACATGCAGCACCCGCCGCAGTTTGTCTTCGTCCCATTCCCCCAGCCATGAGGCCAGACTGTGCGTCAGTGTCCTGCGCGGCATTTTCTGTGGCTCCCTCAAAATCCCGTCCAAAATGTCAAGACCGCACGCAACGGTCAATGACCATTAGGACATCTCCCCCAAAGAAAAAGCGCCGGAGCTTACACTCCGGCGCTTTTTAAAAGGCATAACCTCTGGATCGCTTAGGCGCGACCGCGCGCCACAACCCCACCGCCTTCGCGCTGAATCCGCTTGCGGGCCAGCTTACGGGCGCGGCGCACGGCTTCAGCCTGCTGACGGGCGCGCTTTTCCGAAGGCTTTTCGTAATGCACGTGGCGCTTCATTTCGCGGAAGGAACCTTCACGCTGCATTTTTTTCTTCAGGGCCTTAAGCGCTTGATCGACGTTGTTGTCGCGGACAAAAATCTGAACCAGAGGTATCTCTCCATTCGGTGATTGCCGCATCGCCCATCTTGATGGCAGCGGCTAAAAAAAATCCTGCCCGCAAACGGCGGTTTGCAGGCGTGTGGCGCAAGGCCTTACAGCAAGGCCGCCATGATGGCAAGTCAAAGCCTTAAAGGAAACGTCCTAATCGACCAGAATTTTGATAAAATCCTTCTCACTTGCCTGCATAAGGCATATGATCAGGCCATGTCACAGGAATCCTTGCATACGCTTGAACTCAGGCTGGCTGCGGCCACGGCTGCTTATATACCCACTCTGGGCCTCAGCAGCCATGCCTTGCGTCGTGCGGCACAGGACACGGGCCTCAACGAAGGCGAAGTCTCCCTGCTCTGCCCCAATGGCCCGCAGGATATAGCTGCGATTCTCTGGCGTCAGGCCAATCAGGCCGTAACAGACAATTGCACACCCGAAGCCCTTGAGGGGCTGAAAATCCGTGACAAAATACGCACCCTGCTGGTGACCTGGCTTGATGCCGCCGCCAGCGATGAGCCGGTGGCCCGTCGCCTGACAGGGCATCTGGCCCTGCCGCAGCACCTAGGGCTTTATCAGCGGCTTCTGTGGGAATCAGCTGACCTGATCTGGCAGAAGGCGGGCGATAAGGCGCTCGATGAAAACCATTATTCCAAACGCGCCATCGTTTCGGGAATTCTGGCGACCGCCCTTCTGACGCGGCTCTCTCAGGGCCGAATCGCCCAAAACGAGCAGGTTGAACGTAATATCGAACAGGTCATGGCCTTTGAAAAGTTCAAGGCTAAATTGCCCTTCAAACCCGAAGACGGCTTGCTGGGCCTGTTTGAAACCTTGGGTAAGTTGCGGTTCGGCAAGGCGGCATGAACCGTTTTATCAGGGCCTTGCTTACCCTTGCGCTGACGGCGCTTATAGCGATGCAGGTATCGCTGGTCACGCCCGCCCTGTCTGCGCCTACGCCCGAAAGCGCCACGCCCTGCCACTCAAGCGAATCACCGTCCACGCCCAATAAGGGCAAACCCGTCGTCTCCGCGCATCTGGCATGCTGTTCGGTGGCAGTCATCGTGCCTGAACCGGTTTTGTTTGTCCGCCTCCATAGCCACGCCGCCCCTCTGCGGCCCAGTCGGGACAATCGACCCGTTTCCTTTGCCCCCTACGAAGTGCTTCGCCCGCCAAATGCTTTGCTCTGAGGCTTCCCGCTCTTTGCAATCCATTTGAAAGCTATATCTATGAAATCCTCTTCTTTGTGCGCCCTCTCTGGTGGCGCAGCGCTTTGGCTGTTTGCTGTGCCGGTTGCGGCGCAAGACCACAGCCACCACCACCACACGCCCTCAGCCCCCTCTCCTTCCGAAGCCGTCAGTGTATCCGACTGGCAAATCCACGGCCATATCCGCCTTGATGGCGTCAGTATCGACCAGTCAGGCCCTCGCGGCGGCTCCAAAAGTTTCATCGCCGGTATGGGAATGCTCAATGCCAAACGCCAGTTGTCAGAGCATGATACGCTTGAGTTGCAACTGATGCTGTCGCCTGACCCGTTCATGGGCAAGGGCGGCTATCCCCTGCTGCTTCAGGCCGGAGAAACCGCTGATGGCGTAACGCCCCTGATCGACGCCCAGCATCCGCATGACCTGTTTATGGATATGTCAGCCAAACTAACGCGGCGCTTTGATGCACGCTCATCGGGCTATGTGAAAATCGGCTGGCCATCGGAAACCCCGTTCGGCCCTACCACCTTCATGCACCGGCCTTCGGGGGAAAACCTGCCGACCGCGCCGATCACTCATCACTGGTTCGACTCGGCGCATGTGACCATGGGCGTTGTCAGTGCCGGTTACAGCTATGGCCCGCTGACGATTGAGGCCGCCCGCTTTACAGGACGCGAGCCGGACGAAAAGCGCTTCGACCTTGAAACGCCGAAACTCGATTCAACGGCGGTACGCCTTAAGTGGCAGATCACCGATGGTATTCAGGCACAGATATCCCGCGCCGATGTCAAAAGCCCTGAGGGACTTTATCCGGATGTTGACCTGACCAAGACCTCGGCCAGCGTCGAAACCGCTCATACCATTGGGAAGGCGCGCCTGAATACGGCTCTGGCCTGGGGCCGCAAAGAGGCCGAAGGCGGGCACCACGCCACAGACCCTATGGATGCCTGGCTGCTTGAGGCCAATATGGCGTTTAATCCGCAATGGACTTTGATGGGCCGCTATGAACGCGTGCATCATGATGAACTGGTGGAACATCAGGCCCATTGGGTCGCCAAAAGCGAAATCGGCGTTTTGCGCACCTTCCGGTTATCAGGCACAACCGATATCGGGGTCGGTCTGGTCAGGCAGCAAACCCATCTGCCGTCAGGGCTTAAGCCGCTTTATGGTGACAATCCCTCAGGTACAGTCGGCTTCTTGCGTTTGAACAGACATTTTATGCGCATGTAAAACAAAAGGCTCCGGTACTGCCGGAGCCTTTTCATTTTCTTGGGCGCAGGAAGCGATGCCTGAATACCCGCAGGACACGATTTTCACGCCTGAAGACCAGACGCTCAGTCCTCAGGGCCTGCTGCCAAAAGACCGAGGCCACCTTGGGCTTGGGCCGCAGCAACTTACGGATCGGCATCAGCCAGTTAGGATGCTTTTTCTTCAGGCGGATGAACTGACGCTTGGCCCAATATGAGTTACGCATAACCACCACAAGGCCAAGCAAGGATATAGGCAGACCAAACGGGCCGGGCAAAGGCGCAATCAAAGCACCGGCCACAATCAGCAAAGATCCGGTCCCCATAAGGAACAGACGCCACACCCGACGCATGCCCATAAACAGGAGGCTTTTCTTTTTACGGGCTTTCTTTTGCGGCTTTAGGATGTCAGGCACTTCCATGACAATAGCGCGCGATTTCCCCTTCCTCCGGGAGGCCTTGGAGGGCTTGGCCAAAACGCCTGCATTTGCACGCATTTCGGGCGGGGTCATAACGGGGCTCCGGCGACCGTAGTGCGGTCTCAGACAAGGGGTTTCGAATATGCAGTCGGGGGATCGGCCAATCATAACTGTAATTTATGACGGCCTGATATGTCCCGATATAGGGATCATACCGATGATTATAAAGTAAGGCTTAAGACGAAATTACGGCCTGAATTTATTAATCCGCAGGTGATGCCCTATTACCACATAGTTTTACCACACAGGAGTTTACCACACGAGTCTTGGGAAGCGCGCCGCGCGCGTCTCATCCAGACGTTTTGTCGGCGCGAGGTGCGGGGCAGCCGTAAAGCGTGTCTTGTCATTCGACGGCTTAACCGCGTCTTCGGCCAGCGCCCGTAAAGCTGTGATAAACCGGTCGAGTTCCGTCTTCGATTCGGTTTCGGTCGGCTCAATCAGCATGGCCCCGTGCACGACCAGCGGGAAATACATGGTCATGGGGTGAAAGCCTTCGTCGATCATCGCCTTGGCGAAATCAAGCGTGGTCACACCCGTCCCCTCAAGCCATTTATCGTCAAACAAGGCCTCGTGCATACAGGGGCCGTCGGGAAAGGGCACGCTCATCAGATCGGATAGCGACGCCTTAATGTAGTTGGCATTCAGCACCGCATCACCAGATACCTGTCGCAGACCATCGGCCCCATGACTGAGCATATAGGTCAGGGCGCGGATATACATGCCCATCTGGCCGTGGAAGGCACACATACGCCCGAAGTTTGCCGCACTTTCCCCTTCGCCATGCTCAAGCAGGTCGAAACCGTCCGCACCGGAGACTACCCAGGGCGCAGGCGCGAAGGCGGCCAGAGCTTCGGACAGCACCACCGGCCCCGCGCCCGGCCCGCCACCACCGTGCGGCGTCGAGAAGGTCTTGTGCAGGTTGATGTGCATGGCATCGACCCCAAGGTCACCCGGCCTCACCCGTCCGACTATGGCGTTGAAATTGGCCCCATCGCAGTAAAAATAGCCGCCCGCCGCATGGATGATATCAGCAATGGCGATGATATCGCGTTCAAACAAACCGCAGGTATTGGGATTGGTCAGCATAATCGCCGCCACATCGTCAGACAGCCTGGCCTTAAGGTCTGCAATATCGACGCGCCCATCCGCCGTCTGTCCGATCTCACGCACGCTATAGCCGACAAAGGCTGCCGTCGCCGGATTTGTGCCGTGGGCCGATTTCGGCACCAGAACCGTGCGGCGATGGCCCTGCCCGCTGGCTTCATGCGCGGCCTTGATGGCCAAAAGCCCGCACAGTTCCCCATGTGCACCCGCCTTGGGCGACAGAGCGACCGCCGGCATACCCGTCAGGGTTTTCAGCCAGCGGGCCAGCACATCCATCAGTTGAATCGCCCCCTGAACCGTCGATACCGGCTGCAAGGGATGAATATCCCCAAGCCCCGTCAGGCGTGCCATTTTCTCATTGAGGCGCGGATTGTGCTTCATGGTGCATGATCCCAGAGGATAGAGCGCCAGATCGATCGCATGATTATATTGCGACAGGCGCACATAGTGGCGTATGGCCTCTGGCTCAGTCAGACCGGGCAACCCCATATCCTCTTCGCGCAGCAACCCGCTGAGATCATCGGCGGCAATCTCTATGTCAGCGAAATCAACGCCCGTGCGCGTATAGTCTTTCTTCTCAAAAATCAGGCGTTCCGATTGCAGAAGCCCCCGCCCGTCGGTCAGGGACGCAAAGCCTTCGTGTGCAGTGACAACCGGTGCCGTCGGGCGACCTGTGCGGTTCATACTCATGCCAGCACCTCCGTAAGCGCGGCGACAAATTGCGCCTGATCGGCCTCAGTATTGGTTTCGGTGGCCGCCACAATCAGCCAGTTTTCATACCCTTCCCCCCGATGAAGGCGTGAGAATGGCACGCCGCCCAGCACGCCTTTTGCGGCCAATGCCTCGACGATCTGATCGGCCGATTTCGGCAGTTTCAGGGTAAATTCATTGAAAAAACGCGGCGTCAGCACCTCTACGCCATCAATGGCCGAAAGCGCGTCTTTCAGGTCATGGGCCTTTTGGTAATTAATTTTCGCCACCCGCTTCAGCCCCGTCTGGCCCAGCAAACTAAGGTGAATGGAAAAGGCCAGCGCACACAGGCCGGAATTGGTGCAGATATTCGAGGTCGCCTTTTCGCGGCGGATATGCTGCTCGCGCGTTGAAAGCGTCAGGACAAAGCCGCGCTCACCATTGGCATCGACCGTTTCACCGCATAGTCTGCCCGGCATCTGGCGCAGATATTTATCTTTTGCGGCAAACAGGCCGACATAAGGCCCACCATAGGACAGAGGCACGCCAATGGATTGCCCTTCGGCGGCGACGACATCCGCGCCCATCTCTGCCGGGGATTTCAACAGGCCGAGCGACATGACCTCGGTGACCACGACGATCAGCAAAGCCCCTGCGGCCTGCGTCGCTTCGGCGATTTTGGTCAGGTCGGTCGCCGTGCCGAACACATTTGGGGTTTGCACCACTACACAGGCTGTATCGGGACCAATATGGCTTAAGGTATCGGCCTCGGCATCAATCGCCGGTGTCAGGGCCTCGGTCTCTATGCCCACCGCATGGGCAAGGGTTTCCACGGTTTCACGGTAATGCGGATGCAGACCACCGGACAGCACAGCCTTGTTGCGCTTTGTCACCCGCGCCGCCATCAGCACCCCTTCGGCAGCGGCGGTTGAGCCGTCATAGAGCGAGGCATTAGCCACTGACATGCCCGTCAGCCGCGCCACTTGCGTCTGGAACTCGAACAGCACCTGAAGCGTACCCTGCGCAATTTCCGGCTGATAGGGCGTGTAGCTGGTGAGGTATTCCGAGCGCTGAATGATATGGTCGACCGTGGCCGGTATGTGGTGACGATAGGCCCCTGCCCCGACAAAGAACGCCGCCTGTGACGGGCTGAGGTTTTTCGCCGCCAGAGCCGCCATCTGCGCCTCGACCTCAAGCTCACCGGCAAAGGGCGGCAGATCAACCGGCGTGCTCAGGCGGGCGGATTCGGGCACATCGACAAACAGATCATCGACCGAGGCTACGCCAATGGTCTCAAGCATCTGCGCCCGATCCGCATCATTCAAAGGCAGGTAACGCATGGAAACTCCATAATCAGAGGGTTCCGAGGAACTCCTCATAGGCCGTACAATCCATCAGGGCCTCAAGCTGAGACGGATTAATGATCCTGGCCCGCACAAACCACGCGCCCGATTCCGGCACGGCATTGACCGCTTCGGGGTCATTACCAAGGTCCGGATTGCCCTCGATGATCTCAAGATCAACGGGCGCATAGACATCGGATGCCGCCTTGACGCTTTCGACCACACCAAAGGCTTCGCCCTGTTTTACGACACGTCCCGCCTCAGGCAGTTCTACATAGACCACATCCCCCAGCGCTTCGGCAGCATAGTTGGAAATGCCGACAAAGGCCGTACCATCGCCCTGATCCCTGACCCATTCATGCTCTTTGGTGAATCGCATGATTACCTCTCCTGTACTTTTGGTTTTCGGTGATAGCTGTGGGCGACAAACGGCAGGCTGGTGACCTCCGCCGGATGCGATTTGCCGCGCACTTCGATGTTTAGACCGGTGCCCATCGCCGCAAAGGCGGGCGGCACATAGCCCATGGCAATGGAATAGCCGAGGCTTGGGGACGGCACGCCTGAGGTAACCAGACCTATGTCCGTGCCGTCCTCACTAAGTATCCGCGCCCCTTCGCGGGCGGGCGGCCCGGACAGAACCCGAAGGGCCACGCGGGTGCGCTCAAGCGCTCCGGCCTTCTGTGCCGCCAAACGCGCCTGCCCGCGCACATCGCCGCGCGCCAGACGGGTTTTAGCCACACCGAACCCCAGACCGGCCTCGAACGGCGCACAGGTTTCATCCATTTCATGGCCATAAAGCGGCATACCGGCCTCAAGGCGCAGACTGTCACGCGCCCCCAGACCGACCGGCTTCACGGCCTCAAACGCCAGCAGGCGATCCCACAGTTCGGAGGCTTTGGCGTTTGGAATACTGATCTCGAAGCCGTCCTCGCCGGTATAGCCGGAACGCGAAATGATCACCCTTTCCCCCAACAGTTCAAACCGGCCGCAATCCATGAAATAAAGGTCGGTAGCTGCCGGACAGACCTCGGCCATGACCGCTTTCGCCTCTGGCCCCTGTAAGGCCAGAAGGGCGCGATCACTGAGAACCTCAAACTGTGTGTCCGGCCTCAGATTTTCCTGAATAATCCTGAAATCCTGATCCTTGCAGGCCGCATTGACCACAAGGAAGAAGCCGTTCGCATCAGGGCGTGATACCATCCAGTCATCAAGAATGCCGCCCTGTTCATTAAGCAAGAGCGCATAGCTCTGACGCCCCGCCTTGAGACGGCTGGCATCCAGCGCCGTCAGGGCCTCAAGGGTGGCGACAGCCCCCTCACCATGTAATCTGGCCTGCCCCATATGCGACACATCAAACAGGCCCGCCGACGCGCGCGTCCACCTGTGTTCGGCCACAACGCCTTCGTATTGAACGGGCATGTCATAGCCGGCAAACGGCACCATACGCGCCCCGAGGGCCACATGGTGCGCATGTAAGACGGTGGTTTTCAACGAGGGTTCAGGCATGGCGGGACTCACAGAAGGCTTACAGGCCTGCTCCCGCAGGATAACCAATGTTTGCGCAGGGCCGTCAGACCTGTCAAGCCATATGACGCGCGACTAAACCGGCCATGAAATGTGGATCAGACTGGCCAGCGTAAACAGCACAGACGCCGTCAGCACATTGGCCGGAACCCTGAACGGTTTTCGCTTCACACGGCTTACGATCAGGTTTAGCACCAGAACCAGCATTGGCCAGAACACGGTCAGCAATATGGTTTGCGACAGGCCGATGCGCGCGATAGACTCAAAAAACAGCATATAGGCAAAGCCGAAACTCAGGACGCCATGCACCAGAAACGGCCAAAAATACCGATATTTAAGCCGGTTCAGCTTGGCACGTTTTCCCTGCACCACCGCGTAGACAAACGTGGTCATGGCCGTGATCACCAGAGCGCTGAATAAGGCCCCAAGCGTAATATGTATGGAGGCGGCATTGCCCGACACACTGCGTGCCAGAATTTCACCGCCCGCCCAGGCCAGCGCCAGCGCCAGCCCGAGCATCACCCCGGTTATCTGACGCCCCTTATGAAAAGCCCCTGACAAGATCACCACAATCCCCAGACCAATAATAGCTGACACCACCGCCTCATGCAGCCCGAAAGGCTCACGGAACAGCAACACCCCCGCCATGATTGACACAGCCGGTTTGACATTGGCGAACTGAGAGGCGACCTCTGCCCTGTCGCCATAGGCCAGACTACAGAGATAATAGAGACCGGTGCCTATGGGGAAAATCAACAGGCCCATCAGGGCCACATTCGGGCTCCATGCCCCCAGTGGATTTACAAAGCCATTTAAAGCCCAGCAGACTGTAAATCCCGCACTCAGGCACGTCGTCATCGCTATAAGAATCAGGAACTTCTTATCGTGCGGAGCCTGACGCAGTCTCCCCAAACCGATATTCACCACCGGCGCGGACACGGCCCATAAAAGTACAGCCAATAACGCTGGCAAGATATCAGGCAAGAGACACACCTGCTCCGTCAGGTAGAGTTACGCAAAACCTACAAGGGATAACTTCGATACACATCAGTATGTATTATTCACAACCATTTTCAGATGCCCTTTTTCCCGAAGTTCCGGCGGATCATAGGCTTCGGGACGCTGAATGATCTTTTGCGGCCCGAGGAACCGTTGCCTGTACTTCGTCATCTGCGGTAGTAATGCCCCCTCAAGCAACTCCCGCCCGATCTCCATCGCCCGGTCGGCATAGGGCAATATATTCGGGTTAGGGTATCGACCGGGCGGGCTGACCAGCACCAGTTGCTTGTGCGGAAAACGTTCCTTCAGATATCGCGCCGTCGCCGCATGATCGCCATCGGCGGTTACCAGATAACAGACATCAAACAGATCATCCTCGGCATCGGCAGCAATCGACAGGGCCAGATTGACATCGCCCTGCTTTTCGATGGCCAGTTGCCAGCTATGGCCACAGGCATTGCAGCCATCAAGCGCGGTGACATAATGACCGACACGGCAGATGACACCACGGATTTTAAGGGCCTTCATATAGTCTTCGTGACGTTTGACGCCTGAGCGGTTTTGCGGCCGGAAGGCCGAGCACCATACCACCCGCTTCACCACTTCTGACCTGAGCGCCAGCGCCTGACCCAATGCCTTAAGATCGAGCCATTTCAGATAGGGACGTTTATAGGCATCAACCGCCGTATAGAGATTGAAGCCGTCATAATAGATCGCCGCCCTCAGTCTGGCGAACGGCCAGCGAAAGCGTGAAATCTTCTTTTGGGCACCTGTGCGCCCCCCGACATCTGACATTCCCCCCGAACCCCGCAACGCCCCAGCATTAACCCTCAGTTAACACTAAAGCCCAAGTTCAGGGATTTGTCAGCCCGTTTTATTCACACACCAGAGTTGGCTTCATCGATCGCCCGATTAGCGAGCGCGTCCGCGCGTTCATTCATGACATCACCGGCATGGCCCTTGACCCATTTCCAATGGATTTTGTGCCTTTGACGCGCCGCATCAAGCCGCTTCCACAGGTCATCGTTTTTCACCGGTTTTTTGTCAGCCGTTTTCCAGCCACGTGCTTTCCAGCCGTGAATCCATTCCTTGATGCCCTTTAGGACATACTGACTGTCGGCATGAAGCTCGATTTCACACGGCTCTTTCAGGGCCTCAAGCGCCTGAATGACCGCCATCAACTCCATGCGGTTATTAGTGGTTTCCGCCTCATAGCCATACAGGTCTTTTTCATGCGGCCCGAAGATGAGGATCGCCCCCCAGCCACCACGGCCCGGATTCCCCTTGCAGGCCCCGTCAGTATAGATAGTGACCTTTTTCATCAGGCTGAAGCTTCGGTCAGCACACGCGGCAGCTTAAAGACAACCGTTTCCCGCACACCACCGGTTTCGTGAACCTCCGTCTCGAAACGCGCCCCTATAGCCGCAATCACATCGGTAATCAGGTTTTCAGGGGCCGAAGCGCCCGCAGAAATGCCCACCGTTGACACCCCGTTGAACCAGTCCCAATCGATCTGGGTGGCATCATCAATCAGATGGGCGACCTGCGTACCGCCACGCAAAGCCACCTCAACCAGACGTTGGGAGTTGGAAGATTTTTTGGAACCAATCACCAGAAACAGCTCACACTCGGCCGCCACCTGTTTCACTGCATCCTGACGATTGGTCGTCGCGTAGCAAATGTCTTCCTTGTGCGGCACGGCGATCTCAGGGAAACGGCTTTGCAAAATGCCAACGATCTCAGAGGTATCATCGACCGAAAGCGTCGTCTGGGTGACAAAGGCCAGATTTTTCGGATCCACCGGCGTATAGGTGCGCGCATCTTCGGCAGTTTCGATCAGCTTGACCACACCTTCGGGAAGCTGGCCCATAGTGCCGATAACCTCAGGGTGACCGGCATGACCGATAAGGATGATTTCGCGGCCTTCATTGTGGTGGCGCTCGGCCTCGACATGCACCTTTGACACCAGCGGGCAGGTCGCATCAAGATAGAACATCTTGCGGTCACGTGCCTCAGCAGGCACAGATTTCGGCACACCATGCGCGGAAAAAACCACCGGTCGATCTGGCGGACATTGCTCCAGTTCCTTGACAAACACTGCCCCAAGCCCCTTGAGCCGATCCACGACATGTTTGTTATGCACGATTTCATGGCGCACATAGACCGGCGCACCATGCAATTCGAGGGCGCGTTCAACAATCTGGATGGCACGGTCAACACCGGCGCAGAAGCCGCGCGGCGTCGCCAGTTTAAGCGTAAGGGAAGGCTTGCTCATGGGCCTTACATAAGCGCATTTGTCAAACTTCGCCACAGACTTTGCGCAGAAATCAGAAAGGCAAATAAAAGCCGCTTTTGCCGCTTACCTCTGCAAATTATAGTCTTTGAAAAATCCGCGTGAGGCGTTACTAAGGTCGCCTCTTTGCCTCCTTCGCTGCGAAAGGCCTTTTATGTCGTCGAAACTGCGTTCGCTTTTGCTGGGTTTATCTCTGACCGGCGTGCTGGTCACCAGCCTGCCGCTTGATGCCGACGCCCAGTCGCGTAACCGTGACCGTGAAAGCACCGAGAATAGCGCCGCTGACCGCGCTCGCGAAGAAGAAGAATGGGGCGTCAAAAACCTGCGCCTGGATAAACGCCGCGCCGATGGCCCCTGCCCCTACGTCAAGGTTTTGTACGACGCCGCACGCTATCATGAATTCGAAAACAACGTCGAATCATCGGCCAATGCCAAATGGACGGGCCAGATCAATGGTGTCGCATCCGACTGCGCCTATCGCGGCGATGCGCCGATCGAACTTGAGATGATTGTCGGCTTTTCGCTGGGCAAAGGCCCTAAGGCCGAAGGCAATGGCTATACCTATCGTTACTGGGTTGCCGTGACCGATCGTGACAACGCGGTTCTGGCTAAGGAATATTTCGACCTGCCGGTTCAGTTCGGCAGTGAAAACACCGTCAATATCGCTACCCGCGTTGAAAACATCGTCATCCCCCGCGCCTCAGCCGATGTCGCCGGTTCCAATTTCGAAGTGCTTGTGGGCTTTGATGTCACCCCCGCCATGGCCGACTTCAACCGTCAGGGTAAACGCTTCCGCTTTGCCCGCGTCGCCGACTAAGGCTATTTTTCAATTTTAAGGTTGATTGAGGACGCTCTTAGGTTTTACGAGCGTCCTTAATTGTATTTATGGACATGCCATGACCACCTTTTCTGAGACCTTCGCCAACACCGCCGATTTCAAAACCGTCCTGACGGACAAGACCGGCGAAGCCTTTGTACGCGAAGGCTTTGACGCGACATGGGGTAAGGTCAATGTCTCCGACCGGCCTGATCTGGCGGATTTTCAGTGCAATGGCGCTCTGGCCGTCGCCAAACAGGCCAAGGCCAATCCGCGCGAAGTGGCCACCAAAATTACCGCACATCTGACCGGTGACACAGCCATCAAAAGCCTTGAGATCGCAGGCCCCGGTTTCCTCAACTTTGTATTATCGGACAGCGCCCTGAGCGACCGCGCCAACGCCCTCAGCGCCGATGAACGTCTGGGTGCCCCGGTGGTGGAAACCAAGCGCAAGGTTATTATCGATTACGGTGGGCCAAACGTCGCCAAGCCAATGCATGTCGGCCACCTCAGAACGGCCGTAATTGGCGAAAGCCTGAAGCGCATCATGCGCTTTATGGGCGATGAGGTCATTGGTGACGCGCACTTTGGTGACTGGGGCTATCAGATGGGCCTGCTGATTACCGCCGTTTCGGATGAACAGCCTGACCTGCCCTATTTTGATGAGACCTTTGACGGTGAATACCCAGTACATTCACCAGTTCTTCTGTCAGACCTTGAACGCCTTTATCCCTTTGCCTCAAATAAGGGCAAGGAAAACGCCGAGTATCGTGACCGTGCCCGTAAGGCCACCCGCGAACTTCAGGATGGACGCAAAGGCTACCGCGCCCTGTGGCAGCATTTCGTAGATGTATCAAAAACTTCGCTAAAAGAAGACTACCGAATACTAGGGGTTGAATTCGACCTGTGGAATGGCGAATCGGATGCTGATCCGTTTGTTGCGCCGATGATTGAAGAATTAAAGGCAAAAGGTCTGCTTGAGACCGATCAGGGAGCCGAAATCATCCGCGTCGCACGCGAGGACGATAAGGCGGAAATCCCACCACTTCTGGTCGTGTCTTCCGAAGGCTCGGCCATGTACGGCACTACTGATCTGGCGACCATAAAACAACGCCGCGAAGAAGAGTGCCCCGACCTCATTCTCTACGCAGTCGATCAGCGTCAATCGAACCACTTCACGCAGGTCTTCCGTGCGGCTTATCTGGCGGGCTATGCCTCCGAAGGCCAGCTTGAGCATATCGCCAATGGCACGGTCAATGGTACAGACGGCAAGCCCTTCAAAACCCGTGAAGGCGGCGTGCTTAAACTTGGTGACTTATTAGCACAAGCAAATAGTGCCGCTAGCGTGCGCTTGCATGAAGCTGGCTTAGGAAAGGGTCTGTCTGACGAGGATTTTAATAAAACCACGTGGCAGATCGCCGTTTCAGCCATTAAGTTCGCCGAACTGTCGAACCATCGCCTGACCAACTATGTGTTTGATCTGGATAGGTTTATGGTCTTTGAAGGCAAGACCGGCCCCTATCTGATGTATCAGGCCGTGCGCATGAAATCGATCCTGCGCAAGGCCGTGGAGCAGGGCGTCTCCGCCGGTGAGATCATTGTCACCGAAGCAGCTGAACGTGAACTGGTGCTGTTGCTCGATGGTTTTGAGGCCGCACTGAAAGAAACCTATCTCAAACGCGCACCGAACATTCTGGCTGATCATGTCTATCGTCTGGCTCAGACCTTCTCGAAGTTCTACGCCGCCTGTCCGGTGCTGATCGCCGATACCGACGCGCAAAAGTCATCGCGTCTGGCGCTGGTAAAACTGACGCTGGCGCAACTGGAAAAGGGTCTTGACCTGATGGGCCTGACCGCCCCAGAAGTTATGTGAGTGGAGTCGTAACCTGGAAAGTTTTTAGAGCATAACTTTAGCTAGTTCGATCAAATACAAATCAGTTTTTTGAAGGGATAGAGCATTGGGTGGGGAAATATTGCGAAAAACGATTTTAATATCAGTGCTATCTATAGGCTTAGCCAGTTGCGATAAATTACACGAATACCGTCAATCACAAGAATTAAAGAAAGAACTGGCGGAACATAAAAAACTGAAAGCCGAAAGAGAAGCAGAAATTCAGATTCTGAAATTGTCTTTCTTGAAAACATGTGAAGATGAGTTCAAAAAACGACTAAAATCTCCAATATCGTATTTGAGATATTCCGAAAAAACGAGTATTAATGTGTCATCACAATACGGATACGAAAAATCATGCCGTGGAGATTGGTGTAAAGGAAAAACAATAACAATAAAAGAGGGGGATAAAAGATGGAATTCAATTATAGAATACGATGCGTCAAACTCATTTGGGGCCATGATACGTGGGCGATATGAGTGTGATTATTTTGGAAACGATTTTTCCAATGAAACCAATCTACTTATAGATGGCATGACACCCTCTGAATATAGTTATCAATCCGCCATCTCTAAAATGCGGGCCATTGGAGGATATTGATCCCCCTTAACAACTCACAAAATCAATCAACTAAGAACCCATCAATGCTATCTCTATTTGCTTTAAAAAATAGGGCCTAAACCCATCCGGCGCATAGCCAAAATCCTGCGTAGCTTCCGAATGGTCGAACACCATATCGGTATTCATGCGCAGGGCCATATTGATATTGGTTTTCAGCGCACTTGGCGGGCTTAGGGTGTTTTTAAGCCAGAACCCTGTTTGCCAAAGCCATTTCGGCAATGAGATAATGCGCGGGCGTTTGCCCTTAGCCGCAAACACCCGCGCCACCATGTCATGATAGCTCAGGGTTTCGCCGCCACTAAGGTCATAGGCTTTGTCGGCGGCTGCCTCAGAAACCACGGCCCGTAAGGCTGCCCGCGCCAGATCGCGGGCATGAACCGGCTGACGCATCCCCTTTGCGCCGTCACAGACCGGAAAAAAGCCGCGCCGGTCAACAAAGGCGGCAATCCGGCTGATGTTATCATCATGCCCTTCATCATAAATCAGGGTCGGCCGCAGAATAGTAAAGGTCATGTCATGGGTGGCGGTGAAAGCCACCAGCTTACCCTCGGAACGCGCCAGAAGCTCGGCCACGCGGCGCTCTTCGGGTTCAGGCGAAAAGGTCTTGGAAAAGCGACTGGTCGACGAAAAAGCGACAATGCGTTTAGCGCCCTGCCCCCACAAGACCTCGAGCACCTCATCGGTAATCAGCCATATGGGCGAAGTGATAATCACATGCTCAAATCCCTGCCCAAAAAAATCTTCCGGCCTTAGCAGATCGAGAAACAGATCGTCCGGATGTTTCGGCTTACGGGTCGTGAAACAGGCCTTAAAACGCTCATCACCGGCCACCGCCTCACGCAAACGCCGCCCGACAAGGCTTGAGGCCCCGATAATCAGAAGTTTGGTCTTGGCCATGATGCTCTGTTTCTGTAAACCGTTGACAGCATTGATTACCCAAGCCTCCCCTTAGTGCAAGATGGATTTCCCTCATGAGCGCCTATAAGTCCTTACGCGAGTTTATCGACAAGCTGGAACGTCAGGGCGAACTGGTGCGCGTCACCGAGCCAGTGTCAACGCACCTTGAGATGACCGAAATTCAGACCCGTCTGCTGGCCGAAAAAGGCCCCGCCGTATTGTTTGAAAATGTCCTGCTAGCGGATGGGACACCTTCGGACATGCCGGTGCTGGTCAATCTGTTCGGCACGGTAAAGCGCGTGGCTATGGGCGTCACCCTTGAAGGGAAAGAACGCCATACGCCGCAGGAATTGCGCGAAGTGGGTGAACTACTGGCCTTTTTGCGCCAGCCCGAACCGCCACGTGGCCTTAAAGATGCGCTTGACCTGATGCCGCTGGCCAAAACCGTTTTAGGCATGCGCCCCAAGACCGTTTCCAAGGCCCCCGTCCAGGAAGTGGTGCTCAAAGGCGAGGATATCGACCTGACGAAACTTCCGATTCAGGGCTGCTGGCCCGGCGAACCGGCACCGCTGATTACCTGGGGTCTTGTGGTTACCAAGGGGCCGTCAGACGAACGTGAAGATGATTTCAATCTGGGCATCTATCGCATGCAGGTTCTGGGTAAGGATCGCGCCATTATGCGCTGGCTGGCTCATCGCGGCGGCGCGCAGCATCATCAGCGCTGGAAAAAAGCCGGAAAGCGTGAACCCCTGCCCGCCTGTGTGGTGCTGGGGGCAGATCCGGGCCTGATTCTGGCGGCGGTGACGCCTGTGCCAGACACATTGTCGGAATACCAGTTTGCGGGCCTTTTGCGCGGTCAGGCGGCAGAACTTGTTCCCGCAAAGACCGTGCCTTTGATGGTGCCTGCCCACGCCGAAATCGTCCTTGAGGGCCACGTGTTGCTCGATGAATATGCCGACGAAGGCCCCTATGGCGATCACACCGGCTATTATAATTCGGTCGAAAAATTCCCCATCTTTCAGATTTCGGCCATCACCCGCCGCAAAAAACCGATCTACCTCTCAACCTTCACAGGCCGTCCGCCCGATGAACCCTCCGTTTTGGGCGAAGCGCTCAATGAGGTGTTTATTCCGCTCATTCAGCAACAATTTCCCGAAATTGTCGATTTCTGGCTGCCGCCCGAAGGGTGCAGCTATCGCATCGCGGTGATTTCCATGAAAAAGGCCTATCCGGGACACGCCAAGCGCGTGATGATGGGGGCATGGTCGTATCTCAGGCAATTCATGTACACCAAGTGGCTGATCATCGTTGATGAGGACATCAACTGCCGCGACTGGAAGGATGTCATGTGGGCCGTATCCACTCGCATGGACCCCGCGCGCGACATTACGGTGATTGAAAACACGCCGATTGATTATCTTGACTTTGCTTCCCCCGAAAGCGGACTGGGTTCCAAGATCGGACTTGATGCCACCAATAAGTGGGAGCCGGAAACTCACCGCGAATGGGGCGAAAAGCTTTATATGGAACAGGACGTCATCGATAAGGTCTCGGAGAAATGGGCTGCTATGGGCCTGCCCGGTTCCGGCAAGCCCATCTGGCAGGGTCACTGACCCTGCACCCATCAGCCCCAAGGCAGGTAACACTTTCCACCCCTCATTACGCGCAGTCGGCAGAGGGGGCAAAAATCCTTCCCCTTTCCGTTCGTATCAAGTACATGCCCTATAAATCCGCAACGCATGACAAAGGTTTAGATTTATGAACATTCTGCTGATTGGCTCCGGTGGCCGTGAACATGCGCTGGCGTGGAAAATCAGGCAGTCCCCGCTGGTGAAGCGTCTGGTTATCGCGCCGGGTAATCCGGGCATGGCGGAACTGGGGGAAATTCATAACCTTAAGGTCACTGACGTTGCCGGTCTGGTGACTCTTGCCAAAGACATTGCCGCTGATCTTGTGGTGGTTGGCCCCGAAGCGGCGCTGGCCGAAGGCATTGCCGATGCGCTTAAGACCGTGGGCATCCCCTGTTTCGGGCCGTCACAAAAGGCCGCGCAACTGGAATCTTCCAAGGCCTTCACTAAGGACTTCTGTAAGCGCTACGACATTCCGACGGCTGATTATCAGACCTTTACCGATGCGGATTCGGCAAAGGCCTATCTCAAGACCCTGCCCGCGCCCTATATCATCAAGGCCGATGGTCTGGCCGCCGGCAAGGGCGTGGCGATTTCACCCGACCTTCAGGACGCCAATGCCGAGGTCGAAGCCATGTTCGGCGGGCGCTATGGCGCCGCCTCATCAAAAATCGTCATCGAAGAATTTATGACCGGCGAAGAAGCCTCAATCTTTGCCCTGTGTGACGGAGAGACCGCGCTTCTGTTCGGTTATGCGCAGGATCACAAACGCGCCTTTGACGGCGACACAGGCCCCAATACCGGCGGTATGGGCACCTACAGCCCCGCACCTGTGGTAACCAAAGCTATCCTTGATCAGACCCAAACCGAGATTCTTGACCCTACCCTTAAGGGCATGAAGGCCGATGGCCTGCCCTATACCGGCGTCCTCTATGCCGGTCTGATGATCGAAAACGGTCACGGACGGCTGGTGGAATATAATGCCCGTTTCGGTGACCCCGAATGTCAGGTGCTGATGCTCCGGCTCAAAAGCGATCTGGTGCCCTACCTGCTGGCGGCCGCCAAGGGCAAACTAAAAGAGATGCCCCTGCCAGAATGGCATGATGAAGCCGCCGTCTGCGTCGTCTATGCGGCGCAGGGCTATCCCGACAGCCCCGTCTCCGGCTCTATCATCCGTGGTGCTGAGCAGGATTTCGGTTCAGATGTGGTCGTTTTCCACGCCGGTACGAAACGCCTTGAGGATGGCAAGCTGGCGGCAGCCGGCGGGCGTGTGCTGAATATCTGCGCCCGAGGCAAGACCTTCCCTGAAGCGCGGGCCGCTGCTTATGCGGCGATTGAAAAGATCGACTGGCCGATGGGCTTTTTCCGCTCGGACATCGGCTGGCGAGCGCTGTAATAAAAAAGCCTCCCTGATCCGGGAGGTTTTTTTAATTATCAATCATTGGCCCATTGCGGCGCATAGGCTTCCGGCTTGGCCATGCGTGCACCTGTGCGGGCCAATGCTGAGATCGCAGCCATGTCAGCAGCCGACAACTCAAAGTCAAAAATGTCAAAGTTCTCCCTTACCCGTGACACGGTGGCGGTTTTTGACAACACGGCCACGCCCTCATGCTGGATAACCCAGCGCAGCACCACCTGGGCGACCGTCTTGCCGGTCTTTGCCGCAATGGTTTTCAGCACCTCGTCTTCATGCACCTGACCATTGGCCATGGCGAAATAGCCGGTCAGGGACAGGCCCAGTTTGCGGGCCTCGGCATAGACGATGTCCTGTTTGAGATAGGGATGAAATTCGATCTGGTTCGTGATGATCGGTGCGTCGCTGAAGGCCATCGCTTTGCGCATCAGGTCAACCGTATAGTTCGACACACCAATATGCCGCACCAGCCCCGCCGCCCGCATCGCATTGAGCGTGGCGATCTGTGCCTCGAGCGGCGCATCGCTGAATACCGGCCAATGTAGCAGCAACAGATCAACATAGTCTGTTTTCAGGTCTTTCAGGCTCTGATGCAAAGACGCGACAAACACGTCATTTGCGAAACGGTCAGGCCGTATCTTGGTCGTTAGAAAAATGTCCTTACGCGCCACGCCGGAATTGATAATGGCCTGCCCGACGGCATCTTCGTTGTCATAAAACTGCGCGGTGTCGATATGACGAAAGCCAGTAGTAATGGCTTCAGGAACGACCTTTTGCACCTCGACCTTAGGCATGCGGAAGGTGCCGAATCCGATAGCGGGGATGGCGGCCCCATTGGCCGTCACTAAGGGTACAGTCATCCTCTATTCCTTCAGCAAGGCGCGCATAAAGCCCGCCTGATCATCAAAACGTGCCGTTATGGGTAAATAATCAATCTTTTCACGCCACTGCGGTGACAACTTCACCCAGTCTTTTTCCGTGGTTATCAGGCTGACTCCCTTGGCGACCGCCTTGTCCCAAAGACGGGTCAGGGTCGCATCATCCAAAGCCTGATGATCCGGAAAATCAATAAAATCCAGAAGACTATACCCAAGTCCTGACAGTGTGTTTTTAAACTTCCACGGCTTCGCGATGGCGGCGAAAGCAATCACCTTTGATGGCGCACTTCGCGGTCTGGGCACAAGTCTGGCAACATAGACAGGCTTGGACGACAAACGCCTCAACAGCCGCGGATCAGCTATTGCACCTTCATCCGGCAACCACAACACAACAATATCTGCTCGTGCCAGCCCCGCCGACAAGGGTTCACGCATAGGGCCGCAGGGGAACATAAGCTCGTCGCCAAACGGCCAGCTATCATCAGACGTATCGCCGTCAACGACCAGAATATGGGTGTCTTTGTGGATGCTGACATTCTGGTGGGTGTCATCGGTAATAATGATGTCAGGTTCGACGGCCTCAAGAAACCTCAGGCCCTCGGATCGGTCACGGGCGATGTAGACGAGATAGTCAGCAGCGATCATCACGGCTTCGTCCCCGACCTCTGAGGCCGAATGTTCAGGCTCGACCTTCACCGGCCCCTCAAGGCTGCCGCCATAGCCGCGCGTCAGCAGCGCAGGCTTAAAGCCCCGCTTCGTCAGCCGCCTCAGAAGTTCACGTTCAAGCGGGGTTTTGCCGGATCCGCCCAGCGTTACATTGCCTACAGATATCACCGGCTTCATGGCACGATAGGGTCTGGCGGTCAGGCGCTTATAGGCCCCCGCCAGCCACCAAAGGCCTGACAAAGGCAGCGCCGCAAAGCGATAAAACGGGGCCCCTTTGGCGTCGCGTTTATACCACCAGACCGGCGTCTTAAGCGGCATGACCGTCCTCCTGTTGCGGCAGGAAAGGTGCCATATGCCGCCATACCAGATCAAGCGTATCCGTGTCCGTTTCCGCCAGTTTCAGAGCGCGCGCATTCGCATCAACGATTGATTGCGGTGTGTCAAACAGGGTTTGAGTGACAAACCCCAATTCATCGCTATTGGCGACCTTGAAGGCGCAACCCGCTTCGAACATATCGCGATAGACGCCCTCCCAGTTGGACAGGTCGGGGCCTGTGATAACCGCCTTCCCGAGACGCGCCGCCTCAAGCGGATTATGCCCGCCGACGCCCTGACCAAAGCCACCGCCCATAATTACCAGATCGGCTAACCTGAAAAACACCCCAAGCTCCCCAAGAGTGTCAGCCAGATAGATGTCGGTCTGCGCCGTCAAAGGCTCGGCCATTGACCGCTGCGCCACATTAAACCCCAGGGCCTCGAGGTCAAACCGAATATCAGAGGCCCTAATCGGATGGCGCGGCACCATAATCAATAAGGCCCCTGTCTGTTTCAGCACGGGCCTTAGCGCATGGGCAATCAGGTTTTCCTCAGTCGGATGGGTAGAGGCCGCCAGCACCATAAGCCGGTCGCCGACCTGCGCCTTAACTGCGCCACGTTCAGGCGCATTATCTGCCAACGGCGCCCCAAGTGCCTTGAGATTGGCCAATGGCCCCATGCGGCTGACTACCTCGGGCCCCAATGCCCGCAAGCGCTGTTCGCTGCCGCTATCCTGCGCCATGATCAAACCATAGCCGCTTAGCAGTTTGCGCATAGTGTCTGGCAATCTTTGCCAGCCCCTGGCAGTTTTTTCCGTAATCCGCGCACTGAGCAGCAGACGGGGCACATGCCGCCGGTCAAGCGCTGTCAGCAGATTTGGCCAGATATCGCTTTCGATAAACACCGCCAGATCAGGTTTCCAGTGATCAAGAAAGGTACTCACCGCCTGCGGTGTATCAATGGGCGCATATTGATGGATAGCCGGAACCGGCAACCGCATTTTCAAAATTTCTGCCGAGGTCGTTGTGGCGCTGGTCACCAGAGCCTGTGCATCCGGATGTTTGGTCAATAGTTGATTAACCAAAGGAATGGCCGACAGGCTTTCGCCAACACTGACCCCATGAAACCAGATCAGCCGCCCGTTTGGGCGTTCAACAGATGCCCGCCCCAGACGTTCCTGCATCCGTTCAACATCTTCTTTTCCCTTTGCCGCACGGCGTCTGAGCAAGCCAGGTGCAAAGCCGTGAAAGCCCCGCATCACAAGGCCATAAAGGTTTAACCACACACTCATACGCCTACCTTATTGTCCGCCTGATCCGTCAGGCTTGATAGGCGGCCCCCCATATCTTCGCGGATAAGCTCAAGAGCCGCCTCATCGGCATCTGCAGGTACTGGTGGCAATACCTCCCACCACATGGCCCCTCTGGCAAATGGCATCGGAATGCGCTGCTTGTCCCAACTGTTGATGGCCGTAAAACGTGAAGAGGCCTGCCCGATCAGCACCACCGCCGCGCCCGACATCTGGGAAAGTTTCAAAGCCCCCTCGGTCATTTCACGTGCCGGACCACGGGGCCCATCGGGCGTCAGGGCTACGGCATTACCGGCGCGCAGCCAGCGCAGCATTTCCCGAAAGGCCTGCGCCCCGCCCTTCTGCTTGGTCGGGTCGGACTTCTTGGCAGCCGAACCGCGAATGATATGATAGCCAAACAGGGAATTGGTGCGAACACTGAAATCGCCACTGCGTGATTGCGACACCAGAATGCACATCTTCTGCGCCCGATCGAGCGGCCAACTGGCAGGGGCATAATGTACCCGCTGATGCCACAGAAGCAACACCACCGGCCCGCCCTGACGCCAGATGGCTTCGACCGCCTCAAGACCTTCGTGATGCCAGCGGGTCGTGGCATAACAAAACTTCAGATAGCCAACGATAATCCGCGCCATTATTGCCTGAAACCACTCTGCCTCCAGAAGCTGCTTCATGCGCCCCCCTCTTGCAAAGTCTCTGGCAAAGCCTCCGGCAGAAGTTGTGTCCCCGCAAGCGAAGCATATAGCCCGAAACGACGCATCAATTCGTCATGCGTTCCGCGTTCGACAATCCGTCCATTATCCATGACCAGTATGAGGTCGGCATGACGCACGGTTGACAACCGGTGGGCGATAATAAAGGTCGTGCGTCCCGCCATAAGGCGTTCGAGTGCCGCTTGCACCTTTTGCTCGGACTGCGTATCCAGCGCCGAGGTCGCCTCGTCGAGCAGCAACAGAGGCGCATTTTTCAGGAAAGCGCGGGCAATGCTGATGCGCTGTTTCTGACCGCCCGACAGGCGCGATCCCCCCTCACCGGTACGCGTCTCAAGTCCCTCAGGCAAGGCGTTGATAAAATCATCTGCCGCCGCATCGGCTATGGCCTGATGAATTTCAGCCTCAGTCGCGTCGGGCCGCGCATAGGCGATATTAGCCCTTAAGGTGTCATCGAACAAAAACGCATCCTGAGATACCAGTGCAATATTATCGCGCAAGGACTTGATCGACAGGGATTTTTGGTTCAGCGCCCCAAAATGGATTTGCCCTGACTGCGCCTCATAGAAGCGTGGGATGAGATTAAGCAAGCTAGACTTACCTGAACCCGATGGCCCAACCAGAGCAATCGCCTGACCCGGGCGGGCTTCAAAACTGATATCGCTTAGGACCGGCTTATCGCCATAGCTGAACCCCACCTGATCAAAACGCACCACACCAAAATCGCGCGGCAACTCAACCGTTTCAGACGCATCGATAATTTTCGGACGGATATCGAGCACACCGAACAGACGCCGTGCGGCCGTAAAGCCTTCAGCCATGACGGTTTGTAAATTGGCCAGCTGGCGCAGGGATTGTCCCGCCGCCCCAAGCGCTGCGATATAGCCGGTAAAGCCCCCCAGCGTCATGGCCCCTGCCTGTGCACGCCAGCCAGCGTAGGTGATCACCAGCGCCAGTACAATCGTCGTCAGAGCCTCGGTCGACGGCGCAGCCGAAGCACGGGCATTGGCGCCTTTGATGATATGGGCCTGACGCCGCGAAATGACGGCGTCGACACGATCCTGCTCATAGGTTTCCCGATTATTGATCTTGACGACCCGAATGCCGTCAAGGCTTTCCATGATCGCGGTCGAGAGGCTTGAGGTCTCCTCCATCGCCCCCTTGGCCGCCTTTTTGGTGCGTTTGTTATACTTGCTTAAGACCGCACCGATCAGCGGCCCCGCCACCAGCACCCCCAGTGTCATGCGCCAGTCAATCACGGCCATGGTCGCCAGCATGGCAATGACAATGCCCGTATGCTGTACGTAATTGATGACACCATTGGTCGTGGCTTCGCGCATCAGACCCGCATCAAACAACACCGACGACAGATAACTGCCTGAGTGGGCTTTATCGAGCTGGCTCAGATCTGACCGGACGAAACCTGAAAACAACTGCGACTGCAATCGCCCCACAAGGCTATGCCCGACGCGATTGACAGATGTGGCCAGCCCCAGTTGTGCCCCCAGCCGGAACAGCGTGGCGGCGATCATGATCACCGGCACCCACAGCAACGGATTGGCTGACACAAAGGCCGGTACATCTGAGGCAGCCGGAGAGCCGCTTTCACCAAACAAAAGCTCGACACCGGGCTTAAGGCACCAGATCAGAAACTGCGTTGTGACGACTACGCCCAAGGCGCACACAAAGGCCAGACTGAGATAGCCCCCGAAGGCCGTCAAATAATCACGCCATACACGATGTATGATCGCCTTTGATGTCAGCGGATCGTGCAATACCGGCTCGTCAGCCTGTGTGGCGGGTGGCGTCTGGGTCATTCAACCATACGAAACAATGAAAACCAATGTGACTATATAGGCTTATCACGCCTGTGTTCAAACCTTTTGCGCGGGCGCTCAGCCGGCTTATCCAGAGAAACCCTTCTGGTAGTGATGTTTTCGGGGGTTTGTAATCCCGTCACGAAATAGATATATGAGGCGATCAAGCCGAAGACCAGACACTAAGGACAACCGTAATCGTGAAGCTGATCAAAAAGACAAAAAAGCCGCGTAAGGTGTATGACACAGCCACGGCTTGGGGTCGTTTCAAGACACGCATGGCCTTTTTGTGGGAAGATCACGCCTATCTGCGCCTGAGCTTTACCAATGCGCACTGGATCGACCAAAAGATGCTGCGCACCAATCAGCCCTGGCCATTTCAGCTTAAATGGTTTCAGAGGCACGACGGCATAAAAACCGTCATTAATCTGCGCGGCGGGCACGGCTCTTTTCAGGCCCTTGAGACGTGGGCCTGTCAGCATTTGGGCCTGACACTCGAGAAATTCACCGTCACGTCTCGTGACGTCCCTTCTGCCGAAGCCATTCTGGCGGCAAAGGCCTTGTTTGACCGCATTGAATATCCGGCCCTGATGCATTGTAAATCGGGTGCTGACCGCGCAGGCATCATGTCCGTACTTTACCGACACCTGCATCTCGGGCACCCCATGCGTGAAGCGGTTTCCGAACTTGGCCTTCGCACCCTGCATATGAAGGCCGGTAAAACAGGCGTGCTCGATTACATCTTTGAGCGATATTTCCAGGAAGGCGAACCCGCAGGCCTCACCTTCCTTGAATGGACCCAAAGCCCTGCCTATGATCCGGTGCAGATCAAGGCCGATTTCAAGGCCTCATGGTGGGGCACATTGCTGACCGAAAAAATCTTCCGTCGCGAATAGCAGGTCCTCGCGCTCAAACAGCGAAGCGGTAACGCATAAAAATACTCCCTGTACCCGTGTTCGTTTCGCTCCATGCCACCCCCTCATCGCAAAGATAGGGAGGGGAGAAGGATGCGTTAACCTCTGGGCAAATGGGTGCAGGGCCTAAGGCCCTGCTCAGTCGTTGGCGGGGTTAAGCAGCTTGTGTGCGTGAATGACATAATAGCGCATCAGGGCATTATCAACGGTTGATTGCGCCTTTGAGCGCCAGGCCTTTTTCGCTTCTTCATAGCTGGCATAGGCTCCGACGAACTCGACCGCCGTCAGGTCTTTAAAGCTGGTTGATGTTGGGGCAGACAGTTCGCCCCCAATGACGAGATGCAGGAGTTGCGGGGTCGTTTCGGTCATGTTCGTACTCCTTCAGAGGGTTTCCAGATGCGCACAGCGTCTGAGAATTTCGGGATAGAGAATTGAATTAGAACAGATCAAAGAGGTTTTCAGCGTATCGCTACGGTTGAAATCATAACGCTGGCCCAGATGGTTGGACACCTTCGCGCCGGCTTCTTCGGCAATCAGGGTCGCCGCCGCCACATCCCAGTCGCGCTTGGGCGTCAGGGCAAGTGTGAAATCAGCCCGTCCGGCTGCCACCGCTACCATGCGATAGGCAACGGACGGACGCGAAGACATTTCTATCTTCGGCCAGTCCTCTTTCCAGATATCGCGGAAAAAGATGCGGCCATCACCGATACCCTGTGCATATTCCAGTTCAGCCGTCCGGGTGGCCCTGACCGGTTCGCCATTAAGCCAGGCCCCGCCCCCCAGAGCGGCGCTGTACATTTCCTGTGCATCCGGCGCGTAGACGACCGCGGCCACCGGCCTGTGATCGCGCACCAGCGCCAGCGCAATGGTCCAGTAAGGGCTGCCCTTGGAAAAGCCGATGGTGCCGTCAATCGGATCGAGCACAAACAGATTATCGCGCTTAAGACGATCTTCGGTATCGGGGCTTTCCTCACTTTGCCAGCCATAGTCGGGCCGTGCCTCAAGCAAGGCTTCCTTCAGCCACAGGTTAACCTCAAGATCGGCATTGGTAACAATCGACCCGTCCGACTTATAGCTGATGATCAGCCCCTGAGCCTTAAGATGTTGCGCCAGTGCCCCTGCCCGTCGCGCCTTATCCACCAGCAGGGCCAGTTCGGCATTCAGGTCATGTCCGGGGGCGTAAGCCATCCTATTTCCCCCCAAGGCTGAGGCTATCGACCAAAATAGACGGCGTATCGAGCGTGCCACGTATCTCAAGATCGCTCAGGGGTTCAAGACGGCTGAAAATATCAATCAGATTGCCTGCCACCGTCAGTTCATTGACCGGATACTGTACTTCGCCGTTCTCGAACCAGAAGCCGGAGGCACCGGCCGACCAGTCACCGGTATCTCCATTAACACTGGGTCCGAACATCGAGGTAATGATGACGCCCTTGCCAGCGGCGGCCTGAGCATCAGCGAGTGACCGCTTACCCGCCTCAAGCACCACATTATGCGCCGATACCCCTGCCGGATTAGCCAGGGATCGCGAAGCATGCCCGGTGGAGACCATCCCCAACTGGCGCGCACTGGCTGTGTTGAGCAACCAGGTCGTCAGCACGCCGTTTTCGATCAGGTGCCTGACGGATGCCGTCACCCCTTCATCGTCATAATAGCCGGAGCCCAACCCCCGCACCCGCAGGGGATCATCGATGATGTTGATTTGTGAACCGAATACGGCCTGCCCCAGACGATCTTTCAGATAGCTGGAACCGCGCGCCACCGAAGGGCCGGAAACAGCCCCAAGAAACAGCCCGATCAGGGATTTAGCCGAACGGGCCTCAAAAATAACCGACGCCTTCTGTGAATCAATTTTGCGCGCGCCTAACGCCTTCATAGTGCGTTCGCCCGCAATGCGTCCGGTGTCTTCCGGGGACGGCAAATCCGCATAATGACGGGTCGAGCGCCCCTCACCGTCACGTTCCATCCCGCCATTGGCATCGGTGGCGATCAGACGCGCCGACTGGAAAAACAGGCTTGAGGCCTGCGCACCGGAAAACCCGTCAGACGTCTGCATAAACCAGCGTGACTGCACCCGTCCGGCACTGGCACTATCGCTTTGCAGGGCCTGATCAAGCGCTACGCCTGCGGCTTCAGCACTTAAGGCGCGGTCTTTCAGGGTTTCAGCGTTCAGTTCCGTCGAGTCGAAAATATCGAGGCCATCGGAATGGCCGCTATAGAGCAAAGCCTTGTCTGCCAGACCGGTATAGGCGTCATCGGGCGCGATCCTGGCCATGGCGACACAGCGTTCCACCAGCCGCTCAAGCGTGCGTGGTGAAAATTCGGATACCGACACCACCGCCTGCTTCTGACCGACAAATACGCGCAAGCCCAAATCGGACGTCTCATCGCTTTCGATGGTTTCCACCGCCCCCTTGCGCACACCTATGCTTAAGGAGCGGCTTTCGCCAAATACAGCTTCGGCGGCATCGGCACCGGCTTTGCAAGCGGCGTCGATGACCTGTCCGGTTAACTCAGCCGGAGATGGACGTGAAGATGAGGCGGGGGTGTTATTTTGCGTCTGCAGCATAAACCCTATGTAGGCCCCGCTTGCCCGACAAGGCAAGTCTCATCCGCAACAAAATTACATCGCACTTCTGCCTGTCATAAAGTTATCAGATCGGATTAGCATAATATTCATGGCTTGCTTTTATGCCTAAGACAGAAACCTATTCTTTTCAGGCCCTTTGTATGCGTAGCCGTTCTGTTTTTTCAGCCCTGCTTCCCCCCTCTACAGCCGGTTGGCTCAGCAGAACCTTTAGCATTAATGTCGCCCCTGAAGACGCGGTCGAATTCGACCGTCAGAGCGTCAAGGCGATCCGCCCGTTTGTTCGGGCTGCAAGTCTGTGCATTATGCTCTATTATGCCATTGTCTCGGCGGTTAATCTCGTCTGGGAAGATGGCCTGTCGTTCTGGATATTGAATGTCCTGAGCATACCGGCGACCATAATCAGCGCCCTGCTATATCCCTACATCCAAAAGGCAGACACAGCTCAGAAGCTGCAAATCGCCTCGCTGATCCTGACTATGCTTATGTATGCCAATGCTCTGGGGAACCAGATTGTCTATTACGAAGCCCCCAGTCTGGTCTATTTTGTCCTGATCCTGATTGTCTATGCGATCATGTCTCCCAGCCTTAAGGGCTTCGTGCCCTGTGCGCTTATATCCATAGGCACCATGCTGGTGCTGGCGGCACAGGACAGCCTTAATATGCTGCATCAGTTTCTGTGGATTGCTCTGGCCGGGACTATAGCCTCTCTCGCTCTGGCTACCACCATGCGCATGAACCTTTTACGGACCGTCCATGCGCGTCTGATTGCCGAAAAAATGGCTCAGCATGACGCCCTGACCGGCCTGCCCAATCGCCGCCAGTTCTTTGATGAACTGAACCGCAGGATACGCAAGAAAAACCCGTTCGATCTGGTGGTCATCGATCTCGATGGCTTCAAACCGGTCAATGACGTCTACGGTCATGCCACGGGCGACCTGTTGCTGATCGAGGTCGGTCAGAGACTTCAGCATATTTGCCGAGAACGGGGACTGGTTGCGCGACTGGGCGGAGATGAATTCGCCCTTATCCTCAATCCGCACGATTCTGATGACAGCCTGCATCAGTTCACCAGCCACCTGTGTGACACTCTGCGCGAAACCTATATCCTGAGCGGCGGGATACAGGCGCGGATTTCAGCGTCTGCCGGTTATCTGCATGCCGACACATCCAAAGGCCATTCCGGCTCACAGCTTCTGGAGCGGGCTGATTATGCGCTCTACTATGCCAAGCAGAATTTACGCGGCGCACCGGTGTTATTCACCGAACGCCACGAAGCCGAAATGCGTGATTTCAGCCTCATCGACCAGACCTTGCGCGCTTGCGATCTTGAGGCCGAGCTCTATGTTGTTTTCCAGCCACAATATGATCTGGTCAGGCAGAAGACAATCGGTTTCGAGGCGCTGGCGCGATGGCAAAACCCAAAGCTCGGTGAGGTTTCGCCCGATGTTTTTATTCGCGCCGCCGAACGCTCCGGTCTTATCAGCGATATAACTCAGCGGCTTTTACATAAGGCCTTTGCCGCCGTTCAGGACTGGCCGGAAGATGTCAGCATCTCATTTAACCTGTCAACGCGAGACCTCCGCTCTGCCCGCAGCATTACCCGCATCTGCCAGGCGGTTACCCAAAGCGGCATCACGCCGCGGCGTATTGAATTCGAAATCACCGAAACGGTTATGCTGACCGATTTTGAACCGGCTCTGGAAGCGGTCAATCGCCTCAAGGCCTTAGGTGTGCGCATTGCCCTTGATGATTTCGGTTCGGGCTATTCAAGTCTTGGCTACATACATCAGTTGCCGGTCGATAAGATCAAGATTGACCGCACCTTTGTCACCCAGCTTCTGAAACATGACTCCGCGCGCAAGATTGTGCGGGCGATCTTAAGCCTGTGTAGCACGCTTGGGCTTACGCATGTGGTTGAAGGGGTTGAATCCGAGGCGGAATGCGAACTGCTGCGCAAAAACGGCGCGCGCTTTATTCAGGGCTATCTGATCGCCCGCCCCATGGCCTCAGATCAGGTGTTGGGATATTTGCGCACAGAGGGAATACAGATGCCCCAACTCGCTGACGGAAGATAGCGGACTGGACAGACCTAAGCGGGCAGGCTTAAACAGGGCCATGCCCAATGACCTGATCCCACCCGCTTCTGATGGTTCCGCTTCTGGTGGAAATGCCCCGCCCTATTCGGTTTCCGAACTGGCAGGCGCGTTAAAGCGTACGATTGAAACTACCTATGATCACGTGCGCCTGCGGGGGGAAATTTCCAAGGTCACACGCCATTCATCAGGCCATGTCTACCTGACCCTTAAGGACGACCGCGCTGCCATTGACGGAGTCATCTGGAAAGGCAATGTCAGCCGTCTCAAGGCCCAGCCCGAATCGGGCCTTGAGGTCATTGTCACTGGCAAAATCACCACCTTTCCGGCCTCATCGAAATATCAGATAGTCATCGAATCGCTTGAGGCCGCCGGTATCGGTGCGCTGCTGGCCCAGCTTGAGCAGACCAAAAAGCGCCTGCACGGCGAAGGTCTTTTTGCCAATGAGCGTAAAAAGCCCCTGCCCTTCGCGCCACAAACCATCGGCGTCATTACATCTCCGACCGGCGCCGTCATTCGCGACATCCTGCACCGCATCCGCGACCGCTGGCCCTGTCGTGTCATTGTCTGGCCGGTGATTGTGCAGGGCGATGGGGCAGCACCTCAGGTTATCCGCGCTATTCAGGGCTTTAATAGCGGCGAAGCCCCCAGACCCGACGTGTTGATTGTCGCACGTGGCGGCGGCTCTGTCGAAGACCTGTGGCCCTTTAACGATGAAGCTCTGGCCCGTGCGGTCGCCGCATCCACTATTCCGGTCATTTCCGCCGTAGGGCACGAAACGGACACCACATTGATCGATTATGTGTCCGACCGCCGTGCACCTACTCCTACGGGCGCTGCCGAAATCGCCACACCGGTGCTGAATGAACTGAGGGGCTTCCTGCTTGATCTTGAGCGCCGCCGTCTGGGATGTTTTGAGCGCTATCTGACCCAGCGCCGTGAGCGCGTGTCCCTCCTGAGTCGCGCATTGCCTAAGCCGGTTGAATTGCTTGAGGCCGCCCAGCAAAGGCTTGATTATGTCAGCCATCGTCTGGGGGGCGGCTTGCTTAAAAATCTCAACGCCCACGACAATGTTTTTGGTCGCATTTCCGGCAGGCTTAATGCGTCCCTGCTCGAACGCCCGCGCCTCATCAAAACCGAGCGCCTGACGACGCTATCAGCCCGTCTTGAGGCGGCAACCACCCGCAAGGTGTCTCATGCCCGTCAGCAGGCGCGTCTGCCTGATCTTGAAATACGCCTTCAGGCCGCCTTCCGGCGTATGCTGGAGCAGAAGTCCGAGCGGCTTAAACGCCTTGAGCAGTTGCGCCTGAGCCTTGACCCTGATCGCCCCCTGAACCTCGGCTTTGCCCGCGTCAACCGGAAAGGCGGAGGGCTTGTGACCTCACCGCAAAAGGTCGAGACCGGTGATGTGCTCGAACTGACCTTCAAAGGCAATGCCACGCTTGAGGTTACAGCAACCGAAGGGGCAACCTCGCCTAAATCAGGCCCCCCCCCCAAACCGGCCCCCAAACCCGCTGTTTCGAAATCCCCCGATAAAGCGCCGGATCAGGGCACCCTGTTTTAACCCCCTTTTGTCCTTGAACCTTAAGGTTTCGGGGCTTATCTTATCCTTATGAATATGCACACGCCAACACCCCTGCCTAATCAGGCCACCCTCCATTATGGCGACGGCGAATACGCCGTTCTGAAACCTGGAAAATTTGTCATTTGCGCCGTCTCCGGCAAGCAAATCCCGCTGGAGGCCCTGCGCTACTGGGACCCGCGCGCACAGGAAGCCTATGCCGGCCCCGAAGAAGCCACCCAGAGATGGAAGAGCCTGAAGTCCTGAAGCGCGCACCTCATCTCAATCGGCGACATCTGTGCCTGATGGCTGTTGCGGCAGCTACACCGGCGGCCGCACGGGCTGACCTGTTCAATTTCAGACGCTTCGATCTGAGGGGGCGGTTTGTTCAGGGCGGCTACGCCAAAGGGACGGCGGAACCACGGCGTGAAATATGGGTTGACGGTAAGCCGCAAGGTCTTACCTCTGCAGAAGGCCATTTCATTATAGGCTTTGATCGCGACGCCCCGGAACTCTGTACGCTTGAGATCAAGGGCGAGAAACCCCTGTTCATTGATATTGATAAGACGGAATACAGCATTCAACGTGTGGATGGCCTGCCGCCATCAACCGTTACCCCTTCAGACCCTGCCCTTTTGCAACGCATTGCACGCGAGCGCGCGCTCAAGGACGAAGCCTTCGCCAGCCGTGAAGATGCCGACTGGTTTATGGGTCGCTTTTCCAAACCGCTTGAGAAATATCGCATTTCAGGTCGCTTTGGTAATCAGCGCATTCTGAACGGCGAACCGCGCAGCCCGCACTACGGCATTGATCTGGCGGCGCCGACCGGCACGCCGGTATTCGCCCCGCAAACCGCGCGTGTGGTTCTGGCGGAGCCTGATCTGCATTTCGAAGGCGGACTTATCCTGCTGGATCATGGGCAGGGTCTGATTTCAATGTATCTGCACCTGTCAGCTATTGATGTGAAAAAAGGCGACATCGTCCCAAAGGGTGCGCAAATCGGTCGCGTCGGTGCCACAGGCCGCGCGACAGGTCCCCATCTGTGCTGGCGGCTCAAATGGCGGGATCGCGCCCTTGACCCGTCCCTTATGTCCGGTATCTGACAACCGCATACGCTCCGGATCGTTTTCTTATTCTTCATACCCGTTTTAGGCTTGATCCCCATGCCGCTTTTGTCGTAAGCGCTGAAGGATAGTAAGCGTACACAAAAACAACGCCTTTATACAAAAACCGCCTTATCAAGCGCGGTTGTCAGGTTTTCCTATCCTATGGCCGATTACGGGACTTTGAAAATCCTGCTGATTGAAGACAATCAGCACATGCGGTCTATAGTCACCGCCATCCTGAAGGGATCAGGCATCCGTGACGTCCGCGATGCCAGAGACGGTGCCGAAGGGCTTGAGATACTGCGGCAGTATCCGGCCGACATCGCTCTGGTTGATTTCAATATGTTCCCGATTGATGGGGTCGAATTTACCCGCATGCTGCGCAATGCCAGTGATTCGTCTAATCCCTATCTGCCGGTCATCATGATCACCGGTCATTCCGAACGCTCCCGCGTCGTCGAAGCTCGTGATGCCGGTGTCAATGAGTTCGTGGTCAAGCCGCTGACAGCACGCGCCCTCCTCAGCCGTATCGACACCATTATCATGCGCCCCCGCCCCTTTATCCGTTGCAGTTCCTATTTCGGGCCCGACCGGCGACGTAAGGCCGACCCTACCTATGGCGGGCCGTTCCGCAGGTCCACCGATCAGGCCGCGTAAACCATCTGTTAACAAAGCTTAACAAATGATTGGCGCGAGAGACAAATCGCCCCATAGTCGATCCAAGCGATTCTGCCCGCCACATGCGCATTTCGGGAAAGCGGCTCCATGGCCAGACTGACCTCTGCCCTGCTAATGGGTACCTATCTTGTCCTCTCCCTGTTCGTCGCCACCATGCTGTGGCGCGGCGGATCGGATATTGGGGCCTGCATAGGTGCCCTGTTTGGTACGCTGGGCCTGTCGATAGCCTTTCATAGCCTTGTCACCCAATATCTGTCCGAGCGTCGGCTGCGTAAGGATATTGATCTGGTTCGTGATGCCCACCGCCTGATGGTCGATGCCATAGACAATACGCAAAAAGATATGATCGAACTGGCTGATCGCGTCCAGAATCAGCGGGTTACCAACACAGATGAACTGACCGGCGAAGTAAAAATGCTGGAAAATCTGGTGATGAAGCTCGGCGAAAGCATCGAGGATCGTCTGGCCGACTGGCGTACAGGCACTGCACAAGCGGCCCCTGCGGCCCTGTCTCAGGCGCCGCTGTCGCGTCATGAACAGCAGGCCTTGGCCCTGATTGAAACGGTACGCGAAGCCCTGATCCAGAATCGCGTTGACCTTTATCTGCAGCCAGCGGTTTCGCTGCCTCAGCGCAAGACCCTGTTCTACGAAAGCTTTTCGCGTCTGCGCGATTCAACTGGTCGTGTTTTGATGCCCGCTGAATATCTTAGCGTGGCCGAGCCCGAAGGTCTGGTACCGTCTATAGACAATCTGCTGCTGTTCCGTTGCGTGCAGATCGTACGTCGTCTGGCCAAGCAGGATCGTCGTATCGGTATTTTCTGCAATATCTCGCTCACCAGCCTGCGTGACGAGGTATTCTTCCCGCAGTTTCTTGAATTCCTCAATGAAAACCGTGATCTGTCCGATTCACTGATCTTTGAACTGGGTCAGGACGCTTTCAATTCACGCGGCGCACTTGAAGCGCGTCACATGGCGCGACTGGCCGATATGGGCTTCAAGTTCTCTATCGATAAGGTCACCAGCATCGATTTCGATCTGCATGACCTGCAACGCTCCGATGTGCGCTATGTCAAAATCGGTGCGGACATGTTGCTTGAGCAGTTGCTGAATATCGAAGGCAAACCGACATTAAGGTTCCTCAAGGACATCCATGCCGGTGACTATGCCAGCCTGCTGTCGCGTTATGGCATCGACATTATTGCCGAGAAAATCGAATCCGAGCGCCAGGTCGTCGATATTCTCGATCTCGATATTGCCTATGCGCAGGGACATCTTTTTGGCGAACCGCGCGCCATCAAGGAACAGGTTCTGGCTGAAACCGACCCGCCTGCCGGTTTCCTCAAAGCCACCCTGCCCCCGGCCCAGAGACGGCCTGAGAGACTGCGTGCATGAGAGGTTGGGGCCTAAGCCTTCTGAGGTGACGGCGGCGCAACAAACGGTGCCGGACAGTATTTCCTGAGGAATTCATCCAGCGTCGGCATCTGATCACTGGTTTCGGCACAGACCCGACGCATATAGTCCAGATGCTGCTTCATGCGTGCCCCATCCAGCGTATTGGCAACAGGATCATAGGCCTTGGGCATAAGCCCCTGCCCCAGCATGATCGCCACCCAGTTTTCCTCACGAAACACCGTCTGATCCGGATAGATGGCCAGGCCGCGTTCGCGGAACAGGTCAAATTTGAATTTCAGACTGTCGGGGATATCCATGTGGCGGACATAGTCCCACAGGGCCTCTCCCTTACGCTCATTGAGCACATAGTGAGCCATGACGAAATCCCTGACTTGTTCAACCTCGGCAACCATGATCTCATTGTAGAGCTTAGCCGATGTTTCATCGATTTTAGCAATCGGAAAGGTCGCCGCCAGCTTGATCAGGCCATGCTGGATCAGGTGGATGGTCGTCGATTCCAACGGCTCAAGGAAACCAAGGGAAAGGCCGATCGCTACGCAGTTTTTCACTCGCGCCACGCGACGTCTTCCGGCGGTAAAGCGCAGGAACCATGGATCGACCAGTGACCGCCCCTCAAGACTTTGTACAAGAGTATGCGCGGCTTCATCCTCGCTGATCTCAGCGTCATTGAACACATAGCCCGTGCCGGTGCGGTGCTGCAGCGGGATACGCCATATCCAGCCCGCCTTTTTGGCCGTTGCCCGCGTATAGGGCGGCGGTGGCCCGACCCGCTCATCGGTGGTCGCGACAGCGCGGTTACAGGGCAGGTAATGCGACCAGTCCTGAAAATTGACGCCCATCGTCTGCCCCAGCAGAAGCGACCGGAAGCCCGTGCAGTCAATAAACAGATCGCCCTTGAGTTCGGAACCGTCCGTCAGCACCAGATGGCTGATGGTGCCATCATGGGGATCAAGCTCGGCAGTCTTGATGGTGCCCTCAAGCCGCCTGACGCCCCGCGCCTCGGCAAAGCCGCGTAGGAACTGGGCATAGAGGTTGGCATCGAAATGATAGGCATAGTTGACATTCGGCACACCAGAGCGCGGATCATTATTTGGTAGCCGGAACTTGCCCTTATAGGCCGCCTGAGCGGATAGGGAATAGTCCGAAATATCGGCCTTAAGCCCCGCCTGTCGCGCCCTCAGCCAATAGGCATGAAAGGACACCCCGTTAATCGGCGCACCAAAGGCCCCGAACGGGTGGATATAGCGATGGCCTTCGCGCTGCCAGCCGACAAAATCAATGCCCAGCTTAATCGAACCTTGCGTCCGGCGCATGAAATCGGCTTCATTTACGCCCAATATCTGATTGAAGAAAATAATCGGCGGAATGGTCGCCTCGCCCACCCCTACGGTGCGGATATCCGGCGACTCGATAAGGGTGATGCGCATAGGACTGGCGCTGCCCTCGGAATTGAATATCCGCGACAGAAACGCCGCCGACATCCAGCCCGCTGTTCCGCCGCCGACAATGACAATATCCTTAATTCCGGTTTGAGCCATGCCCTGTTACCCTGTCCCGATATTTATCTTTCCGAACAATGGAAGCAAAAACAAGCAGATGTCAAATCGACGACAACAAACCGTCGATTTATAATTTTAAATATATTTAATCAACTGAGCCTTGTCAGATGACTTGAAGCTAAGGGCGAAATAGCTTACATGCCGTAAGAAGAAGCCACAGAATTATTTTATAAATGGCTGAATTTGTTACCCTGAAACGCTATAGTGACAACAGGAAGTTCACGTAATGAGTGCTGATGAACGCCCGAGCGCCGGCCAGACAGCCATACGAGCTGTGACCTATGGCGAGGGACTGTCCGGCACCAATCTCGAACGCGCGGGCGACCACAATCAACGCGTAACCTTACAGGCTATTCGCGCCAATGGCCCCGTCACCCGAGCCGATCTGGCGGAAATCACGGGCCTTACCGCGCCAGCCATCGCCAATATTACGCGTCGCCTGCTTAATGAGGGCATGATCCTTAAGGCCGGGCGTTTACTGGGCGGACGCGGTCAACCGGCCACCAAGCTGGTGGTTAATCCGAACGGCGCCTTTTCTATCGGGCTGAATATTGACCGCGACCACATCACCATTGTGGCGCTCGATTTCACCGGACAGGTACGCGCCCGCCAGAGCCGCGAAGTCCATTTTGCCATGCCCGACGAGGTGGTGCGCTTCGTAGAGTCCGCGCTGACGCAAATCCGGGCTGAAAAGGCCATCGATTTTGACCGACTGATCGGTATGGGCATAGGCATGCCGGACGATCTGGGCCGCGTGCGTTTACCGAACCGGCCCGAAGCCTATGAGGTCTGGTCGGATATTAATATATCTGAACTGTTCGCCCCGCTCGTCAATGTGCCGATCATTCAGGAAAACGACGCTGCCGCTGCTTCCATCGGTGAGATGCAGTTTGGTCATGGCCTGCAAACCCATAGCTTTATCTACACGCTGATCAGCGCTGGTCTGGGGGGCGGGCTGGTGATCAATGGTCACTATTTCCGCGGTGCTGATGGTCGAAGCGGTGAAATCGGCTTCCTGCCGGTATCGGTGATGTCTGACGACGGACACAAAACCGCGACACTTCAGGATGAAGTCTCCCTCTCGGCGCTTTACGCCCGTTTAAACGCCGCAGATATTCCCGTATCCACACCTCAGGATCTTGAGGGCCTTTCGGGCAAAGGGTTGACGGTCATTGATCAGTGGATTTCAGATGCGGCCGCGCATCTGCATGCGCCCTTCCTGACCTTAAGCTGCGCCATCAACCCTGAGGCCCATTATATCGGCGGCCGCGTTCCCGCCGCGTTTCTGGAAGAACTGTGCGCCCGTCTGAATGCGGCCTACGGGCAATTGTCGGATACCCGTATTCCGAAGATTGCCGAGGTCAAGCGGGCAGCTCTGGCGGTCGATGCCGCCGCACGGGGTGCCGGTATACTTCCGTTCAATGAACGCTTTCTACCGACACGCGAAGCTCTGATGAAGACGGCTTAGAGCCTACTGTAGCAACACCAGATTGATATAGTAAGACGGCTGAGCGTCCGCCGTTTTATTATTGATGAAGATCGTGTCGAAATCACCTGTAATCTTCAGGTCTTTTAGCGCCACATCATATCGCACCCATTGCCCCTTTTTGGCTTTGAGCGTCACTTCTGCGCCATAATCCTTTTCGCCCAGACGTGCACTCAGCTTAAGTTCCTGACGCCCCTTATCGCCACCGTGCAGCAATATGGTCAGGGTCGTATAGGCATCCCCCTTAACCGGCGTACCGGTCTGGAAAGCAAACGCATTCCAGCCTTCCATGGTGACCTTGACCGGTTTCTGTCCGTCAAAATCCACGGTTTCCTGTTTTGACCACCCCCCAATCCACCAGCCGGATTTAGGCCCGTCGGCATAGATCAGTGTGGGCTGAGCCTGAGCCACCGCCCCAAAGCTCAAACCGCCAAAACCGAGAGCAGCAACACCGGCCATCACATGTCGCCGGTTAATATTCACTGTTGTCATGGTCTTCACTCCCCTTGTTAATGCCGGTCTATATTGTCCGGTCATGAAATCCCTTGCGGGAACTCTCTATGGCTTGTCGAGCCAGTTGCATACAGGCGACCTTAGTCTGTGCGCAGCTTTGGGTCCTTCGGCAGTGAAGGCCATGTAGGTTTTATCGTTGCCATAGACCGGCCACACGGCACCTGTGGCTTCCGGTGTGCCGGTTTTAGCAAAAGCGACCCAATAGTCACGCAGGGGCGGCCATCCTGCTCCTCGTGGCGCATCGAAGACGAACGGCAGTTCAGACCCATGCCTGACCGGGCCGGTTTCATCCGGCCGATGCACCTCAAGCTGATACAGATAGGTCGGGCCCGTATGATGGCGCGCTACCCAGTCCGCCGGACAACGGAAATTAACGTCGGTGGCAATGGCCAATCCGGCAACGCCATATAACGGATCGTACTTTTTGCCTAACAGGCCTAGGCCATAGAACCTCATCGCCCTGTTGGCATGATCTCCGTAAGCCTCTCTGACCATAGCCCGCCAGGCAGGCAAGCCCCCCTCTTCACCGCCAAATTCGCGCGCTGATACACCGATAATCAGCGGTACCTTTGCCTGCGTGCCTTTTCGGAAAACGATTTCCGGTGCTTCCGGCAGGACCTTTCCATCCACAGTTGCCTGAAGCCAGATAAAGCCTTTATCGTCAATCGGCGGCTGAAGTTCATCTGCGGCGGCCTGAAGCGTTTTCGCGTCAGCCTGACGCAAATCTGACAGGGCCGCTGCACCATCAGGCGCATGAGCACTATACCGGGCCGCCAGTGTCGCGCCCAACGCCTCGTTTTCTGCCAGCGTGCGCACAGGCAAACCAAATTGCGGCAGGCCGGATTGCATGATTGCCTTATGGAACAGGCCTTTGGCTTTGGGTGCGCTCAGCAAAAGGCCGACATCCTGCGATCCGGCACTATGACCAAACAGGGTGACATTTTCAGGATCGCCGCCAAAGGCCGCAATATTCGCCTGAACCCATTTAAGCGCCGCAATCTGATCCATCAGGGCATAGTTACCTGAATATCCGCCCTGTTCGGCACTTAGCGCCGGATGGGATAAAAATCCGAACACACCCAGACGATATTGCACACTGACCAGCACCACGCCCGTTTCCGGTATGGCCGAATAGACCTGCCCCGTCCCCGCACCGGCGCGATTAGCCCCGCCATGAATATAGACCATGACCGGCAAAGGCTTTTCCGGTTTTAAATCCGACGTGGCGACCTCAAGATAAAGGCAGTCTTCGGAACTGGTTTCGGCGTCTTTTGCGTTCCAGCCATAGGAGACCTGCAAACAAGGCGCCGCACTGTCACGTGCTTCCCGCAACCCTTGCCATTTTTGCGGCGGCTGAGGCGCCTGCCAGCGTAAGCCCTCGGTCGGTGGCGCGGCAAAGGGAATGGCTTTGAAAATATGTACCCCGTTGTCACGGGTCTGGCCTTCAATAAGCCCTTCGGTCACGTGTACACGCGGCGTTTCAGCCGCCGCGAGTGGGGGTAAAAGCATAAGGAGCAAACCTGTGACCCAGCCCCGCATGCCCATTCCCCTTAATCGTTCTGCGCCCAGAGATAGGCTGCGCCCCGCACGCCGGAACTGTCACCCCATTGTGCCGGTACGAGCTTCGCGTCCCACGTATCCGAAAAGACATAGGGGCGGATAAGATCGGGCAAGCGCTGATAGATTTCCGGCACATTGCTCAGGCCGCCACCAAAGACAAACACTTCGGGGTCAAGCACATTGATCAGGGCCGCGAGGCCGCGTCCCAGCCGCCCAAGCAACCGGTCAAAGGCGGCCTGAGCCTCCGCATCACCAGCCCGCATGGCGTCGATAATAGCTTCGCTTTTGAGGTCGCGCCCTGAAACTTCGCGGAAATCACGGGCAAAGCCGGAACCGGACACCCATTCTTCCATCGTACCATAAAGCCCTGACCAGCTGCGCGGGCCTGGCACCTCTTCGGGATTTGGCCAGGGCAAGGGCATGTGGCCCCATTCACCGGCGATGCCATTGGCCCCTTCGACAAGTCGACCATTAATCACCAGACCACCACCGCAACCCGTGCCGATAATGATGGCGAAAACGCTTTGCGCGCCTTTGGCAGCACCGTCCACGGCTTCGCTCAAGGCCAGACAATTGGCATCATTGGCCAGACGAATCGGGCGACCCAGCACCTTCTCAAGGTCTTCCCGAAAGGTGCGACCATTCAGGTATAAGGAATTGGAATTGCGCATGAGTCCCGTGCGCGGGGATACAGAACCGGGCGAGCCTATGCCCACGCTGCCGGTTACGTTTTGTAATGAAGGGTCTGCGGTACGGGCCTCGGCCTCAACAGCCAGAACCAGATCACGGACAATGCATAAGGCATCGTCATAGTTACCGGGGTTGGCTTCCCGCTTACGGGCCAGAAACTTTCCGTCACGGGAAAGCGCAGCGGCTTCAATCTTGGTGCCGCCGAAATCAACGCCGATATAGAGCATTTCACATCCTGAGCGCGGGGTATAGGCGTTTATTATGTAAGCACTTAGTACCGGCAACCCCGCCCCCGCAGCAGAGGTTGCCGGCCCTTAGTCTTTTAGTGTCCTGACGACACGCCCTCTTCGATGGCATGGGTCGGGGCCTTAGGTGCCGCAAACGCAAACCACAGAACATAGACGTAGCACAGCAGAGGCGCGATGAAACCGAACGAACGGCTGCCGGTCAGGTCGGTAATGAAACCGAAGATCAACGGCAGAACGGCCCCACCAACGATGGCGCAGACCAGAAGACCGGACGTTGCCGAAGTCGGCGCCGTCGAGCGTTCCAGAGTCAGGGTGAAGATGGTCGGGAACATGATCGAGTTGAAGAAACCGATCAGAACCGCCGCAGCCCCCGGAATAATACCAGTGGTCAGAGGCAGGTTAACCCCAAGCAGGTTGACCGTCGAATTCAGGTCTTCGGGTACAAGCGCATTGGTGCCGATAACCACAGCCGACAGTGCAATGGCACCGACCGCGAAGATACCGAGCAGGACATAGCCCTTGACGAATTTCAGCAAGGCCGAACCGAAGAAACGACCGATCATAGCGAACAGCATATAGAAGGTGATCAGCTTACCGGCGTCCTGAGCGCCAACAGCCAGAACGTTCTTTTGCTCAAGGAACAACAGAAGGTTAAGCGAGATAGCCACTTCGGCACCAACATAAAGGAAGATACCAATAGCGCCGAGATTGGCCCATTTCGAAGTCAGAGCCGAGAACGGTGATACCAGTGTGCCCATTTTCGGGGCCGCGTCGGTAATACGCTGACGGATAAGCCAGATGGCACCGATAAAAACAGTCAGGGCTACCGCAATCAGCAGGTACACATTGTTCACGAAGCTGAAGGTTTCCTGACGCAGGGCTTCGGTGACAACGACGCCTTCCTGATAGATATCGCCTTTCAGGAGGAATACAGCCCCGAAATACATACCGCAGGCGGCACCTAGTGAGTTAAAGGCCTGGGACAGGTTAAGACGGAAGTGCGAATCCTTTACATTGCCCAGAGAGGCAATGAGCGGGTTGGCCGCAACCTGCAAAAGCGTAACACCGGACGCCATGGTGAACAGGGCGACAAGGAAGACAGGATAATACTGCACCTTGGTGGCGACGATCGCCAGCAAACAGCCTGCAACAATCCCGCCAAGCCCCAGAATGATAGACTTGGCGTAGCCGAATTTCGACAGGAAAGCGGCTGACGGGAAAGACGCGATCCCGTAGGCAATAAAGAAAGCGAAACCGGTCAGATTGGCTTCGACATTGTTAAGCGTGAATACGGTCTTCATCGCCTTCAGCAGCGGATCGAGAAGATTCGTTACGAAAGCCCAGATGAAAAATAGCGCGGTGACGTATATTACAGCGAGCACCAGGCCGCTGCCGCCACTCTTTGCGGTGCTTGAAGGTTCAGACATGTACCCTACCTGTAGGTTATGGTGACTAAGAGGTTATCTTTAGGCCCGCACCGATTAAATAAATCAAATTTCAAAAAACGCGTTTTGCCGCATTTTTGCAATCGAAAAATGAACCGGGCGATCTTTTTTTGCATTTGCGAGTCAAATTTAGCATAAAGCTTTTGATTTGTCTGACAAAATTACAGCCTCAATAATCACAGAAATGACAGCGATGTCATCAAGTTTCTGCAAAGAGGTGTAATCTCAGATAAAAATTTTCTCCGGCCAGAGGTCGGCGAATCAGGCGCGATTACGACGCCAGCGCTCCACCAGATGACGTGCCCCGATCACAATCCCCAGCCATATTACCGCAATCAGCAGGATCAGAAGCCCCACCTTCCAGTCACCACCGGCTGAGATATGCGCCAGCGAAGACCCAAACAACGCCACCAGCACATTTTTCGGTATAACCCCCAGGGCACAGCCACTGAGAAACGCCCAGAACGATGCGTGGGACACGCCAAAGGCCATATTAACGACAATAAACGGCCCGGACGGCACATTGCGGATAATAAAAGACGCCATAAACGCGTTCTTGCCGATATAGGCCGACAGGCGATTTAGGCTGCTGCCGCCAATCTTTTGCAGGGTTTCCGCCCCGATAATCCGGCCCATATAAAAGGTCACGGCGGCAGAAACTATGGTTGCAACCCAGCTATAGACAAAGCCCCACCACGGCCCGAAGGCTACGACACAGGCAGCAATCAGAACGAACTGCGGCACACCGATAAAGGCCGAGAGGGTAAAAACCAGAATGACAATAAATACGGCCAGAGGCGACTGGCGGTATTCGGCCATCCAGTGTTCAAGGGCGTGCGTCGCCTCAACGCCCCACTCTGTGCGCCCGATCAGGAAAACCAGTCCCACAAGGGCAAAGAGCGCCAGAGTCACCCATACGGCACGCACGGCCTTGGCATCCAAAGTCGTGACAAAGGTGCTGATGCGCCTCCACAAAGGTTCAGAAGGTTGCGTCATAGGGGCCTTGTGCGGCACCCTTGGCAAGAAATCAAGACGACATCTGCAACAGCAACGCCAGAAAGCGTCTCAATCATCACGTCCTGAGAAAATGTCGCAAATCCGACAAGAAATCCATCAGACAAGACTCGACAAACCGGCATGTGCGCGTAAAGAGAGTGCCAGTTTCCTCAATCGCTATTCAAAAAGTCCTGACCATGACCTTTTCAGAATCCGCCACGCTTAAGCGCGTAAAGCCCTCCCCCACGCTTGCCGTGACCGCCAAGGCCCGCGAACTGGCCCGCGAAGGTAAGAAAGTTATTTCGCTTGGGGCCGGTGAGCCTGATTTCGACACACCGGAAAACATCTGTGAAGCCGCCATCAAGGCCATCAAGCGCGGCGAGACCCGCTACACGGACGTCGACGGCATTCCTGAACTGAAGGCGGCGATTGTAGAAAAGTTCAAACGCGAAAACGGCCTGACCTACAAGACGTCGCAGGTATCGGTATCACCCGGCGGCAAGCCGGTGATCTATAATGCCATGATGTCCTCGCTCAACGCAGGCGACGAAGTCATCATTCCAGCGCCTTACTGGGTCTCCTACCCTGATATGGTGCTGCTGGCCGGTGGTACGCCGGTTATCGCCGTCGGTGAACTTGAGACCGGTTTCAAGCTAAAGCCGGAAACCCTTGAAGCCGCCATTACGCCGAAAACCAAGTGGCTGATCCTCAATTCACCGTCGAACCCGACCGGTGCCGTCTATACGGCTGACGAACTGAAGGCGCTCGGTGAAGTGCTTAAGCGTCACCCGCAGGTCTGGATCCTGACTGACGACATGTATGAGCACCTGCTCTATGACGGTTTTGAATATGCCACCATCGCTCAGGTCGTGCCGGAGCTTTATGACCGCACCCTGACCATGAACGGTGTTTCAAAGGCCTATTCGATGACCGGGTGGCGTATCGGTTATGCCGCGGGTCCTGAGCCTCTGATCAAGGCCATGTCCAAGATCATCTCGCAATCAACCTCTAACCCCTGTTCTATCGCCCAGTGGGCTGCCGTCGAAGCCCTGAACGGGCCGCAGGATTTCATCCCTGAGCGCGCCGCCGTATTCCAGAAGCGCCGTGATCTGGTGGTTGCCGGCCTGAATGCCGCCGAAGGTATTTTCTGCCCCAAGCCGGAAGGCGCCTTCTATGTCTATCCGTCCATTCAGGGCCTTCTGGGCAAGACAGCACCTTCGGGCAAGGTCATTGAAACCGACGAAGACTTTGCCGCTGAACTGCTGCAAACCGAAACCGTCGCTGTGGTGCATGGCGCGGCTTTTGGTCTGTCGCCCTTCTTCCGCATATCCTATGCGACGTCCGAAGCAGTACTGTCCGAGGCCATCGAGCGCATTCAGCGCTTTGCCGCCAGCCTGAAATAGTCTGTTTTCGCGCTACATAAAACAAGGCCGCCCGAATGGTTGAGATCTGGCTATTACCGCCCTCACTCCTTCTGGCGGCTTTTTTTATATCGGCCATTGTGGCTGCCTGCCTGACGCCCCTGATCATCAAGGGCGGGCCAATTGATGTGCCCCGTGAACGCGGCGCGCACCATAACCCTACGCCCACCAGCGCGGGATTGGCGGTTATGGCCGCGACGGGCCTGACACTGGCAGGCCTGCTTCTGGTTTTTCGGCTCCACCCCGTGAGCGATCCGGTTTATTCCGGCCTGTTCCTTCTGGGGTTTGCGGCCCTGATGGGCATGTCCGGCGCGGTAGATGATGTGCTGGACCTGCCTGCAAAAGGGCGCCTTCTGTTTCAGGTCATGGTCTGTATTGGTTTTGCCTGTCTGTTTCCGGTAAGAGATCTGACGTTCGGCGGCGGCGTAATACTTCATCTGCCGCCTCTGATTGGCATCATGGGAACGGCGGCCTGGCTGATACTGGGCATCAATGCCATTAATTTTATGGATGGCTCCAATGGCCTGGCTATCGGCACACAGATCATAGCCATTCTGGCGTTTGCCTTCCTGATCATATTGCTTGCACCGAGTTCCGTATCCGGTCTGATGCTTGGCGGTGTTTTGCTCGTCTTAGTGGCGTCTGCCGGTGGTTATGTCGGCCTGCTGCCTTTTAATCTGCCGCTGGGCCGGGTGTTTCAGGGGGATGCCGGTTCATTATTTGGCGGTGCCCTTATTACCGGCACCACCGTCATTCTTAAAAATCATGATATCGGCTCTGTCTGGCTCGGCGGGTTCATTCTGGCACCGCTTCTGGTCGATGTTGTCCTGACCCTGATCCTGCGCCTGAGGCAGAAGAAAGACCTTTTCAAACCGCATAAGGATCATCTCTATCAGCAATGGCTGATAAAAAAGGATCCCAGCCACCTGCGCCTGTCGCTGATTGTCTGGGGCCTGTGCGGTGTCTCAAGTCTGGTGGGCGTCTCGGCGCGCCTGATCGATCATTACAACGGCAGCGACATCCGTTTTGCCCTGCTGGTGTGTGTTCTGATTCTATACAGTGCAGGCTGGCTCCTTATCCGCCGACACCTCAGTCGTCTTCCGGATCGTTGACCTTCTGGCGGTTTGATTTGACGGTCGCACGAATAGACTTGGCCACCAGTCGCCGCTTTACCGCACCGTAAGTCGGCTTGGTTTTGATGCGTGGCGGCGGCGGCGGGGCGGCGGCCTTCTGCACAAGCGTCACAAACCGTTCGCGCGCTTCCTTGCGGTTCATATCCTGCGTGCGATGGGTTTGCACAAACAAAACCAGCACACCTTCCTGTGTGACGCGCCGCCCACCGAGCGCAATCAGGCGGGTCTTAACCTCATAGGGGATGGTCTGGTTTTCCCAGATAGAAAACCGCAGTTCAACCGCCGTAGATACCTTATTGACGTTCTGCCCACCGGCACCAGAGGCACGGACAAAGCTTTCGCTGAGTTCGGCTTCGTCGATGGAAATTCTGGGGGTAATGAAAATCATGCCGGTGCCATAACAGAAAAGCGCCCGATCTGCAGGGCAAATCGAGCGCTTTGTTCTATTCTGGCCATCACGATCAGGCGTCGAGTGTCGCCTTGATCATCCACAAATGCTTTTCGTGGGCGGTCAGGCGCTGCGTGGCCAGATCAGCCGTCGATACATCTCCGGCCTCTTCGGCGACCTCAACGAGATTTTTCAGTGTGGCAATAACGGTTTCATGACCGCTCTTGAGGTCTTTAAGGAAATCATCCGCCGTGCCGGTCGGATCGCCGTCCTTAATGGAAGTCAGATTACCCAAAGCGCCTGTACCTTGCGGGGCAATCGCACCCAGCGCGCGGATGCGTTCGGCAATATCATCCACCGAGGTCCAGATTTCGTTATACTGCTCTTCGAACAGGAGGTGCAGGCTGCGGAAACTGGGGCCGCGCACATTCCAGTGATAACCATGGGTCTTCTGATAAAGCGTAAAGGTATCAGCCAGAACCTTGGACAGTTCGTGGGCGACTTTTTTGTCGTTATCAACGGCAGAGGCAGCGGACTTGGACATAGGCTTAATCTCCTGAAAAGCTTGATGTCCTGTATATGAGCACCCCTCTATAAAGATGCAATATCATAATCGGCAGTTCATTGATCCTGAAAGCACCCACGCCGTTACACCCAATGGCGGCACACATATGTGAAGGTTTTTTTAGCGATAACTATTGCAATCAGCGTCGCAGGGTATATTTTAACACCACCTTATGCTCAATTTTAGCATAAGTCAGCGGCAAGGCTTAGGCTCAACCGCTCATGAGTATCTTTGGCGGCCAAAAGGGAGACGCCGACATGTTGCAAACGCTTAATCCGGAACGCGACGTAGTAAAGCAAAAGATCCGCTCACTGGCTTTTACGCCAGAGGTGGAACGCGCGACCGAAACTATCTATCAGCGTCTCAAAGGCAAGATATCGCCGATTGAGTGGCAACTTCAGGCCCCCCTTATTGCTGAGATCAACCGCCTCAAGCGCGAAATGAACGCGGTCATTCTGGCGCACAACTATATGACACCGGACATTTTTCATGGCGTCGGTGACTATGTCGGCGACAGTCTGGGGCTGGCGCGCGAAGCGGCCAAGTCAAAGGCGTCGATCATCATTCAGGGCGGCGTGCACTTCATGGCCGAGACCTCGAAGATTCTGGCACCGGAAAAAAAGGTTCTGATCCCCGATCTGCGGGCAGGCTGTTCGCTGGCCTCAAGCATCACCGGTGAGCAGTTACGTCAGATTAAGGCCCGTTACCCCGGTCTGCCGGTGGTCACCTATGTCAATACTACCGCCGATGTGAAGGCGGAAACCGACATCTGCTGCACCTCGGCCAATGCCGTGCAGGTGGTTGAACATATTGCCCGTGAATGGGGCGTGGATCGCGTCATCATGTGTCCCGATGAGTTTCTGGCCCGCAATGTCGCCCGTCAGACCCATATCGGCATCATCGCCTACAAAGGCGCCTGCGAAGTGCATGAACGTTTCACCGCCGACGATATTGCTGACGTCCGCAAGGCGCATCCCGGTGCGGTGGTTCTCGGCCACCCTGAATGTCCACCCGATGTGATTGCCGCCTGTGACTTCACCGGATCGACCACGGCCATGGCCGATTACGTGACCGACAACAAGCCGAAGCAGGTGGTGCTGATCACCGAATGCTCGATGGCCGATAATGTGACCGCTGATGCGGGACCTGATGTGGAATTCCTGCGTCCTTGCAATCTGTGTCCGCACATGAAGCGCATCACCCTTGAGGGTATCTACCACTCTCTGGTGACCGGCACGCATGAGGTGGAGGTTGATCCGGCCATTATCGATAAGGCCCGTGAATCGGTGCAACGCATGATCGATATGCCGCCGCTTAAGGTGCCCGCCCGCTATGACATGATCAAGGCGCGTCACCATGTCGATGTGGAACTGATTTCTTAAGCAGTGGCACAGCCCCTGCACCCGTTAGCCCCGAGGTGTAACGACCTGTCTCGGTGCCTGTTCATTGTGGGGCCGGTTCGGCAGGCCCCAGCCCATATACTAAAAGGCGCTTAAATGCCTGAAACCTATATTCATAATGGCCCGCTGGTAATCGGTGCAGGGCTTGCCGGTTTGTCCGTAGCCCTCAATACAGCGCCGCATAAGACACTGGTGCTGGCGCCTGTGGCACTGGGCGTTGCCTGTTCCTCGGCCTGGGCGCAAGGCGGCATTGCCGCCGCCCTGTCGCCTGAGGACAGCCCCGAAGCCCATGCCACCGACACCATCAATGCCGGTGCCGGTCTGGTGGATGAAGAGGCCGCGCGGCTTTTGACGCAACTGGGGCCGGATACCGTGCGCCGTCTGAATGAACTCGGGGCACCGTTTGATCACAATCCCGACGGTAGCTACGTCCTGAACCGCGAGGCCGCACATGGTCTGGCGCGGGTGGCGCGTGTCGGCGGGGATCTGGCGGGCAAGGCCATTCTTGAGGCCGTGACGACCAAGGTTCTGGCAGCGGATCATATCACGGTCTGGGAGGGCGCAATCGCCTACGGCCTGATCCGTTCGGATCCCGAAACGGTCATTGGGGCCATTGTCGAATATGAGGGCCGCCTCATCCACGTCTTTGCCCCAGTGGTCATATTGGCAACCGGTGGCGCGGGCGGGCTTTATGCCGTCACCACCACCCCCGCCAAGCTTCTCGGTGAAGGCATGGCCATGGCGGCTCTGGCGGGGGCTGAGATTGCTGATCCTGAATTTGTCCAGTTCCATCCGACGGCACTGAAATATGGCGATCCCTCGCCACTGGCCACCGAAGCCCTGCGTGGCGAAGGGGCGGTGCTGGTGAGCAAGGATGGCTATCGCTTTGCCTTTGATGACCATGCGGATGGTGAGTTGGCGCCACGTGATATTGTGGCGCGGGCCGTATTTCGCGCCGATGCCGAACTTGGGGGCGCGTTCCTTGATGCCACCAAAGCTATTGGCGAACACTTCCCGCACGAATTCCCGACCGTTTTTGCTGCCTGCATGAAGGCCGGTATTGACCCGCGTGTTGAACCCATTCCGGTCGTGCCGGCCACCCATTACCATATGGGCGGCATAGCCACTGACCTTGAGGGGCATACGTCGCTTAAGAACCTGTTTGCCGTTGGTGAATGCGCCTCAACCGGTGTGCACGGGGCCAACCGACTGGCGTCCAACTCATTGCTTGAGGCCGCTGTTTTTGGTGAACGTGTCGGTCACATAGTTAGCGAAACCCTGATCGGCTTTACACCTGATCCGGCTTCGGCTCTGGTGCCTGGTTTGCCGCCGCAACTGCCGCCTGAGGCACTTCTGGCCTTGCGTCAGGCCATGAGTCAGCACGCCGGTGTGATCCGCGACGAAGCCGGTCTGACCGCGCTTCTGCAATTCATAGACAGCCTGAAAACCACGCATGGCCCTGCCCTGCCTTTGATTGCTGCACGGTTGATTGCCGAATGCGCCTTGCAAAGACGTGAGAGTCGGGGTTCTCATTACCGCAGGGACTACCCCCAAACGGCAGACAGGGCTGAGCGCAGCTTCGTCCGCCTGAAAGAGGGACGCATCGAGGAAAGGGAGCCTGCCTGATGTATATTACCGGTTTGCCTGACATTCTGCTTGAGCCGATCATCCGCGACGCCTTGCGCGAAGACCTTGGACGCGCCGGTGACGTTACCGCAGCGGCCGTTATTGCGCCCAAGGCCCGGTTTCAGGCCGAGTTCCGTTCGCGCGCGGCAGGGGTCAGCGCCGGTATCGATTGCGCGCGTCTGGCCCTGAGTCTGATGGATCCGCAGATACGTTTCGAGATCGTCAAACCCGATGCCAGTCCGGTCGTAGCCGGTGATGTCATTGCCCGTGTTGAGGGCAATGCGCGGGCCATTCTGGCGGCGGAACGTGTGGCGCTGAATCTGTTGTCACATCTGTCGGGTGTGGCGACGCTCACCAAGACCTATGTGGATGCGATTGACGGGCTTCCGGCGAAAATAGCCTGTACACGCAAGACCTTACCGCTTTTGCGGGCCTTGCAGAAACATGCCGTGCGCTGCGGTGGCGGGTTTAACCATCGCTACGGTCTGGATGATGCTATCCTGATCAAGGACAACCATATCGCCATTTGCGGTGGCGTCACCAAGGCGCTGGAAAAGGCCAAGGCGGCGGCGTCCCATACCATGAAAATCGAGCTTGAGGTCGATAGCCTTGATCAGTTGCGCGCCGCCCTGCCCTATGGGCCGGACGTGCTGCTGCTTGATAATTTCAGCCTTAAGGAGCTGGAAGAAGCGGTGAAGCTGGCCAAGGGAAAAGCGGTGCTTGAGGCGTCTGGCGGCGTCAATCTTGAGACGGTGCGGGCCATTGCTGAGACAGGGGTTGACGTGATTTCGGTCGGCGCTTTGACCCATTCGGCCACCGTGTTTGACATCGGTCTGGATGCGGCCTGATAAGGCTATAACAGACGGTTGATGCGGTCGCTCAAAGGCTTGTCGATCAAGGCATCGAACAGGAAAGCGAAGACAACCGCTCCGGTAAATACGCACCACCACAGCCCCCATTGGGCCGCTTCGGTCAGGCTGAAACGGTTAATGATGATCTGTGCGATTCCGAAACCTAAGGCTCCGGCAAAGGAATGGGTGATAAACAGCGACAGGGACATGCGGCCCATGCGTCGCGTCAGGCTGTTTTCGCGAAACGTCACGGCGGCGGACAGGACGATCCCCAGACCGAGCAGGCCGAGGATAAAATTATCCAGCCATATCTGACGCGGATAGCCCGCCAGGATGACAATAAGTGCGAGGGTCACCATGATCAGGGCCGCATAGCTTCGGCGATTGAGGGTGAAACCGGCACTCAGGCGTTCAAGCAGGCTGCCGATAATAAATATCGGAATGCCGCGTAGCAGGCCCCAGCGAAAAGACAGATCAACCAGACTGCCGCTCGCCCACAAATGTGCCAGAGCCACTCCGCAGCCCCAGACGGTCGCCAGAAGTAAAATCCATTGCCAGCGCTTAAGGGCATAGGCCTTTGCGGCATAGAGGCTGAACAGGACATAGCAGACCACGAGCACAGACAGCGTCCACGTCGGCACGTTCCAGGCTTCGATGTCGGTCACGCCCCACGCATAAACAAAAAAGAGCTGATAGAGGAAAAGGTCGGCTTCGCGGTGATCCGGCGGCATACCGGCAGCCGTGGCCATAAACACCAGAGCCAGCAGGGCAAACAGCATGATCGCATGCACCGGCCAGAAACGCGCCACCCGTTTGATAACGAACTTTACCCGACTGATGCGCCCGTCATGGAGGCGTTTGCCATAGGCGCGACTGAGGATAAAGCCTGACAGAAGCAGGAAAAAATCCGTCGCCAGCCAGCCCTGTTTAAATACCGGCAATATGTCGCCCAAAGGCGTCGGAGCGCGGACACCGAAGTGAAACAGAAGGATAAATCCCGCCGCCAGAAAGCGCAGAACGTCAAGACTGGCGCCCCCCGGACGCGGTGTCAGGGGCGGATTTGGCGGGTTCACGATCATATGATTGAGCCTAAGTTATGCCGGTTAAGATTCCCTGTTTTGCCCCATATTTTCGCCGGACAAGGGCCTATCGGGGCTGGGGGTGGCTGAAAAATCAGGGAAAAACAGGGAAAATGTGCGAAATAATGCAAAAAACAATGCCCGAAAACACCCCCCAAAAACCGGTTTCCCCCCCGCTGTTCGGCACGGCATTTATGTAAGGAATCCATCTTCCGAACTGTAATTTTATACATGATCAGACAGGGTCGCCGCAACCTCTCCCAAATCAGGTTCGCCAAAGGTGCTTACATGTATGAAATCCGTGACTCCCTGATTTTGTCCCCGTCAGACTCTCACAGGTTAGACCGTGTGGACACACATCTGTCCCCGCCCCCCGTGTCGGATAATCGTGACGTCCAGCTTAAACATATTGCCATCATGGGCAATTTCCCGCCCCGCCAATGCGGGCTGGCGACCTTTACCCGTGACATCCATGCCTGCCTGCATGAGGCCCTGCCGGAAGCGCAGATCGATGTCATTGCGATGAACGACAAGGGCCTTGAATATGACTATCCCGAAGTCGTCACCCATCAGATAGCGCAGGAGGATGGCGACGCCTATCATCGGCTGGCCGAAGACCTTAACCGGCGCGGCGTACAGGCGGTCTTTGTTCAGCATGAATTCGGTATTTACGGCGGTGACGCCGGTGCGCATCTGATCAAAACACTGGAGCGTCTGGATGCACCGGTCATAACCACCCTGCATACGATCCTTGAGACGCCGAATGACACGCAAAACCGTGTCATGCGTGACCTTATCCGGTTGTCGTCGCGGCTGATTGTCATGTCGCGCAAGGGCGCAGACATTTTACAGCATGTCTATCAGGTGCCTGCGACCCAGATTCATATCATTCCGCATGGCGCGCCGTCGCGCCCCCTGTCCAATACGGCACCGTTCAAGGCCGCTCTCGGCTTTGGTGAGCGGATGATTCTGACGACCTTTGGCCTTTTGTCGCCGAACAAGGGCATCGAGACCATAATCGAGGCCCTGCCCGAAATCGTTAAAACCACACCCGAAGCGTTGTATCTGGTGGTCGGTGCCACCCATCCGCATCTGGTAGCCCATGAGGGCGAAGTCTATCGTGAGGGGCTTCTCAGTCGCGCGCGGGAACTGGGGGTTGAAAACAATATCCGTTTCATCAATCGTTTCGTCGATGACGCCTATCTGATTGATATTCTTCAGGCGACCGATGTCTATGTCACACCCTACCTGACCGAAACCCAGATCACCTCAGGTACACTCAGCTATGCGCTGGCATTGGGATGTCCGGTAGTTTCCACGCCCTACTGGCATGCCGCTGAAGCCTTAAGCGGTGGCGTCGGGGTCCTGTGTGGCTTTGGCGATAGCCGCGCCTTTGCCACGGCGATTTCCGACCTGTTGCAGCATCCCGAAGACCGTCAGGCCCTGTCGCAAAAGGCCTATGATAACGCCCTTCCGTCACGCTGGCCGTCAGTGGCTCAGGCACTGGCGGATACGGCCATCAAGGATATTCGCGACAAAAAAGCCCTGCCACCCCGTTCACAGACACCCCTTTCAACTTCCTCCCATTCCCCCATGCCCCCCTCCATGCCCCGTTCGTCTGCGCCGAAAAACCGCCTCTATCTCACCCGTGCGCCGTCATGGGGGGCTATTGAGCGGATGAGTGATGATTGCGGCATATTCCAGCATGGCAAATATCGCCTGCCTGACCGGTCGCACGGCTATTGTACCGATGATAATGTGCGTGCGCTTTCACTTGTGGCGCGGCAGTCGCTGTGGGTCAGTGAGAACCGTAACCGCGATGCGCTGGCCTACAGATATGCGGCCTTTGTCAATCACGCCTGGTGCCCGGAAACCGGACGGTTCCGTAATTTCATGTCCTATAGTCGTGCCTGGCTTGACGAAGGTGGATCGGATGATTGCTGTGCACGTGCGCTTGAGGCCTTGTGTGATGTCATCCGCTCTGACCTGCCTGAAGACCTGAGGCTGTGGGCCAGAGAACTGGCACAGCGGGTCGCTACCCATGCCGGAGACTGGGCGTCACATCGCGCACGGGCCATTGTCATTCGCGTCCTGTCTGACCTCAATGCCGATCTGGGTGACCGTAAGGCCACCGAAGCCCTGATTGGTACGTGCGCACAGTCTCTGTATGCCGGTTTCCAGCACCATGCCCGTGACGGACACACATGGATGGAGCCACAGCTGTCCTATGACAATGCGCGCCTGTCGGCCGGTCTGCTGATTGCCGGCAACCGCTATCAGAACAGCGGCATGTGGCAGGCGGGCATGGACAGCCTGCGCTGGCTTATGGATATCCAGAAAGGACAGCCCGGTGGCCATTTCCGTCCGGTTCCTACCACCCATTTTGACAAGGATACGGGGACAAACCCGATCTATGACCAGCAGCCGCTTGAGGTTCAGGCAAGCATCGAGGCCTGTCTGATTGCTTTCAGGCTAAGCCACGACCGCTTCTGGAAGCACGAAGCCCATCGGGCCTTTGGCTGGTTTTTCGGAGATAATGATCAGGGACTGCCTCTGGTTACGGCAGATGGCGGCTGCTTTGATGGCTTAACGCCTGAGGGCTGCAATCACAATCAGGGGGCGGAATCACTTCTGGCCTATCATTTGAGCTGGACCGCGCTGATGGATGAGGCCTGATTGACGGCGCCTTATGTTTATTGCCCCCTGATCTTTGTTACCTCATGACTATCCTGATCATCAAGGAATGCTGATGCCGACACTTAATCATTCACCCATCATATTGCGGGCCGACCCTGAGCGCGTTGTCCTTCGGCCTTTCAGCATATCGCTTGAGGCGCAAAGCACCGCGCAGGGCAGCATGTCACGGGCGGCAAGGGTATGCCGGTCGTTGATGACCCTGACGCGTGAGCAGTGTCTGACGGAACTGGAGAGCGTTAATCGTGATTTTCAGGGCCGTCATTTGCAGACGCGCCAGATATTTCTCGACCGGTTTAAGCAGATACAGGAGATGATCGGTGATCTGGAGGGTCTGGACGAGGATCATCAGGCGCTGATCGGGGCCTATTTTTCCCATGAATACAGTTTTGAAGCCGCCGCGGTCATGAACCCGTCGGTCGTCGCCCATCCGGATCAGAGCGGCCTTAAGGACGGCGAGGTGCGGTTCATCCTGTCGATCCGTACCGTCGGGGAAGGTCATATTTCGACCATCTCGTTCCGTAAGGGCGTTTTTCATGGCGACGGCAGTCTGAGCCTGTTGCCGGAAAGTGATTTCTTTGTTGCCGCCAGTCCAAGCCATAGTCCGGCGGTTGGCGGGCCGATCGAAGTGCGTCGCCACGAAAGCTGCAATATCAGTTCGACCGTTATTTTTCCGGTTACGCGTGCTCAGTCCAACGGGCTTGAGGATCTGCGGATGGTGCGCTTTACCGATGAGGACGGCGAGGTGCATTATATGGGCACCTATACGGCCTATTCCGGTCGGGAGATCGGGTGCGAACTGTTTGAAACCGATGACTTTACCCGTTTCCGCCTGACGCCGTTTCGTGGCGCGGCTTCGCAGCACAAGGGGCTGGCGCTGTTTCCGCGCAAGATAAATGGCCGTTATGCGGCTATCGGACGGCTTGATCACGAAAGTCTCTATTACATGGAGACGGACGACAAGACGGTGTGGAACTATGGTGACCCCATCATGAAACCGGAAGCCCCCTGGGAACTGATCCAGATGGGGAATTGCGGTTCGCCCATTGAGCTTGAGGAAGGCTGGCTGGTGCTGACGCACGGTGTCGGAGCCATGCGGCGCTATTCGCTGGCGGCGGCCCTGCTGGATAAGGAAAATCCGCGCAAGGTGCTGGCTCGTTCCAAAGTGCCGCTTTTGTCGCCTTCGGAAGAAACGCGTGAAGGATATGTGCCGAATGTTGTCTATACCTGCGGCGGCATGCGCTGCGGTCAGTGGATTTTCATCCCGTATGGCGTCGCCGATTCCTCGATCCGTTTCATCTCGCTGACTGTCGCGGATATGATGAAGCATCTGAACTATACGGGGTAATGTTTATATCGCTTCGAACCTGACCAACGGCAATTTTACATCGGCACGCCTATGATGGTGACATTCGCTCTCAGGAGGTAATGTTATGTCTGAACCCAATACCGTAGGTTACAGCCTGAAAACCAAGGCCGAAATCGGCGCGGCAAAGGATCGTGACCTTCAAAGCGAAGTCGATGCGCTGGATGCCGCTTTGGACAACGAGCCTCAGTCAGAGGCCCCTGTGGCCCAGACAGGGGCGCGGCCCTATCCGGTACCGCCCCTGCCCGCACAGCATTTGCCGAAGCCGGGGATTGAGGCCGATTTGGAACTTCAGCCCATGTATGATGCGCCCTATTATAAGGGTTCGGAGAAGCTGAAAGATCAGGTAGCGCTGATTACCGGCGGCGATTCCGGCATTGGACGGTCAGTGGCTATTCTCTATGCCCGCGAAGGCTGCGACGTGGCGATTGTCTATCTGGATGAGCATGAAGATGCTGAAAAGACGCGTCAGTTGGTTGAGGCCGAAGGGCGGCGCTGTCTGCTGATTTCGGGCGATGTGGCTAAACGCGACAATTGTTTCGCCGCCGTCAGCCAGACGGTCAGCCACTTCGGTAAGCTGGATATTCTGGTCAATAATGCCGCCTTTCAACTGCATACCGAACGCTTTGAAGACCTTAGCCCCGAACAGTTCGATCGCACGCTCAAGGTCAATCTCTATGGCTATTTCCATATGGCGCAGGCGGCGACGCCGCATCTGCCGGAAGGCGGGGCGATTATCAATACAGGCTCGGTCGTCGGCCTTAAGGGCAGTGGCGAGCTTCTGGATTACGGCATGACCAAGGGCGGCATCCATGCCTTTACGCGATCTTTAGCGGCGCATCTGGTTGAGCGCGGCATTCGCGTCAATGCGGTGTCGCCCGGGCCGGTCTGGACGCCGCTCAACCCCGCTGATCGTCCGGCAGAAGAGGTGGCACAATTTGGCTCACAGGTGCCGATGAAGCGTCCGGCTCAGCCTGAAGAAATTGCGCCAGCCTATGTGTTTCTGGCGTCGAAGCAGTGCTCAAGCTATATTACCGGCGAAATCCTGCCGATTATTGGCGGATACTGAGGGGATGTGAGATGGCCTTACGTCCCTACTGGAGCGGTAATTTGCGTATGTCACTGGTCAGCCTGCCGGTGGGTATCTATTCGGCGCTCAACCGGTCACGCACTATTCCGCTGCGTGAAATCTATCGCAAGACGAAGCAGCGTATCCGGCACCAGAACGTCACCGAAGACGGTACGGTGGTGGATCGGGACGATATCGTCAAAGGCTATGAGGTGGAAAAGGGCGAATATGTCCTGATTGATCCGGACGAGATTAAGGACCTCAGGATTCCGTCATCGCGCACGCTGGAGATCGTGCAATTCGTCAGTTCCGACGAAATCGACGATCTCTATTTTGACTCACCCTATTTCGTTGCGCCGCAGAAATCCGCAGATGAGGATACCTTTGCCATTATCCGCGATGCCTTGAGGCAGACCAAAAAGACCGGTATCGGGCAACTGGCGATAGGCGGGCGGGAGCGGCTGTGTGCCATAAAGCCCTGCGGCACGGGGCTTTTGCTGCATACTCTGCGTTATGAGGACGAGTTGCGTGACAGTGATCCGTTTTTCGAGGACATCACCGCCAAGGCCTCGAAATCCGAAGAACTTGATCTTGCCAAGGAACTGATCCGGCGCAAGACGGCCGAGTTTGATGCCGGTCATTTCCATGACCATTATCGGCTGGCCTTACAGGAACTGATTGATGCCAAGCTCGAGGAACGTGATCCGGTAACCATTGAAGAGGACCGGCCCGCGGCCAAGGTTATCAATCTGATGGATGCCCTGCGTAAAAGCCTTCAGGAGTCAGGATCGGAAGACAAGGCCGAAAAGCCTGCGCGGCGCGCGACAAAAAAGACGCCTGCCGCCAAAGATACCAAGGAACGCAAACCGGCGGCGGCGAAAGCAAAACCTGAGCGGAAAAAGGCGGGGTAAGCCATGGCGGACCGGCTTGAGACCTACCGCCAGAAACGCGATTTCACCCGCACACAGGAGCCTTCGGGCGAGCAATCCTTGCCGGAAGGGCGGCGCTATCTCATTCAGAAACATGCAGCAACGCGACTGCATTATGATCTCAGGCTTGAGACGGGGGGTGTGCTTAAGTCATGGGCGGTGACGCGAGGGCCGAGCCTTAATCCGCAGGACAAGCGTCTGGCGGTCGAGGTCGAGGATCATCCGGTTAGCTATGGCCGCTTTGAAGGCACGATCCCCAAGGGGCAATATGGCGGCGGGACGGTCATGTTGTGGGACGAAGGCACATGGGAGCCGTTAGGTGATCCTGACGAGGGCCTTAAGGAAGGCAATCTCAAGTTCCGTCTGCATGGCCAGAGATTGCAGGGCGAATGGGCGCTGGTGCGCATGAAACCGCGTGCGCAGGATCGCAACCGTAAGGGTGAGGTGCGCCACAACTGGCTGCTGATCAAGCATAAGGACGCCTTTGCCCGAGACGAGGTGGCCGAAAAATGGCTGGAGGATAATGCCTTTTCGGTGATCAGCGGGCGGCGCATGGACGATATTGCCGCCAATCTTAAACCGCCACATGAACGTGCGGTTAAGACTGAGGCGAAAACGGTCAGCAAGACCAGCAAGGCGGCTTTGGCGTTTGTGCCGCCCGCTCTGGCGACCTTATCGCTGGAAATTCCGAAGGGGCGCAACTGGCTGCATGAGATCAAGTTTGACGGCTATCGCATTCAGGCTCTGATCAAGGGCGATGATGTACGGCTTATGACGCGCACCGGCCTTGACTGGACGGCGCGGTTCGCCCCCCTGCCCGATCAGTTAAAAGCGCTGAAGGTGACATCGGCCATATTGGATGGCGAGGTGGTGGCGGTCAATGCCGAGGGGCAGCCGGATTTCAAAACGCTACAGGCGACCTTAAGCGGTGAGATTGAGGCGCCCCTGCAATACTACGTTTTTGACCTGCTGCATCTGGATGGCAAGGATATCACTGACCTGCCCTTAAGTGAGCGCAAGGCGCAGTTGCGTCCGATCATCGAAGGGGCGGAGACGGATAATCATATCAACTACAGTGACCATTTCGATATCAGTGGCGCGAATTTTCAGAAGACGATCTGCGGCCTTGATATGGAAGGGATCATTTCCAAACGCGCCGATGCGCCCTATCGCTCAGGGCGCGGGCGCGAGTGGCTGAAGATCAAGTGTCACCGGCGTCAGGAATTTGTCATTGGCGGCTATACATTACCCACCAAAGGCGGGCGCGGGATCGGGGCCTTGCTGGTCGGTTTTTATGAGGATGGGCAATTTATCTATGCCGGAAAAGTGGGTACGGGCTTTACCCAGACCTCATCCCTGAGGCTAAGGCAGCAGTTGGAGGCCCTGCCTGCCGAGGCTTCGCCTTTTGTCGATGTGCCTGCCGCCTTTCGGCGCGGGGCACGCTGGGTCGAGCCACGGCTGGTGGCCGAGGTGCAGTTCGCCAACTGGACCAGCGAAGGACGCATGCGGCATCCGTCTTTTCAGGGTCTGCGCGAAGACAAGCCTGCCGCCGTCATCGGTCGGGAGTTGCCATCGCCTGAGGGCAAGGCAGAGGTAAACGCGCCTCCAAAAGGAAAGACATCCATGTCAAAGAACGCTAAAGCCGAGATCGGCGGCATAGCCATTTCTAACCCGCAGCGGATTGTCTATCCCGATATCGGCCTGACCAAGCTGGAGGTGGCTGAATATTATTATTCGGTGGCTTCTGTTTTGCTGCCTCATGTCGCGGGGCGGCCTGTATCGGTGATCCGCTGCCCCGAAGGCATGGCTGAAGACTGCTTTTTTCAGCGGCATCTGGCGGGGGCCAATATCCCGCACATCCATGATACCGGCATCAAGGTGACCGGACGTAGCGACGGCTATGTGATGATTGAGGATGCGGCGGGTCTTATATCACTCAGTCAGTGGGGCGTTTTGGAAATTCACCCCTGGGGCTGCATGGCCGAAGCGCCTGACCTTCCGGACCGGATCATCTTTGACCTTGATCCCGATGAGGCCGTGGAATGGGCGGAGGTCGTCACAGCAGCGCGTGAAGTGCGTCTGCGTATGCAGGAATTCGGACTGAAAAGCTTTGTCAAAACCACGGGCGGCAAAGGATTGCATGTGGTCATTCCCATCAAACCCGAACATGGCTGGGATGACATCAAGGCCTTCAGCAAGGCCATTGCCCAATCCATGGAACATGACACGCCGGATATCTATATTGCCCGTGCGTCAAAGGCCGCGCGTAAGGGAAAAATCTTCGTCGATTACCTGCGCAATGACCACACAGCCACAGCGGTGGCCCCCTATGTCGTACGCGCCAGAGACGGCGCGCCGGTCGCCACGCCCGTCGAATGGGACGAATTATCAGAAACGCTTACGCCTGCGGATTTCAATGTTCGCACTATGGCGGCGCGTTTGAAGACCGTTAAGGGCGATATCTGGGCCGATATGCTGACGGTGAAACAGTCGCTGTCCGCCAGGATATTACGGGCGCTGAATATCGGTGATTAGCGCCGCGTTTGGGTGTTTCTGAACGGATGGCTATGAACATGCTTCCCAAATCTGCCTTACACCTGTAGACCCCTGACCAACCGCACGGGCGCGCCTTGTCGTGAGACAGATGGTCCGCTCAGGCTTCCTTTCAGTCAGTAAGAACCCATGATCCGTCTCGATAATATCAGCAAGCAAAATGGCCACCAGATTCTGTTTATCGATGCGTCGATGAACATTATGAAAGGCGAAAAGGTCGGGCTTGTCGGACCAAACGGGGCGGGTAAAACGACCCTGTTCCGCATGATCACCGGTCGGGAGCAACCTGATGACGGTCAGGTGCTGATCGATCCCGGCATGACCATCGGCTATTTCAGTCAGGATGTCGGCGAGATGTCGGGCCAGAGCGCTGTCTCCGCCGTGATGGACGGGGTCGGCCCCGTCAGCGCGCTGATGGCCGAGATGGCAACGCTTGAGGCCGGTATGGTTGATCCGGATCAGGCCGATCAGATGGACGCCATTATTGAGCGGTATGGCGAGGTGCAGGAAAAATTTGAGGAACTGGACGGCTATGCGCTTGAGGCGCGCGCACGGGAGGTGCTGGCGGGCTTAAGCTTCAGTCAGGAACGCATGGATGGTGATGTCGGGCTGTTGTCCGGCGGCTGGAAGATGCGCGTCGCCCTCGCCCGTATTCTGCTGATGCGGCCGGACATGATGCTGCTCGATGAACCGAGTAACCACCTTGATCTTGAGAGCCTGATCTGGCTTGAGGCCTTCCTCAAATCCTATGACGGGGCCTTGCTGATGACCTCGCACGATCGGGCCTTCATGAACCGCATTATCGGCAAGGTCATCGAAATCGATGCCGGTTCGCTGATTACCTATTCGGGGGATCTCGATTTCTTTGACCAGCAGCGTGCCCTGACCGAAAAGCAGCGTCAGGCGCAGTATGAGCGCCAGCAGGCCATGCTGGCCAAGGAAATCAAGTTCATTGAACGCTTCAAAGCGCGGGCGTCGCATGCGGCGCAGGTTCAGAGCCGTGTGAAAAAGCTCGACAAGATTGAAAAGGTCGAAGCCCCTCGCCGTCGCCAGAACATTCAGTTTGAGTTCCGGTCGCCGCCGCGTTCAGGCGAAGATGTGCTGAACCTGCGTCAGGTGCATAAAAGCTATGGCAGCCATACCATCTATGACGGACTTGATTTTCAGGTGCGTCGTAAGGAGCGCTGGTGCGTGCTTGGGGCCAATGGCGCGGGGAAATCGACCCTGCTGAAACTGGCGGCCGGAACAGAGACGCCGGATCAGGGTAAGGTCAGCATCGGCGCCAGCGTTAAGATGGGCTATTTTGCCCAGCACTCGATGGATTTACTAGACGGCGAGGAAACGATTTTCGAGTCGCTCGACAGCAGCTTCCCTCAGGCCGGTCAGGGGGCGCTCAGGACGCTTGCCGGATGTTTTGGCTTTTCAGGGGATGATGTCGAAAAGCCCTGTCGCGTCTTGTCGGGTGGTGAAAAAGCCCGGCTGGTGATGGCCAAGATGTTATTCGATCCGCCGAACCTTCTGGTGCTCGATGAGCCGACCAACCACCTTGATATGGCGACCAAGGAGATGCTGGTTGCGGCACTGGCCGATTTTGAGGGGACCATGCTGTTTGTGTCGCACGACCGGCATTTTCTGGCGGCCTTATCGAACCGTGTGCTGGAACTGACGCCTGAGGGGGTGCACAGTTACGGCGGCGGCTATAGCGAATATGTCGCCCGCACCGGTCAGGAAGCACCGGGCCTGCATCCGGGCGGGTAGCTTTCTTAAATTATAATCAGGAATGAGACAGATGACACAGATAAAAGCCGGTTCGTCGTTTAAGGAAAACCTGCAGAAGTTGCCGTCTATTGAGGGACTGCAGCGCATTGAACTGAGCGACAAGACCGGTGCTGTGGTCGCAACCATCGAGAATGCGCCGGGCAAACAGGGTTCGCTGGCCGTCTATCAGTATCTTAAACACTGTTTTGGTACGCTTGATGCGCAGGCCGCCCGTCACGGACTGGAGATATTCGCCGAGCACACAGCGGATGCCCGCAACCGTCCCGGTGCCCATCCCAATGTCGATATGCTGATAGCTGTCGCCGAGGGTGGTGAGCCTTTGGACATTGGCCTGATCGCAAACAAGGGCTGATCACCGGTTGGGTTTGGCAAATTTACCCGAAGTTTGCAGATAGCTCTCCAAAGCCGCCTTTAGAAACCACTTGCGCTTGCGTTAAGGTTTTCAGAGAACGGCTGATGGAGGGCATCAATGCTGCCTGAGTGGCTAAGGACCTGGCAAACGACCCCTTTGGATACCGCTGCGGGGTTAAGGCATTTTGACAGCTTGCCCGCGGTTCAGGTTTCAGAACTGAACGGCGACTGGCTGGGCTCAGGGTTACACACTCAGCACCCGCTTGATGGCTTGCTGGAACGGTATGGGTGGTACGGTAAAGCCTTTCATACACCGGAGGTGGTTGATCCCCTTCTGTTTTCCGTATCCGGTAAGATAGTCAGGGTTGATCCGGCACGGGTTCCCTTAGGTCTGGCGCTGAAAATGCCCCGGCTGGCTCGCCATCCGGTTATGTATGGGCTTTTCAAAGTGCTCCATCCGCTTATTCAGACATCCAGACCAAGGGCCCGCCTTCGCCTCGTCGTCTATCGCGGCGCTACAAGTGCGGCGATGATTTATGACCATCAACCGATAACAGATCATTTTCGTCGGATTGATGAACGCCACATTCTGGGCCTTATGGACTTGAGGGGCGCCTTGCCGTTTTTCTTTCTGCTGAGCGCGGGGCCGCCGCTTATATCTATCACCAGGTAGCCTATACCTGCAGGTAAGACTATTCGGCGAAACTACGCTGTTTATGCAGCAGATGAAACTCTACCATCTGACGCGCCTGCGTCCGAATGGCTTCTTTCAGCGAGTTGCTCAGTATCTGGCCCTGTTCGTCGAAAATAACCGGATTGTTGACGGCAACCCCTATCGGCGTTGGCCAGCCTCTCAGGGCGTGTACAATATCGCGCACCCCTGAGAGGGTTGCCCCTGCCCCCTGACCGCCACCGGCGGTCACCACAATGCCCACCGGACGGCCATCGAGATAGGGACGCGCATCGGTACGCAGGTCTGAAATCAGATCGATGGCATTTTTGACCAGCCCCGTAATGCCCCCATGATAGGTCGGGGTGGCGATAACGACCCCGTCCGCTTCCCTGATGGCCGCCAGAAAGGCTTCCTGCGCGGGGGTGCGACAGGGATCGACCGGATCATAGTGCGGCAGGGCCGCCAGATCACGTCCGCTAAAAAGGCGGGTACGCGCCCCCAACTGCGCCGCCTCATCGAGTACTGTTTTAAGCAGACGCTCGGTTTGTGAATCCTGGCTCAGGGCACCGCCAAAACCAACGATAACCGGCGCCGTGTGGCGAGCGTAAGATAAGGACATAGATTTTCTCTCAATGGTCACGAAGTAGACTCGACTGAACCAGCGGCGATGTATTAATCCATGCGCCGACATCGAAGCGGATCTCAATCAGCCCGAACCTGTGCAGAAAATCGACCTGATCCTGCAAGGCGGCCACCCGCGCCGAATTGAGCTTGATATCAAAAATATGTTCCAGCCTGGGGCCGTAGCCACGCCGGACACTTTCTGGTGTGGAATCGGTGTCTTCGGCCAGAATCTCGACCACTTCGCGGGGATGTTCCGACGCCCATTGCCCTGCCACTCTCAAGGCCTTCAGATAGCGTGTCACAAGATCCGGATGATCATCAAGCAAATGCCGATGCACAGTGAGCAGACGGGGCGTGCCGTTGTTGACGCGCAATTTCGGATCATCCAGCGCGTTGATATCGAGAACCACCTCAAGATTATGCGCCTGCTGAAGCTGTATCGCCGCCGCACCACGGGCATAGATGACATCGATCTCGCCGCGCAACAGCGCCTCTTCGGTGACACGCGAGCCATTATCCCCGCGCCGGGCGTAGGGCTGAAAGCGCAGATCAGGCCCTTTTATCCGGCTTAAGATAACATCCTCAAACGTAAGACCGGCCAGTTTCAGCGCGGTGTCAAAGCCCCGCAGGGCCATGGCCTGCCAGACATCAACCTCGGCAGGGGTATGGGACAGGCCCAGTCGCTTGCCTTTCAGTGCACCTATACCCTGCCCGTCAAATCCGAGACCGGGACGCGCCAGAAGCACCTGCACCTCATCGACCCAGGTCAGGCCGATGACAACCGTATTATCATATCCGCGCTGTGCCAGATTACGCGCCCGGTTAAAAATCGGGAACACGTTCCCGCCTTCGCGTACCAGTGTCTTGATGTCATGGTGGAAATGCTGGGCGCGCAAGGTCACATCCCGCGCCTCTTTCAGGGGTTTCAGCTGAAAGCCGGTACCTTGGGTATATTTTCCCAGAAAATCCTGCCTATGGGCAAGGGATGTCGCGGTAGGCACCGGCCCGCTGTAGAACCAGAGCGTATCCGAAGGCACCAGCGGAATGGTCGAATGATAGGTCATCACAGTTATCCTTGAAACTGTTTTATTTCCTATCAATTAAGTCTGAATTTGCAATCCAGAAAAAGTAGCGTCAGGCACTATCGATCCTAAACTATGCCAAGTTGCGGTTGACTCACCGCGTCACCAAGTGTTGTACGATCAAGAACGTCCGAGGCTTCGCGACGGACACGGGCCATGATGCGCCGCAGTTCACAGGCCTTTTCGTCACGGCAATCCTCGCACCGTTTATAGAAATGCTGGCTGACACAGGGCAAAAGCGCCAGCGGCCCATCGACCACGCGCATGATCTCGCCGAAGGTAATCAGTTCTGCCGGACGCGCCAACCGGTAACCGCCCGTCTTACCGCGCAGGGCTTCGACAAATCCGCCCTGACGCAGTTCGGACATGATCCCCTCAAGAAACTTGCGCGGAATGGTCTCCTCGGCCGATATCACAGCCACCTGCTTTGGCACGACCGTATCCTGACGTGCCAGATTGATCATAGCCTTAAGTGCATAGCGGCAGCGTTGAGAAATCATAAGAAGAAGTGGCCCTTTGATGAATCACAATCCCATATGGCCGCAGTTGTATCAAAAAGCCAGCCTCAATTCATAGTCGCATAGTATGATCAGAGAGAAACCGCTTTGCCATAGGCTACCGGACGGGACGCATCGGCGCTCCAGCCAGACCATGAAGCGACATAGAGCGGTGGGATAATCCCCAGTATGGCCAGTGCCGCCGCATTATGCGCTGCAGAGACACCCGCGCCACAGCTTACACCTATGTCATCGCGCTCCGGATAAAGTTCAGCCAGTGCCTCATCCGACAAAAATGTCCCGTCCACGTCCAGATTACCGGACGCCGGAATATTGACGGCACCGGGGATGTGCCCGCCGGTTTTGGCTTCCGGGTCACCGTTAAAGGCTTTTGAGGCGCGCGCGTCCAGCAGACGCCCCTGACGGGCATATTCCGCTGCCTCGTCGGCCTCAAGTATCGGCAGATGGCCCGCGCCAAGCACGGCCTGCCCCTGCCTGTTCGGTGGCTCAAGCGTCGTCAGTGGCAATCCCGCGCGTTCGGCCGCCGCCAGACCGCCATCAAGCAAACGAACCGTCTTCAGTCCGGCCCACTTCAGTGTCCACCAGCCGCGCGCGGCCTGAAGATCTCCCTTATCATCATAGAGGACGATGTCGCTGTCATCATCTATGCCCCAGTTACGGACACGGTCCTGAAACACGACAATGTCGGGCAAGGGGCGATTGCCCCTCACCCCGCCGCCCGTACCGGCAAAGGCGATAGCCGAAACCGGCACAGCCCCGGCAATGCCCTGAGTGCGGCCCGTCTCATCGGCCCCCACATCAATCAGGATAACGGAGGGCAAGCGGTCTTTCAATTCCGCCGCCGTAATCAGAACGTCCTGTCGGCTCATCGCAATGCTCCCTATTCAGCTGCAACGACGGTGCGGGTCAGGCTGTTGGCCGGACGTTTGAGGCCCAGATGATCACGGAAAGTCGGGCCGGAATAGTCACGGCGGTAAAGACCGCGATTCTGAAGGATCGGCACGACCAGATCAGCAAAGGCGGATACCGTATCCGGATTATAGGCGGGGAAAATGTTGAAACCATCACAGGCCCTGGCTTCGAACCAGTGCTCGATATGATCAGCGACCTCTTTCGGATTGCCGACAACACCGCCGCCCTGACCGGCAGCGGCAATGATCAGATCACGATAGGTGATGCGATTAGCCCCCGTTACATCACGGCGTGTCCGCTCGGTAATCTGGGCAAACAACTTTTGGCCGTCTTCATTGGCTTCTTTCAGCACCAGCGGATCGACCACCTCATCTACGCCGCGCCCGATCACGTCAACGCCTATGGTGCGGGTGACGTTCGACAGGTTCCGCTTGCCCCGCCCCCCCAGCGCCCCATACCGACGATGTTCTTCAGCGGTATCTTCGGAGTCGATCTGGATGAAACTGTTGAGCTGATCGTAAATTTTCACGGCCTCTGCGGTCGTCGGCGCTACAATCGGCGTCATACCGGGCAGGATGGCAATATCGTCTGCGGAACGACCATGTTTTTTCGCCCGTGCCTTGATATCATCGTAATAGGCCTTAGCCGCCGGAATGTTCGGTCCTGCGGCAAAGATCACATCGGCATCGCGTGCGCCCAGCTCACGTGAGCGGTCAGAGGTGCCGGCGTGCAGAATGACGATATGCCCCTGTGGAGGGCGTTTGACCGCCAGAGGGCCGTTAATATTGAAGAAGCGACCCTGATGGTTGATCGCCCGTGCACCTGAAACCGGATCGGCGTCATAGGCGTCCTCATCCCACGAATCCCACAGCTTGCGCGTCACCTCGACAAATTCATCGGCCCAGTCATAACGCTTTTCGGTGTCCCAGTGTTCATCGCGACTGAAATTGGCGGCAGCGATTTCATCGGCACCGGTCACCAGATTCCACGAAGCCCGTCCACCGCTCAGGTGATCAAGCGACGCGGTAAGGTGCGCAATATTATACGGGTCATAATAGGTCGGGTTTGCCGTCACCACTATGCCGATATGACTTGTCGCCGCCGCCAGCGACGCCGCCGACACAAACGGTTCAAGGCGCGACATCTGCGACGGATTGGTCGTCTGCAAGGCCGGATCGGACGCCAGACGATCCCCAAGGAACAGGAAATCGAATTTAGCCCCTTCGGCGATTTGCGTCACCTTTTGCAGGAATTCTATATCGAAAGGCGCGGTTTCATGCGCGGTCGGCATACGCCATCCCGACGGATGGGTGCCATTGGCCCAGAACATGAGGCCGAAATGAAGCTGACGGTTGGACATGGTGGTTTCCTATACTGCCGCCTTGAGGTCGGCGCGGGTCGTTAAACGGTTGGCAGGACGATCAAGGCCCAGATGGTCGCGCAAGGTCGCCCCGTCCTTCGGCTCGGCCCAAAGACCGCGCGCCTTGAGTTCCGGCACAACAAGCTCGACGAAAGCCTCAAGCTGCGTTGGCAGGAGCGGCGAACGGATATTGATGCCGTTCACGCCACCGGTTTCGGCCAGGGCTTCGATCTGGTCGGCAATCTGTTTCGCGTCACCCGCGATGACATATCCGTCTGCCGATTGGCCTGCCCGCGCATTAAGGTCGGCCAAAAGCGCTTTGGCGGCCTCTGGCGTAGCGGCAAGCACGGGTATGACATCCGCAAACAGGCGTACGCTGTCTGCTGCGCGGCCAGCCGCCTTTACCGCTTCGCGCATTGCATCGGCGCGGTTACGAATTTCGGCGGGCGCATGGCTTCCGAGAAAAACAAGATCGGCCTGCGCCGCGATAGCATAGGACAGATCAGACGTGATTTCATGGGCCACCACCACCTGACCCTGCGGCGGACGGGCGACATTGAGCGGCCCCTTGATACGGAAGCGCTCACCCTCGTGATGTATCGGATGAATCCGGTCGCCATCAACATATTCGCCGGTGGCCTTGTTACGGATGAAGGCGTCATCTTCCCATGAATCCCACAGCTTGCGCAGGATATCCAAAACCTCGGCGGCACGGGCGTAATGCACCTCAGGCGTGGCTTCGGTCTGGCTGTAGTTACGCGCCGCCGGATAGGAAGCCCCGCTCGTCAGTTCCCAGCCTGCGCGACCGTGTGTCACATGATCAAGCGATGCCGTCAGACGCGCCAGATTGAACGGCTCGAAATAGCTGGTATTGCCCGTGACCACAAACCCCAGACGCTTTGTGCGCGTCGCCAGAAACGATGCCGTCGTAAAGGCTTCGGTACGCGCCAGAGCCTCCGGCGCATGGGCCGCAGCCCTGGCTTCAGGAGCCAGTTGATCCTGAAACCGTATGAAGGTGAAACCCGCCGCCTCAACCGCTTGCGTCTGGGCGGTAATTTGGGCCGGATCAAACGGATCATGCCGGCTATCCGGGTGACGCCAGGCTCCCGGATGCGCGCCGTGAGGGGTGTAGGTGAAACCAAAGTGCAAAGGCTTAGTGGTCATGGATAAGCACCGCGAAATGAGGATGAGGGGAAGAAAGCGGCGTGCCGTTGACGGCTAAACCTCTAAATGGGAACGGGGACACAAAGGCCGCTTGTTCCGTTTATGTGACTGTGCTAATCCTCAATCCATATCAAGTCAATATGATTTAAACTGACTTATTGGAGAAGCAAAACTATGTCAAATCTTGGAAAATTTACCGTCACTAAACAGGGTTTCGGCGCCATGGGCCTGTCCCACAACTATGGCCATGCCGATGAGGCCGAATCCTTGCAAACCCTTGCCCGTGTTATTGAACTGGGCATCAACTTCATCGATACGGCCAATGTCTATGGCAACGGCCACAACGAAGAACTGGTGGGCCGCGCCATTAAGGGCCACCGTGACCGTCTGATTATCGCCTCCAAGGTCGGCATTGTCGGCGGCAGCGAATCTCAGGAAGGCGCGGAAGGCAAGCGGGTCAATAATGCCCCCGCCTATACCCGTCTTCAGGTCGAAAAGAGCCTTAAGCGGCTGGGGGTAGAACAGATCGACCTCTATTATCTGCACCGCATCGACAGCAGCCTGCCGATCGAGGAAGCCATTGGCGGTCTCGTTCGCCTGAAGGAAGAAGGCAAGATCGGTAGCATTGGCCTTAGCGAAGCGACCGCCGATACCATCCGTCGCGCCCATGCGGTACATCCGATTACCGCCCTGCAAAGCGAATATTCACTCTGGACACGTGATGTCGAAAGCGAAATCCTGCCGACCGTGCGCGAACTGGGCATCGGTTTCGTGCCGTTTTCACCGCTTGGGCGCGGCTTTCTAGCGGGCGCTTCCGCACCGGTAGACGATCAGGATGTCCGACACAAGCATCCGCGTTTTCAGGAAGAGGCCGTAAAGGTCAATGCCGCGCGTCGCGCCATCATTGAAGACATCGCCCAACGGCTTAAGGCCACCAGCGCCCAGGTGGCTCTGGCGTGGGTGCTGTCGAAAGGCACCGTGCCTATCCCCGGTACGCGCCATGTCAAACACCTTGAATCGAACTGGGCGGCAAACGATCTGGTACTTGAGGCCGATGTTGTCGCTGAACTGGAAGAAGCCTTCCCGCTTGGGACTACGGTCGGCGCAAGGTTCCCCGAAACCGCTCCGGCACAAGGGCCTTCCTAGTCCTTTCCCAAGAAAGAAAAAGCCCGCCGTCACTGGCGGGTTTTTTTTCATGCTGCCTCTTTCAGAGAGCCCGTGTCCTTTGTCTTTGCATGAGGCGCGCCATCATCAATACGGTCAATACCCCTTAGCGACGGGAACAGGAAAAACCATATCCCGCCGACCGCCAGAACGCCTGCCCCGCCGATGACAGCCGCCGGTGCAGCACCGACAAACGAGGCGACAAAACCCGCCTCCATATCCCCCAGTTCATTGGCGGCACTGCCAAAGACCATATTGGCCGAACTGACCCGCCCGCGCATATCATCCGGCGTCGATAGCTGCACCAGCGACTGACGGATACAGGCCCCGGTCATGCGCGCCCCGCCCATTACCGTCAGGGCAATGATCGACAGAATATAAGAAGACGACAGCCCAAAGACGATGATCGACAGGCCAAAACAGGCCAGCGCCACGAACATCCAGCGACCGACCCGCCGGTGCATGGGCCGAAAGGCCATAAAGGTCGCCGCCGCCACGGCCCCTACCGCCGAGGCGCTGCGCAAGACACCGAAACCGGCTTCCCCGACATGGAGGATTTCGGTGGCGAAAATCGGCAAAAGCGCCGTGGCCCCACCAAGCAATCCGGCAAACAGATCCATTGTCGTTGCCCCAAGGATAAGGGGGTGGCGACCGATATAGGTAATCCCGCCCAAAAGGTGCGCCAGTCCCTTATTATGCTGGTCATTACCCTTGCTGCGGGTGCGCACCAGTGTCGCCAGCACAAACGAGCCGACATAAAATCCTGCAGCCACGCCATAGGCGGTGGCTTCGTTGGCCAGAAAGATAATCAGACCCGCCACCGACGGCCCCACTATGCCCGCCAGTTGAAAGGCCGATGAGTTCCACGCCACGGCATTGGGAAAATCCTGACGCGGCATGAGGTGCGGCATCCACGCCTGCGCACACGGAGCCGAGAAGGTTTTTCCCACACCGAAAATGGCCGCCGCCAGATAAAATGGCACCGGCGAGGTCACACCCTTAATGGTCAGGGCAACAAAAGACAGAGCCGACATCATGAGTACCAGCTGAAACAGCCGGTAAACATTGCGACGCTCAAACCGGTCAGCCGCCTGACCAGAGGGCAAGGTCGCCAGCAGCGTCGGCACGAAGACCGCCACACCGACCAGCCCGAGTGCCATCGGGTCACGCGTCATGGCATATATCTGCCAGCCAAGCGTCGGCAGCATGATATTGGTGCCAAGATTATTGGACATCCGCGCCAGATAGAACCAGCGGAAATCACGTGAGCGGAAGGCGGCAAAGGCGTCGGTGCGACCGGAGGACCGCGCGTCCGGTTCCGCACCGCCTGAAGCGGACATTAACTCCAGTTCTCTTTGGGCGATTCAATCAATATGACCTTCACATCATCTTCCGGCACGCCCAGCCTGCCCAGATTGCGCTTTAGCGCCGCATACAGGGCCTGCTTCAGTTCAGTCGTGCGACCGGAAAAGAGCGTGACCTGAAGCTCGGTATAGCGCGGCCCGTTGTCCGGTGCCGTGGCGTAATGGTGCGCAGGCAATTCGAGCAGGCGAATATGACGCGCCTGAGGCGGTGTGCCTATGCTTTCGGTCAGTGCCGTCTGCACGGCGTCAAATAGGGCTTCGGGGTCTTCGATCCAGCCTTCGCGGGTGGACACAAGCGTTGAGGGCATTTCAGATTTCCTTAAGAGTAAACAGGTTCCGGCACAGGCTGCACGGCGGGTTCTGCGGGTTCGGGCACCAGATGGCAGGCAACCTGATTACCGCCTTCGGCACGACGCAATTGTGGAACGCTTTCGCGGCAACGGGCCTCGACCAGCGGGCAACGCCCCTGAAACGGGCAGCCCTGTGGGAGGTGCAGATTACTGGGCAGTTCGCCTTGTAACAGCGGTTTGTCCACCGCGCGCGGCGCATCCGGATCATGGGCTGGCGCGGCATCAAGCAGGGCACGCGTATAAGGGTGCTTTGGGGATTTCCAAAAGCTGTCGCCGCGTCCCTGTTCGACAATGCGCCCCAGATACATAACAATCACCCGATCGGCGATATGTTCAACCACCGACAGATCATGCGAGATGAACAGGAACGACACACCGAGATCACGCTGCAAATCCCCCAGCAGGTTGATGACCTGCGCCCGTACCGACACATCCAGCGCCGATACCGGTTCATCGCAGACAATCAGTTTCGGATTAAGGGCTATGGCGCGCGCAATACCGACACGCTGACGCTGACCGCCGGAAAATTCATTGGGATAGCGGTCAAAACTGTCTTTCGGCAGACCGACCCGTGCCAGAAGTTCTTCGGTATGCTGGCGAGCGTCACGCTTCGACCAACCATTGAGGCGCAGCGGCTGGGAAATGCTCTGCCCCACCGTGTGACGGGGATTAAGCGCACTGGCATTATCCTGAAAAACCATCTGAATCTTCGGACGCACAGGTTTAAGGCCACGGGCATCCAGATGGGTAATATCCTGCCCTTCCAGACTGATTGAACCTCCGGTTGAGGGTACGAGTCGCATAAGGGTCTTACCGAGGGTTGATTTCCCGCAGCCGGATTCCCCGATCAGGCCCACGGTCTCGCCTGCGGCTATATCAAGATCAAGGCCATTCACCGCGTGCACCACCCCATGCGTAGTCGGCAGATGGACTTCCAGATTACGAACAGACAATAGCGTCATGCGACCTCTCCGGTTTCCGTCAGCCAGCAGGCCGTGTCATGCAAGGGGCCGACAGAACGGCGCTCAGGCGTTAGCTGGCGGCAAATGGCCCGAGCCTGCGGGCAGCGGTCGGCAAAAGCGCAGCCCGTCCGCGCCTCACCATAGGCGGGCACCAGACCGGCAATCTCAGGCAGGCGCATCCCACGTGGGTGATGACGGGTAAGTGCCAGAAGGCCCTGCGTATAGGGATGGCGCGGGTTGCGAAAAATCTCACGCACCGGCCCCTCCTCAACAATGCGTCCGGCATACATCACCGCCACGCGGTCGGCCATTTCCGCTACCACACCAAAATCATGGGTGATAATCAGCAAAGCCATGCCGGTTTCGCGCTTTAGCCGTTGCAGCAGTTGCAGCACCTGCGCCTGAATGGTGACATCAAGCGCCGTCGTCGGTTCATCGGCGATCAGAAGGCGCGGTTGTGAGGCGATGGCCATGGCGATACTAACCCGCTGGCACATACCACCCGACAAGCGGTGCGGATATTCCCTGAGACGGGCTTCGGGATCAGGAATTTGCACCAGCCGCATAAGCTCAATGGCACGGGCGTGCAGGGCCTCACCTTTCAGGTCGCTATGGGCGGTGATGGCTTCGCGGAGCTGTGCGCCTATGGATATGACCGGATTGAGCGCGCTCATAGGGTCCTGTGAGATCAGGGCGATCTCCCGCCCGCGCAGGGCATTCAGTTCACGGGCCTTAAGCGTCAGTATATCGCGCCCGTCAAGGCGCACTTCGCCCCCACTAACACGGGCGCGCCCCTTGGGCAAAAGCTGCATCAAGGACAGAGCCGCCAGCGACTTGCCACAACCGGATTCCCCGACAATGGCCACCGTCTCGCCGCGCCGGACAGACAGATCAAAGCCGGTGACAATCGGCACTTCGCCGCGTTTGGTACGCACAGAGGTCGTCAGGCCGCGTGCCTCGATAAAGGGCGTATCCACCGCAAAGGTTTGCGCATTCATCTGCGGCTCCCCGGATTCAGGACATCATTCAGGCCATCGCTAACCAGACTTAAGGCGAAGACCGTCAGGACAATGGCGGCGCCGGGAATGGCGCAGACATACCAGGCCGTACGGATCAGGCCCCGCCCCTCGCCCACCAACCGCCCCCATGTGGAAACCGACGGATCGCCCAGCCCGAGAAACGACAGGCCTGACTCCACCAGAATGGCACCGGCAATAGACAGGGTAGACACGGCGATGACCGGCGCTATGGCATTGGGGAGGATTTCGCCAAAGATCAGGCGGGCGTCAGTCATGCCCATGGCCCGTCCGGCCAGCACAAAATCCCGTTTGCGCCAGGCGAGAAACTCAGCGCGTGTCAGGCGGGCAATCGATTCCCATGAGACGATACCTATGGCAAGCACCACAAAGATAAGCTGTGGCCCTACGAACGAAACAATAGCCAGCAAAAAGACAAGGCCGGGAATGGTCTGAAACAATTCGATCAGACGCCCCGCCAGACTACCGATCACGCCGCCATAATAGCCCGCCAGCGCCCCTATGGTGACGCCGATCAGTATGGCCGTCGTCGCGGCGGCCACACCGATCAGAAGTGTTGTCCGCGTACCATGAACGATCATGGCCAGCATATCCCGCCCCAGCGCATCCGTGCCGAAAGGGTATCCGTCCGTCAGGGGCGGCTGGAGCGCCGGTGCCACAATCCGTAAGGGGTCACCGGGAAACAGAAGCGGTGCAGACAGGGCAATTAATCCGATCAGCCCAAGGATAGCCAGACCTGCGGTCGCCAGCCGGTTTTGCGTGAAACGAAGAAAGACATCGGTCATCGGCCTACTCCAGCACGATGCGCGGATCGAGCCACGCATAGACAAGATCGACCACCAGATTGACCGTAATGACGACCAGCGAACTGAGGATGATGATGCCCAGAACCATCGGATAATCGCGGGCCACAACGGCGTCATATAGCAGGCTGCCGATACCGGGCCAGTTAAACACAGCCTCAATCACGACCGACCCCGACAGCACGGAGGCAAATTGTAATCCCAGCACCGTCACAATGGGCAACAGGGCATTGCGGAAAATATGGCGCAGAATCACCGTACCTTCGGACAGCCCTTTGGCACGTGCCGTCTTAACGTAATCTGCCGTCGCCGCCTGAAGCATGGCCGTGCGCGTCACCCGCAGATAGATTGCCGACTGATGCAGGCCCATGGCCAGAGCTGGCAGCAGAAGATGATATCCGACATCAAGCAGATTACCGAAAAACCCGTAATCGGCTCCGATAGTTCTCATGTCACCTATCGGCAGCCAGCCAAGCGTCACGCCGAACAGGACAATCAGCATGATCCCGAGCCAGAACCCCGGCGCGGCAAACAGGAATACCCCCGTCATCGACAGGGCGCGATCAATAAAACTGTTGGGCCGCGACGCCGCTACGGCCCCTGCGGATACGCCGGCGACAAGGGCCACCAGAATACCCGAAATCATTAGCAACAGTGTCGCCGGAAGATGATGAAGAACCGCTTCAATTACCGGCAGGTTTTGCCGGTATGAGAAACCGAGATCGAACTGCGCTACAGCCTTGAGGTATTTGAGATATTGCACCCAAAGCGGCTGATCGAGCCCATAGGTCACGCTGAGGCGATCAATCATCGCCTGATCCGACACCTGCATTTCCGATGACATGATCTCGACGAAACTGCCCGGTGCCGAATGGATGAGAAAGAAGGTGCCGGTAATAATCGCCAGCATCAGCGGCAGGACGTGGGTTACCAACCGCACTACAAGCCGCCTCAGCAGAATCACCGGGCGGGAGGTGACCTTCGTCCTGACCGCGCCGTCAAAACGCAGTGGATCGGAAAAGGGACTCGGAAGAATGCGGTGGGATGCCATGAACTGCGCCTCAGATTCCGGCCTCTGCACCCTGAGCAGCGGCAAAAGCGGCATTGGCGGCAATATTGTGCGAAGCGACAGTTTCCCGCCCGAACTGGGGCGGCTGCGCCTTATAGGGAGCCTCAAGCAGGCCGATTTCCTCATCCGTCAGCACCAGATCAACCGCCGCCACGGCATCCTCAAGGTGATGTGGCTTGGTGGCACCGACAATAGGTGCCGTAAGGCCCGGTCGTGTCAGAAGCCAGGCCAGACCGATCTGCGCCGCCGGAACGCCACGCGCTTGGGCCACTTCGAGGACACGGTCAATGACAGCCTCGTCTTCGGGACGGGCAAAGTCCTTAACCACCTTGGAACGTTCCGTGCCGCGGCGGCGTGAACCGGTCAAAAGACCGCGCGCCAGCGGGCTATAGGGGATGACGCCCACACCCTGATCGATGCACAGGGGGATCATTTCCCGCTCTTCCTCACGATAAAGGAGGTTGTAACGGTTCTGCATGGTGACGAATTTGGTAAAGCCATGCACTTCGGCAAGATGCTGAAGCTTGGCGAACTGCCAGGCATACATGCTTGAGGCCCCGATATGCAGAACCTTGCCGGCCTTAATGAGGTCGTGCAGCGCCTCAAGAATTTCCTCAGGCGGCGTTGTCGTATCGAGACGATGAATCTGGTACAGATCGATATAATCGGTCTTCAGACGACGCAGGCTGTCCTCAACCGCATGACGGATGTGCTTGCGCGATAATCCGCGCTGGTTCACATCCTTGCCCATCGCGCCATAAACCTTGGTGGCGATAACCACCTCGTCACGTCGCACCCCAAGGGCCTCAAAGGCATTGCCATGAATGGTTTCTGCCAAACCTGTGGAATAGGAATCGGCATTGTCGAAAAAATTAATGCCCAGATCGAGGGCCTTTTTATAAAACGGCAGCGCTTCGGACTCAGGCAACGCCCACGGCATCCAGTCGGTCGAACCATAGCTTGAGCAACCGAAGGCGATGCGTGACACCTTGGTGCCGGTCGGTCCGAGATTAACATATTTCATAGTCGTTGAATCCTATTTACGGAGTGCGCTCCCTGACGCATCCCGCATTGATAGACGCGCTGATGCAAAAGTCTATCGATTTAATATGAATTAAGCCGCGCATGAGACTAAACTCTGCGCGGCTTTTTTAGTGGGTCAGTAGGCGTAGCGCAGACGGACAAACCATGTGCGCGGATCGGAATAGGTGGTGGCGTTGAGCGAGGTCACGCCATTGCCTCTCGCGCCGCCCGTATCATATTGTTCATCAAGCAGGTTACGTACCGTGAGCGATACCCGCCAGTTCTGCGCATTCTCCGGCACAAAACTGGCCGACAGGTTGACGAGATCAACCGCTTCGGCCGCAGCGCTTTCGGTATTCGGGCCATCGGTATAATATTTGGAACGCTGGATATATTCCGCCCCTAAACGATACTGGCCGAACGTGGTGATCGGCAGCACATAATCCACCGACAGGAAGTGCGACCATTTCGGTGCATTCTGAACCTGCTTGCCGACAAAGGTCGCCGTGTTCGACGCCGCCCCGCCTGCCGTCAGCACTTCGGAGTCGAGATAGCTGACATTATAAAGCCAGGTCAGGCCGCTCAATGGTCGCCAGGTGGTCTCAAGCTCGAAACCTCTGGTTTCCACCTCGCCCAGATTGATACGGTGGCTGACGTCGTTTTCATCCCGCGCCGTCGCCTGATAGCCTTCAACCTCATTATGGAAGATCGCCAGATTGGTGCGCAGGGTGCGATTGAAGAAATCAGCCTTTACACCGCCTTCAATGGCCACAACATATTCAGGATCATAAGGCAGGCCTGCAGCTTCCTTGGAGTTGGCGCGCCCGTCAAAACCGCCCGCCTTGAAGCCCTTGGACCAGGTAAGATAGGCGGCAATACGCTCAGAAGCCTGCCAGTTTATCCCTACCTTGGGCGTAAAGGACGTCCATGTCTTATAGTCACGACGTATAGTGTAGGGCACCGGCAGATACTGGCCGCCAGCGTTGCGTTCATCGCCGGTAAAGGTAAAGTCATGCTGCTCTGAGGTATAGCGTCCCCCGACAATCACCTCTATAGACGGCGTCCACTGATAGGTCAGCTGACCGTACACCGACTGGTTCTTTGTCTTTTCGCCCGAATCCTGAAGCGTCATACGCTCATGAAGGAATTCACTGCGATAGGGCAAAAGCGCATGGGTCGCATTGGGAGAATAGCCCGTGCGATAGGAGCGGAAATTATCAAACAGGAAGAACAGGCCACCGACGACATGCAGGCGCTCACCGCTATAGAGATACTGGAATTCCTGCGCCCAGTTCTCGTTGCGGTGGTTGGAAAAGGTCTTGTTGATGGTGGTGGCGCTGCCGTCCTGATCGTACCATCCCGGCTGCTTAAAGGCGCGCGTCGAGGTAATCGATTTGAGGACAGTATTTTCATTAAGCTGGTAGGTTGCCCGTAACGACACCCCGCCCAGTTCCGTCTTGTTGCTGATCAGAACGTCTGAATAGTTCACGCCCTTGTCGATCACGCCGCCGGGCTGAAGACGGCTTTGCTTCGGTGTCGGATCGCCATTATCTTCAAAATAGTCAGCAGCAAACAGCAAAGCCAGCCTGTCAGTCACATTATAGTTCAGCTTGAAGCGTATAGAGTCCGTCTGCACATCACCGACATATTGCTTGTTAGTCACGTTATAGACAAAGCCCTGACGCTCGCGGTGTATGTAAGAGATACTGGCCGCCAGCTTATCCTTGATTATCGGGCCCGAAATGCCGGCCCGCAGGATATTGGCCGAATAGTTGCCGCCACCGATTTCCAGAAAGGTTCTGAGTTCGTTATCAGGCAACCGCGTCGTCACCTTAATGGCACCCGCTGACGAGTTACGGCCATAGAGCGTGCCCTGAGGCCCCCTTAGTACCTGAATATCCTCAACATCATTCAGTTCGAAGGTGCCGCCAATGGGCCGCGAGATATAGACATCATCGACATAGGTGCCGACCGTCTGATTGGCGATCGAATCCGATTCCCCCACCCCGCGAATATAATAGCTGGTCTGCGAATGCTGAAGCGCGACCGGTGCCGCCAGACCCGGCACACGCGTCACCACATCACGCAAATTTTCAATCGCCCGCAGCTCAAGCACTTCGGGTGTCACGACCGTAATGGCAATCGGCGTTTTCTGAAGACTGGCGCGACGGAATTCAGCGGTGACAACCACCTCCTGAATCTCTTCGGCATCCGCTACAGCACCGGCATCATCCGTTGCGTTGGCGACAGATACACCTTGCGTCAGAACAGACAGGCCGATGGCCAGACTCAGGGTAAGCGCGGTCGAACCCGCCCAGCGGGATTGAACAGCCCGTTTCATACTTTTCTCCAATGGAAACCGGCGTGCGTTCTCTGCGGAATCTGCGCCGGACGTTATGTGCAAATTGTGGGGAGGAACAATCGGACGCGCCCTTCAGGCACTTTGATGTGTTTGAACACTCTCGACCGGAGGCCAGAGCCTCAAATCAATTCCATAATCATATTTAATTGATATGAATTAAAATGAAAGCGCAAACGCGTAGTCGGAACGCATTATTTCCTATCAAATTAGTTTAGTATTTTTAAATCAACCCCTGTAGATGCCAACCATCCCCGTTCCTGACGCCGTCGGTGCGCAGGAAGATCGCCCCAAACCGGCCAGCAGATCGCGGCGATCCAGGGTTATGGTCTTAATCCTTCCACACATCGCCCCATGAATCCGCCGCAATCTGCGCGGCAGGGGAATCGAAATGTACCGTTTTCTGAGCGATAATATGCGTCGGCCATTCGATCAGCGGCACCAGCGGCGCGTCCTCAAGAATAATGCGCGCCACCTGATCGATGTCAGCCTTACGTCTTATAGTATCGGTTTCCTGCTTTATCCGATCGAACAAGGCATCAAGCTTCGGATTGGAATAGCGTGAACTGTTACGGAAAATCAGCCCCTTGCTGATGCCTGCGGTTCCAAACACCAACGGCAGATCGGGGATGGGATCATTATAGGTGCCACCACCCTGACTATAGGCCACGTCAAAATCATAATCCGTATAAAGCGCTTTCAGTGAATTGGCCCGGTCCGGCACCTTAAGCGTGGTCGGGATGCCCAGATCCTCAAAGACCTGTTTCAGATAAGCCCCCGCCTTGCCATTTTCCTCCGACCATCCCGATGCCAGCAAACTGAGCGTAAAGCGCTTGCCATCAGCTTTTTTGGAATAGCCGGCCTCATCAAGCAAGCGTCCGGCCAGCGCCGGATCAAAGACGTAGGTCGGGACATCCGGATTGAAATATAGCTTATTGGTCGACAGAATCGGACTGATCGCGGGCTTGGCCAGACCATAATAGACCGTCCTGGCGATAAACTCCCGATCAATGGCATGTAACAGGGCGCGGCGAACCCGCACATCAGATACAACCGGATTTTTCGTGTTGAAATGAAGCCCCAGAGGCGCACCCTGATCCTCAAACTGAACGTTCAGATTTGGATTGGCCTTCAGCCGTTCGATGTCCCCAAGTGGTGCCGGATTGGAGACGCCGACATCCAGTTCTCCGGTCTCAAAAGCCGCCGCACGCGACGCCGGCTCACGCCACCAGCGGATAATAAGCTTGTCGAGCCTCGGCTGACCGGCCACCCAATAGTCGGGATTGCGCACGAATTCGGCAAACGAGCCCCGCACCCATTTCGAAAATTTCCATGGGCCTGTACCCACCGGTGCATTATTGACCGGATTGAGCAGGATATCGGTTCCCGCATACAGGTGTTTAGGCAAAATGTAGTTCGTCAGATCACCAAACAGATAGCCAACGCTAAATTCCGGTACGGGCCGGTCAAAATGGACCGTGACCTCATGCGTCCCCGTCGCTTCAACGCCACTCAGGAAATCGAGAATGGTCTGCGGGAAAAACGGCTTCCAGTACTCCGTCACCGTCCACACCACATCGTCTGAAGTGAACGGCTGACCGTCGTGCCACTTAACATTAGCGCGCAGTTTGATTGCCACCGATCTGGCGTCATCCGCCAGAGCCCAGCTTTCAGCCAAAATAGGGGTAAAGCTCTGATCGGCATTATATCGTACCAGACGTTCCAGCACCTTGGAGCCGGAAAAGCCAGGCCCACCGCCACCGCCGCCCGGTGCAAAAATCGTGTGCGGTTCAGGGTAGCCGATTGTTGCCGTGAGCGTCTTTGACGCGCCGTTACCGTTCGCAGGTGGCCTGCCGCAAGAGGCCAGCAAGGTTCCGGCAGCCGTGAGGGGAAACAGGGCAAGAAGGGATCGACGTGACAGCATGATAACTCCATAAGCAGCGCACCCCATGGATTATCATATCAATTTGATATGTAAACTACTCACCAATCCCTGCGATCACGCTCGGCGTAAGTTTGAACATATTTTTCATTTAAATCATATACTTAATTAAGCATGTGCTAACGCTCAATTAATTCTCTAGTCTGAAATTAGCCCAACTATTCTTTCCTAGCTTTATAAAACTTCGTTAACATTCCAATATGATATGAATTTAAGCCAAACCCGATAACACCTGTCTGCCACTTACCAATTGAAAATTTGCATCCTGAGATTCAGTTATTTCGCAGCCCCATACTCAGGAGTTAGAAAAATGTCAGAGGCTTTTACCGTAGGCGATAAGGTGCAGCTAAAATCAGGCGGGCCGGTGATGATCATTGAAAACATAGATGCAACCTTAGGCAAGGTATCCGTTGAATGTATCTGGTTCGATGGAAACAGCGAAAAAAGGTCATCCTATTTTGATTACACTCTGGAAAAAGCTGCATCCGATAAATAGCGAAAAAAATAGGCGCGTCACCAAGCAGGTGAGTGACGCGCGATTTGCTCGTTCCCCACGGACTGGGGGCTTGGGGGATGAGACCGAGAAACTTTGTTTTAGCGGATAGCCATGCGGCACCCGTCTGTCGGGCAGTCATTCTATCGACAAACTTTATATTAGACGTAAGCCACGGCCCTCAAACGCAGAAAAGCCCGCTTTTGCGGGCTTCTAGGATATTGTTTTCTGAGATAATGGTTGCGGGGGCCAGATTTGAACTGACGACCTTCAGGTTATGAGCCTGACGAGCTACCGGGCTGCTCCACCCCGCGACACTTGTAACCGGTTTGAGAGCGCTGCCCGGTTATGTTTTTGGTTTTC
>NZ_SSBC01000009.1 GCF_006475605.1 Asticcacaulis tiandongensis | reverse complement strand
TGGCCTGTCCCTGGTTTGACGGACACGAAGAAAAGCGTGTTTATCGAACTGGAGGTAAGAAATGGAGAAGCGAAAATATAGTCGCGAGTATAAGATCGAGACTGTAAAAATGATCAGGGATAGAGGTGTAACGGCTGCTCAGGCTGGTCGGGACCTGGGTATCCATCCGACGGTGTTGCGGCACTGGGTGCGTGAGTTTGAGACTGATCCCAAGGATGCCTTTCCGGGCAAGGGCCAGATGAAGCCGGAACAGCTCGAGATTGACCGTCTGCGTAAGGAAGTAGCCAAACTCAAGGCCGAGCGCGATATCCTAAAAAAAGCCGCCGCCTACTTTGCGAAGGAAAGCCTATGAAGTTTTCCTTTATCGCAAAGCACCGGGGAATATGGCCGGTGGCGTGGATGTGCGAAGCGCTCGGTGTTTCGCGCAGCGGCTTTAATGGTTGGCTAACACGAGGTCCCAGCCGCCGCGATCTGAGCGATCGTGATGTTGGCGCCCGAGTTCGATCCAGTTTCATAGGGAGCTACCGAACCTATGGTGCCCGCAGGGTCTGGCATGATCTGCTGGCAGAAGGCGTTTCATGCGGGCTGCATCGGGTTGAGCGACTGATGCGCCTGCAAGGACTGCGCGCCCGGCCACGCCGACGTGGCCTTCCCAAAGATGTGGGGCAGCGATCCGTCATTGCCCCTAATGTTCTGGATCGTCAGTTCAGAGCCGAAAAGCCCAATCAAAAATGGGTGGCTGACTTCACCTATATCTGGACGGCTGAAGGTTGGTTGTATGTAGCCGCGGTCATTGATCTGTTTTCCCGTCGGGTTGTTGGCTGGTCAATGAGTGCCAATATGACGGCCCAACTGGTGACTGATGCTCTCATCATGGCCATATGGCGGCGAGGCAAACCCGACACTTTGCTGCATCACTCAGACCAGGGCAGCCAATATACCAGTGAGCAGTTCCAGCGTCTGATGGCCGACAATGGCGTTACATGTTCCATGAGCCGCTCTGGTAACGTCTGGGACAATGCCGCGATGGAAAGCTTCTTCTCATCAATGAAGACTGAACGGATCGGCAAGAAAATCTACCGAACTCGTGATCAAGCGAGAGCCGAAATCTTCGATTATATTGAACGATTTTATAACCCAACCCGACGGCATTCAACCCTGGGCTATCTCAGCCCTATAGACTTTGAACAAAAGCTCGCTCAAACTTGACGAGCTAAACTTCGTGTCCGTCAAACCAGGGACAGGCCA
>NZ_SSBC01000008.1 GCF_006475605.1 Asticcacaulis tiandongensis | reverse complement strand
CATGTTTGGACGGCTGAAGGACTGGCGGCGTGTGGCAACCCGCTATGACAGATGCCCGACTGTCTTCCTGTCCGCCATCGCACTCGCTGCTACAGTGCTCTTCTGGTTATGAGTCCTGAGCCTAGTGAGGTTGGTGCAAGCAGCGCCAATCACCTTTCCTCTCCGTCGAATTATGCTCTCACATTATATAAAGGCAAAGTTTGGTCGTCACTGTCCGACCGCTTCCAATAAGCCTTAGCAGTTTCCACTCCCTTTTCGGTGACATCCCACTCTGCAACCCTTTCTGGAGACGACGCTACAAGGCCAAGTCTGATAAGGCCATTTACTCCCCCAGGGGCATATGAGTGATCACTTAGGCGTCCATCAGGATGCCGAATATGCCACCGCATTTTACCGTTGGTCTCGGCCATGCAAAGGCTGTCGACAGTCTCGACCGAGTACCTGACGTGCTCCCCGTTGACGCCCTCACGATAATGTAGAGTCTGCCCATTGAAGGAGCAGACAGATGAGAAAGAGCCGTTTCACCGAGGCGCAGATTATCGGGATGATCAAGGAGCAGGAGGCTGGGATGCCGACTGCGGATGTATGCCGCAAGCACGGGCTGAGCTCGGCGACATTTGTAAGCGGTGTTCTGCCCCCACGTTCCCTTGTCTGCCTTAATGTGCGCATGGCTTGTTCAGAGTTGAACGAGAGGGACTTTCTCCATGGAGACTACACCGGAGATTCTCACTGGAATGGCGGTCCGCAGTGGGACTCGGCGTTCGCGCCGATGGCCTGATGAGATGAAGGCGCGGCTTGTGGCAGAGACCTTGCGGCCTGGGGTAAGCGTCAATGAAGTGGCGCGCCGTGCTGGGGTAAAGGCGAACCATCTGTCTTCCTGGCGGACCTTGGCACGGAGTGGTAAGTTGATCTTACCGGCACCTGAGGACGATGTTGAGTTTAGCGCTCTGGTGGTCAGCAAACCGGCCCCGGTCACGGCTACGCATCCGTCTATCAGGCCTGAGATCGTGGTGGGGAACGTGACGATCCGTCTGAAAGACGGCGCTTCAGCGGATCGTATTGCGGCGGTTGCGCGCGCCCTGACGGCTTCGGTATGATCTTTCCGTCGAACCGGGTGCGGATCATGGTGGCCACTAAACCCATCGACTTCCGTAAAGGGCATGATGGTTTGGCGGCCCTGGTGAAGAACCAATTGCATAAAGACCCTTTCACCTGCACGGTCTTCGTCTTCCGGTCGCGCAAGGCGGACCGTCTAAAGTTGCTCTATTGGGACGGCACGGGTTTGGTGATGACCTATAAACGGCTGGAGGCGCATGTGTTCACCTGGCCGGCGATCAAGGACGGACTTATGAGCCTTAGCCACGCTCAGTTTGAGGCGTTGTTCTCGGGGCTTGACTGGCGCCGGGTCCGGGCCCTAGGCTCAGGACTCATAACCAGAAGAGCACTGTAGCAGCGAGTGCGATGGCGGACAGGAAGACAGTCGGGCATCTGTCATAGCGGGTTGCCACACGCCGCCAGTCCTTCAGCCGTCCAAACATGAT
>NZ_SSBC01000007.1:2500-6184 GCF_006475605.1 Asticcacaulis tiandongensis | reverse complement strand
ATGGTTGCGGGGGCCAGATTTGAACTGACGACCTTCAGGTTATGAGCCTGACGAGCTACCGGGCTGCTCCACCCCGCGACACTTGTAACCGGTTTGAGAGCGCTGCCCGGTTATGTTTTTGGTTTTCCGCCGCGCTTAGGCGCTTTGGAGGGGGCTGCTCCACCCCGCGACAGTGATCGGATAAAAGTCCTTCGCTTTGCTCAGTGTGTACTTTTACCCGGTATTAGACAGTCAAAAATATCTTGAAGCGGTTCGTCGATATTTTTGGCCGTTTATCAGTCAGGGTTTTTGCCTTGGCTGATACTAAAAAAGACCGGCAAGCGGATTGCCTGACGGTCTTTGAAGGAAGTGAGTAATTGAAGGGTATTAGCGCTCAGATAGCGCAGCGTTAGCGCAACCTGAAGCCTTGTGTTTGATAGACCTGGCGACGACCTACTCTCCCGCGCCTTAAGACGAAGTACCATCGGCCCTGGTAGGCTTAACGACCGAGTTCGGAATGGGATCGGGTGGGGACCAACCGGCATAGCCACCAGGTCAATCGAACACAAGTTGTATGAGAAGACACAATATCTGACGACAGCGAAGCTGTCTTAAAGCAAAATGTCATATTGTCTCGAAGAACCGCTTCGAGAGGCAATATGTCTTTATCGAACCCACTTCAAAGTACACTGAGCGCGAAGCGCGAAGGACTTTGAAGTGATTGTCTGTGCGTTTGGTTGAGAGAGCGATCAAGCCGATCGGATTATTAGTACCGGTTAGCTTCACACCTCGCGGTGCTTCCACATCCGGCCTATCAACGTGGTAGTCTTCCACGATCCTCAGCGAGACCTTGTTTTGAGGTTAGTTTCCCGCTTAGATGCTTTCAGCGGTTATCTATTCCATACTTAGCTACCCTGCTGCGCGGCTGGCGCCACGACAGGTACACCAGAGGTATGTCCATCCCGGTCCTCTCGTACTAGGGACAGATCCTCTCAAGTCTCGAACACCCACGGCAGATAGGGACCAAACTGTCTCACGACGTTCTGAACCCAGCTCACGTACCACTTTAAATGGCGAACAGCCATACCCTTGGGACCTGCTCCAGCCCCAGGATGTGATGAGCCGACATCGAGGTGCCAAACTTTGCCGTCGATATGGACTCTTGGGCAAAATCAGCCTGTTATCCCTAGAGTACCTTTTATCCGTTGAGCGATGGCCCTTCCACGCAGGACCACCGGATCACTATGGCCGACTTTCGTCTCTGCTCGACTTGTCAGTCTCGCAGTCAGGCGGGCTTATGCCATTGCACTCAGCGAACGATTTCCGACCGTTCTGAGCCCACCATCGCGCGCCTCCGTTACACTTTGGGAGGCGACCGCCCCAGTCAAACTACCCACCACGCCATGTCCCGGACCCGGATAGACGGGCCGCGGTTAGACGCCAACAGCAATAAGGGTGGTATTTCAAGGATGGCTCCACCGGAACTGGCGCCCCGGTTTCATAGCCTCCCACCTATCCTACACATGTTGCTGCTAACGCCAAGGCGAAGCTATAGTAAAGGTTCATAGGGTCTTTCCGTCTGACCGCGGGAACCCCGCATCTTCACGGGGAATTCAATTTCGCTGAGTCTATGCTGGAGACAGTGGGGAAGTCGTTACGCCATTCGTGCAGGTCGGAACTTACCCGACAAGGAATTTCGCTACCTTAGGACCGTTATAGTTACGGCCGCCGTTTACCGGGGCTTCAATTCGCTGCTTGCACAACTCCTTTTAACCTTCCGGCACCGGGCAGGCGTCAGACCCTATACGTCGCTTTACAGCTTCGCAGAGCCCTGTGTTTTTGATAAACAGTCGCTACCCCCTGGCCTGTGCCACTCAGATCTGGTTGCCCAGAGTGAGTCACGCTTATCCCGAAGTTACGCGTGTAATTTGCCGAGTTCCTTCAGCATAGTTCTCTCAAGCGCCTTGGTATGCTCTACCTGACCACCTGTGTCGGTTTCGGGTACAGTCTATGTATGAGTTATTTCCAGGGACAGCTTCGCTGCCGGGAACAATCCAATAAGCCCCGACAACTTACACCATCCGTCACTTCATACTGGCTCCGGAATATTCACCGGATTCCCATCGACTACGCCTTTCGGCCTCGCCTTAGGGGCTGGCTAACCCTGCGCAGATTAGCTTTACGCAGGAACCCTTGGTCTTTCGGCGGGAGGGCTTCTCACCCTCCTTTCGCTACTCATGTCAGCATTCTCACTTCCGATACCTCCAGCCAACCTCACGGTTGACCTTCACAGGCTTACGGAACGCTCCGCTACCGCTCAACTCGCGTTGAACCCATATCTTCGGCGCATGGCTTGAGCCCCGTTACATTTTCCGCGCAGGATCGCTTGATCAGTGAGCTGTTACGCTTTCTTTAAAGGATGGCTGCTTCTAAGCCAACCTCCTGATTGTCAATGCAATCCCACATCGTTTCCCACTTAGCCATAACTTGGGGGCCTTAGATGATGGTTAGGGTTGTTTCCCTTTTCACGACGGACGTTAGCACCCGCCGTGTGTCTGCCCGATAGTACTCCTGGGTATTCGGAGTTTGATTAGAATTGGTACAGCTCGCGCCGCCCGCATCCATTCAGTGCTCTACCCCCCAGGGTATTCGTCGGACGCTCTACCTAAATAGATTTCGCGGAGAACCAGCTATGTCCAGGTTTGATTGGCCTTTCACCCCTATCCACAAGTCATCCCAGAATTTTTCAACATTCACGGGTTCGGTCCTCCAGTAAGTGTTACCTTACCTTCAACCTGCTCATGGATAGATCACCTGGTTTCGGGTCGTCATGCGACGAACTTGACGCTCTGTTCAAACTCGCTTTCGCTACGCCTACACCTAACGGCTTAAGCTTGCTCGGCACATGAAGTCGCTGACCCATTATACAAAAGGTACGCCGTCACCCCGTATAGGGGCTCCGACTGCTTGTAGGCTTCCGATTTCAGGATCTGTTTCACTCCCCTTGTCGGGGTGCTTTTCACCTTTCCCTCACGGTACTTGTTCACTATCGGTCGTAGAGGAGTACTTAGGCTTGGAGGGTGGTCCCCCCATGTTCAGACAGGATTTCACGTGTCCCGCCCTACTCGAGGATCTTGCTAGTTAACGTCTACGGGGCTATCACCCGCTATGGCCGACCTTTCCAGATCGTTCGACTTTATATCACAAGATCACTGGCCTGGTCCGATTTCGCTCGCCACTACTTTCGGAGTCTCGGTTGATGTCCTTTCCTACGGTTACTGAGATGTTTCAGTTCACCGCGTTCGCTTAATAAACCTATGTATTCAGTTTATTATACCTTTTAACGCTCCGCTCATATTAGCGCGACGCTTGCGCGCCGAGTGCCAGGCCAAAGCCCGGGTCACTGGCTTGCCTCAAACACCTGCGTGACAGATGCTTAAACCAAACCAACAAACTTAACCGTTTCACTAAAATGAACAGAACGCAAAGGTGGGTTCCCCCATTCAGAAATTACCGGATCAAAGGGTGCTAGCGCCTCCCCGGTACTTATCGCAGCTTGCCACGTCTTTCATCGCCTCTCTACGCCAAGGCATCCGTCAGAAGCCCTTTAACGCTTGATCGTTCTCTCAACTAAACGCACAAACCGAATTCACATTCGTTTTGATCGTTTTGCTTTATTAGTAAGACACTTCATCCGTATGTTCT
>NZ_SSBC01000006.1 GCF_006475605.1 Asticcacaulis tiandongensis | reverse complement strand
CTTGGGAAAATAAGGCTGAAGCCGGGCCATCTGCTCGTCCGTCAGCCAATAAAGGTCACTCATAATCCACACTCCTCAGGAGCATGAATCAGATCACTACAACAAAATCAATGGGTCCTGAGCCTAAGGTCAACAAGAAGGTCATTCTCTTCTGGAATCCGAAATATGACGCGCCGGTTTTCAAAGTCGACATGGCCGAGCGCGACTTTCTGATCGAGGCTGACCCCGACACCTTTTTCACCACGGATCACCATCGGCCCTATCCGCTGGTTCTGGCGCATCCTGAGGCCGTCGATATTGGCTGGGTTCGCGCCAATATCGAACGTGTCTGGCGCGCGCAGGTCTCCAAACGCACGCTAAAAGCCTATGACGCCCGCACCGGCGACAATATGTAAGTGCCCACATAACCGCGCCCCAATCCGGCCATGTCTGCATGCGCATCCTTCGAACGCATGAAACAAAAAAGCGGACATATACAGTGGATAGGGGGCGTGGCTCTGGCGCTGGGGCTGCACGTTCTGGCGCTGGTGGTCGTCGCCCTGAGCACGGTTAAGCCGCTGCCCATGCGTTTTGAACCGGTCGAAATCGAGTTGTGGCACATACCGCAGACCCAATCCCCCGCGCCGCCAAAGACAGAGACAGAACCTGCGCCACGTACAGACAGGCCAGCGCCGCCACCAACGCCTGATCCTGCATCCCCGCGACCGGCCAGGGCCGTTCAGACCGATGACATTCTGCCAATCGCTCCCAAACCGGCACCGGACGCCCCCCCCGAATCCGCACCGGACACAGCCCATGCCGTCACCCCAAAGGCCTATGATGCCGGCGGCAACAGGCGACGGGCAGCCCTGACGCAGGGCTTGCTAAAGCGCGAGGCCTGCCTTGAGCAGCGCCGTCTGGGTAAACCGCTTGATAAGGACTGTGCCTTAGGCGAGGCCCCTGAGGATCTGACCCTGCCTCTGAAACCGCGCGAAACCCGCCCAACCCAGTTGTGCCTCGCCGAACGTGAACGCACGTGGCAGAAATACCGCGAAGGCCGCGCCGCCTATCCGGGCATCAAGGACGCCCTGAAAGGCAACAAGGACTGCCGCAAGGATTGGGACTAAGACTGTGTTTTACCGACTTATGTCCTTATCTCGTCGGCCCAAATCGGCCGTCTGCTTGGCTGCCGATGCACGTCGAATCTTCTCCCGATAAGCAGGATCATCAAATTTCTGGGCCTGAAAGTAGTGCTCGGCCGTCGGCCACCAGACACCATCCAGAGCCACGCCGAATTTGGCGAATTAGAGAATTCACCGTAAGGGCCATCCGGAGTATAGAAGAAAATCGCCTCAACCATGTTCACCACACCGTACGCCCCTCTGTTGCCCGTCGTGTGGCGAACGTCATAATTCCTATCGGTCGCATAACGGACATATTTTTGCCGCTGCCATACGGACACCTTATCACGCGCGCATTAACCAAAATGAACCGGAGATGAGCGTCTTGGTAAGACTTTGGTCACGGATTTTGGGTTAACAAAGCCTTTAATATAGTTTCCGCCTGTTTGTCCGCTCTGGGAGTGTTTTTATGGAACGTCGTCAGTTTTTAATGAACGGTCTGGCCGCCGGTGCCGCCGTAGCGGCGCCTTCGCTGGCGCTGCCTACCCTGGCACGGGCCAATACAGGCGATGCCGCCTATCATCGTGATGAAATCCTGAGCGCAGGCTCTGATTTTCTCGGAGTGACCGCCGAAGCGCTGGGGAGCGCCTTTGAAAAGATTTTCATGGACTATGGTGATGCGCCAACCGCCTATATTGCCGGTGAAGAAGTGTCCGGTGCCATTGGTCTTGGCCTGCGTTATGGCAAGGGTCTGGTACATATGAAGTCCTTGCAGGCCCCGACAACCGTCTACTGGCAGGGGCCATCCGCAGGCTTTGACGGCGGCGTAAACGCCTCGCGCGTTTTTACACTGGCCTATTTCCTCGACAGCCCCGATCAGGTCTTCCGCCGCTTCCCGGGTGTCGAAGGCTCGGCCTATTTCGTCGGCGGCCTTGGGGTCAATTATCAACGCGCCGAAGGCATTGTACTGGCCCCGATCCGCGCCGGTGTCGGCTTCCGTCTGGGGGCCAATGTCGGCTGGCTGGCCTATTCGCGCAAACGCAATATCCTGCCGTTCTAACCCTCCCTCCCTCTTAATTCTCCTCCCTATGCCTCAGCATGGGCCAGAGCGCTTTTATCTCCTCCCTATGCGCAAGCATGGGGAGGTGGCTGGCCAAAGGCCAGACGGAGGGGTACGGGAGAGGGGCAAATAAGCGGAGCGGGAAAACTCTACAACCTGACGACCCGGCCTTCGGCAGCACTCAGGCGGCCCTGCTCAATAATGCGCATGACCTCCAGTGCCTCTTCGGCGGGCACGGGATTGGGGGCATGGGTGACAATAGCTGCCGCGATTTCGGCATAAAAAGCGGCATAATTGCCCTTTTCTGACGCTACACCCACGGCAATTCCCGCATGATCGCCCGCCAAAACCGGCGTCATCAGCCCTTCATGCCCATCCATGCCGAAGTCGATATCCTCAGGGCCACCGCCGGTTTTCAGGGCCGCTTCCTGCGTATCGAGACCATATTTGACAAACGATGCCTTACTGCCGTGAATTTCAAACCGCGGGCCGGGCGCCGGTGTCATGACGCTGGCCTCGAGGATAACCCGCCGTTGACCATAGGATAAGATGGCGTGAAAATAATCATCCACTTCAGACCCCTGACGCTGCTGCGCCAGATCAACCGACAGCCTATCGGGCTTACCAAACAGTTGTAAGGCCTGATCGATCAGGTGCGGCCCCAGATCGTACCACAGGCCCGCGCCCTTGACGGGGGCTTCACGCCAGCGATTGCGGATAAACGGGCGAAAGCGGTCAAAGCGGGAAACATAAAGGCTTATGTCTCCCAGTTTATCTTCGGAAATCAATCGCTTAATCGTCAGAAAATCACTGTCCCAGCGACGGTTATGAAACACCGATAACAGGCGATTGGCCGCCTTTGCCTCAGCGATCAGGGCTTCGGCCTCACTGAGATCAAGGCAAAACGGCTTATCAATCACCACATGCTTACCCGCCTTCAGGGCCGCCAGCGCCTGAGGCGCATGCAGATCATTGGGCGTCGCCACCACCACCAATTCAATGGCCGGATCATTTAAGGCCGTATCGAAATCACAAACCCTGACATCGGGCAAATCCGAGAGCACATCTTCGGGGCGAGACGACACAACCGTCGTAAGTTTAAGACCTTCCGCCGCCGTAATCAGCGGCGCATGAAAGGTTTTACCGGCATAGCCGTAACCGATCAGGGCCGTATTCACCATCTGTCTCTCCTTACCAACTATAGTTGAAACTGACGCTTATACGGACATCTTCGCTTAGGTTTATGGGGACTTCATGGCGCAACCAGCTTTCCCACATCAAAAGCGTTCCCGCCGTTGGGGCTTCGTAGACAAAGGGTTGATGGTCGCGTCGGGCACCGGCCTTGCGCGGCGGTGTATTCATGAACGAGGTCAGGCGCGGGTCTTCGAATTTGAGAGCGCTGGCACCGTCAGGAATATGTACATAAAAGGTGCCGGAAATCAGGCTGTGCGGATGAATGTGCCCCGAATGGGTGCCATAGGGTTCAAGGATATTGATCCACAGATTATCAAGCTTCAGATCACCCCCTGAGACATCATATTCCAGTGCCTCGGCAAAGCGCAGGGCATGAGCATCGAGATGCATTTTCAGGTCTTCAAAGATGCTGGCCCGCATCGGCAGGTCATTGAGTGAGCCGTAGGAAGTATAGCCGAGATAGGCCTTTTGCTGCGACCAGTTCTGACCGGCTTCGTCCTCATCGGCAATGGCACGGCAGGTGTCATCCAGTTCTTCAAGGAAGGTCTGGAAATCCGGCATGTCCGTCAGATCAGCGCGATAGACTTCGGTGACGAACAGGGACGAAAGTGTGTGATCGGGTGCTTGGCTCATGCGCCTTTTGTGACGCAAAGCCGCAAGCGTCACAAGCGGTTATTCAAAGGTCGCTTCGATGGGCACGGTTTTTTCTTTCGACGAGGGGCCGTAACGGTTCGCGCCTTTGGTGCCGGGCCACAGAGCCAGAACTAACTGAAGTAGTAGAACATAATAGCTGATAAGGTTGGGCCAATTTACTAACCTGTCCAATTCTGCGGGCTGTGCATCTCGATTAAAGTGAATGTCGGCGGCAAAATAGGTGATGATAGCGGCTAGCACGGGTTTGATAAGGATTATCCAGGCCCAAAAGCTTTGCCTATCGATGTCGTGAAGCCGCTTCACGCAGGTGGCAAACATAGGCCAGATGAACATAGCACCAATGAAGCCGGGAACCATGAAAGCCCATGCGCGGCTAAGCGGAAACGACGAGGCATCCATGTACGTGTCAGCCCAGTATGTTGCGATGAAAATAGTTAGATAATAGACAATCGCAAACACAATAAACGGTACGCGCGATACGCGCCCTTTGAGCGAGAACAGAAACCACAGGGCTTTTTTCAAAATCTATTCCACAACCGGACAATCACCCGCCAGCTTGCGCTGATAGGCGTCAAGTAACGCCGTATAGGGCGGGACAAAAGCATTTTCCGCCAGCACCGTGCCATCGCTTAAGGTTTCCGACTGGCTGACGCGGATTTCAAAATGCAGGTGAATGGTCGTATAGACCGGCTTACCGCCGCTGGTGCCCATATTGTTGGACACCTTGCCGATTTTCTGCCCCCGTTTCACCCGATCATGCAGGCCGACCTTAAGGCTTGCATTCTGAAGGTGCAGATAGCGGTAAACCCGATAGGGTGGGGCATCCGCCGTCAGAGCCACCGTATAAGACCCCATCTGAGTAATGACACCATCCTCGGCGGCCACCGCCCAATAGGTGTTGTTCGTACAAGCCTTGGGCCGCAAATCCTGCCCCTGATGACCCTTGCCGGAATTACAGACCGGATTGACCCAGCTTCGGCTTTCACAGAAATTATCGATCCACGGATAGGCGTAGTTTTCCGGCGCGCACTGACTGGGGTTTGACGGCACAGCACTCCCCCCGGGACGATAGACCTGAGAATTGGCGTAGGCCGGCGTGTCAGCCAGCGGAAAACAGATGCCCGGTGCCCAGTTACGTGTGTCGTCATAACCCGAACCGGACCCTGCCGGAAGCAGCCCCGCCGCCTGATGCGGCACCTCGGGCAGGGGCGTTTCCGATGAGGTGGAACTGCTGCTCTCGCTTGCCGAACTTGTGGAGGCCGATGAAGCACTTTCAGACGCAGAGCTTGTCGATGCCGAAGACGAAGCGCTCCCGGAATCCCTATCCGCCGGAAAGGGCAGGTCATCACAGCCGGTCAGCAGAAGCGAAACCGTCAGGACGCCAGATAAAAACCTGGGGATTTTCATTACGCAACCCCCGCTTCTTTCTGCGCTTCTTCCCCAAGCGACACATCCGTCATGTCCGCCACCGCCTTACGCAGATAGGCGTCATCAAGACATTTCACGTCCTGCGCATCATCACACAGAAGATCGACCGTATAGAGCACACCAAAACGCCTGAAACTGGCTGACCAGCCGTCCTCAAGGCGGGTGATGTGCACATCTTCGGGGATATTGGCCAGCTTCAGGCGGGGTTTGCGGGCAATCTCGCCGCGTTTGGCCTGAACCATACGGCGATTACCGGTAACGGTCAGGACGACCCCCTTATCCTGCGGCAAATTAAGCGAATAGGCATCCCCAAAAGACACCAGTCTGGCCCGTTCGGTACGCACCATACCGCCTTCACGCGGGGTCAGGAGCGGCAGGCGCGTGCGGTTGACCTGATCCCGCGACAAACGGGATGCCACAGGTCTTATGGCCTGCCGAAGGCGTGGCGCGGCCTTTTCGGCGGCCACACCGCGCGCCTGAGGTGAGGGGGCTTGTGCGTGCGGCCCATCAGCCTGTCTTATCGCCGCTGACCAGTCCACCTGAGTGGTATTTTGCAAACGGGGAGAAGGGGCCGCCTTAAGCTGTGCGGCCTTGCTGGACGCCACGTCCTGCGCATGGGCCAGACCGACCACAGCGCCTATGACCGCAGAGGTTAAAACCGCGCCCATACCGGCACGCCGCCACAGATAGAATTTGCCTGAAAACATTGGCCCCCGCCCCCGTTTGCCCCATCGTCCGCCAAAAGGTTAACAGATGGTTTCCCATTTGTCACCTGACGGTTTGAGAAAGGCAAACAGGGACGGAGAGGCCCGTTTTATTCCAGTTCGAACACAGCGTTCAGCGTGACAGAGGTCGAAACCTCACCGCCGGAAATTGGCGTGGAATCTGCCGCCATCTCTGCCTTGACCATGCGGTACTGCGGCATAACCGGCGGCGCATTATAGCTGGCGTTTTCACTCAAAGACACGATGCGCTTGACCTTAAGGCCCAACGATTGGGCATAAAGCTCCGCGCGTGCGGTCAGGGTTTTCGTCGCATTCAGACGCGCCTGATCTTCGGCCTTTGACGGGTCTTTCAGGCCGAAAGAAATGCCGTTGATCTGGTTGGTGCCCGCCTTGACGACGGCATCAATGGCATTACCGAGACGCGAAGGCTCTTCGACACGGATACTGACCTGGTTTGACACCTGATAGCCACGCAACACAGGCGTATTCGGGCCCGTTGAAGAACTCGGATAATCATAAACCGCGTTCAGATTAAGTCCCGAAGTCTGGATATGCTTTTCGGCAATGCCCTGCTGCTTCACCGCAGCGATGACGGCATTCATCTTGGTCGCATTCTGGCGAAGGGCTTCCTCAGCCGTTTTCGCTTCGGTCTGCACGCCAAACGTAATGAAAGCCACATCAGGCGAAGACTTGATCTCAGCGGTCTCAGAGAGGGTGAGGGTGGTCGATGTCTGATGCATTTTATGTGTCCGTTCAGCCTTGGCAACCATTGGGGCCTGTTGGGCCATAACAGGGGACCAGGCCATGGCGAGGGCAACCAGAGCGGTCGAAACGGAAAGTAGCGGTTTCATAGTCTGTCTCTTTCAGTATGAGAATCGTAAACCCACTACAGGCTACGATTACGGCGCGAACAGGGCGGTAACATGATCACTGAATGACAGAACCTGCCTTGTTCCTTATCAAATATCGATTAGAGCCTGAACGGAGGCTGAACCGGTCATACAGCTATGAATTCATCCGGATGTTTTTCGCAATTGAGGCTTTAAATTCCGTCAGGCTCATGTTAGGCACGCTGCCTTCCCGCTGCGTCATATATTTCTGCGCACACATGGGGGCGAGTAGCTCAATGGTTAGAGCCGACCGCTCATAACGGTCTGGTTGGGGGTTCGAGTCCCTCCTCGCCTACCAATTCCATTATATTTGAATGCGTTACTGCGTAAAACCGGATGTAAAGACGGTAAATCCGCTGAATATCATAATAGTTAGCGTTCGGCGCACCGCACTTATTGATCCCTTATTTCATCATCACTACTGCTGTTCTCCCCGGGGCTGACGATAATTCGTACTGAATTTAGCCCATCCTCACTCATGAGTTTTCCACAGTGAATGAACCGCTCGACCCTCAGTCTACCCAGTGGCATCAGGCACAGCTCGCTGCCATAGAGGAATCGTCGGATGACGCGATCATCAGCAAGGATCTGAACAGTATCATCACGTCCTGGAACAAGGGGGCCGAACGTATTTTCGGTTACACGGCTCAGGAAATGATCGGGCGGTCGATCACCACCCTCATTCCGCCGGAACTTCAGCACGAGGAAGACGCGATCATTTCCCGTATCCGCACGGGCGAACGCGTTGATCATTTTGCTACGGAGCGGCTTTGCAAGTCAGGCGAACTGATCAACGTGTCGATCACCGTATCGCCCGTGCGCAATGCCCGCGGTGAGATCGTCGGGGCCTCCAAGATTGCCCGGGACATCACCGAACAGAAACGGGCCGAAGTGCGCCGTGCGGCTCTGGCACGGTTGACCGACAGTATCCGTGATCACGAAGATCCGGCTGAAATCGCCTATATTGCGGCGCAAATAATTGGCGAAACCCTGAACGTCAGTCGGGCGGGCTATGGCATTATTGATACGACCGAAGAAACCATAACCATAGAGCGTGACTGGAATGCGCCTGGCGTCAAAACACTGGCCGGTGTGCTGCGGTTTCGTGATTATGGCACCTATATCGAAAACCTGAAACGCGGTGAAACCGTCACCTTTGCCGATGCAGAAAAAGACCCCCGCACCCGGTCCAATGCGGCGGCCCTTAAGGCTATCAGTGCACAGTCCGTGGTCAATATGCCTGTATCAGAGAGGGATCGCTTCGTTGCACTGCTCTATCTTAATCACGAAACGGCCAGAGAATGGTCGGATGGTGAACTGGCCTTTATCCGCGAAGTCGCCGAACGGACGCGAACGGCCACCGAAAGGGCGCGCGTAACGGCGAAACTCAGGGAACGCGAAAAGGAACTCAGGGATCTCAATGCGCAACTGGAACAGCGCGTTCAGGACGCGTTGGCCGAAAAGCGCATACTCGCCGAAATCGTGGAATCGACCGCTGCCTTTATTCAGGTAGCGGATATGAATTTCAACTGGCTGGCGGTCAATCGCGCCAGTACAGAAGAGTTCCAGCGCATCTACGGCATCAGGCCCAGGGCCGGCGAAAATATGCTGACGGTATTGCAACATTTGCCTGAGGAGCAGTCAGCGGTGAGGGACGTCTGGGCCCGCGCCTATACCGGTCAGAGCTTTACGCAGGTTAATGAGCTGGGTGACCCATCCCGCGACCGGCGCTTTTATGAAATGAAGTTCAGCCCTTTACATGATGAGACAGGCACTCAGATCGGCGCCTATCAGTTTTTCTTTGATGTTACCGACCGGATGCATGATCAGAAACGGCTTGAGCAGGCTCAGGAGCAGCTGCGTCAGGCCCAGAAGATGGAAGCCGTAGGGCAACTGACCGGCGGCATTGCCCATGACTTCAACAATATGCTGGCGGTTGTCTCAGGCTCGCTCGAACTGCTGGATCGCCGCGCCACACCGGACGAGGCGCGCACCAAACGACTGATCACCGCCGCACTGGATGCCGCCCGCCGCGCCGCAACCCTGACGCAGCGTCTGCTCGCTTTCTCACGGCAGCAGCCCCTGAAACCGCAAGTGCTTGATGCCAACAAGCTGGTGTCCAACATGTCTGATCTGTTCCGTCACTCACTGGGGGCACACATCCAGCTTGAAACGGTGCTGGCAGGCGGTTTGTGGCGCATTCATGCCGACCAGAACCAGCTCGAAAGCGTTCTGCTGAATCTGGCGGTCAATGCCCGCGACGCCATGCCCGACAGCGGCAAACTGACCATTGAAACGCAAAATGCCCATCTGGATCAGCGCTATGCCTCCAAGGAACCGGGCATAGCGCCGGGGCAATATGTCCTGATCGCGGTGACGGATAGCGGAAGCGGAATGCCCCCGCAGGTGCTGGCCAAGGCCTTTGACCCGTTCTTCACCACCAAGGATGTCGGCAAGGGCACAGGGCTAGGCCTCAGTCAGGTCTATGGTTTCGTCAAGCAGTCCGGCGGACATATCAAAATCTATTCCGAAGTCGGTCACGGCACGACCATCAAGATCTATCTGCCGCGTTACACCGGTGTGGCCAACGAGGAAGCCGATAGTGATCTGTCCGGCACCATCCCCATGGCCGATCACAAGGAGCTGATTCTTGTGGTTGATGACGAAACCCTTGTGCGTCAGCTGTCCGTCGAAGCCCTTACCGAACTCGGCTATCGCATTCTGGAGGCAGGCGATGCCAGATCAGCTTTGACGATACTCCATGAGCGTCCGGACATCGATCTATTGTTTACTGATATTGTGATGCCGGAAATGAATGGCCGTGAACTTGTTGACAAGGTCAGAGAACACCGTCCCGATTTGCCGGTAATCTACACGACCGGCTACACCCGCAACGCCGTCGTGCACAACGGTGTACTCGATGCCGGTGTAGAACTGATCAACAAGCCCTTTACCATCGAAGAACTGGCCTCACGGGTGCGCGATGTGCTGGATCAGGCGGCGCATGGAGCCATCCGGCCTCAGACCGAGTAATTAAAACGGGCCACAGCCGTCTCCGGTGAAATCACAGGCCCGGCTTTCATGACGGCTCAGAGGTTTTAAGTTTGGCGTGCCTGACATTACTGCGGCCACCTCAATCCAGCGACCTAAGGCTCTGACAGGGCAGGGGGCTTCGCTAAGCCCCGCAACGATAATGACCTCGGCATGCACCGAAATTCGTTCAAGGTCGACGTCGCGTATGATCTTCCAGCTTGTCCAGTTTTGAATCGCTCATAGTCAGTACCCGCATGGCTTCTGCCTCCACATGGCCCAATCCGACCAGAGGAGGCTGACACATCTAATTTGCCTGGCACTGACATTTGCATTTTGCGGCTACACACATTTTCCGCACAATATATCTTATGGGAACGGAGATCAGGTTTAAAAGCGTTGCAGTTGTTCTCGTGCCTATGCAACAGAGAGACGTCCTAAACATAACCATAAGAAGGCGCACCGCGACGCTAATCACAAAGCAAAGCGGTTGCGCCGGTTATTTTGGCTCCTTAAACGCCTATAAAAATTATCCAAGGGTTTCCGAGATTGGCTCAAACCGGTATTCCCTAATTCGGCTCGGAAATAGAAGACGAGGAATGCCTAAGAGTGCGTTGAGCAGTTTAAGTAATGCGACCTACGCATGAGACATGCGCGAAACCAATCTGAACCGCACCGGGTTTGCCGGAGACCGTTTGGTTTAAGTTATGCAGCCATTTCTGGCATGTCCAGCATTGCGTAGTATCTTTCTTCGGCCTCGGCAGGCGGAATGTTTCCTATAGGTTCAAGAAGA
>NZ_SSBC01000005.1 GCF_006475605.1 Asticcacaulis tiandongensis | reverse complement strand
GGAAGGATGTTCAGCTTCGTGCTCGACCACCATTCGAACGGCGCGGACGCGCACTTCAGGGGAAAATTTGTTTGTCGTCTTGCTTGTCATAGACCCTACTTCTCACGAGTTGGGGTCTCCGGCAAACTCGGCGCAGTTCAATCAGCAGTATAGTCGGTGAAGCAGAGATAATGCTGTCAAAGGTAATTAAGCACCTCCCACAACTATGACCTCGAAGAATAAATTATTTCAGATGAAAACAGCTTAATAACCATTACCCTATATTATACCGCACTTTCACCTGTAAAAAAACAGGCCAAGTATCGCGTAAGTCAGGTAGAGTTCATCTGTGAGCCATCAACCCCCTCCCCCGCCCGAGATTAAACCGTTACCTGCTCCTCCGTCGGCCCCCGGTTCTATCGCCACCGCCGATGTGCCAGGGTCAGCATCACGAACGCGTGGAGCATGGGTAAACCTATCGAACCTAAAATTCGAAGCTACGATTTTCCTACTTATTGTACTAACCTTCGCCGCTGTTCTTGGGCAGGAAGGTTTCACCAGCCAGGAAATTGATCTGGCTGAACGTTCGTTACAATATTATCCTTTTACATATGATGATCAGCATGAAGGCGGAACCACATCCGTTATTCACGATCTGAAAAAGCCCTTCAACTGGACCTGCCACCTGGGCGCTGAAATACAGCACCCCTTTTGCGGTTATGGCATGCAGACAGATGGGTTAGAGAACAATAAGGGGGTTGATTACTCCAAATACAGCGATATCCGTCTGGATCTGACCTATAATGGCGTAGGCGATCATATGCGGCTGTTAATACAGTCCACGGTCCCCCCGGCTTTGAAAGACCGTGTCAAAGACAGGGACACTATCCCGATGGTTGCTGAATTTATCGTGGTTCAAGGCAACAATACAATACATATCAAAGCCAGCCAGTTTGTAGTTGAAGAGTGGTGGTTGCTGGAACAAAACCTTTCAAGAGACGAGGTGCCCGTAAGATTTGATCAGGTAGCGTCGGTTGCGCTCGGATCCGGTAGCATTACCCCGTCTGGCCGTTTTGATGTTTCGGTAAAGCGCTTTTCTTTTAGCGGCATGACCATTTCTACAGCCCACTGGTACCTCATCATCCTGGGTATATGGCTTGTGGCCACCGGTGCCTTTCTAGTGTTCCGATTTTTTTATATGCGTCGCACCTACGAGGCCCGTCAGCGCAGGCAGGCCAATGAAGCCGCAGCCCTTGCCAAGGCCCACGCCGCAGCTGAAGCCTCAAGTGCAGCTAAATCACGTTTTCTCGCCAATATGAGTCATGAATTGCGCACGCCTTTGAATGCTATACTGGGTTATACGCAGCTGCTTCAAAATGAAAAACTGACGATTAATCAGATTGCGGCCGTCAACACAATCCATCATAGCGGCGAACACCTTCTGGCTATGATCACCGATATTCTCGACATTGCAAAGGTAGAGGCCGGTCGGCTAGAACTTGTTCCGGTACGCTTTGACCTCCATGCGTGTGTCCTTAATGTTGGCCAAATGATCCGGCTTCGCGCCGAGGAAAAAGGCTTGCAGTTTGTCACACATATCGCTGACGACGTCCCAAGATTTGTCGTGGCAGACCAAAAACGTGTGCGCCAGATTTTGATCAATCTCCTCAGTAATGCCATCAAGTTTACCCTGGAGGGCGCCGTGAACCTTAAGGTGTCGGCTCGGGATATTCATCGGGATCATGTTCGCCTCTGCTTTGAAGTTACCGACACCGGCATTGGCATCCATCGCGACCATCTGGACGAGATTTTCCGTCCGTTTGTGCAATCAGGCAATGCCATTGATCGAAGCAGCGGAACAGGTCTTGGCCTGAGCATTACCCATCAGATCGCTGTGATGATGGGCGGCAAGATTTCGGTTGAAAGCCAGCTTGGTCAGGGCAGCCGTTTCCGAATGGACGCAAGGTTTGAACTTGCGGTGGATGAATTGCCGCAAACATCTGATGACAGTCAGGCTCTGTCGCCCAAAGCTGAAAATCACGCGCCCCTGATTGTACCCGACGCAGAGCAGATGATGCGTCTGCTTGAGTTGGCGCGGGCGGGTAATCTCAGGGCTATTCGTAAGGAAATTCCGATCATTATCGCGAAGGGCCAGGAATATCACGCTTTCGCGTCACGCCTTGATGCGCTGGCGGCCAGTTATCAGTCTCCGGCCGTATTACGATTGATTGAACAATATGCTCAGGAAAGGACAGCCGTCTGAGGCTGTGGTACATATTATGCGTAAACCCACGATTCTTGTTGTCGACGACAACCCCTTAAATATTGGCGTCGTCGTCGAACATCTGGAAATTCAGGACTATGAGGTTCTCGTGGCTCTGGGCGGGCTGGAGGCGCTTGAACGCGTCAGCTACATAAAACCAGATTTGATCCTGCTTGATGTCATGATGCCGGAGATAGATGGTTTTGAAACCTGCCGTCGGCTGAAGTTGCGCCCTGAAACACTCGATGTGCCGGTAATCTTCATGACGGCCCTGACGGATCTAGATAGCAAGATCGCGGCGTTCAGCGCCGGAGGAGTGGATTATGTCACCAAACCGTTTCAGATTACCGAATTGCTGGCCCGAGTACGAACGCATCTCACTCTGCACCAGACCCAATCCGCATTGAAAGTCGAGGTGCGGGCGCGTCAACTGGTCGAAGCCTCTCTGCGCGAGTCCGAATTGCGTCATCGACGTCTGTTTGAAACTGCCGGTGATGGCATACTTGTGTTTGATGTCGAAAGCGGCGTGATCCATGACGTCAATACACGATACACTGAAATGCTCGGTGGACAGGCAGACGATCTCAGGGGCTGCAAGGTCACGGAGGTTCTTGACGGCTATACATCTGGTCTGGGCACAGAGATTTTCGGTACCCTGACCACTCAGGGAGCGGCGCGCTGGGAGGACTGGTCATGGCAGAGGCCGGAAGGCACGGATATCAGCGTTGAGGTTGTCGGCACCACCTATAATGCCGGTACGCGTCAGCTTGCCCAATGCAGTTTCCGTGATATTCGCGCGCGGAAAGAGGCGGAAGCCCGCGTCCGTTATCTGGCCCTGCATGATTCCCTGACGGGTCTACCCAACCGCAGCCTGCTGATGGACCGGTTGGGGCAATCCATGGCGCATATCCGCCGCCATGAAGGTCAATTGGCGCTTTTGCTGCTCGACCTCGATCACTTCAAGCATATTAATGACAGTCTGGGCCACCTCGTCGGCGATGCCCTGCTTGAAGAAGTCGCCAAAAGATTGCGTAGTGTCCTTCGCGAGACAGACACACCGGCACGTCTGGGCGGTGACGAATTCGTTATTGCCGCCACGGGTATAAGCAGTGCGGCCGATGCCGAAGAGCTGGCCCGAAGGATACTGGACTGCTTCAAACCTGTGATGCACATACATGGCCATAATCTCAGGATTGCCACCAGCATCGGCATAAGTATTTATCCGGGTGACGGCGACACACCTGCCGCCCTGCTTCAGGCCGCCGATACGGCGATGTACCAAGCTAAGAAAAAAGGGCGTGGTCAGTATCGTCTGTTCAGTCACGACCTCAGTATGGCGGCTGACCGCTGGCACACCCTCTCCAACGATCTGCATGGGGCATGCGAGCGCGGCGAGTTTATCCTGCACTATCAGCCGCAGTTCTCGATCGAAAAATTATCCATTACCGGTTTTGAGGCACTGTTGCGCTGGCAACATCCGACAGAAGGGATGATTGAGCCGGGGCTGTTTATCCCTCTGCTCGAAGAACACGGCCAGATGGTCGAGGTAGGGCGCTGGGTACTGCGCAACGCCTGCGCTCAGAACGCCGATTGGCAAGTTCAGGGACTACCAAAGGTACGGGTTGCCGTGAATCTGTCTGCTCAGCAGTTCTATCGGTGTGACATCACAAGCGTCGTACGGGAGGCGCTCGCTGAAACCGGTCTGGGAGCGGAATGGCTTGAGCTTGAGCTGACCGAAAGTCTGACGCTGGATGATAATGAAGCGGCGTTAAAAACCATGACAGACCTTAAGGCACTCGGGGTACAGCTTTCGCTCGATGATTTCGGCACTGGCTGGTCATCCCTAAGCTATCTGAAGCGCTATCCGCTTGATCGCATCAAGATCGACCGGTCTTTCGTGCGAGATATTGTCAATGACACCAGTACCGCTGCTATTGTCCAGAGCATACTTGATCTGGCGCGTCAGCTTGGGCTTAATTGTATCGCAGAAGGTGTTGAAACATTGGATCAGCTCGATCACTTGCGACACAAAGAGTGTGCCGAAATACAAGGCTTTCTTTTCAGTCAAGCCATACATCCGGATGGCGTGGCGGCTATGTTGTCTGGCGATGTTTACCCTGTACCTAGCACAGAAGCACCAGCGGTACGCCGCGCTTGAATTGGCTTGTAATCCCAAGATTCCAGTCACTAGGCCGTGAACTCATAAACAGGATTTCCAATTTCGTATGGGTGTGATTCAAGGCTTCCAATGAATTGGGAGCCTTATTCATGACACGTCGTCGCTATGAACTGACCGAAACCGAACGGGCAATTATTGAGCCGTTATTGCCAAACAAGCCGCGCGGCGTTCCACGCGTTGATGACCGGCGAGTGATCAATGGCATATTGTGGCGGTTTCGCACAGGTTCGCCGTGGGCAGATGTACCGGAACGATATGCCATCGACCACTTGCTACAATCGCATTGTCCGGTGGCGCAAGGCGGGGGTCTGGGATCGGATTTTAGCTGATATATCAAAAAGCTTCGACGGGGACATCATCATGATCGACTCCTCTTGTGTCCGGGTACACCAACACGGTGCCACGGCAAAAAAGGGGGCTTTGACGATGGCTGCATGGGACGTTCCCGTGGCGGATTGACCACCAAAATTCATGCGGTTGTCGATGCCGAAGGTCGCCCGATTGCCCATGATCTGATAGCAGGACAGGTCAATGACTGCCAGATGAGCCTGCCTATGCTGACAGCGCTAAGGGAGGACACTATCCTGTTAGCCGACAAGGTATATGATACCAATGCCTTGCGCACTATGGCCGAAGAAAAGAAGGCTTGGGCCAATATTCCGGCTAAAACTAATCGCAAGACACGCTTCGCTTTTAGCGGTTGGGTCTACAGGCAGAGAAATCTCGTCGAGCGCTTCTTCAACAAACTCAAGCAGTTCAGAGGCATTGCAACACGATACGATAAAAACCCGCTCAATTTCCTGGCGGCCATCAAAATCGTCGCTACGCGCATCTGGATTAAAGCTTTATGAGTCTACGGCCTAGAACTGAAGAGAGTGAAACCTCTCGGTCATGAGGGGATGCCGGCCACCACCTCCTTACGCCAACGGGCATCCCGTGGCGACGGGCGTCGGTGCAGTCGTTTATCGAGTAAATGCAGAGCTTTTTTAACTTCACCCGAACGCATGTAGGCAGCCAGCAAGGTATCTTCGAACACCTCACGCTGCGCTGCGCTTCCACCAATCCGCACCACGTCTGGCGCAACAGATTCCAGTATAGATGCGCAAACGCCATAGCTGCCTTCAGCGAATGCGCCGAGAGCCCGCCCTATCTCCGGCACAACGACACCCGCGCCCAATGCGTTCTGCGCCACGAGGGCGTCGAGACTCGAAAGGCGCTCCTCCAGGACAGACACTACAGAAGGCCCAGCAATTGAGATGTGGCATCTCAAGGTGCACGCAAGTCTATCGGACCGAGAAGCCGCGTTCGCGCTGGCTTCGGAACGTCGAAACACCCTGCGTCAAACATATAACTGGCCGAACGCCGCGCAAGAATTCGTAGTAGCTCTTACGGCGGCGATAAATCCCGAATTCGACTCCTGACCCAAACTGTCTGAGAAAAAAGGGAGGTTTATCAATGTCCGCTCTTGTAGCTCGCGCGAAACGGCACAACGACCCGTTTGGGCCATTACCAGAACGCCAAATGGCAGATCAAAACCGAATCCTCGTTCTGCAGTCTCTAAGCATGCTTTTAGATCATTAAAACTAACGTCGCGGGCGGGTGCTTTCAAACCCATCCACTGACCATCGTAAACCACTATTACAGATGTACATGACATTCTGCTTGAACAGGGGTTTGAGGCCAGGTGGGCCATCGAATATTTTCAAATCCATTCCAAACAGTACGAATGGAACAAAACCCGCATAATCCCCTAACTCATTTTTCGCGTCCACCTCACCACAGAAGATCAGGGCATGGGTCGTGCGTGTCACGGTAACGTCCCTATATATTACACTATCGGGGTGAACAAACTCGTCTTCGATGATCGCACGTGCGTCACTAATTTCCTCTGCCGTAGGTATGACCTTAGACGACTGCGCATCAACTCTTGCTCCACATGAAATCAGTGCTGCAATGACGACAAAGCGAAAGACACCTTTTCTCATCGCCCGCCCCCTAACGCCTACGGTTGGAAGGCACCCTATGCCACGTGGATTCATCTACAAACGCACCGTAGCAGCCCTTTCTGGCTTGCGCTGATGTAATCTGATTAATCCTCTGTGTGATCGCCCTATCCGCATCTTTACGAGCCATGAGGTTTCCGATGCCATAGTCATTCAGAAAAGCGGCAACTGAACGCCAGTTAGTGTTCGCAGTATCCTGAATCTTATCACGAACCCCCTGAGCCTCGACCTGCTTCAAATATAACTCCCGGCAGGTAAGTGCCTCGGCTTCCGCAGGCATCATATAGCCCTCTACCGGATAATTCTTGGTCGCACACCCAGTGATCAGTGGTATAGCGACCGCAAAAACTACGCCCCCCTTCTTCAAGACACGGCTACTTATTCGTTTCATTAGGATCCCGCTCCCATATATCGTAATAGTCACTATAGTGACTGGCAAGTGGTTAAGATTCCGTTGCCGTATGCGTTCATGCGCATGGCTGAAACATTTGGAGTCAACGTCCGTCGAGTACGGGCCGAAAAGGGTATTACCCTTGAAGCTTTAGCGCATGAGGTGGGCTTAGCTTATAGCTATGTTGGGGAAATCGAGCGTGGTAGAAAGAACCCAACGCTGGATGTCGTAGAGCGGATCGCACTGGTGTTGGACATCGATGCCCTTGAGTTATTACGCCGTTAGGCTGCGAAGATGTGGCACATTATAATGTAAAGGAAACCCGATTAGAGGAAGCCTGAAATTGCAATCAATTGCAAACTTACACATTTAAGCTGTGCTTAGAATACAAAATCTTGCACTCCATCGCTCTTAAGCCAAGGTATAAACTCCACTTGCACAGGAGTTCAATATGAACAAGAAGCCGCTTAATCCAACTGAAATCGCTGAAGAAATTTTACAAAATGGCGGTGGAAATTTTCTCGAAATTGGTCGCCTGTTAAAGGAGGTTCAGGATTACGCTCCCGATTTAGTTGAACAGGTTATAAAACTCTCTCGCCTTGGAACTCGTAAGGCTTACTACCTCATACAGATTGAAAGACAATTTGCCCCCCTCGGCATAAAAGACGATCGTCTGTTAGGTATCGGTTGGACCAAATTGCAGATGATAGGCCCTCACCTATCAGTCAAAAACTGCAATGACCTATTAACCCTTGCAGAAAAACATACGGCACATGAGCTTGAAGCTATTCTCAACGGGGACGACCCCGTACCTAACGCACGTGTACTGACCCTTTATTTATCAAAAGCCGATTACGATAGATTTGAAAAAGTCGCCCTTCAATATGGTGCCGCCAAATACGGGCGCGGCTTAATCCACAAAGAGCAGGCGCTTGTGAACATGACACGGCAACTGGTAAAGCTGAGCAAGGCGAAAGAAAATTAAGCCAATAAAATCATTTAATTAAAAACCCTATATTTTATACTGGTATAAGTCCAGGCCCGGTTCTAGGCAAAGGCCTTTCATCATAAATAATCTCGCCTATCCTTATCAGACACACGCACTTTTCAAGTGCGTTCGCTGATTAGGTACGGACAATGCCCTCAAGGCTGAATACCACAAGGAAGAAGAAGGTCCCCGTCAATGGGGCTGAGGCAAAAGTGCAATTAATTGCACTTTTGCACATCCTTGCGCGTCAGGCCGTCCGGGAACTCATGTCCGAACTATCTGCAAAAGCCGCAGACATGGATAAGGAGGTTTTTCCAAATGATACGCAATGAACAGCCCAAGCTGTTATCTCTTGATGAAGTCGCCGAGATACTCGCATTAAGCACACGCACTGTGAGGCGCATGATCACCTCTGGTGAACTGAAGGCGTACAGGTTCGGTCGTCTGTGGCGGATTACAGAAGATGACCTTCAGACATTCATAAGCAGGCACAAATCACGCTGACATTCCTGTCCTGTAATGTCCTGATCTGACAGGTAAATTCCACTTAACGGGAAAATATATACGCCAATTCCGGTTTGAAATTAGCGGTTATTTTTTCCCGATTTCCCCCTCCTGTCACCAGCCGTCCCCTGGTGCTCTCCCCTATCCCTTATTGCCCATTTCAACCCTATGAAAAGGAGCCGTTATTATGGCGATCATTATAAAACACAAACATAACAGTCCCCCACCTGACGCACTGGTCAGTGATAAACCTCAGATCGATCAGCAACTTCCGGGTACATTGCCTACAACAGAAATCGTTTCTACACCTAAGTGCATCAAACCCAAAACACTAGCAGATGTCATTAGTCTTATTCCACTTAACCAAGCCCTGCCGGCCAGTCGTAAGCGCGATCTGATTTCGGCCTGCAACAGCATTGCCCGTCTGATAGGACAACCGCCGTACGCTCTCCCCGCCGATGTTTCGACCTTACGTAACCTGATTGTCACCTTGCATCCCGCACAGGGCAGGATCAGTCAGAAGCGCCTGGCCAATATTCGCGCTGATCTCACTGCCGCCTTAGAAGTTTCCGGCGTTACCCCGCCTTCTGATCCCCCCTGCCCGCCGAACCTCGATTGGGCGACCTTTCTGGGACAAGCAGCCAAGAAACATCAGGCGTGGTTTCTGTCTCGCTTCTCTCGCTATTGTAGCCATCGAAATATCAGCCCGGTAGATGTAACCGATGACACCGTACGAGGATTTCGACACTGGTTGGAAAAGCGCCTTTTAACCAATGATCCAAATAAGATCGTGAAGCAGACGGCTGTATCTTTCAATGTCATTATTAAATGCGGATGCCTACCCATTCCGTTACTGACGACAGCCTCAGGCACACGTTTTTGCACACGTCCGCTCGAGGATTATCCGCCATCCCTGGTCGCTGACATCGAATCTTATCTGAAGCGCTTGAGAGACCCCGACCTATTTTCCGATGATGGCCCCCGGCGTCCGTTACGGTCGACGAGCTTACGTAATATCAAGGCGCATATCCGGCAGTTTCTACATGCGGCCGTCGAGGCAGGCCACCAAAAGGCGCACTTTAAAACGCTCTCCAACGTCGTCGATCTAGAGGTAATCGAATGCGCATTTGGCCACATGGTGCAACGGCATAACGGTCAGATTCCAACGGGTTTAGGCAATATCATTTCTACATTGATGGCGATCGCCCGCTATTATCTCAAGCTCGACGCTACCGTCCTACGCAAGATTGCCCTTGCCCAGAAAAAGATCGGCGACCAACTGGGGACTAATATGCGCACCATGTCGTGTAAGAGCCAGACACGTATGGACCAGTTTGCACAACGTGAAAACATTGTCCGTCTGGTCAATCTGCCCATGAATCTAATCAGCAAGGCCAGCAATGCGCGGAGCCGTCGTTCGGCAGCACTCGACGCGATGACTGCCGCCGCAATCGCTATCCTGCTCTGCTGCCCCATGCGCGTAAAAAATCTGGCCGGTTTGCGTTTTTCCGAGGATTTCACTGTGGTCAGGAAAGGCAAGGCAGTCACCATAAATATCCATGTCCCGGCCGACAAGACCAAGGGCCGCATGGCCATCGATGCGGCTATCGAAGGCCCTTACGCGACAGTGGTATAAAAATACCTCACACATTATCGCAAGCATGTCGGCGACCCATCCGAAGGCTGGATGTTCCCCTCAGCCTCAGGCGCCCCACGTACACCCAGTTATTTTGGCGGGTTAATCAAACAGCGGATTTTTCGGGAAACCGGGCTAGTTATGAACGCCCATTTGTTCCGCCATTTCAGTGCCTATGTCTATCTTGAGGCCCACCCCGGCCACTATGAAGACGTCCGCCGTCTCGTGGGACATTCGAAGATGGAGACGACAACAGCATTTTACGCTCCTGCTTCGAATAAGGCCGCCTTCAAACTTTATGCAGACGTTTTAAGTCCTTACATGGCCGATAAAGGGCGGTGGAAATGACCATATCTACTGTTCCACTTATCCTTAAGTTTCCAGACTGGCCAAAAACGGATCAGGCCCTTTGGGAACAGGCTTTCGCTTCGGGCGGCCTTTTCAGTGAGGGCGGCGTGTTTCTAGCCTGGTCTGAAGGAACCCGTAAGTATCATGCCCAGAATTACGGTAGCTGGCTCTCCTTCATCCGGCGCACTCAGCCTAATCTTGCAGAGGCACATCCAATCGAACATGTAAACCAAGACGCCGTAAGCGCATTTATTGATGAAGGTAGACAACGCCTTAAGCTGCGCTCTGTCTCCAATCAGATTTTATCGCTCGCTGTAGTCATGAAGGGCTTTGCCCCCGAGAGAAACTGGGTCTGGCTCTTCAATGCCGCGCGGTCATTATATGATCAATCTCATCCCTACGCGTTAAAGCCCCCACTCCCTCTTACAGCGGCCGATCTGTTTAACTGGAGCCTATTCACCCTCCAGCGGATCGCGGACAATCCACGGTCAGATTCCACTACCAACGCGACGCACTTCCGTCAGGCATTGATGGTGGGTTTGCTCATCAGTCGCCCCGTCAGGGTTCGTGCTTTAATGGCAATGACGGTCCATAACCATGTCCTATTGTCCGATCATGCCACGATGCTCTGCTTTGACGCCAAGGACATGAAGGACAAGAGGGCGCGGCGTATTCCGCTACCGATACCTCTTGAGCCCTATATACGGCTTTATCTCGAAACCTATCGCCCCATTCTATTGCAAGGTCAGAAAGCTGATGCGCTCTGGATAAGTCAGAAGGGCAATCCCCTGTCTATAGATAGCTTTACCTCAGGCCTCGCCCTATTGACACAGCGCACCTTTGGACTCACCCTTAGGCCGCACGCCTTCCGACATATAGCCGCGACCTCCATTGCCACCTATGCGCCTGAGCATGTCGGCATCATCCGGGATATTCTGGGTCATGCGACGCTGCGAATGGCCGAAAGGCATTACAATCGTGCCACATCCGTGGGTGTCAGCCGTAAATTTCAGAACGTACTTCGCGACCTGCGTTGCGAAGGTCATAAAAAGAAACCCACCAGACGCCGGTGTAGGCGATAATAGTCACTAAGGGAGACTGATGATCATGCGCGCCGCGATCTACGCCCGCTATTCTTCCGATCTGCAGCGTGAAGCCTCCATAGAAGATCAGAGGCGCACCTGTCATCGCCTCATTGATGCACACAACTGGACAGCGACCAGGCTTTACGCTGATCAGGGGTTAAGCGGCAGCACACATATGCGGCCTGGTTATCAGTCTATGATGATCGATGCGCGCCAGGGCCTTTTTGACGTGCTTGTCGCCGAGGGGCTTGATCGTCTGTCGCGTGATCAGGAGCATATTGCCGCCCTGCACAAGCAATTGCGTTACCTTGGCATCCCCATTATCACCGTAGCGGAAGGCGAGATTTCTGAGCTGCACATCGGCCTTAAGGGCACGATGTCAGCGCTCTTCCTAAAGGACCTCGCTCAGAAGACTCACAGGGGCCTGGAGGGACGTATCCGTGAAGGCAAGGCCGCCAGCGGGTTGTCGTACGGCTATAGTATTCTGCGCCAGTTCCTGCCTGATGGTACCTTTACGACCGGCGAGCGCGTCATTGATGAAGCACAGGCGCCCATCGTACAGCGGATATTCCAGATGTATGCGGATGGGTATAGCCCGCGCAGCATTGCCACCAGGCTTAACAGTGAAGGTATCGTGGGGCCAGCAGGTACGGCCTGGGGTAGTTCCACCATCTATGGAAACTGGCGGCGTGGCACGGGCATTCTGAATAACGAACTCTATATTGGTAAGCTGATCTGGAACCGTCAGCGCTTCATCAAGGATCCGGCAATAGGCAAACGGCAGGCGCGCCCGAACCCTGAAGCTGAATGGGTCACCCATAGCGTTCCTGACCTGCGGATCATTGATCAGTCCTTATGGGAGGCCGTCAAACACCGCCAATGGGATACGCGACGCACCATTAGTGAAGAAGGGCGCACGACCAAGCCTGAGCGCGCACGCCGAGCCCGTTACCTACTGTCCGGCCTGATGACCTGCGGGCGTTGTGGCGCGTCATATACATTGGTGGGCACACGTCACTATGGCTGCGCGGCCGCACGTAATAAGGGCAACTGTGATAACCGACACACAATCCGACGTGAGGTTTTAGAGGAACGCGTACTCGGTGGTTTACGCGATAAGTTGCTTCACCCTGACCTGATTGCGGCTTTCGTCGAAGAGTTTCAGCGGGAATATAACAAATCCAGACAAAGCGAGTTGGCCCTTCGGCAAATGCGTGAGGCGGAACTATCAAAGATTGAGCAGTCCATAGCCCAGATGGTTGAGGCTATAGCCGATGGCATGTACCATTCATCTATGAAGGCGAAGATGGCCGAACTGGAGGCACGCCAATCAGCCATCCGAGACGAACTGAGCCTGCTTGGCGAGGAAGAGCCCCTGCGGCTTCATCCTAACTTAAGTGCGCTTTACCGCCGCAAAGTGGCTGACCTGACGCAGGCGCTTAATGCGGACGAGGCCACGCGGCACGAAGCGGTTGAACTTTTACGCAGCCTGATCGAGACGATCTGCCTTACGCCGGATGGCGAGGGTGGTCTTCGGATTGAGTTGGTTGGTGAGTTGGGGTCGATCATGTCACTGTCGGATTCAGGATCAGATTTGGGCAACAAAAAACCCCGCTCGGAGGGGAACGGGGCGCATTCGTTAACGATGGTTGCGGGGGCCAGATTTGAACTGACGACCTTCAGGTTATGAGCCTGACGAGCTACCGGGCTGCTCCACCCCGCGACACTTGTAACCGGTTTGAGAGCGCTGCCCGGTTATGTTTTTGGTTTTC
>NZ_SSBC01000004.1 GCF_006475605.1 Asticcacaulis tiandongensis | reverse complement strand
GTAAAGATCGTACCAGCGGTAAAAGGTCGTCTTGGGCACGCCCAGTTGGCCCAAAGTCCGTTTGGCCGGTAAATGGGACTGTTCAACAAGCCGAATAATCTCGAGCTTTTCCTCGGCTGGGTACCTCATTCTTCGTCTCCCCCAGTTCCGTTCACGCTTTTTTTAAGCAGGCGGTTCTCAAGCGTCAGCTCCGCGACTACCTCCTTCAAATCCCGGCTTTCCTTACGCAAAGTCTTGACCTCATCCGATGTCGCCTGCCGCGCTGTGTCACCGGCCAGCCTTTTCTTGCCAGCTTCCAGGAACTCCTTTGACCAGGCATAATAGACGCTCTGGGCGATGTTTTCGCGCCGACAAAGCTCGGCGATGCTCTCCTCACCACGCAGGCCCTCAAGCACAATGCGGATCTTCTCTTCGCTCGAAGGCCGGGCGCGCGTCTGGCGGCGGATATCCTTCACAACCGCTTCGGCCGGGGCCTTGGTGCGGGCAGGTTTAACAGGCTCTTTTGATGTCATGACAGCTCTTTGGGGTTTGGCTTTCATCTTCGCTCCATGATAGCTACGATGACGCCAAACCCTCCAGCTTTCAAATCTTCAAATCAGGCCCATTGCCGCTGACGGGGAACAGTGTTAATGCTGTCGGAGTGTAGTCGTTTCGTAAAGAGACGGCGACGCCTTCACTGCGATCTTGTCGTCAAACTCAGGCAGATTTCAAACGGTGTCGGCCTGTATCCTGATGCGATGGCAACGACCACTGAGGTCACGCCGATTGTCAGAAAAACGAAATTGAGAACGCCCGATGGCCCCAACGCCCCCATCAGAACGCAGCTGCCCCGATTGTCATATTCCTCTCAGACTGGAGACTCACGAAGCCCTTCGCTTCGACAAATGCCCGCAATGTGGAGGCATATGGCTCGATAAGGGCGAGATGACCCAGATCGTCGAAATGACCCTGCACAGCGTCATGCCAACGCCTTTCACCCGCCGCCGGGGGCGCTCACTGTCCGATCTGGACTGAGCCGTTGCGCCGCGCCACCTCCTGACCCACACCCAAACCACATGTCACCCGTTCCCCATAGGAGATGAACGGGTCGGATTTCAGAAAGCCGTCTTACATGGATATCCTCTTCGAGCTCATTATGGGCAAGCCCCTTTGGATGTGGGCCAGCTTCCTCGCCATCGTCGCCACCTTGCTGGTATTCGACCTCGGCGTTTTGCATCGTAAGACACATGTGATCAGCATCCGGGAAAGCCTTTGGATGTCGGCCTTTTATATCGCCATTGCCCTCGCGTTCGGCGGCTGGGTGTGGTGGTCCCTGGGGGCTCAGGCCGGCAAGGAGTATCTGACCGGCTTCGTCGTCGAGAAAACCCTGGCGATGGACAATGTGTTCCTGATCTCGCTCATTTTCACCTACTTCGCGATCCCGCCACTCTATCAGCACAGGGTACTCTTCTGGGGTATATTGGGCGTGATCGTGCTGCGCGGCATAATGATAGCCCTGGGGGCCACCTTGGTGGCCCAATATAGCTGGGTCCTTTATGTTTTTGCCGTTTTCCTGATCTTTACCGGCATTAAAATGCTGCTGATGGGGGACAAGCATCCTGATATCGCCAGCAATCCCTTATTGAAGCTGATGCGCCGGCTCTTTCCCGTCAGCGACCAGCTTGATGGTCAGAAGTTTCTGACACGACAGCCCGACCCCAAGACCGGAAAATGGCGCATTTACGCCACGCCGCTTCTGGTGGCACTGTTACTCATCGAGTTTGTCGATCTTATCTTTGCGGTCGATAGCGTTCCGGCCATCTTCACCATCACCCTTGATCCCTTTATCGTCTTCACCAGCAACATTTTTGCGATCCTGGGCCTGAGGGCACTCTATTTCGCTCTGGCCGCCATCATCCATCGCTTCAAGTACCTCAAACCTGCCCTAGCCTTTGTTCTGATTTTCATTGGTTCTAAGATCTTCATTGCCGATGCTTTGGGGCTTGAAAAGTTCCCGGCAAATATCTCTCTGGCGGTCACGTTGGGTCTCATTGCCATTGGCGTTATTGTCTCTCTGGTCAAAACCGCCAAGACGACACCTGAGGCAGACCATGGCCGCGATTGAGGTTCTGCGGGCGCGGCTCAGGGCAGGGCTGGATCATCCAGCGGCCACGACAGTCATTGTTGGTCTGATCCTCTTCAATGCCGTGGTCCTGGGTCTTGAAACCTATCCGGCCGTCATGACATTTATTGGGCCGCAACTCCTGATTATCGACCAAATCCTGCTTGGAATTTTCGTTCTGGAACTGCTTCTGCGCCTGGTGGTCCAAGGCGGGCGATTCATCCGCGACCCTTGGAACCTGTTCGACACGGTCGTGATTGCCTTGGCACTTCTTCCGGCGTCGGGGGCATTCAGTGTATTGCGGGCACTCAGGGTGCTCCGTGTTCTGCGCCTGATTTCCGTTTTTCCCAGCTTACGCCGCGTTGTTTCCGGAATCGCCGCTGCAATGCCTGGCATAGGATCGATCGGCGCTATATTGATTATTTTGTACTATGTCTTTGCCGTCATGGCGACCAAGTTCTTCGCTACCATCGCACCACAATGGTTTGGCAGCCTTGAGGTGTCCTTGTTTAGCCTGTTTCAGATCATGACCCTAGAAGGCTGGGCCGATATGGCACGAGAATTGGCGGAGACTCACGTGCTCGCCATACCGTTCATGGTGGTCTTTATTCTGGTGGCCACGTTCATCGTTCTGAACCTGTTCATCAGCGTCATGCTAGAGGCCATGCAACGGGTAAACATAGATCACGGTGCGACCAGCCCTGATCCCCAGACGGTTGCTCTGGAAAATCTCACGGATGAAGTACAAAAATTGAGGGCCAAGCTGGACCAGCTCACGACAAAATAAATGACCTGCGTCTGAGTTGGCTTCGACGAACGAAGTGTAATTGCAATCCAAAAAAGCCTGAACGGGGCTTTTGGTTCGGCGGTTTTGACCTGCCTTGAGGTTGCGGTTAAGCGGCTTCCTCTGCATCAAGCCATGTTTCGATTTCGGCTATTGTCGTTTCAGTTGCAGGTATGATTTGATGCTTCATGGCGAAGGATGTCCTACTTGATAGCAATCAGTCACTCGACAGGCTGAACGATGCGCGTTTTTCGAGGCGGCAGCAAAAGGAATTCGCTCTAGGCAGAGCTCGGCCCGATTGCGACGTTGCCCCAGGATTAATCCGGCATCGGAATCGGGTGGCATCATCGCTTATCTCCAGTTCCGGGCTCGTCGCGCAACTGATGATAAAATGTCGCCTTTGGGCGCAAATCGGTAGATCCTATTTAAGAGCGTGCCGTAGCGTGCAGAGTATAACGGGAATGGAAGTTTTAACCCCGCCATCACGATAGGGCGAGGAACAGCATTGAATTGATTTTGAAAAAATCTCCCGCTCCAGGGTCATGGCTTGACAACGCTTTAATATATCATTATAGCGCGATATATGGATAAAAAGGCAGCAACACAGGCTTTCGCGGCCCTGAGTCAAGAAACCCGGCTCGACGTTCTTCGTTTACTCGTGCAGGTGGGGCCGGAAGGCCTGCCGGCAGGAGATATCGGCGAACGTTTAGGCGTGAAGCAAAACACCATGTCGGCCAACCTATCGGTCTTACAGCAATCCGGTCTTCTGAGAAGCGAGAGGGAAGGGCGTTCGATCCGCTACTTCGCGGACTATGATGGTCTGCAAGGGCTCTTGTCGTTCCTGCTGGAAGACTGTTGCGGCGGTCGCAAGGAGCTATGCGAGCCCCTGATACAGAAAATCGTCTGCGCCTGTTAGGCGCGTAAGTCAAATAAGCGGGGTCAGTTTAACGCGCTGTGTGCAAGCGTGATTGTGCCCTCACGTCTGGAGCCGAGAGCCTAATGGGCAAATTCGAGCGCTATCTTTCAGTCTGGGTCGGGTTATCGATCCTCGCCGGTGTGTTGTTGGGCCATCTGTTTCCGCCTGTGTTTCAGACGGTAGCCCATCTCGAATACGCCCACGTCAATTTGGTCGTGGCCTTGCTCATCTGGGTGATGATTTTCCCCATGATGATCAGTATCGACTTCTCGACCATCGGCGAGGTTCGAAAGAAGCCCAAGGGCCTGATCATCACCTTCTTCATCAACTGGTTCATCAAGCCCTTCAGTATGGCGGCTTTGGGCGTGGTGTTTCTCCAGTATATGTTTGCGGGCTTTATTCCGGCGGAAGACGCCAAGTCTTATATCGCCGGTCTGATCCTGCTGGGAGCCGCGCCCTGTACGGCCATGGTTTTTGTATGGAGCCGCCTGGTCAAGGGCGACGCCAACTACACGCTGGTCCAGGTCTCGCTGAACGATCTGGTGATGATCGTCGCCTACGCCCCCATCGTCGCCCTGCTACTCGACGTGACGGATGTGGTGGTCCCATGGGACACCCTGATCCTGTCAGTCGTCCTCTATGTCGTCATTCCCATCGTCGCGGGCTATCTAACCCGCAAGGCGCTACCCGCCGCCAGGGTCGAAGGCCTGCTCGATGCCCTAAAACCCTGGTCGATCATCGGCCTGCTGGCAACCGTCATTCTGTTGTTCGGTTTTCAGGCGCAGGTCCTGCTGGAAAAGCCGCTGGTGATCCTGATGATCGCCGTGCCGATCCTGCTGCAAAGCATCCTGATGTTCTTCCTGACCTTCAAATGGATGTGCAAGGTCAAAATCCCGCACAACATCTCGGCACCCGCTGCCCTGATCGGTGGCTCCAACTTCTTCGAGCTGGCCGTGGCTGTCGCCATCAGCCTGTTCGGTCTGCACTCCGGCGCGGCGCTCGCCACCGTCGTCGGTGTTCTGGTCGAGGTGCCGGTCATGCTATGGCTGGTAAAGGTCGCGAACAAACAATCGTACGAGGTCTAAGATGCAGCCCGTCATCTATCACAATCCGGACTGCGGCACCTCGCGCAACGTGCTGGCCGTAATTGAAGCGGCGGGCTACGAGCCCGAGATCGTCGAATATCTGAAGGTGGGCTGGAACGCCGACGAACTGCGCAATCTGCTCGCCTATGCGGGTCTGACGCCGAGGCAGGCGTTGCGAGAGACCAAGTCGCCTGCTAAGGAACTGGGCCTGCTCGATCTGGCCGTGCCTGATGACGTGATCTTCGAGCAGATGCTGCTGCATCCGGTCCTCGTTAACCGACCCATCGTCGTCACCGATAAGGGCGCCAAGCTGTGCCGCCCGTCGGAGGCCGTACTGGACCTGTTGGACAACTGGCCCAAAGGGCCGTTCCTCAAGGAAGATGGGACGGAAATGATTGACGGCGCCGGCAAGCGCGTCGGTTTGCCGGGGATGCCCAATGTCGATGCGGAATGTTTTCAGGCAATAGACGAGACCAAGCTCCTAGCGCCCGAGCCTTTGACGCACGCCCCGCGCATACTGCTGCTGTATGGATCGGTGCGGTCGCGTTCGTTCAGCCGTCTGGTCTCCGAAGAAGCCGCGCGCATTCTCAAACGCTTCGGTGCCGAGACGCGCACCTTCAACCCGTCGGGTCTTCCGCTGCCGGACGACGCCGATGTCAGCCATCCCAAGGTGCAGCAACTGCGCGAACTGGTGCAATGGGCCGAAGGCATGGTCTGGTGTTCGCCTGAGCGTCACGGCGCGATGACGGGCGTCATGAAATCGCAGATCGACTGGATACCACTGGCGCTGGGATCGGTTCGCCCGACCCAAGGCAAAACGCTGGCCGTGATGCAGGTGTCCGGCGGTTCGCAGTCGTTCAACGCCGTCAACCAGCTTCGTGTGCTGGGTCGCTGGATGCGCTGTATCACTATCCCCAACCAGTCGTCTGTGGCCAAGGCCTTCACCGAGTTTGATGAACACGACCGTATGAAGCCGTCCTCTTATTACGACCGCATCGTTGATGTCATGGAGGAACTGGTAAAGTTCACCCTCCTGACCCGCGAACGCGCCGACTACCTCGTCGACCGCTATTCCGAGCGCAAGGAAAGCGCCGAGGAATTGTCAAAGCGCGTCAATCTCCGCTCCATCTGAGGCCGCCGCCATGAAGGTTCTCTTTCTCTGTACGGGTAACTCCTGCCGCTCTATTCTCGGTGAGTTCACCTTCAACCATCTCGCGCCGAGTGGCTGGCGCGCCATGAGCGCCGGAAGCCGCCCGACGGGTTATGTCCATCCCAGATCGCTCGCATTGCTGAAGAGCGAAGGGATCTCGACGGAAGGTGCGTCCAGCAAGTCGTGGGAAGACCTGCTGGACGTGCCGGACATTGTCATCACTGTCTGCGGCAGCGCCGCCGGAGAGGAATGCCCGGCCTATATCGGCAATGTCCTGCGTACCCATTGGGGCGTCGAAGACCCGGCCCATGTGACCGGCACAGACGCGCAGATCAATGCCGCCTTCCGCAAGGCCTATACGATCCTGCGGGCCCGCATCGAAGCCTTTCTGGTGCTGCCGCTCGATAGGCTGGTGTCCGACCGAGGCGCCTTCAAAGCGGCGCTCGACGAGATTGGTCAGTTGATGCCGATAGACGAGGCGGGCGTGTTCACGCAGATCGATCCGCGCGACGGTGATCTGGTCGAAGCGCTGGCCGCTGCCGGATTGCCGACCACGGACCTGGGCACAGCGCAACAGTCGTTCTGGCGTCACAACGCTGGCGGTGAAGTTCGCGGTTTTGTTGGCATAGAGGCTTACGGCAAGGCCGGTCTGTTGCGCTCGCTGGTCGTCCCGCAAACCCGGCGCGGCCAAGGTCATGGCACCCGGCTCGTCGACTTTGCCGTGGCGCAGGCCGATCGTGCTGGTCTGACGGAACTGTGGCTACTGACCGATACGGCGGCTTCCTTCTTCGCACATCTGGGCTGGAAACCGAGGCTCAGGGCCGAGGTGCCCGACGATATCCGGTCTAGTCCTGAATTCGCCGGGCTCTGCCCGTCTAGTGCGTCCTGCTTTTCGCTTCACGTGCCTGTCCATCTGTAGACGGGCACACATTTAGATATATTGGGGGTTTCATGCGTCTGTTCCGATCATGGGCGAGACCGAAGGTCCGGGGCTACGCGTCCGTCATGCTGGGCGTCTTACTGGCACCTAATGGTGCGGGGGCGGAGACGCCCGTCGATCACCGCTGGCGGGTGCAGATGTCGGGCGAAGCGCGGGGGCGTTACGAGACGATCGGGGCAGTTCCGCGCGGGTGGCACGGGAGGTGACCAGCTTCTGGCGTTTCGCACCCTGATTAAGGCTCAGGCCACACGCGGGGCCTGGATCTTCGTTGGAGAAATGCAGGACTCCCGCAGCTATCTCGGTGATGCCGGGACAGCCTATTCGACGAGTTGGGTCAATCCGGTGGATGTGCTGCAAGCCTATGGCGAGGTTGCGGTCGAGGATCTGCCAGGTCAGGCCACGACGGCTATCCAGATGGGGCGGATGACGCTCGATATCGGCAGTCGGCGTCAGGTGGAGCGGGTCGAGTTCGCCAATGTGATCTTCAATTACACCGGCGTGCACATCCGGTCGAAGACGCGGGGCGGGGCGCAATGGCACGCCCTCTACGCCGTGCCGGTCACGCGCTTGCCAGCGGGGCGAGCAGCGCTAAGCGACAACGACATCTCCGGTGATGAAGAGGCCACGAACCGCAAGCTGTGGGGGCTACATTACATTCGTCCCAACAGTTTCAAACATCTGGCGCCGGGTCTGACGGCGGAAGCCTTCGTTTGCGGGCTTGACGAACGAGACAGCAACGACAATCCGACGCCCAACCGTCACTACACGACGCCGGGCTTTCGCATTTCTCGCCCACCCAAGGTTGGCCAGTGGGATGTGGATGTCGAAGCGGCGTGGCGGTACGGCACGCGCCGGAGCAGCAGTAATACGACCGACGTGCGCGATCTGAAGGTGCGGGCATGGACCTTACATGCCCATTGGGGGCGCACACTTGACCTGAAATGGCAGCCGCGTCTCGTTGTGGATTACGATTATGCCAGTGGTGATAAGAACCCGATCGATGGTCGCTACGATCAGTACGAGCGCCTGTTCGGCTCCCGGCGCACCGATCTTGGAAACACTGGTATTCATGGTCCGCTAACGCCCGCCAATATCAATGCGCCGGGCTTCAGGATAGAGGTGCGCCCTAACGCGCGTACCGACGCGCGTTTTGCCTACAAAGCCGCCTATCTGGCATCGAAAGCCGATAGCTGGGTGGTCGCCGGTGTCCGTGATTCACAGGGGCGTTCCGGGTCCTTCATAGGTCACTCCATCGACAGCCGCATGCGTTACTGGTTCAAGCCCAAACATCTCCTCGGCGAGGTCGGGGTGTCCTTGTTGTTAGATGGCGAAGTTGGCCGCAATGCACCGACTGGATCGCGACAGGGCGATACGGCTTTTGGTTATGTGCAACTCACGGGGTATTTTTAAGTCCCAGATAGAGACTTTGATTGAGGCCGGGACAGATGCCGTTTGGGCTTTCGGGCGGCGCTGGAGGTCTCCTTTGGGTGTCAGACATCGAGTGAATATCAGCCGAAATAGGGCCCCCGCCCGCGGGTTGGTTGCACTTGTAGGGACATAGCCTGTCATTCTTGCAGCACTCTGCGGTCTCATTTCTGCTTCCGAATTTCTTAGCAACTCGCTCTGAAAATGTCCGGTATTGGATGTGAGCAGACAGCGTATTGAGGAAGGGGTGCCGGTGACGGCGTCCCTTTTCTCTGTGGAAGTCCTACCGGCTCCTGAAGCCTAGAAGGCGCAAGGCGTTCAGCGTCACCAGAACTGTCGCGCCAGTATCAGCGAGGATGGCCATCCACAGGGTCGTCGCCCCAGTCAGCGTCGTGACAAGGAAGATCGCCTTTAGCCCCAGAGCCAGGGCGATGTTCTGCCAGATGTTACCCAGCGTTGCCCTCGACAGGACGATGAGTTGGGGAACGCCGGACACGCGATCCTTCAGCAGCGCGGCGTCGGCGGTTTCAAGCGCCACATCAGTCCCGCCGCCCATGGCGATGCCGACCGAGGCGGCCGCAAGGGCAGGAGCGTCGTTGATCCCATCACCGACCATGGCAATCGGGCTGTCTTTAGCGATCTGCGCAATGCGGGCGAGTTTGGCCTCCGGTAGCAGCTCCGCCTCAGCCGCGACGCCGACCTGTGCGGCTATGGCGGCGGCCGTCCGACGATTGTCGCCGGTCAGCATCAGTGTCTGTATTCCCCGTGCTTTCAGCGCCGCTACGGCGGAATTCGCGTCCTCGCGCAATTCATCGCGGATAGCGATCAGCCCTTCGGCGACCTCGCCGCCGAGGACAACCACGACAGTCTTGCCTTCCTGCTCCAGCGCATTGATCCTGGCCGTCGTCTCGTCTGATAGCGCCGCCTTGCTCGCTGCGAAGGATGGGGAGCCGACCGAGACAAAGCCTGACTTCAATCGCGCTGTCACGGCCTTGCCGGGTACGGCGGTCGAGCCGCCGAAGGCGGCGGGAATGTCCAACGCGCGGGCGCGGGCGGCGTCAACAATGGCCTTGCCGAGCGGATGGCTGGTATTGGCTTCGACGGCGGCGGCGCGCGCCAGCAAGTCATCCTCATTACCCGTCAGGGCTATGATGTCCGTTACCTGAGGCTTGCCGCGCGTCAATGTGCCGGTCTTATCAAAGGCCACCGTCTTGATCTTGCCGAGCGTTTCCAGTGCCGCGCCGCCCTTGATCAGCAGACCTTGGCGCGCCCCGGCGGCCAGACCCGACGCAATCGCTGTCGGGGTTGAGATGACCAACGCACAGGGACACGCAATGAGCAAGGTCGCCAGTCCGCGATAAATCCACGTCGTCCAGTCCTGAGCAAAGAGCAAGGGCGGAATGACGATGATCAGGGCGGCGACCAGCATCGCGGCAGGTGTGTACCACAGGCTGAACCTGTCGATGAAGCGTGCGGTTGGCGCCTTGCTTTCCTGCGCCTCTTCGACGAGATGGATGATCCGGGCAATGGTGTTGTCGGCGGCCTTATGCGTGATACGCACCCGCAGAGCCCCATTGGCGTTGATACTGCCTGCAAATACTTCCGAGCCCGCTCCTTTGAACACGGGCACAGACTCGCCGGTCACGGGCGACTCGTCGACCTCGCTTTCACCTTCGACCACCTCTCCGTCGGACGGGATACGATCGCCCGGCCGGACGATGGCAATATCGCCGATTTCCAAAGATTCCGCCGGGACCTCTGCGACGCCGCTATCGCGTTCGACACGGGCTGTGCGGGGAACCAATCCTATCAGGGCCTCGATACCCGCCCGAGCACGCCCTGCGGCAACGGTTTCAAGCACCTCACCGACGGCAAACAGGAAGACGACCGTCAGGGCCTCTTCGCCCTCACCGATGAACACCGCACCGATAGCGGCCACCGACATCAGGGTTTCGATGGAGAAGGGTGAGCCGGCCAGCGCGCCCGAAACCGCACGGCGTGCGAACGGAAATACACTGATCAGGGCGGCGATGGAGGTGATGTAGAGCGCGTAGGCGGGGAGCAGGCGTTCCAATCCCAATCCAATGGCCAACATCAGACCGGTCATCAACACGAGTTTGCCCTTACCGGTTTTCCACCAGGGCACGGCGGTCTTAGCGGTTGGAATCGTGCGCATCTCTTCGGCCAGTGCGGTCGGCACATATCCGAGGCTGCGAATCTGGTCTTCAAGCTTCGTGACTGGGGTCAGGTCCTCATCCAGATTGAGAAAGAGCGTTTCGTTCTGGTAGGACACCGCGACATCGCTGGCACCCGGCAGTCGATTGACGGCGGTTTCAATTTTGAGCGCGCACGCGCCGCAGTCCATGCCTTCGACGCGTAGACGGATGGGGGAGGGAGACGCCATATCAAGACCTCGACGGACGGAACAGGCTCGCATATATACACCCTATAGTCGCTATAGGGTCAAGCCATGAGTTCCACACATCTGTCGATCGGTGATCTGTCACGCGCCACGGGCACCAAGGTCGAAACCATCCGCTTTTACGAAAAGAATGGTTTGCTCCCTCAGCCCGGTCGAACCCAAGGCAACTACCGAGCCTATGAGCCCGCCCATCTTAATCGCCTGAGCTTCATTCGTCGGGCGCGCGATCTGGGGTTTTCGCTCGACCAGGTGCGCGCCTTGTTGACGCTCTCTGACGACCGGTCGCACTCGTGCGCGGCCGTCGATGTGATCGCCCGCGCCCATCGGGATGAGGTGGAGCGAAAGATCAAAGACCTTCAGTCCCTAAAGACCGTGCTCGATCAGGTGATCGAGAGTTGCCACTGTAACATCGTGGCCGACTGCGCCATCATCGAGTCGCTGGCGCCCGCATCACAGGGCTCATAAAGTCCCGGTTGCTCAAACGTCAAAGCCCCTATACATTCGATTTCATGCACCGCCGTCTCCGTTTCAGCGCTGTCTCGATGATCATGGGTCTGATGGCCATGATCCTGTGTGTCAGCACGCCAGCGGCCGCCGAGACTATGATGAACCATCCAGCGATGGGGGCCGTTTCCGCGGACGAAATGCCGGAGATGCCGTGCTGTCCTGAAAAGGCGCCCGCCGTCTATAAGGCCTGTGGTCTTCAGTGTCCGGTCATCGCACCGGCGTCCTATGATTTCGTAGTGGTTATGAAGACGGATGCCCTGACCTTTACCGTCAAGTCGGCCCTCTATGCCGGGATTATCTTCGGCCCGCGTGCGCCGCCTCCGCGCTGATCCTCCGATAGATAAGACACCTTACATTCAATCTATCTAACGGAGTTATCCGATGAAACGTATCATCGTCACATCTGCTTTTGTTGCCCTGTTCGCCGCCGGTGCCGCCTATGCGGCCGCCCCGGAAGCGGTCAAGGACGCCGTCAAATCCTGTTGCGAAGCCATGCAAAAGTGCTGCTGCTGCGACAAGGACAAGGCGGATCAGCCGGATGCCCATAAGGACCACAAGAACTAGGGCCGGTTTCCTCGATTAGAGGGGTGGCCGCAGTGCGTATGCTGCGGCCACCTTAAACCAAATTCATTAAAATATAATTTAATTTCAATGAGTTATAATTTTTCGCATAAGTAAACTTATGGGAAATTAGGATTTTAGTTTCCCCGATTTGCGCGACATGTGTGCCAATTTGAACGCCGCAGCATGATCGTGGATCAAGAGCAGAACAATGGAATGGTACATCCAATAGGTTGGCACCACGTATTTCCCCCAAACCGGTGGCAGTGAGATGGAGCACTATTTCATGTAAGCCCCACCGAAGTTGGAGGCAGCAGCGCACTTTGAAAAATCCGCTTCTAAGCCCCTTTCAGAATTTCGGAGGCTGACGAGCCTTTTACTTTTACTGGAACGAGCATGTAGTGCACTCCGTTGGAAGTCGCGGGCGGAAATCGTCCGCCGCGCATATTGACCTGTATCGAGGGCAGTAGAAGCTTTGGCGCAGACAGCCCGGCATCCCTCTCCGTTCGCATCCTGACGAATTCCTCTTCGGTAACGCCGTCCCGAACATGTTTGTTCGCGGCCCTCTCTTCTTTAACCGTTGTTTCCCAAGCAAAATGGTCGCGCCCTGGCGCCTTATAGTCATGGCACATAAAGAGCCGCGTTTCAGGTGGGAGCGCGAGTAATTTACGCGTTGATCGGTATAAGGCGTGAGCATCGCCGCCGGGAAAATCGGCGCGCGCCGTTCCATAATCTGGCATGAACAGCGTGTCCCCAACAAAGACCGAGTCACCGATCCGGTAGCTTACGTCGGCCGGTGTGTGCCCCGGTGTGTAAAGAACTTCGATCGACAATCCTCCCACCTGAAGGACCTCTCCGTCTGAGAAGAGTGCGTCGAAGTCACCACCTTCTGGCTTTACGTCAACCGCGTTAAACACTGGCCGAAAAATACGCTGCACATCCACAATATGTTCGCCGATACCTATGCGGGCGCCCGTCCGCGACTTGATGAGCGGCGCGGCACTTAAATGATCGGCATGAACGTGGGTCTCTAAAACCCACTCAATTGTGACATTCTTGGCCGCGGCGGCGGTCAGCACGTATTCAACTGACCGGGTGTCGACTTCTCCAGACGCCACATCGAAGTCGAGTACAGGATCGATGACGACGCCGTAACCGGTGTTGGCATCCCAGACAAGATAAGTGACGGTGTTTGTCGGCTCGTCGAAAAAGGCGTTGATTTCAGCATTTGACATAATTGCCTCTCCTATGGCTTGACTTATATATTAGACAAGACTAAATAAGCAAGAACTAATTTAAAGGCGCATAATGTATATTCCCGCAACCGACGAATTGAGGGTCTTCGAAGCAAAGGCCAGCGAGGCAGCCAGCCTGTTGCGGGCACTGGCGAACGAACAGCGCCTGCTTATACTTTGCCACCTGCTGACAGCCGGAGAGCTTTCAGTGTCTGCACTGTCCAATGAGTTGAGCCTGAGCCAGTCGGCCTTGTCGCAGCATCTGGCTAAGCTCCGGGAAGAAGGCATCATTACGAACCGTCGCGAGTCCCAATCGGTCTTCTACCGGGTGGCAGACGAAAAGGCCGCTCGGGTGCTCGCCCTGCTGCGCGATATCTATTGCCCCGACCTTATGACTAAGGACTTCCAGAATGAACACCGTTAAATCTGTCTCGCCCGAGGATGCGAGTGCCCTGATCTCCAGTGGAGCCAGATTGGTTGATATTCGTGAAGCGGAAGAGCGAGATCAGGTCATTCCTGAAGCTTACCATCTGCCCCTTTCCGGCATCGGGCCGGACATAATGCCCTTAAGTGAGCAGCAAGCCGTAATATTCCACTGCCGTACCGGCAGGCGCACGGCAATGAATGCGCAGAAGCTATCCGCTGCGACTTCGGCGGCTCAGGTCTATCTGCTGGATGGTGGATTCGACGCATGGGCGGGCGCAGGTTTGCCGGTTCAAAACAAGTAAAGAAAGCATCAGTTATGAGCAACTCAATAAGTCCCGCAGACGCAGCGCTTCTGATCCGGAACGGGGCAACTTTGGTCGATATCCGGGAAACCGACGAGTACCGCCGCGAGCACATAGATGGCGCGGTAAACTGTCCCGTTTCAGTGTTGGATACCGTCGCAATAGAAGGAGACTCGATCGTATTTCACTGCAAGAGCGGCCGCCGCACTCTAGTCAATGCCGACCGACTTGCGGCTAAGGCCGGCGAACGGAGATGGCTGCTGCTCGATGGCGGCCTGGACAAATGGAAGCAAAGTGGACTCCCGGTGCGCAAGGACGCCAGCCAGCCGATTGAACTTCAGCGTCAGGTGATGATAGGGGCCGGCACGCTTGTCCTTGGTGGGGTGCTTCTCGCGAGCTTCGTCGCCAGCCCTTTCATACTGCTGTCAGGCTTCGTCGGTGTCGGTCTGGTGTTTGCAGGCGTTACAGGCTTCTGCGGAATGGCGAAGGTGCTGATGCTTGCTCCCTGGAATCGCCGTTAGGCGGTATGCGCAGCCATGTTGGACATTCAGCATCTCTTAGCAGCGTTTGCGGGCGCTGTTGTCGGCTTTACCCTGTCTTTGGTGGGCGGGGGCGGGTCAATCCTCGCCGTACCCCTCCTCGTCTATTTCGTCGGCATAACCAATCCTCACCTTGCCATCGGCACGAGCGCCGTGAGCGTAGCGCTGAACGCAGCCCTGAGTTTGATCGGCAGGGCAAGGTCGGGTACTGTTAAGTGGCGTTGTGTCGCCGTTTTCACAATTACTGGCGTCATTGGCGCCCTGATCGGCTCCTTCTTCGGCCGGGCGCTGAACGGCAAAGTTCTTCTGTGTTTGTTTGCATTGCTGATGGTTGTCGTCGCTGGATTGATGCTTAAGCATCGAAATGCTGAAGGGAACCCGAAGGTCCGGCTTAACAGAGATAATTTTCCCCGGTTGGTGGCGTTTGGGCTCGCAACTGGTCTCCTGTCCGGATTTTTCGGCATCGGTGGCGGCTTTTTGATTGTGCCTAGCCTCATGGCGGCAACCGCGATGCCGATTGTGAATGCAATCTCGTCTTCACTGTTTGCTGTGACTGCCTTTGGGATATCGACCGCATCGACTTATGCATTTGCAGGCCTGGTTGACTGGGCGATCGCCATCGCTTTCGTATGCGGGGGTATTGCCGGTAGCGTAGTCGGCGCGAGAGCTGCGAAGATTCTCGCAGCCAAACGTGGTCATTTAACCACAGGATTTGCGGGTCTCATATTCATCGTAGCCGCATACATGCTTTACCGGTCGCTCATTGGCAGCACCGGTGTCTGAAAAAATCGGCTGCTTTCGCATTGTCAATGCAACAATCGTGAACACTGTGTTGCCGCTTGACTGCATGAGTTGCTTCCAGTTCTGAGGACGGCCATCGCGAACAGAATCTCTTCCAGTCCTATTTCCGCAATGGCGGCTTGTCGCTGCTCACCAGTTGAAATTAGCGTTCCGAACAGTTTTGGAGTGTCACGTCTGAATATTGATGCTTGTCCGAGAAATTTTACATAGTTTATCGTAAAGTACTATCCGCTTCACTGGAAAACCCGTAAGAAGGTCTCGCATATTAGGCTCTATGTTGGGGCTAAGCCGTGTTGCTAAGCCGGTAACGATATGCGCTACTCCACGTCTGCGGACTTACGGATTTCAGTGGACTTTGACAGAGGATGAGAATTTCTGCTTAGGATAAATCCCGCGCTACAGCCCCTCAAAGATCAGGCTCGCCATAAGTTTTTTCCATGTGCGCGTGGAGCTTGGTCATCAAAAGTGGCAGATCGACAGGCTTCGTCATGTGATCGCTAAAGCCAACTTCCTCAGTGCGTCGCCGGGTCTGCGGGTCACCCCAACCCGTCTGAGCCAGGATGAACATCGCGCCGTGTTGAGGGTTTGACCGAAGTCGTTGACAAACTTCATACCCGCTCATGCCGGCCATTCCTAAATCCAGCAAAACTATTGCCGGCTGAAACTCCTCCACCAGCTTTAGAGCGCTTTGACCGTCGAAGCAGGCCATAGCTTCAAATCCAGAAAGTTCGACGGCCCATTTCAACGTCATGGCTGACGCTTCATTGTCGTCTACGACTAACACCTTATACTTAGCCCCAAGGGGCTCGCAGGAAATTGTACCATCGTCTGCTTGAACGACTGTCGGAGCGCCTCTCGCTAGTGGATTGATCGAGACAAAAGAGTCCGATTTTTGGTTCTCATTGGTCGTTGGATGTGGGACGTTGCCTGATGCGCACAGGGATTACATTTAACGTCACCGCCTCTGATCGAAATCGTCTCGAAGCCATGGTTGCGAACCGCGGTTCGCCGCAGAAGCACGTATGGCGGGCCAAGATCATCCTGTTGAGCGACGACGGACTGGGAACGGTTGCCATTATGGCGGCCACCGGCAAATCGAAAACCTGCGTCTGGCGGTGGCAGGAGCGGTTCATGGCCGAGGGCGTAGATGGGCTTCTGCACGACAAGAGCCGCCCACCCGGCATCGCGCCGCTCGATCCGGCAATGGTCGATCAAGTGGTTGCGCTTACGCTGGAAGCGCCCAGGCACGAGGCCACGCACTGGACCGTTCGCGCGATGGCAAAGGCCGTCGGGATCGCGGCCTCCTCCGTCGTCAAGATCTGGCACGAGCATGGTCTGGCGCCGCATCGCTGGCGCAGCTTCAAACTGTCGAATGACAGGGCTTTTGCCGAGAAGCTACACGATGTCGTCGGGCTCTATGTCTCGCCACCCGCCCATGCCATTGTCCTTTCCGTCGATGAAAAGAGCCAGATCCAGGCGCTCGACCGGACGCAGCCGGGCCTTCCCTTGAAGAAGGGCCGGGGCGGCACGATGACCCATGATTACAAGCGCCATGGCACCACCACCCTGTTTGCTGCCCTCAATGTTCTCGACGGCTCGGTGATCGGTCGCAACATGCAGCGTCACCGGCACCAAGAGTTCATTCGTTTCCTCAACGCGATTGAGGCGGAGCTGCCCAAGGATAAGGCCGTCCACGTCATTCTCGACAACTACGCAACCCACAAGCAGCCGAAGGTCCGCGCCTGGCTGGCAAGGCATCCGCGATGGACCTTCCACTTCGTACCAACATCATGTTCATGGCTGAACGCCGTCGAGGGCTTCTTCGCGAAACTGACACGCCGACGGTTGAAGCACGGCGTCTTTCACTCAGTCGTCGACCTGCAGGCGGCTATCAACCGCTTCATCGAAGAACACAACCAAGAGCCGCGCCCCTTCACCTGGAAGGCAGATCCCGATGAAATCATTGCCGCCGTAAAACGCGGGCACCAAATGTTGGAATCAATCCACTAGTATGTTATCCTCGTGTAAATACATACTCAATCGATTTCCCGAAGTGACCCCACGTCTCGTCCGCTCGCGCCTCATACTTAACCATTCGCGCGGAGGTAAGGAAATAAGATTTGTGCTGCCTCCTGATAGAGATTTCCTATAAGGTGCCCTTTAGCTCCATTCAGTTCACCAACTCATTCCCAAGGTGCCAGAGACGCCGCGATTGAATCCGCAATCCTCCGATAAACGGCCTGTCTGGGCGACGACTTCCGCCACACCATTGTCAGTTCGCGCACAGGCGCTTTGGAGACCAATGGACGGGCCACGATGACACTTTCCCGCAGGACATCCGATCGCACATATAGTGCTGGCAGCAGCGCCAGCCCCATCCCGATGGCCACCATCTGCCTGAGCGTGTCGAGGGTAGTCCCAGAATAGTCCTGCACGTCTATCGCGCCCACTTCACGACACAAAGCGGCGATCTGGCTATGCAACTGATCCGACCGGTCCATGGCCAGGATCGTTTCGCCACACAAGTTTTCCGGCGCGACCCGCTCAGCCTTAGCTAACGGGTGGTCAGCAGGAACAACCAGATGCAGCGGTTCGGTCATTAATCGGGCAGAGGTATAATCGGGGTGTTCCAGCGCATTGGGCAACAGAAGGACGTCATGCGTTCCGTCGGATAATTTTTGAGGCAGATTCTCCAGTCGGTCTTCCCGAACAGTGACCCGCAGGTCCGGCATAGCTTTTCTTAAGGGTGGCATGGCCAGCGAGAGTACATAGGCACCAACGGTCTGCACGACACCAATTCTCAGCGGACCTTGCAGCACATCAGCGCGCTCGCGTCGTACGATTTCGCGGATGTCCTCGATCTCCGCCAGTATATTACGGGCCCGATCAACAACCGCCTCCCCGATCGGAGTCAGGATGACGCGCGCCCGGGTGCGCTCAACGAGTTGCATATCGAGACGATCTTCCAACTCCTTAATCTGCATACTGAGGGTCGGCTGTGTGACATGGCAGTTTTCAGCGGCCCGGCTAAAGCTAAGCGTGTCGGCGATAGCGACCAGATAACGCAACTGTTGAAGTCGGGGCATAGCGTCTACCTTATAGGATTTAACTATATCGCCTCAGCCTATTTCCGATTTTTCTTTTAAACCAGCTCTGTTTAATCAAAGTGGAATATTCGCTTTGATCAAGAGTCAGGTATGTCCGCCACTTCCCGCACGCCCCGCGTCTCCCTCTTCCGCGCCTTCGTCGATAGCAATGTCTCCGGGGGCATCATTCTGATGATTGCCGCGCTTCTGGCGCTGATCGTTGCGAACTCTCCTTGGGCCGAGATCTACTCCATACCCTGCACATTTATATTGGAGGACTTAGCGTCCTCCATTGGATCAATGACGCCCTGATGGCCGTGTTCTTCCTGCTCGTCGGTCTGGAAATCAAACGCGAGGTGTTGACTGGACAGCTATCGGATTGGTCTCGCCGCGCCTTGCCGGGCTTTGCAGCGTTAGGGGGCGTAATCGTGCCCGCCTTAATCTATGTGGTTATCAACCGCGAGCACTCCGACAGCCTTAAGGGCTGGGCCATTCCGACAGCGACCGACATTGCGTTTGCTTTGGGCGTGCTAGCCCTGCTTGGTTCACGTGTGCCCATGGCGCTCAAAGTGTTCCTGACCGCGCTGGCGATTATCGATGATTTGGCGGCTGTTATCGTCATCGCCATCTTTTATACCGCCAATCTTTCTGTCGGATGGTTCGTGGCTGCAGCGGTTGGTTTGCTTCTCCTGTTTCTTATGAGTCGGCTCAAAATCAAGCAAGTGAGCCCATATCTCTTGGTCGGTGCCGTCCTTTGGTTCTTCGTGCACAAGTCAGGTGTGCACGCGACACTGGCGGGCGTCGCTACTGCGCTCTTCATTCCGTTGCATACCCACAAATCAAGCGGCCACGATGACCACCATTCGCCTCTGGTGCGGCTGGAACACGCACTCCATAAGCCGGTGGCGTTCCTGATCATTCCCATTTTCGGCTTCGCCAATGCAGGTGTATCGCTCGCTGGGTTCCAGCCACACGCACTATTGCAGCCCATTCCGCTTGGCATCGCGGTGGGTCTTTTCCTAGGTAAGCAGTTCGGCGTTTTCGCGGCGGCGGCCCTGGCGATACGTTCAGGTCTGGCGAAAATGCCGGAAAAAACGACATGGCTTCAGCTCTATGGCGTCTCTGTCTTGACGGGCATTGGTTTCACAATGAGCCTGTTCATAGGCTTGCTCGCCTTCCCGACCCATCCCGAGTCGCAAGATGCGGTAAAGATCGGAGTACTGTTCGGTTCTCTGATTTCCGGCCTGATTGGCTACGTACTGGCCTGTCCCTGGTTTGACGGACACGAAGAAAAGCGTGTTTATCGAACTGGAGGTAAGAAATGGAGAAGCGAAAATATAGTCGCGAGTATAAGATCGAGACTGTAAAAATGATCAGGGATAGAGG
>NZ_SSBC01000003.1 GCF_006475605.1 Asticcacaulis tiandongensis | reverse complement strand
ACCTCTATCCCTGATCATTTTTACAGTCTCGATCTTATACTCGCGACTATATTTTCGCTTCTCCATTTCTTACCTCCAGTTCGATAAACACGCTTTTCTTCGTGTCCGTCAAACCAGGGACAGGCCAAAGAGACGAGCTCCGGAGCGAAGCTGGATCGAGCCGAACGGAAGAAGGTCATGGCGCTCGCCCAGGCCAGAGGCATCGATCTGGTTCTGGTCACCGAACTTTCCCGATGGGGACGATCTACGATCGATCTTCTCAACACATTGCGTGAACTGGAAAGTCGGAAGGTCTCGGTGATCGCCATGAGCGGCATGACCTTCGATTTGGCCAGCCCGCACGGCCGGATGCTCGCGACGTTTCTGTCCGGGATTGCGGAGTTCGAGCGCGATCTCATCAGCGAGCGCGTAAAATCCGGACTTGCCGCAGCCAAGGCACGCGGGAGACGGCTTGGACGACAGCCCGGTCAGCGCCCAAAGTCGGACAGGCTCGCCCCGAAAGTACTGGCGCTCATCGCGGAAGGCCGCAGCTATCGCTGGATCGCCCGCGATCTGGCAATCAGCAAGAATACGGTTGCAGATATTGCCAAGCGCTACAGGGAAAGCAAATGCGCCAGAGCGTGAAGTGCGCGTGCGGCAGAAACAATCGGCTCAATGACAGAATCGTATGGCATGAAAAATCCATTGTCGGGAACCAAAGTTCTTGCACAAGTTTCGTCGCTCTCGTCGGTTGTGGCGACCGTCAGGCCACGCTGATCAGCACGCCACCGGCTGCGGCCACAAGCACAACAATCCAGGGCGTGGTCTTCCACGCCATCAGCAGAACAAAGCAGGTAAGTGCCAGCGCGAATTGATAAGGGCCGACGATGGCACTGGTGAAAACCGGATCGTAGAGCGCTGCGCCGAGAATGCCGACAACGGCGGCGTTGGCACCCCTCATCAAGGCCTGCGCGCTTTCGCGTTGGCGGAAGCTATCCCAGAAGGGAATAACGCCAAGCAGGATCAGAAAACCCGGAAGGAACACGGCGATCAGGGCAATGCCCGCTCCGATGAGGCCGTTAGGTTCCGGCCCCAATAAGGTTCCAAGATAGGCCGCGAAGGTGAAGAGTGGTCCCGGTACCGCCTGCGCCGCACCATAGCCTGCAAGAAACTGATCGTGACTGATCCAGCCGCTTTTCACCACTTCCGTTTCGAGAAGCGGCAGCACGACATGGCCACCGCCGAAGACCAGTGAGCCTGCGCGGTAGAACGAGTCGAATACGGTGAGCCCTTGCGAGGACAAGGCCGGAGCGAGGATTGGCAGTCCAAATAGTAAAGCGAAGAACAGGACCAGCGAGGTTGCCCCAAAGGTCCGCGAGACCGGGAAGTTGATGTGCCTGGTGACTGCCTCGTGATGATTACGGCAAACCAGAAGGCCTGCTGCCGCGCCTGCAGCGATCGCCGCCACTTGGCCAAGCGCGCCCGCCAGAAGCACGATTATCAGGACCGCACCGAGGGCGATTGTGGCCCGCTCGCGATCCGGGCACAGGTTCCTCGCCATACCCCAGACCGCCTGCGCCACGATAGCGACCGCAACGATCTTGAGGCCGGTGATGATGCCGCCGCCGACCGGGCCGCCAAATACTGCGGCGCCGTAAGCGAAGATCATGAGGAAGATCGCTGACGGCAAGGTGAAGGCTGCCCAGGCGGCAAGCGCGCCGAGCGGCCCGCCACGCAACAGTCCCAGGGCAAAGCCTACCTGGCTCGAGGCTGGACCGGGCAGGAACTGGCTCAGTGCTACAAGATCGGCATAGCCCTTTTCGTCGATCCATTTGCGGCGCAGCACCAGCTCGTCGCGGAAATAGCCGAGGTGCGCGATCGGCCCGCCGAAGGAGGTGAGGCCAAGTTTGAGAAAGGCGGTGAAGACTTCGCTGACCGAGCCTCTGCTTATTTGGATTTCATTGTGGTTCGTCGTGTCGGTCATCGTTTCATCGCCTCTCCGGTAAATTCACGGATGCGCTCCTTGGCCACGGTAAGGCCCTCGCGACCCTTGTCTGTAATGGAATAGAGCTTGCGCACCGTGCGGCCGTCACGCTCCTCGCGCACGGTGAGATAGCCGTCGCGCGCCATCTTGTGCAGCAGCGGATAGAGTGTCCCGGCAGACAGGCGGTAGCCGTGGCTCGCCAGCTCATCGATCATCCACTGGCCGTAAATCTCACGCTCGGCCGCATGATAGAGCACATGCAGGCGCACGAGGCCGGACAGCAGATCGTGATGCTCCATTTTCAGCGAGTGCCGTTTCTCGGGCGCAGCGATTTTTGACGGGTTCCCTGTCATGCCACCTGCCTTCTTGATTCGCGGAGCAATCGGTTCATACTATCGATTTACGATAGCGAAAGACGATTACAAAAGGAAGACAAGACTTTGAGCTTATCCTGATTGGCATTGTGGCGGTGTTCACCGCTGGCGTCACGCTTTTCTCGGGCTTCGGCCTCGGCACGATCCTGATGCCGGCCTTCGCGCTGTTCTTCCCGGTCCCGTTGGCAATCGCGGCGACCGCCGTCGTGCATTTCGCTAACAATATCTTCAAATTCGGACTGATGGCCAAGCAGGCCGATTGGCGCGTCGTGACGCGGTTCGGGCTCCCGGCTGCGATTGCCGCTCTCGCGGGAGCGAGCCTGCTAACTTGGTTCGACAAGTTGCCAGCCGTTGCGAGTTACACCCTTGGCGGGTCGGCCTATGAAATCACAGTGGTCAAAGCCGTCATCGGCGTATTGATTGTCGTGTTCGCCCTACTGGAACTGTGGCCGCTTTCAAGCGCTTGCATTTTCGCCGCGTTTGTTGCCACTCGGAGGCGTGCTGTCGGGATTCTTCGGCGGCCTTTCCGGTAATCAGGGTGCGTTGCGCTCCGCCTTCCTGTTGAAAACGGGGCTATCAAAGGAGGCTTTCGTTGCCACCGGGGTCGTCTCGGCAGTTATCGTCGATGCAGTTCGGCTAATCACTTATGGAACGAGTATCTTGGCGGAGCACCTTGCCCGGTCTCAGGAACTGCCTGCGCCGGTTGCCATGGGCACGGTCTGCGCCTTCATTGGATCGTTCGTGGGCAAGCGTGTCCTGCAGAAAATCACACTGCGCACCGTGCAGATCATCGTCGCAATTATGATTTTGCTCATTGGGAGCGGACTTGTGGCAGGCTTGATCTAACCCTGAGAGGATGTGGGCAGGACATTTGCGCTTAGGGTGTCATTTCGCCCCGAGCCGGAACCGACCCCCATAAAGAGCTTGGTGGACTGCTTCAGATCAGCGATCAGGGCGTCGAACACGGGGCGCAACTCGAACGCGGCGCGGCCAACCCAGTCAGCCAGCGTAGACCGGTCAAGGTCAATGCCCTGACGTCCATAGATTTGAGCCTGCCGGTAGAGGGGCAGATGGTCGGCATATTTACTGACCAGCACATGGGCCACAGTCGCCTCAGTCGACAGGCCACCGGGCACAAGCCGCGCTTGAGCCGGGGCTTGTGTAACGCCATCCGTGCAGGCCCGGCAGGCATATTTAGGGCGGCGGGTGACGATGACACGGAACTGGGCGGGCACGATGTCCAGCCGCTCACACCTGTCTTCACCAATGCAGTGTAAGCCGTTGCCGCAGGTACAGATCAGACTGTCAGGCTCAATAACTTCCTCGATACGAGGCAGATGCTCTGGTAACGCTCCGCGATTGGCGGCGCGGGCTTTGGCGGGACGTTTGGCTGCCCGATCCTCTCCATCCTCTTCGGCATGGATCAGCGCCATGGCGGTTTCCAGATCCTCCAGCGCCAGTTCAAACTGATCCGGATTGCTCTTCTCGGATTTACGCCCGAAGGCTGCTTGCCTGAAGGCCGCAACCAGCTTTTCCAGCCTCGCAATACGCTCATCCTTGCGCAGGTCGCGCGCGTCTGCTGCGATCAGCATCGCCTTCAGCGCAGCAATTTCCTCAAGAAGATCAGCGGTATTCGGCATGACACAGGTTTACCATAGCGGCCCTGCCGATGCCCGCGGAAAACACCCGCCGAGTCATCTTGTCGCAGCTATTCCACCGCTTCCGGAGCACGGGCTTCCAGGGCCCGAACCCGGCGCCAGTCCAGCCCCGAGAACAACGCCTCAAACTGAGCATGGCTCAGGCTCATGAGCCCATCCTTGATCGCCGGCCAGGTGAACACATGCGCCTCCAGCCGCTTGTAAGCCATCACCAGTCCGGTGCCGTCCCAGTAAAGCAACTTCAGGCGATCCGCCTTCTTTGCGCGGAAGACGAAGACCGTGCCGGTGAACGGGTCCTTGTGCAGTTGGTTCTTCACCATCGCCGCCAGACCATCATGCCCTTTACGGAAGTCGATAGGTTTGGTGGCCACCAGGATCCTTACCCGGTTTGATGGGAAGATCATGCTGACGCCATCAAGGCACGCACAACCGCCGCAATGCGATCCGCTGAAGCGCCGTCTTCAAGACGGATCGTTACGTTCCCGACCGAGATCTCAGGCCGGACCGCCAAATGACCTGCCGTGACCGGTGCTGGCTCTCTGACCACCAGAGTGCTGAACTCAACATCGTCCTCAGGTGCTGGCAAGATCAACTTGCCCTCCCGCGCCAATGTCCGCCAGGAAGACAAGTGGTTCGCCTTTACCCCGGCACGGCGCGCCACCTCATTGACGCTTACTCCAGGCCGCAAGGTCTCTGCTACGAGCCGCGCCTTAACCTCATCCGGCCATCGCCGCGAACGACGTATCCCACCGGGCATCGCCCTTACAGTGAGAACCTCCGGTGTAGTCTCCATGGAGAATGTCCCTCTCGTTCAACTCTGAGCAAGCCATGCGCAGGTCAAGGCCGACAAGGGAACGTGGGGGCAGAACAACGCTTACGGACATGCTTATGAAGGTGTATCTGATCTATGCGCTGGCTGCCGTCGCGGAGATCACCGGATGCTATGCGTTTTGGGCGTGGCTAAAGCTAGGTCGCACGCCGCTCTGGATCGGACCAGGATTGATCAGTCTGGCCCTATTTGCCTATCTTCTCACCCTCGTTGACGCCTCGAACGCCGGCAGGGCCTATGCCGCCTACGGGGCAATCTACATCGCCGCGGCGATCGTCTGGCTATGGCTTGTCGAGACGCAGGCGCCGGATTGGGCCGACCTGACGGGCACTGCTGTTTGCCTGGTCGGCGCCGCCATCATCATGTTTGGACGCAAGCTGGCCTCCTGAGCCCGGCTCTACGTCCCGTCACGGACAGTGACGGCGGCAGCGCCCGCACCGTCCAGCGCCGGCTCTATGGTTGAAGAGTTCCAAACAGCTTGCTTTGACATTATAGGTCTCACAATTGGCCTAATATAACACGCGGGAAGGATCATTATCGCATGTAACTGGGAGGCTCATGAGCCCACATTCTCCAAGTAAGTCGCTGATTTCGCTGTCGTAATCGTGATATTTCGCATATAAATCATGGCGTTGACGGCTGCGAGGGGCGCGTTTCATGGATCACCTGGAGGGTGCGGGCTTGGCGCGGGGAGATCGGGTTGATTTCGACCGCCGTGTGCGTCTGGAGTTCCGTGGTGCGCAGATCAGTTCAGACGGTGGCCTGCTGGTGATGCGCGAGCTTGATGACGTGCTCGGCCTGTCCAATCTGGCGTCGGAGGCGCTGCGAGACAGCCGCACCGGGAAGAACACGCTCCATCGGCTTGACGGATTGTTCCGGCAATCGGTGTTCGGACGACTGGCCGGATACGAGGATGTGAACGATGCCGACCGCTTGGCCCTCGATCCCGTGATGCGTCAGGTCGTTGGCGGCAGGGCCGTCGAGGCGCAAGCTGCTTCGGCATCGCAGATGGGACGGTTCGAGACCGAGACGCTGGCTCTGGCCGCGAACCGGGCGGCGCTGGCCGATCTGAACGGCCAATGGATCGACCGGTTTCATGACCGCAACGGGTTGAAATACATCGTGCTGGACATGGACAGCTCGGTCAGCCCCACCCACGGCGATCAGGAAGGTGCTGCCTGGAACGGGCATTTCGACTGCACCTGCTATCACCCCATCTTCTTGTTCAACCAGTTTGGCATGCTGGAGCGCTGCGCCCTGCGTAACGGCAATGTCCACAGCGCCGATGGCTGGCGGGATGTCCTTGATCCCGTCATTGCCCGATATGCTGGCCGCGACCTTGGTGGACGCTTCTTCCGGGCCGACGCTGCCTACGCGATCCCCGCGATCTATATGCGGCTGGAAGAAGCCAGGTTCTTCTACGCCATCCGTCTGCCCGCCAACGCCGTCTTGCGCGAGAAGATCGCGCATCGGCTGACACGGCCCGTGGGACGGCCTTCGCTGACCAAGGTCAAACGGTTCTTCGAGGACTTCGAGTATCAGGCGGCGTCCTGGGACAAGCCGCGCCGCGTCATCGCCAAGATCGAATGGCATCCGGGCGAGCTGTTCCCCAAAGTCGGCTTCATCGTCACCAACCTGCCGATGGAGCCAGACTGGGTGGTGAGGTTCTACAACCAGCGCGGCACCGCAGAGCAGCACATCAAGGAAGGCAAATATGCCTTTCGCTGGACGCGGCTGTCATGCCGGAAGTTCCGGCACAACGAGGTGCGGCTGCAACTGCACGCGCTGGCCTACAACCTGGCAACCTTCCTGCGCTGCATCGAACTGCCCGAGGCCATGGCGGACTGGTCGTTGACCAGCCTGCAACTCAAGCTGATCAAGATCGGCGCCCGCGTCGTCCGCCACGCCCGCGCCATTACCTTCCAGTTGGCCGAGGTCGCCGTCACCGGCCCGATGGTGCGGGCCGTCCTTGCCGCCATCCGCCGTCTTCGAACGCCTCCGTCATGCGCATGACCACGATCCATGCCCAAGCTGAACGAAAGCGGCAGGACAGGTCCGTCTGCCGCGCGGAAAAGCGGCTCTGCCGGGCCAGAATGCTGCGGGTTCGAGGCTTGATCCACCCGACTTCGGCCGTTTGCGCGACGACAGACACCGCTCGGGGCGAAAAACGCTTGCCCAGCGAGCAAAATCAGGCGATCTTGAAGTCAAGCGGCAGGCCACTTGGGGAATGTCGGCTCAAGACCACTGCAAGAGTGCAGATAGCGCAAGGAACCGAGATTATGAAATGCCCCGTTGACGGCACACTGCTCACGATGTCAGACCGCCAGGGAGTCGAGATAGACTATTGCCCGACGTGCAGGGGTGTCTGGCTCGACCGGGGCGAACTCGACAAGATTATCGAGATGTCTCAGTCTGTTCCAGTTCCCGCCGGACCACGCGGCGACGCTCGTCCGGCGCAAAGTGAACGTGACAGTCGCGCCCACCGCGACAATGAACGCTATGATGATCGCGGCGACTATGATGACGAACATGATCCGCGTCGGCGCAAGCGCAAGTCGATGCTTGGCGAGCTGTTTGATTTTTGATCGCGGCAGCGCGGCGTGAAACCTGTTCCCCGGGGACTGCGACTTCGGTCCTCGGCGCACATTCTGGCAGTCACGCCCGGGCTGGTCTGAAAAGCTTCACTCTGAACGACGCGGTTCAGCCGGAAGCGCCTGACGTTTATACCCAGATGGCAAAGCAATTGTCCACCTTGGACGTTTGCTGCCCGTTTTCGGTTGTGGTGGTCTGCGGAATAGTGGTTAACTGTTGAATGGGGCCAATTGCACCCTGAGGATTCGATGCAGCTTGTCTCAGTTCTGAATCGGTTAGCCATCTTTGGAGCCCTCTGGGTCGTACTGACAGGCGGCGGGGTCGATTCCCTGGCATATGGCGCGGCCGCAGTCGCCGTGGCAACGGTGCTCAGCCTGCTGATCTATCCGGTTGACCGGCCCGGTGTTGTCGTTTGGCGCGCGGCGGCGATACTGCCCCGGTTTCTGGTGCACAGCGGGTTGGGTGGGCTGGACGTCGCGCGACGTGCTTTCGATCCACGCCTGCCGATTTCGCCAGGTTGGGTCGACATCCCCTTGTCGAGCCGGCATGACGCGGCCAATGTTCTGTTGGGGGGGCTGATCAGCATCCTGCCAGGCACGTTGCCCGCCGGACCGGGCGACGGCGAAATGGACATACACGTCCTGTATCTGCCGAATTTCACGCCGGGCGAGGTTCAAGCCGACGAAACCCGTATCCACGGTCTGTTCGACAGCCGCATCACTGAATATGGTGCGACGCATGGCTGACTGGTTCACCCTTGTCGCGATCTTCCTGCTCTTGACCGTCGCGGCGGCGCTGGTGCGCTGCTGGCGCGGGCCCGGCCCGGTCGAGCGGATCATGGCCGCCCAGCTTGCCGGCACCGGGGTGATCGGCGTCGCCGTCGTCCTTGGCGCGGCGCGTGGAGATGCGGCCTTCCTCGACGCGGCGCTGATCGGCACGCTGCTGGCGGCCATTGCGGTGACCGCCTTCGTGCGTGGCACCGCGAAACCCGGGGCAAAGGAATGAGCTGGATCGATCTGGCGGTGCTGGCGCTCCTCGGCGCAGGGCTGGCCTTCTACGCCGCGGGCTCGCTGGGGTTCTTGCGCTTTCCCGACACCGCCTCGCGGCTGCACGCGCTGACCAAGGCAGACAACCTTGGCCTTGGGCTGGTGGCGCTGGCTGCGGCGATTTACGGCGGGTCGCTGGCGGTGGCGGCCAAGATCGCGCTGGTCTGGCTGTTCGCGGTGATCGCGGCGGGCACTACCTCGCAGCTGCTGGCCCGGCGCGCCCGCCTGGACGAGGCCCGCCTGGACGATGCCGACAGCGCGCCGGACGGCGGCCTGCGATGACCTTCGCCTTCGACCTCATCCTGTGCCTGATGATCCTCGGCACTGCGGCCATCGCGCTGTTCGTGCGCGACGCACTGGCCGCGATCGCCTTCTTCATCGCCTTCGGCAACCTGATGGGCCTAGCCTGGCTGGGGCTAGATGCCGTAAACGTGGCGCTGGCCGAGATCGCCATCGGCGCGGGCGTCACCGGGGTCCTTCTGATCCTGGCGCGGGCGCGGCTGCTGGCCTTGGGGGATGCCGCGACATCCACCGGCTCGCCCCTGTTGCTGCGGCTGGGGGCCCTTGCCGCCTGCGCGGGGTTCGTGGTCCTGCTGGCGGCGGCGGTGCTTTCGATCCCGCCCGAAAGCGGGCTGGACCGGGTGGTGGCACCGCTGATGCCGGGGCTTGGCATCGAGAACCGGGTGACGGGCGTCCTGCTGGCCTTCCGCGCCTATGACACGCTCTTGGAAAGCTTCGTCCTTCTGGGCGCGCTGGTCGCGGTCTGGTCGCTGGCCCCGGCGGGGGCCTGGCCCGGCCGCCCCGCCGATCCCGGCATGGCCGATGCGCCGATGCGCCGGGTTGCGGGCACCTTCGGCCAGCTTCTCTTGCCGGTGGCGCTGGTGATGGCGGCCTATCTGGTCTGGGCCGGATCGGACCTGCCGGGCGGCGCCTTCCAGGCCGGGACGGTCCTGGCGGGCGGCCTTCTGGTGGCGGGGATGGGCGGCACCATCGGCTTGCCGTCCAGCGACCAGCCGCTTCTGCGCGCGGCGCTGGTGTTGGGTCCCGTGGTCTTTCTGGCGATCGGGCTGGCCGGGGTCGCGGCGGGCGGATTGCTGGTCTATCCTGCGGGGCTGGCCAAGGCGCTGATCGTGACCATCGAATACACTCTTTTCCTGTCGATCGGGGTCACGCTGGCCTTGTTGGTGGCCGGGCCGCCAATGCCAGGCGCGTCGGACCCAGACCCGGAAGGGAAGGGCTGAGATGGACCTGCCGCTGCCCGTCCTTCTGTCCACCGGACATCTTTATGCCGTGACCGGCGCAGCCCTGGTGGGTCTCGGGCTTTACGCCTTCATCACCCTGCGTCACCCTTTGCGCCAGTTGCTGGCAGTCAATGTGGTCGGGGCGGGCATCTTCCTGATCCTGGGCGGGCTGGGTCGGGGGCCTGACGCTACCGATCCTTTTCCGCAGGCGCTGGTGATCACCGGCATCGTCGTAGCCGTCGCGCTGACCGCTTTCGGCGCGGCGATGATCGTACGGCAGGCCCAGACGCGGGCGGCCGCGAAACCTGCCGCCGACGACAACGAAAATCCCGCGCCATGAGCCCGCTTGACCTTCTCATGGCCGCACCGCTCGGCTTCATGGCGGCGGCGCTGATGCTGGGGCCATCCGGGCGCTGGCTGATCCTGCTGGCCGCACCCCTGATGGCGGGACTGGCGCTGTGGCTGGCGCTTTTGCCGCCCGATGCGGCCTATCTCGTCGGTCAGTGGGACCTGCCGCTGGGCATCCTCTTGCGCGCCGACGGGGTGGCGCGGCTGATGATCCTCGCCACCGCGCTGGTGATCGGCGCCGTCGGGCTGCACGCGCTGGCCGAGCCGCCGGAAAAGCCCGGCCACGCCGCCCAGGCCGAGACCTTCTGGCCGCTGGTCTATCTGATGTGGGCCGGGGCCAATGCGGGGTTCCTGACCACCGATCTCTTCAACCTCTACGTCACGCTGGAGATGGTCAGTCTGGCCGCGGTGGCGCTGGCGGCGATGGGCTCGCTGGCGGCGGCGTTGCGTTATTTCATGATCGCGCTGCTCGGCTCGCTGGCCTATCTGCTGGGCGTGGCGCTGACGGTAGCGCGCTACGACACTGTGGACGTGATCCTTCTGGCGCAGGTGGCTGAGGCCGATCTCGCGACGCTGCTGGCGCTGGGGCTGATGACGGCGGGGCTGCTGATCAAGGCCGCACTCTTTCCGATGCACGGCTGGCTGCCGCCCGCCCATGCCGCCGCCCCGGCCCCGGCCAGCGCGCTTCTGTCGGCGATCGCGGTCAAGCTGGGTTTCGTCATCCTGGTGCGGCTGTGGTTCGAGGCTTTTGCAGCCGTTACCGGCCCGGCCGCCCTGCATGTGCTGGGTGGCCTGGGCGCGGCGGCGGTGATCTACGGATCGATCCAGGCGATGCGGCAGGACCGGCTGAAGCCGCTGGTGGCCTATTCGACGGTGGCGCAGGTCGGTTATCTGTTCCTGGCCTTTCCGCTGGTCGCCGGGACGGTCGAGCCTTCCGGCGCCTGGGCCGGGATGACGCTGCACGGCGTGGCGCATATGCTGGCCAAGGCGGCGATGTTCCTTGCGGCCGGGCTGATGCTGAAGGCTGTCGCCGGTGACCGGATCGCCGATCTGGGCGGGCTGGCGCAGGCCATGCCCCTGACCGTGACCGCCTTCGGCCTGGCGGTGGTGTCCTTGATGGGGCTGCCGCCTTCGGGCGGGTTCACCGCCAAGTTCCTGCTGCTAAGCGCTGCAATCGAGCAGGGCGCGTTCCTCTATGCCGGAGTGCTGGTGATTGGTGGCCTGCTGGCAGCGGTCTATCTCTTTCGGGCGCTGTCGGCCTGTTTTGCCCCTTTGGCTGGCGCGGGACCTGACACCGCGTCGCGCGGCCCGGTGACCGGCGGAGTGCAAGCCGTGGCACCGCTGGCGCTGGCGGGACTGGCCATCGTCATGGGCTTTGCCGGCACCGCGCTGGTCGACGTCTCGGCCATCGAGGCACCCTGGGCCACGCCCACGGTGATCCAACCGGAGGCCGCGCCATGATGACCTTCGCGCCGCTGCTTCTGGTATTCCTGCCGCTGGTCGCCGCCGGGGTCAGCTTTGCCTTGCCCGAGCGGTTGTCCGCCTGGCGCAACGCGGCCAACCTCGGCGTGGCCTTTACCAAGCTGCTGGTAGTGGCCTACCTGCTGAACGCGACTGAGGCCGGTCTGGTGTTCGAATGGCGCTACGAGTTCCTGCCGGGTCATGATTTCGTGCTGCGGCTGGACAGGCTTGCCCTTCTGTTCGTGACCCTTTCGGTATTCCTGTGGCTGTTGACCACGATCTACGCCATCGCCTATTTCGACCGCGGCCCGAACCTGCCGCGGTTCTTCGGCTTCTTCAACCTCTGCGTGCTGGCGGCGACCGGCGTGGCGATGTCGGGCACCGCGATCACCTTCTTCCTGTTCTACGAACTGCTGACGCTGGCGACCTGGCCGCTGGTCGCGCACAAGGGCGACGACAAGTCGCTGCGCGCGGGGCGGATCTACCTTTCCTACACGCTGGCGGGCAGCGTCGCCTTCCTGGCCGGGATCCTGTGGCTGCAGTCGCTGGTCGGCGCGATCGAGTTCGCCGCGCCGCCGGACCTGACCGGCATCCCCGCGCTGACCCTGACGCTGATCTTCATCCTGTGCATCGGCGGGCTGGGGGTGAAGGCCGCGATCTTCCCCCTGCATGGCTGGCTGCCCGAGGCGATGGCCGCCCCCGCGCCGGTCAGCGCGCTTCTGCACGCCGTCGCAGTGGTCAAGGCCGGAGCCTTCGCCATCGTGCGGATGATCTATGATGTCTACGGCATCGGCACCGTGGCCGAACTGGGCCTTGGCGTGCCGCTGGCGGCGCTGGCCTCGGTCACCATCCTTTACGGCTCGGTCCGCGCACTGATGCAGAGCGATCTGAAGAAGCGGCTGGCCTATTCCACGGTCAGCCAGGTCAGCTACATCATCCTTGGTGCCAGTCTCATCGGGCCATATGCCGTGATCGGCGGGCTGGTGCATCTGGTGCATCAGGGGATCATGAAGATCACCCTTTTCATGTGCGCCGGCGCGCTCGCGAACCGCATGGGGATCAAGGCGATTGCCGATCTGGACGGGGCGGGCCGGCTGATGCCGGTGACGATGGCGGCGTTCTCGGTCGGGGCGCTGGGGATGATCGGGCTGCCGCCGGTGGCGGGCTTCATCTCGAAATGGTATCTCGGGATCGGCGCGCTGCAATCGGACGCGGCCTGGGTGGTGGCGGTGCTGGCGGGGTCATCGCTCTTGAACGCCGCCTATTTCCTGCCGCTCCTCTACCGCGCCTGGCTGTTGCCCCCGCCACCCGACCGGCCCGCCATCCGCGAACTGGCCACCACCCGCGACCGGATGCTGATCCTACCCGCGGCGGTGACGGCCCTGGTGGCGCTTGGGGCGGGCATCTTCGCATCGCTGCCGTTCAGCCCGCTGGGCTGGGCCACCCTGATCGCCGAGGGGGGCTATCTGCGATGACTGCCGACCTGACACTGCTTCTACCGCTGACGGTCCTGTGGCCGATGCTGCTGGCCGGGCTGGCGCTTCTGCCGGGCTGGGGCCCGCGCATGGTGATGTTTCTGCCGCTTGGCCCCCTGCCGGCACTGGCCGCCGCCCTTTTCGCGCCGCGCGACACACCCGTCGCGCTGCCGGGGGTGCTTCTGGACGGCGGGCTGGAACTGACTGCCACCGGCGCGATCTTCCTTGGCGGAGCGGCGGTGCTGTGGTTCTGGGCCGGGGTCTATGCCGCCGACTACTTGCGCCGCGACAGCCGGCCCGCCGCCTTCGCGCTGTTCTGGAACCTGGTGCTGGCCGGCAATCTTGGCGTCGTCATCGCCGCCGACATCGTCAGCTTCTATGTCTTCTTCGCGCAGGTCTCGCTTCTGGCCTATCCGCTGGTGATCCATGACCGCAAGCCCGCGTCGATGCGGGCGGGCACCGTCTATCTGGTGCTGGCCGTGCTGGGAGAGGTGGCGATCCTGGTCGGGCTGATGCTGGCCTCGCACGGGGCGGGCGGAGCCATCGGGATCGAGGCGGTGCGCGCTGCCCTGGCCCTGCCTTCGACGCATCCTGCGGCACTCGGGCTTCTGATCGCGGGCTTCGGGATCAAGGCCGGTCTGATGCCCTTGCATGTCTGGCTGCCGGTGGCGCATCCGGCCGCACCGGTGCCGGCCTCGGCGGTGCTGTCGGGTGCCATCGTCAAGGCCGGGATCTTCGGGATGGTGGCCTTGCTGCCGCTGGGAACCCCGGCGGCTGTTGCGGGCAACCTGCTGACAATCCTGGGCTTTTCCGGCCTGTTCCTCGCGGCGCTGCTGGCGGTCGGGCAGGCCGGGGCCAAGTCCGTGCTGGCCTATTCCACCGTCAGCCAGATGGGTTTGGTGATGGGGGTGCTGGGCGTTGCGCTGGCTGCGGGCAGCGCGCCCGCCACGGTGCTGCCGGCGGTGGCGCTGTTCGCATTGCATCACGGGCTGGCCAAGGGGGCGCTGTTCCTGGGCGTCGGCCTCGCGCCGCTCTGCGGGCGAGGCTGGCGCTGGGGGCTGATGGCAGTGCTCGCGGTGCTGGGCCTGTCGCTGGTCGGGATGCCGCTGCTGGCCGGGGCGCTGGTGAAATCGGCGATGAAGGACCCGGCCGGAGCGCTTGGCGCGACGCTGATCGGTCTGTCCGCACTGACCACGGCGCTGGCGATGGCGCGCTATCTGGCGGTGCTGCCGACGGCGAAACCACGCCGCCGCCCGCCGCTTCTGATGGCGCTGCCGTTCCTGGCGCTGGCCGGGGCGGCGCTGTGGCTGCCCTGGCTGCTTTACGCCGATGTGACCGGCAAGTCCCCGCTGGCGGCGGACCTCGCGTCGAAGCTGGCCGAGGCTTGGCCGCTGGGCCTCGCGGTGCTCTTGATCGCGGGCGCGGTCGCGGTCGGGTTGAAGCCGCCCACCCTGCCCGAGGGCGACGCGCTTGGCCCGGTGCAGCGCCGGGCAGCGGCCCTGACCGCCGCCGCAAGGGCTGCCCTGCGCGCCGGGTCACGGTCACTGCACCGCTCGCGCCCGAAGCCGCAGATCGTCATCGGCGAGGATCTGGACCGGATCGAGGACATCTTCCGCGAAGGCGCCGCCGCCGCGATCCTGGTTCTAGCCATTACGGGGGCGGTCGTCGCCGCCAGCCTGATCTAGACTGGCCCGACCCCGGCCTATTGCGCGACAAAACCGCCGTCGACCGGCACCACCGCGCCGGTCATGAACCCGGCCTCGGCCGAGCACAGCCAGACGATCAGGCCGGCCACCTCGTCGGGGGTGCCGATGCGGCCCATCGGGTGCAGCCCGTCCATCATCTGCCGGCTGGTCATCTTGCCGCCTGTCGCGTAGCCCTTAATTGGGGTCATCCTCAATGAGATGAGAATATCCTGATAGCCACGTCGCCGTTTCTGTCCAAGAACGGAGTCCGAAGCTTTTTGGGCGCCGGTCTCATCCTCGAACCAGTATTCCCTAGATTGCCCGCTCTGACCAATTCGACCCCAGTGCCGCATGACAGAGACGTCGCCAAAGAGACCTGGCTGGACGTCGATCTCGTAGAACCGCGACATGTTTCGTGATGGGTCTATCCGGAGGAGTTTTCTTGGCGACATTGAACTCTCGGCGCTATGTTGAGAGTGATATTATACAACTGATTCAATGGGATGTCAAAAAAGGGGTGTCATCCTGCCCCCTACCGGAATCCACCCCTTTTACCCTTCACGAGTTAGGGACTCCGACACATCCGGGGTGTTTCACTTCCTACCTATTGACCGTTGATATAAAAGTACACCGGAATGCCTATCAGAATATTGAAAGGGAAGGTCAGGGCGAGGCTCATTGGGATGTAGATCGCCTGCTGCGCCAGGGGCAGGGACACGCGCATGGCCGCCGGCACGGCGATGTAAGACGCCGAGGCGCACAGGACCGTAAATAAGAAGGCGGTTCCATGATCGAGGCCTATAGCCCGGCTGGCAAGGGTGCCCAGAACCGCGCCGATCAAGGGCATATATAGCCCAAAAGCGAGCAAACTTAACGAGAACTGCCGGACGTGCTTCAGGTTCCGACTGACGGTCAGCCCCATGTCAAGCAGGAACAGGCAAAGGACGCCCTGGAACGGATCAATGAACAGGGCGCTGATGCCGGTCAGCTTGTCTGATCCGAGGACCGCGCCGAAGAGCAGGGAGCCGATGAGCAACAGGACCGCGCCGTTGGTGGCCGTCTCCGCCAAAAGATGGCCGAACCGCTTTTGCTCGCTCTTGCCCTGCGCCAGCATCAGCCCGGAAATAATCGCCGGGGCCTCCATCATAGCGACCACGGCGACAATATAGCCCGCGAAGGCGACTTGATTCAGTTCCAGATAGCTGACGGCGGTTGCGAAGGTGACGATGCTTACCGAGCCATAGTGCGCCGCCGTCGCCGCCGCCGTCGCCTTGTCGAGCGAGGTGGTGGACTTCAAAAGCGCATAGCCGATCACGGGCTGGATTAGTCCGAACAGGACCCCAACGATGAGGGTCGCGCCGAATTCAAGCGTCAGTGCGCCTTCCGCCCTGAGTGCCATGCCGCCTTTAAGGCCGATGGCCATCATAAGGAAGATCGACAGGAACTGACTTATGCTTCGCGGCATGCTCAGGTTGGAGCGAACAAGGCCCGCAAAGATGCCGAGACCGAAAAACAGAACCGGGGCGGAAATCATGCCCTGAACCAAAGAAAAATTCATCTTCACCTCCACTGGGTGGCGGGTAGCGGAGTTGAACTTATTCGTGAAATGGAATATTTTTATCTTAATTATTCGATTTATAGATAAGCGATGTCATTTAACACCGATAGTCAGACGCTGAAGGCCTTCATGGCCCTTGCGGAAACCCTGAACTTCACCCGCGCCGCCGATAAGGTGGGTCGTAGCCAATCCGCCTTAAGCATGCAGATACGTCGCCTTGAGGACAGTATCGGCCATGCCCTGTTTCAGCGGACACAGCGCTATGTGAAACTGACACATGAGGGGGAAATATTTCTGGGCTATGCGCGATCCATCCTCGACCTCCAGCGCGAAGCCTATTTACGGATGCACGAGCCAGAGGTTGAGGGTGAGATCCGTCTGGGTACGCCGGAGGATTTTGCCACCCACTATCTCCCCGATGTTCTTGCCGCGTTTCGCGCCCTGCATCCGCGGGTTCTGCTCAATGTCAGTTGCGATCTGACCCTGAACCTCGTCAAGGCGTTCGAGCAGGGTCAGCACGATATTGTGCTGATCAAACGTGACCCCCAGACGGTGGATGGCGGTGTTCGGGTGTGGCGCGAACCGCTGGTCTGGGTAACCGGAGAGCCGTCAAGGGGAGCGTTGAGCTCGGTCAACGACACGGCACTTACCCTGGCACTCTCCCCGCCGCCGTGCATCTACCGGGCCCGTGCCCTGGCGGCGCTGGCGCGTCAGGGCCGTAGTTGGCGCATAGGCTATACCAGCCCAAGTCTGACGGGCACCCTGGCGGCGGTGCGGTCGGGGCTGGGCGTCAGCGTTCTGCCTGCCAATATGATACCGAAGGGCGTCAGGGTGGCCGACCACGGGCTGGGCTTGCCTGACCTTGCCGATGCCGAGATTGCAATGTTGACCGCCGACGGCCTGGGTCCGGCCGGCACGATGCTGGCGCGCCACATCATCGACAGTCTTGACCAGTTGCGGGCTCATTAGAGTGCATTCCAAAAGTGTGCAACGGTTTTGGAATCAAATGCGCGACAAAACAAAAGATTAGAGCGCGATTCCGATCCAACTAGATCGGGACGTGCTTTAAACCGCGCGGTTACGTCACTGCGGCTGAGGCTTCCAGGCGGTAACCTATGCCGGGCTCGTTGACAATGAACTGATCACGCGCCGGATCAAGCTCCAGCTTCTGACGAAGTTGGGCAATGTAGATCCGCAGATACTGATTGTCCTCTACATAGGCATCGCCCCAGACCTTCTGCATGAGGTATTTGTGAGTCAGAAGCTTGCCGGCGTGCAGAGCAAGGATCTTAAGCAGGGCAAACTCTTTGGGTGACAACTTTACAGTGATGTCGCGCACGGTGACCTTATGGGCCGTGAGATCGATGCATAGGTCACCGACCCGCACGACGGTATCTTCGGCGACCACCAGCACTGAATCCCGCAGCGCCGCCCGCAGTCGCGCCAGCAGTTCACCCGTACCAAAAGGCTTGGTCACAAAGTCATTGGCCCCCATATCGAAGGCACGGATCTTCTCGTCCTCATGGTCACGGGCCGATACGATAAGGATCGGTATTTTCGACCAGCTTCTGAGCATAGAGATGACCTCGGTGCCGTCCATATCCGGCAGGCCGAGATCCAGCAGCACCGCGTCAGGCTTGACCGATGTGGCCAGACGTACCCCCTCGCGCCCTGTTTCGGCGGGAATGACGGCATAATCATGCGAGGTCAGGGTAATGGTCAGGAACTTACGCACCTGCGGGTCGTCCTCGATGACCAGAATTTTAGGTTGCAACCCACTCATTCGGTTTCCTCTTCGGGCAATATCAAGGTCAGGGTGGCGTCGGTGGGGAGACTAAGGCGCATGCAGGCACCCGTGCCGTCGGGCGGATCAATAGCCTGAACGGTGCCACCGTAGATGTCCATAATCTCACGGCAGATATAGAGCCCCAGTCCTGTCCCGGCGATTTTACGGTCACCATCGACGGCGCGATAGAATTTCGTGAAAACTAGATCGCGTTGCGCCGGGGCTATCCCGTCACCATCATCGTCTATATCGATAATCACCCCGTGTTCCACCTGTCGTGCCCCGATCGTAATGGTGCCACCCGGCGGGCCATATTTCAGGGCGTTTTCAATCAGGTTTAACAGAACCAGATCAAACAAAGAGGGGTTTACGTTTAGCAGCGGGAAGCCCGTCTCGATCTCTATCCTGAAGCCTTGTCGACCAATCAGGGGGCGTAACGACCGCAGCACACCTGAAAGAGCGTCGCGTATATGGACCGGTTCGGATTTCGGCCGGAAGCCGCTCTCTAAGCGACTCATTTCGATCAGATTGATGACAAAACGGTTGAGTCTTTGCGCCTCGGCAAGGCCATCTCCGACAAGCTCAGCGGCGGTGTCGTCCCCGCGTCCTTGCAGGGCCTCAAGCGCCCCAATAATCCCGACCAGGGGGGTTTTGAAGTCATGCGATAATGAGGATAGCATGACGCTCATGAAGCGTTCGCGGTCTGCCTGGCGAATCTGTTCGGCGCGGGCCTCGGTCAGGGTGGCACGGCTGATGGCTAGGGCGACCTGACCCGCCAAAGTCAACAAGAAGCGGGGTGGGAAGGCGTCAGAGACCGGTGCGAGTCCATCTTGTGGCTCAAACACCAGAACACCTGCCACGTCGCCGGCCTCTCCAAGCGGCAAAATAAGGCGTGGGTCGGCAGCGAACATCGCCTGCCCGTGGCCTGCCGGTTGGCGATGGGTCATGACCTCGTTGAAAACAGGGTCATGCTCGGACGCCGATTTAAGGTGGATGCGACAAGGCAACTGCAGGATGGTCGAAAGCCGGTGCTCTGCGGTGGCGCAAACATCGTTGACCGAGGTTTTGCCGATCAGGTCCTGATTCAGCCGATAAAGGTCCGTGAGGAATTTCTCCCGTGCCTGGCCCTCGCGCGTCATGCGGCGCAGCCTCGTGGCAAGTGCGCTCACCACGAGGCTTACCGTCAGCAGGACAAAGAACTTGGCAAGTATCTGCGGGTTGGTGACGCTCTGTGATCCATATGCGACGCTGAGCACAATATTGTACGCCATGACGCTCAGGGCGACCGTTGCTAAGGCCAATCTGGGATGCAGGTATACCGCCGCGCACAGAACGGGCAGAACAAAGAGAATGCCCAGCGACTCGGGTGACTTAAAACCCAGATGCTCCAGCCCGAAGGTCAGGGCTGCCGCGAGGATGACCAATCCCAAACTGAGCAGGCTCTCTTGCCATAGAGTCAATCGACCGGTGCGGATCGTCAGGGCATGATCTTCGAGGAGGAGAGCGGGTGACATGTGGCTTGACCGGTTTGTGTTATTCAGACGACGATCATCTGAAGGCCGGGCGCAGGTCCCTGCGGAAGTTTCACTTAGAGTGATATGCCAAAACCCATCGCCGGTTTTTGGCATAAAATATCATAATTAATCAAAGGTATGGATCAGAATTTCGATTCTGTCCAAAGTCATTCCAATCTAAAATAAACACAGTTTCGTTCGGAACGAAAGAAAGCTGCCAGGGCCGTTTCGCCCTAGCAGCTTGTGTGGCCGCAACGCAGTTGCAGCCATCCCTGGGACCCGAGGGGGGGAGGGGAACCACAGGGAGTGTCCGATCCCGCCAGGGGGGCGGTGCGGAATCGGATCAGCGCATCATGTAGGGTTTCTGACGAAGGCTGCGTTTTTTGCCCTCACGCCGGGAGGATTTGAAGGCCTGTTTAGGCATGTCTGCGTCATCCTCAGACGAGCGTATCGGCGCAGGGCGCTGACGGGGGGCGTTGTAAGGGTCGGGAATCAGTAGGTCGTCGTGGGCACGCACGGCTGTGTTCCTCTCCAAAAAAGACAGTGTCCTCAAACCTTCCAGGATGCGCAGAGCGTGCTTCTGACAGGATGTCTGCGTGGAGCACGTCTCTCGCATCCCCACACTAGCCGTCGGGTCCGCCAAAAATCTGTGGCGAAATAGCCCCGCCCGCGCTGTGTTAATTGTACGTCGTCAAAGTTTTTGGGACAATCGCGTTTGAAAAATCCTGGAGGGTTTAGCGTCTATTGGGTTTGATATTAAGCGGCTTGTTTTTGGAATTGCAAGCGGCGGTGTTCGAGTGTTTTCATCT
>NZ_SSBC01000002.1 GCF_006475605.1 Asticcacaulis tiandongensis | reverse complement strand
TCTTGGGAAAATAAGGCTGAAGCCGGGCCATCTGCTCGTCCGTCAGCCAATAAAGGTCACTCATAATCCACACTCCTCAGGAGCATGAATCAGATCACTACAACAAAATCAATGGGTCCTGAGCCTACCTAACGATAGGGTTTTGTGTCGCGATTGTGTTGCTAATGTGCCGTTTCGGCAAGAAAGGAATCAGTCCTTCTTGCCCCACCCGAGACGCGACATAAGTCCACGACGCCAGTTCTTGTCTTCGGCCTCGGTATCGCTGTTTGCAGCAGGGGTATCGGCGGGCGCGACAGAGGCCGGTTTAGCTGTCATAACATCCAGCGTCGTACGTTCGGTCGCGGGCTTAAGCGTTTCCGCAATAATCTTTGCCTCGGCCTCGGTCTGCATTTCTTTAAACAGCTCCGGACGTCCCGAAAGCGCGATAGCGGCGCGCTCACAATCACCGGGCAAGGACCAGTTCATATAGGCCCCGATGGCCATATCCTTATCGGCCAGCCGCGCGCCTTCCCAGCCATCAAAGCCTTTCTGACGGGCGGCTTCGGCGGTCTGGTGGCCTTTTTCAGTTTTACCTTCTTCCGAAAGCGTCAGAGCGGCTTCGTATGACCTGAGATAGGAGCGGCCAATGGCCCGCATCATATCGCTGGCCGGCTCGACATCAACCAGACGCTCGGCCAAGTCCATATGCCCCGACAATATGCCGTGACACCAGGCGACGCGATGAAAATCATCCGCCGGCGCATCGGCCAGCATAGGTGTGTCGATCATCTGCTGCCTGAGGCCGGTCACATTGGTGGCCACCGGCGCATCATCGTTTTGGGCCTGTGCAGGCAGGGCCAGAAAGGGAACCGCCAGAAAGGCAACAGACGGCAGGATGAGTCGGGCAGTGGCAAACATAGGGGGCTCAGCAGTAAATAATATGAACGCAGATCATACAGCCAAATAAGGCAAAAAGGCGATTATTCCTTATGGCTTTTTACGGTCATAGATTTTCAGCGTGAAATCATGATCATCGCCTTCGCCTCTGGTTAGAAACTCAGAGCGCGTTTCCTGCCAGATTTCGGGATCAATGGGCGGAAAGAAGGTGTCACCTTCAACGTTTGCATGCACCTGCGTGACATAGAGGCGATCGGCCTTGGGCAGGGTCTGCTCATAGACCTTCGCCCCGCCGATGATCATGATCTCATCGGCCCCGTCATCCATGGCATGTTCACGGGCAATGCTTAAGGCTTCAAACAGGGTCTCGCAGACCACACCGCCCTCGGCCTCGAATTTCAAATCCCGCGACAAAACCAGATTAAGCCGGCCCGGCAAGGGTTTGCGCGGCAGGCTGTCCCAGGTGTTCGACCCCATAATGACCGGCTTGAACTGGGTGGTGGCCTTGAAGTTTTTCAGATCAGAACGCAGGTGCCAGGGCAGACCGTTGTCACGGCCAATGACATGGTTGTCGCTCATGGCGACGATGAGGCTCAGGCGGGGAGAGGCCATGACTATACCGCCACCGGCGCTTTTAACGCCCCGTGCGACTGATAGTTTTCAATGGCAAAATCGGCATAGTCAAAACCGAACAGGTCGCTTTTGGGTGCGATATTAAGCTTGGGGAATGCAAACGGATCGCGCGTCAGCTGAATTTCCGCCTGCTCCAGATGGTTGAGATAGAGGTGCACGTCGCCGAAGCTATGGACGAAATCCCCGACCTCAAGACCTGCGGCCTGTGCCACCATGTGCGTCAGCAACGCATAGGAAGCGATATTGAACGGAACACCTAAGAATATATCGGCCGAGCGCTGATAAAGCTGACACGACAGCTTGCCATCCGCGACAAAGAACTGAAACAGACAATGACACGGCGGAAGCGCCATGTCCTCAATTTCCGACGGGTTCCATGCGGAAATAATATGGCGGCGCGAATAGGGATTGGTCTTCAGATTTTCAATAAGCTGCGCCATCTGGTCGATCTGACGCCCATCAGGTGCGGCCCATGAGCGCCACTGCTTGCCATAGACGGGGCCAAGATCACCGTTCTCATCGGCCCATTCGTCCCAGATGCTGACCTTATGGTCATGCAGGTATTTGACGTTGGTATCGCCGCGCAGGAACCACAAAAGCTCAACGGCGATGGATTTGAAATGCACCTTCTTGGTTGTCAGCAGCGGGAAACCCTGTGACAGATCAAAGCGAATCTGACGTCCGAACAGCCCGCGCGTGCCGGTGCCGGTGCGGTCACTGCGCTCGACCCCTTTGTCCATGATATCGCGCAGAAGGTCGAGATACTGATATTCGGGGTGTCGGGACATGGAGCGGTACTTTATACGGAAAGACGATTCTGGAAGTCACTATAGTCAGGAGCGTCGCCCGTGTCATTGCCTGTGTCATCGCCATTGCCCGTTTATTATGATCGTGACTGCGATTTGAGCATTATCCGGCAAAAGCGGGTTCTGGTCATCGGCTATGGCTCGCAGGGCCGCACGCAGGCGCTCAATGCCCGTGATTCCGGCGTGAGCGATATTCGCGTGGCTTTAAAACCGGAGTCAGCGACGCGTCCAAAGGCTGAGGCCGATGGCTTTCAGGTCGTGACCGTGGCCGAAGGTGTCGTATGGGCTGAGGTTATTGTCGTCCTGACTTCGGATGAGGCGCATCAGGCCTTATTCGCTCATGAAATTTCCCCACACATCAAGGCGGGGCAGGCGCTGATCTTTGCCCACGGTCTGTCGGTCAATTTCGGGCTGGTGACGCCGCCGTCAGATGTCGATGTGCTGCTGGTATCGCCCAAGGGAATCGGCCCGCGCATCCGCGACATCTATGAGGCCGGAGAAGGCGTCTTCTGCCTGTTTGCGGTTCATCAGGACGCGACCGGTCAGGCGAAATCTATCGGCCTCTCGTTCGCGGCGGCGCTGGGTTGCGGACGCAAGGGGATACTGGAAACCAGCATGAAGGCCGAATGCGAATCCGATCTGTTCGGTGAGCAGGTGGTCTTGTGTGGTGGCACGCGGGAATTGGTGACTACGGCTTTTGATACGCTGGTCGATGCCGGTTACCCGCCGGAAGTGGCGTGGTTTGAAACCTGTTATGAGCTTAAGCTGGTGGTCGATCTGTTGTGGGAGCGTGGCATGGCCGGGGGCTTTGGGAAAATTTCCAACACGGCCGAATATGGCGCCTATCTGACCGGCCCGCGTATTATTGGTGACGCCTCAAAAGCCGCTATGCAGGACGTACTTAAGGACGTGCAGTCCGGTGATTTCGTTAAGACGCTGATGACGGATTATGATGCCGGAAGCCCTGATCTTCTGGCCCGTCGCACCGCCCGCGCACAGGATGCGGTCGATCAGACCAAAGCGCATCTTGATGCGGTGGCGGCTAAGGCCCAAAACTAACAGGGGTATAACATTGGACATACTTCCCCAGCTTGCTGGGGAAGGTGGATTTGTCGCCGACAGGCGGCAAAGACGGATGGGGGGGGGCTTGCTTTTACTAACGCTTTGGCAATCGCCCGCCGCTTTTCAGACAGGCATCAAGTGTGGCATAAGGCGTAAAATGTTTCGTTTGCGCGTAATAGGTCGTGCCGCGCGCATGGCAGATGCCGGAATTTGACTTTTTGACCGGCGGACTGTCATTGGCTGCCACCGGTGAGGTTGCAAACAGGGCAAAGGCCAGACCCAATCCGATCAGTATCTGCTTTGAATGCATTACCACCCCAAGTCCGCCTCACCCCTGAGGATCGCCTCGACTTCTGGCGTATGTTTCCTCTCCCCCTGATCATGCAGGATCAATGCCGGAAGTAGGCGCAGAGGCGCTTTACCCAGACGCTTGGCGCGCACCAGAACCCGCTTGGCGTCCTTATCGGCAAAGGGTTGGATCGGACGGATAACGAATGATCCGCATTTCGTAAGACCGCCCAATATATCGCCCAACCGGTCGGCGCGATGAATGAACAGAATGTCTCCGCCGTCCTTTACGGCGGCCTGTGCAAAGTCCAGCCAGACCCCAAGTCCGTCATCGGCAATCCACGCCGGACGTTTCAACTCATGCGGTGCCCGCAACAAGGTGGGATCATCGAAATAGGGCGGGTTCGACATCACCAGATCAAACCGCTCAAGTCCGAACGCCTTGAACCCCGCTCCAATATCGCCATTGAGCGCCTGATCCTCACGCTCATTCACGACGATATTTTCCTGCGTTAGCCGAAAGGTCGCTGTATCGCGTTCGATGCCGGTAAGCCTGACCTGCGGTGCGCGCGCCGCCAGTGACAGCATGGCCCCGCCGACACCGCAGCCTAATTCAAGCCCTTTCAAAGGCTTGTTGCCAACAATTGACGCAGCGCCTGCCGCCAGCAGTGCGCCATCCATGCCGATGCGATAGCCTTTCAACGGTTGACGCAAACGCACGCGCCCGTTCAGCAGGGTGGTTTCCAGTATGTCTGGCTTATCTGTGACTTTATCCGTTTTGGGCATAGGCTCTGGCGTGGCTTTAATGTCGGCATATAGCACAAAAGTCTTAACGCAGGCATGGACTAAGGCCGTCAAGCGGTTTAATGCAGGACAGGCTTTTTAGGGACTGCCGGAGTTTCGCGTTTTGAATCTGGTCGATATGGAAAAAACACGCACTGATCGCGTGATCAAAAGCGGGGATGTCAATGCCCTGTTTGCGTTGGGTGACGCCGATATGGCTGACGTCAACGCCCTGATCCGTGACCGTATGCAAAGTGACGTTGCCGTGATTCCGGCACTGGCCGATCATCTGATTGCCGCCGGTGGCAAGCGTCTGCGCCCGCTTCTGTGCGTGGCGGCAGCGCGTCTGTGTGAGACGACCAATGACAATCACCATAAACTGGCCGCAGCCGTAGAGTTTATCCATACGGCGACGCTCCTGCATGATGATGTGGTCGATTCAAGCCAACTGCGCCGTGGCAAGGTGGCGGCTCACCTGATATGGGGCGCGCCCTCATCGGTTCTGGTCGGTGACTACCTGTTTGCCCGCGCGTTTGAACTTATGGTCGATACCGATTCGATCGAGGCTTTGGGGATTTTGTCGCGGGCGTCGGGCGTGATTGCCGAAGGTGAAGTGCTGCAACTGACGCGCGCCTATGACGCCGCCCTGCCCGAAAGCGTCTATATCGAGATCATTTCCGCCAAGACCGCCGCCCTGTTTGCGGCAGCGTCCGAAAGCGGCGCGGTCGGCGCAAAGGCTTCCCGTGCTCAGCAGGCGGCGCTTAAAACCTATGGCCATGCGCTGGGGCTGGCCTTCCAGATTCAGGACGATGTGCTTGATTACGGCAGCACCGCCGAGGCGCTTGGCAAAAACGCCGGGGATGATTTTGCCGAAGGTAAGGCGACCCTGCCGTTGATCTTAGGGATTGCCGCCACGGGTGACACCGAGGCCGCCTTCTGGGAACGCACCATCGGTAAGCGCACGCAGGCCGAAGGTGATTTTGAACGCGCCCGCCAGCTTATCATCGATTCGGGGGCTATGGCGCAGGCGGTGGAAAAGGCAAAAGCCTATGCCTCTGAGGCCAAAAGCGCCCTGTCGATTTTCCCCGACAGCGACTGGAAAACCGCCCTTGAGGCGCTGGCCGACTACAGCGTGTCGCGCACAAAATAAACGTCTGGAAGGGTTGTTGCCGTCTGCCTCGGGGCAAACGGGTGCAGGGCCTGAGGCCCTGCCTCTAGCTCAGATGCTGGCCGGAATCGACGCAGATCATCTGACCGGTAACAGCGCGCGCCTCTATCAGATAAGCCACAGCCGCCGCAATGTCTTCGGGCGTCACTGGCTTTTGCAGCAGAGTTGAGGCCGCTTCCGCTTCGAATTCCTCAGGTGTCTGATGAATGGACGGCAGGGTCGGACCGGGGCCGACGGCATTGACGCGTACCCTGGGCGCGAGGCCTTGCGCCAGTGTCCGCGTGGCGTACCACAGGCCGGCCTTGGACAATCCATAGGAAAAGAAGGGCGGGGAAGGGTTCAGCACCCTTTGATCGATCAGGTTGATGATGCTGGCATTGTCCGGCAGGTCTGCCTGTCCGGCAAAGGCCTGAGACAGAAGCACCGGTGCCAGAAGATTGGTGTTCATATGGGTCTGCCAGGCCCCGACCTCAATCGAGCCGGGGCGGTCATCGTGAAACACCGATGCATTATTGACCAGAACCTGCAAAGGTCCCAGCGCCTTAACGGCGGCTGGAACCAGCCGCGCAATACTGTCGGGCTGGCTGAGGTCAGCCTGAAGCGGCACAGCCCTGACATTCAGGCTTTCAAGTTCGCCACACAGGCGTAAGGCCGCCTCTTCGGAGGCACCGAAGTGCACGCCTATATCATACCCCTGTTGTGCCAGCCTGAAGGCCACCGCCCGTCCGATACGTTTGGCGGCACCGGTAACCAGAGCGGCTTTTGCGGGCGAGACGGCCAAATCAGGTCAGGCCTAGTCGATACGACCGAAATCGATGAAATTCAGGGCCGCGACAGCAGCGATAAAACCGAACATAATGGCGATGGCCAGCATGGATGTACTCCGTATCAGGTATTGTTTCCCGTGCTTAAACGCCTTGGCGACGGAACTCAAGAGGTCCTGGCATGGTAACGGCAGCGAGGTGCTTATAAAATGGCTGTGATCACGGCCGTGATACCCTTGTACAAAACCATAAGTCATATCAATATTGACTATATGGATGACTGGAAGCGCCTTGTAGAACCCTATGCCCGCCCGTTGTTTTTTGCCCATTCGCGCATGACGCGGGGCAAGACACTGGGGGTGCGCGGCATGGTGATTGAAGATAACCGGCGCGTCCTTCTGATCGAACACACCTATCTTGATGGCTGGTGGCTTCCGGGCGGTGGTGTCGATGCCCTTGAGACAACAGGCGACGCCGTGGTGCGTGAGCTACGCGAAGAGGGCGGTATTATCGCGCTTGAGGCCCCCAAGCTCCTGTCCATCCACTCTAATGAACGCTTTTTCCCCGGCGATCATGTCCTGTTGTACCGCATAGACCAGTTTGAGCGCACGGCCCTGACCTCACACGCAGAAATCAAAAATGCTGAATTCTTTGATTTTGATAAGCTGCCCCTGAATATCAATCAGGGATCTCTGCGCCGCATAGAAGAGGTGTTACACGGTTATCCCGCTGATCCGATGTGGTAAGACGGCGTACTGGTTGCGATCCGCCAAAGTTTCGCTATATGTTCTCCTATTGTGACTGACATCCTTCCCCCCTTACCTGACGCTGAAGAAATCCTGACCGGTGCCGCACTGATCCTGCGTGAGGCACGGCTGGCCGAGGACAAGCCCGGCGTCTATCGCATGATCGGCGAAAATGACGAGGTGCTCTATGTCGGGAAGGCGAAATCCTTAAAACGCCGCATCCTGCAATATGCACAGGGCCGCGTTCACTCCAACCGTATTGCGCGCATGGTCTATCTGACGCGGTCGATGACCATTGTCAGGACGCAGACCGAAGGTGAGGCGCTACTGCTGGAAGCCCGCCTCATCAAGGCGCTGAAGCCGCGTTACAACGTCCTGCTGCGTGATGATAAATCCTTTGCCGAGATACTGGTGCGCAAGGATCACGAAGCGCCGCAGATCACCAAGCATCGCGGGGCGCATTCTATAACCGGCGACTATTACGGGCCGTTTGCCTCGACGGGCGCGGTTAACCGGACGCTGGATACCCTGCAAAAGGCGTTTCTCCTTCGAACCTGCACCGATAATATCTACGCCAGCCGGACAAGGCCGTGCATGTTGCATCAGATCAAGCGCTGCTCGGCGCCCTGTACCGGTGAGATCAGCCTTGAGGCCTATAATGATCTGGCGGCTCAGGCGCAGGCCTTCCTCAAGGGCAAAAGCCGTGTCGTTGTCGCTGACCTGTCGGCGCAGATGATGAAGGCGTCGGATGAGATGAATTTTGAGAAGGCCGCGCAGTTACGTGACCGCGTGCGGGCACTCAATCATGTGGCCATGTCTGCCTCTATTGGTCTGGGGGAAGAGGAAGCCGATGTCTTTGCCGTGGTGCACGAAGGCGGCGCGGCCTGTGTTCAGAGCGTGTTCTACCGTGCCGGTCAGAACTGGGGCGACCGCGCCTATTTCCCGCGCGTCGATAGTGAGGATGATGAAGGCATTATCCTTGATGCCTTTCTGGGGCAGTTCTATCAGGACAAGCCCGTCCCGAAACTTATACTTTTGTCGCATCCCCTGACCGAGCCGGAACTGATGATGGAAGCCTTAAGCCTCAAGGCCGGACGCAAGGTCGAGATTCATTGCCCGAAACGCGGCGAAAAAGCCGATGTTGTAGCCCATGCCCTGAATAATGCCCGTTCGGCGCTCGGGCGGCGCATGGCGGAAAATTCGGCGCAGGTCAGGCTGCTTGACGGGGTCGCCGAAGTCTTTGGCCTTGAGGCCCCGCCGCAGCGCATCGAAGTCTATGATAACTCGCATCTGGGGGGCACGCACGCCGTCGGCGGCATGATCGTTGCCGGCCCCGAAGGCTTCATGAAGGGGCAGTACCGCAAATTCACCATCCGCGATCTCGATACGGTGGCCGGTGACGACTATGCCATGATGCGCGAAGTGTTTCGTCGTCGTTTCATGCGCCTGAAAAACCGTGCCGAAGGTGCCCCTGAGGACGAAGGCTTTGGTCGGCCGGATCTGGTTCTGGTCGATGGCGGGCAGGGGCAGCTTGATGCCGTTTTGGGGGTCATGACCGAACTGGGCATGACCGACATTAATATTGTTGGCGTTGCCAAGGGCCCTGACCGTGACGCGGGCATGGAACGCTTTTTCATGCCGGGTCGCACACCGTTCATGATGGAGCCGAAATCACCCGTACTCTATTACTTACAAAGATTACGTGATGAAGCTCACCGCTATGCCATTGGGGCCAACCGGCAAAAGCGCGCGGCGGCCCTGACGAAAAACCCGCTTGATGACATTGACGGCATTGGGGCCCGCCGTAAACGCGCCCTGCTTCAGGCCTTCGGTTCCGGCCGCGAAGTCGGTGCCGCCCGCGTTGAGGACCTGCAAAAGATCGACGGCATTTCCGCCGCGCTGGCGCAAAAAATCTACGATCACTTCCACGGATAGGCCGTGCGGTGCGCCAGTTTTTTGATGCGCTAACGCTCCGCTTTTTGAGCGCTGGCGCAGAAAATCTATGATCACTTCCACGATTAGACGCGCATCCCCCTCTCCCTTGAGGGAGAGGGTTGGGGTGAGGGTGAAAGCCACACATAAAGACCTGTGACCTTCAGGCTACAGAACTGATATAGCTATGGAATAGCCCCCTCAGCCACATCGAAACCTTATGCCCAAGCGTATCTCCTTGAATATAACCAAAAAGGAGACCGTAACATGAAGACCTTCACCCTTGTAACCGCTTCGACCCTTGCCCTTATGCTGCCCGCCGTTGCTTCGGCCCAGAACTGGTCAGGCCCCTATGTCGGTGCTCAGGTCGGCCAGAACCGTACCGAGCTGGAGCTACGCTATGATGACGGCGTAACGGACGAACGCACGTCTGACGATTTCGATAATACCGCCTATGGCGCCTTTGCCGGTGTCAATGCCCAGAACGGAAACTGGGTCATGGGTGCCGAAATTGACCTCAACTATAATGACGCCAATGACCGCTACACCGTCCTAGGCGAACCGCTTGAAGTCGGTATCGACTATTCCGGTTCCGTGCGTGGGCGCGTGGGCTACAGCTTCGGTAATGCGCTCGTCTATGGGGCGCTGGGTGTCGCCGGAACCCGGGCCTATATTGAATATGATGGCGAAAAGGAAACTGAAACCCTTGCGGGCGTCACCGGTGCCGTTGGTATGGACTACGCCTTCGGTGAGAACCTGTTTGGCCGTGCTGAATACCGCTACACCGATTTCGGTGATACCAAGGACGGCAATGCCCGTGCAGACCTGACGCAGCAGTCGGTGTTCCTCGGCTTAGGCTACCGCTTCTAATACTAAACGGGGATCGGTGAGCGCTTTTAAACGCGGGTTCAACAGGCTTGAGCTTTCGCGCGTTACATGCCAGACAAGGCCATACTGAAATATGAGCGTGACCATGACCGGCGAAAAAGCAAACCCGATCCCCAATCTTATTACCGGCCTGCGTCTTGTGGCCGGTATGGTGATGTTCCTGCTGCTGGCCACGGTCGCAGGCGGTGTCTATTTCGTCAGTCCGATGACCAGCGATACGGACACGCTCAACAGCCTGACCCGACTGGCGTTTTATGCCTTTGTCATCGCGGCGATTACCGACTTCTTTGACGGTTATCTGGCGCGCAAGATGAAGGCGGAAACGAGCTGGGGTGCCATTCTCGATCCCATCGCCGACAAAATTCTGGTCTGCGGTACGATTTTAGGCCTGTTCAGCCTTGGGCCGCAGCCTGAAATTGCCCTGCCTGCGGCAATTATACTGTTCCGTGAATTTGCCGTCAGTGCCCTGCGTGAAGCGGCGGCTGGTAAGAATTTCAAAATCCCCGTCAGTCTGCTGGCCAAATGGAAGACCACCTTTCAGCTGGTGGCGCTTGGGGCGCAGCTTCTGGTGCAAAGCTGGTCAGCCTTTAACCTCGATGTTAGCTACCTGACGGCGTTTAACGCCATTGCTTTCTGGCTGATGTGGGCGGCGGCCCTGATCACCCTGTGGACGGGCATCGCCTATTTCCGCGCGGCACGTAAATCGCTTTAATCGCGTTCAATTCTAAAATAAAAACACCGGTCAGAGACAATCTGGCCGGTGTTTTTTTATTTTGAATTTCAAGCCCTGCCTAAAAGGCATAGACCTTGGTCGGGCGGATATAGACCGTATCGCGCACCTTAAGGTCAGCGGCATTTGAATCATGCGCCTGATGCACTTCATAGAGCGTGCCGTCAGCCCCCTTGAGTTCAAGCCTCAGGCTGGGGCCAGCGGGAAGGACAGAAACCAGTTTCGCCTTAAAGCCTGCTCCTTCAGTCGCCAGTTGTGTATCGAACGGACGGAAGCGGGTGGTCTTTTGGCCATTTAGGGGCGTGGCACTGATGACCGGCACGCTGAAGCCGTCAAAATGCGCGGTATCGCCATCCACCCGCGCCGGAGCCGGATTGGAAGACCCAAGGAAATCGAATACGAACTCGGTCTGTGGGCGGTGATAGAGTTCCACCGGCTTGCCGATCTGCTCGATCTGGCCGCTTTTTAACACGACCACGCGGTCAGCCAGATCAAGGGCTTCTTCCTGATCGTGGGTCACGAAGATGGTAGTGACGCCGGTTTCATCATGAATCTGACGCAGCCAGCGGCGCAGATCCTTGCGCACCAGCGCATCGAGCGCTCCGAAGGGTTCATCCAGCAACAGGATGCGCGGATTGATCGCCAGAGCACGGGCCAGAGCCACGCGCTGTCTTTGGCCGCCCGAAAGCTGTGACGGATAGCGATGGCCGAAATCTTCAAGCTGAATAAGCTTAAGCAGGCGCTCTACCGTGGCCTTGATCTCGGATTTGCTCGGGCGCTCCTTTGACGGACGCACTGTCAGGCCGAAGGCAATGTTCTGGGCCACGCTCATGTGACGGAAAAGGGCGTAGGACTGGAAGACCATGCCGATGCGACGATCACGCGGATTGAGCGCCAGATAGTCGATGCCATCAAACTGGACTGTACCCGTATTGGGCTGATCAAGACCTGCCAGAAGGCGCAGCAGGGTTGTCTTGCCGGACCCCGAAGGCCCGAGCAGGGCCAGAAACTCCCCCGGTTCTGCCTGAAAACTGACGTCGGTCAGGGCCGGAAAATGGTCAAAGGTCTTGGTAATATTGCTGACGATCAGGGACATAGAGTTTCTCTAGTGCTTGCGGTGGGCGGCCAGCTCACCAGCGAAGCGCCATTCCAGAAAGGTTTTCAGTATAAGGGTGATAATAGCAAGGCCCGCCAGAAGGGTCGCTGCGGCAAAGGCACCTACGCTGTCATATTCATTATATAGCACTTCGATGTGCAACGGCAGGGTATTGGTCAGGCCACGAATATGGCCGGACACCACACTGACCGCACCGAATTCGCCCATGGCCCGCGCCGTACATAACAATACGCCATAGGTTAAGGCCCATTTGATATTGGGCAGGGTGACACGGAAAAACAGTGACCAGCCATTGGCCCCCAGCGTGACGGCAGCGACTTCTTCGTCGGTGCCCTGATCCTGCATCAGCGGGATAAGTTCACGCGCCACGAACGGCAGGGTAACCAGAATAGTGGCGATCACCAGTCCGGGCAGGGCGAAAATGATCTGGATGCCGGCATCCTGTAAGACCGCGCCGAACCAGCCATGCGCACCGAACAACAGCACCCAGACCAGACCGGAAATAACCGGCGAGATCGTGAAGGGCAGGTCAAGGATCGACAAAAGCAAGCCCTTGCCACTGAATTCAAAGCGCGTAATCGCCCAGGCCGCGGCAATACCAAACACGGCATTGAGCGGTACGGCAATCGCCGCCACCAGCAGGGTCAACTTGACGGCGCTTATTGCATCGGGATGGGCCAGTGACGTCAGATAAGGCGCTACACCTCTGGCAAAGGCTTCAAACAGCACATTGGCCAGTGGGAGGATAATCACCAGTACCATCCACGCGATGACAAACAGTGTCAGGCCAATGGCGGCAGGGGTTTTAGGGAAGCGGGCGGCTTTGGCGCTCATTTCTGCCCTCGTTTGCTAAGAATGAGCTGGGCGGCATTGAGGACGATCAGCACAAGGAAGGACAGACTCAGCAGGGTCAGGGCCACGGTGGCGGCACCGGCATAGTCAAATTCCTCAAGCTTAATGACAATCAGCAATGGCGTAATTTCGGACAGGAACGGCATGTTACCGGCGATGAATATTACTGAGCCATATTCGCCCACGGCACGGGCAAAGGCCAGCGAAAAACCGGTGAGAAGCGCCGGTGCCAGAGCCGGTAAAATCACGCGAAACGCCGTTTGCAGCGGGGACGCCCCAAGCGTTGTGGCGGCTTCTTCGACCTCGGCATCAAATTCGGCCAGAACCGGCTGAACCGAGCGGACAATAAACGGCAGGCCGACAAAGACCAATGCCACGAAAATCCCCAGCGGCGTATAGGATACCCTGATCCCAAGAGGCTCAAGCAGGCTGCCGATCCAGCCATTGGTGGCGTACATGGTGCACAGGCTGATGCCGGCCACGGCGGTCGGCAAGGCAAACGGCAGGTCAACCAGCGCATCCAAAATCCGCTTGCCCGGAAACTCATAACGCGTCAGCACCCACGCCACCGCCAGACCGGTGAACAGGTTGGCTATGGCGGCGGCAAAGGAAATGCCGAAGGTCACTTTCAGCGACGCCAGCACCCGCTCATCGGTGACGGTATTGATGACCGCCTCAAGGCCATGCTCCCACGGACGTGCAATCAGCGCGGCCAGAGGAATGAGCACAATAAGCGACAGGTAGGTGATGGTCAGGCCAAGCGACAGCTTAAAGCCCGGCAGGACGCGCGTATTATGCGTCACCTTCGGCGGTTTAAAACCTTCGGGCACGACATGTGTAGCGGGTGTGGACGCAGGAGGTGACATGAATACCGGATAGCAGAAATTTAGCGGTGCAGGCGCAACTGAAGCTGATCGAAGGCGGCATTGGCGGCAAAATGCGCCTCATGCGCTTTCTTCCAGCCACCGAAGTCGGCGTCTATAGTCAGTTGTTCAATATCCGGGAACTTTTCGGTGAACTGAGCGGCCGCCTGCGGATCAGACGGACGGAAATGATATTCGGCCACCAGTTTCTGGGCACGGGCGCTGAACAGGCCCTCAAGATAGGCCTTGGCCAGAGCGGCCGTCCCCTTGCGCTCTACGGTCTTATCGACCACGGCGACCGGCGGCTCGGCACGAATGGAAAGCGACGGGTAAACGATCTCGAACGGCGCATCCTTTGTGGTCGCCAGTGCCATCAGGGCTTCGTTTTCCCACGCCAGAAGCACATCGCCCTGACCGCGCTGAACGAAGGTTGTGGTCGCCCCGCGTGCACCGGTATCGAGCACCGGCACATTACGGAACAGGGCCTCAAGATAGGCTATGGCCTTGGCTTCGTCGCCTCCATTGGCTTTGAGGGCGTAGCCGTAAGCCGCCAGATAGTTCCAGCGGGCACCGCCGGAGGTTTTTGGATTGGGTGTAATGACAGCCACGCCGGGCTTTACCAGATCGCTCCAGTCGCGAATGCTTTTGGGGTTACCCTTGCGCACCAGAAACACGATAACCGAATGATAGGGGGTGGAATTATAAGGCAGGCGCGTCGCCCAGTCTTTGGCAATCAAACCGCGTTCGGCAATCGAATCAATGTCGTGCGCCAGCGCTAGAGACACAATGTCCGCCGCCAGACCTTCGATGACCGCCGTAGCCTGCTTGCCCGAACCGCCGTGGCTCTGGTTAACTGTAATGGCCTCAGTCTGATCAGCAGTAAACAGCGCGTTATAGGCGACGTAAAATTCACGCGTCGGATCATAGGAGACGTTCAAAAGGCTGGTGCCGTCGTTTCTCTGACCGCAACCGCTTAAGGATGTGCCCAAGGCCGTTGTGCCGAGCGCGGCGGCTCCGGCGAGTATCCAGCGGCGGGAAATATGTGTCGTCATGAACGCCTGTGCCTCGGTTATATCGATTTAGCCGTAAATAAGTAGGAATTTAAGTCCGGCGCAATATGTCATTTTACCTCATAAGCCAATTGCAAGCCAAAGGTCATGCGACGATTTTTAGCCCTTACCATTAGCATGGCTAAAGCAATCAGCAATGACAAAGCGCTTGCCAAAGGCAGGAATTGCGGGTTGAAAAAAGCGACGCCTATATTGTTCCTCTGATTATGTTTTAACCGGATTATACCTGAAATCATGCGTGAAACCACCCGTCTGACCAGCGCCACCCTCAATAAGCCCCGCAGCCGTCGTGCCGTGAACGTGCCGGTGGAGCGCGGCTCTACGGTATTGTTCGAAAGTGCCGAGGCGCTTTATGATGATGACATCAAGCCGACCTATGGCACGGATGGGTTGGGTACGCAGGCGGAACTGTGCCGCATGATTGCTGATCTTGAAGGGGCGCAGGAGGCGTTTGTCCTGCCCACAGGGCTGGCGGCGCTGACCCTGCCTATCTTTGCGGTCCTTAAGGCGGGGGATCATGTGCTGGCGGTCAATTCCGCCTATGCGCCGGTCAGGCGTTTCTTTAATACGCAGCTTAAGCGTTTTGGCATTGAGGTCACCTGGTATCCGGCGTCCCTTAATGCCGATGACGTTCTGGCACTGGCCAAAGACAACACACGCCTGATCTATCTCGAAAGTCCGGGGTCCCTGACCTTTGATATTCAGGATGTGCCGTCTATCGCCCGTGCCGCGAAAGCGCGGGGTATACTGACCCTGTGTGACAATACCTATGGCGCGGGCGTCTTGTTTAAACCGCTTGCGCATGGCGTCGATATGTCGATGCAGGCCCTGACCAAATATGTCGGCGGCCATTCCGATGTGCTGATCGGCTCGGTCAGCGTCAGCGATCCGGCTCTGGGCAAGGCAATCTATGAGGCCATCAAGGCATGGGGCTTTTTCACCTCGGCGGACGAATCCTATCTGGCTATTCGGGGCCTGCGCACCCTGCATCTGCGCCTCAGGCAATCGGGCGACAGCGGCCTTAAGGTGGCCCGCTGGCTCGAAAGCCGCCCCGAAGTATTAAGGGTCGTGCATCCGGGCCTTGAAAGCCATCCGGGGCATACGCAGTTTGCCAAGGATTTCACCGGATCAAACGGCCTGTTTCTGGTGGTATTGAAAGGGGAGGGCGAAAAGAACTCTCAGGCCTTCCTTGAGCAATTGCAACTGTTCGGTATGGGCTTCAGCTGGGGCGGCTTTGAAAGTCTGGCCATTAACTGTGAGCCGCAGTTCCTAAGCCGTAACAAGATTACCCCCGAAGATCATGCCCCCCTCGAAGGCGCTTATGTGCGCCTCTATATCGGCCTCGAAGACCCCGACGACCTGATTGCCGACCTGACGCAGGCACTTGAGACAATAGGTAAATAAAGAAAACGCCCCGAAGGTGACTTCGGGGCGCCGTCTTTTTTAGAATACGTCGTAGAAGATATCTATAATCAGGCCGGTTGCGGTCTGAACCAGAACGATGTCGTTGCCGACAAAATAGTATTCAGATCCAAAAGGCCGCGACGGCAGGTTATAGAAGTAAGGGTCGGCCACGCGATAGCTGTAGAAATAGCGTGGCAGGTAATCCCCGTAGTCATAACGGTAGCCGTAATATTCCGTCGGTACGCGATAATAACCATAACGCGGTGCGAAATAGAAGCCTACACGAATGCCCGAATAGGACCGGAAGTCGTGATGGTTCCGGTAGTTATAGTTATGGCGTGAGTGCCAGTTGACGCGATCGGGGCGGCTATAGTGGCGGTGATCCGGCCGGTTGGGGCGGTAATCCGGCCGGTTTGGCCGATTATTATTACCCCAGCGGTCATGATCGTGTCTGTCACGGTCGCGTCTGTCATAATCGCGCCGGTCATTATCGCGCCTGTTGTTGTCCCAACGGTTGTCGTTACGGTCGGGGCGATTCTGGCCGCGATTGTCGTTACGATCAGGGCGTTGACCCGGACGGGTGTCCGGACGATTGTCGGGCCGGTTATTTTGCCACTGGTTGCGGTCACGATTATCATTACCGCGATCCGGTCTTTGGCCCTGAGGCCTGTCGGGTCGGTTATCCGGTCGGCTATCTGGGCGCGTATTGGGCCGGTTCTGGGAATTCCAGTCAGGTCGCCCGCTATCAGGGCGGCCTGCATTTGGACGTCCCGAATCTGGCCGTCCTCTATCGGGTCGCCCACTATCCGGACGGCTTGGGCGGTCCTGAGTTTGCGGACGTTGGGGGCGGTCCTGCGATTGAGGTCTGCTCGGCTGGGGGCGGTTCTGCTGCGGTCTTTGCTGGGCTTGCTGGCGTTCATTGCGTTCACGCACAGCCTGTTCAGCGAACTGAAGATTGCCCGCCTGCACGGAGTTCGCCATAAGACCCAGTCCCATAATCAGAGCCAGAGCCGTAGCGGAAACAGGGCGCAATGTCATTTTTGCCTCGCTTTAATGCCCTGTGGAAAAGTCGGAGACCTTTCACGGGGCGGGGAACGGAATTTTTTCCGATTGCGCCGATTATGCAGGCGTCAGTCTGAACTGAAGCTGAATGGATCGGTCAGGAATAGCTCACCTGAAATCGACGACCGGATGAATGTACCCGCTTTTGGTGGCATGTAAATATTGCAGGAAACCTTGTTTGTTATGATAATTATTTAAATACTTAACAAGATTTCAGTGGGTATTTAAATAATGTATTTCAATATTAATAAAATATTTCCAGTTTAAACTAAATAATTAAGGCAAATTAAACAATTATGTACAATTTGGTAAATGTAATAATTAACATTAACTTGATATTTACATAAAAAATTCATTGTAAACATCCCCGTTAACTTTAATTTCACTTGGTGGTGTGAAATTTGGATATCGAAACAACGGGGGCCGCGTAAAATGCGCGGTGACAGACATGCTGATGAACGAAGTATCCCTGCCTCTGCCGACACCGGAAATGAGCGCAGACGACCTGATGAAGCTTGGGGTTATGTATTCGACCGGTCAGAACGGTGCGCCGGTTGACCTGATCTCGGCCCACATGATGTTTAATCTGGCGGCCATGCGCGGTTCGCTTGAGGCGACACATTGCCGTCGCGAGCTGTCACGTGAAATGGAACGCGAAGATGTCGCCGAAGCGCAACGCGCCGCGCGTCAGTGGATTGATCAGGGACGTGTCGGTCTGGCGGCCTAAAGACGGGCGGCCTAAAACACCCGATAGGTCAGATAGTTCATGATCCCGCTCGGGATCACGCTATTGATATGCTGATCGACCCATAAGGCCACATTGGCGATATTTGACCGTGGCACGTACACTATGTCGTAACGCCGTAAGGCGACCATCGGCCCGCCGCGCCCTTTGAGCTGGCTCTCAAGGTCAATGAACCGGCGCATGATCTGGCCATCAATGCTGCGACGGATCAGGACAACCTCTTCCGGCTTGGCGCTGGGGGTAAAGCCACCGGCCGCGAGCACCGCCGACAAGGCGTCGAAAACGCCCGGAGCCTCGACCCAGCCGGGTGCGCGGACCTCTCCGCCGACCAGTACCCGCGTATTTGACGTTTCCGCCGGAAACAACTGCGCCTCAGGATGGCGCAGGTGCGGGCGATAAAGTTCCGTAATTTCCGCGGTTAACTCTGGCACGCTCTTATAGGCGGCCATGACCTGCCCGATCAGCGGCAGGCTTATGCGGCCATCCTGACCGACGATCACCGGACGATTAAGCTCCGGTGCCGAAGGGACCTGCACCTCAAGCCGATCATTGGGAAAGAACAGATAGAACGGGTCTTCGTCCCGCCACTGTGAGAAGGTGATGTTCGGTGCCGTCACGGGGGCTTGCGCCGATGACCCGTTACGTGACGAGGCGCATCCGGTGCTTACAGACAGGCCCGCGCCCCCAATAGTCAGCAATAAATGTCGGCGGGAAAATCGCATCGCGTCAGATTACCTGTAAACCGTCCGGAGGCCTACTCAGCGCCAGACTCAAAAAAGTGGATAAATTAACCATCATTCATAAATGGTAAGCGAAAGTTAACGACCCCTGTCCAAATTACATTCGCATTAAGGTTAATCAGCGCGAATCGCTGAAGGAATATGGCTGGTCAGTGCAGGACGAATCCCTGCAAAACGGCTTTCTGATAATACACACGGTGCGGATGAACGCAGTTACGCAAAAACAGACGGTGTTTGTGCAGTATGGCCTTGGGGGCATACTGCGTTTGCTGTTGCGTGAAATCTGGCTGATGCTTGCGGTATTTGCCGTGATTTTCGGCATTGGTCTGGCGGTCGCCCTGTCGATGGGCAAAAGCTACACCGCCGGAGCCAGCCTCCTGATGCAGCTGGGGCAGGACTATGTCTATGTGCCCCTGGCCGGTGACGCTGCCCGTGGAGCCATAGCGACCATTGACGAAGTGGTTCAGTCCGAAGTCGAAATCCTCAACTCCACCGAACTGAAATACCGTGTCATCGATAAGCTTGGCTACCATGTCATTCTGCCGGATGATTACGCACCCAACTGGGTGCCGCGTAATGATGCCGACAAGGAAGCGGCCCTGACGGCGGCCCTTAAGGAACTGCGTGGCGGCTTCAGCAGCCAGACCGCGCCTCAGAATAATATTGTGCGCCTGACCTATAAGCACAAGAATCCGCAGTCGGCGGCCCTGATCCTCAACACCCTGATCGACATCTATCAGAAATATCGCCTTGAGGTGTTTTCAGATACGACCGCGCCTCTGTTGCAGCAGCAGAAGGACGCCTTCGATCGCCGCCTGCGTGAAGCCGACAAATCCTATGAGGATTTTTTGCTACGTAATGACGTCGGGGATTTTCAGGCGGCCAAACAGACCTATGCCAATCTCTATAGCTCCCTGACGACCGAACTGTACCAGATCGATGCCCAGCTGGCGCAGGCCTCGGCGCGTCTCGGCGCGGTCAGCCGCCGCCTTGGGCAACTGGCACCGGAAATGAGCATAGAGCGTAATCTCGACCTGAGTGTCCCGACGCGTCTCCTTAATCTGCGTCAGCAGCGGCAGGAGTTGCTGGCGCGTTATACGCCCGAATCGGCGCCTGTGCGTGCCGTTGATGACCAGATACGTGAGCTTGAGGCCATGATGGCTTCGGGGCGGGCGATTGGTGAAAAAGAACATCGCATTGGGGTCAATCCGGCGCACCAGCAGTTATTTACCGAGAAGCTGCAACTTGAGTCGGAAGTGGCCGCGCTCAATGGCCGCAAAGCGCAGATACAGGCACAGGCCGAACAGGTGACCCATAAGATGCACAGTCTGGTTGGTATTGAGGCCGAATTCAACAGCCTGAATACAGAGCGCGCGGCCCTGCAAACCAATCTGTCCACCTTCACGGCACGGATTCAGGAAAGCGAAGCCTCTCAGCAGATCGCCGAAGGGGCCAGCGACACGGTACGCGTGGTCAACCGTGCCCGTCCGCCCGATAAGCCCAAATCCCTGCGTAAGCCCATCGCCATTTTGTCTTTCCTGTTTGCCGGTTTTACAGCGCTTTGTGCCGGGCTGTTGCGGGTGTTCCTGCATAAGGGGTTTGTCGATGCGGAAATGGCTTCTCAGACCCTTGACCTACCGCTTCTGGCTCAGGCCAGAGCCAAATAGGGGGCGGGGCACAGATATGGTTGATCTGACAAAGGAAATGGCTGACCTGATGTCGGCTCTGGGGCGACCTCAGGGCGCACAGGGTCGCACACTGATGTTTGTCTCGGCCTATGATGGCGAAGGCGTATCGACGGTAGCGCGCGAATATGCGCGTTGTGAAGCGGCTTTCAGCAAGCGTCCAGTATGGCTGGTCGATGCCGATGTGCGCCGTCAGGGACAACTGGACACCATATTAACCGAAGAAGCGCGCTTTGGCCCGCCGGGCCCGGTGTCTCGGGCCACACCTGACGGATCGGTATTTTTTACTCTGACGCCGAAATCACGGTCAGAGCAGGCGCAATCCGACGCGCACCTCCTTATCGCCCGCCCGTTCCTCGATAAGCGTCTGTGGGTGACGCGTCTGCGCGATGACAAGATAGAGCAGGGCCAGCGCGTCAAACTGATCGCGGAAACCCCATACTGGCAGGTGCTCAAGCAGCACGCACAAACCGTTATTATCGATGTCGCGGCCTTTGAGCGCGCGGATCATGCGGTGCATCTGGCGGCTCAGGTCGATGGCATTGTCATGGTCGTCGCCGAAGGGCAGGGCGATATCAATTCACGCGTCGCATTGAAAACAGCGCTGGAACAAGCGGGCGGGCGGATACTGGGGCTGGTCTATAACCGTGCCCGCGCGACTATTGGCTCCCCAAGGCGTCCCCTGCGCAAGGCCCCCCATGCCTGAGAGACGATTTGAAAAGATCGCTTTTTGGCCTGCAAAGGCGCCTCTTCTGCGCTTCCGGTGCTCATGCACCCATGTACACTGCGCTTCGGTTCTCGAAGACACGTCTTTTCGACTCAGACTCCAACCTTTTGAAACCGTCTCTAAGGCCACCTGAGCATGGTCGGTCGGTTCATAAGCGATTTCCGGCAGGATTGGCAGGGGCAATGGCTGTCTCTGGCTCTGGCGGTGCTGATTATGCTCACCTTTTCGCAAGGCTGGGTGTCGCCGCTGTTTGGTTATTCTACCGAACAGTCGCCTATGGCCGGCGCGGTGATCCGCAACATCTATTATCCTATCTATCTCTGCGCCTTTGTTCTGATCGTCTTTTGCTACCGGCGTCTGTTCTCGGCTGTAATCCGAACGCCGCTGCTGCTCATACTGGTTGGCCTGTGTGCCCTGTCGGCCCTGTGGTCGATCGACCCGTCAACCACTGTCCGCCGTACCGTGGCCCTGTCGATGACGGTGCTCGCCGGTTATGCCATTGCCGCACGGTTTTCATGGACGCGGCTGATTGAGGTTGTGGCCATCGCCCACCTGATACTGATTGTCGGCTCTTTGTTCATGGCGCTTGCCCTGCCCGACAAGGGGCGCATGACCTCCCTGTTTATCGGGGCCTGGCGCGGCGTTTTCTCCGAAAAGAACAATCTGGGCGCGGTCATGAGTTCCGCCTTTATCATCTGTATGGCGGCCGGATTGCATGTGCCCAAACGTCGGTTATTCTGGTTCGCGGCGGCGGCCGTCGCGGTGGGGCTTGTGGTGATGTCGACCTCCAAGACCTCACTCGTCACCCTGATGCTGGGTGCAGGCGCGCTTGGGTTTATCTGGCTGGCGCGTAAGGGACCGGTGATCGGCATTGTTCTGGTGTGGCTGGCGGTCACTACGCTGATTGTCGGCGGCAGCGTCATGATCATGATGCCAGACGAAATGCTCGGGCTTCTGGGCAAGGACGCCAGCCTGACGGGTCGCACTCATATCTGGGCGGGCATAGACTATGTCATGCAGACGCGACCGTGGACAGGCTATGGCTTTGGTGCGGTCTGGACGCTTGAAGGCGAATGGACGCCTCTGGCGCGCATTAGCGATGTTGCCGGTTTCCGCGCCTATCACGCCCATTCCTGCTGGTATGAGGTGTGGCTGGCGCTCGGCAATTCGGGCCTGATTGTCTGGGCGCTGTTGTTTGCCAGCTTCTGGTTTCTGGCCCTTTATCGCACCTGGCGCGGCGATGGCGGGTATCTGGCCTTACCGTTTATCACCATCTACAGCCTGATGAGCGTCACCGAAAGCATCGCCTTAAGCTGGAATCACCTGCGCTGGTGTATATTTGTCATCATTTTCGTCAAGATCTGCCTGCCTAAAGACGCCCCCGAAGATGTATCGCAACAGAAGCCGGCAGTTGATGTAAGGCAGCGCTTATATATATAAGCGCGGGCATGAAAGAAAATCGTCCCGCTCCGCCGATTGATCGGCCCGACCTTACCTTACCCTGTGTCATTCTTGACCGCCCGCAGATGGCTGAGAACATCGGCGCAGTCGCCCGCGTCATGGGCAATTTTGGCTTGCGCGACCTGCGCATTGTCAATCCGCGCGACGGCTGGCCACAGGAACGAGCATGGGCAAATGCCTCTGGCGCACATTGGCCGCTCGATAATGCCGCCATATATGACACGGTGGCCGACGCGATCGCTGATCTCAATGCGGTCTATGCGACAACCGCCCGCCCGCGTGAAACCCAGTTGCCGGTTTTGACCCCGCGTCAGACGGCAGATCAGGTTTACATAGAGGCGGGGGAGGGGATTCGTACCGGTCTTTTGTTCGGAGCTGAACGCGCGGGCCTCGAAACCAACGATATTGCGTTGTGCCACGGCATAGTGACGATCCCCGTCGATCCGTACTTCCAGTCTCTCAACCTGTCTCAGGCGGTAAACATCGTTCTCTATGAATGGCGACTGAAGGTCATGGATGCGCCCAAGGCGGCCTTTTCAAAGAATCTTGACGGTCCCGCCGACCTGCAAAAGCTGCATGGCCTTTATGAGCACCTTGAGGACGAACTGGAAAAAGCCGGTTTCTTCTTTCCGCCGGAAAAGAAGGAATCGATGCAGCGGAACCTGCGGGTCACGCTCAACCGTGCCCAGATGACCGAACAGGAAGTTCGTACATGGCGTGGTGTAGTGACGGCCTTAACCAAGGGTAGGGGGCGGGTTTTAGCCAAGATCGCCCAATTAAAGGCTCAATCTGAGGATAAGTAAGGGAAATGCCCGCACCTCTGTGGGTAAGCTGCAAAAAATGCTGCGATGCGGTTGACTCTCTGATCCCCGCTCTGTAGTTAGCGCCTCCCGACGTTGAAACGGGCTTCGAAATTGAGTTTAACGGTTCTTACTTGTTGAATATCAATGACTTGCCAAAATAGACATCGGGTGTCAGTTCTTAAATTTTTGTAAATTTTTGGGTTGACATGGCGGTGCGGGAACATTAGTTACGCTCCTCCACACCGAGGGTTAAACGGTTGTTTGTTTCCCGGTGGTTCGGCTTTTTAGCTTTAAGAGTTTTCGCTGAAAACTTTTTAAAAATAAAAGGTTGACACGAAAATTTAAGCGGTTATATACGCCGCTCCTTCTGACAGCTTAGGATAAGTTGTTCGCCGGGTCGGCTAGGCTGGTCTGGTTGTTTGGGTCTTTGACATTGTGAGATTGGAAAGGGAAACGCAGGCGGCGGTAGTC
>NZ_SSBC01000001.1 GCF_006475605.1 Asticcacaulis tiandongensis | reverse complement strand
TCTTGGGAAAATAAGGCTGAAGCCGGGCCATCTGCTCGTCCGTCAGCCAATAAAGGTCACTCATAATCCACACTCCTCAGGAGCATGAATCAGATCACTACAACAAAATCAATGGGTCCTGAGCCTAACTTGTTGAATTTGTGCAGAATAAACGGCAAACAGGAACAAAATGATGCGTAGTATCAATGAAGTGTTAGCAGCTACGGTCCCTGTCGTGGCGATGGCCACCGTCATGCTATCCGCGCCCGCCATGGCTCAGGATAATTCTGTGCCGATTTACAGCTTGCCATGCGCGGGTGGGCTGCCCTGTGTATCTCCGCCCCCCGAGATTATGTTCGGCCCCGATTATTCCGCTCCCGGGCAGGTTCTGGAGACGCCGCCTGCACGCGGTCCCGGCTATATGGCGCAATCTTTCGCCGCAATCGCTTTCTGGCGTACGGACGACGGGCGATATGACTATGCCTACGGCAGCCAGCGCGCCAGTTCCCGTGAAGCGGCAGAACGCTATGCCATTCGCGAATGTGAGTTCAGGGGCGGCCGGAATTGCACCATCAGTTTATGGGGCGGCAACGGTCATTTTGCGATTGCGCGCGGCGGCGACGGGCGCTTTTATGCCGGTTTCGCCGGTAAGCTCAACCAGGCGCGTAAGCTGGCGGTCAATGCCTGCAAACAGACGTCTGGTAACTGCCGCATAGTGGAAACGGTGGACAGCACCCCCTATTATTTCCAGTTCTGAAACCTTCCGTTATGCGCGGATCGGCCTGATATAATGCGGTTACTGAGATCACTGGCTGCACAGACGCAGACATGCGGTCTGTCAGTTTTTCCCGCAACCGGAGACAAGAGCGGCGACTCCCGCGCGGGCACCTTCCAGCGGAATGGATTGGGTCGCGTCCGCGAGCGTTACGCGCAGTGTCTGTCCGCTGAGCACGGAAATCAGGTTTGCATCAAGCGGTGCTTCACCTTCAAGGACGATCTGGTCGCCAAGTTCCTGCCGCTCCGCCTTTGCCGACAGCGTTGCCTGCCCGCCTTCAGAAGCAAAAATGATGTTGGCTTGCGTGCCATCACGAACCCGATCCCGATCATCATGATAACGCACAGAGAAATGACGGCTTTGGTTATCGCAGACCAGCAGCAGGTTCTGGGTGCTGGTGTCCGAAATCTCGTACGCAAGGAATATCTTACCCTCGCCCTCACGCAACTGCCAGGACAACCCCTGCTGCGCAGACGCCGGAATAGCGAGCGAAAGCCCCGCGATCATGGCGGTCATGGCGGTCATAAGGCTGTAATTTAGTATTCTCATCGCGTCCTCATCATGGGTAATGCCCCGCTTCGGGCAATATTCAAAAACAGGATGGCCGGTTTCAGTCTATCCCGCCCGTTCAGACCGGTCCAGTATCAACATGGTCACGTAGCATTATACCGCCCTACCTATCATATGGCTGCCTTTCCGTTTAGAGACCGATATCGCAGCAGAGCCAGACCAGCGAGCACAACAAGAAGGTAAATGCCAATGCCCCCCAGCGCACTGCGGCGGCTGCGGCAGGTCAGCATGGTCTGTGAATCGAATGACTGACCGTCACTGGCGGCAGGGACCTCCCACGGATCAATCGTGCCGGGGACACATTCGCCGATAGCGAACGCTCCCTTCCCTGTCTGTGTCGGCTCAACAACAGTCGCGGTGTCACTAAAGTTCGCGGGCGTCATCCGCGCAGGTCCGGAGTGAGATAGAGAAACACGCAAAGCAGTATCAGACCTGCTGCCGCGCCTGATGCCAGATACCTTATCATGCGTTTCTCCGCTTCATGGCACACAGGCTATGGATCTCGCATTTACTCATAGCCATTCCGTGAAATCATGTTCGTTGACAGAGTTCCAATCTGCGGATTTATTGTCAATGGTTTGATAGTCTTAGTCACAGGCCGTGCGCCGAACAGAAGGTTTCCATGCAGCATATCGCGATATCACTGGCGCTTCTGGTCTCGGCTGTCGCCGTGCCAACTATGGCACAGGTCAAGGATGTTCATGGCGAGCCTCTTGCGGCGGGTCAACCCGCTGAAGGCGAGGTACGTGACTTTAACGGCGGGACAATCACGGCCGGACGCGAAGCCTCATGTAGCATCGGCGAGGCGGATGCCGAACGTCAAAGCTGCATTTTCTTTCCACGTAATAAGGATGGCAGCTTTGCCATCGATGTATCGGGCAAGGCCTATTACGCCGACAAGGTAGATCAGACGCGTGTAGTCCTGTTCTACGACAATGGCGCGCGTCTGGTTCCTCTGGGGCAATATGTTCGCAGTAAAGACCAGTCCGATTGCTGGGTACAAGCCGAACACAGCGTCTGTGTCACGCTTTCGCATCAGCATTAGGTTCAGGATCGCATAGAGCACCTGATAATGGCGGCTCCAAAGCTGCCCCCGCCCTATAGTTTTGATGTTGTGATCGAAGTGGATAGCCATGCGGCACCCGTCTGTCGGGCAGTCATTCTATCGACAAATTTTATATTAGACGTAAGCCACGGCCCTCAAACGCAGAAAAGCCCGCTTTTGCGGGCTTCTAGTACATTGTATTTTCTGTGTTTGTTGGTTGCGGGGGCACACAACCGCCGTTATCGAACATCACTTAAGTGCTTTGTATAATGGCGTATAATGTCATTGAAGCGCCCGTTGCGGAAATGGAGCCGGCTTGGTGCCGGTTTGAAGCTTTCAATCCTAAGAACGGTACGCGATACCGCTGGTCCACCATATTGTGATGCGCCATCAACCCTTAGCGGGGTGATCAATTGCCGATCCAAGCGTCAACCTTTGCAGGGCGCCGATGCTTGAAGGTTCAGGGGCAGATTTTGCGCACTGTCTAGCGTTGTGCCAAATAAAATATAATCTATTTTATTTTTAACTCAGCAGACACCCTACCCAACATGCCAATATAATATAACCATTACAATTAGTTGTTGTTAAATTAGAATTTCTTCATTCCGAGTTAAGTTTTTATCATCGCTAAATTCCTATTCATTTTATTGTAATTAATTGCGACAATCAATATGGGTGTGCGGCACCATAATTATTTCAAAAATGAGGGGCGCATGACCGCATCTGTATCCACCGCCAATAACCGTTACCGTACCCGTTTGAATCTGGGCGTAGCCAGTCTTGTCCTGTCGGTCGCCATGTCACTGGGCGCCGCTCCGACAGCAATCTCCGCAGAAGCCGATGCGGACTCCGCCGACGCGGCGACCGAGGAAGTGGTTGTCGTAGGCAACCGCCGCAGTACGCAGGTACTCGACAGCGCCAGTCTGGTTGACCTCCTGTCTCGCAAAGAAATTGAAACCGGCGGCGGCGTTGTACTTCAGCAAAGCCTGCACCGCCTGTCACCTTCATTCAACTTCCCTCAGGGGCAGGCCGCCCGTGTCGGCGGCGGCTCCACACGTTCGGCCTCACTGCGCGGCCAGAACCCTGACCTGACGCTGGTGCTGGTAAACGGCAAGCGTCGTCATGGCTCTGTCGCCACCGGTGGCACCTTCCCGTTTGGCGGTGCCGGTTATGCCGATGTGAATACCATTCCCGTTGCGGCCATTTCCAAGGTTGAAGTCCTGCTTGACGGCGCTTCGGCACAATACGGCTCTGATGCGATCGCCGGCGTTCTGAACATTGCCTTGCGTGAAGATTCCGAAGGCGGTGCGATTACCACCACGCTTGGGGAATATAAGGAAGGCGATGGCGCCACCCGCGCCGTCAGCGGCTGGTGGGGCACCAAACTCGGCAATGATGGCTTCCTGAATGTCAGCCTTGACTGGTCAAGCCGTGATGCCACCGACCGTTCAGGTCCGGATATCCGCCGCCGCTATTTCCGTATCGCCAGTGACGGCAGCCCGTTGCCCGCAACCAGCAACGCGGGTACGGCAGACCCGCGTGAGCCATTTGGCCGCGATAGAGTCGGTCAGTGGGGCAATGGGGCCATAGATCATTATTCAGTCCTGTTGAACGCAGGTTATAATCTGACCGATAGTGTAAAGGCCTATGGCTGGCTGAACTATGCCAGCACCGATACGACCGCATGGGTCAACCCTCAGGTGCCCGCATCGGATTCCAACATCCGCGCTATTTTCCCTGACGGCTTTCAGGTTCGCGGCGAATACTATGATAAGAACCATTCGGCACTGGGGGGCATAAAGTATGACTCCGCTGTCGGCCAGTTCGACTTTGCCATCGGCTATGGTCGTAACCAGCGTGACACGCACAATTTCAATCTGGTCGCCCCAAGCTATGGCCTTAACAGCAGGACGGACCTTTATTCGGGCCAGATCCGCGCCGAGCAGATTAATCTGACCGCTGACTATGATCGTGATTTCGACGTGTCATGGCTGGCCAAACCTCTGGCGTTTCAGGCCGGTGCCGCCTACCGTTATGAGAAATGGTGGGTGTCGAAAATTGGCGGGGAGCAATCGTGGAACCACGGCGGCGTAGCCATTCTTGACGGCCCGAATGCGGGCAATCCGGCAGGCTGGGGCGGCACTGAACAGGGGATTGCGCCTTGGGATGTCACCAAAGGCGACCGCGACGTTTACAGTCTCTATGCTGGCGCTGACTTCTGGCTAAGTGACAAGTTCCAGATTGGTGCCACCGTCCGTACGGAAAACTATTCCGATTTCGGATGGACAACGACGGGCAAGGCCTCGGCACGTTATGATTTCACACCTGCCTTTGCCTTGCGCGGTACCTATTCAACCGGTTACCATGCCCCAAGCGTTGGGCAACTGGCCTATCAGAACAGTGGTTATACCGGCACATGGGGTCACGCCTATGAAGTAGGTCAGGCTCCGGCCCCGAACCGTTCGCGTCAGGTGCGCCCCGATGATCCCGTTGCCAAGGCTCTGGGGGGTGGTGCACTTGATCCGGAAACCTCAAAGAACCTGTCCGCCGGTTTTGTCTGGCGTCCTGCTCCGAATGCGTCCCTGACGATTGACGCCTATCAGATCGAAGTGGACGACCGCATCGTTGCCACTCAGGCCCTGACCGGGCCGGTTGTGGAGGCCGCGACGGCCGCCGCTGGCATCGCGGATTACAAGAGCATTACCTTCCTTGTGAACGGCCTCGACAGCCGCACCCGTGGTGTGGATGTGCTCGGTCGTTACGGACTTGATTTCGGTTCAAAGGGGTCACTCGACCTGTCTCTGGGTTACAGCCGCTTCGACACCAAAATTACACGCGTAAGAGAAAACACGGCCACGAGTGTCCAGTTGTTCCAGCGCCACATCGTTCTGAATGCGGAGCTTGGAACCCCTGAATACAAGGTCGTTGTTGGCGCTGACTGGCGTTCAGGCAACTGGGATGTCAATCTCAACCAGTTGTTCTACGGCAAATATACCTATGTGCATCCGACCAATGCGGCCAATGACGAGGTTTATGACGCCAAGGGCTACACCAATCTTGAAGTCAGCTATAACTTCGAGGGTGGCACCCGTCTGAGCGTTGGCGGGAACAATATCTTCGATAGCTATCCGGCACAGTTCATCGTGGCCAATCAGGTGAACGGCATTAACCGTTACTCCTTCATCCATCCCGAAGGGGCGAACGGCGCCTATTACTACGTACGTCTGGGACATAGATTCTGATGTCACAGACCGCCTCTACGCCAGTAACCGATATCAGAAAGGGCGCGCCGGCAACGGCCGCCCGATCCGGCGGGTCTTCCGGGCAGACACAAACCGCCCGCTGGAAACCTCACCCGCGCAGTGTCCGGCGGGCAATCGCGTTATCGCCGTTCGTCGTTCTGGTCGCCCTGTTGTTTGTCTGGCCACTGGTTATGCTGGTGATCGGTGGTTTCCGCAGTGCCTCCCCCTTCCTGCCCGGTCACTGGACACTTGAGGCCTGGCGCACGACGTTCCTTAGTGCCGGAACCGTAACAGCGATCGTCAACTCGGTGAAGATCGCCGTCATCAGCACCACGGCCGCGACCCTGATCGCGGCGGCGCTGGCCTTTCTGTCCGAACGCACAGATACGCCGTTCCGCAAACTGATCATGCCCGCCATGCTGATGGTCTTTGTGACCCCCGGCCTGTTCTACGCCGTCGGTTTCACCATGCTGGCCAATCCGTATACGGGCGTGCTGAACGACCTGATACGCCATGTGAGCGGTGCCGAAACGCCCTGGCTGAATGTCAATGGGTGGGGTGGTATCTATACGGTGCTGATCCTGAAAAAGGTCGCTTTGACCTATCTGTTCCTTGTCGGCGCGTTCAAGGCGCTTGACGCCACTCATGACGAGGCCGCCTATATTGTCGGTGCCGGGCCGGTGAAAACCTTCTTTCATATCAATCTGCCCAGCCTGTCGCCTGCGGTTACCAGTGTGGTGCTTTTGGGAATTGTCGCTGGTCTTCAGGTGTTTGACCCCATACTGATATTGGGGGCCAGCGAACGCATCGTCGTCATTTCGACCCTTCTGATGAACATGGCCGGTGGCCTTGGGACAGGCGGGGCGAAATATGCCGAAGCCAGCGTGCTTTCGACGGCCTTTGTTGCTTTTATTGCGCTTCTTTATCTGGGCCAACTGAAAGTGCTGGGGCGGCGCAGCTTCGAATCCCTCGGCGGCAAGGGCGGACAGAGACGCCCCTTCCGCATGCGCCATGCAGGCCCCATTATTGGCGGGCTGGTGCTGACCTATCTGCTGATCGCCTTTGTCCTGCCCGTCGGCGCACTGATCCTGTCTTCGGTTCAGCCCTATCCCGGCGTTTACATTGGTTTCTCGCTTGACCGCTACATAGAGGTACTTCAGTTCCCGCGCGTAGCCCAGGCACTTCAGGTCAGTCTGGTTCTCGGTGTGATCGTCGGCGGGGTCACCATGACCGTGGCCTTCGCCATTACCGAAATCGGCCGCACGCTGGGACGCAAAGGCTATGCGGCAGTACGCTTTGCGACCCTTATTCCGTTCGCAATGCCGGGGGTTGTGTCAGCTCTGGCCATTTCCTGGGCCTGGTTGAGCCTGCCCGGTTTCGGCCAGTTCTATGGTTCGATATGGCTGGTTATTCTGGCCCTGATCGTAGTGGCCAGCCCTCTGGCGACGCAGATTGCCGCTTCAGCATCATCGCAAATATCACCGGCCCTGTCCGAAGCGGCCCGCATAAGCGGGGCCAATCGCCTGCAAACCTTCTTCGAGATCGTGCTGGTATTGGCCCTGCCCAGTTTTCTGACCGGATGGTTCATGTCCGCCATGATGGTGGCCGGTAATCTGGAAGTGCCATTATTGCTGAAATCCCCGGGTGTGAATACGCTGGCGGTCATCAGCTACAATCTTCAAACCTCCGGCGATTACGGTCAGGCGGCAGCGCTTCTGATCCTGCTTAAGCTGTTCACTATCGCACTCTGGCTGATCATTCTCACCCTGCGCCGCGTCCTTCGTAACGGAGGAGCCGGCCTGCATCGCCAATGGCGTAACCTTAACCAAGCCTTGTTTCAGAAACGGGCTAATCGCCAGACCGCTTCTGAGGAGACGACCCTGTGAGTGAAGTTATTCTGCGTAACGTACGTAAGCGTTTCGGCCAGTCTGTTCGCGCCGTCCACGATCTTGATCTGGATATTGCCGACGGTGAATTTTTTGTTCTTCTGGGGCCTTCGGGTTGCGGCAAGACCACGACCTTGCGTTGCGTGGCCGGCCTTGAAGAACCTGACGGCGGTCACATCAGCATAGGCGGTGACATCGTCGCCGATGCCGACAAAGGCCGCTATGTCGCGCCCGAAAACCGTAATGTCGGCATGGTGTTCCAGTCCTATGCCCTGTGGCCGCACATGAGCGTGCGTCAGAATGTCGGCTATCCCTTGAGGGTCCGCAGCTACAGTCGTGACGAAGCCAGCAAGGCGATTGGGGCGGCGCTGGAACTGGTCGGGTTGGAAGGCTATGGCGATCGCTATCCGTCGGAACTGTCCGGTGGCCAGCAACAGCGTGTGGCTCTGGCCCGGGCCATTGTTGCCCGTCCGAGGCTGTTGTTATTCGATGAACCCTTATCAAATCTCGACACACAATTACGTCTGCGCCTGCGTCAGGATTTGCGCCGCGTCCATACTGAGATCGGATACACCGCCGTCTATGTGACCCATGATCATGGCGAAGCTCTGGCTCTGGCCGATCGAATTGCGGTGATGAACCACGGCCGACTTGAGCAGGTCGGCACCCCCAGCGAGATTTTCCTGTCTCCGCGCACGCGATTTGCCGCGGAATTTGTGGGTTATGACAATTTCCTCGCAGGTGAGATCGAAACCGTAAATCAGACAGATGCGCTTGTCCGCGTTCAGGGCATCAGCCTGCCGCTTGAAGGGCGACTGACTGATAAAATAAACGCCGGATCGCGCGCCATTGTCGCCGCCCGTGCCAGCCATGTCACCGCCTCGCCTATCAACGGCCATACACCTGAACTGGTGGGAACCCTGTCAAGCCTCAGCTATATCGGCGACCGCTATCAGGGAGAGGCACGGGTCGGGTCGCATACGCTTTCGGTCACCCTGCCGCTTGAACAATGGGGCACCGGCCGTGCGCAGGATACCCGCCTGATAGGTTCGCCCGTAGCACTCAGCACACAGGATCTGATTGTCCTGCCCTATGTAGCGGCTGATGAGGTGGCTCAATGAGCCGCAAACTGAAACGCCCGCCCTATCTGGCCGGACTGATTGGTTTAGGCGTTGTTCTGGCCCTGATACTGACGTTTGGCACCTCACAGGAAAACCGCACCCGCGTTACTTCGGGCCGGATTGCGCCGGAAAAGCTGGTCTTAAGCGGGACGCCCGAAGAACAAGCGGCCCTGCGCCAGCTTTATGCTGATGCCCTGAAAAACGGAGAGCATCAGGTCGTCGTCTATCAAGCCGCCGTCGATGCTGAATGGCAGCCACTATGGGCAGAGTTTTCCAAAACCTTCCCGGGTATCGAAGTCGTCTATATGCATCTGTCGCCTACGGGGGTGACCGATCGTCTGGATATCGAAACGGCGACCGGTGCACACTATGCCGATGTAATCTCACAACCGGTAAATGTTGTCCTGAGCATTGCCGAACGCGGCTATCTTCAGGCCTATACGCCACCGACACTGGGCCAGTTGCCAGAAAAATACCGCGGGGCCGATGATCAGGTGATCTTTGGCTTCTCGAAGGTCTATGGGCTTGGGTACAACACGAAACAGGTAAAGGCCGAAGACCTGCCGCAATCCATAGAGGCACTGCTGTCTCCGGAATGGCAGGGCCGGTTTGAATATGGCGCACCCGGCGGCGGCGCGGGCACTACCGATGTGGCTCTGGTGAATCTTTTGTCGCGCGGGCGTATCACATGGGAGGACTTTCTGCGCCTGCGCGATAACGGCCGGTCAGGACCCGCACAGGAAGGCGGCGTCATCACCATTGCACAGGGCCGCGCCAGTCTTGCACCATGGGTCTATCTGCCGCCGTTTGAGCGTCAGCAGAAAGCCGGTGCGCCTATCGGTATTGCCTATATTCCTGACTTTACCCTGATTGTCCCGTTCGGGCAGGGCATAGTCAAGGAACCCGCACATCCTCACGCCGCCAAACTTCTGGTGTCGTGGTTACTAACCCCTCAGGGCCAGAAGGCTCTGGCGGAAAAATCCGCCACTCTGGGCAATCAGCCTAATGCCCCAAGTCCCTCAGGCTACCCCACTGATCCCGCGCAACGCGCGCTGGCCGAACCCCCTCCGCCAACCGAAACCGTAGTCCTGCTGCGTCAGGTCGTACCTGTTGCCGTCGATGTCTGGCAGGGCGGTGATCTGCGCCGCGCTCCTGATCGCCCTATCCGTTGAGCCTCACCTCATGACCACACCGATTATTGATCTGCACAGCCACTGGTTTTCTCCCTCATCTGTTGCGCACCTGAGCGACCGTACCTATGGGCCACGCATCACCACTGATACCAGTGGAGTGAAGGCACTGCATCGTCCGGCAGCCGGTGAAACGCCCCTGCCATTTGTTCTGGGAAACCAGTGGTTTGATATTGAAGCACGTCTGGCGCACCTTGACGCCAACCATGTAAAACATCAGCTTTTGTCATGGCCGACGACGCTGGGGGTCGATCCGGCCCTGAGCGCGGATGACACTCGCTTAATCTGGCGCGATTATAATGATGAACTGGCTGCATTGGTGCGTCAGCATCCGCGTCACCTGAGCGCTGTCGCCGCGCTTTCGACCTCTGATATTTCATGGTCAGTAACTGAGCTTAAACGCAGTCATGAAGAACTGGGGCTGATTGGCGCTGTTCTACCGGTCAACGGCTTTGCCTCACTCGCGGCCGCACGTCATTTCGCGCCCCTGTTCGCCGAAGCTCAGAAGCACAAAAGCCATATCTATCTGCATACCGGCTATGCGCATCCGCAGATATCCGGTCAGCCACCGGTCTGGCTTCATGCGGATAATCCTCAGGTGCGCGGCACCCTTGATACCGCCTGGCAATTTGCCTCAAGCGTTATAACACTGGCCTATACCGGTTTTCTGGATGACTATCCGGATGTAACGGTTCAGGTGGCCATGCTCGGCGGTTCCGGGGTTATTGCCCTTGTCGCCGAAGCGGCCAAAGCGTGGGCCTTACGTCATGGTTCAGTCCCCAAAGACCGGTTTGAGCGTTTATGGCTTGATACCGGAGCGGCCGGACAAGGGCCTGCCGCTATTGCCGCCGCCGTACGTGTTCTGGGGGCAGACCGTATCCTGTTCGGCTCCGATTATGCACCGGCACCGGACATAGCCCCTGTCATTGCCAATGTTCAGGCCGCCGGTCTGAGCGAAACCGATGCCCAAAAGATATTTTACAGTAACGGCCATGCCCTACTCGCACGACATGGCATCCAACTGGACTAAGCACCATGACACAGATCACCGATACCCGTTTTAACATTACCTCCGCCGATGGCCAGATTGACGCCGAAGCGTTCCACCCCGAAGGAAACGGCCCGTTTCCGGCTGTCATTCTGTTCACTGACATTCGTGGATCGCGACCGGTTTACAGCCGTCTGGCGCAAAAGATTTCTGCCCTTGGCCTGTATGTTCTCGTCCCGCACGTCTATTATCGTGCAGGACCTGCCCCTGTGATTGATCCGGCCTTACCGGTACAGGACGAGTCTGTACGCGCCCAGCGGCAAGCGCTGCGGGCCGCCCTGACCCCCGAAACTCTGAGCCGTGATTTTGCGGCCCTGACAGATTTCCTGAGGTCTCGGCGCGAGGCCGAGGCCAACAATATTGGGGTGGTTGGATACTGTATGAGCGGTGCCTTCGCCCTGCGGCTGGCTGCGGAATATCCTGATCGTGTCCGCGCCGCAGCCTCATTCCATGGTGGTGGTCTGGCAACCGATGCACCCGACAGCCCACACCTGCTGGCTCCGCGCCTTAAGGCACGTCTTTATTTCGGCCACGCCGATCATGACGCCTCCATTCCCGCAGAATCTATCGCCCGCCTCGAAGACGCGCTGCAACAGGCCGGAGCGGACTTTGAGAGCCATGTCTATGACGCCCGTCACGGTTTTGCCATTGAAGATGCCGCCGCCTTTGACCGCGCCGCCTATGAACGACATTTCGGCGCCCTGACCACCCTGTTCGGAAGCACCCTGCTGGCGTCATGAGTGAATTCCACAAAGTTTACGAACCTCCGCAACGGAAAAATCCGTTCAGCCTGAAAGTGACACCGGAGGAACTGAAGGCAGCGGGGGCGCTGGACATGGCCTCCATGCCGGTCGTACTGAAACGCGTCCTTGGCCTGATTATGAAGTATCCGGTGCGTACCGGACTGGCGACTCTGTCGAGCCTTGGGGCCGCCTTTTTTACACTGGTGACACCTGGCCTTCTGGGGTCGGCGGTGGATCAGTCACACCAGCTGTTACAAACCGGTGCCGCCGAAACCTCTGTGCGTCAGGCCCTTCTGGTCACAGCAGTCCTGATTATTGGTGCCGGTATCCTGCGCGGCGTTCTGCAAATGACCTCAGGTTATTTCGGTGAATATGTTGGCCAACAGGTCGGTCGTGATCTGCGGCTGGCCTTTTTCGACAAATTGCAGAAGTTGGGATTCGATTATCACGACACCCACCATTCCGGTGATCTGATCACGCGTGGCATGCTTGATCTTGAGGGCATACGCGGCTTTGTCGAAAACGGCCTACAAAGGCTTCTGACATTGCTGATGCTTTTGGGGATCGGGGTTTGGCTGATGCTGGCCGCTGATCCGTTGATGGCGGTGCTGGCCCTGAGCTTTGTGCCGGTTGTTCTGTGGCGGGCAACCCGCACAGGCATTTTCATGCGCCTGATCTGGTCACAGGTACAAAAGCAACTGGCCATCCTCACCCGAGTCATGGAGGAAAACCTTCAGGGGATGCGGGTTGTGCGCGCTTTTGCCGCGAAAACGCATGAGCTTGGCCTTTTCGATGCTGAAGCCAATCGCGCCCTCAGGTTATCCAAACGCCGGATCACGGTGCGCTCAGGTTCCATGAGCCTTATGGGACTGGCCTATTACACGTCCATGACGCTGGTTTTATGGGTCGGGGGCCACCGCATTATGGCCGGCACCCTGACCTTAGGCACCCTGACCCAGATTCTGACCTTTATGACCATCCTGCAAACTCCTGTGCGTCAGGTAATTATGATCGTTAACATGTCCGCCCGCGCCAGTTCATCCGCAGGCAGGTTATTTGAAGTCATCGACAGTCAGCCGACGATTGCGGATCAACCTGATGTCCTGCCTCTGAAACTGACCGAAGGCGTGCTACGGTTTGAAAATGTCGGCTTTACCTATGCGGATGGCACAAGGGCGCTTGAGAACATAAATTTTGAAGTCAGACCCGGTGAGACTCTTGCTGTGGTCGGTGCACCCGGATCAGGTAAATCGACACTGGCCCACCTTATTCCGCGCTTTTATGAACCAACCGAGGGGCGCATAATACTTGATGGGCAGGATATCCGTCAGGTGAACCTCGCCTCGCTCCGGCGTCATGTGGGACTGGTGGCGCAGGACGTATTCCTGTTTGATGCCACGGCCCGCGACAATGTTGCTTATGTCCGACCGGATGCTTCCAATCCAGAGGTCATTGCCGCCACCCGAACCGCCCATATTCACGATCATTTGTCCGGTCTGCCGGACGCCTATCAGACATGGATTGGCGAGCGCGGGGTTAATCTGTCCGGTGGCCAGAAACAACGCCTGTCCATCGCTCGTTCGGTTACTGCCGATCCAGCGGTTCTGGTGTTTGATGACGCCACGTCGGCTATTGATGCCGGCACCGAGCACAAATTGCGTCAGGCCTTAAGCGAAAACGGCCGCAAACGGGCCACCGTCCTGATTGCCCATCGCCTGGGGGCCTTACGCCACGCTAATGAGATCATTGTTCTGGATAGAGGCCGTATCAGTGAACGCGGCACACATGAAGCGCTCCTGCAAAATGACGGGCTTTATGCGGCCCTGTGGCGACTGCAAAGCAGCGAAGACGAAGCCGGTCGCGAGGCCGTTCGTGAAAAGATACGTATCGCACTTGCGCAACGCGCCACTCACCCCGCACAGGAGACCACCATATGACGGGTTTTACCGGTTCCGGTTCCGGCCCCGCATCCGGCCCTGCCCCTGTGGTCAGCAGGCCACAGTCTCAGGATGAAGCCATATTCGAAAGCTTCAATCCCCGTGTCCTCGAAAGGTTCGGGACTTACCTCAAACCCTATCGTCAGGAACTGTTCTTTACCCTGGCAGCGGTGGCCGCTTTTGTTGCCGCTCAGGTTACCATCCCCCTTCTGATTAAGGCTGTAGTTGATCATTCCGCAGGCACCGCAACAGATAATATTCCGTTTGATGTCCTGATTGCCGCCTTCGCCGGTTTAATTGTCCTGAACACCATCAGCAATTTCTTTCAGGAGTGGTCGGCAGCGCAACTGGCGCAGAAGGTCGTTTTCGACCTCAGACGCGCCATGTTCAGCCACCTTCAGGACGTCTCTCTGACCATACTCGATAAAACACAGGTCGGACGCCTGATGTCGCGCCTTCAGGGCGATGTAAATGCCCTGCAGGAGTTTCTGGAAACCTCAGTATCCGCTTTGGGTGATCTGTTTTTGCTGTTCGGTATTGTCGGTGTCCTGTTGTGGCTTGACTGGCGGCTGGGTCTGCTGACGCTGGGTGTGCTTCCGGTTATGATCGGTATCCGCGCCGTGTGGCTACCTTGGGCCAAACCGCTGTTCCGTCGGGCGCGTGATACCTCGTCCATCGTCAATGGTGTGTTGGCGGAAAATATCGGCGGGGTGCGCACCGTTCAGGGTGCCCGTCGCGAAGATCACAATTTTGACTACTTCTCAGAGCGCGTGACCGACAGCTTCAACGCTCAGACCAGAGCCGCCCTTGCCGCACAGCTTATGGTACCCACCGTTGAAATCCTGACTGGTGTGGCGCTGGCCCTGATCGTCGTCATTGGCGGATATGCCGTATTGGGTGGCCAGATCGGCGTCGGCGTCATGGTTGCCTTTATTTTTTACGTGCAGCGCTTTTTCGACCCGATCCGCACCTTGTCGATTCAGTACACAGTCATGCAAAGGGCTATGGCCGCCGCTCACCGGATATTCGAGGTTCTGGATGTGCCGGTGGATATTCGTGACAAGCCTGATGCCGTGCGCCTGTCCGACGAGCCGCCATCCGTCGAATTCCGGTCGGTAACCTTCGGTTATCAACCGGATCACCCGATCCTGAAAGATATCAGCTTCCGCGCCGAACCGGGCCAGATGCTGGCTCTGGTCGGACCGACCGGCTCCGGCAAGACCAGCATAACGGCACTTACCAACCGCTTTTACGACGTTTGGGAAGGTCAGGTTCTTGTCGGCGGCCACGATGTACGCGATGTCGAACTGCCTTCTCTCGGTCACTTCGTGTCTATGGTTCTGCAAGAGCCGTTCCTGTTCACCGGCACCATTCTTGAGAACATTCGTTATCGCTCAGGCGCTACGGATGAGGATATATTTGCCGCCGCCAAGGCGGTGCGCGCCCATGATTTCATCACCCGCCTGCCCAATGGTTATGCCACGCGACTGGCGCAGCGGGGCCAAAACCTGTCTCTTGGCCAGAGACAATTACTGAGCTTTGCCCGTGCTCTGGTGGCCAATCCGAAAATCCTCATTCTCGATGAAGCCACCGCCAGCATCGACAGCTTCACCGAACTCGACATTCAGGAAGCCCTCAAGGTGCTCCTGAAAGGCCGCACCAGTCTGGTCATCGCCCACCGTCTGGCCACAGTCCGCGATGCCGATCGTATTCTGGTACTCAAAGACGGACGCATCATCGAAGACGGTGATCACGATGCCCTGATCCGCCAGGGCGGCCTCTATGCGGATCTCTACGCCCGAAACTACGCCTCATTTGATGATTTGACGGCCTAAAACCAAGAGGACAACGCCATGACAATCCAGACATTATCCAGACCTGAAATTCCTGAAAGGATCAACGCCCCGGTCAGTTATCACAGCCATATCTATTTCAATGCAGCCCAGAGAACGATAGCCGAGCAACTGAACGAATCCCTTCAGGACAATTTTAAGATCTGGGATTACCGCTGGCTCGATGCCCCCAATCAGTTGCACCCCTCGGCCATGTTCCGCTTCGCCCTGCTGAAAGAGGATTTCCAGCGCTATGTCGAATGGATTCTCAAAAACCGTCAGGGACTGAATGTGCTGGTTCACCCCAATACCGGCGATGGCTATGCCGACCATACCTATCTGGCGATCTGGCTGGGCGACAAACTGCACCTGAACATCAAAAAACGTCCGGCCGATGCCCCCAACCCTTATGCGGATCGGCCAAATCCGATGTTTCAAACCCATCTTGCCGGACTGGTTCGCTATCGCCCCGGCGATGACACCCTTGCTCAACCTGCACAGCCAAAGGACTGATGATCATGTCTTCTGTAAGCCTGCCTGAAATCCCCGAAGATATTGGCGATATTGTCGCCTGGCACAGCCATATCTATTTCACCCCGGAAACCCATCATATCGCCCTGCGCCTCAATGAGGAGCTTCAGGACAATTTCAAAATCTGGGACTATCGCTGGCTGGACGCGGCCAATGGCCTGCACCCCACGCCGATGTTCCGCTTCGCCATCCTGAAAGAAGATTTCCAGCGCTATGTCGAATGGATTCTCAAGGCCCGAGCAGGTCTTGTGGTGCTGGTGCATGCCATTACCGGTGATGACTATGTTGACCACACCTATCTGGCTCTGTGGATCGGGGAAAAATACGAACTGGGCGTTGAACGAATGCGCGAAGCGGCCCTGAAAGCCAAGGCCGAGGGCAAGCCCGCCATCTCAGGTGTCTTTGAAACCGGTCGCAACGAAGCTCTTGCCGGGCAAATCCGTTTTCGTCCCGGTGATGACATCTATAAAATTCGTAACCAGCCCACAGAAGGCACACAGGCATGACCCATTTACCTAACCTCGCACGTCGGCATTTTCTCAAGACGGCAGGTGCCGCAGCCACAGCTATAGGCGTCGGCATTCTGACGGGAAGTGCACTTGCACAAACACCGCGTGTTCTGGTGGACTGGCACAGCCATTATCTGTCTGATGCTGAACTAAACTTTCTCGCCACACGAACGACCGCTCCCAGACTCGTGCGCAATACTGACGGTGTTGCCCAGATCGACAATGTGGCCACCGCTTCTGGCGCAGGACTGGCCTTTACAGGTGTTGCACGTTCTAACATCGAAGCCCGTCTGAAGCAGCTTGATGACAACGGTATTCAGCGGCAACTTTTGTCGCAGACCATCCCACTCGGTTTCGATGCTACCTTATCGATCGAGGACCAACGCAAACTTTACCGCGCCTATAATGACGAACTGGCGCAGGTGCTGGTGCGTTATCCTGGACGCTTCCTTGCGGTTGCCGCCCTGCCTTCCGGCGATCCGCTTTGGGCCGGCGAAGAACTGAAACGCGCCCATAAGGAACTTGGCTTCATTGGTGGCTCCTTGCCACTGAATGCCTTCATCACCCTCAAATCCGCCCGAACCCTTGCGCCCCTGTTTGCCGAGGCCCAGAAACTGAACAGCCACTTCCTGATCCATCGCGGCCCCGCCAGCGACCGCCTCCCCGATCAGCCTGCGGTTATCATCCCCGAAGACACGGCTTTTGCCCGTTGGGGTCTGATCAATGGCACGCATTTGACCGCAGGCGGCATCACGCTGGGCCTGACCGATTTCCTTGATCCCTATCCGGATGTCAGTATCGAGATCGTCATGCTGGCGGGCTATCTGCCACATCTTCTGGATACATGGATCACCGCCGGTCGTAATAACGGGATTGCTGATCCTCTGGCACGTCTCAGACGCTTATATCTCGATACAGGGCCTTACAGCCGCAATGGGGAATGGGTGACGCAAGCCGTGCGTAAGCTGGGGGCTGACCGCATCCTGTTCGGCACGGATTATGGCGTCGGAGGCGGCGACAGAGGCGATATCGGGCCGTCACTCACGACCCTTGATATCGCCCTGACACAGGACGAGCGCCGCCGGATCTATATTGAAAACAGCCGTAACCTACTGAAAACCAAGGGCATAACTGTATAAACATTTAGCGAAAGACCGGCACTGAGATTTTCGAAACAGCAACCGGTCTTTCCCACAAAAGGTGAGAGAACTGCGCGAGCACTTCGCGTTGCGTTAGCCGCAAAACTTCTGTCGTGATGGAAAGAGCTCAACAAGGCTTGTGGCCCAGCATCGCATCTTTCGGATACAGTAAGGCGAGGCTTATAGGGATGAGAGTGTTAGCCTCCTCACCTTGGCGAGGGACGCGCATATTATCTTCGAAAAACGGCCAGATACACACAATCGCTCACCTCGCATGACCGAAAACACGAATTATAGAAATACGACTATTACCCAGGAGCCCGAACTCTTAGCATAATGAATTCGCTCTATCGCCTACCCATCGTAACTTCAGAAGCGTTGACAGGCGGCACGGTGCGATCATCTGCGTTATGAAGTCGAAAAGGCGCCCAATGCGGTCATTCGCCCCACGCCGAAATACCCCGTTACCGGACGTTTCAAACTTATAGCTACTGCCCTGTAAGCGGACTCATAGCATGCAGGTATGGGCAAGTTAACTACGCGAACCTAGGGAAGCGGCAAATGACGAGGGTCGTCTTTTTGCTGCCATTCAGGTAACCCTTGAGTGAGAATCCTTTCAGCTCTCCGCCGGGCGTCTGAGATTGTCTTGGCCCCGACAAGAAACTCACTACTCTCAAGACGGCGCACTTCGCTGCGCGCTCGATTGAGTGCCAGCCTCCATGATTTTTCGGATACCCATGCGGTTATCATATCTCAAAACATATCACGCCGATTTGTCTGCGAAAATCACAAACTAGCTTGAGCGTTTAAGCGATGACCGCCCTGATGTGTACCATCTTGTCCGGCAGTGGGACGATAAGATCGCCCTTCGTCTGAACTGCCCCGTGCCCTTGGCTCTAACGCTGCGCCGAGTTCAACCAGGTGACGCTCAAAAACCCACAGTTGCAGTCCGATAGCTTTGTCTATTAAATCGGTCGTCGAGATCGCGACCGATTCGAGATGTCATAGGGGGGATTCTTGACCGATTTAGCTGATATTCCGGCGCCGCCATCGGACAATACTCTCCTGACTGCCAGCGGCGTGGTGAGCGGTCCGCTCATAGAGCCGTTGACTCGCCTTTTAGTTTATAATGATGAGCAGTGGGAATCCTTTATTCTGGAGTGGGTCGCGGAATGCTTGAAGGGCAAATATCTACAGGTTCAAAAATTTGGAGGTGCGGGAGATAAAGGTATCGACATCGCGGCATTTTGCGATGACCAAAAGCTGGCAGGCGTATGGGATTTGTACCAATGTAAGCACTATGATCATCCGATCGCGCCAAGCGATATTTGGCCGGAAATTGGCAAGGTGCTATGGTATTCTTTCAGCAATACCTTCTCTGCACCACGCGCGTACTACTTCGTTGCACCACGTGACGTCGGAACAAAGCTCAATCTCTTATTGAATAACTCGACACAACTGCGGACCGAGATCCTTGCGATCTGGGATAACAAAATAATCGGGGAGATCGGCAAGGCGCCCGTCCCACTTACGGGCAAGTTCCTGGCGTATGTGGAAAAGTTTGACTTCAGTATTTTTAAAAGCTTGTCACCACGCGAAGTCGTCGAGCAGCACAGAACGACTTCATTCTTTGTCGGCCGCTTTGGCGGAGGGCTGCCGGCTAGGCCGAAGCCTCCTAGAGCGCCTGCAGAAATCAGTGTCACCGAAAGCATCTATATTTCGAAGCTGTTGGACGCGTACGGGGAGCATAAAAAGGTTCCAACACCCACTCTCAGCGAGCTTACCCAATGGAAGCCGCTTAAGGATCATTTGTTGCGTCAACGCGAAGCCTTTTATCACGCGGAATCGCTTCGCGTATTTATCAGGGACAAGGTGGAAGCAGGTACTTTTGAAAGTCTTCAGAGCGAAATTCTTGACGCCATCATTGATGTCGCCGAAAGCGATCATGCGGACGGGTTCGAATGCGTCAAGCAAGCACTCGTGGCTGCCCAAAACTTGCCTTTGACAGGGCACGCTCTAGGGTCTACCGCGCTGACCGCGGACAAGCGAGGCATTTGCCATCAACTTGCAAATGAGGATCGGGTCAAATGGACGAAATAGCCGAAACGGAGGCCCCTCAGACGTTTAATGGCGCCCTGGAGGCCGGAGTTCGCGCCGTGGCCATACTTGAGGCTGCATTCCCCAAAAAGTATGACCTCCAACGTCTTACTGCCTTGGACTATTTGCTTATTCGTACCAACGTCCTCGGCGGCCCCCCTAACCTTCATCCAGAAACGCCAGTGGCAACGCCCGCGACCGAAGTCCGTCACAAAATCGTTCAGGGTGCACTCATGCTCATGATGACGAGAGATTTGATCGAGCGACACGTGACCAAGGATGGTCTGTATTATTCGGCGGGCGAAACGGCAACCATGTTCATGGCCGCGCTTCAGTCGCCATACCTTCAAGCGATAAAAGTTCGAGCCGAATGGTTGGCTCGCTTTGTTGCGGATTACGACGACGATGCCTTTAACGATCTGATGAGCAAGCTATTCGCGGACTGGATTGTCGAATTCCAAAGTGTGGAGCACAGCCTTGGGACAGCACAATGACAAACACGCTCTGCTTAAGATACCTGTCATTCTACAGCCCAATAAAACAAACCGCGACCATCGAATTTCAAAAGGGTATGAACGTAATCTATGGTGCGTCCAACACCGGCAAATCGTTCATAGTCGACGCAATTGATTTTATGCTCGGTGGGAAGGGCCCGTTGCGCGATATCCGGGAGCGGCTGGGGTATAGTCAAGCCGCTCTAGCGTTTGAAACCAGCGCGGGAGAATCCTACACGGTACTTCGTAGTGTAGATGGCGGCGCGTTCACGCTATTTGACGGACTATATGCAGAAACTCCCCCTGAAGGGGATGGGATTGTGCTGGGTGAAATTCACAGTGCTGTTCGCGAGGACAATCTGTCCGCTTTCCTGCTGTCGAAAGTTGGCCTTCAGCATCGGAAAATCAAAAAAAATAAGCGAAACGAGACAAACAATCTCAGTTTTCGAAACGTGGCGCGACTGGTTATCGTGGACGAGCAGGAAATCATTCAGCAGCGTTCGCCTCTTTCTGATGGCAACCCGATCGCCGACACCTCAAACACCTCGACGTTCAAACTGCTGTTGACCGGCGTGGATGACTCGGCACTCGTATCTACGACGCCTCGTACACCTGAAGAATTATCGAAAAGTGCGCAGCTCGAACTGTTGGATCAACTCATCGCAGACTACCAACGGCAGATCAAAGACATCGCCGGCAAAGAGGAGTTGGATGCGCAGTTAGAAAAATTGTCGAATTCTATGGACAGTCAAACCGCGCAGCTCGCGAAGTCTGAAGCTTCGTTCAAAGAAGTATTCGAAGAGCGGCGCGATTTAACCAAACGTCTGGATGAAGGATACGAGCGATACTCGGAGATTGAGATCTTATTGGATCGCTTCTCCTCACTCGATCTCCACTATGAATCCGATATCCTTCGTTTAAGGGGAATAGAAGAGGCTGGCACTCTGTTCACAGCGCTGGCCGATTCGACTTGCCCGGTATGCGGCGCTGCGCCCGAGCATCATCAACATGACAAAACCTGCGACGCAAATGTTGAAGTCGTCGTCGCCGCTGCCCGGGCGGAAGCTGATAAGCTGACCCAACGACAAGGTGATCTGAAAGAGACCATTCGCACTCTAGGCCGGGAAAAAAATGGCTTTGAAAAGCGCCTTCCAACACTTCGGGCCTCCCTGCTGGATGTTACTAACCGTATTGATGCCGTGGCGTCACCGAGCCTTAGAAAAATTCGCGCCACTTACAAGCAATTGGCTGAAAAGAGCGGCGAAGTTAAAGGTGCTCTCGCGCTGCATAGCGCACTACAAGATTTAGAGGGCCGCAGACAGTCGCTCGAAGGCGACGGTAACACGACTAATTCTTCGAATTTTAACGACGTCGAATTGTCGGTTTCTCTGGTAGACGGGTTCTCAACCGTCGTCCTGAACTTGTTGAAGTCTTGGCATTTCCCGAACATCGACCGGGTGTCATTTGACCTGAAATCACGGGATTTGGTGATCAATGGCAACGCGAGAACCTCTTACGGGAAGGGACTGCGCGCAATCACACAGGCCGCATTTTCCATCGGCCTGATGGATTATTGCAAGGCCAACGACACTCCGCATCCAGGATTTGTGGTGATGGACTCCCCGCTCCTATCATATAGTGCACCGGACAGTTCCGACGACAGTCTTTCGGACTCGGACCTGTTGGATAACTTCTATAATTATCTCGCAACCAAGGAGTCCGATCGACAGGTTATAGTCATTGAAAATGAGCGGACCGGACCTCCAGTCGGCCTCGACTTGGTTGCCAATGTTATCAAATTCACCGGCTCAGTCGATATAGGTAGACAGGGATATTTCCCGTCATCAAATCAGGCACCCATTAAAGCAGCCGTTGAGATTGCCCCGCCCCCCTATTGATATCACCACAATTGACTCAGTGTCGCGTTGCCCACGCCATCAGGTAGCAATCAACGCGAGATACAAATGCTTACCTACTTCCGCTTTTTGCACTCGGCGCGATAGCTATAATGTCGGCTTAGGGCCATCCGCCGTCCAAGCCATCTTCGCACCCATCGCGAAAAAATGGATCGCGCCCCACCCAAGCGGACTTTCATATTCATATTCTCAGCAGTTCGAATATCTCAACCAGCTTCGTGAGCATGTAATCTTAGTTAGCTGTCACCAAACAGCATAATCTCATAGTCCTGCGAACCGTGTAAGATCGCATCAACAAGCACACTATCGGCCATGACCGTGTAAATGATGATGTAGGCCCGATAGGGTTTCCGGCGATGGCCGTACTCTTCATAGCGCGGTATGAGCGGGTAAGCCTTTGGATGATCACCTAACGCAAGGGCGGCATCACGCAGCTCTCTTACGAAGCTAACGGCCCGACGGGGATTATCTTTGGCGATATAATCAGCGACTTCTTCCAGCCCACGCTCGGCTTCTTCCGAAAAAAGGACCCTCACAAGTCCCCACGCTCGTCAGCCATTCGCATGTATTTCGCTTCTAAACGATCAAACACTTCTTCTGCTGGTTTGATCCGACCTGCCTTCGCATCATAACGGCTACGCTCCAGCGCTGCGTCCAGCGACGCCAGGCGACGCTCCCGCTCTTCGATAATACGCAGCCCTTCACGCACCAGTTCGCTGGTGTTGTTGTATCGTCCGCTCTGCACCATCTGGGCTGCAAAGCTCTCGAAATACTCACCAAGATAAACGGACGTGGCCATGACAGATCTCCATTTGTACTAATATATCGTACATCAACCACCTGTAAAAGGCAAATGCTCGCTACCTGACAATGTGAGCGCTTCTCCTTTAGATATGCGACGAGCATTCCTACCGGACGTGGTATATTGGAAACGCGCATGAGCGAGCTGCGGCGGGAGGGATGGCGGAGAATCCGTCATGCCCGAAGATCTACCCTTACCCCAAACTTCACCATGGAATAAAGGCCTCCTGGTGGGACAGAAAAAGCCGTTGCAGCCGAAACACGTCTGGTCAATTCGAGTAAGGCTGGAACTGTCCAAATCTGCAAGAGACCTCGCGCTCTTTAACTTAGCCATAGACAGCAAACTAAGGGCCTGCGATCTGGTGCGCCTGCGTGTGAATGACCTCTGCCAAGCTGGGAAGGTCCGCGATCGCGCTACCGTCATTCAGCAGAAAACCGGTAAGCCTGTAAAATTCGAAATCACCGAACACACGCGGCTGTCGATTGAGCGGTTGCTCGCGCAATCACCTGCGGGCATTTCCGGCCATCTGTTCCCCGGTCGGTCTAAGCAGCGGCCTCATATTTCCACGAGGCAATACTCTCGGATTGTTCACAGTTGGGTTGAGAGCATCGGACTGGAGACAACGATGTACGGCACGCACACCATGCGACGAACAAAGGCTTCCCAATTGTATCGGAAAACCGGTAACTTAAGAGCCGTTCAATTGCTGCTGGGACATACGAAGTTAGAGAGTACTGTAAGATATTTAGGCATCGAGGTAGATGACGCCTTGGAAATGGCCGAGCAGATTGACCTCTGAAACTTCTTTTAGGGCGCTCGGCTGTCTATTGCTCCCGGGCGCCCGAAGCGGACATCCTTCGAGTGAACGCCCGAGCGCCCTTAACCGGTCATGGACGCCCATTTTTCTCTGCCAAGCGGATCAGGGAATGGGCAACGTCGGTCGCCACGCAGCGGTATGTGGAGTAGCAAAGTAAGCCGATGGCATTCTGGGCGGACACCCACGCGATGTGAAAGCCATGGAAGATATCGAGTGCGACCGCATTCTCGTTAATTAACTACTCGCTACATTGCATCAACTTCTCTCGAGGCTGGCGGCGTATTAGCAATTCGACTTAAGCGTCCAATAGCTATCAAAAGCGCTGCTCCCGTAAGGCTACCCAACAACATAATGGCCCCAAGCCCTATAGTCAGCGGAATTGAAGGTAGCGCCACAAGGCTGGCAAGCAGGAAGCCGCTAATACCGCTTCCAATCCGCCCCATAGTTGTGAAGCAGGCGACTAAGCTTGCGGTATGGTTGAAGCCCTGCCCGTGAGCCATCGCGTAGGCACGCATGAGCAGCGCCCAGCCTACTATGGTCATGCCGCTGTCCATCAAGCCAATAGCTATCAACACGGGCGGTGAAGACAAATTACTGCTTACACCAAATGTCAGCGATACACCTGTGAACCGCACCGGGTTTGCCGGAGACCGTTTGGTTTAAGTTATGCAGCCATTTCTGGCATGTCCAGCATTGCGTAGTATCTTTCTTCGGCCTCGGCAGGCGGAATGTTTCCTATAGGTTCAAGAAGACGCCTGTTGTTGAACCAATCTACCCATTCCAGTGTTGCAAACTCGACGGCCTCAAAGTTACGCCACGGTCCTCGCCGATGGATGACCTCGGCCTTGTAAAGACCGTTGATTGT